>JAZKDZ010000004.1:0-60914 GCA_040387275.1 Bdellovibrionota bacterium | reverse complement strand
ACAAAGGTGCCAAGCACGCTTTCACGAATCCGAAAGCGACTGAAGTCGGGAAAAAATATAACATCCCAATTGCCTATAATCAGAAAGCTGATGAAGGCTCTTGGAAAGATCTCCTTAACTTCCTCAAATCCAATTAGGTTCCAGCATACTTGTGGCTGTCAGTTGCGTTATAAAAAATTTAAAGAAGGGCCGCGAAAGCGGCCTTTTTCAATAATGTCGAAAGTTTTGACGGCCCCGGGTAAGTCTTCCCGGAAACCCTCTATTCTTCCCAGCAAATGATAATATTCTGGGATGAAAACAATTCGTTTTCTCATTCTGGGTCTCCTCCTAAACCTCTCCGCATTTGCAGGATCACTTCCCTATGAACTCACTGTAAAGGATCCCGATAATCTTCTGGGAGCTGAACGCGAACTCGTTCTCGCGAACCTCGATGCGGCGGTGGATGATTGGGGGAAATGGATTACAGGCAAGGCTCCCCTTCGGATTGAAATGAGAGTCACCAATGACACAGCTTCCGGACGTTTTGGTGGATCAACAACGACACTAAAATTCGACAAAGATGTAGATGGTTATAAATTATTTGAGCCCTCTTCGGTTTATCGACTTCGCACAGGTAAAATTGTTCCAGGTTCAACAAGTGATGTTCTCATACTTGTGAACGTCGATTTCATGAAACGCACTTACTGGATGGATCCGGAACCAAAACTCCGCACCAAACCAGTTCCTGTAGGGAAAGTTGATCTGGTAACTGTATTCGCTCATGAGTTGGGTCACGGTTTGGGAATGAACGCTCTTCTCAATTTCAGCACAGGACTTCCGCGCGAAAGTAAGGGGGTCACGGCCTACGATCGATTTATTCTTGATACCGCTGCCCTGGGGGATAGCAATGTCTACTTCTCAGGCCCAATGGCAAAAAAAGCTTACGAAGGAAAATCTGTTCCCATCTTTTTTGTGACCGGTTCTCAGCAAGAAAACATCGTCCACAATGAAAAAACTTATTTATGTATGCGTGACGAATCCCAGAATCTCGCTCACTACGGACATTTTAATTCTGCCAGTCCTGAAAATGATCTTACTTTTTTTGGTCTCATGGCCGGTGCGTGGGTTGCAAAAGATCCTAAGTTTGGAATCCGCACTTTTGTCGGGCGTCTCGATGCTGCCATTCTGGGAGATATCGGCGTTCCGCTGCTGTAATATGAAATCAATTACAGACAAAAAAAAAGGCCCGCTTTCGCGGGCCCTTAGGTATTCATTCTTAAGATTGAATTAGAGAACTTTCGGCTTGAACCAGCAAGTTGGACGAAGACCAACAGTGTGTCCGGTAGAACCGTGACAAGTACCTTGTACTTCTTCTTTCTGAGAAACGTCTTCTGTGTGAGCTTTCTCACAAAGAGCGCCCTGGAAATATGTATCAAGACGACACTGGTGAGCAGGGTGAGCATCGTTTGTGGATGTAACAACACCAGCATCAGGAGTTTCGAATTGAGCTTCTGGCTTACTTCTCATTGCTGCGAAGAGAGCTGCTACTGAAGCACCGGCCATACCGCCGCGTACGCAAAGAGCGCGTTCAGCTTTATCACCGAAAGCTTTGCTACAAGCAGCTGTGAGAGCTTCCGGAGCTTTCATCTTAGAGATCACTCTTTCATTGTTATCATTCCACCAAGCTGTGCGAAGACACTTGAGAGTAGCGAAATAATCAGACTCGCCTTCGTTAGAGGCCCACTTCATCATGAAGTTTGCAACTTTCGGAGCTCCACCAAGGTGGTGACCAAGTTCGTGACAAAGAACGAGAGCGAAACCATCAGCAGTGATCTTCTCGTGACGAGCGAGACCGCCGAACATATTCACAGTCCATGTTCCGAAGAACTGAGTCGCGTTCGCGTTTACAGTTTCATCAGTCCATTTACGGTTGATTTTGAGTTTACCACCGCGGTTAGCGACGATTGGTGAGTAGATCGGCTCAAGCTTGTCGATAACAGCATTGAACTGAGCTTCTGTAAGTCCACCAGCTGATTTAGCACCAACCGGGATTCTCATGTTGTTTTCTGGAAGAAATCCACCGTTCTCTCCGCATCCGAAAGCCATCCCTGAGAATGCTGAAAGAAGAATTGTTAAAGCGATAAGTTTCATTTGTTCTCCTGATTTATCCGTAAATCTGTGGAGCTATCATTTCGAAAGAAATAATGTCCGTCTAGATAAGTAAGAATATGTTTGGATTGTGTGAGGATAATAAAAAAGGCCGGGTTTCCCCGGCCTTATAGCGACAATTTTCTGACGGTTTTAATCAGGTAAGATTAGTTAACCGCTGGCTTATGCCAACATGCCGGACGAAGACCGATCGAGTGACCGAGAGTCTTGTGGCAAGCACCTGTTACTTCTGTATCGCGGCTGAACTCGAGACGAGCATCAACTTCACAGAGAGCACCCTGGAAATAAGTATCGAGGCGACACTGAGTAGCTGGGTGAGACTCTTGCGTATACTTAGCAACTTTCGGATCTGGTGTTTCAAACTTAGCTGGCTCTTGCTTACGGAGAGCTGCGAAGAGTTTAGCAACTGAATCGCCGGCCATAGCGCCACGAACACACATTGCGTAGTCTCTGTTCCAAACGTTCTGCTTACCGCAGGCAGCTTTCACAGACTCAGGAACGCTCATAGTAGAAATAACTTGTTCGTTATTATCATTCTGCCATACCTGGCGGAGACATTTTGTTGTAGCGAAATAATCTGACTGACCTTCAGTTGCGGCCCAACCAGCTTTCCAGCTGTAAAGAGGAGCGCCACCGATGTGGTGACCGATTTCGTGACAAACAACGAGTGCCATACCATCGCGAGTGATTGTTTCGTGACGAGCGAGACCGCCGAACATAGAAACTTTCCACTCTTTACCTGATTGCTCAGCATAAGCGTTTACAGTTTCATCGGCCCAAAGTTTAACAACAGTGAGGTTACCACCATGTGAAGAAACCAGAGGTCCCATAACCGCGATAACTTCATCAATTACTGAGTTGAAGTTAGCTTCATCAATACCATTGATGCTTTTCTGAGAAACGGGAATGCGAAGATTGTTTTCTTCAACGATTCCTTCTCTGCCGTCCATTGTACAAGCGAGAATTGATGTTGAAGCGAGAAGAGAAATTGCGAGCAGTCCGTGCTTAAAAGTTTTCATATTTCATAACTCCTTTATGAATAATTAACTAAATTCTGACATGGATTTTCGAGTTCGGTTTAGATGTAAGAAGAAAAAAGAAAGGGACCTTACGGCCCCTTTCAGTGTGAAAAATTTTTTAGAAGACTAGAGTACTGCTGGCTTGAACCAACACAGTGGACGAAGACCTTGTGTGTGACCTGTAGAACCGTGGCAAGTGCCAGTGACTTCTGATTTCGCATCAACGTTTTCGTTGAAAGACTTCTCGCACAAAGCACCCTGGAAATATGTGTCGAGGCGACACTGAGTTGCCGGATGATTGTCGTCAGTCTTTGTGACAACTTTTGTTGATGGAGTTTCAAATTTCGGTTCAACCGTTCCGCTTGCGAGAACCTGGAAGAGTCTTGCGACACTCATACCTGCCATACCGCCACGGATACAAATTGAAGCTTCTTCACCTGAGAAAGCAGCAGAACATTTCGCAGAAAGCTCAGCTGGGATTTCCATTGAAGCAACGACAGAAGTGTTGTCTTCATCATTCCATACACGGCGGAGACATTTAAGAGTTGCGAAGTAATCTGCCTGACCTTCATTAGATGCCCATGGGGAAGCCCATGCAGAAGTTTTTCTTGGAGCTCCACCAATGTGGTGACCGAGTTCGTGACAGACAACGAGAGCAAATCCATCTGGAGTGATTGTTTCGTGACGAGCGAGACCGCCGAACATTGAAACTCTCCATTCCTTCCCTACCTGCTGCGCGTATGCGTTTACAGTTCCGTCAGTCCAGTTACGAACGACTTTAAGCTGTCCGCCTTCCTGAGAAACGATTGGAGAATAAATGCCTTCTACTTCATCGATAACGGCATTGAACTGAGCTTCAGTGATCCCACCGACTCTCTTAGCATCAACCGAAATTTTTAAATTATTCTCTGGGAGAAACCCTTCCTGACCGTCGATCGTACACGCAATCGAGTTATAAGCGAAAACCATACCAGCGACGAGCAATCCTTGCTTCCAATGTGTCATGTTAATACTCCTTGAAACATGTTTTGAATATTGTGACATATTCAGAATTCTGGGCCACATCGGGCCCGCACATGTAAGGAAATATTGGTTGGACTTAAAGTGTCGGTTTAAACCAACAGCGAGGTCTCATTCCACTCTTGTGTCCCAGAGTTTCATGACAAGCGCCTTCTGTTTCTGTTCTCATTTCTTCATCCATGCGAGCTTCGCAAAGTGCGCCCTGGAAGTAAGTATCGAGACGACATTGGGCCTTCGGATGATAGGCGAACGTTGCATCAGTTTGTTTTGTGTCCGGTGTTTCGAACTTCGGTTTTTTCCAGTTCCATGCGAGTGCCGCAAACAATTGCGAAACCGAGAATCCTGCCATTCCTGAACGGATGCAGAGGGCCTCATCGCGATTCCACAACCAGTTTGATCCGCAATCTGTGAGTAACTTCTGAGGAATTTCCTTGCCGAAAATCGCAGCTGCATTATCCGCATCCTGCCAGTATTTGCGCAGACACTTCATGGTTGAGTAGTAATCACTCTGCCCTTCGCTCGTAGCCCAACCGATGTCGATCCCATCATATTTTGGATAGCCGCCGAAGTGATGGCCGATTTCGTGACAGACAACGAGGGCGTATCCATCAGCTGTAATTGTCTTATGTCTTGCGAGTCCGCCGAACATGAAAACCTTTCTGTCTTCGCCTTCTTTTTTGGCGTACGCATTCACAGTTGTGTTCGCCCAATCTTTCACAACCGTAACCGTAGGGGCATAAAGAGCTTCAAGCTCAGTCGAAATTCTCATGAATTCCTGCTCAGTGATGCCACCGGCCGAAAGAGCTCCGACCGGAATGTAGAGGGGTTCTTTTATGTCATAGCCATTCGGGCACGCCATAAGAGGAAAAGAAATAAAAAGTGAGAGGATGAGTTTTTTCATCCTTTCACGCTAACAATTATTTTGGGCCAAGTCTTCTGCGAATTGTAATGAAGGGTGTGCTCGCTTTAAACGGAGCTGGCTTTTCAAAAGGCCTGTGCGCAAACAGTGCGTCACCATAAACTGTGACTTCAAAAGTTGTGCGTTTGGTTCCTAAAGAATCCTGATATGTGACAACAAAATCACCCGCTGATGGATGAAGATCGTAGAAAAATTCTTTCGGTGCCCAGAAAACTCCGCCAGCAAGACTTGCGATCGCTTTACTCACACCCTTCTCTTCGAGGAGTGCTGAAAAAGTCCGCGCCAAAGCGCTGTGACACCAACGATTAGCGAGATCTCCCTGATCGTGACCAGAACTGCAACCGCCAGTTTGAATGGCATCTCGCGAGGCCTGAAGGGCCAGATCGGAACTCATACCCAGAGTTTCCATTTTTTCGGGGAAGACTGTGATGACTTCGCTTTCTTCTTCGTCTTCAAATTCTTCAACTTCCTCAAACTTCCTGTCCTCAATAAGTGGACCGGCTTTTTCTCTATCCTTCGCAGGAAGTGAATAGCTGATGTCGAGAACTTCGAATGAATAGGCCTGGGAAATAGAGAATAGAAAAATAATCAGAACCTTCATGGCCCCTCCGTTGATCCTTTAGCTAAAGCAATCACCGGGCCAGAAAAATCCCCCTTAAAGGACCAAAAACTGTCTAAACTTCAGACAATCATCTTCCAGAATAACAGCGTGAGGAAAGAAAGCGGTACCCCGAGACCCAACATGAGTCCCGCCAATTTCGGTCTCAACCCATGGGCCTGAGCCACAATCGTAGACGTCACCATCGGCGCCATCGCCGCTTCCATCACGGCCACTCTTCCGAATGTTCCCGTGAGATTCAGCGCCTTCATGAGTCCCAATATGATAAGCGGAGAAATGATGAGCTTAAATACGAGTCCTGCTGTGAGGAATATTCCTTCAGTCTTGATGTCGCCCAATTTCAATTGAAGTCCTACGGAAATGAGTGCGAGCGGAGTGAGCATACTGGCGAGACGATCAAGAATCACTTCCCCTGTCCCGCTTGGCTTCCATCCCAACCCTGTCAGAATAAGTGCAATCGTAAATGACAAGAACGGTGGAAAGACCAGAATCCGCATGGCGAGATCGCGCTTCCGCATCATCCCTGCTGAATATTTATTCGCTACAACCAATCCCATGCTCGAAACAATCAGAAACGTTCCTGGCTGATCAAGAAAGATTGCGTACCTCAGACCTTCAGTTCCATACAGCGCTTCAATGACGGGAAAACCTACGAATGCCGTATTCCCTAATCCTGCTGTGAGAATCAAAGCACCCTTCACTTCATTGGACCACGTTGTCTTACCGAAAACTCCCCATGCGAGAAAAAATAATCCCCAGGGCACAAGACAAAGTGCGAGCAGTCCCGGATTCCAGGTGAGCCCCGGAAGACTTTTAAAGATCAGCGCAGGAAGAGCGACGTAGAGAATAATTTGATTAAGAGTTTGTGGAGCATTCTCCGGGACGGATTTAATCCGCCGAAGGCCGATACCCATGAGGAGGGACAAAAGAATAATAAGGAGATTGGCCATTAGTAACTACTGTTTCTTTTTCCAGGGAAGTGTTCCTTCCAATTCTATGCTCAAAGAGAAACTTAAGAAAGTCCTGATAAGAACTATCACACCCAACAAAGTCACACTCTCCATCGTCGGATCAACTGCCACAGTATTGATAATGTCTCCGGCAACCAGAAGTTCAAGACCCAGAAGAATCGATCTCCCGAGGTTCATCCGGAAACTTTCATAAAGCTTATTCAGAAGGCGACACTGATAAGCATTGTAGAGTGACCAGATCGCTCCCAATACAATTGTGAGAACTCCTGCAAGCTCCATTCCCCGACCAACGATTTCAATCCATTCTTTCATAAAATAAAAAGGCCCGGTTTCCCGGGCCTCCTCTTAGATATTTCTGTTGATGTTGTTCAGATCTTCAAACGCTGTTTTGAGACGTTTGACGAAATTTTCCTCGCCCTTTCTCAGGAACACTCTCGGATCGTAGTATTTTTTGTTCGGAGCTTCCGGACCTTCTGGATTTCCGAGCTGAGCTTGGAGATATGCTTCTTTGTCTTTGTAGAAGTTCTTGATGCCTTCCCAGAACGCCCACTGCATATCCGTATCGATATTCATCTTGATCACACCGTAATCAATC
The DNA here is from genome assembly GCA_040387275.1 of Bdellovibrionota bacterium. GTDB lineage: Bacteria > Bdellovibrionota > Bacteriovoracia > Bacteriovoracales > Bacteriovoracaceae > Peredibacter. Next base: position 53,623 of record JAZKDZ010000004.1, on the reverse strand, counting down.
GCTTCGCGGATTTCAGACTGAAGTGAACCCGATCCACCGTGGAAAACAAACGATACAGGTTTTGCACCAGTACCAAATTTCTTCTGAACAAACTCGTTCGAGTTTTTAAGAATGACCGGCATGAGTTTTACGTTACCTGGTTTATAAACTCCGTGAACGTTCCCGAACGAAGCTGCGACTGTGAAGTTCGGTCCCACTTCGCGAAGATGCGAGTAAGCGTACGCAACATCTTCTGGCTGCGTGTAGAGTTTTGAGCTGTCGATTCCGGAATTATCCACACCGTCTTCTTCTCCACCCGTTACACCGAGCTCGATTTCAATTCCCGTCTGCATAGCATTCATGCGCTTGAAATATTTTGCCGAGATTTCAATGTTCTCTTCGAGCGACTCTTCCGAGAGATCGAGCATGTGCGAAGAGAAGAATGGTTTCTTGTTTGTTTTGTAGTTCGCTTCACCCGCTTCAATCAGATGATCAATCCATGGAAGAAGTTTCTTAGCAGCGTGATCAGTGTGAACGATGACAGGCACACCGTAATGTTCAGCGAGAAGTTGAATGTGCATGGCACCTGAGATCGCACCGAGAGCAGCGGCTTTATCGTTTTCAAGCTTAAGAGCTTTACCAGCGTAGAATTGACCGCCACCATTTGAGAACTGAATGATGACCGGAGAATTAACGGCCTTCGCAGTCTCAAGAACTCCGTTCACAGAACTTGTGCCAACAACGTTCACCGCAGGGATCGCGAACTTTGTTTCTTTGGCATATTGATAAAGATCCTGGAGAGCTGATCCGAACACTAATCCTGGCTTGAATTTCATAGATAGATTCCTTTGTTTAACTCGAAAAATTGTATGAGAATGAGAGGTAATTGAAAAGGATTGTGCATGAGTATTACCCGTACTGCTCTTCAGGATTATTTCCAGAAGATTTTGACGCCGGAAAACTTTGAGGATTACGCCCCAAATGGCCTTCAGGTCGAGGGGAAAGATAAGATCGCGCGCATTGCCTTTGCCGTGTCCGCCACTCAGGATTCGATCGCTAAGGCCAAAGAATGGGGAGCTGACGCTCTTGTAGTGCATCACGGAATTTTCTGGAAACACCAGGGTCCGCGCACGGTTACTGGCGCCTGGGGCGAACGGGTAAAAGTTCTCGTGAAAAATGATCTGAATTTATTTGCGTATCATTTGCCGCTTGATGGGCATGCTGAAATAGGAAACGCAGTGGCCTTAGGAAATAAAATTGGATTGTCAGGAATGGCGCCGTTTGCGCTTTATAAGCGATCTCCTATGGGTGCGAAGGGAAAGTTCGCTACGCCTATTACAGCTGCTGAACTGAAGAAGAAATTAGAAACTATATTGAATCATCCGGTGATTCTTGCGAGTCCCGATGAAAACAATACCATCGCTTCGCTCGGGATAATAACCGGCGGCGCTAATAATGAATGGGCCGAGGCGATGAAAGACGGTCTCGATGCTTATCTCACAGGCGAGATTTCGGAATACAACTGGCATGATGCTAAAGAAGCAGGCATTCATTATTTTGCTGGCGGACATCACGCAACGGAAAGATTCGGCATCATCGCTCTTATGGATAAAGTGAAGAGTGAATTGAAACTGACTTGTGAATTTTTTGATTCATCGAATCCCGCATGAAACATATCGACCGCATTTTATTTTTTGCCGGGCCTTTATTATTTCTTCTGATTTTGATTCTGCCTCTTCCGATTGAACCCGGACAAAAAAATCTCGCGGCCGTCATGGCCCTCACTGTCTGCTGGTGGTTAGCTCCCAAGATCGCTTTACCAGTTACTGGTCTCATTGCACTTTGTTTGTGCGCTCTTTTAGGAGTCGCCACATTTCAGGATTGCCTGAAAGGTTTCTCCAATCCCGTGATCTTTCTTTTCATGGGTGGATTTTTCATGGCCGAGGCCATTCACGCTCACAAAGTCGACATCTGGATCGCTGAGAAATGTTTATCGTCATCGTGGGTGAAAGGAAGTCCCAAGCGCGTGATGATCATGGTGACTCTCCTCACAGCAGCCTTCTCTGCGTTTTTATCCAACACCGCAACCGCCGCGATGTTCATGCCGATCGCCATTTCTCTTTTTCATCATTTAAAAATCGGAAAAGATCATCCAAGCGCGAGCTTATTATTGTTAATCGCTTACGCCGCCACAATCGGTGGAATCGCGACTCCTATCGGAACTCCACCGAATGTTCTCGCCATTTCTCTTCTTGAAAAACTCGTCGGTGTCCGGATTGGCTTTGTTCACTGGATGGCGCTCATGGTCCCGACCACAATTCTGATTCTAAGTGCGATGTTTTTTATGTTCCGTAAGGAATTGAACGCTCTCCCAAAAGCATCGGAGATGATGAAGTCTCCTCCGCCACTGAACGCCAACCAGAAAAAAGTTGTCGCCGTGATGGTGATGACAATGTTGCTGTGGATTCTTCCGTCTTTGGTTTCACTTGGCTTTGGTGAAAGTCATGAATGGTCGAAGTTACTTCTCTCCCGCCTTCCGGAAGGAATGGTCGGCGTGTTCATGGGAACGTTGTTATTTTTTATTCCCGACGGTGAAGGCTCGCAGCTTCTTTCATGGGCAGAAGCTCAGAGAATTGATTGGGGAACACTTATACTTTTCGGTGCCGGGATTTCTCTCGGAGAATTAGTTTTCCAGACAAAACTCGCGGCCGTAATCGGTGCTCAACTTCCGTTTGCAACTCTCCCGATAATCCTCGCGATGCTGTTGTTGATTACTCTCACAGTCTTCGGTTCTGAGATGGTGAGTAACACAGCGATCGCAAATCTCCTGATTCCTTTGACTGTTGCTACTCCACCCTTCAATGAGAATGCGGTGATTCCGGTTATGGCCGTTGCTCTAGGAGCATCGCTCGCGTTCATGATGCCTGTAGGAACTCCGCCGAATGCGATCGCTTACGGAACGGGAATGATCCGGTTGAATCACATGCTGAAGAAAGGATTCTTTCTGAATCTCATTTCGATTACGGTAATTCTGTTTATGAGTTTGTTCTACTTCAAGATCATTCTGTAGAAATAAAAAAGGCCCCTTTCGGGGCCTTCATTTTAATTCTTATTGATTCGAAACACCCGGATCATCTCTCAGACCCAGATCATTGTTATCACCCGTAAGCTCTTTTCTAGCTTCCGAGTCATTCACCTGAACCTGCGCTGGTCCTCTCATACAGACTTCCGCAAAGCCAATCGGAGACTGGGCATTCGGACGTCTCCCAGAAAGACCACGACAACAATTAGGTGCACCTGGATAAACGAAAAGCGGTCCGCCCTCCATCACACAGTTTGTTTCCACGACAGCATTTGGTTTCACGCATGTTCCGGCATCACCCATGCGTCCTGAAGTCGGAAGCTGATGAACGAGACCATTGCAACATGGACGTCTATATCCAGGATTCATCGTCATCGCCTGACCTTCGGCCACACACGCAGGAATGTTCACACAATTTCCTACGATGCGGTTATCAGGAATCGAATTGGGCATTTGAGTAAGACCCGAGCAGCACTTATTCACAGCACCCGGATAATTTAAGATAGGTAGGTTTTCGCCAATACAGAACTGGCCGCTTTGTTTTTTCAAACACTGTCCGCGCGATCCAATCTGACCTGGTGGCGGAGGATTGATTTCAAGTCCCGCGCAGCAGTTCTGCAGGGCCTGCGGACCGATTCCCATCCACGCTCCCTCAACCACACAGTTCTGTGCTGAAGCGGCTCCGGTTACGATAAGACAAAATGCGAGAACGACCCATTTCATAGGACTTCCTTTGGAATTTTAAGGCTTATCGGAATAGTCAGGATTTTCTTGAATGTGGTTTTGATGTGCCATATTGGCATATCAAAGATTTACGCGTTTTGCGGTTCCAATTTGGAACCGCAAAATCGCTAAGACATTGGAATTGAGTTAAATCTTGAGGTCACAATATGTGACCTCAAGATTTTCACTTATTCTTCAGACCGATTTTCTTACGGTGAGGTTTTAGTATTGGCGCCTCGTCCTCGATTGCATCAAGCCTTTCAAAAACGACTTTGAAAAGTTTGTTAGTCCCTTCTTCCAATTTACTTACTCTGCTAGAAAGGGAATTTTCCATCGCGAGAAAGCTTCTGAGTCGAATAAATGTTCTCATAATAGATATATTTACCTTAGCCGCTTCATTACTAGTAAGAACGCTAGATAGCATAGCAACTCCTCCCTCAGTGAAAACATGAGGTGAGTATCTTCGGCCTCCGCGCCCAATGTTTGAGGTTCCAATTTGGAACCTCAAACTTTCAGTCTCTTCTATTGTAAGTTGAAACATAAAGTCCTCAGGAAACCTATCACTGTTACGACTGACCGCTTTATTAAGGTTTTTAGTTAGCACCCCATACAGCTCAGCCAAGTCTGAATCAACCATCACCTTTTGCCCTCGAATCACATAAATCATGCCTTCGATTTTAGACAAACTAACATCGCTCATAAGCTCTCCATTTTTAGAATGGAGAACCTACAGTTTGAATAATTGGAAATGGAAGTGAGAGAAGGAATAAGCAGAGAACTTTTCGTTTCTGCTTATTTGTTGAATTAGTTTTTGCGATCTTTCTTGATTAAGAAATACTGCTCACCCATGTCGTTGGTGTTGTAGGCCGCAAGTTCCGCCATCGGTCCGTAACCTGAATAAAGGTCACAGCGTGCGTTTCCGCGGATTGATCCACCAGTGTCCTGGGCAATGAAGAAGCGTGAGAAGGGAGCTTTCACAACTTTGCCGTTTTCATCAATGTGAGTGGGCTTCACGGCCTTCACGAAATTAATGAGACCTGTTGTCTTATAGATTTTTGAATCAAGAGCGAGTGAACGCATTTCTGTGAGAGGAATGTTATCGAGTCCCACCGGCTCCTCGACAGTCTCTTTGAAATACACATAAGAAGGACAAGACGCGAAGATCTCTTCGAGCTTATCCGGATTCTCTTCGAGGAATCTTCTTTGCGCCGGAACAGAAGCGTCCCCGCGGAGGTAACCCTTCGCGACCATATACTTATAGATCATGTTAAACGGCTGAGAGTTTTTTCCGTCGTAAGAAAGGTAGCTGAATGAATGAGTTCCATCTTCGTTGAAGATCTTGATTCTACCGCCGCCCTGAACGTGAAGAAGATAAAGATCAAAGAAAGAATCTTCTACGTAAAAGAGCTCAAGCCCCTTCCCTTCAAGAATTCCCTGATAATCAATCTGAACGCGTGTGTAGTTCTGTTGGGACTCATCAGCAGGCTTCTTGTAGATCGCGTGCTTGTATTTTTCCGTCTTCACGCGGGAACCTGTGAGGTCCGGTGAGTAGTAAGACGTAAAGTGAGTGGAATTTCTTCCTGTTCTGAACCCCATCTCCGTCTTTTTCGGGATTGGCTTATAGATGAGGAAGCTTGCGTTCAGTTTCGTGTTGATCTGAGTGTGGCAGTACTCGCGGGTCTGCTCAACGAGACACTCTTTTCCGTTCTCTGTGATTTCTTTCAAAAGAAGAAGTGACTCTTTCAGGACCGATTTCGGGTAATTCACAGAACCGAACTTGATAGTCCCGCCCATGCCCTGAACTTCGTACGAAGTGAGCTGGCGATCAATAGCGAGGGAAAGGTTCTGGAAATCGAGATCGTCGGTAAATTCAATCGATTGATAAACACGAGAAGTGGGTGTGACTTCCTGGGCGAACCCGGAAAGGCAAAAGCTCATCATGAGGCAAAAGATTATCTTCACGCTGGAACCCCTAATATATGTATTCAGACTAGGTTAAGTTTTTATGACTTCGTCTGTCAAAGACTTTTCCCCATGAGGAGGATGGTGTGTCCCTGGAAGTTTAGGGTTACTTCAAAGTGAAAGCCAAGTCTCTGGTAGAAACTTTTATTACGTGCGTCAGGTGACGTCATGATGTGCACACCCCTGATTTTCATTCGTTGAAACTCAAGCGCGAGCTCTGAAAAAAGCTTACTTCCGAGTCCCATGCCTCGGGCGTCCGCATGAAAGTTCACATGGAGATGGGCGGGAAATTCCCCGAAGTGCGCCTTAAATGTCCCGAGATGGGGCTGAAGGCGATAGAGCTCCGTGTTCCGGGTTTCCGGGACACCCACCATATATCCCAGAATCCGGTCTGATTTTGCGACCCAGACGTATTGGGGATAGTTCGTGAGGTAGTGACCCAGGTACTTCTGAAAAAAGGCTTCTTTATCGTCCGCATCCCTGAAGTCTTTCCGGGTGGAAGATTCAAAGTAGATCTCTTTGAGTTCCGAGATGTCTTTGGCCGTGGGGTTAGTGAGTTTTACAATCTCTGGCATAAATTCCAGACCTGATATTTCGCCCTGAATGGCGGGTCGATATGCTTCACGTCTTTCGGTGCCTCAAATTTATAAAGATGCACCCACTGCGGAAGATAAGAATCAATCATCGAAAGTAACGGGAGCTCGGGATTTTTCTGGAGGATTTGTCTGGTGGTGAAGTACCAGTCAAAAAGTTCTTCGAATTTTGGCTTCTCCCTCACCGCTTCAAATTCCCCGTGAAATTCTTCCGGCATGATTTTCGAGAAGTCTTTGGTGACCTTCGCCCAGCGCTGAAGTCGTCTCCCCGATTCCGCTGAGAGGCCGAAAAACTTCTGCCACTCCGTTGTATCGATTCCTTCCCACTCAAGCGCGATGATCCACGAATCATGGCGGGTCGTATCCATGATCACGAGTTTGGGATTGATACTTTCCACCGGTAGACTCAGCTCCGGATGATTATTTTTCTCACTCACGAGTTTCTGATAAAATGCTATCGGGTCTTTTGACTTCTGAAGCTCACTCCAGAAATACGAGGGAGAAATGCCCGAGACATTCATCCCATCCATGATTTTTTTAAGCTCGGGAGAAATCTGAAATCCGAGCTTGGTGGAAAATCTTATCGCCCGGAGAAATCTCACCGGATCTTTTCCGAAATCTTCTCCGCACGGATGAAGAATTTTCTCTCTCAGGTGAAGAACACCGTTTAAAGGATCAACGATTTCCGCTTTTCCTTTCGACGAGAGCTTCATACCGATGGCATTGATCGTAAAATCTCTGCGCTTCACTCCTTCAGAGAAAGGAGTGCGGTAATCAAACACGACCGTGAAATTCTTATGGTGATTCTCGTCCGTGAAAGTTTCCTTTCGTGGAGGCGAGAGCTCGATAATGTAATTGTTCGCTTCAATTCTCAGGACGTCGTAAGGAAGAAAAGTGACTCTGTTCTGTTTTCCGAGTTCTTTTCCGAGTTCCTTCCAGGTCTTGATTTCCCAGGCGAGCGTCTCATGCGAGACTTCAATATCCCAATCACGTCCGACTTTTCCATCCAGGAGATAATCGCGGACAATTCCCCCCACCACCGTGAGTTCGTACCCGCGCTTCCCCATCTCCTCACATAGTGAGGCCACAATCGCCGGAAGTTCTCGTTGAAAATTCTTTAATTCGGTCACCCGATTATTATTCAAGAGGAGTGTTTCTTTGCCTATGATTATGTCACCAAACCAAGAGATTCCTTATGCAAAGCATTGTGCTTTTCCTGCTTCTGATCCCTGCTGCTTTAGCACAGATGCCTTCCCGCATGCCGAAACTCGAAGTTTCCCATGAAACGCTGAAACAGGAACTTGAACAGGTTTTGATCGACGGAAATCTTCCCACCGAACTCATTAATTTAAGATTCGATTATCCCGAAGGCGAAAGAGTTTCCATTCAGTGCCGGAATAAAAAATTCACTCTCGTCATCAAGTCTGGTGATGAGCCTATGTCGGTCATGATGAAGGGCCTTCGCGAAATGGGATTTCTTTTTCCCCATCCGATGATGCAGGTCACTCCCTCAGATGCACGGATGAATGAGGCCTGCGGAAAAAGTTTTGTCTGGCGCCCGGCCCTCAAGTATCGCGGCTCTCACCTTCACACTCTTCATCCTTCAGAATGGATGGAAGCTTTCCTTCAGAAAAAGGGAAATCCCGAAGTCGCAATGAAGACCATGCGCTGGCTTGCGCGCAATCAGCAGAACCTGGTGGACTTGAGTCTCGTGCGTGTTCCCTTGAAACGTCTCCGGAAAAATATCGGGCCCGCCTTTTCTTACGCTCGCACCATGGGAATTTATACCGGAGTGTCTCTCGGGATCGCTCTCCAGCAGCAGAAAAGTTATAAGCTTCTTTCTCTCTGGCAATCCTTCTCCGGTTGGGGAGCAGAAAAAAGTATCCGCACGGGTCTCGAGAAACTCACCAAGGCCCTTCCCCTCTCTTATATTGTTCTCGAAGCAGGAACGAGTGAATTTACTCCTACGAATTATGAGCGCACGTTAGAGTGGCTGAATCTTTCCGAAAAAATCCTCACAGAGAAAAAAATTGCTGTCTTCACCAAGGTCCATGTCTCCTCAAATCAGCACTCTGAGAAATGGGGAAATTATAATTTCCTCCCTCAGCACGCGAACTCCGGCGTAGGGATTCTCCCCCACACTGTCATGTTCTACGGGCTCACCGATAAAAAAGCGCCGATGTACGGGAACAAGGATTTCTCCGGCATCCGGAATTTTCTCATCGATCAAAAAGACAAACGCCCGACCTGGTATTATCCCGAAACCGGTTACTGGGTGGCGATGGATTCCGACATTCCCCTTCTCCTCACCGATTATTTAAAAGCGCGCGCTGAAGACATCGCCTTTCTCCATAAAAATAATATCGAAGGAAATCTCAACTTCACCACCGGTCACGCTCTCGGCAACTGGCTCTATGACTGGAATAATGCTCTCGTGATTGATCTTGATTACGCTTTTGATCCCTTAATCGGCATCAAGCTTCTCGATGAACCCGCCGGTCTCTGGGAAGAGCACATGAAATTTCAGTATGAGTGGTTTAAGCAGAAAGGTCTCATCTCGATGCTCTCCTCGGCCAATCTCCAGGATGAACTCAATTCCACTCATCGGATCCATGACCGGAAAACCATGAAGGAACTTTACGACTCCCGCCGCGCTCTCAAAAAAGAAATCGAACTTCTCGAAGAAGGACTTCTCCGCTGGCCATCCGTTGAAGGAATTAAAAACGTTGAGCTGAAAAAGATTCTTCAGGTCACCAAACTCCGTCACATCCACGCCCTCGGCATCCGGAAGTTTTTACTGCGTGAAAAAAAAGAAGATATCGATTCCGCCAAAGACGCCCGTCGCGCGGCCAAGGATTTGATCGCCTCACTCATGCCCCTGCCCACAAACTATCCGATGCTTCCCATCTTCAAGCAGCACGCTAATCCCACCAGCTATAAATTTGGTTATGTGTATCCAGCGGCCGAAAACTTCTACTGGAAGCGCGAAGAACGCCAAATCGTGACGAAAGTTTTCTTTCCCATGAAAGATAACATCATCAGCATCTGGCATATTCTCTTCTAAAAAGGTTCCAGCATACTTCCGATCAAGGCTGCATTATTTTACGCAAGGCTTCGCCGACAAAAAAACTTACAAGTCTTTTGTGACTTCAAGAAGGAATTTATAGAGCTCTTTGATTTTGTATGACTGAGCTTCGTCCGGATGAAACGCAAACGAAACTTTGTTACTGAAAATTTCAAAGTCTTTCCCAGCGGTGCGAACTTTGTCTTTTAAGTGTGAACGTTTCAGAACGTGAGTCGGCACAACAGCGATCCCTAAATTTTCATTCACGGCCTGAAGCATTTGTCCGAAGGAATTCACCACGAGACGTGGCTTGATGTTTCTCGGAACAACACCAAACTTTTCGCGGCACCAGCGGTAGAAATTGGGATCATTGTTTTCGTAGAAAATAATCTGATACTGGAGAATTTCTTTCAGCTCAGTTTTTGATGTGATGTCGTACTTGCTGCCGAAGACAAGTGTGGTGTGTTCATCATGCAGATCTTTTTTATCGGCGAACGCAGGAACCAGATGCTCAGGCATAATGAGACAGTCGATTTCATGCTGCTCAAATTTCTTGATGATGTTTTCCGGAAAATCCATCGAGAGTCTTACTTCGAGCTCAGGATAAGATTCGAGGAAGTCGAGCATGCGTGAAGACAGCCAGGTTTTTCCGAGACCATAAAGCGATCCAACGTGAACCTTGCCTTTGATCTCGTTATTTTCTAAGTGAATCATCTCGATCGTTTCTTCGATGCGCTTAAAGTACTGCTTTGCAACTTTCGCGAGTCTCATTCCGTTCTCAGTAAGAGCGACAGATTTCCCCTGACGAGCAACGAGTGGGAAGCCCACTTTTCCTTCGAGGTTTTTCAATGCCTGAGAAACCGCACTCTGTGTGACGTTCAACTCCTCTGCCGCTTTCGAGATATTCTCGTTGTGGGAAAGAGCAATCAGGACCTGGAGGGATGAGGTTTCAATCATATTGATGCCTTAAGTTATGTATTAGCGAAACTAATACGTCCGTAAGCCTCTGTAAATGAGAAATGATTACACGGATGATGGTGCGGAATCCGGGGATGGGGTACTTCCCTACCCATAACCCGGAGAAATTATGAAAAGCCTGATCGCTCTCTCATTCCTTTTGTCGACTTCAGCGTTCGCGAACATCACTTGTGAAGGTGCTATCCGCCTCGCCGTTGGTGACGGAGAACTCATTACAAATGCGATGAACCGCCTGCCGGTCTCATCAAAAATGGTGATGACATGGCTTGATCGCGAAGAAGGAAATCTCGGCAATATCAAAGCGGCCTGCGAAGCCGGAGATGATCTCTCTGTTCTTTGCAAGAAGCTTCCTGAGATTATGGCCAACAGAGAAAGTGGCATTTTCTGGAACATTTCCGGAACGGATAAAGAGAAAGAAAAAGTCCGCTCAAGAAACAAAGTTATCGCGAAGAAAGTCGCAGTACTTTGCAAATAATGAAATTCCTTTCAGCATTTTTAGTTCTCGCTTCATTCACACTTCACGCCTCCGTGGAGTGTGACGTTTATGGAAAGCGATTCATTGAAAACGCCAAAGCGCTCAATCTCAAAATCAATGCCGGCATGGAATTCGATTCAGTGAAACTCGCCCTCGAAGAAGAGTGGGATAAATACTGGCTGGCCATTCCCCACTGCTATGATTCTCCCGTTACTTCAACAGAACGAAAAAACTTCTGTGCGGAAGCACCCTTTCTTCTCGATATGAGAACACAGCTGATCAAATTCAATGTTGTGATTCCCCCGAATGAAAGTGTGGAAGAACTCCTCTTCCATAATCAGGGAATGAGAAATTACGTGGGACTTACCTGTCCTTAACGACAAGACCAAAAAAAAGGGCCGCTTTCGCGGCCCTTTTTTTTGGCTTATTCAGCTCTTTCGTTAACTTTGTCTTTGCGAGCAGCGATTACTTTCTCTTGAACATGAGAAGGACACTGTTCGTATTTCGCGAACTCCATCGAGTAACCAGCTTTACCAGCTGTACCTGAACGGAGAACCGTTGCGTATCCGAACATTTCTGAAAGTGGAACGTGAGCGTTAATAACGGCGTCACCAGTATCAGTAGTTTCAGATCCGAGGATTACACCACGACGTGAAGAAAGATCTCCGATAACAAATCCCTGGAAGTCTTGTGGAGTTTCCACTTCAACTTTCATGATCGGCTCGAGGATAACAGGGTTAGCATTCTTAATAGCATCTCTCATCGCCATACGAGCAGCGATACGGAACGCCATATCAGATGAATCGACGTCATGGTACTGACCGTCCTGGAGGAATGCTTCAACATCAATCACCGGGAACGCTGCGAGAGGTCCCTTGTTCATAACGTCGTTGAATCCTTTGTCACAAGAAGGGATGAATTCGTTTGGAATCACACCACCCTTAATCTCGTTAACAAAACGGAAGACCTGATCTTCGCGCTCTTTTCTGTCAGCAGTGAGCTGACGGATTTTACCAGCAACTTTAGCGAACTGACCCGAACCACCGGTCTGCTTCTTATGTGTGTATTCAAGTTTCGCTTCGCCGCGAATTGTTTCGCGGTAGTTAACCTGTGGAGCACCGATTTCAACTTCAGCTTTATACTCACGCTTTAAGCGCTCAACATAAATCTCAAGGTGAAGCTCTCCCATTCCGGCGATACGTGTTTCACCAGACTCTTCGTCTGTGAAAAGGTGGAATGTAGGATCTTCTTTGATGAAGCGCTGGAGTCCTTTAGACATACGCGCTTGCATTTCTTTATCTTTCGCTTTGATTGAAAGTTCGATAACCGGAATTGGAAGGTGCATTCCTTCGCAAGAAAGGTGATCAACGTTTCCGTCTTCTGCCGTGAATGTATCCCCTGAAGCACAGTCAACACCGATCATCGCGATGATGTCACCAGCTGAAGCGGAATCGATATTCGCGCGATCGTTAGCGTGCATGCGCACGATACGGCCGATACGAACTCTCTTCTTAGTACGAGTATTGATGAGAGTGTCACCCTTATTGAGTGTACCCTGATAAATACGAGTATAAGTCAGCTGACCGAACTGCTCGTCAGTGATTTTGAATGCCATACAAACGAGTGGCATATCTTTATCCGGCTGAAGCTCAACTTTCTCACCATTGTTTGAATCGATCGCTTTCGATCTTTCCGCAGAAATCGGAGAAGGGAGGTAACGAGCAACAGCGTTGAGGAGAAGCTGAACGCCTTTGTTTTTGAAAGCAGAACCCATGAACACCGGAGTGAACTTGAGGTTGTTAACACCAGTGCGGATAGCACGGTGAATGGCTTCTTCAGAAACTTCGCGGCCTTCAATGATGTCTTCCATCATAGCGTCATCGAAAGCTGAAATTGTATCGAGCATTTCTTCGCGAGCTTTAGCGGCCTGGTCAGCGAGTTCGCCTGGGATGGCTTCTTCACGAACGTTTTCGCCGTTATCGCCGTCAAAGTAGTAAGCCTTCATGTTGATGAGGTCTACGCAACCTTTGTAGTTTTCTTCAGCTCCGATAGGAATCTGCATGAGAACTGCGTTGTGGTTCAGTTTTTCGCGGAGAGCTTTTACTCCGTTGTACGGGTTAGCACCCATACGGTCCATCTTGTTGAGGAACGCGAGACGTGGAACGCGGTAGCGCTTCATCTGTCTGTCTACAGTGATTGACTGAGACTGAACGCCTGCAACTGAACAAAGAACGAGGATCGCTCCATCGAGAACGCGGAGTGAACGCTCAACTTCAACAGTAAAGTCCACGTGGCCCGGAGTATCGATGAGGTTAATCTTGATTTCTTTCTGATCACCTTCAGCGAAAGTGATTCCTTTTTCGAGAATACCAGTCCACTCAACAGTTGTAGCTGCTGAAGTGATCGTGATCCCTTTTTCTTTCTCGAGTTCCATGTGATCCATGGTTGCTCCGGCGCCGCCGCCCTTAACGTCTTCGATCTTGTGGATCTTGTCGCAGTAGAAAAGAATGCGTTCAGAAAGTGTAGTTTTTCCTGAATCGATGTGGGCAGAGATCCCAATGTTTCTGGTCTTTGCCAGTGTTTTTTCGATGGCCATCTGAACTCCAAAAGTTTGATGTTTGATCTAAGGTCTGATTTTTTAGACTGCATCATAATGGAAAGGCGCCATATTCGTCAATTGCTTTCCCCTAGTTACGGGCCCTTTTTGCTTATTGCCAAAGGCCCTTTTTTCGGTGAAATTCTCGTAATGAATAGTAAGAAGGACTTAGACAAATCAACCCTATACGAGGCCGTTAAAACCTTAGTTGAGTCTCCGGCTTCGCACATTCATTTTGATCAACAGAAGCTCTTCACTCTGTTCTCCATCGCTTTTCAATACATTCTCTTCCGCTCCACTAAGCATCCGGGCCATTACATCATTCGCATTGAGGACACGATCCTCGCCGAAAAACTCGCCTGGAAGGCCAAGGACGAAACAACAAGAAAATTCCTTTCGCGTCTGATCGTGCCTAGACGCCTGGCCTATGGAAACTCAACTTTCCATCTGGATTATTTCCCGCTCACAACGTGGGGAGTGACCAAAGATCTTCCGAAAGAAAAAATCCAGGGTGCCATCATCGTGAAGAATACTTCGCACAATCCTCTGATCGATGAAACGGATTTCCGCCACGTTTCAGATGAAACTCAGGCGCAGCAGCTCTTCGGAAAAGATTATTATTTAACTTCTCTCATGGAAGTTTCACCAAGAACCATCACGATTGCTTTTGAAGATAATTTTGAAGGCACAGAAAAAATGCAGTTTGATTTTATCGAAGAGAAATCTGAGAGAATCGTCAATGGTGTGAGAATTTCTGATGATGTGAATCTCGAAGAAGACTAGGCCCTGACTCCGTCTTTGTATTCGACTTCCGCAATTTCCCCGACTCTATCCCATTCTTTCCAGAAACCGTGGCGTTGATCTCCGAAGTATTTTCCCTTCGCGCGCTCTTTGCCATTACTGTAGTAAAAAATCCAGTTTCCTTCCTTGAGTCCTTCCAGATAATCGCCCTGTGCGAGTATCCTTCCGTTGTCGTAGTAGTGAACCCACGGCCCCACACGCTTGTTTTTCTCCATCACACCCTTGGCGGCCATGACTCCTGAATCAAAACAGATTTCGGTGAGCCCGTCTTTGTAGGTTTTCGGATAAAAAACTTCCATCGGCGGAAGTTGCCAGCGGAATCCCATGATCTGTTCCGTCGTCTGAAGTTTCCGGGCGACTTTCATGATGTGACTGCGGGCCGAAATCTTGGCGTCCGGAGTGACATCTTTGATGTACTCAAGTTCATCGCGGATTTTCGACATGAGTTTGGGAATAGCACTTTCAAGAGATGACCCTTCGGCCATGCCTTCATCAAGAGCGCGGACAAAAACGTTGATGATATTTTCCTGGGACGAAAGGACTCTTTCAATTTCATCAGCAGGAAGCTTCATGAAATCATCAAAGGTGCGGATGTTTTTCATGACCCAGCTCATGTACATCGGATCTTCGAGAACTCCTGATGTAAAAATCTGGCCGCGTGAAGAAAGCGAAGTTGTTTCGAGATTCATCACGAATTCCCGGAAGCCTTCCAGCTGCTTTTTCTTAATACGCTCGAGCATGCCCATAAGACATTATTATAAGGCCTATCGTATTGAGGGAAAGCTCTGTTTCAGTGAGATCGTAATTTATTGAAAACGGGAGTGAGATCCTTGATGACTCTATTAAGATCTTCCTCACTGAAGTCAAAGCCAAAGGATAATCGCAGACCATTCTTGGCAGAATTGCCTTTATGCAGGTGAAGGAGGACTTCGCTGTTTTTGGCGGCCCCACTCTGGCAGGCCGAACCGGCGCTGATCATGAGTCCATGCAGATCAAAGAGTGCGAGGGCCACATCAGAACTGAGCTTATTGAGGTAAAAATAGATCGTGTTAGCGTTCATCTTCTCGGCCGGAGCACTGATGACTTCCCCGATCCCCGCGAGCTCCTGCTCAAAGTGACGGACAAGTTTCTGACGAAGCTCAATTAATTTTCCGACCTGAGTTTTCTCAAGATCAGCAAGTGCCAGGGCCACACTATGAACACCCTGCGTGTTTTCCGTGCCCGAGCGAAGACTTCCCTGCTGACCACCACCGGTGATGAGTGCATGAAAGGGCATTTCTTTATGTGAAAGTGTGAAACCGATTCCTTTCAATGAGCCGAATTTGTGGCCGGAAAAAGTCCACGCGTCTGCATGGTGAAGCTCGTTCCACTTCGCTATTTTGCCAGGTGCTTGTACGGCATCTACATGGACAAAAAGATCCGGAATAGATTTCAGCTGTGCCAGTTCTTCAAGAGGAGACACATGTCCCGTCTCATTGTGAACCCAGAGGTGATGAACAAGAATAATGAGATCAGGATTGTTTTCTTTTTTATCGAGAAGAACCCGATAGTTTTCATTCTGATCGTAGAAAAGATCTGATCCTCGCTTCAGTTCCAGGAATTTTACCTGGGGACCGAGATAGTTCTCCGCAAGAGAACTCACAGCGGGATGATCAATCTTTGAATAACAAATGAGAAGGTCTTTACCTTTTAAGCGTGCTTCTTCAGCAAAGGATCTTGCGATCGTGCTGATCCCTTCGGTAGCACCCGAATGAAAGAACAGACGAGTGTCCTTTTCAGATTTTCCGAACGTGCGGAAAATTTTCTCACGGCCTTCATTGATTGTTTTCCGGGAAGCTTTGCCTGCTGAGTGCTGGCTGGAAGGATTGGCAAAATGAAACTCGCCGCTCTTCAACCAGTTTTGGACTGATTGAGAGAGCGGCGAAGTTGCATTAAAATCTAGGTAGATTCTATCGTTACTACTTATTGGTTCATTTCCCCAGAAGTAGCGCGGATGTTAGAAGCAGACGCCTCATTGTATGCACCAGCACCTTTACGGGCCATGTCACCAAGAGTTGTCGTAGCAAGGTAATCCTGCATGATTGTTCCGAGGTTTTCGAAATAACCTTTAGTAAGATTGAACTCTTTTGTATCGACAACAGCGTTGATGTCGTTACCAGATTCATCTTTCATGATCTCGATTCCTGAGCTTGGTACGCCGAGGATATCGCGAGCAGGGTTGATGTTCTCGCCTACGCAATCAAGTACGTCTTTCACAGAGATTTCGTCCATAGAACGAGCAAGCACATATCCGCCGCCTGGGCCGCGAACTGACTTAACTACTTTTCCTGTACGAAGCTTTCTGAAAAGCTGCTCAAGATAATGTAAGCTGATCGATTGTCTTGTTGAAATTTCCTGCAGACGAACCGGGTTTCCATTTGAGTGGAAAGTCAGGTCCAGCATGGCACGAACGGCGTAACGCCCTTTAGATGTAAGTCTCATTGTCTTCCTCCATAAATCCAAAAAAGTTGGTAATTTTCTTATCGGGTTCCGAAACCATCCTTGTCACCCGAGAGATTTTCACCCTGAAATGCCGCTCACTGCAATCCAGACTAAATATCTCCTAAATAGTATGACAGTTTCTTTTTTCTCACGTCAACTTTTAAATATTCTGAAGTATTTTATTTTAACTGACCATTCATGACAGTGTCATAAATCTTTTTAATTTCAGTATGTTAGACGTGATTTTCGACGATCGGTGGCACTCTGTCTCTGGGCAATTATTTCCGACAAAATCGGTTAATCATCATGCAAAGAGGATAGAGAAAAGTTACGGGATGGACCTTCGGGAGAAGGATTTTTTTCGGTGTTGATGTTGATCTCGAGTACATAGGAATTCCAGTTCTCAGGTAATTCACGATGAATCCGTCCGGCAAATTTCATTCCCCATTCAACGAAAAAAAATTGTTTGTCCTCGAGATAGTTAGGTACTTCGAGCTGGAGAATCTCTTCGTTTTTTTCCAACCGATAAAAATCGGCGTGAAGTAATGACTTCGTTTCAGAAAGGATGGAATAAGTCGGAGAAAGAATTTCTTTCTCTCCGATGAAGAGCTGAACGAAAGTTGTCTTCCCTGCTCCGAGTGTTCCCTCGAGGATAATCATCGCGGGAACTTTGGCGAGATCCTTCAGCTCATACACGATGTATGGCAGATCGGATTTGTAAACTTTCTTCCACTCGCGGATGGGTTTCTTATTCATGCGTTTCTTTTAGTAATTCGTTGTAGCGGGCGAAGGCTTCAGGGAATGCATCGATGAGACTGGTTGCTGTCATCGGACGCACGCCATTTTTCTCGGCCGCAAATTGTCCAGACCATGTATGAATCATCACACCCATGAGAATGGTCTTATTCATGTTCTCATAGAGATTATAAAGATTATCTCTCTTCTTCAGATTCGCTTCCTGGCCGATGAGTCCGCCGAGAATTCCCGCGAGAACATCACCCACTCCGCCTGTTGCCATCCCGTCATTCGGAGAGAAGTTGAAATAAGTTTTCCCATTGGGAAAGCCGAGATACGTACAAGGACCTTTGAGAATCACGGTGCAGTTAATGCGTTCAATGACTTCCTTCAGATGGACGTAAGGTGCTTTCTTCACTTCATCGAGGTGAATGCCCGCAAAGCGCGCGAATTCCCCGAAGTGCGGAGTAAGAATCGTGGGAGCATTTCTCAGACGGAAAACTTCCGCGTCGTCTTTTAAGTTAAGAACGTTGATGGCATCAGCATCAAGGACAACGGGGCCTGAGAAGTTATTTAAGATTTCAAGAACAAGCATACGGGCCCGGTTTGAGCGCGCAAGTCCCGGACCGATCACGATCGAATCATATTTATCGAGGTCTTTTAAAAGTCTTGTCCACTTCGCCTGATCATTCGGAACATATCCCGTCATGATTTCCGGAATGAGACGCGAAATGAATTCCTGGTACTGCGGCTCCCAGGTGACGGCCGTGACTAATCCCGCTCCCACTTTAAGGGCAGCACTCGAACTCATCACCAGGGCCCCTGTGAGACCGTGAGAGCCACCGATCACCAGTGTGTGACCGAAGAGTTTTTTATCACCGAATTTATTTCTTTCGCGTGGAAGTTCATCGCGGATGTTGTCATTAATAAGAAACTTATCTCCGCCCTCATTGACCAAAGCATCCGGAAGTCCAGCGTCGATAATTTCAATTTCTCCCACGAGCCTTGGACCTTCGGCCTGGTAATAACCAAGTTTCGGAAAGCCCACAGCAAGAGTGAGATCTGCTTCAATGGCATTTCCCATGATCATCCCGGAATTCCCTTCAACGCCCGACGGAATATCCAGCGAGATCGTATAAGACTTCTCAGAGTTGATGAAATGAATCACGTCATAAAGGAGGTTCGATAACGGGAGGCGAACTCCTGTTCCGAAAATCGCGTCGACAATAATCTTGGGAGAGCTGTACTGCTGGAAGTAAGCTTCCAGGGGTCCTAGTTCATCAATATAAGTCGTACGAACACCATAGGACTTCGCAATTTTCAGCTGGTCTTTCACTTCCTGAGAAGCGTCTTTCTCATCAAAGAGAAGAAAGGCACGAGGCTCAAGCCCCATCGCCGCGAGATGTCTCGCAATACCGAGACCAGTTCCGCCATTGTTCCCCTTCCCGATCAGGAAGATCACTTCGGCCATGGTGATTTCATCACCAAGTTTATTTAAAATCGCGCGCGCTCCGAGGAGGGCCACGTTTTCGATAATAAGTTTTTCCGGAAAATGGAATTTCGTCTGCGCCATTTTCTCGAGTTCTTTCATTTCCTGCTGGGTAACAATCTTCATCTCTAGGCCTTTAAAGGATATTTTTTAATGAGAGTGAGCATTTCTTTAATCACGTGACCAAGTCCCAGGAAAACACTTTCCGCAATAATCCAGTGACCAATATTGTATTCTTCAAAATGAGCTTCCTTCAGGAGTGGCTCGAGGGAATCATAAGTGAGACCATGGCCCGCGTGATAACCCCAGCCTGCGCTTTTAATGATCGCGCTGCCAGCGCGGTAAGATTCGAGATGCGCGGAGAGATCTTTCCCATTGAGAAAATCCTTGGCGTATTCACCTGTGTGAATTTCCACTGCATGCGCTTTCATCGTGAGGCATTTCTTGAGGACTTCAGCGTCTGATTCAACGAAGAGAGAAATTTTAGTTGTTGGTGATGCTTTGAGGATTTTTTCGCAAGCGGCTTTCACCCGCTCATAGTTTTTCGGATCCATCACGTCGAGCCCACCTTCAGTGGTTCTTTCTTCGCGCTTTTCCGGCACGAGACAAACCCATTCGGGTTTTTCTCTCATCGCGATTTTCACGATCTCATCGTGACAACCGAGTTCCAGATTCATCGGCATGCCGATTTTTTTGCACATGTCATGAACGGCAGGAACATCGCGGTCCTGAATATGACGGCGGTCTTCCCGAAGATGAATCGTAATCTGATGAGCACCCGTCGCAAGAGCAACATCGGCCGCACGAACGACGTCAGGATAATATTCCCCGCGCTGCTGGCGAAGAGTCGCCACGTGATCAATATTCACACCGAGTCTCGCAAATTTCATATTAACCTAAGGCCTTGGTCAGGACTCCGGCGAGTTCTGTGCAAAGCGAGTTCACGAGTTTTAAATCTTTTCCTTCGACCATCACCCGGGCAAGAGGCTCAGTACCGGAATAACGGAGAAGTGTTCTTCCTTCGGTACCAAGTTTAGCGTTTGCTGCATCCACTGCTTTTCTGATTTCCGGAACCTCATCGAAAGGAACGCGTTTCGAGACGTGAACGTTTTCCATTTTTTGCGGGAAGAGTTCAATCTCATTGGTGAGATCCGAAAGATCACGGTCATAGAATTTAATACTCTCAATCACTTTGAGAGCAGCCAGAATTCCGTCACCTGTTGTGGAATATTTTTTAAAGACGAGATGTCCTGAAGGCTCTCCACCGAAGAGTGCTCCACTTTGTCTCATATGTTCAACGATGTATCTGTCGCCCACTTGTGTGCGGATGAACTTGAGTCCGTTCTTATTGAGGTAAGACTCAATTCCGAAGTTACTCATGACCGTTCCCACCACTTCTTTGGTGTGACCGATTTCCTGGTTATCGAGGAGGAACTTTCCACAGAGACCGATGAGTTTATCACCGTGAATGACTTCGCCGTTTCTATCGACGATTGTGAGCCTGTCACCATCACCATCAAGGCATACACCAAGATCAGCGCGATATTTTTTTACATGCTCGGCACATAGCTGCGGATGAAGTGCGCCGCAACCCTGGTTAATGTTCACACCATTTGGTGAACTACCGACAGAAATAACTTCCGCACCAAGTTCTTCGAAGACCATCGGAGCAAGTTTGTAAGCGGCCCCATGAGCACCGTCCACAACAATGCGAAGACCTTCCAGAGAATATTGTGGAGAAAGAGCAGCTTTTGTGTGAACGATGTAACGACCGATGACTTCATCCAGACGTTTAGCGTTCCCTAACTGATCGCCGGTTTTTCCCGGAATCATGGAGGGATCAAGAACCATTCTTTCGAGCTCAAGTTCGATCTCATCCGGAAGTTTATGTCCGGTACGATCAAAAATTTTAATGCCGTTATCTTCGTAGGAATTGTGAGAAGCCGAAATCATGACCCCTGCATCAGCACGCATACTCTGAGTCACGAATGCCACACCCGGAGTCGGAAGTGGTCCCGTGAGAATCGCGCGTCCACCCTGCGAGCAAACGCCGGCCGAGAAGGCCTGCTCGAGCATGTAACAGGAAAGTCTTGTGTCCTTGCCGATAATGATCAGAGGTTTTCTGGAAAAATTTTGCTGGAAATAACTGGTGACCGCGCGACCTAATACAAACGCCACTTCACCGGTCATCGGATAAGTATTGGCCTTGGCACGAATCCCGTCCGTTCCAAAGAGTTTTCGAACTGACATAAAGCTCACTTTTGTGAATGAAAAGTACTCTTTGAATATACCAGTTTATTGAATATTCACAATAATGGTCTTAGGCGAGATCTCGAGAAGGTGAATGCTGGGCGGAAGGATGACTCTCAGGGGAACTTCCATTTTTCCCTTAGCGTCTGCCGGAATGTCGGCCCACACCTGGATAGTGGATGAGATATTTGATCGGTTTTTCATGACTTTCTCAGGGACGAGGAGTTTGACACTGGCCCTCTTCACCTGGGAAGTGATCACTTTGGAGTGTGTCAGAAATTTAATCGGCAGATTATTCAGCTCAAAATTAGCACTCGCCGCTTTCAGCTGATAAAGAAGTTTTATGTCATGCCCTGTCGTAAGGGTCAGGCGGTCATCCGGAATGGCGAGTTCAATGGAGACTTCCTCAGCACCCACCAGAGATTCAAGCTCAATAGGTCTTGTCGAGAGGTGATTGAGTTTTGCAATAAGTGAACGGGGTCCGTAAACTTCCACTTCTTCCGGCATCAGAATCACATTGGTGAGGGCCACTTTATCCGGAAGATTTCCTACGAACTGAGGCTTAACCGGAATGATCCGCGACGCTTTTCTTTCCAGACGGATGGCAATTTTTCTCGGAAGAACGCGTTCCACTACCATCCCGAACGGAAGATTGAGCTGAGTGGGATTGATATCAACAGAGAAATTGAGCTGGCGTTTTACGGATCCACGGGACGCGCGGTTAAGATCAATCACGAGGCGGTCTTCACGCTCGGCCACTGTTCTCACGAAGGCACGGGGACCTTCAATCATGAAGGTGACTTCCGTCGCGGGTCTTTCAGAAAACATCATGTCACTCGGAAGAATATATTCAAGAGTCACAGTTTTTTCGAATTTTACTTTCTCAGAGTTAAGAACATACACCCAGAGAAAAAGAGAGAGAAACGCAGAAATGAATTTCAGTGAATGTTTTTTCACTGTCCCCTTCATTCTCATGTCGCCCCCTTCGCCGTGAGTTCACCGGCGCTGATTTTATCAATCTCAAGGAGGAATTTACGGAGATATTTACGGAGCTGCTCTTCGTTTTCCATGTAATGGAAGACACCATTATAACAGATGTTGATACGGCCGGTTTCTTCGGACACAGTGACAACGACAGCATCAGAAACTTCGGTAATACCAAGAGCGGCACGGTGACGTGTTCCGTAGTGGCGGTCAATTTCCACGTTTTTTGAGAGAGGAAGAAAACAACCAGCCGCCTGGATCACGCCGTTATAGATGATGATGGCACCATCATGAAGTGGAGATTTCGTCTGGAAAATTGAATAAATGATATCAGAGTGAATCTTGGAATCGAGACGTGTTCCTGAGGAAGAATAGTTCAGGAGACCGTGATTTTTTTCAAAGACAATCAGGGCCCCTGTTCTTTCACGCGAAAGAGCAGAACATGCGGCCACTACTTCTTCAATGTGCTGGTCAAATTTATTTCTCCCACCACGACTCCCGATTCGCGTCGAGGAAATCGACACGAGTGCCGAACGGATCTGATCCTGGAAGAGAACGATGAGAATAATGAAGAGATAATCAAAGAAGTTCTGAAGAATCCACGAGAGCGAATAGAGTTCGTAGAACTGACTCATCCACCAGACCACTGCGAGGGCCACAATACCAAAGAGCATCTGGTAAGCGCGTGTCCCCTGAACAATCAGGAGGAAGCGATAAATAATCAACCCGACTGCGATCAGATCGAGTAAATCAATAAACCGGAAATTGGTGAGGAGAATCCCCAACTGTTGCATCTAACCTCTTTGTATATGAGGCGAATCGGTTAAATAGCGGAAAATGTAATAGGGAATAAAAAAAAAGGGCCCCGAAGGGCCCTTAATTAAAACGTTAAGCAGCTTTTTTGTCGTCAACCAAAGAGACGGCCGCTGGAGCAGCTGTCTTCGGTTTTTTGATCTCTTCGATGATCTCATCCGACATGAGCATCTTCTTACGAAGTGCTTCGCGGGAGATTCCCATGCTGGTAGCAGCTTTGGACTTATTCCCCTTGTGACGCTTGATCTCAGCGAGAATCATCTCGCGCTCAACCAGGGCCACACGGTCTTTCAGTGGAATCTGATAATCATCAGCGTGCGGGATATTCTCCAGCATGCAATTAGAAGTTTTCGTGACATCGATAATCGGCGTCGCTTTCGAACCGAGATCAGAGATGACGTGAGCTTTTGGATTGTAGAGAACAGCTTTTTCCACTGCTTTCTCAAGTTCAGCAACGTTCCCCGGCCATGAATAAGTGAAGAGCTGTGCTTTCACTTCTTCCGTAAAATCTTTCAGAAGAAGGCCCTGCTTGCGGCATTCTTTCTTGATGTTGGCGTGAAGGAGTTCTTCGATATCGAGCGGACGTTTTCTCAATGGATCAATGCTCACTTCTGAAGAAGTCATGTAGCTAAGAAGTTCAGGGTTAAATGACCCTTCTTCTTCCACGAGTGCCTTGAGGTTTTTTGATGTTGTAAAAATCGTACGGAGATCGAGAGAAATCTGCGATCCTTCCACACGTCTTTCTTTCAGCGTACTCATGAGGCGCATCTGCATTTTGAGAGGCATAAAGCTGATTTCGTCGAAGACGATTGTCCCGCCGATACATTCTTCAAGTTTTGACTTGTGCCCATTGCCACCAAAAATCTCAGTGGAAAGAAATTCTTCGTCCACACCTTTACAGTTCACGATGATGAACGGAGCGAGACCGCGTTTCCCTTCGTTGTGAACAATGCGTGCAAGAAGTTTCTTACCAACACCTGGCTCACCGGTAACGAGAAGAGCTGAATCGATATCTTTCAGGCGGACAATAGATTTTCTGAGTTCTGAAGTCTGTGGTGAACGACCCACCCATGCGTACTCGCGATCGTATGGAGTCGAGAATCTGCGGATGAGGGATCTTTCCGAGAGAGGATTGTAATGATGGAAGACGGAAGAAAGGATGAGGGCAAGAACCTTCATTGTTTTTTCATCTTCAGCAGTGAAGCGGTCTTCGTTACGCTTATTGAGCACTTCGATGACACCAATGATTTTATCTTCACGGTTAGAAATCGGGCTGCAGATAATAGAACGCGTATCGTAGCCGGTCACTTTATCCATATCTTCAGAGAAGCGGACGTTGTCATTTTTAGTATCAATGTTAAGTGAAACACCAGTCGTGAACACAGATCCTGCGATCCCCTTACGGTAATCGAATTTCAGAAGTTCCTTATCAATCCCGAGAGCAGCAACTGCTTCGAGTTCGTTAGTCTCAGTGTTAATGAGGAAGATCGAAGCGCGCTGAGCATTCAGGATACGCACGATTTCTTCGAGCATCGATTCAACGAATTTTTCTTTATTACCAAACTGAGTAATATCCTTAAAGAGCGAGAGAAGGAGCGAGAACATCTCGAAGCCTTCTTTCTCAGAAGAATAGTGCTGAGTAAGAGCAAGCTGAACGAGAGAATCTTTCAGACGCTCTGGCGGGAGCGATTGGATATACTGCTCAATGAAGCGCTTCATGTTGCCATGATCTTCAGCATCCATTTCCGCACCATAGTTCATCGCTGCTTCGTCACCTGAAGTTGTGTCTTTAAACACGCGGACAATCGAGGCACCGAAGTCAAAGCGAAGACGCTTGAACTGAAGTGAACAACGAAGTGTTGTACCGACAGCAAGCGGGAATGTTGTGTTGAATCCGAAACCGGTCATACTCACGTCGCAGAGTTTAGTCTTATCCACACAGGAAAATTTTCCAAACTCATTTTCATATTCAACGATGAACATGACATCATCGCGGCTCTCAACTGGTACGCGGAATGATTGATAGTATTTAAATTCGGAGAAGCTGGTCAGCATGTGAGACTCCTTAAAGGTGCAACTATTCTGGAGTCTTATCGGACACATGCCTCAAAACTTTAGCTTTTCTGGCAACAAAACTTGGCAGACCTTTCGATGGTTTAGCCTTTAAACAGGGAGATAACCTTACGGATGATATTCTGGCCGGACAGCTTTTCAAGCTGTTCGATCCCCGGAACCGGGTTGATTTCCAGGATCAATTGCTCGCCCGAGGACATCTCAAAGAAGTCGATGGCCCCATAAAAGGTTCCCGTGATCATCCGGATTTCTTCTCCGAATTCAGAAAGACCTGTGGGAATGGAGACGATCTTCGCCGACCCACCCTGGGTGAAATTTGCGGCGACTCCTCCGGACCTTTCCAGAAGAATCTCTTCGTCTCCACAATAGAAGAGACGAAACTCTTTTACGTTCTCAAGATAAGGCTGAATGATCCACGATCGGTCCGTTGTTTCTTTTTCCCACTGAAGAAAAGAAGTCTGATCCATTGTCCGGATGCCCCACCCACCCTGACCGCGGATGGGTTTAATAAGAATCTTTTCCGGGAGAAATTCTCCCCGGCTATCAAGTGCCTTCCAGGGAATCACGTGAAAGCCCTTCTTTTCGAGATAGCTAAATTGCTTAGTCTTATCCCGGAGAAGTTCGTGAGAGGAAGTCGGATTAATGATGTTTCTTTGAGATTTTCTTAACAGTTCAAGGTCGCGGTCATCACCATAAACACCGGTTGTGCGGACAAGGAATGATTCTGTATCCGGAAGTCGCTCGTCCTCCCATGGATTCCAGTATTCCAGTTCTCTGACCTCTTCCGTCAACCTCTTCATGAAGTAGGTTTCACGGTTCCTTGTGACAACAGTCATTTTATTCATAGAGACGGCCTCAGCTTTTCTCCTTAAAATATACCTCATGCTGAAGTTTAAATCTGCCCTCCTTACTGGTCTCCTGGCCCTTTCTGCTTACGCGCAGGAACCGGCCGCACCCGCTCAATCTCCCGCTGGTCTCACAGAACCAGTGAAGAAATTCTGCGATACTCTGAAAAAGAAATTTGATGATTATAAGTGGGGCGATCCTGAGTGTGAAAGTTATCAGTGGAATCACGTTCGTAATTCCGATATCGGCACTCCCCTTATCTGGACCGTTTTCGGTGACGAGAAAGATGTCGCTTCTCTTGCGAATGCGACGGTTGTCCTTTGCGGAGTTCATGGAGATGAAATCACTCCTGTGAAATTCTGCTGGGATCTTCTGAAAGATCTCAAAGCGAATCATTCCTTCAAAGATAAAGTCGTGATCGTTGCCCCACTCGTGGCACCCGATTCATTTCTTAAAGCTAAGCCCACTCGTACGAATGGTCGCGGTGTTGATGTAAACAGAAACTTCCCGACGGGTGACTGGTTAAAAGAGGCCCACCGGAAATGGAAAAGTGCTTACCGTAGTGATAAGAGAAAGTTCCCGGGTAAGAAAGCAGCTTCGGAACAGGAAACTATTTTCCAGATGAACCTGATCATTCGCTATAAGCCGAATAAGATTGTTTCGGTTCATGCTCCTCTCACACTTTTAGATTATGATGGTCCGTCTCTCACGAATGAAACCGGAAAGCCTGCGAAAGCTCTGCTTGATGGAATGAGTGAGAAGTCCGCCAACTATAAAGTTCAGAACTATCCGGTTTTCCCGGGAAGTCTTGGGAACTGGGCGGGATCAGAAAAGAAAATTCCTACCTACACTCTGGAACTGCCGAATTCTAATCCGGCCGAGACAGATAAATTCTGGACGATGTTCAAGGACGCTATGTTACTCGCCCTTGATCACCCGATGAAATAATTTAATTCGTTTTATGTTCCGGAGCCGGCAGTGATCTCGTGACCAGTGCTGGCAGAATCATAAGTCCGGCCCCAATCAGGTACGCCGAAATGGATCCGAACTTCCAGTAAACAAGTGAGGCATAAACCGGCCCCACAACTCTTCCAAGCGAGCCCAGCGAGCGGAAAATCCCGAGACTCTGCCCCTGCATGTGCCTTGGAGAATAAAAAGAAATAAGACTCGTGAGACAGGGAATCGTCATCGCTGAACCAACAGCGAGAAAGAAAAGTCCGGCGTAAAGCATCCATCCGGTTTGAGCGAACGCCAGGAGGACCAGACCAGGAATAATCGTGATTAAACCCTGGAAGCTCATTTTTCTTTCACCCACCTGATGGGCCTTCCGTCTCACATATCCACCCTGAACCATGCCGATGAAAAATCCGATGAAGATGAACATGTAAGCATTGTCCATCGAAGTGTATTGCAGTCGTTCTACGGCAAGAAACGTCAGCGTAAACTCCATTCCTGAAAATGCCGTGATAAAGAGAAAATAAGCGAGGTTAGTTAAATTCACCGCACGGATGGGAAGTGGACGCATGAGAACGAATGGGTTCATGCTTCTTTCCATGTGTCTTTCCGTTCCCTTCTTCATCGTTTCAGGGAAAGTTTTCCAGATCGTGAAGAAGTTAATAAACGCAAGAACAGCGGCCAGGGCCGCAGGTGTGGAGAATGGATTGATTCCATAATTAGCGAGATCCGGATTATTTGCGATCGGATTGTACATGGAAAGAATTCCACCCATTGCAGGACCAATCACAAAACCGAGGGCAAAAGCAATTCCGATAAAGGCCATTCCTTTGGAACGGTTTTTTTCATCTGTCACATCACTTACGATCGCCGAAGCAATCGAAAGATTTCCGGACATGAAACCACCGACAATTCTGGCGAGGATAAGAAGAGTGAATGAACCTGAAAAGATCCAGATAAGATAACTTATCCAGAGACCGAAAACAGAGATGAGAAGAACCGGACGGCGTCCAATGCGGTCAGAAATCCCTCCCCAGAGTGGAGCTGCAATAAATTGAAGAAGAGAATATAAGGCACCGAGGAGTCCACCGAAGAGGACAATGGTACTCATGTTCGTTGAACCTGATGAGTATGATTGAATGCTCGTGATGAGATTCATCATTCCTTTCAGGATGAAATTATCAGCATCAACTTCCAGATAGTATTTCGCCATCGCAGGAAACATCGGGAAGATAATTGAAAAGCCTACGAGATCGAGGAACATCGTGAGGAAGATGAGCTTTAAGATGCGTTTTGTTTCCGCAGGTAGTTTACCGGGAGCTTCTTTTTCTTGTTCTTTCAGCACGGCCTGGTACCTCTCTTCAATGTGAACTTCGTAGAATAATTTTTCACGCTCGGCATGTGTGCCGTTGGCGTAGGTATTGATGAATTTTGCGTAATCACTCACCCACTGCGGATCGATGTTCACGCAGGGAACGGGTATTAAAGTCCCGCCGGCCTTTTTCACTTCATGGCCCAGCTCGTTTCCGATCTCATCAGTTGTCTCAAGGCAATCCACGACAAAGCTCGGGCAATAGATCGCGATCTTCTTTTTTCCGCTCTCTACTTTTTTCAGCACACTCTTATCGGTGTAGGGACCAAGCCAGACTTCGCCGCCGAAGCGGGACTGAAATGTCATCGATACAGGAATATCAAGATCCAGCTGGTGCTTGATCAGTTCGAAAGTCTCGAGGCAGTGAAGAAGGTATATATCTTTTTTCTCGAGAACTCTCCGGAGCGGGATTCCGTGAAAAGAAATCACGAGTTCATCGACATCTTTATTCTGAGAAAGAGTCTCGCGGATTTTTCGCACACTATTGTCGATGAACGCTTTCGAGCGGTGATAAGAATTCACGACCGTAATGGAAGGAATATTTACTCTTCCCTTGAGCTCATGTCCGATGGAGTCAACGACTGAACCAATGGTGCTTTCTGAATATTGAGGAAACTGCGGAAGAACGAGAACATTCTGAGCGCGCTCACCCACTGGTTCTTTTTCCCAGCTATCGAGTACATCTTTCAGCCTCGGATGCGAGAGAAGAAAAACGTGATTAAGTTCCAGGTTCTGATCAAGATTGGGCCTTACGGCATTGGTGAATTTCTCAGTATTCAGAACCAGGGGGAAACCGTCTTTTTCCTCAATCCGACCATAGGCCTCGGCCGAGCGTTTTGGCCGGAAAGGGAGAATAAAGAGATTCAGGATAATTTTCCACAGGATGGGATTGATATCGATAACCCGTGGGTCTCCCAGGAATTCCCTGAGGTAAGCACGGACATCACTAACTTTTGTGCTCTTGGGAGAACCCAATTGAGCAAGAATAACCTTGGTTTTTTGACCCATATCATTGTATTTGTCATACACAACGCTAAATGACTAGAATTTAAGCTTAAACAAGGACCAGACGATGGCCAAAAAATCAAAATTATCCGGTCGCGCGGATAAAGAACTCGGCTCAGTAAGCCTTTTAGGGAATTCGAAGACGGATTATCCCTCTACCTACTCTCCGGGTGTCCTCGAAAAATTTCCCAACAAGAATCCCGGCTCTGATGCCTGGACTTCTTTTATCTGCACGGAATTCACTTCTCTTTGTCCGAAAACGGGCCAGCCCGATTTCGCGAAAATTTTCGTGAACTACATTGCTGATAAAGAAATGGTGGAATCAAAGTCCCTCAAGATTTATCTCTTCAGTTTCAGAAACCATGGGGATTTCCATGAGGATTGCGTTCAGAAAATCTGCGACGATCTCGCTAAACTGATGAAGCCTAAATACATCGAAGTCATGGGGGATTTCACTCCCCGTGGTGGAATTGCCATCTTTCCGTATGCCTCAAAAAGTAACGGCTCTAAAGAGTTTGAAGAACTTAGGCGCTCACGGATGGCCAATTATGCCCCCGGGAAGTACGGAATGGCATTGGACAGGCTTTACTAGTAAAATAGGCTAAGAACAAAAAAGGATATTTATGATGGGTTTAGGTATGAGCGAACTTCTTATTGTCCTCGCCATTGTCGTCCTCTTCTTCGGTGGCAAGAAACTTCCCCAACTCGGAAGCTCACTTGGTGAGTCGATCAAGAACTTCAAGAAAGGGATGAACGAGAAAGACGACGATAAAGATAAGAAGGCTTAGTCTTTAGATAGCTTGTCTACTACGCGGACGACGACCGGTTCGTTCTCATTCACGATTTCAATTTCCTCAAAAATTTTCAACACGACCGTCTCGTAAGAGACGGTTTTGTTTTTCAGGCTCAATAACTGTGTGATGTAGCGGGCAGCGCGATCAATCAGTTTATTATTCGACGGTCTCACCCACGTCATCACATTCCCTTCATAGCGACCCAGAAGTCCCATGATGAGTGTCGAGTGCGCATTGAGAAGCATCTTCACCATCAGGTGATTAAAGAGCGGCTCTTCACCCCAGTTGAAAACAGCTTCTTCATTCTGGCATTTAAAGAGAACTTTTCCATCAGCGTAGCTCACGAAAAAATCTTCTGTCGGAATATGCGTTTTGCGATTCTTGAGTCCCATGGCCGAGATATCAAAACCGAGAATTTTTTCGAGATTGATTCTTCCTTCGAGTTCTTTCCATTCCACCGGACGCGGTTTTCTCCAGAGGAGTTCCGACCAGGCGTGGCCCGCGTTCTCCCCTTCTCCGATAAAGAGATAAGAAAGAGCATGATCATTTGAGTGATCAAGACGATTTTCGAATCCACGAAGGGAGAATGTCGGCGATCGTTCTGTTGTATCAGTGAGGATCGAAACCGCGAGATAAGGATCCGTCACATAGTTCAGGTATTTTTTTTCTTTGTAGAGTCTTGCTTCAAGTTCCGTGAATGGCGCCATCGCCTCATAATGAGTGAGAGTCAGGCGTTTCAGAAAGTCTTTATAGAACTCATGAAAAGTCGCTTCATCTTTGTGCTGATAAAGAAGACCCACACCAATTCCCAGCATGAGAACAGTTGATGACTGCATCCGGGTAGATCCCGAAATCGCCATCGGTCCCACAGTGAGATTGATCTTTTTTATTTTTTTATTCTCGATCACTTCGCGCGAGCGGTGGATCGGCATCAGGACTTCATCAGGATTACAGTAAAGAAAATATGGAGCGCGCGAAGAAACAGCGGCCGCTTTGTTACAGGCACCGATAACAAATGGAGTCTCTCCTCCCTCGGTACTGGCAAGAAGAAGATCGTGAGGACCGAAGCCGAGTTCCATCAGCTGGCGTTCGCCATATTCAGTCTTATCTTCAAAGCTCTCAACGGACTTAATAAGAGCGAAATCCCCACCGGCCATAAAGGACACAACCTGGTTGGTCTGCCCGTATTCCTGGCGATAAAGAGTCTCAAGGACGAGGGATAATCTGCCGGTAGCTCCACAGCCACACATAAAGATCTTATGACCGCTTTTCAGGGTCTCCTGAATGACGGTAGCAAGCTCCCAGAGCTCATTCGCCTTAGGCTCCATTAATTTGATCGCTTGGCGATCAACTTCGGCCAGAAGAGCATGGGCCTTCTTCACGTCACTTTTCACGAGCTGGGATAATTGGGTGGTATCGGGATGAAAACTCTCCGTCACCAGATGGCCCAGCATGAACTGGGGAGCGATTTTCAGAAATTCCTGCGTTTTTGTCCGGGGATCCATGGCCGACCTTGTATTCAATTCGTCGACTATTATGTCATTTCCTAAAACTCTTTAGGAAGACGAAAGAATAAAAACCGCATTTTCTTAGGGATTTTGTGAATGAAAATGAGAGTGAAGGACATAAAAAAAGGGAGCCCCTGCTTGGCTCCCTTCTTTTCGGCATCTTGCCTTTGAGAGTGACATCCTGTCACATCTTACAATCATTATACCCAATCTTTTTTTCGGACAAAGAAAAATATAGGTGGGAAAGATTTTCCAAGCATTCTTATTTAAAACTCTTCCAGTCGCATCTTCATAAATCTCTTCGTCTGACTTACAAAACAGACATGCTTGTGTTTAAATGATGGAAAACATGGTGTTACCGGAGTGAAGCAGATGAGTATCCGACGGACAAGCTCAGGAAAGAATAAAAATCTCGTGAAGACTTTTACCTTCTATATTCCTGCCCCTCCTCATCGGAAAACCGGATATCGCGAGCGCGAGTTCGATAAAATCATGCAGGGTATTCTTACATCGGGTTTCGATTTAGTTAATTTGCAGTGTCAGCCCGTCGGTGGATCGGAGAATTCGGGCCTTTTCATCGTTGCCATCATCAAAGCAAAAGATAAGAAAGTCTGGAACCTCGACATGGAACTCGATATTCACGAAAGATTCAAACTCGCTGAGAGACATTCCTCTCCCGATATTATTTTGGACGAGGAAGAGGATGCTTAAGTTCTCTCTTCTCCTCATTCTCACTTCGTGTTCGTTCTTCAT
This sequence comes from Bdellovibrionota bacterium, assembly GCA_040387275.1. GTDB lineage: Bacteria > Bdellovibrionota > Bacteriovoracia > Bacteriovoracales > Bacteriovoracaceae > Peredibacter. The sequence continues at coordinate 21,313 of JAZKDZ010000004.1, read as the reverse complement.
TTCAAAAATCGATACTCCCCTCGTGAGTGAAGACCGCATCGTCAAAGACTCGGGAAAAGAAACTTACTGCTCGCTTGAGAAAAAACACAACATTCAGCTCGTAGGAACAAACGAGCCCTCACAGAATATTTATCTCGATCTCACGCATGGACTGGGGAAGCTCGATTTTTTCGATCACTTCGCTCTGTGGAGTCTCATGCAGCTTTCCATCCGTCCTGATCAGTCATCTGCGACATCGCGTCTGCAGGTTCTGATTCAGCATGAGGGAAAAAGTTATTACTTTGATTTCTTCTCTGAGAGTCCGGAAGATCAGTATCCCTATTTCTACGGCATCGAATGGATCTTAAAAAAGTTTGGCAAGAAAACCAGCCTCGAAACTTACTCGCGCATGCTGGAAACTTCCCTCGGAAAAAAACTCAAGATCGGAAAAGATCTCGAAGGGTTTCTCTTCCAGCACCAGGAAGCCATCAAGTCCGATCCGGTTCTTCAGTCTTATTACTTCCGCGGAAATGAAATCTTAAAAGAGAATGAAACCAATCCCGTTGTGAGCTATCTCGATGTGGTGAAGGCTTACCGGAAAGTTGAAAAATCCCAGAAGATTGTGATCAACACTTATCTCACTCCCTTTGTGACGAACAAAGGCCAGAACGGGAAATGCAATTACGATTTCAATCTCTACGACAACTCCATCTTCCTCATTGATAAAATCATTCCGGTAGCAAATTTATATGGATTCTCCAAAGACAAGAGTGCGTTCATGTCTTCGAGTTCCCAGAAAATTGATAAAGTGATTCCCCTCGGAAACTCTCCCCTCTTCAAGGGAGAATCCAAGGTCAGAAGTTCAGCAGTATGCGTGATTGAAAATGAAATGAGCCGTATCTGGGCATTCTCCAATCAAAGCCGCGATCCTGGTCAGCATCTTTTCCATCTCGTTCGCTATGGACTTCCCCGTAGTCAGAATATTCCTGAAATCGACAGACTCATCCGTCACTCGCGCCATCTCTTCCTCTCTGATCCCGTTCGCCTCATCATTGAGTCTGGTCGCAGCCGCGGTGATCAGATCGAAAACTTACTGAAGCTCAATCTCCCGATCTACAATGCCGAAAAACTCGGTAACATCTGGTCTTATTCATCTATCGGCGGAAACTCCCGCTTCATCATTGATGACAGGAATCCCGGGGCCTTCGTGTGCAGGTAATTGTCAGGGGCCTTGCCTCAGGCAGAGACTATCCTGTGACCTACGAATTAAATGATCTTACGAACGATCTCCTGCATTTCCTGAGAGGAAACGGCATTACGATTGCTTCAAGTTGTGATGGTGAGGGTGTCTGTAAAAAATGTGTGATTCAAAACGGCTGGCTTACCTGTGAGATGACACTTGAGGAATTTCTCAAGTGTCGTCCCGACGGTATAATAGAAGTGGCGTATCTTTAGAGTTTTCTGAACTGACCGCGACCGTTGATGAAATAGGTATCAGTCATCGTGCGTGAATTGATGATGTTCGAAGAAGTATATTGCATGATCAGAGTAGCACCCGCGATCGGATTAGCTCTTGTTCCCTGATTCACAATCCCACCAAGTTTCATCGTTGCTGAGAAATCAAAGCCCCAAAGAACGTTCACGTAATCCGGCTGGATCTGAGCGGCCGTGAGGTAAGCCCCTGTGTCGTTATATTTACCGTTATAAGAGAAGATGATCGAGTAACGGAAAGTAACGACTTCAATTCCATATGTATTCTTGAGAGCAATGCCGTATGTGCGCTTTGTAGGCATGGTCCATGATTCTGTATCAAGAATATCAACCGGAGCGCCATTCACTCTCGGAATAACACTGATAGGATCATAAGCAGTCGTGACGTTCGGCTTACCTTTCGAAACGAGACGGTAGATATCTTCGCCAAGAGCAACGAGGTCTCTTGCGACACTGATGATTTTTCCAGCACTCTCAACATTCGCACCAGATTTTAAATTACTGTTACCAAGATAAACTTCGCTCATCGTGCGCTGGACATCCTGATCAAGGATGATATCGCGGGAAATTTCTTTTACTTCCACTTTCGTGATTTCATAAAACTTCGTTTGGTCATACTGAGAACTCGACCAGGCCGTCGTGCTGAAAGCAACCAGTGCCAGAATCATTGTTTTATTCAATCCCATGTTTCCCCCTTTGGTCATGAACGCGCCCAAAAAACCATACAACGACCAGTAATGTCAAACCGCGAGTTCTTATCGAAACTTACGCAGCTGACGCGTGGAGCCACTTACAGGGTATATGGTAAAAATTACAAAGTTTTCACTTGTCGACCTTAAGTTTTCTTAGGTATCTTCGTGCCCAACCAATTATTAGTTTCACTTAACTGAGCCTTAACCAGGGCTAATACATGAGGACCTCAATGAAGAACGTTGCCGCCATTTTCGCTATCCTCTTCACTCTCTCTGCACAGGCCCTTACGATCGGTGCTTATAACATCAGAAACTTTGATTATGATGAGCGCTCACGGATCAAGACAAACAAACAGGAACTCTCTCTTCTTCTTAGTACTCTTAAGTTCGATGTTCTTTCCGTTGAAGAAGTAAACAACACGGCGGAATTCGAAAGAATGATCGATGCCAAGCTTCCAGGATACGACACTGCCATTTCACGTTGTGGCGGAGCTCATGGCCAGCACCTTGGATTTGTTTTCAATACAAATACAGTTGAACTCCTGAGCTTCAATGAAGATCTCTCTATCTCTGAGCCGGGAAGACCAGGAACTTGTGATTCAGGTGCCCGCCCACTCGCGATTGCACTCTTTAAGATCAAAGCAACAGGTCAGAAATATTACGCTCTCACAGCTCACTTAAAAGCTGGTGCTGATGCTGGTTCTCTCTCAAAAAGACAGAAGCAGTATGACATCATCAAAAATGTTGTGAATGAACTCCGTGAAAAAACCGGTGTGAAAGAATTTTCAATCGCTGGTGACATGAACACGACTGAATATCTTAATCGTGGCGCTGACTTTAAATACTTCGGAAAAATGGTTTCTGATCTCGGGATGATTGATCTCGTTGCAACTTCAGCTTGCTCTGCTTATTACTGGGGCGGAACTGATGATGGAATTGAAACGCCTTCACTTCTCGATCACGTTGTCGTCACTCCGGGACTCATGAAGAAGCAGACAAAAGCAGAGGCTCACGGTCACTGTAAAAAAGTCAGCTGCCGCGAAGTTCCTGCGACTGAGCTCGGCATTATCTACGAATCAGTCTCTGACCACTGCCCAATGACAGCAAATATCCAGTAATTCCTTGAACGAATCCATCCTCACTCCTAGAATGGAGTGAGGAGACCTCATGAAATATCTCAGCATTGATCTTGAAGCGACGGGCCTGCACGAAAACTGCCAGATCATCGAATTCGCCATGATCCCCTTCGATACTCAGTTTAAACGCCTGGAAGAGCCTCTCGCTCGCTCCACCTACATTCATTGCCCATCGTTCGAGGATCTTAAACCGACTCTTGATCCATGGGTGAGAGACCATAACGAAAAAATTATCCGTAAAGCTCACTCGGAAGGCCTCATGCTTTCTGAATTCAAGGTGTGGCTCCAAACCTATCTTGAGAGTAAAGAAGTGAGAGATTACTTCCAGACTCAGAAAATTGTTCTGTTCGGAAAGTCGATGAATGCCATTGATCTTCCTTTCATGAATCGTGATCTCGGATGGGAATTTATGCGCAAGTATTTCCACCACCGCATTCTTGATCTCTCAAGCATCGGCTACGGCATGGTAGACCTCGGCAATCTTCCTCAGGGCATGGATTCAGGGACAAACCTCATGAATCACCTGGGCATGGGCGAAGTCGCTCACACCGCTCTGGAAGACGCAAAAAACACGGCCATCATGTACCTTAAACTTCTCGACAAGTTCGGCATCAAGAAAAGCTGAACCTCCCCGTCCCCAAAAAGTATTTAATGACTTCAGATTCAAGGCCACGAGTTGCGAATGACTGAGACGTACGGATAGTACGTCGCAGGGAATGAGCGACGATGTAACGCCGAAGATGAAGTTAGAAAATGCTTTTTAGTCTTTCTTAGACAGGAATCTGGCAGGATCGCGTTTTTTATTCTTAACGCGGATTTCGAAATGTAAGTGCGGGCCCGTAGAGCGTCCGGTGTTTCCGACGAGTGCGATCGTTTCACCCTTCTTCACTTTCTCACCCTTAGAGACTTTATTTTTCGTGTTGTGAGCATAGACCGTGAACACGTCATCACCGTGAGCGAGAACAATCATGTTCCCGTAACCGCGGATGCCATCATCAGAATAAATCACATAACCACTGTCGACAGCGACAATCGGCGTGCCTCGTGGAGCGGGAATATCAATTCCGTCATGATGTCTTCTTCCGCGCGGACCGAAGCTGGATGAGACTTTGTAAAAATTCGGAACGGGCCACAGGAATCTTCCTGTCCCGAGATGTCCGTAATCTTCCACGACGTAGGTATCGTTTAAGAGATAGGCCATGCCGACTTTCGAAGGGACAAACAGCCACTCGTTGCCGGAAAAGTTTTTATTGGGATTTGCGTTCTTCAGTTCTTCCACGGTCACACCATAGCGCTTAGCTACCTGGGCCACTCCGCCGGATTTCTCGACGTAAACATACTGCCCGCTTCTCATGGTTCCACAAGAAGAAGTCAGTAAGAGGCCGATGATGAGACTAAGAAAAAAACTTCGCATTTAATTTCTCAATGATCGGATTCAGTTTTTGAAAGTCCTGATCCTTCTTTCCAATTAAAGTATGAGGAGTCACAGCAATCATATTCTCTTCTACTGCGTGACAATCGGATCCGTTGTTATGAAGAAAACCTTCATAATGTCCGGCGATCCAGAAATACTCTCTACCTCTGGTATCAATTCTAGCATGAATTTGTTCGGAGTATCGACGAAAACCTACCTCAGTAAGTTTCACTCCGCGGATTTCCTTCATAGGAAGATCGGGCACATTGATATTCAGCAGAGTCATAGGAGGACACATCTTGTGAATTCCTTCTTCGAGACACATTTTTATAAACATCGCTGCTGTTTCGTAGTGATGTTTTTCATTCACTTTTCCGAACACGAGACTGACAGCAATCGAAGGAACATCGTGAAAAGCTGCTTCTCTTGCGGCCGCCACTGTTCCTGAATAATAAAGATCCTGACCGAGGTTTGCCCCGCGATTAATGCCTGAAACAACGACGTCCGGTCGCTTGTCTTTCAGGACATGACCAACACCCATGAGGACGCAGTCAGCAGGAAAACCGCTGCAACCATAAATGTTTTCCTCGAGCCGCTCAAGACGCAGGGGTTTATCGAGACTCAAGCTATGACCAGTAGTGGAACGCTCTTCCAGGGGGGCAATGATCGTTGTTTCAAAGTGTTCACGGAGTGCGTGATAAAGGGATCTGATGCCGGGTGCCGTCACTCCATCATCATTGGCCAGCAGAACTCTCATTTAATTTTCTCCAAAGCTTCATTGTGCTAAGTCGCGTCTGATCTACGGAGCGATAAGAAATCTGAATTTCTGCCGTGAGATCGAGACTCGGTTGAATGCTTTTTTTGTTCTCAAAAAACTCTGCTTCCACGAAATTTTCCGCATGAAGCCAGATAGGAATTTCTCTTTCTTCAATGAGCGTCCAGAGATGCGGAAGATCCTGATAGAGAGATTGATATTTTAGCGGAAGGATAATCCCTTCGCAGAAATCCGATTTCAGAATTTTCTCCCACTCTCCTTCCGGACGGAAATACCAGAGATATGGTTTTCCGAAGGAAGAATAAAAAGCGGCATCTTTGTTATCACGAAACTCGGGAACAAAACTTTTCCCGGTATTTTTCAGAAGATCGAAAAAAGAGAGAATTGTTTCACGGGTATCATCTTCAAAGATCAACACATGTGTCTGAAAGGGACTAACAGAAAGGATTTCTTTGAGATTTTTGAAGGTCACAAGATTTGTACTCTTGCCTCTGAGATCAAAGGCAAAGTTCTCAACTCCGAGAGTTGTCAGCGTCTGAAATGTGGATTGATCGTAACAACCATGAACAAGGAGACCCTTCATCTGAACATTATACAAAAAACCCCAGAAGAGGCCGGAAAAACGCCTTTCGGAAACTTGTTCCCACTGATTCCGGATGGAATTGGTAGGTTAAAACCTTTTCCCCTCTGGTGATCATCACTTCTCCCTCGCGGATCATATTCCGAACCTCGGGATTTCTCGTGGAAACTTCATCCATTACACTCAGGGAATTGTATCTCTGCACTTTAACTTCAGCTGGAAGCTTGAGCCATTCCTGCCAGTAAGAATCGAGTTTCAGAGTCACCCGCTGACCATGCAGGGGTTCTTTCGAGCGATAAACATTCTCGCCTTTCAGTCTCCAGAAAATCTGATGACCGAGGCAAAGTCCGAAAAATGGCCTCTTCATTTTTAACCATTCAGAGAGAAGCGGAAAAATTCTTTGATAATCATCAGGGTGACCCGGACCGGGTCCTGCGACCAGAAGATCAGTATCCGGAAGACTTTCGAAATCCATCCAGTGAATCACAGTAACTTCCAGACCGAGTCCTTCAAGTTCCTGAATCACATTCCAGGAAAAGCTATCGTCAAAATCTATGAAGTGAGCTTTTTTCACAGGCGTTTAACTGCGAAGTAATCGTTTCTCATTCTTTCGAAACGGTCATCGCCGAAGTTGAACATGACCCCAAGGGAGAATCTCTCAAGGTTAATCGTTTTCTGATAATTGAGATTTAAAATCCAGCAATTATTGTGAGGCATGATATCGATTGAGTATGTTGTATTGAGGTTTCTGTTTGCTTCGAGATCATCTTGCCTTGAATAAGCGATACCCAGAATATCAGTCGGACGAACCTGTCCTCCGTAAATCACACTGTTGAGTTTTTTCGGAAAGCCATTGTAGTTGTAGCCACCAAAAAGATTCAGATATTCAAATCTGCGGTTCCCACTCAAAGTCAGAATGTTTTTTGATTCTTTGTGAAAATAATATTCGTTCATCGACACATTCCATTTCTGGGCGGTGTATCCGGTTTCCACCTGAAGGCGTGTCAGGCGATCGGTGACATCATCAGCATCAATTTCCTGAAGCATGTAGCCCTGAGAAACGTTGAAATAACCAATCTTCTGGTAAGTGAAATTATCGCGAAGATATTTATCATCCACGAGGTAGTTGAAGGCCTTCGGAGATTTTCTGATGAGGGAATTGTTCCACTGAAATTCCATCGTATTCTGAGGAGGAATGATGGTTCTTGTTGTTGATGAACCAAATAAGAATTCCTGAGAACGAATCGCATCTTCGTAATCAAACCATCCGACCTGCGAAGTACTCACCTGATCAATGAAGCGTTTGTTTCCGTAAGTATTCTCGGAAGCAATGTAATGGTGAACGAATTTAAATTCCTGCGAATGACGATAGCCATTCCGGGTAAGGAGAATGGAATCAGCAACGAGATCATTTTCAAATCTCGGCATGTCGCCCACGAGTCTGTTTTCTTTTTCGGCTTTCTGAATCGGTCGAAGTCCCTGCTCTTTATTTTCGCGAAGTCTTTGCAGATCGTTTTCAGAAATATGCTTCAGGGGAATGCGATCCTGGTATGCGAGTCCGAAAATCTTATCCATCGTGAAGCTGACTTCTGTTCTCAAAAGTCCCGCATTTTTACCGGCCTGGGCCTCATTATGATCATCGAATACATAAACCTGCTGATCGAGAACATATTTCGACGACATGCTGACCGGGCCCCACGTAAAGAAGTTCCAGTTCACATAAGGCTGAACAGAAACGCGGTCCGTGTTTCTTAAGAACGGCGAATCGACCTCATCTACCTGGCGAAAGCGCGTGAATGATCCGTCAAAGCCGGTTGAGATATGCTGGAACATCGGTGTGCGTGATTGAACAAGAGAAACAGGAACAGTCGAGAGAGAAACTCGCGGCATGATCTGAACATAGCTCCGGTCAAACTCAATGGCATTTTTCGTGAGCTGGTTCTGAGAATATTGACCTTCAAGCCCTACATGGAAAAGATCTCTTCTCCAGTCCACTTTTCCGTTAAAACCGAAATCACTTCCGATGACTTTCGGTTCTGTGAAGGCCGGGTGATCACGGACAATGTCGAGATCGCGGGCACTGGTAAACCTGAAATGCGAACCTAAATTCGAAGTCCACTGCTGATGGGCCTCGACTTCCGTGAAGTGACGGAAGAAAGTTTCGCCGGAGGGACCAACATTATCTTTTCCGGGTTCATAAATCGTATCGTTCAGGAGACGGGTGTTGAACTCCATCCAGTTCATATCGCGGAATTGCTGCCGATACTGAAGATCTGTTCCGTATCCGCGCTTTCCCCAGAAGGAAGGAGTGACCGTGGCATCTTTGTGATCATCGATCGCCCAGAAAACCGGTTGCTGAACACCCACACCTTCTCCCGAGCGGGAAATCGGCTGGAACATGAGAAGGCCGGATTTTCTTTTCGTGAGAATCGGAAGAACGATGTACGGCAAGTAGATGACGTTGACACCTTTTACCTTGAAGAGACCATTTTTAATTTCGATGTATTTCCCGACATGAACCTTGATCTGTTGTCCGTAAACCGACCATGATTCGGCACAATCTTTACAGGTCGTGAATTCGGCATTGTCAGCGAAGTATTCATTCTCACTTACGCGAACGAGCTGGTTGGAAACAAGATTAAAGTCGGACGTGAGAATGCGGGCGTTCTTGATCACCGCACCACCAGTTGTGATGTTGTATTCAAGATGTGAACCATAAAGAGTCATGTCCTTCGTGATCACGCGGACGTTCCCTTCAATCTTCACCTTCATCGTTTCCTGATCTAAGCTAGCGAGCTCACCATAGATCGTGTCTTTCTGACTGATGATAATAACGTTACCGACGGCCTCAAAGTATTTGCCGTTATTTTTCCGGTAGGCCTTGTCTGAAAAAACGGAAAGCTTGTCACCGAAAGTAAGTTGAGGATTATCTGCTGCGGATAAGCTGCCGGAGATGGCCCATGAAATAATAAGAACCAGTAACCAAAGTACGGGAACCATTTTCTGAATTTTGAATACAGGCCTCAACGTCATGAACAAACTTAATTCCTTCCTGGCCTGCGAGCTTTTCCATTACACCCGGGTCCATGGCCTTGGGATGCGGAAAACTAGTCACAAGAATATTACCCAATCCCGACCCTCTTAACATCTTCAGCATCGTGCGAAGATCATTCTCATCCCTTCGCGAGAAGGCCACCAGAACAAGGTCATAGGGAGGTCTGCTGAAATTATAATTCCCGCACTGTAAAAATTGAATAAGATTCCTCATTCCATCGACATTGTGAGAGCCATAAAAAATCCACTCTCCCCTCGACGAAATACTTTCACCCCGATACTCGAGGAAATGCGCTCCGGGACGGAAGCTTTTCAGCTCTTCAGGGAGCTTTTCTACACTGGTTCCCGTTATATGAAGGAATGCGGCACGCGCCAAAAGTTGATTCCGCACGGAAAATTCCCATTTCCCGGCAAGCTTCAACGAATCCAGATCAATATTTTTTGCCCCTATGCTTTTGGCGATCTCACTCGTCTTTTCTTTGAGGTAATCGAGAGACAGAAAATGCAGGAACACACTTCCCTGTCGCAGAAGCCCCAGCTTCTCTTTCAGGATGAGATCATATCTGTTTCCCAGAAATTCCTGATGATCGCGTGAGAGGGAGGGAAGAAGAATCAGGTCAGCATCGAATATATTAACCGCATCCAGTCTTCCTCCGAGACCCACTTCGAGTAGAAGAAAGTCCGGATTTCTTTTATTGGCCCAATGGCAGAAAACAAAAAAAAGAAATTCATAATACGAGAGAGAAAATTTATTTTCCAAAACAAGTGCGTGGCACTCATGAACGAGTGTCTCAAGTTCAGGGAAACTTATTTCCCCTTTCTCACTCCGGAATCTCTCAGTGATTCTTTCCACGTGAGGAGAAATCCAGGTGCAGTGAGAACGTTTTTCAAGAAAACGCGAGAGCCAGAGAGTGGTCTCCCCTTTGCCATTTGTTCCTGCGATCGTGATAATTTTTTTTTGTGAAAGGGCCGGATGAATAGAAGCGAGAGCAGTTTGAATCCGGGAAAGACCGGTGTCTTTTTTTACTTCCTCTCTCCCATAGTGGGTCATGAGCCACTGTGTGAGAGAGGAACTCATATCAGGCCGTGAACATGCCCATGAAGAAAGAGAGCTCTTTCTTCAGGTCTTTTCTGTGAATGATACGATCAATGAAGCCGTGATCTTTCAGAAATTCTGAACGCTGAAATCCTTCAGGAAGAGTCTGGCGGATGGATTGTTCAATTACACGTGGACCGGCGAATCCAATAAGAGCTTTTGGTTCCGTGATATTGATATCTCCCTGCATGGAGAAGCTGGCCGCACAACCACCGGTTGTCGGATCTGTGAGAAGAGAAATGTACGGAATCCCGGCAGACTTAAGACGTGAACGGGAAGCAGAAGTTTTCGCAAGTTGCATGAGAGAAAGAATCCCTTCCTGCATACGCGCTCCACCTGAACACGAAACAACGATGACGGGAATTTTCTTTTCGTAGCCGATGTCCATCGCCAGAGCGATTTTCTCTCCGGTAACGACACCCATCGATCCACCCATGAAACGGAAATCCATCACGGCCATCGCAACAGGCTTACCATCAATCGTCGCAGTTCCGCAGACGGTAGAATCTTTAATTCCTGTCGTTTTGATAGCGGCCTGGAGTCTTGCCACGTAAGGCATCTTGTCCTGAAACTGGAGAGGATTATTGGAAATAAGATCAGGGCTGATTTCTTCAAAGGTGTTCTCGTCAGTCATCACAGCAATCCGCTCGTAAGCAGAAATACGATAGTGATAATCGCAAAGAGGACAGACGTTCATATTTTCTTCGAGCTTATCGGCCTGAAGAATTTCTCCGCATTGGTTACATTTTTTCCAGAGACCAACCGGAGTGTTGCTCGCAAGTTTTTTTACGTTTTTAAGCTTCGGGTTCTTGACCTGATGAAACCATCCCATGGGGAAAACCATCCTTCTAAAATTTGATTCATTTTAGGATTTTGGGTATGGAAATGCCAGCATTTATGGGCTTCCCGCCTCCCGGGTCCGGTGATTATGGGCGTCCTAACTAAATAGAATTACTACATTCCCCGGGCGGCTCACCCATCTTTTCGACATCCGAGTGAGTTTCTCGTTTATTCTGGTCAAGATGCAACCCCAACATGCCGACAAGTCCATAGGTCAAACTATGCTGAAGAACTGCCTCTTCTTAATTCTTGTCCTGCTCATGAAGCCCGTATTTGCGGCTTCGATCATGTCGCACGAAAAATTTGTCCATTTAAGTTACGAAGAACAGAAAAAAATTGTGATCACGACGATGGAACTCATCGTGGAGATGGAAGAGAAATATAAACACCAGGTGAAGACATCCGGTTTTGATCCTGAACGCTTCCGTCGCTACACAGACTTCATGAAAAAAGTTTCGAATCTTCTCTTATTTCCGGAAGCTCATGCGGTGGAGAGAAATGTGAGATATGGCCAGTATCTGAATCAACTTCGCACCATTCTTGGTCAACGGGACCGTTGTATCTATGGCGGTTGGGCCTCTGAAATGGTGAACAATCTTTGCGTTCATCCAAGTAACAGCCGTTTCAGAAATATTTATTTCGCTGATAACGGCTGCTCCGGCATCGGAAAAATCAGCTGTAACCCGGCCATCTTCGGATTTAAAAATGTCGGACAAAAATCTCTCTTCTGCGTTCCCGCGGGTCGCGCCGGATCAGCTTCAGATAATACGTCACGTGAATGTATGAATAAGGCCCTCTACTCAAATGAGAGTGGAGCGAGTTCCCGGGAAGAAAGAATTCAGAACATGATCGCGGGAATTACCTCCAATCCCAATGATGCAAACGCAGTTTTTGATTTTCTCCTGAAGGCCTGCGCTTGTGATGCGCGATCTCCGGAAATTTCTCAACATTACCATACTTACATGCGCCCTCATCGCACATGTTTTTCACTTCTCAAGATGATGGCCGAAGTGATGCCTCAGTGTACGGTGAATCCATCTCTCATGGATGCTAATCAGCTTTCTTTCCTCCAGCATATCAATACGACTGTGACAGAAGCTGAAATCCGCTCGAGTAATCCGGGTAACATTGATGCAATTTATCGCGCGGCCGTTGTTGGAAATGGTTCAGCTGATTCGGGATTTGTTTCCCGCGCTGATTACCGTGCTATCTGCGGAGGAAATCCTCCTGTTCCAGCACCTACATGTGCTGATGCTTTAAAACTTTCTACCGGTGTTTGTTGTGAAGCTCCTAATCGTCCGAACGCAGATCGCTCTGCCTGTGAACCAGCGGGCGGAGTTGTTGTGGGTGGATGTACACCTCCTCAGGTTGTGAATCCTGCCGGTGGTTGTATGGATGCTCCGGCCGCTTGTACTCCTCCTCAAGTTGTGAATCCAGCCGGTGGATGTATGAATCCTCCCGCTGGTGGTGGAGACACGACTGCTTGTACTCCTCCTCAGATTGTGAACCCTGCCGGTGGTTGTATGAATCCTCCAGCTGGTGGTGGTGACACGACAGCTTGTACTCCTCCTCAGGTTGTAAATCCTGCTGGTGGATGTATGGATGCTCCGGCAGCAACTTGTGCTAACGGTGCAACCAATCATCCAGAATGTACGACTTGTTCTACGACTCAGGAAATGATCGCCAATGCCTGTGTTGATAAATGTATTGAAGGAACTGGTCCTCGTGATGCGACCTCAAATGAATGTTCCGAAACTTGTACAGATACAGCAAAAGAAGTTGTGAACAATGCCTGTGTAGCGAAATGCGCGACTGGCGAAACACGTAACGAAGCCGGTGTCTGCGGTGGTGCTTCTTCTGGTCACACCATTGAAGTGAAATCGACAATTAAAGATCTGACTTCAACAACTATCACTGTCAAAGTGGATGGTGGATCGACATTGATTCCTGGTCACACGATCATCTGGTTTAAGAAAGGGACAAACATCACCAATATCAATTTCACCGGAACAAGTGGAACTCCTCCGACAGAAACTCCCATTGCGCTCACTGGTGATACTCCGGAAACTTCTACTGAAGAAAGTGATCCGGCAACAGACACTCCTCCTACAAATACGACCTGGGATGATCCGGGAACCAATGAAACACCTATTCCGACATCCTCTGACGATATGGAATTCACAGCTCCACGCCATACAACGAACTATGAAGTCTGTGCCCGCCTCGTGAAAGTCAGTGACCGGTCACTCGCTGCCAGCAGCTGCGCGACTGTCCAGCAGAAGACTCAACAAGCTGGACCTCAAGGGTTCAATCCGCAAATGCAGCAGATGGGACCTACCCGCGGTGGATCAAGTGATGCCATCTTCCGTGGTGTCCGCTAAATCAGAATTTAAAAGTTAAAAAACTGTCCGTCTTTTTCGAGAACCTTCACGCGAGGGAGATTGAGGAGCTTGAGCTCTGCCATGATCTCTTCGCGATAATTCGGCTTCAGGTGGGTCAGGATAATCGGAATGTCTTTCGGCATCTTCGGAAGTTCCTTCATGAGAGTTGCGGCCGTGTGATGATCTGAAAGATCGGCCACTTTCTGCAGCTTATTCGGGAAACTTACTTCTGTGAAAATCGCTTTGAGATTTTTAAACTTAGAGGCCACTTCCCAGATTCTTTCTGTGGAAGCTGTATCGCAGGTAAAAAGCACGGCCACATTATCTTTCTCGATAATGTATCCCATGGCATCGAGCGGATGTTTCACCGGAACAGGTGTCACTTCAAATCCACTGACCCGGAATGTGTGCTCGGGCTCTACCCCATGAATCTGAATCGTTGGTTTATCCGGAGACGGAAGTTTCGAAAAATCCGGCCACACAACATCGTTTAAAAGATGATCGAGAATAATCTGTTTTACTGTGTGATGAGTGTGAACCTGAAAGGGAGACGGACGAAGTCCGAAACAATTATCACAAAGAAATGCGAGATCCTTTGTGTGATCCAGATGGCAGTGAGAAATGAGAATGTGTTCAATCCGGCATTGATCTTCAATAGAAAGAGCACCAGCAACGGCACCAGCATCCAGAAGAAGGATGTCATCAATTAAAAATGAAGTGGTGGAAAAACCGCGAGCGAGACCGCCATGACCACCGAGAACTTGTATCTTCATCTGACTATTTTAAGGGTATCTTCAAAGAACACAAAACACGAAATTTAGTCCCTGTTTTGCCTAGTGAGTTCGGAGTAAATCTCTTTAGTTGGACGGTCAAGAATGATTGATAAAAGTTTCGCTAATAATTTAGGCCCTGCCCCTTTTGCCAACATCTCGTGGGCAAGCCCCGTGAGTTCCTTGAAGCCGGAAGATTTACTTTCCGTCTTGTGAAACAGGAGAACAAACTCCCCTTTCACCGTAAGAGTCTTCTTTCTCTCGGTCCATTCGTCTGCACGGAAACGAAGAACTTCCTGGAATTTTTTTGAGAGTTCACGAACAAGGGCGACACGGACTTCCGGCATGACCTTAAGAAGATCTTCCATGGTGTCTTCAATCCGGGTCGGGGCCTCGAAAAAGATATGTGTTCCCCCACCAAGGTTTTCGAAAATTTTCTGCCTTTTCCCTGATTCTCTCGGGAGAAAACCGTGAAATTGAAACGGAAGTGGTGGCAGACCCGAAAGCTCGAGCGCCATGACGGGAGAAGAAACTCCCGAAAAGGATTCCACCTCTAAACCGCGTTCATAGGCAGCACAAACTAAAGGATAAGCAGGATCGGAAATGATGGGACTCCCTGCTTCGGAGGCCACGTAAACATCTCCATTCATGGCGAGCTCCAGGATTTTTTCCAGATCACGCGACTCACTCTGATCGTGAAGAGAAAGGATTCTTTTCCCGGAAACCGAGATTCCCAGGTGATTTAAAAGATCCTTGAATACCCGAGTATCCTCGGCGGCAAAGACCTCTCCCTTCTCCAGGGCCTCACGAACCCGCGGGGTAAGGTCTGAAAGATTCCCGATTGGTGTATTCAATAGAATGATTTTTCCCACTCTCTCTCCCTACGCAGCTTCGTGATACAGTTTTCTAAGATTGCGGGCAACAATACCAAGGAGCTTCCCCCATGACAATGAAGGCAAATGTACTTCGCGACGCCAATGGAAACATTATCGTCCATATGCAGGGGGATTTAAACTACGATCACTCGGAACCGCTTCGTCAGGAGCTTCAGTCGATCGCTAAGATGAATCCAAATTCCAATATCACGATTGATCTCGGTGCTATCGATTTCGTAGGTTCTTCAGGGATCTGCCACTTCGTGGAAACTGTGAAATACCTGAAAGAAAGTCGCAAAGCGAATGTGAATCTCTCGAACGTGAAGCCAGAGTTCCTGAGAATCTTTAAGCTCATGTCGATGAATGAAGCAGATTATGTTGCTGAGCTTATGAACTTCGATAACGATGAGACAGATGCTCTCAACCGTAACTTCGGAAATCGCTCAAACACTTTCGAAAACTAGAATTCCAGATTTAAAAGATTGACTGTGATAGGGGGGAGATTTCCCCCCTTCGCTTTTTGACCGAACTTCTGGTTCATGTCCTCAAAGCGATTGAAAAACCCCTGACGTGATTTCTCTTCCCCCTCGCCTCCGCCATTCTCCGAGTTGTACTCATCCCCGTAAACATCATTTGATTCCTTATAAGGTGAAGAATCATCTGAATAACTTCCCTGTCTCCCCTGAGCATGCGAAACAAGAACGTACGTCCCGAAAAGAATACCGGCATAAAGTCCGAGAGACGCCCCCTGAGTGACTGCTCTGGTAGATGTCCCGAACGCCATGGAGGCCGCACCTAAAATCGCACCACCCGCGGTTCCGTATCCCACGATTGTGAGAAACGCTTTTGCCTTCACAGGAATCTGAGCTTCCGCTCTCTTAGGTGAAAGAATAGATATCGTAAGAAGAATCAGGAGTGCAGAAAAAAGTTTTTTCATATCTTAAGAGTAATGAATGTTTGAGTTTTTTGCAAAATAACTAAAATTCCGAGTTATTTGGTCGGGACGAATTCTTTTACTTTTCCAAATGACTTCCGGTGAATGGGGCATGGACCATGAATTTCGATCGCCTTCCGGTGAAAGGGAGTCGGATATCCGGCATTCGTATCAAAGCCATAGACCGGATATAGTTCATGCATCTCTTTCATGAAGGCATCCCGCTTTTCCTTGGCAATAATCGCTGCGAGCCCTATGAGAGAAGATTTCACATCTCCCTTCACAATCGTAATCTCTTCCCAGGGAGAAGCTTCCTCGCCCCATTTAAGGCGGCACTGCCCATCAATCAAAACTGTTGTGAGAGATCTGTCGCCGGATTGGACTTCAAGAGCAGCTTCCTTCATTCCTCTCATCGCGGCCTGAAAAATATTTTCCTGATCGATCACCTGATGATCCATGTCCCAGGTGACATGCGAAATCTCAATCCCCTTCCAGATAAAAATTCCTTTCTGACGAAAGGGAACATCTTTCACACCAAATTTCTGAAGTAGCTCCGCCCGGTGATCACCGCTAAGGAGCTTGGAATCTTTCACGCCGTTTCGCCGGAGAGAGCGCAGAAGGGTAATAAGTGAATCATAATCATGAATCAGAATTCGCAAGGCCCCGATCACAACAGGACCAGAAAGTGGAGAGCGTCCGACTTCATCCACAGCGATAATTTCCCGGGGAAAACTCTTCACGAGTTTCAGTTCAATCATGAAGTGAGGATAATCGAATTTCAGCCGAGCATGCGGATAAATTTCATCGAGCAACCGAAGATTCCACACAGAAAATTCCCGGCAGAAATAATTCTCTTTCTTTGCCCGCGCTCGAGAGCGGCGAAACCTGTGGCCGAGCTTTTCACCTCGGCAATTTCAATGATCCAGTCTGTTTTCTTTTTCATACGAACGAGGTCAAGCTGCCCGAGTTCACGTTTCCTGAGAAGTTCCGGTGAAACCAGAAGCGGAATTCCTTCAGAGTGAAAGTCGCGGGATTTTATGATTTCAAGAGAGAGCCCCGACGAATTCCCGGACACCTTTAAAGGTCTTCCGGTGAATCGGGCATGGCCCGTGGGATACGATCGCCGCCCGGTGGGCCTTGGTGGGATAGCCGAAGTGAGAATTGAATCCGTATTGCGGGTAGAGTTCATGCATCTGCCTCATGTACTCATCGCGCTTTTCCTTCGCGATAATCGAAGCCAGCCCGATGAGAAGAGAACGGGAATCCCCTTTGATAAGCGGGACTTCGTTCCAGTCAGATTTCTCATTACCCCAACGGAACTTCATATGTCCGTCGATCAGAACTGTCGTCGGAACTTTTTCCGATAGCGAAAGAAACTTCGAAGCTTCTTTCATTCCCTGAAGGCATGCGCCCAGAATATTCATTTCATCAATCACGTCATGATTCATTTCCCACGTCACGTAAGAAACAAAAATATCCTTCAGGACCAGCTCTCCCCGTTTACGGAAAGTGAGATCATCTGCTCCGAGCTTCTTCAAAACTTTTTGTCTTTGTTCTGCTGAGAGAATTTTTGAATCTTTGATCCCTTTCGGGCGAAGAAATTTGAGAAGTGCTTTCAGTTCATCCGCGTGATTAATCCGCAGTCGGACAGCACCGACAACGACAGGTCCGCCCAGGGGGCCGCGTCCCACTTCATCGGTAGCGATAATTTCACAGGGAAATCCGGGAATGAGCTTGAGTTCGAGCATGTGAACTCTTCATATCAAAACCCGGAACGATTCGTACGGTATTTAAGAAAATGTCAGAAAGTGTAACCAAGCTGGAGGCCAAGAAACACAAATGTTGGAAGTGTATTAAACGCGCGCATGATCTTTTTCAGTTCATCGGCATCATCCGCTGAAACTGTCTTAAGAACAGATTCGTTTTCCCAGCGGCCAAAGAGTGGCTGGTTCATGCGGAACCAATCAATGCCAAGGGTAAATCCATTCTGCCACTGCCAGCGGTTACCAAATCCCAGTGTCGCGCCAAAACTTTCCATCTCAAAGACATCCAGTTTTGTTGTGGCCGGAATATCAGCGCCGAGCTTTGCCTCACCTTTCTGGTACATGAGACCGAAGCTCCAGTTGAAACTATTGCCGGGGTAATAACGTGATTGAAGCGAGACTCTTTCTTCTTTGATCTCTCCGATATCCACGCTGAAAACAGGAACTGAAAGAGATCCCTTGGAATATTCTCCCTCGAGAGTCCAGTTGCGGTTAAAGATCTGAGTGTAAGAAGCCGTCCATTTTGAGGGAATCCATGTCGTGAAAGGCTGATAACCTAATAGAAGTGTGCCGAATGAATCATCGCGAAGATCTTCACTCCGGAGAATTTTCCCGGTTACTTCTTCAATTTTTTTTTTACCGGAATCCGAAGCTTCCTTTGCCCCGTCAATCAACGGATCAATGAGACCTTCTTTCCGTTTAGGTTTTTCATTCTTCAGAGTCTTGTCCATGATCTGATCGAATTTTGTCTCACCATCTTTCGGAACGATATTCGGTTTTGCCTCGAGCTTTTCCCGTGTTTCGATTGAGAGATTTTCTTTTTTCTGCTTATCCACGAATTTATCAAAATCCGTTTCTTCCTCTGCGAAAGAAAAAGAAGAGAGAAGAATAAGGGAGAGAAGAAATTTCATGAGACCTCCGGGCAAAAAAAAAGCTCCCCGAAGGGAGCTTCTTTTTTATTACGAATCTTAGCGAGTGTAATCAATTGCTACGCGAGCAGCTTTACCAGTTCTCGTACGGAGATAGTTGTGTTTCGCACGACGAGATTTCCCTTTCGAGATAATCGTGATGCTTTCAACTGCCGGTGAGTGGAATGGAAAAACGCGCTCAACACCAACGCCGTCAGAAATCTTACGAACGCGGAAGTGACCATTCAGTCTTCCTGGGTGTTTCATGGCAATGCATGTTCCCTGGAACGCCTGAACGCGGGTCTTCTCGCCTTCTTTGATTCTTACGCCAACTTCAATCGTATCGCCGGTTTTGAAAGCGGCGAATTTGGCTGCATTTGGGTTCTCGTGTTTCTTTTCAACAACATCAATCAAATTCATAAAATCCTCTCTTACGAGACTTCCATTCGGCTAACTATGTGCCCAGAGGGAAGGAAAAAGTTAAGATGGTCCAGATGTGACCTGAAAAACAGAATGCCTATTGCATTCATCAGCCATCAGTTCCACGCAAGTATGCGTGGATCAGGGATCAGAGGCTCTGGGCCAGTCGATCACAATAAATTGCGACCGCTGAACGAACAGACAGATGATTATATCCGTCATCTGCTATGCCAAATATTGGCTCCAGCCGAAAGTCGGCCTGCTCGGTTACCGGAGCGGTTAATCCCCATCCTGTACCAAATATTAAGAACATAGGAGTACCCGTACTACGGAGCTTTTGCAAGAGGTCTTTTTCTCCGCCATCGTATTTTTTGAAGTTCGCACCCGTGACTACGACACAGGGTTTCTTTCCTTCCAGTCGGGTAATTTCTGCGATGGCGTCTTCCAGAGAATCAATAACCTGCGCCATGTGAAGCGCATCTTTCCGGTCGGGATTATAGATGAGTCCGGAGTCTGATTCCCAGAATCCTAGGATCTTATTCACCATCGACTGCTGATTCTTGATGGGAGTTACGAGAAAGAATTTTTTGAATCCAAAACTGCGTGAGGTCCGGGAGATATCATGGATGTCGAGATTGGTGACTGAAGTGGTGATTTCACCACCATCTTTGGAGAGAACTGGTCCGTGTATAAGACCGATGTAAGCAGGGACTGGAAATTTCATGCGTTTAAGTACATTTGAGAGGTCTTTCTGTCTAGGAAAAACAACGTGTTTACGCTTTCCATTAAGAGGAGAATTGAGTACTAATGAGGCACGAAAAAAACATGTTTCAGTGGACCCATTTATGGAATCAAAAACGCTTAATTTTAATCCCCGTGACCTCTTCCTCATTGCAGGTCCGTGTGCTGTTGAATCAGAAAGTCAGCTCCGTCAGGTTCTGACTCATGAAACTCGTCCGACTCTCATCCGCGGTGGGATTCATAAAATGAGAACTTCTGCCAAGGCCTTCCAGGGCATGGGTGATGAAGGGCTCGAAATTGTCCGCAAACTCAAAAAAGAAATTCCTTTTGATTTCATCACGGAAGTCACTGACGTGAGACAAGTTGAGAAGATGCTCGACGTTGTTTCTGTTTTCCAGGTCGGCGCCCGTAACATGTATAACTACGAACTTCTGAAAGAACTCTCGCGCTACAATCGTCCCGTTATTCTTAAGCGCGCATTCTCGGCCACCATCACTGAGTGGCTCGGAAGTGCTGAGTATCTTTTCAATCTCGGCGAGAAAAATATTATTCTCTGCGAGCGCGGTGTTCGTTCTTTCGATACGAAACTGAGAAACCTCCTTGATCTCGGATCAGTGATCTGGCTCAAGAAAAATACGCCTTTCAAAATTATTGTGGATCCTTCTCACTCGATGGGACTTACTCCGTATGTGACAGATGCCGCTCTGGCCGCTGTTGCTGCTGGTGCTGACGGTCTCATGGTAGAAGTTCATCCGGAACCTGCGTGCGCTCTTTCTGACGGACAACAGGCCCTGAATCTTCAGCAATTCGATGAACTCGTCATCAAACTAAAAAAACTCGCTCCTATTTTTGAGAAAGAACTCAGGATGTAATATGGCCCGTGCTGAATTCGTACGCGTGATGTTTAACGATATCTCCCATAAGTACGATCTTTTGAACGACGTACTCTCTGCAGGCACTCACCGCTTGTGGAAGAAAAATTTCGTGGCCCTCGCCTCCAAGAAAAATCCTAAAAAAGTTCTCGATTGTGCCACCGGCACAGGCGACATCGCCTTCATGCTCGAAAAGCGTGGGGCCACTGTCACTGGTCTCGATTTTTCTGAGAACATGATCAAGCATGCCAATGAACGCGCTACCAAAGCGAATTCCGGGGTCAAGTTTCTCGTCGGCGATATCCAGAAACTTCCGTTTCAGGACAAAGAGTTTGATGCTGTGACGATTTCATTCGGAATCCGGAATGTGGAAAGTCTCGAGTTGGGCCTGAAAGAACTGGGTCGCGTGGCGAAGTCTGTTCACATCCTCGAATTCGGCCAGCCGAAAAATTCTCTCTACAAAAAAGCTTACTTCACGATGCTGAAAGCTTACGTGCCGGTCTTCGGTCTCATTTCAAAACGCGGAGATGCTTACGAGTACCTCATCGCGACTTCTGAGACTTTTCCGTCGGACGAAAAGTTTATCAACATC
>JAZKDZ010000003.1:0-756640 GCA_040387275.1 Bdellovibrionota bacterium | reverse complement strand
TGGCAATAAAACGGATACTTTCTCATCTCATCTTGAATCCCGAAGGACTCAAAATCTTAAAAATTATTCAAATGTAAAAGAGCAAAAAATCCGGCTTGAGACTTAACTCATGCAAAAACTACTTAAATTCGTTCGGAAGTGTTTTGGGAGATTAAGGTTTCTCCTCAAAACCGTCAAGGGATTTTCGCTTTGAATTTAAAAAAAAATTCAGCAGAAAATTGGCCCTAAATAATGTCTTTTTAAGACCTTAGGTAAAGACCAGCTTTTTCAAGTGCTTGGATCACATTTTGCTCAAGCGATTTAATTGTTTCAGGAGTTAAAGTCTTCTCTGAGTCTTCAAATACAGTTCTTACTGTGACGGCTTTTTTCATTTCATCGATCATAAAAACAGAAACAAGACTCTTATTTTTGATCTCTTTCACTTTGAGTGCGTTCAAGGCCGTTACTGCAGCTGCAGCTGGCGCATCTTTTTCCATCACAACAGTCACATCGAATGAAGAAGATGGAAATTTAGGAATCGGCTGATACTTCGTCTTATCTTTTTGCTCACGTGACTCGAGATCTGTGATGTCGATGACAGCAATTGAGAGATGACCTTTCATTTTGTAGTTCTTGAGGATGAGAGGATGAACAGTGAAGAGTGCACCAGAGAATTTCCCCATGATCTGCACATTCGTAAACTCGTGAGGATGAACACCTGACCATGTCTTAGGAAGAACCTGGTTAGGGAATTTTTCATTCGCAGGTGCGAAGTTGAAAGCAACATTGAGAGTAGAAAGAAGTTTTTCTACCGTGTTCTCAAGTTCCACAAAGCGTGTAGCTTCTCTTGAGTACATCGTGATCACGACCTGACTGCGCTCTTTCTCAAAATCAAGATATGAGCGACCGATTTCAAAAAAAGAAAACGCATCGAAATTTTTCTGATTCTGAGAAGCTTTTTCAATAACTGATGGGATGATGGAAGGTCTCATTCTGTCGTTATCAACTGAAAGTGCATTAACAAGAACTAGTTTTTCAGAGAGATCCGGCCACATCGCTTTTTCGAGGAGGTCTTTTCCCACGAGAGGATAAGTCATGATCTCGAGAGCACGCGTTTGCTGAACCAGGAAGTCCTGGATCTTTCTGTGAAATTGTTTTGAAGGTGAAAGGCGAACTGGCCTTACTGGAAGCATAGGAGAAACAGCAGGAATGTTATCGTAACCGATCATGCGGCCGATTTCTTCCACGAGATCCGCTTTGCAGCTAATGTCTTTGGTCGTTCTGTAAGTCGGAACGGCGACCTGAAAAGAGCCATCTTTCAGATTCACTTTGAAATCGAGACTCTCGAAGATTGATTTGATCCGCGAGTCTTCAACGTTATACCCAAGAGCTGTAATGATTTCTTTGTGAGTGATAGTGAGATTCAGAACCTGGGAAAGCTTATCGGCTTTTACGAATTTCTCAGGAGAACCAACGATTTTGGCTTCAGGAAAATGCTCTTTCAGCATTTCCACCAGACGAAGTAGAGTGCGGTAGCACATGTTACTGTCGAGAGTCTTTTCATATCTCTGAGAGGAATCAGTTCTGAGTCCGAGACGGACGGAAGTTTTTCTCACTTCCGGTGCTTCCCAGTTTGCGACTTCTACGAAAATTTTTGTCGTGGCATCCGTTACTCCACTCTCAAGACCTCCCATTATTCCAGCGAGGACGAGAGGTCTTTCTGTATCGGAAATAATTGTGTCAGTGGCGATAAGATCACGATCAGCATCGTCGAGAGTTTTAAATTTCAATTCCTGGCCAGCGCGTGCGATGAGAACTTTTCCTCCGCGGATTTTTTCACGGTCAAAGATGTGATTGGGCATACCGAGTTCGATCATGACGTAGTTACTGATATCGACCACAAGATTGATTGAGCGAAGACCTACAGTCTCGAGACGATTTTTGATGAAATCCGGAGTAGGTTTCATCTTGATTCCGTCGATCGAAAGACCATAATAGGCCAGGCACGAAGAGTCTTCCTTCACTTCGAGCTTAATCGGTGAAGCATCTTTGCTGAAGCCAGCTTCGATTTTCTTTTCCCAATCAGGAGTGAATTTATTCTTGAGAGGCTTATTGTGAGCGGCTGAGAATTCACGGGCAAGGCCCATGTATCCCCAGAGATCCGGACGATGTGTGAGAGACTTATTATCAACGTCCAGAATGATATCGGAGTCCATCTTGAGATAATCAGGAAGAGACGTTCCTGGTTTGGCGTCGGCGGAAAGTTCCATGAGGCCGGATTTGCCATCACCTAGACCTAATTCAGTTTCTGAACAGAGCATTCCATCAGAAAGTATTCCGCGGATTTTTTTTGGTTCGAGAGTCATACCGTTAGGAAGAGTCGTACCAATCGGAGCATACGGAACTTTAAGTCCCACACGAACATTCGGAGCTCCACAGACGACTTCTTTCGTGGAGCCATTACCAATATCGAAAGTCACAAGATTCAGCTTGTCCGAATCAGGATGAGGCTTCAACGATTTGATTTCAACGACAGTGACGGGACGAAGCCCCTCGCCTTTCACAATCACATCTTCAACTTCAGCAGTCGCAAGAGTGAATTTCGAAGCAAGCTCCTTAGGAGGCATGTCCGGAATTTCTACAAAGTCTTTGATCCAGTTAAGTGAAATAAGCATAAGTGTCCTAGAAAGATTTGAATTGTGAATTGAAACGAAGGTCAGCACCGTGAAGATGACGGATATCATCGATTCCGTATCTCATCATCACAAGTCGATCGAGACCCAGACCGAAAGCGAAACCCGAGTTTTTCTCAGGATCAATTCCGCCGTGACGAAGAACATTTGGATGAACCATTCCACAAGGGAGAAGCTCAACCCAGCCGACCTGCTTACAGACAGAACAACCTTTTCCGCCACAAATGAGACACTTGATATCAAGTTCAAAGCCAGGCTCTACGAATGGGAAGAAGCCCGGACGAAGGCGGACTTCAACTTCACGTTTAAAGATTTCTGTAAGAAGAGTTTTCATGAAGTAGATGAGATTTCCGACGGAAACATCTTCACCTACCATCATTCCCTCGAGTTGATGAAAGCACATTTCGTGAGAGGCATCAGTTCTCTCTGAACGGAAAACTTTCCCGGGACCTACGAAGCGGAAAGGTGGTTTTCTTGTTTTCATTCCGCGAACCTGAATCGTCGAGGTATGAGTTCTCAGGAGATGTTTTTTATCCGCGAACCAGAAAGTATCCTGCATGTCGCGCGCCGGATGTGTGTCCGGAATATTGAGAGCTTCAAAGTTATGATAATCATCTTCAATGTGCGGTCCATCCAGGACTTCAAAACCCATCGAGATGAAAATATCTTCGATTTCTTTCTGGATGATAGTTACCGGATGATAGCCAGCAGACTGGAGACCTTTTTCGAGAACTGAATCCGTGAGAGAGATATCGATTTTGTCTTTTGCGAGGTTGGCGTTAATCTCCTGAACTTCAAGTTCAAGCATCTTTTTACCAACCAGCTCTTCGATGGCAGTCTTCACTTCATTGGCCTTGGCACCAATGGTTTTTCGCTCTTCAGGAGTTGCGTCCTTCAGATTTTTCATGACATCAGACAACGGCCCTTGTTTACCTATGTATTTGGCCTTGAGATTCAGAAGATCAGCAACTTTCTGAACTGTATTGAGTTCGGCGGTGAAATCCTGAAGAAGTGTATTGAGTACCTGCATGACTATCCCTTGAGAAATTTAGGGAAAAGGTTATCAGGGCGGTTACGTCATGGGAAGAAAAGATGCAAGGAGTCGATTCCGCGCCTTCGTGAGGAAATGGATCTTCTGAGGGTCCTGATAATCCGGATATGTCCACGGCAACGGACTGAATGCACCCTTCTTAAATTCAAAAGTCAGGTCAGCAAAAATGTCATGACCGATGAATATCCGATGAGAGTAATTCTTGGTTGTCGCAAGCAGGAAATTTTCCAGCGAGAGAAAACCGATATCAATATTGACCGTGCGTTTATCAGAAATGGCACTTTGATTTTCCCATTCCATACTTTTGAGTTTGGCGCTCAACAGTTCGGAACGTGAAAAGGTTTGCTGGGTAATGATGAGAAAACGTGCAAGTTCTCCCGGCATTTCTTTTGTGTAGTACTGAATCAGAGGATTAAATTCAGGAACAAGTATCTCTGAGGCACCGAAGTCCTCAATCCAGAGAGATTGAAGGCTAGAATCTGTGTGATGATCTTTACTGTAAAGAAAGCTTCCGAATAATAAACCAGGTGGAGTCGGAAGTGTCTTCAGCATTACTTCATGATTTTTCGGAGATTAAGAAAGTATTCTTTCAATTCATCCATCGAACAAAGTGCAGTTCCACGTTTTCTGACAACGACACCGGCAGCACAGTTTCCAACCCAGGCAGCTTCCTCAAGAGTCGCTCCAGCGAGAAGACTGGATGTAATAGCAGCGATTGCTGTATCACCTGCTCCTGAAACATCGAAGACTTCATTGGCAGCTGTAGGAATGATCCGGAGCTTGTCGTCTTGTTTTCTATCAAGCATCGCCATCCCATCAGGACCCAAAGTAATGATGACTTTTTCGAGATTGAGTTTATCAGCGAGGACCTGTGCAATCGTTTCAAGTTTTCTTTCTTTGAAGTAACCGAGTGCTTCCACCATCATGTTTGCTTCGAGGCGATTTGGTTTCAGGAGTGTTGCACCTTTGTACCAAAGCGGCGGCGTCGAGCGAGAGGGATCGACTGCGATGAGAAGATTTTTTTCTTTAAAATCATGAATGATTTTCTGGCAAAGTTTCTCGCTGAAGAGACCCTTTCCATAATCTTCGATAATGAGACCGGAATGATTTTCAGCGAATTCCTGGATACGAGAGGAAACGCGACGATTAGTCTCTTCATCAATCGCTTCTTTCGTTTCATAGTCCACGCGGCAAATTTGCTGAGTGGCCGTTGTGACTCGTTCTTTATATGTCGTATGACGGGATGGATCGCGGACGAGTCCCCATGTATTGAGCTTTCTTTCTTCAAGTAGACTTTCAACGAGATTGGCGCGGATGTCGTCACCAATGACACCACAAAGAGTCGAAGCGACGTTCAGACTTTTCAAGTTATCAGAGACGTTCGCGGCGAGACCCAGCTTATGCCATTCCTTAGAAACTTCCAGTACTGGTACAGGTGCTTCAGGAGAAATTCTTTTCACTTCTCCATAAGTATATTTATCAATACCAAGATCTCCCACAACCAGAATGGGTTTAAGTGAATCAAATTTACCGATAATTTCCTGAAACTTATCCTGGGTCAGAATCATAGATTTTCTCTTCTCTTGTTCCAAAGTCCAATAATCTCATCCACGATCTGAGGAATCGTTTTTCCAGTCGAATCTAGTTCGACTCCATCACTCGCCTTCTTCAAGGGAGCAATTTCTCTCGTCATGTCTTCGTGATCGCGTTCTTTAATATCTGCGAGGACTGTTTTGTAATCGAGTTCGGCTTGACCCCTGTCTTTCAGTTCATCAAGTCTGCGATTGGCGCGCTCTTCAGCTGAAGCAGTCAGAAAGACTTTCAAAATGGCATTGGGGAAAATCACGGTTCCGATATCTCTCCCATCAAGGATTGAAGGACGGTCTTTTACGATCGTTCTCTGCCAGCCAGCGAGGAAATCCCGGATCACCTTGAACTTGGAAATCTGTGAGGCCAGTCGCGAGACATGGTGCTCACGGATGACGTCTGTCAGGTTCAGGTTATCGAGTTGAATCAGAACACCAGCTTCCGGGGCATATTGAAAACGGTGATCATGAAAAAATTTATTGATCATCTCGTCTTCGGCCGGAGTCAGTTTCTGTTTTGTGAAATCAATACCGGTATGCTGAAGAGCATACGCAGCTGCACGGAACATCGATCCCGTATCAATATAAATAAGACCCAACTTTTCAGCGACCATCTTGGCCACGGTGGATTTCCCGCTACCGGATGGACCATCTAGGGCAATGACCTGATCCTTACTCATAAGGGAAAATAATAGGTTGAGACTGAAGAGAGTGGCAATCAGAGATCTTTTAAAAAGTGGAATTCCGGCGTCAGCTCAAGTCGAGCAAACATATCTGGGTGTGATGCTTTGAGCATCAGTGGATTAATCATCTCGTGAATGTCTTTCGGAGCTGATGTGAGGTGATTACGCTGAGACCAGTAAGGGTAAGAGCCCGGCGCCATGGCGAGAGCGTGATCTTCCATGACAAGAGAAAAGGCCAGAAGTTCGCGCATGGAAAGAGCAACTAACTGAGGTTTAAAATGTTCAAATACGATCTTTTCTCTTTCCGGATCGAAATGAGAAAAGCGTCCAGAATTACCCTTCACTTCCTGAATAGAGATGCAAAGCTTTCTGCGTTCAGAAAGAACAATAAAAAATTCTGAGTTGGCCTGAAGGAGTGCTTCCCTCAGCTGGCCCAGATCAGATACGCGGGATGAAGGTGACATTGGAGTTCTGGCTCAAGGTTCTGGTAATGTGATAGTAATTTTTCAAAACCTTATTCAGGTAGTGATTACTTTTTCCTACCGGAAGATTATTACGGAGCTGACTCTTAGTCCAGTAAGGACCCATGTTATAGGCCACAGTTGCGTAGTGATGGTTGTTATTGAATGTCTCGAGAAGACCTTTAAGGTAGTAGATCCCTACTTCCAGGTTTCTGAGTTTCGATACGAGTTTCGAATAACCCATGTCATAAAATGACTGGGCATAGTGATAACGAAGATAATCTTCACCACGGTCCGACTCAATAAAAATCCCTTTCGAGCGCATTTCTGCCAGGGTTTCCATATAAGTCTGCGGCATAAGCTGCATCAGTCCGCGTGCACCCTTCTTAGAAAGAGCGTCCGTCTTAAAGTCAGACTCAGTCCACATCATGGAAAGAACCCAGAAAGGATCGAGCTGGTGCTTCTCGCAAAGGATAAGTACCGGTCGAATGACCTTCTTCACTTTCTTCTGAATTTTAGGAGGAAAGAGGCCAACCATTTCGGCTTCGGCTTCTTCATATGAGTTATTAGCAAAGAAACTGATGTCACCGATGAAAAAGCCTAAGCTGTCGCTTTTAAAGCGGTAACTCTTCTGACGCTTGAATCCAAAAGAGAAGGTCTCTGGATACAGTGCCCGCATAGCAAATGAGCCAAACAGGATCAGTGAGAAGAACGGTATTTTATAAGTGGAGAAGAATTGGCCTAATGTTGATCTCTTAGGCTTTTCCTCCGCCGATACTGCAAGGCTTTCTAGGACGCTTGCATCTCCGGTCGTTGATTCCATCATAACCTCGCTTATATCCCGCACAGTCTTGCTTGGCAAATTCCCTTGACCAAGCTGAGATAAACCATTGAAGATTGATACCGACAAAGTAACACGTTCTCGCCGCACACCAAATTCCGGGGTTTTATGAGTGAAAATAAACTGTCTTTAGAGAAGTCTCTTTATCTCAAGCAACATGCTGAAAATCCTGTGCATTGGTGGCCATATGGGGAACAAGCCCTTAATAAGGCGAAAGAGCTAAACAAGCTCGTTTTTGTGTCTATTGGGTACTCTTCTTGTCACTGGTGCCATGTCATGGCCCACGAATCGTTCGAAGATGAGACTACTGCTAAGTTCCTGAATGATCATTTCGTCTCCATCAAAGTCGATCGCGAAGAATACCCCGACGTCGATCAATACTTCCAGGCCGCTTGTTCTGTAATGACTGGCCGGGGGGGATGGCCCCTCAACGTTTTTCTGACTCCGGATGGAAAACCATTTTTCGCCGGAACCTATTTCCCGAAAGTGGGCCGTCAGGGACTTCCGAGTTTCATGGACATCATGAAACACATCACAGATCTCTTTAAATCGAATCCGCAAGCTGTATCAGAAAGTGCAGAAAAGCTCATGGCGGAAATCAACGCTCCACAGACTCTGGAAAAGAAAGTTCAGTTTCAGGGTCATTTTCCTCCTCCGTCTGCAGTTATGAACGCTCTCAAAAATTTTGCTGATGTTAAAAATGGCGGTTACGGGGAAGCTCCGAAATTTCCACATTTCTCATTTTACGAATGGGCGTGTGAACAGATTCTGGAAGGGATGATTCCGCAGGATCTTGGCAAACACATTGCTGACTCCATGGAAAGAATGCTCATGGGCGGAATGTATGATCATGTGAAAGGCGGCATCCACCGTTATTCGACAGACACAAAATTCATGGTTCCTCATTTTGAAAAAATGCTCTACGACCAGGCCGGACTTCTGAAGGTACTTTCACGACTTTCACAATTTTATCCAGCACCAATTGTGTACGACGGAATTCTGCAGACGATTGATTATCTCCGGACAGAGATGGTTGATGAGACCGGGTATTTCTTCAGCGCTCAGGATGCAGATTCAGAAGGTGTTGAAGGACTATACTTCACGTTCTCCAAAGAGGAGTTTGTTGAAAGTTTCCAGGAAGCGCCTGAAGCACAACGGGCGAAACTCGATTACTACCTCAAAGTTTTCCAGATCACTGATAAAGGAAATTTTGATCACGGCCTCAATGTCATTTCTCTTAATCCGGAAATGAAGAATGATTATTACATGCAGGATGGCTGGCAGGAGATTCGCGAGATCAGAAGAAGACTTCTGGAAATCAGAAAATTCAGGATGCCGCCAGCTACTGACCGCAAAGGTCTAGCGAGCTGGAACTTCATGATGATTTCAGCACTCGTAGATGTCGTTCAGTACTGTCAGATTGATGTGATTCAAAACGAAGCATTTGCTCTTATTCAGCCAACAATTGAAGGTTGTCTCAAAACTTTCCTCGTGGAAAAAGATGGCCGTCATCTTATCAAGCACTCGACGACTCTCGATAATCAGTCGGTCTATCTCGAAGACTATGTGAACTTCGCTGAAAGTCAGTTGCGACTTTACGAAATCACCGGCAACGCCATTTTCAAAACCAATTCTCTTGAGACAACAGACTTCATCCTTAATCAGTTCATGAAAGACGGGGAACTTTATCTCACGGCTCTTGGTCCGAATCATTTTGAAAGACAAAAAGCTCCTCACTACGATCAATCCTATCGCTCACCAGCGATGACACTTGTGATTCTCCTTTCCAGATTATCGGTCTTCAAAGCTGAGTTCAGGCCAGAGACAGTATTTGGAGAAAAATTCCAGGATATGGTCCAGTTCACACTGACATCACCACTTGGTCATGGAGAAGGTCTTCGTGCCTTTACCTATCCACAAAATATTTTCAGAAAGATTGAAGTTCCTGACAGCTGGAATGAGAACAAAGAATTTCAGGATATGAGACTTCATTTCTTCAATCGCTTTGTCATGGATTACCACAATCGCGGAGATGATTCTTATCAGATCTGCACGCCTGATGCCTGCGAAGCTCAGGGAACTGGCTTTGAAAAATTCCAGTCACTCTTTAAAGTAAGAGAAGAAAAAGATGCTTAATGGTCTCAAGATCATCGACCTCACTCATCGTCTTCCGGGCCCACTTGCCGGGAAAATCCTGCATGACCTGGGTGCTGAAGTAATCAAGATTGAAGATGAAAAGCATAAAGATCCGTTTCTATCCGGGATGTTTTCGGAATTCGATCGTAGTTTTGAGAACTGGTATGAAGAATTGAACGGCAAAAAGAAAATTATTCGTCTTGATTTTAAAAGTCCGGACATCAAAAAGAAAATCGCTGAGATCCTCGCAGATGCAGATGGAATTCTTCTTTCACTTTCACCGAAATTGAAAACGACTCTGGGTCTGAATGATGAAAACCTGATGAGAGAACTAGCCGTGGTGGAACTCGAAGCTTCTTCGACTCACAACAAGGCCATGCATGATCTCAATGCACTTGCGATCAGTGGATACCTTTCCTTGCACGTTGCACATGAAACGGATGCCGTCGTTCCTCCCCCGTTTCTGCCTGTCGCAGGAATTGCTTTTGGACAACAAGTTGCGACTCAAATTCTCGCGAATATTATCGCTTCAAAGAAATCCAAGTCACTCGTCAAAACAGTAAGTTATCTTCACGACACAGCAGAGGCGATATTTCACCCTTTCTGGTCGAAGAAATTGAGAGATGAGAAAAAGACAAAATTTCTGCATAACGGCGCTTACCCGTGCTACTGTCTTTATCGTTGTTTAGACGGAAATTACGTGGCACTTGCTGCGGTGGAAGAAAAGTTTTGGACGGATTTCATCGCCACATTTGATGTTCCTCTCGAGCTTTCTCAGAGGTTCAATACCGACCCAGCTTCATTCCGGATTTTGTCTGACACATTTGCCAAACTTACGGCAAAAGAGATAGAAGCTAAGGCTTCCGACAAAGAACTTTGTATATCAATAGTCAGGAAAATCAGCTGACTTGAATTTGGAGATATTATGAAAAAGGTAATTGGATTTCACTACACGCTTACTGATAAGGCCGGAACAGTATTGGATTCATCAATTGGTGACGAACCACTCTTCTTCCTTGAAAGCAGTCATCAGATTATTCCAGGGCTCGAGAAAGTTCTCGTTCTCATGAATGTTGGCGATAAGAGAAAAATCGAAGTGAAGGCAACTGACGCTTATGGCGAAGTTAATCCTGAACTCGTTGTAAAAGTTAAGAAAACTCAATTCCCTCCGGGAGCTGAACTCACTGTTGGTGATCAGTTCCAGGTGAACAATGATGCTCAATCTCCAGTGTTCACAATCATGGCGATTGATACTGAAGAAGTTACTGTTGATGGAAATCATCCGATGGCAGGCAAAGATCTTTTCTTTGATGTTGAAATCATCGGCGTTCGTCCTGCTACTCCGGAAGAAATGTCACATGGACATGCTCACGGTCAGCACGGTCACGGCCACCACTAATTAGTTCAAACTGAGGAGTCCTTCTTTCTCGCTCACGAGATGGAAGGGCTCATCTTTCACCAGCAAGAACCCGTCCAGATCCACGTACTCCACCATTCCCGTAAACAGCATCCCGTAAGAAATTCCGATCGTCGTCTCGATCATACAACCCATCATCGCTTCAAGATTGTGCTTCTTAGCTTCTTTCAGAAGATCACGGGCCCCAATGAGTGAGCCTGTTTTCATCAGTTTGATATTTACGGCATGGAACTGCCTGGCGAGTTCAGAAAAATCTCCGACATCCTCAATAGATTCATCGGCGAGAAGCTTATAAGGCGTTTTCTTTTTCAGTTCACGATACTCGGCAGACATCGTTGATGGAAATGGCTGCTCAATCAGTTCAATGTTCATTCCGGAAAGTGTTTCCTGAAAACGCATGAAAGAATCGAGATCCTTCCAGCCTTCATTGGCATCCACTCTCAGCTTTGCGGAAGTATGCTTTTTAATTTCACGTAACATTTCTTCGCCAGTTTCAGCATTCACTTTAATTTTCAGTGAATGAAACCGTGAAAGAGGCTTGAGATATTCTTCGATTTCTCCTGCAGGGATGATCGGCATGGAGAAAGATGTTGCAACGGTTTTAACGGCCGGTAGTCCGAGGAAGTCTGAAACAGATTGAACACTTTTCTTAGCGAAGTAACTGATGAAGACTGATTCCAGTCCAAAACGTAGTGAATGAAAAAGCTTCGTTTGATCAAGATCAACCTCCAGCATCGCGAGGTTTGTAATTTTCGTGATATCGTTTTTCGACATCCAATCGTTGAATTGCTTCTCAATTAATTCCGGCGTTTCACCGTAGCGAATATTAGGGGCAATCTCGGAACGAAAATCTCCTGACAAGGTATGGAGATGAACGATGAAGTTTTCTTTAAAGCTAGTCTGGTTGCGGGAAAGTTTCCAGACAACTTTGAGATCAAGATGTCTTTTCTCGAGCGAAAGCTTCATATTTCTCCGACAACCATGAATAAATCTGAACGTTCAAAATCGGCAGGAGAATTTCCCCACTGTCCGCGCGGAACGTTTCCTTTGAAGTATCTTTCCCATAATTCCGGATTACGTGAAAAATGCATGCGCTTCACGATGGGATCAATTCCCAGGAAGGCCTGAAGAAGTTTGGCGATCATTTCTGAGCAGTAGAGTTTCTGCTGACCATCTTCGCTGAAATTGTTCCAGCGGAAATCGTGATCATAAGCGAGACCTTCGAAATCACTCTTAAATAGATTGAGGAAGTTTTGCGATTTCTTTTCGAACTCAGCAACAATCTCTTCGTTGTGAAAGCGAAGAACTTTCAGATCCTGATTTTCTTCTGTGATGGAATTGAATTCTTCCAGTGTCTGGATTTCCACTTTTCTGCGGGAGTCGGCCACCATCACGGGATTGATCGAAACAACAATGCCCATGTGGGAATAGATGGATTGCTCTTCATCCTCTATCAGGTCACAAGACCAGCAATCGAGTGGCTGAAGGAGAATATCCCCTACCTTGAGCTCAGGGGAGGCCCAAACACCAGTCGTCCACAGGAAGGACACGATAAGGAGTAGATATTTCATTTTTGCCAACCTTTTAGGTCAACATCCTAACTTGGGGGAGATGGGATGAGAACGACATTTTTCACTCGCAACCACCTGAATTCACTCAATTAAATAGGACTTTCTGAGACCAGACTGAAAGAGGAAAAGACTGCGCACTCTGTGCTCTAAAGGTTAGCGATTATAATAACTTAAAGAACCTTAGCGAGGCCTTTATGAAAAGATTTTTTGGACTACTCAATCTCATTCTCTGTCTGGAACTCATCATCGGGCCACACTTTCCAGGCACCAGAATTTTTACGAGTGGAATTGCGAAAGCAGAAACCTGTCCAACAGGATTAGTTTTTGATTCCACACTTAATCGCTGTATTACTTCAGATCAATCAGCATTACTTATCAACGCTTCCGCAAGTTGTAATGGTGATAAGGAATGTTACAAACGTTTAGCTGAAGAACAATTTAAAAAAGCTGAAGAAGAAGGGAAGATTGTTGAAGCGGTTAAGAACAAAGGTGGCCTGATTGGAACTGTTGCGACTGTAGGGGCCATCGCAGGACCATTAACAGCTGTCTTAGGGATGGTTGGTAAAGGTAAGAGTGCATCGCCATCTGGGATTGCCATGATCGCAGGAGGTCTAGCATTCTTCGTGGGCAATATTATGTCCAATAAAAAACATAAATCTTGTCTCAAGAAGATCAAAGAAGAATGGGAAAAAAATAAAGCAGCAACCACTGAACAAACATCCTCTGGAGTTTCTAAGGTGAGCATGTCCCAAGGCCAGAGCGAAGCTTTTGAAATGATGGCAAAATCTGAAGATTGCATGAAGAGTTCCGCAAAGATGAAAGCAGGGTTTTACGCAGCTGCGACACTTGCATATGCAGCCTCCGGTGTATTGGCAATAACAGGTCAGGCAAATCCAGTGGAGCAAACTCCACTTGTACCCGGTCCTGACGTCCCTTTGGCTCCAGAAACAACGATTGTTATGACTGAACCAGCAGACCCTAAAGTCGTGGCCCAAGTTTTTTACAACATCGAGAAGTCTGAAACCTTAACTGCACTACTTTCCAATGTTGCAACTTTAAATAATCTAGAAAAAAAATCCTGCAATTTGTTTAGTGAAAGTGAACTAATGCTGGATGATTTCAAGCAGAAGGATGACTCTTTAAATGAAATCGCTGTGAGTTACTTAAAGGACATCTTTCGCGGAATAAAAAGTGAATTTACTTTTATACAAGAAGCTCACGCCAACCCGCTTGCAGGCATCCTGGCAAAAGCGCAAACCCCAACGGGTCGAGCTGTCATCGCTGGTGTTCTTGCTGGTTTAACTGCCATGATGTGGATGCATGCTAATAAGCAGGCTAAAGTTGCTGGACAGAGAGCGGAATTCCTACGCAACTTGAAAAAAGAGTTTGATGAATCAAGTGGTGCAATTAGTTGTACCGCTGAAGAAAGAGGTATGTCCGCGAATGCTAATTGCTATTGCTACACAGAAGCTGGTCAAAGAAATCAGGCGCGAGCTAATTCAGAAGTCTGCCAAAAACTTTTTACAGGTAACACTTTAGCGAAAGCCGGAGATTATAACTCTTTGGATTTCTCGAATCAGAAAGTTTGTATTGCTTCGAACGGTTCAGCTGACGAGAGTTGTGCCTGCAAACAGACAAAAAGTTGCTTGAACGCAATTCCTTCGATGGGAGGAGGAAACCTAGGTTTGGGTGCGATCTCGGTTGCTTCAAATGGGATGAAACCTCTGAATGATCTTGTAAATGGTCAGATCGGTAGTGGAAGTATCAACGGGGTTGGGACCTTAACTGCTGCTGCAAGACTGCTGGATAAAAAGAACGAGCTTGCTAAAAAATCTAAAATCGATCCTAATAAAACTGCAAAAATCGCCAAGGATTTTCAAAACGCTATAGTTACTGCAGGGGCCGGGACTTCCTCATTGTCGTCAACACCTACTCCGCTACCAATGGACATGAGTCCTTCACAAGCGGCGCAGGCGTTGGAAAAAGAATTGGGACCTGAACGAAGTTTCGAGCGGGTTAGCGGATCACCTGCTGTAGGACAACCAGGAAATGCCACTCCTGGTGATGAAAGTGGATTCTCTCTCGGAACAGCTGAACCTGTAACACCGAGTGAAGATGCACAGCTGGCTGAAGTCATGAAGCAAGATTTGAACTATGATCAGGCAGATATTACGAAATCAAATTCAAATCTTTTCCAGATTCTCAGTAATAGATATCAGAGAAGCGGAATGAGAAGATTGTTTGAAGAAAAAGAAGTTCCTGCTCCTGAAGCTGCTAACAAATCCGACATCACTCAATAGAGAAAAGTTCACACTAGTTGCTCAACGACTAGTGTGAATTTTTATTCACTCTGAAGTTTTACTGAAGAATTCAGTGCCATTGTGACTCCAAAATCCCGGTGCATTCTGATACCTCCCTCATTTCAAGAAGATATCTCACGCCTCTGATGTAACCTTTACATCATTTTTCATCAATGGATTCAGGTACTTATTTGTGAAAATGCAGCGAGAAATGTTGTAAGTAAAAAGTCGTTTGAATAGCTCTTCTTACTGGATATGACTGAGGAATCAAAAGTTCTCATTCAAAATGGAGAGATGCTATGAAATTTTTTACTGCACTAATCGTATTGCTATCGACTGTAGTCGTTCAGCAAGACGTTCAGGCCCAAACTCGCGGCCCACGCTACAACCCAGGCGGAGGTTCTTCAGGATCTTCTAGACCATCACCGTCTAGTTCAGGTTCTTCATCAAGACCTTCACCATCAAGCTCTGGATCAGTGTCGAGACCTTCACCGTCTCGTCCTAGTCCAAGTCCTTCGACTGGAAGCTCGTCGCCACGCGGCCCACGCTACAATCCAGGCGGATCGTCTTCAACGCCAACTCCGACGTATCGTCCATCACCGTCACCAAGTACGGGATCGACTTACCGTCCGACTCCAACGACTCCGACAACTCCACGCGGTCCACGCTACAATCCAACTCCGAGCACGCCGAACACTGGAACTTACCGTCCAACTCCGACGACTCCGAACACTGGAACGTACCGTCCGACTCCAACTACTCCGACAACTCCACGTGGCCCACGTTACAATCCAACTCCGACTACGCCGAACACTGGAACTTACCGTCCAACTCCGACGACTCCGAATACTGGAACGTACCGTCCGACTCCAACTACACCACGCGGTCCACGCTATAACCCGACTTCACGTCCGGTTCCACGCGGTCCAGTAGTTACTCGTCCGAATGGTCCAACAGGTCCACGCTACAATCCACCAAGAACTCCGACATACAGAGTTCCAGGTCAGCGCTACAATCGTCCGGTTGGTTCATACCGCGGGACAACTGTTTATCGCCCACTTCGTACGACGTATAACTCTCGTTATTACCACCGTCCGTTTGGTTACTCTCCGGTAAGATACAACACTTACTACCATGCTCCTTACCGCTACCCGTACTACCACACGTCTCACTGGTACACTTCGTATGACTGGTATTCTTATACATACAGATCATACCCGAACTACATCTACGCTAACTGGATCTTCTGGCCAGCTACTGGTTACTCGAACGGTTACTGGACAATGGATGACTATCCTTACTATGTGTACAACGGTTACAGAAACCGCTACAGCCCGGTTGATACTTGTAACTACCAGCTCGTTGATCAATATGATCACCGTGTAACTCAAAGTTACTGGGGTCAGATTTGTAATACTGGTTACGATCAGTGCTCAATGGAACGCGACCGTCTGAATGCTCAGATGGGTGAGTACCGTTACTTCTGTTCTGAGACTTTTAGAAATCAGGAATACGATTACTCAACTCCTTCTTACGAAGAGCCAACTTACACAGGATCTGAAGAATGTTCAGATGCTGATCAAGATGGTTACTGTGATGAAGGTACTTATGATCCGAACGCTGATTACAGCTCTGAAGAATATACAGAAGAATACGCAGGTTAATCTGCAACGAAAGCCTCCCTTCGGGGAGGCTTTTTTTTTTACTTCACTCCGATAGCGTGCAGCCACTCCGGAGTTGCATCAATCAGTTTTCTTTCCTTCATATCGAAAAGGCCCACTGTAAATTCTGCTTCCGAAGCAATCTTTCCATCAGATTTATACATCGTCTGTTCAAGAACCATAATCTTTGAACTCACGAGTGAAATTGTTTTGGATTTGATTTTTATCACTTCTCGATTCAGAAGCTCACGTTTGAAACGGATCTTCATATCAAGAATGACGGGACCAATCTGAATCTCTTTGATTCGATTTAAACCGTAATTATTCTGTGTAATGAAATCCCAACGCGCTTCTTCGTAGAGTTGCGCGTAGACGGCATTGTTGACATGCCCGAAGCTGTCGAGATGAAGTTCACGAATCGTAAGGAGATACTCGAAGACTTTGTTGTCGTTCATTCTTCGAGATTCTTGGCCTCAATGCGCTTATCCGCCTGGACCTGACCGTAGCGTTTAGAAATCTTCGAGAAGATCCCTGAGTCTCTTCCGTCGATATCCCCGGAAGCGATAGAACGGTCTTCCTGAAGACTTCCTCCGCCTTTCCCATCGAAGAGATTGGCGAATGGATTTTCATCCTTCATAGGCTTGATGGCCTGGAAGCCACCACCTGCAAATGATCCATATTTACCATCAGCTTTGTTAGCTTTGATGTCGTTTTCTTTTTTCGAATCGTCAGCACCCGGAGTGTCGTTACCAAGTGAAGCACTACCTCCACCACCAGCTCCTCCACCACCGCTACCTCCACCACCACCAGCTGCAGCAGCTTGAGTACTTGCAGCACCTGCAGGATCAAGAATCCCGCTCGCTTTTTTCGCATCATCAACAAATGGATTCGTTGTATCGCCGACTACCGAATCACCAGGCAGAGCTCCCGGAGCAACGTTCTCCATATCTTCTGCACTACCAATTGGAGTGAATGCATTGTTACCGAAGCCATCTCCGAATGAGAATCCTCCATCCTGAAGTCCTGTGCCTGGAGTACGAGTTCCTGCCTGAGCACATCTTGGATCGGCCATGTTGACAGCACAAACATCAAACGTCGCAGGATTGTATGGATCTTCCGTTGCGTTTTTAGCTTCTTCAACTTTCTTCGCGATGTTACCAAGTTGGTTTGCAGCGATACCCGCCTGAATACCTTTACCGATAAGCTCCATGAGAGCAGCAGTTAACTGTCCCTTCGCCTGTTGGTTTGCAATCATTTCACCGTTTGCTGATTCATGAGTGTACTTAACAGCGTCACGACAAACTGGAGAACCGACTGCTTTTGCATTTGAGAATTTAAACGTTCTGAACTGTGCTTCTGTCGCTTGTGCATCATTAAAAATAACTTCTTCACCTAAAGCTCTTGGGTTTCCGGCACAAAGAGCTGCTTGCAGAGAAGCGACATCCGTTTTAATCCAAGATCGAATTTGAGAACCGAGTGCAAGAACGGCAGCTGCATAAGCAGCCGCTTTCTGTTGGTTTAACTGACTGGCAGCTCTTGCCTGTGAAATCTGAGCATCGTAAGCAGCATT
Organism: Bdellovibrionota bacterium; assembly: GCA_040387275.1. Taxonomy (GTDB): domain Bacteria; phylum Bdellovibrionota; class Bacteriovoracia; order Bacteriovoracales; family Bacteriovoracaceae; genus Peredibacter. Next base: position 738,691 of record JAZKDZ010000003.1, on the reverse strand, counting down.
TTGACCGTCACCATTTGCCACTCTTTGAGCAGTTTCATTTGCAACGTTTTGCTGATTACTTGTTGCTTGAACTGACTGAACAATGAAAAGAGCAGATTCAGCCATCTTCACGTTGTTATACATGTTCACTGCATTTGTGCATGAACGATAATCAGCAGTAAAACCTGCGTACTGAATGCAAGTCACTCTTCCATCCATCGATGTTTTCGATTCATGAGCAGCAAATGCTTGTCTGTTACCTGCTGAAGTCATTTGAAGTGCACGACAATTTCTTGCAGTTGTCGGATCGGTTATGACGGGTACAGGTGTTGGTACCGGTGTCGTAGGAGGAGTATTAATATTAAGCCAGACCAAAGAATTTGGTGGTGAGCTTGTCATACCCTGGACACGTGCAGTTCTTGTTGCAGAGACTGGTGGCCTAATCGTTGTCGTTTCAGTACCAGTGACATTTCCTGAAGCATCCCTACGAACGACTTCGGTTGATCCTGGCTGAGCTGGTGTCTCTGCTTCTTCCGTGCTTTCTGGAGCAGCAATACTAAGAACAGCTGCACATGAACGAACAGTATCTGAAACTTGTAAACGCTGCTGCTGGCCTCTCTGATTACCAGAAGCCATTTGTCTTTGCTCACATCCCAGACGTGCATCACTTCCCGCAAGGAGCTGTGAACAATCCTGCTGCCCTTGTGCAAGCACAGTCGCAGATGAAGAAAGGAGTAGAACGCTGAAGATAATTTTGTTCATAAAAGTTCTCGCTTTAACCTATTAACCTTATCGGCTAATGGCCTAAAATCTTGATTTAATTATAAGCGAGAAACTAAGTAGCTGATTTGAGGGTCTTCTAAAGCCTGTAGTTACGGAGGGTTACAAAAAAAGGCCCCTCTGAGAGGGGCCTGAGAGTGACTTTAAAAATGGGCGACTACTGAGCCGGTTGCGGAGCTACTGACTGAGCTGCCGCTGGTTTTTCTTCAACTTTTTTACGTTCAAAAAAGCGCTCGTACTTTAACAAGTAACGATTAGAAACCTGTCTCCACAATGATGTTTCTTTGTTTGCAGAAATATCATCAACGTTTGTTTCGTAAGCAGCGAGATTTTTTCCGAGTGCATCTTTTGCACTCACTTCAGCAGCTTTTTTCGCAGCTTTAGCAGCAGCAGCTTCGGCATCAGCAGCAGCGAGTTCGGCAGCTACGGCAGCACCGTCGCCTTTCGTTTCTGGTAGAGCGATAGCAGCTGTTGTTGAAGCTGCACCAATCTCCTGTGCAACTTTGGCAGCAGCATTAGGATCAAGAGCCGAGTCTCCATAACCTAATGAAGCTAAACTTTCTCCTGATTTCGCTGCCTGGTTCTGGATGGAGGCGTTCATTGATTTCACTGTGTCAGCGACATCTTTTTCAAGATCAATCGTTTTTTGACCTTTTGATTTAAGAAACGAATTTGATTTCGCAACTTGAGCTTTCAATTGCTCATTAAGTTTCGCTGCAGATGCAGATAATGAAGCAGCTCCGATATCAGCTTTAGCACCAGCATTACCAGATGCAAGATCATTAGCTAATCCCACTCCGGTAGTAGCAACTTGTTGCAAATCAGGAGCTGAATTGAAATCTGTTGAGTTTAATGCAGGAACTCGAAGTGGATTTGAGCAATTTGAATTGATTTCAGCGTTACCAGAAATACATGATCTGTTTGTTGTTACAGAAGTTCCTGTAGGAAGAGCTGTCACTCCTCCACCGGAAGTTCCACTTGTTGTTCCAGCTAAAGTCCCACTGGTAGAACCTGAATTCACTCCACCTTCTAAACCATCACTTGTATCCGGTGTTTGTGTTCCTGGATCATCTGTCTCACGCTTAAACTGAGCGATTACTTTTTTGAGATCTTCAATTTCTTTTGCAAGTTTACTTGAAGCACTTTTCGCATCCATAAGAGCAAGACCAGTAAGTAAAGCTAGTGCGCCAAAGGCTTTAATTCTTCCTGCAGCAACGTTCATTAATCCAACCATTGCGGAAAGTCCCAAAGCTGCGATACCAATCCCTGTGATAAGGCCACCAGTTAGTCCCCCACCACCCATGAATGAGAATGCACCACCTATCGCCGCAGCTTTTAAGGCAGCTGTCGACATCGCAGCTGCAGGATTACATCCTAGAGGCGGTAGATATGCTGGGTGTGCAGGAACTTCTCGCGGAATTTCAGTTGCAGCTGCAACCGCTGCTGCAGTCATGAGTGCCATTGAAGCAGCTGTGAACATGGCACGCTTATCAGCAACTTTCTTAGCTTCTTCTTTGTCTTTTAACTGCGCTTCAAGTGTGGCAAGCTGAGTGCCTCCACCTTGCCCTTTCGTTGTACCATCCACTTTATTGTTTTCACTTTCAATTGAACTTTTTTGTCCACCACCAGCAGCCAGTTCGCCCAGTAAGTAAACAAGCCCTGCGGCCATGAATAATTTCACTGAGAGAGATAAAGCTCCCAATGGACAAACTGCCAGGATGGTAGCTCCAATACCTGAAATCGCCATTCCGCGAATCTGGTTTGCCATAGCACCAATTCCTCCAGCATGTGCTGGCGGAACCGGAAGTAGCATAAGGTGGAAAGCAATGAGTACAGCAAATAACTTTTTCATAACCCTATTTTACCCCGGAATAAAAAAGTCCCGCCAAGAACGTGTATTCTGAAGGCGGGACTTGATTAAGTAATGAATTTAACTAAAACGTCGTCAGCTAACCAGTTGCCAATATTTATTGCTTCTTCTTAGTTTTAGCTGCGCCCTTCTTCTTACGACCTTTCATAATGAGAGCAACAACAGCTCCAACGACAACAACAGCGATTACAAGCATCATGTCGTCATCACCGGAATCATCCGCACGTTTTTGAGTACGGTTAGCAGAAAGATCCGCAGCTGCACTTGGAATGAATTCATCTGAAACTGTCGGCTCGGTTGCTCCACCGTTTCTGATGTTAGCAAGTTCCGCTTTCTTTTGACGGAAAACTCTGAGTGTAGAAACAAGTTTGTCGATGACAGGGATGTATTGAGTGTAGAGATCTTTTGTTACAGAGAAAGTTACGGCCACACCGAGATCTTCTTTTACTGTCGCGAGATAGCGCGTGTAGAAACCGGGAACTTCTGAAGCAAGGTGAAGAGCATCGACCCACTGGTGATCACTGATCGTCGTGAGCTTGGTATTTTTAGGCTCAGAGATCTGCTTCTTTCCGCCTGGCAGATTGTATTCTTTGTTCTTTTTCAGGTACGCCTGATACTCATCGATACTGTCCTGCTCACCACGAATTTTCGCTGCGAGAATGATGATCGCTTCTTTTTTTCTGTCAGCGTTCTCAGACTGACAAACATATTCTGAACCTTCGAGGGCACATTCCCACTGAGGTGGAAGCTCAAACTCACAATACTTACTCGCAAATCTCTTCGCGAACACTTCTGTGGCGGAGATCATCGTAAGGGTAAAAAATAGGATTCTTAGCTTCATGAGCTGTCCTTGGAAATAAGTCTTTCTAAAATTCTAACTGATGTTCAATAGGTTACAACTATCTAAAATTCTGCCTTCACCCGAGTGAAGCGATCAACCTTTAGAGTCAAAGGGTTATGCGATGAGAGGGATAATTTACTTCAGCGAGGCCCTGCCAACTAAACCTTCTTTGATTTCTTTGGAAAGATTGAACCGGTGGGTAAGCTTCACGATAGATTTGTCGGCAGAGACCTTGAAAACCACCCCACGGGCAATAAGGATATTTCCTCCGACGTAATCGAACTCATAGAAATCAAAACGCATCCCTTTTTCGAGATCATCGTTAAGACCTTTATCAATGACGACGTAAGTTTTCTTCTCTGAGACTTTAGTAACAGTTGCCTCTAGGTCGTATGTTTTGAATTGTGAGTCGATGATTTTCTCATCGGACTGATCCAGCCTGCGAACAAGTGAGATACCAAATCCCGATCCCAGATCTGTCGAGCTTCCTGAAACAGTTTGTGAAACTTTAAACTCCACTCTCCACGCATGTGAGAAAGCAAAGTTGAGTCCTACATAAGGGGCCATCCATTCGCGATTGATGGAGTTATACATTTGAGTGACGCCAGTGTTCCAGGCAGGACGCTCAGTCGGATCACTTTCATAAGTAGAGTTTTCGAGTGATGTAACACCATCTATCCCCGCTAAAGCAGCAACCCATCTCCACTGAAGAGCGATCTCTCCATTCCAGTAAAACTCAGTTGATAAATCATCCCCGGGTCTTCTCCACCCTCCGCGAAGTGTGTAGTGGTTGTTGGATAAAGATGAGTAAGTCATTCCGAGTCCAATAGAATACTCGTTACCTTCATCGCCTAAGATGAGTTTGTTTCTATCAGATGTATTGGTTGCGGAAATTTCTTCATTTCCATAAGGAATGTAACGGAACATCCCTTCGAGAGTAAATTGCGTGCGATCCACCGGCTCAAAACCATAAAGGAATCTGGCCATAATAGATTGAACACCAGAGGCCTTGGCATTGTATTCATCAGTGCCGACATTGAATGCCGAGGTCTGATGTCTGTATCTGAATCCGATTCCGGCATTGAAACTATCAGTGAGACCAAAAAGTCCGTTCACTTCGCCTTGATAACGATTGAAGCTCTGACCATCGGCCAGACTTGTCTTGCGACCTTTCTCATCAGCTAGTTTGGAAGTCTTGAAGTAATCAACTGAACCAGAAATCTGCGTTCCACGTTCTTTCAGCACGCGAGTTGGCGGCACATAACTGGTTTGCCCCCACAGCGCAGAGGATCCCAGAAGAACAATAAGGAAAAGAAGGTTCATGCTTCCATTATATGGAAACAGGGCTACTTTGCAAAAGTGTGTCGACAGGTTTTTCAAAGCTCATCAGATCAGCTTCCCGGTACCAATTGCCGTTATTCTTCGAGAAGAGGCAAATCGACTCGAATGGGAGTGATGTGAACTCCTGAAACTCCCTGCGGGCAAGATCAATAGAAGAATGAAGATCCATGTCGCCGTTAAAGCGCCCGATCGTCAGAAAGGTTTTCTTGTTGTCCTTGAGCTTCTTTTCACGCTCGTGAATATAGGACTGACAGATGGAGAAGAGTGATTCCTGGCAAAATGAGAGTTCTTCCCCGAGAACAGGATTGAGATAGAGAAGTTTGTTCTTCTTATGCTCCTGAACATCGATTCCGGTAAATTTCAGAGAATGATTCTCGGTGTTCTCAAAGTAGAAAGATTCGAGTTCTTCCACCAGCTCTTGCTGAAGTGGTTTGAAGTCAGTCACTTCGATTTCAAAAGGTGGGACGATAGGAAGATGGAGATAGGAATTGGTCTGATACTTAGTATCAAATCTTGCCCTGAAACTTTCGATGTTTTTAGCAAAACTGTTGTCAGGATAAAATGTAAGGCCGAGAAAAAGCTTCGTCTTCATATGACCCCCGTGGGAAATGGGTCCGAGCTTAGTTCTATTTTATGATGAGATGGTCGTCGATTCCAAGAGAAAACGCAGGGTCATTTCTGCCCCTGCGTTTTAATTCATTACTTTACGGTGTCAAAGATCGCGGAAGAACCCAGTTCTTCTTCAATCCGAAGAAGTTGATTATATTTCTCCATGCGGTCAGAGCGGGAAGCAGAACCTGTTTTGATGTGTCCTGCGCCACTTGCAACAGCAAGATCAGCGATAAAGGAATCAGCAGTTTCCCCAGATCTGTGAGAAATGATCGCCTTGAAGCCGTTATCGAAAGCGAGTTTCAATGTGTCGAAAGTCTCAGAGAGAGATCCGATTTGATTCACTTTCACGAGAATCGCGTTCGCTTCTTTATTATCAATTCCGCGTTTCAGTATCTTAGCATTCGTAACAAAAAGATCATCTCCGACATTCACGAGCTTACTTCCCAGCTTCGCCTGGAATTTCATAAATCCGTCACGATCACTTTCATCAAATCCATCTTCGATAGAGTAAATCGGAGCTGTCGACATAAGTTTCTCGTAATAAGTGATCATCTCGTCATTAGTGTAATCTTTCCCACCCATTTTATATTTCTTTGAAGCTTCATCATAAAATTCTGAAGCTGCACAATCGAGGGAGATAGAGATATCAGTTCCGGCATTGTAGCCAGCTTTTTTGATGGCATCGAGAATGCATTCAATCGCTTCACCATGATCGCGAAGATTCGGAGCAAATCCCCCTTCATCTCCAACGTTTGTTGAATGACCTTTGTCATGCAGAACTTTTTTCAGATGATGAAACACTTCAACGCCTGCGCGGAAATTTTCCGAGAAGCTTTTCTTCATGTGAGGAACAATCATGAATTCCTGGATATCAAGATTGTTCGAAGCATGTTGACCACCATTGATGATGTTCATCAGCGGAGTCGGAAGTCTGAGCTTCCCTACCGGATTCGGACACTTCAGGTCTTCAGACATATAACGATAGAGTGGTTTATTTTTTGCCAGAGCTCCGGCGCGACAAACGGCCATCGAGACACCAAGGATTGCATTGGCACCCAGCTTGTCTTTGTTTTCCGTTCCATCAAGTTCGAGCATGAGATGATCAATTGAACGCTGTTCGAACACATTTTTACCAATGAGTTTCGGAGCGATGATTGTATTCACGTTATTCACAGCTTTAAGAACACCTTTGCCCATGTATCTGGATTTATCACCATCACGAAGTTCAAGTGCTTCACGACTTCCTGTTGAAGCTCCCGAAGGAACTGAGGCGCGGCCAAGAAGACCATTATCAGTGATGACATCTACTTCAATTGTTGGATTACCGCGGGAATCCATAATCTGGCGTGCGTGAACCTGTTTGATCGTGCTCATGAAGTCTCCTTGTTATGCGGCTAAAAGGTACCGCACAAAGGAGATTTTTGGAAGTTTAAGCTGCTTTTTTAAAGTGAGCAGTTGCCCATTCAGGCGGCTTGAAATTGGTCTTAGGAAACGGAAGCTTGTTAGCGACAAAGTCATCAAAGAAGCTGGGAACGTAACCCGTAGGAACCATTTCCCCAATGAGTTTTCCGTCAGCTTCCTTACCCGTTTGTACCCAGCGAAAGATATCTCGCACCACATAACGTCCATTCACATCGAGGCCGAGAACTTCTGAAATATGCGACGTTCTTCGTCCACCATCATGATAACGGGAACACTGAACAATAAGCTGAATTGTATCAGCGACCATTTTCTTAATTGTGACAGGCGGAACTTTTGTTTCACCCATCAGACAAAGAGTTTCAATTCTTGTGCAGGCACCATCCGGACTGTTCGCGTGAACAGTTCCCATTGAGCCATCGTGACCGGTACTCATCGCATTGAGAAGATCGAGTGCTTCCGGACCCCTTACTTCCCCGACAATAATTCTGTCCGGACGAAGACGGAGAGCTGATTCCATCAGATCACGAATCGTGACTTCTTTAATCCCGCGATCAGGATTTGCTTTTCTTGTTTCGAAGCGAACGACGTGTTCTGCTTTAATCTGAAGTTCAGCAGCATCTTCAATAATCAGAAGACGCTGAGTCTTCGGCATTCTTCCGCCGAGAACGTTCAGCATGGTTGTTTTTCCTGAACCTGTACCACCTGATACGAGAGTATTTTTTCCCAGGTACATACAGCAATCAAGAAAGCGGGCGCCATCAGGAGAAAGAGAGCCGAAGGCTATAAGGTCTTTCAGACCCAGTTTCTCTTCGGAGAATTTCCTGATAGCGACCGTTACCCCACCTTTCGCCATTGGTGGAAGTACCACGGCGATACGTGAGCCGTCCGGAAGACGAGCATCCAATCGAGGATTGTCGGAGTCAATAATTCGACCCACTGATTGGGCCACGGCACGCATGGACGCCATCAGTGACTCATCATCCGCAAACTTATTAGGGACCCGATAAACGAGTCCTTTCCGTTCAATAAAAATTTCAAAGGGACCATTGATCATGATTTCTGAAACCGTAGGATCTTTCAGCAGGTCTCCAATCGGAGACAAGAGGTTCGCAATGGCATCTTGAAAAACACTACTCATTATTAATATTCCTTAGGAGTCCAAACCATGCTTTCAGATTTTTCTGAGGCGATTTCACGCTTAGGCATGACTTTCTTCATGACGACAATTTTTCCGTCACTCTTTGCACTCGGACAGTAGAAAGCAAATTCACCTGGCTTATCAAATGTCGCTTCAGCTTCAGTCACTTTGCCTTTGTTGGCGGCCAGAAAAACTTTGTGACCTTCAACAATCATGCAATGTGGTTCATCCAGAGTTGAAGTTACATAGAACTTCACTTTCTCACCTTCAAAGACAGAAAGACTTCTTGGGTAGTACCCCTCTTTCGTGACAATGATGGAAATCTCACGCGTGGGTTGTGGCTTAACCGCATCCATGGCGTGGACGAAAAATGGAATCGTAAGAAAAAGTAGAATGAACTTCATTTGGCCCTCTTTGTTCTCTCAAGAACTTATCGGTTCAAATGCCTGTGGGTTTTAATAATAAGAGCGGATATGTTGATTAGTAGTTGAGTGTTTTAATGGCGTAATACGCGGGAGTCTCATAAGGGTGGGATTTCTTTAAAGCCGATATGACTTCCTGGATAATAGCTTCATCACAAACCATCTCTACTTTAAGCTCATCGACAGATTCCAGCATGTCCTGAGAGCCAATAGCAGGGTTACTTCCCGATAAAGGACGGAACTGGCCCACACCTTTCATCTCAAAAGAACAGCTATCGTAGTTCCCGATTTTACCAGCGCCCGCATGAAACATAGCATTCTTTACTCTCTCTGCGTCTTTAACAGGAACGTAAAAACTTATGTGAATCATGAAAACTCCTTAACCTTGCCCAAACAAAAACTTACACCTTTTTAACGAAAAGAAAACTGAGTAGACAGGGTCTCACGAGAAACGAAACAATAATTCACAGTTAACAATCCTAACACATGTAAGTGTTTTGATATCACGGAGGATAGAATGGTTACCCTTAAAGTTGCAGCATTGGCCCTGGGCCTCACGCTCGCCGGCTCAGCTCTCGCTTGTTCAGAAGATGGAAAAAGCGGAATCTTGCCTGAAAACAATCTCTACATTCCAGTAGGAAAAGCTCTTGGCGGAATTACTCAAGCCCAGTTTACCTCTGCAATTGATCGCGTAGTTGCAATCTACGAACCAATCATCGCTAACATGGGTTCTACACTTGTTGTAGAAAGAAAGTGGGATGACGGAACTGTAAATGCTTATGCTCAGCAGTCTGGCAAAACATGGAAAGTTTCTATGTTCGGCGGTCTCGCTCGTCATGAAACAATCACTGAAGACGGTATGTCTCTCGTTGTTTGTCACGAAATCGGTCACCACATTGGTGGAGCACCTAAGAAAGGTGGATCAGTTTCTGGCGGCGGCTGGTGGGGCGGCGGAGCAACAGCTTCTAGCTGGGCTTCAAACGAAGGTCAGGCGGATTACTTCGCGACTCTCAAATGTCTTCGTAAGACATTCCTCAATGATGACAACGCAACTATCGTAAGAACTCTCAACGCTCCAGAGACACTTGTAAAAGCTTGTACGAAAGCTAACAAGAACCACAAAGATGATTCAGCTCTTTGCGTTCGTATGGGTATGGCCGGTAAATCTGTTGCTAACCTCTTCTCAGTACTTGGAAAACTTCCAGATACTAAGTTCGAGACACCAGATGCAAAAGTTGTTTCAGCAACTGATGATAATCACCCGAAAGCTCAGTGTCGCCTCGACACATATTTCCAGGGTTCACTCTGCGAAATCAGCTTTAATGAAGATGTTTCAAACACTGAAGAAGTAAAAGGCACTTGCCATCCTTCACTCGGTCACAAAATTGGAACACGTCCCCTCTGCTGGTTTAAACCTAAGCAGTAATTGACTCTTCTCAATGAGGGCAGCGCAAGCTGCCCTTTTTTTTTTCCCCAATTATGATTCAGGCCGGAGTTAAAGGAGAGCAAGATGCTTAGACTTTTATTGTGCCTGGTTTTATTTTCATCCCACCTGTTTGCCTGCACTGAACCCGGAGAAGGTTTTCTTCCTCCCAATAATATGAAATTACCGGTGGGAAAGAATACCGGTCTCACGGAAGAGCAGTACCACGAGGCCATTGATAAGGTGCTCAAAGTCTACACACCGATCGCACGCAGATACGGTGCGAAGATTGTCATGGAGAGAAAGTGGGAAAGTGAAACGGTTAACGCCGGCACTTATCGGGAAGATGAAGGAAAAAAATGGGTCATCAACCTTTATGGTGGTTTTGCCCGTCATCCCTACATCACTCAAGACGGTTACATGCTCGTTGTTTGTCATGAGATTGGTCACCACATAGGTGGAGCTCCGAAAAAATATTATCCTGAAAGAGGAAAGATCTGGGCATCAACAGAGGGTCAGTCTGATTACTTCGCTACTCTTAAGTGTCTGAGAAAAGTTTATCGTCAGGATAATAATACTGAGATCGTGAGTCATCTCGATGTACCGGAGAATATCCGGAAAGAATGTGCGCTTTCATTTACGAATGAAGGTGAAGTGGCCCTGTGTATCCGCACCAGCATGGCCGGACTGTCTGTCGCAAAGGTAAACGCAGATGGAAGAGGTTTGCCTGTTCCTGATCTTGAAGTGACCGATAACACCATCGTTGATTCAACCACCAACAATCACCCGGTTCCTCAATGTCGGCTGAATACATACTATCAGGGTTCGATCTGTGAAATCCCCTCCACCAGATCTGTATCTCAGATTGAAGAAGTGAGAGCGACTTGCCATCCGAAGCGTGGGCATATCCGAGGACTCAGACCGGAATGTTGGTTTAAACCGCAAATCTAGACAAATAAAAAGGGCCGGTTTCCCGGCCCTTTCTTATTGAAAATCTCAGAGTGAGATTATTTCTTTTTCTTAGGAGCAGCAGCAGGAGCTGGAGCCGCTTTGGCAGCGTCAGCAGCTTTTGTCACTTTGAAGAGTTCAACTTCAAAGATCAGAGTTGCGCCACCTGGAATTTTCGGAGGAGCACCAGCATCGCCGTAAGCGAGGTCAGCTGGAATAACGAATTTAGAAACTCCGCCTTCTTTCATTGTCTGAAGACCTTCAGTCCATCCCTTGATCACGCGGTTAAGCGGGAAAGAAATTGTCTTGCCTCTTTCTTTTGAAGAATCGAAGACTGTCCCGTCAGTAAGTGTACCGTGGTAGTGAACTTCAACGATATCTTCAGCAGCAGGAGTTGCTCCTGTACCTTCTTTAACAGCTTTGTATGCGAGTCCTGAAGCAGTCTTAGTTGCTCCTTCTTTTGCTACGAAATCTTCGATGAACTTGTTACCAGCAGCTTTTTCAGTTGCAGCAACTTTATCCATACGAGCTTTGAAAACTTCCTGAATGCGGTTCTGGTACTTGGCCATATCGACTTCAGATTTTTCATTCTTAGAAGCCATTGCGATCCCTTTGTAGAGAGCAGCAAGTTCTTTCTCAGAAAGAGTCAGTCTCTGAAGATTTCCACCGAGCATGAAGCCCATAGCGTAGAAAGTTTTATCGTCTTCAGATTCAAGCTTGATGCTTTTTGGATCGTTTTTGTTACATCCGACGAAAGTCAGAACGAGAGCGAGACTAAGTAAAAGCCAGTGCTTTTTCATGCGAAAAAATCCTTTGTTTAATTGGAAACAGATAAAGGATGCTTTATTTTCCTGCATTTGCCAAGAATTCAGGACCTTGTTTTGACTTCCACAAAAGGCCGATAAGACTCACTGCACCTACAGCTGAGGCGATGAGTCCAACAGGAACTTCCGCCCCCATCACTGGAAATTGATAGCAAATAAAATCTGTTACCATGAAAAACAATCCATTCATGATGCTGCCGAGGAGAATCTCCCCCTTAAGATCGTATTTTCCGAACCACAACTTTCTCGCGACCAGAGGAAAAATGAGTCCAAGAAATGAAAAGGCTCCAAACTGACTGATCACCAGAAATGATCCGCAAAAAGCGAAGATAAAGAAAAAAGAATAGAGACCAGTGAGGTTCACGCCATGGGCGCGGGAAATGACAGGTCCTAAAGAATAAAGTTGAAGGTTTCTCCACTGCTTTGACAGAAAAATCAGAAGAACTATCTCAAACGCCAGAAGGAGAAAAAAAGATTTTTCATTCACATAGCGAAAGTGCCCGAACCAGACTTCCACAGGAAAAGGAAGATTGTAGGCCAGAAAGAAAAACTGCCATAATGAGAAAACAGCTCCCACAAATAGGTTGAAAGTCAGCCCGAGGAAAAGCACCTTTTCAAGTCTCGCTTCTTTTCCTGTCAGTCTTGAAAATAATCTCCCGACAAAAACAAAAAGAACGATGCCTGAAACTGCCCACCACTCGGACTCAAGTCCCAGCCATAAAGTTAAAGTGTGTAAACAAAGGAGCCAAAGAATAGAAAGTCCCTCAATTCCCAGGGTGGAAGGACTTGCGAGAATGTTTCTCGTTCCGGTTTGAATAAAACTTCCTGCCTGAGAAAGAATGATTCCGCAGAGGAAACTCGAAAGAAGGCGCAGGATCAGATAGTCCATGACTTCCTTTCTTTCAGTGTTTCATCCTGAATGAATAGTTCTGAAACAACAGTGCCTGATGAAAACCAGCTGTAGTCATGTTCTATGACAAGAATTGATTTCCCTGATGACTTCAGTTCTTCCAGGAGTTCATTGGCGAGTTTTCTTTTTTCCCGATCCAGATATTGTCCGGGTTCATCCAGAAAATAGATCTCTCCCCCAGCTGAACAAAGAGTGATCAACTTCAGAAGCTGTGATTCTCCACCTGATAATTGTGAAAGGAGTCTCCCTTCTTTTTCTTCGAAACCGGATGCTTTCCAATATTTATCAAAAAGAGTTTTATTTCCATTCGTGTTCCCTGAAAAAAGAATCTTTTTGTATATCGCAAGACTCCGATCGAAGAAAAACTCAAGTGGCTTCTGATCGCCGAGAATAATACATTTTTGATTTTTATATTTATCAAAGAAATTACGAAGAAGCGTCGACTTCCCTATTCCGTTCTCTCCACAAAGGACCCGCAATTCGCCCGGGAGAATTGTAACGTTGATCTCGCAACCGAGATGGGGAAGAAATGAACGGGTCATGGCACTAAGCTGATGCATAAAATGAGCTTATACTTTATGCCGGAGGAAATAAAGCCATGCCTCAAGCTGAGCAACACCGGGAATCAGGCAGCCCGGATAAATAAGTGTCGCACGTCGGGAGTTTCCTGAAACTTTGGGAGTAACTTCTTCTTTCATGCCGAGGAAAAGGTAATCCTTTTCAAGGCCATTCAGGATGGAACTCGACCAACTGAGATATGCAAGCTCTGAGGGATAAGTCTGAATGAGATTTTTCTTTCTAAGCCACAGGACTAAACCATCATTGGCCATCACGAGTTCCGGGAGTTTTCCGTCACCGACAGAACCCAGGAAAAAAATCACCTTGAGTTTCGCTTTCATCAATTCGTGAATGGATTTCTCAAGTGCGACCACATTGTCGGTTATACTTTTAAACTTCACTTCACATCCCGAAACAAATGGCAGAAGTGTCGCAATCGATTTTGTCACAACTTCCCCCGGAGCGAGATTGCGGGTCTTCATTTCCACGGCGTTGATTTTTTTTATGTGAAAAAGTTTCCGGAGTTCCTGGCTTTCATCAAAGAACACCAGACCCGATTTCATTTCATCCAGTTTTGAGGGTGAAAGAAAAACTCCGCCGGGGATTTTCTCGCCCTTGAAAGATTCAGGTGCGGGATAAAAAATGCTGACCCCTTTAACTAACGGAGACGAAAGAAGTCCTGCCCGTTCAATCATCTGAGTGACGGGACCGGAAAGAGCATAAACGGATTTTACGGATGACCTGAATTCGCAGGCCGCATGAGAAGAAAAACTCAGGAGAAGAAATATACTAGCGAGAATTTTCATCCATCGCTTCGTTGGCCTTGCGGTCACAATACTCATTCTGCGGATGTCCCGCATGACCTTTCACCCACTCCCACTGCACTTCCATAAAGCGCGTGCGGATCTGGTCAAGCTCCTGCCAGTAAGAAAGATTCTCCGGTGCCTTGTTATCGGCCTTTTTCCAGCCTCTCGCTTTCCAGCCGGGTACCCATGATTTCATCCCATCTACTACGTACTTAGAATCCGTGAGAACTTTCACTCTTGTGAGAAGAGGATCTTTTCCTTTTGCAGGGAGAATCTCCGTGAGCTTCAAAAGTCCCATGAGTGGACCTTGAAGTTCCATTTTATTATTTGTCGTGAGGGATTCGTAGTCGACGCCTTCTGCGATCACTTCCCCATTATGGGCCTGAGCGAGATAGGCGCAGGCCCCAGGACCAGGGTTTCCGCGACAACCACCATCGGAATATATGGCGATCATCTCCGGCTCGGAAGAGATCTCAAGTGGAAGCGGCAGAGGCATTTCTGCCTCAGGAATTTCTTCTACGCCCTCCAGAACTGTCCGGAGGTCTGAAACGGCACTCTGAAGTCCCTCAGTCATGAGTTTCTGAGAAGTCAGCCATTTCTCAAGTGATTTGAGATTCGTTAAATGTTTCTTCTTCATAGGGCGATCCGGACCTTTCTAACGAGGGGCGAAAAAGCGTTTCCCTTTGCCAAGTTTGGGACAGCGAAGTATCTTTCCAGAAACCTCTTAGGGAGTCGACCTTGGGTCTGCCATTTTCCATTAAAGTCTATAAGCAATACTTTAATTTTGCATCTTCGCATTTCATGATTTTCGAAAACGGAACTCGTGAACCACTTCATGGGCACAATTATCGTGTTCAGGTGAAAGGCGAAGCACCTCAGCTTGCTGGGGACATGGTTTTTGATTTCCTTGATATCAAGCCTATCGTGCGTGAAGTTTGTGATTCTCTTGATCACAAGCTTTTAATCCCAAGGGATAATGCCCTTCTCAAAATCCATACTGAAAATAAAAATTACGTTATTACGACACCTGATGAAAGTGTCTTTTCGATTCCGGTCTCTGACGTTCTTCTTCTTCCTATTCTCAACACAAGTGCAGAAAGAATTGCTGTTCATATTTGTGATGAAATCAGAAGCAAGGTGAAGGACAGATTCGGTTTTGCTTTCAACAGTCTGGAAGTAGAAGTTGAAGAGACTCCCGGTCAATCTGCGGTTTATGTTCACCGCGAGGAATTATGATTTTTTCTGAAATTGAAAAAGGCAAATCACTCGAAGGCCTGGAAATCCCAGTCTTCAAAACCGACATCAAGGCGCAAAAGTATCTCTATCTCATTGGTGGAGTTCACGGTGATGAAGTCGAGGGTGTGTATGTTCTGAAAGAGCTCTTCCAGTGGCTGAAGAATGAACATTCATTGAAAGATCTTCCGATGATTGTTCTTCCGATTCTCAATGTGGATGGTTACCGTACTAACTCCCGTGTGAATGCCCATCTCGTCGATCTCAACCGGAATCTTCCGACTAAAGATTGGTCTACTGTTCACGCTAAGCCTCGCTACAATCCGGGCCCCAAGCCTCTCTCAGAGCCTGAGAACCAGTTTCTGGTGAAGCTCTTTGATAAGTATCGTCCGGGACTCGTCATCTCTTTTCACACGTGGAAGCCCATCCTGAATTACAACGGTGACTGTAAAGACATCGCGGACTATCTCGCTGGTTTCAATAACTACGAAATTGCTTCCGATATTGGTTACCCTACTCCTGGCTCTCTCGGTACTTTCGGTGTTGAGAAGTACAACACAGGAGTCCTCACTTTTGAGTGTCCGGAACTCAAAAAGCACAAAGAAACACTCAAGGAAATCTGGGTAGAAAATGAGAAGGGACTGAAAGGTCTCTTCCAGACAGACCTTATCTGGAACAAACTTAAATCCTAAGCAAAAAAAAGCCCTCCGAAGAGGGCCTTTTTTTTATCAGATTTAAGAAGCGATGGTGTATTTGATGACTTCAACCGGGCAAGCTTCAGCAGCTTCCTGAACCCGAAGACCATCATCCAGCGGAGCACCCGGACGAATGAGACAAGTTGTTGCTGTCACTTCAAAAACATCCTTATAGATATCTTCGCAAGCGTTACAAACAATACATCCCGGCTCAATCCATACTTTCGCAATTTTGAAGTTATTAGCGGCAGGTGCGCCACCAGCTCCACCTGTTGTTGTCGGAGCAGCTGTAAAATCTCCCGCGAAGGCAGGATTCGTTGCTACTTTGAGCATCGGTCCGCGACCTGGAACTGTATCAGCAATGAAGCTTCTGATCGGGATATCGATAGGTGGTTTTGATTCTTTCGCAACACCAAGTTTGTTCTGAGAAATAAATTCAGCAACAGTCTGGTTGGCTTCTTCAATCAGGCGACGGAATTTAGGTCCTTTCATTTCGAAAGAAAAATTCACTCCATCACGAGTGGAAGAAAGTTCGATCTGAACGAGAGCGAGATCAAAGTTCTTTGCACCAAGAAGATCAATGAAAGCTGAACCCATTTCGATTTCAGAAGCAAATGTTGTCCGCTGAGCTTCGATAGGCTTCGCCATTTCAACCTGAGTGGGAGATCCCCACGGATTGAATAAGCGGAGTTTGATCATATCGATAGCGATTGGCTCTTTGGCCGAATTCCACTTGAAGCCGAAAGCAAAATAGTTTCCGCTTTTCGTTGCACGAAGAAGTGTGAGTTTTGGTTTTCCGAAAAATGTTTCGAATGTTCCGAAAAGGAGCGAAAGGGCGGCAAGCCCTACGACGAGGTTGATGACCAGAAATAAAGCGACGCCCATGGCGATTAAGCTGGTTGACACAGATGACTCCTATAAGCCGTTTAATCTTCCAGATTATAGCCTAAATCATCGATAAAAGAGAACAAAAAGGTGCATGGCTTCCTTCACGAATAAGCGGCTTTTCAGTACAATGTGGCATGCGCATTTTATTTACTCAGTTAAAAGCAATCTTCGTAGGCCTCATCATATTCCCCGGTGTCTCGCTGGTGGCCCTGTTTTTCATTCCATTTAAACTTCAGGACCGCATTCGGAAGACAGCGTTTCTCTGGAAATGGATCAGCGTTCAAATTTTAAAGCTTGGCTGCAGTGCCAAAATTGATATTTCCGAAGACTATCGGTCTCCTGAGTTCAGAACCAAGCCGCCCTACGGACTTTACGTCGCCAATCATCAAAGTTTTATCGATATTCCCCTGATTTTTACCGCCTATCAGGTGCCACCCATCATGAAAAAAGAAGTGCTGTATCTTCCTTTCGTGGGGCTCATGGGATGGATTGCCGGCGCGATGCCAGTGGCCCGCGGAAGTCATGGTTCAAGAAAAAGAGTGTTCATCCAGACGAAAAATAGAATTCTGGTCGATAAAATCGGCGTTCAGGTTTATCCGGAAGGCACGAGATCAAAAGAGACCCGGCCAAAATCATTTGAAGAGCTTAAGAAAACTCTTCTGGTTTTCGCCTGGAACGAAAAAATTCCTGTGATCCCGAATAGTCTTTATGGAACCCGTGGTGTTCTTTCGGAAAAAGGAATCATCAGTCCAGGAAGACATCTGGGAATTATTATTCACAAAGAAATATTTCCTGAAAATTATCCGAATGCTGAGGAATTTGCACGCGCGTGCTGGACGAAAGTACTGGAAGGTTACGATCAGATGGAAGCTAAGCTGGGCCCTCTGAATGAAAATTTATCTTAGGACGAAATTCGGTTTCACTCTTCCACTCCCCGAGTCCCAGAATTTCTCCAGCTGAATCAGAAAGCCAGCGATAGGGTGAATGAATTTCCGAGGGAACATCCGTCAGTGCTCTGAAGAAAGCTCCGTTCCTGAAATATTTTACCTGATCATCATTCAAAACAATCGTTCCGAAATTAAGAACCTCTGTCACAGATAACCCTTTCTCCATGAAAGCGGGATTTCTTTCTTCCGGCCACTCATTCTGCATGAGTGCTTTGTCCGCATGCACGTGTCCGACACTTTCACGTTTTAACGTTAAAAGATGTCCCAGAGTGCCCAGTTCGTGAGCGAGTTCTGTGAAAAGAGTTCTGATATAAGTTCCGGAACTCACCGTTGCTCTCAGTGTGAGAAGCGGAAAAGAATAATCAGGAACAGAAAGAGCGTGAATCGTGCGTGCCACCGCTTCTTTTTTTACATCAACACCTTCACGTGCCCATTCATGAAGATTTTTTCCCATGAACTTGGTCGCGGAATATTTATGAGGCGTCTGCATGTATTCACCGAGAAATCTGGCCTGAGCTCGCTCTTCAATAAATTCCCGGGAGAAACTTCCGATTTCTTTCGTGAGATAGACAGACTCATCTTTCTGAACAACGGCTTCTGTAGGATCACCGGTAGGCGTTTCTTCGCCAAGTTTCCCGACAGCGAGATATGTTTTCGGAAGAAACTCATGAATAAAATCATTGAGTCTCGCGGCCCCGCCAGTGCCGATCATCAACACACCTTCAGCAAACGGATCAAGTGTGCCAAAGTGTCCGATCTTTCCAAATCCCTGCGGAAGATTGCGTTTAAAATGCCTCACGACATCGTAAGAGGAAATCCCTGCAGGCTTATAAATGTTAAAAATTTTCGGAGGAAAAAGAACAGGATGCTTCGCCATTATTCTTCGTCGGAAGAATCATTCAGAAGCTTGGTAATTTTAAACTCATCTTCGTATTGAGAATCGTAGTAATAATGGATTTCAGGAGTGTGCTTAATTTCCATATTACTGGAGATAAGCTTTCTCATCCGGCTGGCAGTCGCTTCAATTGCCTCTTTGGCATCTCCGCGCTTCTTGACGTCGAAAGTGTCCCAGTAAACTTTTGCGTGAGAGTAATCGATCGTCAGCTCAACTTTGGTAACGGAAACATTGGTAAGTCGAGGATCCGCGAATTCCCGGCGTAAAGCCGTGTTGATGAAGTCGCGGACCTTCTCCTCGTATTTAATCTTTGAAAATTTGTTTCCTCTACCCTGCTGACCGGCCACGGAATCTCCTTAAAGAGTCACATCTGAGACGAGAGTCCGTTTTTTCTCTTCCATGATATAGGCTTCGATCAAATCTTCAGCGCGGATATCATTGTAGTTTTCAAGCGCCATACCGCACTCGTAACCATTCTTCACTTCTTTGACTTCGTCTTTGAAGCGCTTCAGGGTCGAGAGTCTGCCGTCGTAAAGAATCTTACCATCACGGAGGAGACGGATGTTACATCCGCGCTCAATTTTCCCGTCGATGACAGATGTACCAGCAATGGTTCCGATTTTCGGAATGCTGAACGTTTCTTTAACCTGCGCGCGACCGATATATTTCTCAACTCTTTCCGGAGTGAGCATTCCTTCAAGCGCCATCGTCACATCATTGATGAGTTCATAGATGATTGAGTAGGTCTTGATATCAACACCTTTCTCTTCAGCGATCCGGCGGGCAGTTGTCACTGGTCTCATATTGAAGCCCATGATGTAACCCTGAGAACTAGCTGCGAGGTTCACGTCGTTATCCGTGATTGCCCCAACACCACCACCGATCATTTCCACAGAAACTTCTGAGTTTCCAAGTCCCTGAACAGCGTTTTTAATTGCTTCAAAAGAACCCTGAACATCAGAGCGAACAATGAGCTTGAGAACTTTCTTCTCAGCTTCAGAGTTGTTCTGAGCTGTAGCGAAGAAGTCTTCGAGACTTGCAGTTTTCTTCTCAGCAGTTGTGTTGAAGAGAGCTTTTCTTTCGTTGATACGGTTATCAACGATTTTCTGTGCTTCACGTTCGTTTTTCACAACGTTCAGGATATCCCCTGGAGAAGGAACGCTTTCGAGACCAAGGATCTGTACCGGAGTAGAAGGTCCTGCCTCATTGAGCATTTTCCCAGAGAAATCCATGAGTGAGCGAGCGCGACCGGCAGTTTCGCCGACAACGATAGCATCACCTTTAGAGAGAGTTCCTTTCTGAATGAGAATCGTAGCTACCGGACCGCGGCCAACTTCGATCTTCGATTCGATAACAACACCTTCAGCTGGACCCTTATCATTTTCATGAAGATCCATGATCTCTGCCTGAAGCTCGATCGCTTCAAGAAGAGAGTCAATTCCTGCACCCGTAAGAGCAGAAACGTGTACGTATTGAGTCTGTCCACCCCAGTCTTCCGGGAGGAGTTCGTATTCAGTCAGACCTTGCTTCACCTTATCCGGATTAGCGGCAGGCTTATCAATTTTGTTAACAGCAACAATGATCGGCACGCCGGCATTCTTACAGTATTTGATTGATTCAACAGTCTGAGGCATCACTCCGTCGTCGGCAGCGACAACGAGAACGACGATATCAGTAACGTTAGCTCCACGCTGTCTCATCGCTCCGAAAGCGGCGTGACCAGGAGTATCGAGGAAAGTCAGCATGGTGTCGTTAACAGCAACTGAGTAGGCCCCGATGTGCTGAGTGATACCACCCGCTTCACCAGATGCGACTTTTTCCTTACGGATATAATCGAGGAGAGAAGTTTTACCGTGATCGACGTGGCCCATGATCGTGATGATCGGATTACGTGTCGG
Source organism: Bdellovibrionota bacterium (assembly GCA_040387275.1). GTDB lineage: Bacteria > Bdellovibrionota > Bacteriovoracia > Bacteriovoracales > Bacteriovoracaceae > Peredibacter. Next base: position 718,261 of record JAZKDZ010000003.1, on the reverse strand, counting down.
GTAGATCGACTTATCTTCGCCTTCTTTCTTGTTGAGAACTGCATCTTCACTGAACGCAACGTCTTCGACTTTGAAGCCGTAAACTTCTGCGATCTTACCTGCGAGTTGAACTCCGATATAGTCATCAGCATGCACCAGAAGGTGGATGTCGAGGAGCTTGTTCGAGAATGCTTCAAAACGCTGACCGAGCTTGTGAGCAAGGTCATTAGCAGTGATCACACCGTGAACATCAATCACACGTTTAGATTCTTTCATAGTTGTGATGAGTGTCTGCTGTTTAGGTCCTGAATAAATTTTCTTTTTCTTCGCCGGAGTATAAATCGCCTTACCAACGAGGGCCGTGGCGTACTTCATCTCTTCATCAGCGCGGATTACTGTAAGATCTTTCTTCCCAGTGCCGGCCTTCTTGCCCATGATCGCAGCAAGGTCACCCATGCGCTTCTTATCACGTTCTTCATCCGTCTCCCCTTCAGGGAATTTCGGCTGGAGGCGGTTATCAGAGAATTGTTTCTTCTCAGCAGATTCTTCTTTTTTCTTCTCAGGATCAGGAGTGAAGATCGGAGTAAACGTGTGACGTTTCTCTTCATAGTAATCTTTCTTCGGATCACGAGTCTTAGAAGTATTAAAGGCCGTAGCTGGAAGTGGTTCAGTATTTTCACGTGCCGCTTGTTCGCGGGCCGCGATTTCTTTCGCTACTTCTTTAGCTTCTGCAGCTTTCTTATCTTCTTCGTCTTTCTGAGCTTTGGTCTTACGTTTTACCGTAACAACTTTTGGCTTATCGTCAGCAGCTTCAGCAGCGGGAGCGGCAGCAACCGGAGTGGCAGCTACTTCTGGAGTATTCTCTACAGGAGCAGCAGCAGCAGCGGGCTCTTCCACAACAGCTTCAGGTGCTTTAGGTGCGACTTCGGCAACTACCGGAGCGGCTTCCTTCTTCACGACTTTTCTGACCACAGCTTTTTTCACTGGAGCGGCATTCGTCTTAGGCGCTTCATAGGCAGCCTTAGCTTTCGCAACTTCTTCGTCGGTGAGTGAGGCCATGTGGTTTCTTACGTTGAAACCCATCTTCTTCAGCTTCTCGACGAGATCGAGTGATGGCACTCCGATTTCACTAGCTAGTTCGTAGACTTTCTTGGCCATTCTATTTTCCCTTTATCCTTACTTTCTGCTTACTTCAGTTTGAAGTTAGCGAGCTCTTCACGAAGTCTTCTCTCTGCTTCAGAGAATTTCGTTACGTCATCGCCTTTCTTAACTGTGTCGCCAGATTCTCTGCGCTTGAAGCCAGTCTGATTAGGAACAGCTGAAGCGGAGATAATTTCTGCATTTTCATCAAGATCTTTCTTGATGGTTTCATCTTCGAGAGCGTTCTGAGCAACTTCAACCATTGCTTTCGCGTCTGCCACTGACTTCCCGAGGTAACGGGCAACGTCTTCAGCTTCAGCACCAGAAAGATCCACGATCGACATGATGCCTTTCTGTACGAGAACCTGAGCAGTCGCTTCCGAGATGGTAGAAAGCTGAACAAGGTTTTCCACAGCGAGTTTCACGCGTTCCTGGAGTTTTGCTTTCGAGATAATATTTACTTTCCAGCCAGTCAGCATTGCTGCGAGACGAACGTTTTGTCCGCGGCGGCCGATAGCGAGAGAGAGTTGATCATCTTCAACAATAACGTCGAGAGTATGGTCTTCGTGGTTAAGAGAGATTGACTGAATTTCTGCCGGAGCAAGAGCTGCGCGAGCAAATGTCTCAGTATCTTCATTCCAGCGAACGATATCGATTTTTTCACCTTGAAGTTCATTCACGATGTTCTGAACACGTGAACCTTTCATACCGACGCAAGCGCCGACAGGATCGATATCACGGTCACGAGTTGTCACTGCGATTTTCGCACGGTGACCTGGCTCGCGGGCAGCAGCTTTCACTTCGATTGTGCCATCAGCGATTTCCGGAACTTCAACTTCAAAGAGTTTCACGAGGAACATAGGTGATGTTCTTGTGAGACGGATTTCAGGACCTCTGTTTGTCATGACAACTTCAGAGAGGTAGGCCTGGATACGGTCACCCGGTTTGAATGATTCGCCGAAGATGATTTCTTTTTTCGGAAGGATAGCATCTGACTTACCGAGATCGATAACAACGTTACCTTTCTCAAAGCGGCGTGCAATACCTGTAACGAGATCGCCTTCACGGTGTTTGAATTCTGAGAAGAGAATGTCTCTTTCAGCATCACGCACTTTCTGGAAAATGATTTGTTTAGCGGTCTGGATATCTACGCGTGAAAAGCCAGGGTTCTCAATTTTGAGACCGAGCTGATCGCCGACTTCACAACCTTCATCGAGTTTTTTCGCAGCTTCGAATTCAATTTCAACGATGGCATCGCGAACTTTTTCGACAACGTTCTTGTATTGAAAGATTTCTACTTCGCCGTCTGTTTCATTGTAACGAGCTTCGTATTCACCCTGAATACCGAATTTTTTACGGGCAGTGACGAGGAATGCCTGCTCAATAGCGCCGACAATGAATTCCTTCTTGATTCCCCGGTCTTTACCGAGTTGCTCAATCACGCGTCCTAATTCTGAAAAGTTCACTCTACTCTCCTTATTCCCGTACTGACTTAAGGTCTGGGTCTAAATTGGCTTTCTTTAACTGTTTATATGTTAACTTCAGAGGGAAATTTTTCACTTCCATCGTCAGTCCTTCTTCACTTACTTCGAGAATCTTTCCGCGGAATTTCTTCTCGCCAGAGATTCCTTTCGGAGCTCCCTCAAACTGCTCAGGAGATAATCCCCCCATAATCACCGCTTCAATGATCTCACCGATACTTGTCTTGAAATGTTCAAGAGTAGAAAGATGACGGTAAACACCTGGTGATGAAACTTCGAGAACCACGTCTTCCGGAATCCATGTTTCAGATTCAAAGGCCGGAGTAAGAGCGTGATCGACTTTTACACAATCATCAATCAGGGCAGAACCAGTGCGCGGATCCTGGATATAAAGACGAAGAACTTTGCTGGTGTTCACATATTCAAGGTCATAAAGCCGATAGCCAGTTTCCTGAACGATCGGTTCACACATGTGAAAAAATTTCTTCTCAACACCAGTTCTTTCGCGGTGGATATCCATAAAATAAAAAAGGATGGAAACAATTCCACCCTTTCCTCTAAGCCAACTTTAAAACGAGCAGGGCTAATTTCTAACAAAGTCTAATCAAAAGAGCAATTTAAACCCTCTGTGACTCAAAGAGTCAACTGCATCATCACTCCGGATTCACCATCCGAGTAGTAGGATTTCACTCTCCGCAGAACCACAAATCCCAATCGCGCGTAAAATCTCCGGGCCCTTTCGTTGGACTCTTCGACTTCAAGATACACGTTCTTGAAATGATGATTCTGAAGACTTTGGGAGATTTCCTTCCAGAAAAGGCCTGCCGTTTGAGTTCCCCGCGCTTCGGGATGGACCAGGATCTTGAGAAGATGCGCCGTTTCATCGCCAGGAACCGTTGCAAAAAGCGCATAACCGACCAGACGATTTTCGTGGGTATAGGCCCAGAGTTTGTGGCGGGAAAACTCAACAGAGTTCCACTCAGCTTCTTTCCAGGCCCTCGGAAAATAGGTCTCATCCAGAATCAGCACCTGACTCCAGAGAGCATCGCCTTTCGTTACAGCGAGAAATTTACCAGTAGTATTCATGCGGGAACTGCTTATCGAGGGACTCGACAAAAAGATCAACGGAGGAACGGATTTCATCAAAATTCTTCGAAGTCTTTAACTGATTGCCATATCTCGAACGGAGATAAAGCTCCATCTGAAGAAGTGCGATGAAATTGGTTTTCAGCGTGTCTTTATAAAGAACAGAAGTTCCGCAGCGGTTTTCCTTTGTTCCCTCACGAATGAGTTTCGCGAGCTCAGGAGAAACATTTCCTTCCTGATCCTCGGAATAGCGAAGCATCTTAAAGAAGGTTCTGATTTTTTTCAGTATGGGATCATGACCGTGAAGATACGTGCGGATTTCTTTATTCTCTTTCGGGAGTTTCTCGAGAAAAACTTTAAGATCAGGGAGGAATTTTTTATCAAAATAACGAATGACGAAAGCATCATCATAAATACAGTTAAGAGCATTCAGGTTCCGCATCTGGAAACCGATGTCCTGGACGGACACTGTGCGATCGAGAATTTTCATGATGAAGCGGTCAGAAGAAACAGGGGCCAGCACCTGAGCGCTGACCCCTGAAATAAGAAGACTATACAGGAGAACTGATTTCGATATTTCCGATATTTTTTTGCTTAACGACTTCATTCTCTTTGTGGAAACGGGCATTCACACGTGGGTTGAAGGTATAACCATCTTTACCACGGAGGATGTACTGTCTCTTCACTCCTTTAGGCTCAATGAGCTTACGGAGACGACTGATTGAAGTGTAGATCAACTTATCGTGGATAAGTGGATTGTACTCGTCTTTCCAGATCATCTTCGCGAGGTCTTCCTTATTATAGTAAGTTCCCGGAGTCTGTGCCAGAAGGAAAAGGATCTCGAGAAGAACGAATCTATGTTTAAAGTCGATCATTCCGAGAGATTTCTCATGAATCACGCGATTGTGACGGTCAAGGTAGAGATCTACGCTTGAGTCATTCACATCTTCCACTTCATTGCTGATCAGCTGCTGAAGACGCTTGAAGTATTCATCATCCAGCGAGTTCTGTGAAAGGCCGAAGAGCATGAGTGCTTTAGAGAACTCACCCATTTTCTTAAGTGCGATCCCCTTATTGAGGAGAACGTAGTTATGCATGTTCCAGCAACGCTTCGAATGAAGAAGCTTCATCGCGAGATCGTACTGTGGAAGTGCAGCGGTATAGTCACCGAGTTCACGGAGAGCATTACCCCAGAGAAGGTGCATAGAACCCTTGAGATAACCTTTTTTGAGGATATTCAGGAGTTCATTTAATTGATTGAGATGAGTGATGGTGTCCGCGAAGCTCTTCATCTGATAAGCGTTTGTCGCCATCGCATAAAGAGATTTCGCCATGAGCTCAGGTTCATTTTCAGTCTGCGCTTTTCTGTACGCCTGATTGAAATTCTTATGAGCTTCCTGGAATTCACCTTTATATGTGTTCACCACGGCAGCGTTGTAGAAATACTCACCATTAAGAGATGGGAGTGAAGCTACTGTTGCATCGAGGAGATCAGCTGAAAGCTGGATATACTTGTGAGCTTCTCTTTCATTCAGAGACTCAGAGTAAATACGGATAAGAAATCCATAGATCTTAAAGACAGCGAAAGCATCCTGAGGAAGTTCCGTACGGGCGAGAGCAGCGAGGAAATGTTCCTCTGCTTTTTCGAAGTCCGCTTTGTCGTAATAAATTTTAGCGAGGCGATAATGACCTTGTCCTTCAATCCGACTTGAGTCTTTCGGAAGATGAGCAAGAAAACGATCATCTTTAGCGAGATCAACCACAGCACGACTCATCGTAGTTTCAATCGATGGGGTTTGGGTTGTTTCCATAGGTCCTCCTAGGCGAGTAAGAAATTCTGATCTTACAGTTCGATAGTCGGGTACTTAAACCCCATTCCTTACTAAAAGGCAAGGTGTCTCAAACCCGGTCGCTAAAAAAGCCATTTTTTTCAATCATTCCTTAGCTTTGAACTATGTAAGAAGAATTCTTATGGAGGCAAATTGACCCCGATCAAATAACACTTCTGTCATGCTGTAAGAATGCTCTTTCTTACACCCATCATTCTCTTACCTTTAGCAATCCTAAGTTATTGATTAAACGGGACTTTATTGATATGGTGTTTCCCACCTAAATAACTTTCACGAAGGTCGCTTCCGATGGCTAAATACGATCTCGATACTCTTCGACACTCAACTGCGCATTTGATGGCCCAGGCAATCATGGAACTTTTTCCGAACGACAATGTTCAGCTGGGAATTGGTCCGGTGATTGAAAATGGTTTCTATTACGACATTGAGATGAATACGAAGCTGACGGATGAGCATCTGAAGAAGATCGAAGAGCGCATGAAAGAGCTCACGAAAACAAATATGCCGGTGGTTCGTCATGAAGTTTCCCGTGAAGAGGCCCTGAGAATTTTCTCTGAGAAAGGTCAGACTCTGAAATGCGAACTCATTAAAGATATCCCTGATGGTGAAGTGATCAGTTACTACACTCAGGGTGATCATTTCTTCGATCTCTGTACTGGTCCGCACGTTGAAAAAACAAATGATCTCTCTCCGTGGTTCAAGCTTCTCCACACGGCCGGTGCTTACTGGCGTGGCGATCAGACCCGTCCGATGCTTCAGCGGATTTATGCCGCTTGCTTCAGCTCCAAAGAAGAGCTGCGTGAATATCTCACGATGATTGAAGAAGCGAAGAAACGCGATCACAGAAAACTCGGGAAAGAACTCGAGCTCTTTATCTTTGATCCGGTCGCTCCGGCGTCTCCGTTCTTCATGCCTAAAGGAGCTCTTGTTTACAATGGTCTCGTGGATTTCATGAGACGCATTTATAAGAAATTCGATTATCAGGAAGTGATCACTCCCCAGGTTCTCGACGTAGATCTCTGGCACACTTCTGGTCACTACGAAAAATATCACGAGAACATGTACTTCACGCAGATTGATGAAAGAGAGTTTGCGCTGAAGCCGATGAACTGTCCGTGTCACATGCTTATGTTCCAGCATCACCGCTATTCTTATCGCGATCTTCCTCTCCGCTTTGCGGACTTCGGAAGACTTCATCGTTATGAAAAATCGGGAGTGGTGGCCGGTCTCACACGTGTGAGAACTTTCTGTCAGGATGATGCTCACATTTTCATTCAGTTTGAAGGCATCCAGGAAGAAATCGCGACTCTCATGAAGATGTTCTTCATCGGATATGAGCATTTCGGATTTAAGAAAATTAAGATCGGCTTTTCTACCCGTCCAGAAAAACGCGTGGGAAGTGATGAGACCTGGGATAAAGCGGAAGCTGCTCTCAAGGCCGCTCTCGATGCTTCAGGAAAAGAGTATTTTATCAATGAAGGCGACGGCGCTTTCTATGGTCCGAAAATTGATATCCAGGTTGCTGATGCTCTTGGACGTTATTTCCAGCTGGGTACGATCCAGCTCGATTTCCAGCTTCCGGAAAGATTTGATCTTAAGTTCACGAATCAAACTGGTGAAATGGAAAGACCAGTTGTTATTCACCGTGCCCTTCTCGGATCTCTTGAAAGATTCATCGGTGTTTACTTAGAACACGTGGCCGGTGCCTTCCCGTTCTGGCTCTCGCCTGAACAGGCCGTGATTATTCCGATTAAAAATGAACTTCATCTTGAAGCTGCTCAGAAACTGAAAACCGAACTCGTGAAAAAAGGTTTCCGCGCCCGTGTGGATGACCGGAATGAATCGATGGGACTTAAGACCCGTCAGGCACAGACTGGAAAAATTCCATTCATGCTCGTAATCGGCGATCAAGAGATGGCCAATGGTACAGTCAGCGTTCGTAAGTACGGTGAAATGAAATCAGAAACACTTGCTCACGCGGACCTTCTGAAGAACTTCACTGAACTTAATGATGAAATGTTACCGAAGGAACTTCGTGACTAAAAAAAACGTTCTTCTCTTGTGTGGCGGTGGTGGCTCTGAACATGAGGTGTCCCTCGTTTCAGTGAAAAACATCAAAGAGTGCCTGAAGCAGGTTGAGAACGTTCATGTCGTGACGATTGAAATTGATAAGTCCGGAAGCTGGGTAGATGAGACGGGGAAAAAATACCTTCTCGATTCTAAAGGCTATCTTCGTTCATTTGATCAGAGTGGTGATCCCGGAATTAAAATGGATATGGCGATTCCCTGCATTCACGGATACCCGGGTGAGACTGGCGATATCCAGTCATACTTTGAAATGATCGGACTTCCCTATCTTGGCTGTAATTCTGAAACGAGCAAGATGTGCTTTAACAAGATCACAACGAAACTCTGGGCAACTGCCCTTGGTGTGGCGAACACTCCTTATATTTTTCTGGCGGAACAAACAACTGAAGCGATGGAAAGAGTGAAAGGCTTTCAGGCGCTTTATGGTGACATCGTCATCAAAGCTTCAAGTCAGGGCTCTTCTGTTGGATGTTTCATGGTGGAGAAAGGCAAAGACCCTACTTCGACTGTGAAAGACGCTTTCAAGTTTTCTCCATTTGTTCTCGTGGAAAAAAGAATGAAGCCGCGTGAGATTGAAGTTTCAGTTTATGAATTCGACGGAAAACTCCAGATCTCTTATCCGGGTGAGATTATCTGCCCGGGATCTTTTTATTCTTATGAAGAGAAGTACTCGGGCCTCAGTCAGACAACGACAGAGACCAAAGCGGAGAACCTGACACCGGAGCAGATCCGTCTGATTACGGATTATTCTTCCCGTCTGTACCATGGTCTCAAACTCCGTCATCTCTCAAGGGTCGATTTCTTCCTTGATGAAGGGACGATTTATCTCAATGAGATTAATACCTTTCCCGGACTAACTCCTATCTCTATGTTTCCTAAGATGATGGAAGCTAACGGGCACTCCTTTAAGGATTTTCTTTCCCAGCACATTCAGAATTTATAGTAAAATAAGGGGATGCTGGGACAGTCGACCATCCATTCCTTTGTTGATCACCATAAGTTAGCTCTTAAGCTCAAGCCTATTCTCGTAGGTGAACTCCATCTCGCGAAACGTCTGCAAAGGCCCGCGTATATTTTCCGGAGCGGAATCTTCATTCCGATTATTAACGAGGGCTCGACACCTACCCGTGACATCATCAATACGCTCATCAAAAATTCTTTTCATGAGGTTTTTGTTTTTGATGAGGATCTCGCAGATATCAAAAAGAATCTCGAGTCAGCTCTCATCAAGATCACCCGCTCACTTTCTGTGGGTGACCCGATTGAAAACGGAACAAAAGATCTGAAGCTTCTCTCACTGAATCTCGGTGGTCTTTACCGGAATCCCCATAATGACGAACTCCTGATGCTTCAGTTTCAGAGTTCACAGAATCTTTCGAAGTTCCTGATGGAAAACAGAAAGCTTCAGCCGCAATTTTATGAAAGCCTTCAGCGTGAGAATTTTCATTTTACTCTCGCGCAACCAATGCTCTCTTCGCTTATGCTGCTTTCGTTTCTTCAGGCCATTCATCTCTTTCATGACAAAGAAATGGAAAATCTCTTTCTCGCGAGTTACCTGAAGGACATAGGAATCGCGATGATACCCGACAGTAAGTATGACCTGAAATCACTCTCTGACCGGGATAAGGATATGTTCGCGAATCACGCGGATTATTCCCATGATCTTCTGGAAGGCCGTGTGCCCCTATCAAAAAATTACCTGACCATTATACGAAACCATCATTTCCTGAATCACAAGATCAAGGATCTCGCTCTCAAACGTAAGACCAGTAAAGAGAATGAGACCATCCTGGGCATTGAAAGCACGCTGGTAGCGGTGTTTGATATCATCGTAGCGATGACTTCACGTCGCCCCTTCAGAAATGAACGTTCGATGTATCAGACTCTCGAAGTGATTAAGAAGATCATGGCTGACGACTACCCTCAGGAATTCCGCGCGCTGGTTGTTTTCCTCAAGCAATTTTACCGTAACTAAGACTTTTCAAAGCGTTCACTTTCTTTCCATAATCAAAGCATAAGAAGTTTCAAGGCATGAAACTGAACCAGACTATTCTAAGGAGGGAATAATGGCGCAGGAACAGAGTCCACTCACCGGTATTATCGAAGAGGATAAAGTGGTGATTGATTTTGGCGAATTTGAGGGCAAATCAGTTCTCGAGATCGCGGATACCAGACCCGAGTTTTATCAGTTCCTGTTAGAGCAAAAAGAGACCGGTAACTTCTCCATCAGAAGAACCAAAGACAAGATCTTCCGTCTCTACATTCATCAAACGCATTTGAACTAAAATAAAAAAGGCTCCTCACGGAGCCTTTTTTATTTCTCTATCTTCTGTTCGTTTTTTAATTTCACTAAATGCTTTTCGATATTCATACGGGCGTATGGCCAGAGAGCTTTATCAACATCCTTATAAATGTCTTCGAGGATCTGTTCCACACTCATACCCTGCTGGTGCATGATCATCACTTGTTGCTCACGTGTGCGACGATGATCAAGAGTGTTCTGAAGAATATTTGTTCCACCTAAACCGATTCCGTGTGAGGGAAAAATCACCTGAGGATTGAGTGTAATGACTTTTTCGAGAGTGCGGAAATATTCCGCCATATCACCTTCGTCTCCACCAATCACAACAGTACCGACACCCTGAAAAAGATCGCCGGCAATGAACCAGGACATATCCCGGCTCGCAAGAGCGATCTGACCACGATCATGACCGGGAACTTCATATACGAGAACATCGTGATTCAGCCATGAGGTGACGACATCACCCTCTTTCACGATCTCCACTTTCACTTTATCAAAATATCCGGGAATGATTCGTGACAGGCGATCATGCGTGTCCTGGGACATAAGCATGGGTACATTAAACTCAGCTGCGAGCCGGGTTGAGCGCTCGTGATGATCCGGATGGTGATGAGTGATGAGGATTTTTGAAAATCCAAAACGGCTCAAAGTGTTTTTAAATTTTTCGTATTCAGCATCGTCTCTGGGAGAGGGATCGAGAAGGATTCCCCCGATGAGAAAAGCATTCGTTCTGGTGGCCGGAGGCAGAGTATGGGAAAGCGGCATGATCTGCAGAATGCCTTTGACGTTTTCAATATAAGGAACCTGTGAGGAATGATCATAATCAAAGTTAAGATCATCAATCTTTCTCACGTCAGGATTTCGTCCGAGAGTCTCAATTAACTTGATGACCGGAGGGACAGCGAGAATTTTCCCTTCCTCATAACATTTAACAAGCTCGGGACATGTCATCCAATGGGCCTTCATCGCCTCATTCGTATCGACGACAAATGGCACTTTCTTTTTAAAATGAAACCGGAAGAAATGTGTCGCGAAACGATAGGGATTAAAATCAGGAGTGACGGCGAGACCCAGGAAGTCTACCCGATCAACTCTTCCCGCTTTGATCTCTTCGCGAAAATCAACTCCCAGCTCTTCCATTCCCTCGCGGACAGCGGCCCCGAAAAGTCGGGCATCAATTCCGTCTGTCACCGGATGATGAATGAAAAATGTCTCATCATTCTTTTCAACTTTCCCACCAGGCGGGGCCCAGTATCCGGGAAAAGCTTTAAGATAATTTTGTCTTTGAATGGCAAAGATTTCGTCTCCACAAGTCATCACGATGGAGACTGCGTCGATGATTTTGCTCATACTTTGTATTTCCTCGCGGCCGCATAACGGACTTCACGGTATCCCTTCACCGAATCGAGTTCGCGTAGGCGCTGGGCCGATGCTCCCGATAGAAGTTCAGCACGGATTTTTGAAGAAATTTCTTTTTCCTTCTTATGCCAATCCGGAAGAACCATTCTGAGTAAACGCAGATGGCGCATGATTTTCAGCATCCAGGGACGAGGAGAGAAATCGAATTCAATCTTTTTCCCGGCAATATCAAAGGCAGGGCGATTAATGTGAACGATTTCAAAACTTGTTCCGAGAGTGCCGTATTGCTCTTTATCTGCTTCCGTTTTGACCGGTGAGATCATCACATGCGAGACGAAGACTTCGTCTTTAATAAAATATGTACGCGCGAGAGTTCTCAGCGCAATTTCGGCGTCCACTTGATATTTCTGTTTCAGGACGATCGCATCTTCAAGGAAAGCTGAAAAGTTCTTGCCCTGATCAAAAACGATCAAGTCATGAACGTAGCGGCCGATATGATCTTTACTGATGGCCGGGTAATGAAAACTCAGCACTTCGGAATTTGCTTTCCATGTGCGGATCATGCGGTCTTTTCTCTGCCAAGGGTAAGCAGCGAGGGCGACACTTTCTTCCAGATGATTGGGTTTCGCGGGAGCTGACGGATGATGACCTTCCGTCACCCATTCACGACCAAGTTGAAACGCTTCAAGATTAAGTCCGATCTCAGCTTTAGGAACCGCAACCGAAATCGCTTTTTCCATGTCGCCAAGAGAGAATGGAAGTCTCCCTTTCTGGAAAGCAATCCCGAGTACCATGGCCGATGCATATACAGGTCTGCCGAATCGCTCAAAAGAAATTCTCTTAAGTGGTGCCAGCACGAGCCTTTCGCCGAGTTTCGACTTCAGTTCCTCGCGGAGTTTTTCCGGAGTCATGATTTCGTGATCAATCCCGCGATCTAAAAGAATAGAAAGTGGAACCTGATAATCTTCATCCGCGATAAGAAGCCCATCGCGCGAGAGATATTCAACAGCACGACTTCCTTCCAGAAGATCAGGAGAGAGTACGAGATCAGCGGTTCCGACAGGGACAACCGGACCATGAGACTTTTTCTGATTATAAATTGATAAATGAGAACTGACTGAGCCATTTCTCTGAGCGAGACCTTTCTGGTCGACAAATTTAAATGAGAGATCACTTCTTCCCCCCATGGACTCAGAAGCTTCTGCGAGAACCCGGGAAATCGTTGTCACTCCCGATCCACCAACGCCAATCACGACAGAGCGGAAATCTGCTCCCCCGGCAATCGCAGCAAGATCTTTCCGCACTTCAGGCAATGAAAGTTGAACGGAAGATGATGACGTAACAACAGGCCGGTATTTAGACGGATGATAGTTGTGAACTTTTACGAGCTCAAAACTCGGACACGCCTTGATTTTTGTACAATAAGAATCTGAAACACAAATCTGTGGATCAATCAGAACTTTAGTTCCATAAGCATCGTTGGTCTGAGAAAGGCCCGGACAGCCGGTCATCTCGACACAGGCGCGACAGTCTTCACATGCCTGAGTATTGATCTGATAAAATTCACGAACGGCTTCCGTTTCACCCTTAGCAAAAAGCTTTCTTTCATCACGCTTTTTTCTTCCGTGGAAAGTGAGACCACATTCCTTATTCGAAACGATGATTTTCACACCGGGCTTCTGAACATAATCAAGAAGAAGGTTTTTATAGAAATAGCGATCTGAGGGATTGATCTCAATAGCTTCATCCACTCTGAGAGAACGGGCCACATCCAGCATGTTCTGGCGCGGACGTTTGTCCCCTTCCACTGATAAACCACTGACCGGAGTCATCTGGTGACCAGTCATCGCGGTATTATCATTATCGAGAAGAATGTAAGTGATGTTGTGACCGCTTTGAACGGAATTGGAAATCGAGGTCATGCCGGAATGGAAGAATGTCGAGTCTCCCATAAGAACAACCGAAGGATTGGTTGTGAATAAATCTGTACCGGCTCCGAGAGCACCACCCTGTCCCATCGCCGAAAGATCATGCATCTCCCGGAATGGTTCAAGAAATGAGAGCGAATAACAGCCAACATCTCCATGAGAGATGAGATTAATGTTTTTTTCAGAAAGAGAGGCCCTCACATCTTTCATGATGGAGAGAGTTTCACGATGCGGACATCCCGGACAAAAAGTCGGAAGTCTTTTCGGAACAACAAGATTGAGTTTCAGAGGATCAGCGGCCGGTGAAAGACAGATAACTTCTTCTTTCATATTCAGGATGACATTGAGTTTCTGATAGATGATTTCGTAAGAAAGTCCGCCGTAAGCAGGAAAGCCTTCCACGACAGTTTCTCCATGACGGAATTCTTTTCCTGAAACCTGAATGGGAAGATTGTTCTTCATGATGAAAGCGCGAAGCTCTCCTTCCAGGAATCCACGTTTCTCTTCGACGACAACGATATGTTTTTTATTTTTCAGGAAAGGCAGAAGCTGAGCTTCATTAAACGGATATGACGTTGCTGCTTTATAAAGGGAAAACGTCGAAAGAAGATCAGACTCTTCGAGAACCTGCTTTAATGTTTCAAAAACTCCGCCGGAAGAAATCAGAGCCGTTTCCGAAGAAACGTTACCGAAAACCTGATCGAGGTTCATTTTATTCAGGATGCCCTGAATTTTCGGGAAGCGGTTGAGAATCATTTCCTTGTCAGCAATAAGTGAGTTCGGCGGCACCATCACATTCGCCGTGAGATTAAACTCAGCGGGATCAAGGGTAACTTTCTCATGCACGACTTTCTTCTCGGGAGAAATCTCAACACGTCCTCCCCCTTCGGCCATGAATGTCGTGAGAATGTATCCCACGTACACAGAACTTTCCTGAGAAAGCTCAAGTGCCTTACTCATCCAGTCTTTCAATTCCTGAGGAGTTGATGGCTCGATAAAAGGAATATGAAGATGCTTGAAGAGATAACGGGAATCAGCAGGAGTCGATGTTGAGATCGACCACGGATCATCACCGACAGCAACGACTACTCCGGATTTTCCTTTTCCGGGATTGGCAAAATTTCCCACAGACAAAGCGTCCGATGCCACATGAAGTCCCATCGACTTCATCGCGATCAGAGTATTCTGTCCTGCACCCTTTGCTCCACCGGCCATCGCCGCTGCATTCGCTTCAGAATTCGCGATCACTACGCGAACACCTTTTGCGTGAAGAGCATCTTTTTGCTCGTGCAAAATATTAAAAAAATCTGCGAGTGGTGATCCGGGATAACCCGTGTAGAGATGGAACCCTGCTTCCAGGGCGCCTTGAATCAGTAACTCATTGCCATTCAGAATCTTATAGCTCATTGTGGTACCAAGTATGTAACATCTCGTTTATACTCCCGCCCGCCCTTATGGGCAAATAGAACAGGAATCATTTATGGAAGAAAAATCAAATATACATATATCACAGTCTGTCGCCATTCTGGTTGATGGAAATAACATCGAAAGATCGATGGAATCGGAATTTAAAAGTCAGAACATCATGATTAACTTCGATGTTTTGATCCCGAAACTCTTAGGAGGTCGGGGACTTAACCGATTAATCTACTTTCGCGAGGGGAAAAACATCTCCTCAAAGCTTGCAGAGAGACTCCATTCGAAATATTTCGGGATGGTCCGCCCCTGTCACAAATCCGCTGATATTCCCCTGAGCATCAGCGCTACTCAGATTGCCAGTAAGGTTGATTCGATTATTATCCTATCCGGAGATTCGGATTACGTAGAGCTCGTTCGCCACTTAAAATCGGAAGGTGTGCGTGTCGAAATTTGCGCCGTGGAATCCACGACGGCAGAAGTCCTGAAAGAAGAGGCCGATTATTTCCAACCGATCGTGAAAGAAGATTGTTTCACCCTCACCCAGGGTCAGCATAAGAAAAAGCAGCATCGTCGCTAGGAGTAAGTAACATGTCGCAGAACCCAGCTGGATTAAAAAGTATTGATCATCTCGAGTTTACGGTGGATTCCTTCGCGTCTCCCACGGTGAAACTTTTCAGCACGATGGGATTTATCCGGACTGCGGAAAATTCTGATTCCCGGCTCTACACTCAGGGACAGGTTCGCTTTCTCGTCAAGGCCTCAAAAGATGAAAATGAACTGAGCCATAAATATCTCAAGAGCCACGGCGAAGGTGTGAGCAAGATTTCTTTCCGCGTGGAAAGTGTCGAGCGGGCCCTTGAGGCCACTTTAAAAAATGGGGCAAAACTCATTTCTGATCTCAAAGTGCATGAGTCGTCTGCGGGCCTCACTAAGACTGCTTCTATTCAGGGATTCGGCGACGTCGTGAATGAATTCGTCGAACGTCCAGATACAGAATTCCGTCCGGGATTCATGAAGCTCGATAACGATAGTGATGCCCGTCCCCTGAAAATGAAAGTTTCGCGGATTGATCACCTGACAAACAATGTCCCGAAAGGACAGATGGAACATTGGGTGGATTTTTATAAGCGCACTTATGGATTTATTGAAACGAGATACTTCGATATCAAAGGTTCAAGAACCGGACTCAATTCCAAAGTTGTTCAGCTCGCGGATAACTCCATTATCATTCCGATCAATGAACCGGAAATTGAAAATGGGAAATCCCAGATCCAGGAATTTCTCGACGTTCACAAGGGTCCAGGGGTTCAGCACATCGCCCTCATGACTCCGGATATTATTACGACGGTCGGTGAGCTTCGCGAGCGCGCGGTGAAATTTCTTTCAGTTCCCGGAACGTATTACGAAGATCTGCCGAAGCGTCCCTTCCAGGTGACGGAAGACATGAATACGCTGAGAGATCTGAATCTTCTCGCTGACGGCGACAAAGACGGATATCTCCTTCAGATTTTCTCTGAGACTTATATTGGTCCGCTTTTCTTTGAGTACATCCAGAGAAAAAATCACTGGGGCTTCGGGAATGGAAATTTCCAGGCGCTCTTTGATGCCATCGAAAGAGACCAGATGAGAAGAGGCTATCTCTAAAAAAGATAGTCTCTCGCCACTTCGTATCCCATCTTGAGAACAGTGAGAAAGACAATCACGCGGAGAAGTCCGCGCACAAAAGTATTCCCTTTGAGTAGCGCCATCTTCACACCGAAATAAGCACCGAGAACATTGAAGATCATGAGAGGAAGAGCGACGTTGATGAGAAACGCTCCTTTCGAGACAAACAATAATATAGCAGCGACATTTGTCGTAAGATTGATAATTTTCGCGTAGGCCGAACCCTGAACAAATGTCATGCCCATGAGGCCCACAAATCCGAGGATGAGTAGACTCCCGGTGCCTGGCCCGAAAAATCCATCATAGAAACCAAGAACGGCGCCAATTACCAGTGGCTTCCACATTGGGATTTTAATATCCGGATCGTGATCCTGAATTCCGAAACTTTGATTTCTCAAAGTCAGAAGAAAAACCAGAAAGAGAAGAACAGCAAAAACCGGTTTCAAAACCTGACTGTCGACGAGAGTTACGGTGTAGGCGCCAAGAAAACTCGCGATGAAAGATGTGGCGATTGCCGGAAATAAAAGCGAACGGATATAAGGGATCGCGCGCGAAAATCTCCACGCAGAAACAGCAGTTCCCGTCACCGAAACCATCTTATTTGTCCCGAGGATTGTGACGAGCGGAACACCCGGAAGCGCCATGATCAAAGCCGGCAATTGGATGAGACCACCCCCACCCACGATAGAATCTACAAACCCTGCAGAGAATGCGGCCAAACAAAGAATGATGAGTTGATAGCTAAGCATAAGAGATTTCACGATAATTCTTCACCGCATAATAGTCCACAGATTTGTAATGTTAAGACTAGGTTAAGGTCACTCTTCCCTCTCGAAACATCAGATTTCTGAATTTATGATACGGACAATTAAACAAAGGATTCCCGAATGAAAATCATGATTCTCATGGCACTCGTATTAGCTGGTTGCTCTAAGCGCGATCAGGTTCTGATTCAGAACAAAGGTTCTGATACAATCGTGAACCTTGCTCAGGCATGGGCGGAAGAATACAAAAACGTAAAACCAAATGTTGGTATCGCTGTATCAGGTGGTGGATCAGGAACAGGGCTTGCCGCTCTCATCAACGGCACTGTTGATATCGCAAACTCATCCCGCCCGATGAAAGAAGAAGAAAAAGCACAGGCGCTGAAAAATTCAGGCAAGCCAGTCATGGAATATGTAGTTGGTCTCGATGCTCTCGCAGTGTTCGTTCACCCGGCAAACCCTCTCACTGGACTTACAACTGAAGAAATCGCCTGCATCTACGGCCAGGACGGAACTTGTAATCTCTGGAGTGATGTTCGTCCGGGAACAACTGTTCCTGGTTGCGAAGGAAATAAAATCATCCGCGTTTCCCGTCAGTCAAATTCAGGAACTTATCAGTATTTCCGTGAAGCCATTGTCGGTGAAAAGAAAGATATGAAACAAGGTTCGATGGATCTCAATGGTTCTCGTGAAGCTGTTGATCTCGTCGAAAAAACACCATGTGCTATTGGTTACTCAGGAATGGGATATCTCAATCCTAAAGTTAAAGCGCTTTGTGTCGCGAAAACGAAAGACGCGACATGCATTTCTCCGACTTTAGAGACAGCGACCGATAAATCGTACCCAATTTCGAGAGAACTTTACATGTACACTTCAGGTTCTCCTTCGGAAGATGTAAAAGCATATCTTGAATGGACACAAAGTGAGAAGGCCCGTGAGATCACGGTTAATGCCGGGTATGTACCGGTGCCTAAAAAATAATTATGGATATAAAGACCAGTGAAACAGCGCCACTCGCAATGGAGTGGCGGCAGAAAAAAAGCTCCAAGCCAAGATCAGAAAAGATCATGGAAGGAATTATCAAAGCTGGTGGATACAGCTCGATAGTGCTGATTACTGCGATCCTCTTTTTCATTCTCAAAGAAGCGTTCCCATTCCTGGTGAACGCTTTTGATTTTAAGGGATTTTTTCTTTCAACGAACTGGAATCCTGCCTCGGTCAATAACGTTCAGTACGGAATTCTCGCTCTCATTGTGGGTACTCTTTGCGTAACTTGCCTCTCAATGCTCATCGCAGTTCCTCTGGGGCTTGCAACAGCATTTTATATTTCTGAGTTCTGTTCTCCGCGCCTGAGAGAAACTTATAAGATCCTGATTGAGTTTCTTGCTGCCATTCCTTCAGTCGTCTGGGGATTTGTTGCGATCATGATGATCAATCCTATGATCATTAAACTTTTCAACGTTCCTATCGGTCTCAATATTCTGAATGCTTCTCTCATTCTCGCACTCATGTCTCTTCCTTTGATTGTTTCAGTGGGTGAAGATGCATTGAGAGCTGTTCCTGATACCTATCGTGAGGCAGCTGAAGCCCTGGGAGCTACCCGTTGGGAAGTGGCTACCCGAGTTCTTCTTCCGGCCGCAAAAAATGGTCTCCTCGCTGCTGCTCTCTTAGGTGTCGGACGCGCGCTCGGTGAAACGATGGCCGTTCTCATGGCAACCGGTCACTCGATTCAGATTCCAAAATCTTTCTTTGATCCTGCCCGTACATTAACGGCAACGATTGCAGCTGAACTGGGTGAATCTCCGAAAGGTGGAGAACATTACCAGTCCCTCTTTGCGATCGGACTTGTACTCTTTGTTATTTCTCTCATCGTGAACGTGACAGCTGATCACCTCATTCGCGGAAGGAAGAAGTAATATGTTCAAACCAAGTAATCATCTTCTCGCCAAAGTTATCCGCGAAAATAATTTCCGTGGCGCTCTTAGTGTGATGACCTTTTTCCTTTTTCTTCCGGCACTCATTATTATCTTCTGGCTTTTCATTAAGGGCTTTCCCGCGCTTTCATGGGAGTTCCTGACAAAAGATCCCATTCGCGGGATGACAGCAGGAGGGATTTTCCCCACTATCGTGGGAACTTTCTGGCTGGTTGTGATCAGCGTACTCGTTTCCTGTCCGCTGGGAGTTCTCGCCGCTCTTTATCTTTCGGAATATGCGAAAGACGGAAAAGTAACAAGAATCATCCGCCTGGCGATTCTTAATCTCGGTGGAGTTCCCAGTATTGTTCACGCTCTCTTTGGTCTCGGAGCTTTCGTTCTGTTTCTTCATATGGGAACGAGTATTCTCGCAGCTTCCTTCACACTCGCTGTGATGAATCTTCCGGTTATCATCACCTCGACACTTGAGTCTCTGAAGGCCGTTCCCCAATCATTCCGTGAAGCTTCATGGAACGTGGGAGCAAGTAAACTTCAAACGATCCGTTACATCGTTCTTCCGAATTCTCTTCCGGGAATTCTCACTGGACTCGTCTTTGCTGTCGGAAGATCTGCCGGAGAAACGGCTGCCATTCTTTTCACAGGTGTTGCTTTCTATCTTCCATTTCTTCCGCAGTCAGTTTTTGACCAGTGTATGTCACTCTCTATGCACCTATTCACAATCTCAACTCAGGTAGTTGGTGTTCCGGAATCCTATCCGTATGCAACCGCCCTTGTTCTCATTCTGATGATCCTTTCGATTAACTCCATTTCTGTTCTCATGCGCTCGTATTTCAGAACCCGGAGAAAATGGTGATTAAGAAAAAAATTGAAATTAAAAATCTTTGTATCGGTTACAACAATAAGCAGATTATTGAGAACCTGAACCTTGATATTTATCATAACGAAGTTCTCGCGATCATTGGTCCTGCCAACTCAGGAAAAAGCTCACTTCTCCGGTCTCTTAACCGGATGACTGACTTCAATGCGGAAGTCAAAGTGACGGGTCAGGTTCTTCTGGATGGAGAAAACATCTACGAAGATGAAGATTCAACATTCCTCAGACGCCGCGTAGGAATGGTATCTCCACTTCCCGTCGGACTTCCGATGACGATTAAAGAGAATGTCACATTTGCGCCGAGAATGGCCGGATGTAAGGACCAGGCCGAACTGGATTTCATCATGGAAGACTGTCTGAAGAAAGCAGCACTCTGGGATGAAGTGAAAGACCGTTTAGGCGGACTTGCTACGAAACTTTCCGGCGGCCAACAACAACGTCTCACAATTGCCAGAGCTCTTTCCCATCACCCGGAAGTTCTCTGTCTTGATGAATTCTCAATCGCGATTGATCCAGTGACAACGATGAAAATCGAAGCTGTTCTTCATGAATTGAAAAAAAGTATGACGATTGTCATGGTGACGAACGTGATTAACCAGGCAAAACGTCTGGGTGATCGTACGGCGATGATGCTTCACGGGAAGATTCTTGATATCGATGACAATGCCAAAATCTTTGGTGGTCAGACTCAGGATAAGCGGACGAAAGATTATATTGAAGGACTTTTCGGATGAGCTTTGCAGTTAACACGAATAATTTTTCTTTCTGGTACGGTAAGTTTCAGGCCCTGAAAGATCTTACCTTTAATATTCACGCACACAATATTACGGCGCTCATTGGTCCATCCGGCTGCGGAAAAAGTACATTTCTCAAATGCCTGAATCGCATCAATGAGCGAGGCACGGAAGTTTCTCACAACGGCAGTATTCAGGTTTTCGGTCACGATATTTATCACCCGATAGTTGCCCTTCCTGAGCTTCGTAAGCAGGTAGGAATGGTTTTCCAGAAACCAAACCCTATGCCACTGTCAATTTATGAAAACGTCATCTTCGGGGCACGGACGCACTTAAAGAAAGTAAAGAACTCTGAGCTCGATGAAATGGTGGAGTCAGCGCTGAAACGCGTCGGCATGTGGGAAGATCTGAAAGATAAACTGAATCGTCCGGCCATCGGACTTTCTCTCGAGAAGCAGCAAAGACTTTGCATTGCCCGCCTTCTCCCTTTGAAACCAAAACTCCTTCTTCTCGATGAACCATGTTCGGCCCTTGATCCGGCCGGAATTGAGGCGATCGAAAATCTTATTAAAGACCTTAAGCGGGATTATTCCATCATCATCGTGACCCATTCCATGAGTCAGGCGAAACGCGTCTCTGACGAGACGATTTTCATGTACATGGGTGAGCTTATTGAGATGAGTCAAACTAAAGCGCTCTTTGAAACACCAAAAGAGGCCCGGACAGCAGCTTATATCGAGGGAAGATTCGGCTAAAATCCCCTCTCATTTTGACATTCCTCCCGGCGGAAGATTATCGTAAAGCCACGAAATTCTTTTCCCTGACACTTGGAGTCAAAAATGTATAAGGTCATCGCTGTTTATCGTATTCCTGCTGACGATTCTGCCAAAGCAAAATTCGAAGATCACTACAAGACCGTTCACACGCCGATCTGCATGCGTATTCCAGGAATCAAAGAACTTCGCACAAATAAAATTTTCGGGGGCCCGACAGGTGCTTCGAATCTCCACATG
Organism: Bdellovibrionota bacterium; assembly: GCA_040387275.1. Lineage (GTDB taxonomy): Bacteria > Bdellovibrionota > Bacteriovoracia > Bacteriovoracales > Bacteriovoracaceae > Peredibacter. The sequence goes on along the minus strand of JAZKDZ010000003.1, from coordinate 696,645 downwards.
GTTGCGGAAATGTGTTTCGAAAACAAGGACGCATGGAAAGCAGCAATGAAAACTCCGGAAATGATGGAGTCAGGAAAAGACGCCATGAAATTTGCGGGCGATCTTGTTTCAGTTCATTTCGCTGAAGAAAACATCGTAAAAGTTTAATGAAGACCTTTGAAAATATCTTAGTCACAAAGAATTATCGTGAGCACGCTCACGTGGCCCTCATTCAACTGAATCGTCCCAAGGTTTTGAATGCACTTTCAACAGACCTCATGAAGGATGTTGTTGAAGCTCTTTTTGCTCTTGATGAAGATCAGGATGTGAGAGTCATTATCCTCACTGGTAACGATCGCGCTTTTGCAGCGGGAGCCGATATCGGTCAGATGATGGAAAATTCCCCGATCGATCAGATTAATGACAACCGTTTCCGTACGTGGAAGCAACTTCACCTCATTTCAAAACCGATTATCGGGGCCGTGAACGGATTCGCACTCGGTGGTGGATGTGAGCTGGCCATGTCATGCGATTTCATTATCGCTGGCGACAAGGCCATGTTCGGACAACCGGAAATTAAAATCGGAACGATTCCAGGTGCCGGCGGAACGCAGAGACTCACGCGCGCGATTGGAAAATCCAAGGCGATGCTTGCCGTCCTGACTGGTGACATGATGGATGCGTACGCAGCTGAGAAGGCAGGACTTGTAGCAAGAGTGGTTCCGGCAGAAACACTTCTCCAGGAAGTTTTTGAAATTGCGAAAGTCATTTCGAACAGAGCACCAGTTGCTGTGAAGCTCGCCAAAGAAGCGGTGAATGCAGCATTTGAAACGCCTCTCAGAGAAGGAATGGAATTCGAAAGAAGAAATTTTTATCTGACTTTCTCCTCGAAAGATCAGAAAGAGGGCATGAAGGCCTTCATGGAAAAGCGGGAGCCGAAATATGAAGGCAATTAGTCTTCTTATTCTCGTCATGGCCTGTTCGAGCCATCAGCCGGATGCAATTAAGCAGCAGATGCTTGATAAATATCCTGAGTACCATCCCTGCTACGCTCAGAGTGAAACATTTAAGAAAAATGAAAAGAGAAGTTTCATGATGTCTTTCACCATCAATGCTGATGGCTCGACATCGGGTCACAAGCTTTATGATCAGGTGGGCTTCGATCGCAAAATGGACGAGTGCTTTCTCGGTGTCATGAGAAATCTTCATTACAAACAGACGGATGGAAAAACAATCAATGTCACGCAACCCTTTAACTTTTATCCCTAGGAAAGAATGAAGTATCTCCTGCCAATCCTGTTCATCGTCTCTTGTTCTCATAAAGAACGTCCGCTTCAGGAGCAGCAACTCATTCAGTGTTATCTCGAGAGTGATACATACCTCGAGAAAAAAGCTTTCACGGCCAAGATGGATCTGAAAATTTCAGAGCTTGGCACAGTGACAAGTGCAAGAGTCACGGATTCTTCTTTGAAGGATGCCAATCTCAATGCCTGTCTCTCGTATGTCGTAATGGGTGCAGGACGACCTTTCCAGATGGAAGGAAAATCCGGAAAGTTGGAAAAGAAACTCGTCTTCAATCCGGAAGGAAAACATGAACTTTGAAACTGTAAAATATGAAGTGAACGAAGGAACGGCGATCATCACGATCAACCGTCCACAGGTTTACAATGCCCTCAACGTGCAGGGAAAACTCGATATTATTTCAGCGATCCGTGAAGCGAACAAAAATGCTCTCGTTCGATCCATTATCCTGACAGCAGAAGGGAAAGCTTTCTGCTCAGGCCAGGATTTAAACGATCGCACCGTTGATGCGACCAAAGGTCCCGTCGATATTGGTCACACTATTGAGACAGAATGGAATCCCCTTATCGATGCGATCCGGAATTCCGAGAAACTCGTTATCGCGGCCATTAACGGAGTCGCGGCAGGGGCCGGACTTTCTGTGGCCCTGGCCTGTGATCTTAAAATTGCAGCTCCGGGAGTGAGATTCATTTCAGGTTTCAGTCAGATCGGACTGGCACCAGATGCCGGAATGAGTTTTCTTCTGGTAAGACAACTCGGTTATACAAAGGCCCTTCAGTTCGCACTCTTAGGTAAGCCACTCTTGTCAGAGGATATGCTGAAGTATAATTTCCTCACTGACATTGCGGAAAAGCCTCTGGAAAAAGCTCTCGAACTTTCCCGCGAAATCAATGTTCTTCCTCCCCTGTCTGTCAAAATGGTGAAGAAGAATTTCCAGTTTGCAGCAGAAAAAGAACTTGGAGCAGTTCTCGAACGTGAGAAATATGCTCAAAGATTCCTGGGCTTTTCCCAGGATTATAAGGAAGGCGTCGGTGCTTTCCTCGAAAAAAGAAAACCTGTTTTTAAAGGCATATAAGGAGAAATTCCATGCGTGAATATACTAGCGAAGACCTGAAACTTTTTGATGAAATTAAAAACGGTCGCACCTTTGATGTGGCCGATCAGATGCCCGAAATCTACCGCAAGAATCTTCTGAACCTTCTCTGGATGCAGGCCGATTCTGAATATGCAGGTGGACTCGGTTACATGCCCTGGATTGCGAAAGCACCAAACGCGCACGAGAGAGTACTCGTGGCCCAGATTGTGAAAGATGAAATGAGACACGCTCATGTTATCTACAGCATCCTGGAAGGCCTCGGTCAGAAGACCCACGACCATATGCTTCAGCATGAGTTTGACTGGCGTCTGCCTGATGATGTTGCCAATATCGGTTTCTCACGCGCAAAAAAAGACAAACGCGTAAATATTTTTTACTACCCTATCATTCACTGGGAAGATTTCTGTCTCTTTAACTTTCTCATGGACCGCGCTGCCGGCCACGTGCTGGAAGATACTCTCAACTCTTCATATACTCCGTGGAAAACAGCTATTGGATTGATTGTGAAGGAAGAGCATATGCATCTCGCTCATGGTGATAAAACTGTGAAGACGATGGCAGCGGACCCGGAGAGAAAAGCCTTTCTTCAGGAGCGCCTGAACCTCTGGTGGCCGCGTGTGATGAACACTTTCGGAAAATCTACCGGCACAGGAAATGATATTTATCAAAGACTCGGACTCAAAAACCGTTCCAACGCTGATGTTCGCGCTGCTTTCGTAAAAGAAATCAACGACAAGTGTAATGAATGGGGACTTAAACTCCCTGAGTACAATGAGAATGTTCAGCCGACAGAATTCTCAGCGTAATCACACTTCGCACACCACGCGGAGACGTAGGATAAGTACGTCGCACAAGCGAATAAGGCTTTAACGCCGGAGATGATTGCTCATGGAGCAGCTCAAAATAGAAAGAGTGGTTATTGTAGGGGCCGGTACCATGGGAAGTGGTATCGCTCAATGGTTCGCGCAGGAAATGTGTTTTGTCGAACTCGTCGACAATTCAACCGAGCAACTTGAACGCGCGAAGAAATCCATTCACGACTCCTGGAATAAACTCGTCGAGAAAGAAAAGCTCACGTCCTGTAAGGCCGAGCAGATGAAAAAGCTTCTCGAGTTTAAATCCCTCGAGACCGTTTCAAAGAATGCGGACCTTGTGATCGAAGCGATCATTGAAAATCTCGACATCAAAAAAGAACTCTTTCAGAAACTTGATAATTATTTTTCTGAACACACCATCCTCTCCAGTAACACCTCAAGCTTCCCAATTCATCTGATGGCGGAAGCTGTTTCGGCAAAACGAAAGGATAAGTTCCTGGGTCTTCACTTCTTTAATCCCGCGACCATTATGAAACTGGTGGAAGTGATTAAAGGAAAAGAATCATCGCAAACTATCTGCGAGGAGCTTTACCAGTGGTTTGATTCCAAGGGTAAGAAGCCCGCGATGTGCAAGGACTCACCAGGATTCATCGTCAATCGCGTTGCCCGCAACTTTTACGGCGAGCCTCTCCGGATTGTCGGAGTTGAAGACGAAGAAAAGATGAAAGAAGTCGACCGCATTTTAAAAGAAGTCGGTGGCTTTAAGATGGGACCTTTTGAACTGATGGATCTGATCGGCATTGATGTGAATTATTCCGTCACCTGCTCCGTCTGGGAAGCATACGACAAGGAACCGAGATTCGCTCCCCACCCGCTTCAGAAGAAGATGGTGGATGAAAAGAGATTTGGTAGAAAGTCCAAGCGCGGGTATTACAAGTATGACTAACGTATCCTTCGGTAACTTTCTCATTAACTTTGGTTTTGCGACCAAGGAAGAAAAAAAGAATATTCTCCGTCAGAATGCTGATAAAAAAGTGGTCATGGATCTCACCTGCTTTGATCCCGCTGAGTTTTACCAGGAATTCCCGAATCTCATCGGAAGTTTTGCCGCTCTATTCGCGGGGGAAGACAAGAAAACGGAAATTCATTTCCGCGAGCGCTCAGAAGAAATCATTTCTAAACTAAAAGAGTTAGGATTTCAGCCGGTCGAAACGACGATTGTTTCCTGCGGTTTCATTTTTCCGAGAACCATCGTTCAGATCATTAACGAAGCGTGCTTCGCTCTGGAAGAAACAGTTGCTTCAAGAGAGGACATAGATCGGGCGATGAAGTTCGGGGTGAATTATCCCAAGGGACCGTTTGAATGGCTTAAAAGCCGCGAGAATGTGGTGAGAACTCTTCTTCAGGAACTCCTGGAGAAAACCGGCGACCAACGTTACAAAATGAGTAAATTTTTGGCATAAAAAAAGCCCCGATTCCGGGGCTTTTTTATTTTTACAAAATATCAGATCTTATTGGCAGGTCGCTTTGTCCTGAATCTTCAGGTAGAAGCGCTTCTTAGCGATCGGCTTCTCTCCGCCTTCAGTGAAGATCTGGAGGTAAGCATAGTCCTTACAAGAACCATCCGGCTGGTTAACCAGGTCACAAGTCATCGATGCTTTAACCGGTATAGTGAGAATTTCTTCAGCAGAGTTTACAACGTAAACCTGTGGATTTGATTCTTCGCCAATCCATTTGATAGCACCTTGAAGAGCACCCTTCTTATATTCAACTTTTACCGTTGCAGGGAAAGAGATGAATTGAGAATCACCTTCAGTGAGTGACACTTTAAGATCGTAAGAAACAACACCTGAGGCATCACATGCTTCAATTGGTTTTTCGCGTGAAGCAGCTGAAGCAGAAGTCAGGACAGTATCACCGAACTTCACGTTCATTTCAGCAGAACGGAAAGACTCAGAGAAAGAGAAGTTTCTTGCAGCAAGAGAGTTCACGATCACATCTTTAAATTCGCCGGCCTTACGGACTGAAGAACCAAGTTCGTCAGCGTAAAGCATGTGCTCGAACCAGCCAGCAGCAGAAAGCGCAGGATGGTTACGTGTAAGTCTCATCGCTTCGAGAGTGAGGTCAGTGAAAGCAACAAGTCCAGCGCGACCTTGTTCAGCAACAATAACAGCGAGCATGTCTTTCATAGCTCCGCCGTACGCTTCACCTTCATCATGGAATTCATTAGTCAGGTAGAAGCCTGTTGTATTCTCAATCCGGAAATCATTTTTTCCAGGAAAATCAGCGCCATCAGTCTGGTGTTCAACAACCAGTTTCGCTACGAAATCCGCCATACCTTCTGAAAGACCACCGTAACCACCAGCTGTACCGGCAAATCCGAGGTGAGCACCCATAAGACGATCCATAACTCCGTGACCAAGTTCGTGCCAGATAGTCGGATTGTCACGGGCAAGGTTCGGGTTCTCAGCAGAATACGTCGTAAAGTTAATCGTATCATCAGTATAGTAAGCGTTGTTTCTCATCCCGATATCAGGATCGAAAAGGAACGCGTGGAACGGACGAGTAGAGAGTTCTTTATCCGTGAATCCCATTTCGGCCAGAGCTTCCATGAGAACAGTCACTGAATAATAAACCTGAAGCTCATCAACACCAGAGTTGATGTATTTGAGAGTATCGTGCTCCGGAAGACGAACCGGAATACGGTTCATGACTTCTTCCTGAGAAGAAATCGGCTTACCGTAGAGACCGCCACGTGGGAAGTAAGCAGCTGTACCAACGGCCGGACATGCATCGACTTCTTCTTTTGTCACAGTACCATCACGGTCATTGTCACAAAGAAGCTCGCCGGCAGAGTTGCGACATTTCATCGCATCCGCGTAAGTCAGATTTCCATCATTATCAACGTCACACATATAAGTCTGACCAAGGACATGGTTCGGACCATTTTTGAGATCAAATTCTACACCTGGAATCTTGCTCTTAACTTCCGGGTGAATGTTAATGGTAACGTATTTACCCTGAAGAAGAAGACCAGAAGCCATGTCGTTTTCACGAGTAGGAAGTTTTGCAACGTATGACTCAACTTCTTTTCTCATCGAAGCTTGTGACCAATGACCATCGCCCATTTCAGAGCGGATAGTATCGTAGTCTGCATCATTATATTTCTTCGTGAAACCTCTCAGGGGATCCTGAGCAGCTGGAATCGACTTAGAAATATACTTGAGTTCTTTCACTTCATAAGGAAGTTTCTGGCCTGTACCTTCAACTTCTTCGTACATCGGGAAGATGTTTGCTTTCAGAGTATGGAAAGCTTCTGACTGAGGAAACTCAGTATAAGTATCCGAAACAATCTTATTCTGAAGAAGGGAGACAGCAATCGTATGAACACCACGGCGGGCACGTACTTCTACAATCCGTACGAGATCCCCGTTACGCCAAACATCTTTTGACTTAACACCGATGATACGAGCGTCAGTTTTATGCTTCGAAACTTTCTCAGAAGCAATCTTGTTGATCGCCATCTTGAGTTTCAATGATGCGAGTGCCTTAGTCGTGAATTTCGCTTTATTGAATTTCGCGATTAGTGCAGGTGCTTGAGTCTGAGCTTTTTCATCAAGGTGCATTTCCGCAAGGATAAGTTCCCCGGTAGTCTTATCAGACCACACACGAACGGCAGTTTTTTCAACTGGCACGTTGTTTACTACCTGAACATAAAAACGGTAGTTGCTGGTAGCAAGTTCGCGCTCTTCGATAAGAGCAACGTTAGCCTTGGAGAAATTCACACGGGATTCAACACTCGCTCTTACGAGGAGAGCATCGAGGCTAGGACTCATCGTCCCCTTAGTGATTTTTGCCTCATAAGCATAAGCGCCTGAAATGAGGGATAACGATGCAAGAAGCAGAGTCTTTTTCATAGAGTATCCTTGTCTCCGGAAATTGATGTCGGCAATGTAACCCAAGAGGGTCAAAACCGGAGTTCTTCTACCAACATTGCGGTGATGTTTACAGGGTATTAATGGGATTTCATTAATCTTAAGGAGGTAATCGGGTAATGTTTTCACTGCTCACACTCTGTCCTTGAATCCTTACACTTACACCGTGCTTCAACATCCAGTTTTTTTTTTCTCGATCCATGTCTTTGTTGATAGGATGTTTTCACTCTCAAAAAGGCTTTTTTCATGAAGAAAACTTCTTACATCGTCCATGCCAAAAGGACACCAGTTGGATCGTTCGGCGGGGCCCTTTCGGGCGTCCGGGTTGATGATCTTCTGGCCGGACTTTTCAAAGACTACGCTCAAACAGCAAAACATGATCTGATAGAAATCAGTGATACCATCATCGGTTGTGCCAATCAGGCCGGTGAAGATAACAGAAATCTTGCCCGCATGAGTTTGATGCTCGCGGGTTTTCCTTTCGACGTACCGGGGACAACGATCAATCGACTGTGCGGTTCATCTCTTGATGCTGTGATGGATGCTCACGCAAGAATTCAGGCAGGGCTTGGTGATTGTTATATCGCCGGTGGTGCTGAAAGCATGTCACGCGCTCCCTATGTGATGTCGAAATCCATTTCCGCTTTTGATCGCGCTCAGAAAATCTGGGACACCTCGATTGGATGGCGTTTTGAAAATCCGAAAATGGCGGCCATGTTTCCCCTTCTTGGAATGGGCGAAACAGCGGAAGAAGTTCAGAAACTTCACAACATCTCACGCGAAGACCAGGATAAGTTTGCTCTCAACTCTCACGCCAAAGCAGTTGCTGCTCAGAACGCTGGAAAGTTTAAGGATGAAATTGTCCCGGTAACTGTTGAAGGAAAAAAAGAAACTGTGGTTGTGGAAAAAGATGAAGGTCCCCGTTCTGATACTTCCATCGAAAAACTTGCGAAGCTCAAAGCTGCTTTCCGGAAAGACGGAACAGTCACGGCCGGCAACAGTTCATCCATCAATGACGGGGCCAGCATGGTCGTCATCTGTTCTGAAGAATTCGTGAAGAAGCATAATTTAAAACCTCTCGCGATGGTGACAGGCGGTGCCGTTCACGGGCTTCACCCGAATGTCATGGGACTTGGACCCGTGGGTGCCACGAAAAAACTTTGCGAAAGATTCGGTTACAAGATTTCTGATTTTGATGTGATTGAACTTAATGAAGCGTTCGCGGCCCAGGCTCTCGGTTGCATCAAGGAACTTGAACTTGATCCTTCAAAGATCAATAAGAATGGTGGCTCAATAGCAATCGGACATCCATTGGGAGCTTCCGGAACCAGAATTCTCACGACCATGATTCATCAGATGCAAAAAGATCCTAAACTTAAAACAGGACTCGCTACTATGTGTATCGGAGTCGGCCAGGGTATCGCCCTATCGGTGGAAAGATGTTGAAATTTTTATTCTTAGTCCTTTTCAGTTTTCCCGCATTCGCCTGTCTGGGTGTAAATGTTGACGGCAAACTTGCTGTTGATGGACAGACATGGAAGATGAACCAAACCCTGACTTTCGGGCGTGAGCACGCCTTCAGAATGGGTCCCTACATTCTTTCCATGACAGTCACTCATTCCAAGACTGATTTTCTGGTGAAATACAAAGTAGAAGAAAAACAAGGAACGAAACTCGTTACTGTTACACGTGGAGAAGAGGGAGAGATTGATCTCAACGCTTCCCGCGATATTATGGCCAAGGGTCTTGAAGGCCAGCCGAATTCCATCATCACATTACAGCTGAGAGATATCTAAGGAGCTTTTATGAAAGAGATTCAATTATTCATCAACGGTGAATTCCGCACTTCTGATAAGAGCTTTATTTCTGAGAACCCTGCCAATGGTGAGGCGGTAGCGAAAGTCTATCTTCCGTCAGATAAAGACATCGACTCTGCTGTGGATGCTGCTGAGAAGGCTTTCTATTCAAAAGAATGGCGTGCGATGGATCACCTGAAGCGTGCGGAGCTTCTGGAAAAAATTTCTGAGAAATTAAAAGAAAGAAGAAATGAAATCACTGATCTCGAAGTGGCCGATTCCGGTTCTGCCGTAAGAAAGGCGAAAGCTGATGTCGCCAATGCGGCTTCTTATTTTAAAGTTCTCGCGGGCCAGCTTCGTAAGTTTCAATTTGAAGTGAAAGATGAAAGTGCTTCACGTCCGGGCTTTTCGGAAAATTATAAAATCTATGAACCAGTCGGAGTCTGCGCCCAGATTATTCCGTGGAACTTTCCACTCGTTATGGCAGCATGGAAGATCGGTCCGGTTATCGCTTCCGGTTGCACGACAGTTCTCAAGTCTGCGCAGGAAACTCCAGTGACAGCAGCGATTCTTGCTGAAATCATCCGTGACGTCGGCGTTCCGGCCGGAGTCGTGAACATCATCACTGGTGGCGCTCACGAGGGTCAGTACCTTCTGAAAAATCCGAAGGTGAGAAAAGTTGCCTTCACGGGTTCAACGGATGTCGGAAGAAAAATCATGGAAGGGGCAGGAAAAAATCTCCAGCGCCTCTCGCTTGAACTCGGCGGAAAATCTGCCAACATCGTTCTCGACGATGCTGATCTCGGAATCGCTGTCGATGGCGCGCTCTACGCCTTCCTTTATCACTCAGGCCAGGCCTGTGATTCAGGAACAAGATTGTTCGTGGAAGAAAAAATCTATCCAGCCTTTAAAGAAGCACTCGTGAAAAGAATTGCGGATGTTAAAGTCGGACTTCCGACTGATCCGGCTTCCGGATACGGCCCTGTTGTGAATAAGAAACAGGCCGATCGTATTCTCGGATTTATCGAGACAACAAAAAAAGAAGGCGGAAAACTTCTCTTCGGCGGAAATAAAATTACCACTGGTGACATGGCCAAAGGTCATTACATCGAGCCAACTCTTTTTGAAGTCACTCCTGACAATACGATTTTTAACGAAGAAATCTTCGGACCGGTCCTCGCGATCACTCCGGTGAAAAATGAAGATGAGGCCATCCGCCTTGCCAATAAATCCATTTATGGTCTGGCCGGAGCTGTGTGGTCGAAAAATGCTGAGCGAGCAAAGAAAGTTGCAAAACAACTCGAAACAGGAACTGTGTGGATCAATGAGTATCACCTCCTGAATCCAGGCATGCCATTTGGCGGATATAAACAATCAGGTCTGGGGCGTGAGATGGGTGAAGAAGGCCTCAAGGCGTATCTCGAAGTGAAACACCTCTGGGTGTCTGACTGTGATGCCCGCGATAAAAAACCATGGTTTGATGCAATTTTTTAGGACTTAGATTCATGAACAAAACTTTCAGTGATTGTGTAATTCTTTTTGGTGGCAGCTCAGAAGAGCGTCTGGTGTCTGTGGCCTCGGCCCAGAATATCGCGACGGTCATTCCGGAAGCAGAACTCTGGTTCTGGACCAAGGATGGCAAAGTCCACGCTGTTTCGCAGGGAGAACTTGCCGGTCACGCTGAAGCTTTCACGAAAGAGTTTTCGTCTCAGACTCATGCTATCTCTCAATCATTAGAATCAGCTTTATCTGGATTAAAAAACAAAACCATCATCATCGCCCTTCACGGGACAGAAGGTGAAGATGGCACTCTCCAGAAGATGCTTGAGAAAATGAATATTCCCTTCACCGGAACTGGTGGCATTGCGAGTGAAAAAGCTTTCAATAAAATCCTCACAAAAAAGATTGCTAAGGATAATGGACTGAGTGTTGCCGGAGAATTAGTCGTTGATGATCTGGAACCCGGAACAGTTAAAAAACTCGGCGAGTTTCTTTCTCAGCATAAAAAAATCGTCCTGAAGCCACTGGCGAATGGATCAAGTGTCGGACTTCATATTATTTCTTCTCAGGATGATCTTGCGAAAGCCATCCCCGCTATCAGAAAGAGTGGCTATCTCCCCTATGTGAGCGAGCCATTTGTCACAGGCAGAGAAATAACTGTCGGTGTGAGAGAAGATAAAGATCACAAGCTCTCGCCCCTGCCTTGTTCGGAAGTGCGCGTCCTTCAGGGAAGAAATTTTGATTATCAGGGAAAATATCTCGGATCAGGTGTTGAAGAACTTACTCCCGCCCCTCTTAATAAAGAAGAGTCAGAGGCCTGCCAGAAGCTGGCACTGAAACTTCATGCAGCTATTGGCTGCAAAGGTTACTCGCGGACAGACATGATTCTCACCGAAGCAGGTCCTGTGCTTCTTGAAATTAATACTCTTCCGGGATTATCGAAGGCCTCGTTCATTCCTCAACAATTAAAAGTTGCAGGAATCAGCATGAGGGATTTTTTTCTCGAGCAGATCAATCTCTAGAGATTCTGACTTAATTTTTTAAGTGCCAGCTGACAGAGATGAGCTTCATCTGAGTTCATTTTCAAAAATAAATCTTCCTGAAGCCCAGGATAGATCTTCATAAAACCTGTCACCGGTATGCCTGAGCGGATGACATAGATGAATGGCCCGTTATTACTTTCGATGAAGAAGACAAAACTCTCGCCGGATTTATGACAAAGAAGACCCAAATCTCGCTTTTCGCTCATGAATCTTCCTTACAATGAATTGATGTCTCACTATAGCTCTTAATACTGTAAATACAATTTTAATATTGCCTCAAGCTACGCTTCACGAGCCTATTAATAGGGCAGAATGAGTAATGGAAAAGATTAAGGTCGTCTTATCGGCCAATATGAAAAGCTATCGGACGCATCACAAGATGTCGCAATTGATTCTTGCTGAGAAATCTAATCTTTCTGTTCAAATGATCCGGGATATTGAAGCAGGAAGACGATGGCCTTCGGCCAATTCATTTGAATTTATCGCCAGAGGTCTCGAAGTCAGAGTGGGAGATCTTCTCCAGGAGTTTCCGAAGTCTCAGTCGAATCCTTCGGAGTTGAAAAAAGCACTCAAAATAATCTGTGAAATCTACGGATACGACATTATCAAGCTGAAGTAGTTTTCAATTCTCAGGATATTTTTCAGCGTTCACAGATCTCAGCAATGCCTGAGTAAGTAGTTCACTCGTCACAACTCCCAGATCAGATACAGTAAAATCTTTCGGCATTTTTTGAGTCTGGGTAGAGACCACAAAAAGCGTGTCTCCATCCCAGGGAGTATGAAACGGCCTGATGGTTGAGGCCATGGAAGTATGGGCCATGATGGCTAGTCTCTTCATATCTGAGCGATCAATATCTGCATTCGTAATCACAATTGTAATCGTTGTATTCTGCTTATCTTTAAACTGATGTGACTTATTGAATGAACACCTGCTCCCGCCTTTCCGACAGTCACTTCATTTTTTTTGAGGAGAGAAAATGCTTTTTCTCCCAGGGCCTTGTCCGGATAAGTAAGAGTTTTTCTTCCGGCGAAATCAAAGACAATTGCCTGGGGAACAGATGGAATAGTCCCAAAGTCATTCGTTTTCCTGGCCTTCTGAATAGCTAACATCACACCCGAAGAAGCTTCCAGCCCATATGACGAGCCTCCGGAAAGAACGATGGCATCGACATGTCCCCAATTATTTTCTTCTGACAAAGAAGAAGATTCACGGACAGCGGCTGATCCTCCCCGAATATCAATGGCGCCTTTGGCACCCTTCGGGAAATGAAAAAGAGTCATCCCTGTCGGACCTTCAGGATATTCCGCAGTCGCTGCTTCAAATTCTCCGAAATCGTATTTAAATAATTTTGAGTCGGCAGCCTGAACAGAAACCAACATGAAAAGAGGAAGAATCAGACCAAACATTTTTTTCTCCAAAAAAAAGGGCCCACCTTTCGGTGGACCCTTGGGAACAAAATTCTTAAAGAACAGATTAGCCAATGAGCTTGAGAGCGTTCTGAGAATTCATGTTTGCCTGAGCGAGTACAGATGTACCAGCAGCATTCAGAATATCCAGCTTAGCTTTCTGAGCAGTAGCATCAGCGTAATCAAGGTCACGGATACGAGAGTTCGCAGCCGAGAGGTTTTCTGTAGAGATCTGGAGGTTATTCGATGTCGATGTCAAACGGTTCTGGATAGCACCGAGGTAAGCGCGCTGACCGGAAACTTTTTCAATCGCCTTATCGAGGGCACCAAGTGAATCCTGAGATCCTTCTTTCGTACCGACGTCGAGTTCTGCAACACCGAGGTTCTCAATGCGTGAGTTAGCCTGGCCAGCGTTGTATGAAATTCTGTCGTTGAAAGCGTCGTTATTCTTACCAACCTGGAAGTCATACATGTCGCCTTCACCGTTAAGAAGCTTCTTACCGTTGAATTCAGTCACCTGTGAAATACGCTCGAGTTCGAGCTTAAGGTTTTGGTACTCCATATTCGTCATACCGCGCTCAACATCACCAACAGTATCAGAAGATGTCTGGATCGCGAGTTCGCGCATACGAGTAAGGATTGAAGAAACTTCGTTTAATCCACCTTCCGCAGTCTGAACGAGGGAAATACCGTCGTTGGCGTTGCGGTCAGCTTGTCTCATGGAACGAATGTCAGCTTTCATCTTCTCAGAAATCGCGAGGCCGGCAGCATCGTCTGCAGCTTTCGTGATACGAGTACCAGATGAGAGTTTAGAAAGAACACTTTCAGATTCTCTGTTGCTTACGCCGAGTGAGCGCTGAGCTGAGATTGAAGCCATGTTCGTGTTAATACGGAAACCCATAGAAATCCTCCTTGGTTTTGTCCTCATCAAATCCGTGATGATCAGTTCCCAACCTTGAGATACTTCTAAGCTTCCGTGCTTAAGTGAATTTTTTTAATGTCTACACAACATGTGACAGACAATGCTCTTCTCGGAGAAGAAAAACGTTTCTTAAGGAAATTTAGCAGGAAAAGTGGAATTTTTTACCTGACAAAACTCATCTCCTACGAGGGAGATTTTGGTCTATTCAGCCAGATACAACGTTTTCAAGTTCATCTCTGACTGGTATAGTGGATTAATGCGCCACTCTCTTCCTATCATTTTGTGTAGTAACAATGAAGATTACAGATCTCTTGTGAGAGAGATGCTGGGGAAGAACGGATTTTTTCACGTTCTCGAGGCGACAGATAAGAATGAAACGAAAGATTTGATGAAAGGTCAGGGACAAAACGCTCTCACGATCATTCAGATAGAACTTCTCGATGATGAAATTTCAAAATCCCTCAGGAAGTATGGCCAGTTCATTGTGCTCTCGCAATCAGACACAGAAGAGAACATCGTGAAGTCAGCAATCCTCGGAGTGGAACACTTCCTCTCCTTCCCTTTCTCGTCGAGACATCTTCTCGAAAAAATCGAAACTCTCATCTCGTAAATGTTAGTGGTATTCAGAATATGGGAAGGCGTTCATGCCCGACCAGTGTTTGAGATCTACTTCGACATTCTGATCGAAGTCTTCGAGCGCATATTCTTTGTTCTTCACAATGATTTTGGCATAAGTAAGAACGTTCCCGTTATTCCAGTGAGCGAGATCCAGATTCACCATGCGGGTCCACGTGCCGGTATTGATGAAGATCGTACCGTCATTGAAAATACGGAGTGTCGGATTATGCGTATGACCCACGATAAGAACGCGGGTGTCCTGATTCGTCTCAAAATACTGGCGTGTGAGTGTTTCGAAATCCTGAAAGAGTTCAAGTTCACGAAGGAGGTCGCCAATTACCTTACGAAGGCTGCGTTTCATCAGGTAATAATGCCAGAAGCGGACCATGATGAAGTAATAAAAATTCGAAAGCATAAAGCGAAGAGTGAAAAACGTATCAAAGATCAGACCGTGAATCATGAAATGCTTGATCGGACGGACAGCATTGATGAAGCTTCTCTCCTGCTTGTACTTATTGATCACATTCGTCACATAGTAAGATCCCCAGGGCGGGATGAAATATCTTTCGCCATTCAGAGTTTCAACAACAGCGTTTTCCTGGTCAAAATCATGGGCCACTTCATACTGGTGGCCATGAAGGATCGATACACCCTTAACCGGCTTATAAGTACTGATGTGATTGGAAAGTGTGAGGCGATCCCGAAGGGGGCCAAAATACGCGAGGAAGTCTTCTTTCACGGACTCGAAGACAAACTCCGCATCATGGTTCCCGATGATGTAAACAACACTCTTACCATTATGGGAAACAAAACGTTTCAGAGCATCGAGCACACCTTTGTGTGCTGACATGATCATGTGAAGTTTAGCGAGAGCAGCCTTCTCACTCCAGAATTCGTCGTCGTAAAATTCCACGTAAGGAACAGCGAGGAAATCGAGAAAGTCACCATTGATGATGAGTTCCACTTCAATTTCAGCGTAATCACCGGTCGAATAATAATTTAAGAAATCAATCAACTCACGATCGTAATGAAAATCCTCGAGAAGATTTCTCTTCCCCTTGAACATCTTCCCCGCTCCCAGATGGAGATCAGAAATGACCAGGACAACTTTCTGGACGTTATTTTTGTGGTGGGACTTCATAGGCCTTTTTACCGAAGATAAGTTCTACTTCCTGAAAGGCGGGACTCACCGGAACAAATGTCACAGGAGCGCCGGAGGTATTTTCGATTTCCACTGACTCTGACTTACCTGAGGGAACAGAAATATATTTCAGAAGCCTTCCGCGTGCCTCAAAGCGCGCGACCTGATCTGAGAGCGAGCGATTTTCCACAATGACTGAAAAAAGTTTTCTTTCTTTTTCCGGAGAGAGCACCGACATTCTGCGATCCATGACCTGAATGACAAAGACTTCGCTCTTAGGAGCGGCGGCCATGGCAAAAACAGGAAGTAAAAGGAGAAGGCAAAACTTCATAGCATGAACCTTAATTCGGAAAGTCTCTTCACTTCATCTCGGAGACGGGCAGCTTCTTCAAATTGAAGGGCACTCGCCGCTTCTTTCATCATCTGCTTCAATTCCTTGATTTTAGCATCAATTGCTTCAGGTGAGAGACTCTCTTCGGATTTTTCCTTCCGAGCTTTTTTGTCAGATTTCTTGGTTCCGCGGAGGATTTCGATCACCCCCCCACCAACTTTCTTATTGATGGTGGTGGCGGTAATCCCATTTTTTTCATTGTAAGCGATCTGCTTGATCCGCCTGTCGGCCGTAAGCTTCATCGCCTCTTCAATACTTGGTGTTTTGCGGAAACCGTAAAGAAGGACTCGCCCTTCTGAGTTACGGGCCGCGCGACCAATCGTCTGAATGAGAGAACGGGTGGAGCGGAGAAATCCCTCTTTATCAGCATCGAGAATTCCCACGAGTGCGACTTCAGGAATATCCAGTCCCTCTCTTAAAAGGTTAATCCCAACGAGGATATCAAATTCTCCGAGACGGAGATCCCGCAGAATTTCCATTCGCTCAAGGGTATCAATATCGGAATGCAGGTATTTAATTCTCATCCCGACACCGCGATAAAATGTCGTCAATTCTTCGGCCAGGCGCTTGGTAAGAGTTGTGATGAGAACGCGATACCCTTGTGCGATGACTTTCTTCGCTTCCACGAGCATGTCATCAACCTGGTTCTTAGCATCCCGGAATTCAATAAGTGGATCCAGAAGTCCCGTAGGACGAATGATCTGCTCGGCGTATTCTCCGCCAACTTTTGTGAGTTCATACTCGGCAGGTGTGGCCGAAACAAAAAGCACCTGATCGTATTTTGCTTCGAACTCAGGAAAATTCAGGGGACGGTTATCAAGTGCTGAAGGCAAGCGGAAACCAAAATCCACGAGAGTCATTTTTCTCGCACGATCACCTTTATACATTCCTCCGACCTGAGGAATACTCACGTGAGACTCATCTGCGATCAGGAGAAAATCTTTCTTAAAATAATCGATCAAAGTGTAAGGAGGTTCTCCGGGTTTATTGCCCGTGAGATGTCTCGAATAGTTTTCAATCCCGGGACAAAAACCCATCTCTTCCATCATCTCAAGATCTAAAAGTGTTCTCTGCTGGATGCGCTGAACTTCGATCAGTTTATTCTGATCCTTGAGTTCCACGAGTCGCTCGCGAAGTTCTTCCTTGATCGTGCCGATCGCCTGTTTCATTCTGTCTTTACCCACTACATAGTGAGACTTCGGATAAATATCTACGCGATTAAGTGGCTGAAGAACTTTTCCGCGGAGAGGATCAACGATAAAAATTCCGTCGATCACATCATCGAAAAACTCTACGCGCACAATTTGCGAATCTTCATAGGCCGGAAAAACTTCCACGATATCGCCGCGGACACGGAAAGTTCCCCGATGGAAATCCATATCATTTCTTTGATACTGAATATCCACCAGTCGGCGAAGGAGTGCATCGCGATCCATTTTGTCCTGAACAAAAAGCATGATCCTCTGATCGAAATATTCATCAGGGGCACCGATACCGTAAATACAGGAAACAGATGCGACAACAATCACATCATCGCGGGAAAAAAGAGAGCGTGTCGTTGAGTGACGGAGCTTCTCGATTTCTTCGTTGATGGCGGAGTCTTTCTCAATATAAGTGTCAGAACCCGGCACGTAGGCTTCAGGTTGGTAGTAATCGTAGTAAGAGACGAAATATTCCACGGCATTGTGAGGGAAAAATTCTTTCATCTCTGCGAAAAGCTGAGCTGCCAGGGTTTTGTTGGGAGCGAGAACCAGGGTTTTCTTCCCGAGATTCTGAATCACGTGGGCCATGGCAAAGGTTTTACCGGAACCAGTAACTCCCAGAAGGGTTTGAAACTGTTTTCCGCTGTTAAAACCGTCAGTAATTTGTCGGATGGCCTCAGGTTGATCACCCATCGGCGCAAATTTCGATTCGAGGAGGAATTTCGCTTTCATCTATCTCTTTCCCATTGCCAAAGACACGGCAATTTTAATAAATTGGAGGAAACAAAGTAGGAATTTTTATGGGTATGATGCTTCTTCGCATCAAGTCAGATTTCCAGGTCTCCACGTCTCAACCCTACCCTATTTCGTTCACTTCTACTTCCCCATTTTTTCACTCACAATTCAGTCAATCTCAGGAGGATAATGATCAAGCATTTCCTGTCACTCTCTAGTCTTTCTACCTCTGAAATTTCCGCTCTTCTCGACAGGTCTCATTTCTTTTCCCAGAATCATAAAAATCCCGACAAAGTTCACCATCTTCTTCGCCATAAAATTATCGCCAATGTTTTCTATGAGCCTAGTACCCGTACCAGATGCTCTTTTGAAGTTGCAGCGAAACGTCTGGGTGTGGAAGTGGTCAATTTCGTACCGGAAAACTCGAGTGTAAAGAAAGGTGAGACCGTCTACGACACTCTGAAGGCGCTTGAGAGCCTCGGTGTGGAAGGAATTGTATTCAGGCACTCTGATGATCATGTGTTCGATCAGTTAAAAGATAAAATCAATCTTCCCCTTCTCAATGCGGGAGCAGGAAAATACGAACATCCCTCTCAGGGACTTCTCGATTTATTTACCCTTAGAGAAGAATTCAAAAGACTCGAGGGTCTCAAGATCGCAATCTGCGGAGATGTGAAACATTCCCGGGTAGCGGGCTCACTTATAGTGGCCGCTGAAAAGTTCGGCATGGAGATTTATCTCTCTGGTCCACCATCACTTATTCCTAAAGCTCAGAAGGGTTTTGTCAGGGAAATCGGCTTTGACGATGCCCTTCCTAAAGTGGATGCTGTGATGATGCTCAGAATTCAGCTCGAACGTCATGAAAGCCTGGAACTTAATCAGGAAAGCTATCATCGCGACTTCGGCATGAATCCCGCGAGACTCGCGAAGATGAAAAAAGATGCGATCATTCTTCACCCGGGTCCGTTCAATCGCGGGATTGAAATCTCTGATGAACTGGTTGAGCATCCACAGTCCAGAATTTTTAAACAAATGGAAAACGGCGTCTACGCAAGAATGGCGATTCTTGAGTGGGCCATGGGATCGGGGAAATAATGAAAAAGATAAAACTTGTTCTGGAAACTGGTGAAGAATTTATCGGCGAGTCCGTAGGCTACGACATCGAAAATGCCGTTTCACTAGGTGAGCTGGTTTTCAATACCAGCATGACCGGGTATCAGGAAATCCTTTCTGATCCTTCTTACTGTGATCAGATTGTCGTCATGACTTATCCGCTCATCGGTAATTACGGTGTGAACAAGGATGATTTCGAATCATTAACACCGGCACTCAAAGGTTTCGTTGTTCATGAGTGTCCTAAGGAAGGATCGAACTGGAGAAATGAATATTCTCTGCGGGAATTACTGACGCGGTTTAAGATTCCCGGCATAGCAGGTTTAGACACACGTGAGCTCACAAAAAAAATCAGAAACAAAGGTGTCATGAAAGCTGTCCTCGCTCCGGTAAGTTTTCCGCGCGAAGCGATTACAACTCACCTTGCGAAGATGATGGAAACCGACCAGATCGCAAGAGTCTCGACAAAAAGCCCGATTCACTTTCCCGGTGGTGGAAAAAGAATCATCCTCATGGATTTTGGTTATAAGAAGAATATTCTCCGCTCACTCACGAAACGTGACTGCGATGTTGTGATTGTTCCGTGGAACTCAAGTCTTGAAGTTATTGAGTCATACCGCCCACATGGAATTCTTCTTTCCAACGGACCGGGAAACCCTAAGGACGTTCCGGAAGTTCTTCCAGTTATCCGTGATCTTCAGAAAAAATATCCCATGTTCTCCATCTGCATGGGTCACCAGCTTTTCGCTCTTGCTAATGGTGCAGATACAGAGAAGCTCAAGTTCGGACATCGCGGTGCTAATCACCCGGTGAAAGACTTAGCTCTCGGAAAAGTTTTCATGAGTTCTCAGAATCACGGTTACGCAGTAACTAATGATTCCGTGAATAACTCCCAGCTCGATATTACTCAGATAAATATCAATGACAAATCAGTCGAGGGACTTAAGCACAAAACCTACCCTGCATTCTCAGTCCAGTACCATCCGGAAGCATGCCCGGGTCCGGAAGATACAGGTTGGCTCTTTGATACTTTCCTCACGAGCATAAGGAACTAATACATATGGCAATAAATCCTGAATTAAAAAAAGTCATGGTTATTGGATCCGGCCCGATTGTCATCGGTCAGGCCGCTGAATTTGATTACTCCGGAACTCAGGCAGTGAAATCGCTGATTGAAGAAGGTGTTGAAGTTGTTCTGGTGAATTCTAACCCGGCAACGATCATGACCGACAAAGAAACGGCTCACAAAGTTTATATTGAACCTCTCACGGTTGAGTTTCTTCTCAAAATCATTCACAAAGAAAAGCCCGACGGACTTCTTCCGACACTCGGAGGGCAAACCGCACTTAATCTCGCCGTTAAGCTTGAAGAAGAAGGTCACCTTCGCCGCCTTGGAGTTCAGCTCCTGGGTTGTAAAGTTGATACGATTCAAAAAGCTGAGGACAGAAGCCTCTTTAAAAATCTCATGATCGAGATTGGTGAACCGGTTCCTGAAAGCAGAATCATTACGAATATTGAAGAGGCCTACGAGTTCGTTAATCGCATCGGTTATCCGGTGATCATTCGCCCGGCCTTCACTCTTGGCGGAACCGGCGGCGGTATTGCTCTCAATGAAGAGCAGCTCGTTGCAACCGTGAACTCCGGACTTTCTGCATCTCCCATCAGTCAGTGTCTTCTCGAAAGATCGATTGCTGGTTTCAAGGAAGTTGAATACGAAGTTATCCGCGATTCGAACGATAACTGTATCATCGTCTGTAATATGGAAAACATCGATCCGGTTGGAGTTCACACAGGTGACTCAATCGTAGTCGCTCCTTCACAGACTCTTTCCGACAAAGAATATCAAATGCTGAGATCATCAGCGCTGAAGATTATCCGCTCGCTCAAAATTGAGGGTGGTTGTAATGTTCAGTATGCACTTGATCCACATTCATATCAGTACTACGTCATTGAAGTGAACCCGCGGGTGTCACGTTCATCGGCCCTTGCATCGAAAGCGACGGGTTATCCGATTGCTAAAATTGCTGCGAAGATTTCA
The DNA here is from genome assembly GCA_040387275.1 of Bdellovibrionota bacterium. Lineage (GTDB taxonomy): Bacteria > Bdellovibrionota > Bacteriovoracia > Bacteriovoracales > Bacteriovoracaceae > Peredibacter. The sequence continues at coordinate 675,612 of JAZKDZ010000003.1, read as the reverse complement.
CTCGGACTTACTCTTGATGAGATCATCAATCCGATCACAAAGAACACCTACGCTTGCTTTGAGCCCGCTCTTGATTATGTGGTGACAAAGATTCCTCGCTTCCCATTTGATAAATTCGTCACTGCCAACAGAAGACTGGGCACTCAGATGAAGGCTACCGGCGAAGTCATGGCCCTCGGAAGAACATTTGAAGAATCCATTCTTAAGTCTGTTCGGTCTCTGGAAGTTGGACTTTATCATCTCGAACTCCCGGCACTGAAAGGAAAATCTAAAGAAGAAATCCTCGCTAAAGTAATGAAGCAGGACGACGAGAGACTCTTTGCAATCTCAGAGGCAATGAGAGCTGGTGTCACTGAAAAAGAGATTAATGATCTTACTGCGATGGATTTTTTCTTCCTCGCGAAAATCAGAAACATCATCAACATGGAAAAGCTTATTGCTGAAAAAGGCATGGATGTAGAAACAGTCATTGCAGCAAAAAAGCTGGGTTTTTGTGATAAGTATCTGGCCCGTGTCTTGAAAAAAGATGAAAGAGAAGTTTATGAATGGAGAAAGAAGAACGGAATCACTCCTGTCTACAAGATGGTTGATACTTGCGCCGCTGAGTTCGAGTCTTCAACCCCCTACTACTACTCTACATTTGGTCGCGAAGATGAAGTCCTTGAGTCCTCGAAGAAGAAAGTCATTGTTCTTGGATCAGGCCCCATCAGAATCGGACAGGGAATTGAATTTGACTATGCCACTTGTCACGCTATTGATGCCATCAGGTCGATGGGTTTCGAAGCTATAGTCATCAATAACAACCCAGAGACAGTCTCAACTGACTTCAGTACTTCAGATCGCCTCTATTTCGAGCCTCTGACGGTGGAAGATGTCATGCATGTGATTGAACGTGAAAATCCTATGGGAGTTATCGTTCAGTTTGGTGGCCAGACAGCGATCAATCTCGCTGAACCACTTGCTGCAAGAGGTGTGCGTATTCTGGGAACTTCAGTGGACGACATTGATCGAGCGGAAAACCGCCAGCGCTTCGAAGCACTTCTTAGAAGCCTTGAGATTGCTCAACCATTGGGCTGCACTGTCACTTCCATGAATGAGGCAGTCGAGAAATCGGCCCACCTCGGTTTTCCAGTCATGGTGAGACCATCGTACGTTCTCGGAGGACGCGCGATGGAGATCGTTTACAATGAAGCTGAACTCGTCGATTACATGAAACGTGCGGTTCAGGTAAATCCTGAACATCCGGTTCTCATCGATCGTTATATGATCGGCAGAGAAATGGAAGTGGATGCTATCTCCGACGGAGAAACAGTTTTCATCCCTGGCATCATGGAACACATTGAAAAGGCCGGCGTTCACTCAGGCGATTCCATCGCTGTTTACCCTCCACAAAGTGTTTCAAAAGATATTCTCGATAAGCTCACTTCGGTCACACTTTCAATTACGCGTGCTCTGAACATTAAAGGGCTCCTGAATCTTCAGTTTGTCATAAATCGCGGTGAAGTTTATGTGATTGAGGTGAATCCAAGATCATCAAGAACAGTTCCTTTCCTTTCGAAAGTCACGAACGTTCAGATGGCAAAAATTGCGACGAAAGCGATCATGGGCGAGTCACTTCTCTCTCAGGGATATTTCCACGGTGCACTCGAACCTAAAGATCATGTGGCCGTGAAGGTCCCGGTTTTCTCCTTTGCGAAGCTCTCGGAAGTGGAAATTGCCCTCGGACCTGAGATGAAATCAACTGGCGAAGTGATGGGGAAAGACAAAATCTTTGAGAAGGCCCTGCATAAGGCTTTTGTTGCTGCCGGAGTCATCATTCCCGAGTCAGGAACGATTCTCGCGACGATTAGTGATCAGGATAAAGAAGAGGCCCTGGCACTCTTCAAGAGATTCTATCAGGTCGGTTTTGACTTCCTTGCGACTGAAGGAACGGCCCTCATGCTTAAGAAAGCCGGGATTCCGGTAAGAACAGTAGACAGAATCGGACAATCGTCCAATGATTTATTAAGAGAAATCAAATCCGGGAAAGTGGCCCTGATTGTGAACACCATTTCGAAAGGCAAGAATGTCGAATCGGATGGGTTCAAAATGAGACGGGTCGCTGTGGAAAGAGGACTTCTTTGTCTGACTTCCCTGGATACAACTGAGGCCCTGCTCAAAACGATTGAGCGGAACTCTTACACAATGGAACCTCTGTCATGATCCCTGAAGAGAAAATTGTTGTCGCAATCGATACGACTGATAAGGATCAGATTGCGCGCACTTTCTCTGCCCTTAAAGGTCATAACGTCTGGATCAAGATCGGCATGGAAGCCTTTTATTGTTTCGGTTCCAAGATTATTCTCGACGCAAAAAAAGAAGGCTTCCGGGTCTTTCTGGATTTAAAACTTCACGATATCCCGACGACTGTTGAAAACTCCCTCAAAGTCCTGACGAAACTTCCCATCGACATGATTAACGTTCATGCCGCCGGGGGAAGTGAAATGATGAAACGTGCTGCTGATATCGTGAAAGCGATGCCAACGAGACCTCTTCTCATTGCCGTGACTCAGCTCACGAGTACCTCTCAGGAACAGATGAATCAGGAACAACGAATCGAAGGTGATCTTCTGGAAAGTGTCGCTCACTACGCATCTCTCGCGAAAGCTGCCGGCTGTGATGGTGTTGTCTGTTCTCCTTTTGAAGTTCAGACGATTAAACTTATCTGTGGCCCGCGCTTTATTTGCGTCACTCCGGGAATTCGTCCGGTCGGTGTTGCCACAAATGACCAGGCAAGAGTGATGTCTCCCATGGATGCTTACCGCAAAGGAAGTGATCTCATGGTGATCGGACGTCCGATTACTCAGGCAACAAGTCCCCTTCTTGCCCTTCTCAATATCATAAAAGGTAGTGAATGATTGATCGTGAAATAGCACGCACGCTTCTCAAAGAAAAAGCTGTTTTCCTCCGCCCTAATGACCCCTTTACCTGGACCTCAGGCATCAAATCACCGGTCTATTGCGATAACAGACTTCTTATTTCCACAGTCGCTCCCCGCGAGATGATCGTGGATGCCTTCTGCGCAGAAATTAAAAAACTCAACGTTGATATTATTTCGGGAACTGCGACAGCAGGAATTCCCTGGGCCGCTTTTGTTGCCCAGAAATTGAATCTTCCCATGGTTTACGTCCGCAGTTCTTCCAAGGATCATGGACGCCAGAATGCCATCGAAGGGAAAGCCTCTCGCGGAATGAAGACGGTCTTAATGGAAGACCTCATTTCAACCGGCAAGAGCTCCATTGCTGCTGCGGCAAAACTTCAGGAAGAAGGTGTCGAAGTGGTTAAAATCTTTTCGATCTTTACCTATGGATTTGCGGAAGCCACGAAGGTTTTTTCTGAAGCAGGGTTTTCCTGTCAGTCGCTCACGAACTTTGATATCCTCGCTCAGGTCGCTTTTGATGATCATCAGCTGGATAAGGCGACATTAGATCAGGTTCTCAGCTGGAGAAAGAGTGTTACCTTCCCATGAAAGATCTCACATACAAAAATAAGAAACTGGTTTTCTCGAAGACCGATATTTCCTCCGTTGCGAAGAAATTCAAAACACCCTTTTTCCTTTATTCGGAAGATGTGCTGACGAATAATTATGAGACATTCAGTGGCGGTGCCAAAGCGGCAGGTCTCATTGATCCCCTCGTCTGCTTTGCCATGAAATCCAATCCTAATCGTGAGCTCGTGAAGATTCTTGCGAAACTCGGATCAGGTGCTGACATTGTTTCCGGCGGGGAATTGAAACGTGCTCTTGAATCCGGGATTCCGGCGCATAAAATTGTTTTCTCAGGAGTTGGCAAGACAACTGAGGAAATTGAATACGCCCTGAAAAGAGATATCTACTCGTTTAACGTTGAATCGATTGAAGAGCTTGAGCTCATCAATCGTCTCGCAAAGAAGTCAAAAAAGATTGCAAGAATTTGCTACCGCTTAAATCCGGTCGTGAAACCCAAGACTCACAAATTCATCTCAACCGGAAATAAGACTCACAAATTTGGTATCCTGGAAAAAGATGTGCTCGACTCACTCAAGAAGAAATCTCTCTGGACGAATAGCCGTCTGGTGGGGCTTTCCATTCATATCGGATCACAACTTCTCGATCTTCGTGCAACCGGACAGGCGATCAAGCGTCTCTCTGAAATCGCACTCAAGACCAATGTTGCTCTGGAATTTCTTGATGTCGGCGGTGGACTTGGTGTGGATTATCATCCGGATGAATCAAAGAAACTTCCGCAGATTTCAGACTACATGAATCTTGTGCATAAAACTCTCCAGCAACATTTCTACTCCAAAACTGATCTTCGTCCGCGTGTGGTTTTTGAACCAGGTCGCAGAATCGTGGCGAAGGCCGGAATTTTCGTGATGAGTGTTCTTCGCAATAAAGTTTCTGAGAACAATCACTTTCTCATCGTGGATGGGGGAATGAATGATTTCATGCGGCCGGCGATTTACGGCGCTTATCACGGTCTCATGCCGGTAAAAGAAGCGAAGAATGAAGTGCGCTGTCACGTCGTGGGACCGATTTGTGAAACGACAGATTGCTTTGCCTCTGATCGTCCTCTTCCGAAGCTTAAGGCCGGAGATAATCTTGTTCTCGCTGATACAGGAGCCTATGGTTACAGCATGGGCTCAAATTACAATCTTCGCGGGCGTCCGCTCGAGCTTTTGGTGAAAAAAAATAAAGAATTGAAAGTGGTGAATAAACCGCAAAGCTACGAAGAGCTTCTTTAATTATTTCCCGAAGTAGAAACGAAATCCGACACTGAGATTGATTGCGCCGGCATCAATGGATGAATAGCTCAGATATTCGAACTGAGTGAAGAGTGTTCCCTTACTTCCATTAAACAGAACGAATCCTGCACCAAAAAGTGGGCCATCGGTTACCGTGTTTTCGGTTAGACCGTAAGCATCCTTGGCACCAGCGGCCGAAGCCGTACTGACAGGTTTTTTTAATTCCTGGTTTACACGGTTAAAGCCGTATCCGAAGCGGGCATAAAATCTTTCTGTGAAATAAAAATTGAGTCCGAATAAAAGTGAGGTTTGCTCATGAACCATCGTATTTTTAGAATCGTCATGAATCACATCATCTTCAGCAGTACTTTTTAAAAAGACGGCCTCAAATTCATAGAATTTATCCCGGAAGCCAATTCCCCCACCCAGCGACGTACCAGTCGGAGTGACATTGTTCTCCATCGCCTTTTCCTGCCGGAGTTTCAAATAACCACCCTGACCTAGGACGTAAACGTCCCCAAAGGCCGGGAAGGTGAAACAAATTAAGATTAGGAGAATGAGGTTCTTCACTCCAACATCATACAATTTATTCGAATAAGTATTGTTAAGGAAAATTTTGCATTGTGGGTAGAGGCCTGATTTTAGTTCATAATTAGGACATGAAGAACGCAATCCACACAATAGTTGCCTCGTTTACTCTCCTTCTCCTCACATCATGCTTGATGGATGAGAAACCGAAGGAAACCAATTCGCAGTTACTGGTTAGTCGCGGTGATATTGTTGCTGTCTCTTTCAACACAGATTCTCTGGTGGCCTTTAATGCCAATGGAACACTGAAAAGTGTCCTCTACACTCTTCCTAATACTGCTGACTCAATCGGTGGCATTGGATGGCTGGATTCTACCAATGAGATTCTGATTGCTGTCGACGGTGCTCCTGATCGAATTGATGCCATCTCTATTGTCACCGGCACTGCCAGAAATTTTTATCTCAATACAACAAACTTCACCGGAACGATGCTGGGTATTGCTCAGTTAAAAGGTGCATCGACTGATGTCATCGCGACAGAAGGAACGACACTCGAAAGATTTAACAGTTCAGGAATCAGAAGAACAAATGGTGCTAACTGGCCCCTCACTATCGCTGCTCCTCATACGAACCATCAGCAGATCATCGGTCTTTCAACCGGTAACTGGCTTTCTTGTTCAGGAACGGCGACAGCGACAACAAGAATTACAACAGCAGCTTTCACTACTGCTCCCACACTGGTATCTACTGTCACTGCACCTGCCGGTACGACTCTCGCTCAGGGATGTAATGAGTTAAGTGATGGAAGAGTTATCGTTGCATGGGCCGGGGCCGCTACCGATATCATCACTCTCTATAGCTCCACACTTACGGGTGGTGTGAATATCGTAAACAACATCCAGTCGACTTTCGCAGATCCACGAAATGTGGCGATCGGTGAATATGATGAAATTTATATTCCGGATGCGACCAGAAACATGATTGTTCAGATTGATACGGCCGGAACTGTCGTCAGAGAATTCGGGAACTCAGTTCTCAACTCTCCCCGCGGCCTTCTGGTTGTCCCACCTCTGAACTAACCAATCTTCCAGGAAGTAGAGCCATCAGGATTGTCCTTCAGGACAACATTTTTCGCCGTGAGCTCTTTCCGGATTTCATCAGCACGTGCCCAATTCTTCTGGGCCTTCGCCGTTTTTCTTTCTTCAATCAATCCATCAATCCAGGCACTGTCGACACCTGCGGCAGCTGCATCCTGATCGAGTCTGGCGAGAGAAGAAAGCACACCTTCCGGTGAAGCATGAATGAGACCCATGCTTTCCTGAACATATTTAATTGTCCTGTGAACGGAATCGAGACTCTGTTGACTGAGCTGATCCTTTTTCCCTTTTACGAGGCGAAGAAACGTAAAGAAATGTCCGAGAGCACCTGCCGAATTGAAGTCATTCATCAGCTCTTCTTCCATGCGACTGATGCAGTTTTCAATTTCCGGATCAGTTCCGCTTCCATTGGCCGTGAAAGTTTTCGCATCAACGACAAACTCATGAATGCGGCGAACTTCATCAATCCCCTTCTGGACAACTTCTTCCGTCCACTCGAGGCGCGCGCGATAATGAACGGTGAGAAGAACATGACGGAGAACCTGTCCGCCATATTTATTCACGAAGTCTCTGATCTTCACGACGTTCCCAAGTGACTTACTCATCTTCTCAGTGCCGAAATTCAGAAACTCGTTATGGGCCCAGTTATTACAGAATGGACAATTGTTGGCCGCTTCTGATTGAGCAATTTCATTTTCATGATGGGGGAACATAAGATCGACTCCACCGTGGTGAAGATCGAGAGTATTTCCAAGAAACTTCTTGGCCATGGCAGAACACTCGATATGCCAGCCCGGGCGACCTTTGCCCCAGGGAGATTCCCATGAAGGCTCCCCGACTTTTGCCGGTTTCCAGAGAACAAAGTCTGCGGGATTTTTTTTCTTCGCATCGACATCTACACGAATGCCGTGCTGGAGTGAATCGAGATCTTTCTTGGAAAGTTTTCCATATTCTGTGAACGAAGGAACATCGAAGAAAACTTCTCCCTCGACGACGTAGGCTTTTTTATTTTTGATGATGTCTTCGATCATTTTGATGATCTCAGGCATTGTCTCAGAAACTTTCGGCGTATGTGTGGCCGGAAGCATGCCGAGAGAAATCATATCCTGTTCACACTCTTTCACAAAAAGGGCCGAGTGCTCAATCGGGTCACGATTCAATTCTTTGGCGCGATCAATGATCTTGTCATCGACGTCAGTATAGTTGCGGACGAAATTCACTTTATAGCCAAAACTTTTCAGAACACGGTGAAAGAGATCACCAACGACTAAGGCGCGTGCATTTCCGATGTGGAGGAAATCATAAGTCGTGGGGCCGCAGGAATAATATTTCACTTCGCCGGCAGTGATCGGCTTAAAGACTTCCTTCTTACGGGAAAGGTTATTGTGAATCTTAAATTCCTTAGCCATCTTTTTCCTGTTTTGTCTTAGAGAGAAGATTCAATCTTTTCTTGATGATTGCGACTGGTGTGAGCGGAATAAGAAGCTTCAGATCCGGCCCGTGTTCCTGACCAGTGAGAGCAGCTCTGATTCCCTGGAATAAAGGCTTCCCTTTAATCGCGAGATCTTTTTTCGCGAAATCCATCCACGCTGTGAGTTCTGCTTCGGTCACGAACGGTGTCGTGATCTTATTCATCTCTCCTGCGAGGTAATCGATAATCTTCGGCGTAGTTTCCCAGCCAAGAATTTCGAGGAGCTCATTTTTCATTTCAATATGCTCGTCAAAAATCATCTCATCAGCTTTCTTCGGGATGTCGCTGATGAAATCCGCGTACTGCTTAAGAAGTGTCACGGCCATATTTTTCCAGGCAGCATCCTGCTTATTGAAAGCAGCGGCTTCGGGAAGAGTCGTAAGCATATTGATGATGTCGGCATTCTCCATCTTCTTCAAATGCTGGCCATTCACCCACTTGAGTTTTTCCAGATCATACATCGCTGAGTGAGCAGAGAATCTCTCGAGGGAGAACAAACTGAAGAGATCACTCTTCGTGAAAATATCTGTCTCCGCAGGGTGAGACCAGCCGAGAAGAGTTAAGTAATTGCACATCGCCTCTGGAAGATAGTTCTCATTCCGGTAAAGGTTTACCGAAGTAGCACCATGACGTTTAGAAAGTTTCTGGCGATCAGAACCGATGAGAAGAGACACGTGCGCAAACTCAGGGAGCTTGGCATTGAGTGCTTCGTAAATCATCAGCTGACGAACGGTATTGTTGAGATGATCTTCACCACGGATCACGTGCGTGATTTCCATCAGCATATCGTCGACAACACAGCAGTAGTTATAAGTGGGAAGACCATTGGATCTCATGATCACAAAATCGCCGACCATATTATCCGGATAAGTGACGGATCCCTTCACTTTATCATTCAGGGTATAGGATTTTTTTGGGGCCTTAAAACGAATTGCTGTTTTTTCACCTGCAGCTATTCGTGCTTTTGCTTCTGCAAAGTGCTCAGAGTTTCTCCATTTTCCGGTGTAGTGAGGATCGTTACCTTCAGCTTCGTTCTGGGCCTTCATAGCTTCGAGTTCTGCTTCAGTACAGAAGTCGTAATAGGCGAGACCTTTTTCGATCAATTGCTGGGCGTATTTATTGTAGATTTCGAGACGCTCTGACTGGCGATAAGGAGCGTATTTAGGATTTGGTTTATCCGGACCTTCATCATGAAAAATACCAAGCCACTTCAGATCATCGATCTGGAGTTTTTCATATTCAGCGTTGGAACGTTCAAGATCGGTATCTTCGATCCGGAGGATGAAAGTTCCGCCGACGGCCTTAGCATAGAGATAATTGTAGAGTGCAGTACGGGCGCCACCAATGTGAAGGTAACCGGTAGGCGAAGGCGCGAATCTTACGCGGACAGACATGATGAAGCTCCTCAATCAACAGATTGAGGAAAAAGATACACCAAACTCAGGCGTAAAGGGAGTCGATTTTGCTTGAAACGTCGCCCTCGGCCGCACCTGTAGAAATCGAAATTTCTTTCACGATGAGGTCCTTACATTGATCGAGCATCTTTCTTTCACCGAAGGACAATTTTTTTGTCATCTTGAGAAGAAGAAGCTGACGAAGAACATCGGCAATCTCGAGGAGAGATCCTGTTTTAACTTTGAGTGAATATTCGCGATGACGGCGGTTCCAGGTAGACTGATCTACCTTCACGCTCTGGTCTTTTAAAAGCTCAAATACGCCGTTAATTTCGTTCGTAGGGATGAGGGCGCGGACACCCTCTTTCGAGTCGACGGGGATCATGACTTTCATCCCGTTCGAGATGACTTTAATGATGTAGAAGCTCGCGGGCGTTCCGTTCTGCTCTTTCGTTTCCACGCTACAGATCTGACCGACACCATGGCCGGGACAGACGACGTGATCACCAAGATTAAACATGTGAACTCCTTCCAGGAATATAATTAACAGTCGGAATATAACGCATACCGACTACGGACTCTACACGATTGAAATTTTTACAGGGGTTTATGGCTCTTAAAGATAATTTATGAGGGGGAATTGAGGCCCCCTTGATGAAGGGAGCCTCTAATTTGTTTAGAAAAAGAGCGAAAACTGAAGGAAACGAAGCTGGATGTTCTGGCTGTACTCGACCACCGAGCCGGTAGTTGAATTAGCAGTCACGAGGGCAATCTCGGGACTATAAACGAGATGGGCAACATTCCAGCGGGCAAGACCAAAGCGCTTACCAGCGGCGAGTGTGGTCTTCCAGATTTCATCACGTGGATTTCCAGCAGCACCATAAGTGTGTTGCCACTCAAGACCGGTGAAGAGAGAGACATACATACTCTCCATCAGATTCTCACTGAAGTTATAGAATGCACCAACCTGGAAACCGTAATTTTCTGCGTCTCCTGACTGAGCAGTGTCCTTCAGATAATTAAGGCGAGTACCGAGCTGCCATTTATCCTTGAACTTAACAGCATAATTCACAACGAGATCGAGTTGCGAATCGTTGTCCGCATCACTGCCACGGGTTTTTGTTTTGTCGAACGAGTAAGCACCACGCACGAGTGAATCAACGTTGGATTCAATCATGTGCATATCACTGCCGCCTGTTCCCTGACCTGTCCCGCGGTCAGATGAGAAATCACTTCCCCAAGAATTATCAGATTCGTAGTTGGATTGCGCGTAGGCGGAACCCATAAGAACAACTGTCGCTAAAGCCAGAATGGTCTTCATATTATCCCCTTTGTGGTTTGTGGTTTCTTAAATAGAAACATTCTTGTGAGAAAGTATTCCTATGAGGCCCGGGTCATGTCATGAATATTTCGTTCGACAATGTCTGTACCTGAGTGGTGTTGCCACGCAATCGTTGCTCAGTGTGAATACACTTTTGTAGTGCTTAGAAAATTTTCAGCAGGAAATACTTAATTGATAAGGATTGAAACAGGGCCCCGAACGAGGCCCTGAAATATTAAAAGAAAACTGAGAATTGCAGAAAGCGGATTGTGAATGTGTTATTGCCGTATGAACTTTTTGTATTTTCAGTTCTCGTGTAACTGATCTCCGGTGAATAAGTGACATTCGGTAAATTGATATTTGAGAGAGCGAATCTTTTTCCCACGGCCAGTTTCCCCTGAATGCTCTCGTAACGTGTATTCCCTAATCCATATTGATTGGTCCAGTCCATACCAAGATATAGAGACGCATACATCGCTTTCGTGAGGTCATCATCGCCGTTCAGGATAACTCCACCCATGAAGTCGTAAGATTCATAAGCAACGGACCCGTTGTATTTTGTATAGAGACCCTGAATACCTAATTGAATACGCGGTGAAATCTTATAAGCGTAATTACCGCCTACAAATCCCTGCGTATCATAATTGTTGTCAGATCTTTCGCTGAAAGTGAGTGCACCGAGAGCAGCTGAATTGGTGCTGAATTCGATCATATGTAAATTCTGACCAAAGGCCGTTCCCATTGTCATAACGAAGAGAAGAAGAGCGATGAATTTCATTTTTACTCCTGAAGCAAAAAAAAAAGGCTCCCCTTAGGGAGCCTCATTGATAAAAAGAATTAAATCTTAGTAACGGTTAAGAACTTCATTTCTTTCGAAGAAATAAGCGATCTCTCTTTCAGCAGCAGTTGCTGAATCAGAACCGTGAACCGAGTTCTCGCCAACAGACTTAGCGTAGAGCTTACGGATTGTGCCTTCAGCAGCGTTAGCCGGGTTAGTAGCACCCATGAGCTCGCGGTTTTTAGCAACTGCGTTCTCACCTTCGAGAACCATGAGCATAACCGGACCAGAAGTCATGAAGTTAACGAGTTCGCCAAAGAATGGACGCTCTTTGTGCTCGATATAGAAACCTTCCGCTTTCTCTTTCGAGAGGCGTGTGAATTTAGCTCCAGAGATACGAAGGCCGTTCTTTTCGAAAACAGCGATAATGTTACCGATGTTGTTATCGAGAGTTGAGTTCGGCTTTACGATAGAGAGTGTTTTTTCAATGGCCATGTTATTTCTCCTTATAAGAAATCAAAAAATTATTTTTTAAGTACTTCCGCAATTTTCTGTCCGAGTTCCGCAGGTGATCTCGCGATCGTCACTCCACATTCCTGAAGAATGCGGAATTTCGCTTCAGCGGAATCATCAGCACCAGAGATGATCGCACCAGCGTGACCCATACGCTTACCAACAGGAGCTGCTGCTCCCGCGATGAAGCTCACTACCGGCTTCGTCATATGTTTTTTAATCCAGCGGGCAGCATCTGTTTCAGCTGTTCCACCGATTTCTCCGATCATGATGACTGCGTCTGTATCAGCATCTTTTTCAAACATCTCGAGGCAATCGATGAAGTTTGTTCCGTTCACAGGATCTCCGCCGATACCAACGCAAGTTGACTGGCCGATTTCACGCTGAGTGAGCTGGTAAACAGCTTCGTACGTGAGTGTTCCTGAACGGGAGATAACACCAACACGACCTGGCATGTGGATGTGGCCCGGCATAATTCCGATTTTACATTCACCCGGAGTAATAACACCCGGACAGTTAGGACCGATTAAACGTGACTTCGATCCCTGAAGAGCTGATTTCACTTTCACCATGTCCAACACAGGAATTCCTTCCGTGATTGCAATGATGAGAGGCATGTCAGCATCGATACATTCGAGGATTGAATCAGCAGCGAAAGCTGGTGGAACGAAAATCATCGCGGCATTCGCTTTGGTTTCCTTCACAGCTTCGTAAACTGTATTGAAGACAGGAATGCCTTCATGGATTGTGCCGCCCTTACCGGGAGTCACACCACCGACAACGTTTGTTCCGTAGTCACGTGATTGAAGAGTATGAAACGTCCCCTGTTTACCTGTCAGACCGACAGTGATGAGACGTGTGTTTCTGTTAATGAGAATGGCCATATTATTTTGCTCCCTTAGCGGCCGCTACTGCTTTCTGTGCAGCATCAGCGAGATCACCGGCCGGAGTAATTTTCAGACCGGATTCAGCGAGAATTTTCTTACCAAGAGCGACGTTCGTCCCTTCCAGGCGAACAACCAGAGGAACTTTCAGCTGGAGTTCTTTAGCAGCGTCAACAACACCGTTAGCGATGATGTCACACTTCATAATTCCACCGAAGATGTTCACGAGAATCGCTTTTACGTTTTTATCCTGAAGGATGATCGAGAAAGCTTTCTGAACTGTTTCTTTTGTTGCTCCACCGCCCACATCAAGGAAGTTCGCAGGCGTTCCGCCAGCAAGTTTCAGGATGTCGAGAGTCGCCATCGCAAGACCCGCACCATTCACGAGGCAACCGATGTTACCGTCGAGAGAGATGTAAGAGAGACCGAATTTTCCGGCCTCAAGTTCCTGAGCTGATTCTTCTGTGATGTCTCTCATTGCTTCAATTTCCGGGTGACGGAAAAGAGCGTTGTCATCGAAGTTGAGTTTCCCGTCAAGAGCGAGAACATCTCCGCCTTTCGTTGTCACGAGAGGATTGATTTCCGCGATAGAACAGTCTTTCTCAACATAGAGCTTATAAAGACCTTCGAAGAAAGACTGAGCTTTCTTCAGAGTCTCGCCCTTGAGTCCGAGAGCGTATCCAAGTTTACGACCAAGTGCTGGTGTAAAGCCTGTTGCCGGATCAATGTGGGCCTTGATGATTTTTTCAGGATGATCGTGAGCGACTTTTTCGATTTCCATTCCGCCTTCGGTTGAAACCATCATCGCGACTTTTCCGACTGTTCTGTCGAGAACGATACCGCAATAGTACTCATGATCGATGTCACAGCCTTCTTCCACGAGAACTTTCAGAACTTTCTTCCCTTCCGGGCCAGTCTGATGAGTCACGAGTTGCATGCCGAGAATTGCTTTCGCGTGAGTCTCAACTTCTTCGAGAGTGCGAGCGAGTTTGACTCCGCCGCCTTTACCGCGTCCACCGGCGTGAATCTGTGCTTTCACAACCCAGATTTTTCCACCTAATTTTTTGGCGACTTCTACAGCCTGAGCTGGAGTATCTGCCACACCACCTTTTAAAACGGCGATGTTAAACTGTCGCATCAGGTCTTTGGCCTGGTACTCATGAACGTTCATGAACTCTCCTTGGGGGCATAATTGGATATGGGACATTATAGACATTTTGCGGGGTCAGACAATGAAAAGGTCTTGAAAAACATGGTTTTGAAAAGGCAAGATAGAGACGATTGAAGTAGGCGCATCCGGTCAAATAAAAGAGAGATTATGAAGAAATATTCTGTCCTTCATCCAGCAGTTTTTAAACTCGATGGTGGTGCGATGTTCGGAATCATTCCTAAGCCCTTGTGGTCCAAGGCAATTCCGGCAGATGAACAAAATAGAATTCTGATGAGTCTCCGTGTCATGCTCATTCAAACGGCCAACAAAAATATCCTGGTCGACACCGGAATCGGTGATTATCACGGTGAGAAATTTGACGACCGCTTTGGCGTCAAAGGACAAAAAAATCCTCTTCTTGAAAATCTTCTGAACAATTTCGGACTTCGTCCGGACGATATTACGGATCTGATCGTCACGCATCTGCACTTTGACCACGTAGGTGGACTTGGGAGCGGAGAGCACGATCACCACGCGATTATCTTTCCCAAGGCAACTCTCCACGTTCACAAAAAACATTTTGCTTACGCCTTGAAACCTACTGCGCGTGATATCGGCTCCTTTCACTCACAATATTTCCGTCCACTCTTAGAGAGTGCCGACAAAGCAGGAAAAGTTCACTGGGTGGATGGTGAAGAAGGCGAAGTTCTTCGCGACGGGGAAGATGTGATTAAATTCCGCTGCTCACACGGACACACACCGTGGCTTCTTCATCCTTATGATGAAAAATTCATCTATATGGCAGACTTAGTCCCTACCAGCCATCACGTGCCTGTTCCCTGGGTGATGGGTTACGACATTTCTCCCGGCAGAACGACAGAAGATAAAAAAGAATTCTATCAATTCATCATTAAGAATAATCTCACGATGGTTTTTGAACACGATCTCAATTTCTGGGGAGCAAAAGTTAAAGCAAAAGGTGCGGAAGATTTTGAAGTGGCCGAGAAATTTACAGTTACTTCGACCGATCCTCAGTCACACCAATCAGTAATTGGTTAAACTTTGCTTTTAATTGTTCAAAACTTCTCAGGACCTGAGGGCGAAGGGCCTTGAGATCTTTGTCTGTCGGCTTTTTCATGGTCTGGAGTTTTTCGATCACTTTCATACTTTCAAGACCGAGCTGTTTACACGACATTTTCACCACACCCTCGTAATCTTTTTCCACGAGCATCGGGCGAATTTCGGTAGCTTCAAGTGCCGCAAAATATCCTTCATTCTCCACGACAAATTCTGTCAGGGCCTGACCAAACTTACGTGTGTACTGAGTCGTCATGACGGTGAGACGCGGTTTATATTCACGCGCACCTTTATCCAGAAAATCCAGGAAGTGCTGCTCGATCTGCATCGTCATCGCATGGAGTGTCTGATATTTCATCTGGAGATCATCCCAGAAAAGATCTTTCTGGTTTTTAGTCTGAAGTTTCAGATCTTCTTTTTTCTTCAGGAGCTTCGCCAGGATATCCTGAAATTCTTCGGCCCCTCTCGGATAAAGAACCACTCTCGTTGTTGCCGAGTATTCCTGCTCTGGCTGACTGAAAATATTCCGGAGTCGCGCCATCACTCCATCCCATTCACAACGAATCGCTTTCACGTCCATTTCATAAAGGCCGGGAATGATCTTACTGCCTTTTCGGAATTCAAAAACATTGAGCTCTGTTACGTGGCCGGAAAGTTTTCCGCGGGAAACCATTTCCACTTCTTCATCCGCCATCGTGAGAAGACGATCTTTCACCGAGCGGAAGACAGTTTCGACATCACAACGTTGAAAACCGGTTGTCACAAGCCAGATGTGGGTCAGATCAGGTGAGGCAAATTCTCTGAAAAAAATCTTTTTATCAAAACCTTCGAACTGCAATTCTGTTTCAATTTTCTTATGCATTTCAAGCGTCATCTTCGGATAACGGCGGATCGTAAAGACTTCCTGATCCTTCACCCATTGATAAAGCCCGAAGATCAGAAGAAGTGCAATAAAACTTCCCACTATCACCGGCACAGGTAAGGCGAGTTTTTTTCTCTTCGGTTCCTCATAGGAATCCATCAGGGAAATTTCCGGCATCTCTATTGGAGAATCCTCTTCCTCATCTTCTATCGGAAGCGGCGGAAGTGGTGGGGGAATATCTTCATCCTCCACAATATCAACTGAAGGAGTTTCAATTTCATTTAAAACATCGGTAAGGGAAATGGCGACAGGGAGACCCTCTCTCCAGACCTGAACGGAAGGGGGAAGTTTCCTGTCAGCGAGGCGCTTTTCCAGAACCTCAAGCGAATAAGGCCCTTCATGTCCCGTGGGGAGCATGATAAACCATAGAGGAGTTTTTTTATCGGTCCAGTCGGTGTCGTTCAACGAATATTTCTCTTATTAGGGATAGGACAATCTTATGACGAAGCCTCTCAACACTCAATCTGAAAAGCGACAGCTCGAATCTCTCAGCTCACGATTCGGAGCGAGTGACGGGAGTGAAGTGATCTTTGTAAAAAGCTCAAGTGATATAGGTGTGATCCGGAATGGGGGCAGAAACGGGGCAAGACTTGCGCCGCAATCCCTTCTCTCATTTTTCCGGAAACTCGCTCTGGATCAGAAAGGGGCGAAATTCAATTTTCGCGAAGTGGAAGTTTCCTCTCAAGATGAAGAAAAATCTGATTTTAAAAACGCCCAGGAAAAAGAAGCATTAAAGATTGAAGCGATTGTGTCTTCACATCCGGATGCCCGTCTTATTCACATAGGTGGCGGACACGATCATATCTATCCCCTGCTGAAAAGTTATTCGCATAAGAAGAAAGTCATTGTCCTGAATCTCGATGCTCACGCTGATACGCGCACGGATTCCGACTCACATTCAGGAACACCTTTCCGTCAGTTTGCCGCTGAATACAAAGGGGAATTCCATCTCTTTCAACTGGGCCTCCATGTCTTTGCTAATTCCGAGAGCACACTTTCGCCACTTCCCTCCGGGGAAATGCATGTTCTCTGGAGAAAAGACATGATGGACCAGAGTAAGTGGACATCATTTTTTGATGAGATGAAAAAACTCATCGATGATCAGACGGTGGTGATATTCTCACTCGATGCTGACGCTCTCTCAGGCGAACTCGTTCCGGGAGTCAGTGCGGTCAATGGTCTGGGTCTCAAAACAAATGAACTTTTTCAGGCATGGGGATTGTATCGGGCACTTCCGATGAAGCATCCACCGATCATGGGAATTTATGAATTGAATCCTGTCTATGACACTCTCTCGGGAATGAGCATGCGATTCATGTCGAATTTTTTGTTTGTTTCGCTTCGAGAGTAGATGAAATAAAAAAAGCCCGATTTTCACCGGGCTTTTTTTTCGAGAGACTTTGTAGAAGCTAAAAAAATCCTTTCTTTAACTCCAACACACACACAAACATATATTAGCAAATGCTGTGCCAACTAAGTTGGTTACGCAGAAAATTATTCTTTGAATGTTTTCAGGCACAAGATGCTTCGCGCATAATTGTCGCATGTCAGCTCTCCAACACTACGGGGTAAAATGCGTCATGGCCTTGACGCTCCATGATTAATTCTTAGCATCTTAATCAGATAAAATTCTTCAAAATGTGCAGGAAAATCTGCATAATGGCGAAGCAAACAAAAGCTAGTTTTTTTCAATACTTCAAAGGAGTACTCATGTTCGCTCGTGCGCTTACCACGTCTCTCGTGGCCCTCTTCCTCGCTGTAGGATGTTCTTCTAATAAACCAAAAAATTCACAGGACGATGGCGCTGCTGTCGGTGCTGATGGCAATAACGCTGGCCTCTCACTCGAACTTAACGGTTCTTCTGATGTTGGAAATGCTGGTGGCCTCAAGACTGTTTACTTCGGATTTGATTCATCTGCTCTCGAAGGCGACACAAAAACTGCGATCCAGGGTAATGCTGATTTCCTCAAGAAAATGGCATCAGTTGATGTTCAGGTTGAAGGTCACTGCGATGAGCGCGGTGGACGTCAGTACAACCTCGCTCTCGGTGAGCGTCGTGCAAAAGCTGTTCGTGATCAACTCGTAGCTCTCGGCGTTCCTGCTAAGAGAATTTCAGTTATCTCTTACGGTTCTGAGCGTCCAGCTGCAGAAGGTTCTGATGAATCTTCATGGGGCAAAAACCGTCGCGCTAATTTCGTTATTACTGCAAAGTAATCGGAATTCGTGAAAGCATTCTCACTCTTCTTAATGCTTATTCTTCTTGGGTCGTGTGGTTTAA
Organism: Bdellovibrionota bacterium; assembly: GCA_040387275.1. Lineage (GTDB taxonomy): Bacteria > Bdellovibrionota > Bacteriovoracia > Bacteriovoracales > Bacteriovoracaceae > Peredibacter. The sequence continues at coordinate 657,438 of JAZKDZ010000003.1, read as the reverse complement.
CTACCACGCGACCTAAAGTCGAAATGAGTCTCGCTCAAGCAGCATTTCTCGCTGCCAAGGAAGCCGGAGCTGATGTCCAGGCATCCAATCTCTACCGCCAGGCCGAAGATTATTATCTGAAAGCGAAGTCCGCTTACCGGAGAAAATACTTCAACAAAGCCCAGGAATACGCCATCCTCTCCAAAAAATTCTCTGAACAGGCGGAATACGCCGCTGTCCGGAAAAAAGCCCTCGAAGGGAACGCAGAATAATAGTAAACTCATCTCATATCGAGGTGAATGCTATGACTAAATTACTTTCTGTTGCTCTTCTTCTTATTCTCTCCACTGCCTGTATCAAGACCGCTGATCAAGTGAATCGCGAAAAGCGTTTTGAAGCGATGACTGAGAATATGAAAGATTCTCAGGGACTTCTTGCTGACGTCGTCGGACAGATGAGAGACATGCAGTCACAACTCGACAAGATGAATGGCCGCATTGAAGAGATGGAACATAAGAATAAGCAAATCGATCCTCAGGCGATCCAGAAGATGAATGAGAACCTGACTCTTCTCCAGACCCAGCAGCAATCAGATTCTGAACAGCTTTCAAAAATCCAGGCCGAGCTGAAAGAGCAAAGAGCGTTTCTTGAAAAAGTAACAGCAAGTCTTGCGAACATCGGTTCAGGTGCTGAAAAGCCGCGTTCGTCTTCAAAAAAAAAAAGCGCTAAAGCGGAACTAAGTGATGCCCTCAGTTTAGTTAAAGAGGGCAAGTACGCTCAGGCAAAAACTGATCTTGAATCCCTGATCGATGCCGAAGGCCTCTCACCAGGTGACAATAATAAGATCATGCATGGTCTTGGTCGCATCGAGTACTATACAAAAAATTACGACAAGGCACTCGTCTACTTCAGTAAGATTTACACGAAGTACCCGAAAGCAAGTCTCGCTCCGAACTCACTTCTCTACATCGCTAAGTCTCTCAAGAAGCTTGGTAAAAAAGATGAAGCGAAGGAAGCCTTCACACGTGTCGCGGAAGATTATCCGGGCTCAACTGAATCGGCCGAGGCAAAGAAGGAACTCTGAAAAAAAGAATTATCCTTGGGATTGAAACGAGCTGTGATGACACTTCAATCTGTCTCATGGATGCAAGCGGTGAAACGCCCAAGATTCTTTCTCTCAATAGTTTCTCTCAGGATTTTATCCTGGAAAAATGGGGCGGTGTTGTTCCTGAACTCGCCGCCCGTTCGCACGTCAAGGCCATCCCTCCTCTTTTAAAAGTATCCTTTGATGAAGCAGGAATCACACCTGATGATGTGACGGAAGTTGCTGTCACCACTCATCCGGGACTCGTGGGATCTCTCCTTACGGGAATTAATCTCGCGAAAACTTTTGCGCTGATGAAGAATCTTCCAATCATTCCGGTGAACCATCTCTTCGCTCATCTCGAGGCGATTCATCTCACGGAAAAAGTATCGTATCCGTACCTGGGACTTCTCGTGAGTGGCGGTCATTCCGCTTTCATGTGGGTGAAATCGTCGACAGAAATGGATGTTCTTGGTTCAACTCTTGATGATGCTGCCGGTGAAGCCTTTGATAAGGGCGGAAAACTCATGGGTGTCGGTTACCCCGCAGGCAGGATCATTGATGATCTCGCCAAAAACGGTGACAGGAAAAAATTTGAATTCCCGATTTCTTATATGCGCGATCGTCCGGGCAAGATGAGCTTCTCTGGTCTCAAGACTTCTCTTCGCGTTCGTCTTGAGAAAATGACGGAAGAAGAAATTAAAAACGAGCTTCCGCATCTGTGTGCTTCTTATCAGGAAACTATTGTCTATACGCTCAAAATTAAATGCGAAGAAGTGATAACGAAAATTCTCCAGCAGGATCTGCGGAAATTTGATACGCCAATTGTGATTGGCGGAGGAGTTGCCTGCAATTCCCGACTGCGGGAAGTGATGAAGGCGCGCTTTCAGAATGTTCATATCGTAAAACCTATTTACTGCACCGACAATGCCGGCATGATTGCTCACTACGCTTCACTCGTTCCGGAAACTAAAATTGATTTCCCTGAATGTCTCTCACTTGATGCCCGTTCGAAATTTGTGGAGAAGACATGAGTCGCTTTCCCCAGGCCAATAAAAGTTTCGGTCAGCATTTTCTTTCTTCACCGACAGTCATTGCAAAAATCACCTCACCCGCACCAATCAATATCGATGCGATTGTGGAAGTGGGCCCTGGTCCCGCCGTTCTTACACCCCATCTCGTGAAATACGGACTTCCGGTTCATGTTCTGGAAATGGATCAGCGATTTGGTGAACTTCTTGCTCCCGTTGTAGGCGAGAAAAATGTTCATATGGGTGATGCGCTCGAGTTTGACTGGTCAGCCTTTCTCAAAGAGACAAAGTTCAAATCTATCTGGCTCGTGAGTAATCTTCCCTACAATGTCAGTGTTCCTCTCACACTTTCCTTTCTCCGAATTCCCGAAATCTCGAACATGACTCTCATGTATCAGAAAGAAGTGGCGGAGAAGATTTTCACGCGTGAGCAGAGAAATTCCATGGGATCATTACTCGCGATGTGCGCGTCCCAGTTTCATGTGAATCACGTGGTTCACGCTCCTCCAGGAGCTTTTGTTCCGCCACCGAAAGTCGATTCCCAGGTGATTGGTTTCCGGAGAAGAGAGTTGCCACTCATTCCACTTTCTGAAATTGATCAGTACGAAAAATATCTCAGGATGGTTTTCGGCCAGCGAAGAAAACAGCTCGGCGGAATTCTTCGCTCTTCATGGGGTGAGAAAACTGAGCAGTTTTTCCGGGAAGCGGAAATTCCGATGACCATCAGAGCAGAAGCTCTGACGATGGATCAGGTCTTAAAACTTTATTCTGTTAGTAAGAACGGGTAACTGTCGTTCTTAAACGCTGAAGGGTCTGTGGCCACTCAGCACCCGGATTCTGCCAGAAGTCTCTCGCAGAACTCATCCACGTTTCATTCTGATATCCACCGTAACAAGCTCCACGATGGGCCATGTCCTGCGCACCCATTGAGGCACCGACATAACATCCACCACTCTGTCTGGTACTCGCAGACTGAAGGTAGCTCTTCACTCCATCCATATTGAGAGTCCCTGTTGCAGGAGTCGGCTGGAAGGCCACGCGCCAGGTACTGTCATATTGCGAACGTTGCATGGTACTGATCGGAGTATTTTGTTGCGAAGAATTCTCGATGTAAAAACTGATCATCCCGCCAGAGAAAGGAATGACTTTGATATCTGTGGCAGCAGCTTCGCGCTTACTTCCCATACAGTTTGTGTAAATCACATAGGCCGTGGCCCCGCGGAAAACGCATGAACGGTTCTGATCACTTCCCGGAAGTAGATCACGTCCCATAAATGTGAGTGGACCATTCAGCACATCTCTTACGAGATTCTGCGGACAGCTCGGATCATCTGCGCAGTCTTCGCAAGTGGCCACCGGAGAAGGGTCTCCACTCAGTGCTTCCAGCCCTTTTTGGAGCTGAGCATGAGCTGAAGAAAGAGTAAGAACGAAGGTCAAAATTAAGTATTTCATAGGGCATTTATCGGTCAATTAGTCCGGGAACTTAACTATCCTCAAATCGCATACATTGGGCTATTGTCCTAAGCCATGGGTGTGAAAATCGTCTGTCGAAATCAACGTGCCGGGTATGACTACTTCTTAGAAGATAAGTACGAATGCGGTCTGGTCCTGGTCGGAACCGAGGTGAAATCCCTCCGCGCCGGTAAAGGGATTATTAACGAGGCCTTTGTCTCGATTGATTCCAATGGCGAGGCCTGGCTTCAAAATGCCACGATCCCCCACTATGAATTCGGGAACATAAATAATCATCCTGAAACCCGTAAACGGAAACTGTTGCTAAACAGAGAAGAGATCCATCAGATTGAAAAGAAGATGGCCGTGAAGGGTTGGGCCGTTATTCCACTAGCGCTTTACTTTAAAGATTCACTAGTTAAGTGTGAAATCGCTTTAGCGAAGGGGAAAAAGCTCTATGATAAGCGTGATGATGCTGCTAAAAAGGACGTAGAGCGTAAACTTAGACAGGGCAAATACGAGTAATGGAAACGAATTTCGACAACGTCCGCCAAATTACTCCTCTCAATCAGACGAGGACTTTCTCGCATGAAGAGGCGCTGGAACTTATTCCTCTTCTTCAGCACATTTCCGCTAAGACGAAGCGTGAACTGAACGTTCTGAACTCTCAACTTTCATTTCTTAAAACCAATTCCGAGAAGGCCCAGCAGATCCAGGAGAAAGTGAATCACACTCTCCAGAAATGGTCTGATCATGTGCGCAGACTTGGTGCTATTCCCGTCTCTCTCTGCAAAGTCCGCATTCCGGGCGAAGAGTCTCAGTATCTCTGGGAATACCCTGAGAAACGCCTTTTCATGCACTAAACGCTGTAAGAATTACTCCCCCCTCCTGACGACATCTTCTATTCGATCTATTTCTCCTTCAAACAGGAGTCTTATGAAAACTATTATCGTTCTCTCACTTCTTATGTCGTCATTATCTGCTTTCGCCTGGCCGGATCAATCCAATCTCGAAGGTGTCCGCGAAGACATGTGTAAAGACATCAAGATTAACTACAAAACAGAAGTCGCAACTTGTACGGCCTCAAACGCGAAAGCAGTTCTCGCTGCTAAAGTCGGCGGAAAAGTGGAAGACGCTTCATACGCTGCTCTTGGATTCCACACTTACGGCTCAATTGATCTTGGTGTGGTTGTGGATGCTGATACGAACGAACTTTTCTTCTACCACCGCTGGTTACTTGATGGAGCAGGAAAAAAAGTCGGCGTTCTTCTCATCAATGGCTGGGAGAACTATGAAATGCGCCAGTCAGGCCGCACGGACACTCGTTACAACCTGAAAGGTGAAATCGTTTCAATTGAGCTCAAGTCAATTCACTAGTTCGCGAACGCCTTCATAAAGTACTTTGATTGAAATCAGGGCCAGAAGAATGTTAACCGCAAGGTCAAACTTCTGGTCCGGGATTTTTTTCCCGATAGGAATTGAAATCCCCACACCGATTAAAGATCCCAGCATGAGAATACCGATGTTCTCTCTGATTGCGACGAAGTTCACACCCGCTGCTCCCCCGAATGCAATGATCTTGGAAAGCTGAAGGCACATCTGCCCGGCACTCTTTGTGGAAAGATTTCCTTCGCGCCCGAGTGGCAGGCGGTTAAAAAGCGGAGTGACCATCGGCCCCACAGCTCCCACGAAAATTCCCATGAAGCCCGAAGCGGCACCCGCGATCATGAACGTACTTTGCTTTGGCTCCGTCTTCACTTTGTATTTCCAGGGAATGACCGATGCAAGAATCAGTGTGCCCACGATGACCTTGAGGATGGATGGATTAATGAGTTCAAAGATCTCAGCACCGAGCCATGCGAAAGGGAGCATAAGAAGTGCGTATGAACCAACTGTCTTCCAGTGAACTTTCTTAAAGAAGATTCCGGCGCGCAGACCATTGGCCGTAAATTGAGTGAAACTATGAAGTGGCAGAGCGAGTTCCGGGGGATAAAAAAGAAGAAGTCCCGCGAGAATCAAGGTTCCTCCGCCAAGTCCCGTAAGACTTGTGAGAAGTGAACCGAACGTGACTAATAAGAAGAGAACTACCACTTACGGTAATCCTGATAGAGCTGATTTTTACGAAGGATGACTTCAAAAGCGAGTTTAATCTCATAGGCAAAGAGCTTGCTGATTTTGTAATAGCGATCAAAGTTCTCAGTGAAATCTTTTTCCACAAGTTCAAACTCTTTCGGATTTTTAAGACCCTTCCGGTGACCTTTCCCGAGCTCCGACCCTACGGAATAAGCAAAATCAATCTGCTCACCCTTATCCAGATATTTTTTCACCTTCACCGCAAATGATGGAATCTGACGTCCCCAATACTGGCGATTATTCACCGTACAGTAGCCGAGGCGCTCTTCCATTCCGGGAGCATAGATATTGGCCGCTTCAATCATGCGAAGACCATGATGAGGAACCGGCGTGTAAAACCAACGGTTACTTTTCTCAGCATAAACTTCCTTGATATCCAGGATGATGGAATCAAGATGCGAATCAGGGTTTCTCGGAGTGAGTGAGAAAATAAAATGTTTCTTCCCGAGAGTTCCCGGAGTGTGTCCCACTTCATCCACTTTAAAATCTTTCAGGAGATGAGTTTCATTCCGCGATTCAAGATAGCCCAGAAGAATTTTCTGAACAATTTCAGATTTTGATGAAAGCGGATGCTCGCGCATTTTCTTCGCCCATCTTTTATTGGAAGCCAGATAATTTTTGGTCGTTCTCTGCCATTCATCGGGCTTCACACTTTTCAGAAGCTTCAGTTGTTTGGAAGGAATCTCAGCATGGAGAAAATGCGTAATATAAGAATCGATGAAGTGATCCACGACTTTCCGGTCAAGATACCCATCGTCTTCTTCCCGCTTGAGTGAAAGACTCGCCAGAAAACGGATAATATCCCAGGCGTAAGGCCCCATCCGTGAACGGTCAAAATCCATCATCGCGGAACCGCGTTCGGTCCTCACATAATTGTCGAGATGGGGATTGCCATGAATAAACGTCACAGGGATTTTCGACAGATCGAGAAGCCTCGGGAGCTTCGCCTGCATAAGCGGGCAGGCCATCCGGAACAGGAGATACCGTGCCTCTTTACGTGGCACTGGATTAAATTGAAGGCGCTTCTGGAAAGCCTGACTACGGCGAAGGTACTCTTCCATACCCTGATATTAAACCCTATGGGCCTGTGGTCAAAACACTTTCACGAAACCCCGTCCTTAATGTAAAATCTTCCCTTATGAGAGAGAAACTAACGGCACACTTCAGGAAGTTCGGACCAAAAAGGTTCGTGATTATGACCGTTGTCATCCTGATTGTGACTGACCTTCTGAATTCCTGGTACCTCCGACTCTGGTGGGTGGCCAAAGATATGTCTCAAACTCTCCTGGTCCAGTCAGCGGAAAGAAGTGGCATGGTACTGAGTGATCTGGGTCCCGACAGCATTCGTGAGCTCCAGCAGTTCTTTGACAGCAGTTTTTATTTCTTTCTCTTCATTATCCTGGCGAACAATCTCTTCTTCTATCTCTTCTATCTCAGAAGAAAACTCTGGGCGCAGGGCTTTGTCCTTTTCTATGCCCTGACGGCGGCGATGTTTTCAGGATTGTTTCTTTTTGATAATGCGGGACTGGGGACGGCCTGGTACATCTACAATGCTGTGATGATTTTCGTTTATACTTATATGTTTCTGGGTGTGAAATATCTGAAGCAGGACACTGTGGATCTTCCTAGCCCTGGACGTGGAAAGTAGGAACGATAAAATTCCCGCCGTCGGCATTTCCCCAAACCGGGACATTTCTGAGTTCATTCATGAGCATCCGCTGACCGACTACTGAGAGCATGAAAGAATCGAAAGCGTGCGTGTTCTTCATGATCGTTTCCAGATCATTCTCGTAAATAAAAATCCCCATGTGGACTTCAATGTTGTGAACAATCTGCTCGCGCGCCTGAGGAGCGAGATCCATATCAAAGAGCTGGAAGAGAGTCGATTTACTCACCACTTTCGCGCGGTAGAGTTCAATGAGGCAGATCTGCACATTTGACTCATACATCGTGAGATCTTTCGGAAGATGGCGGACGAGGTAATTAAGTTTCGCAAGTAACATAACGGAAACATTCCCGAATGATTCGTAGGAAATCTTGAAGACTTCTAAAAGCTGGTCGTAATAATTCTTCCAGACCCAGAAATCAATCGGACGATGCCAGTAAGGAGTGAAACCCTTACGGAGCTTTCTCTTGAACGAGCGCGAGAGCATGTGCTCGTCGGTATTTTTTTTGAGTAAGTTTTTTGAGTAATCCACTTCCGATGCGGTAATCCGATCCTGCTCATACTTCTTCGGATTTTCCTGGTGAAGACGGGCATCTTCTTCAAGAAGCTGTTCCATCTCAGCGCGGACTTCCACCACACATTCACGAGGGCACACATTGGCACCCTTGCAATCAGTGAGACAGGATTTTTCACACGGAGGTTTGGATAAAGGAAAGTCGACCACCAGTTGAGTGAGACCATACTGAGTGATCCACGCTGCGATAATTTCATCACGGTCGCGGATGTCTTCGTCTTTTACCTGGTGAAGAGAAGTCAGGAACCAGCGTTTTTTTTCGGGAAAATATTCCAGAAGGGAGAAAAAGAAATTTTCTCTCCGCCCTCCGCCGAGACTCATCCCGGCCACATTTTTAATCGCAGTTCCCACAGATACTCCTAGAGAGGAGATTCAACCTTAAACGGCAGAATGGACATTCCATGTGCTCTGACTTTTTCTTCGATCACCAGGGGATCAATCCCCTTGTGGACGAGAATAAAGCAGCCACCGCCGCCGGCACCACACATCTTTAATCCTAGCACATTTCCATTCTTTTTGAGCTCTGTCGTAAAATTGCGGATTTTTTCAGTCGTAATTCCCGGGAAAAGCTTTTCTCTTTCCATGCCTTCAGCGGCAATAAGAGTGAGCATCTTGTCCCAGTTTCTTTCTTTCAGCGCTTCGTAGGTTGCGTGAGAAATCTCAGCAATCCTTGTGAGTCCCGCTACCACTTCCGGCTTTTTATCAAAGAAAGCTTTATAAACTTCCCAGTTATTAATGCCTGACTGGCGCGACTGTCCTGAAGAAATGAGAACCAGATGACTTTCAAGAACAAGCTTCAGCTCATCCGTAAAAAGCTGCTCCACTTTGATTTCACCTTCCATACCGCGGATAGCGAGAACGCCACCGGTGAGAGCAGGAAAATAATCCTGATAGCCGGCCATTCCCTGATTGAGAATGCGCGATTCAACCGCTTTCACACGGAGAACGGTTTTCAGACGGTCATAGTTTTCGCCGGTGAAGTTACAAAGCGCGCGATAGAGAGTGACTCCCATCGCGGAGGATCCACCAAGACCTGAACCAGCGGGAGCTCCTGAAGAGAGTTCCATGCGAAGTCCGGAGTTGATATTGAACAGACGAAGAATCTGGAGAACAAACGACATCTCTTCAAACTTCTTTGAATAGACAACATTCTCTTCTGTCAGCTCTTCGGCCGCGTACTTGTAATTCTTGTTATAATCTTTCGAAAAAATTTCAATCCCGTTGAAAGCGATCTTTGAAAGTGTCACAGTCGCTTTGAGACCGGTCGCCACGTTCAGAGTCACAACGTTCTTGATAATTAAATTGATAGGCTCAATGTCGAGGGTTCCGCCGACCAGGTCAACGCGGACTGATCCCTGATTAGTTACCTGCATTCAAAACTCCGATGTAAGGAAGTTCACGATAGCGGCCGGCATAATCCAGACCATATCCAATCACAAATTTATCTTCGATCTCGAAACCGAGATAATCAATCTTCACCGGGTGCTTGAGTTTAGAAGGCTTGAAGAGAAGACTGGCAAGTCTCACTTCTTTCGGCTTTCTCACCGCCATGATTTCAAGAAGTGTTTTGATCGTGAGACCTGAGTCCACAATGTCTTCTACGATGAGAACGTTCTTCCCTTCGATGTTCGCAGTAATATCCATCTCGAGACGGACGCTGCCGGAACTATGAGTGTTATCGCCGTAACTTGAAAGCGAAATGAATTCGAGCTTCAGCGGAAGATTGATTCTTTTAATGAGATCAGAGCAGAACATGAAAGCACCTTTCAGAACGCAGATCACGACGAGATCCTGTCCTTCGAAATTCTGAGTAATCGCTTTCCCCAGAGCTTCGATTCTTTGAGTGATTTCTTCTTCGGAGATTAGTGTCTCCGGTGTGTAAAGTTCCATAGCTTCCTTTAGCAGTACGAGTTGTTGAGAATCTCTCCCAATCCACCCGCACCTGGCACAATATAATGATGACTGTTTAAACCTTTTTCTTCCTTCCAGCGCTTGCCCGGAATTTCTTTCAGAACATCGACGGGAGATAATCCGCGATCAAGCCGGAGAGCAAACACCTGGAGCTCGGGACATTCTTTTGTCACCTTCGCGAGATACTCGGGAGTAATAATGAGATGAAGAGCGATCATCGCCTTCGGTTTTCCGAGAGTGCGATAATGTTTCACCGCTTCGACAATCGTGCTTCCGGTGGCCCCCATCGGATCCGGAAAAAGAACGACAGCGTTCTCCACTCCCCCACCAATCTTGGAACCAGCGACAGTCACACCAATCACTTCATTTTTTTCATTCACAGCGCGCGAGATATAAAAATGATCCTGACGGACCGTTTGCGGATTCAGAAGATAATTCATTTTCCGGTAACAGAGTTGCGACGGCAGAGTTCCTGCGCGCGCGAGTCCCACCGAAACAGCAGCTGTTTCAGCGTCGACAAATTCTCCATCAAGAATCGCTTCAGGATGAGAATCTTTCATGCGGGTATCAAACTTCATTTTTTTTCTGGGGAAACATTCATCGATCACGACATCAAAGAGATGTTCGTAAAGCATAGTGACCAGCTCATCAATCTGAGGCTGAACAGTGGTGGCCGAACCCAGGCGGGCGAGCCAGGAATGCATGAGGGGGGAAGAAACGATATGAACGTTTTTCCCATAGAAATGTTCCTGAAACATTCCAGAAGATTAACAAAAAATGAACGGTTTTGAACCTAGTTACGAAGCTCGTTCGGAAGAATTTTGATTTCTTCGTTCAGAGGGAGAAGGGCCTGCTCTTCCACATCATCATAGTGGAAATGGCCGCGGCAACGCGCCTCATAGGCATCCGTCTCACCGAGGAGGAATTGCTCCTTGGATTTAGAAAGACGCTGAGAACGGGTTGCAGGTGCTCCACAGACTGTGCAAATCGCGTGGATTTTCATGACTTCGTCCGCAATCGCGAGAAGCTTCGGCATCGGGCCGAAAGGAATCGCGCGGTAGTCGAGATCAAGACCAGCGCAGATCACGCGGTATCCGCGGGCAGCGAGTTTCGTGACGACAGTTACGATATTTTCGTCGAAGAACTGGATTTCATCGATGGCCACAACACGTGTTGAGTCCTTAAGACGGATGAGGATATCGACCGCTTTTTCCACTGGCTCAGACTTGATTGCCTGAGAGGAGTGAGAGACCACATCTTCTTCGTGGTAACGAACATCCATAGCAGGTTTAAAAATCTGAACTCTCTGCTTAGCGATCTGGGCGCGCTTCACACGACGGATAAGCTCCTCAGTTTTTCCTGAGAACATAGGGCCGCAAACGAGCTCAATAGAACCATGGTTAGATTGGTGCATCACAGAAAAGGTCTCCTCGAAGCAAAATACGTGTGTGTAAGAGGAGTTTTACAAAAAGACTCGCGCCTGACAAATCGATGATTGGGCCATGAGTCTGAATTCTCATGGCGGTAAGAAAATATCGGCCCGTATCAGGCAGATACTAAATAAAAAAACAAAAAGAACATGAGACTCATCATCATCATAAACACAATTGTTGGAGTCAAAAGAATGACCATGGCGAGCGGACGGCTGGCCCCGAGGTTCGAGCGAAGACCTGCGTAGAGTAAGAAGTGATAGAGAAAAAACTGAACAACGTCGCCGATAAACGGAACGATGTTGAAGAGATTTGATGAGAGCGCACTCACGGTAATCTGATGAGCGATATCATCACCGGGAAGTTCAGGGTTTAACCAGTTGGCGTACAAACGAATCAGCCATCCCCACACTTGCGTAATGAGAATCGCTCCAATCGGGAAGAAAATAATATCGAGAGCAGCAGAGAACAGGAGGAAATAGTAAGTCGAAAATCCTGAGCTCTGAACGAGATCCTGAAGAATACTGAACTCCGGACTCTGCATCGACATGAAGGCCTGGAGAACGAAATTAATAATCACTATTTTAAAGAGTCCGCGGATGATCGCGAAGACCCATGAGATGCCGATACTTTCAGCGAGTGTCAGTGGCTCGTAAAGATGGCCTTCCTGATTCGGCAGAGGAAGATTGTGACGGAACTGCTGATGAATCCGGAAAGGATGCACGAGAGTCATGAGATAAGTCTCAAGGAGTTCAGAGATGTTTTTCCAAAGAGTCATAGCAGTCACTTTAACACATCCTTGAATCGAAATCCTCCGGAAATGTCGGCCAGAGGAAAGTGCGATTTATATCCCTGACTTAAATTCACGATTATAATTTCTTCGGCCTTGACCCAATAAAGGAGCTCCTGCCCGAAGATCTCGAGACGCAGATGCTTCTCACTCAGGATCTGTTTTTTCTCGGAGTTCGATAAGAGAGAAACACGTCTGGCCTGATCAAGAGGACCCAGGTTTAAAGCGTAACTCACAAGTTCCAGCATTTTTTCCTGATTCACTTTATAAGCAGAGCTTTCAAATCCCAGAGGTTCCTGATTCAAGAGAGTCACAACAGTTCTGAGACTTCCTTCCGTCAGGATCATATTCTCACGATCGAAATTCTTAAATTCAAAGGGCGGGATATTCTTCTTGTCCCAATAATCCTGGAGCTGAATAAAGAAAACCTTGAGCGTCCCCCCGACCATGCTCCACGCCTGTTTTCTCACAGGATCAACCAGCACGGCATCTGCGGTCTTCTTATTTTTCATGAAGAGTTCCCACATGACGGCTTTGCCTTCCTTCATGAAAGTGATCTCGCTCAGTTTCTCCCCGAATACGCCATTAGGGATAGATTCTATAAGCGTGACTTGCGAAAGAAGGGACATAAACTTTTGCGGGAGTTTTTCGTGGACGGTGATCCCCGGAAAAGGCGGAGGAGTTGTTGTGTTGTGAACGAAATCGAGTTCAAAAGGAAGAGTGCCGGGAACTTTGATTGTCACTCTTTCCATAGGGAGATCAGGATAAAAGCGGAAGAGCTGAGTCTCTGAAAGTTCCTTCGGATTTTTCATGATCACAACTTTGAACTCATTGAGCTTAGTTGCCTGAATATCCTGAACGTCTTCTGTGAGCTCGTGATTCGTCCCTTCAAGAATGGCGAGCATGATTTTCCCATTCTGAGAGACATAAAAACCCTGACGATCGAGAGAAAGATCTCCGATCACCAGCTTGTCATCGTTAACAGTGAGTTCAACTTTGGAAGCGAAGAAATCTTTCTCTTCACCCTGAACATCCTTCACTTTTTTTATCTGACGGACCTGTTCTTCAATCTGCTTATAAAGATTATGCGAGAGAAGTCTCTCCCCGCTTAACCACTGGCCATTGACATTTTTGGCGACGACTCCGGAAATCGTAAGCTGCCTGATCTCTCCAGGGTAAAGCTTGTTCTCAATCAGGTTCTCTTCGAACTTACGTTCAGCTTTTTTCTCCTGGAAGAAATAGGTCACTCCGAGAAGTGAGATGAGAATACCAAAGAGGGCAAGATTCTTTTTCATAGGAGACGCCGGCGCCTGTACACAAAGATTCCCGCGCCGAAGAAAATAATCGGCACCAGAAGAATGGATATCACAAAGATAAGCTGAATATGCTGGGAAGAAAGAATCACAGGAAACTCTTCTGTCCCGGGACGGTTAAGAGAAATAATTCCCTCATCATTCAGTAACCAGGAAGTACTGTTTAAAAAGAGCGTCGGGTTTCCACTCTGACTCTGATAAGCATTCAAAAGAAACGAGCTTGAACCGAGAAGAACAAAACGCGAATCAGAATTGCCCTGAGACCCAACCTGCTCCCCTACCCCCATAAGACCAATCGGCCCTTTTCTGTCTTTTTTCTCTTCGAACTTCGCCGTTCCTTCCGTCACACCCTTGAGATCAGACTCGGCCCATGAACCCGGGAAAGGACTCGTCATCGCAAGAAGTGTCGCGGAATCATTTCCTTCAATTGTTGAAACAGATGAAGAAAGCGGAAAGACTGTACGGAAATTAAAACCAGCAGTGACGGGATGACCTTCATCGTATTTCGAAATAATAGGAATCGTCGCCTCTCCACCCTGGACCGTTGAAACACGATCAACCACAACATCTTTTCCGAGAAGAAGTCCGTAAGGTTGTCCGAGCTTCACGAGATTATCGTAGAGCTCTGATTTAAACGCGGGAGCGAGGGCCAGGAAGAGACTTCCTCCACGTGCGAGATATTCTTCAAGACGTTTCGCCTCATCCGGGAAATAGCCCGCAATAGGACCCAGAACAAAGACTGCCGATGCATCACGCGGAACTTCTTTTACCTCAGCGAGATTCAGGTCTTTAATTTCGTAATTCTGAGCACGGAGTTTTTCACAAAGGGCCGAAATCCCCTCGGGAGTTGTGTCGGTACACGTGAGTTCCTGGTGTCCGGTCGCAAAGTAGAGGATCGTTTTTTCGTCGCGCAGAGCTTTGAGAAGTGCGTTTGTCACTGAGAGTTCATCGGTAATTACAAATGAAGAATCTTTATTCTCGTAGGTAATAATCACAGTTCCATTAGAGGTGATCCCTTTCGACTTCACGAGATCAGGGCGAAGATCCGTATCAATGGCGTCGATCGAAATCTTCGTGGATTTCGCCTGATACATCTTGAGGATGTTCATGATCGGCGCCCACTCTTCGCGTTTTGAAAAGAGAGTGAACTTAAGGGGAGATTTCAGCATCTCAAGAACTTTCGAAGTCTGATCAGTGAGAGAGTTTTTCTTCTCTTTAGTGAGATCAAACTCACGGAAGTTTCTGTTTCCGAGATAGTTCAGAAGTCCCAGGATGGAAATCACGAGGATGGTATTAATCCCGTGATGCACGACTTTATGAAAGTATTTTGATTTCACAAACTCACGAATCTCATTCATTTTCACAATCATCAGCACACCACCCATAGCGATGGCAAAGACAGTGAGACTCACATTTAAGACAACAAATTCAGGTGCGGCAATCCAGAGTGCCATGGAAGCAATGAAGACCAGGACATCCATGATAATCCAGAGAGGAAATAACCAGGTTTTCATTACCAGTTCCTCCGGTCGAGGGACTTCGCTGTGAGAAGTCCGAAGATGGAAACGAAACTCGCGTAATAAATGATGTCCTGAGTTCCGATGACTCCACGGAGAATACGTTCAAAGTGAGAAGAGATTCCGAGATAAGTGAAGATTTCCGCCACGAGGAAGTTTGAGTTGAGATTTCCTCCCCAGGTAATCATCCACAGGAACATGATCCCGAGAATCGACAAAAGTGCTGCGATAATCTGGTTTCCCGAAATGGAAGAACAGAAAAGTCCGAGACTGATATAAGCGCACGCATTGAGAATAACTGAAAGATACGCAGAAAAAAGAATCGAGAGATCATGAATGCCCATGCCCCAGATAATGAGGGGAAAAAGTCCTGTCATGATGAGCATCGAGATTATCAAGGAGAGAGCTGCGAGCCCCTTGGCGAGAATCACCTGCCAGTCACGGACTGGTGAGAGCCAGAAAATCTCGAGTGTATCCTGACGTTTTTCTTCCGAAAAAAGTCTCATCGTAATGAGCGGGATAAAAACCAGAAAAAGAAAATTGATATTCGCAAATAAACGAAGCACAACTTCATCCACAAACGAAATTGTCTGAGTCATGTTCTGCGGAATCGCCTGGATGCCGTCAGAGTATGTCACCAGAAGATTAAAAAACATGATGCCCGAGATGAGCGAGAAGAGTCCGATCAAAACATAGGCCAGCGGCGAAGAAAAATATGACTGCGCCTCTTTCTTAAAAAGTGTCCAGATCATAGGCGATTCTCCGTCATGTGGAGGAAGATATCTTCAAGCTCAGGCGACTCAACCATAATCGTATGAACCTTAGTTCCCTTATCGACGAGAAATTTCACGAGTTCCGGACGGAAGTCACGCTCGCTTTCAAACGAGAGATGGTACTGGTCTTCCATCGTAAGATGCTGAGTGGGACCGATGTCGTACTTTCCGAATTGCGAGAGATCAGGAAGTTTTTCTCCGGGAGAAAGTCCCAGGCGAAGAACAATCCCCTGGCGGAATTTCTTATGAATTTCCTGCAGATTTCCCGAGGCCCGGATTTTTCCCTGATGGATGATCGTGATGTGATCACAGATCTGCTCCACCTCGGAAAGAATGTGCGACGAGAATAGAATTGTTTTTTCTTTCGCGAGACCTTTGATGAATTCGCGGAGTTCTACCACCGATTGCGGATCCAGGCCGTTGGTCGGTTCATCCAGAATCAGAAAAGGAGCGTTGTAAAAAATCGCCTGCGCGAGTCCTACTCTTTGCTTATACCCTTTACTCAGATTTCCGATGATGCGTTTTCTGACGTCTTTCAGATTGAGACCCGTGATGACTTCATCCATCCGGGAATCGATATTTTTCATCTGATGAAGCTTACCCACAAAGCGCAGATAATCTTCCACCGTCATGTCCGGATAAAGCGGGGCATTTTCCGGAAGAAGGCCAATCTGATTCTTTAAGCTTCTCTTATCGGTCTCAACTTTTTCGCCAAACAAAGTGATGGTTCCGGTGGTCGGAGGCAGAAGCCCGGCGATCATCCGCATGGTCGTAGACTTTCCCGCGCCGTTCGGGCCCAGAAAACCATGGATTGATCCCTTTTTCACATTAAAGCTCACCGAATCCACGGCCACGCGGCCGGGATATTCTTTAGTAATGCCGTCAACTATAAGGATATTCTCCATTTCTACTCACAATAAATTATTATAGAGCTGTAGCTTCGCTTCATAAGCGCCGAAAAGGTCTCATAAGGACTATGACTATTTTAGATACTTTCAAAGCAAGAATTCAAGCAGCACAGCGGATTCTTATCACTACTCACGAATATCCCGATGCCGACGGCATTGGCTCAGAGATTTCACTCTGTCTTGCCCTTCGTGAACTCGGTAAAGAGTCGTGGTGTGTGAATGAAGAGCCGCTTCTCGAGCGCTATCAGTATCTTGATCCCGATCACGCTGTTCTTGGTCACCAGGATTTCCAGAAAAAACACGGTGGCTTCAAACCGGATCTCGTTATCGTTGTCGACACCAACACTCACGCCCGCGTCGGCAAAGAACTTTCCCAGTACATCGACAAAGGTCACTTCAAAGTTCTCTACATCGATCACCACCCTTGTCGTGGTCGCGATCTTTCCAATCATTGCATTGATGTAACCTCCGCGGCTACAGGACAAATGATTGGTGAGATGATTGAGTCTCTGGGAGTTGAATTCAACAAGAAAATCGCACTTCCCATTTATACAGCTATCATTATCGATACAAGTTCGTTCCGTTATCCGACAGTTTCCGCCAGCACTCACCTTCTGGTCGCCAAACTCATGGCCACAGGAATTAACCCTCCAGAAGCCTACAACGGGATCTACGGGACAAAACGCGTTCACCATATGCATCTTCTCGGAAAAATTCTCGAGACTGCCTCAACGAACGCTGACGAAAGCATCGCCTGGATGCTTCTTCGTAAGCAGGACATTGACGATTTCGCGGGTGACGTCGAAGACACTCACGCCTTCATCAACAACCTTCTCGTTCTGAACAATATTAAAGTAGCGATCATGTTCCGTGACGATGGTCCGGTCGTGAAGATGAGTCTTCGTTCTTCAGGTGATTTTGATGTTGGTACGATCGCCATTTCTCTCGGCGGCGGCGGACATTCTCACTCAGCGGCCACGATGATCGTGAAAGGTCCGGGCGAGACGACTGAGATGGTAATCGAAAAGACCGTTAAGAAAGTCGAAGAGATTCTCAAGAAGCTCGAAGCAGCTTAGAGATAACCCATCTCTTTCATCACCAACCAAAGAATTCCGAGTCCCAGAACTCCCAGAATGATCACAAATTGCTTTGCCATTTCCTGCGGAGTTTCGTGTTTCGCGTTCACATCAGGTGCGTCTGATTTAGGTTTGATGATTTCCTGCATCTCTTCTTCAGAGAACGGGTTTTCAATATCTTCAAAAACTCCGAGACCGTGGAGGCGGCCTTTCAGGTTTTCGGGAATTTTTTTGAATTCTTCGGGAGCAATTTCGATCTGCATGATCGGCATGCCACGACGACCGTTCTTCTGAGTTTGCTTGAAAGTATCGCCTTCTGAAAGCGCGCGAAGAGCGTTCTCGTTTTCTGAGACAGTGAACTGAACTTTACATGAAGTCAGGATAGCAGTGATTTTCTCGATCTCAGTTTCATTCAGGTTGGTGTAGATCACGATTCCTCCCGAGGAATTTTACCATTCTGGATTTAAAGAGCCGCTCGTTCCATTTAAGGCCCAGGCGGCGTAAGACTTTCCGGTCATGGGAAAGATAAGTATTGTTCACATTTTGATAAAGAGTTTCAACTTCAGCGGGATTAATATTTCCTAAGAAATAAGCTCCCTCTTTCAGATATTCACGGTTCACCTGTGTGTCGGAGACAACAACTGGTCTTCCGGTAGCAAGTGCGCCGAAACCGCGAGAAGGGAAAAAGCCTTTCGAGAAATCCCAGATAGCTTTCGCCTGATGAGAATACATGGCCGAAGTGGCTTCACAATGATCACCGGCAAAATCAATCTGCGGGAATTCATTTTTTACTTTCAGAAGATGCTCAAAGGGTCCCATCACTCTCACCATTTCTTTGTGATCAAGAAGGACTTTCACAATAGTACGGAAGTCGTTCTCTGAAAGATCATGCGTGTAAACGAGATGATGCTCGAATGAGAAATTATGATCTTCGTCACGAACAAAAGGATATTCTTCCGTCCGGTATGTAGGAGCGATGACTTCAGCATTCGGAAGATCGAGTTTCTTTTTCAGGGCTTCTGAGCTCACCGCAATCCGCGGATACTGCTTCAAGGCTTTCTCTCTCCAGTCATTCACGAAGGCACCGAACATTTTCTGCCAGCCGGTTTTTTCCTGATCAACGAAATCCCATTCCATGATGTAAAGCTCGCGCTCAACATTGGCCGGAAAAATCATGCCGTGGATATAGCCGCGGGAGAGAACGATTACTTTGTTGATTGAGGGATGAAGTGGAATGCCTTTTACGGCAGACGGGAGAATCCAGAAATTCTTTTTAAAGACATCACCCTTCCCCACTTTATTCGTGAGGTAGCTCGAAACGATAGAACGCGTTTCCACCTGTCCGAGAATCCCGCCTTGCTTGTGAGCAATGGTGTAGATCTCCGAATTGGGATAGATCATGAGCACGAGTTCTAGAAGAAAAGTGGCATCATCGCGTGAAAGAAGTGAGTCGATACAGATAGCAGTATTCATATCAGTACTTTTTAATCTGGATAACAAGTGAGCCGATCATAAGAATCACACCACCGGCGAGCTGAAGATCAGTCAGCTGTTTTCCGAGGAAAATCCAGTTCACGATGATGGCAAATAAAGGGAAGAACATTTCCGCAATCGCTGCAGTCTTAGCAGAGATGCGTTTCAGCCCCTGGTAATAAAAATACATTCCCATGGCACCCGAAAGGAAAACCATGATGAAAATCCGGAGGTAATCCTCGCCGTGAGGAAGGATGAGTGAGCGGTTCCAGGTCACAAAAGGGATGAGCGCAATAAGTCCCAGCAGAAATCTTCCGGAGAGAATCGAGCGCGTATCAAATCCCGCAAGAGTGAGTTTTTTTCCAAAGACCGTAGCACTTCCCCATCCGACAATGGAGATGAGAACCAGAACATATCCACGAACAGCGGAATCAGAAACAACGAGACTGAAATCCTGAACCATCAGGTGATAAAAGCGCTCAATGTCAGGTGAGGAGACTAAAAGTCCTCCGACCATACAGAAAGCTGCCCACAGGATAAATTTCTTATCGATCGGCTCTTTCAGAACAATCGCCGCAAGGAAGATCGCAATCACCGGCTGGAGTTTCTGAAGAAGGATAACGAGAGAGGGATTTAAGAAGTGAAACGATTCCGTGAATGCAACAGTCGCGAGGGCCGAACCGACGCAACCCACGACAAAGAACGAAAAGATGTCCGCGACTTTGAGTTCACCGATTCTCTTGAAGGCAGTAACCGCTCCCCATCCGAAAATGAGTGAGAGGATGACGTGTTCATAAAAGACGATGGTAATCGGCGAGAGTCCGCTTTCCACGAGGGGATAACGGATGAGCGTATCGAGTGCCCAGAGAAAAGCAGCAAGCAGAATGAAAAAAGTTCCGGCCATGCTTTAGTTTAGCGTGGAAACAATGGTCCCGGAATAGAAGTTTTGGAAAACATCGAAGGCGCGCTTAGAAACGATTTCTTTTTTAATGCGCTTCTTATCCCCTTTCCGCTGTTCTCTCGTGAGTTCAACACCCGGAAGAAGGCCGAAATTGATGTTAGAAGGACATGGTTTTTCAATCGTCATGATGTAATTGACCAAGGCACCCATGGCCGTTTCCACAGGGAAAGCGACAGGATCCTGACCTTTTATCCGGCGAAGAAGCTGATAGGCCACGTAAAGTCCCATGCTCGCTGATTCGGTATAACCTTCGACACCAGTAATCTGACCCGCAAAATAGACTTCAGGATGTTTTTTCGATGAGAGATCGTTATTGAGAAGTTTTCTGGCGTTCAAAAATGAGTTCCGGTGACACGATCCCAGGTGAATGAAACTTGCGTTCTCTAAACCCGGAATCATCCGGAATACACGAACTTGTTCTTTGTAAGTAAGACGGGTCTGGAATCCCACGAGATTGTACGCAGAACCGAGAAGGTTTTCCTTACGAAGCTGAACAACGGCGTAAGGCCATTTGCCCTGGATATCGGGTTCAAGTCCCACGGGCTTCATGCACGAAAAGCGTGCAGTATCTTTTCCACGTTCTGCCATGAGATCAATTGGGAGACATGATTCAAAAAACTTCCAGTCTTCAAAATCTTTCTGCGGAACTTTTTCGGCCTTCGCTAGCTCTTCAACGAAAGCGTAATACTGCTCTTTATTCATCTGAGAGTTGAGATAGTCCCCACCCTCTTCCATATCCTTGTGACGATCCTTGAAATAAAGTTTCGTGAGATCGAGAGAATCTGCATCTACCACTGGTGCAATCGCATCGTAGAAGTAGAAATCATCGCCCGACATTTCCTTGATCCATGTCTCGAGCTTCACTGACGTGAGGGGGCCGGTAGCGACAATCACGTAATCACATTCAAAATGCTTCATGAGTGCGAGTGGATCATCGGCCTCAAGAGAAACAACTCTGATATTCGGATGCTGGGATAAACGATTGGTAATTTCCTGAGAAAACTTTTCGCGATCAACAGCAAGAGCGTCACCAGCAGGTACCGCGTGGATGTTCCCGCACTCAAGAACGAGCGAGCCAAAGGCCTTCATTTCATTTTTCAGGATGCCGTGACCAGAAGTGGGTTCCATCGACTTCAGGGAATTGGTGCAAACGAGTTCAGCGAACGTCGTGATCTTCTGCGCGGGATTTAATTTGACTGTTTTTCCCTCGATCAGAACGACCTGGATATTGTGACGGGCAAGAAACATGGCAGCTTCCGAGCCGGCCAGACCAGCGCCAATCACAAGAACACGTTTCAAGGCCATGATTCACTCTCTTTGGTGCAGAACTTTTGCTATAATGAACCGACCAAATAACCTTTTTAATCGCTATGTGTCAAGTAAAGAGGCACTTATGTCTACCATCACTCTTCACCAAACCCACCATACGCTTGCGGATTTCTCTACGATCGCGGGCTATCTCAGGGAAAACCTCAAGGGCGACGGGCTTCATCTCTTCCCGGAATTATTTCTCACGGGATATCCGCTGCAGGATCTCTGTCTTCAGCGCGCTTTTATTGATTCCTATCTCGATCATCATAAATTTATCGATACCTGGTTAAAGACTCTTCCGAAAACCGATAAGTGGCGTGGTCTGGTGCCGGGCCTTCATTACACACTCGAAGAGAGCATGCTTCCGCACAAAATTGAGAACGTGATTTTTGAAGCTGTACCGGGAGTTGGTCTCAGAAAAATTTATACCAAACGCCTTCTTCCAAATTACGACATCTTTGATGAGCAGAAATATTTTGTTCCGGGAAATGGAAACTGCTTTTACGATTTCCAGGGAAATCTCATTGGCCTTCACATCTGCGAAGACATGTGGGGCAGCTCTTTTCATCAGATGGACCCTTGCGATCTCATGTACCGCGAGATGAAGGAAAAAAATCTCCCGGTCAAAATGCTCATCAATCTATCCGCATCACCATTTGATGACCGGAAAAAAAGAAAACGCTTTGAGCGCGCCAAAGAAATCAGCCTGAAATTTAAATGCCCGTTTCTTTATCTCAACCGCGTGGGTGGAGAAGATGAAATTCTTTTTGATGGCTCGAGCTTCATCGTTGCCGGAGAAAATGTCTCGCTGGCGATGAAATCTTTTGAAAAAGAAATTCAGACAGTGGAGTTCGCAAAACTTATTGGACGTTACGAACGTGAACCGGTTTTCCATCCGGAAAATACCTGGGAAGGACTCTTCTCTCCCCGTCTTGATCACTCGAAAAAACCTGCTGAACTCGTCACCTGGACTGATGAAGAGTGCGCCGACATTCTCACCGCTCTCAAGTTCGGCCTTCAGGAATATGCCCGAAAATCCGGATTTAAGAAATTTCTTGTCGCCCTTTCCGGCGGTCTCGATTCCGCCCTTGTTCTCGCGATCGTGAAACTGGCCTTAAAAGATGGCCAGGAAATTGAGGCGATTTACATGCCGAGTATCCATTCGGCGACTCTTTCAACTGAACTTTGTGAGGATATGTGCCGGAGAATCAAGGTTCCCCTTCGGTATTTGCCCATTAAATTCCTCCACGCGACGATGAAAAACACTTTTACCCAGACCTTCCCTGAAAATTTCGACGGCCTCATCGATGAAAACGTTCAGAGTCGCCTGCGCGGAACTCTTCTCTACACCCGTTCCAATCAGACGGGTGCGATGGTCATCAATACGTCCAATAAATCTGAACTCGCTGTGGGCTACTCCACTCAATACGGTGACTCTGTTGGTGCCATTTCTCTCTTAGGTGATCTTTATAAAACAGAGGTTTATCGCCTTGCCCGCTATATCAATGCCAAGTTCAGCGAGCCGATTCCTCCGGGGATTATTGATCGCGGACCATCGGCAGAACTTCGCCAGAACCAACTCGACCAGGATTCCTTGCCTCCGTATCCTCGCCTTGATCCGATGCTTGAAGGGATTCTTTCTTATCGTTACGGGAAGAATGAATTGTCAGGATTAGGTTTCTCCGAGGAGGAAATCATGAAAACTCTTAACCTCTACCTGAAATCAGAGTATAAAAGAGCTCAGTTCTGTCCCATCATAAAAATTAAGGCGAAAAGCTTTGGTTTTGGGTACAGAATACCGATTAGCAAAAACCTGAATTACCACCTTTCCTAGGGAGAAAATCATGAGCGACGAGACAACAACAGAAGACACGAAAGCAAAAGTCATGGGCAAGATCAATGAGATCAAATCGAATGTTCAGACATTCATCAATGATGTTGATGTGACTGCTATCAAGGCAACTCTCAACGCAAAAATGAAAGAAGCTCAGAAAGACTGGAACAAACTCGTTGATCGCGATCTTCAGGATATGAAGAAAAAACTTCAGAAAGAAAAATCTGACGTTGAAGCGAAAGCTAAAAAGTTTCTCGATAGCCACAAGAAAGAGCTCAATTCTCTTCAGGCGAAAATCGACAAGCTCGTTAAGTCTGCTAAGCAGATGAAAGCTCCAGCTAAGAAAGCGACTAAGAAGGCCATCACGAAGAAAGTGATCGCGAAGAAAGTTGCGACGAAAAAGAAAGTAGCTAAAAAGAAGTAGTTCTAAAAAGCCCTCGAAAGAGGGCTTTTTTTTTATGAAGCGACGACTTCACTTACATGGAAGACTTTCCCTCTCCCACTCTTCTTCGACATGTACATCATCTTATCTGCGAACTCGATGATGGATTTCGCTGTCTCAGCATCCGTTGGATACTCAGCAATCCCGATTGAGAGTGAAAGACGGTATTTCTCCGGACGATCAATCTCAAATTCAGCCGCTTTCACGGCGTCAGAAATACGAAGAGCAATCATCTTCGCTTCCGTAATCGTCGTGCGTGGAAGAAGAACGATAAATTCATCTCCGCCGTAGCGATACACGAGATCGGTATTACGTAACTGGCCCTTTACGATAACGGCCATGTCGATCAGGATTTTTGAACCGATGACGTGACCGAATTGATCATTCACGTTCTTGAAGTAATCGATATCGACAAAGAGGAGCCCGAAGCCGCTTCTGTCATGCTGGTAGCGCGTGATAAAGAGGTCGAGATCTTCGACAAGCTTTCTTTGATTGAAGAGACCAGTGATCTCATCTGTAAAAGAAAGAAGGCGCATTTCTTCGCGTTTCTTAGACTCAATCAGGATAGTCACGGATGTCTTAAGAACGTTCGAAAGATAATCAGAGAGGATCTCTTTAATTGAAAACGCTGATGTATTTTTCACCACGAGATAAGAAAGTCCACCGGACCCGTCTTTCACGAGGAAGTAGAAACGATTTTTGTAGTAGCGAAGACCGAAAACAAGTCCGGTTTCATCAGCTAAGAACTTCCTGATGCGGCCAAGCTGATTTTCCGTGAGTTTTAATTTGTTTTTCAGTGAGCCAAGCCTCTTCTCATCTGACTGGAAACGAAGTTCCTTCTCGCGATCAAAGAAGAGATTGAGATACTGGTTTAAGCTTTGAGAAATGTCTTTTACCGAGGAGAAACTCTCCGGACGGGAAAAGAGATGGAGAACAGCACGCTCAGGGTTCCACTGCCCTTTTTGAATCGTCCCATGAAGTTTCAGACGATAGATCACAGTACGGATTTCGTTTGAATCCACCGGAAGACTTAAAAAGTCAAAGAGGCCCGCGCGAAATGATCCGACGATGCCATAAATATCCGGACGTGGAGAGAGAAGTGTAATTGCCGCGCGCGGAATAAAGTAACGGATGCGGCGGATGTCATCGATTGTTTTCTGACTCTGGCGATTCGACTGAAAGAAGACAGCATCAGCTTCACGCTTCCCGAAAGAGACGAGGTCTGAGACTTCCTGGATATAGGAAAAATGGTAATCGACTTTATTTTCTCTGAAGGACTTTTTAATCGCTTCAATGGAGAATGAGTCGAGACCGATGCAGACGATTTCGAGAGGTTTACTTTTTTTGGTCATTACATATCAATATTTTTCTTAAGGGCCTCGAGGGCAGCACCCTTATCGGTTTCATCTTCGAGAACTGAGATTGCTCCACGTAAAGTCTTGATCGCCTTCTCCAGTTTATCTTCCAGCTCAAAGCGGGATTCTACCGTGCGTTTTTCCTGAGTCTGGATGGATTCCATATCGAACTCCATGGCGTCGATCTTACGCTTCAGCTCCAGAATTTTCAAATCACGATTTCGAATCTGGGTTTCTGCATCAGCCTTGAGTAATTCAAGACGTCCTTCGAGTTCACGTTCGCGCATCTGGACTTTTTTCACGTCGATACGACTGCGCTGGGACGCTTTATCCACTTCTTCGCGGAGTATCCGGTTCTTCTCCTCAAGAATGAGGCGTCGCTCTTCTTCCAGACGTAAACGGTCTTTCAGGTCAGAGATATCTTCATTGAGTTTCTTCCGGACAATAGAGAGTTCAATTTTTTTCTCATCCAGCTCAGCACGCATCGTGAGAGTCTGACGATTATGAAGGAGTTTATCCTCTTCCATTGTCTGAATCTTCGCGAGAAGTTCTTCACGGTCAGATCTCAGATTGGAAAGAGTCGCCTGCATGCGCTCGAGTTCCGCTGAATACGCTCCGGAAATTTCCCGGAGTTCCTGGCCCATGGGTCTATCGACCTGAACCACACGGCTCTCTTCTTTTTCTTCTTTAACTTCTTTCTTAGGCTTTTTAACTTTCGTATTGGTCTTCTCTTCTTTCGGAGCAGCGACCACAACCGGCTTATCTTCTTCTTCAGTAACTTCCATGCCGAAATCAAGATTCGCAAGATCGATATCATCACTCACGAGAGGCTGATCAAGGTCACTGTCGATAGGGTCGTTACCTGCGGCAGGGGCCACATCGGCCAATTCAAATCCTTCGGCCGCAAGATCAATTTTCACTTCTTCGTCATCACCGCGATCAACGAGACTGTCGTCAATTCCGCCGAGATCAAGAGCATCTCCATCGGCCATGATCGCATGACTGTCTGGTTTACCGGTCCCGGTCATTCCTTCTGCTTCATCATCTTCCATGAGATTCAGGTCAGCGGGAATTCCCAGATTAATTTTAGAATCTTCATCCATGATCGCATCGATTTCTGCGAGTTTTTCTTTCGCGTCTGGTGAAAGGTCACCATCGAGCGGACCGAAATCAAGATTATTCACCGCAGTTCCGTCGAGACGGAGACCGGATTCATCATTTTCATCTTCACCAAGGCTCAGGCTTACACTCGATTTATTATCATCGAGAGACATTTCCTCTCCCCCACCTAAATCGAGATCAGCAAGTCCATCCATCGGTTCATCAGAAGGCAATTCGGCAGGAGCATCATTCCCGAGTTCGAGATCAAGTCCCGCATCGAGTTCCATATCAAGACCACCGTCATCAGAAGCTGATTCTGTGGGAAGATCAGGGGTATCAGAAATTTCCAGATCGACCATGTCGTCCAGTGAAAGTTCCTGGTCATTATCACTCATAGAAACTCCGAGTTCTTCGTCTTCGTGAGACGCAAGCATCGACATACTTTGTAATTTTGGTTTTTGTTTCTGATCAATGGATTCTGCAAAAAGAGCGTCGAGCTCCATGCTCATTTCATCCATTTTTAATTTCGCCAGAGAGTTCAGTTCAAACTCTTTGGCAAACTTCGAAGCACCCGGCTTCTCAAGCTTATTACCCACAATATTCTGAATTTCGTTCTGGAATCCGCCGAGAATTCTTTGAAGGGTATCAGTGGAAACATTTTTTGAAACATAGGCATCGCCACCTTGTGGTGAAAGCTGATGCGCCTTGAGATCAACTGTTTTCTGATCACCCGTAACGTAAATAATCCGGGCCGTCGGAACTTTTGAACGGATGAGCGTCACCCATTTCGTCAGATCTTTACTCTCTTTCGGAAAATCGATGAAGAAGCAGGTATTTTCATCAGCAGAGTCGAGAATGATCTGAAGATCACTGTCAGACGTAATCCAGCTTCCCTCATTTAAGACAGGAAAACGTTCAGGGAAATCCCTGAACTTTGACTGATCAAAGCTAATAAAATAGTAGGTCATTTTTGAGTCCTCCTGATAATGATAACTTACTTAGGAAGACTCCTCAGTCCGGCAAAGATTGCACTCTCAGCGTGTGAATGAACTATTGATTCAGTGAGGGGACCCATAATACAATCTTGATGCTTCCCAAATCTGGAGGACTTTTGAAAAACACATTTGCCATGCTGGCGACGTTGTTGACTGTAATGATCGGTCTTGCGCGAGCTGAAGAAAACTTCCTTCCTTCCAATATCTTAATGATGGATGAGAACTTCGCACACCACGTCATTCTGGTTGAAAAATCCACTCACCAGCTGCACGTTTATGAGAACGATAAAACTTCTCCGAAACTCATCAAGACCTACAACATTGCGACCGGAAAATTTAAAGGTGATAAGTCTGTAAACGGCGATCACAAAACTCCTGAAGGAATCTACACTCTCCAGGATTTTTATTCGAAAGAAGAACTGAAACGTCGTCATGGTGATTACGCGAAAATTTACGGCGCCGGTGCCTTCCCTATGGATTACCCGAATTTCGTTGATAACCGCGAGAACAATGGCGGCGGCGGAATCTGGCTTCATTCAACGGATGATGACAACCGTATTTCAAAAGGCCTCGATTCAAAAGGCTGTGTTGTTGTTCAGAACGCTGACCTGAAAGATATCGGCCAGTATATCGACATCAAGGCCACTCCGATCATCGTTGTTCAGGACATTCTTTTTCTGAACAAGAAGACATGGGAAAGAAACAGAAAAGATCTGAACGATGCTGTCCAGAAATGGGGTAAGGCATGGCAGGAAAAAGATTTTGATAATTATATCTCAGCTTACGATTCAAATCGTTTCTGGGATCGCAGCCATGGTAACTACAGCGGATACAAGAGCTATAAGAGAAATGTTTTCGCGAGACCTGACAGACCTCAGATTGGTTTTGATTTCATCTCCATCCTCGCTAACGAGAAATACGCTGTCGTTCATTTCCGTCAGAGCTATAAGTCGACGATCATCAACGATACCGGTAAAAAAACTCTTTACCTCATGAAAGACCAGAACTATGACTGGAAGATCGTGGGTGAGCAATTCGACAAGTCGGCGTCTCAGCGTGATGTTGCCTTCACTCCGCAGAACAGATATTTCAAAGAATAAAGAGAAAGAATGAAAGAGGCGATCCAACAGCCCGGCGGCGAAGTCTCCATCGTTATCTATGATGCTCCCCTGCCGCCACGCTATTTCCGTTTCTCCAAGAAATTTGTCCGCACATTATTTGTCACCGTTCCGGTGGCATTTTTGTTTCTTCTGAGTGCCCTTTTCCTCTGGGGTTTAGGTACACGGATTCAGACAGCTCCCGTTCCTACTATGCCCGAAGTTCTCACTGCCGCTGATTCTGAAGTCATTGCACTCAAGGGTGAAGTTGAGTCTTTGAGAAAAAGTAATGATGATCTGGCCGCGAAACTTTCCGGAGCTCCTGCCACAGCTGCTCCTGGTGCCGATGAACCTTATCTTCTCGCCGTCAAAAGACCTTACGGCATGCAGAACCTGATCAATGAAAACCGCGTACAACTCGATCAGTTTGCTCTCGAGCATGACAATAATAAAGTCAGCCTGAAATTTTCGATCGTCAGTACGAAACCGGAAAATAAAGTCATGGGTCACGTTCTCGTGTTCATGATTTCAGAAAGCGGAATGATGGCCTACCCGAAAGAGGCCAACATGACTTTCTCGGAAGGCATCAAGTATTCTGCCGGTGAACCTTTCTCGGTATCCCGTCTTCGTCCGACGAATGCAGAATTTCTTCACCGTCTCGTCGGTGAAACCGTCAAATTTGTCGTCTATATTTTCAGCCGTGAAGGCGATCTTCTTCTCGTTAAAGAAACCGAATCATTTAAAGTAGGGGCCAAGGGATGAGAAGCGATAATGATTTCCGCGAATTCAATTACAACGTTCTTGGCTCACGCTCGAAAGTCACAGGTGATGTGATCCTTTCCGGCGACGCGATCATTACGTCTGAGATTCACGGAAGCATTGAAGTCCAGGGACAGGGTAAACTTGTTCTTGAGCGAGGATCATTCGTAAAAGGCAGAATCAAGGCGATTGATCTTGAAATCTTCGGCACAGTCGAAGGCGAAATTGAGTGCGCAGGACTCGTTTCCGTACGCTCTTCAGCGCGCATCACCGGCACACTCAAATCCGGCCGTCTGGTCGTTTATCCAGGTGCCATCATCGAGACAGACATCTCCACTATTGATCAGAACTGATCAGCGTTTTAATAAAAACAAACGTAGGTCCGTGACTCTGATAACCGAAGCGGTGCCATCCTTCGGGATTCATCTTTTTCTCAAAACCCTGATCGAGAAGAAATTCATTTAAGGGATTCGTTGGCTTTGTCGTAAGTGCGATAAAGTGAAAGCCACCTGTCTTTGCTTTTTCCACCATCGCAAAGTAGAGCTCACGCATCCGCCCTTTGCCACGGCTTTCCGGATAGGTGCAGGCCTTTCCGAATACGATACCCGGATATCTGAGATTCAGATTTCCACATTCGCGGTAATCCATATTCTCTTCCAGTTCTTTTGCGTTCTGAACAGGGAGTCCTCGCATGGAACTCGCAAGCTCTCCTTCCTCATAAAATCCCAGGTTAATTCCCCACACATCGCTTTCATCAGGAATGAGACATCTATGCTCAACAGTAAAATCACTTGAAGAGAGGACAGAGCTGCGGATTGACCGCAGCTCCTCCATCGAGACTTCATGAATATTTTGCTTCATATTTTCCTCTCAGTACTTTCGCGTAAAGAGCGTCCGGCACACAAAGGGCCACACGTCCTCCGAGATGAACGCCGTCGAGAATATCCTTCTCAGGAACTCCTTCACTCAGGAGATCTTCAATCCCCTTCATCATCCATTCACCATGCTCATCACTATCAACACTGATGTGCTCATCGATATAAAAAAGATCGGCCTTGATTTCAAAAAGCATCGGACGCATGAGCTGGAAAAGATCAGGCACAATCATCTCCGCAATCATGATCCATCCGGCGATCTGTGCTTCACTCATCCGGATCACACTATTCATAATTTCCGTCGGATGTTTCGCGAGCGGAGAATAATGATAAAGATCACCAAAATAAGGATCAATCCCTTTTGACATCAAAAACTCAGCACAATGAGTGACGTGCGAAGTGTGTCTCGCTCCTGCCTCACAAAGAAGATTGTCCGTCAGGGCCTTCTTCAGGACAGGATTTCTCACTCTGTCCTTCATGATCGCAAGCATCGGAACCCACAGAGTTGAGTCGATATACTGAAGTTTCATGAACTCTTTTCCGATCTCCTCGGAAACCAGCCCCTGGGCAATCAGCGTCCGGAACGGATGGTTCCTCATCTGAGTCTGGTAATGACCCAACGCCTCTCTTACATTCTTCATCTTAGACTCTGTCTCGATTTCCACTCTTACGGCCAACATATTCCCTCCTTTGGGAAAAACCAAAGTAGCAAACATGATTGTTTAGATTAAGTGAATGTTTTGATATATATGTTTCCATCATGGAAACATACAAACTCGAAGCCTTTGTGACATTCTCTCAAACAGAAAGCGTGCGGAAAGCGGCAGAGCTTCTGGGTATAAGCCCCGGAGCACTCTCGAAAATTCTCCATTCGCTGGAACATGACCTGGGAATTCCTCTCATCATTCCCGTTGGTCGTCAGGTGACATTGACCGCGGAAGCGCGGGCCTTTCTCCCGGACGCCAAACGGATGATTGAAGAATGGAAATCGATCAAGAAAGCGCTGATCGGGATCAAGGATGAAAAGAAACTTGCTCCTCTTCGTCTTGCGACGTTTGAAGTGTTCTCGACCTATTTTTTGACGGGTCTTGATCAGATTGATCTCAAGTGCGGAATGAAACTTTACGAAGCCGTTCCCGGAGAAATCGAGAGACTCGTTCTTGATCATAAAGTTGATATGGGAATTACTTATCTTCCTGTTCCTCACCCGAGACTGGATTTTTTAAAAATCCGCTCTGTTGAAATGGGTGTGTATGTGAAAAAAGGATCGTTTAAAGATATCGATCAGCAGGAGATTCCCTTTGTCGTGCCGATCGCCCCTCTGTCGGGAAGTCCGACTAAGGCCAAAGGACTTGATGGGTGGCCCGAGACTGCTTACGAGAGACAAGTACTTTATGAAGTGACTCTTCTCGAATCGGGTCTTGAACTTTGTCGTCAGGGAAGATGTGCCGGATATTTTCCGGTCTTTATTGCGGATGAGCACAACCGCAGGGTGAAGCCCCAGTTTGAGCTCGAGAGAAAGTCTTCTCCTTATGGTGGGGCGAAATGTTACGCGAATGTTTATCTCGTGAAACTAAAGTCCAATCCCGAGGATGCTCTCATGAAGAAGATGGCGAAAATGATCAGAACGGTTTGCGGGTGATGATACCCGTTATATGAGGAGAAAATTGTGAAAGCTTTAGTGGTCCTGGTGATGTTGTCAGTAAGTCACGCTTACGGAATGGGAATTTCCTGCGAACTGCAGGCCCAACCCTGTGATGATAACGGAAATCGTTATCACTGCACTTACTTCGCCTGGGCACATGGAGAATTCTGCTCACGGGAAGATGTCAGCCACGGGCCAGGACAGAGTAAGCAAGTGCTTCGCTGTGAAACCCGCCAGACGCATCTTGGGAACAAAATCTTCACCACCCGATATCCGGTTGGCGTTTTCCATTTTGCTTTCATTGATTCGATGACGGATACCGAATACGCGGGCATCGACGGAAACTTTAACTACGGGAAGCTCAACACCCCTGACGGGGTAACCGGAGAACTGAAGTATATACCGGGTGAGGGTTATATCTCCCAACTCCGATTGGATGAGCGTTTGTATAATCTGAAATGTGAGTTAAAATAAGAAAGGCCCGTAAGGGCCTTTTCTTTTAGAGGAAGTCTTTGTAATCGAGAATTCTGACGGGCCTGATTTTTGAGAGTGATTTTTCAAGGCTCTTATCCCCGACTACCACAATCGTTAACTTCTCCCATGGGAAAACTTCAAGGTTCGCGCGGGAGAGATCATTCGCCTTGAGCTTGGCGATTCGTCCTGGAAACTCAGCAAGCTCCTTAAGCGGCCTTTGCTGATGATCGTAGAGCATGAGCTGACCGATGAAAGCACCTGTTTCTTCAAAACCAAATGCGTAGCCGCCGATCATGTGTCCTTGCTGGTGCTTGAACTCTTCCGGTGTCACTCCGCCCTGAGAAACTTCGTTGAAGACGTCCCGGATAATAGAGACTGCTTCGGCCGTCGTTTCATTTTTCGAGAAAGTCGTAATGCCTGCGCGTCCGTATTCTTTTTGAACTGAAACGTAAGCTCCCGCTGAATAAGTGAGACCGCGTTTGACTCTTAATTCTTGAACGAGTTTCGAGGTGAAACTTCCGCCAAGATAAGAAGAGAGAAACTGGAACTGATCATTCTTACCTTCCACTTCGCGTTTTGTAATATAACGACCGATGCGGATCTGCGCCTGGTTAGCACCCGGAACAGGAACGAGATAGATGGCAGATTGAAGACCTGGTTTCTTGAGATCCATCTCGGCCATTTTCTTGCCGGCAGTCCAGCCGCAACCAGCGATCACATCTTTCATGCCGAGAACTTCTTTCGGGCCCGAGAGATAAAGAACCTTTCTCGCTCCACGAAGCTCGGCCAGTCTTTGCTTCAACTTTCCAGAAGATAATTGATCAAAGCCTGCAAGAGATCCTTCAACAGGACTCACATAAGGAGTTCCTTCGAGTGAAATTTTCCGGAATACACGGTCAGCAAGTGAGCCGTGAGAAGTGACAAGATTTTTCAGTGTGCTTTTTGAACGACTGACATACGAGCGGAGTTCGTTTTCCGGATACTGGGCATCTTTCCAGATTTCACAGAATTTTCCCATGACCGGAGCAATGTCACGGGTGAGGGCCTGAACACTCATGACTGAATATTCATGGGTCACAGAGTTTTTGAGATTGGCACCATAGAAGTCAAAATATTCTGCGAGCTGTCTTTGAGTTTCTTTACTTGTGCCAGCTGTGAACTGATCGAAAGTCGCCTGGGTGATTCCCGACGTCTGATCTTTTAAAGCACCATCTTCAAGATAAAGCGAAGCTGTGAATCTCGGAAATTTTTCATCCTCAATCCAGACCACTTCCAGGTCACCCCAGGAAAGGCGTTTCACACTATCAAGAAACGAAGTCTCTGCGTGAGCACCATAAACAACGAACAAAAGAAGAATAAGATATTTTTTCATAGGTCCTACTTGTGTTTTGACCAGACAGAGACGAACACACTTTTGCTTGATGTAATTTCAAGGCAAACGTTCTTCACATCTTCCACTGTCACTTTTTCATAGAGAGCGAGTTCATCCTGGTACTTTCTCCAGTTACCGAAGAGAAGTTCTCTCTCGCCAAGGAACTGAGCGAGACCAGCATTCGAATCGAGACCCGAGTAAAGATCAACCAGATAATTGTTTTTGATTTTCTGGATGCTTCTCTCTGTCACTTCTGTTGAGCAGAAATTCTTGAGGCGTCCTGTGAGATCTTTTTTAAATTCATCGATCTTCACACCGCGAACCAGTTCTCCTCCGATAAAGAAGAAGCCCGCTTTCTCAAGCTGCTGGTGGGCCGCATACATCGAAGTCGCCATCGGTTTAGGAATAAGGATGTATTGATTAATGAGGGCCGAACTTTTTCCTGATCCTAAGATCGAAGAAAGAACATCCAGCGCGTAACCTTTCGGATGACCGGCCTTCACAGAAGGAAAGGCCAGCATGAAAAGTGGTGACGGTGATTCACCTTTTCTCGCGATAACGACATCATTCGTAAGTTTCGGCGTGAAAGCTTCATCCTTCAGGGAATCATGTGACTCTTTGACTGAAGGAGAAGAAGGGATCGAACCGAATTTTTCGGTAATAATTTTTTTCGCTTTCTCAGCATCCACATCCCCTGACAGAACGAGCGTCAGGTTATTAGGAGCATAGAATCTCTTGAAGTAGGCCTGAATCTGATCGCGGGAAACAGTCTTGAGATCAGGAATGTCTCCGATAACAGATGTGCCGTAAGGAGTGCCCTTAAAGAGAGTCTGCATGAGTTCCAGATAAAGTTGTCCGCGCGGAGAATTCTCGTAGCGCATTTTTCTTTCTTCCAGGACGACCTGGCGCTCTTTTTCAAAAGCTTCCGGATCGAGAAGAAGATTTTCCATGCGGTCTGATTCTACATCGAGAATCGTCGCAAGTTCCGTCGTCGGAAGATTCTCATAATAAACAGTCTGATCGTTTGTGGTGTAAGCGTTCGTTTGTCCGCCTGACCCTTCAATCAGAAAATCGATCTTGTTCTGACCATAGCGTTTCGCTCCTTTGAACATCATGTGTTCAAGGAAGTGAGAAGCACCGGTGATTCCCTTCACTTCGTTTTTTCCGCCTACTTTGTAGAACATGTAGAGAGAAAAAATCGGAAGCTTATGATTGGGTACAATCAACGCCGTCATGCCATTACTCAATTTTAATTCTTCGACATCAATCTGAATGCTGTCAGAAAGATTCGAAGCTTTTTTCGTTTGAGGAGTGGAGCAAGACACAAAAATAAACACGAGAACAAAAACAAATCTCATAGTAAGATCCTTCGCATGAACAAGATCACCCTTCTGGGTTCAGGTACAAGTACGGGAGTTCCTATTCTAGGGTGCAAGTGCCATGTTTGTCGATCAACGGATGTGAGAAATAAACGTCTTCGCGCATCTGCTCTGATTGAAACTGATGCAGGTAAAAAAATTCTCATCGACGTGCCGCCTGATATAAGAACTCAGTTACTCCGCGCCGACATTTCTTCTCTCGATGCTGTGATTGTGACTCATGATCATGCCGATCACACTCATGGCATGGATGATCTTCGACCTTTTGGATTTCTCACGGGAAAACCCATTCCGGTTTATAGTGCGCCCGATGCGGCCAATGATCTTCGCCGGAAATTCAAATACATTTTCGAACGTGATTCGTACTTCAAGGACAAGGCCGTTTTAGGAGGAGGAATTCCCCTGCTTGATCTTCATGAAGTCGGTCCGGGAAGCCATGAATTTGCCGGTGAAAATTTCGAGCTTCTCCCCATGCCTCACGGTCACGAAGATACCTATGCCGTTATTCATGGAAAGTGCGCTTACGTGGTCGATTGCCGGGAAATCCCTGAAAAAATTTCAGACCGGCTTCGTGACGCTCAGCTCGAAGTCCTGGTGATTGATTGTCTGCGCATGACGAAACACTCCACCCACCTCCACCTCGAATTATCTCTGGAATACATCCGGAAAATTGCACCCAAACTCGCCATTCTTACCCACATGGGACACGAACTTGAGCATGGGGAGCTCCTTTCGGAACTTAAGGCACGGGGGGCCAAAAACGTTGTAATTGGTACAGACGGGGCCACCTTCTTCTATTCTTAATTTCAAAACGCATGTAAGATGAATGAAATTTTTTAGCCACCTATCAGATGTTTCACTTAACGGGAGACTCCTATGAAAATTGCTGTTCCTAAGGAAATTAAAAACAATGAAAACCGTGTTGGATTAACTCCAGCGGGTGCTCGTCAGCTCGTCCAGGACGGTCACGAAGTTTTCGTTCAAAAAAATGCCGGTATGGGTATCGGTATCACTGATGAAGAATACACGAAGGCCGGAGCAAAAATTCTCCCGACGCTTGAAGAGTGTTTCGCGACTGGCGAAATGATCATCAAAGTGAAAGAGCCACAGCCGAATGAAATCGCTCTTCTTAAGCCTCACCACATTCTTTATACGTATCTTCACCTTGCTGCTGATAAACCACAGACAGAAGGTCTCATGAAGTCTGGAGCAACTTGTATTGCTTACGAAACTATCCAGCTTGAAGACGGATCCCTTCCGCTTCTCGTTCCTATGTCGGAAGTAGCAGGGCGCATGTCAGTTCAGGTCGGAGCGACTTACCTTCAGCTCGATAAGGGCGGTAAAGGAATTCTTCTCGGAGGTGTACCTGGTGTTCGTCGTGCGAAAGTTACGATCATTGGTTGCGGTATCGCTGGTACAAACGCTGCTCAGATGGCGGTTGGTATGGGTGCAGACGTAACTCTCATCGATCTTTCAACGAAACGTCTCGCTGAACTCGATCATCTTTTCGAAAACAAAGTTCACACAATTTTCTCAAACTCTCAGAACATCGAAGAATCAGTGATTCACTCTGATCTCGTGATCGGTGCTGTTCTCGTTCCGGGTGCAAAAGCTCCGAAGCTTGTTACTCGTGACATGATTTCTAAAATGGGCAAAGGCTCAGTGGTTGTGGATATCGCGGTTGACCAGGGTGGATGTATTGAAACCTGTAAGGCAACAACTCACGAAAACCCAACTTTCGTTGTTGATGGCGTTGTTCACTACTGTGTGGCGAACATGCCGGGTGCCGTTGCCCGTACGTCGACATTCGCTCTTACGAACGTGACTCTCAAGTACGCTCGTATGCTTGCTCGTGATGGTGTTGATCGCTCGATCATGAAAGATAAGCCACTCCGCCTCGGAGTGAATATCTACAAAGGGAAACTGGTTTATGAGCAAGTTGCTCGCGACCTCGACCTCCCTTACACTCCGCTTGCTCTCGATAAGTATCTTTAAGCCAAAAGGGTCCTTCGGGACCCTTTTTTTTTGCACAAATTCCCGAGCATGCTAGAATCTTGATATGCAGAAGATCCTCATCATCGTGAACCTTGCCGTCGTCCTTATGGGCGCGGGCCTCGTGTACTACTCACACTTCATGATTAAACCTGAGCCAACTAATCAGGCAGCTGAAGAAGAAAATCTCAAGAAAGATGCTTCTGAAAAATCCCGTCTTGAACCCGTGGCGATTAAAAAGTTCGTGGTGAATCTTCACTCCGGATCTTCGCGCCTGCGTTTTCTTGATCTCGAAATGAACGTGCTGACTTTCCATGCTGATCAGAAAGAGATGGTGAAGACTTTCGAGCATGTGTTTAAAGATGTCGTCATTCAGGTGGCCTCAAACATGAGTCCTTCTGAGCTTGATAG
Source organism: Bdellovibrionota bacterium (assembly GCA_040387275.1). GTDB lineage: Bacteria > Bdellovibrionota > Bacteriovoracia > Bacteriovoracales > Bacteriovoracaceae > Peredibacter. The sequence continues at coordinate 620,325 of JAZKDZ010000003.1, read as the reverse complement.
CATGACGGGGAAATTAACGTTTGAAAGTCGTGTGAAGAAAGCTGTGAATGAAAAACTCGGTCAGCCAGTCGTAAAACAAATCTACTTCTCTTCTTTCGTCGTTCAATAATCGACAAAAAAAAAGCCCTCTTTCGAGGGCTTAATTTAATTACTGAATTTTCTGATTTTCTTCGTGGTCCAGTGGAACCGCGTTTTTTGTATCGTCCGGAAGAGACTCAGTATATTTTTTGAGTTCTTCTTTCGGGATCTTGCCTTCTGCTACGAGACGGTCACGAACACGAACATCCATAAGTTTTTCTTCAAGCGCCAGTCTCAATTTCATAGGTCCTCTCTTTTAAAACGAAACTCTTTGTAACACTCCCGGACGTTCTCTGGCAAGAAATAATGCTCTTGGTCAACTACTGCCAGTATTTCGGAGGTTTCTGGTCATCATCTTTCACCACGTAAAGATGCCCTTTTTTGGCCTTTGCCCTCTGAAAATCCTTATTCAGGATAGTTCTAAGGAAGGATGTGCGCTGAAAACGGATGATGAGCCAGGAAAGTCCCATCGCCAGAAGATGCGCCCAGGATGTGGTGATATTGCTGAAGAGGGCCATGTAGGCCTCAATTCCGGCGAGAATCCAGCAGAAGGTCTGCGCCCGCATGGGAAAGATCATCATGAGGGAAAGCTGGCGATCCGGATAAAGAGTCGCGTAGGCAATCAGGAGCGCGAAGTTAATTCCATTGAGACCATGGAGATTCGTTTCATACATGTGAGTACCGTGGAAAAACAAAACGCTCACGAGAAAATAGAAAAGTCCCACACCAATCACTACGAGTGCGAGGAAACGAAGATAAACTTTTTTGCCCCAGAGGGTTTCAATTTCCGATCCGATGAACCAGATAAGAAGTGAGTTAAATAGAGCACTCATTAATTGAGTTTCAACGAACGGATAGGTGACGAATTGGAAAATCATTCCTGAAAGAACACCCGCACCCGAGAGACCCACGACAGAGACAACGGAAAAAGCTCCTACTGCTTTCATGATCGAATGAAGGATGAAAAGCGATACAGTCGCTATGAGAATGCCCTTATTCACAGGAGTGAGCTTCGGTGCCTGGAATTGCATTTGATTCATTTAACGGGCCTTTGAGAGAGTTCGATGAGGACTCCACCAGTTGATTTCGGATGCATGAAATTCACAAGACATCCGCCGGCACCGATTTTTGGTTCCGGATAAATGAAGCGATAACCTTTGGCAGTTAATTCTTCAGTTTTTTTCTTCACATCAGGAACCTTAAAGCAGAGGTGATGAATCCCCTCGCCTTTCTGTTCGATAAATTTATGGATAGTGGATTCCGTGCTGGTTGGTTCAAGGAGTTCGATATGTGCGTTCACATCAACATGAGCGAAAGCCGTTTTAACTTTCTGATCTTCAACGATCTCTAGTTCCGGGGCAAAAGTCAGACCCATGTCTTCCCAGATTTTTTTAGAGGAATCGATGCTTTTCACGGCAATCGCAATGTGATCAAGAATACAATCTTTCAGTTCAGGTAATGACATAGGCGTACATTATGCCAGAGGAGTGAGTCTCAGATCAATTTGAAAAGTCAGGTGCGGGCACAGCGCCATCGCATCTGTTAGGGTCACTTTCATTGAATACAGGGATAGCTGGCTGAACGGCAGGTGTACAGGCCCCGTTTTTACAGTCACCATACTCATAAACGGTATAGCAGGACTGCGTACAACGGGCCTCTCCGCTTACCGGATCATTCGGCTGGGATACTACGATACATTTTGTGACAGGCGTTTTTCCGCACCATTCTTTGGCGATACAGAACGCTCCCACCGGTTTCGAACAGAGAACCGCTGGATTAAGAGTTGTGTTGTGAGGAGCACATTGTCCATTAGTCGAACTACAACAGAGACTCGAGCACTCGAGATCTGAGGCACACGAATTTCCAACCGGCTTATTACCCTGGATATCGGTTTCATCAAAACACTGAGACACAAGATTTTCATCCCAGCAGCGGTTATTTAAACAACAGCCTGAGCTTCCACAACTTGCATTCGACGAGCATGAACGGAAATTTGTGTAGAGAACTTCGTTACCAATGTCTGTGCGATAAACAGTCGGACGAACGAGCTGGAGTTTCACATCGAGGGCCTGTGAAATCGTATACTCAACTCCGTTGTCGTCTTTCGCGGTAATTTCAATGGAAGAAGTGACGTTACAAGAGCCGATGTGATTCTGTTCCGAGTCCTTACTCTGAGCGCGGGCGTTGGCACCGTCCATCCAGAGAGACGCAGTGGTTGTGACAGAGCGAGCTCCATCAGGAGTTCCACTTCCGAGGTAACCTACGCCTGAAGCAAGAGAAACTTTCGTAGCGAGTGGGAAGAGATAAGAATTGTAATAGATCTTATCCTGCTGGACGTATGTGATATTTCCATCAACATCCTGAACAGCATAAACCGGGCTATCCGGGAGTGCGCCCTTCGAAAGATCGAAGTTCACGTAAGAGTTTTCTTTGAAGAGACGTTTCGCTCCATCAAGACGGGCAAAACGGAATTGCCAGTTCGTGGAATCCATCAGGCGATAAGGACCGCGATAAAAATACTTCGTTGTACTTGATCCGACAGTGAGTGGATCCCAGATTGTGGCCGCAGGGAAATTGAGGGCCGGAGAAGATGTTGTTGTATTGGTCTGACTGAATAAGAATGAGCCTGCTGTGAAAGCTCCTGATGTTGTCATCGTATCAGGAAGAGGCTTCAGTAAGCTCTTCGCTAAATAATCCTGATAATAATTTGTTCCGAGGAAACTGTTACTCTGAGTGAGAGTCGGTGTGAGCGGAACTTGTGCTGTCGTAATCTGGCGAACAAGTCCCTGGTCAGCGACTTTCGCGTACGCATAAAGACATTCTTCTTCCGGCTGATCAGGATTTGACTGAACTCCGTCACAAGCACCTACACCAACATAAGTCGGATCATCGGCCACCTGTAATCCGCGACAGTAAAGTCCGGTGTCACGGTTATCCTGAACAGGAGTGTCCCCTGCTGAGTAATCGTAGTCATTATAGTCGAAGAGATCATAAGGAAGACGGACTGATCTGAACGGCTCTGATTTTAAATCAAGAACGAGAACGCTGATCGGAGTTTGTGGTGTGATCCCTGGTGCCTGAACAACTGTCGCAGGAATTCCTTCTTCCGGAATCGCTTTGCGGTTGTTACCCCATTTAAATTTCACACGGACAATGCGATCTGAAAGTGTTCCGACGTTGATACCGGCAACATAAAGTTTACCGGCGAAGTTTTTAGGAAGTGTGAGTTTCCGGACGTAAGATCCACCGGAAGCAATGCCAGTTCCTGTCTGATATGTCGGATCGTAAGAAAGATTGGGTTCGATGAGATGGCGGATTTCAACTTTCGGAGGAAGACTTGTTCCATCACCAATGACTTCATCGTCATTCGTTGCTCCACCACCGGAGCCAGAAGAAGAACCTGCTGTTGTGGAAATAGAACCGTCGGCAGCAGCGAGCCCGCGCTTCGACACTGGCGTGGCCATAGGATTGCAACTTGTGATGAGATAAATCATCACGAGCAATTGGCTGATAGTTTTCTTCCCTAAATTCAAAACTTCCATGGTCTTAGACCTCAGGGGATATATCGGCGCTTTTCCCCGAAATTCTAAAGATTATTATCCCGATCAAAACTTCCCGGAGATCTTTTCGTAATCTCAACGAATTAGGCCTTAAACTTGACAGAAATACATCGTAGTTTGCCAGTCAATCGTGGCGTTTTTAAGATGAATGCATGGAAAAAATCAGAATGGCATCAACTGCAGATGCCGCCGCCATCCGCGATATTTACGCTTATTATGTGACAGATACCTCGATCACTTTTGAGATCGACGTCCCCACTCTCGAAGAAATGAAAGAGAGAATCACAGAATATTCAAAACTTTTTCCCTGGCTCGTTCTCGAACGTGACGGAAAAATCATCGCGTATGCTTACGCCACTCATTTTAAAACACGCGCTGCTTATCGCTGGTCAGTGGAATCTTCGATTTACGTCCATCGTGATCACTGCGGAAACGGGACCGGTAGAAAACTGTACGCAGAACTTTTTGATCATTTAAAAAAGATGGGTGTCTTCAATATCATCGGCGGCATCACTCTTCCGAACGATGCGAGTGTCGCGATTCATGAGAAGATGGGATTCAAATTTGCGGGACGTTTTCCGGAAGTGGGATTCAAGCAAGGCAAATGGTGGGACGTTGGCTATTACCAACTAACTCTTCCGAAGCCAGAGGCTCCGGAAGAAATCAGCGGTTATAAAATTACTTAAGTGCTTCGTTGAGAAGTACTGAAAGACGAACACCCGCGAGAAAGATTCTCTCTTCCACGACCGGCATAAACTGATACGCGTATTCATAAGAAAGTTTCGGAATCTCTTCCGGAGTAACTTCCTTACGACAATATCCCTTGATCGACATCGGAGTTTGCGGCTCAACAACGTTCGCTGGATAAATTCTGGTACGGAGAGCTTTTGATTCCCGTGCCCAGTCGATCGGTGATCCTGAACGTGCCGTTCTCATCGATTCAATTGTTTTTCCGGCAGAAGCGAATTTCGCAAGTTCCGTAAAAGAAAGATTCGTGAAGTTAATCATCCCTTCATCCCAGAGAGCGTGAAGGTTTGTGTTTTGTCCCATGTAAGAAACTTTACAGAAGTTTCCACCCTGATCGAGACCGTTTCCTACGTGAAGAGGCATGTGAAGATCGCCGATGAGATGAACAATAAATTTCAGAGCGAATTCTTTTTCTTCACGAGTCGCTGTCGGGCTCTTGAGAACTGCTAACTGGGCATCGATAGAGCCCATCAGTTTTCCTGAAGAGTTTGTTTCATCGTGATCATGAGCTTCGTCAGACCAGTCCGTGTAATGCCAGTTATACGTATAAGAGTAACGGGCAGGTTCAGATTTAATTTCATCCGGCCAGGTCGCACCCTTGGCGAGTGAATGACCCTGAAGAATGTTTCTCGCAGCGAGAAGGGCCTTCGGCTCCATGAATCTCTCAGCGATCTCCCCTACTGCGCGGTGACCGGTTGGTCCCCAGGCGAGAGCGGATGTAGAAACAAAAAGCATGCTCAACATGAAAGTTTTCATGTGATCTCCTCGAAGGTTCCCTTCGTTTTATTTTTTCTTAAATTCGGTACAGTAAAAAGTTTTCCGTGAAAGGTGACGTAGTAACCAGGCTTCAGAATTTTTGCGGCCATCATCGCTTCAATGACATTCTGAATAGCATCAGAATCTTCAAACCCGAGAGGTCTCATCGCTCCGGTGAAGACAACCGGCACAGGAATGTTGGGTTGTTTTTCAAAACAATATTTCGCCGTCTGATCCATCGTATCTGTGCCGTGAAGAACGACCACGGGATTTTGATTTCCCTGATCCAGTATCGCTTCCAGAATTGACTGGCGATCGTGTTCATTCATGAGAAGTGAGTCTTTCGACATCACTTGCTTCACACTAATTTCGGTGTACGGTAAACGCAGCCTTTGAAGAAGCTTGTTTTTAACAATGGTTTCCCGGTTCTCGAGAGACCCTTCAAACTCGTCATATATTTTTTCGATCGTTCCGCCGGTCGTAAGAATACTCAGCGGAATTATTTCATTTCCCATTCGGTAGCTGCCCTTGACGTTCGCGAATCAGTGCCTATCTTTTACGAGATATTCAATACGTTTACCAGACGACAATATGGCACCGTTACCTTTTTGGAGGGTTCATGAGCACGCGTAAGGGTTCGATTTCAGTTAAAACCAATGACATTTTCCCCATTATTAAGAAGTGGCTTTACTCAGAGCACGATATTTTCATCCGGGAGCTCGTTTCGAACGCCTGTGATGCCATCACGAAAAGAACGACTCTGGCCCGTGGCCAGGGCCACGAAACGCCGGAAGGATCGGTCAAAATTGTGGTGGATAAGGCCGCACGCCTGATCACCATTACGGATAACGGTCTCGGGATGACTGAGCAGGAAGTGGAAAAATACATCGCCCAGCTCGCCTTCTCCGGTGCTGAAGAATTCGTTCAGAAAATGAAAGACATGGGGAACACCGATACGAAAAACGACATCATCGGAAAATTCGGTCTCGGTTTCTATTCCTCATTTATGGTCGCGGAAAAAGTGGAAGTGGAATCCCTCTCCTGGGTTCCGGGATCAAAGCCTACGAAGTGGACTTGTCACGGAGATACTGATTACGAATTTGCTGAATCAGAAAAATCCGATATCGGTACCACGATCAAACTTTTCATCTCTGCTGATGGCGAAGAATTCCTTGATCACTGGAAGCTGAAAGAAACTCTCGTTCATTACTGCGACTTCATGCCTTACGCGATCACATTGAAGGATCAAAGTGCAGAAGGTGAAGCTGAGCAGATCAACGACACGACTCCTCTCTGGAAAAAAGATCCGACGACTCTGAAAGATGATGACTATAAGGAATTCTTCAAGAAGATGTTTCCATATGATGAAGAGCCGCTTTTCTGGCTTCACCTCAATGTTGATCATCCGTTCACTCTCCAGGGTGTGCTTTATTTCCCGAAAATTAACAAAGCAAAACCGATTCAGGAAAACGGCATCAAGCTTTACTCCAAACAGGTTTTTGTCTCGGATAACGTAAAGAACGTTGTTCCGGATTTCCTGGGTCTTTTAAAAGGTGCGATAGATTCCGTTGATATTCCTCTCAACGTTTCACGCTCGGCCCTGCAGGGTGACCCGAATATCAAAAAGATCTCAAACTACATCATCAAGAAAGTAGCTGAGTCTCTCAAAAAACTTTTCAACTCAGATCGCGAGCGCTTTGAGAAAGTCTGGGATGATATCGGACTTTTCGTGAAATACGGATGTATGCAGGATACGAAGTTTGATGAAGTGATGAGAAAACTCGTCCTCTTCAGAAACACAGATGGAAAACTTGTCACTCTCGAAGAGTATCAGGCATCAATCCCTGAAACTTATAAAGAGAAGATGAAAAATAAATACATCACCTTCGATAAACTCACTGGTGATGAGTCTCTTCGTAAGCAGCTTCAGGCCGAAGGCATTCAGGTGCTCGAGATCGACAGCTACATTGATCCGCATTTCACTCAGCATGCTGAGATGAAAAAACTTGGTGAAGAAGAATTCCGCTTCACTTCTGTTGATACTGAAGTGGAAAACCTTCTCGATACAGCTTCGACAACTCCGGATGACGTTAAAGTAAAAGAATTCTTCCAGCAGGTGCTGGTAAACGATTCAACGAAAGCAACTCTCGATGTGGACGTTAAGTCTCTCAAGGGCTCAACCTCTTCGGCTTACTTCAAAGTCGATGAGCAAATGAAACGCTTCCGCGAAATGACTAAGCAGATGGGCAACTCGGCTTTCTCCCTTCCGATCAAGAAGACTCTCGTGGTGAACCCGCAGAATCCTCTCGTGAAGAATGCTCTCAAAATCTGGGAGAAAGGTGAGAAGAAAGATCTGGCTGAAAAAATTGCTTATTACGTTCAGGATATCGCGAATCTTTCTTCAGAAGGCTTTACGCCGGAAGAGAAGGAGAAGTTTGTCGGACGATCGCAGACTCTCATGCAGGAACTTTCAGGATTTGTTATCTAAATCAAAAGGGCCCTTGGGGGCCCTTTTTTTTATTGTGCTCGAATGTATTTTTCAAACGGCTGCGGATTCAAAAGATAATTCATCAGGACATCACTCTTATCAATCTGGACCTGAACTATTTCTGTCCCCTGCTGATTGATTCCGTTCTCTAAAGCTGCCAAGTGTCCCGGAACAAAAACGCCGGCATCATTTTCTTCTCCCTTACTCTCCACTCTGCTTTCCCAGATATTCACGTCAGGTTTACTGACTTCATAAGCAGAGAGATGAGCAAAGCGGTTGTAAGTCGTTCTTGTCATGAGATTGAGTGGATCATTGGAAAAACCTTTGGACAAGAAACTCGTCACCCCGTACCCAACTCTCACTATAGCTTCAGCTTCTTTACGGTTTGCAGTTACAGCATTGCCTTTGAATTCCAGAAGTCTTTTCACCATCTCTTTGACTTGAGTGAAATAAATACTCTTAGGATCAACCATGCGTTCATTAGCCTCAATGAAATAGGTGAACTTCTTACCGACAGCAGTGGAATTTGGTGAGAGCTCGGCCGTGATCTCTGCTGTTGCCTTCAAGGGAAATTTATCAATGACCTTTGAATCCTTTGTAACCACAATACCGTCATTGATGGGAATAAAGCGGTACTCACCGAATGTAGAAACTTTCTTCACCCAGAAATCTGCCAGGACAAGCTTCTCATCCATCCCAACCTGAACGTAATCAAGGTTCTTGGTTTTCAGAATAGAGCAACCAACGAGCACGATAAGTAGAAAAAACTTCATGAATCCTCCGGTGTTTACACATCGGATGCTCTGGAATCAGACTTCATATAAGTTTATTTAATTTGGATTTTAGCTTCTTATTGAGACTACGCCGACTCTCCGGCATCCTGCCGCCGTCGGCATACCGGTCATCGGCTTCGCCTTCCTGACCATAAAAAAAGGGCCCCCTTACGGAGGCCCTTTCTTTGCTTTTCCAACACACACTCAACTAAGAAACGATGTCCTGATAATCCATGTGCGAGACGTGGTAATCAGAAGTCGATGTTTCATCTTTATGAAAACCTTTTTCAAGGTGTTCGATCGGGAGAACGCGGCCTGCGTGCTTAACCGAGTTACGGTTCTTGTGCACCATTTGGTTCTCTTCTTTCTCTTCTACTTCTTTGCAGTGAATACAAAGATCCGCAGTAGGGCGCGCCATAAGGCGGTTATGAGAGATTTCCATGCCGCAGTCTTCGCACTCACCGAAAGTCCCGTCCTCGATCTTCTGGAGCGATTTACGGACCTTCTTTAAGTAGACAGCAGTTCTTGCCTTGAGGCGGAAATCCATCTGGTTTTCTTTTTCAACGGATACGATATCTACTTCATCGCCCTCTGTAGAAGCAGGCTGGAGAAGTGCGCCTTCAAAAACTTCCTCTTCTGAGAGGATGTCCATGAAAAGGTTCTGGAAGTGTTCAATTGTAGCTTTGTCCATAAAGCACTCCTTGAAAGTGTTTCGTCCGTGATGTTGGTCCGATTCTAATCCTTTAAAACCGGCGGCCTTACTGGCCATTTTTTGTGAGAAGGGAGGAGAAATCCGTTTCTGGGTTACTCATCCTTGAGTAGGTCCTCCGCTCTCGCGAATCCCTTAAAGCAGGAAACGTGCCAACTGTAGACAACCAAAATTTGAAGGGTTTAGAAATTGACCCCATGTTGGAAACATGACAAGTCGGGGGCAAATAGGTCTTGGGAGTGCCGTTTCAGCTCTGTGCCTAGGGTCTTTTTGGACCTTGGAATGAAATACATTGTGAGGATTAAGCGCTACTGCCGCAGAAGTACAGCGCGACCTACAAGAATATTGTCTTCGTAATAATCTCCGCGCACGCGGCTATCCGAGAATTCACTTAAACGAAAAGAGAAGAAAGAATTCGGTGAAGCCTCAACATAAACCATTCTCTCTTTCTGATTATAGCGAATACTTTTATTTCCGCCTTTGCCGCGGTTCCTTGAATAGGGAGTGTTATTTTCATCAGTCAGAATGACCTGAATACTTCCATCGAGTTGTTTTTCTTTCGCCACGAGATCCACATCTATTAATACACCATCCACTTTTCCTTTGCGGCTTCCGGCAAAGTTTGTGAGACGCCCCTGAAAGACTCCGATGAGCTTACTGACCTGCGGATCAAGAGCACTGAAGTAAGGAGCACTCCTGAATTTTTCAGGTGTCGTGAGTTTAACGTCAGGCTTCTCTTCTTTCTTTGGGGCAGATGTTCCTGACTGTGAGCAAGGAGCGCACTCCGTCCGCGGAGTGACCGCGATCTCTTTTACGCTGACTGCTTCCGGCAATGCCGTCTCCACTTCTACCTGCTGACTCTTTTGAAGCTGAAGTCCGAGGTTCGCTAGAAAGAGGATCATCATCTTCCCGTAAAGCTCTTCAGCGGCCTTGAGTTTTGAGGCAGCGTCCGGGGCTTCCGCAAATCTCTTTGCTTCTACCTCGGTGAATACCTGGAATTCTTTTTTCGTATTTTCGGGAACCGATTTTTTTTGCGTGAGGAAATAAGAGGAAGCTACGAGGAGACCCAGAATAAGTCCCAGGGCGAATTTCAAACGTATCTCTCCGACTTGTCCTTGGAGAGAACGATCTCCCCTTTCTCGCGAAGCTTATGAACCACCGCCATGATTTTTTTCTGGGCGTCCATGACTTCGGAAAGAGCGCGTGGCTTCCCTTTCAGGATATCTTCCACGTCACGCTTCATGTTGGTTGAGAACATATTGAGAAGATGATCCGTCACTTCTTTATTGGCCCCGCGAAGAGCGAGTCCCAGGTCATCAATATCAATTTCCTGGAGAAGGCGCTTCATCATCGTGACCGTGAGATATTTGAGATCATCGAAAGTCACGAGACTTGTTTTGAGCTTAATTGCCATCTCCGGATCACGGCGGGCAATGTCCGCGAGAAGCGTCTGCTGCTCATCGAGCCCCATTCCCTGAAGCATCTCAATGGCCTGTTTAAATCCGTCGATTTTGATCTTAGTCATGTTTTAAAAACTGGCTCTCTTGGGCCAGGTGATTTTTTACGTAGTCGTTAACCGCATCTTCGAGCTTCATGAACTTAAACTTCGGAAGAGCTTTCTTCATTTTCGTCATGTCGGCCTGAGTAAAGTACTGGTACTGGTTTCTCAGCTCATGAGGCATATCGATAAACTTGATTTGCGGATCTTTTCCCATGCCGGCGAAAGTCGCCTTCACGAGATCATGAAAGCTTCTCGCTTCACCAGTTCCCAGATTATAAATTCCGGAGAGAGCGGGTTTCTTTTTCCCGGCAGCGATCAGTTCAATCATCGCGCGCACAACATCTTTTACGTAAACGAAATCCCGGAGCTGCTCTCCGTCCTTGTATTCCGGACGGTGAGACTTGAAGAGCTTCACCTCTCCTCCGTCTTTAATCTGATTGAAGGATTGATAAACCACCGAGCTCATCTTGCCCTTGTGATATTCCTGGGGACCGAAGACGTTAAAGAATTTCACACCAAACCAGACTTTCGGTTTCTTCGTCTGTTTTAAAATCCATTCATCAGAAAGTTGTTTTGAGTAACCGTACTTATTGAGTGGCTGAAGTTTCGGCACACCTTTGTGGTCATCCGAATAACCCTGCTCACCAGATCCATAAGTCGCTGCACTTGAAGCATAAACAATCGGGATATTTTTCGCCGCAGCTAGGGTCAGGAGGCGGTTCGTGAATTCTGTGTTGTTCTGATAAAGGAAATCCATGTTGAGCTCAGTCGTATCTGAGCAAGCACCCATGTGGTAGATCGCCTTAATGGCCCCTGGTTTTTTCCAGGCCGGGTGAGCAAAGAGATTTTCCACGGTGACAAAAGAATCGAACTTGAGACCACGAAGGTTCTTCCATTTGTCGCCATTTTCAAAATGGTCACAAAGAAGAAGGTCAACTTCTCCGCGTTGGTTAAGCTCGTGAACAATAACTGAGCCGATAAATCCGGCGGCTCCGGTAATGAGAATCATGCAATTTCCTTCGATTGGGACCCTTTCATCATAGTCTAAAAGATGAGTCGCGAAAAGTATGCGGACAGTCGCCGTGCTCCCCGTCAAAATGCTTGGAAACGTGTCTCTTTTGAGTTAAAAATTCCCCTCCAAGGAGAACATCATGATCAATACAGGCGGCTGGCTCACTGAAGAGTCTTTTCATCAGAAATACTCGATGGGTTTTAAGGTGAAACAACACCTCCATTCTGAACAGACGAAGTATCAGAAGATCGATGTCTACGAGACTGAGTCCGTAGGTCGCATGCTTCTTCTTGATGGCAAGACCATGGTGTCGGACAAAGATGAATTCGTTTATCATGAAGTCGTTTCTCACATTCCGTACATGGTTTCCCGTTCATGCAAAAAAGTTCTCATCATCGGTGGTGGTGATGGCGGAGTTGTCCGCGAATTCGTGAAACACCCGGATATCGAAAGAGTTGATCTCGTAGAGATCGATGAGCGCGTGATTGAAGTTTCAAAAAAATATTTCCCGGACTGCACATCAGGACTTTCTGATAAGCGCGTCCGCGTTCTTCCGGAAGATGGTTTTGCTTTCATCAAGCGTGCCAAGGCTGAGTACGACATCATCGTCGTTGACTCTACCGACCCGGTGGACTTTGCTTCCGGACTTTTCACTGATGAGTTTTATCAGGATGTTTACAACGCTCTCACTGAAGAAGGCATCATGATGAACCAGACGGAAAATCCGTTCCTCGACGAATGGGGAATCAAAAACATCTACAACAACATGAGAAAAGTATTCCCTCAGGTTTATTCTTTCAATGCTCCGATGCTTATCTACCCAGGTGTCTTCTGGACATTCGGATTCTCATCGAAAAAATATCGTCCGACGGATATTAATCCGGCTAAAATGCAGCATATGAATACCCTTCAGAGAGATCTCAAGTGGTACAACATGGACTGGCATAGAGGGACTTTCTCTATCTCAAATTTCCACAAGAAGATGATTGGTCAGGAGTCTTAATTTTATGAAAGAGCCGCGTTTATTAAAAGAAGTTGAAGGAATGGAGCACGGGAAGGCGTTCATCGGAACGGAATACGCTGAGGCGATCTTTTCTGATACCACTCACCTGATCGGATTCTGCTTCGACGGAACAACGAGTTTCCGTCCGGGAGCACGCTTTGCTCCTCAGGCCATCCGTGAAGCTTCCTACGGTCTCGAGGATTATTCTCCGTATCTCGAAAAAGACACTCAGGACTACAATATTGTGACGATGGGTGACCTTCCGGTTTATCCGTCGAAGTGGCATATCACGAATGATTTTTTCACTGAGATGGTAAAAGACATCAATCTCGTAAAAGACAATGTGAAATTCGTCACGATGGGTGGCGAGCATTCGATCTCTTACGGCCCGATAAAAAAATATCTCGAAAGCTATCCTGATCTTGTTCTTCTTCACCTCGATGCTCACACGGATCTTCGTGACGGGTATCTTGAAGAAAAATATTCGCACGCATCGATTATCCGTCGTGTGCTCGATCACTTCACACCGAAGAACAGGCTCATCCAGTACGGTATCCGTTCCGGACCACGCCAGGAATTTCAGTGGATGAAGGATAATAAAACTCTCGCGACTTCACTGAAAGAATGTTGTGAGTGGCTGGAAGCAATCCCTGATGATCGTCCGATTTATCTCACTCTCGATTTTGATTTCTTTGATCCTGCTTACTTCCCGGGCACTGGTACTCCGGAAGCAGGTGGTGAAGATTTCCACGGATTCATGCGGATTCTGAAAATCCTCAACAAGAAGAACTTCGTGGGTGCCGACGTCGTGGAACTTGCTCCGATGATCGATCCGACCAATAACTCGTCTTGCTTTGCCTCGAAAGTAACCCGCGAAATCATCCTCGCTCTCAACAAGTAATTCCCTCCCGTGGCTGCCGATTCATATTGGCAGTCACGTGATTTTGTTCAAATCTTCATAACTTAAAGCACTCTATTTCAGCACCTTACCTTTTTACTCAAGGTTTGGGCCTTTTCAGCCGTAACATCTTTGTATGAAAAAGATGACCCGGATGGAATCAAGTAAGGAAGTTCGCAGAGTGCTTAACCGCAACGGTGTGGACCTGTCCTATTGCCAGTACTCAGTCGCGGGTTATGAAATCCGGATGACCGGCTGGCTTTGTAAATCCGATGGTTCAGACTTCAATGCGGGTCAGGTTGAAGGGATGATTCAGGACTTTAAAAAACATCTTCAGGGTTTTTATCTGGCAGGCGATCTCGATAACTGGACCTTCACGTCCGAGTACATTTCATTCATTGGTGACAAGGATGGAAAACAGCACGGTGGTGGAGCGGGAGAAGAGCAGATCTGGGAAATCGATCTCGACGATTACGACTTCGAAGCGAGCTGAACGTTTTCATCCATATGCTTACGCTTTAAATATGGGTGAACGATCCAGGCCACACCAAGAATTCCGATCTCATACAAAACCATCATAGGAATCCACACGCACATCATCGAAAACGCATCTGGCGTTGGTGTGATGATAGCAGCGGCCACGGCGAAAATAACTGCCGTATATCGACGCCATTCTCTCAGAGTGTATTTCGTCACAATTCCCATAAAGCCGAGAATCAGAATCACATTCGGAAGTTGAAAGAGAAGTCCCAGAAACACGAGAACCTTCGCCGAGAGCATGAGGTAGTCATGAAGATTCAGCATCGCCTCAACATCGGCGACACCTGAACTGATCAGAGTCTTGAAGGTAAATGGAAAGATCACGTAGTAACCGAAGCTCACACCGGCAGCAAAAAGCAGAAAGCCCACGACAATAAATGGTCGCACAGCTTTGGCCTCATGATCGTAAAGTCCCGGGCGCACAAAAAGCCAGACTTCACGAAACCAGAATGGACTTGCGAGAAGAATGCATGACCAGAACGCCATGGTGAGTTCGGCGAGTACCTTATCGAGGAGACCGGTGAAGACAATTTTGCCGTGTCCGCCGAGAGCGACTCTCAAAGGGGCCAGAAGAATTTCCTGAATCTGTGTGGAGAAGTAGTAGCTGACACCAAATGAGATCACGAGAATGATCAGGATCCGGATAATCCGGGTCCTTAATTCCTCAAGGTGATCCATAAAGCTCATTTCTCTCATGCCCTTGATGATAGCGATTTTCGCGGTAGAATGAAAGGATGAAGCTTTTTCTCACCCTCATTCTTTTTCTCAGCACAGGTGCCCGGGCGTCTACGGGTTTACTCATGTGCCTGGGGGCAGAGGAAAAACGCCTTCATCAGGAAAAAGATACCGGTCCGTTTTATGATCTGAATCAACGGATGACGGCCGAGATGGTTCAGATACCGGATGTGACCCTGAATCCCGCTGACCATAAAGCGGTCTGTGACCTGAAAAATTTTTCTCAGTCCTGGAAGCTTCTCGAACTATCGCTTAAAAAAGGGAAATCGCTTTTCGTGATTCCCGCATCGATAACCGGACTTCAGCGCTCAATCACACAAGGCATGATCGACGATTACTCTGAAACCAGCCGCGAAATCCTCCTGAACTTTATCTCCCAGATTCAGGCACTCTCCCCGACTCCGAATTGCCTGTTCGAAGAAATTCCGAAGCTCAATCAGTTTTTTATCGAGATTAAATACCTGCAGGAAGATGTCGACATCAAGAAGATCATGGCGGGGAAAGACGAAAAGATTTTTGAGCAGTTTAAAGGATTCCGGAAGGCCTTTCAGCGTTGTAATGCCCGGGTTAAGAAAAAGGCTAAGTCTAAATCAGTTGCTCCGGCCAAAAAGCCCTGAAGTTTTTTTGCCATCTCTTCTTCTTCTCTTTGCGTGACTTTAAAATCATAAGAAATCATCACGACATTTCCCTTCATACTTTCCACATTCATTTTCCATGAAGAAGATTCCGGGAAGCGGGCAAGAGCATTATCAATCGCCTCAATCCAGTCAGCGACCGGACGCGATTTGTACTGGCGGGATTTGGTTTCTGGTGTGACCAGAAGCCATTTCTTCAACTGAGGCACACACGAGCGGCAGCCCATGCCGGCCTTCGTTGTTTTTGAAAGATCTTCAAACGATGGATCTTTCGCGGTGTTGAGATAAGCGACGACATCTTTTTCTCTCACACCCATGCAGCGACAGATGAGAGGGCTCTCTTCTTTGTAGAGATACTCTCTTCCGCGATACATATCGAGAGCTGCATGAAGAAGTTCAGTCGGCATGAAAAACAATCTGTCTTCCATTTCCAGTTTCATGTCCCAGAAAAACTGATCCTGTTTCCACACCAGTTCCCAGTGGGACATATCCACAAAACGCGCTTCCGATAAAGGCATGTTCGTCAGAAGTTCACACATCGAAGACATCCACACATCTGGTGAGCCTTCATATGTAGCAGCAGTAATAATGTCTTTGTTATCGAAGCGAAGATGAAGTGTCGTGCCTTCGTATGTGACAGTGACACTTGAATCAAAGAGAGCTTTATTGTGAGGTTGAGTGGTGAGAAATTTTTTAAACTCGGTCATCTTCCGGCTTCCATTCTTCCGGCGCGAAAGTCGTGAGAATTTCGTGCCCGGTTTCTGTGATGAGAATGGTGTGTTCAAACTGCGCTGACCAGGACTTATCTTTAGTGATGACAGTCCAGCCGTCACTCAGAAGTTTGCAGTGGCGTTTTCCGAAATTGATCATCGGCTCAATCGTGAATGTCATGCCCGGTCTCATCTCAACACCGGTGCCTTTTTTTCCGAAGTGAGTGATCTGTGGTTCTTCATGAAACTGGCGGCCGATTCCGTGCCCGCAATATTCGTGAACGACGGAGTATCCATTGTCGTGCGCGATCTCTTCAATCACGGCACCAATGTCGCCGATGTGAGCACCCGGTTTACAAACCGAAATTCCCGCCATCATGCAATCGTATGTGACATCCACCAGTTTTTTATATTCCGGTTTCACATCACCTACAAAAAAAGTTCTGTTGGTATCGCCGTGAAAACCTTTCCATAAAGTGGTGCAATCAAGATTGATGATATCCCCGTCTTCCAGAAATTCTGTCGGCGAAGGAATGCCATGACAGATCACTTCGTTCCGCGAAGTGCAGAGAGATTTCGTGAATCCATGATAGCCAAGAGTCGCAGGAATCCCGCCACGATTGATCGTGTACTGGTGACACATGGTATTAATATCTTCTGTACTCATTCCGACGCGAAGATTCTTTCCGAGAAAATGGAGGGTTTTGGCCGCCATCTTACAGGACTCTCTCATGACTTCGATTTCGCGGGCCGATTTTATGGTGATCATCGTGTCTCCGTTATACACATTTGTCCCAAGATACGCTAGCTTTGATGGATGGAATCAGTTGAAGTTCTCCGAACAAATATCTCACCGTATCAGGGAAAAGATTTTCTCTTCCGCGAGAAGGATGCCCTGGAAAAAATTCCGGGGATCAAATACCTCACGCAGGCGAAAAGTAACGTTAAACCGAAAATCCTGATCACGAATACTCACACCAAACTCGGTGAGTTTTATTCTGAAATTCTTGAAGGGACTGAACTCATCATTCACCCAAATTCCGGCTACGATCACTTCGCTCAGGATCTTCATCTCTGGAAGGACATTCCGGTTGTTTTAGGAAATGAAGTCCGCGCGCAAGCCGTAGCTGAATATACACTTCGTTGTCTCTTTGAAGGGGCCGTGGAATTTCCTCAGCATCTGGAATGGGATAAAGAACGAAAGTGGAACCGTCCTGTGATTGCCGATCTTCCTGTCTGGATTTTTGGTTACGGCCATGTCGGAAAAATTCTCGCGAAAACCATGAGTGCTCTCGGCGCAGAAGTCACGATTGTTGATCCCTACATTACAGAATGTCCTTACCGCTGGGTGAAAACCTGGCAGGAAGGAAAATTAAAGAAAGCGCGCGTGGTGATGCTCGCGATGGGACTGAACAAAACTTCCCAGCGCATGCTGGATTACCGTTTCTTTGAAAATGCTCATCCAGAACTGATTCTCATCAATCCTGCCCGCGGAAATCTGATCGAAGAAAATGCACTTAAAGATTTTCTTCCGGCCAATCCCAAGGCCTATGCCTTTCTCGATACATTTCAAAAAGAACCATTCGGTCCTGAGTGGTATCACGTGCCACAAGTCTGGAAGACAAGTCACATTGCCGGTGTCGACAGCCGCCTGGATGACCGGATTATCGATTTCGAAGTCCGCATGATAAGTGACTGGCTCTCTCTCGGAAAACGCGCCTTCATCAAAAAACACATGAACGACATCCTTCAGTACAAGTACAAGGATGGAGTCCTGATATGAATAAGCTGAAACTTCTTCTCACTCTTCCCGGAAACGGCGTTCATACCGTCCATACCGCTAAAGAAAGAAAAGAACGTTTACGTGAAGCGATTTACGGAACAGCTGATTTAAAACGCGCGCAAAAAATCTGGGAAGCAAAACTCGACAAGCTTCCCGTCGATAAACCTCTGGTCCTGGGAATTCCCTCGGACAATGGCGGCGGTATTCAGCGGGGAGCAAATTGGGGACCACTCGCGATCCGCGGAGAAATCCTGAGAGAGAAAGACCGCTTCAACGATCTTGGTGATGTGAGAGTCATCCCGCATCTTCTTCACGATAAATACTTAAACGAAAAAACGATCCGTGACTGCCGCAAGGCGCTTTACGGAAAAGTCATCAAGCTTCCTGTCTCCCCTCTTTCTATTGCGGAAGAAGCGGTGAAGGAAGTTTATAAGAAAAATCCTCTCGCAAAGATTCTCGGTTTCGGTGGTGATCACTCGACGAGTTATCCGCTGGTCAAAGAATGGATTCTCTCGCGTAAGGAAAAAAAGAAAGCAGGCATCCTGCATTTCGATGCTCACACTGATCTTCTGGTTGATCGCTTAGGCATTGATCTCTGTTTCGGAACGTGGACTTATCAGGTGCTCGAGTTTTTCAAGTCACGCGATCATCTTCTCCAGGTAGGCATCCGCTCTTCCGGAAAAACGAAAGCTCACTGGAAAAAAAACGTCGGGATTGAACAGATCTGGGCCGATGAAGTGACAAAAAACGGTGCCGAGAAAACTCTCAATAAGATCGTGAAGCATTTTAAAAAGCTCGGGGTGGAAGAACTCTACATCAGCTTTGATATTGATGCGCTCGATGAGAAATACGCAGCTGCAACCGGAACTCCTGAAACCGGAGGACTTCTCCCTTCAGATTGTGCTGTCATCATCCGTTTACTTGCCAAAGAATTTAAAATCACCGGTGCCGATCTCATGGAAGTTGCTCCCTTCGTTTTACCCGAAGGTGTCGATCAGCGCGATCAGAAAAGCTCCCTCACCGTCGCGGGTGACATGGCCCGCCTTCTTCTCGACGTCTTAAAATAATGAAAAGAACGATCGTCTTCCCTCCCATCGAAGACGCTACCGAAGACGGCCTCGTCGCTGTCGGCGGAGATCTTGAAGTTGATACGTTGGTTGCGGCCTATCAGCAGGGAATATTTCCCTGGCCCGTTTCGATTGAACTCCCGCTGGCGTGGTTTTCTCCCGACCCCCGGGGAATTCTTTTTATTGAAGACATCCATCTTCCAAAATCTTTCGAGAAATTTCTCAAAAAAAATCCGTACCGGGTGACCTTCAATCAGAATATGAAAGATGTGATCTTTGAATGCGCCCGCATTCCGCGCAAGGATCAACCAGGAACGTGGATCACTCCGGACATTATCGCTGGCTACCGCAAACTCTTTAAAGAAGACCTCGCCTATTCTGTAGAGGTCTGGCGCGAGAATGAACTGGTGGGTGGACTCTACGGAGTCATCATGGGGGAATTCTGCTCTGGTGAGTCGATGTTCATGAAAGAAGATAACGCCAGCAAGGTCGCACTGTGGACACTTCTCATGCTTCTGAAAGAAAAAGGCATCCCATTTCTGGATACGCAGATGGTGACGAATGTGGTGGAAGCGTTTGGTGGGGCCTACATCCCGAGAGACGAGTTCCTTGAATTAATCAAGAAACTCGACTGGGATAAGAAGAAATCAGAAATTTTTAATTAAACGTAGCTGAGTTTGAGGCGCTGGTTGGCGCGATAAGTTCTTTCGACCTCTTCCATGAATTCACGAACCGCTTTATCAAGCTTCACTTTCTCGCCACGGCAATAAGCTTCAATGCGTGCCTTGAGTTCGGTGTAGTTCGTGTTCATTTCAGCAGCGAGTTCTTCACAACGCTTTTTGAAGCGGTAATCACGATCAATGAGTTCAGAAACTTTCTGAGAAAGCTCCTGCTTCAGAGTCTTCGGAGTATAAGCGTTTTTCACCTGAGCGAGCTTCATCCAGTTAAGGACTTTGATATACGAGTAGCCGATATCAAATTCATACCAACGGTGGCGGAAAGAACAAGACTTCATGTGAGCGTGGTGATTGTTGTGATCCATTTCGCCGCAAGTAAGGAAATTGAGCGGAAAAATATAACCGATGTTACGGCTGTTATCAGACGTCACATGGTTTCTGTATCCCCACCAGTGAGCGATGGCATTCACACCACCAACAGCAAAGATCGGTGAAACAAGGAAGTTAAGAATGGCGACTGCTGAACCCCATTTTGGTCCAAAGAGAACGATCGCAATCAGAGTCATGATGTAAGGACCAGTGAACGAATGATTATGAATGTATCTTTCGAGAGCATTCGTCTTGATCGTCTTCTGGATTTTCTGAACTTCAGGAAGAGACTTACCTGCAGTGTAGTCAAATACACCGAGGAAAAGAGCGTGGATGATCCCTTTGTGGAGCGGGCTATGCGGATCTTTTTCCTGATCTGAGTGAGCATGGTGATAAATGTGAACAGAGACCCAGTCAACTTTTGACATGGATGTCACAAACCAAAGCCATACCTGCATCGGCATATCGATCCACGGATTCAGAACCACACCTTTGTGTGTGTGATGACGGTGGAAAGAAAGGCTCATGGCCGTAATCGTTACGTGAGTGATCACGAAAAGATAAACCGAGAGAATGATAATCGGATGAGTGGCAATAAAATCACCGAAGAATCCGGAAAGGCCGATGGTGTGGGAGAGAGTGAACCAGAGTGCCGCAAAAGAGAATGCGAAAAACGTAAAAAGCTTGAACATGGAATCATCCTTAAAATTCAGGACCGTTGTGTTCGACTATACTCGTGTGAGACTTCCAGAAGTCCCGGCGGAGCAAGTTCCACGCAAAGGCCGCAAGTAATACAGCCACGATCATCGATCAGAAAATTATCTTCTGTGACCTTAATCGCCTGAGTCGGGCACATCTTCTCACAAAGTTTTGCGTCTTGCCAGCTACGTAAAAGCTCCACATCACCGGAAAAACGCGGTTTACGCTTAAGCCGTGGAGAATAAAAATAAAGCTTGTCAGGTGCTGAACTTTTATGGAGATCGAAGTGACGAAAGAGACTCTCCCCTTTCAGCTTCTTCATCTGATAACGATTCCACCACCGTCGTAAGACGGGAAGATCATTATAAAATTTCCGGTCGAGAATCATTTTATTTTCCTATCGGTCAATCTCAGACCGGCGAAGTCCGAGACTGGCAATCGATGCACGTAATTCATTTTCTCTGAGACCAAGAGTCAGGGATGGCAAGGCCTGAGCGAGCATGAGGCCGGGAGTTTTCACTCTGACTCTTTCGAGTTTCCATCCAGCTCCTGCCAGAAGGGAGAATCCCCCTTCCCCATTGGGAGTTTCAAGACTTGAAGAGTGCCATTTATTTTCAGGTGTAATTCCCATCATCTTCTTCAGAACTTCTGTCGTCGTTCCTTCGAAAGTCTCATTCACAATTGTCCCGAGTGGAAGATTGTCGATCACCTGAGTGATTATCCGGAAGCTCTGGAAAATTTCTTCGAGACGGATGAGATAACGATCGTAAGCACGGCCGTAAATCCCGACCGGAATATCAAAATCAATGTCGTTATAAAAATAAAACGGCTGTGACTTTCTGAGATCGAAGTTTACACCAGCAGCACGCATGGCAGGTCCACCTACTCCCCACTGGAGAATGGTCTGGGCCGAAACACCTTCTCCGCCGAGTGAATCGCGGAATTCTTTCTGCGCAAATAAAGTGTTATTCACGAGAGGCAGAGTTTTCAGAAGAATCCCGGCGACGGCCTGGTATTCCACAATCCATCCGTGGGGAAGATCTTCCTTCACACCACCGAGTCTTGCGACACCGAAACCCTGGCGATGGCCGCAGTATTTTTCAAACAGTTCGAAAACTTTTTCCCGTGCATCGAGGAACACACGGTGTTCATTCTTATTTAAGGCGTAACAGATTTCATGAAGGACAGTGAGATGTTCAGCAATGCGGGAAAGTTCCAGCATGATGATCCGGATGGCCTGTGAGCGCTCCGGCAGCCTGATCGCCATCATCTCTTCCAGTGTTTTTACCCACGCAATAGAATAATGAGGAGACGCCCCTTCGTGAATGCGGTGAACGTAATGAAGGACCTGCATCCAGTTCATGGATTCGATTTTTTTCTCGAGTCCCTGATGATGGAATCCAATTTCAACTTTGCTGGTGACGACTCTTTCAGGATCAAAGCAAACCATCCACTCAAAATTTCCCATCGTTTCAGGAGAAAGAATCGGAAAGCGTTTCCAGCTCCACGACTCTTCCGGATAGGGAGTTTCGGATTTGTTAGGATTGATTTTAATTTTCGGAAGTTTCGTTTCCTGAGGGAGAGGCCAGCCGCGAAGGACAGCATCTTTTCTCAGAGGGTAATTCGTCTGCCCTTCAGAGAGAAGCAAGGGAGATAATTCTTCGTTAAAAAGAATATTGAACA
The DNA here is from genome assembly GCA_040387275.1 of Bdellovibrionota bacterium. Lineage (GTDB taxonomy): Bacteria > Bdellovibrionota > Bacteriovoracia > Bacteriovoracales > Bacteriovoracaceae > Peredibacter. The sequence continues at coordinate 597,902 of JAZKDZ010000003.1, read as the reverse complement.
TTTCGGCCTGTTCGCGCTCAAGCCAGCCGGCATGGGAATAAAACTTTCGCACACTCGGAATGATTTCACCCTGATCGAAATGAAGATGAAGATTCAGGCGCTGATGCGTGCCCATGTTCAGGAGATGGTAAACAAGTTCGAATCGGTATTCCTGAGAAGTTCCGTGATCAACACAGGTGATATCCAGGAGAACAACGTAACCCAGGTCATCACTTACAATCTCAATCCAGCGAAGAATATCCTTCGGACGGACTTCAATGTGATGCTGTCCCAGAGATTCACTGTAAACGTTTTTCCCCGACTCGCTCAGAATGTTGCGGGCCTTTTCAAATTCCTTCCAGCTAAACATGTCCCGCCAATTTTCTGCATTCCTGGAGAGATTCTAAAATCTCTTCAGGCAGAACTTTTGAAGGGGGAAGAAAAACGGAAGAAAGTTTTCTGGTATTAAAGCGAATGAAAGGATGATCCTGAAGAAGAGTCGTTGCTTCACCAGTCAGAAGGAAGACTGTTTTGTCTCCAACCCGGTCAATCAGCTTAGTGATGGAATGGTGAGATTTTGGAGTCATCACTCCATCCCACACAATAATCTGTGCTTCATCAGGTGAAGCCACCAGAACTGGTTCAAAATTTAAATGCTCACGATATTTATCGCCCATGATACTGGTCCATTCTGTTGAGAGAAGTGGTCCACCCAGGCAATAGATATTGAGTGTGTTTTTTTCCATCAGTATATAATCTTCAGTTCTTTAGCAACGTCAATGACATCCCAGCGTTTCCAGGAAGCATCCTCAGGAAAAACTGTCATCTTCTCCATAATCATACTATTGGGATCGGGACGACAATCGAACTTTCTATTTTTCATCTGAACCCAGGAATAAACTTTGCGGTGTGTGCCGAATTCATGATTGTCATAGTCAATGAAGCGGTAATAGCGGCCCAAAATGCCCTTAACTGACTTCAGGTGATTGGGCATGTATTCCATGGCGAGATCGATATCTTTGTCTGTGCAGATACCAATTTCATCCGGAAGAAAGTGAACGGGCTCTCCGTTCACGTTATAAAGATTTTCTGTCCACGCTTTTCTGCGGCAATCGAAGTAATACCCTTCCTTGTGAAGACGGGTGAACATGCCGATGTAGGAATGAAACCAGAAATGTTCGGGATTATTGTTGATGTTCCCGTGATAAACAAATTTTTCACAGGTAGCCAGTTCGTTAAAATACTTCCGGATGAAAACTCTGAAGCGCGCCATCTTTCCGACGGGCTTATTTTTTTCCTTGAGATCTTCGCGGATTTTCAGTTTCTTGACGAGCTCATCCTGATTCCGTGATGGCTTGTCTTCATCACGATCCTGCCCGACATCTGTCCATAATTTATCGTAGAGAGCATGACAGCCTTTCTGAACTTTCAGAATCTCTTTATCTGTCATGAAGGCAGAACGCTTACGGAATAACTGAAGCGATTCCTTGTAATTGATGAGCTTTCTCACTCTCGTACTTGGATAAGTGCGATCGACGGAAAAGTTTCTTCCATCCATATTCTGAAGTGTGACCTGAAGTTTTTCCCATGATTCATTCACGAGGAAATCCTTGATGTCGGTAACTTCAGAATAATTCGAATCCTGAGGATCAACGGCCACAAAGACCAATCGTGAAATCCACGTATCGCGACCCAGGCAGTTTGCATCAGGACAGGTTTCTTCAATGTAGGATCCGATAATTCTCACTCTGACAAAGTGGTGATCAAGGGAAGTCTTCATTCTTTCCCCGCCACCGAAGACAATCACTTTCTGAGCGTCACCTGACTGATCGAGAACCCGTGGCATGTAGCCGATGGAAAAATACGGACGCCCGAAGGTTCCGCTTTTCTGATTCCATACATCACCCTGATTGCAATAAGAGTGCGAGTAATGTCTTTGTCCTGAAACAACATCGACTCCGTAAGCGAGATGGGAGTTTTCGAGAGTTGTGATGATGATATTGGCGAATTGATCTTTTTCCGTGAACTCCGGACTCACATCAAAGAACAGATGCGCCTGCGTTGTTCCGATGGAATCTTTTAGTGAATGTTTATCATTCGCTGAGAACCACTTGGGCTCATAGATTTCAAGAAGTGAATCAGCTTCAAACTCTCTTCGCTTCTGAGTGGCGCATGAGAGAAGGAAAAGTGCAGTGAGAAGTGAAAGGCATTTCAATTGACAGACCTTTGGTAACAATTCATCATGGATTTTACTTTTTCTGCGCCTGGGTGGTGGAACGGTAGACACAAGGGATTTAAAATCCCTCGTTCGCAAGAACGTACGAGTTCGAGTCTCGTCCTGGGCACCACAACGATATCCCTTTCAAAAATTTTACCTGATATATCCTCGTGATGAGGAGTGTTAAGCTCCTTTTAAAGAAGGAATATTAGGCAATTATCCTCGGCACTAATCCCCTGTTTATGCCTTAAACCTCGGTTTCCCTCATTTCTAAGTAGTCGATTACTCAAGATCTTGAAGAATCGACCTAAAATTAAGGAATTCAACAACCAAGGGTTAGTTATGGAAATCAAGCGGAAGCATCTTTGGGTCACGGCCATGACCATCTTATTTGTCGCAGAATCAGCGTTTGCGGGAAATATCTGGGATGGGCTTTTCAAAAAATTGTCGAAATCAAAAACCCTTGAACTTAAGGCCAGTCTTGAACAAAAACCTGTTTATAAACTTTCTCCTAAATTAATAGGATTCCGCGGAATCGTGGAAATCCCTAAAGATCTTTCTCTTGTGAGCGGTTCTCCAAAAGTCCATCCCACATCAGGTCAGCTGATTTTTGATGGTCACATCACTTGTAATTACTCCCCCCGTGTAATTGGCAGATTCGTCAGCGGCAGCTTCACTCTCACAAGCTGTTCTGATGGATCCCGTGCCGGTGATGATGTTCGTGTTGATAACAAAGTTGAGTTGAAGCTCAACTCAGCGGCTTCAGACAACGCAACTCTGGTTGCGAAACTTAAAATCATTCAGAAAGAAGATTCAGACTATGGTTTGATTCTTCCTTATCTTGAACCGGAAGAAGGACAAGTTCTCACTTTCAACGGTGAGGCCTGGGTTCCTGCTTTTCCTGAATCAAACGGTGGTTCAGGATCAGTCGGCCCGCAAGGACCACAAGGTCCGCAAGGTGCTCAGGGTGAAGCTGGTCCAATGGGTCCAGCTGGTCCTGCCGGATCAAATGGTTCGAAAGGTGATAAGGGAGACAAAGGTGATGCCGGTGCTGCTGGTGTTGCCGGAGCAAACGGGGCGCCCGGTGCTCAAGGTCCGGCGGGTGCACAGGGTTTGAAAGGTGATAAAGGCGATAAAGGTGACGCCGGAGTTGCCGGAGCAAACGGAGCTCAGGGACCACAAGGTCCTGCAGGAGCAAATGGTGCGGCCGGAGCTCAGGGACTCAAAGGTGATAAGGGAGACAAAGGCGACAAAGGTGATGCCGGTGTTGCCGGAGCAACTGGTCCTCAAGGACCACAAGGTCCGCAGGGAAATGATGGAGCTCCCGGAATTGCCGGAGCAGCTGGAGCGATGGGTCCGCAAGGTCCTGCTGGTGCAACAGGTGCTCAAGGTCCACAAGGTCCCCGCGGAAATGATGGATCGGATGGTGTAAATGGATCGCAAGGCCCGATGGGACCTATGGGTCCGATGGGAATGAAAGGTGATAAAGGAGATGCCGGAGCTCAAGGTCTCCAGGGGCCACAAGGGATTGCAGGAGATCAGGGTCCGCAAGGGATTCAGGGTCTGAAAGGTGATCGTGGTCTTTCGGAAATTGCTTATCTTCGTGATGAAAAAGTTCCAGGTCTCAATGCGGGAACATGTACGACAGGATCATGGTTTGCCAGAGAGTTAAACGTTATGGGTGGCGATACGGCCTTCATTTCTCTGTCAGCAAACAGATTCACTCTTCAGCCTGGTAAATATTTTATTGAAGCGATGGTACCTGCATTCGGTGTTGGTGCTCACCAGGCGAAACTTAAAGTGATTGATACAAACTCAGACGTGATTATCGGAACATCAGCAAACGGAGGGACAGTTTCCAGTACTGTTTCAACTATCGCTGGTGAAATCGTTGTCGGATCGGCCAGTACCTTTGAGATTCAACATCGTTGTCAGACAACAAGACCTGCCAATGGTCTTGGTGCCGCGGCCAACTTTGGTGTGAACGAAGTGTACACACAGATTAAAATTATCAAAAAACAGTAGAAGCAATTCGCTCAGGTTATTTTTTTCTCGATGATCCTCTGAAACAAGTAAGATTGTTTCATGAGGATCTTTTTCATTCTCCCTCTCATTCTCCTCTCAACCAGGGCCTGGTCTCAGGCATGCACAGGTGCGACGATCATCGCCGGTGTCGCTGGTAACGTTTACAACTGCACAACTCTCAATATCTCTCCGGGTACTTATAATTTTCCCGCCAATGCTGATTTCGTCAGAGTCATCGTCACTGGCGATGTGGTGATTGCTTCGGGTGTGATCCTGAATCTCAGAGGCGCCAATGGAGTTTCTGATACAACGGAAACTCAGGCAGGCGGCGCTGGTGGACCTGGAGCGGGAGAAGGCGGAGGAAATCTTACGGGACCGCAGGACGCGCAGGATACACCAAATGGTGGAGCCTTTGGTGGCAGTGATCCCGTTTGTGGCGGTGGCGGTGGTGGCGGTGGATTTTCTACAGCGGCACAGGCCGGAACTCCGTGTGCCAATTCCGCTGGTGGTGCTGGCGGCTTATTTTACGACATCACAATAGCTTTCCGCGGAGGATTTGGCGGAGCTGCCGGAGGCCTTGGTGATTTCGGTGCTCCCCTCAGTACAGCAACTGGTGGTGGTGGCGGTGGGGCCATCTGGATCAGTGCCGGAGGAAATTTTACAAACAACGGCAGTATCAATGTCCGTGGTGGCAACGGCGGAAATGGAATTGTAAAAAGTGGCGGTGGTGGCGGAGGTTCAGGCGGAGCGATTCGTCTGGAGGCCACAGGTCAGCTCATCAATAACGGAATTTTCACTCTGAATGGCGGAACCGGTGGACCAGGTAATGCACCAGGAGCTCGCGGTGGAAATGGTGCCGCCGGACTCTATGAACTGATTGATCTTGATAATGTCATTGAAGGAACGGGAACCGGTGCCGTTGGTCTTAGCGGAGGCAATGAAGAAACTTTCCGCTCATCCATTTCTTGTGGTGCTGTGAAAATGAAAGATGAAAATCTTTTCTTTCAGATGATGGCAGGGTTCATGCTGGTTGTTTTGATTTCTAGAATTCGCGGCCTAATCCGGCGTTCAATTTAAGCGAAGACTGATCTCCACTATTTTTTTCGTATTCTCTTTTCACCATGCCCGCACCAAGAACCAGGTAAAAGTTTTTCATCGAACGAAGAACGTTCGCTGAGATTTCAAGTTCCGTGATGGAACCTAAAAGATAGGAAGCTTTTCCTTCGACACTCCAGTCTGGAGAAAGACCATGGAATGATCTCAGGACACCACCGTACATCGCTCCCGAAACTCCTGATGCTGTTACCGTGGAATTTTCGATGGCGTAAGACTGACCAGTGCCAAATCCGAGAGCCGGGCCCGCAGAGAAAATGTTGCTCCCGGATTTGAAAATCCAACCGGCATCGAATGTGAGTTTCATGAAAGAGTATTCTTCTTTCTTAAATACTTTTCCTGACTGACGGATGAATTCTCCGGAGTAAATCCATTTCGGCCGGAAAATTGTTCCACGACCTTCAAGACCCATCATCGTATTACCGTCAATTTTCCCTGACTGATTCTGAGCTTTAAAATTATAAGTATCACTCGAAGGAGCCCAGGCAATATGACCTCGGCTTTTCCAGATTTTTGTCCACTCTCCCGGATAATCAGGAACAGCGATCACTTCTTCTTTCACCGGAGAATATTTAAATCTTCCGATACTTGAGGGAGTCTCCTCACCTCTTTCATCCAGGGCCGTGACCTGCCAGAAATAATTTCCTTCCGGAAGATTTTCTTTCAGGACGAAACCAGGAGATTTGAGTTCCTCATCACGAATTTTATTTTGCTTAGCTTCATCGGTGTAGATCGCGAATTTATATTTTTTTGAATACTGAGATTCACCCCATTTAAATTCCACGATGGGTGACTTCACTTCTTCCTGACGGATGGGTGAAATAAGAAGAGGCCGGGATGGACCGGATGATTCTTTTACAATGAGTGTTGAGCGATCTGAAAACGGACTCTGACGATCAAAGAAATCCACCACTGCATACTGGAAATCATATTCACCCGGAAGAGCGTTGTTCCAGGCAAACGATGGCTCAGTTAATTTTTCTTCCACCAGGGCCTTAGTCTCCCCTTTCCGGAAAATTCTCAGAACATAAAATTTCACATTCTCTTTTTTCGGAAGGTGAAGACGGGCTATTCCAAGAACATCGTCGGCGTAAACCGGACTGATGAAGAAATCCCACATGGTGGTAGTCGGGGCTGCTCTCTCAAGGGGAACTTCCATCGGCGGGAGTGCCTCTGGTTTTGATGGAGCAGGAATAGGTTCAATAATCACTTTCTTCGGCTCACTCACATGAAGTGTTCCGTCTTTCCGGTATTCACGACTGCGCCAGAAATAGGTTCCGGTTTTAGGGACAGAAAGTTTTGTCTCACTACCCTTCACTTCTTTGGTCACCACAACTTTTTCAAAGTTACGATCCTGAGAAAGTTCAAAGACATTATTTCCTTTCTCGCTTTCCCACGAGAATGTCACTTCCTGGTCAGGACGATCTAGCTTGATTCTCTGAATGCCTTCGGCATTTTTCTCACCCGACATATCCACCAGTGTGAATTGTTTCCATTCACTCCAGACACTCGCACGGGAGAACTTATCTGTTCCCCGCACACGCCATTTTGTGACGCCGGATTTTTTCGCTTGAACAACATAGCTACCTGTTGAAATTGTTTCTGAGATGTTTCCATCCGGCCCCTGAATTTCAATTCCTGTCTCACCTGTGGCAGACCACGAAAGCTCAACACTTTCTCCGCTCTCGCTGAACGTCTGGTATTCCACCCCGTCAGGATGGAGATTATCCGGCAGTTTCGGATAAGAATAAGACTTCACTTTAAGCGACGAAGCTTGTGACCAGATCGCTTCAGGCCGGTTCGTATCCTGAACTTTTACTCTCCAGGAAAATGCTTCATCAGTTGGTTGATAGAGAAAACTTTTCTGACGGAGATCCGTGAAGGTTTCAGATTTTTGTCCGGTTACTTCGAGGGTGAACACTTCAGCATTTTCCGCATCCCACTCCAAACGGACATTTCCTTTTCCATTCTCATCCATCAGCACATCGACCACTTCACCATCTTTGGGACGGAGAATCTCAGGAGCCATCTCTTTTACGATTCGGAATTCTGAAACAAGGGATTCCCCTTTCTCACCCGTGAGTTTCCAGTAGTAGTGACCTACAGCAAGGGAGGCCCGGAATGAGTTTCCCTCAACGACGGAAGAAATTGATTTGTTAAAATCTGCTTCGCGGGAAATCAGAATTTTTCCGTCAGCATCACCCGTCCAGTTGAACGTGATTGAAGCTTCTTCTTTTCCGGTATAGATCTGTGAGTGACGGGCAGGTGAGACGGTCACAAAGCTTATCACTTTGGTGGAGTACTGGCCGCCTTCGACTACTAAAGCAACATTTTCATCAAGAGCGGTGGTCTTCCCATCTTTCTCGAGTTCAACTTTTCCGGTGACGACACCAATCTCCCCGATATTATCGTGCAGGTTGATCTCAATGTCGGCCTTATCCCCTTTCAGGGCATAATCCTCGCCATTCATTTTCACGATAATGGATTCTTCACCGGTGAGGGTGGCACGGATAGTTCCCTTGCCGATATCGAGTTCGTTTTCATTCCCGCGGGTGCGGATTTTGACGAGGGAATTCTCGCTGATCACGAGTCTCTGTCCGCTCGTGAATTTCACCTCGGCACTTGAGAGTTCGTCGGTGTAAATCATCTGGTTTTCGGTAACGAGATCATCATGAAAAGCATCCACCCAGTCGAGTGCGCGGGCACGCTTAACCTTCACGACTTTTTCGAGCGCAGAAACCCGTCCAAGGGTGGCACCCTCGTAGCTTCCGGAACGCGAGAAAAAGAGCTGGTAAGAGCTCATCAGGATCAGAAGTGCCCCTATGAGGGACAACATCTGGTCAATCCGCCTCGATGTCATGCTTTAGAGTTTATCAGAATGAGAGTAGGTAAAAAGGGATGGCTTAAATTACCCGGTATGTTGGCTATAATGAATGCATAGGAGTTCCTATGACGAGTGCTTACCGAAAGGTGATGTTTCCCCTGAAGCTCAAGCTATTGCTTGTGATGATCGTATTGATTGCGGCTTCGCTTGCTGTTTTCGTCACGATCGCTCTCAAAACTTTCCGTGAAGACAAGACTGCTTATCTCTTTGAGTCCCTCACCTACAAGGCCGAAGCTCTCAGAATGAAAATTGGTGATGCACTTCCTGATGAAGTGGCCCTCATGAATCTCGTCCCTGCAAAAACTCAGTTTGAATATTTTTTCGTTCTTCCGAAATCGGGGCACATGAGTGTCGTCGACAAAGAACCGCGCACGCTCGATAGTGCGGAAACAAAACTCTTCACGAAAATGCTCGATGATAATCTCGCTCATGGAGCGAGTACTATTGATGTGAATGAAACGGCCTGGCTTTATGCCTGGGAATATGACCGGAAACTCAACCTTGCTTCTGTCGTCAGGATCAAACAGGATGATGCTTTTCAGGTTACCCGCTACATCGTGAATAAATCCCTCACCTATGGATTATTTATTCTCGGCATTGCGATGGTTCTTTCCGTTCTTCTCGCCCGACCACTGACTTCTCAGCTGGAGAAACTTTTCGGGACCACTCAGGAAATTGCCAAAGGAAATTTTTCCATCCGCACTCAGGTTTCTGGAAGTGATGAAGTGGGAGCACTCGCGGATTCAGTGAATGATATGGCCGGAAAAATTGAAGTGTACATCGGTGAAATGCGCGAGAAAGCGCGACTGGAAAACGAAGTCGCTGTTGCCCAGTTAGTTCAGTCATCATTTTTCCCTCAGGAATCAGGCATTCAGGAAAAGAAAATTGAAATTAAAGGTCACTTTGAACCGGCCACCGAATGCGGTGGTGACTGGTGGGGTATTGCTTCACATGATGAGTGGCGGGTCCTTTTCATTGCGGATGCTACCGGACACGGAGTCCCAGCTGCCCTCCTCACGGCTACGATAAACTGCTGCAAAACAAGTCTCGACTATATCCGTGAATTGAAACCCGATTTCCTTTCACGTCCGGATGAAATTTTACGATTTATGAATCAAGCGGTGTGTGGAGCAGGGAAAGAGATTCAAGTGACCTGTTTCGTTGCCAGCCTCAATGTAACGACTGGAAAGCTCGTTTATGCCAATGCTTCTCATACTCCGCCCTTATATTTTAATTCTAATAAGGATTCCTTAGCGAAAGACGATTTTCAGCCCCTTATCGAGGCGAATGGACCGAGACTCGGACAAAATCCGGAAGGCCGGTACGAGTCCCGCACACTTACGCTGAACCCCCATGATACAATCTTCTTTTATACAGACGGACTTACGGAAGGTGAAAATGCCGAGGGCACACGCTGGGGTGAGCGCAGACTCATCAAGGCACTGGCCCAGCATGGCCGTGAGACAACTGAAAATGTTCTGACTGGAGTTCTTGCTGAGTTCAAGGCCTTCTCCCCTGAGAGACCGAAAGATGATCTCACTGCCGTTCTCCTGAAGGTACGTGCATGAATAATGATGTCGCTGTCTTCGTCAAATCCAAGACTGTTTTTGATGAGCTCAAAAAAGAAGCTGAGAAGAGAGATTTCACTCTCCATCTCAATCCTGATCTCGGAAAATTCCGTGACAATCATTTCGTGATTTGTGACGTTGAAAATCTTGAACAGGAAGCAGAGCTAAGAGACATCAAGAAAACGTATCTCTATGTTCTTTCTGATCATTCCAACGAAGAAAACGTAGGCCTCATTCAGAAATATCATCTGCAACATATCGTCGGCCACAATGCTGATACTTTTTCGAATGAACTGATCTGTCACCTGGCTAAACAAATGGATGGCAAGATCTGGGGAATTCGTCACTATCTCGCAGAAGATGCAGTCAGTAAGCTCATCAGTCTTTCCGATTCCAAATATACCAATGAAATGGTGAAAGACGCTCTCTCACATTTTGATTTCAAGGATTACTTCAGTTCTCCGATGGAATACATCCAGGTGATGGCGAATGAATTAATTTCCAATTCTTTATACAAAGGCCCGAACAAGAGACGCGAATCGCAGGGACTCACTACTCCGGACAGAAAAACCCCCGTCTTTCTGAAAGGGGCCGATCTCGTTCAGGTGACTCTCGCGATGGACACAAAAGGTGTCGCTCTTTCTGTTCAGGATTCATTCGGCGGTCTTTCGTACGACATTCTCGTTCAGTCGCTCAAGCGAAGCTTTGACGAGAAAACTCCCATGGAGAAAAAAGATGGTGCGGGACTTGGTCTCTACCTGACATTCCTCCATTCAAATCAGTTTATTATTAATTACCGGGAAAATTTCCGGACCGAAGTTATCTGTATCATTGAACGAAATAAACGTTACAAGAACTACAAAGAGCGGATCCGGTCGTTCCATTTTTTCCAAGAGGTTTCAGGTGAAAAGACTCACGATTAACAAGCAGATCCTGCAGGATGAGTTGCATGTCGAACTCATCGGGTCCATTGATGAGGATTCAGACTTCAAGGACATCCAGGGTCTTGCTCAGAAAGCTATCTCATTCGACTTTAAAGAAGTGAACATGATTAACTCATGCGGTATCCGCGAGTGGATCAAGTTCATTGAAGGCATACCTGAGAAAACGACAGTGACCTATAACAACTGCCCGCAGATCATCATTGAGCAGATCAACATGGTTCACGGATTTTTCAGGAAAGGTGCCGCCATCAACTCTTTCTACGCTCCTTACTTCTGCGAGTCCTGCAATAAAGAAGCGAAAATTCACCTGAAAGCTGCCGACGTAAAAAACCGTAAGGCACCTAAGGTAGAATGTCCGAAATGCGGAAGCGAGATGGATTTCGATGCGATTGAAACGCAGTACTTCAGCTTTCTAGGGAAGGTTTAATGTCATGAGTTCCGGATTTGAGAGCTTCGACCATTTATTTGATCCCGTGCTCGTGTTGAACTCGAAACGAGAGATTGTCTATTTCAATCACCAGACTTCAATTTTCATGAAGCTCCCTCCCCGCATCCTGAAAAGTAAAACAAACATCATTCAGCTTTGTGACACTGCCGATATGGATCTCGAAGAATGGGTGAACAAGGCCCTTCTTTCTTTCGACGTGCTGACTTCACCTGAAATCCGGATGCATCTGCCGCATGATCCGGAAACTGAGTATAACGTCATCCTGAAAGTGATTCCTATTCAGAGCGATAAGGGCTCCAACTTCGCCATCGTTTTCCATGATAAGACTGTTGAAACTCACCTTCATAATAAATATCGTGACCAGCTGGATGAACTGAAAAAGACACACAGTCAGATTCTCCAGGCGGATAAGCTCAATACCCTCGGGGAACTTACTGCCAATATCTCTCATGAAATTAACAACCCTCTTACGATTGCGGCCGGTCACTCCGAGCTCATTCGTGATTGCCTGATCTCGCGGGCACCAGAGACAAAACTGAAGCATATGGAAAAGGCCAATGCGACAGTCATTGAATCTCTTGAACGTGTGAATCAGATCATCAAGAACATGAAGGACTTCCTTCATAAGTCTGAGGATGAGAAAGAATACTGCGATCTCGATGCTCTGGTTGATGCTGCGATTGAATGGATTCTTCCTACTGCGAAGAAAGCAGGTGTGGAAGTGAAGAAGATTCACAAAGGGAAGCACATCGCTGCCCTCGCCAACCGGATCAAGCTTGAGCAGGTCATCATTAATCTCGTAAAAAACTCCATTGATGCCATTACTTCGGGAAATGTTCCCGATGGTCAGGTTAATATCGTGATTTCGAAATCTGAAAACGAACATCATACTTTCATTGATGTCGTGGATAACGGTCCCGGCATTCCTGAGAAAGTGAAACCCAATCTCTTCAAGCCTTTCATGTCGACCAAGGACGCGGGCTCAGGAACTGGTCTCGGTCTCTCCATTTGCGCTAAGATTATTGAAACTCACCGCGGGAAACTCGAAAATATCGACCGTACAGATGGAGCGCATTTCCGCATCCGTCTTCCGATGATCGAAATCTATTCTTATACCAGAAACGACAAGTCACTTTCAGGCTCGAAGAAAGAAAAACGCATTCTCGTTCTGGATAACGAAGTCCAGATTCTTAACGTCCTCAACTCTTTCATCCGCGAAGATGGATATGTGTTCATTGGATCTTCTGACCCGATGGATGCGCTGAAATTCCTTTCCAAAGCAAATATCGATCTCATGATCACGGATTTTTCGATGCCGATCATGAATGGCGGAGACTTTTCAAGACTTGCCCGCGAAGCCGGATATGATGGGCCGATTCTTTATATGACGAGTGCGAAATTCATTGATCAATATAATAAGGACAAGAAAGTCCTCGATATTGGAGGGCTCATTCTCAAGCCATTCAATCGTGATGAGGTCATGAAGACTATCCGGAGTGCTCTCAAGGTTAAGGGGGCCGCATGAGCACCAAGAAGCCTCAGGAGATGAACATTCTCGTGATTGATGACGAGGAAAAGATCTGCGACCTGATCAAGATCTTCCTGGAGTCTACATTCAATTTTCACTCAGTGGTGACAGCGCCTTCGGCCGTCCAGGCAACTCAAAAACTCCTGAACCAGGAATTTGATCTTCTGATTATCGATCACGTACTTCCCGGGAAACTCGGCGTGGAATTCATCGAGCAGCTGAAAAACTCAGTGAAATTTAACCGCATGAAAATCATCCTTATCTCAGGCTACCTCCAGCAGGAAGACGTTCTCACGGCCATCCAATATGGTGTTAAGAACATTGTCGTGAAGCCCTTTACCCGCCAGCAACTGGTCACCCAGGTTTCAGATGTTCTGAAAATTCCGGTGGACGGAGATCTGAGCTTTTAGGCTATTCGCCTGAAGAATTTGGCGAAAAAATTCATTAAATTATTCCCAATCATTCATAAACCTTTGATTCCTCTTATCTTCGCAATTTGTCTTAAGCAAAATCATTCATCCGGTAGAAACTAGACCTGTGAACAACAAGGATGGAAAGAATATGGCCAATAAGAAGGGCCGGGATTGGACTGAGTGGAAAAAAGAGCAGACAGGCATGCGACGTCTTGGCTCTGAATGGAAAGCTCCCCCAGAGGCCCGGTATCATCAGCAGGAAGAGACAACAACCTCGATCACTTTACCAAGAGAATTCAGACGGACTGATCCCAACGATAAAAAAGAAATGGTGAAGTGGATCCTCGTCTTTCTCGCTCTCATGTTCGTCCGGAAAATTTATTTCGAGATGACCAAACCTGAGAAGACAAAATCTGAATCCACTTCAAAGAGTCGCGCTCGCTGAAATTATTTTCCTAAAATGTAGCAGCGTGCGCCTGCCCCACCGTAACCCATGCGGGCATCACGCATGCAAAGATTTGCAGCAAAGTGACATGCGCCCTGATACTGCGGACCTTTTGCCCAATAAGTGTAAAGCGGTCTTCCGTAACAATCCGACATTTGTGCGTGACAGGTGTATACCCTTGGCTGAGGTGGTGTACATCTGCCCGGGCACTGTTGCTGTTGCCCTTGCTGCTGTTGTTGCTGATCCTGTTGTTGTTGATCCTGTTCCTGCTGTGGTGGCGGGCTTGCCCATGCCGATGTTCCCAGAGCTAATGCAAAAGCAAAAATGATTGTTCTCATGAGTCCTCCTTGACTGAGGATATGAAACTCTCCTTCGGTGAGAGCGACAATCATGACATTAAGTGAATGAGAAAAAATTTAGACACACTTAGCAAACTAAAACACACGGTGACTTGTTAATTTAATGTTCACAGAGAAAGAGTATGTAAGCGCATGTTTCTCTACGGCCAATCATAATAAAAAATGAATAGCTGGTAAGCGTTTTTCAGCAAGGTATCATTACAAAAGTACTTTTCTTCGAAAAAAGGAGTTTTCATGTTACGCGCGTCGATTACGTTTTTTGTTCTGGGTATTGTGAGCATGCTCCTTGGTCTCAACAGCATCGCCGGCATGTCAGTTGAAATCGGAAAAATGCTTCTGGTCGTCTTTCTCGTTCTCTCAGTCATCAGTTTCTTCGTCGGGAAAACCAGAGGAAAATCCGCTCTTGCTTTCGCATTCTGCGTCCTCGCTGCCGGATCAATGTTCAACACTCCTGCTTATGCTGATGAGACTGTCAGTGAAAAAGCGAAGGAAGTGGCGAATGATACGGCCCGGGCAGGTAAAGATGCTGTCAGACAAGTAAAAGATAAAACCTGCGAAATGGTGAATGGAAAAATGCACTGTGCTGCTCAGAAAGTGAAGCACACAATTCAGAAAGGTGCTGACCACGTAGAAGACGCTGTCGATTAATTCATCAAATACGGCGGGGCTGAATAGTCCCGTCTTTTTACTGCTCGAGCTTTAAAAGCTTCTCTTTATTATCCAATCCACCCGCAAAGCCCGTTAGTTTTCCATTCGATCCAATCACGCGGTGACAAGGAACAACGATAGAAAGTGGATTCTTTCCATTCGCTGCTCCCACTGCTCTTCCCGCTTTAGGATTACCTAATTTCTTAGCAAGCTCTCCATAACTTCTGGTTTCCCCGAACGGGATTTTTGAAAGTTGCTTCCACACACTCTTCTGAAAATCAGTGCCGATGGGATCAAGTCTTAGAGAAAATTCTTTTCTTTTCCCTGCAAAATATTCTTTTAATTGATTCTCACATTCAACAAGATCGGGATGAGAGTTACTTGCTTCACCAATTGCGACTTTCACACGATTGGGTTTGTCATCTTCCCAGAGAATGGCGGCCAGACCCTTTTCCGTAGCGATGAGAGTAAGAACACCAACAGGGGATTTCATTTTCTTAGAAAAAGTTTTCATGCAAATTCCTTCCATAAATAAATGGCGGCGTAAGAAGTCCAAGGCTCAATTTTTTTCAATTCAATTTTCGGATTAGCTATCATGGCCCTCTTAAGAATCAGATCCGTGCCCGGAAAAGCATCCGTATCACCCAAGGCCCGGAGGGAAATGTATTCCGCCGACCATCTTCCTATTCCCGGGAGCTCTTCCAGTTTTTTCTTCATCTCGCGCGAATCCTGTGGGGTCGTGAAATCAATTTCTCCCTTCATGACGGCAGCTGATAAGGCACGAATAGAATCTCTCCTCTTTTCCGTCGTGCGGATTTTCTTCAGGTCTGATTTTACCAGAATCTCCGGTGTGGGAAAAAGGCCGTCCTTCCCATAATTCTCGACAAGTTCTTTAACGAGCGTTCTCGCAACAGCGACAGAGACGAGTTGACCCAGGATCGTGCAGACGGAAGTTTCAAACGCATCCCAACCACGCGCCACCCGTAATCCTGGATTCTTCTTCCAGAGTTTTGCCATGAACTTATCTTTTCTGAATGATTCCGCAATGAGCATAGGATCGGAATCAAGATCAAACATCCGTCGTACTCTTTGAGCGACCAGAAAAAGTGACGAAGGATCATCTGAAAAGACAGTGAGATTCAGACAATGATTTTTCTGATCATGAGTGACAAGAAATCTTCCACCCTGAAAAGGCCTTCCATACGAATGATCGGTGACTGTTTCAATTCCCGTGATCAGATGATTCCGAAAAAAGGATAAAGTATCCTCCCAGTTGAAGGGAGGACGATAGGAAAGCCTGAGTTCGATACCCTTCTCAGGAGTCGATTCTGTGTTTTTCCTGATCTCAGTGGGTGATCGGTGAAAACGGAGCTTAAAAGCGTCATTAAAGCGTCTGAGCGAGGAAAAACCGGCATTCATCGCGACTGTAGTCATCGACAGCTTTGATTCAAGAATAAGCTTCCGGGCAAAGTTCAGACGATTGATCGAGGCAATCTGCTTAGGCGTCTGCCCCACTTCCTCTACAAAGAGTCTTCTCAGGTGGCGGGCGGTGACTCCAAAACGTGAGGCAAAAACCTCTTCATTCGATTCAATAAAGCCTTCCGCTGATATCACCTTGAGAGCGCGGCTTACGACTGCCGATGTCCCATTCCACGCAGGGGAATAAGGAGCACTTTCCGGACGGCATCGGAGACATGGACGATAGCCCTTGTTTTCAGCAGCAATGGCCGTTGCCAGAAACTCAATATTTTTCCTGAGAGGTTTAGCGGGACAGACAGGACGACAGTAAATGCCAGTGGTTTTCACCCCGATAAAGAACTTCCCATCAAAACGATAATCCCGGGCAAGCATCGCCTGGTAAAAAACATCTTCAATCATGGGGAGAGGATAACAGAAATGGCCGGCGAAAACCGGCCATTTTCGGACATGGTCGTTTACGTTAAGAGAGTGACACCTACATAGCGCTGATACGGAATCTGTTCGATCAGTTTTTCACTGATAAAGCTCTTCGCACTCCGGTCAATCCGGTGCTGGAGAAGCTTGATGAAGGAAGGATCTCCTTCAAGATTTAAAACAATTTCGCGTTCACTGATCATTTTGACCTGACCCGTGATCTCAGACTTTCTGGCGATATCGAAGATGATCGTGAGAGCTTCTTCGTTGAAATTACCTTTATACGTTATCTTTCTGGCAATCATACTTCCCTCTTATTTAAGATGCTTCACGAGTTCAAGAACCACTCGTGGGAAAAGACCGAACTGAACTGTTGCCGCTGCAGAAAGAGTGGCAGCGAGTCCCGCGCCTCTCAGATTCTGGAATACGGCCTGCTCGCCTTCAGCTTCTTTCATATACATATAAACGATGACACGAAGATAGTAGTAAACCGAAACGACACTCGTGAGAACAGCGATAACAACAAGTGGAACTTGTCCTGCATTCACGGCCTGATTGAAGAGCCCGTACTTCCCGATGAATCCGGAAGTAAGAGGAATCCCCGCCATCGAAAGAAGGAAGATTGTCATACAAGCACCCATGACCGGATGGCGAAGACCCATGCCGGCGAGCTGATCGATGCGGATGTCTTTTTCATTCCCACCTTCAAACTGCGCGACGATGGCAAAAGCACCGAGCGAAGAAAGAGCGTAGAAGAAAAGATAAACGATCATGCTCTGAGAAGCTTCCGGCCCCATCTTCATGGCATAGAGACCAAGAAGGAGGTAACCTGTGTGAGCAATCGTTGAAAAAGAAAGCATGCGCTTAATTTCATTCTGAGAAATCGCGACAAAGTTTCCGTAGATCATGGAAGCAGCGGCCACAAGCCAGATATAAGATTCAAACCAATGCATGCCGGGAACACCTTCTGCAAAGATGGTGCTTTGAGCGATACGTGCGAGGGCCATAAAAGCGGTGAACTTCACACCGGCACTCATGAAGGCCGTGACATTCGTCGCAGCTCCCTGATAAACATCCGGAACCCAACCGTGGAAAGGAACCGCGCCGACTTTGAAAAGCATCGACGTCAGAACCAGACCGAGACCTACGTAATAGATCGCTGTCGGAGTTTTCGTAGTGATAGCAGCGTTAATAGCAGTGAGATCAAAACTTCCTGTCGCTCCGAAAATCAGAGACGATCCATAAAGGAGAAGGGCCGATCCTAAACCGCCGAGAATGAAGTATTTAAGTCCTGCTTCAGCAGAGAAGTAGCTTGATCTTCTCATCGCCACCATCACGTAAACCGCTAGAGACATGATCTCAAGAGCAACGAACATGAAAAGAAGATGATTGGTACTCATCATAAGAATCATGCCGGCCGTCGAGAAAAGAATAAGGGCATAGATTTCAGAAAGAAGATGTTCTTTTACGTCCGTCCCGCGGGTAATGATGACCGCGATAAGCGCAAAGGCACAAACAAAGAACGAAAGCGTTCTGGTGAATGTATCAATGACCAGAGTTCCTTTCAGAAGAACAACTGTTCCTTCGCTGGCATTAATGCCGAGACTCAGAAGACAGAGTGCCAGGATAACGCCAGAAACACCGAAGGCCAGTCCATGACCTTTTTCTTTATGCGTTCCTACGAGAAGCGAAAGGATCGCTCCGAAGGCAAGAAGAAGAAGAGGAAGAAGCGCCATGTAATCTGCGCTGGTCAGAGTATCGAGCGGAAACATTTCCATCAATGTCATGGTGAACCTACTTTCTGGATCAGGGTATCGGCATAGAGATTAAGTGTGGCATCTGACTTACCAAAGAATGTCTTCGGGAAAAATCCGATACCAAATACAAACAGAGTAAGAACAGACATCGCAATCACTTCGCGGGCATTAAGATCGTGAAGTTCGCCAACATCCTTTCTGGTCACAGGTCCGAGCATCACAAGCTGGTAAGCCTTAAGCGCGTAAACCGCACCGAGGATCACACCAGTTCCCGCGAAGAGAACAAACCAGGGATGAGTCTGGAAGGAGCCGAGAAGAATCGGAAACTCCCCGACAAATCCGTTTGAACCCGGAAGAGCGACAGATGAAAGAGTCATGACCATGAAGGCAATTGCCATGACCGGGACAATTTTCGCCAGTCCACCAAACTCATTTAAGTTTCTGGTGTGGAGTCTTTCGTAAAGGAAACCCACGATCATAAAGAGACCGCCGGCAGAAATACCGTGGTTAATCATCTGATAGAGAGATCCTGCGATTGCAATTTTATTGAATGAGAAAAGTCCCACCATGATGTAACCCATGTGAGAAACCGATGAGTATGCGACGAGTTTTTTGAAATCTGACTGAGCAAGAGCACAGAATGCTCCGTAGATGATTCCGATAACCCCGAGGGCAATGAACATCGTTGAGAAATAGTGAGCAGCTTCCGGGAAAAGCGGAATCGCAATTCTCATAAGCCCATAAGTACCAAGTTTAAGAAGGACTGCGGCCAGGAAAACTGAACCGACAGTCGGCGCCTGAACGTGAGCATCCGGAAGCCAGGTGTGGAAAGGAACCATCGGAACCTTGATCACAAAAGCGAGAGCAAACGCGAGGAAGAGAAGTGCTTGAGGAGATCTGATAGCATCCCAGAGTGATCCGCTTTCAAATGGAAACTTGAGAGTCGAAATGACTTCAAGAGAGGCACTGAGAACACCCGTCTGAACCTGTGTCGCGCGAACCAGCCAGAAGATCGCCACTAACATTAGAAGTGAGCCGACCATTGTATAAAGGAAGAACTTCACCGTAGCGTAAATTCTTTCTTTTCCACCCCAGATACCAATAAGGAAGAACATAGGGATAAGAACAACTTCCCAGAAGAAATAGAAGAGGAAGAGATCAACCGCGAGAAACGTTCCGTACATTCCTGCCTGGAGGAACATAAGAAGGGCAACGAAGAATTTTTCGAGTTTAAGTTCGCCACCGTGAGAGAGGTCCGGCCACGTGCCAAGAATCGCAAGTGGGGCCACGAATGCTGTGAGCATGACGAGGGGAAGACTGATGCCGTCGATCCCGACGATATAGTTAATTCCCCAATCCGGAAGCCATGGAACAATGTGCGTGAACTGGTATCCCGCTTCCTGCCCCATGAAACCTGTGTACATGATTGAGGCAAGGATCGCATTCACGATCGTTTGAAAGAGAGCGAACTTTCTTAACTGACCTTCAAGCGAAGATGGTGAAAAGAGAGTGAGCACACCCAGGATCGCGGGAGTAAAAATAATCCACGTGAGAAGTGTTGAAGTAGTTTCCATCGCCTTATCCTAATTTAAAGATAAAAAAGAGTACGAGGACAACGCCTGCGAGCATGTAAAGCCCGTAAGACTGGATGTCACCGGTCTGAATTGTCCGGAGACCAGCGCCAACTTTGCGCACTCCCCTTCCGATTCCGTTAACTGCTCCATCAACAATAAGCTTGTCGATGACCATGCCCGAGAATTCAGAAATCTTCTTCACGGGATAGACGATGATGTGAGCGTAAATCTCATCGATATAATATTTGTTCGCTAAAACTTTGTGGAAAGCTTCGCCCCCGATGATTTCCGTGAGGAACATCTTCGTCTTGAAGAGCTTGATTCCGAGCCAGAAGAAAAGACCTGCGATAATCGAAGAACCGACCATCACAACACCTTCATGGAGAGGGATCTTCACACCTACGAGAGGTAAATGTCTTGAAGGAACAACTCCATCCAGCCAGTGAGAGAGAAAATGCGGCATATGCCCCATGTAGTCTCCCATTAAGTGAGGAACACCCAGGAATCCACCAAGAGCAGCAAGGCCTGCGAGAACATAAAGCGGGCCCGTCATAAGAGCTGGTGATTCATGAAGATGATGTTTCACGTCGTGAGACATTCTTTCATTTCCGTAGAACGTGAGACTCATCATGCGACCAGTATAGAAGGCCGTGAGAGCAGCTGTGATCACACCGATAATGAAGAGGTAAGAGACTCCATTCGGAAGTGCGATCGCTGAATAAAGAATTTCATCTTTCGAGAAAAACCCTGAGAAGAATGGAATTCCGGAAATTGCGAGAGATCCAATGAGCATCGTGATGTGAGTGTGAGGGAGATACTTTTTCAGTCCACCCATCTTCGTCATGTCCTGCTCACCAGAACAAGCGTGAATCACTGATCCTGAACCAAGGAACAGGAGTGCTTTAAAGAATGCGTGAGTCATTAAGTGGAAAACAGCTGTCTGATAAGCTCCTACTCCGCAGGCGAGGAACATGAATCCCAACTGAGAGACTGTCGAGTAAGCGAGAACTTTTTTGATATCAGTCTGAGCGACGGCAATTGAGCCAGCAAAGACTGCCGTGAGAGCACCAATATGAGCGATTACGTTAAGAGCAATGGGCGAAAGATCAAAGAGAGGATTTAAGCGTGCGATCATGTACACACCCGCGGTCACCATCGTCGCTGCGTGGATGAGGGCAGATACCGGAGTCGGACCAGACATCGCGTCCGGGAGCCAGACATAAAGAGGAATCTGCGCTGACTTACCAGTAGCTCCCACGAAGAGAGAAAGGCAGATCAGAGTTGCTGACGGCATGATTTTAGCCACGACATCAGGATTAGTGAGCATGGCATTGATCTCATAAAGATCAAGTGTGCCGAGTTCTCTGAAAAGAAGGAACATCCCGATCAGGAATCCAAGATCTCCGATACGGTTAACAACGAATGCTTTCTTACCAGCGTTCGCTTTTTCCGTGTCGGTGTACCAGAAGCCGATGAGAAGGTACGAACAGAGTCCCACTCCTTCCCAACCGAAGAAGAGAAGAGGAAGGTTGGCGCCCATCACGAGAAGGAGCATGTTGAAGCAGAAAAGATTCAGGTACGAGAAATAGCGTCCAACGCATTCTTCATCGTGCATGTAGCTTGTTGAGTACAAGTGAATGAGTGTCCCGATTCCCGAGATGATGAGAACGAGAATGCCCGACAGCTTATCAATCCGGAGTTCGAAAGCGACCTTGAGACCGCCGAAGTCAAACCACTGAAAAGCGTAATTCACAACAGCAGGATTTTCTCCGTGAAGTTGTGAGAAAGCGAAAAGCCCCATCACGAAACTCGCGGCAATGAAGGCCGTGGCGATTCCACCTGCTGTATTCGGGTCCGTTTTCGCGAAACCTTTCAACTTCAGGGGAAGAATCACACCATTGATAAAAAAACCAACGAGTGGTGAAAGTAAAATAAGAAGCGGAAGAATTGAATTGATCGTATCCACGGGTCTTATCCTTTAAGTGTCGTAGCTGATTGAGTTTTAATCGACCCGAAGTTCCGGTAGAGATTCACGAGGATCGAAAGACCGATCGCGGATTCTGCGGCAGCAATGGTGATCACAAAAAACACCTGCATCTGTCCGTCGATCATGTGGTGGGCCTTGGAAAAGGCAACCATCGAAAGATTGGCAGCATTCAGGAGTAATTCAATCCCCATGAGGATCATGATGGTATCGCGTCTCATGAGAACCACGAGCATGCCCATGGTAAAGAGAAACGCGGCCAGTAATTGTAAAAGTACTTCGTTTGTCATGTTCGTGCCTTAATCAAATTTTCTCTTCGCAAGGACAACAGCTCCGACAACTGCAATGAGCAGGGCCAGAGAGATCACTTCGAAGGAGACGTAGAATTGAGTAAAGAGTGAGTGAGAAAGAACTTTTGAATTTCCACCGAGAGTCTTGATCATCTCAGGAGAAAACTTTCCTTTCGCTACAACGTCACCCGCCTGAAAGTGATTCCAGATCGCGAGACCAAAGCCAGCGAAAGCGGCGAAACCAAGTGCCAGGGCCGTCGCAAAGAGTGCCGGCTTGTCCTTGTAGTCTCTTTCTTCTGTATTGAGATTGAGAAGCATGATCGAGAAAATAAAAAGAACCATGATCGCACCGGCGTAAACCACGAGCTGGATCGTAGCCACCATGTGCTCACCGATCATGCCGTACATGCCTGCCGTCATGATGAGAATGCCGAGAAGGCAAAGGGCCGATGTAATCGGATTCTTCGCAAACAGCATCGTGATCGCGAGGATCGCCGAGATCACGACGAGAATTAAAAGTACCGGGCTCATTTCTTTTTCCCCTCATCCATCTCTTTACGTCCCTGCATAGGACGTTTGAGTTGATTAAGATCGACGATGGCCTCTTCACGGGAAGAAGTCGCCATTTCGTAGTTCCCACCCATCTTGATGGCATCTTTCGGACAAGCTTCTTCACAGAAACCGCAGAAACAACAACGGAGAAGATCGATATCAAAGCTCAGTGGCTTCTTCTCTTTCTTTACTCCATGTGGGTTGTGCTCTTCTTCGCGCTCATCAGCGACGATGTGAATACACTCCGCCGGGCAGATGGTTTCGCAAAGGAAGCAAGCTGTGCAGTTTTCAGTCTTCGTAGAATCCACAGAAATAAAGTGGGCACCACGGAAGCGGTCAGAGTAATTACGTTTTTGTTCAGGGTACATGATGGTGTCATGCTTTCTGAAAAAGAAACCCTGGATGAAACGCTTCATCGTGATTTTCATCCCGATGAGAATGGCCGGGATATATGCTTTTTCCCGTGCCGTGTATTTCTTGGAGACATTAATAGTAGCCACAATGCCCTCCTATGAATTGAAGTAGTAAACAGCGAGTGTCACTACTACCAGGTTAATTAATGAGAGCGGGAAGAGAATCTTCCAGCCAAGATCCATGAGCTGATCGAAACGGAAACGTGGAAGAGTCCAGCGAACCCAGACGAACATGAACATGAAGAAACCGACTTTCGAAACAATCGAGATCACCTGAAACGCTGCGAGTGTATTCTGAGCGCCGACTTCTCCGAAGCCGAAGTGAGAAACAATCGCATTGATCAGAAGCTGCATTCCCGGAAGGATGGCGTATCCACCAAAGAAGAGTGTCGAGATAAGGGCCGAGGCCATCATCATCGCCACGTATTCCGCCATGAAGAAGAGGGCGAATTTCATCGCACCATACTCAAGGTGATAACCCGCGACGAGTTCCGATTCCCCTTCCGGAAGATCGAAAGGAAGACGGTTCGTTTCAGCGAAAATAGAAATCCAGAAAACGAGTGCTCCGAATGGATTCACGATGAAGCCCCACCAGTGATTCGTCTGCCAGGCCACCATGTCGTGAGGATTAAATGATCCGTACACAATCATCATGGAAAGAAGAGCG
The DNA here is from genome assembly GCA_040387275.1 of Bdellovibrionota bacterium. Classification (GTDB taxonomy): domain Bacteria; phylum Bdellovibrionota; class Bacteriovoracia; order Bacteriovoracales; family Bacteriovoracaceae; genus Peredibacter. The sequence goes on along the minus strand of JAZKDZ010000003.1, from coordinate 574,200 downwards.
AGACCCATGGAGATTTCATAAGAAACAATCTGTGAAGATCCGCGAAGAGCTCCGAGAACTGAGTACTTATTCCGTGACGCCCATCCAGCGAGAATGATCGGATAAACTTCGAGACCCGCGAAAGCGAGAATGAAAAGAACTCCTGCATCCATCTCAGCGATCTGAAGGACAACAGTTTTGCCTTCAATGATCATGTGAGAGCCGAAAGGAATAACGGCCATCGCACAAAGTGGAGCAATGAGCGCCATCATCGGTGCGAGGTGATAGTAAAACTTGCTTGAGTTTCTCGGAGTGAAGTCTTCCTTGTGGAAGAACTTGATCACATCCGCGAGGGGCTGAAGAAGTCCGAAAGGTCCGACCCGGTTAGGTCCAACCCGGCCCTGCATCCACGCGGCTCCCCGTCTTTCAAACCAGATGATGAAAGGGAGAATTCCGAGGGAGAGACCCACAACGAAAAGAATCTTCGCCATTAACTGGGCGTAAGGAAAAATTGTTTCAAATTCCATTATTTCATCCTCGCGAGAAGATTGACCACATCATGAGCAGCTACTGCTGTTCCTTTGTGCTGAATCGCCGGGTGGAATTTCTGAACGATTCCATCGACGTTCTTGTATGAGCCAGCTTTCTCCACGGTCGAAAGACCAGGGATAATGCCCACGACATTCGGAATTGCTTTCACTTCATTGAGTGACCACACTCCCCAGAGAATAACTTTCGTTCCCGCTTTGAACTTTGGAACACCAGCGCGGCCGTTACGGAAATAAATCACGACATCAGCGTTTGCTTCTCCACCAGCGAGAACAGAAATCCCCTGCTCTTCCACACCGCGGGTATTTGCCGTGTGATCGCGGTGACGGAGGAGATGATCGAGAGGCTTATCGTCTTTCGAAGTCTCAACACCGTGAGTGCCGTTATAGTAAGAAACTTTAACAGTGCGGCCCAGGAGACCCGGCACTTTGTCTTTCATGAGAGCTGCTTCTTCGCGGGTAGAATCTGTTCCCACCACGAGATCAACTGAAGCCGCGCCATTTACATGAGCGATCATTTCAGAAAGAACAGTTTCGTATGAAGTCGCGTGGAAAGTTCCGTTATGTTTTAAAAGCGGAGCGATCACACGCATCGGATCCATCAGATCATTATAAGAGACACGACCTTCGTCACACATCCAGTGGCCGTTCACCATTTCATTGTGAATCGGAACGTAACGGTAAACGATGTTCTGGTCGGAATGAACTTCGATGTTACAGCCCTTCGAGCAGCGGTCACAAACAGAAGGTTTTTTATCGAGGAACCAGGCACGCTTCTGGAAGCGGAAATCGTTCATCGTGAGAGCACCTACCGGACAGAAATCCGTGAGACACCCTTGATAATCATTCGTGAGACCCTTCGTAGGATCTGTTGCTTCAAGTTCTTTATGCCAGCCGCGGTTCACCATCACGAGATCATTTGTTTTCGTCACATCGTCAGTGAAGCGAACACAACGCTCACAGTGAACACAGCGGTTCATGTTGAGAGTGATTTTATCCGAGAGAGCTTTAGTCGTCGCTTCTTCGTAAACGCGTTTTTCTTCTTTAAAGTTCGACTTCGCAGGACCGTACTCAAAGTTATAGTCCTGGAGTGAGCACTCGCCTGCCTTATCGCAAACCGGGCAATCCAGCGGGTGGTTCGTGAGAAGGAAGTCCATCACGCCTGTGCGTGACTTCATCACTTTTTCAGAGCGCGTGTGAACAACCATGCCGTCACCAGCTGGAGTTGAACATGACGTCATGAGTTTCGGAGCTTTTTCGACTTCAACCGTACACATCCGGCAGGTACCAGCGATTGGCATAGACGGGTGGTAACAGTAACGTGGAATTTCCTCGTGGAGCTTGTAGCGTTCCGCTACCTGCATGATCGTATCGCCTGGCATGAACTCATAAACTTTTCCGTCAATCGTGACTTTCGGAAGAGGCTTAGCGTCCGGACCAGTTGGTGATTGAACCGGCTTCTTATCAGAAGCATAGTTCAGATCGTCTTTGGTTTTTTTAACAACGTATTCTGTATTAGACATGAGCACCTTCCATTCTGTGCGAAATGGATTCCGTTCTTCCGATTCCCTTGAGTCCACCGTTTCTGATCAGGTCTTCAAATTCATTGCGGAACTTTCTGACTGAAGAAAGAGCTGGACCAGTAACAGCATCGGCAAACGCACAGATAGTTTGTCCGGCCATATTGGAGCAGATGTGAGCGATGTAATCGAGATCGTCCTGAGTTCCGCCGCCATCGAGGATGCGCTTGAACATTCTGGCGAGCCAGTGAGATCCCTCACGGCACTGAGAACATTGTCCGCACGACTCGTGCTCGTAGAATTTGAGAAGCGTGTAAGTCGCTTCCACAATATTGACGGTGTCGTTCATGACGATGACACCACCAGAGCCGGCCATGGTTCCTGCTTTCGCGAGAGAATCATAATCCGTGAGAACGCCACATTCAGCAGCTGTTAACATCGGAGCAGAAGCACCGCCCGGAATAACTGCTTTGAGTTTTCCGCCCTTCACTCCGCCCGCGACTTCAATCACATCAAGAAGAGAAAGGTTCATCGGAAGTTCGTAAACTCCCGGCTTATTCACGTGACCGGAAACACCAAGGAGACGAGTTCCGCCTGAGCGTTCCGTTCCCATCTTCGCGTATTTTTCCCAACCCTGATCAATGATGTACGGAACAGCGGCGAAAGTTTCAACGTTGTTCACACATGAAGGCATGCCGTAAGCACCCACTTGCGCAGGGAATGGAGGTTTGAGACGTGGCTCCCCTCTTTTTCCTTCGAGTGAGTTAAGAAGAGCTGTTTCTTCTCCGCAGATATAAGCGCCTGCGCCCTTGTAACAATAAAGTTCAAAATCAAAACCAGAACCGAGAATGTTCTTCCCGAGGTAACCGGCCTTTTTGGCGTCATCAATTGCTTTCTGCATGAGACGCACTTCTTTGTGCCACTCACCACGGACATAGATGTAGCCCACGTGAGAACCGATGGCGTGACCACCGATAATCATTCCTTCAATCATCCGGTGCGGAGTTTTTGTGAAGATAAGACGGTCTTTAAAAGTTCCCGGCTCTCCTTCATCCGCATTACAGACGAGATATTTTGGTTTTGGATTTCCTTTGGCATCAACCGGAGCGGCCGGCATGAATGACCACTTCATTCCTGTCGGGAAGCCTGCGCCTCCACGACCGCGAAGATTGGATTTCTTCACTTCATCGATAACTTCAGCGGGCTTCATCTTGAGAGCTTTCTCAAGGGCCTTGTAACCTTTCTCATTCTGTTTATAGAATTCGAGAGTCTCGCAACCTGGCTTATCAACGTTCGGTGTGATGACCGCTTCGTAGTGTTCGTTTTTGTACATCATGGCCATACTCCGTCTTTACGCGTGCTCTTGCCGACGACTTTTCCTGAATCAACTTCTTGTTTTGTTTTATCGAGAATTTTTTCGAGTTCTGCTTCCGTGAGGCTCTCGTGATAATCTTCGTTGATCATCATCGCAGGAGCTGTTCCACAGGCAGCGAGACACTCAACCTGAGAAAGTGTAAACTTTCCGTCAGAAGAAGTTTGCCCGCAGTGAATGCCGAGTTTTTTCTCTGCACATGCCACGAGTTTATCAGCGCCATTCAACCAGCACGAAATGTTCGTACAGATCTGAACGTCCACTTTCCCCCATGGCTCGAGTTTGAACATCGTATAGAAAGATGCCACTTCTCTTACCTTAGAGAGCGGGAGATTCAGGAATTCACCTGCCGCTTTCAGCTGCTCAATTGAGATCCAGCCGTGAGTGGCCTGAAGCTCATGAAGAAGAGGAATAAGCAGGGCCTGCTCCGTCGGGAACTGGCCTCTGATACCATTGATTGTGTTTTTAATTTGTTCTGAAATTGCCATATATGTTTTCTCTCTTAGCGATCCAGTTCACCGGCGATGATATTTACTGATCCGAGGTGGGCCACGGCATCAGGAATTTTTCCGCCTTTCACAGTTTTTTCGAACGCCTGGAAGAGCATGAACGAAGGAGATTTCACTCTCATTCTCCACGCCTTAGGTCCTCCGCGACTGACAATATAGAATCCGAGTTCACCATTCGGACCTTCCACACATGTGTAGGCTTCTCCTGGTGGCACATCAATTCCTTCCATGAAGATCTTGAAGTGATGGATAAGAACTTCCATTTTCGTATACACATCCATCTTCTCAGGAATCTGAACGCGCTTATCATTCACCCACAGAGGTCCCATCGGAATTCTGTCGTGACACTGTTTAAGAATGCGGATCGACTGTCTCATTTCTTCGAGACGAATGAGGTAGCGGTCATAAACGTCACCGTTAGAACCGACAACAACATCGAACTCGAGTTCCGGATACATATAATAAGGACGGTCACGACGAAGATCGTGATCAATACCTGCTGAACGAAGAGTCGGTCCGGTACACGCGTACTTGAGAGCGTCTTCTTTTGTGATGACACCAACACCTTTCGTGCGGTCAATCCAGATTCTGTTTGATGAAAGGAGACCTTCGACTTCATCGAGAGCTTTCGGCATTTCTTCGCAGAACTTCCAGAGGCGCTCGAGGAAATTATCCGGAAGATCGTAGCTCATGCCACCGATACGTGCGTACGTCGTCGTGAGACGCATTCCACACATAGACTCAATCATTGTGTAAGCTTCTTCACGCCAGTGATAGAGAAGCCAGAACACAGTCATGGCACCTAAATCGAGAGCGTTAATAGCGACACAAATAATGTGATCGATAATTCTTGAGAGCTCCATACAGATCACGCGAATGTACTGGCAGCGTTCTGTCGGAGTGATGTTCATGAGATTCTCAACGGCCATCGCATAGGCAATGTTGTTGTTGAGAGCTGAACAATAATTCAAGCGGTCGGTGTAAACCATCCACTGATGATAATTTTTTGTCTCGCCGAGTTTTTCAATCCCGCGGTGAAGGTAACCAATCTCACAGGCCGCATCTTCAATTGTTTCACCGTTCACACGACACATAACCCGGAGGGTTCCGTGCATCGCCGGGTGAGAAGGACCGAGGTTAATTAAAACGTTCGGGTTGTAGAAATCCTGGAGTGTATGAACATTCGTTTTTGGTGACATCTTACTTTCCCCCTTCCGGAAGAGCAGTCGCACGATTTTGAGTATCGGCTGGCGAACCGTCTTCAAGCAGAGTGTTGTCCACGTGAAGCTCATGGCCTCCTAAGTGGAACTGAACGTTATCGTCAAAGCCCATGCGCTGTTTGATCGGGTACTCTTTGCGAAGTGGATGACCGACAAAACGCTCATCCATCATGATTCGTCTCATGTTCGGGTGACCGGTAAAATTGATTCCGAAAAGATCGTACACTTCGCGCTCAAGCCAGTTGGCCGCCGGAATGATGTCAGTGATCGTTTCTGCTGACTCATTGAGATCAACAGCAGCTTTCACGCGGATGCGGATATGTTTTTCAAGTGAGTAGAGCTGATACACAACTACGAATCTTTTTTCTCCGTCTTCGCCGTCCTGGTTATCATAGGCCGTGAGGTCAGAGAGAAAATCGATTTTAAAGTTATCGTCGAGCATGAATGACTTAACTAAAACTTTCGCGTCTTTTGCATCTTTCGCCCAGAGGACAGGTTCATTGTTCCTGTCGGCCTCAAGGCGTCTGTCTTTTGAATATTTTTCCATGAGGCGCTCGGCAACTTTGCCCTGCTCAAGGATGAAGGCGGCCTTATTCATTTCTTGATCTCCTCTTTCGACTTGAGTGAATCAAGAAGCGACTGCTGCTGCTTCACATAGTCCTGAGTGATAGTGAAATCCGCTTTGATGTCAGCGATGGATTTTCTGTAAGTCATGGCGTTCATCGCATCTTCGTGAGAAGGACGTTCTGCTGGTTTTCTGTCCATGCCGGAATCGATCTTGTTCTGAAGGTGAATGATGGCGTGAATGAGTCCTTCCGGAATCGGCGGACAGCCTGGAACGTAAACATCAACCGGCATGATTTCATCAATGCCCTGAAGAACAGAGTACGTATCAAAAATCCCGCCCGAAGAAGAGCAAGCGCCCATGGCGATAACCCATTTCGGCTCGAGCATCTGATCATAAATCGTACGAAGAACCGGCGCCATTTTCGTGGTGATAGTTCCTGCAACGATCAGCATGTCGGCCTGTCTCGGAGAGAAGCGCACAACCTCAGCACCGAAGCGCGAGAGATCGTAGGTGGATGAAAGTGTCGACATCATCTCAATCCCACAGCACGAAGTACCAAATGGCATCGGCCAGAGAGAGTTTTTCTGGGCCCACTTGGCGGCCTCAGAAAGAAGAGTCGGGTAAAAAAATGAGCTACCGTCTTTAGACATAAATTTTCCCCTTAGTCCCAGCTAAAAGCGCCACGCAAACGGAGGTAGAAATAACCACCGAGGAGGAGCATGAAGAAGAGTGCCATTTCCATAAGGATTAACGGCCCGGACTTCAGATATGTGTGATAAACAAGTGTCCACGGATACATGAACACGACTTCAACGTCGAAAATAAGAAAGATAATTCCCACGAGATAATAGCGAACAGAAAACTGTTGGTGGGCATCGCCAACGTATTCAACACCACACTCGTAAGTGTCGTATTTTTTCTTTGTCATCTCACTTGGTACGCGGCCCATGATTTTGTTCAAAGTTAAAATCACGCCAGCAATCACTAGTGAAATGAGCGTAAGGATTAGGATGGCTAAGTAATCCAATGATCCTTCGATAGGAAGATTCATAAGCACCTTATGGATGAATTTTTAATGGGTTGAATGTAACATCCGCTCTCTAAGAACTCAAATAAGTCTTAAGGTTTGACCTATCAAACAACTGAGATTTTTGTTTTTGTCGAATGTGCAGAAATCCACTAACCTGATTGAAATGGCTTTGAACGTTAACATTCTTCTTGAGGGCAGCTACTTCTATTACGAGAAGGGCGTGAACTATTCCCAGGAGAACTTTAAATTTCTCCAAACCACCGACAAGCAGAACTATCAGGTGCTCTCTGAAGTTCTTTCCCGGATTGAAACAGGCGAATTTCTCAAAATTAATGTGCTCTACGAGATGAATGCTCAGTTTCTGCCTCTCCATGTCAGAATCGAGAAATCTATCGGGAACAATTACGCTTTGGAAAATTTCAAGTGCGATCATCATGCAGGGCAGCTTCACTACACTTTCCAGACCGGCTCAACGCAACAAGAATTTCATCGCCCGATATCGAGCCGCCATTATCTCGCGGCCCCTTCTTTTGCGACGTCCTGCCTTTTTACCCTTTCTAAAAAATTCGATGCCAATGCCCGGACACCGGTCGTGATGCTTTCCAGTGCGAACGATTGGTCTTACCAGTCTCCACCCAGTGAAAAAATTATTTATGCCGAGTGGAAAATAAAAGACATGGATGATTTCAAAGTCGGAGGCAATGAACTCTCGGCTTCGCATCTCATGGTTTACCAGAATGATTCCACCAACGCTGATATTGAGCAGCCGGTTAGTTTTTTCGTGAGTAAGCACTTCGGGATTCCCTATCAGATGACTCACGGAGATCGTGAGATCCGGGTACAGAATCTGAAAAAGAATTTCTGATGTTCTCACCGGAAATCCAGTCTCTCGACGAAAAAATCCTTCTTACCATTCAAAGATTCCGCTTCAAGCCTTTCACGTGGCTCATGATTCTTTTCACATGGACTGGTGCCGGAAAATTCTGGTGGTCAGTCGCTCTCATCCTGAATGGAATCAATTATTTTGCCATGATTATTAATCCCTACGCGCTGAGAGCATTCTTTGCTCCCCTTCTTGTCTGGGCAATTAATTGGTTTTTGAAAAGAAAGTTTAAAAGAGATCGTCCCTGCACAAGACGAAAAGATATTCTGGCACTCGTGAAGATGCCTCCGTGTGACAGCTTTCCTTCGTCTCATGCTGGCTCAACGTTTTCGTTTTTCTTTATTCTCTTATGGTGGGAATTTCCTGAAGCGCAGTGGTTTGGGGTATGGGCAGCCATCGTTTCATTCTCAAGAATGTATCTGGGCGTGCATTACTTATCCGACATCCTGGGCGGAATCCTGGTGGGACTTATCAGTTCCGGCATTATTTATTTTATTTTTTAAGTTCGAGCGATCAGAAATGCTTCCGCATCCCCTGCTCTTAATCCGTCTTTCCGGCCTTCAAAATAACTCTTAAAGATCTCACTCGCTAAAACGTAATTGGCCTCTTTAAAACCACAATCTTTGGCGAGCTGAGTGATTTCCTGAGGAGTGAACAGACTGAGAAACGGCGTTCCCGACTCTTTCGCCTTTCTCATCACAAATTCCATGATATTTCTTTCCTGAGGCTGAAGCATGTCGAGAGTCAGCATAAAAGTCATAGCGAAAGTCGAGCCGACCGAAAGTACAGCAAGCTCCTTAAGAATTTCCCTGTTTGCTTCCTGTGTAAGATACATCGAGACACCGGTGGAAACGACGAGAGCGGATTTTGAAATATCAAATCCCGCCATAACCAATTCCGTCATCCATGACTGCTCTTCAAAATCCACCGGAACAAAATGAAGACCCGCCGGATTTATGAAGCCCAGGGCTGAAAGACGTTCTTTCTTCCATGCCTGCGGAACCGTCTGATCCACTTCAAAAATCTGCATTTTCGAAGCGAGTTCTGGACGGCGTTGAGCGAAGGTATCAAGACCTGCTCCCAGAATTACATATTGAGTAACTCCCCTCTTCACTTCTTTTTCAATGAGGTCTTCAATTAAACGGGCGCGCCCCACAATCGATGCGCGCATGGGTTTTGAAAACTCGGGCTGCATGTCCGGACGCGAACGCCAGTCATTGTCACCAACGAGTCTCTCGCCGATTTCATCTTTAAAGATGTGAGGTTTCTGATCATTCAGGACGTGAAGGGCACGCCACAAGGCAACTCTGACAGCGGTGTGTTCCGGACCATTCATACTTTGAAATAGTCTTTGATCGACGTACACGCATCTTTCAGCGGCATGGAAATAATCTGATAGGGCTCCATCAGTTTCTGGAACGTGCGGAGTGTTCCGCCCTTCCATTTCTTCACTCGGTTATCCACGAGAAGAATCGCTCCGTGATCGGCTTCGGAACGGAGAAGTCTTCCGAACTTCTGGTGAAGGGAACGCGTTCTGTGAGCTAAAAAATAGTCATTAAACTCATTTCCAAACTTAAACTCAAAGAAGTCACGGCGTTTCTGAATAACCAGATCCTGGCGCACGTCAGGGATCTTATCTACGACGATAAACTGGAGTTTCTCTCCGGGAATATCAATTCCTTCGCCGAAACTTTCCATCCCGAGAAGGATGGCACTTTCTTCGCGCTTGAATTCTTCCACGACATTTTTCCCGAGACCCTGAACGAAGACCGGAATCTTCCCTTCAAATTCCTTGAGCATGATCTCAACGGCTTTTTCAAAGCGCAGACGCGAAGAGAACAACAGAAGAGTGCGACCACCGAGTGCTTTAATCACCGGCATGACTTCGGCCAGAAGCTCCGGCACGAAATTAGGATCCGAAATATTCTTGGTATCCGGGCAGAGATAAACTTTTGAATTATTTTTGTAATCGTAAACGGCTTCAAGATACAGACCGGACTTGAAGCGCTTTTCGGGAGCGAGATAGGTATATCCCGTCATCCACTCCACACCCTGAACTCCGGAATCCCCTGAGGCATTTCCGAGTGTCGCCGATGTGAAAATGACCGAGGAACTCATCATGAGCAACTCATCATGAATTCTGCGGCCTACATCCACCGGACTTGAGGCGAGCGAGTAACCATTACTTTCTGTGTATTCAATAATCGTGCACCATTCAGGCGGCTGATCGATAAAATGTTTAAACGCCGTTGTTAAGCGCTCAAGCGCGCCAAAGTTCTGCTCAAATACTGCCCAGGCCTTGAGCTTCTGCGGCTCATTCCGGAAATCCTTATTTTCCCAGCGGGAAACGTAAGGCATGTAGAGCTGATAGAGATTGGCGAAAATATAGGAGAGACTTTCGCATGAGTTATAAATCCCGGCAGCGAGTGAATCCTTGAGCTCCCCTTTTTTCGGGAACGGAAGTTCATTCGAATAAGCCGGACTGTAGTTCGGAAGTTTCTTGAAGAAGTTTTCCATCACATCCGGAAGTGTGTCGAAGTGATCGCGCACCATTTTCAAGTTAAACTGAGTTTCTTCGCGCACGCGCTGAATAGTGGCATCAACTGCGAATTCATCTTCCATGGAACCCAGAAGATAAATGAGTGATCCCATCCCTTGTGGGAAATTCTTTAAGAATGATTCAAGCGACTGGTGGGCCACTTCAATTGTGTAAGCAGAAGTCGCTTCATGCTCGAGACGATGGGCCTCGTCCACAACCACAAACTGCGGACGCGGAATGCTTCGAGGCCAGTTGAGCATCAGCGCGTGGTTTCCGACGATGAGTTTCGCGTCCTGTGCTTCACGCAGACCCTGGATATAAGAGCATTCCTTAGATAATGGACAATTCTGTCCCGCGCACGCGCGGTAATCGACAGCGAGGTTACTTTCTTTTTCCGCAAGCTCGGGAGTGAGTTTCTTTAAAATATAGGGAATCTGTTCCCGCGTGAGTTTTTTCTCATAAGGCACGCGCGAGTTATAAAAGAACAGCATTTCAAAATACGCTTTGGCGAAGGTCTCGCCCCACGGATTCAGAAAGACCGGTTCCGCATCATCTTCACGGAAGAGAAACTCGCACAGGTGGTTATTACTTCCCACGAGCTTTACGACTTTCGCGCTATCCTGGAGATTTAAAAGTTTCAGCATCTGCGGAACATCTTTAACCAGCGCCTGATCCTGCAGTGTTTTTGTTCCCGTTGCCATGAGAATCGTTTCTTTCTCATTGGTGGCATAGAGAAGTGCGGGCAATAAATAGCCCATCGTTTTCCCGGTACCAGTCGGCGCCTGAATCAGGGCATGAATGCGGTTTTTAAACGCCTGCCCCACTCTCAAAGACAAAGCTTCCTGAGCGGCACGATGACGATAGTGCGGAAAAAGTGTCTGGATCTTTTTTTCATCCCGAAGAATGTTCTGAATATTGGCGCCGGAGAAATCTTTTCCAAAGCCTAAATTCTTCGGTGGTTCCTGGAGGAGATTTTTCTTCGCGACCGCCATGTAGCGGTTAAACGAATCTTCCAGCGGGAAATCCATCGAAGAAGCGATTTCAAAAAGTTCTTCCTCTTTCAGCATGAAGAATTTCTTGTACCAATATTCATCCGGCATGCTCATCATGACTTCTGAGAGCTTCATGCGGAATTCGCGGTCTTTGTGAGTGAGATAAGTCGCAAGGAGGAGTGTCTTCAGAAGATCGCGGGAATCCGCGAGGCCTCTGTGTTCTTCTTTCTCAGCGATGCCCAAAAGATTGATGAAGTATTCGAGATTGAGAGTCGAGGCTTCCGGGAAAAGAAGGCAGAGATAAAACATCGAGTCCTGGTAGGATTCGCGGTTGCCGGTTTTTGGAAGACGTTCAAAATATCTCTCGAGAAAACTTTTTTCGAAATTCGCGTTGTGAGCAAGAAGGGCGTGGCCTTCGAGTTCCATCACATCATTTTCAACTGTGTCCCATTTAGGAGCGTGAACGAGCTGCTCATTGGTGATTCCGGTGAGTTTTGTGATGAAGCTTGATACGGAGTTTTGCGCACGGACAAGGGAGGAGAAAGTGCGGACGAGTTTTGTCCCTTCAAATTGCATGTAACCGACGTCAATAATCTCGTCGTTCGCTGGAGAAACACCGGTCGTTTCAATATCAATTACTGCCCATGATCCGAGTGTCATGTTGTCCTTTTATGCGTGGTGACAAGCTGAGAAACTACCATAAATGAATAGGCAGACTTCCGTCAATTATGCTAAGTTGCATTAATTTTTAATTTTTCAGAGAGGATACAGTGGAAACACAACTGATGCAGTTACAGTCATTCTGTATTCTCGTCATCATGATCGTTGGCATATACTGGAGAAAACAACGCTCCCGTCATATCAAAACCATGAGTATCGTCATGATCTGGGATGTGATTCTCATTCTCCAGATCGAACTTTCCCGCTCAGCTATCGATAAAGCTTCCAAAGTTCTCAACAATCACATGGCCCTCAACATCCACGTCTCCATCGCCGTGACAACTGTCGTTCTCTACGGCATCATGATTTATACCGGAAGAAGACTTCTGAAGGGTCATCACATCAGAAAAGAGCACAGAATGCTCGGCTACACGACATTCTTCATGCGGGTTCTGACCTTCGCTACAAGCTTTCTTGCCGTCGCCCCGAAAGGATAAACTATGTTTCAATTCGTCGAAGAAATCATCAAGCAGGGAATTCCTGATGCCACTGTCATGGTGGAAGACATGACCGGCACGCGCGATCACCTCGCGATCACTGTCGTAAGTGATGCCTTCAAGGGAAAACTTTTGATCGAGCAACACCAGATGCTTATGGATCTATTGAAAGAAGAATTCAAAACCCGCATTCATGCTGTGAAACTCCAGACCTATACCAAAGAAAAATATCAAGCGATCAACAAAGGATAACCTATGGCCTTCAATATTCTGAACAACGCGATCGAAGAAATCTCTGAAGCTGACAAGTCTCTTGAACTCAAAGAGCAAATTACCCAGCTTCTCAAAAGTTCTAAAGTCGTTCTTTTCATGAAAGGCAATGCCGCTGCTCCTCAGTGCGGATTTTCTGCCAACTCAATTGCGATCCTTAAACAGATCGGTGTTCCGTTCAAGACTTTCAACATCCTGAACGACCCGGAAGTCCGTCAGGGTCTCAAAGAATATTCGAACTGGCCGACATACCCGCAACTTTACGTGAACGCGAAACTCATTGGCGGAAACGACATCGTGACGGAAATGTACCAGAACGGTGAACTTCAAGAATATCTGAAGAACAACTGATCACATGAAACGAATCATCGGGAAGATTGATCCGTCAGACAAACATGTCACCATATACGGTGCCGGCTTTTCAGGCCTCATTCTCGGGTACTACCTGAAGAATGAGGGCTACAAGATCACCATCCACGAGAAATCGAATAAAGTGGGCGGAAAGATTTCGACGAAGAAAGTGGAAGGCGGCCTCGTTGAAAAAGGGCCGAACGCTCTTTATCTCAATGCCGACGGACTCGAGCTTTTAAAAGAATTAAAACTCGAACCACTCCCTGCTGCTAAAAAACTCAAACGCCTTCTCATGGTAAACGGCAAACCTAAGCGTCCTTTTCAGATGGGACTACTTTCAAAACTTGGTGTGAATGTCCGCAAGAAACCACCTCTGATCACTGATGGCCTGACGGTCGCGGAATTTTTCCGTCCCCTTCTGGGTGACGAGAAAATTAACAATTTCATTTCTCCGGTTCTCTCAGGTGTTTACGCCGCAAAATCTGAACAGCTCCATTTTCGCTCGATCTTTGATCAGGTCGGAAACAAGGCCCAGTTCGAATCATACTTCGATTTCATCAAGCTCATGATTCGCCATCAGAAAGCTCAGCCTAAGCTCGAGGTTTCGGGCTCAGTGAGTTTTGAAGGCGGCATGCAGACTCTGATCAATCGCCTGGCAGAAGTCCTGAAACACGACATCAAGCTCAACTCGAAAGAACCATTTAAGCTGAAGCACAATACGATCATTTGCACCGACGCGATGACGGCGGCCGATCTTCTTGAATCAGTGAAACCGGAAATGGCGAAAGAACTTTCTCGTATCCGTTACACTGAACTTTCTAGTGTCACAGTTTTCATGAAGCGTGAGATCCGCCCTCTCACCCGTGCCTTTGGTGTTCTGATCCCGCAAGAAACGGGATTCAACTCATTCGGGATTCTGAATAACAAGGCGATCTTCCCGGCCAATAACGAAAACATGCTTTCCTACACTCTCATTGGTCGTAAAAAACTTAATGAAGAAGATATTCTGAGTGACCTCCGTCAGCTTTTCCCTGAAATCGGAAAAGAAGACATTGATCACACAGAAAATAACTACTGGGAAAAAGCTCTCCCACTTTATGACCTCCAGAGATACCTCTCGGTGAAAAAACTTCACCAGATCGCGCAGAAAGAAAATAACGTCGCGGTCTTTGGTAACTATGTGGCGGGCATCAGTCTGCGTGAAATGATTTCTGCAGCCAAAACGTTTGCGAAAGACCCTGTGTCTTATCCGGAAACCACATGACAAAAAAAACCGACTTCCCCTACCTTCACGGATTCTCTGAGACTGAGCAAAACAGACTCCGCACTCAGGCAGAATTCGCGGAACACTCCGTTTATCAGAACATCAATTTCTCTGGTGCGAAGAAAATCATCGAAGTGGGTTGTGGAGTTGGAGCGCAGTCGGAAATTCTTCTCCGGAGATTTCCCCGTCTTCACATCACCGGAATCGATCTCAATACCAAACAGCTTGATGCTGCCAGAAAATTCATTGGCGGCATTCCTTCTGCGCAAGGGCGTTTTGAATGCCAGCAGATGAGCGCAGATAACCTGAAATTTGAAGCCGCTACTTTTGATGGCGCCTTTCTCTGCTGGATTCTTGAGCACGTACCTAATCCCGCACAAGTTCTCTCGGAAGTAAGACGCGTTCTCCGTCCGGGAGCTGAAATCGTCGTCACCGAAGTGATGAACTCATCCTTCTTTCTTGAGCCTTATTCACCGTGCGTTTGGAAATACTGGATGGCCTTCAATGACTATCAGTACGATCACGCTGGTGACCCTTTCATTGGGGCGAAACTCGGAAACCTTCTCACGCAAGTGGGTTATCACCAGGTGAAAACCGAAGTGAAGACATGGCACTTCGATAACCGTCATCCCGATCAGCGCAGACAGACGATCCAATATTGGACTGAGCTCTTACTTTCGGCGTCCGATAAACTGGTTGAAGAAAAATATGTCGATCAGGAAGTTGTGACGAAGGCGAAGGAAGAACTTGAACGCGTGGCCAATGATCCGAATGCAGTTTTCATGTATTCGTTCATGCAGGCCAGTGCGCGGGTTTATTACTAAATTATCTGCGGAACAAGATTTTCCGATCATCCACATCGATATCTTCGAGCTTGAGTGTCCCGTAGATTCTTCCCTTACCATCTGAGCTGAAATTCGCATCTTCAAGTGAAAGCCCTGAGAGCTCCATCATCGCTATCGGCAGGATGTCTTTATTCTGAAGGCCTACGACAGCATCACGAATAGTTTTGAGAACTTTATTACGGAAGCGAGAGACTCTTCTGATCGAAGACTCAATTCCGAGTTCAGGAATACCATTAATGAGAACACTGTCCGATGTATCTACACTGTGAGAACGAATGATGAGAGTCGGAATTGCGTCCTGGTTCTCGAAGCGAATCCCAACATTGAGAACGAGTGGGAAACGAACTTCGCTCACACCAGTGGCAATGCGCTCGAGACGCTTCATTTTATAAATCCCGTCGAGAACAAGCATTCCTGTTTCGCCCACTTTATTCAGGCGAAGTGTGACTTTATTCGGACCAAGTTTAATGCCTGCTTCGGTGAGGACATCTTTCCAGAGACCAGCATCGATGGTTCCAGCGAGAAGTTTATTCAGATAATCCTCTGAGGCTGAGGCCATCATGTCGGCTTCCCCTCTCACCATGAAGTCGCGGAGAATCTGAACTGAGTCAGCGTGAAGTTCCGGAGTGAGCCGTGAAGAAGCGGTACCTGTGATTTTTTTGTGAATGCAGTCGTCTTTCCAGGCGTCGTAACCAGCAACTGTACAGAAATCACCCAGGAAGTTCAGGATAAGATCATTAGACTGAGAGAATCCGCTGAACTTCGAGATTTCAAGCTGGCTTCTGATAAACGGAGTTGGGAGCCAGAACTTTTTGTCGATTTTGTATTTTTCCACGAGTCCAAGGAATGCGTCCGACACTCCCCGCTTCAGGACTTTCGCCGTCTGAGCGAGAATGAAACCCTTGATCCCTTCGTGATTGCGACGAAGGTAATTCTGAATTTTCTGCGGATCAAAGTTCACTGTGCGGTTACCAATGCGAACCGAAATGTTCGGCACATTGATACGCTCGTAATCAATCGAGATATTTGATGGATTAAGATTTGATGTGAGTTGGTCGAGATTCAGTTCATCGATTTTAAGATTCAGCTGAGAGCCTGAATCAATGATCTGAAGCTGCGTGAAGAGCTTAACTAAGTTGTCATTGTTCGCGCGGATAACAGGTTTTACGATATCAATCGTAATAACCGGAGTTGTCCTGCCGTCTTGAGTGGGAATCACAACATCAAGAGAGATCTTTCCGGCTTCGACGTAAATTTCTGAAGCTGAGAGATGAACCTTCGCCTTGAAATTGCCTCCGGCTGGATCAAGTGTCTTGAGATCAGTCTTAAAACCCTTCACTTCATACTGAAATCCGTGAAGAGACACTTTGGTTTTTGTATTGAAGACTTCGAGTCCCAGGACATTCCCGAATTCGTTGATCACTGTGCGCGATGCTGGCGGAAGATATGTGCCGAGAGTCGTATCACTCACAATGAGTGAGCCTTCATAGCTGTATTTGAACGGATCAAGGATATTGAAGTTTCTTAAGAGACGACGGATTTTTGAAACGAGAAACTGTGACCAGTCTTTATCGAGTTTTGTGACGATCAGAAGCTCAGGGGACTGAAACGGCTGAGCCGCGGCCGTGAGAGTAATGAGGGCCAGAGTAAGGAGGAGAAACTTTTTCATTTAGCGAAGTCCCGGGTTCATACTGCTGAATCTGATATCAGTGATATCGAGATTCATCATGAGATAGGCACCCTGATTCACACCAATGTACTTAGGCTGGAAAGTTACTCCAGACTGGTTCATGAATTTTGAAACATCGAGAGTGTAATTCTTGTTCACATGCTTAAGTAAGCTTTCCTGGAGTTTCTTCATCACTCCGTCGCGGACAATATTCGTCATGCGGTCAACGTTTGATGGATATTTAAACTCGTTAAGGAGTCCCGTTTCACCGAATGGAGATTTGAGGAACATATTGAGGTTCACTCCGCCTGTCGACTTGCGGGCAATAGATGGAATTACTTCAATCTCAATCGGGAAATAAATCACAGCTTTATTATTGTTACGCTCAAGCCATGCGGCGATGAGGTTCTTCAGCCATTCAGCAATGCTTGAAGACTGAAGCTTCTTCAGATCAACTTCAGAGTTTGCGACAAGGACTCCTGTTCCGCGTGAGGTGAAATGAAGCTTCACACTTTTGATTGAGAATCCAGCGACTCCCGCCATTCTGTCGAAAGCATCCTGGAAAAGACCAGTTGAGTTCACGAGATCGAGAGCACCGTTAATCAGTGGCTCAGAGAAAACGAGGTTTAAATCATTCTCTCTTTGTGTGCTGAGATTGAGGGCCGGAAGAGTGCGGTTTGAATTACCGAGAGTGTTTCGCACTGTCATGATTCTGTTATTGAGCATGAGACCGAGCTGGCCATAGAGCTCGATATCTTTATTCATCGGAGTCGAGATTTTTGAGAGAGAGACTTTGACCTGAGCTTTCTTGATGATTTCTGCGAACTGAGCTTCAATCGCTGCACCAGGAGCATTGGCGGCCTGAGCAGGAAGAGCGCGGCGGCGGTATGAGTTTTCCGCACGGTGATCCATCAGGAATTCATCGAAGGTTACCGGGTTATCTCTTCTATAAACTTCCCATGATGTGACAACACTTCTGTGAACGAGATAAACGTTGAGCATTTCTGCCATGTCGCTCGCAATGAAGTCAGCAGCGAAAGACATGAGTTTTTTTGCGAGGAAGGTTTTCTTCTTTAAGATCTCTGCACGGAGTCCTGATGTATCGAGACGGGTCTCGACTCCATCAACAATAAGAGTGATCGGTGGAATCGTAACAGAACCAAATCCGATATTGAGAGTGGGTCCGCCAGCAGCTTCGAGGTTTGAACTGACTCTCAGGACTTTTACTCTCGCCACACCGTTATCTGTACGGAGTCTCAGAGTCATAGAAAGAGTGACTGGCTTATTCGACGTATTGATCCGGAGATTAGCGACTGTCGCCTTGAGACCGTTTCCGCATCTCTTCGCCCCTCTTGCTTTATCCTCGCAAAGAGAAACCGAAGCTCCTGTTGCTACGACAGAAGGAACGCTGATGGAAAGTTTCACATCAAAGCCGTTAGCACCGGAATTTGTGATTTCTGTTCTCAGGCTATTCGGGTTAACAGTACCCGTGACGTTGATCGCACCAGTATGAAGATAGAAATCAAGATCGCGGTTTAAGTTGATGTCGCTCACTTCATTGAGAATCGGAACGATCGGATTCGACATGAGCTCAGACTTAGGAAGGGTGAATTTATAAATGTCAGCAGGGATAGAAAAAGTGCGCGCGTTCTGTTGGTTCGTATTGTATTTCAGCGCCATCAGCATGACTTTGAGAATTCCCTTCTCATTCACCCGCACGGCCATCTGATCCTGGGCAAACGCCCCGGTGGAAATCATTATGAGGATCAGATATTTGAACATAACGAACCTTTTTAGTGGATTCTTAATTATGTTCTTTGCGATGTGGGAAGACCAGTTAAGGGTTCGAAAATACCCGGTGCTGTCAAAAATTTGGACAGTAGTTTTTAATCGGATCTCAAAGCTTCAATAGGATGGAGGCGCGACGCCGAGCGTGCGGGATAGACTCCGAAGATAAGACCAATGAATAACGAGAAGAGAAATGAGATCACGATACTCGCGGGCGAGATCGATGTGGTCCAGCCAGCGAAGGCATTGAGGAAAAGAGCGAGACCGACCCCGGTCACAATGCCGGCAATTCCTCCTACGACTCCCACCACAACAGACTCCACCAGGAACTGAAGAAGGATATCCATTCTGGTGGCACCGATCGCTTTTCGGAGACCGATTTCTTTTGTGCGTTCTGTGACCGAAACCAGCATGATGTTCATGATTCCGATACCACCCACGAGTAGTGAGACAGCAGCAATCACCGTAAGAAGTGTCGACATCGTTTCTCCACTCTGAGAAATAGCGGCCTGAATGTCTGCCATGTTCCTCACCTGGAAGGCGTCTTCTTTCTGAGATTCAGGAATTCTGTGACGGGCATTCATGAAATCCATGATCTCTTCAGAAAGAGCGGTCATATCTCCCTGCTCACTCACCTGAAGATCAATAGCATCCACCGTATTTTTTCCGAGAAGCCTTCTCATCGCTGTCTGCAGAGGAACCAGAACCAGATCATCCTGATCGCGCCATCCGGTTGCTCCTTTTTCAGGAAGAATACCAATCACAAGAAAGTTATTCTTATTCACTTTGATGGTCTCACCAAGAGCATTCTTTCCGTTAAAGAGCTCGCGATAAACAGTGGCCCCAATTACAGCAACCCGCGCACGCTTACTGTTTTCTTCGTCGCTGAAAAAACGTCCCGCTTCAGGTTGGTACGAACGTAGTTTCTCATACTCGGGTGTGACACCCATCACCTGCGAGTTCCAGTTTTTATTTTTCCATCCGAGTTGAGCTCTGCCTGAGACGTTGGGAGCGGCTTCAATGACATCAGGAAATTTCACGCGAATGGCCGTTCCGTCTTCCGGATAAAGAAGAGCGGTTAATCCCGCTTCGGTGACAGCACCACCGGCGCCTCTCATCGATCCCGTTCTCAGCATGAGAATATTGGCCCCGAGTGATGAGAGCTGGGATTCAATAGCCTTCTGGGCACCTTTACCGATTGCGAGCATCGTCACAACCGAGGCCACACCGATTAAAACGCCGAGGACGGAGAGAAACGTTCTCACTTTATTGGCGAGAAGCTGTTTCATTCCCTGGCGAAAGTGTTCCTTGATTGTGAGAGCGGCATGTTTTCTTTTCGTGTCTTCGTTATTTGAGATAAGTGGTTCGGAAATTTCTTCGTTTCTTTTATCCGAGATGATTTTCCCATCACGCATGCGGATGACCCGCTTACATTTCTCCCCGATCTCATCTTCGTGAGTGACCATGACAATGGTCATCCCCTTCCGGTTGAGTTCCTGAAGGATCGAAAGAATCTGAGCTTCGCTGGTGGAATCGAGATTCCCGGTCGGTTCATCTGCAAGAATGAGTCTTGGCGAATTCACAAGAGCTCTTGCAATCGCCACTCGTTGTTGCTGGCCACCTGACATTTCCTTCGGCAGGTGATCAGCACGGTCCATAAGTTTCACACCCTCAAGAAAAGGATGAGATTTGTCTTTTTCAATTTTGCCTTCTGAATACAGAAGGGGAAGGGCGACGTTCTCGGCAGCATCTAGAAATGAAAGAAGATGAAACTGCTGGAAGATAAATCCCAGTTCATGTCTTCTGAAGAGCGCGAGCTCGTCTTCTGAGTAGCTGGAGATATCTTTATCGCCGAAAATATATTTTCCGCTGGTGGGAATATCGAGACACCCGATGAGATTTAAGAGTGTGGATTTCCCGGAACCCGATGGCCCCATGATCGCGACAAAATCTCCTTCCTCGATAGTGACATTGATTCCGTCGAGGACTTTCAGTTCGTTGTCCCCCATCCGGTAAATTTTCACAATGTCTTTGAGGTCGATCAGTTTTTTCAACGGCGACCGCCTCCGCCACCGCCGCGCGGACGCGTTGGCATGAAGGGACTTCCTCCAGCTGATTTCTTCTTGAGCGAAGCTGATTGTTTCACGAGAACTTCCTCACCTTCGAGTATGCCACCGGTGACTTCAATAAATTTTCCGTCATCAAGCCCCGTCTGAATGGGGATCATGCTGGGTTTCTTTTCCGTTCCCGTCAGGACCATGGGTCCTTCTTCTGTGGTCTGAACAGCAATGGAAGGAATTTTCAGGACATTTTCTTTTTTCTCCACTTCTACATTCACATTGCTGGTCATCCCACTGCGGAGAAATTCCGGAGGATTGAGCGGAAGGACATCGACCTGATAGGTCGTAACATTATTCGTGAGAGTGGCATCGTAAGCCAGATGCACAACTTTGCCTTCAATCGGAGTGTCGGGATAGGCATCAAGAACAATTTTTGCACTCTGATTGATCTTGATAAAGGCTATATCGGTTTCATCAATCTGCGCTTTAACCGTGAGCCTGTCGGCCATGACAAAAATAGGATCGGTGTTGGTGAAACTCTGGCCTGTTTCAACATTCCTAAGAATGATCGTGCCTGAGATCGGTGCAACGATCGGTGTCGCCTTATAAAGATTCTCCCATTTTTTTATTTCATCTTTTCCCTGCATCCGGACGGCGTCCATTAAAGCTGCGCGCTCATTAGAGCTGATCCATGCGAGGACTTTCCCTTTCTGGACAACATCCCCTTCTTTCACAAGAATCTGATCGATACGACCTGCCACCGGTGGTTTAATTTCAAGGCGATTCTGGGGACTAACCGTACCGGTGGATTCGACTTTCTGAGCGAGATCCCCGCGCACAACCTTAAAGCGCTTATACTCAGTGACTTCACCCTTATTCTGAAAGAAAAAGATTCCTCCAGCTATCAGGAGAACGAGGATGACTCCGGAAATAATGAGTTTCATTTGCTTCGTCATTTCATGGCCCTTCTGCCCAGGAGATTTTCCCAGGTTGCATATCTGAGTATTCGCTCGCGTTTACTTGAGAGAAAACTTGTTTGTCTCTGAATGAGTTCATTTTCAATAATGTCCCAGTCTTCGAATGTGATGAGTCCATTATTGTATTTGGCCCGTGCAATTTCCGCGCGGGTGCCGGAAGCTTTCTGAAACTTATCATCGATACTGAATTTGATATCCGACTGCCGTGCCTGGTTCTGAGCATCTCTTAAGCGTGGGATGAGCGACATAAGATTTGATCTCTTGCGGGATTCAGCAGCGTATTTTGTGAAAACTGCGCCCTTGGTGGCCGCATAGTCTTTCAATCCATCAAAAAGTGGAATGGTGAGTGTGAGTGCCACTGACCAGCGTTCTCTTTCCGGAAAATAATTATCTCCCTGTCTCAGAACGTTTCCGGTGAGATCAAGACTGGGAAGGAAATTGGATTTCGCGATCGTGATATCTTCCCCGGAAGAATACTCCTGCGCCTGAGACTGTTTGTAGGAAGGTGTCTCCAGCGCCAGTTCAGCGGTATCTCTTTTTTCATCCAGAGTCGTGAGAGGAACATCGCCTTCCACGCGGATTTCTTCGAGGTGTTCTTTGTTAATGAGCGAAAGTAATTTTGACTGAGCAACCTTGAACGCATCTTCAGCTTTCGTCACATCTAACTGGGCCTGTTCGTAATATGCTTCCGCGAGAAGGAGAGACCCCTTGTTCTCGCGACCATTATCGTAGCGTACAGAAACGAGCTTATAGTTACTCTCCCTTCTTCCTTTAATCGAGCGTGAGAGATCGAGTGATTCCTGCGCAAAGACGAGACTCGCAAAGGCATCTTTCAGCGAATATGTGACAGTGGATTTTACCTGCTCAAAGGCCCAGAAGCTTGTTTCAGTTTTCCACTTGGATTGTTGGTAGCGTGAGTAATCTTCCAGACCGTTAAAAAGATTTTGTCTCAGGTTGAGTGAGGCCACATAGTTCGTGGCAATATTACTTCCTGTGCCGCCCTGATTGAGGACAACTCCATTGGAAACAATCGCTCCTGCTCCCCCCGCCGATTGTCCGGTAGAGCCGGTTTTAGTAACAGATGTCTGAGCACTCAAGCTCGGAAGGAAACTTCCGATTGCGACCCGCTCGTTCTGCTGAACGGAGAGCCATTCATTTCTTGCCGTCGTGAGATCAGGATTACTTTCCGAGGCCATCCGCACGCAATCATCCCATGTCAGAGTGACTGCATTCAGTGAGAAGGAAGCAATGATTCCGATGAATGATAAATATCCAAATCGCATAAAAAGACCCTCTTGAAACGCCACTCAATATGAGACGTAGAATCAGGGCAAATGGTTGGAAAAATTTTATCACAATGTGTGATTTCGGCCAGTTAAACCAGTCCGTGGGCACGGAGATAGGCCTGATTGAGTTCTGTCCAGAGAGCGGACTTTTTACTCTTACTGAGAATTTCCCAGTGATTGAATTCTTCAATGGCCGCAAGAAGTTCAGCAGGCTTCCAGAGTTTCGATGTGCTCTGAATATCTTTATCGTAAGAAGATGGGCGGGGTTTCTGATTTAAGTAAGAAGGGTCCATCACCTTGATGAGATGTGATTGCATGAAATTGAAAAGCGCCCTCATTTTATCGAAGTCGCCCTGGAGCTGGATGACCTTATGGAAAAACTCGAGACGCTTTCTTCTGCAGAAAAGAGATGCGAGGGCGAACTGATCCATGCGTTCGACTTCGAGGAGCTCCTGAACTTCTTTTAAGCTGATTTCTTTCGCGTCCGGATGATTAATCTTAATCAGTGCCATGGCGTTGTAGAACGTTCCGAGATTGTTCTCGAGAGAATCAAGAATCCATCCTTTCGAATCATACGAAAGAGGAAGCTTTAAGTAATTGCAGACGAAATCGAGGAGCTTATTGGGTTCCCAGAATTTCGGTGGTTCCACCTGAAGAGAAGTGACCTTCCCCTCTTTCTGGATTTTCTTCCAGCCCTTATCTTCTGATTCAAAACTCAGAATAACAAAGCGACCGGTAATGTCGTTCGCGAGAAGCATATCTAAGACGTCAGCGTGAAGGTCCTGCGCCTGATGAATGAAAAAACAATCTGATGTTCCGAAAAGAGAAAGTGTCTGAAACTCTTCTTCCACCCAGCCCTTGGTGACTTCTGCGGCCATTTTATAAAGAACAGTCTTATTGCCGGCCCCGCGAAGAAGATAGTCTTTCGCCATTTTGAGAGCGACGGGATCAAATGTGGAAAGAGCGACGAGTCCTTCGTGAGTCTCGAGGAGATCGCGTTTAACGTTCGTGAAAAAATCCCAGATCTGCCATTTAGAAAGCATACAAGATCATATCCCGAACACTAATCGCAGCTTGTTTACTCATGCCTTCAACTGTTTTTCTCTGAACACCGGCATTCTGTGTGGCGATGACCTGTGTTCCAGCGTCGTCAAGAATCTCTCTGGTGTACGAGCTATTGAGAGGAATAGTTTCATTGAAGATTACGCGTGAAGTGAGTTTCACCTGATCGCCGATACCTGATTTTAAAAGAGCGAGTTCTTCTTCTGTTGGTTTTTTAATCACAATGACCTGGAGATAAAGTGTCGCGATCGTTGTACCTGGAACAGAAAATTTCTGGCGACCAGGACCAGTCGCATTGGGGACCGTATCATTGGCAACACGCGAGCTTCCGCGTTTCATGGTATCAGCGAGTTTTTCCGGAGATTTGATGATGCCCACCAGGACAGCATCTGAATTTGAATTGTATCCGCTGTGAAGTTTGAGGCCCGCGAAATTCATGAGAAGTGCATAAGTATCGCGCGTAAAATCCGCACTCACATCAGGCAGGGTGGAATAATTATAAAACATGGGTACAGAAAGGCTCTGGATTCCGTATTGGGACAACGGATTTTCTTGTTGGGTAAAGCGGTATCCACTGCACCCGATGAGGAGTAAAATTAAGGGGAGAAATCGCATGCTTTAGCTATATCATGGACAACATACCTCTGCTAGGTTACTCAGGAAAAGATGTTTAAAAAATTGGTTTTTAAAGGTTTGAATTATAAGGACTTGGATCGCTACAAGGAACATGACTTGAAGCGGGATGAGATGAAGTCTTTTTACCAGACTTTTGACTTCATTGATCTCCTGAAAAAATGGCCCGATATTGTGGGCCCGAAAATGGCGAAAGTGACATCTCCACTTAAGCTCAAGCACGATTCCCTGATCGTTGTAACCACCCACTCCACTTATTCACATGAACTCTCCTATCTCTCGGAACAGATTAAGCTTGAGATCTTCAAGGCACTGCCGGAACTCAAATCCGTGATTAAGAAAATTATCTACGAGACTCAGGAAAATTATTTCAAGCAACGTGACATGGTCGCCCTCGATCGCGCTGAGATCGTGGAAGCTGCGAAGCCCCGTCTTCATCCTCAGTCACCACAGTATAAAATGTTGAAAGCTGAAGCAGAAAGAATTTTTGCTCACATTGAAGAGCCTGAACTCCGCGCTTCGATGATTACGATTTATATTCAGACGAACTGAATTTCAGAATCACTAACTCTCCCGTCTTAATCACTTCCGGTTTCACAGGCGCACTCTTTAAGATATGCGAGAGATTTTCCCGTGGAGTAATGAACCAGGCCGTCCCCTCTTTCGTCAGGGCCTTCAGTGATTTTTTCAGGAGGATTTCCCAGTCATCTTTCAGAAAGCTCCGGCAATGAGCACGTACGGGATCAGGTGAGATCTTTCCGTTCTGAGGAAGGTAGTAAGGAGGATTTGAGACGATGAGATCATATTTCTGAGTCGTCTTCCACTCGGAGACAGAATTCCAGAAAATTTTAGTCTTTGTCCCGGGGATGAGCTCCTGGATATTTGTCTCGAGAAAAGGTTTCCAGTCCAGCTGAAGCTCCAGAAAGTGAACTTCCGGAATTTTCATTTTCAACGCCAGTTCAATCCCGATAATGCCGGAGCCTGCTCCGACATCCAGAATCTTCTCCGGCCTTTCATCTGAATTTGCGATCTCTTTTACCAGAAGAAGTGAGTCTTCATTAAAACGGTAAAATACGGGTTGGGAATAATCACTCATGAGAAAGGAAACGGACGGTATCAGTCACAAGTTGCGAATCGATATCACCCAATTCAATGAGTTTCCAGAGAGCAGGCATGAAGCTTTCTTTTTTCGTGAGAAGAACTCTGAGAGTATGACGTTTTCCGGGGAGAAATGCCTTACCTGTTTTTGTAGAGTAAAAATCCGAGAGCTTTTCATTTTCCATCAGGAACATAAACCATAGAGGATCTTTTTCTTCAATACTGGCGAGTTCAGGAAGGAACTCTTCTGAGATAACTGAGTCCACCGGGAGAAAATACCAGACCCAGTAGGCCTGATCTTTCATCGTCATGGTCTTTTTTCTCAGGCGATCGGCCAGGCGTTTTTCATCGAGTCTCTTCATCCGGAGATAAAGAACGAGCTCGGGAGAAATTCTTTCCACCGAAAGAAGCTGAAGTTTTCCTGTCAGCTGAATCTTATCATTTTCATTCAGCTCCTCATTGAGAGCTGGATCGTTCGTGAACTCTTCAAGATAGTGGGCAAAGAGCTCCCAGGTTTTACGATCTGAAGGATGGTTCGAGATTTTTGCAATCATCGCTCTCAGATTATCAATGGCGAGCTTCTGGTAAAAGCTGGGATGGGCACTATAGCCTTCCCATAGTCTCACCGGAGGAGTTTTCATCATATTCCGGAGGATGTTATCAGAACGGGTTACGTTACCGATCATGAGGTAGAGATACGACTTCATGAGTTTTTCAGCAGGTGTATTTTCCGGGACGTCGATCAGCACACCGATGATTTTATTTTTCACGGTGAGATCTGTAATGAGATTGAACTTGGAAGTGAGAATCTCGGTCAGGAAGGCGGCCTTCTTCTCTTCTTCCGGACTCACGGGATCGGGACGTGAAACAGTCTTGAGCCACTTCTTCACCGGATGATGATCAGGAAGTTTCAGCATGCATTCACGGATCTTGATCAGGAATTTTTCATTCAACCTGTCGGCCGGATAAAGGATGATCCCTAATTGTGTCGTTTCGGACTTTAATTCTTCGCAGGTAAAGGCATCGGGATTGATCGAACTTATGACCCGAAGTCCGCTTAAACTGATTTCTGCCTGAAAGGTGACGTTTCCAAGACTGATCTGTCGTTCAGTTACTTTTTTTTTTCCGCCGGAGTTTCTTCCTGCGCGTGAGCGTTCTGAATGAGAGTGATATTAGCGGAACGGAAGTAGCGGAAGATCGATTTTCTGTAATAGAGAATCGCAATCAGGGCAATGAGAGAGAGAACCAGGAGATATTGAAGGTAATTCTGCTTCTGTAATTTCGGTTTGGGAGTTCTCGCCTTCGGAATTTTGACCGGTTCTGCTTCAGGCTCGCGCTTAGCGACTATTTCAGGTTTTTTTTTTGATTCAGGGGAAACGGGTGGCTTAGATTCACCCTTAGGCATACCGGAAACATACGTTCCGTTCGGAGGCGTGTTGTTGAGCCCCTTCATATTAAAGCCGCCAACCATCGTGATATCTTCGTCGCTCTGACCACCTTTCGGCGGAGAAGTGAGAACATCTTTTGCTTCTGAAATCGGATTGAAGAGCTGTTGCTCGCGACCTAAAAGGAAACGCGCGACCATGTCATCCTCGCGGATGAAGAACCAGAAGCCGTTACCTGAACAAACTTCGTCATCTGCTTTAATCGAACCATTCTGGAGAAGCTCCAGAACCTTATCCTTGGAGATTGGCCCCAGGATGTGATTCGATTTCGTGCGAATAAGCCAGTTCTTACTCATGCTCATCTTGCCAATAATCCTATGAGGGCCGCGAGATCCTGGTCATTAAATCTAAGACCCAGGGAAATCGTGGCACTTTGTCTTCCGGTTTTTGAAACCAGATCTTCTCCCGCAACACGGGCAAAGAGTACGTTATAAAGTTTAACTTCTGTGAAGAGTCGCGCATTCGGTCCGGCGTCTTTCTGGTAATCGAAAACTTCGACACCTGCGCGCGTACCCCATGCCGGGAAATAATAATCGAGACCCACGCCACCGGTTGATTCGATAAGACCCGCGCGGATACCATAGCGCTGAATCCGGCGACCAATCTGAAGGTTGAACTTGAAGCTCGATTTATTGATCTTACGTGTAGATTTTTTTTCTTCATCACCATTGTTCACACTGGTGTAAGTTTCAGACTTCTGTTCGTTCTGCGGGCCGAATTCGTTTGTCACGATACCGATTCGGAAGAAGCGTTCCGGAGCTGGATAAATATCGATATCAAATCTCGTATCTGATCCCTGACGGGTATTGGCACCTGTTGAAAGACCGATATCTGCTTCAATGTTGTTAATTCTGTTTACGAGACGGTTAACTGAAGAAAGTGTCTGAGAAACCTGATCGACGACGGCATCATCACGAAGTAGTTTACCGACTGTACCCTTCCC
Organism: Bdellovibrionota bacterium; assembly: GCA_040387275.1. Classification (GTDB taxonomy): domain Bacteria; phylum Bdellovibrionota; class Bacteriovoracia; order Bacteriovoracales; family Bacteriovoracaceae; genus Peredibacter. The sequence continues at coordinate 546,192 of JAZKDZ010000003.1, read as the reverse complement.
GTCTTTTACGTCAGCGATGATCACCTGGAGATCAGAAACCGCAGCGTCAGTTTTATCCAGGATCGGCCCGATTTTCGATAGATCGGCCATGAGGGAATCTTTCTGGTAGCGGTCAGTTTCAAAAGCTAACTGAGAGGCAACCGCGCGGACATCTTCCACGATCTGGTTAAGCTTCTGCTCGTTACCTGTCGTCACACGCTTTAAGCTTTCAGAAATATCATGAATGTTGGCGATGATTTTTTTCACGACGTTATCGCCGTTTTCATCTTTCAGAGCATCTTTGATGGAGGCTGCGATATCTTTCACTTCTTTTAAAACAGCAGATGCGTCTTTGGCGAGATCATCAAATCCACCGCCGCCGGTGGTAGCGATAAGAGATCCTTCTTTCAGGCGCTCACCTTCTGTGCCGCCGAGATCCATATCAATAAATTTATCCCCGAGAAGACCCACGCTTTTAATTTTGAGTGCCGCTTGCGGAGTAACTTTTACTTTTTCCTGAATTTCGAAAGTAACAAGTGCTTCAGAGCCAACGAGTTCAATTTTCTTGATTCGTCCTGCATTGATACCAGCAACTTTAATGGGAGTTTTTTCGAAGATGCCGGAAGCATCTTTTAAGATCGTCTTATATTCAACGTGCGAACCGAAACCGGATTGGTTTGAAGTGATCTTTAATGACATCACCACTACACTGGCCATGGCCGCCAATGTCAGCAATCCTACTTTAAGTGGGTTCAAGAATTTTACTCCATCAAAATTCAATAACACTAATCGGTTATTAATTTATGATAAGCGATTCCGGCTATAACTCAAGGAATCTTCGAATGACGGGATTTTTTGAGAGCTTAAAACTTTCCACATCAAGATGCTCAACTACCTGCCCTTTTTCCATAAAGCAGATGTAGTCCGAGTATTTTAGTGTGGCATGAATATCGTGAGAAATAATGATCGAGGTAAATCCATTTTTTTCGTTCGCGCGATGAGTGTCTCTCATGAGGTCGTACACCACATGAGTCGTAATCGGATCGAGACCTGACGTCGGCTCATCATAAAGCATGATGTGCGGATCGAGTGCGAGTCCACGGGCCAGACCCACTCTTTTTCTCATCCCTCCGGATAGTTCCGAAGGCAATCTATAGGCAGCTTCTTTGGAAATTCCGACGGAATCAAGAAGTCCCATAACTTTTTGTTTAATTTCTTCCTCGTTCATCTTCGTAAACTCCCTCATCGGGAACGCCACGTTTTCAAAACTTGTAAGGAAATCGAAGAGGGCCGCGTACTGAAAAACCATTCCGAAATTCCGGCGGAATTCCCGGAGTTCAAGCTCGGACATTTCACTAAGATTCTGCCCGAGGACCGCCACATCACCTGAAGTGGGTTTCGTGAGGCCCAAAATGTGCTTCATTAAAGTTGTTTTACCTGCGCCCGAGAATCCCAGGATGGTCGTAATTTTCCCATTGTGGATTCCAAAAGAGACGTCATTGAGAACTGTCGAGGTTCCGAAATTCTTTTTCAGATTCTTAAACTCGACTGAATACTCGCCGGAAAATCTCTCAGTACTCACAGGATTTTCACCAGGAAACTCGTGAGGAAGAAATCCACAACGAGAACTGTGATCATTCCCCAGACCACGGCCATATTGGTTCCCTTCCCTACACCCTCAGCACCACCAGTGACGTTGAAGCCCTGATAAGTTCCGATGATGCCGATGAGATAACCGAACACTGTTGCTTTGATAATTCCTTCCGCGACCATGCTGAGATTCATGATGTCGGAAATTTTCTGTGTGTACATGATGGGATCAATCGACAGAACTTTCGTTCCGATGAGCCATGATCCCCAGTAACCGATCACGAGAAAAAGTGCCGACAGCATCGGAAGAGCAATCGTTGCTCCGACAATTCTAGGCACAGCTAAATATTGATATGAGTTGATACCCATGACTTCGAGAGCATCAATCTGCTCTGTCACTTTCATGGATCCGATTTGTGCGGCCATCGCAGCTCCGCAACGACCAGCGACGACTAGTCCTGATAAAACAGGAGCGAGTTCTTTCGCAAGAGCAATGGCGACGATGGGACCGATAAAGGAATCTGTATTGATCGCCTTGAATCCGGAATAAATCTGGAAAGCGAAAACCGCACCGGTAAAACTCGCAGTGAGGAAAATAATGAAAATGGATTTGTTCCCGATGAAATAGATCTGATCAAAGAGAAGGACGAAACGATAAGGTGGCTTGAAAGTCCAGAAAATGGTCTTCAGCGTGAAGTTCGTAAACTCCCCCAATCCATTGACCGTGTCGATGATCGACTGGCCCAGATTTTCTACGCGATTAATTACCATTTGCTTCATGAAACTACTTTATCTTATAAATTCTGGGAATTCGACCGGTGATACCGCACATGATTGCATAGGGAATTGTCCGCATTTGCGCAGCGATGTCGCATATCACTCTATTATCATGGTTCCAGATTTCCACCACGTCACCCGTTTTTATTTTTCCGGCAGCATCCGGTGAGAAAAATAAGAACGTCATATCCATATTCACCCGGGCGAATACTGTGCACGGAAGCCCGTTTACCTTAAGCTTCAGTCCTGACCAGAAAGTCATGACTCCATCGCCATATCCCACAGGTAAAACCGCAATAAATCCATCTTCACCCGCAACATTCACTCCGTATCCGACAGGAGTCCCTTTCTTCACAGGAAATGTCTTAATGACTTTTGTCACAAATCGGGAAATCTGATGCCCATCCCACACGCGTGGTTCCACACTATATGGTCCGTACATCATGAGCCCCGGACGGACATATGTTTCATCAATTCCGATTTTTTGCTCAATAGCTCCGGAGTTTGAGACCGAAGTTTCTTCCACACTCACACCGGCATCCGCTAAAAGTTTTTTCGCCCTGGCGAATTCTGCGAGCTGACGGGAGGTCTTGTCGCCCTCTTTCATCGGCGTGTAGGAATAAGCGAAGTGGGTCATCAGATGTTGAATGCCTCGGCTCTTTAGCCGTGGCAGGCTGTCCTGCAATTCCTGGAGTGTGAATCCCAGTCTATTCATCCCAGTATTAACTTTAATTATCAGTGGTGTAGATTTGAGTTTCTCGTCTCCAAGAAAATGAACTAAATCCTCCGGCTGATGAATCACCGGCGTGATATTGAAATCCTGATAGGCCTGTCTGTTTTTTGAGTCACTGATTTCAGTATCGGAGAAAACAATATATTCGGTATCAAGATCCGGACATTCTTTCGAAAGTTTGATTGCCTCTCCCAGAGAAGCGACTCCGATCTTTTTCATTTTCTCTTCACGAACGAGAAACTGAGTGATGGGAACGATCCCGTTTCCGTAAGCATCGGCCTTCACCATCGGAAGGACTTGTGCCTTTCCGGATAAGCGCCGGATCTTCTCCATGTTTTCGGAGAGGAGTTGAAAATTGATTTCCAGAAAGCTTGAATGCCTCATCAGACCGAGAGCTTTCTCTCGTTTCTCATCTGGCCCTGCATCAGGCGCTTACTTTCTTCTCTCATCTTCAATTCATCAAACTCACGCTCAAAACCGCGGAAGTAGTGTGACGAAGAAGGAGGAATCAGTTTCAGCGTCGGGAGCATGTCTTCAGTCAGCACCTGTGTGTTGTCCTCGAAGAATTTCCAGAATCCAAACTGCTTCATGAAACCCTGGAGCATGCGTGATTCAGATTCCACATTCTCTTTGGGAATGAAGAAAACCACGTGCCATGGGCCCATGAGAGAAAGTTTTGTCGACTTCTGGAGGCGGCCGGAGAGCTGGAGGAAAAAATCATTGAAGAATGCTGACCAGTAAAACTTATTGGTCGTTCTTCTTTTTGCGGCATCAGTTAAAGGAACAAGCGATAGGGCCATGATCCGGAGATCGGCATCGATTGTATCTTTCTGCATGCGATCCATCGTATCGAGTGCTTCCCACATCGGGATGAACTGCGACTGATACTGAGGCATATCGCGCTGGAGTTTTAATTTTCTGAGTGATGATGAAAGAGATGATTCCAGAACATCCCATGGGAAGTTCACCATTCTTTCTTCTGAGAAGGAAATATAAAGGAGCATATCCGGAAGATGAGACGCTCCGAAGATTCTGATGGCAACCGGCTCGATTTCGAAAAGATCATTCGCTACCTGGAGGGCCATGTCCTGCGCGAACTGCTCAACACCATGAGTGTTGGCCTGCCCAAGCCAGAGAGACGGGAAAGGATGGAATTTTTTCTTCGTGACTTCCGGAGCGACAAGTTTCTGTCCGCTCTGATTGAGTTCATACAGACCGTAACCCGCGATGGAATCCCAGTTCTCGAGCTTATTGAGAAGGCTCGCAGAGAAATCTGTCGTCGTTGCTTCCGTTTCAATTTCTGCGCAGAGGTTTCTGATGTATTCGTAGTGAGAAATAAATTCTTCGGCCGTCGTTCTCTCAGAAATCAGGCGCTGTGAACGCGACTGAATTCTCTCAACACGTGAGCGGAGCTCTTTCATCTCAGCGTTTTTTGCTTTCTCTTCAGTCAAAGCCGTCACGAGAGCGCGAACTTGTGAGTTAAGAGAAATATCGTGATTGAGGTAGCCAGCTGGTTCCATTCCGATCGTTGATTGGAGAAGAATTTTTGTCGTGTCTTTGGAGAAGAAAGCATAACGAAGTGATCCGTCTTTCACTTTCGGGTGATTCCGGAACTGCACACTTCCCTGACTCATTTTTGTCACATCAACAATCAGAAGATCCGGCACACCCAATTGAGTGGTTCCCCAGAAGTCTTCAAGTGACTGGTAATGGTGAGCAAAAATATCCTGAGTTCTGAGAGCAGCGGAAACGTCTTTGGCACTTGTCAGGTCATCCATCAGAATCGCGACAACGAGCTCAGTTCCTTGAGTTGCATTCATACGGCCTCCATAGCCTCTAAATCTTCAATAGAATTATGGTAGCGCGCGCCAGAAAGATGCGGCAAGTTCTTTGAGGTCCGTCTGATCGGAATTCGTCATTTTCCATGGGATTTGGGCGAATATTTTCTGTCTTTTCTCGAAAAGCCACCGCATGTAGTTCTCACCCTTAAGAGCGAGAGGCCGGACCAGGGGATCCATCGAGAGTCTTCGCCAGGCGGTTTCAAAATCCACGTCAAGGAGGAGAATCTTCGCCTTCTGGGAAACGAGACCTACATTTTGTTCGTTGAGAGAGCCGCCGCCCAGAGCGAGAATTCCCTTCCCCTCTGCCGTCAGCCATTCCCGCAGAGTCTCTTCTTCAAGAGCGCGGAACTTATCCCAGCCCCAGATTTCAATCCATTCCGAAAGAGATTTTTCCGGGCCCGCATGTTTTCTTAATATGAGATCATCCAGGTCATCAAAGTCCCATTCTCCCGGAGAAAGCTGGACAATTTCCCGCAGGAAACTGCTTTTCCCGGCGCCGGCAAAGCCAGCTATAAGAATTTTTTCGCAATCAGCCATAAGGGCCCTTGTGAGTTCGTGAATTCTTTCATATTAAACACGATATTCTTTAAAAGGTCTTATATGCAAAATAACGAAAAAATCGGCGCCCAGATTAATCTCCTGAAACTCGCCACTAATACTAATTTTGATTTTGAATTTGAACAGGACACGGATTGGGTCAAGTCCATGCTGGTGGAACTGAATGAGAACGCGACCGACAAGACTCCCGACGAATGGCTGAAAGAAACGACACTCGCGGTTTTTGGCGAATTGACCAAGAAAGATAAGCCCGACATGGGTGAGTTTCTCCTCGTAAAAGGCACCATTGAAGCGACCTACGCTACTGAGTGTGTCCGCACCCTTAAGCCCATGAAAAAAGACCTCGATATCTCATTTAAAGTCTGTTTTCTCGACCAATCGATGGCGGAAACTGAATTGTTCAAGGATGTAGATGAGACGTATGTGGAAAACGACGTTTACGAGATCTATTTCTATGACAAGAGGACTATTGATTTCGAGGCGATGGTTCACGAACAGATCTTTATGAACGTGGATCTTTACCCGATTCTTGACGCCGATAGTAAATTAGATGGAGTAGATACGCCGGAAGCATGATTTAAGGCTTGGCAACGGGTCGGAACTATATTAGAAATAGAAACTCATTTTTTAACATATACGATTTGAATCTCAGTATTCGGAGGCATTTGTGGCAGTACCTAAGAAAAGAACCAGCGTTTCCCGTAAAGGCTTAAGACGTGCTGGTCAACATCATAAACTTTACAGAAAGTTTCCTCAGTCATGCACTAACTGTGGTGATGCCCAACTTCCACACCACGTTTGCGCTACTTGCGGCCACTATAAAGGCAAACAAGTAATGGAAATCAAGGTGAAAGCAGAAGCAGCCGCTCAGGCTTAATCAAATTCAAGATTTTACTTAAAAAGGCCTTCGCAAGAAGGCTTTTTTATTTGTGGGGTATTTAAATGAAGCAGTTCAATACAAAAATCCTAGGCACCGGCTCCTACATGCCGGAACAGACCAGAACAAATTTCGATATCGCTAAACGTGTTGATACGTCTCACGACTGGATCGTCGAGCGCACAGGAATTCACGAGCGCCGGATTGCTGATCTTACAAAAGATGAGAATCCTTCAGGCATGGCCGCTCGAGCAGCGATGAAAGCACTCGAAGCCGCTAACCTCACACCAAATGATATCGACTGCATTCTTCTCTCTTCAACCATGGCCGATCAGCCGATGCCGAATGCAGCTTCCATGGTTCAGTTCAAACTGGGAATTACCAATAACTGCCCGGCACTCGATGTGAACGCGGCCTGTTCGGGCTGGATGTACCTCCTCCCAATGGCAGATGCGATGATCAAAACCGGAATGTATAAACACATTCTTGTCATTGGTTCAGAAGTTCTTACGAGCTTCCTCAACTGGGATGATCGCAACACGTGTATTCTCTTCGGAGATGGTTGTGGAGTTGCAATTCTCGGACGTGCTGCTGAAAACGAAGACTCAAAAATCTATTCAACAGTTCTCTCTTCTGATTCATCAAAGAAAGATCACCTCGCTCTCTGGGCCGGTGGCTCAAATAAAAGATTCACACACGAAATTCTCGACAGTGATGAGCAGTGGATGACAATGAACGGCCAGGAAATCTTCAAGGCCGCTGTGAAAACCATGGCCGCTCACGCTGAGAAAGTTGTGAAAGATGCTGAGCTCACAATTGCTGATGTCGACTGGTTCATCCCGCATCAGGCAAATCTTCGTATCATCGAAGCCGTTGGTTCACGCTTCAATTTCCCACCGGAAAAAGTTGTGATTAACGTCAATAAATACGCCAACACATCATCTGCCACAGTACCTGTCGCTCTCGATGAACACATCCGCGCTGGAAAAATCAAGCGTGGAGACAATGTTCTTCTCGCAGCGTTTGGTGCCGGTCTTACTGCCGGAGCAGTCTTCCTCAAATACTAGGATCTATCGATGAAAGTAACAGTTGTTTTCCCAGGTCAGGGTACTCAGTACGTCGGCATGGGAAAGGTTTTTGCTGATCACACTCACTTTGAAAATGCGAACAAGGCAACAGGCTACGATCTGAAAAAGATGATGCTTGAAGGTCCGGCCGATGATCTCAAGCTCACAGAGAACACTCAGCCCGCTATCGTTGCTCACTCACTCATGCTCTTTGAAAAACTCGAAGGGCTTCTCAAGAATAAAAACATCACCATTGAACGCGTTCTCGGTCACTCGGTTGGTGAATATGCAGCTCTCGCCGCTTCAGGTGTTATGACATTTGAAGACGCCGTTCGAGCTGTTCACTACCGCGGAAAATACATGCAGGAAGCAGTTCCGGCCGGCAAGGGAACAATGTACGCGATCCTGAAGCAGGAAGAAGAACTCGTAAAATTTGCGTGTGAAGCGGCCTCAACTTCTGACGAAAAAGTTCAGCCCGCGAATTTCAATGAACCATCACAGATCGTGATTTCAGGTGACAAATTCGCCTGCGAACGCGCGATCAGACAAATGGAAGATAAGACTCAGGCACGTGTGAAGGCGATTGAGCTTCAGGTTTCTGCTCCTTTCCACTGCTCACTCATGAAACCTGCGGAATTAAAGTTAAAACCTGTTCTTGAAAAAATTGATTTCAAAAAACTTCGCTTCCCTTACATCGCTAATGTCGATGCGAAGGAATATGCGACTGATACTAATCCTGAAACGATCCGCGAAAATCTCCTGAAACAAGTTTGCGGTTCTGTTCTCTGGACTCATTCAATTAAAAAACTCGCAAGTGACACTGTCATTATCGAGTGCGGCCCGGGGAAAGTTCTCGCGGGACTTATCAAAAAAATTAATCCGGACATCAAAGTAATCAGTCTCGACACCGAGACTGGATTCGCTGAAGTGGAGGCCCTGTGATTGCTAGCTATTCAGACCTTAAAGACAAAGTCATTCTCGTAACCGGTGCCGCTCGCGGAATCGGAAAATCGATTGCTCTCGCTCTTTCCGCTCAAGGAGCGCATGTGGTTTTCAACTACCGCGGAGATGAAGCCAAAGCGATGGCGCTCAAGGAAGAATTAGAAAAAGCTGGCGGGAAAGCGACAGGACTTAAGTTCGATGTCACTGACTACGAAGCGATGACAAAAGAGATCGATAATTTCACTAAGACAGTTGCTCCGATTTCAGGACTTGTGAATAATGCCGGAGTTTCAAAAGACACTCTTCTTCTCAGACTTAAACCGGATGAAATTTCTTCAATCATCGATACAAACTTAAAAGGTTCGATGATGGTTACTCAGGCGCTTTCGAGAAATTTTCTCAAGGCCCAGGATGTTTCTATCGTTCATATGAGTTCTATTGTGGGACTCATGGGTAACCCTTCTCAAGCCGCTTATGCCGCTTCGAAAGCAGGTCTCATTGGCTTCTCGAAATCAGTCGCTAAAGAGCTCGCTTCCCGCAATCTTCGCTCGAATGTGATCTGTCCGGGATTCATCCAGACGGACATGACGGACGCCCTCCAGGACAAGGCCAAAGACGAATACAACAAGTCGATTCCTCTCGGGCGTTTCGGGACGACCGACGAAGTTGCTAATCTCACGTGTTTCTTACTGAGTCGCGCGTCAAGTTATGTAACTGGCGAGGTGATAAAAATTGACGGCGGGCTCTACATCTAATAACTTAACTGAAACTTTAATAGTTCAAGTTAATGATTTTTCTCACTCGGAGGATACTGAAATGGAATTACAAGACAAAGTGATCAAGCTCGTTTCTGAAGCTACAAAAATGGACTCGGCTAACATCAGCCTCAATACAAGCTTCGTAGACGATCTGAACCTTGATTCTTTGGACATGGTTGAACTCATGATGAAGATGGAAGATGAGTTCGGAGTTGAAATCCCTGAGGATGAAACAGAGAACCTTAAGTCTATCGGTGATGTTGTCACCTACCTGAAATCAAAATCTCACTAATCGCTCACAGGCTCCCTTCGGGGAGCCTTTTTCGTTTTAGGACCTAATATGACTAAATTAAACAGAGTTGCAGTTACTGGAATCGGCGCTATTTGCGGTCTCGGAAATTCTTTAAATGAAATCTGGGGAAATGCCCTCGAAGGGAAATCCGGCGTTTCAACAATCCAACGTTTGAACACAGAAGGCTGGGCGGTGAATTTCGCCGGTGAAGTGAAAAACTTCAAGCTCTCTGAAAAACTCATGGAACTGAAAGATCAGGATCGCTTTGATCTCTTCAATCAATACGCTCTTCACTCTGGTGAAGAAGCGATTCAGATGTCGGGAGTTCTCGAAGCTGGATATAAACCGGAAAAAATCGGGATCATCTTCGGAACTGGTCTCGGCGGATTTCCTCACATCGAACAAAACATCACAGCGATGAATGATAAGGGGCCACGTCGTGTGTCTCCATTCTTCATTCCTTCTGTGATTCCGAACATGGCGCCAGGACTTATGGCGATTCACTACGGATTCAAGGGAATCAATTTCTCGATTGCTTCCGCTTGTGCTTCAAGTGCTCACTCGATCGGAGTAGCTGCGACTGAAATCATGCTCGGTCGTCAGGACGCGATGATTACTGGTGGAACTGAAGCCGTGATGACGGCGTCTCCGATCGCGGGATTTGCGAACATGAAAGCACTTTCAAAAAGAAATGATGATCCTTCACGCGCTTCCCGTCCGTACGACATTGGTCGTGATGGATTTGTTCTCGGAGAAGGTGCCGGTATTCTTGTTCTCGAAAATTACGACAAAGCAAAAGCGCGTGGAGCAAAAATCCTCGCGGAAGTAGTTGGCTTCGGAGCTTCAGACGATGCTCACCATATCACGGCTCCACATCCGGAAGGATTGGGCGCACTCATTTGTATGGAGCAGGCACTCGAACTCTCTGGTCTTAAAAAAGAAGATATCGGTTACATTAACGCTCACGGAACTTCGACTCCTCTCGGAGATGTCGCAGAAACTGAAGCGATTAAAAAAGTTTTCGGTAAGCACGCTTATGATCTCAGAGTGTCTTCAACCAAGTCGATGACGGGCCACCTTCTTGGTGCGGCCGGCGGACTTGAGTCGATTTTCTGTATTATGGCCCTCCAGACCGGAATCATTCCTCCGACGATTAACCTCGAAAACCAGGATCCTGCTTGTGACCTGAACTATGTTCCGAACAAGCCGGAGAAGCGTGATCCTCAGTACGCTCTCAATAACTCCTTCGGTTTCGGAGGGACGAACTCCTCTACGATCTTTAAGAAGTATAACGGATAAAAATTAGGCCTCCTTCGGGAGGCCTTTCGTTTATACTTGTCCTGTGAGAACACTCTTATTTCTCTTCATTCTGGCCGCCTGTAATTCTTCCGGTGGCGGCAAGACTTCCTCAACAACAACTTCTCTTTCACTTTCTTTTACGAGAACGGCAGTAGCGGGAGTAGATCCTTTCACTGTGCGCGCGACTCTCACGAGTAACGGCTCTGCCCTTTCCGGAAAAACACTTTCGCTGACAATTCCGAAAGGAACAGTGAGTGCTGTTACGGATAATGGAAACGGCACTTACGATTTCACTGTCACTCCAACTGCATCAGGTGTGTATCCGGTAACAGTGACGTATGGAAGTACATCTGTGAGAAGAGATGCGCTGGTGATGAGTACGATTTTAGCGGGTGCGGGCCAGCCACTTCTTGTTCCGGGAATTGTTAACTCTGATGGATATGAAGATGGCATCACGATAACTCCGGACGGAGAATATCTTTTCATTCAATACGGTCCGCTTTATTTCAGCGGTATTTTTCTTCATTCCACCATTTGTGCTGAGGCCGGTTGGTCACTTTATGACCTCACAACTTGTCCCGGAAAAGATGACAGTAACTGGGTCTTCGATACCATCGGCCCTTACAATACTTCTTCGCGCCCGAATTTCCCGACCGGAGAAATCAGCGGTGGCATGCTTACGCATCTGCAAATCCAGATTCCGGGAATCGCGAATGACATAGCCCTTTTTCCGACAGTGTTTTATGGTTTCAAAAGACAGAGCGATGGAACTTTCGCGCAACCTTTTAGAGTTGCCTTCAATGATGCGAAAGGTGCTAATGGTCCTTTCGGTCTTTCGTTTCAGAACACAGGAACATCAGCGACCTTTCTCATGGCGTGGAATAATTATTTCTCAGACGGCGGCGATGATGGTGCCGAAGTATATTACGGGACGATGACATTAGGTCAGAATAAAAACCTGGGTGATGTTGCGTATTCGGGTGAAGCCTTCGCGAGTATCACTCCGAATGTGACGAGAGTCATGATTCCGAATGCGGCCAACCAGGGTAATCCTCATTTGTATTACGACAATACGGGCACGATTAAATCGATCTGGGTGGATGATGAATCGGCATCTGATAATCTTGCCGTTCACGAACTGACAGCGGGAACTTTTCCTTCAGGCACATGGGCCGAAACAACACTTGCTGCAAAAATCAATACCGCCGGAGAAGAGTCGCAACCATTCTTTACCGGGACAAGACTCTATTTCACCCGAGACGGAAAAATTGTCTACCACGACTACCTCGGGGGAAGTTTTACTCTGAATGCATCCTGGGGAAATGAAGTGGTCGTTTTAAGTTCCGCCGATACCGCGATCAGTGGCCTCTTCGGATTCGGAGAACCAACGATTGCCGCCTATGGTGGAAAAACCTATTTGTATTTCGCCTATGTGGAAAATCGCTCTGCGGGAGTCGGTGCCGGCAGAACAGACTTCGATCTCGGCGCGGGATTCATCGAACTTCCCTGATTGACCACATTCCCGGGCGGCCATCTCCCCTAACATACTGATCGTTTGTCATGCTCAAGGACTGACATATTCTTAGTCCATGCAATGGGAAAGCCTCAATCACATCATCCTTCCGCTTTTTATTTCGACGGCCGCTCCGGTAGAAAAACAGCGCGACACCATCATGAGTACATCTCATCAGATGATTCTCGCTTACTGTAAAGATATGCCGATGGCGAAATCGAAAGACTATTCCTATCCCTGTCGTCAGCAGATCGAAGCCGATTGCCAGGATCTTTCCAATACGAAAGCGTGTGATCTTCTCACGAAATTAAAAGATGCTGAACGGGATGCGCGGGAAAAGCAAATCGCAGCACGGGAAAAAATCAAGGACTCAACATTCTGGTGCAGAGTCCGCTACGACTGGGAAATCGGCACGGACAGGAAGCCGGCCGCATCAAATGATTTTCTTGATTCACTGAATTCCTCCAATCTCCTGAGTAATGAGGAGATGAAGAAATTTTCTCCTTCCATTCAGGATAAGATGCTGAGACTCAGGCAGCTCAAGGAAAAATTCTCAAAAAATCCCATCCCATCGGAATGCAGAAGCCATAGTGATTGCAAGGTCGAAGGTATCGGACGGGGATGCAGTTCAAAATTCATTTACTATTCCACTCTCTACGGAGAGCCTTCCGTCATTCAGGAAATCCTGGCCTTTGATAAACTCGACAAGGCCATTAAAGATGAGAGAGGAGATCTCGCTGAATGTGCCGTGATTTATCCAAGGCACGAACCCCAATGCGACGAGAATAAGTGTCAGGCGGGCCTTAAGCAGATCGGCTACTGACAAAACTATTTCCTGACTCTATCATCATCCGATGAATACTCTCGCTGCCATTCTCTGCGTTTTTCTTTTCGCTCTCACGGCACCCTTTACCCGCATGGCCGCTCTCGAAACGACTGCTGAATCCATTATCCTCATCCGCATTCTCGGTGCCGCAGTTGTCTGTTTAATTTTTGTTCTGATGGATAGATGGACTCCTCCCAGAAAAGCCTGGCCCGGTCTTATTGCAACAGCAACGGGAACAGTGATCGGATTCAACAGTCTCATGGCCTTTGGTCTCCGGGAAGTTCCGGCAGGACACGCGGCAGTTGCTCTCGCTGGGTTACCACTCGCCACTTCCATCTATTCGGTTCTGAGAGACGGATTGAATCCGGGAATAAAATTCTGGATATTTGCTATCGTCGGCACGGTCCTTAGTTTCAGTTTTTTCTTTTTCATGAATATCAATGGAATTGCTTCAGGAGATATCTACCTACTTCTTTCTGTCCTCTCAGCGTCTTTTGGCTATGTGGAAGGCGGTCGCGTGAGTCGTATTCACGGTGGAACGCGGACCATGTCCTGGGCCGTTCTTCTGACTCTGCCAATCGTAATCCCATTTGCGATATTTTATTTTTACGGGATCCGCGAAACATTCTCACTCAGCTTAAATGGCTGGCTCTCGGTAAGCTATGTGGCCCTTGTCAGTCAATCTCTTGGAATGTTTCTCTGGCTTCGGGTTTTAGCGATCGGTCCGATGGAACGAGTGGCGCAGGTCCAGCTTCTCCAGCCCTTCTTTACTTTATTCGGCGCTATTATATTATTAAATGAAACAGTCATCCCAACGACATGGATCGTTGCGGGACTGGTTGCTCTTTGTATTTTTGGCTCGAATAAGGCGAAAGCTAAATGAACGCAGAAGACATCGGAAAAAAAGCGGCACTCCTCTCCATCGTGGAAATCGGCCTCGGAAGTTTTCTTCATGCCTTCTCTGTTCCCTTCGCCGGACATTTTCTTTCTCTCAATCAGGGCTTCATTCTCACTCGTGCTGCGATGGAATCCCGTGACCGCAGGTCTCCGGGAATTATCAGTGCCGTAGCGGCGTTACTGAAATCACTCTCTCCCGTCGGAAAGAAACTCACTCCGATGCTAGCCATTGGTATGCAGGGACAATTATACAATCTGGGACTTCTCCTTCTCGGTAACAATGGCTTCGGAAGAATTCTCGGCATGTCTCTTCTTTGTGTCTGGGGATTTATCCAGCCTCTCGCACTTTATTTTATTTTGTATGGAAAAACTCTCGTTGAAATGGCCGAGTACTACTCAGTTGAGTTGAGTAAGGTCTTTACTGTTTCGCCGGATGACTTCATCTCGATTCTTCTCTCGCTTGTTGTTTTTAAAATTATCTGCGGAGTTGTTGTGGTGATTCTCGCGCAGATTCTGAAGCAGAATAAGATTGAGCAGTATGAAACGTGGCTCATCTCCAAACACAAACCGCAGGAACCAAAAAGAGAAGGTTCTCCGTGGCTTCTTGCGCTGAAAGATCTTTTTTCGCCGGTCTTTATTGTGACGTGGATTCTGATGCTTCTTTTCTATCTCTATTCCCAGCACGAACGGGCCGAATTGATCTGGGTGCTTCTCCGTCCAGTGGCCGTGGGATATCTCATCTTTTTGGGTCTTAGAATCTTCCCCGTCGAACGTATTGTTCCCTGGGTATCGGCCCGCTTTCCCTTCCTCGGCAGGGCCCTGGAAAGCGCTCTCAAATACATCAAATAGCCTGTAATTTCTTCAGGCCCCCCTCCCCGTTTTAATCTCCATGTTATAGTCCGCGCACTTTTTCCATTAACGGGAGTTCCTATGAAATTCTTCTTCGCTGTAATTCTGATGATGTCTTTCCAGACTGCGTTTGCGCAGGAGACTGAAGTCGATACAGACACTGACACTGACACCGAAATTCAGACAGAAGTTGAACCAACGGAAACAGAAGAAGATCAGGTTCAGAGCCGGACGCTTCGTTGTAACGTGATCAAGACTCCGTGGTACTTAAAGAAGTCCTTTGATCATGCTCAGAAAATCACAAGCTGCTGGTTCCCTGGTTGCAAGATCAGAAATGCCAGAAAGTCTGAGAAGTATTTTTGTAAAGCCGTTCATTCATGTGACAGCCTCAATGAGTATCTCGAAAATCCGTGTACCGAAGACAATCGTCTTTCACCGGAAGCCCGCAAAGATATCGCTGGTTACCTGAAACTCGCGGTTTCAGAAGCCATTGAGTACGTGAAAGAATTGATTAAGAGAGACTAGTTTCGCGCTTTACACGTGAGGCGCTTGTAAGCTCCGCGCCTCATGAACTCACGGGCACAGAATTGATTGCCAGCTGTAGTAGGATGCATTTGATCCAGGAAATAATTCTGAGGCGAACCCATCGCTTTAAAGCAATCATTCGGATCATATAACAAACAATTATTTTCGATCGTACACAGCTCTTCAAGAAGACGGTTGATTCGTGCGGTACAAGGACGAGTTCCGGCAATCCTCACCCCGAGCGGGAACGGAGCATTAGTGGGAATTTTTCCGATCACCATTGGAATTCCCCGACTCTGAAAGCGTTCAAAAAAACTGCGCGTCTCAGCTTCATATTCTCCGCCACAGCGATTAAAGGCCGTATCCCAGAAGAACATATCAAAGCCCATGATCACACTTGGCATTGTTTTAGGTGTGCCACTCGAGAACGCAGAACTGGTGGCACCATTGAAAGCGAGATTGCGGACTTCAGCAGAGGGATTCAACCTGCGCGAAAGAATCGTCGCTGGTCCACCGGTAGATGTTCCGTAGCCGGCAGAAACACTGGCACCGATTACGAGAGGCTTAGAGAAAAGACAAAGTGTGTTCGCGATTTCATCGTTCGATGTTGTGGGAAGTCCATCGGGTAAGCACTCTTCCGCAAAACTCAGGGCCGACATAAGAATGAGAATAAGAGAAATCATCCTCTCAATTATAGCTGAGAGACGTAAGATTTGAGGGGGGTAAGAATTACCCCTCCTTAGGAGCTGTTAAGTGATCACGGGTCTTTAGGAGTTGGGCCGCAACACTGATAGCGATTTCCGCTGGAGCATTTCGTCCGAATGCCTCACCCATCGGACAGAAAAACTCTTTCAGACGAGTTTGGTTTACACCCATTTCTGCGAGATCTTTTTCGATCCGGTTTCTCTTGGCAGTACTTCCAATCACACCCACGTAAGGAAAATTTCTGACCGTCAGAGCGCGCACAAGAACCGGAACGTCCGAAGCGTGACCCATCGTCATGCTCGCAACAAATGTATTATCAGAAAGTGAATCAACAACTGCAGCGAGATCCGGTGTGCAGATTTTTTTCAGGCGTTTTGATTCGGGAAGTTTAGCGAGCCACTCTTCTCTCTGGTCAGCGACAGTAATGTGACAATCGAGACGAAGTAGAACGCGCACGAGTTCCTGGGAAATATGTCCGGCACCGAAGACTGCGACTTCCCACTTATCCTGCGGCTTGTGAATCTCAAAGAACATGGTGACTTCACCACCACAGGTCATGCCGATATCTTTCTGGAGATTCCACGTGAAACTCTGGTTTTCCACATGCTCTTTTGTGTTGAGATATTCTGTCGCAACTTTGAGACAATGAGCTTCAATCTTTCCGCCACCAACTGTGCCGAAAAGAATTTCTCCATTTCGTCCCACGATCATGCGCGAGCCGATGTCCTGAGGAGCGGCTCCTCTTTGGGAAACCTGAGTCACCACAACCATCGGGATGTTGTTTTCCGTTAAGCGGAGAAACTCTTCACAAAACTGGCCGAAGTTTCTTTCCATTATCTTGTCCTCTCGAGTTCCATCAGAATCTCTTCCTGGGTCGCAGGAGATTTAAGTTTCGATGATTTTCCATTCGCGCGGTAAGACAGAGCGTTCTTCACTGCAGTCCAGACAGAAACTCCAAGGAGAAGTGGTGGCTCCCCCACAGCCTTGGAACCGTAAACGTTCACATGATTATCCGGGTTCGCGATGAAATCTACATTGAGTGTGCGCGGAATATCCTGAACGTTCGGAATTTTATAAGTCGTCGGACTGTGCGAGACGAGATTTCGTTTCGAATCGTAGTAGAGACTTTCAGTTGTCACCCACCCCATTCCCTGTACAAATCCACCGATCACCTGACCGCGATCGATGCCGGGATTAATCGAACGACCGAGATCCATGAGAATGTCGGTGCGGAGAACTTTCATCTCTCCGGTGTATTCATCAATCGAAACTTCGGAAAGCGCCATCCCCTGCGTGTAGTAGTTAAAGGCCTTTCCTTTTACGATCGCTTTATCAAAACCCAGACCAGGCGTTTTATAGAAGGCGTAAGCTCCGAGCGAGATTCGATTGAAGTACGCTTTCCCAATGAGATCCTTAAGAGTGATTTCTTTCCCGGTTGATTTCTGAGTGACCTTGCCGTTCTCAAAAATGATATCAGCGTCCAGCTCGCCTTTCATGATCTCGTATTCTTTAATGGCATCAGCGGGTTCACCAGCGAAAACTTTTTTTGCCAGCTCGGTAAGTCTGCCCTTGATCATGTCGGCCGCATTTTTAGCTGCCGCTCCGTTGATGTCAGCTCCCGAAGAAGCTGCCGTCGGAGATGTATTATGATTTTTTTCTGTGGATGTCGGCATGACCTGAACATCTTTTGCGGGAACACCGAGAACATAGGCCACGATCTGCTGGATCTTGGTATTCACTCCCTGACCCATTTCCGTAGCTCCCGTAGAAACCTGGAGGGTGCCGTCGAGATGAAGATTCACCAGCGCATTTCCCTGGTTGAGAAAGCGGGCGGTGAAAGCGATTCCGAATTTCGTAGCCGTAACAGAGAGTCCGCGGATGGTGCCGGTCCTTTTTTTGTTATGCTCTTCAATTTCTTTCCGGCGAGCCTCGTAGTTCGCCGAATCGAGAAGTTTATTCATCACATCGGGGAGCATGTTATTTTCGAGAACCTGTCCGTAAGGAGTTCTGAGATTATTTCCCTGATAAAGATTCGTCTGACGAATGGTAGTCGCATCTTTTTTCAGGAACTGGGCAATGTCTTCGATGATGGATTCCATCGCCATTGTTCCCTGAGGGCCGCCGAATCCGCGGAAAGCAGTATTCGAATGATTATTGGTCTTGTAACAAACTCCATCAATGTGACAGTTCTCAAGGAAGTAAGCTGAGTCCATGTGGAACATGGCACGCTCTAAAATGGATGATGAAAGATCTGCGTAAGCTCCTCCATCAGACATGAGAAGAACTTTGAGGCCTGAAATTTTTCCGGTCTCATCGAAGGAAACTTTGTATTCCGCTTCAAACGGGTGGCGCTTCCCCGTGATTTTCATGTCGTCATCTTTCGTGAGAATAATCCGCGCAGGACGCTTGAGCTTGTGAGCGACTAAAGCTGCATAGGCCGCAATTGGTGCCCCCTGCGATTCTTTCCCGCCAAATCCCCCGCCCATACGTTTTACGACACAAACGACGTGATGAAGAGGAAGACCCAGGGCTTCAGCTACCACCCGCTGAGTTTCAGAAGGATGCTGGCTTGAAGAATGAACTTCAATCTGCCCGCCTTCCAGTGGATAAGCGACAGCGGCTTGAGATTCCATATAAAAATGTTCCTGACCGCCACAAGTGAAGTGACCTTCGAGAACATGTTTGGATTTTTTGAAAGCGGCTTCCACATCACCCTGAATAAAAGGTGCCGTGGCCTTCATGAGAATGCTTTCTGCTTTCCTGGCTTCCGTGATGGTGAAAATCCCAGGCTTCTCTTTTACTTCAAGCTTCACGAGTTTTTTAATCTCTTCCACTGACTCACGTTTCGTTGAAGCGATGATGAGAACGGGCTCTGCCATGTAATTAATCTGGGGATTACAGAGGAAATTCTGATCGTGGACAATCGGTCCCCATTTCTGGTGATGAAGGTCTTTATAGTCGTAGATATTCACGCAATCTGGATGCTTGAGTGCTTTTGAAATATCGACTGAGAGAATTTCTCCGCATGCAACGGGTGCGAGAACGAGTCCCACATGAAGCTCGCCTCTTTGTTCCGGGCGATCATCAATAAAGACACTTTCGCCGGTGACGTGACCAATACCTGAATCATGAATGATATCTTTCCCGAGACTCATATTGAGATCTCCTGGAAGGAGATATTATTTTCGCGCATGACCTCATCACAGAACTTGAGCATGAGGTTGTGGCATAAAGTAAGACGAAAATCCGTACTGCCTCTCACATCAGAAAGCGGCTTGATTGATGCTTTCACATCCGAGGCTAATCTCTTGAAAAGTGCCTGATTGAAATATTGTCCGATCGCCTTTGCTTCAATCTGAGTCATGCGAAGAACAGTTGGTCCCACACCACCCAGAGCGAGTGAGAATTCTTCCAGCACATTTCCCTTTAATTTATATCTCACGGCCATCGTGACTGTTGAGATATCAAGATCCTTACGCGAGGAAATTTTATAAAGCTTAAACTGGTGATCTGATTTCGGAAGTCTGATGTGGGAAACGATTTCGTCGGCCCGCATATCGAGTTCTTTATATCCACCTTTGATAAAGGCATTCACATTCACTGTACGCTCACCTGCTCCGCTCTTCATCACGACTTCAGCTTCAGCGACACGAAGAAAGGGAATGGTATCAGCGATAGGAGATGCATTAACAAGATTTCCCACGAGTGTTCCGGAATTCTTGATCTGAGGAGATGCAAAGATATGGAGATTCCTTGAGAACTCAGGAAAGGCTTTCGCCGTTTTCTTTTCCACTTCATCGAGAGACGCTCGCGCTCCCACTATCATGTGAGTCGCAGACTCTTCGACTTTATACAGGGAAGAAATATTGTTGAGTGACATCACGTCAGTGAGCTGAAGTTTCCCTTTGTTATGAACAACGCCGAGATCAGTGGCACCGGCCGCAAGACGAGGAGACTTTTCTTTTTTCTCGAGGGCAGCTTCATCAAGAGTCGCTGGCAGGAAAACGGATTTATTTTCGTGAGAGAAACGCACGCTACCTTTGAGAGTCGCGAGTTCTTTTTCAATCTTGGCATCATCATAAAATGAAGAAAGTTCCGGGACGGAACTTAATTGAACAGAGCAGCCAGACTTGATAATCGAATCATAACCCGTGCAGCGACACAGATTTCCCGTGAGATAATTCTTCACGCGCTTTTCTTCGAGCGGGAAATTTTCTTTTTTCGCGTCTTCTGTGAGTGAGGCCATGGCACAGATGAATCCGGGAGTGCAGAATCCGCACTGGGCCCCGTGATTTTTCACCATCGCTTCCTGAACGGGATGAAGCTCGTTATTTTTTTTCAACCCTTCAACCGTGATGAGATGCGATTGATCGAGAAGATACATGAACGAGATACAGGAATTGATCGCCTTATACGGACCAAGTTTTCCTTCCTGCATACGCGCGACGAGAATCGTGCAGGCACCACAGTCTCCTTCGGAACAGACGACTTTCGTACCGGTCAGACCTTTCTTGTAGCGAAGAAACTCGGCCACGGTCATCAGTGAAGTTTCAGGCGACAGTTCTTCCCGCTCGCCATTGACGAACAAAATAATGCTTTTTCTCATCCTGAATTTATATCAGGCCCGCCCTATATGGGTAAAGGGAAAGAAACCAAAGAATAACTGAGGTTTTTACACGCAGCAAAGGCCTCATTTCGATAGGCACTTCCCCGCCAGATTCGTAAAATAAGGAAACCCAAGGAGCCATTCATGTCCAAGCAACTCTCAGCTGTTGATCCTGACGTCTTCAAATTCATTAATCTCGAACAGGGACGACAGGAAATGGGGCTGGAACTGATTGCCTCGGAGAACTACTGCTCGAAAGCCGTCATGGAAGCTCAGGGTTCTTGCCTCACTAATAAATATGCCGAAGGGTATCCGAAGAAACGCTACTATAACGGTTGCGAATTCGTGGACGAAATCGAACAACTCGCGATTGATCGCCTGAAGAAAATATTCAATGCGGGATACGCGAACGTTCAGCCGCACTCAGGTTCCGGTGCGAACATGGCCGTTTACATGGCGATGATGAATCATGGTGATTCTTTCCTCGGCATGGATCTCGCTCAGGGTGGACATCTCACTCACGGATCTCCGGTAAACTTCTCGGGTAAACTTTATAAAGCTCTTCACTACGGTCTCAATGAGTCTGAAACAATTGATTACAACAAGCTCGAAGAAATCGCGAAACGCGAACGTCCCCGCATGATTCTCGCTGGTGCTTCTGCTTATCCTCGAATCATTGATTTTGAAAAATTCTCTCAGATCGCAAAATCTATCGATGCTGTTCTCTTTGTTGATATGGCCCACATTGCGGGCTTGGTCGCCGCAGGTCTTCATCCATCTCCTATGGGATACGCAGATGTTGTGACTTCAACGACTCACAAAACTCTTCGTGGACCACGCGGGGGAATTATTCTCACGAACTCGGAAGAGCTCGGAAAAAAATTCAATTCACTCATCTTCCCGGGAATCCAGGGCGGACCACTTGAGCACGTCATTGCTGGTAAAGCAGTTGCGTTTAAAGAAGCACTCGATCCCTCATTTAAAACTTATCAGGAACAAGTCGTGAAGAACTCCAAGGTTCTCGCGAAAACTCTTATGGATAATGGCATTGAGCTCGTATCCGGCGGAACGGATAACCATCTCGTTCTCGTAAAAACTGATTCTGTGAACATGTCAGGAAAAGAAGCCGGCGAAGTCCTCGAGAAAGTCGCGATCACTTGTAACAAGAACATGGTTCCGAATGATAAGCGTTCTCCGTTTGTCACTTCAGGTGTCCGTCTTGGAACTCCGGCAGTCACCACTCGCGGATTCAAAGAAAACGAAACAAAACAAATGGCCGAGATGATTGTGAAAGCTCTCAAGAATCATACGGATGAAAAAGCTCTCACTGAAGTGAAGAATAACGTGATGGAACTTTGTAAGAAGTTTCCGGTTTACGGCTAAGGAATACGAATGAAATTTTTAATCCTCCTGGTTCTCGTTGCTTGTTCAACTCCTGAGAAAAAAACTGAGACAACGGAAGCAACGGCCTCACCAACTGAAAGCAATGCTCAACAAGTGAGTCCCTATACTGTTCAGCCCTGTCAGTGCATGAAAATCTTCATGCCGGTCTGTGCGGACGGAAGAAATTACGGGAATTCCTGTGAAGCTGAATGCCACGGGGCCAAGACCTGGACCGAAGGCAGCTGCGCTAACAAAAAGAAGTAGTTAGTCGCTCCTAAAATCTCTAGGGCTTTCAGCCATTTAGCTTTATCTCTTGTGGGTAAAATGATAGATATGGGGTAACAACCACTATATCTAGTATTAGGTACACCATGAAATGTCCTTACTGCTCGGCCGCTGATACGAAAGTTCTCGATTCCCGAAATCTGGAAGAGGGATCAACGATCAGACGTCGCAGAAAATGCGACTCCTGCCAGAAGCGCTTCACAACTTTTGAAACCGTCGAACTTTCTATGCCGATGGTGATGAAGCGAGACGGACGTCGTGAACCTTATCGCCAGGAAAAAATCAAAGTCGGAATCGAGAAGGCCTGTGAGAAAAGAAATATTTCCACAGCTCAGGTTGATCGCATACTTCACAACATTGAACGCTCTATTCTCGATATCTCAGATAAAGAAGTTCAGACTTCTGAAATCGGCAATCTCGTGATGATGCATCTTCGTCACCTTGATCCGGTTGCCTACATCCGTTTCGCTGCTGTTTATCGCAAGTTCCAGGATGTAGAAGAATTTGTGAACGAGCTCAAGCACGACGAACACAATCAATTTAAAATTCATCCGACGACACCAGTGAAGGAAGACAATCGTGAGTACTAGTCCCAAGTCAGAGGCACGCGAATTTTGCCTGCAGTTTCTTTATCATTTTCAATTACCAGCGTTTCAGGACCTGAAAAAAAGTCTTGAGACTGATGATCTCTTCGATCGCATTCAGGAATTCAAGGAAACTCTCGGGAAAAATATTCCGGCCGAAGGTCAGGCGTATGTTTCTTCGACAGTGAAAGGGATTCTCAAGACTCACGAAGAACTCGAAACGATTCTCGTGAAGTACCTGAAGAACTGGAAACTCTCCCGCATCTCCAAAATTGAACATACGATTTTCATGCTCGCGATTTACGAGCTGAAATACACTCCAGACGTCCCGGCGAAAGTCGTGATCAACGAAGCCATTGAACTCGGTAAGAAGTATTCCACCAAGGAATCCTCATCATTCATCAACGGAATCCTGGATTCTGTGATGAAGCAGGAACTGAAGCGCAATGAATGATCTGATCCGCGAAGTAACACCACTGACGAAAGGTATCGTGTGGCTTCGCCCGGAAGAGCTCTCTCCTAAGGATGATCATTATCAGGCGATTGATTATCTTTTAAATGGCCTTCTCACAGCGACTCTCAAGAATAACTCGACTCAGACTTCCCTTCTCATGGGACAGAATTTCAACCGTAAGATTTATGTGTTCGCGACTCAGAAAGATGTGAAGAAGAATGAACTTGCGAGCTTCTTTTCCCTTCTCGAGAAAGATCTCAACTCTGAGGACAAGATCTTAGTGGTGGATGATGTTGAAGGAAGAGAAGCTTTCCTGAAAACTGTTCCAGCAAAGCTCCTCTCCCACTTTCATGTGGTCAGTTAATTAAAGCGAAATAATCCGAACATTTCTCATGTCGAGACCATCCACAACACGTTCATAGATCTCACCTATATCCGTCACAGCGAAAAGCTTTCCGTTGAGATCAACGAAGTAGTTTGTCCCTGTCTTCGTGATGTTCATAAGTTTAAAGCCCATAGGAAGAGATGGAATCTTGAGATCACCGTCTGCAGATACGGTGAAAATGACATTGGCAGAATCAGTGAAGAAATTCCCCCCACGCTTCTGTAATACACCAACTCTGATATCCGCTCTTGGAGTGAGACGGCCATCATCAGCGATTGTGTAAACAACACCTCTGTTCGTCATGAAATAGCGGCCACCAAAGGCCACGACGTCACGAAGATTCACGATGCCTTCAATATTCGCTTTCGCAGCGATACCGTCTTTTGTCACAGTGTAGAGTTCACCCGAGCTTGTCATGAAATAGTTCCCACCGAAACCGCCAGCGAGCTTGTAAGCTTCATTAGCAGTGATGTGAACCATCCCCTGAGAATCGATGGTGTAAAGCTCACCAGCGTCGGAGATGAAGTAGTTGATGCCTTTCCCGAGGATCTTCTCAGGAATCACTTCATACTTACGGAAGAGTGCTCCGCGCTCATCGATTGTAACGATCACGTTATTGTCTTCCACGAAGAACTGTCCGCCTTTTACTGTGACTTTCTGAGGAAAAGCGAAGTTCCCCATGTCATAAGCAAATCCGGATTTGTCTGTCGTTACAACCATCCCGTTGTCCATGATGAGATAGCTCTGAGCGAAGGCATTGATTGAAAGTGTGGCAAGGACTGCCAAGAATAATTTTTTCATTTCCGTCTCCCTGGTTTGAAAAAGCAGGAGGACTATAGTCAAAATTTGCGATGAGTTCCAGCGGCCGCAGTTAGAATTCGTGAAGAGAACACAAGGCCTTGAATGGCCTTGTGTTTCCTTAAGTTGACGCTTAGAGAGAGAGGACTTTAACGTTACGCAGATCGTGGCTGTTAACAGAGCGCTCAAAAACGTTTCCGTTCTTATCGACGACGAAAAGTTTTCCGTCGTTATCGAGCATATAGTTCGCGCCGACCTTTGAAATGTTGGCAATATTCAGAGTTGTTGGAAGAACAGGGTTCGCGAAAATTCCTGATTCAGAAACAGTGAAGAGCTTGCCCATGTTATCGATAACAAAGTTACCACCGATCTTTCTTGGAGCTCCTGCCTTCACGTCTGCTTTCGGATACACAAAACCTTTCGCGTCGATCGTGAAGTAAACTCCACGAGTCGTCATGAAATAAGTTCCACCGAGAACAGAGATCTCAGCAGGATTAAGTTCCGGAAGTGCGATGTTGAAGTAGTTACCAGTTGAGTTCAGAGTATAAAGAAGAGAGTTCTTTTTCTTCTCATCTTTACCTACGAAGAAGTTACCACCGAATTTCTCAACACGCTTAAGAGCATCGTCTTTGTCGTATTTAAAGTAGTAACCGTTAGCACCAACAGTGATGAGTTCGTTTTTATCGTTGAGGACGTAGTTATTCCCCTTACCTTTGATCTTCTCGATTTTCTCATCTTTGTCATACTTGTATCCGTTCTCATCAATCGTCATGAGAGTTTTTTTCTCAACGAGGAACTGACCACCGTTGATTTTCACTTCGTAGGGAATGACGAAATGACCGAAGTCATAAAGAAATCCGGCCTTGTCAGTCGTAAGAAGAATACCGTTATTGAGAACGAGATATGACTGAGCAGAAGCACTCAAAGATCCCAAAAGAAGCCCGAGGGCGATAAATTTTTTCATGGAAAACTCCCTGTAAATTAAGTGAACGGACTATAGCCCACCCTTGGGGAGTCACAACATTCACTGTAGATTTTTCAGGGTTTTATAGAGGGGGACGAGCGTCCCCCTCCTCGAAGAATTCAGTAGTTAAGAAGATCGCGGGCGGCATTCAGGATTTTTGTGACATCCGGAAGGGTCGCACGCTCGAGAATACGGTTAAATCCAACCGGTGTGAAAGTCGATCCCACACGGCGAACAGGAGCATCGAGATGTTCGAAAGCATGTTCGTTGATCTGAGAAACAATCTCACCACCGAAGCCCGCGAAGACCTTATCTTCGTGAACAACGAGAGCGCGATGAGTTTTCTGAACAGTTGCTACGATCGAATCGAGATCGAGTGGATTGAGTGAGCGAAGATCGAGAACCTCTACATCAAAACCCTCTTTCGCGAGAGCTTCAGCAGCCTCAAGAGAGAAGTGAACAGTGTTTCCGTAAGTGATGATAGAGAGATCCTTCCCTTCACGACGAATGCGGGCCTTACCGAATGGAACTTCGAAATCCTCTGGGATAGAAGTCATCGCGTACTTGGCATTATAAAGAGCTTTCGGCTCGAGATATACCGTACAGCCTTTTGAGCGCATGGAAGTTCTGAGGAGTCCGGCCGCATCGTCAGCAAATGCCGGAACGACAACGCGAATTCCTGGAAGAGTACAAAGAGTCCCTTCGATATTTTGTGAGTGATAAAGTCCACCACCGATGTAACCACCGGAAGCAAGACGAACCGTCATGTTCGGAGAGAATGCTCCGTTAGAACGCCAGTGATCGTGAGATGTTTCCACCATCTGTTCCATCGCGGGCCAGAAGTAATCGGCGAACTCAGCACCTTCTACGACAATATGAATTCTTTCCTGATCAAAGCGCGACATTCCGTTCGCTGTTCCAAGAATATAATCTTCAGCGATCGGTCCGTTAAACACGCGGTGTTTTCCGAATTCCTGCTGCATACCTTTTGTAACGTTAAAGATCCCGCCCTTCTCTTTATTCGCAACATCCTGTCCCCAGATATAAGTATGAGGATTGTGACGGAATTCTTCTTTCAGAGTTCCGTTGATGGCGTCGATGAATTTCTTCGGCTCAGAAGTTTCGTTATGAACACCGTCACCGAATTTCTTCGCTTCGTACGCTGGAGGAACAACGTGTTCCCAGATAGATTCCGGAGTCGGGTTCGGAGCTTTCACTGCTTTGCCGTGAGCTTCGAGAAGTTCTTTTTTGGCGTCAGCTTCGATCTGATCGATTTCTTTCTGCGTGAAAATTTTTGCTTTGATGAGATCGTCTTTAAATTTCGGCAGAGGATCCTGAGCTTTCGCGTCCGCGCGCTCTTTTTCATCCCTGTACCATTCATGGTTATCAGAGTTTGAGTGATTCCCGATACGAACGCACATCGCGTGAACGATCACAGGCTCGAGCTTGTTCATCGCATGTTCTTTCGCTGTCATCATCGCGTTCATGGAATCGAAAACATCTTTTCCGTCGCACTTGATGATCTTGAGGTTTTTAAATCCGGAGAAGTTATCCGCTACCATTTCGTTGGCAGTCTGGTCTGACTTCGGTACCGAAATTCCGTATCCGTTATCCTGGAAAACGAAAACGCAGGGAAGAAGTTCTTTATCCGCACCAGTGATCGCTTCGTAACAGTAACCTTCTGAAACAGAAGACTCACCCTGAGAAGAAATCGCGACACCTTTGTGCTTATAAGTTTTCATCCCGCGGGCAACACCCACAGCATGAAGAATATGGTTACCGGTACAAGAAGATACGTTGTGAATATTCCACGCAGGTTTTGCGAAGTGATTCGACATGTGACGGCCGCCGGAAGCAAGATCGGTTGCTTTCGAAATACCGTTTAAGAGAATTTCTTCTGTCGTGAGTCCCGCAGAAAGTGCTGTGAGCATGTCACGGTAGTAAGGGAAAAGGTGATCGGTCTCTTTATCAAAGATCTGTCCGATCGCGAGCTGAATGGCATCATGACCAGCGTACGGAGCATGATACGACCAACCTAAGGCCTGCTTCAGGTAATTGGGTGCGCGTTCATCAATCATCCGACCAAGGATCAGAAGATGAAGCCATTTGCCCAGTGTGTCTTTGTCTGTTTTTTTGATGTCGTGAAACTTCGTGACCTTCATAGAGATCTCCAACGTGTAGCTAGGTAAAAATAGTAAAGGAAGAGTTATCATAACCCGCCTTCACCGACAATAAAATGACGAGGTTATGAAGCAAATTTCACCTGATTTTGTGACTCATTAACTGAGCATTTGAGTCAAAATTGCTTTCCCTTGATAAGGTCAAGTTATCGTCTTAAACTGCCGAAAATCCATTAACTAAGACATCTCATGGAGCTTCTATGGCAAAGACCGTTGCCCAAGGTTTATTTTCCGATCCTCGTATCGAGCAAGCAAAAAAACTTATTAAAGACGCGCTTAAAGAACACAAGGCCCACATCACTGGTGTTCGTCCGGCAAATCCTGAACTGAAAGAGTCGTACGATCAACTCTTGAAGCGTGTTGCGGAATATCGCGGCGGCGCTCTTTTTTATAATTACATCGGATCAGGAATCGGAAACGGTCCCCTCGTGGAACTTGCTGACGGTTCCGTGAAATATGATTTCATCACAGGGATTGGCGTGCACTACATGGGCCATTCTCACGAAGGTGTGATCGGTGCCACGATTGATGGAGCTCTTCACAATACAGTGATGAACGGTCACCTTCAGCAGAATACAAGTTCAGCAGAAGTGATGGAACTTTTCTCGAAAGCAGCCTGCAAGAACGGCGCTCTTGTAAAAAACGTTTTCCTCACGACATCCGGTGCGATGGCGAATGAAAACGCGTTCAAGATTATTCTTCAGAAACGCGCTTCTGCTTCACGCTTCTTTGCTTTCGAAAAATGTTTTGCCGGTCGTACTCTTGGTATGGCGTGGGTGACAGATAAAGGTGCTTACCGGGTTGGCCTTCCGAAGACTCTCGATGTGGATTACATCCCTTTCTACGATGCCAATGATCACAAAGGTTCAATTGATCGCGCTGTCTATGCGATGAAAAAACATATCGCTCGTTACCCGGGTCATCATGCGGGATTCTGCATGGAACTCATCCAGGGTGAGAACGGTTCATGGGTCGGTAATAAAGAATTTTTCGAAGCTCTCATCGCTGTCTGCAAAGAATCCAATATTTCTGTCATGGTGGATGAAGTTCAGACGTTCGCAAGAACCAAAGAACTCTTCACGTTCCAGTATTTTGGTCTCGATAAACTCGTTGATGTTGTGACAATCGGGAAAAACTCCCAGGTATGTGCGACGTTCTTTGCTGATGATCACAAGCCAAAACCAGGACTCATGTCCCAGACTTTCACCGGGGCTTCATCTCAGATTTCAGCTGCTCATTACATTGTGAATGAAATGATCAATGGCGGATATCTTGGAGAGAACGGGAAAATTGAAAAACTTCACGCGCGCTTCAAAGCAAACCTCGAAAAGATCAATAAGAAGCATCCTGAAAAACTCTCAGGTCCTTATGGTGTTGGTGCGATGGTTGCGATGACTTGCTTTAAAGGTGATGAGGCGAAAACAAAAGCCTTCACGATGAAACTTTTTGAAAATGGTCTTCTTTCATTCATGGCAGGCGGCGGTTCGACAACTCGTGTGCGTTTCCTCATGCCGGTTATGGTGACAGAAGATAAGCACATCGATGATGCCTGCGAGATCATCGAGAAAACTCTCGCGGCCATGGAGTAACATGTTCATCATCCGTCCGATTGTCCAGAAAGACCTCGAAGGGCTCATGAAGCTCCTGGAAAAATCTGGTTTCGGACTGACGACACTTCCCAGGGATTCTGAAGTTTTAAAACGCAGGATCCGCGCCTCGGAAAGAAGCTTTTTACACCGTGAAGATGGTCCGGGCGGAGAGGATTATCTCTTTGTCATGGAAGAGCTTTTCACGGGTAGAATCGTGGGGATTTCAGCGATCATCTCGAAGATCGGCGGTTTTCAGCCCTACTATTTTTACAAGCTCGAAAACAGTCATCATGAATCGAAGACGGTGAACGTGAAGAACGACGTCATGTCTCTTCATTTTCACGCTGTTCATAATGGTCCTGCTGAAATCTGCTCACTCTTTCTTCATCCGGAATTCCGGAACTCCCAGAACGGAAGATTTCTTTCACTCTCCCGTTTTCTCTTCATTGCAGAAAACCGGAAGTTTTTTGAAGACCAGATCATTGCAGAAATGCGCGGAATGGTGAACGAGAAAGGTCACTCACCTTTCTGGGACGCTGTCGGGGCAAAATTTTTTAAGATTGATTTTACAACTGCGGACAACATGTACATGAAGAACAAACGCTTCATCGAAGAGTTGTTACCGAAACACCCGATCATGGCCAACATCCTTCCTGAGGATGCTCAGAAAGTGATTGGTAAAGTGAATCCTGAAACCGAACCTGCCAAACGCATTCTGGAACAGGAAGGTTTTGAGTTCTCAGGTCTCGTAGGAATTTTTGAACCGGGCCCGGTCCTGATTGCCGAAGTTGACCAGATCCGCGCGATCAAAGAAAGTACTATTGGTGAGATCAAGGAGATCGCGGATAAGAGTATGAAGTCGGAAGAGTTCATCATTTCCCGCACTGAAGGCCCTTTCCGCTGCGCACTTGGCAGTGTCATGAAACTCAAGACCGGTGGATACAAGATTTCCGGCGTCACGGCAGCTGCCCTCAAGCTCAGACTCGGGGACAAAATCCGATTTGTCTCGTTCAAGGCTCCACCACCTAAAAAAACTGCCAAGAAGTCAGTAAAAAAGCCAAAATAAGGCTTGTAGAACCTTTCATAAAATTAAGAAAATAGAGGGACCAAAAGTACAAAGAGGACCTCTATGAAACTTATCATTGCTCTGTGCATTCTCATCAGCTCTTTCAGCGTTTTCGCGAAATCTAAAGTCTCTATTTTCGTTTCACTTTCCCCTGCCGGCAGTTTTTCTGCAGTCAGTGAAAAAGCGAAAGGAAATCTTTTCAAGCAAGGTGACGCCTTCACTGCTGATAAAATTTCAATCACGATCGAATCTTTCAAAACAGGGATCGATCTTCGTGATGAACATTTCTGGAAACACCTCAATTCAACGAAGCATGATAAAGCGGTTCTCACGAACCTGAAAGCTTCAGGCGGAAAAGCAACTGCTGACCTCGAACTGAATGGTGTGAAAAAACCAATCGCGATTTCTTATAAAGTTGCCGGCGAAGAAGTTGTGGCAGCTTTCACAACAAAAGCATCTCTCTTCGGTCTCGCAAAAGCTGAGTACCTCGGTGTTGGCGTTGAAGACGACGTCAAAGTGGAAGCGATCCTTCCTTTCCGCACGAAATGAATTTTCTTCTCGTAAGCGTCCTGGCAATCCTTGTCGGTTGTCAGGATTATAATTCCAACTCTAATGATGATGACCGCTTTAAGCAGGTCACTCTCACTGGAACAGCTGGTTTTACTCCTGCTTACTATATTCTCCAGGAACGTTGCACCAGCTGCCACACTTCCTCTGTTCACAATGCGTGGGCAAGTTACACGAATGAACAGGATTGGATTGATGAAGGTCTCGCCTCTGCGGGAGACGCTGATGGATCAAAAGTTATTTTCCGGATTATCAACCATGGAAGTACTGACTCCGACATGCCTCTGGGTATGGGTCCTCTTCCGAACGACGAGTATCAGGATCTCGTTGATTGGGTGAACGGAATTCCATGAAGTTTTTCTTCCTTATTATTCTCCTTATTTCAGCTAAGGCCTCTTGGGCCTATCCGAATTTTATCGGTCACGGTTATACGTCGTGCCTGAACTGTCACTACAATCCAGGTGGGAATGGTCCACTTACAGATTATGGACGGGCGATTGCAGCGACAGCCATTTCTTCCGGAGCTCTTTATCCGGAAAGCATGTCGGAAGAAAAAGTCGCTTACACTTCCGGCTTCTTTTTCAGAAAACCAGTTCAGAACTATGTTCGTACTCAAATTAACTATCGCGGCTTCCAGCTCGTAAGAAATCCTGGTTCATCCAGATCAGAATCCAAGCAGTGGATTAATATGCAGGCGGATGCCCGTCTCATCATCAAGTCCCCTTCTGATCGTTTCGTCACAGTCATCAACTACGGTTATTCTCCGAAACCAACTGGTTCTCAGGAAGACATGGATGAATGGCGAAGCCGTGAACACTACATGGGTTATCGCTTTACACCGAAGTTCGGTCTCTATGCGGGTCTCATGGATAAGGCCTACGGACTTCGCGTGATTGAACACGTGATGGTGAACAGAACAACTCCTCAGGTTACCCAGAACGATCAGGTTCACGGAGTTCAGGCGCATTATCTCGGAGAAAAATCTGAGATGTTCTTCCACGGTTTCCTCGGAAACATGTCACAGAAAGAAGATATCCGCATGAAAGGCGGAAGCTTCATGTTCGAAAGAACAGTCGCTGACATTCACCGTGTTGGTGCCTCGGTCATGCATTCACAAAACGAATACCTGAAACTACTTTCGTTCGCGGGCCATGGTCGCTGGAATCTGAAAGAAGGCTCAGCACTTCTTGCGGAAATTGGACAAACCAAACGCACAGCTGACGCGAGCTTCTTTGATAAGACATCGCGATACGGAATTCTTCAGACCTATCTTCGTCCATGGCGTGGAGTTTATTTCTTCACGAACGTTGAGTACTACCAGGACAATATCGAAAAAGAGCCGTACTTCGTCAGATGGGGACCGGGCCTTCAGTACTTCCCTATCACACGTCTTGAATTCCGCGCTGACGTCTACAACACCAGAAACTTCTCTCCGGACTCTTCCAGTAAGGATTCGTGGATGTATCTCCTGCAGGCCCACATATGGTTGTAGTGAAATTCATCCTTCTCCTTATTGTCATGTGTGGGGCCGCGTTCGGAACGGACATCCTCGAAGAGTTTAAGAAAAAAGATTACGCCGGCGTTCATCGCATTTATCAGGAAAATCCTTCCCGCAATTTCAGCCGGAAAGAACTCATCATGATCTCTTTTTCCCTCCGGAAACTTCAGTTTTACCGGCAGGACGTAAAGATGAACGTGAGGCTCATTAAGAAAGAATACAACCAGTATCACAAGCGTCTTTTGAAACAGATCAAGGCCGGAGATACAATTGATTCTGATCAATATCCTGAAGCTCTGAAGGTTCTCTACTGGAAT
This sequence comes from Bdellovibrionota bacterium, assembly GCA_040387275.1. Classification (GTDB taxonomy): domain Bacteria; phylum Bdellovibrionota; class Bacteriovoracia; order Bacteriovoracales; family Bacteriovoracaceae; genus Peredibacter. The sequence continues at coordinate 513,488 of JAZKDZ010000003.1, read as the reverse complement.
CTCATGAATGCTTACGGCTCGATCATCCTGAGCTATGAAAAACATTCTCAGCTCATTAAAAAAGATCACGAGCATTACCTGATTTTTGCCAAGATTCTTTCTGAACTTGAATTCCGTGAAGGGAAAGTCGATAAGCTCAATGACAGGATCATGGCGCACATTCTGATGCTTCAGAACCTGGTCTATAAGTTTTCTTCGAGCTGGTTCCTTCAGTACATGTCATGGCAGCAGGAATCGCAGCTCGTGGGCCCGAATGGCTTCTCTTCCAATCTCACAGTTACCAACCGCGGTCTGTGTTTAGGTGGAGACCTGGGTTACGAAAACGGTTCTTATCATTGGTATGTAGACGGATGTGCTTTCTATGGTTCGGGTGGTGTTTCCGCTGAATCAGGAACAGGTGTGAATTACCAGCAGTCTAACGTTCCGTCTTACGGACTTAAACTCGGACCTGGCGCCTCACTTATCGTGTCTTCATCGAAATCCAGAATCGGTATCAAGATCCCAATCGTGTATAACGTCCAGACTCTCCAGAATCCGGGTCAGCCAAACTTTTCAATCAACGCCGAATCAGCGATCTCGGTCGCGACATCTGTCTATTCACGCTGGCAGTTTGATAAATGGTATCTCACAACAGAGTTCGGAAAATACGTCGACCGTGAGGCCACGATCTGGTCACTGGGTTTCGGTCACCAGTTTTAGTTCCAGCATACTTCCGATCAATACAGCGTCACAAGTAACGCAATATTGATCGGAAGTATGCGGGAACCTTATTGACCCTTGTTGGTACTCTCAAAAATCTTATCCGCACTCGTCGCCACAAATCCCTGATAAAGCTTTCCGTTGTTCATCGGATAGCGTTTAGCGAATTCATAATAACAGGCAGGAATCGACATCTTCCCATCTTCGAAGCTGACTTCGATGTTGTTAGCGAGTGTCGCCGTTTGCTCGAGGAAAACTTCCGGCGTTCCCTTCACTTCTCCACCGCTGGCATTGAGCTGGAAAGTATTTTTCTTCAGCCACTCATTAAGAACTCTGATGTCTGAGAATTTTTTCAGGATATTGATGAAGACTGTAAAGTGATTCGGACGGTAACCAAAGGCCGCGACCCATGCTGCGTAATCAGACTCTTTCAAAAGTTCCTTATACTGGGCAATCGTGACTTTCCACGGTCTTCCCTGAGAACTGAAATCAAAATCTTTTTCACGTCCTTCAGGAATCTGCGAAATAAAGCCATTCACCATAGTCTGGAGCGCCGGAGAAAATTCCTCGAGTTTTAACTCAGAGATAAAAATCTTCGGAAGGGAATCATCGGTATGTTCGTAGTGTTTCGCGTAGAGTTTTTTTTCCGGGAATTGATAGTCGCCTTTATAGGTATAGCCGGAATCCACAAAAGGTTTCGCGATGACATCCACACCCACGCGCGGATGATTGAATGTCCGCAAGGCAATGTGATCATTCTGGATTTTCTCACCCTCAGTTGTCAGAAGATCATGAATCTTCTTTGCCAGAGGATTGATCGCAACGTAGTCGATCCACATCTTATCCAACAAGGACGCTAAACTTTTGGCCATAAAAACTCCTTAGGAGGACTTTAACAGAATCCCAATTAAAGGGGTAGATGAAGGCTTGTTAACTCTCCGTATAAATATGGGATTATCACGTGAAAAGGAGTAAGATGAACCATCTTTCCTAAGGATATTCCCATGACAACTATGCAACTGAAAGGCGACTACTTTAATGGTCGGTGGGTCATGCCCGCTAAAGCAGATGAGTCCATTCCTAAGAAATGTCCGGCCGATCTCAGTGTCACACTCTGGGACGCCAAAGTTTCTTACGATCATATAGAGCCAGTGATTGCTTCGGCCGCTGCTGGATATGAGACGTGGAGAAAAACATCTCTCGATGACAGGATTAAACTTCTCAAAAAATATCAGGAAATTGTCCGCGCGAAAAAAAATGTCATCGCAGAAGCTCTCGCTCTTGAAGTGGGGAAACCTCTTTGGGAAGCCCTCACCGAAGCAGCTGCCCTTGATTCAAAAGTTTCTGTGACCCTTACTGATTCACTTGAGCGCATCCGCCAGAAAACGATTACGGATGTCATGCCGAAGATCGACGGGCATGTGGTTTATAAACCACTCGGTCCCTCATTCGTCATTGGGCCTTTTAATTTTCCCTGCCATCTCGCTAACGGGCAAATTCTCTCTGCTCTCATTGCTGGTAACTCCGTTATCTTTAAGCCGTCTGAGAAAACTATTTATTCCGCTCAACTCATGGTGGATTGTTTTCACGAAGCAGGCTTCCCTGCTGGAGTGATCAATTTCATCAACGGTACCGGCATGACGGCTTCGAAGATCACTGCTGACAAGAGAGTCAAAGGTGTTTTCTTCACGGGCTCTCGCCAGGTGGGGATGAAAATTCTCGAAAATACCTGGAGAGATATTGATAAGCTTGTGGCACTCGAGCTGGGCGGAAAAAATACGACGATCATCCATCACGATACGAATATGTCTCATGCTCTCCCGGAACTTCTCCGTTCGTGCTTTCTCACGACAGGACAAAGATGTACGTCGACTTCGATGATTCTTGTACACCGGAAGATTGAACAACAGTTCATTGAAGAGTTCAGGAAAGTCACAGAAAGAATCCGTGTGGGTCACCCGACTCTCAGTAAACCGGAAGCCTTCATGGGACCACTCATCGATGAAGCTGCCATGAAATCCTATTTTGATTTCTGCGCTCACGGTGTGAAAGAAGGTGCTGAGGAAATCATCAAGCCAAAAAAACTCGATGTGGGTTATGAAGGCTATTATGTTTCCCCCTCAATTCATTATGCGAAAAAACCGGATCTCGCCGGGAAATTTATTCAGGAAGAAATCTTCGGACCAAATTGTTTCTTCATTCCTTATGACACGATTGAAGAAGCGATCCAGATCGCCAACTGCACTCCGTATGGATTGGCAGCTTCAGTATTCACCCGTGAGAAAAGTGTTTATGAATTGTGCCTGAGAGATATTGAATCAGGTCTTCTGAATCTCAACCGTTCAACTGTCGGTGCGACAGCCCGACTTCCTTTCGGTGGAGTGAAAAATTCCGGAAACCACAGACCGGCCGCTGTGTCGATGGTCGATCACTGTGTTCATGCAATTGCCTCACTGGAAACTCTCGATGATACCAGCTCGAAAATGACGGACGTTGTAGGATTGGAAGAGTCACGCTGATGGAAAATACTGAACATGATTTAAAGGCCGTCCTGAGAAAGGAAAAGATCTATGTCCTGATTCTGGCGGCAATTCAGGTTGCTCACATACTGGATTTCGTCATCATGATGCCGCTGGGACCTCGTTTCATGCGGGTCTTTGATATATCGCCGGTTGAGTTTTCCACCCTCGTGTCGTCGTATACTTTCAGCGCAGGGATCGTCGGATTTTTTGGCGCTCTCTATTCCGATCACTTTGACCGGAAGAAATTCCTGATTTTTAACTTTACCGGATTTATTGCCGGCACTTTCATGTGTGCCATTTCCACGAACTTCACGACTCTTCTTATCGCAAGAATCATTGCCGGTGCTTTCGGCGGTATTCTGAACGCGTGTGTTCTTTCTCTCGTGGCCGATCTTATTCCTTTCCAGCGGAGAGGAAGTGCCATGGGTGTCGTGATGTCATCATTCTCTGTCTCAAGCGTTCTTGGGATTCCGGTTGGTCTCTACATCGCCAATACCTTTGACTGGCATTACACTTTTTATTTTATCTGCATTCTCGCTTCCATCTTCTGGGTCATGGCGTTTATCATGCTCCCTTCGGTAAAAGTGAATCGTCCAAAAAGCTTCATGGAAAATCTCAGGAAATTCCGGAGTGTTTTTAAGCGTGAATACATGGAAGCATTCGCTCTCACGAGTTGTCTCGCCTTCGGTATTTTCCACGTGATTCCCTTTATTGCTCCCTATCTCGTAAGAAACGTCGGCTTTGCCGAAACTGATCTTCCCCTCATGTATCTCATCGGGGGAATCGGTACGATTTTCACTGCTCGGGTCGTGGGTAAAATGACCGACAAGAAAGGAAGTTTTACGACGTTCCGCTTTCTCGCCATCATCTCGATAGGTCCAATTCTTGCTCTTACTCATCTTCCACATGTTGCGACCTGGGTAGTTCTTCTTGTCACATCCATGTTCACCATGTTCGGTTCTGCGCGCTTTATTCCTGCGATGACGATGGTCTCAGCAGTGGTAAAACCGGAAGAGCGCGGGGCCTTTATGAGTCTTGAGAATGCCGGAAGACAATTTGCAGCGGGACTCGCGTCCCAGACAGCAGGGCTTATCATCGGTGGGACAGCGACCGGAGTTCTCACCGGATATAATGTTGTGGGATTCGTCTGTGTCGGCTCAAGCTTACTTGCGATCCTCATCGCCAATCACATCAGAAAGAAGAATAACTTCCGCTAATGAACATTAGTAATGCCCATCTCTCGGCCATCATTGCTTTCTCCATGTGGGGACTGTTTCCGATTTACTGGAAATACTTCTCGGAAGTTAATGCCTGGGATCTCTTCGGTCATCGTCTGATCTGGTCATTTGTCTCGCTTTTTCTGATCATGCTTTTCCGGAAAAAACTTTCTCACGTGAAAGACATCTGGAACGATCCTAAGAAGCGGCTGATGCTTGTGATCTCCGCTCTTCTCATTTCCTCGAACTGGCTTCTCTATATTTATGCTGTGAACATCGGAAGGATTCTCGAAGCGAGCATGGGTTATTTTCTGAATCCCCTCCTCAATGTGTTCATGGGCTGGCTGATCCTCAAGGAAAAAATCCGTCTCACTCAATGGCCTGCGATTGCTCTGGCGCTCATTGCTATTATCCTTCTCGCCTTAAATACAGATCTCAATCACTTTCCGTGGCTCGCGATCATTCTCTCACTGACATTTGCTCTCTATGGTCTTATCCGGAAGATGGTTCATGTGGGTGCGATGGAAGGGCTTCTGTTTGAAACGAGTGTTGTCGTCATTCCTGTTCTCATTTACTGGCAGATGCGTCCCACCGGACCATTGCATGTTTTAGAACAATTGCCTCTTCATAAAAATCTTCTTCTTCCCTTATCGGGAGTCGTGACATCGCTCCCGTTAGTACTTTTCGCTTTCAGCGCCAAACGACTCACACTACAGACACTGGGTATGATTCAGTATCTCAGTCCGAGTTTTAAATTCGCCTGTGGTTTATTTATTTTTCATGAGGCCCTGAGCACAGAAAAGCTTCAGGCCTTCTGCCTCATCTGGGTTGCCCTTGCGTGGTATACGATTGAATCTTTCCGTAACTCGAGAAGCAAAGCTGTCAAAGTAACTAATGAATAGGAAGAACTTCCGACTTCGCACTCACCTTTTTTAATTCCTTTGGCACAGTCGCCGTGACCACTTTCACGAGAGCACCAGTGATGGATGTTTTCATCGCCATCGGTCCTGTCACAAAACTGATATTTCTCACCGGAAGCTGTGATTTAAAATCGCGGAGAAGATTTTCGTCTTTATCGGATAGAGTCAGAGTCGCGAGATAAGGGAGAACAGTGAATCCTTTGGTGGACTTCACCATATTGATGAGAGTTTCCAGTGAGCCACCTTCAAAGAAAAGATTCTTCGCTGCCCCTTCTTTTTTCACCGAGCAAAGCGAGAGTGCCTGAACACGCATGCAATGTCCTTCCTTCAGAAGCCAGGCCTCTGAAAGATTCAGTTCCTTCTCTTCGATATTTTTTTTCTTAAGGAGTGAATGTTCAGGTGAAAGAAAAATCTTAAAAGGTTCATAGAAGAGATGCTCTTCCGTGAGAGTTTTTTCTTCAAGAGGTGTGGCGAGGATGGCCCCGTCGATTTTTCCTTCCTTCAGATAGCGGATAATTTCGTCCGTCTGATATTCAAAAATTTTCAATTCAACATTGGGATACTTTTTCACGAACTCCCCGACAAAAAGCGGAAGGAGATAAGGGGCCAGTGTAGGAATGACTGCGAGTATGTACTCACCGGAAATTTCTCCGCGAAGGGAGCGCGAGAGTTCTTCCAGGGCCTGGGACTGTTGCATAACCTTCCGGGCATATTCCAGAACCTTTTTTCCCATTGGCGTCGGTTCAACAGGGAGTTTACTCCGGTCAAAAACCTGGATCTGAAGATAGTCTTCAAGCTTATGAATCTGCATACTCAAGGTCGGCTGAGTGACAAAGCATTCCCGTGCGGCCTGGGCAAAATTGCGGCAGCGGTCTACGGCAAGAATGTAATTCAGCTGGGTCAGAGTCATAAAATCCCTTGGAACGATGAGATGAGACGTGATAATTGAACCATATATGATCGCTCTTGAAAACGTACGTCTCAGATTTGATTCACGCGGCATCGCAGGACTTTCCGATGTCAGCCTTAAGCTTCCTGAGGGAACAATTACGGCCCTCATGGGTCCAAATGGCAGTGGGAAAACGACCTTACTTCGGATTCTTTCTGGAGAAATTAAACCTGACTCGGGAAGAATCACAGCCGATGCACCCGCCCTCTTTGTCACTTCTCCGGAAGTATCTTCTGAAACTAACGTTCAGAAATATCTCATCAGTCGTGTGCACGAAGAAATTCATGACGAAAAGAAAATCCAGCTCACGCGGGATCTCGCCGACATTTTTGAGTTCACTTTCCAGCTTCGCCAGAAGATGGGTGAGCTCTCAGCGGGCCAGAAGCAGAAAGTTTTTCTCGCCGGAGAATTGATCAGAAATCCGAAACTCATTCTTCTGGATGAACCCTTTACGCATCTTGATCCTCACACCAGAAAAGACATTCTGAAGGCCCTGTTCACTTATGTCCGTCGTCAGAATCTTACTCTCCTGTGGGTAACTCACGATATGAATGAAGCGTCCCGTTTCTCTGACAGGATTGTTCTCATTCAGCACGGAAAAATTGAGCAAGAGGGAACGCCCACTGAACTCATGACGAAGCCGAAGAACATCTTCACTGCGCAGTTTGTGGGCTATCACAATTTCTTTCCTGTAAAAAAATCCGGAAGTTTCTGGGAGACACCCTGGGGGAAAGAGAAATTTTCTCATGAACCCGACTCCGCTGAAGCGATCATGGTGGTTCCTGATACCGCCTTGGAAATCGATCCCCGTTCTGATTTTCGGGTGAAAGTGGAAGAAGCATTTTACCGGGATACACTCTGGACGATCATGGCCACTCACCATGAGAGAACGATCACTTTTCAGACCTTAAAAGAGCTTCCTGACTCAGGACAATTACTGGGTCTCACGCCCCGGCCGGAATCTTGCTTTCTGATCGCATTATAACCAATCTATTCAGGCACTTACCCCTGTCTTGTCCAACACTCATCACTAGGCGATAAAACCCGGACATGATAAATACTTTTCATGGCCGTAACCTATTTCGATAAATCCACATATCAGCGTAAGCCTGAATGGCTGAAAGTAAAACTTCCTGAGGGTCAGGACTTTAAAGAGATCCGCGATAATCTTCGCGAGAAAGGTCTTTCTACCGTCTGCGAAGAAGCGAAGTGCCCGAATATTTCGGAGTGCTGGAGTGCCCGTACAGCGACTGTGATGATCCTTGGTGATACCTGCACGCGTGCGTGCAAGTTCTGTCACGTGAAGACCGGAAATCCCAAAGGCTTTTTAAATCCCGAAGAAATTGAGAACACATCTAAGATGGTTGGTCTCATGAATCTCCGTTACATCGTTATCACAAGTGTTGACCGCGATGATCTTCCGGATCATGGTGCTTCTCACTTTGCGGCCGTAGTTGATCGTGTTCACGCTGATCATCCTGAAACAAAAGTCGAAGTCCTCATTCCGGATTTCGGTGTAGATGAAGAGAGAATGCACACTCTCGCGAGATCCAATCCGTTTGTGATCGCGCAGAATATTGAAACGGTGAGACGCCTCACTCATCCCGTCCGCGATCCGCGCGCTGGTTATGAGAAGACTCTCGACACTCTTTCATTTTATAAAAAACATTATCCGCATATCCAGACGAAGACATCCATCATGGTTGGTCTTGGAGAAACCTGGCAGGAACTTCAGGAAACAATTGAAGACGTCCGCGCCCGTGGTGTCGACATCGTAACCTTCGGTCAATATCTCCAGCCGAGTAAGAGACATCTTGCTGTGGAAAGATATTACACGCCGGAAGAATTCCAGGAACTCAAACGGATGGCGCTCAAGATCGGATTCAAGTTCGTGGCCTCCGGAGCTCTCGTTCGCTCGTCATACAAAGCTGGCGACTTCCTCGATTACGTCGAAGGTCAGACGGCTCCATGAAAAATCCACTTCTCTCATTAAATTTTCCCTCATTCGGACTTTCCATCGAAGACACTGCTCTCATGGATGAACGGACACTCGTTGTCGTAAAATGGAACTGGGATTACAAAGAGGCACATGCTTTTCAAAAAGCGAGTGTCGCTCTTCTTCAGGAACATCCGCGCCTGCGCGTTCTCATTTGCTGTAGTCACCCGCTCCTCTTTACGATGGGTCGTGGTCTCCAGCGTCCGAAAAAAGGCCAGAAACAGACTCTGGTGGATTACACAGGTGATGGTACTGATCTTCCCTACCCGCTTCACAGAATTGAGCGCGGAGGAGGACTTACCTTCCATCATCCAGGCCAGTTTATTTTTTATCCCATCGTTAAACTTAATCCAAAAACTCTTTCACTTTCCCATATGATCGATGATGTCCTTCGGATGACCTCTGAAACTCTCGCTCTCTGGAGTCTTCCGGGAACGGATTCTGAAAATGAACTTCTGGGTCTCTGGAAGGGTGATAAGAAGCTTGCGAGCATGGGGATAGCTATTGATAAGCTCACTACTTATCACGGCATGGCCCTCAATTTTTACACTGATCATGAAATGAAAAAATCTCTCGCGGCCCTCAATCCGTGCGGGATCAATCCGGAAACATATTCTTCAGCTGATGAATTTGTTTTCCTTCCTGAAGGTGCTCTCGAAAAATTCACTGTTGATTTTCTGAAAAAGGTCAAAGATGGCTGGCAATAGTTTCGGCGAACTTTTCAGAATCACGACCTTCGGTGAGTCCCACGGAACTGCCCTTGGTTGCATTATCGATGGCATGCCGGGAAATCTATCTGTAAATCTTGATGACCTGAAAAAAGAACTGAAGCGCCGGGCACCAGGCCAGCATGAAGTGCATACATCACGGACTGAACTGGATGAACCCGAAATTCTCTCAGGTGTTTTCGAGGGAAAAACTCTCGGTACACCCATCACAGTCATTGTCCGGAATACCAATCAGAAAAGTGAAGACTACAAAGAACTCAAAGATCAATATCGTCCGGGTCACGCTGACAAAACGACGATGGATAAGTTCGGCATCCGCGATCATCGCGGAGGCGGTCGCGCTTCCGGGAGAGAAACTCTCGCACGCGTGATTGGTGGATACTTCGCCGGTCTCATCATCAAAGATGTGAGTGCTTATGCCTACATCGAGCAGGTAGGAAAATTTCAGCTCACAAAAAAACCATCTCATGGCGCTGATCGCGGCGAGATCAATATTCCGGAAAAGAAGATGTCCGATGACGTCATCGCTTTCCTCAAAGATTGTAAGGCGAGTGGCGAATCAGCAGGTGGCATTGTCGCACTCTCTGTGACAGGCATCCCTGCTGGATTGGGTGAGCCAGTCTTCGATAAAATGAAAGCAGATCTCGCGAAGGCCATGCTCTCGCTTCCTGCTTGCACAGGATTTGAGATTGGTGCCGGTTTCCAGATGGCGCACATGAAAGGTTCAGAGATTTCAGCTGATAAAAAGAATTTTGGCGGGATGGAAGGCGGAATCACCAATGGTGAGGAAGTCACTCTCCGGGTTGTTTTCAAAGCACCATCGACTCTCGGTGAGAAAGCAAAAAATGGCCGTCATGATCCGTGTATTTTACCGAGAGTTGTTCCGGTAGTTGAAGCGATGGCAAAAATTGTTATTGCTGACCATTTCCTGAGACAGTCTGCGTATTCGCCTTTTCTTCCTTAAGGTATTTATCTGTAACAGATATCAATCCTTTCGCGCGATTTCTCATATTGAGAAGCTCTGGTGTTTCAGGAGTTTCTTCGAGAAGAAGTGAAGAGTGATCCTTCCACTTCCAGAATTTTCCGTGATGCCAGGCCCCTTCCTTACCGGCATAAATACCTGAAGAATTCTGGGCCGTGCCGCTGTTCTCAATCATATCCTCGCCTATTCCCACGTATTCCTGATTAGAAAGTGTGAGATGGTAAAGGGTGGGAAAAATATCTTCATGCGAGCCAAAATGTGTGAGGTCGACATTTTTTTTCATGCTGTCCGGAACAGAAATAAAGAAAGGAACCGCCCAGCGTTTGAAATCCTGGGAATTATCCACTCCCTTATTAATCCAGTAACTATGATCACCCGTGAGACCCAGGACAAACTTTTCGCGAAGAGGTCCGGACTTCATACGGGTCAGGAACTCACCCAGCTTTTGATTGGCGTACTGAAGGGCGAGAAAGCGCTTCATGGCGAGTTCTTCATCGAAGGTAATCTTATCCATCCGTTCTTTCGTGAGAACAACGGGAAGTGGATTGTAGCTCGTCGGATACTCAAACGGCGGATGATTTGAAGTCGTGAGAACTAAAAAGAACTGAGGCTTGGTTGCAGTACGGATCTGCTCTTCAATGAAGGAGAAAAGATATTCATCAAAAATCCCCCACTCATTACCGAGATCACGAGCTTCGATGTTATTAAGTTCAGGCATGGATTCTTTCATCTCATCAGCACCCCAAAGATGATCGTATTTCTGGGCCGTAAGAAACTTTCCGAGTTCTCTCCAGCCGAGTTTTCCGCCATAGATGAAATGCGTATCGTAACCTTTCGCTTTGTACGGAAGGTGACCAGAGCTTCTCAGGTGAGTGCTGACAAATTCAGATTCAGAAAGAAAGCGCGCTCCCGGTCTGATAGGTTGGGCCGTTGCTACAGATACGATACTTCCGATTGTTCCGTTTTCAGATGGAAGAAAATTCTTGAAGAGATAACCCTGCTTGAAATGTTTATCGAGTTCACCCAGAATCTGGAAGTCCTGAGCATTCTCTTCATTCCAGTAAGAACCAAAACTTTCCATCACCACCATGACGACATGCTTAGGACGAGCATCATGAACGGGATTTACCGGAGTTCTACGTTTTAAGCTTTCATAGACAGATTTAGAAGACGGTCTTTTTCCATAGGCAGCTGCATAGGCATCCTGCCACGAAGTGAATCCCATCGCTGTCGTAAAATCAAACTCGCCTTTTCCAAATGTCTTTCTGATTTTGATCGCACGATTAAGTGAGATGGGACCATTCAGTGCCACTTCATTCATAAAATCATTACTACTGAAATAAGCGTCTTCGATCGAAAGTGGAAGGCGATTGAAAGTTCCTCGTGCAAAAAACGCAAGCATCACACATCCGGCGAGAAAAGTGACGGGCGATTTCCAGTCGAACTTTCTTGGTTTTAAATCAAACTCAAACGGCGAAAACATGAGTTTCACAAACCGGTACCAGAGATAATGAACCACGAGAATGATGGTGAGAAGAACAGGAACATTGTAATTCTTCCAGACGGACATAAGAACGGCATACGTATCATCTTCGAAGAGTCCGAAGAACAGAACGTTCATGTGATCCTGGTAGTACGAATAAAACGCGAGATCACAGACATAAAGCCAGACAAGAGCTGTGTATCCAAAAACGAGAATGCTGATGTTGAGAGTCCGGGCGAGCTTGATTATGAACTTGCCGGGAATGAAGTACGAAATATTTAAAATGAGAAATGGCAGGATGTTGATATAGGCCAGAGGCATGAGATCAAAACGCAATCCCAGAAAGAGTGCCTGTCTGAAAACAGAGAAGTCATTGAGGACAACGGAAGATTCTCCAAAGTAAAAAGCAAAACCGATCCGAACCACAGTCATGAGAATGGCGACGGCCGTAAAAAGCAGGAAAAGATTTTTGGTCCAACGCCAATAGAAATGGCGGAATGAGAGATTCATTTCATCCTTGATGTCATGTATCTATCATACTATTCCTGGTCTTCGCCGAACATGAGATTTCTCTCGAAATCCTCAGGTTTTGTGGCGTTGCCTCGTGCCTCTTCCATGGTAATCATCCCGTCTTTGTAGAGCTTGGTGATCGCCTGGTCAAAACTCTGGGCCCCGGAACCATTTTTACCTTTCACGATGTAGGTATAAATTTCCGCTGTCCGGACAGGATCAAGGATGGATTCCTTGATACCAGGGTTGTTGATCATGATTTCCTGAGCGGCAACCCGGCCTTTTCCGTCGGAAGTTTTAAGAAGACGCTGGGAAATTGTGGCGTGAAGGTTATCTGCAATACGTGTTCTCACCACACTTTGTTCGGAAGGTGGGAACATGGAAATGAGTCGACCAATAGTAGAAAGTGCATCAGTCGTGTGAACAGTACCGAAAACCAAGTGGCCGGTTTCGGCAGCTTTCAGGGCAATGGAAATGGTTTCAGCATCCCGCATCTCTCCGATGAGAATAATATCCGGATCCTGACGAAGGGCGGATCTCAAAGCTCCATTGAAGTCAAAAGTATCTGCGCCAATTTCCCGCTGGGTAATACGGGCCTTGATGGGATTATGAATGTATTCGACAGGATCTTCCAATGTAAGAACGTGAACAGCGGAAGTTTTATTGATGTAGTTGATCATCGCTGCAAGCGTTGAGGACTTCCCTGAACCGGTTGCACCGGTCACAAGAACAAGTCCGGCGTTGGCACTGGCAATTCTGTTAATGACGGGTGGAAGTTTCAATTCCTCTGTCGTCGGGACTTTATCACTGATCAGACGAAGGATGAGGCCGAGTTTCCCCTGATAGCGCATGAGATTGTATCGCACACGACATACGTTCGGGACGGCGAAAGATCCATCATGCTCTTTAATTTTATCCAGGGTCGACAGAATGTCCGGATCACGAATCAAGATATTACAGACAAGTTTTAAATCATCATTGGTCAGAGGATCGAACTTTACCGGAACCAGATCACCGCGCAGGCGGAAACATGGTTTCTCTTCAGTCCGAAGGTGAATATCACTCACGCCTGAGGCGTTTGCCGATTTCACCATATTGAAAAACGTTTCTTTGGTCAGTGCCATTTTTTAACTCTTTGATTCCATTTACCTAGTTATCGTAAGAAAGCTTAATCAGGTTTAGGTTTACTTTCTCCCGACTGAGCTAGTCCACTTTAGTAACAGCTGGAAAATCCGAAGTGCTTATCAATGAGCTATTGGGAAACGGAAGACTTGTTCTTCGACGGGGATGAATACTTCGATCGACTGATCAAAGACATTGAGAGTGCACAACATTCCATCACGGTTGAGGTGTACATCTTTAATGATGATCTCCTCGGAAGAAAACTCGCGGCCCATCTGGTCGCTGCTCAGATCCGTGGAGTGAAAGTTCAGGTGATTGTTGATGGTGTGGGATCTTATAATTTTTACGAACGACTGAGTGGCGTCCTCGAGAAAAAAGGGATTCAGGTAAAGACTTATAATCCCCTGCCCTTCCTTCATCCTTTCTACGGCAAAGTGAATTTCACCCGCAAGATGGAGATATATCTCCTGAGACTTCTTCGTCTCAATAAAAGAAATCACCGCAAGATCGTTACGATCGATGACCATATCATGTACACCGGAAGTTTTAACTTTACAGCAGAACATACGAGCTTTCACCACTCGGGTCCCTGGAAAGATGTCGGCATTCGCGTAAGCGGAGAGATGGTGAAATATGCCGTCTTAAATTTCAAGCGCAACTGGCGCCTGCGTGATTATTACAAATATAAAAAGCAGCTCAAGAAATTACCGCGCTCCAACTGGCGCCAATCCCCTCTCCGGATGAATCACACTCTCTCGATGAAGAGATATTTCTATAAAAACTTCCTGAACCGGATTCACCGTGCGCAAAAACGAATTTGGTTCGTTACACCCTATTTCATCCCGAGAAGGCGCATCATTCGTCTCCTCGGTCAGGCAGCCGAACGAGGCGTGGATGTGCGTCTCCTCACCACTCTCAAGACCGATGTGAAGATCTTCAGGGCACTTCAGTTCTTCTACTATCCTTACCTACTCAGTAAGGGAGTCAAAGTTTTCCAATATTCTGATACCGTCCTTCATGCCAAAAATTATATAATTGATGACTGGATGACTGTCGGTTCCACGAACCTCAATCATCGCAGTTTGATCCATGACCTGGAAGTTGATCTCGTGGTTCAGACTGAAGAGAACATCATAGAAATGGAAAAACACTTTCTCGGTTTAACAGAAAAACTCGAGCTGGTGTCACTGGAAAATATGAAAGGAAGAACGTTCGCAGACAAGATTGTTACACGACTCTACTTCCTCTTCAGGTACTGGCTATAAAATGAAAATCAGAATTCTTTCTTACAATATTCACAAGGGCTTCTCGATCACGAATCAGGATTTTGTCCTGGCAAAAATCCGTGATGCTCTTCGCGAACTCAATGCTGATATCCTTTTTTTGCAGGAAGTTCTTGGTGATCACTCGGATGTTCCTATTAATGGCTGGAATACAGCTGCGCAATTTGAATTTCTGGCCGATTCTGTGTGGCCGCATTTCTCCTATGGGAAAAATGCGATTTATCAGGAAGGGCATCACGGCAACGCCATTCTTTCCAAGTTTCCGATCGTGAGCTGGTCCAATCATGTGATATCCACCAACCGCCTGGAGCAACGTGGTCTCCTGAAGTGTCACGTGCAAATTCCCGGTATGACCAAGGATCTCGTTCTCGCAAATACCCATCTGGATCTCACGCAAAATGGCCGCGACAAGCAGGCCGACATGCTCATTCGTCACATGTTGGAAGAAGGCGATTCTCCCTGGGTGATGGTGGGTGATTTTAATGACTGGAATAAGAAAGTATCACCGGCAATTGAAAATCAGCTCTCGAGTAAGGAAGTCTTTAAGCATCTTCATGGAAAATACCCGAAAACATTTCCGTCGTTCATGCCTATGCTCTCGCTTGATCGCATTTTCGTTCACAAGATTACTCCGGTCTCTGCCGTAGCACTCTCCGGAAAAGAATGGAGAAAGCTCTCAGACCATCTGCCGCTTCTCGTGGAAATTGAATTACCCATCAAATAGTCAGGTGTTGACTGTGAATTTCTGTCCACCCGCGAATCCATAGCAGGGGCCGACAAACTTTATCTCTTCATTGTTGATGACGATCCCTGCCCCATCCGGACAGGCGTAGATGACTTTCTTTTTTGTCCGTGAATATTTCCGGAAGACTGCATCGTAGCGGGCGGAGTTCTTGAAGTGCGGAAAGAAGGCGAAGTCCACGAGATGCATCGCTGAGAGATTTTTTACATTTACGAAATTTTCATCCCGGTCAAAATCCGGGTAGGCCGCCATGTCGATATTTTCCGTCATGAGAATCGCTCCGGCGGATAGTCCCGAGAGCACTCCACCCTTCTCTGCATACTTTCTCAGCTCCGGCAGAAGCTTTGCCTTACGGAGTGAGTTCAGGAAATAAAAAGTATTTCCGCCCGCCAGGTGAATAGCATCACTTCTCATCACTTCCTGAAAGATAATCCGGTCGAAAGGAACATCTACGGGAAAGTGAATGAAGCGCGAGATATTAAAACGTGAGTAATGCTTAACGAATGCCTTAAATTCCTGCTCAGACAAATAGGAAGACGACGGGATGAATGTCACCACAGGATTTTTTTTACTTAATAGGTCGAGGAAGGAGCGGTCGAGGGAGCGATTATCTTTCTCTAGTCCACCGCTATAAAGAACAAGCTTCATAGCCCCTCACGGCACTCACGGACAATCGAGGTAAAACCTTTCATGATAATCCGGTGCCGTTCCGGAACTTCAGGAGTCTCTGACTTCTGATCCGGGTCGAGGTTCTGGTACGAAGAGAACTGTTCTGTCAGAAGATACAATTCCTCAGCTGTAAGCTTCGGTCTCATCTTCTGCACTTTCTGAACAATGAATGAAATCGAATCCCCGGTCACGCGGTCATAACGGTTGATCACCGAAGAACGCATGGTGAGTTCGAGAAGAAATTGAGAACGGGTCACGTTTGTTTGCTTCTCAAGAGATCTCACAAGAGACATATAGAGAGACTGGAAACGCTTGATCTGTTTTAACTTGAGAACCGTCAGGCGAAGATCCGTTCTCTTGGCGTATGAAGACTTGATCACTTCCAGGAATTCCTGGGGATTAAGTTCAGAGCCGCGGGTGAGATAGATCTGCGGAAGCTCGCGGAGAATGTCACGCATGCAATAAATGGCATCGCGGTTAATTCCATCAGCGACTTTATAAACGCCACGTTTTGATTTTGCGCGCTCAAAGTAACTGAAGACCTTACGGAACTTCGTCACAACCGGAAGATGCTCTTTCAGGAGGTAATCCTGATGTGCTTTCTTGAATCCGATTCTCTGAAGTAGGTTTCTGTTCTTACAGTGAATGAAATGCTTGTCGAAATATTCAAGATGCGGATCTTTCCGGAACTGGGAAAGACTTTTCTTTTTCTTGGTTGCGAGGAAATCAGCGATCTGAGCAAAGCACTGAACGATGTAGCGTGCTTTCTGGCGCTGCTCAAGGATTGATGTCGAGAATCTCTGAACGTCATCATAGCGGTATTCAGCGTGGAAAAGACCGAACTGACGGATCGAACCGTAGTCGATGATTCCGCCATCCATCAGGATATTGTCACCATCCCAGTCGAGCCAGCAGAAGATGTATTCATCTTCAAACTTAGCTGCTGTTTCTGCGAATGATTTAGCAACCTGACGGGCGAGATAATGATATTTTTCTTTTTCAGTCTTAAACGTTGTCTGTTCCCAAGCCTTGTTATCCATCTGGCGTTTGGCAAAATGATCGGCGACCTGTTTAAGAGTCTCGAAATTGTTCTGCTTCAGGTGCCCGAGGAAATGCGAAGGACGGATAAGATTTGGATTTGCGCGGACATTGATCGAAATACCTTTATCGTATTCAACGATCGCGAGTACACGCTCAGTCTTAAAGCCGTTCTTTCTGAGAACCTCAGAGAAAAATAATGTTTCAAGACCCTCTCCTACTTCCGAAAGGCCGCAGCCGTAGGAAATCGAAGGATCACCGGTCTGATAGAATTTTTTATTGATGTTACAGGCCGGGGAAAGTTTTGTTCCGCCGGTTCCGCAGCTTGAAACATCCCATGTCACACCGTTGTGACGAATGTTTCCGTTCCAGATCGTGCGTCCGTCGCCTGAAGTGCGTCCTGATTTATCAGGATGCTGAAGCTGAAGATAGCGGGTCGCCATGAACGTATGAGGATAGATTTCATCTTCCGGAAATTTTAATTCGTTGATGAGATCATATTCATTGATGATGACGATGCTGAATGTGCGTAGGATTTCTTTTTCGAGTTCAGGATTCAGTTTTTCTTCGTGATTCTTCGGGAGAAGTCCCATTTCTTTTGCGAGTGAGTAGTTGAAGTAAGAAACCTTCCCACCCTTCCTGTAGCGGGCCTTGTATTCGACTCTGCCACCAGGAACTGAATCTTTGAATTGATGCTGGCCATTTATGCGTGAGAAAGCTCCGTAGGACCGGTCTGTGGATTCGGAGGTTGTTTTCTTGACTTGGTTCATCGGGCTTCTTTCTTCCTTGAAATGAGGCCTAAATAAATAGCTTAGAATTAGTATAAGACTAATTCCGGCAGACTAGTAACTAATTATTGTAGGCAAATCTCTCCTATTTCGGAGAAGTCCGGTCAAGTAAGAGGAGAAATTCTTTTCTCCAGCGGCCTTGATCCACATGAAAAGCAGAAATGTGAGGGGCGTTTTCAATATGCCAGTACCACTTTTCCTTCGTGGCGATGTTTTTAAAAATCCGTTTTCCGAATTTCGCCGGCATCACATCATCTTTCCCTCCGGTGATTACCAGAGTGGGCCAGGTGATTTTATCGAACACATCTTCGGAAGAATATTTATCCGAGATCAAAGGATAAGCGAGGGGTGAGAAAGGCCACAGAAACCAGACTGAGCGGAGTTTGTCGGCGGCAATTTCCTCATAAGAAGAAAATGTTGAATCCTGAACGACGAGTGTGATTTTTTCTTTCGCTTTGAAATCCGGAACCGCCCTAAGAGATATCGCGCCACCAAGACTCTGTCCGAAAACCACAAAATGTTTTCCGCCCGCCTTCTCATGAAACTCGAGAGCTTTCTCAAGGGCCGCCTGGGAATCCAGGTACACACCATCCGGATTCGACTCCCCTTCTGAGAGCCAGTATCCGCGGTAATCGAAAGTGAAGAGGTTGTAGCCCTCATTTACAATCCACGCGAGGGCCAGGAAATGGCTGGAGATATTTTCCGCGTTTCCGTGAAACTGAACGATCGTGCCTTTCGAAGGACCCCGCGCCTTTAAAAACCAGCCATGGAGTTTCGTTCCGTCGCCACTTTTAAAATAGATATCCTCATAGGCGAGCTTAAATGTTTCAGGCTTGAAGAATTCACGGCTTGATGGCTGATAAAAGAGGTTGGTACAGGAAGTAAGGAGGAGCAAAAGAACGATCTTCATAGTTTCTTAACCTTCCTTAACAATTGGCCGTGGCAATATGCAGACAAGAGGTGCTTATGAAAATCATCGTCAAAATCAGCTTTATTATCTTCAGTCCGGTCATGGTTCTGGTTTATCTCAGAAACTCATTCCGTAGCATTGATAATCTTCACGCGAATTACGATCTGAAATACGCGGAGTAATTATTCGACGTCGAAGTCGAAGTACGTATCCGGATACGGTTCCGGCTTAAATGAATAGTGCCACCATTCCTGCGAAAAATTCTTAAAGCCACGCCCTTCCATTAATCCCTTCAAAAGATACCGATTTTTTCTCTGACCAGCCGTCACACCGATGTTATCCGTGTTCGAAAGCTCGCCGAAATAATCAAACGCCGTTCCCATATCAAGATCACGACCTGACTCAAGATCAAAAAGCGTGAGATCAATCGCACTGCCTTTCGAGTGACTGGATTTCAGAGCAATGTAGCCGAGTTCAAAAAGCTGCTCGCGTGTGTAGTCGGGATAATAGATTTTTTTTATTTCAGGATTCGTTTCTGGTTTTTTTGCCCATGACTGGAAAAAAGAAACGGCTTTGGCCGGACGGTAGCAATCAAAAATCTTGATTCCTAATCCCATTTTTTTGGCGTCAGCGATGACAGCACAAAGAGCTTCTGCCGGGCCTTTGGCCATGAAAGCTTTCTGCGCCTTATAACCGGCGACAACTTCGCCCGTGAAATTTTCAGTCGATGAATAGTTCATGTGAACCTTTACCTCAGGGCAAAGATCACCGATTGAAACAAATCCTGGATGAGCGAGTGTCATAGACGAGAAAGCCAAAGTTAAAAAAGTGATGAGAACTTTCATAGTCTCCCCTATTAGTAAAAATACTGCAATCCTAACTCTCCCCGAATGGTCCAGATGTCATGGACCGCCTGCCCACGGGTTCTGAGAGAAAGAGAAAGATTATTCTTAAAATGATACCGCGTTTCCCACTCAGGAAGGAATGCCTGATTGGTACCGAGGTCACGCGCGGAATAGCTATACCAGTGATACGGAAGGCTTAGGCCGGATAGTAAAGCATCCGTAAACTTCGCCCGGAGATAAAGCTTGGGACCTGTCCCCACCCGGTAATTCTCTTTGAAAGAATTCTGGATATCGAGCTCGGCATTCATGAGAAACGAAATAAGGTAATTCCCGTTCTGTAACTGAACAGTATTTCCGACTGAGCCGTCAATAAAAGCACCCGGACAATCAAAGCATGTGAAAAGAACGCGCTTGGCCCCCGCTGATAATTCCCACGAAAGTGGCGAGGCCCAGAAGTTTTGTTCGGAAAAGTTTTTAATCGAAAAAACGGAGAAATGATCAAGCCGGAAGCGAGCGCTCTCATCCTTTCTTTCAATATGCTCGAACGCCACTCTTCCCATCTCGAGTTCCCCATCACGAAGTGATCCCGCAACAGGATCAAGCATGTCGTGAAAGGAAGTGCGGAATTCAAAGCGTGTGAGCTGGCCGGAATTATGTTCATATCCCTGATACAAACCAAGACGAACAGGGGAATGCGTATTGGCCGGGGAATCGGCCGCAATATTTTCTACTTTCTTTTCTTCAGTGATAATTGGGTTGGCCGCACGCGCAGCGAGGATCGGCTCTTTTTTCTTTTTCGTCGCCGGATCTTCAGTCAGGATTTTCTGGGCGTTGAAATAATCAAAAGCCTCAAGCGAGACATCCAGGACATTTGCCGCTTCCTGGTCTTTTAATTTCTTCACTTCTCCCACTTTATCGGGATGAACGGCGATTTCTTTTGCCGTTTTCAGGTCTTCGGCCGGAAGTCCTGCTGATAAACGCATGAGTCGCGTGTAAGTTGATTCGCGCTTTTTTCCTTCCGCAATCAAACCTTCCTGGCGAAGTTTTCTGATCGTGTCGGCAGGGATGGCAAAGAAACGGAAACGTGATGTGAGATCCTTATCCGGAAACACTACTTCGAGTAAGGCCATGAGGTGATAAGAGCAATTCTCATCAAAATAATAATAATCAAATGAGGCATTTCCCAGTTCCCAGATGTGATCGACGAGTTCGAATACCTGAGGAGTCGTGAGATTCAGTTCATAAGACCAAAGATCTCTGAATTCACCATTCGTGTATTCACGGATCTTATAATAGTAAGGAACTGCATTGAATCTTCCCGGATATCCACCCAGAAGTCCCTTCACCATATAGACGAGAGGATTCACCGCGCGCGCTTCGGCCGCAAAATTAATTCCGTAGTCCAGAAGTTCTGTTTCAGAAGAATCCTCAAAGCGCGAAAGTCGAAGAAGCGTATGACCGAAAGCAGAGTTGGGATTACTCAGATAATACGAAGAAAAAATAATACTCGCGCGTTTAGCCGCGAGCTTCTGAAAAAAAGAAATGTAAGTGGTACATCCTGAGATGTCGGTGCTCTGCCAGGGACCGCCGAGCTCAGTGTTCAGCCATTTAAAGCGAAGAGGAAAACGGCAGATGGCGTGATCATTTCCCGGCTCCTGCGAGGATGAAAAAAGCTCGATACTCTTTTTCATCTCCTCTTCCGGATCATACTTTCCATTGTCCGAGAGAAAGAATTCGCGACTGTCGACTTCACTCTTGTATCCCGAGATATATCTCTTCTTATAATGAAGGAGACGATGCCATCTGGTGCTTTGAGAGAGGGTTTTTATGTCGGGAGTTTGTGCGTGAACGGTTGAGAAAGAAAACAGAAGGATAAGAGGAAGAAAAAACATGGGACCTGCTTTTTATACAGGTCCCATTATAGAACTTAGATCTGAGTGTTACAAGTTGTTGCAGCAACTGTGTTGATCGAGTGAGTGATCTCTTTCGAGTTCGCAGCAGTCGTTGGGAAGATCATTGTGTAGTTAGATTTCAGTGCGCGACCGAAATCAGTTGTGTTGGCACAACCGTAAACTTTTGAAAGACCAACGATAGTTTCGCCGTTACCACGAGCGATATCATTCGCGAGAGCAACTTTGTTAGCTTCAACATATGCTTCAGCCTGGCCAACTTTGAGTGGAGCAGGAGAATCACAGTTAGATGTACCGAGAGTGATACCGATAGTCTGAACACCAGTACCGTTAGTAGTTGCAGCAAGAACCTGCTTCCACCAAGTCTGATCACCTTCAAAAATCATAGAACCAAGACCGCAACCAGCTGAACCGTACTTAGCTGCAAAAGCAGAAGACGTCATAACGAGGGCCGCGACAACAAACAATAATTTTCTCATTTCCTACACTCCATTGTTAAGGTGACTTGAGATTAAGTACTTACCATTATCTATGGAGTCGAATTTAGATCAATCGGGAAAAGCTTAAGCGGGACAAAATTTAACCCTGAGCGTGGCGTTAATTGTCCGAGGTGAAGTGATTAATGGTGAGGTAAGTCAAACGAAGGCGCTTCTCTACTGTTTCATCGAGCATGAGAAGAAGCTCTTCCAGTTCAAATGTCAGACCCAGATCGCAGACAAATTTATCCGCTTCAACTTCGGCCATGAGTGGTTCAACGTGTTCTGTTTCAAGTTCATAAATCACGAACGCAAGTTCGTGAGCGAGCCATGCGACCGCAGAACCTTTATCCGTTTTGAGAAGTTTCTGGAACTCAGGAAAGACAACAATTGTATTACTGATCACGGCACCTGGATTGCGTGCTTCACGGAGATCTTCGCTCTTCACGAAGACAACGGGATATTTCTGCATGAGAGTTTCGAGAAGCTTAGAAGGAACGCGTGCGAAGAGATTTTCGAAATGACGTGAGACACCTGCTTCTGTAATCCACTGATGTTCAGGGAGACTGAAAAAATAATGGGAGAAGTTCTTTCTGATTTGTGATTTGTCCGAACGGTCTTTAGAAAGAAATTTGTGCAGGAGATTCATCATGGCAGGGTCCCTCTTTCATTTCTCTTCGAAGAAAAAGGGTCCCAGCTTGAATGATATTTTCTATTGGAACGGTTGTTCGTCTGATTCGCCTGTCATCATAACCTGACCTTGGTACTTCTCTCCGATAACAGCGAGAAGATCGTCAGGAATTTTTGAAGCGCGATACTTCTTCCCATTGGTCGTTCTGATCCAGAAACCATTCAGGAGTTTATCCGGACGGTTGATGCGAATAGGCTTGATCGAAATGATATGATCAAGATTAAACAGCACTTCAATTTCTGTTTCCTGGGTACCCTTGGTATCCAAGATGTTGAACTTCTGAAACTTCATAGAGACTCCTTGAGATCTTGGAGCTACTTTATAACCAATTTGCTCCCCTGACAGAGAGACCGGGATAAGCGTGAAAACATTACAGGATTACGAAGAAAAACGTTACGAACTGAAGGCCCTGGCAGTCTTCGACGGGGTCGAGCGGGCCGTGCCTAATCCTGAGCAGGTTGTTCTGCTACTCCATGGTCTTCACGAGCGCGGACTTCGGATTTACCGGAAACTTGTCCGCTTCCTCCCCGACAATGCCCTGATTCTCGCTCCCAATGCTCCTTTTCCTCTTCCACGGGAGAAAGTGGGAAGAACGGAATATGGTTACTGCTGGTATTTTTATGACCGGCAAACCAAGAGCTATTACCTCAATCAGACGCTTGCAGTTTCCTGGCTCACGGAATTTTTGAAATCCAAAAATGTTTCAGATCTTCCTCTCACGATCATTGGTTTTTCTCAGGGAGGCTATCTCGCTCCCCTCCTGGGCCACGCACTTCCTCAGACAAAACTCGTGATAGGTCTGGGTTGTGAGTTCAGAGATAATCTCGTGAGTCCGGAAATAAAATTTCCGCTCATCGGCCTTCATGGTGAAAATGATAAAGTGGTTAGTGTTGATCACTCGCGCGCGGATGCCGAAAAACTTCAGGCAAAAAATCTGCCGGTTACATGGGAAACAATTCCCGATACCGCTCATGAAATTTCCGAACGCATGGGCGAGAAAGTAAAATCCATTCTGGAGTCTTATGGAAAAAACAGTTTATAAGGGCAACATTCTCACTGTGACCGAGGAAGAAATCGGTGGCATCAAATGGGAGCGCGCTTATCTTCCCTCTGGTGTGATTATTTTTCCGATCACCGATGAAGGAAAAATCGTTCTCATCAGAGAACGTCGCCCTCATGAAAATCCTCCCGTGAGAATCAAACCTGTTTCCGGCATTCTCGAAGAAGAATTGGGATCCGCTGAAGAAAATGCTCAACGTGAAATGCAGGAAGAAATCGGATTCAAAGCGCGCGACATGAAACTTCTCTGGACGCTCAAAGGTTCAGGAACCATCACGCACACTCAACATTTCTTCATCGCTCGTGGACTCGAAAAATCCAAACTTCCCAATCCCGATGGAGAGGAAGTAATTGAGGCCTTGATCGAATTTACGCCCGAAGAACTGAGAGAGGCCCTCGCCAGCGACATGATTAAGTGGTCCATGTCGACCCTCGGCATGTTCCGACTGTTAGACTCCCTGCGCTAAATACTTGGATTCACGTTTCACTCTTCAAACTTTACAAACTTAGCTAAAACATTTGTTTGAGAAGCCGAACAGATATATACTGAACGCAGAAGGGGCATCCCAAATGTACGTTTGTATCTGTAAAGGCATCACCGAAAAGCAAATCCAGGAAGCGATTACTTCCCGGAATACGAAGAATCCAAAAGAGGTTCTGAAGGCACTCGGCGTTGGTTCAGATTGCGGCACATGTGTTGAGGACGCGGTCAAAACTCTTCTCGATCAACAGTCACGTACACCCTTCGAAATGAAAGACACTTCAAACAAATCTTAGGCTCATTGAACTTTCTGGCGAACCCATTTCTCCTCTCATAGAATGTCCCCAATACACACTCTGACGGGGACAAAACTTATGAAAGGTTCTAAAGCAATTATCGATGCACTCAATTCAGTGCTTACCAAAGAACTCACGGCCATCAACCAATACTTCCTTCACGCTCGCATGCTCCAGAACTGGGGTCTCGAAAAACTCGGGAAACTCGAGTACGCAGCGTCGATCGATGAGATGAAACATGCGGACATGGTGATTAAGCGTATTCTTTTCCTCGAAGGACTTCCGAATCTTCAGAAGCTCGATAAACTCCGCATAGGTCAGAACGTTGGCGAAGTTATCTCTGCCGATCTCGAAGTTGAATATGCAGCTGTTCCTCATCTTAAAAAATGCATCCAGCTCGCAGAGAAAGAAGCGGACTACGGAACGCGCGATCTTTTCCTCACGATTCTCAAATCAGAAGAACATCACGTTGACTGGCTTGAAACTCAGAATGATCTCCTGAAAAAAGTCGGACAGCAGAATTACATGCAGTCCCAGATGGAACCAGATCAGGGTGCAGAATAAGAATTGAATTTAGAAGGCTCCGAAAGGAGCCTTTTTTTTTACCAGTACCAGCCAAGAACTAAAGTGGTACGCGATTCATTTCTTCCGGAGAAATCGAGATTCGAGAAATGATAAAGCCTCTGATGAAGAAGCTGAACGGAACCACTCGCAAATCGTTTCTGATAGCGAAGTCCGGGACGAAGATCGAGAGTGGCATCGGCACCACGGGTCTGATCGAAAGTATCG
Organism: Bdellovibrionota bacterium; assembly: GCA_040387275.1. GTDB lineage: Bacteria > Bdellovibrionota > Bacteriovoracia > Bacteriovoracales > Bacteriovoracaceae > Peredibacter. The sequence goes on along the minus strand of JAZKDZ010000003.1, from coordinate 488,383 downwards.
AAGAAGATTTCATTGAAAAAATCAAAGTCCCATTTCAACCGGACACCCTGACGTAACCAACCCTGAAAGATGAATCTGTTTTCATAAAGTCGCGTGTAGAAAAAAGCGTAGTAGTTTTCAATGAAGAGCGGATTCATGAAATCTTTAAGTCCGTAACCGATGAGTCCACCTCTTAATTCATAAGTTGATCTCGCTCGATCATCAGGAAAGGCCTTTGTCCTGTGAACAAACCGGCCCTCACTGAAAATTCTTGATGTAAGAAAATCCGGTCCCCATGTTTTTGAGCGCACTCCAAGGTATGGGGCAATCTGCGCATCTGTGAAAGCTTCTTCACCATTGGTCTTTTTATCGTGATCCCACCAGAGTCCGGCGTACGGTTCAAAGTGAGAATCTTGTGAAGATCTCACAACATTCAGGCGATTTTGTGTAATTGGATTCTTGAAGCGATGTAAGTAAACAGTTTGCGAATAAAGCTCGGTCGAGAATTCTGCCCCATAGGCGAAAACACTCACGCTAAGTAAGAAATACAGGGTCCCGAGTTTTTTGAAGAACGTCTTCATATTCGCTTTTGAGTTTAAATTTCTTTTGATAGAAAGCCCGGAAATTAACCTTTTAGCGTGCGTAGGTCAAGCTTCATGGCCCTCTGGGAATTAGGACTTTTACTCCTTAGTTGCGTTTTCCTTTTGGGATCACTCGATGATCTGTTCCTCGATATCGTTCACACGATCTGGAACCTGAAACCAAAAAAAGTTTCAATGGAAGAGTTTCTTTCGTGGAAGAAAAAAGCTGAATCTCCAATCGCTGTGATGATTCCCGCGTGGCAGGAATACGATGTTCTTGAAGCGATGGTGAAAACAAATCTCAAGCGTCTTCAGTACGAAAACTTTCACTGGTTCATTGGTGTTTATCCTAATGATGATAAGACCGTTGAAATCGCTTTCAGAATGCAGCAGCTTCATCCGGAAAAAATCACTGTTGTTGTGAATGATCGTCCGGGTCCCACGTCAAAAGCACAATGTCTCAATCGCATTCTTCATGTGATGACAGAAGGTATCCGCGAATCAGAAAAGAATGGTCAGACTCCATGGATTCCAAGATTCGTCGCGATTCACGACGCTGAAGATGTCATTCATCCCCTTTCATTTAAAGCGATCAACGCTCAGGATGAAGATCTTGATTTCATCCAGGTTCCGATTTTCTCTCTCCCTGTTCCGACTTCTCAGTGGGTAGCGGGAACATATCTTGATGAGTTCGCCGACATTCACCTTCGTGAAATCCCGGTGAGACAAAAACTCCGCATGCCAATTCCCAGTGCAGGTGTAGGAACGTTCTTCTCTTTCCGGATCATGGAAATTCTCGGCGTGAGATTCGGCACATGGTTTGAAGACGGAAACCTCACTGAAGATTACGAAGTCTCTATGAAAATTGCCCGTCTCGGCGGAAAACAATCGTTCATGCTCCTCGAAGATCCGATGGGGGAAATGATTGCGACGAGAGAATATTTTCCTTCTGATTTTGGCAGAAGTATCCGTCAGAAAACCCGCTGGACCACCGGCATTGGACTTCAAACGATGGTTCGCTGGGGAAATTACGGCGACGTCGCGAGCTGGAAAACTCTCCTCGCTCGTTACGGCTTGTGGAGAGACAGAAAAGCTCTCTGGGCAAATCCTATTGTGTTCCTCGCGTGGACAGTCCTTGTTGTCTGCATGACTCTCTCAATTGTTCATCCGGACTGGATGCGCTCACTGGCCCAGAATAAACTTCTTCTCACACTCATGAGTGCAAATCTCGTGCTGTTTGTTCTTCGCCTCGTTCAACGTGTGCGGTTTACAACTCAGCTATACGGCATCAGTCACGGAGCTCTCACTGTTCCGAGACTCTTCCTCGGAAGTGTCATCAACGGAACGGCAGCTCTCAGGGCCATCCGTCAGTTCGGGAGTGCTCACAAAGAAAATAAAACCGACAAAATTGTCTGGGATAAGACCGATCATTTCTTTCCTTCTGAGGAAACACTTGGTGAATCAGGGATTGTGCAATGATAGTTCTTCTTTTCTCTCTTCTTTTTGGACAGGTTTATGCTGCTACTGAAGTGCGGATTATTGATTCGTGTTCGGGAAAATCTGTCGGCCTCACAAATCCGAATGGACTGAAACTCCAGGTGAATCTCACCAATATTGATCCGGAAGATTCACTCGAACTCACCGTCACCTGGCGTCCGGCCGGTATTATTGAAGACCTTAGTCACAAAGACCAGCTCGTCTGGAAGTATCGCTACAATAAAATTTCTCCCGATGGAAAGCTCGCTCTGAGACTCCCTATCCCAAAGGCCAGCTGGCTCTGGCAGGTGGAACAGAAGCACCAGGAATACAGAATCTGGGACGCGGAAGTGACATGGCTTCAGGAACGCGCCCAGAAAACCGGCTCTGATATAGCGACTTTCTATCACGCTCCGAATGTTGAACCGTATTTTGAACTGACCTCCCCTTCTCAGTGCGAGTGGGAAGGCGAAGCGAATATTTCTTCCAAGCTCTACGAGAACTTAAGTACAACGTGGATGAATGTGGTGAAGGAATACACAGAGACGTGGGATCGCGGAAGCGGGCCCGGAATGTCTATCGGTTACAACAACAACACCGGTGGCAATCTTCCTGTCGGAAGTCTTTCGAACAACACATACGGCTGGGCCTTCAAGGACTGGACGAAACAATCCAATCGCCAGCAGATCTTCCGCTACGAGAGACGTTTTGTTCTCAATCGTGACGAAGCCGGTATTTATATTTCACGACTTTCGTTTACCCGTCATGAAGTGAACCGCTATGAATGGGTGAAGCCCGCTAATGGTTGCGGAGAATTCCGTAAAGTTTCACAGGGACTTCTTGATGTCGGAATGCCGACAGAGGATTTCATGGTCATCCCGAAAAATTTCTATCCCCATCCCGATGTGCTGAAAAATTATATCAACATAGCGCGACCTCAGATCAACACTTGTCCCACTTCAGTCGGACAAGGAGCAGAGGTTGCGACCGATATCCTTCCGGCCGGGCAGAAGGGCATCTTATTTTATTATCAAAATGATCCTAACAGGAGTCTTCCATGAAATTTCTGACCACTACCATTCTTCTTTTTTCATTCGAGGCGATGGCCGCGATGAAAAACGAAATCACCGTTCAGTCGGTGAGCAACTCTAAATGGAACCAGATTGCGGCGAACGTGCCGAAGTCTGTTACCTGCGAGAAGTTCAAAGGCACTTATCACGGAAACGCGATTGTTCTTGCGCCGAAAGTGACTGACGGTTCAGGCCGCTATGAACATCGCCTGGTATGGCAGATGAGCGAGTCTTATAAGACTTTCGATCTCACAAGACAGCAGAACGAAGTGACTGTGAAAAACGGAACTTACCGTTTTGAAATCCCAGAACTGAAAGACGATGTTCCTTTCCTTCAGCAATCAGTCTTTCTTATCACGCGCGACCTTCGCACGGGCGAGACAGCAACTTCTCAGCTTCTCTTTAACGTCACAAGACCGGTTGTTCTTGCGAACACAGATGAGCCTTCAAAACTTGCGATGAACTGTTTCCAGGTTTTCCCTGCGAATGAATCAGTGGCGGGAATCCTGACGAACTCTTCTTCAAATCCAAGTCAGATCACAATCCGTCAGGGTATCCAGAGTATCTGGTCAAGAACGAACGGCGCTCAGTGGGGCTTCTATCTTTCTCCCCTCGCGTGGACTGGTCTCGGAAACGTTTTCAGCATCTACCGCAGTTACTTCACACAATTTTCCCGCCAGACAATTGAAACCGTAGAAGTCGCAAGCGGCTATCAGATTGCTCCAGGTGACTTCGTTCAGCTTTATGAACAGCGCACTCGTTACGTTTCAGCATTTGATGCTTACGAAATCAGCGCATGCGGAGAATCAAAAGAAGTTGAAGGCCCGTACTTCATGCAGTGGTGGGGTGTTGCTTACCACGCGGCTCCGATCAATCCTTATGCTACAGAGAAACCACCACGCGAAACAATCGGTGTTGCTCCGGTTAACAACTGTCCGGATGAACTCACTCCGGATTTCGCGCGCGAAAACAATGATTACATCTTCACGAGGACTAACTAAGTGAGATTCATTCTTTTATTATTCATCATTCCATCCTGGGCGTTTGCCTTTGAGTGGGAAGCAGGGATCAGGGAAAACTTCCTGACGAATAAAACCTATTCCTACAATTCGGATTCTGCTTCAAGAATCCGTCGCGAGCTTTTTGATCGCGGCTACCGCCGGATTTCCCTTCACCCGCGCCTCCAGTACGCAGGAGATGAGCGCTCGCTTTTCTTCATGCCTGCTATCAAGTCACCTCTGACTGATCTTGGTGTGATGAATGCCCGCGTTTCTCAGGCCAATGGCTTCATGACGATCAAACCGATGATCTTCAGTAACCCGGGTCTCGGAGAAGCAAAACCAGCAGCAAGAATTAATCCAGTGAAGCCGGAAGTGGCGATCGCCTCTTACGATCAGCAGATTTCTCTTTTTCTTCAGCTCTCGCGCCAGCACGATGTTGACCGCCTGGTTGTAGGAAGTGGCATCACTCATCTTTTAAAAGATGAAAAAAATGTCGCGCGCTTTGAGGCGATGCTTCGCGGTTTCAGAAAGCGTCTCACTCCTTCAACTGAACTCATCCTCGAGATCAATGGATCAGAAGATGTGAAAGCTGTTGAATTCGCCCTCCTTCATAACTTTGATCTCACTCATCTCGTAGAAGGTATTGCTTATGTACCGGATGCTGATCAGGCGCTTAACCTTGAGAATCTGAAAAATATCAGAGTTCAGCTGGAAGGAATTCTTCCGGGATTACCCGTTCATCTTTCCCGCATCGTAATTCCTTCATGTCTCAAAACAGAAGTTACCGGTGGCGAACTTTATTGTGCTGATTCAGAGAAAGACCAGAAAGCTCAGGTCACAAAATTCATCAACTTCAAAAAAGACCTGATCGCTCTTGAGAATCAGGGAATTCTCTTCCGCACGGTTGAGATTCTGGAAGCGAATACGGATTTTGAACCGAAGAATCCAGATCCCCGTTATCCTTACTACAATCCGAATTTCAATGACCCGCTCATTTATGAGCTTCCGAAAAAGCCCATCGCCGTTCTCCCTGCTTTTCCGATTCCGGAGACAACGGGAAAGAAAATCGCGTGTGTGCTTTATGATAAAAACGATCTCCCTCCCCAGGTTGATCGCATCGGAGACATTCACTCAGTGATGCTCGAGAGTGTTCTCGGCGCATTCCCGGCGTGGAAAGTCCGTCGTCAGAGACTCAAGTCATACACGCAGGGATCACTTCAGGACTGCCAATCTGTTTTTTATCTCGCCACCAATTTCGCGCAGGAACTTCCTCAGGGTTTTGCGGATGAAGTGGCGCTTCTCTCAAACCGGATACCTGTCGTCTGGTTTAACTATAAATTCTCTGAGCTGGCACTCAATCTGAGAAACCGCAATCAGGATCCCGGCTTTGATGCTGCCGTTCTGATTCAACCGGACTCCGCTCCTTCTCCTCAGAATGAAGATCCGGGATTTTTCCGTTTCTTTGATTACCAGGGCGAAACTTTTTTCAAACTCGCTCAATGGAATCCAGCTTCCCATAATTTCGCCGCAAGTCCTGAGCTTCACTTCATCAACATGAAAGATGCTGATAAGGTTGAAGTCCTTTCGAAATCACGTCACTCGAAAACAAATGCAACCATTCCTTATGCTGTGAGATCCGGCAACATCTGGTACATGGCCGATTCTCCATTCAGCTTTGTTCACTATGAAGACCGCTTCTACATTCTGACTGATCTCTTATGGGACATCCTCGGTGAAACTGCACCGACTGAACGAATCGCTCTCATCAGAATTGAAGACGTGAATCCAAGCCTCGATATGGTTTCTCTTCGCTGGGCGATGGATTACCTTGCTGACCAGAATGTTCCTTACTCACTCGGAGTAATCCCGTGGTTTGCCGATATCATCGGTGCCGGCGGACCGGATTTTCAGCCGCAGTTTAAACCGATTACTAAATTTCCTTCTTTCGTTTCGCAATTAAGACATGGTCTTCGTCGCGGCGGAAGTCTCGTCATGCACGGTTCAGTTCACTCGGCCGGTTGTCTCATCAGTGGTTACGACGGAGTTTCCGGTGGCGATTACGAGTTCTGGCTTTATCCGGAAAATCGTCCGCTTCCATTTGACAGTATCGACTGGGCAACCAGAAGACTCGAACTCGGAATCAAAGTGTTTCAGGATCTTGATATGAAACCTGTGGCGTTTGAAGTTCCACACTACGCTGCCAGTGTCATGAATTATGTCGTGTTCTCGAAAATGTTCCGCTGGAACTATCACCGTACAATTTATTTTCCGAACTCGATCAATGCCGACACTGCTCTTCCTGAACGTCTTCGCGCTTTTAATTGTGATCCGGCAAAATGCGGTGACGAAAGACGCGCGATTCTTTCCAACCTCCGCATTGAAGCTGACTACACGGCCTTCGGTGGGATGGCCCTTCCCTTTATCATTCACAAAGACGCTTACGGGCAGTCACTTATTCCTGAAACTCTCGGGATGATTGATTTTGCTTTCTATGATCCGCAAACATGGCGTCCGGTCAGTAAGCCGGAAGATATCATTCGCCGCGCCCGGAAACTGAAGGTGATCCGCGGAGCTGCCGCATCTTTTTTCTGGCATCCTCAGGTCCTGAACCCTAACTCGCGCTACTACCGCGAAGTTCCCGGTTCGTATGAGCGCATGGGTGGCAAAAAATCCCTCGAGCTCGTTGTGAAGGGACTGCGTGATCTTGGTTATGAATTTAAATCCATTGAAGATAAAACTCTATTCCCGGAAGATGACGTTCTATGAAAATCACTGCCCTGTTCGGCACAAGACCTGAGACGATCAAGCTTGCTCCTTTCATTCAGGAAGGAAGAAAGCTCGGCCATGACGTGAAAGTTGTTTTCACGGGCCAGCATCGCGAGATGGCGATGCCATTATTAAACTTCTTCGACATCACCCCGGATATTGATCTCAATATCATGAGACCCAATCAGGATCTCGCGAGTATGTCGTCACTCCTTCTTTCTGAGCTCAATGCCCGCGAAGATCTGAATGATACTGATGCCCTCATTGTTCAGGGTGATACTTCGAGTGCTTTTGTCGGTGCCTACTGGGCCTTTCTCAAAAAAATTCCCGTGATTCATCTTGAGGCCGGACTTCGCACGAACGATATCATGAGCCCGTTTCCGGAAGAGGCGAATCGCCAGCTGATCGGAAGACTCGCTAAGGTTCACTTCGCTCCGACTCTTGCGGCCGTCACTTCGCTCAATTCTGAAGGACTATTCCGCAACGTCTTCCAGATCGGGAACACTGGTCTCGACGCTCTCAGAATTGTCGGCGAAAAAGTTTCTGATGACAATCTGCCGGAAGAAATCAAGACCTTCATTCAGGACAAAAAGTTCGTCCTCGTGACTTCTCACCGCCGCGAAAATTTCGGTCAAGGTATGAAAGATATCGCCTCAGCACTTAAAGTTCTCGCAAAAGAACTTCCGGAAATCCGTTTTGTTTTTCCGGTTCATCTCAATCCGAACGTTCAGACTGTGATGAATGAAGAATTAAAAGATCTTCCGAATCTTCTTCTCACGAAACCTCTCGATTACCTGCCATTCGTGGCCATGATGAAAAAAGCGACTGTGATCATCACCGACTCTGGTGGAATCCAGGAGGAAGCTCCTACTTTCCGCGTACCAGTAGTTGTCATGAGAGAATCAACAGAAAGACCTGAAGGTGTAGAACTTGGCTTTGCCACTCTCACCGGAACAGAGCCCGGAAAAATTTACGGTGCCGTTCGTGAAGCACTCGAGAAAGGTTGTCAGGGCAAGGGCCCCAATCCTTACGGTGATGGATACAGTTCAAAATTAGCCTGGAATATATTATCAAAAGACGGAGTCTTAAAATGAAAACCATGATCGCTCTTGCCGGATTACTTCTGGCCACCATGAGCTGGTCGCAATCGAGACCACTCGTTCGCGGCATGAACCTCACTCAGCTCGGACATTTTGTTTATGATGCCGCGGTACCGGGAGCTCCAAAAACTCCGGCCCAGATCGCTGTTGATGAAATTAAAAACCTGGGCGCCACACACGTTGTGCTGAATCCTCAGGCGAAAATGACTGACCCACGCGGCTCAGACATGATCCCTGAAGTTCCGGTTTCAGACCGTAACAACGAACGCGCTCGTTACAAGCGTCTGATCGATTACATCCGCTCTCAAGGGATGACTGTCGGGCTTCGTCCGATCTTTTTTGTGATCAAGCCTGATGGAACTTTCCCTTATACGGAAGCACAAGCTGACGGCAGTGTGAAAGTCTGGTGGCACGGGAATATCCAGCCGACAGATGTGAACCGCTGGTTTGAATCGTTCAAGCTTTTTCACGACACTTACCTTCTTATCGGAAAGCTCAACAAGGTCGAGGAATATACGATCGGTGCTGAACTTTACTCGATGACTGTCGGAATTGAAGATCAGTGGAAAGAAAATCCTTATGGTTTCCCGGGAAAATGGCTTCAGCTTCTTCGTTATGCGAAGACGAAGCTCAATCCTGGTGTTCGCATGATGTACGATATTAACTTCACGGATGATCGCGCCTCTTCGAACGGTGATCTCACAGCGATGGGTGGAGAATTTGAGCGCTGGCGCTACCGCCTCGTTGATCTCGCCAATCCTGATAATCCGATGGAAATGGAAATCTGGAAAAACCTCGTCGCTTTCTGGAACGAGCTCGATGCTATCGGTATCGATATGTACCGCAGTCTTGCTTCAAAAACGGATGTGATCCCGACTCCCTACAGAGACATCGTTTCACTTCTTAAAGTCCGCTCAGATGAATATGCAGGTCAGGTTGATACGGCCCTCGCAGAAATTCAGAGTGTGACGGATAAAGAACAGTTCATGATTTTCAAGGAAGCAGGCTTCAGAAGTGTTGAGAAAGGTTTCATCAATCCATTTGATTACGAAACCGGCCGCGGCGTTTATCGTGAAGATCACCAGGCCGCTTCTTTTGAAGCTCTCTTTCAGAGCTTCTGGGAACCAAGATTCCCATGGTTCCAGGGTGCAAGCTTCTGGGACGTTTCGGTGAGTCCTACCAGAAACTCTGGTGTGGGTGATACTGGCTTCAGCCCGGTCGGAAAGAAAATGACCGTGGAAGTTTTAAGAAAACTCTTCGCCTTTGAATAAATAAAAAAAGCCCCGCAAGGGGCTTTTTTTTTAAGGTGCTGCTGAAAGAGTGGCGCAGGCAACGGGCAAAGTTTCCGTTGCTGAAATCCCCTGTGTGGATCTCACACTGGCGGGAAGTCGCACATAGCTCGGAAGTCCCTGAGTCAGGACAACCAGGTCAGCCGGATCAATCTTAGATCCTGCCTCAAACTGCGGAAGAATTTTAGCGACTCTCCCACTTGTTGAAAAACTAAAGTAACCAAAAATATTTGTTCTCGGAAATTTATCGAGATTACTTTCTGCATTCTCGAGATTCGAATCGAGCGCCATAAGTTTTGTTCCCAGAACTTCACTGGCCTCTTCAATATCCACAATCCCGTCACCATTCCGGTCATCGGCGAGCGTAGGACATGTTCCCTGATAAAGATTCTGATAGACCGTGCGAAGGAAAGGAGCATGAGTCGCTTTCGTCGTGGACGAAAATGACGGTGCATCTATATTGAGCGACCCCGTTCCCTTGTAATTGAAAATTTTCGGATTCACGGCGGAGAAACTCATCGTGAATTTTCCCTGATCAGTAAATTCGGTTACCACTTCGGGCTCAACAGGATCTGTGGGTGGCGTAGGCTGTTCCTGATTCACAGCTGGAGTTGTGGGTGTAGAAGCACTGGATTTTTTCTTGCTGTGAGAACCGCCGCAAGAGATGAGAACGAGAAGCAATGGTAACAGTAATCGCATATTGAATTCCCTCCATGGAATGGTTAATGAACTTTAGGGAGGGGAATATTTTCTGGCAACTTGAGAATGTTGGACAAAAAAAGAAAGGCCCCATTCGGGGCCTCGTTTTTATTTTCAGGTCTCTGCTTCTTGCATCGACTAAGGAAGAACGTTGTCTCTTGGCATGTCACCCGGAGTAGAGGCCATCGAATTGAAATACTGATCGTATTGCTTTTTATAAGCATCAACGACTCCCGGGATTTCGATGTAATAGAAGTTCTCGAAATTCTTACTGAACGCTGCTGATGTAAAGTTACCGGCACCGTTGAAAACAGCACCAGTCGCTCCAAAGTTATAAACGATGAACTTATTATGCTGAAGCTGGAAGATCGTCTGGTTGGTCTGGAGGAATCGGGTATTCATGCCTTTCGCGATCAGGTCAGAGTAAATCTTGTGCGCTTCTCCGACCATATTACGACCGGTATCCACGCCGAGTTTTTTAGACCAGTAAATATCATCATCGAGGATAAAGCGGATTGGTTTCCCTTTTCCAAGAAGTGATTCGAAAGTGCGGGCCATCTCTCCAGAGAATCTGTGAGACATAGCAGAGATATCTTTCGCAGCAGATCCCGCAGTCTGAACCTGAGCGAGAGCTTCGCGACCATCAACTGGAGAAAAGTAAACTTTGATATCTGTTTCCGGCTGGGCCTTGATTTTTGCGCGACAACCATTGAGAGCAGTTTTGAAAGTAGTTGTAGAGTGACCACCAGAGATCATTGATTCCACAACACACTTATGAGCACCGGCGAAATATGATTCACCTGCAGTTGTAACGAAGTTCCAGTTTTCATGGTTGGTCGATGTTCCTGAGCTCATGTTCCCCGAAGAGAAAACGATCTTCACAACTTTCTGACCAGGGTTAACGATCATGATCTTATTGTGAGCGTAACCAAGTCCGCCTTCCGTTCCGCGGTAGTTCACTTCAACGAGACCAGCGCGGCCGCAAGACTTCAGGGCCTCAGCATCTTTATTCGGGAGTCTCTCTTCACCAGTATCCAGGACCATCGTGATTTTCACGCCACGTCCGACAGCATCGCAAAGTGACTTCGCGATGTTTTTTGAGCTGAAAGAAAGGTAAGCGAGATAAAGTTCTTTGGTATCAGGAGAAGAAATCCATTCTTTCAGGCGGTACTGAGGAGCATTCGAACGAGCGATCGATGCCGCTTCATCTGAACCTTTGCAGTAAACGTTCTTCGGTTTCGACGTTACGGTCTTGCCGTTTTCCGTCGTCATCGGACGATCATAATTGTAAGTGGAGCAAACCGGATTCGTGAAGAGTGGTTCAAACACGAATGGTTTGTAATCAGAGAGCTTAACCGCCATTGCTGGCACTGAGACGAGAGCAAGTGTCAGCCCCAGAATTGTATTTTTCATGATGATCTCCCGTAAAATTTGGCCTAACCTAGCCCGGATTAAGAACTCCTTGAAGAGGTTATGCATGACTCAGCAAAAATTACTTACCCTCCCAGCCTTTCCGAAAGGTTCACATCTCATTACAGATAAGGTCCTCAATTCCGTGAGAGAACTACCTGAAACGGGACTTCTTCACGTCTTCATTCAACATACTTCCGCGGCCCTGGCGATTAATGAGAATGCTGATCCCACGGTTCGCCATGATATGGATCGTGCTTTCGATGTTTTGGTTCCGGAAGACCAGCCCTTTTATCAGCATACAATTGAGGGTTCGGACGATATGCCCGCCCATGTAAAATCGGTACTTGCCGGAAGTTCGGTGACAATTCCGATTACCGGAAAAAAACTCAATCTTGGTACCTGGCAGGGAATCTATCTCATGGAATTCCGGAACTCGGCCGGACCACGGTCGCTTGTGCTGACTGTGATTTCCTGATAATTGTTACGCCATGAATTCCCGCAGGCTTCTCTCATCAACACTCCTGATTCTCCTGTCATTCTGGCTGGGCTGGACAGTACTGGTGGATTTTATCGTTGTTCCCGGAGTCTTCCGGAACATTGCGAATTTTTTTGAGGCCGGTGATCTGGGCATTTATTTATTCCAGAAACTCAATTCACTGGAACTTGAAGTCGCTACGTTTACGATCGCAATTCTCATATTTATCTTCAGAAAAAATCGTCGCGCTCTTCCACTTCTGATTTCAGGAGTTTTTCTCTTTGCGATCGCTGTCACTTATTTTATCTACCTCACGCCCAAACTCCAGGCCCTTACTGATATGTGGAAATTGAGCGAGGCCGGACAAAAGATAGCCCTTACCGATATCCAGCAGGAGCATCAGTACTTCCATCGCATTTATGTCACAATTGATTCTCTGAAAATTCTCATTCTGATTTTTATGATGACCACAACAGTCTGGAAGGAAGAATGGACAGCTTAAAACTTTCTCCCGTTCCTCACGGCTCAATCTTTTTTGCTCCGATGGAAGGCATCACGGAAGAATCATTCCGGAAAATCATCCTGAAGCTTTATCCCGAGTGGGATTACATCGCGACGGATTTTCTCCGCGTTCCTTCGGCCGGCAGATACCCCGTCAAACATCTTCTTCAGCACATTGGTCTCTCGCAATATGAAATCCCTTGGGTTCTTCAGAAAACGATGTATCAGATCCTGACTTCGCATACGGCTTTCACTACGCAAATGGTTCAGGATGTTCAGGACCTCGGGATTCCCTGGATTGATATCAATCTGGGCTGTCCTTCGACTCAGGTTTGTAAGAATAAGGGTGGATCATTTCTTCTACAGGACATTCCAAGACTCACAGGTCTCATCCGTGACATCCGGAAAACTTATAAAGGAAGATTCACGGCGAAGATGCGCATTGGTTATTCAGATACATCATCATTTCTTGATGTCGTGAGAATGCTCAACGATGAAGGTGTGGAAATGATCACTGTTCACGGACGTACGAAAGATATGATGTACCGTGAACCCGCGCGCTGGGAATTTATCACTCAGGCGGTGAAAGTGTCTCAGGTTCCCATTATCGGTAATGGTGATATCTGGAACACTACGGATATTGATCGCATGTTAAAAGAAACAGGATGCCATGGCGTGATGGTGGCCCGCGGAGCTTTGAAACTTCCGTGGATGGCGCAGGATTATCGTCAGGGGCTTCTTGAAAATAACGACGAGAGAAGAATCCGTAAGATGAAAGAATTCTTCGCTGAATACCGCGCGGAACTTGAGAATGGCGGCATCTCCATGCGCGGTCTTCTTAAGCAAAGTAAGTCTGTCTCGAGAAACATGCTCGAAGGCATTGAAAACGGCGAAACGATGAGAAGAAAACTTCTTCTTTCACAAACCGTGCCCGAGTTTTACTCCGCTCTCGATTCCCTATAATCTTTTCAGACCCTCCTCCACTCTCCCTACCCCATGATAGGTAAAGCGCACACAATTCAGGAGTGGATAATGTTCAACAGAATCATCCTTGTCGGTATGGCGCTTCTTCTGACAATCAATACGTCGATGGCCTCGTCGCACTCAGGTGTAAAAGATGCGCTTGATGAATTTCAATTCGCGATGACTGTTGATGGTGCTGCCTTTGATTCAGTGAAGACTGCTGAAGCAACCGCCCTTCTCAGTCATCGACTTGAAGGTGTTGGCCGTCAGGAAATTATTGAGGCTGCACTTTCCGGAATATCAGACAGAAGGACCGCTCAGGAAATGAGAGAAGCTTTTCTTCATATGAAAACCGCTCAACTTAATTCACAGGAAGCAGGGATTCTCATCAATCGTATTCTTTCAGAAAGCTATCATCGTGGAGCAAGCTGGAATGGCGATCTCTATGCGATTCAGGTCTTCGGAGTTGTCGTTCTCGCGGTTGCAATCGTAGCTGGTTTAATTAATAACGCTGATAGAAATTAGAATTTCGACATAGAGAATTCCACGCGCTCACGGGCGAGGAGATTCTTCGGAGCTTCGTTTCTGATTGTTTCAAGACGAGGAACAAGTCCGGCGAGATTCGCGATCTGAATCGCCAGTCCCGGACGTGCATTCAATTCCAGAAGAATCGGACCCTGATCGGGAGTGAGAACAATATCCGCTCCCAGATATCCCAGATCAACCATATCGTAACAGCGGGCCGCGAGTTCCAGGATCTCCTTCCAGAAAGGAAGCTTGAGACCTGAAAGATGGTGACCGGTATCGGGATGCGTATCAATCACCTGGTTCTTAATCACAGCATTGGTCGTCCAGCCGTTTTTCATGCTGAGGCCCGCACCAATGGCACCCTGGTGAAGATTCGCCTTACCGTCAGATGATCTCGTCGGGAGACGGACCATACTCATCACCGGAAAGCCTTCAAACACAATCACGCGGATGTCGGGAATTCCGCCGAACGTATAATTATCAAAGATCGGATGCTTGTCGATTTTCGCCTGGATGATCGCTGTATCACTCTGGCCCGAGAGAGAATACAAACCTGAAAGAATGCCGGAGATGTGATGCTTCACTTCTTCGATTTCCATCAGCTTGTCGTTTGATCGGCGATAAAGAAATCTCGTCTCGCCGTTAATCTGTTCCTGTACGATTTCTTTAAAAACAATAATCCCGTTTCCTTGTGAACCGTTAGCGGGCTTGATCACGAAGTGATTATAGGATTGAAGCTTCAGGTGAAGATTTTTAAGTGAGCCGTAATTTTCCACGATGAGATAGTTTTCCGGCATGGCAATTCCCCATGCTTCAGCTCTCCGGGCAGTGAGAACTTTATTATCCACGAGTGGATAATTGGCGCGCTTATTATGGCGGAGGATGTAGCGCCCTACTCTGTTATTGATGCCGAGAATTCCCATATCGTGAAGTTCACGGAAAATCATACTGAGGGAATCTCCGGGTTACCGGCAGATTTTTTCTTTTTCTGACGGACGAGATCGCGGAAACGGATAAACTCCGAAATCCGGTAGCCCTTGTATTTCCCGATAAGAATGAGAAGCCCGATCACTGTGAAGAGACACTCAGGATTTGTGAACATGAAAATCTCGAGGGCCGGGATCATGTAGAGCATGTATCCCAGGATCGCGATCACGAGTGTTCCTAAAAGAGTTTTAAGTGTATTAAAGAGCCCCTCTTCCGCAATCATGATCGAGAGGCGCTCGATGTTGGTTGTCACAATGACAATCGGGAAGAATGAAAGATGATTCGTGGTCGCCGTGAGATCGTTACTTAAAAACGAATATCCAATCATGATGAGAATCACCATGGTGAGAATAATCGAAAGCCTCGGAACGGCGAGAAGATAGAATTTATCCAGGAAGTAACGTTGTCCAATCCCTACTGCGATAACGGCCAGAAAGAACACCATTCCGAATCCGAATGACGTTTCCTTGAAGAAGAGAGTCAGAAGAATCGGGGTAAAGATCCCGAACGTCGGAATCCCGATAATGTTTCTTGCAAGGGACAGAACCAGAGTCCCGATCGGGATGAGAAGGATAGTCGAGAACATATTCTGAAGCGGGATCGGAAGACGATAGAGAGAAAGTTTTCCGAAAATCGAATCCGTACCTACGATCTCTTTTTTAAACTCAGCTTTGTTATAACGATTGATCCGCGCGCGTTCTGCATGAATGGTATAAACCACATTCTTGCGCGAGATATAGCGGTCAACATCATCGTAGTTTCTGTGGATCACCATGAAGTCATCCGGTCTTTCACCGAAGTGTCCGCGGTTGGTGTCGATCGGAATCCATTTGTTACCAAGGAAAACTTCGTTCGCAAACGTGAAGCGAAGTTTTGATTCTTCCTTCGCTTTGAGACCCGGCATACGAACCATCACGACAATCCGTGAAGGCACACCCTTTCTTCTCGCCATGATGTTGAAGAGCTTCGCCTTGATAAGCGGAGAACCTTTTCCGGAATTCAGTGTTTCGTGAATCGTCTTGATCGCGGTATTGCGCTGAATTTCTTCTTCCACATAATAATAGATTTTCCGCACGAGACTGGTCTTGTCTTCCGTCCCCTCAAGGATCGCGGCTTCAAGCACACGAATCGCCTCTTCATCTTCCTGGAGAAGCTTCGGAAGTTTCAGGAATTTCTCGAGGCCCTTGGGATAAGTATCAGTGAAATCTTTGGGAATGTTTTTATAGAGAACAGGTTTCAGGTCCACCCGGGCAGAATAAGAAACTCTATTTGAGAAATTTTCCGGTGAAGTCCATGTGGCAATCGAAGAGTCAGAGCTGGTATCAATAAAAACTTTGATTCCTTTGGCGCGGATTCTTTCTTCCGAAACTTTGACTCCCGGACCAGGTCTCGGAATCGGGAAAGAGAACGATCTCACATCACCTTTTGGTTTTGCCGAGATATGAAAGTTCCAGACATCATCCACCATCTGAGGAAGAAGGGATAATTCGAGCTTCTGGGTTTTATAGAGAAGAGTTCCCATCGGGAAAACTAAAAGAAGAATGGTTATCAGGATGACATTTTTTTTCATGATTAATCACCCAACACATGTGAACGGGCGACATCCACAATAAAACGACCGAGAAGAAGATTTCTTCCCACGAGAAACTTGTAGTCCATGCCGGAGCGATCATTGAGGTTAATCAGAATCTCGCGTTCGATATTTCCCATCTTCACTTTTTCTTTGATCACGTATCGCTTCGAAACAACACCAGCGGTGTTCGATACTCTTTGAGTCGTATCAACCTTGCGGAGAAGATCTACTTTCTTTCCATCAAGGTCCACTGTCTGAAATTTTACAAAGAGCTCACCACGCTGTTCGACTTCTTCGATATTCACAGCATGAAGCGAAGTTGTCTTGGCACCGGAATCGATGCGCGCTTTGTGTTTGAGTTTGAGTTCCGGAAGTTCCACCCACTCTACGCGTCCGATGAGAACTTTTTCTTTCAGAAGCTGCGCCTCTGATGACTCTGATAAAAAAACAAGAAGGAAAAGAAAGATGACTTTCAAAAATGTCCCTGAGGATAAGTTGTGACAATGACTCATGATAATTCACTCAATATTCACCCGGCAATAGGCAGAAAGGGCCTAAAGCCCCGGAAATAAAGAAAAAAAGACCTTTTATGATTTGTCGGGTTTTGACCGATAAGTAGCCAAGACAAAGGAGTTCCCATGACAATTCAGACTTTTTGCACGCATTTTTTCTTCTGGTCCCTCAGCGCTTTTATGGTCGTTCACTACGCATGGGTGAAACAGCCTGTTCAAAGCCGCGAAATCGCAAGCTGGCACCAGATGAAGGTTGAACGTCCTTGGTATGACGCCAGCTGGAAACAATAATTTTTGATTTTCAGGGCCTGGGAGAAATCCCGGGCCTTTGTCATTTTAGAGGGACTATTTTTCGATCTTCAAATACTTGACGTAATTACGAATGAGCGACGACTTCCGGAAATTTTTAATCTTCGGACTCTGAAGCACAAACGAACTTTCATACATCAGCGGAATCCACGGCAGATCATCAAACACCAGCTCTTCCATCGCCTGAAGCGTTCTCTCACGTTGTTCCATGTGAGTCTGCTGCTTCAGTTGAAGATAGAGCTTGTCGACTTCCTCGTTGGAATAAGCGGACTTGTTGATACCGGGAAAATTGGAGGAAACGAGAAGCTGCATGATGTTCTCCCCGTCCGGATAATCGAAAATCCAGGCATCGGTAAAAAACTGCAACTCTCCGGCGCGACCCTTCTTCAAAAAATCGGTAAAGGAAATCTTGTCGATCTTTACCCGGAGGCCAATCGCCTCAAGTGACTCTTTCACAAAATCAGCTTCCAGAAGCGCAATTCCCTCATTCCCGCGAGTGGAATAAGTAATCTCTGGAATGTCGGCCGGAGTTTTAAATCCTGCTTCCTGGATATATTTTTTCGCGCGTTCCGGATCATAGTTGAAGCGGAAATCCCGCGCCGGACGGTAGCCCGCAATGCCGGGAACGAGAATGGAATTGGCGCGAAGATTCGTATTCTGGGAAATGACCTGAAGATATTTCGTGTAGTCGACAGCATAAGCAATCGCCATCCGGAGACTCTTATTTTTTCCGAGAAGCGGATCGCGCATATTGAAAGCAAACCAGCGGGAAGTCAGCATCGGATAATGCCCGAGCTTGAAATCATTTTTCCGGAGTTCCGAAGTGAGTTCACCCTTGCTGTCATAGAGACGCGGGATAAAAGCTTTCGGCACAGTCAGAAGATCGATCTCATTATTGAGGAATCTTCCCCAACGCTCTTCTTCCTTATTCACATAGAACCTGACGGAGTCGATGAAAGGAATCTTTTCTTTGGAGTTACTGAGAAGCTTCTGGACGTTAGCGAACCTGTCACCCGAAGTAGGATAATAATCTTCGCGGTAATTCGTATTCTTCTTCATCTCAATGAAGCCGGAGTTATAACCGGTATAAACATAAGGGCCAGTTCCGAGGAGGACGTCATCGAGTTTGTTCTCGTAAAACGAAACTATTTCCCAGGGAACAGGCACCACGAAGTTCATCGCGAGATAATAAATGATATTCGGTTCACTCTTCGTGAGACGGATGACAATCGTATGATCATCCTGCGCCTGAAATCCTTCCATCTGAACTTCGGGAAGTTTATTCCAGTCTTCATTCACTCTTTTTCCGTAATCCGCAAATCCCTGAACAAGACCAGTGAAGAGACTTCTTCCCGGACTTTTTAAGGATTCCATCGCCAGACGTTTAAACTGAAGAACAAAATCATGAGCAGTGATTTCTCTCTTCACGCCCTTGAAAGCCGGATGCTCATGAAAGAAAACGCCGCTTTTCACCGGAATCGTAAGAAGTGTTCCATTCTCTTCCAGTGTCGGTAGTTTATCCGCGAGGAGAGGCTGAACTTCATAAGGACGCTTCAGATAATGATACTGATAGAGGGGCTCCATCACTTGAGAGGAGACCACGAGGGAATCATCAGAGTAGGATTTTGCCGGATCAAGACTTTCAATTTGATTGTCGAGAGAAAGACGGATGGTCGCTGGAGTAGAAGGCCGGTGATCCAGCTTTTTCCAGGTCCAGTAAGTGCCGCCGATAAGTGCGGCAACAAGAATTGCCATGATAGCGGTTCTGTTTTTCATAGGGAAATTCTGAGATCCTTAAATTTGCTGAAGAATGATTTTGTTTTTTCGCCGGAGACGAGTTCACTCATTTCTTTCCCGGCATGAAAACCAAATCCCATACCGTGTCCGGAAAATCCGCCGGCAAACCAGGTAGGAAGTGGTGCCGAAACTTCTGTCAGAAGCGGCAATTCATGTTCCGTGAATCCCATGATTCCGGACCAGCGATGAATGACTTTATAATTCAGCTTCAGAACATTCCGGATATAATCTTCCAGTCCTTCCTGAATCAGTGGTGAAACTTTTTCGTAATTTCCGTTTTCATTTTTCTCATCAAGAAGACGTTTGCCGCCAATGAGAATCGCTTTGTCGCCGGCCTTGCGCCAGTAAACGCGTTCTGCCGGATCATAAAAAAGCGAAGGAGCATCGAGCTCTTCTTCGGTTTCAATGGCTAGCATCTGCGCGCGATTGGGTTTAATGAGTTCCGCAAACGCCGGATGAAATTCCGAAGCATAACCATTAATTGCAAGAATCACTTTTTTACAACGAATCGTATTCATGACAGTGCGGACACCATCCGGAAATAATTCGTAAGCACCTGAGCTCTCTATGATCTGGACCTTGCGGGCCTCCAGAGCTTTTTTGAGAGTGCTGATGAGCTCCATCGGATTAATCTTATATTCGGACTCAGACTTAAAGGCCCCTTCGTACGTGGCACTCAGGCGGCCGGGAATTTCCGGCGTCCATTCAAAACCAAAATCCGGAGCGAGTTTTTCCAGCTCGGATTTCTTTCGTGTGAGGGTGAGGGAATTTGTTTTTTCCGATTTGATTTCAGGACTGGCCTTCAGCACCTGCTGATTGATGAGATCCAGTGAAGTTTCAGCATAACGAAAAATATCGAGAGCGGAATCGAGTCCCCATTTCTCTGTGAGGTTCCGGTAGAAGAAGGCACTTCCCTTCGTGAGAAATCCCGCATTTCTTCCGGAAGCACCGGCGCCGGGACGGGAGCGTTCAATGATGGTGACTTTTACGCCGGGATTAGTTTCAGTTATCCACCAGGCAGTTGAAAGTCCCACATAACCAGCGCCCACGATAAGGACATCCGTCTGGATGTCCGGAACTGTGAAAGTGTGCGAGCGCTGCCAGTGGGAGATCGTCATCTATTTCCTTAGGAGTCTGAACCTAAGATGATACTCCCAGTTATCAAAACGAGATTCTTTTTTGTGAACTTTTTTAAATTCCACATAGGTCTGATCGCGGAGAATTTCCGACAACTCAGCGGTGGTATATCCGAAAGTTCCATTCGCCAGGCGATCATCGTTATTGAACGAGAGAAGAAGATCAGCAAGAGCTTTCACTTCTTTCCGGAGGTTCGCGAGAACCTGACCATTTTGCGGATCAACGGATGTGTAAACTGCTATGGCAATATCGATAATGATAGAAGAAAGCTTCTGGAGATCTTTGATATCGTCACCATCAGACTCGATAATTCCGTAGTCGATAATGAGATGGTTGTCGGGTGATTTTGCCGGCACTCCCAGAAGTGGATAAATCGCGCGATCCACTTCATTGAAGAAGAACATCTCCCCTTCATCCACACCTTTATAAATCGACGTGATTTTTCCAGTCGGAATCACGCCATCAGTGACAAAGAAATAACAGTAGATATCGTCGTTGAAGAAATCATCGCTTTCTTCAATGACGTCAAAGCCGAAAGCATGAAGAGCAAGCTCCGGAGTTTCGATGGAGACTGGTTTTTTGTTCTTGATCCAGCCGTCATACTTATCGTCCTGCGGAAGAGCGAAATCTTTTTTTCCGAGAAGAGTCGGAAGATACGGCTCAAGCATGGCAGGAGTAATCTTTTTGCGTTCAAAGATTTTGATAATCGCCAGAGTTTTTGGTTTTAAAACCAGAGTCTGAACGAGATCCGGAGACTCGACATAAGTCTTCACAGCATCACGGAATGCAGGAAGAACGAGTGAGTTCTGGGCCCATGCCGATCCAGTGACGAAAATTGCCAGGATGAGGTATTTCATGATTGTTCCTTTGACAGGAAAATCATAGCACCTCAAAAATCAGGGTGGCGACAGGTTAGTTACTAAGAAGCTTTTTTGTGGTTTTTAATTTCAGGATAGAAATCTTCTTCGTACTCGCTCTTGTATTTGAGGAAGAGCTTATAGTTATCGAATTCTACTTCGGACATCATCCCGATCTGTTCATCGAGTGATTTCTTAAAACACATATCAATGAAGTTGAGATGGAAAGGATCCAGATGAGAGAAGAAATCCTCATTCAGGGGCACAGATTTTAAAAGATCTTTGAGACTTTTGGCATGGTACATAAACCCCTCCTTCCATATGTCTTATCGGTAATTGCTGTCGCGGGTTAATTCTTTTCTCATATTTTCTTTGCTCAGAGGTATCGAAGACTTATACTTTTAGCCAACCACGGTACTCAACTAAGGTCGCCATGGATCTTCATTACGAACTGATTTTTATCCTGAACTTTTTAGTCTGCTTTTATGCGATGAAGGCCGTGAGCTGGCTCATGACTCCACCGATGAAGCGTCCTCCACTGGGAAAATTTCTTTTCGGTAATCCCTACGTCTCTGTTCGTAGTCTTCGGATCATCGCTCCTTCCCCAGCCACTTCACCCTGGCTCAGTTTTCTTCTGCACTTCACACTCATGGTCATCATCATTGTTTCCATCAAACAATTTCTCTCACCTGTGTCGTATTTTGCGCGCATTCTTCTGGGAGTATCCGTTTACTTTTTCACTGAAACACTGGGTTCTATCGGACAGCTTGTTTACTCCTGGAAGAAAGAAAATATCTATCCCATTCACAATCAACCACTGACATCAACATCTCTCAGTGAATTCTGGGGACGGCACTGGAATCTCTGGGTTCAGGACTGGATTGCGGACGTGGGTCGACCTTTCCGCAGAAAACACAAACAGAAAATCGTTGCGAGCTTTCTCTTCTCTGGAATTTTTCACGAAGCGATGGTGAATCTTCCTCACTGGATAGCGACCGGTGAAAGCTATTTCGGGACAATGCTTTCTTATTTTTTTATCCAGGGAGCGGGACTTTATCTTGATAAAAAAATCATCCGCCATACGCATCCTGCTTTGCGGAGAATTTTCTGCTGGCTGGTGGTCATTCTTCCTGCCCCGCTCTTCATTCATATGCCCGTCCTGAGGTTTTTTGGGATGACGGAATAAGAACCACGGGCGAGAATCAGGCATGGAAAATCTCCTCTACGAAATGATTCTCTTCACACTTCTGGGTGTTCTGTATTACTTCTATCAGAAGAAAAAAATCCTCTCTTACGAAGAGAATAAAGGGCCCATCATCATGGGTTATCTGCTGCAATCATGTCTCTCTGTACGCGGAGAGAATCCCGATCCCGACATGGATCCGGTAATTGAGAGTCTTGATGATTATCTTCATAACAAATCGGCGACTCCCCCCACTGCTCTTCTCTCTGTCTACGCCAAGTCCGGCAAGTGTCCTCCGGAACTGAAAGACGTTATCCTCCAGGGAATTGAAGACCTGAATGATAGTAAAAAATAATTACATCACTCCACAGGGTCACAAGAAACTTGTGGATGAACTCGAACAACTTTTGCGGGTCGAAAGACCGGAAGTCACAAAACTCGTCCAGTGGGCCGCGAGTAACGGTGACCGTTCGGAAAACGCTGATTACCTCTATGGGAAAAGAAGATTGCGTGAGATCGATCGACGCGTTCGTTTTCTTTCTCAAAGGCTCGATGCCGCTCTTGTCGTAGATCCAGCGAGCATCAAATCTGAAAAGGTTCAGTTCGGTGCCACTCTTCAGGTGTCAGACGAAGAAGGAAATTCCAAAACATACAGCATTGTAGGCGTTGATGAGGTTGACACAGCGAAAGGTCGCATCAGCTGGCAGTCACCCATTGGCAAATCCCTCATCGGAAAATCCATCGGCGACGAGGTACTTGTTAAAATACCTGCGGGCGAAGTAACGTTAGAGATAGTGAATATTAATTATCACCCTATCGAATGAGGTTTTATGAAACTGATTCTCGCAGCTCTCATTTCTCTCGTCAGTGTTTCCGCTTTTGCTGCATTCACAGAAGTTGAGTGTACTGGTCGGAATGGAGAGAAAAATGTTCTAGCCGTTGTTGAAGAAGGCTTTGGTCCAGGTTCTTTCCGTCGTGCTGCTGTGAAAGTTTCAGATACAGCAGGTGGCGAAGTCAGAAATTACAATGTTATGTCCCGTGGGGCCTTCGGTAGCCGCGTTCGCTATGAAGGTGCTGGCTTTGACCTCGAAGTGGATTTCTGGCCGGATAACAGACCTCAATGGGCGAGAACTTACCGTGGTAACTTCTCTTCCAATGATCTGAATATCCCTTTCACGATGATGTGGTGTCGTTTCCCGAACATCCGTCCGTAATTTCCCGAATTCTTCTATTAAGAAGGGCTTCACGAGAAGCCCTTCTTTCCTCTCTCCCTGTGAATAATTTTCCCCGCAGAAAGGCTTTCCATTCCACGTTAAGATGGTTTCACGAGATCGTTTTCTCCAAAGGAATGGCATGCTCTTTATTCGTACACTCATGATCCTCTCTACACTCTTTTCTTTCGAAATTTCAGCGAAAGTAAAATACGACCGCAAGGAACGACAGAAAGATGTGAGCCTTGCTTCCGGCAAGAAGAACGACGTACGAAGCTATCATGCTACGACAACCAAAGTGCTGAACTTCCCGGTTACTATTGTGAAAGACAGCATCCTGAACTTCTCTGATAAGTGTAACAATGCTTACAGAAAAAAACGCGAACTCACGACGGCGGATTACGATTGCAAATATCACAATGAAAATATCATCGAGCAATTCGTAGTGAAGAATCTCCGTAATGGAACCTGGAAGAAAGAAGATCACGAGACAGAAAGATTTGTTGTCGCGGTTAAGATTTACAATCGCGGTGAAAGTGGTCACTACGATCTCGTAAAAATTAAAGAAACGACAAATGTTCTGAAGCAGAGAACCATCATTATCGAAGAAGACATGCTCACAAATGACCAGGCGAGAGATTACGTCTCCGTGAGATTCAAAAAGGATTCTCCTTTTGAAACTTCACGTATCCGCTACACGCTGACTGAAATTGCTCCGGGGAAAACGGAACTCCGTTACATCTATAAGGGAACAACTACTCACTGGGTGCTGAACAAAGAAATCTCAGTTCCGCAGGTTTTCTCAAGTCTCAGCAAAAGTATTAACAATCTGGTCTCTTCCATCGGCTCAGAGGCCGAAGTTCAGACCCGTTCGATTGCTTCAGAAGCCAACTAATTCTTCGCATCATTGGTACCAGCTTACGTCGTTTCGATAAGCTGGCCGCCCCTCCTTTGCCCCTATAAGAATTATCAGTTTTTTACAAAATACGGTTGATCTACGGAAAGTTTACGGTTATCCTGATTTCAGGTACGGAAATTCTACGGAGATCACATGGCACTGACAAAAAAACAAAAAGAAGTTCTCGATTTCATCACTGAGTACGTTCGTGAAAATGGTTTTTCACCTACTCAGAAAGAGATCCAGTCTAACTTTGGTTTCAAGTCACTTGGTTCCGTCCAGGATTACATCAAGTACCTCACGAACGGTGGATACCTGATGAATGATTCTCATTCTGTGAGAGGCCTTCTTCCTTCGGCCGTTCAGCAGAATTCAGAAGAGATTCCCCTTCTCGGAAACGTGGCCGCAGGTGTTCCGATCGAAGCGATTGAGAACAGTGATACCATTTCCGTTCCCGTTCACATGCTCGGACGTGGGACGCATTACGCTCTCAAAGTGAAAGGTGAATCCATGATCGAGGAAGGAATTCTTTCCGGCGATATTGCGATCATCAAGCACGCCATTGATGCTCAGAACGGTCAAATCGTAGTGGCCGTCGTTGATAATGAAACAACTCTCAAGAGATATTTCAAGCGTTCTAAACAAATCGAACTTCACCCTGCTAACAAGACGATGAAGCCCATCATCCTGAAGGACAAGGAATGTGAGATTCGAGGGCTTTTAGTCGGACTCATCCGCAGCTACTAGTTAGTTTTTTCTCACACACATACAGTTACCTTTGCACCACTCGACAAGGAGGTCGTTTATGCACGCACGCGCACTTATGCATTCTTCATTCTCAGATATTAATGAAACTGAAATTTTTGCGAGGATCCAGCTGGAACTCGTGAATCGTTACGGTATTGATGAGAAGCTCGCCTCAGAAATGGCCTGGGATTTCCTGGAAGTCCTCTCCGCTGTCGACGGAAATATCGACATCTTTGATAAGTACTTCCTGCAATAAAAACACACCGCATGGTTTCTCAGTTACGAATGTAACGAGTGAGCATAGCAAAACATACACACACTTTTTCCGGGAGGAATTATGGTTTCTGAAAATGATCTCTGGGTTTGCCGTTCTTTTATGATGCTCTTCGGGTCTTTCGTCTTTTTTACATTAGTCGGCGCGATTTAGACTTTTACAAATTCAATTAATGCATTCTTAGTCGGGTCACCTTTCTGATACAGGGAGGGCCCGTTTTTTTTCAAACCATGTGCTTCCAGCATAACGATCCACTCATTCAGAGACCGGAAATATCTGAGCTCTGAATGATTGGTTTCCCATTTCTCCATGAGCCCGGCATTAAACACATCATGCGCCAGTGCCACCATCGCATTCATCTCTATAGACGTTACATCGTGATCTCTGAGCACAAGACTTCCGCCTTTTCTGAGGGACCTTGAAATGGATTTGATGAATGGATCAAGATGCGGGAGCGGACAATGATGAAATCCAATGTAATTCGTCACCACATCCATGGATTCTGCTTTCACACCGATGGGTTGATAATCGGCCAGTGGTAAATAATCTCCGATGGGGAGAAGCTGCCCGCGTTCCACAATATCAGTCGGACCCATAGCAGGCTTATAGGTATTCACGAGATAAATCGGATCTTCCACTATAAGTCTGTCTTCAAGCTCGCTGATGTAGCGGCCGGGAGTTCCGATCTCGAGATAACCGGAGATCTTCTTTCTTCTCCTGAGAAAGACCATCGTCTGGTCAGCAATTTCTTTTTTCTGCGCAGAGAGTGCAGGAAGTGCGTAAGTCAGTTCCGAGAGAAACGGCTTGATGTCGGAAATATGGGCCTGAAGGAATGCATAGATATCTTTATCCGAACGATATTTCCCAACTGCTTCGGTAATGAGGTCATGAAATTTATTTTCAGGATAGAGATGGTAAACATTCGTGAGGAAAAGCAGGAATTCTTTCTTCAGTTCCGGATTGCCGTAAATCCGGTGAAAGTTTCCCGGATTCTCTGAGCTATTAGCGAGAACAAATCCCTGAAGTGCCTGAGCGTTCGCCGAGCGAGCCGCGAAGGCCACAAGTCCTATGATACTCAGCTGGAAAAGATCTCTACGGTTCATATAGACAGATATTAAATCATTCTATTCAATTTACCTATGAACAAATTATTTCTGTTGATGCTTCTTGTGAGTACGTCCCTTTATGCGCGTGAAATCGTCAATGATGTCACTCAAATTAATCCCATCGAAATGAATGAGGTCCTTACACCCACGACGAATGAAGAAGTGATGGAAATGGTCAGGTCTTCCAAGGGACCGGTTTCGATTGGTGGCGGTCGCTACAGCATGGGTGGCCAGACAGCAATTGATAACGGCATCCAGATCGACATGCGGAAGATGAACAAAGTTATTAAACTCGATGTTCCGAATAAAAAAATCACGGTTCAGGCCGGCATCCGCTGGAGAGATATTCAGGACGCGATTGATCCCCATAATCTATCCATCAAGATCATGCAGACGTACTCAAACTTTACTGTCGGAGGCTCTCTCAGTGTGAATGTACACGGGCGCTACATCGGACAGGGGCCACTCATCCGTTCTGTGGATTCCCTGAAACTCGTTCTGGCCGATGGCTCACTTGTTTTCGCTTCACCTACTGAGAATTCGGAATTATTTTACGGCGCTATTGGTGGCTATGGTGGTGTTGGTGTGATCGTTGAAGCGACTCTCCAGCTTGCCGATAACATCAAACTCATCCGTCAGGTGGAAATTATTCCGGCGGCCGACTATCAGACTTACTTCAAAGAAAAAATCCGCGATAATCCGGAAGTTATTCTTCACAACGGGGACCTCTATCCACCGGAGTATGAAAAAATTAGTGCCGTGAACTGGCTTAAGACCAATGAAGAGTTAACTATCACGGAGAGAATGATTCCTCGCAATCAGAAATACTGGCTCCAACCCAAAGCAGTTTCAGTGATCTCTTCACTCCCCTTCGGAAAAGATCTCCGTTCATCAATCATTGATCCTTTAGTCTACAAAACGAAGATGGTTGTCTGGCGGAATTATGAAGCGAGCTATGATGTGGCTGAACTTGAACCTTCCAGCCGGGAGAAATCCACCTACGTTCTTCAGGAATATTTTGTACCGGTGAAGAAATTTAACGAGTTCATTCCTAAAATGCGAAGTGTCTTTGATAAGCACGAAGTAAACGTCATCAACGTTTCTATCCGTCACGCACTTCCCGACACTGGCTCCATTCTCGCATGGGCAACGGAAGAAGTTTTTTGCTTTGTGATTTATATCCGCCAGGAAACAACTCCCATGGCAAAACTCCATGCCGGCACATGGACCAGAGAAATGCAGGACGAAATTCTTTCCGTCGGCGGACGCTGGTATCTTCCCTATCAGATTCACGCAACCGATGATCAGTTTCAGCGAGCATACACGGGTGTGGGAAGAATGCAGTCCTTAAAGCAGAAGATTGATCCCGATTATCGTTTTAAGAACAAACTCTGGGAGAGATATTATATGTCAGTCCCTTCTGCCCTGGCCGAAGCTTCTAAAAAAATTCCGGAGTACAAAAGAGGCGAAGAGCAAAGTTATCTCGCGCTTCCCGAATGGTATATCGTCTTTAACTCCGAAGAATATGCGGTACACATTTCGCGTAAAACTCCGAGTAGTTTCCCTTACTGGCAGAGTGTAAAGGAATACTGGAGTCTCTACACGCAAACCGGAAAACTTGCTGAGAAGTATCCCTCAAATTTCGGTTATAAAGCGATGCTCTGGATTATTGGCTCGAGTTATTCAGCGGAACTCCTGATCAAAGGTGCTTATGAAACAACCATCGGACGGCTCACTGAAATTATGACGTCAGATAAAGGGACCGACGAAGACCGTTTGATCGCAGAATATAACGTGAAATACGGAACGTTCATTCACGTCCGCCCTTTCTATGAATTCTCCTATTGGTCCTGCCTGAAAGACTTCTGGTCGAAAACGAGTTTCTTCGGAGAAAACTTCACGCGAAAGCTTGAGAGAAAAATCTGGTTCTCAACTGAGTTCCTGGTGAAAACAATTTACGGCTGGGCGATGGGTGTCGGTTCAGGTGCCGCTTATGGTGCTGAAGCGGAAAGAATCATGGCGATCGTAAAAGGTGAAGATCTGATCAAGTCTCCTTATGTGAAAGTTCTTGAGAGCGCCCAGGGATCGCATCTGGTTTCCATCGTCCGCTACGATGTCTTCCGCGATCTCGTGATGGAACTCGCAGATTCAGAAGATAAACTTGTTGAAGTGAGCGGGAACCGTCACATCATGTTCACAGTAACCGGAAAGAAAAACACGATCCCGGAAATCATGAACAACAGTATTGTGGGACATTCCAGAATTGTGACTGACGACAGTCAGGAAAGGCTTCTCGTCGCAGGACCAGTTTCCTCACTCATCAGTAATGTGAAAGTGATGAAAGATGCGGGCTACAAGATTGAACACGTTTTTGATTTTTAGATAAAGAAATAGGACTCGATAATATCTTTATTGAGTCCCTGATTCGTGAAATGCGGAAGTAAAAAGACGTGTTTCACGACAATGTGATTTTTCATCATCACTCCGCAAACAGTCCCCTTGAGTTCCATGAATTGAACATTATTCGGCATGAAGGATTTCAAGTCTGGCCCTTGAGCACCAGAAGCCTCGATAATTTCAGAAATCTTCGCCTCATCACCAGGAACCGCTTCGCGGAACTGAAGACCGAGTTTTTTCAATGTGTAACCAAATGGGCAGTGAAGGCAGGCAGACTTACAGCAAGTCCCGCGATTCTTCAGGAACTGACTGGTAAATACAGTAAAACCATCGGCCGTAACATAGGAGAGCTCTTTTTCCATATAATTGGATTATAATTAGTCATGATGTTTTTGCCCATCTTATTCATCGCCTTTGCTTTTGCTCAGGAAGAACTCCAGATAGAGACGTATTGTTTCTCCTCTGTTCCCGCCAGAGCGCGGACCGAGAAAAAGCTGGCAAGTATTCTGGTTCCTTCTGACAAAATCGAAGCCGAGAAGAGCTGCTTCACGCTGCAGATGAGACCTCATCGCCGGGAACTTCTTCAGAACTACATCCGCAATCTTGATTCCGACGTGAATATCACTTACTCAAGTGCGGAAATTAAGCGTGAGCCTTGTCAGCTGCAGGTGGAAAAAATCAGGCTGAGAAAAAACAGCAACACGAGTGTCCAGGTCTCTGAAACTCCCGATGCCTCAGCGGGCCAGCAGAATGAAACGGCCAGGGATGTTATGCAGATTCAGACCTTGAATAAATTTTCCTTTGTCGTGAGTCAGGATGCCATCGAAGGTGAATGCCGCTACATCAACAAAGACCTCTATGAGATCACTATAAATGCCCGACGTGATCCGAAACCAATTCTCCCTGCTAATCTTCCGCCTGGAACAGTTGTTGTCATTCCCACACCTCCTGCAGCGGAAAAAACACTCAATGTCACAACGACTCTTCAGCTTAATCGCGGTGATAAAAAAGAGATTGGAAGCATCGTGAAAGACCTCCGCAAAAATGATCAAAAGGTGGATGTGAAACCCGAAGCACAAATTGAAAATGCTGATCAGATGGAAGAAGAAAAAGTTTTTCTCAGCTTTCAGTGAGTCTCAAAAATGCCCTTAATTAATTAATTTTTTCCTATCTCCCGCAAAAATTCCTTGTCCCTCTGACATGAACTTACAACAAGTAAATGAACGTTAAGATGATGATCTTACGGACCTTACACAATCTTACGGCCGATCTTCTGTCACTTTTCTCGCGGACTCTTTTACCAGAGTGCCCCCATCGTCGGGGCATTCTGACTAATGAACTTTTTATTTTGGCGTCATGAGTAATCATAGGATTTTGGATGGTTATGAAAAAATGCAAATTGGCATCGAGGTTGCTTTATAGGATCCCAAGCAGAGGGGATGAACTCCACAAAAGTTCAGAAAATTTATCCCCGAATCTCCTGATTAACCATCAGAGAGGTTCCACAAAAAATGGCCCTCCACACAATCTCAATGTTCTTTCCTCTGCACGGTTAAAAACTTAAAAAAAGCCCCTCTCACGAGGGGCTTTTTTTTTATGGTCAGGAAGCAAGCGCTAGCTTGCGAGACCTGTATCTCGACGAGAGGCAGGAGCCAGAGTCGACGCATTGACGCTTCGTCCACTCACCACTGTAACAATTTCAAATCACCTCAACCTGACACCACGGCCTCGGGGTCACAATGAAACTACGAGGCCATTTTGATATCAACCCTGTCTGAAGCAGTCCGGTATTTCAGTCACTTATAGGGGCATGAATGTTGGCACGGTTCCTGCTTTATAGTTCCTTGAGAAGAGGGTGATGAACACCACAAAAGTTCACAAAGCTCCCCGGAAGCTGAGACCTAACCAGTCCCATTTTCCTCTAAGGCCCGTCACACACACCCACCCCCGTTCGCACTCTTCTCTCAGGTTAAATTAGATATTAAAAAAAGCCCCTCGCAAGAGGGGCTTTTTTTTTGTTTATGCCGATAGAATGAAGGAACAGGAGAACCCATGAGTGAGAAACCGAAGCTGAATAAGTCGATGTATATCATTGTCGTCGTAGTCGTAACTTTGGGCGTGTACTTCTACCGCACAAGTCAGTTTGAGTCCCGGATGCAGGCCCCAGCAACAACCGAAAATCAGCAGTAGATTATTTCAGCCACTCGTAGAGATGGTAATGCTCGCCGGACATCCCCAGTGACTCATAAACTTTCTGGGCAGGACCATTGGTCTTTTCCACATACAGTCGAAGCCCTCTGAGATCTTTCGAAGAATCCACCATTGATTTAAGATGTGAATAAAGCTTCCGGAAAACTCCGTGCTTTCTGAAATCCGGTCTCACATAAACCGAATGAATCCAGAGAACCGTACCGTTTCTCCAGTCACTCCATTCCGGAACCGTGAGAAGACAGCCCACCACTTCCCCATTCACTTCTGCGAGCCAGTATTTGCCCTTAGAAGGATCATCGAAGACCGCTGTGACTCCGAGTTCAACTGTCGGTGGATCGAGTTTTAATTGCTCCGTTTCCCACGCCATTTTGACCTGGTAATCAGCGATCGTACTGATGTCGAAGAGTAGCCCTGGTCTGATTTTAATATCCATTACGTGAGTACTCCGCGCACGCGCTTAGAGAAATCGCGTAAGGCTTCCTGAAGTGTTTTATTTTCTTTATCCATTACGAATCTGATTTCAGCGGCCATGAGATAATCACTCATCTGATCTCCCGGATCTTCTGAGGTTTTCACGGTTGCGACACCGGTATTTTCAAAATCGTCAGCGAGCTTTTGAAGTTCATCAAAGGTGTACTTCTCAGCGAGCATCTTCATGTTTTTGACGTCCATATTAAGCCTTCATCTTTTGCACGAATTCGCGGAAAGCTTCTTCCTTCGTGACATTCACGAGATCTTTCGGCTCTCCGTTTTTAAAGCATCCGACAGAAGGAAGTCCGGGAAGATCGAGCATCTCTTTGATGCGCGGATTTTTTTCCACATCGATTTTATAAATCATGACACCCTCTTCCTGGGCGATTTTTTCAAACATCGGAGCGGCAATCCGGCAGGATCCACACCAGCTGGCATAAAAATCGATGAAGACCATTGGCTCAGTATCAATAAGGGTAAAAATGGTATCGTCAGTCAGCTCTGTCATGGCCATAGGTGATCCTAGTTAATTATGATCCGGAGTGAGTCGAGTGAGAGCTCGGCCTTATCCATCGCTTTAAGCATATTGTTCTTGTTGTATTTCATGAGAATAATTTCTGTTTCAGAAACTGTGGGATTTACCTTACGGAGAGATTCCAGTCGTTCGATTTCTGAATCCATCGCTTTCACCATGTCTTCGCGGAATTTTTCTTTGTATTGCTTGGCCCGTGCCACACACAGTTCTTTCCCGCGCTTGATACATTCCTTAAGAAAATCTTTCGGAAGTTCCTTGAGACCCGCACGCTTTTCCTGAGAAAGAGTTTCCGTTCCCTCATCTATGAATTTCTTAGGCATTTTCTGAGTGAGATCTTCCATCTTGGCACTCAGGAGAACTCTGAGCGGAGTTGGTGGAAACCATTTCTGCAGCTGGAGTTTTTTCTCAGCAACGGCCGAAAGAAGGAAATAACCTTCAAAGAGGAAGGTCTCTTTTGACGGAGTCTTCCACGAAGAAATCGTACAGTTCCCCATCTCCTTACTAGAGATAAAGTCCATGATTCCCACGACCATCGGGTGATCCCATGTGAGAAATGTCATGCCGTCAAATTTGAGAGCATTCTCGCGCTTGAAAGTGACAGTCATGCCTTCGTTATCGAGACCAGGAAAATGCGGGAGATACATGTTGTCACCCGGACGGATGAGGAACGTCCACGGATCGTTCATGTCTTCCGTTTCCACACCCAGCTGATTCCAGAGATTAATCATGAAATCGCGAAGATCATTAGATTCATCAACTGTTTCGAGTTCTTTCACGAACGCCATGGCCTTCGTGTGATCGAAGGAATTGAGCTCAACTAATTGATCCTGACCTTCTTCGAGTTTTGTTTCAATTTCCTCGTGAAGAGTCTGTGTGGTCTTCAGGAATTTCTGGAATTCTTTTTCCGGAAAATCTCCAGCTTCAGCTTTTGCCACAAGAGCATTCAGATCCTCTCTCACTGTTGCGTACAATTCCGTTGCTCCCCGGGGAGAAGACTCAAACGCATTGAAGCCTTCGTTATACCAACGGAGAAGAAGTTCATCCGGAGACTCTTCCACATAAGGAACATGAATCTGGATATCATTTTTCTGACCGATACGATCAAGGCGACCAATCCTCTGCTCGAGGAGATCAGGAAGTTTCGGAAGATCGAAGAGAATGAGATTTTTTGCGAATTCAAAGTTTCTTCCTTCTGAACCGATTTCGGTCGAAAGAAGAATCTGGGCACCTTCCGGATCAGCGAAGTAAACCGCCTGACGGTCGCGGTTCATGAGATTCATGCCCGAATGGAAAACAGCGGCCTTCACCGTTGTTTTGTCTTTCAGGGCCTTCTCAAGATCAACCACCATGTCTTTATCGTGACAGATGAGAAGGGTCTTATCGTCTTTATGTTTTTCAGCAAATGTCGCAAGCCAGTCAGCTTTTAGTTCAAAGATTTTCTTTTCGACATTTTTTGTCTTACCGACAGCGAGTGGATAAGAATGGAAAACTCTTTTCGGAAAGAACTCACTATAGCTCGCCATGGTCTTCCGGGTATTCCGCACATAAACGCGGCCGGTGCCGTGACGGTCAACGAGCATCTGCAGAGCTTTTTCACGATCCACCGTATCGAGATCGATCCCCAGCTTGTCTCTCAGCGTTTTCTTCTCAGTCGCTGTGACCGCTTTATTGGAAATAAGTTTATTCGCGAGATCCGTCACCGGCTTATAGCCCATGGTCTCTTCGATGAATTGATTGAAGTCATGAAAGCGATTGGGATCAAGAAGGTGAAGGCGCGCGTAGTGTCCTGCGAGTCCGAGAATCTCCGGTGTTCCTGAAAGGAGAAGAACACCCGGTGTGTCTTTCGCGAGAACAGAAACGAAATCATATTCCATTGAGGATTGTTCAGGTGACCAGCGAAGCTGATGGGCCTCATCCACAACGAGAAGATCCCATTTCGATTCCATGACCTGATCCATGAGCCAGTCTTCGCGCATGAGATACTTGATGGATGCTACAAACAGCTGACCATCTTCGAAAGGACGGTCACCCTTTTCAAGTTTTGAATCGTGATTGATGGTGGTGAAAGTCATCTGAAACTTACGGAGCATTTCCACGAACCACTGATACACGAGTGAATCAGGAACGAGAATGAGGGCACGTTCAACCCGGCCGGTGAGAATCAAGTGGTGAAGAATTAATCCTGCTTCAATCGTTTTCCCGAGACCAACTTCATCCGCGAGGAGAACTCTCGGACGTGAGCGACGGGTGATTTCACTTGCTACAAACATCTGGTGAGGAATTAACGAGACTCTTGGTCCCGTGAAACCCCGGATGGGACTGATGAAAAGTTTTCTTTGATTCAGAAGAACATCGTAACGAAGTTTAAAGAGTTCGGTGGAATCGATATTCCCCGCAAAAAGTCTCTCTTCTGGTTTTGAGAATGTGAGTGTTTCAGCGAGCTGAGATTCCGGTAAGGATTTTCCTTCACCATGATAGGTAACAATGCCTTTATCTTCCGTCGTGCTTTCGACAATGAAAGACTCTCCGGCAGAACCTTTCACTTCATCACCTTCCACGAAGCGGATCCGGCGAAGAGGTGCGGTCTGAGCACCATAACGGCGATCAACTTTTGCAGCTGGAAAAAAACAAGTGATGGTTTTTGCTTCAACCTCGATGATGACACCGAGACCGAGCTCAGGTTCAGATTCCGATATCCAGCGTTGGCCTATGATGAACTGCTTCATTGGGATCCCATCCGTGATGACAAAAGAATATTCTTGAATGAAGATACTATCAAAATCCTTCAACCGGTAAAAGCACATGATTAAGAATTTGACGGCTATTTTCCTCCTGTTTCTCAGTTTTTCCTCAATTGCGGCCAAGCTGAAACTGAAAGATGGTCCCTGGCGCTTTGAAATGAAGGCTACCTACGCAGTGATCCCATTCGTCATAGATTTTAAATATGAGGGGAAAAGCCTCACAGGAACTCTCAGGAATGGAAAAGAGAACATTCCTCTGAACGGGATTACTGTCAAAAAAAATATGATCACTATTCCGATCCAGCACTATGAAAATGAGCTGGAACTGGAACTTCTTACCAATGATCTCCTTCGTGGAAAATTCGTCAGATTGAATAAAAATCCCAGACAGGAAACTCCGGTCGAAGGAAAAAGAGACGTGAAGGCCCGCTACGGCGGAAAGTATGAGAAGCCAGCTGCGAAGTTCAATGGAACCTGGGCCGTCACCTTAAAAGAAGAAGATGGAAAAGAAGCAAAGGGTGTCGTGATCCTCGAGCAGAAAAAAAGTAAGCTCTCAGGCTCTATCCTCAGCCCGACCGGCGATTACCGTTACTTCGAAGGTTATGTGAGCGGAGAATTCTTTGAAGCTGCAAGCTTTGATGGCGTTTACAATTACGTTTTCAAAGGAAGAATTGAGAAAAATAAGATGGAAGCTAATATCCTCGCGAACTGGAAAACAGATGTTGCGGGTGTAAAGGATGACAAGGCTTCACTCCCCGATCCTTACAAGCAGACCCAGCTGGATAAAATGTCTTTCAGCTTTCCGGATATAAACGGAAAAAAAGTCAGCCTTTCCGATTTCAAAGGAAAGCCGGTTATCGTTTCATTCTTTGGATCATGGTGTCCGAACTGTATTGATGAAATGAACTACCTCGTTCCCTGGTTCAAGGAAAATAAGAAGCGCGGAATTGAACTGATTGCCCTCAGCTTTGAAAGAAGTCTCGATCAGGCCAACGCGAGAATGCAGCTCACGAAAACCGCAAAAAAACTCGACATGGATTTTCCGGTTCTTCTCGCTGGATCAACCTCAGAAGACAAACCGATGGATAAAATCCCGGGGCTTAAGAATTTCATTTCTTTCCCGACAACGGTTTACCTGAATAAGAAGCACGAAGTGGTGAAAATTCACGCTGGCTTCACCGGCCCATCCACCGGGAAGTTTTATGAAGAATGGAAAAAAGAGTTCAACCACGATGTTGATGAGCTTCTGAAATAATATGGTTAAGACAATCGGACTTCTACTTCTCTCGAATATTTTCATGACCTATGCCTGGTATGGTCACTTAAAAAGCCTTGGCTCAAAACCCCTCTATCTCGCCATTCTCGTCAGCTGGGGAATTGCCTTCTTTGAGTATTGTTTCCAGGTTCCCGCTAACCGGATTGGCTATCAGCACTTCTCACTTGCTCAGCTGAAAATCATGCAGGAAGTGATCACGATGGTGGTCTTTTCGGTCTTTGCTGTCTGGATTATGAAAGAGCCGCTGAACAGAAATTACTTCTATGCGGCCCTGTGTATGATCGGAGCGGTGTTTTTTATTTTCCGGAAATAATCAGTCTTCTCGCTTCTCATCGTCGTCTTCAATAATACTCTCACCTGAGTAATCATTGTCGTCAGTCTTGAGACTTTCATTGTCCGTTTCCACGGCCGGCTCAAGTGTCGCGGGCTCAGGCCGGAACACTTCCCGGAAGTCCGCATGAGCACTTCCGCCTCCGTGTTTATAGACGATTTCTCCACCGAGATTCCCTGTCCGCCATCCGAAAATGAGTGGCAAAAGACTGATGAGAGCAACGACAAATCTCGCTTTCTCCTGAAAGGCTGGCTGAAGAAACCAAACAGCGACTCCCGCAGCAAGAGAGATGACTGTTGTGCCGACAAAAATTTCCGCTGACTCTTCATGAACATGAATGATTTTTTTTCCAACGACGGCCGAGACTTTTTCTTCATCCGTTTCACCGGTTTCAAGAGAAACGTATCCTGTAGCCGTCACGAGAACCTGAAACCCAATCACCACGAGCCAGAGTTCCTTCGACATTTTCCCCGCGCGGATTGCCCAGGCAAAAAGAAGAATGATGGCCGGAAGGATAAATGAGAGAACAAGAGGAAGGTGAACAATCGAGGGATGAAGAGGCATGGCGATGCTCCGGAATTTTGTAATCTTCTAAGAGTATAAAGGCAGATTGCCGTTAAGCTCAATCAGTTCCGCAGTTTCGGTGATGATCTTCAGCAGCTCGGCCACATGGGATTTTTCGGTAAGATGATTCGGGAAAACGAGGCGCAGGAAAATCGTCCCATCGGCGCGCTCAGCGTAATTCACCATCGCCCGTCCGGAGGCCAGAAGCTCCTTTCTGACTTTCAAGGTAAACGAATTCACGTTTTCCGGAGTCCGGAGAGGTTTCACCTGGAAACAGACATTCAGATAATGATGATGAATCAACGTCATCCGCGCATCGAGGCTCACTTCATGAGCGGCAAAAGTCGCGAGATCCAGAAGGTGCTCGGTCCGCTTCATGAGTCCATCAGTTCCCTGGGAGCGCCAGAGTAACCAGAGTTTCAGAGCATCGGCGCGACGACCGCACTGAAGCGAGTACGTTCCGGTATCCCAGTCTGAATTATCAAATTCATGGAAAAGATATTCGGCCCCGCCTCCACGATTGGTCGCGCGGAGAATGCCGGTTTGCTTCGTGAGAAAGAATGAAGTGATGAGAGGAGCTCCCATCGTTTTATGAGCATCGAAAGTGACAGAGTCAGCTTTCTCGAGGCCGCGGGTCAGATGGCGGGCACTTTTCGAGAAAACCGCAGCTCCACCCCACGCCGCATCGACATGAAGCCAGACTTTAAAGTGTTCGCAGATCGCCGCAATTTTTTCCACCGGATCAAATGCACCCAGAACGGTTGTTCCAAAAGTTGCTCCCACCATAAGCGGGGTAAAACCATCTTTAATGTCAGTTGCAAGGATTCGTTCGAGCTCTTCCGGAATCATCTCACCACGGGCATTTGTCGGGACCTGGATGAGATTCTGGGTTCCGATGCCGGTAATGTTCACGGCCTTATCAAAAGAGTAATGAGCGTCTTCTGAAACATAGATCCGAAAGTGATTATGCGCGAAGCCAGTCTGACGGATGGCCGGATTATAATGCGAACGGGCACACAAAATAGACAGAAGATTGGAGTTACTCCCCCCTGTCACCATGATCCCTTCTCCTTTATCGAATCCCATCAGGGTGAGAAGTTCTTTCACCAGTCGTTTTTCGATCAAAGTGAAGACAGGAGCGATTTCAAACGTCGCCATGGTGGGGTTGAGAAGTGAACTTGCGATCTCTCCGGTCCATGCTGTGACATCAAAACCACCAAAGAGTTGGTTGAGAAACAAGGGATGAATTGTTCGCACACTCTTTTCGAGAATAATCTCGAATTCCCTATGAATCTCCTCGAGAGAAACGCCTGTGCGACTTAAATCCGGAATAATATTTTTGAGTTCATCGACAGTAGGATGAGGATTTACAGTGTCTGTATTCGCATTGTTTTGAATGTATTTTTTCAGCGTCAAAAAAACGTCATTCAGAAACTTTTCTTCATTACTCTTCAACATGCATCTACCTATTTTCTGTTAAGGGTGTATCAGAACCTTACTGCTGCTTGCAATCTTGAAAGCAAATGTTAGTCAAATCGGGCATTTGTCAAAGAACCGACATTGGCAACTAAAGGGTGGCCCTGTTTTAATTTTCAATACCAAACACACAGACGGCCGCGAGGCCGAGGGTAACAAGGAGAACAAGGATGGCAGTTCGTCAAAACAGTCATTTGTCTGACAAGCACATTACGGCGCTTAAAGACAAACTCATGAGTGAAGCAGAGCGCATCAGAGCTAACTTTCAACTGAAGAAGCAAGAGTACGAAACCAATTCGATTACTGGCGCTAAAGATGAAGTTGATTCAGCAAACGACAATATTCTCTTGGCAGCTGATATGCGTTTTTCGAACCGCGAAAGCCTCTACTACAAGAAGATCATGAAAACGCTTTCTAAGATCGAAACTGAAGCTTACGGCATGTGTGACGACTGTGGTGACCCGATCACTTACACTCGCCTCCTCGCTCGTCCGACTTCAGAAATGTGCATCCTTTGCAAAGAAGAGTCAGAAAGAGAAGAGAACCAGAATTTCTTTGAGCGTCGCTCAAAGTCTCTCGGTACTGTTATGTCGGTTCCGGCCGGCCACTAGTTTCTCAACTAAATTGCATTTTTAGAAGAAGCCTCCCTCATGGGAGGCTTTTTTATGTCTATAATGTTCAGATGATAAGTTATGTCGTTGAACACAATCCCGATGATCGCGTGCTTGAGAATGCTGTCCGTATCCTGAAAAACGGTGGCCTGGTAGCTATTCCCACTGAAACCAACTGGGTGGTGATCGCTGATCCCGCAGAGAAAAAGGGAATCGATCGCCTGTATCAGCTCCGTCACGTGGATAACACCAAGCACTTCACCGTTCTCTGTTCGAGCTTTCAGAAGGCGATGGAGATCGCGCACGTCGACGACAACGCATTCGCGCTGATGAAGAAAGTCATTCCCGGTCCCTATACTTTTATTCTTCCTGCGCAGAAAAAAATCCAGAAACATCTCAAGGCATCGAAGACCGATCACGAAGTGGGCGTGCGCTTCCCGCCTAAAAAACTTTGTCTGAGTCTCATCGATGCCTATGACGGAATTCTTATTTCGAGTCACATCAATCACGAAATGATCGACGCAGAAGATGATGGCGTTCCTCTTTATAGCGCATTGATTGAAGACAACCTCGGACATCTGATCGATCTTATTATTGATCCGGGCGAATATGAATTCCTGGGTCCGACAACAATCGTGAATTTCATTCAGGGCATTCCGGAAGTTGTGAGAATTGGCTCAGGAAAACCTGATCTCTTCCTTTAAGGTTATATGAAAAAAGTCGTTATCGTTGGCGGTGGTTTCGGTGGTCTTTCGGCCGCGAAAAAACTTTCCCGTACAGAATTCCAGGTCACTCTCATCGATAAGAGAAACTATCACCTCTTCCAGCCACTTCTCTATCAGGTAGCGACAGCGGCACTTTCTCCGGCAGACATTGCTTATCCACTGCGATCCATTCTCCGTGGACCAAATATTGAAATTCTCCTCGGCAATGTGAATGAGATTAATAAAGAAGAAAAATGGCTCACGACTCTTGAAGGAAACCGGGTGGAGTTTAATTATCTCATTCTCTCGTGTGGTTCCACTTACACGTATTTTAATTCTCCCCAATGGGAGAAGTTTTCACCGGGTTTAAAAAATATTACTCAGGCGACAGAGATCAGAAAAAAAGTCCTGCTCGCTTTTGAACAGGCCGAGCGCGAAACTGATCCTGTAAAAAGAAATGCCCTCCTCACTTTTGTGGTTGTGGGCGGTGGACCCACCGGTGTTGAGTTAGCGGGATCACTCGCAGAGATTGCGACCTTCAGTCTCATCAGTGACTTTCACAATATCAATCCAGGATCAGCGAAAGTAATTCTCATTGAAGCAGGTCCGAGAGTTCTTGCGACGATGCCGGATGAACTTTCCCGGAACTCTGTGAAAGAACTTGAGGCCCTTGGTGTTGTGGTGAGAACGAATTCCCGTGTGATGGATGTAAGTGATGAGGGAATCAAGATCGGTGAAGAGTTCATCGCTTCCAAAACAATTCTCTGGGCCGCAGGGGTCGCCTCTGTTGCCATTAACAAAACTTTGAATGTCGAACTTGATCGTCAGGGACGAGTGATTGTGGGACGCGATTGTTCGATCAAAAATTTTCCGGATATTTTTGTCATCGGTGATCAGGCCCATCATGAATACGGTCCGCAGAGTGCTCCCCTCCCTGGGCTTGCACCGGTAGCTATGCAACAGGGCCGCTATGTAGCGAAGCTCATAAAAAAAGAGACGAAGAATAATTCTTATTCACGGGAAAATTTCCAGTACGTGGATAAAGGACAGATGGCCACTATCGGTCGCTCACGGGCCGTCGCAGTTTATAAAGGCGTTCATATCACAGGCTTTCTCGCCTGGATTTCCTGGCTCTTTGTTCACGTTTATTATCTGATTGGATTTAAGAACAGAATATTTGTGATTTTCCAGTGGGCATGGACGTACCTCACTTATAAACGTGGGGCACGCCTGATTATTGAATCAGAATCCAATACTCAATAATCAGGGAACGCGTCGATCAAGAAGCTCTCTCACCGTCGTGATACTTTCAAACAACTGAGACAGATTCGGCAACACTTCTTTCATCTGCGTATTCGTCGCAGGACAAGCGTGATAATAAGCAAATAATTCTGCGAATGCTTCTTCCGGATGCTGGGGATTATTACAATAGTCTCCGCAGATCGCCTGGATAAATTCACGCGAACGCGCGTCTCTACTCATGGCCTGCTGATAAATCGGAGAACGTGTGATGGAAAATTCTCCATACATCCGGTCCATGGTATGGGCGTACTCATGAAGAAATGTATTCGTTGATCCAGCTTCTGTGTAAGTGCGGTTCACAACAATTCTCGTCGGCGTTCTCGGTCTTCCGAGATATCCACCCGAGCCCATGACTGTGGACCAGGCCCTACCATCCGTCGTTTCTGTCCATCCCGTTCCATTTCCACGAGCGGCTTCCTCTGCCCACGATGGATCCTGCGAAACACCCTGACCGACAATCAGATTGATTCTTGATCCGCGCTGGAACATTTCGTTCCTGAGTGACTGAGGAAATTTATTGAAGTCTTCGAGGAAGCGCTGAATGTGTTGAGGTTGAGGAGTTCCGATGACAACGCGAACATTATTCTGAGCGAGAATGGGAAGCATTTCTGCGAGTGGTCTCGGTGAAGGAATGACCGGACGTTCACAAGTCTCTCGACGTAAGACTCCATCCTGAGGAAGAGCTCTTGCAACAACTCTTCTCGGCGGAGGAAGAACGACTGTCTGAGGAACAGGTGGACGAAGCTGAATCCCCGGAGTGTTCGGATCACAATCTTCTGCATCCGGTTCAATACTCCCACGCGTGAGAGCATCGATGGCGATATCGGCTGCTCTTGAAATGGTTGCACCAGCAGCTGTGGGGGCCGGAGACGCATCCACTTGTCTCTTCACAGCGAGAATCTGATTCTTGAGACGAGTACACATGGAAGATCTCGCCTGAAAACCATCACGACAAATTTGATTACTGGTATCAACAAGCTGTTGAAGCTCAGCACGTTTGGCCGGCATATTTAATTCACGGACAACATCGGCCATCGTTCTTCCGGAAGAAGCAAATCTTCTTTCACACTGACTGAAAGCAGAGTTCCGAAGAACGGGAGTGGCGACACTCACGCAAAAGCCTGACCCGAAAATTAATGGCTGACAAAGAAGTTCACTCGCTGAGCAGGAAGCAGCGGCCGTGCGGTAATCCGGATTTCCGTTTCGGGGAGACGTACAAAGTCTTCCTCCTCCGCGTTTAGGAGAACTGCGGCTGGGCCAGCCGGCATAAAAGCAATCAAGATTGCCGGTCGCAATCGCTTCTGCGAAAAATGAAAACTGAACGGAAGAAAAATTTCCCATCTCTGATTTGGCAGAATTTTCTCGAAGAAATTCTTTGTAGATCGTGAGGACTTCTGATTGCTGATCAATCGACATGGATTCAAATTCATCCATGGTGATGAGAGATTCGGCATGGGCCGTGGAGATAAAAATCAGAGTGAAAAGTAAGATCGCTTTCATGAGTTCCTCGCTGGTAATCTTTTCGGATTTTCAGAGGAAAAAATGAAGCAAACCCTTGATTTCAGGTAGCCGTAATTACAGGAGGTTGGAGCGGATTTCCATCCAAAGTTCGTAGTATTTCCACTCCGGGGCCTGGCAGCCTTCGGCGTGATGGTCCGGCCGAAGAATGAGATCGCCCGTCATGAGGAGAATTCTTTTAACTTCAGGGTTCTGATTCACTTTCTCAATCATCGCTCTTTTGATGAGTTCATAGTGAAGACCTTTCTCCACAGAACAATAAGTCATGCGCGTGCCCTGATAGGTGACCCAGTCAATACCGAGTTCCTTCATCTTGAGTTCGCCGATTTTTCCGGCGTCTTTAGCGGTGAAAGCTGTCATCGCAGAAACTTGTTCTCTTGAAAATGGATAAACAAGAGTGGATCTCGGATCGTCACTCGTTTCAGGATATTTCATCATCTGCCAGAAGCCTTCCACACTTGCGTAATTCACATCATCGAGAACAAAAGCAGTGGGTGCAAAATTTGAAAGGATACCGAGTTCATTTCTTTTCGAAAGAATGACTTCACCGGGAGCAGCGTCCTGAGGAAGAACTTCCCAAGCGGGTGCTCCTTCACGGGAAACTTCTGCCCACCAATGTTCCGGATAGGTTGCTGCGGATGCAGAAAGAGTGAGAACAAAAAGAAAGAAAATCTTCAGCATAAAAAGCCCTTTCTCCTCTTAAATCATGAATGAGGAAAAAGGGCCAAAACTTTAAGCTTTCTTCATCTCCCGGGCGGTTGGGCCCACAGTATCGGCGGCAAAGGCGTCACGTGCTCCCAATGGTTTAGGACTACCGGTTGTCGTATCTTTCCGGGTTTGTCTTTCGAGCTCAGAGTTAATTTCTCCACCGAGAAGAATAATGTAACTCGTGATCCAGAACCAGGTCATGAGAACAACGACGGCCCCTAGGGAACCATAGGTCTTATTGAAATCGGTAAAGCTTGAGGCGTACCAGGAAAATAAGAGTGAAGTTGCTGCCCAGAGAACGGATGCAATGATCGATCCTCTGCTTACCCATTGCCACTTTGCTTTCTGACGACAGGGACCAAAACGATAGAGGGCCGAAAGATAAAATGAAAAGATCATCAGGAGAACAACCCAACCGGCTATACTTCCCAAAGTTTCAAACATCGGGCCGAAATTAAATGCACCTGTGATGGCAGGCATAGCAACGACAACAACAATTGCAACCAGACTCAGGACAGTTCCCAGCAGAGTCATACCTAAGGCCATGAGTGTTCTTTTGACAAATCCACGGCATTCTTTTTCTCCGTAGATAATATTCATCGCTTCAATGACAGACGTACTTCCTTTCGAAGCACTCCAGAGTGAAAAGAGAAGCGTCCCGATCGCACTGAGTCCCAGAGTGGTGG
Source organism: Bdellovibrionota bacterium (assembly GCA_040387275.1). Classification (GTDB taxonomy): domain Bacteria; phylum Bdellovibrionota; class Bacteriovoracia; order Bacteriovoracales; family Bacteriovoracaceae; genus Peredibacter. The sequence goes on along the minus strand of JAZKDZ010000003.1, from coordinate 444,420 downwards.
GAGCTTTTGTCGCCAGTGCCATTAATTGATTCCGGATAATCTCTTCTGCTTCTCTCGGAAGAAAGCGCGAGATCGAAGCGAGGTGACGGGAAATTTCTGAAGGGTCACTAAACCACGCATAAAGAAGAACCAGTGACGTCAACGCAGGTACACAAGCAAGTAATGCGTAATACGACATTGAGGCGGCCAGCATAGAAACCTTATCCTCACCAATCTCTTTTTTTACGCGCATGAGAGTATCTTTCCAGCCCGTTGCTGGAATCTCAGATGGCCGATCGGCATTTCTGCCACGCTCAGCTGTGCTTTTTTCCTTACGCGGTTCATGATTTTTCGTGTGATGCCAGAAGGTTGTACCCATAATTTTCTCCTCTCTTAAACCTGACACTTCAAAATGCAAACCGAGTTCCACAAAACCTGAGCATCGGACTTTGTTGATGAGGATTTAGCGATTCCCGGTAGAATATCCATGAGGTGCTTTATGATTCTCAGTGTTCTTCTTGCTGTCATGGCCCTGATGCATATTTATTTTCTCATCGCTGTCTGGAAAAAAAATTTCGGACTGGTGGATATCGCCTGGGGACAGGGATTTATCGTGATCGCTCTCGTGAGTTATTTTTATCACTTCAATTCAGTGAAAAATGCAGTGGTGCTCGGTCTCGTCCTCTGCTGGGGACTTCGCCTTTCGCTTTATCTTCTTTCCAGAAACTGGAAAGCTCCTGAAGATCATCGCTATGTGGAAATGCGCGGAACCTGGGGTACGCATCCAAATCTTCATGCTTACTTCAAAGTTTTTATTCTGCAAGGTCTTCTCATGCTTCTCATTTCTCTCCCCATCACAGCGGGCATGGAAAGAGCTGATCAGACTTTAAGTGTGATGAATAAAATCGGTGTGGGAGTTTTCTTTTTCGGTTGGCTCTTCGAATCCTACGCCGACAGATATTTAAAAAAGTATAAGGCCAATCCTGCTAACAAGGGCATCATCTGCATGACGGGTCCGTGGAGTTTGTGCCGCTTCCCGAATTACTTCGGGGAAATCACACTCTGGTATGGAATTTATCTCGCGGCTTTTAATCCTTCCACCTGGTGGACAATTATCGGACCAATGACCATTAACTTTTTTATCCTGAAAGTCAGTGGCGTGCCTCTTCTGGAAAAAAAATATATCCAGAGGAAAGAATATCTCGACTACGCCGCCCGGGTGCCGAGACTCATCCCCTTTACTCCACCCAACAAAGTGAATGCATGAAAGTTTTATTTCTTATCCTCGCCATCGTCGGCTGTTCTTCTCATAAAGGACATGTTCCTTTCAAAACGGAGACTGGCATCTTTTATACAGAGGCTAAAGATGTCCGCCAGTCAGGCGAAGTCTATACTCCCACCAAAGGTGAAAATCTTCCGGGTGTGATTCTGGTTCATGGTGGAGGATGGGATTCCCGCGACTACAATGACAATCGATCAATCGGTGAATCTCTTGCGAGTCATGGATACACCGTTCTCAATATCAATTATCGCTTTCCGCCGAAGCACCTTCATCCGGCACCTGTCGAAGATCTCGCGAGTGCCATTGCCTGGTTTAAGAAGAATGCGGCCCGCTTTAAACTGAATCCTGAAAAAATAGGTCTATGGGGATACTCTGCAGGTGCCCACATCACTTCCCTCTATGCTCTTCAAAAAATCGGTACACCGGATGCTGTAAAAGCAGTTGTCGCTGGTGGCGGACCTTATGATCTCACCTGGTATACCCATTCACCTTTAATCGGTCCTTACATCGGTGACCGTCGTGATAAAAAATTAAATGAGTATTTCGATGCGAGTCCTGCCTATCATGTGAAGAAAGGAGCTCCCGCCTTTTTCCTGTATCATGCAAAAAACGACAAGCTTGTCGAGTATGCGCAGGCCACGTCATTTGAGGCAAAACTTAAACGCGAGGGGAATTTTGTCAAAAGACACAAGGTTCCTTTCTGGGGACATGCCTTTGCCTTTATCCTCTACGATGAAGCTGTGAAGAAGGGCATTAAGTTCTTCGATATTCATCTCAAAGGAAGCGGAAAATGAAATCTCTTACTCTGCCGGTTATACTTTCTCTTTTAACTGCATGCTCTTCACCTAAATATGACAAGACGGTCGCGCAAGTTGACCGGGATAAATTTATGGGCGACTGGTACGTCATGGCCGGAAGATTTACTCCGGTAGAAAAAGAAGTGCACAACGGAGTAGAGAGCTACTCCTGGAACGAGAAAGAAAAGCGCATTGATATTGATTTCCGTTACAATAAAGGAAGTCTCAATGGCGAACTGAAAAAATATCCGCAGAAAGCCTGGATCGTGAGTTCAAACAATGCCCGCTGGAAAGTTCAGCCTTTCTGGCCGCTTAAGTTTGATTATCTCGTGATTGGTCTGTCCGATGATTACCGCTGGACTGCTATTGGTGTACCAAATGAAAAATATCTCTGGATCATGAGTAAGGATCCGAAGTTCAGCCAGGAAGAAATTAAAGCTGCTCTCAAAACAGTTCAGGAGACAGGATATGACATCTCCAATATCGAATACGTCCCTCATGGAAGATGATAAAAGTTTTCATATCGTAAATGCTGTCCTCGCATTTGAAAATCAGAAGGGTCACCTGAAATGGAAAGTTTCCGAGGTGGCCCGTGCTTCCAAAGTCAGTAAGTCTCTCGTCTATTATTATCTGGGTTCAACTAAAGAAGCCATTCTCGATGCCTGCATCAGAATTGGAGCGGAAGAATTTTACGGATTGAATGCCGAAAGAAATTCCATGATTCAAAGTGGTGATCTCATCACCTCTTTAAAATATACCCGTGAGATTTTTCTCAAGAATCACGCCTTCAGTGCCTTCTATCTGAAGTGGCGTCTCAGTCCGACTTCTATCGGAGAGAAGGTCCGGGAGTACGATACCCGCTACCAGCAGAAACTCGCGAATCTTTTCCCCCATCTCACTGAAATTGAGAGGGTGGCCCTGCAGGCCTTATTTCATGGCCTGGTGATTGCCCCTGCTCTCTCAGATGAGGCCTTAAAAACAGCTCTCAAATGGCTCCCGCTTAGGCCCTGACTGACGGAAAACCACAAATCCGTCAGCGCTTTTTCCTCTCCCTATCCAACGATGTGTTAGAAGAACCCCAATTCAAACTTCATCCTCAGGGAGAATATTTATGATGACCAAATTCGCTGTTTTATCTTCACTTCTTTTCGCCACTCAAGCGATCGCTTATGAAGGTTCAACCTTCAATGAGATCAAAGATGTGATCGATGGAACAAACTTTGTTCCTCAGTCTGAGATCGCTAAAGAAGAACACGCTGTTTATCAGGCAGGAAAACTTCCTCAGTACGGCATGAACATGGGAAGCGTATTCGGAAAAGGGAAAGACCTGAAACGTGATGCTCAAAGAACCATCAGTGAAAAAGAAGATTCTTATCCAAGAATTGAAAAACTCCTCCACCCGAACGGAGTCTGCTTAGCTGGTAAATGGACAATGACAGAAGAGAGTGATTTCTCAGGTGCCTTTAAAAAAGGGACATCTGCCCTTTTCATCGGTCGCGCTTCGGTTGCCATGGAAAAAACAACTTCAAAAAGTGATCGCGGTTTCGGATTCGCCGGAAAAATCTTTCCGACAACGAATCCTGATCAGCGCGTTCCTACGACAAACTTCTTTGCCGTGGACGTTCTTATGGGTGAAAATACTCCGCGTTTCCTTGAAACAGCAGTGACGAATGAACCAGAGACTGGTTTCAACATCATGCTCGTAAGACTGGGACTTAAAATCGCCAATACACTTAAGCTCGTTGATCAAAGCCCGATGTTCCGCCCTGTCACTCCGATCGCTAAAATTGGTGAAGCACCTGAGAAAGTAAAATCTCCGAAATGGATGAAGATCTCTGCTGCTGACGGCACTCATATGAATGATGAAAAAGATTTCCGCAGAGAAGTTCTCAAAGCGGTGAGCGACAACACTGTCCTGAAATTTAAAGTGGAAGTGTCGAATACGACGAAAGATAACAAGAAGTCAGAAGGCTGGAAGCATATCGGATTTATCGAAATCGATCATGCAAAAGTCAGCTACGGTTGTGATCGCCAGCTTCACTTCGCTCACCCGAAACACAACGATTAGTATTTCCGCCCCGGTTCCTGACCGGGGCAATCTTCCGACAATCTCACTCTAAGACATTAAGAAAAATCTCTCCACATTCACTCCATACTTCACTTCTACCCGGGAAGAAGATTCCGCAAATCTTTTGTCGGGAATAGTGAAGATGTTTGAAATCTTTCACCTTCCCCATTTTCATGTTCTCCGCGTCTGAGACTTCCTTATTTCATGTCAAAGTTTGTTCATACAACACGCACAGAACTTATGGATGAGTTCTGTTTACACCACGGAAGGAGATAAAGATGGCGAAGATGATTCTTTCACTGGCCCTCGTCAGTGTTCTGGTCTCGCAAACAGCAATTGCAGCAGTCCCGTCTCAGGCGCTTACATTCGGAACTAACGTCTCAATCGAAAATGCGACGTCGGCAATGGAGGAAAAGATCCGTACGGCCGAAGAACTCATCAAGAGAGTCATAGCGACTGATGAATTCAGAAATCGTGTGATCGGTTACACCTACAACGGAGTGAAAAAATACGTTGATAATGGTGGTTTAACGAACGAGCAGATTTATCAGAAGATCCTGGATGGCGCTGAAACTCTCAATAAGATTTCAGACAACCAGATGGATCTTCAGATTGAGATGTATTACGCCTCAACCAGCACTGTTGGTTATACTTACGCGAACGTTTCAAAGATTTACGCCAATACTAAGTTCTACAACAATTACTCTGCCGCAACGATTACAGGAAACATGACTCATGAATGGCTTCACAAAATCGGATTCAGTCATGCTTCCTCTTATAGCGTAAGTCGCGACTCTTCAGTTCCTTATGCTATCGGCTACATCATGCGCGATATCGCTGCGACGATTAAGCTCGATGATCCTTCTCCCGATTTCTTCACAGCACCTTCAAATCTTTCCCTCACCAGCACCACTTCAAACGTGACGTTGAAATGGAGTGCCGCTACTTCTTCGGACGGAATTGAGAGCTACAAGATTTATCGCAAGCTTTCTGGTTCAACTTCTACGTATCTCCAAAGTACGACAACTTCTCTGTCTTACACGCAGACTCGTCCGACAAAAGCGGCGACTTATTATGTGAAAGCGACAGACAAGTCCGGAAAGACCCTGAACTCTGCAACTGTTGAGTATGTTCCTATGGCAGCGATCACGGCACCAACGAATGTGACTGTTTCGAAAACCACGACAACAGCAACGGTCAAATGGGCAGCCGCGACTTCATCTGCGGGAATAAAAGAGTATAAGGTTTATCGTAAGCTTTATGGATCATCGACTTACTATCTCCAGAAGACTACGACATCACTTTCGTACTCTCAGACGAAACCAACATCGACTGCTTATTACTATGTGAAAGCTGTGGATAATGATGGAGCGACGAAAACTTCTGCGACGGTAACTCTCGCTAAATGATCAAAAAAAAAGCCAGGGGCGCAGGTCTCTGGCTCTTCTTATTAATCTTTTAATCCAATTTTCCTTTTAGGTACGGGCAGTTTTGTATCCACTAAAGACTCCATGCTATCAAGTCTTTCAAATACAACTTTAAAAACTTTATTAGTTCCCGCTTCCAGCTTCTCAATTTTCTCGCTCAGTCCTTTTTCCATAAAATGAAAGCTCTTGAGCTTAGAAAAAATTCTCATCACAGAAATGTTTATCGAAATTGCTTGTTCAGAATTTAAGACACTAGAAAGCATAGCAACTCCCAGTTCTGTAAATACGAATGGTTGCACCCGTAACCCCATCTTCAATCGATTGGAGGTTCCAAATTGGAACCTCCAATTTTCAAGCTCTTCTTTGGTCATTTCGAACATAAAATCATCAGGAAATCTATTCATGTTCCTGCGAACTGCTTTTTTAAGATTTTTTGTTTCAACGCTGTATAGCTCAGCAAGATCAAAATCCATCATCACTTTCTGACCTCTTACGATGTAAATCATGTTTTCAATCTTTGATAAACTAACTCCACTCACAAATTTCTCCATTTATAAAATTGTTTAGATTTACGACTATCAAAATTTGCAAGGAAGAAACTTCTTAACTTGAGAAAGAGAATTTTCGATTATGAGTACTGAATTAACGGATTTTCTAAAATGAAGCCAATTTGGATGATGAGAACTTCAAATGCACAAAAAAAAAGCCAGGGGCGCGAGACCCTGGCTTTAAAACTTCTCAACATACTAATGGTGCCCGGTGAGGGACTCGAACCCCCACGCTCGCGCAATAGGTTCTAAGCCTATCGTGTCTACCAATTCCACCAACCGGGCATCGATATCGAGAACTGAAATTATGGGATAATCATGCCGGGGATGGCAAGAATTTTAGGCCGACTTTTTGCCTGACGCGGGCTTTTTCTCGTATTTTTCGAGGTCTTTTTTCGCTTTATCCATCATATTCTGGAGAGCGGTTTTCTCAGCACGAAGTTTGTTCGTCTCTTTCTTCATCTCTGCGAGCTGGTTGCGGCTTTCCACAATATCCTGCGTAAGCTTCTTCACAGAGTTTTCCAGGTGGTTGATCTTCACCTTACTCTGACCGTCTTCCGCTGCTGTTGTATTCCGATTCACGGAAACTGCGTTCTGGAGTTTGATCTCCAGATCCTTAACTTTCGTATTGGACTCTTTCAGATATGTTTCGAGAAGCTGAACCTGACCCTGCAGGCGCTTCACTTCCATCTCACCTTGCTGAGGCCCCGCACTTCCCTGACTGAGGCGAGCTGTTTGTTCAGCTTTTTTCAGAGCTTCACTCAGCTTCACTTTTTCCTGTTTGAGGGCCATGAGCTGAGTCATGTCGGCAGTCGCACGATCCTGCAGCTTGGTAACTTCTTTACGGGTCATCTCAACCTGAGTTTTCATCTGATCATTCAGAAGCTGAATCTTTCTCATTTCATCTTTTGAATTCTCATCACTCTTTTGAGCATCAAGAGCAGCAGCAAGATTCGTGATCTTCGCTTTATACATCTCAACCATCTTCGTCTGATTCACGGCCTGACGTTCAAGCTCCTTGATCTGAGTTGTCTGCGCCTGTGCTCCGCCGCCAACCATGTGCTTATTCGCCTGCTCGAGGCGAGATTGCATCATCGCAATTTCCTGGTCTTTCTTCTCGAGAGCTTTGGAATATGTCTCCCGGGTTTTCTCAACCATCGTTTCTTTCAGGGCCGCAATCCGCTGTTGTTTCTCGATCTCTTTACCCAGGTGCATTTCTTTCTGACTGGATTCGAGCTGAAGCTTACGGGTCAATTTTTCCATCTGTCGGAATTCTTCCGCCATCTTGGATTCTCTTTCCGTAGGAACTTTGCTCGCACTCTGTCTCAGAATCTGATCAAGTTTCGAAGGCTCAGTGTCGTTATCAACGACTTTAGCTACCTCTTCCTTGATTCTTTCCATCTTCGCATGAGTATCGCGCTGAACTTTGAGTTCACTCGTGACTGTGACTAGCTTTGATTTCAGCTGATCATTTTGTGTGATGATTTCGTTGATTTTCTTCTCGAGTTCTTTTTCCCGACTGGATGGACCCGAGACGTTGAAAAGTGGTACGGCCTTCTTATTGCCGGAAGTATCACCTGTGCCGTCTTTGACTGTACCTTTATTTGAGAAATCGAACATGCCCGGGCCCTTGGCCTCTTCAGTCCCGAAGGACTTCACGGTCATATTCCCTTTTTTCTCTTCCTTCGAGCTTGAGAGAGTGACTTTGAAGCCATCCTTCTCATCTTTTTTCCCGGAGATCTTGGTAACCGTCTTATCTTCTTCTTCCTTGGAACCTTTAACTGTTGTGGAGACTTCTTCTTCCTCATCCGAACCTGAAACAGTCGTGACCGTCTCTTCCTCTGGTGCTGAACCGGAGATAGTCGTGACAAATTCTTCTTCAATCATCGCTGCCGGAATGATTTCGACTTCGGATTCACCCGCTGGTGTAACAAATGAAGAAAGATCTTCAATCCCACCTTCATTCAGGACAAAAGGAGCTGAAACATCCGGTGCCGGAAGCTGTCTGCTCGAAGAAGAGACTGCATGAGTGAACATCATCCCTTTATTTTCAGTCTTCACTTTCTCTGATTTATTCCAGAGGGCCGTGATGACAACTTTCTTCACTTCCGGAAGGTAAGTGAAATCAAAGAAGTCAGATGAATGAAGAGAAACATAGAGGAGATATTCTTCAGGAGTCTTCGTAATTCTTGAAGTCAGCGAGTTCGTGACGTCTTCAATCTGCATGTTTTCCGCAAAGAAATGCATCTGGAGTCCGTAAACATCGTTGAAAGTCCCGTAAGAGACTTCAATAGGAAATCCTACACGCCCTTTATTCTTGAGCGAGGTCAGATACATGAGGATGTGATCGAAATATGTCTTAACGGAAAGTGCGCTCATGCCATTTTCAAAAGCATTGAAAACGAGGTGATCGAGATACTCACCTGTACTGAACGGATTTGTAATATTAAAAGAGCCGAGCTCGCGGAATTTCGGATAATTGTCAGAGAGAGTGACTCCTCCATATTCCTGAAAGAACTTATCCATGAGGAATGTGCCAAAGGCATTGGTGAGCCATGATTCATCAAGAACAAGCTTACCGTTGTTCATCATGAAGTTTTTCAGGTCACCAGGCTGCGAGAGGGAGATAAGACGGATATTATTTTCAAGAGTTCCGTAGGTATCACCCACAGCATCGAAATTATCGAGATCTTTTACAAGGATATGTGTCCAGGAAAGAAGTGCATTTTCAACCAACGAATCGATGACCCGGATGCCTCTTGAGGCAAAATACTTGCTCAGATCCTCAGAGAGGACACCGGCGAGGTTCAGAATGATGGGAGTGTTCTCCGTCTCAATCATCCGAAATTGGTCTCCTTCAACGAATCAAAATATTTCAAGGTCTCTTTGAGCTTAAAGTGAACCTTCCCGACCGGAAGTTCTTTCAGCTTACTGCTCTGGAAATGCATAAGATGATCTATCACTCGCGACTCAAAAGGAAAGTCGTCTGAAATTTCAACGAGAGAGTCAGCGATCATGATGACAGCTTCCCATCCTGAGACATAACTCCTAGGTATTCCCTTCGGGAATCCGTTACCGTTAGAAAGTTCATGCTGATAAAGCACAGCTTCTGCGAGTTCCGGGAATGCAAGAAATTTTGTTTTTTTGAGATAGTCGTAACTCTTCTTCGGATGCCCAAGGAAAACGTCAATTTCCTGCTTGGTCGCCTTTTCCTGCTCGAGCCAATAGCGACCGCTGCCAGGAAGTTTGTTTTCCTGATTGCACGCCTGGGCCACATAGTAGCTGTAATTGGTTTCACACAAACCGAAATCCAGCATGAGCGAGATATTGTAAAAATCCCGCAGCATCGTAAAATGATAAAAATCATTACTGAGAGCAATTGCTACACTGAAAGCAGCGGAATAAAAACTCTTCCGGAAAAGTTGTGTATCCTGTGAGTGCATTTTTTTCAGTGACTCATGTGGAATGAGATTGAAAGCATCAAAGCAGGCCTGAGCAAAACTCAGGAAGTGACCATCTCTCGAATGGAAGTCATGAAACTCTCCGAGAATTTTTAAACTCTGAGATTTGAGATCTCTTTCGAATTGAAGATATCTGAGTTCTTTAAAAAGTTTTGAAAAGTTTTCAATCACTTCAGGAACTGCAACTGGTTCAAAATCAAAAACAGTATTCAGTTGAGCATGTTTTTTAATAAAGTCTTCATCCAGAAGCATTCCTGGTTTCAGAAGATAAAATTTTCTTCCTTCACTTGTTGAAAGATAAACGTGACCATCAGCGATTTTTCTTTTCGCGAGATCTTTTACGGGAAGCTTAATCATCAAAAGGGTCCTCATCAAAAAACCAATACTTCTCAACACCTATCGGCGGATAAGCAGGGGTCATTGAGAAGTTTCGACCTTAAGATGTGAATGAAAAACGATTCACCATTTGCCTCTTATGAGAGAGACAAATGATGAATATCGCGTGAATGCTAAGTGGACTAGTCGGGATTAAAGCGAAGGATTCTTCACTTCTCCCTTGGGAATAGCCGAGAGAAGCATACGGGTATACTCTTCTTTCGGGTTTTTGTAGATCCGGCTCGCCTTGTCCATTTCGATGATTCTTCCGGCATTCATCACCCCTACTTCGTCGGCAATGAAGTTCACAACCGAGAGATCATGCGAGATGAAAACATAAGTGAGACCGAATTCGTCCTGAAGATCGAGAAGAAGATTCAATACCTGTGCCTGAATGGAAACATCAAGGGCCGACACGGATTCATCACACACTACAAATTCCGGACGTAACATCAAAGCGCGGGCAATGGAAATTCTCTGGCGTTGTCCGCCGGAAAACTCATGCGGATAGCGATTGAGCTGGGCCACTTTAAGTCCCACTTTCTCAGCGAGTTGTTTCGCCATATCGAGACGTTCCTGCTTCCCGGAACCGACTTTATGAATCACCAATGGTTCTGTTAAAATCTCAGCGATCGTCATACGCGGGTTAAGCGATGAATAAGGATCCTGGAAAATGATCTGCATTTTTCTGCGAAGAAGACGAAGCTCTTCACCGTAAACACTTGTGATATCTTTTCCATCGTAAATGATCTGACCAGCCGCTGGCTCAATCAGACGAAGGATCGTGCGACCAAGTGTGGTTTTCCCACAACCAGATTCGCCCACGAGACCAAGTGTCTTCCCTTTTCTCAGAGTGAAACTCACATCATTGACGGCCTTGAACTGATCAACAGTGCGATTAAAAAACCCACCTTTGATCGGAAATTGCGTCACGAGATTTTTTACTTCGAGAAGAATGTCAGAAGGCTTATCCGGTGCCACTTCTTTATCAAAGACCTGAACTTTTGCGATGTCGATTTTGATCTCTTCTCCGCTCTCATTCATGAAGTCGCTGACAGTAAGAAGTCTTTTCGGATTCGCTCCCAGCTTGGGACGGCACGCGAGAAGTCCCTTCGTATACGGGTGATTGGCACCCATGAAAATCGTCTTCGCATTGTTTTTTTCCACGACATTCGAGCGATACATCACGACCACATCATCAGCGATGTCACCGATCACACCGAGATCATGCGTGATGAACATCATGCTCATGTGATATTCCTGCTGAAGCTTAAACAACAGGTCCAGCACTTGTTTCTGAATCGTCACATCGAGAGCTGTAGTAGGCTCATCCGCGATAAGAAGTTTCGGTTCGCATGAGATCGCCATGGCAATCATCACACGTTGTTTCTGACCACCGGACATTTCATGAGGATAGGTATGAGCGCGGGCCTTAGGATTAGGAATTCCCACCTGATTCATGAGATCGATGGCCTTTTCCCAGGCTTCTTTCTTCGAGAGGTTTCTGTGTACGCGAAGAGTTTCCGCGATCTGATCACCGACTTTGAATACAGGATTCAAACTTGTCATCGGCTCCTGGAAAATCATGGAGATTTTATCTCCGCGAAGTTCACGCATCTGAGCTTCTGAATATTTCAGGATATCCTGACCATTAAAGAGAATTTCTCCCTGAGGAATTTTTGCGGCAGGTTTCTGAAGAAGTCCCATCACAGCGAGTGACGTTACGGATTTCCCTGAACCAGACTCCCCTACAATACCGATCGTTTTCCCTGCAGGAATGTCGAAGGATACGTTGTTCACAGCGCGGGTAACACCTTCAGCAGTGTGAAAATCAACGGTAAGGTTTTTGACCGAAAGAAGAGGTGCTGTCATTTATTTTCCTTTGAGTTTCGGATCAAGTGAATCCCGGAGAGCATCTCCCAGAAGGTTGAAAGCAAGAACGACCAGGAACATCGCAAGCGTTGCTCCAGCCAGCTGCCACCAGACTCCGCGGGAAATCTCGAGTTTCGCATCATCAATCATTGTTCCCCAGCTTGGTTCGCCCTGAACTCCGATACCGAGATACGAAAGAATCACTTCTGACTTAATCGCAATCTGAAATTGAAGAGACGTATTGATGATCACAATGTGGGTAACGTTGGGAAGAATGTGACGGAAAAGCTTTCTCATATGCCCGCCACCAATAGCACCTGCGGCCTGAACATATTCACGCTCTTTGTGTTTCATGACTTCGCCGCGGATGAGTCGGGAAAGTGTCACCCAGCTCGTGGCACCGAGAGCTATGTAGACAGCGAAAATTCCTTTTCCAAGAATCATGGTAATCGAAATGAGAAGCATGATGTTCGGAATGGAAGAGAAAGTTGTGTAGAGCCAGGTCACAGCATCATCTACCCATCCGCCGAAATATCCGGCAATCGCTCCGAGGAAAACCCCGATAGGAATGGAAATGAGTGCAGTCGCTACACCAACTGACATGGCGATCTGAGTTCCGCGGACAACTTTCAGGAAAACACTTCTTCCGAAAATATCGGTCCCGAACCAGTGCTCAGCACTTGGCGGAAGGTTGGATGCTCCGACTTCCTTGGCCCAGTCAGCAGCGATAAGTCCTAAAGCTGAAAGAAGGGCGACGAGAGTATAGATCACAACGATGATGAGTGAGATCATCGCTGTCTTATCCTGAATGAGTCTCTTAAATGAATCTTTCCAGAGTGAGTTTTCTTTCATAATTCCTACTTCAGCTTCACTCGCGGATCCGCGAAAGTGTAAAGGACATCAGAAACCAGACTGAAGATGATGTAGACCACACTTGAGAGGATCGCCATCGCTTTAATCACAGGAAAGTCTGAAGAGTTAAGGGCATTGAGCGTAATTCCACCTAGGCCCGGAATACCGAAGAAGCTTTCCAGAAGGAGAGCACCGAGAATCAGGAAAGGAATCTGAATCACAACATAAGTGATGATCGGAATCATCGCATTTCTCAGAACGTGCTTCAGGAGAATCGAAAGTTCCGAAAGTCCTTTCGCGCGGGCAGTACGAACATAGTCCTGATAAATTTCATCGAGGATGACAGTCCGGAAAAAGCGCACATCGGGACCGATACTCAGGATGATCCAGATGATCGCTGGAAGTGCGATATAAGGAACGAATTCAGGGAAGCCGTATTCGAATCCTGAAATTTCAAACCAACCGAGTTCAAACGCGAAGAACCACTGGAACGCGAGGATGTAAGTGAGAGCGGAGATACTCATCCCGGCAATACAGAAGAAGCGAACGAACAGATCAATCCCTCTTCCGCGGTAGTAAGCCACGACGAGAGAAATCATGAGAGAAAGAACAGTTGAAATAAAGAAGGCAGGAATAGTTAAGCAAAGCGAAGGATAAGCACCCTGCGCGATCATGTACGTAATTTCCTGCTTCGTGGCCCATGAGCGGCCGAAATCAAAAGTGAATGCCGAACGAACGACATCCAGATACTGCATGAAAAGTGGCTTGTTCAGTCCCAGTTGTTCCCGGAGATCGGCCATCGCGCGTGCATTGGCATTTTTCCCGAGAAGAACAGCTGTCGGATCTCCCCCAATTAAGTTGAAGAGAACAAAGATCACGAGGCTCACCCCAAGGAGAACCGGGATCATATAGAGAAGTCGTCTGATGATGTATTGAACCATCGTTAGAACTTCTTACTCAGTTCTTTTTTCACTTCCAGGTCGACACCGAAATACTGGAACTGACTGTGGTTAAACTCCATTTGCTTGAAGTTTCTGAGCCACGCCTGAGACACATAAACTTCCGGACGGTGAAATCCGAAAATCCATGGAGAATCGAGAGCAACGATTTCATTTAACTTCTCATACATCGTTGTTCTTTCCGGAGTGTCCTGAAGCTGAGTCGCAGTCTTGAAGAGCGCATCGAAATCAGGATTACAGTAGTTCGATCCGTTTGATCCCGGAGAAGAGTTCGGGCAATAGAGAAGACCGAGGAAGTTTTCCGCATCCGGATAATCCGCTCCCCATGCCATCGTGTAACCCTGGTGCTGACGGGTCGTCACTTTTTTAATCAGCTCGGGCCATGTGTTCGCTCCGACTTTAACTTTGATGCCGATTTCTGCCATGTTCTTAGCGATGAATTCAATCTGCTGACGGGGAATAGTGTCTGAACGTGTTTCAATCGTCAGATCAGGAAGACCTTTCCCGCCGGCATAACCAGCTTCAGCGAGAAGTTTCTTCGCCGAAGCGAGATCAAACTTCGCGTAAGGATTTCTGAATTCTTTTCTGTATCCCGAAAGTCCCGGAGGAATGACACCCTGAGCTTCTGAAGCGAGACCCTTATAAAAAGTCTTGTTGTATCCAACACGGTCAAAGGCCAGCGATAAGGCCTGTCTCAGTTTCTTGTTTTTAAGAATCGCATTGTCATAGTTCCACGCTACGAAAGTCACATCGAGCATAGGATCGATATGAAGACGGATTCCATTTGCTTTCAGGTTCGGGTGAAGCGCATTCGAATCATCAAGAGCGCGTTCATACATGGATTTCATTTCCATGAGATCAACTCTCCCCTTCTGGAAATTCAGCCACTGAGTCTGATCGACAGGGATGATATCAACGACGATTTTATCAACGAGGGGAAGTTTTTTTCCGGCATCAGCAAGAAGGCCAAGCTTGTCATCACCTTCGGCACCTTCCGAAGGATAGAACTTGTCGCGGAACTTATTATTGCGGAGATAAACAATACGGTTACTCTGCTCAAATTTCTCGAGGGTAAAGGGACCAGTTCCTACCGGGTGGTTAAGGAACTCGCTGCCGAAATGATCAACAGCTTCTTTCGCCACGATGAATGTGTACGGCATAGCGAGTGAATAGAGAAATTGCGGGAACGGACGCTTCAGAACGATCTGGAAACTGTGATCATCAATTTTCTTGAAGCCTTCAATTGCGTCTTCATAGTTTGCCGATGCTTCTTTTTCATATTTCGTGCGCCATTCATTGAGGCCCGCGATCTTGTCATCAATGATCCACCAGCCCTTGGCCGAAAGTTTCGGATCAGCGAGACGGCGGAGTGAATAGAAAATATCATCAGACTTCAGTTCTCTTGGCTGGCCCTTGAACGCCGGGCTGTCGTGGAACAGAACACCTGTTTTGATTTTGAAAGTATAAGTGAGTCCGTCAGCACTGATAGTAGGCATGCCTTCAGCAAGATTCGGAACGAGTTCATAAGGACGTTTCAGGGGATGAAATTCGAAAAGACCTTCGTAGACTTTTCCGGCCTCGTGTCCTGAGTAGCGGTCTGAAACGTTAATCGGATCAAAGCCCGCAATTTTTTCAGGACTAAGAAGATGCAACTCACGCTCATCGAAGTTTTTTTCTTTGCTACAGGAAGCAAAGACCACCATGAGACCGGCCAGAATAATGCTCGAAAATTTCATTTGAACTCCACGTAAAGAAATAGAAATATTGTAGGCCATCCTGGCGTAAACCTCACTATAAAAGCAGGGAGTTGCTAATGACAATAGGTGCAAATTGTCACCAGATACAATCAACTATTATTTCCAGAAAAGTTCGAGCGTCAGAAGATCCTGCGTGGTTTCAGGGGATGTGACTTTGAATTGAGTGTTCATGAAGATAGGACCGGTAAGATTGGTTCCCGTGGTTACCAGTGAGTGGCCGGCAAAGGGAGTCACGACCTGCAGGGATTTTTCAGAAGTCTTCACGAGGAACTCATCATCGCCCAGCTTGCAAATCTGGTCTTTGTCTTTCGCTTCACAATTCACCGGTAATTTGAGTCTCGCTGCGAGAAGAAATCTCAGTGTCTTTCTCAGAGCAGTGAGAAAGTCGGCACCTTTCAGCGTCGATTTCTTCAGATTTTCCCTGATTCCCGCATCAATCCGGAGAGCAAAGGAATCCATGGCGTAATCATCCGTGTTCTTCTGATCAAGCGAAGGAAAAAGGAGTACCTCTTCCCCGTGAAGCGGAATGGAAACACCCATGATCCAGCTCTTGTCTTCTTTTAAAAGAGATTCGACACCGAAGAGATATTGTCTTTCCTGGATATGAAGCCGGCCCTTGCCCTCACCTTCAACCTTGATGGCTTCAAGGTTTTTCAGGAGGTCACTGCTCTTAAGCTTTTCCGAACCTTTCAGGAGTGTGCAGGAAGAAAGAAGAAGGAGGATAACAATGCGGCTGAACATGAGTCATCTTCAGCCGCTTTGAAAAATTAGTCAATGTTTTTGGAAGCAGGAATACGGTCGCCAGCAAGAGATTCGATGCGTGAAAGAATCTCTTCGCGATCACTCTTATAACGAGCGTGTTTGAGAGCATTCTCGAGGTAATTCTTCGCTTTACTGAAGTCCTTAAGCTCCTCATGAATAAGAGCAAGATGCTTCAGAATCTCGATATCATCAGGAACTTTCTTGTGTGCGTGATCAAGCTCTTTCAGGGCCTTCTTCACGTTGCCAGTCTTATAATAATACCAGCCGAGAGAATCACGGATATAGCCATCATCAGGACTCAGGTCGTGAGCTTTCTTGATATATTCGTAAGCAACATCCATCTTCTCACCACGAACCAGTAAAGAATATCCGAGGAAGTTCCACGCGTGGGCGTTCTTCGGATCTTTATCAATAATAGTCATAATAAGAGCAGATGAATCATCGAAACGTTTTTCTTTTTCATAGAGATTAGCGAGGTAATACTTGTGCTGGATGCCGAAACTCTTCTCGTCCTGCACCACCATCATGCTTTCCATCGCCGTTTTATAGGCGCCGATTCCCTCGTAATAACCTGACTTGATAACAGAAAGTTCAACCGTCAGAGTTTTGATTTCTTCGAGTTTACCATTTACATGTTTAAGGAAAGAATCTCTCCACTGTGTTCCTGCTTTGGCGAAGTGTTCTTCCTGCGCCATGGTCGAAAGCATATTCGCCATCTGAAGTGAGCTGTCACTATAGAGACCTGACGAAGAAGGAATCTGGTTAAAATACTCAATGGATTCCTGGAACTGCTTCAATTCCTGGTGAATGGCACCCAGGTAATAGAGAATTTTGTCTGACGCCGGAGCAACTGAAAGAAGATCCTTAAAGATAGAGAGAGCTTCCGGATACTGCTTGGCATCTGTATAGAGGATTCCAAGTTTCACTTTGAGATTAAGATTGTCCGGTTCAAGATCAGCGAGTTTTTCTGCGTAAGTAATGACCTGGTCAAATTTCTCCTGCTGGAAAAGCACATGCACCATGCGATTGAGGATGACACTGTCATTCGGAGAAACATCGAGGTGCTTCTTATAAAGAGCGGCCGCTTCAGGAAACTTTTCCGTTTCCTCGTAAATAACACCAAGGGCATTCACCGCCTGAGTGTGTCCCGGCTGTCTTTCAAATGATTTTTTAAATGAAGCAATGGCCGCTGGCATGTTTTCCGCATCGAGATGAATTTTCCCAGCGTAGTAGTCATACATTCCGTTTTTCGGATCGGCCTTAGCGCAGGCAGAAAGCTGAGCAAACGCTTTGGCGTTCTCTTTTCCGATCGCATAAGACTTACTGAGAAAGACACATGCGTCTTCGTTCTGGGGGTTTTTCTTCAGGATGGCGTGATAGATTTCACGCGATTCTTTTTCCTTATCAAGGCCCGCATAAACGCCTGCGAGAATGAGGCCCGCTTTTTCATCATGTCTCTTCAAATACATTTTCTCGAGGACACCCTGTGCTGTTTCCAGGTCACCTACCCGAATCAAACTCACAGCATATTTTTTCAGGACGAATTCATCGTCCGGAACCAGGAACGTCAAATGTTTGAAAAGAACAGAGGCGGTGACGAAATCCCCTTCCATCAGGGACATGTTCCCTTTCAGAAAGAGATCAGTGGAAAGATAAGTTGTGGCCGTTGCAGATTTTTTCGCTTCCATCACCATTCGCTCGAGGCGTTCTGAAGCGATCGAGAGAGCTTCGCGATTCATTTCATCCGATTGTTCCTGCGTGAGTTTAATTCCCTGGGAATTTTCCGTGTGGTGTGAGCACGCTGAAATGAGAGTGAAGAGCGAAAGTGCGAGAGTGAAACGAAGAACCACCATAAACATCCTGTTTCGAAAGCTCCTTCGATGGAACTTCCCTTTCAGGACTTATCGGTTTTTAAATGGGTCGTTTTAAGAATTTTGATTACTAAAAGGTGGCTAAATTAACGCGGAGCTTTTAAACGTAACTCATTGAAAATTGGTGGCGTAACCTAAAGGAATAAGGAAGTTTTTACCCCCTCACCCCCAAATTTTACCTTCTTTAGGATTATTTATGACCTTCTGAGTTGACAGGGAAATGCCCAGTTAGTAGAACCACCCCGACTGAATTAGTGTGACGTCAGCGCGCAAAAACAAAATGAGTGGAGCAGCTGCGTTTAACACGAAACTCTTAAACTAAAAACTTTTACGAACCAAGCCCGGAGAAAATGAATTTGAAGGGCTAAACACAATTAGGGGAATATCATGAAAGACGTACGTACAATCAAGCGTTACCAGAACCGCAAGCTCTACGACACTTTCCAAAGCTGCTACGTAACTCTCGAAGAGATCGCTCAGATCATCCGCGAAGGTCACGAAATCCAGGTTATCGATAACAAGTCTAAGAACGACATCACTTATATGACTCAGATCCAGCTCCTTTTCGATCAAGAGCGTAAGTCACTTAAGCCAGGTAACACTGAACTTCTTAAGCGCGTAATCCGTTCTGAAGAAGGCACACTCACTGGTTACATCGGTGCTCTCGAAGGCAAGCTCAACCTTACTTTCGAAATGCCTGCTGCTACTGTAGCTGCTGACATGCCTGCTTTCGTAGCAGGACTCAATTCTTCTATGGAAAATTCAACTACTCTGAACTAATCTTAGGTTCATGAGTAAATCAAATTTTGCATCAATGCTCATGGCCACTTTTGTGGCCATGAGTTTTTTAAGCCCCTCTCTTTCTCAAGCCCAGACGAACACTCCGCTTAAAGTTAAAACTCCCGACACTTCAGCAGACTTTAAAGACCTTTCTCCAGCGGCTAAACCCGCAGAAAGCGCTCCAAAAGCTAAAGCCCCTGTTAAGTTTGAGGAAAGTTCTGAACCGTCAGCTTCTGAATTCGGAAGTCCTTCGCAAAGACGTTTACGTCAGCACGGATTGGGTCTTGGTATCGGCCAGACGTTCCTTTTTGGTAACTACGGCAAGTACGGACAGGACAAGATCACTGCAGATCTTCTCTATTCATATGCAGCTTCTCATTCCTTCGATCTTCTCTTAGATGCTCACCTCTCTACTCATAAAGACAACTCGGAAGAGATGAAACTGATGGGACTCGTGGGATCATTCAAAGGCAGAATGGTTGAGTATGATAATTTCTCTCCGTATTTCCTCGCGGGTCTGGGTTTCTACGCTCCACAAGCGGATCGCGATGGATCAGGAAAAACTTCAAGAAAACTCACCTTCGGAACAAACTTCGGGGGCGGGATGGATCTTCGCCTCAATGAAAGTTATGTCATTGGTGTGATGGCGCAAATGCACTGGCCTTTCAAAGTGCAGCAAGATGAAGGTTCTGACCTCAAGGGTTATTACATGAAACTTCTTCTCACCGGAATGTACCTGTTCTAAACTCATTCGATGAGTTCTCCCCGAAGATTATATATTTTCAGCGGTAAAGGCGGTGTAGGTAAAACTACACTGTCGAAAGCTTTTGTCCGTCATCTCAAGTCTCAGGGACAGGAAGCCATTTATCTCACATTCAAAACCCAATCGATGAGTGATGCTCAGACGAACGGCTCTGATATGAGTAAGAATGGCATTCGGGAAATTGCACTGGACCTCGAAGAGTGCGCGCGAGGATACATTGAAAAAAGACTGAACTCACGATTGATTGCGAGCTGGATTGTGAAGACTGCTTTCTTCCGCGCTCTCGTGAATATGGTTCCAGGATTCAGTTACATGATCTATCTCGGAAAAATTCTCGAGATGGGAAAAGAAAATCCGAATATGATTGTCGTTCTCGACGCACCAGCATCGGGACACGCACTCACAATGGTGGAATCTACCAGTAACTTTCAGCAGATTTTTGAATCGGGTGTGGTCTTCGATGACACTGTGAAAATGCTCAATAAATTAAATGATCCGCAGTACACAAAAATCCACGTGGTGAGTCTTCCGAGTCTCATGTCATGGCAGGAAGCCCTGGAGCTTAAATCCGGCCTTAAACAGCGGACTCCGGTATCAGTCGATATCACGATCAATAACTATCTCTATCCCCTCCTTGAGACGAATCTCGAGGACATTCCGCCGCAGCTGAAAGAAAAAGCGCTGAATGAAAAAAAACTTATCGATGAGAATGTGAAAGATGTGCAATGCATCCTACCTCACTCTCTCAAGCATTCTCCTGAGGCCATCGAGGCGGATTTAGTTGGGTCTCTCAGCAATCTCATATAGAATAAGAGCACATTTTCGAAGGACTGAAAGTCGTGGGGCCCACCTCCAAACCTTTTGAAATTTTCTGTGGAACCGGCGGTGTTGGCAAAACAACATTGGCGACTTCGCGTGCCCTGTTTCTGGCGGGCAAGGGTAAAAGAATTCTCCTCATTACGATTGATCCGGCAAAACGCCTGAAAGACCTTCTCGGTCTCAGTAACGATGCCATCGGCGAAGTGACTCAGGTGGAACTTGAGGGTGTGAAACTTTCAGCTCTTCTCATGTCCCCGGAAAAAACCATCGGTCGCATGGCCGCTTCGGGAAATACACCGGATCTTGCTTCCAACCGCATCGTGCAGATTCTTTCCAAACCGTACGGCGGAATGAATGAGATTCTGTCGCTGGTAGAAGTTCAGATGCAGTTTGAAAGCGGAAACTACGACACGATCGTTCTTGATACTCCGCCGGGAGCGCACTTTCTTGACTTCCTTGAAGGCATTGGAAAAATCCGTTCTTTCTTTGATAAAAGTTTCGTTGAAATTTTTGCTCACATCGGACAGAAATCCACCAAGGCCGGCAAGCGCCTCTTTGGTCTCGGTATTTTCAATAAAGTTGTCTCCGCAGGAGTAAAAAAACTTCTCGCATATCTTCAGAACGTGACGGGCGCAAAATTCATTGAGGATTTTGTCGAGGCCGTTCAGATTATCTATCAATCAAAAGATTCGTTTCTCAAAGGACTCTCTCTTCAGGACAAACTGAGCGAGCAGACAATGTGTAACTGGTTTCTCGTGACCAGTGTTGAGCAAGGTAAGGCCCAGGAAGCGGTGGAACTGAAAGGTCACGCTTCTCACTACATCCATAAGGATCACTATCTCCTTCTCAACAAGTGCCTGGAGAATGTCGTAAGAGACTGGAAGCCAACTGACAGTAAGCTTCTTGAAGTTAAAGTGTCTCTGGAAGAAAAAGAATCGGGGCTTAAGAAAAGACTAAAAGAAAGTTTCCTCAATATACTCGAGTTCCCGGAAGTCGTGAGTCTCTCACCCGCGGAACATCTGCATTTTCTGACTGAAAAATGGAAAACATATGCCTCATAAAATTGAAACCAAACAAGATCTCGAAAATTTCATCTGCCACAACTGGGATTCCGTTAATCGCTGGATTGATGATGCCCAGGGCTCTCTTCCCCAGCCGGTCACGTCAAGTGTGGATGTGCGCGAGAGTAAAACGAAATTTGCTCCTGTTGATCACAACATGTATCCCGCGGGCTTTAACAATATCTGTTCAAAGGATCTTCTCCACTGCGCAGACCGTTTTGAAGAAGCATTCAAGGTGCTGGCACCGGGAACAAAGCGCGTGGGTCTTCTTCCTGAGTCACACACGAAGAATAAATTTTATCTCGATCATCTTCACCACCTGAAGAAAACGATTGAAAGTGCTGATACCGATGTCACGATCTTCTCGCCGGACCCGGCGCTATTTGAAGGTGATGTTCATGTTGTGGAGCTCGAGTCGCATTCGAATTTCCCTCTTCGCATCCACCGCGCGAAAGTCGTGGATGGAAAATTTGTTCCCACTGGTGACGTGAGATTTGATTTTGATTTCATTCTCCTGAATAACGATCAATCTGTTCCGCTTCCGGTGGAATGGAAAACGATCAAGACTCCGGTGCATCCTTCTCCTCATGTGGGATGGTTTATCCGTCAGAAGATCCGTCACTTTGAACATTATCGCGATATTGCCAATAAGTTTGCCGCTCACTTTGATATCAATCCTGACCTGATTCAGGCGCATTTTTCGAGTGCCAATAACGTTGATTACAACGCCAAAGAAGGTCTCGATGTCCTCGCGGACGAAGTGGATAAACTTCTCAAAACTCTTCCCGAGGGCTCCTCGGTATTTGTGAAGGCTTCCCAGGGAACGTACGGCATGGGCATTTCCGTTGTGGCAAGCGGCGATGAAATCCGCCAGATGAACAGGAAAGTCCGGAACAAGATGGATGTTGGGAAAAACAATCTCAAATTCACCTCCGTTCTCATTCAGGAAGGGGTTGAGACAATCCTGAAATATGATGAAGCACCTGCGGAAGTGACGATTTACCTCGTTAACGGTAAGAGTTCCGGGGGCTTTATGCGGACGAATCCCCTGAAAGGCACACAGGCGAACCTGAATGGCCAGGGACAGATCTATAGGAAATTCTGTATATCAGATATTAAGCAGGACTGTGACCATCAGATCAAGGAAGGTGTATACTCCGTGATTGCGAGACTGTCCGTCCTCGCTGCTGCCTTTGAGATGAAAGAACTTATGGAGAATGCATGAAAGATGAGATGAAATTTGAAACGAAAGTTATTCACGTCGGTGGAGAGCCTGATCCGACTACGGGCGCGATTATGCCACCGATTTACCAGACGTCGACGTACGTCCAGTCATCTCCGGGTGAGCACAAAGGTTATGAGTACACTCGTTCTCACAACCCAACCCGTTCACGCTTGGAAGAATGTCTCGCCTCGCTGGAAAATGCCAATCACTGTCTCGTGACAGCTTCAGGCCTTTCAGCGTCGACACTTATCATGCACATGCTGCCGAAAGGCTCAAAGATTTTCTGCGGAGACGATGTCTACGGCGGGACGTATCGCCTGTTTTCAAAAGTCTTCCCTGATATCCATAACTATCAGTTCGTTGATACGACGAACCTGAAAAAGCTGGAAGATAAAATCAATGCTGAGAAACCGGCGCTCATCTGGATTGAAACTCCGACGAACCCACTTCTCAAAATTTCTGATATTGCTGCTATCTCTGCGATGGCAAAAAAAGTCGGAGCTCTTACTGTTGTTGATAACACTTTCATGAGTCCGTTCTTTCAGAACCCTCTGAATCACGGTGCTGATATCGTTCTTCATTCGATGACAAAATTCATCAACGGTCACTCTGATGTCGTTGGTGGTGCGATGATGATGAACTCTCAGGACCTGAGAGATAAACTTTTCTATCTTCAGAACGCGATTGGTCCTGCGCAGTCTCCGTTTGATTCATGGCTTGTTCTTCGGGGGATCAAGACTCTCGCCGTGAGAATGAAAGCGCATGAGCAAAACGCGATGAAAGTCGCGGACTATCTCGACAAGCATCCCAAGGTGGAAAGAGTTGTTTATCCGGGGCTTAAGTCCCATCCGCAATATGAGCTCGGCAAAAAGCAGATGAGTGGCTCAGGTGGGATGATCACGTTCTTTATTAAGGGCGGGATTACCGAATCACGGAAGTGGCTCGAGAACGTAAAACTTTTTGCTCTCGCGGAATCACTTGGTGGTGTTGAATCTCTCGTTGATCACCCGGCGATCATGACTCATGCTTCGATTCCGAAGGAAGTCCGTGAAGGACTCGGGATCTTTGATAATCTCGTGAGATTGTCAGTGGGAATTGAGGACTGTGATGACCTCATCCGTGACCTTGAGAGAGCTTTCTCTAAGATTTAATTTTGAACAGGTGCTGCCGGTGCTGGTGTAACAACTGGTGCCGGTTCCACTTTCATTGGACTCATCGGCTTCCCTTCAAAAATCTCCGGCACTTCTGTATAGCGGCTGAAAATCACTGAATCGAGAAGGTATCTGCGAAGAAGAAGATAACTGCAATAAGTTTTGCCGTGATCAGAACTGAGATTATCGCGATCACCTTCGGCAAAGATCAGACCTTCATCCTGGATGACATCAATCAGATCAAAATACTGGCCGCAGAAGTCACCCGTATCGCGGGTTTTGTCTTTGTTCATGCATTCGTTGGTTTTCTTCGCCACGTCCACACCAGTCGCCGATGTGACTTTGATATGAACCGGCTCGCGGCACACATCTATTTTCCATTCGCGCGGAAAATACTTACGGTACGTGACTGTGAGATTACATTCTTTCTTGTTGATCACAAATTCGTGTTTGAGAAGTCCGAAGAGCGGACCCTTCTGAATCATGCGCATCTTATAGAGTGAATCGAGGCATGACTTCGGGCTGAAGCGGGATTGCGCGTGGGCCGTGGTCAACACAATGAAGAAAAGAAAACTAAACTTTATGAATGCCATGTCTCTTTACCTCCATCATCGCCACTGTTGCATCACGCTTAAGAAAAGGTGTGTCCTGTTCCATCTTCAGCTGAAAAAACAATTCGCTTAATATATCGTTCGCTTTCAGTGATTGATTCTTCAGGAATGTTCCCAGATCTGACTTGTGGGTTTCTTTCCAATTAAAGAGGAATCCCGAAGAGAATACAATGAGATTCTCGTCTTTCTCCAGCTGGTAAGTTCCGCTTATCTGAACCGGGCCTTTCTTCTGACTGTAGAACTCAACCTTGCCCTGACCGTAGGTTTTCAGGATGAGCTTTGAGAGATCCATTTCCAGGATCAGGACTTCCACTTCGGATTTTTTCTTTTTCGCTCCGTTAATGATAGCAATCTCGCCTTCAGCATCCTTCAGAAACTCGTAAGGCTCGAAGTCTTTCTGCTTATGCTTCGTGAGTAATCCCAGAAGGGAGCTTGATATCAGATAGGACTGGCTTGATACCATGATCTGAAAAACTTTTCCGCTACTCTGGAGAAGATCGTAGAACTCTCCTCCTCCCCCATCACCTGCTGCATACTTATTGGAAAAAAAGACACCTTTAATTTCATCGTGACGACGTGGGATCAGGACTTCATGGATTTTTTTTGCGCGGGCCATTTCCATCGCCGCTGTCTGAAGAACCTGATCAAGTTCCTGGCTGAAAGACATCATATGCTTCTGAAGATTTTTCTGTTCCTGAAGGAGCGTCCAGAAAAACTGGAGTTGATTGGAAAGCATGGTCCACTGAAGCTGGGCCATGGGGAGTGAATACTCTCCGACAATCTTTGTGAGAAAAGCAGCTTCGCTCTCTACCCATTTCTGTGCTTTCTCATTCGCATGCTCATGAAAGAAAACAACACCCATGAAGGTATTGATGATCGCGCGGAAAGTTTCCTGGTGCTGAGGATTTTTGAGAAGTGATTCTGTATCCACTAATAAAATATCGGCCCTGCGATTCAGCGGGAGCTTACAGAACTCAGAAACGCTCATCGTCTGGTTGTTCTCAAAGAAGTCGAAAACACCAAAGCCTTTCTCTTCCATCTCTTTAGTAATGAAATCACGTTCGTCGACAATGATCATGGAATCCTTCCCAAGTCCCGGATATTTCAGTATTTTCGCTGCTTTATTGGGGAATCAAATCTTTTCACTATTTTACCGTTTATTTTTCTCCAAAACAACCGAAGAGAAGTTGTAGGTGGCAGTAGTCCGCCCTGTATTTTTTCTGGAAAAAGCATGAAGAAAAATAACGTTTTTGAGCTTCCATCATTGTCTACGGCGCTCTCCCTTCTGGGGCTGGCGTCTCACGTGGAAGAGCTGAAAGCGGACAACAAAAGAATCTCTGAACAAGCGGCGCGCACGATCCTCAAGGCGCTCGATTGCAAAGACAGCTACACATTCGGTCACAGTATGCGGGTTGCCTATTTTTCTCTGGTAACCGGACGCGAAGCAGGACTTTCAGAAGCAGACATGCACGAGCTGGAACTCTCAGCTCTTTTTCATGATATCGGAAAAATCGGAACACCAGATGCCGTACTGAATAAGCCGGCACGACTTTCGGAAGATGAATTCCTGATCATGAAACAGCATCCTGAAAAATCATACGAAATTTTGAAAGAGTTCCCTCATTTTGAGAAAATTGCCGTCAACGCCGGCTCTCACCATGAGCGTTTCGATGGAAAAGGTTATCCTCACGGTCTTAAAGGTGAAGATATTCCGGTTGCGGGAAGAATTATTCTGATCGCTGATACATTTGATGCCATGACTTCGACCCGTACTTACCGCAAGGGTCTTCCCTACGAAGTTGCCTATGAAGAACTTCTCCAGTTTTCGGGCACTCAGTTTGACCCGAATCTCGTGAAAATGTTCATTCAAGGAATGAATAAAGAAGCATTGAAAGGTGAAGAGGAATTCTTCATCCCTCTCATGGACAAGCGCTACTCTAAAAAAGCGGCTTAATTCTCAGAACAAAATTCAGTTTTTGCACTCGAAGAGACCATGCGGTTCTGCATTTTCTCACATCCACTCTGCGTTTCGTAGACATTGAACGGATAACATTCCGTTTTCTTCTTCAGGAATTTACTGGATGAAGAATTGTCTTCGCAAGTGCGATAGCTGGGAGCATCGATACAGGCCCAGTGCTTACCATTACAGTTATAAACGAGACCGCGACCGACATTTTCATAATTCGGAGGGGCAACATATTCAGATTTAGGAGGACGGGCCTCGGCTTCTTTCGCCTGGCTATTCTCAAGGTCTTTTAAAATCTGATCCGTAAGATCGTCACCTGTTGGTTTCGTATCCTCACCTGTTACAGAATCAACCGTCGAATTGTCAGGGGCTATTGTCGTATCCGTCGGCACAGTCTCAGTCGGAGTTGTTTCAACAGGAGCAGTTTCAACAGGAGTGGTTTCCGTCGGCGTTGTTGTGACTGTCTCAGTAGGAGTTGTTTCAACAGGAGCTGTCTCTACCGGCGGAGTTGTTTCCGTCGGTGTGGTCTCAACAGGTGCAGTTTCAACAGGAGGGGTCGTTTCTGTCGGAGTTGTCGTCACAGTCTCAGTCGGAGTCGTTTCAACCGGAGCTGTCTCCACCGGCGGAGTTGTTTCCGTGGCAGGAGTTTCTGCAGGCTTTTCTTTTTTCGGTTTTTTCTTCAGCATCGTTGTCGGATCAACTGCAGGAGTTTCAGCTTCATCACCGAAATCAGAAAGGGCAATGAATCCGATGAGGCATGCAGCCCCGATGATCACAATGAAATTTGGCTTTTTCTTGGGCTTGGCTTCTGCTCCATCTTCGGAAAGTTCTTCAACATCATCATCGCCTTTTTTCTTTTTCAAAGCGTTGAGTTTTGATTTGATTTTTCCTACGAGAGAATTGTCTTCGGGAAGTTCGTCACCGGCCGAAGTGTCGTCGTCATCAACAGCAGATTTTTTGGATTTAACTTTTACGTTGGTTTTATCTTCATCAGAATTATCCGCAGCGGCAACTTCCGTTACCGTATCGGTGTGACCATCATCGTCTTCTTCGTCATCTTCATCTTCGCTGCTTTTCTTTTTATTCAGAAAAGGAAGCTTGGATTTCAGATCTTCGATCAGTTTATCGAGGATAACTGCTCCTAGGTGAAATGGGTCTTGAACTAACCCTGTGTTATCCAGTATTCTCATTATAAGATAGGTATGGGAGATTGCAATAAAATCCCATAAGAGTTCAAGGACTTAACTGTGACTACGGCAAGAGATGAAGGTGTCATCAAATTCAGGTTTACCCTGAAGCGGGCGCCAGCTCCTGAAATGACCCAGGTTATTGCCTTGGAAAAATGGCGGGCGCTCTTTTTCAAGCTCGGTCTCATTGGTGAGTACCCGATCGACAAGATCGGCTATGGCAACCTGAGTTCACGCTTACAGAAGAAATCTTTCATCATTACCGGCACACAAACCGGACATCTTGCTCATCTTCAGGCCCATCACTACACCAAGGTGATTGAGTGCGATCTCAAAAAAGGGATGGTCACGGCGGAAGGACTTATTCCTCCCTCAAGTGAATCACTTACTCATTACGGAATCTACGATGCCAATCCGGCAATTCAATACGTCTTCCATGTTCATCACAACAAACTCTGGAATCATCTTCAGAACACTGACTGTGACGCTATTCCCGAAAACATTCCCTACGGGACTCTCGAGATGGCAGATGCCGCTCAGAAAGTCATGGCCGGAAAAGTTTCAGGTATTATTGTGATGAAGGGTCATGAAGACGGAATTATCTCGTATGCGCCGACTGCTGAAGACGCGGGAAAAAATCTTCTCGATCTCTATCGCAGTCTCGGCACAAAACAGTAATCAGCCAAAGCTGAGATAAATTTCAAACAGTGATCCCGCTGGCGAAAGAAGAATGTGATCTTCGAAGAATGGCTTTTTGAGAGAAAGTGCAGTCTTCTTACCCTTGCCCATCATTTTCATCATCTCATAGGCCATGAGACCCATCGTCCGTCTGGCATTTACTTCGCTCAGGATATGGATTTTTTTCTCACCGTTCACTTCATAGATGAATGAATCCACGGAGTATCCATAGGGAGTTTCGCCGTAGTGCTGACTGATGATGGCCATGGCTTCTTTATACTTCTGCCACTCATCGGAAGAAACCTCCTGATAAAAATCCAGGGATGATTCCGAAAAATTATCCGGTGAAGAGAATAATGTTCCCCGATACTGAAACTTTTCATCCACCAGGTTCTGGTAACAAATACTTGTCCCATCCGGAAAATTGAAACGAGAGAAATCGTATTTACGATCAAGCAGTGGTTCTGCAATCAGCTCACCCTGCATGGATTGAGGAACATGAACCGGAACTCCGGGACGTAAGGTGATAAGTCCTTTGCCTGACATGCCGTGAGGATCTTTAATGAGAGTTTCCCTCTCCACATGAAAGGCCTGGATTTCTTCGCGGGAGAAAACGTTTCCTTCCGTCCAGCCATGTTCCAGGGCAAGCTTGAAACTTGTAAATTTCGAATTGAGCCATCTTTCCCGGTTAAGATCCGTAAGCGGTCCCCACCAGTTTTGGGCCTGGCCCTGAGAAACCTTTTGCGGAATTCTGCCGGAGAGCTTTTCCACATGAGTCAGAAATTCCTGACTATATTCTTTTGATGTAAGGACAGGTAAATCCTGAAGATAAAAAGCGAGGAATTCCAGTGCCTCCCGCATGAGGGCCGGCCCGCTTTTTCCGTGGAAAAGCACCATTTCGTAATCAGCGTTCACTCTGATGCAGTCTATCTTTGCCATTTTTCCCCTGACAGAATCATACATGAATGCTTGAATCTAAGAATGAAAAATTCATTCATTCTCCTTTTCCTTATGCTGGTCACTGTCGCTTGTGGCGGCGGATCCAAGACGAAATTCTATGCTGCTAAGGAAGAGAACTATGCCAAGTTCATCAATAATAAAGCGCGGCCTGCTTCTCCGAATCTCAGTATCGATAAATCTATCGTGAACAATGACTATCCGATCCAGCTTGCACTTTATAAGGACTATACATTTTATTATGACCTTCCCAATCTCGATGAAGGGAAAGGAACCTGGTCATATGTGAATGGGCAGATTGTCCTGAAATCCCGGCATCGCCTCTTCAACATGAGAATTGATATTAAAGCACTCGATGAGAATGCTAATAATCTCGCGATCACTTTCATTGATCGTCATGGGCCACAAACTCTGAAGATGGAAAATTCGCGGATGGAAGAAGCAGAGTGATCACTTCGTTTTAGGTCTTCTCGTCACTTTAAAATCATCATTAAAATCTGAAAGATTGCGGATAAAGTCAGCATCACCTACTGCCTTGAGATGCAGTTCACTATCAAATTCAATTCCCTTACTGCGCGCTGGAGTGACGGGCCAGGGAAGTGACGAGCGGTAATAATCCCAGAGTGTCTGGTCTTTTCTCCAGCTCTTCATCCAGTGAGCACCAAATGCCACATGAGAGATTTCATCTTCCAGGACGATATCCATAATCTGGGCCGTGCGGTCATCACCATTTTTCTTGAAGACATCACGATAGAACTGAGCGAAATCAAGATTGGCCGACTCAAAGGTCAGGGCCATTACGGAAAGATATTGCGCCGGTGTTTCGAGCTTCTCCATCTGGCGCCAGAAGAAATCATTCAGTGGAAAATCCCCGAACTCATAACCCAGCTCATTTAAGCGCTTAATATAAAGCTGGAGATGCTTCTGTTCATCTTTCAATGCCGTCACAATCCCTTTCTTAAAGCGGATTTCTTCGTCAGTCTTGTGAGGATAAATCAGGATCGCTGCTGCCATCATTTCCATCGCCAGGAGTTCGTGATTGGCGAAACTATGAAGGGCCATCGCCTTTTTATCGTCCTGATTAAGATTTACTGCCTTGGGAAACTTCATCGCCTGATCTGAAAATTGAAGCTTCCCCGTTCTTCCCGGTGAGGAAGGCAGTTTAAATTCAGTCCAGTTGTCCCAGCTGATCGGAGTATTGAGGAGTTTATTTTCAAGTGTTTCACCCGAGAGAATCTCCCGGGCGAATTCAAGATAGGAGATCATTATCTATGTTTTCTGAATGCGGCCGCTGCGTTTTTATTTCCGCCGCCGCCACTTCCACCCGGACGTTTCGCTCCTCCACCTTTCTTAGGTGGACGAATGCCCGTGCTTTGGTTGTTGCTGTTTCCGGAAGATGAGGAAGACTGAGGCCGATTCTCTTCCCGACGCCCGCCTTGATCACGATTATCGCGACCACCGCGATCTTCACGAGGAGGACCTCGTCTCTTATTCTTGTTGTTGTTGTTGTTATTATTTCTGCCACCGCCGCCGCCGCCACGACCGAAATCTTTTCTTTCATCTTTCTGCCCATCCTGACCTTCACGGCGGGGACCACGGGAGAAACGACGTTTAGCAAAGCAGTCATCACAGATATTGAAACGGGCATTGGCCGGCATTTTACAGCCACAGCTGGAACACGTTTTTGAAATCTTCTCAGATAAGAGAGAGTTCAGGCGTTCAATCGCCTTTGATTTGTTATCGAGAAGCTTTCTTTCATCGAAGACGAAGTTCTTCTGATCGAAGTGACGAGAGAGCCACTGATAAAGCTCAACACACTTAATGGAAGTCTCAAGGTAATCGATATTGTCAGAGGTATCATCGATATCTTCATTCACAATACTTTGGGCAGTCACATAGTGATTGAGAATCCACATGTAGTACTGAACATGCTCCATCAGACCAAGATTCACAGGCGCGCACGCAAATCCGAAAATCTCAGCGTAGGAAAGTGTGCGGTCTTCGTCAGCTGACTCCACCATTTCAGCAAGCTCAATCATCTCTTTCATGTCGACGCAGTAGAATGGTTTCTGGAAAGTCATCGTATTGAAGAGGCGCAGGAACTCTGAAAGTGAAAGTGTAGGGAGAGAGTTCCCTTCCAGCGCGTGATTCACCCGCGAGAAAATATCGAGATCGGGACCGACCATGGCCTTATCCTGCTGAACCAGATGGTGAGCAAGAGCATCGTTCAGAATGCGAAGGCCTTCATCCACGCGGTTCAGTGTTGTCACTTCACCCAATGGGAAACGGTTGAATCGTCCGGCACGGCCGGCAATCTGTTTAATCTCAGAGAAGGTCAGAGGATTTTCTCTGTCGTCGATGAATTTCGAGAGTGCTGAGAAGACAATCCGTTTTACCGGAAGGTTCATCCCCATTGCAATCGCGTCGGTAGAAACCATGATATCAGTTTCACCCTCGTCGAACTTTCTCGCCTGTTCGCGACGGACTTCCGGAGAAAGTCGTCCATAAACAATTGAGACTTTGAAATCGAGTTCTTCGAGATCAGATTTATATTTCAGGGCATTTCTGCGCGAGAAAACAATAAGAGCATCATTTTTCTGAAGCTGAGTGAGAGGAATCTGGTGATTCATCACTTTGAGTTCAGTCATGCGGGTATATTCTTTCACTTCAAGCGTATCACCGCAGAGAGCGAGGACTTTCTTCACGAGTTCCAGAACAGAATGGTCACCACAAACATGAACTTCGTCGGCCTGGATATTAATCAGGGCTCGTGTCCATGCCCATCCCCGCTGAGGATCAGTGAGCATCTGAACTTCATCAATAACTGCGCAATCAAAACGTTCGTTGAGTTTTGCCATCTCAATGGTCGAGGAATAGTGAGAAGCACCAGGTACTTCCACCACTTCTTCACCGGTGAGAAGAGTTGTCTTCACACCTTTGTTATTCATCGTATCGAATAACTCTGAAGCAAGAAGGCGAAGCGGAGCGAGGTAACAGCCTTTTTTGGCCGCACAAAGCGCCTGGATCGCATGATAGGTCTTTCCGGAGTTGGTCGGACCCATGTGATAGATGATTTTACGATTCATCCGGCGAGCTTCGGCGTGAAGC
The DNA here is from genome assembly GCA_040387275.1 of Bdellovibrionota bacterium. GTDB lineage: Bacteria > Bdellovibrionota > Bacteriovoracia > Bacteriovoracales > Bacteriovoracaceae > Peredibacter. The sequence continues at coordinate 412,104 of JAZKDZ010000003.1, read as the reverse complement.
CAGAACTGTCCGAGATAATCGCGGAGAATGGTCGAAGAAACGTCTTTTCTCTTCAGGGCCATGATCGCATGGGTGAAGCGCTCAAATTCCTTTTTGAGGAAGATTTCGCCTTTCCACATGTTCGTTTCAAGCTGGGCATAGAAACGTTCGTATTCTTCTGCTGAGATGAGTTCTGGCTTCAGACCCTGCTCAACCAGAAGAGTATTGAAGTAAACCGTGAGTTTTTCCCGGTAAACTTTTGCGAGAACCGACTTCGTACCGAATTTCGTACGATAGTGGTGCTTCACATCGTTCTCAAGCTTATTCACTGAAGAGCGCTTCAGCTTATTTCTCATCTGATGAAAATTCTTATCCAGATTTTTCTTGAGATCAAAAACAGCATTTGAGATATCAGAGATTTTTTTGAAGAGAACAATCTCATGCAGGCGATCTTCCGCTTTATCAATGAGATCAGTCTGCATCTTATAAACGGCTTCACGAACCTGTGTCCGGTAATCGCCAAGACATTGAGCACACTGACAGGTGAGCTCTTTATCTACAATTTTCAGATCAAAATTATTTTTGAGGAGATCCTGGGTTTTCACATGGCCTTCAGCGCGGATATCCGCCCAGGCCTTGAAAATATCCTTATAGGATTTTGTGACGTCAGCATTGAACTCACCATCAACGAGGATGGGATACTGGCTGGTCACCGGGAAGAGATACTCTTCGAGAAGAGTTGTTTCAACAATCGCTTCACGATCAAAAAGATCGCGATAAGGGCCGAAGTTTTTTTCGTAGAGAGTGTCGAGAGTGGGATGCACTTCAATCAAAGTCTTGGCATCAATGGCGATACTCTCGAGCACTTCGAGAATAATGAGACAGTCCGTCTCAGAACGCGTCGTGGGGGACTCGTCGTCCCCCATGATGCTAGTTTTCATTAAAGCTTTTTTGGAATTATCGAGATTAGATCGGATGTCCTGATAAAGGGACGGGATATCAATAGTATTATTCAACTTAGTTCTTTTTCCTTAGTTAGCGAGTTCCCCGATGAAGGCAACTCCGAGCTTGGCGAACTTAGCAGCATGCTTAGCGTCGCCGCCGGCATTTTCAATAGTATCCCGGTCAGTGTGAATACTATGGTTAATATCGTCCATTGTCGACTCAAATGGAATTGATGCCGGGTAGCCATTGCTTGTCCAAGAAGCGTGATCAGAACAGCCGTATCCGCACTTAGAGTATCCCCAAGGAACTTTCACGTATTCATCAATGAGTTTCCCGAGGAATTCATTCTGAGCAGCGTTGGTGAAATCAGACATGAACACAATGTCTTTATCCAGAGTTCCCTTACGGAGTGTCATATCAAACTGAATTACACCGACAACTTTCTTGCCTGCCGCTTTGTAACCAGCAGCGATTTCTTTTGAACCGAGAAGACCAACTTCTTCAGCTGCGTAACCCATGAACTGAACAGTGCGCTTAGGCTTGATGTTGTTGTTCATGAGAATGCGGATGATTTCAGTGATGGTTGAGATACCTGAAGCGTTATCATCAGCACCCGGAGCGCGACCTGTGCCGCCGAACATACCTGCGATGGAATCAGCGTGACCGCCGATGATCACGATTTCGTCAGACTTCTCAGAACCTTCAATCGTCATAACGATTGAAGCCTGTGGCCATGAACGGTGAGAAACGAGTTCGACTTTTACATCGTTACGGTTCTTAGCGAGTCCAGCCCATGTATCACGGATGAACTCAGAAGATTTCACACCTGTGTCTGATTTGTAGTAACGAGTTTTGAACTCAGAAAGTTTTCTGATCGTGCCTTCAATATTCTTGTCTGATACTTCAGCAACCATCGGACGAACAAGAGTTCCCTGATCGATTGAGTAATCAGCGAAGATCGCAGATTTTGCAAAGTAAGTGTCACCCTGAAAAGCAATGGCTTCGCGGGCCTCTTCAAAAGTGTTGTGAGAAACAAATCCGCCACAACGGTGAAGATCTTCGTGAATGAGGTGAGAAAGTCTTTCAATTTCTCTTTGCTCAAGCTTAACAACAGTCGCGCCCTGAGAAGTGAAAAGTCCCTGAACTGACTTGTCGAGTTTTGGTCTGATTTTAGCAAGGACATCATTGTCCACTGTGAGCCACTGAGCTTTCGGAGCAGCAATTGCAGCAGTCGATAAAGCCAGCGCGAGAATACCAATCGTTTTTTTCATGTTCCATCCTTGTAGGTCACAAAATGACTGTTACAATTAACCCATACCAAATTGACTTTGGAAAACGAAAGTCACATGACTTTCCCTTACAATGACACAGTATGAAAACCAAGCTCACAGACATTCTTCCTATCGATTATCCCATCATCATGGCCCCGATGTTCCTCATCACGAACGTTGAAATGATTGTTGCTTCTCTCGAGAGCGGAATCACTGGTTGCATTCCGGCCCTGAATTTCAGAACAACCGAAGAATTGGCGAAAGCGCTGAAAGAAATCAAAGCGAGAAGTAAGAAACCATTCGGCGTGAATCTCATAGTAAACAAGTCAAACGTTCACTACAAAAAGCAATTACATACATGTCTGGATAACGGCGTGGACTATTTCATCACCTCACTTGGTTCTCCGGAAGAAACTATCCGCGAGAGTAAGAAAAACGGAACGAAAGTTTTCTGTGATGTGATTGATGAACTCTACGCCCGTAAAGTGGAAGGTCTCGGAGCAGACGGTGTCATCGCTGTAAATTCCGGCGCTGGCGGACATCTTGGAAATATTCCCGCGACAGTTCTTGTACCGATGCTCAAGAAGGCCTGCAAAGTTCCGGTGATATCAGCTGGTGGAATCGGAAGTGGTGCTGGAATCATCGCGATGCTGGCACTCGGTGCTGATGGCGTTTCAATTGGTTCTCCCTTTATTGCAACCAACGAAGCTCCGATTTCCGATGAATACAAAAAGGCCTGTGTTGAGTTCGGTGCCGAAGACATTGTCATGACTGACAAAATTTCAGGTTCAAGATGTACGGCAATCAACACGCCCTATCTTAAAAAAATCGGCATCAATCAGAACTTTGTTGAATCGTTTCTCAATTCCAATAAACAGGTAAAAAAATACGCGAAGATGCTTACTTACTATCGCGGAATGAAGCTTCTTGAAAAAGCTGCTTTCGGCGCCAGTTACAAATCTGTCTGGGTGGCAGGAACTTCCATTGAGTTCACCGAAAAAATCGAACCACTTAAAGATATCGTTGCCCGTTATGTAAAAGAGATGGATGAAACAAGGAAGCTCCTGTGAAACTAGCTTACAAAATTATTGATAAGCTCATGGGAAATCCTACCAAGATGAACATCATGGCGCTTGATAAAGTCATGACGATGGGAATCCCCTTCAATGCTCCTCATGGAATGAAAATCAGACAGATTTCCGAAGATCAGGTGAGAGTAATGCTTCCCAACCGGAAACTTAATCACAATCACCTTGGCGGCATCCATGCGTGTGCCATGGCGACAGTCGGTGAATACTGTGCGGGCCTCTCCCTTCTCTCATCTTTTGGAATCAGTAAATATCGTCTCATCATGTCGGATCTTTCTGTCACCTACACCTGGCAGGGACGAACGGACCTTGAAGGCATCTGTTCACCAAGAGTCATCGATAAAGATGCAGTAAAAGCAGCTCTCGATGAAGGAAAAACTTATACGCAGAGTTTTGAGACGGTGATTCAGGAAGAGAAAACCGGAAAGGAAGTCGCACGGGTAAAAACAACATGGCAGCTTAAGCCATGGGGTTCTGTGAAGACTAAGGCGTAAAAAGAATTCTCGTGAGCCACGCAAACAGATAGGCCAGAGTCAAAGTGTAGCCCACCATAAAGAGAGGCCACTTAAGACTATTGGTTTCTCTTCTCATGACAGCAAAAGTTGAAAAGCATTGAGGCGCGTACACAAACCAGATCAGAAGTGCCAGGAGACTTCCGATTCCGAATTCCGCAACGAGTGTGGCCGCAAGTCTGTCTTCAAATCCTGCCGATCCTTCTTTCACGGATAAAACAAGCGACATGGCACTCACGACAACTTCTCGCGCAGCAATGCTCGGAATTAATGCCGTTGTCATTCTCCAGTCAAAACCAAGTGGACGAAAAACAGGTTCAAAAAACTTTCCGATATGAGCGGCATAAGATTCTTCGATAACAGTCTCCCCATTCTGCTGAGGGAAAGTGACGAGAACCCAGATAATGATACTGACAAGAAGGATGACTCCTCCGGCCTTTGAGAGAAAGATTTTTGCCTTATTAATCATGACGAGAGCGAGATTTCTGAATTTAGGAATACGATAAGGTGGAAGTTCCATCAGGAGCATCGAAGGAGATGAGTAAGGAAGTGTCTTCTTGAAAATCAAAGAGACAATAATCGCAGAGATAAATCCCATCATATAAAGACCAAAGAGAACGAGTCCCGGCATTCGTAACCAGGTCATTCCCCAGACTGCGGTGTTGGGAATAATGGCGGCGATCAGAATGGCATAAACCGGAAGTCTCGCGGAACAAGTCGTGAGAGGTATCACGAGAATCGTTATGAGACGCTCGCGATGGTTATCAATTACACGCGTGGAAAGAATTCCCGGAATAGCACATGCGTGAGAAGACAAAAGGGGAATTACGGCCTTTCCAGGCAAACCGATTTTCCTCATGAAAGAATCCATCATGAAGGCAGCTCGACCGAGATAACCGAGATCTTCGAGAAACTGAATAAAGAGAAAGAGAAGAACAATCTGTGGAAGGAACACAAGGACTCCGCCCACACCATTAATGACTCCATCAACGATAAGACTGCGGATCAGTTTATTATCAATGTATGTGCTCGCGTTCTCACCAAGAAACGAGAAAAATAACTCAATCAGTTCCTGAATTGGTGCCGACCAGCTGAAAAGTACCTGGAAAACGAAAATGAGAAGCGCCGAAAGAATAAGAAGTCCCCAGATCGGATGAAGAACCCAGTGATCAATGCGCTCACTGAAACTATCATGCGCAAGTGGAGTGATCGTCGAATCTTTAAGTAGGTGATCGATCTTTTTAAAAATTCCATTAACGTAAGCTGGTGAACGAAAAACTTTCTGGTGATGTTCCGGAAGGTCTATCCTCGGAAGTTTATCATCCTGATGGGATTTCATCGCAGCTATCAGTTCACTCACACCTTTTCCGGTGGCAGCACTGGTAGAGACAATTTCTGCTTTCAGTTCTTTTTTAATTTTAGTGAGATCAAGTGAAAGTCCACGCTTCTCTGATTCATCCACGAGATTAAGACAAATGAGTAGCGGATAACCAAGGTCACGGAGCTGGTAAGCAAGATACAAAGATTTATCCAGATTAGTAGCGTCGAGAACGAGAACAAAAAGATCAGCGGAAGTTTCTTTTTCTTTCTGAAGGAGAAAATCCTTCGTCACTTTTTCATCGAGTGTGGTGGCATCGAGAGAATAAATTCCCGGAAGATCCAGGACTTCAATCACCTGCTTGCCGCCTTCAACAATCCAGCCCGTTTTTTTCTCAACCGTCACACCGGGAAAATTCGCAACCCGCTGATGACTACCGGTAAGTTTATTAAAAAGGGCCGTTTTCCCGACATTCGGCATTCCTACCAGGGCGACTCTCATGAAAGAACCTCAACCTTAACCAGGGCGGCCTCTTCTTTTGAGAGAGCGACCATACGACCCCTTACCTCAACGAGAAAAGGCTCCTGAAACAGGGGGGCTTTTTTAAGAATTCTGATAGTTTCGCCGTCGAAAAATCCCAGGTGCATGAGCCGGGACTCAAGATCAGACAATTCCCTTTCCTCCGTCACAGCGAAGGAACGAACCACCAGTTTCTGGTTCAGGGGAGCAAGGTCAATCGTCATAGGTGTTTGATATATCAAACTCAGTGGTTTCTGACTAGTATTTTTACCCGGTCACCTACCCTCTTTTCGTCAACTGTGGGATATGTTCCCAAAATCTTTTCAGGAGCCACCATGAAATTTTTATTTCCGGCGTTCTTAGTTCTGACGTTTGCCTCTACGGCCTGCGCCTACACCAAGGGCAAAACCTACAAACTCACTATCCTTCACACCAACGATCACCACGGACATTTCTGGGCGAATAAAGATGGTGAATACGGACTTGCTGCTCGTGCCACTCTGATTAATGAACTCCGTGATCAGATTAAAAAAGACGGCGGACATGTTCTCCTGATTGATGCCGGTGATGTGAACACAGGTGTTCCACAATCCGACATGCAGGAAGCTGAACCAGACTTCCGCGGAATGGCCGAACTTCAATACGATGTTATGGCCCTCGGGAACCATGAATTCGATAACAACCTCGCCACTATTTTCAAACAGAGAATGTGGGCCGGCTTTCCATTCATTTCAGCGAACATCTATTATAAGAATACCAGCCGCCGCGTTTTTCCTTCTCACATCACGAAGAAACTTGATGATCTGAAAGTGACAATCTTCGGTCTCACAACAGAAGACACTCCGATCAAGTCAAAAGCAGAAAACTCTAAGCATCTCACTTTCGTTCCGGTGGTTGATGAAGCAGTGAAAATCGTTCCCGGTTTGAGAAAAGAATCTGACGTTCTCATTGGCCTCACTCACGCTGGTCATTACGCTAACGAAGACCGCGGATCAAATGCTCCCGGTGACGTGGCGATTGCCCGCGCAGTCAAAGGGATCGATCTGATCGTTGGTGGACACACTCAGATTCCTCTTTTCACTCCAGACGTTCAGAATGGAACGATCATCGTTCAGGCACAGGACTGGGGGAAATATCTCGGACGTGTAGATCTTGAAGTGTTAGACGGAAAAGTTTCTCTGAAAGAATACAAGCTCATTCCTATTAACCTCAAAGGAACTCCTACAAGAATTGCTGCTGATACTAATATGGAGCAGCTCCTCAAACCGTTTAAGCAGAAAGGTGATGAAGCTCTTAAACTTGAAGTTGGTTTTTCTGAAGTTGAATTTGTCGGAACAAGAAATATTGTTCGCGCTGGAGAAACGAACCTTGGTAACCTCGTGGCAGAAGTTTATCGCGCGAAATTTGGTGCTGATATTGGTATCAGTAACTCAGGTGGTATCCGTGATTCTATCTACCCGGGTAAATTGACTCTTGAATCAGTCCTGAGCGTTCTTCCTTTCGGTAACGAAGTTGGTACGGCAGAAATTAAAGGATCGGAACTCATCACATATTTTACGAAAGTGATTTTCACTCTCGCTCCTAAGCCAGGTGAAACAGCTCCCGGTGGAGCATTCCCACAGCTCGCGGGAATCGAGATGACTGCTAACCGCGCGACAAGCACGATCAGCAACATGAAAATTGGTGGCGTTCCGGTTGATGCTAATAAGACTTATAAGATGGCGATCCCGAAATTCATGGGTGCTGATGGTGGAGATGGTTTCCCGAAACTTGCTACGTTCAAGGCCTTCGGATTCATCGACGCTGATATCCTGAAAGATTATCTCATTGCGAAGAAAGTCCTGAAAGCGACAGACTTCCCTGTGACTGGAAAAGTTAAGTTCGAAAATTAATTATTGTTGCGCCGGGGAGGCGTGAGCTTCATCGAGTTTCGGAATTTCGATTACGAAAGTCGTGTTGGGAGCGTCTTCCTGGTAATACAACTTCCCTTTGTGTTCCTCGATAATTCCCCGTGAAATTGAAAGTCCAAGCCCAGTTCCGACACCAACATCTTTCGTCGTGAAGAACGGCTGGAACAATTTCTTCCTGACGAGCGGAGAAATACCTTCTCCACAATCCGAGACGCTGATCTTGATTTTATTTCCGATATCTTCGGCCTTCACTCTGATCCATGGATGCGTGTATTCAGAAGTCGCCTGATAGGAATTGTTGATGAGGTTCAGGATAACCTGAGACACTTCCACCGGACGACAATAGGCGGTCGAATCTTGTTTGAGATATTCAACTTCCACTGACGTACCATTGTTATTGATTCTTTCCTGACAGATATCGAGAGTCTCTTCAATGATCTTGTTCACGGAATACGTCACTTTCTCATCCATCGAAGACTCGCGGGCAAATCGTCTCATCCCGTTCACAATCCGCGAAATCCTTCCGACAGTAGTATCCATCTTGTTGATGTACTGAAGGAGAAGTTCAGGTGTGAGAGATTGTCTTCCCGAGTGACGGCGAAGAAGATCGATATATCCTTTGATGATCCCCAGCGGATTATTAATCTCGTGGGCGATACCTCCGGCCATCTCACCCAAGGCAGAAAGCTTGGAAGCTTGAGTGAGTCGGATCTCAGTTTCTTTACGGCGGGTAATATTCTCGGCCATCATCACCACACCACCGATTCTTCCGTTGGCATCTTTCCACGGTTGAATGAGCATTCGGAGCCACACATCCACACCCGGGCTGATTTCCACGAGAGAATCATCACGGCTCACAATTTTTCCCTGAAGAGCAGTCGACATATCTTCGAGCCACTCTTTCCTGAAGTGTTCGGAAACTTTCTGGCCTTCTTTCGGTGGAGTGAGAATGTTTGACCATTCTTCCGTCCAGCGAGAACTGAAAGCGACATATTGAAAATGAGAATCGAACATCGCAACCGGCGTTGGCAGTGACTGAATCATCGCCTTAAGCTGTTGCTCTGAAGTGATAAGACTTTGTTCCCACTTAATCATAGGAGTGACGTTCACATTCACACCCGTAAGACGAAGGGGTTGTCCTTCATGGCCACGGTAGATGATACAGCCGCGATCAAGACACCATTGAATGTCTCCAGCTTTGGTAATCATCCGGTAACGGCACTCATAGAAAAGTGTCTCACCTTTTATGTGACGATCAAGCTCATGATGAACACGGGCGCGATCATCGGGATGAAGCCTTCCTTCAAACGTTGTAAAATTCTGGGGAAGTTCATTGAAATCGTAACCGAGTTTTGTGTACCAGGTTTTATTGAGTGAAACGTTATTCGTGACAAGATCCCAGTCCCACTTCCCTACCTGAGCAGATTCCAGTGCGAGATCGAGTGAGAGCTTCGCCTCGTTTAAGTCATCGAGCTTTTTCTTCAGATCGTTTTCGAGATAGTTAATCCGGTGACGGAGTTCTTTCTCATAGATGTGCCGTTTCTCAGATTCAATTAATCGTCCGATGAGATCTGCACACGCACCGGCGAAATTGATATCCATGATATCCCAGTCGCGGGTGCTGTTTGTATCTTCAACACAGAGAATGCCCAGTGCTTCACCATCCGAATAAATCGGCGAATCAAGAAGGGCATAAACTTTATTGGGAATAGAATAAGATTCGAGGAACTCCGACATGACCCGGTCTTTATGAGTGTCATTACTCACCAGCACACGTTCATTGTTCAGTTCCTGAAAATAAAGCGGATAGTCCACACGTCTCAGGATGCAACCAGATTGAAGTTCTCCGTGCTTGATGAAAGTCATCTCCTCGAAAATGGCCTCTCTATCAATCGTAAAAAACCAGATCCCAACACGGGAAACACCCATGATCTCAGAAATTTTGGAGCAGATGATTTCAAATCCACGATGGCGACTAGAGCGATAAAGTTCGCCATTTTTAGCAAACCAGCTCTGCGCTAAGTGATATCGTTCAAACTTATCCTTCATATTCCCATCGTCGCATATTGCCACTGACTAGAAAACGATCGTAAGCCTATCTTACGACAGGCTTAAGCTTCGCTTTATAAGTCTAGTGGAGACCTGCTCTCCTGAGTAAAGCCCCTACATCCGGCTCCTGTCCGCGGAATCTCTTATAGAGTTCCATCGGATGCTCAGTACCGCCTTTCTCAAGGATATGTTCACGGAATTTTTTCGCAACATCGCGGTTGAAAATCCCAGATGACTGGAAGAATTCAAAGGCATCTGCGTCGAGAACTTCGGCCCATTTGTACGAGTAGTATCCGGCCGAATATCCACCGGCAAAAATATGGGAGAATGAGGTCGATACACTGGTATTAGGAAGTCGGGGAATGATACTGGTCTTTTCGGTGACCTTTTTCTCAAAGTCTTCAATCGAAGTAATCGTCGCCGGGTCCTGTGAGTGATAGGCCATATCAAGGAAAGCAAACGTCAGCTGACGAAGAGTTCCCAATCCTTCCAGAAATTTGCCGCTCTCTTTAATTTTCTTCACGAGATCGGCAGAAATTTTCTCGCCGGTTTCATAGTGAACAGCGAAAAGATCCAGGCATTCTTTTTCCAACACCCAGTTTTCCATGATCTGCGAAGGAAGTTCCACGAAATCCCAATACACATTGGTACCTGAAAGATCGCGGTACTTAACATTGGAGAGAAGTCCGTGAAGAGCATGACCGAACTCATGATAAAGAGTCAGCACTTCATCAAGCGTGAGAAGTGAAGGTTTTGTTTTTGTCGGCTTCGTGAAATTACAGACAATCATGATATGCGGACGTTCGACTTTATCCCCGTACATTCCCTGATCCTTGATCCCTGACATCCATGCACCGCCACGCTTGGTTGGACGCGGGAAGAAATCAGTATAAAAGAGACCGACAAATTTTCCGGTGCTCTCATCCGTCACTTCAAAAGTGCGGACATCTTCGTGATACTTAGGAAGGTCGAATACTTCGTTGAACTTGATTCCGTAAAGAAGTCCTGCGACTTTGAAAACACCATCAACGACATTCTCCAGCTTGAAATACGGACGAAGCATTTCATCATCCATGCTGAGTTCACGCTTTTTCAGAATCTCAGAGTAGTAAGTCGCATCGTAACCCTGAAAATCCGTGATGCCGTCGAGTTCCAGAGCGAGTTTTTTCAGGCGCTCAACGTCTTTCATCGCATGCGGACGGGCCTTCTCAACGAGTTCGTCGAGGAAGTCCATCACTTTACGGGGCGACATCGCCATACGCTCTTCCAGAACGTAATCAGCATGCGTATTGAAACCGAGAAGTTTCGCGCGCTCATTTCTGAGTTTGAGAATCTCTTTCAGGCTTTCCTGATTATCAAACTGGTTATTAAAAGTTTTTGAACCATTGGCGAGGGAAAGACGTTTCCGAAGCTCACGCTTTTTGGAATAAGTCAGGAAGGGCATCATCGAAGGGGCATCAAGACCGAAACACCATGATCCCTTCTTCCCTTTCTTCTCCGCAAATTCGGCAGCGGCTTCAATAACAGTATCCGGCAGACCATCAAGATCGGCTTTATCGGTAATCTCGAGAACATACTCATTAGTTGCTTTCAGCACGTTCTGCGAGAAAGAAAGAGTGAGCTTAGCTAAACGCTCATCAATTTCTCTCATTCTGTTTTTCTCAGAATCAGCAAGAAGCGCACCACTTCTCACAAACCCTTTGTAAGTCTTCTCGATGATCGTCATCTCTTCCGTCGTGAGCTTCTGTTCAAAGCGGGAATCATGACAAGCTTTCACTTTTCCAAAGATAACGGGATCAAGAGAAATATCATTCCCGAATTTTGTGAGGATTTCCGACATCTCCGGAGATATTTTCTCGAGAGCTTCCGTGCATTCAGCAGAATGAAGGTTGTAGAACACACCAGCGATGTAGTTTACCTGATCAGAAATATTTCCTTGTTCAACAATCACATGATGAAAGCTTGAACCGGTTTGTTTTTTATATTCTTCCAGTTTCGTGCGGGCCGAAGCGACGGCATCTTTTAAGGCCGGAAGAAAATGTTCGGCCTTGATAACGTCAAAAGGATAAGCCCCGTGGCGAGCATTCGGGGTTTCAAGAAGTGGGTTTCGCATAATTTCCTCAGCTGAAAAGTTGTCGGTGAAGTTGGAAAAGCTTGATGATCAAAATGATCCAGATACCCAGAAAAATGAACATCAGCATATTAAGGATGCTGGATGACTGGAGATAAATCAAGACAAGGGCCACGACGGCTTTTCCTGCTCTATACACGAGCATATCGGTGAGATATTTCGCGCCATACTTCTGTTGCGGCTTCAGCGGCTGGTAAAGAATCTCTTTCCCCGAGCTGAATAGCGAATAATCCGCAGCTTTCAGATAAGTGAAAAGAGCGGCAATCGGAAGGAGTCCGATCCCGGAACCGGTCAGCATCAGAGCAATCGAAATGACGTAAGAAATAGGAATGAATAAATGAAAATTTCTCTCCGAAACCCGTGGCAGGATAAAAGGAAGTAAAACCACCTGAAAAACCAGAGTAAGAAGATTGGTTAGTGAGTACATCTGCCCAAGGTAAGCTGTCCGGTCCTGTGACGAAGAAATACTTCTTTCAAACTCCAGGTGGAACATAAAATCTGCGATGTTGATCACAAACTGTGTGAGGAACACCACCAGTGCCACATAAAAAACATATTTGCGGATGCCGGCCGTATCCAGGGAACTGAGTGGAGAAACTTTCTTCTCATCCGATTTAGAAATCACGGGACGGGAAAAAAGAAACAGAAAAGCGGGCAGAAAAATAAACGCCACGCCTGTCCACATGACAATGTTCGTCCCCCACTCTTTACTCAGATAACTCGTGAGAACTCCCCCGAGAATTCCACCAAGACTTCCGGCCGCACCAACAGGACCGATGAGATGCTTGAATTCCTCACGTGAGAAATAAGTATTTCCGTAGGCCAGGAGGAGATGAACCTGAAGGACGATGTAAATTTCTTTCCAGACGAAGGGAACATAAGCCGAAAGATTGAAGCCTCCGAGGAAGCCCAAGGTTCCACCGATGAAGAGAAATCCTGAAACAACGGATGCGAGAAAAAAAACTTTCTGAACGGTGGCACTGGTCTGAATCCGGTTACAGATCATGATGGCGAAAGCGAGGAAGAAAACAGAAACAAACATCGCGACCGGGGACGATTTTGCACCAAAGGCTTCGAAGAAAAATGATGTACCGGAGGCCCGGATCAGAGGGTAATTGAAGAGAACCAGGAAATAGGAAGCAAGATAGATGAGAAGATTTTTACGGAAGGCAGAGTCGCTTTTCTTCCAGAGATCGGAAAACTTCATTCCGATTTGAGATAAGAATCGCCCTTCTGAATTTCTTCGAAATCATGCTGATGCTCGAACTTAGAGAAATCAAAAGAAGTACTGAAGTTCTTCCCTTTCACTTCATCCGAACAGAGAACTTTCATGAAATCGAAAAACTTCTCGCGGCTTTCAGAGCTCATCAGATGTTCCATGAGACATGAATCTTTATGAGCAATTTCCTCATCTACACCGATGATGTCTTTCAGGAAATAAAAGAGAAGCGTGCGGGAAGAAAGAATGCCGTGAACGGCTTCGTGACCCGAAGGAGAAAGTGAAAGAAATTTACTTTCATCTTCGATAACCAGCTCGCGTTTTTTAAGATTTGTCAGAGCTGTTGAAACAGAACCTTTCGTCAGACCCATTTCGTGAGCAATATCCGTTACACGTGCATAACCCTTCGACTCTTTCAGTTTATGAATAGCAAGAAGGTAATGAACCATGGAATGAGTGAGATCATTGTCATGCGTGTGCTGAATGGAGGGCTTTTTGTCTAACATGCTAATAAACTACTCACCCCCCGGATAACCGTCAAACGATAAATATTAGTTGCACTCCCTAGGGCGGGCCTCTTCGGAAGACCCTACTTAACCCACCGGAATCACGTCAAACCCTTAAGGGCAGAAATTCACCGTCTATGAGGGAGTCCGACGAGTGATAAAATACACTCACAACAGGAATCTTATGAAAATTTTAACCTATGTTCTTTGCCTTACTCTCAGTCTCCAGTCTTTCGCTCAGACTGTGGATAACACTGATTCGCTGGATTCCACTTTTCAGGAAACCACTCAACTGACTGATGCTCAGAACGATGAGTCCCAGACTTTTGTTCACAAAGGGATTCAGGAAAAAAAGATCAAAGAAGGCTGTGACAATAAACAGCTCAAAGGTTGCGATCCCAATATTGGTGGTGGACTCGAAGATCAGATCGGGAAAATGTACGTGCTTCTTTTTGGTCTTGGACCGATGTTTATGAAAGGTGCCGGTGGTGGATCTTCTGCAGCTGCTCCAGCAGCACCAGCACCTGCGACCGCTCCCGGTACTACTCCGGCAGCAACTCCGAAAGCTCAAGGCAAAGACTATTGTATCTATATTCCAATTGCCTACGAAGCGATCTCAATGCTCACGCAGATGGGTGGACAGAAACAAGCTTCCCAGGAAACAGCGAATCTTGATCCTCAGCTCGCGGCACTCGCTCAATTAAAAGAAGCGCATAAGACTCGAAAGAAAACGGCTACTCAACAGTCTGTCGCTTATGGTGTCACAACAGCTTGCTACGCAGGAATGCTACTTACTCAAACTCTCAAGCCTGATGTCATGACAATTGCGAAAATGGCAGGTGCCGGTGCCCTCACAACACTTTATATGTCGAAAGCAAAAAAACACGGCAATGCTGCGGCAAAAGTTCAGGAAGTGATCGACTCACTTCCGAAAGCGGGAGATTGTAATCCGTGGACAGGGACATCTTGCTTTTGTGCTGAGAAAACTTCCGCGAAACTTTATCCCGGTCAGTTCAATGAAGTCTGTGTTCTCAATAAAGGAAAGTTTGACGGGCCACTTTCAAACTTCGGTTGCGCAGTTCAGACGGCCGGAAAAGTTGCTCTCGATGCTTCGTGCGGTTGTAAAAAAACCAACACATGTCTCTCATCAAAAATCAGCATAGGAAAAGCGAGTCTTGGTCTCGGTGCTAACTTCGTCAATGATGCAAACGCAGGACTTCAGCTTCTTGATCCAAGTAATTTTGATGAAGCGAAACTGAACGCTTTCCAGGCAAACCTCGCCGGTAAACTTGCGAAGGTAAATATTAAAGGTGACGCCATTCCTGACGTAAAACTTAATCCTACACAGAAAGCCGCTGCCGACTCTCTGACAGGTCTTGTTCCTCCAGCTATTGCGAATCTCGCAGCTGCTGGCTCTCCTTCAGGTCCGCCTTCTGGTGGTCTTATGGGAGGATCTACGTCATCAGCACTGGACAAAATTCCGGCCGCTCTCAGAAAAGAAATGAAGGACTTTGAAGTCTCCGGCGGGTACCGCGGAAACGGCGGCTTCTCCCCTACTTCAGCTGCTGCTGAATCATCGTTCAGTCTTCCTGGCATGCAGCCAGCGAATCCGGAAGGTGGAGTTCAGGTTGAGGAATATGCTGAGAAAGCCTTGAGTAATGCCGACGTGAGAAACGCACCTGAAACAGCGATCTTTGATATTATCTCAAATCGCTATCGCTCATCGGCCTGGAAAAGACTGGAAGCTCAGGAGTAATTACTCTCCGAGAGAATCAAACTGATCAATACGCGTCTGATGTCTCCCCCCTTCGAAAGGAGTGGCAAGGAAGACATCAGTCATGCGCTTTAAAAGCTCCACATCTGTTTTTCTTCCCGACATACAGAGAACGTTAGCGTTGTTATGAAGGCGGGTCATCTTCGCATCATCTTCGTCACGGCAAAGAGCTGCTCTGATACCAGCAAAGCGATTAGCGGCCATGCAGACACCGATTCCCGATCCGCAGAGAAGGATGCCGAAAGTTTTTTCTTTCAGCACGTTCTCCACCAGTTTTTTTGTCCACTCAGGATAATTTGTAGACTCCAGCGAATGCGTTCCGAGATCCACGACGTCGTGAGTTTTCCGGAGGTATTCGAAGAGGGCCTGTTTCTCATTATAAGCAGCGTGATCTGAAGCGATGAAGATTTTCATGACTTCATTTTAAGCCTTATTGAGAGATTATGGCCATGACCCTGCGGTTTTTGTTCCTTCCATCGGCAGTCCCATTACTTGCGACGGGTTTCTCATCACCGTAACCGTAAGCACTGAGTCTTGTCGGTGAAATACCGAGAGTTTCAACCAGGTATGTGACAACGGATTGCGCTCTTTCTTGTGAGAGCTTTTTATTTCTCACCTTGTTACCGGTGTTATCAGTGTGGCCCTGAATTTCGACTTTAGTTTCAGGATGATTTTTCATGAAGGCCGCCAGATCCTGAATCGCAAGCTGAGAGGCCGGCGGAACCTGCGCACTTCCTGTCGGAAATAAAACTTCCAGTGTAATGTTCGCTTTCTCTGTCGGTAAACATCCATAGGCGTTGACTGTCACACCAGCAGCCGTTGCCGGACATTTATCCATCTGATCAGAAACTCCGTCATTATCAGTATCAACAACTGCTGCTGCAGTCGCAGGAGCTGCAACCGGAGCAGGCTTCGAATCACTTTCACCGGCTTGTTTATCATGACCCCAGAACCATGTGAGATTCACCTGAGGCACAAGAGCGTGAACTTCTTTTCCTGGAATCTGGCGTTTGTCATTATCATCGTCTTCGCTTTGATGTGGCATCATACCGATGTATTGATAATCGGCCGTTACTGAAGCAAAGAAATCATCAGTGAGCGCGTATTCAAAACCAAACCGGAATCTTCCTGCGAATTTTAAATCATCACGAAATCCCCCGAGATCATGAAAATCAGCGACACCGGCACCAAGACCTAAAATAGGAGTGAAGCGATCATATTCGTTCAGACGATGAAGCCACATAAGATCAATGACATTGGCACCAAGATCGGTGTCTTCAAACTCATAATCCTGATAGTTCAACTGGAGGGCATCTGAAGCACTCATGTGATAACGAAGGAGAAAATTGTACGTGAGCTCATCATCAACGAGATCATTGAAGTCGCCGCCACCAATAGGGAATGTCCAACCGGCACCGCCCCCGACACCGAATCGGTTTTTGAGGTCATAAGTTCTACTGAAGGCCGAGCTGGAAATGAGAAGAAGTGAAACCAATAAGTATTTCATGGAACCTCCGTGTTCTGGATCTATTAGACTGCGGAGAATTTATTCGGGGTACTTAAGAGGTTCTGAAGAAAAAAAAAGGGCCGCATACAGCGGCCCATTTTGTTAGTAGCGGTAGTATTCCGGCTTATAAGGTCCGGAAGCAGAGACTCCAAGATACTCAGACTGAGCAGGAGTGAGTGTATCGAGTTCAACACCAATCTTTTTAAGGTGAAGACGCGCCACTTTCTCATCAAGATGCTTAGGAAGCATGTAGACTTTCTTCTCGTATGATTTCGTATTTGCCCAAAGTTCGAGCTGAGCAAGAACCTGGTTAGTGAATGAGTTACTCATCACGAAGCTCGGGTGCCCTGTAGCGCATCCAAGGTTAACCAGTCGGCCTTCAGCGAGGACGATTACTTGCTTGTTGTTCTCAAGTGTATAGAGATCAACTTGTGGCTTCACTGTATCTTTTGTGTGACCGTAATTTTTATTCAACCAGGCCATGTCGATTTCGATATCAAAGTGACCGATGTTACAAACGATCGTCTTATCTTTCATCGAAAGGAAATGTTTCCCGTTGATGATGTCTTTACAACCAGTCGTAGTCACAACGATGTCCGCTTCTTTAACAGCGTCGTCCATCTTCTTCACTTCGTAACCTTCCATCGCGGCCTGAAGAGCACAGATAGGATCGATTTCTGTGACGATCACACGTGCTCCGGCACCTTTCAGAGAATCAGCAGAACCCTTACCAACGTCACCGAAACCGGCAACGACAGCAACTTTTCCTGCCATCATGACATCTGTAGCTCTGCGGATAGCATCCACACATGATTCGCGACAGCCGTATTTGTTATCGAACTTAGATTTAGTTACTGAATCGTTTACGTTGATACATGGAACAGGGAGTTTTCCTTGTTTCTCAAGTTCGTAAAGACGGTGAACACCCGTAGTTGTTTCTTCAGAAATTCCTTTGATGCCTTTGTAGAGCTCAGGATATTTTGAAAGAACCATCTCAGTGAGATCGCCTCCGTCATCGAGAATCATATTCAGAGGCTCTCTCTTCTCACCGAAGAAAATCGTCTCATCAATACACCAGTTGAACTCTTCTTCGTTCATTCCCTTCCAGGCATAAACCGGGATACCCGCAGCAGCGATGGCAGCAGCAGCATGGTCCTGAGTTGAGAAAATGTTACATGATGACCAAGTGACGTCTGCACCGAGCTCAACGAGAGTCTCGATAAGAACTGCAGTCTGGATTGTCATATGGAGACAACCAGCAATACGGGCACCTTTCAGTGGCTTAGTCTTACCAAACTCTTCACGGAGGGCCATGAGACCTGGCATTTCCGCTTCAGCGAGCTTGATTTCCTTACGGCCCCAGTCCGCGAGAGTGATATCTTTAACTTTATACTTCACCCGAGTTGAGTTTCCGTATGTACCTTGTGAAAAGTTTGCTTTCATCGACAATTCCCTTTTCCAGCACCTGAGAGGTCTGGTAGATAAACGCTTATATTGAATTGGCCTTAAAACTAGCATTTTTGACCCTGCTTTCACAAGGGGACTGCTGCTCAGTTTCAGAGGTTTAACTTAGGCAAATCATGAAAAAATATAATTTTGAGTACTTTGCTTCATGCCCTATGGGGCTTGAAGAGCTTCTTTCTCAGGAAATTCTCTCTGCCGGGGCAAAATCCACCAAGATTGTCCGTGGCGGAGTCCAATTCGAATGTTTCCACGAAGTCGCACTGAAAGTCATCGTTCAGACTCGCTTCGCCTCGCGGGTCTTCAAATATCTCTACTCAATGGATGTCCTTCACGAGAAAGACTACTACCTTGAGGCCACTGAAATTCCGTGGAAAAATCTCATGCATCACGCTCAGACCTTCCGTCTGACGACTATCTTTGCAGATCTTCCTCAGGACCGTGAAGAGTTCAGGAACTCTCAATTTGTTAATTTAAAACTGAAGGACGCTATTTGCGACTTCTTCCGCCACTTTGATGGAACCCGTCCTAGTGTCGAAAAAGAATTCCCCGATATCACTTTTCTTGCGCGTGTTGAACGTGGCGATAAGAAACCATATTCCGTGACACTCATGTACGATCTTTGCGGAGATCCGCTGAACCAGCGTGGTTACAGAATCGCTAAAACTGAAGCACCGGTAAAAGAAAACGTAGCGGCTGGATTACTCCGACTCGCTAACTGGAATCCGGAAGAAGAAGGTCTACTCGATGCCATGTGCGGATCGGGAACGATTCTCATTGAAGCAGCACTCATTGCGGGAAATATTCCTCCGGGATATCTCAAAGTCGAAAGACATCTCACGAATCGTGGAATGGCGATGTGGACATTCCTGAATTACCCGTGGTTCGTGGAAGACAAAGCTCTTCAGGACAGTTTCAAAGTCATTTGTGACGAAGTAAAAGTTCAGACAGATGTGGGAATGAAGAAACTTGAAGCGATGAAAGGCAGAATCCGCGGAAGCGACATTGATTCTTATAACGTTGGTGTGGCCCAGGACAATCTTCAGAAAGCGCGCCTCTTAAACGTCATTCCTCTCGAAAGAAAGGATGCTCTCGAAACGACTCCCCCTGCTGAAAAAAGTCTCTTCATCAGTAACCCTCCTTACGGCGAACGTCTTGAGCATGGTGAAGAAGAAAAACTCAAGGCCCTCTACAAAGGTCTCGGCGATCACTGGAAACATAACTGGAAAGGCCAGCGGGCCGCTCTCTTTACGGGAAATCTCGCTATGCTGAAAGTGGTGGGTCTCAGAACATCGAAGAAAACTATTCTGTGGAATGGTGATATCGAGTGTCGTCTTGCTGAGTACAATCTCTACTAATTTTTATTTCGGCTGAATCAGAATGTTGTCCTCACGGATTTTGATTCCGTGATTCCACTGTTCAATCTTCGGACGAAGATTCGTGACGTGCGTATTTATCGTTCCGGGTTTCACCGCTTCATCTCCCCAGATTTTTCTGATCACTTCCGTGCGGGTAATTGCCTGGGGGAAAGCACGAAGGAAAATTCCTAATAAGCGCATTTCCAGAAGAGTCAGATCAACGGAGATATTGTTAATCGTTGTACGGAGAGATTGAACATCAATCCGGAGATTACCAAGTTCTAATACCGTCGAAGTCTGAAGATAGAACTTAACCTTATTTGAAATACGGAGAATGATTTCTTCAACCGGTAAATCACGAGGAAGAAAATCAACGGCACCGCTCTCGTAAGCGCGGATCTTGTTTTCATCAGAGATATCGCCCGAAATAAAAAATACAGGACAGCCGTTATATAACGGATGTTCAGTTATTTTTTTATAAAGAGTGTGACCATCCATCACCGGCATATGAACATCCAGCATGAAGGCATGAGGATGATTGTCTTTCATCAGCATCGGATATTTTAAAGCGTCAGCACAGCCAATGACATTGAAATTATCTTCAAGCAGGTCCTTCCAGACTTCAATGTTCTGAATCTGATCATCGAAATAGACCAGAGTCCATTTCATGTTGTCTTCCTGATCAGCTGAGCACCGATGCCCTTGGCGATCTGGATTTCATATGTCCAGTTAGCGAGCTTGTTATTCAGGTTGAAGACATGAGTGTGAATCGTGGCATCCTGGACTGTCGTTCCCTTCCAGACGTGTTCCGTAATCATTTCCTTGGAAAGTGAGTCCGGATAATGACGAAGCGCCAGTGTGAGAATTTTGAGTTCAATAAATGTGAGGGGAATTTCCTGATTACCGAGGAAAGTTTTAAGGAGTGTGAGATTGATTTTCAATCCATCAAACTCAGTAATACTTCTATGACTCTGGAAGAATTTCATCTTCCCTTTCACGCGTGCGAGAAGCTCCATCGGTGGAACAGAGCGGGAAATGAAATCAACGGCACCCAGAGAGAGTGACTTGATCCGTGTTTCCTGAGAATCGTCAGTGGAAATAAAGAAGATGGGACAACCATTGAAGCCCGGCAAGTTCATGATCTTCTCATACAGGCTGAAGCCATCGCCTTCCGGCATATGAAGATCCAGCATGATGCAATCAAACTTCTTTTTCGGGAGTTCGCTGAGGAAAACATCCTGCTTCAGATACGGATGAACATGAAAATCCTGCTCGAGGATTGTGACAATACAATCGAGGTTGAGTTTGCTGTCGTCGACACACGCAATCTCGTACTTCATATTACTTCAACCGATCTTCGAGTTTCATCGCAAGTGTAGGACTTGCGAATTTCATCAGAGCTGTTTTGTTAATCACTTTATCAAAATGCTTATCAGACTTACTGAAGAAGTAACCGGCCACATCCTGATCTTTCAGGAAGATCGTGTGCCCCTTGGTATCAAACTTACGGAGAATGAATTCAGAATCGAGAAAGAGAATATCTCTGATCGTGAAATTTTTTGAGATGTACATGATGATGCAATAATCAGAAAGCTCAGCGAGAGACTTCTTGATTTTTACTCCTTTCGGAGAAGTAGCATCGTGCCAGTGAACTTTTACTTCTACTGTCTTGTCAGCTTCCGTCTTAAAATCAAAACCTCTTTGAGAAGAAGACTTGATCTGATGAAGGCCGAAGATAATTTTGGCGTACCACTCACCCAACTGGATCGGAAGATTCTTTCCGTTCATCAGGACTTTGTGATCTTTCAGAATCTGAAAGGTCTGATGAACAACTTCAACAGTATCGAAAATGGCTTTCTGATCAGGAAGATGAAGAATGCCGAGATTCTTCATAACCTTACTTGAGAGACGCTTATTGAATTGATTCTGATACCAGCTGTCGAATTCGTTGATCTCTAAAAAATCATACGAACTGAAAACGAATCCCAGGGATTTAAGAATGCCGATTCCAGAAATTTCAGGCAGCTCTTTCATGAGGAAGCTCAGAGGGACATATTCCCGATCATTGCTTCCGCGGACAAAGATTGTATCTTTGTCATAGTCGGAACTGCCATGAGTTGACCCAGAGAACTTCTGGGACACCTCATAGACTTGGTCTTTTAACACGGTGTAACCTTTTAAATTAAATTACACCTATTCTATCACGTGGCGGCCTAAATCTCTAGTGCAAGAACATCCTGATCGAAGTCCAGAATCGTCTTGGCGGTCGACAGATTGTGAATCAGGTAATTTGCGCAATACACTCGGAAATCTGTCATTTTTGACTCGTAAAACTTTTTGTCATCTTCACTCGTGGCACTGCCAATTTTTTTGTCGGCCAGGACAGCTGACTCACAAAGTCTCCATGCTATGACAAGTTGTGACGCAAATTGGAGAAAATCAGTACAGTTCTGAAGGACGAGATTCATCTGATTATTTTTGGCATAACCAGAGATCGTTCCCATGATCTGTTGGGCACTGCTCAGGACCTTCTGCATAAGATCTTTCTCTTTCTTAAACTTCGTCTCATCGAGTTGCGCCATCGTTTTCATAATTTCTTCAGTTAACCACATGAGAGTTTTCCCCTGATCTTTCAGGATTTTTCTCATCACGAAGTCGATGGCCTGAATCGCATTCGTCCCTTCATAGATCGTGGCAATTTTTGTATCGCGGACAAACTGCTCAATTCCGTATTCAGTACAGTAACCGTAACCACCGTGCTGTTGAACGGCATCAACAGAGACCTGAAATCCCTGCTCTGAACAATAGGACTTACAGATCGGAGTCAGGAGAGAAATCATGCTTTCATATTTATGATCGGTCTTCGCGTGATCAAAAAGATTTCCTACGTAGAGAAGAAGTGAACGCATTCCGCGGGACATGGCCCTCATTCTCAGCATGCTACGACGGACATCCGGATGATTCGCGATCTCTTTCCCGAACTGCGCGCGCTCTTTCACATATTTTTCTGTCATCATGTAAGCGAGATTGGCCTGTGCCTCACCCTGAATTCCGCAATACAGACGTGCTTCGTTCATCATGATGAACATGGTTTCCATACCGTGAAACTCTCCGCCGATGAGCCAGCCTTCCGACTGACCATCCTGACCGAATTGAATTTCACAGGTAGCAGAAGCGTGAATTCCCATTTTGTGTTCGATCTTCGAACAGACAACATTGTTTGAACCATCCAGCGATCCATCAGGCTTGATTTTGAAACGTGGAACAACAAAAAGAGAAATCCCTTTTGTTCCTTCCGCTCCGCCCGGAGTTCTTGCAAGCACGAGGTGAATGTTATTCTGGTAAAGATCTGATTCACCCGAAGAGATAAAAATCTTCGTTCCCTTAATTGCGTACTTTCCGTTTCCGAGTGGTTGAGCAGTCGTGCGAAGGGCACCAACATCAGAACCCGCACCAGCTTCAGTGAGACACATTGTTCCGCCCCACTCGCCTGTCATCATCTTGGGAACGATGGTATTTTTCATGAAGTCATCACCCTTCAACCAGCAGACATTCATCGCTGCGCGGGTGAGACCGGGATACATCGTCCAGGCACAGTTAGCACCTGTACCGAGTGAAAGACACGCAACATACAAAGCTTCAGGAACGGCAG
The DNA here is from genome assembly GCA_040387275.1 of Bdellovibrionota bacterium. Lineage (GTDB taxonomy): Bacteria > Bdellovibrionota > Bacteriovoracia > Bacteriovoracales > Bacteriovoracaceae > Peredibacter. Next base: position 388,905 of record JAZKDZ010000003.1, on the reverse strand, counting down.
TACCGCCGATTTCTTCCGGCAGTGCGAGTGCGTACCAGCCATTCTCATAAAACTTTTTATTCAAATCATGAAAGACGGCAGGTGCAATGACCTTTCCGTTAACATGCTTAACACCCTGTTGATCGGAAATTTCCCGAGTCGGGAAAACTTCATTCTCCACGAATTTATTGTACTCACCCAGAATGCCGTTCACGTCATCTTTGCCCAGGCCAAACTTCTGGTGGTCCTGAACTTTCAGAAGCTCAGTAAGGTTGAATTCGATGTCACGGAGATCAGCTTTGTAATAACCCATAAACGTTCCTCATAAAGAAAAATTGGTATTTCTAGAATAACTCAGAATGGCCCATGGTCGAGGAAAACTGCAAAAAAACTACCGATCGGTAGGTTGCGTCTGACTATTTTGGTAGGGAGTTGGGGATATTCAGTCGAAATGGCAAAAAAAAAGGGCAGCCGAAGCTGCCCTTGATGTTTATTTAATAGTTCGGGTAAACGACGTATTCAACTCTCTTATTTGCAGAATCTTTGATCTGCACCGGGTTTACAGCTGCATGTCTTCCAAGATCAAGCGTAATCTCATAAATCTCTGAACCCATGAAGTGCTGAATGACTACAATGTTACCGCTCTGAGCGATGTTACCCAAAGTGTATCCTGCTGGTGGAGTCAGGATTGTCGTAAGCGCTGGCTTAATAGAACTTCTTACGGCATTAGCATATACATAGACAACTTCAGGCGAAAGATTTGAACTCGAGCAACTCTGATAAGGAAGGAAGTTGATTCCAAAGAGTTCCTTCGATGTACAAGAATAACGTACTTTCTGAACGCTTATAGGCCCGATGATCGATTGATTCGATTCAACAGCGCTTAAGTAAGTTTGCAAATTAGTCTGCGCCTGAGATCCTGTGAGTACAGTTCCAGCAAGGTTATTATAGTAACCATTGTTGTTGCTGCTACTCTTCTTCTTATCTTTACCGCAGCTGACTGCGAAGATGGAAAGAGTAGAGATCAAAAGCACATTCATAAAAAGAGAAAGTTTCATATATCCCCCCTGGGATGTAGTTCAATGTTATGGCTCTCTATATCCAAATTGCGTGCCAAGAATACATCCATGCTTTCGTGGACTTATTACAGGGGGAAGTGACCAGTTTGTAGTCAGGGGGTGAAGGCCGTCTAAAGTTTAGACAGTCGTGGAGTGAAAAAAAGACTTAGAGTGCAGAGATGGTGAAAGTGATTGTATCGATGTAATCGCCTGCGATGAGGTTCGAAGCTGGAACACCTGTATAAGAGACAGTGATGTCATCTGTGTAGTTAAGAGGTAGCGGGTAGACAAATTCAGCTGTTGAAGAAAGAGGCACATCTACAGGACCGAATTTCATCGCATACGGGAATAAGTTATTTCCCCCGATTCTCTTGAGCTTCCCCTGGTTAGAAGAACTCACAGTGACTTTGAATCCAGAACCAGAGTTGGAAAACAACTTCCCGCTGGCAACTTTAAGATTCGTCTGCGACTGAGTTAAATCGAGAAGTAAGGCCGCTGGAGTGGGCGTAATCTCGATACCTAAAAGTAGTGCAATTTTACCTTTCAAAGGCAACGATGACTGTGTGCCCGCGAAAGAAGCGCAGCAAATAAATGTTAATAAGATAAACAGTATCGTTTTCATAGAAAGACCATTATTGCTCAAAACATCGTGAAATTAAACGATGTCAAAAATTGACACCTTTATCTCATTCCAAATCGAATGCCAGAACTCAGGCAAACTGATAAAAATAAATATCTACTATGGAGTTGGCTATGACATATGAAGTTTATGGATCTCAAACCTCACCTTTCGTCCGGAGAATCCGGATGCTTCTGCACGGACAAACTTGTGAATTCCGCGAGCTGAATATTTTTGAGACTCAGGATGCGCTGGCACTTAATAAAATAAATCCACTCAATCAGGTACCTGTCCTGAAACATGGAAATAAAAAGATCTGGGACTCGCGCCAGATTTTTCAATACCTGAACAAGATTCACAACTTTGAAGAAGTAGATTGGGAAGGTGAAAATCTTCTGACGGCGATTCAAGGTGCGATGGATTCCGGTATCGCCCTCCTTCTGATGAAAAGATCAGGCATGAATATCGATGAGAATTTCATGTACATCAATCGCCAGAAGGACAGAATCGAATCTGTCCTCGACTACCTCTCTCCCTATCTGAAAGAGAAAGCTCTCACAGAATGGAATTTTGCCACAATGACTATGTACGCTTTTCTCGACTGGGCCCTGTTCCGGAACATCATCAATATTGAGAACAGACCTGAAGTCAGAAAATTTCTCGATACACATTCGCAAAGACCGGCGGTCATAGCTTCTGCCATCCCTAAGGTATAAATATGAAACTGAACCAGTATATTGATCACACTCTTCTGAAGCCTGAAGCAACTCTCTCTCAAATAGAAAAGCTATGTGCTGAAGCAAAAGAAAACCAATTCGCCGCTGTCTGTGTGAATTCTTATTACGTGAAAAAGTGCGTGGCCCTTCTTCAGGGAACAAATGTCAAAGTCTGCACGGTTGTCGGTTTTCCTCTCGGAGCATCGACCATGGAGACAAAAAGATTTGAAGCGATGAAAGCCGTTGCCGAGGGTGCAAGAGAAATTGATATGGTGATGAACATCTCCGCTGTGAAATCCGGAGACTGGCAATATGTTCAGGACGATATGTCTTCCCTCGCCCAGGTTTGTCATCAGCAAGGTGCAATTCTTAAAGTCATTCTGGAAACTTGCTTACTTACTGATGAAGAGAAAAAACGAGCGTGTGAAATCGCTGTGCGTGCCAATGTTGATTTTGTGAAGACATCAACGGGCTTCTCAACCGGTGGAGCGACAGTTGAAGACGTGAAACTCATGCGTTCAGTTGTTGGTCCGAAAATTGGTGTGAAGGCCAGCGGAGGAATTCGTGATGCTGAAACAGCCATGAAGATGATTGAGGCAGGGGCCACTCGTCTGGGGTGTAGTGCCGGAGTTGAGATTGTGAAAGGCAAAAGCGGAACGGGAAATTATTAGAAATAAAAAAGGGGCCTTTCGGCCCCTTCCTATTTTAGCGACTAGTGTGACATTGTTTTCTGACAAACCCAGATTTCACCTGAGCAGTACTTGTTGAAGTAGAAACGATGAGTACCAGTGATTTTGCCACCAGTAATTTTACTTTCGATTCCGCTTACACAACCAGGATTTGTACGACCGATCGGAGAAACCGGATCGACGTTACAAAGATAACCACGGTAACGAAGATCATTTACCTGTTTATTGTCGCGGGCATTTGCGCATCTTCCGAGAAGCTTAGAGCTACCGAAGAGACTGTCTGAGTGCATCTGATCCGGATGTGTGACTGAAGGAAGTCCAGCGATACAGCTGAGAGCTGGATCAAGTTCTACACGTCTTTCATCAATCCATGTTGTTGGTACAGGAACGACTACCGGACCTGGGCCTGGGAATTGAGGACCTGGACGGTAATCAGATGCTCCACGAATCGAGCGCGATCCATAGAACTGAACCTGAGCATAACCAAAGTCATACATGTCTTTATATGTGTACCCGATCACTTTTACGCGATCGATACAAGCGCGGTCATTCTGACGTGGAGAACCTACGTCAAACCAAATGCTGTTTTCACCTTCATCTGCGTTTCTGATATCCCAGTTCTGGTTAACCGGGAGGTTATCCCAGTTGAACATCGAATCACCGGCATAGTGAACCTGGAGACCTGTGATGTGTGCTTCGTTATCCAGAACTTCGATACTCACACTTCTGATTCCGCAGGCAGTAGGAATAACGTAGCTTGTGAACTCACTTGAGAATGATGAAGAAAGAAGTGTGACTTCGTTCCCGAGTCTCACGACATCATTATATGAACGTGTATCAAAGCAGTGAACACAACGGCGGTTATCATTACGTCTGCGCCAATCGCGGCCGCCGTGATCATTGCCATGACCTCCGGGACCAGGACGATTGTTGTTACCCCAGTTGTTGTCGTTGCGATCATTACGGTCGTTACGATCATTGCGGTCGTTGCGATCATTACGATCGTTGCGATCATTCGAAGGACCTGGACCCGGACGATTATCTCGTCTGTCGTCGCCTCTGAATTGGTTTGGTTCGCGGCCCGTGGTGTTCGGTGCCATCTGTGAACAAGCGCCGAGAACGATAAGGGCGCCCATGAAAATGTACTTTTTCATATTCCTCCTGAAGGATTAATGGGAAACATCCCTTTAGTTTAAGGGGATACACGTTTCCACATAGAGGAATAATTTTTCCGTTCAGGGAGATCTGCTAAGAAGCTGAAATCTGATCTGGCTAGATGCCCTTAAGTTTCACGATACGGAGTTTTCCGGCCTTCAGGATGACCTCCTGCCCTTTTTCTAGGACAAAAGTCTCGGCACTCACCGTTTTCCCGTCAATCTTAACTGCATTCTGTTTAAGGAGACGGCGACCTTCTCCATTACTCTCAATGAACTTCAGTTCTCTCATGATATCGAGAAGATTAATCTGTCCGGATGTACGTTCGCTGATCTCGACGTCTTCCAGAACCTGTTTCTTAGAGAAACGCGCTTCGAATTTCTCACGCTCTTCTTTCCCAGCTGCTTCACCGTGATAGTAGCCAGTTATTTCTGAAGCGAGAGATTTTTTTCCTTCCATCGGATGAAGAGCACCACTCACAAGATCAGCGATGGTCTTATCAACTTCAGCTGCAGGCTTTCTCGAAAGGAGAAGATAATACTTTCTCATAAGCTCATCTGAGATCGACATGATTTTTCCGAACATGTTCGTCGGAGTATCTGTAAGTGCAATGTAGTTATCCATCGACTTCGACATTTTGTTAACACCATCAGTGCCCTCGATAAGCGGCATCGTAAGAATACACTGAGCTTCCTGATCGTATGCGTACTGAAGAGTTCTTCCCATCATGAGATTGAAAGTCTGATCAGTTCCGCCGAGCTCAAGATCGGCTTTCAGGTGAACAGAGTCGTAACCCTGAAGAAGTGGATAAACCATTTCATGAAGGTAGATAGCTTCTGAGTTGGTGTAGCGCTTGTTGAAATCATCCCGCTGGAGCATGGCCCCGACAGTTCCCTTCGCCATTAATTGAATGAGGCCAAGTCCGTCGAATTTTCCAAGCCAGTCTCTGTTGAACACGACATTGGTCTTACTCATGTCGAGAACTTTCCCAACCTGTTCTTTATATGTTTCGGCATTCGCCTTCACATCTTCAGCCGTGAGAATAGGACGTGTTTTATTTTTTCCGGTCGGGTCCCCGATCTGAGCTGTGTAGTCTCCGATCAGAAAGTAGATCTCGTGACCAAAATCCTGAAGCAGGCGAAGTTTTTGAAGAACAACAGTGTGACCCAGATGGATATCAGGGCGCGAAGGATCAGCACCGAATTTAATCACCAGAGGTTTTTGTTTCTCGAAAGATTTTTTAAGTTTCTTCAGCATTTCTTCTTCGGGAAGAATTTCAAATGCTCCACGCTTAAGTTCTTTGAGCTGATCCTCAGGGGACACAGTAATACGGGCCATAGATACTCCTTGAGCTTTTTATTTTAGGGGAATCAGACCCGCCAGCCAACTTTTTTAAGCCAGAGCTCGAACTCTCGGGCCTTTTTCTCTACGTCTTTGGGTGGTCTTTCCTCTGTGACACGGGAAACTTCTGTGGGCATAGGGGGAAGTCCCATCGATCTTCTTCGATACGGGAGTGACGATATATCCTGAATGGGAATGGGCTTCAATTCGCCATCAATCCAGTCAAACTGAGTTCCATAAAGCTGACCCTTCCCTTCGAAATAAAGGACACGGTCTTCAATCGTCGCAAGAAGCTCCAGGGGATAGTCCTGAGAAGCGGCAGCAAGTCTCATTTGAGTCAGGCACTCTTTCATGAAATCAGGAAGTGAGATGGCGTGCATGACGATGATCCAGGAAAGACGCGTCCCTTTTTCACCGGCATTTGAAAGAACAGGAAATCCATTTTTTTTTATCAGAGCTTCGAGCTTGTGAGCGTTCTCAATGTGAACCTTCTCCATCTCTTTGTGATAAGCATCGTTAAGAACTCCGCGCGTGAGAAGACCTTCGCGGATAAAGTGATCCCTTTCCACCAGAGGTGAAAGTTTAGTAAGCCAGAAATCTTCCATTTATTTTCCTAACGGAATTGAGTGAGAACACCTGCGGAATCGATGTTCTGAAAGAGCTCATCTTTGTCACTGAAGCCATGCTCGCGGAAATCATTTCTATATTTTAGCACGAATTTAACCTGGCCCATCTTGAAGAATTCCACTGAGTGACTGTAGCAAAGGTGGATATGCTGATTCTGACCCGACTGATAGATCGTCGAGAGAGCAGCACTTGCGACATTTTTTCCGTGAAATTTACAAACCAGGCAGTTTTCTTTCATGGGAGGATTATCGTGCTTATGAAGAAATTCTTTACCTTAATTCTTATTAAACCCTTTAAATCCCGTGGAATTTGGGGCTATCACTGGGTTATCAAGGAATCTTTAAGATGATTGTTGGGCCCACTCGCCAAGATATTTCCGCACGAACGTGAGAGACTGGTCAGGTAATGGGGATGATATGAACGTAATTTATTTTGATGGTGTCTGCGGTCTTTGTAATGGTTTCGTGGATTTCATCATGAAGATCGATAAAAAAGCAGTCTTTCACTTTTCGCCACTTCAGAGTGAACACGCAAAAAAAACTCTTCCTTCTGAGTTCGTTCAGGATCTTGATTCCGTTGTTGTCCAGATTGATGGAAAAACATTACGAAAATCAAAAGCTGTCTTCGCTGTTCTTAAAAAGCTCGGTGGAGTGTGGGGAATGGCTTCGGTTGCCGGAGTCTTGCCTGAAAGTTTTCTGAACAAGGCCTATGATATGGTCGCTGAAAATCGATACAAGATTTTTGGAAAAAAAGAAACGTGCCGTCTCCCGTCTCCGGAAGAACGGGCACGATTCCTGCTCTGATTTATTCTGCGTTCACTGTGATGACAGTACTGCCATAACTTCCAAGCTCAACCGGTATCCCGTTGCTTCTGAGATTTGCGCCTGCACTCTTAGAAGTCTTTCCTGTCATAAGATCTTTCACGATGTAATTCTTCGAGCTATCGATCAGATTGAGAATGATTGTCGCTGTCGCAGATTCTTTGCGTGAACTCTTTACTGTGATCCAGTTCATTTTCCCATCAGTGCGACCAAAGATCGCAATGCGATCCGGTTCTCCACGAAGAGAAAGATGAGTCTTGATTTTGTTACGAAGGTAATAATTGATGAACTGGCTCTTCTGAGCGACATCTTTTTGTTCCGCATACCAGTCAGTATTGAAGACACCGTAGAAAACAGCTCCCGTCTGAACGAGAGTTCCTTTTCCAACCTGGCACTCAATCGAGACACTTTCCTGGTTGTAGTACATGACATTTTTACAGGCACGCTCATTGGCGACATTGTAGAAGAAGTAAGGAGTCGCGCTGAAAAGTGAATGCGTATTATCATGAAGGAAAGAGACCCACTCTCCTCTTGAAAGTCCGCTCTTCTGTTGAAGATTGAGACCCAGTGAACGAGTGAGATTTGAATCAACAAAATTGAGAACAGTTTTTCCTTCTTCCAGGAGACTCTTTAATTTCGTCACGAGTTTCGGATTCACTGGTCCATTATCCTGTCTGATTAAGACAGCACAGGAATGAAGTTCCGTTTCCGGATTCATTCCCCAATGATGAAAACGTGGATTCACTCCATTCTGAAGGAGATATCCAAGAAGACCACCCATCCATTCGCCATTCATAACGAGTGAATCAATGTTGGCCGACTGAGAAGGAGCATGCTGGGAATTTTCGCGGATAAGGCAGACATCATCAGTCATGGCCGTAGCACGTCCCAGGAAGTCCTGATACGGACCGATGAGTTTTACGCCGATATCTTTCAGGTCTTCAAAATGTTTTCTTGGATCAGCATTCCCGTCGAGAGGAGCATCAAAAAACAGATCGCGATCCTGATTGAGTTTTGTTTTCATGACAGTGCGGACATCGATACCCGAAAGGTATTCTGTATCAACCTGTTTCTGGAAATCATTCCAGAAATTCTCCGGGAGTTCTTCAACTCTGAGGCTCTGAAGTGAGCGCTTCTCTTTCAGTTTTTCCAGCATAGGAGAAAGAGCTTCAAAAAGTCCCCCAACCTGCCAGTTATCCCCTTCATGGAAATAATAAACCATGAGTGCCTTCAGACCATGACCAATAGTAGTCAGATAAGTCTGACGACGGGCCTCTGGTGAAACATCAATTCCTTTCCACCATCCACCCTGAATTTCCGGACCGAAAACCCATTCCACATTCTGACCGAGATAATAGTCAGTGGCAGCATCGGCTGACTTCACATCGTGATCTGACTTGAAGGGAAGATTGAGAAGTGGTCTTCCCGGAAGATCATATGTTTTCGGATAAAGATTCACCGTCATCATTCCGGTCTTACCCGGATCATTTCTGTATTCGTAATGCGGAAGGATTCCATCCTTCATGGCATTGTAACTTTCTGCGAGAGTAAAGAGGACATCAGGTTCATGTACGCCGATTTTTTCCCACATGGCCCTCACGAGTTTCAGATACTCGTACATGCTGTGGTCCTGGAAACGATACCAGTCCTGATCTTCAGGAACATTCACACCTGAGATTTTTGGTGTTGTGATATCTGACCATTTTTTCCAGCTGCGGTTGTGCTGACGATTCAGCTGATCAATTGATCCGTAATTTTTCTCCAGGAATTTCTGGTAACGAAGACGGGCATTCGGTCCGTGATCGTGATTGAAGATCGATTGCCACATGAAATTGGTTTCGTTGTCGAGCTGAAGAAAAGAAATCGGCTTTCCAGCACCAATGCGTGACTTGAGTACACGATCGTAGACAACCTTGAACCAGCGCTCAGAATATTTCAGGAGATCAGCGTTGTGATAATCATAGAGCTTGGTGCGAAGACCAAGCTGGTTTCTCATATGAGAGTCTGGGAATTTATCGTGGAACCATTTTGGTACTGCTCCGAAACCGAGGAAGCCCCACTCTGCATTGATGTAGGGACCTGGACGGGCCATGATTTTATGGATGCCATGTTCTTCAATCAGACGGAAGAAAGTGAAAATATCGCGTGAAGGATAATCGGCGTTACCGTCACCATCTTCATCTACAGTTCCGTCGAAATCAAATTTCCCTTCAGCATATTCATGGAAGTCCCACGGAATATAAAAACTGACGGTGTTCATTTTCGCTTCCACCATCCGATCCAGGGCCTTATTCCAGAGCTCAATCACCTTCGCGCGCGGAATATTTTTTCCGTACCCACCACGCAGGCGGAAGTACTGAAGTTCAGCACCGAAGAGTTGTGGCTGGGCCTTTCCATCGATCAACAATTGATGATCATCAAAGCTCACGATGCCGGCAAAAAGCGGAGTTGTGAAAAGGAAGGAAAGTACGAGGAATGAGCGAAAAAACGTCATAAGTCTCCCGAGTGTTTTAGTCCGTTAAGAGTAAAACCCGTGAGACTTATCCGACAACATTTATATAGAGAGACGCGTTGCAGCCTATGTAATTCTGAGGAGTTCTTTCATCTCCAGATCCGGACGTTCGTGACCAGTACGAACATGGAAGGCCTTTTCTCTCGCTGGATTCAGGTATTTCGTCATCTTTACCAGAGTTCCAAAATCATCCGAAACTTCACAGCCGGTGATATAAAAACCTAATTTCATCTTCGCTATGATGACCGAATTGTTTGAGGCATTGTGATGAGAGCAAACCATCTGGAAACCGCGTTCTTCAGCGTGCTTCAAAACGGCCCTCGTGAGTTCCGAATAAACACCCATGCGACGATACTCAGGAAGAACGACTGAGTTTTTTGTGTAGAGTTCGTAAACTTTCCCCTGATAAGAAGCACTCCAACCCATGAGCTTACCGTCGTCAGTATAGGCACCAAGGTAATAGGACTCTCTTCCGGAGAAAGCATCTTTAAGTTCTTTGAAGTTCTGAAGTTCGCGCTCAGTTCTTACCTGCATGATTGAATACGCAAAACGGTCTGCGAAGGCTTTTGGCATCAGATCATTAAAAAATGATTCAAACTCAGATTCTTCCAGGACTTTAATGATCATATTTCCTTCTTCGGAATAAATTCCCCGCTCCAGCCAAAAGTGGAGATTTTGAGAATGAGTGGTTTTAATTTTATCAGTTTAAAACTCGCGCCATTTTTCATGCTCATCTTAATCGCCCAATGAGCGGCCTTCCCTAATTTGATTTGTTCTTTCGAAATAGTCGCGACGATTTCACCCTCATCCTTGCAGATATCGGCGGTTCCTGAAGCCCAGAGACCTTCTTTCGTTTTCACAAACTCGAGAAAAAGTTTTCCTTTCTCCTCAGTTATTTTTACCACCAGAGGTTTGCCGTCATCAGCTGTCGTCTCTTCCCACGTGAGAGGATAAGTTTCGTTATCAAAGAGTTCACGAAAACTTTTCAAGTCACCCGCGCAGGTTTTTGCCCAGAGAGACGTGGAAAAGATGAAGAGAAGAATGAAATTCATAAAAGTTTATCGAGAAGCTGTTTTTTCCAGGCTTCCTTACCGAGAGAAATTCTGCTCAGAAGATCACTTGCCTTCGGATCATCTATTTTCCCCTCACGCGAGTTCCAGAGAAAATTTAACCACTCGTCGGTGACCTTCAGGAGAATGTCGTGAGACCTGTTCGCCTCGCGTGCTTCATGGATCGAAGAAAAAATCCGCTGGGGCATTTTCTGAGAACCATCCATTGCAATTTGCTTCAACTGATGAGGGAGCTTGTCGTTACGGAAACGAAAAATCAGATCGTCAGTATACTTCTGGATATCAAAGCCTGAAGGAAGTGTGAGTAAAGGGATCACTTCCACTTTCATCATGTGGCGGACATTTTCCAGTAACGTTTTATCGGCAATCGCTTCATGGACAAAGGAAAAGCCGCGGTTAAGTCCTGCATAGGCCAGATAGGAGTGAGAAGCATTGAGAAGTCTCAATTTCATTTCCTCATAAGGACGGACATCATTCACAAACTGAACGCCCACTTTATTCCAGTCAGGTCGGGTACCGGCAAACTTATCTTCGATCACCCACTGACTGAATTTTTCCGTCGCAATAAGCTCTGATGCTGAAAGCTGGTGCCTTGTCTCGAGTTCAGAAATCTTTTCGGGAAGAAGAGCAGGAACAATCCGGTCCACCATTGTATTCGGAAAAGTGATTGGCGGCAGAGATCTCCCAACTGATTGATTGAAAGTCATGAGAGCCGTTTTGAGCTTTTTTCCATTTTCACGGAGGTTGTCGCAACTGATGACAGTGATACTTTCTTTTCTACGGGAAAGTCCCAGAGAAAGAAGACCGATAGCAGTTTCCGGATGATCGGGATTCTTCAGGTCATGCTGAATGCCCGGATGGTTGAGATCCAATTCACCGGTAGAATTCAGACAATATCCTTTCTCCGTAACAGTTAACGTGATGATTTTAATTTCAGGGGAAGCCATGAGTGCAAGTAGTCTCGGAAGATCTTCATTTAGTGAAAGAGCTTCTTCGATGCAATCAATCCACGTCAGTTTTTCTTCTTCGTGCGAGAGCTCGAGAACGGGATAGCTAAGCCCGGCTTTTTTAAGTTTATTTTTTTCATCAGGAGATCTCATCGTGGAGGAAATCACTTTCCAATCACCTGCGTGCTGATAAAAAACGGCCTGGTGACCTCTATGAAAACGTCCCAGACCCAGATGAAGAATTTTATTCATAGCCGGAAAGATTCCCGGGCTATTCTGCCGTTAAGGTCAGTGATGGTCGCAATCGCCTCATCTTTCGACAAGCGATGCTCACTCACAAGTTCCGCCAGGATTCTTGCGTCGATTCGTCTTGCAACATCATGACGGGCCGGAATGGAAAAAAATGCGCGGGTATCATCAATGAAACCAGTCTGGTTATAAAAGCCAGCTGTCTCCATCGTTTGTTTTCTCTGACGGATCATTCCCTCAGGAGAATCATGAAACCACCATGCAGGACCCAATCTCAGCGCCGGATAATGACCAGCGAGAGGAGCAAGTTCTCTCGCGTAATTTGTTTCATCGAGAGTGAAGAGAATCATCTTGAAATTTTTAGAATTTCCAAAACTATCAAGAAGAGGTTTTAATGAATGTGAGTATTCGATGATTCCCGGGATATCTGCCCCTTTATCTCTGCCGAATGTCTCAAAAATTTTGGGATTATAATTCCGGAATGAGCCCGGATGTAATTGCATGACCAGGCCATCATCTTCAGACATTTCAGCGAGCTTCCAGAGCATGTGGGCCCGGAATGTTTCTCCTTCAGCGGGAGAGACGACGCCGGTAACAATCCGGTTGAATAATTTCTCTCCATCACTTTCTGAGAGCTTTAACGTTCTTGCTGTAGGATGACCATGATCGGTAGCCGTGGCTCCCATAGATTTGAAAAATGCACGGCGGTTCCGATGAGCGCGTAGATATCCTTTCCATGTAAAAGCATCTTCATTGGCGACATCAGCAAACTTCTGGAGATTATAGCGGAAATCCTCATGTTCAGGATCAATCACACCGTCCGGACGATAAGTCGGGAGAACTCTTTTCCCCCACTCTTTGCGTATTTTATCGTGGTGAGAAAGATTATCAGTCGCTGCATCTGTCGTCGCAAGAACTTCGATGCGGAATCTTTCAAACAAGCTTCGTGGCAAAAATTCTTTCGTATTCAATTTCGCGGACATCTCATCAAAATAATAATCAGCGTTTTCCACAGTAAGAGCGCGGTCGAGGCCAAAGACCTCATGGAAGACGTGTCTCAACCACAAATCACTTGGTGTTCCGCGGAAGAGGTAAAAATTCTGGGCAAATTTTTTCCAGATTTTTCTCTTATCTTTTTCACATTCACCGGTCTTAGTCGCGACTCCCATTTCCTCCAGAGAAATACCCTGGCTGTAGAGCATGCGAAGGACATAGTGGTCGGGTGTAATGAGAAGTGAGACTGGATCACCGAAACTTTGATTCTCAGAAAACCAGGAGGGATCAGTATGCCCGTGGGGACTGAGAATCGGAGCGTTTTTCACAACGTCATAGAGCTCCCTTGCGACATCACGTGTCTTAGTGTCAGAAGGAAACAGACGATCAGGATGGAGAAGAGTGGCGTTCATGATTGCAGGCCTTATCTTTAGGGTGCTAGAATTTCAACACGATTGACCCGTTTTTGTCACTTATCTATTAAAGGGATTTGCTATGAAGATCATTGAGGGCAAGGTCATTGTCACATGCCCGGGAAGAAATTTTGTCACCCTGAAACTCATCACTGATGAAGGTGTTTACGGAATTGGTGATGCTACACTGAATGGTCGCGAAATGGCCGTCGTTTCTTATCTCCAAGACCACGTAATTCCATGCCTCATCGGAAGAGATGCTCATCAGATTGAAGATATCTGGCAATATCTGTATCGCGGAGCTTACTGGAGACGCGGTCCTGTCACAATGACAGCGATTGCTGCTGTCGACATGGCCCTCTGGGATATCAAAGCAAAAGCTGCGAAACTTCCTCTTTACCAACTTCTCGGAGGAAGATGCCGTGAAGGTGTGATGGTTTACGGACATGCAAACGGAACAACCATTGAAGAGACTCTCGGAGAACTCGAAAAATATATCGGTCTCGGTTACAAGGCCATTCGACTTCAGACTGGTGTACCCGGATTAAAATCCACGTACGGAGTTTCCGGCGACAAGATGTACTATGAACCTGCAGATGCTGATCTTCCTTCTGAAAACGTATGGTCGACAGAAAAATATCTCGATTCTGTGCCGAAACTTTTCGAACGTGCTCGTGAAAAAGTCGGCATGACTCCTCACCTCCTTCATGACGTTCATCATCGTCTCACACCGATCGAAGCCGCACGTCTTGGTAAGAGTCTTGAGCCTTATCGCCTCTTCTGGTTAGAAGATGCAGTTGTGGCCGACAATCCGGAAAGTTTCAGACTTCTTCGTCAGCATACGGTCACTCCGATTGCCGTCGGTGAAGTTTTCAATTCCATTCACGACTGTCGTGTTCTTATCCAGGAACAATTGATTGATTACATCCGCTCAACCATCGTCCACACGGGTGGTATCTCTCACATGAAAAAGATTGCCTCACTTGCTGAGCTCTACAATGTGAGAACCGGTTGCCATGGAGCAACTGATCTTTCGCCTGTGAGTATGGGATGTGCTCTCGCCTTTGATATTTCGATTACCAATTTCGGTATTCAGGAATACATGAGACATACTCCGGAAACCGATGCGGTATTCCCTCATACTTACAAGTTTAAGAATGGTTACCTGATTCCAGGTGAAGAGCCTGGTCACGGAATCGACATTGATGAAAAACTGGCCGCAAAATATCCATACAAGAGAGCCTTCCTTCCGGTGAACAGACTGGAAGATGGTTCGATGTATAACTGGTAAATATGAAAGTTCTGACTTTTGGAGAAGCATTATTCCGATTATCCACTGAAAGAGGAGAACGTTTTCCTCAAGCGGATCAGATGGATTTCTTTCTCGGAGGAACAGAACTAAATATCGCTGCTAATTTAAAAAGCCTCGGCGTAGAAACAGAATGGGTATCTTGCCTTCCCGGCGGAAAAACCGGCGAACTCATGCGCGAGAGAATTGTTTCTCTCGGTATCGACATTTCCCATGTTCCGACAATTGCTAATGGCCGGCCTGGCTGGTACCTGATGGAAACCGGAGCAGCTCCGAGGCCCGATGTTGTGCTCGGAAGATTTGCTTCTTCACTGGCGGATCAGAACTCATATCCCTTTGAATGGAGAAAAATTCTGAGTGGTGCTCAGCTTTTTCATACATCAGGTGTTTCGTCCGGACTTTCAGAATCCATGACTCTCGAAGTGAAGAAAGCCATGGAAACGGCCCGCGCTCTGAAAATTCCAGTGAGTTATGATTTTAATTATCGCAAGCATCTCTGGACCGCAGAAGAATCAGTCCGCCGCCAGAAAGATCTTTTCCCTTTCATCAATATTCTTTTCTGCTCCATGACTGATCTTGAACTCTTTTTCGGGAAAGATGTTCAGATGAAAAATATCTTTGAAAAGTATCCGCTGGAGATGATTATTCTCACGGAAAGAAATGCTGATGAAACAACTTACGGAGTGAAGGTCGTTACCAGAACAACTTCCCACGCCTCTGTTCAGCATCGGATTCACTTGATTGACCGAATAGGTATTGGTGACTCCATGGCAGCGGGCTTCATCGCTTCATGGTTAAAAGATAAAGACATCGCAAAAGCTGCTGAGTTCGGTGCCATTGCCGGAGCTATGAAATACGGAATCAAAGGCGACATGGCCCTTTTGCGCCATAACGAAATTGAAACAGTACTCACTCAGGGATACCGGGGAATTTCACGATGAATGTTCTGGAAAAATTATCCGCTCAATACGCAATTCCTGTTATCCGCGAAACTGATGAAGAGCGACTTTATTCGCTCGCGCATTCACTCGCTGAAGGCGGACTGAAAGTTCTTGAGGTAACTCTCATGAGCGAGGCGGCCCTTAAAGTGATCAAGAGACTTGCGGCCGACAAAGATCTCACGATTGGCGCAGGAACTGTTCTCAATGAGGAAATGGTGAAGAAAGCGATTGATGCCGGTGCGAAATTTCTGGTTTCACCTGGACTTAACGAAGATGCAGTCGCCTTTGCCAGCGCCAACAAAGTGCCTTTCATACCAGGTGTGATGACACCGACGGAAATTATGAAAGCGATGGCGCTTAATTGCGAAGTTATCAAAATTTTCCCTGTCTCTGTCCTGGGTGGAATCGCCTATCTTAAAAATCTCAAAGGTCCATTCCCACATCTCAAAGTCATGGCCTCTGGCGGAATTGGACTTGATGATATCCGGGAGTATTTTGAAAACGATACATTTTGTGTCGGTACCGGAAGTCAGCTGACCCCCAAAGAATCTGTGAAGAATGAAGACTGGAAAAAAATCCGTGAGCTCGCAAAAGAATATATTTTTGAAGTGAACAGGCTTCGCCGTTAGCGACGGGAAACCAGACCGGTGATGTCATAGACATTCTTTAATGTCTGACTGGCACGAGTTCTTGCTTTCTCTGCACCCTTCTTCATGACTTCATCCAGATAATCGCGATTTTTCATGAGTTCAAGATATTTTTCTCTGGCGGGAGAAAGTGTCTGAACGACAATCTGAGCAAGATCAACTTTGATGTGGCCGTACATCTTCCCTTCATAAAGGGCTTCAATTTCAGCGATCGTTTTCCCTGTGAGAACGGAATAGATCGTCATGAGATTCGAAAGCCCTGCCTTATTCTCAGCATCGAACTTAATGTCCGTGCCAGAATCAGTGGTCGCTGATTTGATTTTCTTTTCAATGCTTTTTGGATCATCAATTACGCGGACGAAGTTTTTATCGTTTTCATCCGATTTGGACATCTTCTTATCTGGATCCTGGAGTGACATGATTCTTGCGCCCATTTTACTGATATGAGCATCAGGCATCTTGAAAGCACCTTCTCCGTAACGATTCTGCCAGAACCCGACAATGTCACGACAGAGTTCTAGATGTTGTCTCTGGTCTTCTCCTACCGGAACAAGATCGGCCTGATAGAGAAGAATATCTGCTGCCATCAGGACGGGATAAGTGAAAAGACCGGCATTGATGTTCTTGGTGTGCTTTTCGGCTTTTTCCTTGAACTGAGTCATGCGGTTCAGATATCCCATTGGCGTGAGACAAGTGAGAATCCATGCGAGTTCAGCATGCTCCGGTACGTGTGACTGAACGAAAATCGTATTTTTTTCCGGATCAAGTCCAAGCGCCAGATACTGAGCAAGGAATGAATAAGTTCTTTCATGGAGGATTTTTGGATCCTGCTGGACAGTCAACGCGTGAAGATCAGCGAGAAAATAAAGACAGTTGTATTCTTCCTGGAGCTTTTTCCAGTTATTGATCGCACCGATGTAATTTCCCAGAGTGAGATCGCCGGTGACAGTGCTGCCTGAAAGAATAATCTTTTTCATGTTGAGATAATATCAGAAACGAGGTCAGGCGACAATTTGTACCTTGTCCGATTCTTCCGACTCATACTCTGAATATGGGGTCTTTATGATTCGTGCAACGCCGTCTGTATCGTAATAGCCATGAACTCTGGCAAGTGCGAGGGATTTTTCCTTACCTTTGACCTTGGTTGTTCCGGCCACTTCTACCAGAAATTCCTCTTCCAGACGTTTTACGACTTCTTCAGAAACAAGGAGATCTGTTCCAAAAGTCTTGGTTGCAGATTCAATACGCGAAGCCGTGTTCACAGTATCACCGATGACGGTATATTCGAGACGGTCATTTGAACCAACGGTACCGGCAACTACCGGACCAGCGTGAAGTCCCATACCGATCAGAAGTGGCTGTTCACCGGCTTCAATTCTCTCTGTATTCAGTCTTTCAAGTTCTCTTCTCATTTCCAGACAAGCAAGTACCGCATTTTTTGCATCGTCGGGAGAGCTGTGAGGAGCACCCCAGATGGCCATGATCGCATCACCCACAAACTTATCTACAACTCCGCCATGTCTGATAATAATTTCTACCATGACTTCAAAGTATGAGTTGAGCATTGAAACAACTTCTTCCGGACTCTTATCATTCGAGAAATCTGTAAAACCACGGATGTCCGAAAAGAAGACGACTGCATCACAGCGATTTCCTTTTTTCACATCTTCCTGGTTAAGAAGTTCTTCTGTGAGAGTTGTTCCGTGGAATTTCGTGAACATCCCTTTGATCTTATCTCTTTCAAGTAGACCAACTGTCATGTCATCAAAGGCGTTAGCGAGTACTCCCAGTTCATCTTTAGATTTAATCTCAGAAGAGACATCTACCAGGAAGTCACCATCAGCAATCCTATGAGCAAACTCAGTCAGTTTCTCAATATTCTTTGAAATCGTATGAGAGAACACAACCGTAAAGAAAAATGAAAGAGAAAGAATAATTCCAAGAATGAAGATAGTAGTATCGCGGGCCAGAACTGAAGGAGCGAGAATCACAGACTCAGAAACTTCTCCTACGACGAGTGGGCCCAGGGAAGTTTTCGAAGAAGAGTAAAGTGTACTGTTACTATACTGTTGCTTTTGTCTGAACTGATCCTCGAGAAGTGAGGCGATCACTTTATTCTGAGACAAGTCTTCATGCTTGAGTGTCCGTGCTTCATCCGAGTGGACAATCACTTTCCCTTTATCATCGAGTAGATAAAGCATGAGAGTGCGCGATTTTGTAAATGAAGACTGGAGTCGATCCATTTTAAAGAACGCCCACGCCCAGTGAGTGACAATTCCGTTTTCACGGAAGACCGGAGTTCCCACAATAAGAAAGGGAACTTTGGTTTGAGTACCTGTAGAAGAAACATACCACCGCCCACTTTGGACAAGAGCAGATTCCGATTTAAGGGAACTGACAATCTGACGGAATTCTGAAGCATCTTCCGGAGTGATATTGACGTTCGCGCGTTCGTTGTTGGCCGCTGGATTTGTCGACTCGACTTTAAAGTATGCAATATCAGAACTCATCACTCGCCCTTTATCATCAAAGGCTAGTAAGCTGAGTTTTTCAAAATACGATTCGAGAATCGCTTCCACTTCCAGAGTTTTGGATGATGTCACCATCTCCACATTCGCTTCTTCGCGATCTGAAGAAATCTGAGAAAAAAGCTGGGAATTTTTCCAGGCAATCAATCCGGCGACTGTCATCACAAGGAGTGATGTGAGTCCCACCATTTTGAAGGCGAGAGGGAAAAGAATTTTACGGTTTTTCATTGGTGTTTCCATGGAGAACTTATCGGAATAAAAGCAAATTATTGAAGAATTTTCCCTGACTTTTATTTAGTCCAAAGCCCGGTAAAATTCTTTCATGCGCAGGATACTTATAGCCCTAGGAATCAGTGTTTTTGGACTTCTCCTCACGTGGATCTTATTGAGACCACAAGAATGGAAGACTGATTCAGTCAACTCGCGTCAGTCAGTGGCCGTTGTCTCTACTCTCTCGAACGATGTGTCCCGCCAGGAAGAAGGGAGACTCCTTTGGTCACCTATCAGGAAGGGCGACAAGATTTATGCTGGCGATAAGATCAAAACCGCAGGTCTTTCCTCCACCACTATTCAGTTCGCCGATTCAAAATCTAAGCTCGATATTGAAGAAAATTCGATCGTTCACGTGTCTCAGGATAAAAATAAATTTTCACTCAACATGCTTGAGGGACGAGTTTTCATTCAGGGTGATCAGGCGAAAGATCAGCTGAATCTCCTGTCGGCCGGTAAAAAAATTGATTACGCTGGTAACACTGCCATCTCAATTTCTCAAACAGGTGAAAGTCGGATTGAATCTTTCAATGAAGAGAGTCTCTTCAAGGATCTGAATCCCGCTTATTCCCAGAATCTCCTCTCAGCGAAAAATGAAATAGAACTCACCTGGCGTCCGGAAGAAAAAGCCTCTGAAGTGAATGTTTACATCGGTGAATCTCCCCTCCTTCTGAAAAAAATCCCGCTGAACGGAACAGCATTCCATTCAGGAAAGATTCAGGCAGAGATGAGACCCGGAGTTAACTATTGGCAGCTTTCCTCTATGGAAAACGGCAAGGAAGTGAAATCCACACTCATGAAGCTGAATCTTATTCGTCCCATTCCGCCGACTCAGATTTTTCCTGTGCATAAAGAAATTGTGATGGGAAATGAAAAGCCTTTCGACTTCAAATGGAACAAGGGAAGTTCAACCGGTCTCACGACACTCATCATTGCTAAAGATCAGGATATGGCAAAGATCGTGCAGAAAGAAGATGTTCGGGATCAGACTTTTTATGCTCCTGAAAAAATTCTTCCTGAAGGAGATTATTTCTGGAAGCTCAGTTTTTCACTTCCTTCCGGGGAAACAGTTGATTCACCCGTGACATCATTTACGGTTCATAGAGGGAGTGGATTGCTATCTCCCGCTCCCCTGATTCCGATGGAAAAAGCTAAATTTTATCTGAGTGCAGGCAACGAGACAGAAGTTAAGTTTGAATGGAAGAGACAGGACAATGTCACTTATACCCTCAAAATAAACGGTGACAATTTTGCAAGAGAACTTGAGAGTCAGTCTAACTTTACGACAGTGACCTTAAATCGTCCCGGAAGTTATCGCTGGGAAGTTTCTTCACGTTCTGCTGATGGAAAAGTTTCTATTCTTCCAGCGCAGAGAAACTTTGACGTGCGAAATGAAAACAAAGTCGCCTGGCTTACAACACAGAAAGTTTACAATTACCTCGATAACCTTCCTATCGTCATCCTTCGCTGGCAGAAAAACTATAACGGCTCATCCATCCTTAAAATCAGCTCTACTCCTGACTTTAAGGAGGCAGAGACATTCAACGCTCCTGGAAAGGATTTTCCGTATCGCCCTTCACAGGACGGGATCTTTTATGCCCGTGTCCAGGGTCTTGATGAGTATGGAACAGTCTCGGCCAGTTCTGATGTTTACGATTTTGAAATTAAATCAGCCCCTCTTCCCCCGGCACCTCTGGCCGTCAATAATCCGAAGAAGATTATCGCTTCTTCTGCGGGAGATTTCAGTCTCAGTATGACGAATCAGAAGACTGTCTGGCTTTTAATTGCTCAGCTTGTGGACGCCAAAGGTGGAGTGATGGACGAGAGACGTTTCTCTGACAGTACGATGAAGTTCAATGGTCTGCTTCCTGGTAAATATCTTGTGAGAACCAATTTCCAGGATGAGTTCAACCGTAAAGGTGAAGTCAGTGTAATGGAACTTGAAGTGCCGGAGAAAAGTAAAATTGCCGCTCCCAAAATTAAAGGGATCAAAGTCAGATGAAATTATTTCTTCTTCTCCTATTGTTGTCGTTTAGTGCGTGGTCTCAGGATTCACGCTGGATTGATATTGAGTGGGAAGAAGTCGCTAATGCTTCAAACTATGAGGTAGAACTTTTCCAGGAAGAGAATGGAAAACAGCTTCCACGGGGAAAATTCAAAGTTGATCAGCCCGGCTGGTCGAGTGCTGTTCCTCCAGGAAAATATTCTCTTCGAATTCGCTCTCTGGATAAGCGTGGAGTTCCCGGTGAATGGTCTGAATACATTCCTGTCAAAGTACGGATGCATAATCCTAAACTTTTCCAGCCTGGTCCTGAATCAAAACAGAGTTCTCCTCAGGTGGAATTTGAATGGAGTGATGTTGATGGTGCATCGATGTACCAGTTAGTTGTGAAGAACGAAAAAGATCAGATTGCTCACAACAGTATTGTAAAAGATGTCCGGGCCAGCGTTTACCTCGAAGATCTGGGAAATTATACCTGGACTGCTTACGCTCTGGAAGAAGGCGAAGCTCAAAGGACACTTGAAGATTTCACAGCTTCAACATTTCGTGGTTTTATCCGGGTGGGCGGAGAGCTTGATCCACCAGAAGTCAAAGTCACTGTGAAAGATAAAGTCATCATTGAATGGAATAAAGTCAGACGTGCCAAAACTTATGAACTTGATTATCTTCCGCCAGCAAATGCGGATAAAAGTCGGCGCTTTAAACTTCCCGGAAATCAATTTGCTTTTGCCACGAACCGTCTCCGTGAAGGGATTACCACGATCACTCTTCGCTCGTCTGCGTCCGGATATCCGGATTCACGAAAGTCTATTATTCAGCTTCTGAAATCCGGAAAGTCTGTCGAGATTCAGGACATCATCCAGGGATCGAAAGAAGATGAGATCAAAACGTCGCCTTCAAAACTTGTCTGGAAGGATGAACTTCTTGTCTCAATGACACTCGCAAAATTCGCTTATTCAAGTACTGATGTCGACAAGGACACTGAACTCGATCAGAAAGAATTGACAGGCCTGGGACTTAATCTCGAATGGATGAATAAACCAAAACTGAATGCCCTGCAGAGAAGAGTTGAGCTAAATTACCTTCAGCTTTCTTCAGGTCGTGAATCTGCCAGTAAAATCAGAGGATCTTTTTCTCTCAGAAAGGCACAAAACTTAGGGAAAGGAACATTTGCCTATGGCGGAGGACTAACAGTTCTCAAGCTTCCCGCCTTCATGGGTGATCGTTTTGAAGATGATATCTTTGTCGAGCAAACCACCACTTTAGGGCCGCATATCTCACTCAGTTATTTTCATCCTTTATCAGCTTATTGGGCCACTGAAGCGAGACTTCTTTATTCACAACAGCTCATGTATCTGAGTTCTGATCGTGACGGAGGGAGCAGTTTCGGGTGGATGGCACTGGAATCCAGAATGTTTTATTACATCACGAAAAAAGAATCACTCTTTCTCGGACTGGATTATCAGCGGTGGGCCCAGAAATGGTCAGCTGATAAATCTGAATTAAGCGGTTTTACTCTGGCGATCGGACTCAAGGCAGGTTTCTGAAAAGAGGAGGAAGTCTCCTTCCTCCCCTCTGATAATTATTCTATACAAATCTCAATAACGAACGGGCCGGCACTCGATTCAAACGGGACAACTACAACTGGTCCCTTAGTCTGTGAAGAAAGAATGTGATTCTTCCCGGAGACAACTGAAGGGATTGCGGTATTAATTCCGTACCCCTTTTCATTCAGGGTGATCTTGGCCTGACCGAAGATAATGTTTGTCAATTCCCCGGCACCATCGACGATGTCTTTATTGATAGTGGTATAGGTTTCACCCAGCATATTAGACATGATTCCAAGAAACGTTTCCTCAGGGAAACTGATGATCACTGAGCCGTTGAATGTATCTGAGACGACACCAATAATTCCGGAAATATCTCCGGAGGTCATGACTCCCGCTTTTTTCAGAGAGACTTTACCAGCAGATGCTTCCACACTCGCCTGAACTTTCAGAACGTGGATAGTGGCGGTTAGAAAGGGATCAACAAACTCGATATCCATAGACTTCTTTGTGACACAGCCCAATTGAGTAAGGGCATCTTTAAGATCTTTACTGATCCCGAAAATAGCGTCAACACCTTCTTTCTTCAGATGATTCGTGAGAACAGGGTTAGCGTGAATGAGTTTCATCGATTTCCCTTTTGTTTTAAGGCTCAGATGAATTTTAAGTAGAACCCGGAGCCAGTCCTTCGGGATAAAAGTCTGTATCCCGCAATGGATAATGACATGTAAATCTTCAAGATCCGTAATCTGTTCATCAAAGAGCTTACAGGTATTGCCATCAAGGACTGGTGGAAGATTGATGAGAATATAGTCTTTATGTTTTTCCAGTAATGCTGCACTCATGGTTACGCACTCTTTCTGGCCGCACATTTCTTATGAGCGGATTCCAGCTTTGTTTTCAGGCTTTCGTGGGAAAAAGGTTTCACCACGTACTGATCAACACCACTTTTAATCGCCTCAGCAACCTGATGCTGTTCGGCTTCTGCAGTTACAAGAAGGAACGGAGTTTTTGAAAGTTTTTCATCCGCACGGACTCTTTTAAGAAAATCCAATCCTGAACAATTTGGCATGTTCCAGTCAGAGATTATCAAGCCAAACTTTCCGTCTTTTGCCTTTTCCCAGGCATCATTTCCATCTGTCGCTTCATGGATGTCAGTGAAACCAATTTGTTTCAGAATCTTGGAGACAATTTTCCTCATCGTCAACATATCGTCGACGACAAGAACTTTTAACTTCGTATCAAACATAAGAATTCTCCTTTATGCTAAGCCGCTTTTTTCTGTTCATTTTTATAGAGGACGACGCCGCTGTAGAGAGTGCTGTTTACGTTATCTGTCACACCAAAAAGTGTTTCACCGACACCTAAAAGCAGCGCCCCTCGGGGAGAAAGCTCTTTCATAAGGTTGTCGAGTATCCGCTTTTTATTTTCCACTTTCTGATAAATGAGAACATTCCGGCAGAAGATCAGATCAAATGGTCCGGAAATTCTGCTCATCGTAAGATTGTTTGTCTGGATCTCAATTCTGGACTGAATTTCAGGCCGGATCTTCCAGACCCCTTTATCACTAAGAAAGTAGCGGTCTTTTCTCTCAGGAGACATTCCGCGCATGAGTTCGAAATCTGAATAAGTTCCTGCCTGACATCTATCCAGAACTTTCTGACAGATATCAGTCGCAACAATTTTCCAGGGAGGAAGGGAAACTGTCCGAGAGAGTTCGTCGAGCGTAATAGCGATACTAATAGCTTCCTGCCCGGTGCTGGCAGCCGCTGACCAGATTCTCAATTGTGAAGGCTTATAAGGGAGAATTTCATCCATCAGAAACTGAAGAACAGCACGGTAATAGACAGGATCTCTGAAAAAAGAAGTTTCGTTATTTGTAGCGAGGTCAATGAGTTTTTGTTTCCAACCGATCTGCGGTGATGTCTGAAAACGCTGGCAAAGAACTTCAAGTCCGGTAAGGTTTTCTGACTTACAAAATTCTTCCAACCGCGATTGCAACTGATAGAGATTGGTATCTGAGTAGTTGATACCTGTCTCACGTTCAATCATTTTTGAGAAATAATCAAGTGCTTCACGCGACATGAGATTTTCTCCCGGCCTGAAACAGATTGACACATTTCCGGGCCAGTTCTTTTGGTGTTCCCGAAAAATCGGAATAGCCGCCCTGTTGAACTGCCCCAGGCATGCCGAACACGACACATGACTCTTCATTTTGTATCATGACCATCCCACGCTTTTGCTTGATGGCACCGGCACCGTCCGCACCGTCTCTGCCCATCCCGGTAAGAACCACACCGAGGACATTCTTCTGATAGATCTTAGCCGCTGTCTCAAAAAGAAAATCCGCTGAGGGGCGGACAAAGTTCCGTAACTCCCCTTGAGATAGTTCGATCTTTTGACTGGTGACACTTCCGGAAATCATCATGTGATAATTTCCCGGAGCTACGTAGACACGGTCTGGCTGAAGAACCTCGCCGTGAATACCTTCAGCTGTAATTTTTCCAGAGACTCTCTGAATTTGTTCCGCAAGTGAGACTGTAAAAACAGGAGGCATATGCTGGGCCACGAGAACAGGAATCCCAAGCTGGACACCTTTCAACTCCTGGAAGAATTCCATGAGAGCATTTGGTCCGCCTGTTGAAGAAGCAATAACCAGAACTTCAGGATTAAAATTCAGCCAGCTCGTGACTGGAGGTTTTTCCAGACGCTGAGGCTTGTCAGCTTTTGCACATAAAGAGCGGATTTTTGGCAGAAGAGCATCGCGTATTTTATCACCCGGAGTAGATAATGATCCATCTGCCGTGGGTTTTGCTATAAAATCAACCGCACCTAATTCCATAGCTTCGAAAGTTTTCTCCGCACCGGAACGACTTTGGGCCGAAAACATGATTGTCTTGATTTTAATCCCGAGACTTTTCATCTCTTTCAATGTCTGGAGTCCGTCCATGACTGGCATTTCAATGTCCAGCACACACAGATCAATATTAGCTGACTTCATGATGTCGAGAGCAGCTTTCCCATTGGCCGCCACTCCCGCTATCACGATGTCAGTTACGTCTTTCAGGGCCAGCTGTATCTGGTTTCTGAAAATAATGGAATCATCGACAATCAATATCCGGATCAGATTATCCTACCTGGGTTACGAGAGTTTTCAGTTTTTCAGCAAGGCTTGAGAGAACTTCAGATGACCTCAAAGTCGTTTCACTCTTCTCCGCACTTTGAGCAGCAGCAGAAGAAACTTCTTTAATCGTATGAGAAATACTTTCCACGCCTTTCTTTGCTTCTCCGATAACACGGGAAACTTCATTTGTTGTCGCAGTTTGTTCTTCTACAGCTGCGGCAATTGCTCCTGAAATAGCATTAAGCTTTTCCATTGCTTTCGAAATTCCACCAATGGCTTCCACAGCAATGTTAGTGTCCTTCTGAATCGCACCAATTTTACTCGTGATATCCTCAGTCGCTTTGGCAGTTTGTTTCGCGAGCTCTTTTACTTCATTCGCCACAACTGCAAATCCTTTACCAGCATCACCAGCGCGGGCCGCTTCAATGGTTGCGTTCAGAGCGAGAAGATTTGTCTGTTGAGCAATCGAACTGATCACCTTGATGACATTTCCAATCTCCTGCGAGCTCACGCCAAGTTGTTGAACAGTTTTATTCGTTTCAATTGCATTATTAAGAGTCACTTTCGACATTTCTGCAGATTCATTAGAAGACCGGGCAATCTCTCTGATCGAAGCCACCATTTCTTCTGTTGATACAGCGACCGTCTGAACTCCCATCGAAATCTGTTCTGAAGCTGCTGCTGCCTGTACAGAACTTGAAGATGTCTGCTTCGAGTTACTTGCCATCATTAAGGCACCTTCTTTCAGGTCCTGTGCATTTTTTGCAAGTTCGAGTGATGTCTCACCAAGAGTTTCAATCATTTTTTTCATCGCAGTGATATCGCTCGCGAACTTCACTACTTTGAATGGTTTTCCGTTCAGATCGAGGATGGGATTGTAAGTGGCATTGATCCAGATTGTTTTCCCGCCTTTCCCTACGCGCTTATATTCACCTGAATCAAATTCTCCACGTCTGAGTTTTTCCCAGAAATCATTGTATTCACGGCTCGATGTGTAGCTACTTTCACAGAAACCGCGGTGATGCTTCCCTTTAATTTCGTCCAATTCATAGCCAAGAGTAGAAAGGAAGTTTTTGTTGGCCGTAATAACCGTTCCGTCCATATTGAATTCAATGACAGCCTGTGATTTTGAAACAGCTTCGAGAGTCGATTGGAACTCGATATTTTTCATTTTCTCAGCAGTCACATCTGTTGCAAACTTGATGATCTTTACAACTTTTCCGGAAATGTCGAACACAGGATTATAAGAGGCTTGAATCCAGATTTCCTTCCCTGATTTAGTCACACGCTTATATTCACCGGCATCGTATTCGCCGCGATTCAGCTTGTCCCAGAACTGGCGGTACTCATGCGAGTTTGTATGAGATGGCTCACAGAACATGCGGTGATGCTTGCCCTTGATCTCATCCATTGTGTATCCCAGCGCCGAAAGAAAATTATCGTTGGCCACCAGAACAGAGCCGTCAAGATTGAACTCAATCACCGCCTGGACTTTTGAAACAGCATTGAGTTTACTTTCAAACTCTGCATTCTTGAGTTTGTTCGCTGTAATATCAGTGGCAAACTTCACCACTTTATAAACTTTTCCGCTCTCATCAAAGACTGGATTGTAAGAAGCCTGAATCCAGATCTCTTTGCCGGACTTTGTAATGCGCTTGTATTCGCCCGAATCAAACTCACCGCGGTTCAATTTGTCCCAGAAACGGGCATAGTCCAGAGAATTTGTATAGGTTGGATCGCAGAACATGCGATGGTGTTTATTTTTTATTTCATCAAGTGAGTAACCAACAGCACCAAGAAAATTATCGTTGGCAGTACAAATTGTACCATCAAGATTAAATTCAATGACGGCCTGAACTTTACTGATCGCGGCTGTCATCGCCTCGAGGTTACGGACATACATTTCATCGTGGTTTACTTCTAATTTCTTGGCTGCATTTGACATTTTTATTCTCCTTAAAAATTTCTGGTTAAGCGCATTTACGGTCTAATTCTTTTAAAATCACTTCGAGGTTTATGATCGAAAGTATGGCATTTTCTGTTTTGTATACTCCCTGCATGTAGGAACGGATGGATGCAGGAATAGATAGTGGCGAAGGTTCAAATTCCTTATCGCTCACTTCAACGACATCACCGATATTGTCGACCAGAAGAGAGATCAGAATATCCTCTACCTTGCAGACAACAGTCATCTTATGGACAGAAGGATCAGCCGTGAGTCCGAATAACTCTCTAAGTCCGATCGCTGTAGCAATTTGTCCACGAAGATTGATGAGACCCTTAATGAAAGGCGGCGCTGTTCTCATCAACGTAACATTAAGAGGCTTAGTCACTTCCTGAACTTTCATAACGTCTATCCCATAGAGACGACCATCGATCGTAAAAGTGGAGAACTGCCGCGTTTTCTTGAATGAATCATTATCCTGAGTAAGAAAAGTTTTCATGCCAGTTTCCTTTTGCGTGTATTCAGACATTCAGTCACAAGAAGTGGCAGAAGTTTTCCTTTTCCTTTTTCAAGAAAAGTATTGAATCCGGCCTGCTTCGCTTCGCGGATATCTTCCGGTGAGTTCTTTGTCGTAAAAGCAATCAGAGGAATATCTTTAAGCTGGTTAATTCCGCGGACCTTACGGGCAAAATCATAACCGTTCATACGGGGCATCTCGATGTCAGAAACGATGAGATCAACACCACAACGTAGTTCAGCGATTTTTCTGAGCCCATCGATTCCATCAACGGCGATCTCGACATCCCACCCCTCGTCACGAAGATGAGACGCGATCACATTGCGGATCGACTCGGTATCTTCCACCAGAAGAATTCGTGGAGAAGAGAAAGAGTCTGTTGCCTTCACCGGTGATGAAGCAGGAGTAAAGATTTTTTCAACGTCCAGGACGACAATGATTTCTGAATTTGTTACCAGATTGCCCTGAATATATCCATTTTCAGTCATTGAATCGGCCAGCAGGTCACGGGTGGAAAGAACATCAATAATTTGATCAACTTCAAGTCCCAGCATCTGTTCGCCAGATTTCGTCACAATCACCTGAGTGACATCTTTCTTCTCTTCAGACGATGGATATCCCAACAAATCATTCAGCTTGAGGATCTTAAGAATTCCCCCGCGATATCTGACGACACGCTGGTGACCACTGAGTTCAATCGTGTTTGTTTTAAACTCTTCCATACGACTCACAAAAGATAGCGGAAGAGCATGTTTAGTCTGAGAGCCAAGTTTGATCAGGACGAATTCACGAAGT
This sequence comes from Bdellovibrionota bacterium, assembly GCA_040387275.1. Taxonomy (GTDB): domain Bacteria; phylum Bdellovibrionota; class Bacteriovoracia; order Bacteriovoracales; family Bacteriovoracaceae; genus Peredibacter. The sequence goes on along the minus strand of JAZKDZ010000003.1, from coordinate 360,091 downwards.
TCATCCTGGTGAGACAAATCTGCATATTTGTCGAGATCCTGTGAATCATGCATTTGCTCAGAAGAATCAAAATGTTTCTGCGCAATGCCGAGGACATCCATGATGAATGCAACATTTCCGTCCCCGAGAACAGTTGCCCCCGAATAGATGGAAATGGGTTTCAAAAACCGTGCAAGTGGCTTCACCACGATATCGGCTGTGTCGAGAATTTCATCAACAATCAAACCGAAAATGAATTTTTCAGAATTCAGGACGACAATGTTCAAAGCTTCAGTGCTTTCTGAATCAGCTTCTTCAGTTTGAAGCACTTCTTTCATTCCAATAAGAGGAAGTATATTTCCACGAAGGCGGTAAATCTTCCGGCCCTGCACCATCTCAATGGCACTTCGTTCAACTCTGACAAGTTCCACAAGCTTTACCTGGGGAATAGCAAAACGATCTTTTTCTGAGCGAACTATCATTGCAGGCACAATCGCGAGCGTAAGTGGAATTTTTAACGTGATCGTTGTTCCGGCGCCTTCCACACTGGTGATATCAACCAGCCCGCCAATTTTTTCGATGTTACTTTTCACGACATCCATTCCCACGCCCCTTCCGGACACGTTGGTCACTTTCTCGGCTGTCGAAAAACCTGGAGCAAAAATGAGTCCCTGTACTTCGCGATCACTCATCCTGTCTGCCCGGGCCTGATCAATAATCCCTTTCTCAAGGGCCTTCTTAAGAAGTTTATCCCGCGAAAGACCTTTTCCATCGTCACTGATGGCGACGATAACCTGTCCACCTTCGTGATAAGCCTTGATCGTAATGTTTCCGGTATCCGGTTTTCCTGAAGCCTTCCGCTGTTCCGGTGTTTCAATTCCGTGGTCGCAGGAATTACGAACAATGTGAGTGAGTGGGTCTTTCACGGCTTCGATAAGTGTTTTATCAAGCTCTGTTTCTATCCCGTGAAGATTGAGATTAATTTTTTTATTTAGAGTTCCTGCCAGATCACGTACGACACGCTGAAACTTGGAGACAACATTCCCAATCGGCTGCATACGGGTTTTCATCGTCTCTTCCTGAAGTTCGGAAGTAACCACATCGAGCTTTTGTGAAAGGTTCAGAAATTCAAGATCATCAGTTTTGTTTGAATACTGAAGAACCTGGTTACGAACCAGCACCATTTCTCCCATCAGAGTCATCAGTCGATCCAGTAAGGACACCTGAACGCGAATGGATGTGTCCGACTTATCATTGTCATGGTAATTTGAAGAACTTTTAGATTCTTGTTCGGATACATGAACAAGGGCGACAGGTTTCTTCAATTCAACAACCTGCTCTTCCACTTCAGTCTGATTCAAAGTGATGAAGGGAGTGAGAAGACTGACCATAAAATTGACTTCTTTCAAAGTCTCTTCTTCCCCTGGATGTTTAAGGCATATGTTCATGAGATCAATACACAGAAGAAGTGTACTGACATGAGCATTATCTACTGCTCCACGAGTTTTCCGGATTCCTTCAAGAGAAGATTCCATCGCGTGAAAGAGTGCTGAAGCTTCAACGAGACCAAAAAGTTGACAGGCCCCTTTTACGGAATGAATATCGCGATACAGACTATCGATAGAATCTACGTCACTTCCTTCTGACTCGAGATTAATAAGCATCTGAGAAATTCTTTCAAGTGAATCATTCACCTCGGCAGTAAAATCTTCCGGAAGCTCTACTTTGGCCATAGTCGCAACAACGACAGGTGCTGGAGTAGCATTCGAAGTTTCATAATCAAAAGTGAAAGGCTCATTGTTCATGATGGATCTGGTGACATCATTTCCCCGCAGGAACCAACTAATGAGATGCTTGGGAATACTGGAATTTGCTTTCGATTGCATGAGAACATTTTCAAGCTGATGAACATGATGCTGAAGTTCTGCCCACTCCATCATTCCTGCGGCGCCTTTAATATTGTGATAAGCACGAAAAACTTCATCATAAAGGGAGGGAGACGATTCACCCGCCGCGATCTGATCGAATTGAAGCAGCGCTGTTTCAGCGCGATCCAAAGTTTCGAAAATCTCACATTTAAATTCATCAAATTCGGTAGTCATTTTTAGTCCTGATAAATTCATCGCTTTTAGAAAAGACCTGTTCATGTTCGGTCCTGTCTAAAGAAATTGTTAGGAAGATCTAAATCAGATTTTTTTGCCTATTAAGAAGGCTTTAATTGTTTGACTAGGTTAACTGCATGAAACTACGAATATGGCTAAATATTTATTACTATAATCTTTAGGCATTCTTAAGGAAGTTCTTGTCGCTGGCAGGGATTGTGAAGATTCGCTTCGCTAAATCTTTAGATTAAAAGTACGGTTTTATAGGCTTTTTTTTTACTGTGAAAGACCTTCTGTTCTTTTGTACGATCACAATATGCGAGTCCTAATAATTTTCATCGCAACTATCATGACATTTTCAGCATTCGCGCTGGAGACAGATAACTATTTATCATGGCAAACAGAGCTGAAAGATTCTTCCCATCACATCAACAAATATTTTTCTGAGAAAATTCAAATTGCGCTGAATGAAATTCAGGAACAAGATTCCAAATCTTGTGAGCAGTTAACTGAAGAAATTGGAAAAACCTTTGCTTCAAAGCTTGTGCATGACAACCCGGTAGAGAACTGGCTTTTCTCAGTTCTCAATGGAGAAGAAATTTTCCCAGCCAATCTGGATTATGTTCAGGAAAGTATTTATCGTGAGCCATTTCGTTTTTACATTCCCTGGTTCGGACTTGCTCCTAATATTCAGATAAATGGTTTTTACCTTGGTACGGACAAGCTGAGCCACTTCGCTTCAACAGGAATGGATTATTTCAAAATATTCAATCGCACGGGTTCACTCGAGAAGGCACTACAGTGGGGAATTCTTGATGAGAAAACTGTTCATGGGTATCTCTCAAGCGGCGTTCTGAGCTTTGCTGATCTCGAATCAAATTATCAGGGACTAAAATTTTACCAGAAATTCTGTCAGGGTGATTCCTATCTGCAGAAAGATGAATCAGGCAAATGGTTTCTGGCACGCTCGCCTGACATAAGAGAATTCGTGAATGGTCATTGGGATGAGACATACGAACTCTCACATCTCCTTCCCGAAAACTGGAAGAAGGTCAGTGCGATCCTTAAAGATAAATACTGTCACCTGTCGTTTACTGAGAAAGTTTCTGCCCGCATGAACTATTATCGTGAGACAAGTAAAGTCAGTCCTTCCATGAAGTATCTGAACGCACTCAAAGCATCTGGAAAACTTCCCGATCCTTTCCAGACTCAATCCTTTAAAGAACTTTGCTCCGGAGTTTTATGATCATCTCGACTCTCTCTCAACTGCGTGAATCTAAAATTTCTTCAATTAATGAGCCTTCAAAGCGGAAAGTGCTCATGGCCAATCCTGAATACTTCGACGTCCTCTACTCGATTAATCCTCACATGCTGGATGAATCAGGCAATCTTAATAAGGTTGATAAGAAGATGGCGAAATCTCAGTGGAAAGAACTGCAGGATCTTTATAAGAAACTGGGGTTTGAAACCCACACATTACCTGCCTCAAGTGAATTTCCCGATCTCGTCTTCACGGCTAATCAAAGTCTTCCTTTCTGGAATAACGGCCCCTGCGTATTGATGAGTCATATGCAGTCTGAATTCAGAAGAGGTGAAGTCGCTCTCCTCGAAAAATGGTTCAAGGAACATCATTACAAAATTCATCACCTTCCCGCAGGATCTTCCTTCCTCGAAGGGAATGGAGACGTCATTTCTCATCCAGGGAAAAATCTTTTCTGGGGTGGTTGCGGTCCGCGTACCCGTAAAGAAGTTTATTCCGAGGTCGAAAGAGTTTCAGGAAAATCAATTATTCTTCTCCCTCTCATTCATGAACTTTTTTATCATCTCGATACTTGCTTCTCTATATTGAATGAAACCACTGTTGTTTATCTGCCTGAAGCTTTTGCGCCTGAAACGGTTGCGATGATAAAGGAAATGTTCCCGGTGGCCATTGAGACTGATCTCAATGAATGCAAAAATTTTTTCACGGGAAATTGTCACAGCCCTGATGGAAAAAATGTCATCTACCAGAAAGGTGCCAAGAATCTTGAAGCGAAACTATCCAGCGCTGGTTTTGAACTTCATTCGATTGAAACATCGGAGTTCATGAAGTCGGGTGGGTCTGTCTTTTGTATGAAGATGATGACGTACTGATTATCTCAACGTACCGTTTGCTCCGCTCACTATAATCGCGCGAAGAGTTTCGTAAGAATAGTTTCTCCGTCTCAAACGGAGATCACTACTAATACGATTGATCTGTTCTGGTGTTGCCCGCGCACTGAGAATTCTCTGATCAATGATACTTTTAATATCCGCAGGGAGATTGGCATAAGAAAGAAGAACTTCTCTTTCTGCGACCTGACCGCGTTCATTTACCCGATAACGGAAAAGCATCCCTGACTCTTTAATCTGAATAAGAGTGCTGAGATCAAGTGTGTTCTGCTCAAGATAACTTTTAATATTTCTGTTCACATCTTCTGCAGGTACATCACCATTCACCGCCGCGACTGCAGGTAAATCAACTGTCACCGGTCCACCATTTGCAGTCGGTGCATATCTTGAAACAACAATTCCGCCTGCTCGCACCGCTGTTCCAGATCCAGCGATTCTTGCTAAAGAAGCGCTTCCTGGAGCAGCTAGGGCCGATCCCGAAGTCGTTCCATTGCCATTTTCCTGCGGCTGTCCTGTCTGACTTTGAGCTGAAGATTGAACCTGAGCGCGGGATGGATTTACAATACCACTGTTACCTGGAGAGATTGAAGCAGGAGCACGAGCAGCCGCTGCTGGTTCCACTGGACGAGCAAGAGTATCATTCAAATCCTGAAGGCGTGTCTGTTCGCGTTCAAGGTTTCTCATTTTTTGAGTTAATTGCTGAGTACGGTTTGCGATATCCTGCATCTGCTGCTGTTTGGTCAGAGCAAGTTCTTCTCTGAGTCGCGCGAGTTCACTGGCTGCTCCGTCATCAATATTAGAAATGAGATTATTAACTGTTTCCTGACCTGCCCCCCGGGCAAGAGAATCGCGAAGGACTCGTTTAGATTCCGTTTCACCAACTGGTTGAGTGATAGTCGGAACAATGGCCGGTGAGATGACACCTGGTGAAGGTTGTGCGGGACCAACATCTGCCGAGCTACCTTTGACAGGAGCATCAGGCTTTCTTTCCGATGCGGCGGAACTATTGTTGATGGCCGGAACACCGGATCTATTCGCCGCCAGGTTTTCTGAGGACGAGACACCGGAAATTTCAGGGTGCTCGGAGAAGAGTGCTTCTGCTACAGGATCGTTGACGGGAACATAAGGCTTAATGGAATTCCCCGCTCCTGCCATCCCCTGCGAAAGCGCCCGTGTGTAATCGGCCCGGTTTCTGGAAAGGTTATCAGCAATGGCACCCATGGTACTGCTTGGTGAGGGCGACATCTGGCGGTTGTAATAATCTGAATCCGCAGCTCCGTTAAGTAGACGCTGAAAAATTCCGTCGGTATCCCCGTCGAGATTACCGGCAACCTGGCATCTCAGACGATCAATATTCTGTGGATTAATAGTATCTGGTGAGCTTCGAGAAACAGCATCCTGAAGATCAACGCGACTTAGATTTCCGAGTAGTTCACGATCATCAGCACAAACTAAAGCTGCGAAATTTTCCTGAAGATCTTCACACTGCTCGATAAAGTCATCCACTAATCCGGAATCGGGACCTTCCAGGAAATCACGGAGTCCACCTTCTGTCGCCGGAATCCGTGAGGCAACTCTTCTCGCGTATTTTTCACTCGAAAGAAGATTATCAAAACCGGGATGTCCAGTCATGAGCTGAAGGATGCTTCTCTGAAAGAGGTTGTTCCCTGTATCAGTGTCATCCTTATTAGCAGGTGTATTGATATAATCGACAAACGTCTGATAACTGTCGCCCATCGATTGCTGATTCAGATAACGATTGATAAAATCCGTTGGATTTTCAAAGGCTTTACGTTTAAGAAGCTGGGCTATCTTTTCAAATGGCATGAGTCTTACTGAGCCATTATCACCGGGGATTCTTTCACGAATCCATTCATTTGCATTAAGATTAGGTCCGCCTTTCAGACACGCCTGGATCATTTTTTCAACGGCCAGAAGTTCTGGTCTATTCGATAACACTTGTCTGTTAAAATCAGCGAAATCGCGATTGATGCCAGTCTCACCAGGCATCCGGAGAATCTGAGCATTCGTTTGATCAAACATCGAAGCAGCGGTACCTGGTTGAAGATTTGAGAATGCATTAAGAACATTCTGCATTCTGCCTTCAATATTACTCTGTCCCCGACATTCTCTGCGCACTCTCGCCTCAAATCCTGCGAAAGAAGAGCAACTGAAATTTCTTGGATTTCTGCCTGTGACACCGGGAATACGTTTTTCGTAAAAGTTTGTATCTTCTCTCAGCTGAGCGTAGGCATTTAAAAAATTCTGACCGAAAGTCTGGAGGACTGCACTTTTTACATTTTCAGAAACGGCATCTCGGTCAAAGGGAGTACATTGCATCGCTTGTAAATCGCTGAGACATGCACACTGATTACGATCTTCTGCAGATGATGATGGAGCTAATAGTGTCTGAGAAATAACACACATTGATTGACCCTGAGATTCAACTCCCGTCAACAATGCCTCATCCCTACAATTATTTTTTTCTTTGCAATAATCAGCAGTGTCTTCTTCACTTTCTTCGGGAGGAAGTTGTCTTCTCGGCGAATGAGTTTTCCCATCGAGCACTCCTGCAGGTCTGTCATCAACACTTCTAGCGGCCCGGAATCTTGCTTGAGAAGATCCACGAGCTCTTCTTGCGGAATCCTCTGGGATGAGGTCAGAACAGGAAGAAGTCAGCACACCTCTTTGGTGCGCACGAGAGAGTCTTCTGTAAAGAGCCGGATAAGAACGATTTCTTGGTAATGATGCGAGAAGATTTGGATTTCGTCCGCCGGTCTGAAAATAATTAGTCAGAAGTTCCGGGGAACCAGCGGGATTGGCCCGAAAAAAGTTTTCAAGTTCAGTGCAAAGTTGTGCCCGTGGCTCAACGGGAGGCGCGACGGGTTCATCCGCCTGAGCAATCAGGCTGATGAGAATCGAAAAAATTACGACGAGCAGATAATTACTCATTTGTTACCGTGTCGGAGGAATGCCCATAAGAATTAAATGCCAGAGAATGTAGGCAACTATGCGAATTCAAGAGAAGCTTTGCCGGACCGATAAGATGCAAATGAAGCTCCTTACGCTCATAACCTTCATGTCGTGCCTCATCGGAACAGCCTGGTCTGGTCCCCGTCTTATAATCGAGCATCCCCGTTATCCGTTTCTTCAGAAGGACATTTACACCGTGGCCTGTGAGAAAGAATGTGCCGTAAAAATCTCTTCGACTGATCCTTTTTCAGGATCAACTGCTAAGCCATTACTCCAGGAAAAAATCCGTGCGTTGATCACTGAATATGAGAAAGGTGAGTTTCCGGTTTTCTCTGAGAGCCCGAAGATTCTCTACGATCTCCAGGTGGAAGATGGCACAAAGAAATTCCGGCTGAAAGTGGGCTATCCAAGATCCTATCGCAATCAGGAATACACTAAATTCAATCTTCTGGTTGAACGTATTGAAGAACTAAAATTCATCATGCGAAAAAGTGAGAAAGGCCCATGAAGTTCTTCATCGCTCTTATTCTCCTTCTTCCACTGTCCGCTCTTGCCCGCCAACAAACAATGTTCACAGCAGGGCTCGAAGCTCTCTCCACCGGAAACGTTTCTCCTGAGATCACTTGTCAGCAAGCTCTCGAAAATGGAGATCCACTTCCCTTACATTGCCGCGATCTTTCCTCGGCAATCTGCAGTCTCCCGAAGGGTCCGGATGGTGCTGCCATCAAAGACAGAGAGATTGCACGTGCCACTTATGATCCACTTCCTGCGAACGCTACACAGGCACAGAGAAACCGGGCCGCTCAGGATGCTATTGGTATGTCAGACACTCAGGCTTACGATAACAATTCTGCAGACGGTCCTTCACGGGATGATGTCCGTCGCATGATGGATCCCGCCCGCTGGAATGTGATCAGTCTCTTTAATGGTGTTGGTTATCCTTCTGTCGATAAACAGCGCCAGATGGCAAATACGGTTCAGAACATTCGCTTAAAAACCGGAACAGAATATGTAGCTTCACTTGTTCAATGGGGTCGTCAGCAGAATCCTTCAGCTTCTCAGGAAACTCTGAGAAGAGACGCCATCACAACTTATACTGCTGCTTGCGGAAGAACTGGTATGGAGGCGAACGCTTTTTTTGAAGAAGGTGAAGTCATTCTCTGCCCGGGACTCGCCTACTCCATGCGTGACTATGGAAATAATAATAAGATTGAAGAAATCAAGGCCGCTCTGATTTTTACAATGTCTCATGAGATCACTCATTCCATCGACTATCTCGTGAATCCCACAAACTTCGACAAGCTCATTAGTTGCTATCAGCGTGCTGCACCTGATGCTTCAATCTTTGGTAACAGAAATAAACTTGCTGAACTTACGAGTGATTATTTCGGGGCCTTTGCTCTGGGTAAGTATCTTGCAGATAATGCTTTAAAGCTGGGCCTTCCTCCAGCAGCTACTCCCGCGAGTGCGAGTACTGTTCTGAGAATTCTGGCCAGATCAGTCGGTTCGTATTGCACAGTAGATCCAACAGACACCGATCATCCGAATCCAAGTTATCGCATGAACCAGGTCCTCGCCAGAGCTCCAGGAATCAAAGCAGCACTCGGTTGTCCGGCACCAACTGCAGATAATCCATCCTGCACTCTACGTGGAGAAAATCCGCCGCGTCCGGGACAGGCGAGATAAAAAAAAGCCCACCTTTCGGTGGGCATATATTCAAACTAATTGTTGATTTGGTTGCGGGAGTAGGATTTGAACCTACGGCCTTCGGGTTATGAGCCCGACGAGCTACCAGACTGCTCCATCCCGCGTCTAAAGAGAGAAACTCTTTTAAATTAAAGCATTTATAGGCCTTGATCCACTGGTTGTAAAGCCTAAAATGGAAACTTCCCAAATTCCTCAGCTATTCCCCGAAAAGCAGTAAACTTTAGTCCAGCATAAATAGCTAAATTTTAAGAGAAATACCCCGATACATAACTTGTGAGCGAAATTTAACGGAGCATCATCTATGCATCAATTAAGTAAAAAAGAGCAGGAAATTGTGATCAAGCTGAACGTAGAGGACATGTCCCCTACTCAAGTCAGACTACTTAAAAACATAACGTCGTTGCTTGCTAACGTCGTGTGTGCTGATGAAGAAAGCGAATACTTTGATACGAGTTCTGAGCTCTTCAAAAAAGTTGCTGAGCTTGTGAAGCATTCACAATTTGCAGAATCCAACCGCAAAATGAATTACGGCGATCAGGCCGTTGAGTACTCCGTTGAAAATCTCAATGAGACACTCGACTCCCGAAATCTACACAACATTGATAACTAAAAAAAGGGCTCCGAAAGGAGCCCTTTTTTTTTTACTGTTGAATAATTTTCAATTCATGACCTTCCGAGAATCCGACAAACTCCGGCGCGTAGAGCGGCTGGATAGTCGCAGGACCTGCGCGGAATTTTCCGGCGATCGCCGCACGGATGCGATACTTGAATGTGTATTGACCATGCGGAAGATTCTCGAAGAAGAAATTTGTTCCGTTATCCCGGATTTCTTCATACCAATAAATCCCCAAATCCCATTTGTGCTGAGAAACCTGATCAATGGGTTCAAAACCAGCGGCACGTGGATCGCGAAGATGGACGTACTCGGCCTGGTGTTTACTGGAAAGAGAAAGTTGCACTTCCACTTCATCACCCACCTGGATTTCGTCTCCATCTTTTACCGGAATGAGTTTCATTCCGCTCTTCTCAGCAACACGCTTGAAGAACTTCCGTCCTACCTTGAAGAAATCTCCGACAGCTTCTTTAGGCAATTTTTCCGTTGAATAATGCCAAGTCGCTGAGGCAAATGCAATACCAGGAGTTGTTTTCTCGATTTTCACAGGAAGAAGCTGTGGACCAACTTTTTCGGCAGGAATGACGATCTGATTTTTTTTGCCGGTATATTTGGCCGGATCAAAATCAAACTCGGTCTTTTTCCCATCCATACTGACAGAGAGGTGTTCTTTGATTCCAAGCTGTTTCGTCTTTTTCAGATAGTGGGTCAGAGAGTAAATAACTTCGGACGTGGCACGTGTGGATTTCCAGTGATTCAGTTTCTTATTGAGGAATAACCAATGAACCATTCCATCGAGAGACTCTCTCTTGGTACCAAGTTCTGATCCCGTTCTGAGTGCCAGCGCGTGAGTTTCAATCGTGTCGTTATACCAAAGCCAGGATCTGTCTTCCTGCGCCCAGTGAGTTCCTTCTTCTTTCGACGTTTTCGCAGAATCCATCACGGATTCCCAGACGAGCTTGGCGTCCGATGTTCTTTTTGCACGATGAAGAGTCAGAGCAAGATAGGACTTGAGATAAGGTGAATGCTGCTTCCAGTGTTTCATGCTGAAATTGAGCATCGTTGTTCTTTCAGCAGCAGAGAAAACTCCCCCACTCCAGGAAGTGTCAGGGTAACTCGACAGAACATAGTTCAGGAAAGTGATTGTTTCCCAACCCACATCGTGGGCCATGAGATGGCCGACCAGCTCATTGATGTAATGAGCGTGCATATATCTCCATGCACTCACGATCATCTCTTTCGGAACCGTCACCTTGAATTCAATGGCCTTTGAGAATCCATAAAGAAGATAAAGTGTTGTCCATGGCGATGGTGGTCCGCCTGAGAACCACGGGAATCCACCGCTTGCAGTCTGAGAGTTTTTAAGGAGGCGTAGGTACTTCTCACGGGTATTTTTTGCAATATCCGGATGAAGGATCGAGATCAATTCCTGGTTATCCTCATTGCCACCTCTGGAAATGTTCAACCATGGTGCTTCTTCCAGAGTGATCTTACGGTTGGGATCATTATCATCCCACTTCTCAAATCTTGTTTTGCGTGACGACATGTCTTTCGCCATTTTCCCCACTTCGGGAAACTCATCGAAGACAGAAGTGACAATCCCACTGGAGACAAAACTGTTCAGCATCTGATCAGTGGATTGGTAAGGATGATTTACCAGATAAGGAAGTGAGGAAAGAACGGAATAAAATAACTGCGCATCGAGAGTCACAACAAACAAATCGTTGACGAGTGACTTATCAGTGTTGGCGGCAAGTGTTGGGAAAGTCAGTTCCGCCTTGTCTTTATTAATAAGAGTGACAAATTTCGATTCCGCGAGATGCATTCTCCCCGGGAGGATAGGAATCGGACGAAGCTCACCGTCAGAGAGATTTCCTGATTTGGCGACCGTCCGGATGGATATCGCTCTGGGACCAACGGGAACTTTCACTTTCACAGTGACGTTGGTACTTCCCCCTGCTTTCACGGAATACTTCTGAGAATCATCCGTGAGCTGAAATTCTTTCGCGAGAGAAACTTTCCCTGTCTCATCCAGGATCTCAAAAGTCGCCTGCCCTTCCATAACCTTGTCAGAAGAGTTGTTAATCACCATGCGGATTTCAGCTTCATCGCCTTCGCGGAAGAAGCGCGGAAGGTAAGGACGCACCATCAGCTCTTTGATCGTCTTCGTTTCTTTTACAGTCGAACCACTTTGAAGATCTTTCGAAACTGCATGGGCCCAGACTGACCAGGACGTGACTGAATCAGGGACAGTGAATTCAAAACTTACTGATCCATTTTTACCAGGTACTAAGTGTGGTTTCCAGAATGCTGTCTCAGAAAAATTTGTCCGCATTTCAACTGCTGCAGCGGGTTTCTCTGACTTTTGTTCACTTTCTTTTTTTTGTTCTGCCATTCCAGGAGCGTTCTGAGATTCTGCCATGGCCATGGCAGGAGCTGCGGCATCCGCCATGGACTCCATCGCCATATCATTCGAGAGTTTGCTACTTCTGCTTTTCGCCATCATGCTTCCTTCATAATGACCGCCACGACTTCCGCCGAATCCTTTTCTGGAACCCATTCCGCCGATTCCATAGTTAGGATAGAAATTCACCTGATCCCGGGTGAATTCTGAGAATTCATGGGAATTGTGGAAGTAAGAAAGATTTGTATAAATCTGAGTTCCGGGACCCATCTCACTCTCAGGAAAACTTGAACCTAAATAAGTGGGATAAATACTTATCGGTTGATTAGGAGAATGAGGACCGAAACTTTCGAGACTCTTGTCGTACATATACGCAAGAAGCTCAAACGTCTCTGGTCCAATTTTTCTATCGTTTTTTCCTCTGAGAGTGATCGACCATGTCTCTTTACTGCCAGGCCTGATTTTGTCTCTGAAAGTAGAAAAAGAAACATCAACTAATTTATTACTCCAGGGAACCATGACAGATTCACTGAAACGGATATCCTGGTAATCATTTAACAAATGAAGGGCAAAACCTAATCCCCCACGATCAGTTTCCGTAATGGGAATTTCAATTAATGTATCGTTTTTACCGCTAACCAGAATCTGTCTGGAATACATTTTTCCGCCACGGAAAGAATCAAGATGCATTCTCTGACCAGGAAATCCTGTCATAACAAACAAGCGGGCCTTTCCACCAACTTCCACACTGCTATTCTGTACCAGCATCAGCCCTGGCAAAGGAAAGCGCGTATTTTTTCCAACGACGAGAATTTCCTTCTGCTCATCGAATCTGGTATTGAAGCTATCCTGTGTCTCAAAGCGGATCCGGTATGCTCCATCTTTTAAAACAGGAAGGGATAATTCATAGACTCCATTGGCACCGTGATTTGATTCTCCGGAAGCAACTGTCTCCCCTTCATCCCATTCTCTTAAGTAAAGATCATAGCGGAAATCCGGATCCCAGCGAGGCTGCTTCATATCATCCGGAAAAACGAGTTTTCCTTTCGAGAGTGTCAGAAGTTCTTTCGGTACCGGGATATCAGAAGGAGTAAAAGTCTTAGCAGGTTCTTTTAAACGGAAGAGTTTCCATTTCCCTTTTCCGGCAAGTGCTCTGCCGTTAAGGTCAGTTCTGTTGATGGTGACTTTTGCTTTCGTTCCCGTCAGGAAGAAATTATCTTCTGGTACGATGGTTGCTGTGACGGCAGAGAATCCAATGGTATTGGATAACTCGGCAGAGCGGGTTTCTCCGCCCTCATCCGTCACATCAGCTTTCACCTGGTAATTGTATTTAACATCTTTGATGTCACTGACATCTTCATTGGCGGCAGGTTTGAATTTGATTTCAAAACTTCCATCCTCACCAAGAGCATTGTTACCGGTTGCGACGAGTTCATTACTCTGAAGGCTTCCCCAATTCCAGCGTCCCCAGAAACACCACCACGGAAGAATGGCCTGACGATGAACAGTCCACTTCGCATTTCCCTTTGTAAGAGGCATTCCGAAATAATATTTCGCTTTCCCTTTGATCACGGCATCTTTATTGAGACGAAGTTCCGCCATTTTTTCATCAAATTCAACGAGGAATGTCGGTCTTTTGTACTCTTCAACTTTGAGACTGACGGAACCACCATGAGTGCTGGTAATCGTCCAGTTCCCGAGAAGTTTTCCTTTCGGAACATTGAACTCTCCGGAAGCCGTTCCGAAACGGTTTGTCTTCAATTCAGTTTTCTGAATGATTTCATAATTCGCATCATGCAGTTGAACAGTCACAACCTGGCCATGATCAACCTGATAATTCTTCTCTTTGTTGTCCCCTTTATAGGCGACAATCTTCCAGAGAATTTTCTGCTCCGGACGATAAATGCTTCTATCTGTATAAATGAACGCGTTTGTCACAGAGGTATTACCCTGGCCGGAAGCATACATGCTCTCCGCATTCCTGGAAGCAACGACATGACCATCCTTCTCAATAACAAAAAAGAAGGCATTATGAGTATTAAGGAATGAGCGCGCCGTAAAAACGGCTTTCCCTTCGACATCAGATCTTTCTTCTGAGCGAAGTTTATGACCATTCTGGTAATCAGCAGTATAGAGAGAAACTCCGGCGTCTTTCACTGGCTCTCCATTAGAGCCTTTCATGACGTGTACGGTGAATTCCTGTTTCTCATGATTCTTTTCTACCTGGAAAACATAATCACTCATGAACATTTCCACGCCATGAACGACACCTTCAGTAAATGAAGGCTTATTGGAAACCATAATGGCATACAGTCCGGGCTTGTGCTCTGGAGGTGTCACAAAATTCCGGTGCTGCTTATAATCCGTGGTCGCAGGTAAATCCGTTTCCCATTTGTAGGAAGGAGCATTTTTCAGGTACGGCTCGAGCTCTCTCCATCCTGGACGAAGAGAATAATCTTTGGTTGAGCGGATAAAACTTTTGAAATCAATTTTAAAACTACGGAAATATACTTTCTGAAGATTTTTATAATTCACACCGAGCGAGCGTCGCGGGCTGGTATCAATGTTCATCCCTTCCAGTGAAAGTGAAGGAAGTTCAATGTCGCGAATGATGTCACGACACTTCGCTGCTCCGGGAGATTTCGGAAAAAGAGCGGCTCCAGCTTTTGCCATCGCTAAAGCTTTTGGCTCTTCCGATTCGCTTCTCAGGAACTCCGCTATTGTGGCGTAGGCCATGGAGACCCACTTATTCGATTTCTGACGAGCGATTGTTTTATCGAGAGACTCTTTGATTTTTTTCTTCGCACTCATTGATGTGAGTTGCAGCCACATCTGGCGATAAAGCTCAAGCTTCGCTTCAAGGGCCGCTTCATTGTGACCTTTCGATTCATGCCATGCGCTCAGATCATTCAGGACATAGGCGATCTTCCGGAAAGGATGAATCTTCACATCAATAAGAGAAAACTTCTGCGATTTTTCCAGGAGATCATTCACTTCGAGAGCATATGTGCTGTTGGAATGTTCAGGAGTCCATCCCGCCGTATCAATCAGGAATGCAGAGATGAGATAGGTCAATGTGTCTCTGAGAGTGCCGCGAACTTCATCAGGAAAATTATTGGGAGTGATAATTTCCGGAAGTTCATTACGCTTCAGTTTTCCGAGATCGTCGCGAATTTTCCAGGCCTTCTCAAAGCCAGCAAAAGCTTCCTGGTAAATTTCATCCATCGTCATTGTTTTCAGATCAAAGCTTTCTCTACCTGAAATTTTTTCGCGCTTACGGATTTCCCATGAATAAGACTGACCATAAATCTGAAGTGAGCGAGCATACACCAGACTGACCATCGCATGCGCAACAGGATCTTTCGGCCAGTCCCGTGCACGTAATTCTTTAACGGCGGTTTCATATCCATGAAGGCCGATTTTCAGCATAGCCTCTTTGACGATGAGCTTGGCCCACTCGCGGTCTTTCCTGGAAGTTTTTGAAACTTCAATTTTTTCCTGAACGCCTTTCAGGGCCTCAGCATACTTCTGATTACTGATCAGAGTATCAATCTCCTGATCAGAAACAGGCTGATTGGCCATGACGGGAAAAAGAGTAATAAAGAGGAAAGCGAAGCTAAGCTTCAGAGACAAAGGGATGATTTTTTTCATAGGGAAAGTTTAAGAGAAGAACCGAAAATACTCACATTGCGGAAGGCTAAAAAAGATGGGTGAAAATGAGGGGAATGACTTCGACCCCGATCAGGAGAATAACGATGATTTCCATCATCTGATTTCGGGACTCATTGACCTCAGAATGAAGAAGCTTGGAAACCTCGGCCAGATTACTCAACTTATCGTCGATGCTTCTTTGCCAGTCGTCAAAACGGAATCTCTGGGAAGAGGCCCGGAAAATGGTCGCCAGATAGAAATCCCCCACTGTTTTGAATGAGTTTTCCACATTCTCTACAATCTCTGAAATCTCAAGATAGATCTGACCCGCTTCTTCTGCGAGGCGTGAGTATTTATTTGAGAACAGCCCTCTCTTCTTACCAACTACTTCGTTGTAGAGAGTATTGAGACGTTGATCCAGAAGATCATCGTAGTAACGCATTTCAAGAAGCTGGTTAAGAGCAAACTCAATAACAAGTGGCACATCCATTGATCCGCCTGGTTCCAGGACGAGTGCCGAGTTCCAGTCGACAACAACCAGGTCATCGCGCGAGTATTGGAAACGATTTTCCAGAACATTCTTTTTCATGGAGTCGGAAAGAAACTCTTTTGTCTCAGCAAGGATTAATGCCGGAATGTCGACTTTATCCATGAGCTGGGCCGCTGGAACATTGAGTCCATCAAATTCCTGGATGAAATAGATGACGTAATCTTCATTCATCGTCCAGGCAGTGGCCCCGGTAATCGCTGTCGCAATATCTTTCTGGAACTCGATCGCCTTCAGGTGCGCGAGCTGATCAATCTCTTCGTCTTTCTCCAACCACGCCGCATTCTGGACAAGTTCGAGCCAGGAAGTCCCCTGTGTGATCGGAATCTGGAAACAAAGTGAAAGAGTTCCGAAGTGCCACACTTTCGCTGTGAGATCGGCCATCACACGATGAGAACCAAGCTGAATTTCGATTTTACCAAGCTGGATGGAAACAGGAGTGCGGGAGATGATGAGGGATTTATTTTTTCTTTCAAGCTTGAAGCGCTCTTTCAGTTTTTTATCCTGAAAGAGAGCTTCTACGACATCGAGATCAATTTCTGATCCGATGTCGTAAACGCGATAAACTAATATTCTGCCGGTCTTAACCTTTATTTCCATAACGTGTCCGATGCTTCGCTGGCTTTCTCATAGTGCGAGCGAAACGAGCAGCTGTATCCTGTGCTTCCGACTCAGCCTGCTTGGTAGCAGCTTCTTCTGCAGTTCTTAATTCAGTTTCTTTAATTGAACGGACAGTTTCGTAGTAGTTTTCCTTACGGAAAGCCTGGAATTTTTTGTCATCCGCAGGACGAGCAGTGCTCGCAACAATCTTCGCCACTTTCGCAACGTTGAGAGTTTTCTTCGCAGAAACGAATTTACGATCCATCGTTTTCTCGCCGTGCTCATTGAGGCCCAGAGCTTTCAGGAGTTCTTTTCTCGTCGTGAACATATACTGACCAACCGGAACAGATTGAATGTTCAGACCTTCGATTGCTACACGACGGAGTTTATCGACAGTCAGATCAACAGCATCACAAATCTTTCTGATCTCGCGGTTTTTACCTTCATTCAGGCGGAACTCGAGCCATGTTTTATTCGGGAGCTGTTCAATCACGCGGACTGAACTTGGCTTCATGAGTCCGTCTTCTGTCATCACACCACGACGGATTCTTGCGAGAATTCCTTCGTTCACGTGACCGAAAACTTTCACTTCATAAACTTTCTCAACTTCATATCTCGGGTGCATGATCATGTTCGCGAGATCGCCATCATTCGTAAGAATGAGAAGACCTTCTGAAAGATAATCCAGACGACCGACCGGGAAAATTCTCTGTTTCACACCATAGATAAGGTCCATCACTGTCGGACGGCCTTCAGGATCTGAAAGAGTTGTCATGTAAGCGCGTGGCTTATTCATCACAAGATACATCTTATCGACAGCAGAGAGTTCGATTGTCCGCTCATCAACCTGGATAAGATCTGCGTGAGGATTAACTTTTGTTCCGAGTTCTGTAATCACGCGACCGTTTACAGTGACACGACCATCGAGGATAAGACCTTCGGCCTTACGACGAGAAGTGACTCCGCAATCTGCGATTACTTTTTGAAGACGTACTAATAATTCTTGATTGGCGACTTTTGCAGTCATTGAAAACCTCCATCTACCATCACGGCAGTTAATAAAATGTCTTGGCCCTTTTTACCCGCCTCACTGCCCTTGGTCAAGAGATGGCCCTTAAGTGAACAAATTTATGCTAAAAATCATACTAAAGCCCTGATTTTACTGACGGAATTAGTTAAGATTTTTTTGATTTTGACCGATAAGTCAGCATGATGTTTTCGGTCCTGAAATCAGGCCTTCCTCTCCTCATTTTTATGGTGCTCATTTCCTGTTCTAAAGGAAAGGGTGCTCTCATTTTTGAAGCCGGAAATTTTGCAACGAGTTCAGTGACGATTGAATCACCAGTCAACCTCACTGTGATGCCTGCCACTGACTTATCTGCCGTTACCGTCAGTGGAACGTGCACGAGAAGAGATGAAGTACTCACCATTACGGCCCTCACCGAAACCGAAACTGCGATTTGTCACAATGATGTATGGTCAGTCACTTTTGATCTCACATCATGGACCACCGGAAATTTAATGGTGAAGGCGACGTCCGAAGAATCTTCTCACTCAACTGTTGTGGTGATCGATGGTGCCGGTCCTGATTCTGAGTTTGCGACGCCACTTACAAACCTCACTCATTTTGGCAGCACCCAGGAATTTACCTGGATAGCAGTTGATACAATTTCGCTCCTGAGAACCACGGACACATATTTCGTTGAAGCTTTCGCGAACGGCACATGTACCGGAGTTCCCTTTGCATCCGGATTACAGGATGAAGACGACTACACACTTTCTCCGATGATTGATGGAACAACTTATTCTGTCCGAGTCAGTGCCTATGATGTTTTTGATAATCTGGGACCAGCAACTTGCTCAACCTCGATTGCCATTGATCAAACTCCACCGACACTGGCCCTCACCGATGGCACAACAGGTTCTGCTGTTTATGCCAGACAATTGGCAACGGCTGCTTCCATTTCTGCTGCTACGGCAGTGAAGAAGTGGTGTCTTTCAGAATCAAACGTTCAACCGGCCATCACCGATACATGTTTTGTTTCTACAAAGCCAACGACACTCAATCTCTCAACCGGCGATAACCTGAAAACAGTTTATCTCTGGGTGGCGGATTTGAACGGAACAATTCTGGCCTCACCTGTGAGTGATACCATCACTCTTGATACAACTCTCCCGGCAACTCCCACTGTGACTCTTACGGGTACAGAAAGTCTTTCAACCAGCTATACGAATCTTGCTCTCAACACACTTGCGATTACGGATGATACAGATGCCACCAGATGGTGCCTGATCGAGCAAGCGTCTGCTACCGCCGCTCCTACAAAACCTTTATACAACAATGCCTGTTTCGCTTCTTCGCGTGCTAATACTCACACACTTGCCGCCAGAGGAACGAGAAAACTTTATGTTTTCACTTCAGACGATGCGGGAAATATTTCCGCTGGTGGAGTGGCGAATTTTGATTTCCCTGTTCCAACTGCTGCAATAGTTGCTGGACCTGCGAAAATTTTCACTCACGTGTGCAGCGGAGTCGTCACTCTCACATCCCAGGATATAAACGGTCTTAACAGTCCCGCGGATTCTGCACTTGTCTTCACACTTTCTGATGGTGCGGGTGGTGGCGTTTTTTATTCTGATGCCGGATGTGTGACAACAGCTACGACAGCAACGATCGGGATAGGCTCAACATCGGCCACTTACTATTATAAAAATACATCTGCCGGCGCACGGACACTTGTAGCGACTGCAGGAACGATCATTGCCTCGCATGCCATTTCCGTTGTTCTTCCCAATCTCGTGACTCCCGGAAAAAACGGAACAACTTGTGCCACAATCGACGGCGCCGCTTATTGCTGGGGACAGAATTCCGGAACACTTTTCGGAATCCCAAATTACGAAACGACAAAATCCACTCCCTTTGCCATTCCGACTCTCGCATCGACAGTCACACAGATTGAGGCAGGACATGACCACGCATGCGCGGTTCAAAATGGTGCTGTGAAATGCTGGGGACAAGGTTGGGCGGGACAAACCGGAAATAATTCCAACAGTCCGCAGGATACTCCTGCTATCCCGGCCGGTCTTGAGGCCGGAGTCACTCAGGTTGCAACGGGACTTTTCCATTCATGCGCAGTGAAAAATGGCGCTGCTTACTGCTGGGGTTGGAACCCTTATGGACAAGTCGGAAACGGAACTTCTACAGATGTTCTCACTCCTGCTCTGGCCACAGGACTTTCCAGTGGAGTGACGAAAGTCGCTGTCGGAAGTCACTTCTCATGCGCTCTTCAGAATGGTGGCGTGAAATGCTGGGGCTACAACGCCAGTGGATCTATCGGTGATGGGACTTTCACCACAAGATTAGTTCCTACTCCTGTATCCAATATGACTTCCGGAGTAACTGATCTCGCGATCGGAGACTTCCACGCGTGCGCAATTAAATCAGGTTCGGTGAAATGCTGGGGTGCTGATTGGTCTGCTCAGCTCGGAGATGGAACACAAACCAATTCCAATATTCCTGTTCAGGTTCAAGGTCTCACCGCAGGAGCGACAGAAGTTGTCGCCGGAAACGCGAGTGGATGCGCCGTTGTCGCAGGAGAAGTCTGGTGTTGGGCCAGTGACATTCACGGACAACGTGGTGATGGGACAATTAACAACTGGTCAGGTTATACCGTCGAGAAAATTACGACTCTCACTGGATTTGAAAGACTCCGCGCTGGCGGAAATAATATGTGCGCAATCTTTTCGGGTGTTCCGAAATGCTGGGGAGTAAACGCCGGAAACGAACTCGGGACCGGTTCGCTGGAAGCTTCCCAACTTCCTCTCACGGCCCGCGGAGTAACGGGCACAACCGTTGCCCTCTCTGCAGGGAATACAAACTGTGCAGTTTCCTCCACTGGAACCATTCAATGCTGGGGAGCTGGTGACATGGCCCAGGTTGGTGATGGAAGTGTTATTCACAGAAATGCTCCGAGAACAGTTTCCAATATCGCCTCCGGTGCCACGAAAGTTTCTACCGGAAAAATGTCCGCTTGTGCTGTCCAGTCCGGTGGTGTGAGATGCTGGGGTCGTAACGATGAATCTCAATTAGGTACGGCCGGATGGAGAATAGATGCTCCCGCTGCCTACACAATTGCCAGTGGAAGTTCTGCTACTGACGTTAGTGTTTCTAATTCAGGCTCGCTTGTTTGTGCAGTCGTTGCCGGTGGTGTGAAATGCTGGGGACAGAATAATATCACTCCTACTGATGTAACCGGTCTCGGTGCTGGTTCAGGTGTTACAAAAGTTTCTGTGGGTGATGCTCACGCTTGTGCCCTTCTCTCAACTGGTGCCATTTACTGCTGGGGAAAAAACACTTCTTCTCAGATAGGAATCGGTGCCGCGACAGCTAATGAAACAGCTCATGAAGTGATAGCTGCCGGAGCGACTGATGTTTCTGCTGCTCAGGATTTCTCCTGCGCTGTTGTGACTTCAAATCTTCAGTGCTGGGGATATAGCGGATACGGCGAAGCTGGATTCTACGGAACAAAAACGACCCCATTCACCATCGCTTCTCTCTCGGGAACAGTATCTCTCATAAGCTCAGCACCATTCTTCTCATGTGTGGCCACGACTTCCGGCACAGTGAAATGTTTCGGTCGCAATACAGACAGACAGCTTGGTTACACTGGTGGTGATACTGCTACTCCCCAAACAGTGATTGGATTAAATTCCGTAACAGCTATCAGTGCCGGAAATCAAACTGCGTGTGTGATAAACTCGGGATCAATGAAATGCTGGGGAGGAAATCTCTACGGAGCTCTTTCTGATGCGTCTTCCGTCGCTGAACCCAATCCGATGATTGTCGTTCTTCCTGCCGATGTGAGAACAGTGACTGTCTCCACTCCTGCGGCGGTAGCACTTAATACCTGCTCAGCGGCCTTTACTATCACTCTCAGCGCCAACGCCGCAGCAGCAACATCTATGTCTCTTAATTCCAGCGATGGAATATTTTATCCTGCTTCTTCGAGCTGTGATGTGGCGGCTATTACAAGTGTGAGTGTGGCGATGGGTGCATCGACCGCGCAGTTTAAATTCCGCGCGACGACTTCCGGTACTAAGAATATTTCGGCTAAAGGTGCACGGACTTCACGAGGTCTCGCTACTTACTCCGTCACACCCTGATCATCAGAATTGGCATCATTCAGGAACGCGAGATCGATATCGAGATCACGCGCTTTATCGATGGCCTCACCAATTGAAAGGTCGAGGTTATTTTCCTCTTCTTCAACAGCGAAATCCATCTCCCCTTCTTCGATCTTAGTTCCATTGATCATGTCGCTGAAAACTTTATCGAGTGCAGATTCCAGGGCTGAAGCTTCGAAGGCCAGCGCCTGCTCTCTCATCTTCTCTTCCTGAGCATCGAGTTCCGCCATGTCCTGAGCGCGGAGAGCTTCGAACTCTTCATCGACTTCCGGAGCATTATGGATGACACCTTCAAGTGAAATATCGACGGCCTTGGCATCAATCACATTCATGAGTGTGTTCGAGGCAGTTGCGAGTTGGTTCTGGCGAAGAGTTTCTTCTTTGTTCACGAAATCTTCGAGGATATCGAAGGCTGACTTGCGTACAGCGGACTCTCCGTCAGTCTTTCTCTTCTCTTCAGATTTAAGAAGCATGGTGAAGTTTGTTTCCGCAGGAATGTTCACAATGTCCTGAGAAAGCTTATCGAGTTCTTCGAATTCATCAACAGAGAATTTTTTGAGTGTATCGCCACGGAAAACAACTGACTTGATGTCAGCAATTGTTCCGATCGTATTTTTTGTCGCCATCTCTTCAAGTTCATACTCAGGAGGGAGGGCAGAAATATCGGCAAGGTTAAACACTTCGAGGAATTCAGAAGTTGTTCCGAAAAGTGACGGACGACCAAGTTCTTCCGAACGGCCGCACATTTGAACAAGACGCTTATCCATGAGAGCGCGAATGATGTGAGAAGAATCCACACCGCGGATTTTTTCCACGTCAGTTTTTGAAACCGGTTGCTTGTAAGCAATGATCGCAAGAACTTCGAGCGCTGTCGGAGTGAGAACAAGTGAATTGATCTTGAAAAGATTCTGAACGAATTTCGAATAAGTCGCTTTCGTACGGAATTGGTATCCTTCCGCAACTTCCACGAGACGAATGCCGTGGAATTTCTCTTCGTAACCGGCCTGAAGCTTCGTGAGTGATTCGTGAATCACGCGAAGAGGAAGTTCGTTATCAATCTGCGCTTTGATTTTCTGAATAGAGACCGGGCGATCAGACATGAAGATGATCGTTTCAATCGCGCCACAAAGTGTGTCGATATTGAGACCAGTGCGGGCCTGCCACAACATATCTTCCTGCGATTTCTCATCGAAGTAAGCTACATCAAGAGTAAAATCCGGTGGTGTCTCAGTTGAATCTACTTCTGCGATTTCAGCAGCAGCAGTGTCTTCTACAGAAAGATCCCACTCGTAATTGATGTCTGTGTTATCCATGTCGGTTCCCTTATTGAATAATAGCATCTGCAGGTGCCGCAGCTGGTGCCGCTCCCTGCGCAGTCTCTGGATCAAATCCATCAGCTGTCTCTGGATCGAAAGTCTCAAGACTCTCTTTCACATCGATATAAATATTGCCCAGATCTTCATTCTGATAAATTTCAAGTTTCTTCAGACGCGCGAGCTCGAGAAGAGAAATGAACGTGATCACCTTATCGATGATGCTCGTATCGTTCTCATCCAGAAGCTTATCAAACTGAGTCGTCTCACCCTGAATCAGGAGAGACTTCAGACGGATCAGTTTTTCCTTGATGGAAATACGATCGCGTTTCACGACTGTGTATTTTTTCTTCTCACGACGGATGAGATCCATCATGGTTTCTGTGAGCTGCTGAAGATCAATCGGAGTGAGAATCGAATTCTCAATCGCTTTGCGATCCACTCTCGGCTTCACGAAAATCTCGTGGCCTTTCTTATTGAGTCCCCAGAGTCTCTGACCTAAACGCTGGAAGCGCTCAAGCTCTTCCAGACGCTTGATGAGTTCTCCGCGCGTCTGAATTTCGAGTCCCATTTCACCAGCAGTGACCTTGATCAGGTTTTGATCCTGAGATTCATCCGCAACAGTTTGTGACTTGAGATAAAGAAGAGTCGCCGCCATGTAGAGATATTCGCCGGCGATATCGAAATTGAGATCCTGCATTTTCTGCAGATACTCAAGATACTGATGAGTAATGTTATTGAGCTCGAGCTCTTGAATACGCATCTCTTCTTTCTGAACGAGATGGAGAAGAAGGGCCAAGGGACCGTCAAAACGGTCGACCTTTACCAGAATTTCATTTTCAGTCATGCAGGACCTCTATGATGGTAGAGGGCAAGAATCTCAAATATGACATGATTCGCAAACTCACTAAATCTTTCATCCCATCCCACCCAGAAGTCCGACGAAACTGAACATAACCCAGTTCGCGAGGTCGCTTGCCGGCTGAAGAAGATAGCCAATGGTGTGAATTCCCATAAAACTAAGGGCCATAATCCCAATAAAAATCATCGGAGTGTACTGAGCGAAGTCTTCATACTTCCGTAAAGCATTTCCCTTGAGGAAGCTCGAAATCATCTTTGAGCCATCCAGTGGAGGAAGAGGAATGAGATTAAAAAAGGCGAGAATAAAATTGATGAGCATGGAATAGCGGAGCATCCGGAGAGAAATCGTATAAAAACCCCAATCGGAAGACACTTTCGTTGCAATCACCGCAAGAATAAATGCCGACACAACTCCCAGAATGATGTTTGTGAGTGGACCTGCGAAACTCACCCAGAAAATCCCCTGACGGATCTTTTTGAAATTGCGGGTCTCAATCGGCACTGGTCTCGCCCAACCGATCATCGCCATATTCGTCGCAGCTGCCAGTAAGGGAAAAAGAATGGTTCCAAAGGGATCGTAGTGAGCGGCTGGGTTTAAAGTAAGGCGGCCCTCATTTTTGGCCGTGGGATCACCAAACTTATTTGCCATCCAGGCATGGGCCGCTTCATGCGCCACAATGGCCAAAAGAAAGCCCGGTAGCGATTGAGCTATATTGAAGAGGATCCCGTTGATATCTGTCATGCCCAATTGATATCAAATTCAAGGGTATGACGCAATTTATAAGTTGAGCGTTTGAGTCGGTGACACTTCGCAAACCCATTAAAAATTCGCGATGGATTTTGGACAAATTCCCGACCGTCCTTGATAATAAAACATGGCCAAAAAAACCCGCAAAGCTCAGGTCGTAATCTGTGGATACGACGCCCAAAGTCAGTCTTTGGCGTATCTCCTCATGCAAACAAATAAAAAGCGCGGACAGTTCTGGCAAAACGTCACAGGAAAAATTGATCCGGGTGAATCTTACGAAGAAGGTGCTCTCCGCGAAGTCGTGGAAGAAACTGCTTTGAAACCGGAATGGCTGATTCATTTTATTGACCTGAAACTTTCCCATGAGTTTATTGATCAACGAAACAGGGACTGTCACGAGAACTGCTATCTCGCTATCGTCGATCGTTTATACAAAGTAAAAATTGATCCGCATGAACATCAGGATCATAAATGGGAAAAAGAAATTTCCCGGGACTCAGTCCTGCACCAGGGAAATTTTGAAGCTCTCGAAAAAGCGATAAAACTGATTCAAGAGGAATTCAACTGATGTGGTTCCTCCTTCTTATCCCCTTACTTAGTTTTGCTCAGACAGATATTGATGTCAGTGCCGTCCAGGAACTGGAAGATATTCTTCCGGACAATGATATTCCCCGTGATGCTTACAGAAATATTCCCTTCGAAAGGAAAAATCGCGGATTTCGCCATCCCATTCGTCATATTCCCTTCGAGGAAATTAAAGAAAGTGGACTGGGTACAGCTTTTATCAAAGCGGGAACGATTGTTTATCAGGTGACGGATGATAAGCCGATGCGGACAACCAAAGATATCTATCTGAAGGTGTTCAGGCAGGAAGATGAACTCAACTTCCGCTATCTTCAGAATAAAGATGGTTCGTGCACGCTCAAGGCGAATTCTCAGTTTGTGGTTTCTGTAGATAAAGAATTAGAGCTGTATGAACCACCAACAAGATTCACGCCAGCTCCGGAAAATATCATTCGCACAGAATATGACCGGAGACTCAAGCTGGTTCCGGAAGCAGCCTTCTATGCAGGGCTCGTTCAATCCCGTTATATCAGAGATCTGTTTAACGATGAAACCGCACGCGTGGGAAATACCAATCAGTATGCGTTTCATTTGTTCACGCAATGGAAACTTCCGATCAAGGTTGGTGGTGCTGCCCATTACGAACGCTCATCTTATAATCTGAAAGGTGACGGACTTGTTTTTTATGAATCACTTTCCATCGGCCCGCAATTCCGCACACAGGATTTTGATCTCTTTCAGACCAACTGGCGTGTTTCGACTCAGATCAGAGTCAGTCCCTTTGCGAAACTCAGAGGAGAAACGCAGAACGGGAATGTCGCTTTCAAGTTTAATTCCACTGATCTCATGTCGACAGTTGAGCATCCGTGGAGCAATCGCTTTGGCCAGTTTGTGATTGGGGCCTATCACCAGATTCAATGGTTAAACATTAAAGACCAGCCGGAAATTGTCAGTCTTCGCGCCAGTAATCAAACCAACCAGAGTTTCGGACTCTTTCTTTCGCAGGTGTTTCAATGAAGAGTCTGATTTTTTCTCTTCTCTTTGTTTCCACTTCGGCCTTCGCTCTCGATGCGATGGTGATTGTTCTTGAAGCACCCTATTTCCGCGGACCTGATCTCGATTCCAAAGTTGTTCAATACGCGCGGAAAGGTGATGTGATTAAAATCCATCCTTCAGTCGCGAACACTGACAAATATAATTATCTCGCTCCCGAGCAGAAGAAACTCTCCAACATCAGAAAGAAACTGAGAAAAACTCCTGAATGGAATGAAGATCCCATGTTCAAGGGTGATGAAGATGATTCTTTTTCAATCCAGGATGATTTCATCGCTGTTCTCGATCGCCAGGGAAAAAGGGCCTACGTCAGAAAAGAACATATCTATGTTTATTTCAACGACAGCCGGGAATTTACTCAGTCCCCGTATCGGAAAGATGAAACAGATTATCGCCTGGAAGAACCACTTCCCAAAAATTATCCGCTCCCTAATAAAACTGGTTATCGCGGCCAGTTCCTGGTGGGTGTTGTTCAGCCTTATAACGAAAGTTACCCTTATCTCCGCGCGGCCAAAACTAAAGGCTACGCCAGTCCCATTGATGTTTCACTAACACTCATGAAAGAAGCCGGCGAAAGGAAAGTTGATCGTTTTTACTTCGGTGGGACGGCCAATATCCGTCGCTATAAAAATAATTTCAACTTCATTGGTGGCGGATCATCGACGGAGGAAAATTATCGTTTTGGTATCGGGCCTTATATTTCCTATGATGCTTTCAAAGGTGTGAAGGATCGCGTGAACGTTTACAGTTCCGTGAATGTTTATCTTCTGAACTTCACCACGATCAACCAGGTTACCTCTACAGGTGCTGCAGACAGCAGGACTTACCAGGCGTTCTCCGCTTCTCCCCGCATTGGTCTTCAATACCACCGCAAATCAATCCTTCCTGAGCTCGATTTTGTCATCGGAACAGGTCTTGAAATGGAAACCCCATCGACTTTCTACGCCAAAGGTGGAGCTCAGGTGGATGGTATCTGGAGAAATCCCGGCAACGATCGCTTCAAGACAAGATTTGTCTGGAACGTTGGCGCATTTATGGGCGTGCAATCAGCGTATTAGCAGCTAAACGGCAATCTTTTCCCCCCTCAGAAAGTGTCTAAACTTTCGCCACTTCCTCCCGAAAAGTCTTATACCAGCGCATGAATCACAGGATGTGATTTCGCCTAAAAAAACCACGGAGGGTTTATGAAAAAGACAAACACCAATACAGTTCAAAATTCAGTTAAAGATGTGCTCTTCCAGAAAATTGGAAGTACATGGTTTATCTTCTCTGAAGTAAATAATGAAGTTGTCTATTCAGTGATGCCAGCAGGCATGGATCCTAAGACGACAAATCTCGAGCTCTACGAAATCATCGAAGAACATATGACGAAAGTTGCTGGTAGCAAGAAACGCTCACCTGAAGCTTCTGTTGCTTAATTATGGGCGCTCCCAAGCTTTACTCAAAACTTTTCGTTGAGAAAGACCAGGACACCAACCTCCGTGACAAACAGATCATTGAGGCGTTGTTAAAACGCCTCAATGAACGACTTCAAAAAAATCCAGATGATTGTAAGAAGGCTGCCCTCATTCTCGAGAGCTGGCTCAAAAAGAAATAGAACTAATTACGGCTTGTAAGAATTGATGGTGTTGATCACGAAATCAATCTCTTCCTGCTTGATATAAGCAAAGGCCGGGAAATTGATCACGGATTTCGCAATCCAGTCAGCATGACCATGAGAAATTTTTCCACCGAGATGAGCGGCCGCACCTGGTTGCATGCTCATCGCTCCCGGATAAACGATTCCGAAACCAATATCATGTTTTTTCAGATATTCAGTGAAGGCCGGACGTGATTCAGGAGTCATGAGGCCTACTGAAAGATAACCATTTTCCCAGACATCAGAATGTGGGCTCACCATTTTGATAAGCGGGTTTTTAATTTTCTTTCTGTATTCTTCACAAGCATGACGGCGTGTCGCGAGTTTGGCATCGAGATGCTTAATCGACTCAAGCATGAACATCGCTTCGTAAGCACCAAGGCGCGAGTTCCAGCCGATGAGACCATGATCGTAGTGACCAGTGCGTCCGTGATTAAGAAGAATTTTTGTCGTGTCAGCGATTTTCTGATCTGTTGTGAAAACAGCTCCTGCATCCCCACTCGCTCCTAGAACTTTCGCCGGATAGAAACTGGTTGTAGAAACGTGAGCGTTTGTCAGAAGACTTTCGCCTTTAATTTTCGTTCCGATCGCCTGAGCGCAGTCTTCAATGAGAAGTACGTTCTGCTCTTTACAGTATTTTCTGATCTCCAGAGTTTCCGGACAGGCCCAACCGTAAAGGTGAACCATGAGAATAGCTTTCGGTCTGAACTTCTCAACTCCTTCTTTCACAGAAGCAAGAGTGAGGTGAAGAGTTTCTCTCGATACATCAATCACGTAAGGAACTGCACCGACGTTTACGATAGATTCAAACGTCGCCCAGAAAGTCATATCCGGAAGAAGAACCTTATCATTTTTTTCCACACCAGCGGCGCGAAGAGCGAGCTGAATGGCATCAGTTCCATTCGCGCATCCGAGAGCGAAAGAAGTTTTCGTGTAATCTTTCAGAGCCGTTTCAAATTGTCCGACAACAGGGCCGCCAACGAAGTGGCCGTTCTTCAGAAGTTCACCAGCTTTCGCTGTGACAGTTTCATAAAATCCATTCTCGTAACGAAGGATATCGATAAAAGGAACTTTCATTTTTTTCTCGCCTTTCTTGGATCGTGTTGAATCAGAATTTACGAGTGATTTTACAAAAGTTTCACTCGAGCGTCTTGTAAAACCCACCAAAACAATCAGAAATACCCGACTAATGCAGTATGCCTCTCTATATGTTTCACAGACTTCAAAAGTATATTTTCTCGAATGAAGAATGAGGAAAAATTTTCCTCAAGACTCAAGAATTCAAACCGAAACGCTAGGTCAACAAGCACCATCACAGTGATGGAGCAAAAAAAATCAAAAGAGGCATTGAAGCCTCAGATGGGAATTGAACAACCCGTCATCTGCCAAGGAGGTAGTAATGGTATTAACCGGAGGATAGTCTATGGGTTTTAGAATTAACACGAACGTTGCTTCTCTTCAGGCGCAAACATCGCTTGGAAAAGTTAACAGAGAATCAGAAGCAAGCTTTTCGAAGCTGAGCTCTGGTCAGAGAATCACAAAAGCGGCAGACGATGCAGCTGGGCTCGCGATCTCGGAGAAATTGAAAGCCGAAATCCGTTCTACTCAGCAGGCAACTCGAAACGCGAATGATGGTATCTCGATGATTCAGGTTGCGGAAGGTGGTCTCAACGAAACAAGTAACATCCTTACTCGTCTCCGCGAACTAGCAATGCAATCAGCATCTGATACTGTTGGTGATACAGAGAGACAGATGACGAACCTTGAGTATCAGCAGTTGAAGTCAGAAATGGAGCGTATCTCGAAAGTGACTGAATTCAACGGTAAGAAACTCCTCGATGGTACTGCTGAGAAGTATGACTATCAGGTAGGCTCAGGTAACGATGACTTTGAAGACCGTATCTCATTTGATGGTTCTGCGCTCAACGCAAGCCTTGAATCGATCGGTATTGAAAGTGCAGATGTATCTTCGAAAGAAGGTGCTCAGGACTCTCTCGCGATGCTTGATGGTGCGATTGAGAAAGTTTCAGGTCAGCGTGCGGTTCTTGGTGCTACTCAGAACCGACTCACTTCTACAGTGACAAACCTCCAGGTTTTCTCTGAGAACATGAGTGCAGCTAACAGCCGTATCCGCGATGTGGATTATGCTGAAGAAACTGCTAAACAGGCCCGTAACCAGATCATTACTGCAGCTGGTACTTCGGTACTCGCTCAGGCAAACGCAAGTGGTCAGCAAGCTCTTAAACTGATTGGCTAATTGTTCAAGATTCTGAAAAGACGACTGCCCCTCTGGAAACAGAGGGGCTTTTTTATGAGGCAACCGTTTACGCACCACGATTAATCTGCTAATTTCCCACTCTTATGACGACACCCAGACCCGCTAAAAAAATGGAAGATAACTTCTGTTATCAGAAAGATTTTAAGTACACCCACAAGAACCCTTATCACGACAAGCTCGAGGTTTTCGATTCTTTCGTGTTGAGAGATGAAGCCGCCGAGACAAACGTCGGTAAATGGCACGAGCATTTCGGTAATAAGCAACCACTGGAAGTTGAGATCGGCACTGGTTACGGCGAGTTCATGCTCGACTATTGCCAGAAGAATCCGGGAATCAATTTCATCGGCCTTGATCACCGCTTTAAACGCAGTTTTGCGCTGGCGCAGAAACTCGATAAGCTTGAGCATAAAAACTTCCGCTATCTCCGCGCCCGTGGCGAAAGACTTCAGTTCATGTTCGATGAAAGTGAAGTTCAGTCAGTCTTTTATTTCTTCCCGGATCCTTGGCCCAAAAAGAGACATAATAAAAAGCGCCTCTTTCAGAAACCATTCCTGGATGCTCTTCATAAGATTCTGAAGCCGGGTGGAACGCTTTTTGTGAAAACAGATCACGATGCCTATTTCGAGTGGATGCTCGAAGAATTGAAAGATGAAAAAAGATTTGAAGTTATCCTCGAATCCCGTGACCTTCGCTCGGAATTCCCGGATCATTTCCTCTCGCAATTCACGACGAAGTTTGAAAAGATATTCCTGAAGCAAGGGGTTCTCATCAAATCAATCGTCCTGAAAAATATTAAGGGCTAAGTTTGTCATTCAGTAACCTCAAGGACCGGATCAAGGAATCACCGATTTCCCTGGTGATCAGTCAATTTATCCCGCTGAAACGCAGCGGCTCTTCTCTCGTGGGCCTTTGCCCGTTCCACGCTGACTCGAAACCCAGCATGACCGTGACAGACTCCAAAGGTCTGTTCAAGTGTTTTGCCTGTGGCGCGGGTGGAGATCACATCCGCTTCGTCATGGATCACAATAAAATCGAATTCATCGAAGCTCTCAAAGTTTGCGCGCAGATTCTGGGTCTTCCCTATGATGAACTGAATAAAGAAACGAAAAAAGATCCTAAGGTCGAGATGGCCGTTCGTGTTCTGAATGCCTCGCTGAAAATTTATGCGAAGGTCGCCGATGCCAAACCTGATGCCTACGTAAAATTCATCGAAAACAGAAAACTCAATCAGGAATCCATCGATAAATTTCACATCGGTTACTCGCCCGGTAACAATGCTTTCTTCCATTACCTGGATAAAATTCAGGGAGCGGATGGAGATTTTGCCCG
Organism: Bdellovibrionota bacterium; assembly: GCA_040387275.1. Classification (GTDB taxonomy): domain Bacteria; phylum Bdellovibrionota; class Bacteriovoracia; order Bacteriovoracales; family Bacteriovoracaceae; genus Peredibacter. Next base: position 328,395 of record JAZKDZ010000003.1, on the reverse strand, counting down.
GAAAGTCGCCATGGAAATCGGGATTGTCCGTTATAACGAAGATCGCGACAGCTATTACGATTTCTATCGTGACCGTGTGATGTTTCCCATTCACGATCATGGTGGTCAGGTCCGCGGATACTCTTCGCGCGCTGTTCTCCCCGATCAAAAACCGAAGTATCTCAACTCCGGTGAATCTTTTGCCTTTGATAAAAAGGCCATCCTATTTGGTTTTTACTTCGCTAAGACTGCCATCCGGAATAATGACCGCGCCATTCTCGTCGAAGGGAATATGGATGTGATCATGATGCATCAGTTTGGTTTCAACGAAACTGTTGCGACGATGGGAACAACTCTGGCCGAGCAATCCGTTCGCTTACTCACCAACATGACGAAGAATATTTATTTCGGAATGGATAACGACCTGGCCGGTAAGAAGGCCATGCAGAAATACAATGCTGACTTCCTGGCGATGGGAGTTCTGCCGAAACTTCTCTCATTTGCGCCTTCCAAAGATCCTGATGAATTCCTTCTCGCCGAAGGGCGACTGGCCCTGATGGAGCGAATTGAGAAGGCTCCGATCCTGCTGGATACCCTCATCGCCGAGGTCATTCCGGAAAAAATCGCAGAAAATACGGAAGTGAAGTTAAATGCTCTGCAGCGCGTATTCGAATTGGTATCGCCTTTGAAAGAGCACCTCTCTGCCACGGAAAGAATCGTCGAAGCGGCCAAGACTTTGGGCCTTCGTTCGGATTCCGGAACTATTCTGGAAGATTACAAGACCTACTTAAGTCGCCAGAAAGAGAAAGTTCACGCCCCAAAAGTCGTGGCCCCTACGGTGGAAGAAAAAGAAATTCTTCTGGAAACCGAAGCTCAGGCCCAAAATTTGCAGGTCCAAAAAAAGAGTCAAGAACCAGTGCCGTTGACCAAAAGTGAAAGGCTCTTTCTTCGGGAAATCCTCTGTCATCCCGAGTTCTTGACGCATCTGAATGAGAATGAAGTTCTTGCTTTAATCGGCCATGATGAGGTAAAAAAACTAGTTCAATGGCTCGTTAAAATTTATCGAGAAATCGATGATTCTGAATATGTCGCTTTCATCAAGGATCACATCCTTTATGGAAACTACTCAAAAGAAATCATTGAAGTGGGAACCGATGCGCTTCAGGCCCACGGCAATCGCTTGAACGATAAAGTGATTGAGCGCCTTCTGAAAGATTATAAGAAGGCCCTGCAGATGGATCTGTTGAAAGCAAAACGGAAGATTTTAGTGGAGCGCCAGAAATCTGAACCGTCGCAAACCGAAATTGATTTGATCCTGAGTGAGATTTCTAAGCTAGACAAGGAAATGCTCAATCTCAAGGACTCGCCGTAAGGGAGATACTATGTCAGTCGTTGTTGCCTTTTTAAATTCACGGGAATTCTCTCGTCTGGTCATGAAAGGAAAAGATCAACAGTATCTTACTCCTGAAGAGATCAACGATGCGATCCCTGCGAATATCGTAGATCCCGCTTCGATCGATGAAATCATGGACAAGATCGAAGAGGCCCGCATTCAGGTGAAGTCACCTGAACTCGAAGAAGAAGAAGAGAAGGCCAGCACAGAAGTCGCTGAAGATCCGATGACTCACGATGAAGAGGCTGAACTTCGCCAATCATCTTCTGATCCAGTTAAGCTTTACCTCAAAAAAATGGGATCTGTTGCCCTCCTCACCCGCGAAGGCGAAGTGAAGATTGCAAAAGAAATCGAAGAAGGCGAAAAAGAAATCGTGACCTCGTGTCTGAAATCTAAACACGCTCTCGAAGAAATTCTCAAACTCAAAAACAAAATCGTTCAGGCCGAAGAGCAGAACGAATACGTGAAAGACCTCGTTCGCGGTCTCGATGATGAATCTCCTGAGAAGGACATTCATGATACCCGCGAAAGAATCTACGCTGTTGTTGAGCACGTGAGAGATCTCCTTTCAAAAATCGTAAACGAAGACGGAACTCTGAAGAAGATGGAATCCGTTGAGCAGAACCTGATGAACAAGGTTTCCAGCGAACTCGTTGACCTTACCTTCAACCGTAAGATCATCAACTCTTTCACTGAACCGGTTAAATCTTACTATCTCCAGTTCCGCGAACTCTATGAGCAGCAGGAACGGATTTATAAATTCCTCGAAGTTACTGACGATGTTTCATACAAAGCTATGTATGACCGCCTGATGGAAGACGATGCTTACAAGCGCGAGCTCGCACGTAATCTCTTCACGACAGACGCGAAGATCGAACAGATGATCCGTACGCAGGAAGATATCCTCCGTAAGCTTCGTCGTCTCGCTATCGACGCAGGTATGGCGTTCGAAGACATCTACTCTGTTTACAACATCATCGTCACTGGTGAGGAAAAAGCCGATAAAGCGAAGTCTCAACTTGTTGAGGCCAACTTACGTCTCGTTGTTTCCATCTCTAAGAAATACACAAACCGTGGTCTCCAATTCCTCGATCTCATCCAGGAAGGAAACATCGGTTTGATGAAAGCCGTTGATAAGTTCGAGTATCGTCGTGGATATAAATTCTCGACATACGCGACCTGGTGGATTCGTCAGGCGATCACTCGTGCCATCGCGGATCAGGGTCGTACGATCCGTATCCCGGTTCACATGATCGAGACAATTAACAAACTCGCTCGTACATCACGTCAGCTCATCCAGGAACTTGGTCGCGAACCAACTCCGGAAGAGATTGCTGAGAAGATGGAACTCTCTGTCGATAAAGTGAAGAAAGTGTTCAAGATCTCCAAAGAGCCAATCTCTCTTGAAACTCCAATCGGGGAAGAAGAAGATTCGTCACTTGGTGACTTTATTGAAGACAAGAAAATCATCTCTCCAGCTGATGCTGTGATGAGTGTGACTCTTTCTGAACAGACTCGTTCTGTTCTTTCAACACTCACTCCAAGAGAAGAAAAAGTTCTCCGTATGCGTTTCGGTATCGGTGAGAAATCCGACCACACTCTCGAAGAGGTTGGTCAGGACTTCTTTGTTACTCGTGAGCGTATCCGTCAGATTGAGGCGAAAGCTCTCCGTAAGCTTCGTCATCCATCGCGCGCGAAACTTCTCAAGTCTTATCTTGATAACTAAGTTCTTCAAAGGGTCGCTTTTAGCGGCCCTTTTTTTTGCCACAAATTTGTTAGCGAACGAAGTCGCCATCACAATCGACGATTTCTATGTGAAATCTCCCGAAGGTGATCAGCAGATTCTCGATGCTCTCGCTAAGCATAAGGTGCAAGCGGCCCTGTTTGTGGCCTGCAAGTATCTTGATAATCCGATGATCAAGGAAAGATTTTCTCAGTGGGAAAAGGCCGGCCACTCGATTGCCAATCACACTTACTCTCACTGGTTTTATGACGAAAAAGGTTTTGATCTATTCTCAGGCGATGTGAAGAAATGTCACGAGATGATCAAGGATTCGCCGGCGTTTGTTCCCCTCTTCCGCTTTCCTTATCTCAAGGGTGGAAAGACGGCGAAGCAAAGAGACGACATTCAGGATTACCTGAAGAAGCTCGGTTACAAAAACGGTTATGTTACGATCGACGCTTCCGACTGGTACGTTTCGCAACAACTGGAAGTTGCTCTCAGGAAAAATCCGAAAACCGATAAAACAAAATATCGCGACTACTACCTGAAGCACATGTGGGACCGGACAGTTTATTACGATAAACTCGGAAAAAAGCACTGGAAGTCACCGGTGAAACACACAGTTCTCATTCATCATAATCTTCTGAATTCGCTTTTCCTGGATGACCTGATCCAGATGTATAAAGACAAAGGCTGGAAAATTATTTCCTCGAAAGAGGCATTTAAAGATCCGCTATTCGATGAAATACCCGCTGTCGTTCCTCACGGAGAAAGCATTCTCTGGTTACTCGCTAAAAAAGCGAACGATCAAAGTCTCCGCTACCCGGGAGAAGATTCCGGGTTTGAGAAAAAAGAGATGAAGAAATTAGGTCTCTGATTTTCTCGAGATATAAAGAGTGTAAATCGCCGCTGCTGAAAGCAGGTGCCAGACTGCGTGGCCATTGATGAAATGGTTTTCGGGGTCACACCACTTGCGGGTGATATCAAGAAGAAGCGCAATCCCGGCCAGAAATTCAATAAAGAGTGCCAGCGTCAGAAAATGACCATGAAGTTTTCCACGCTTTTGCTGGATCATCCGGAATTCCAGGGTGGCCGCGATCAGGATTTGAAGGCTGAAAGGAATGTTCGCGATATCAAAGATGGCGAGGAAGAGGAGTGAGAAGAAGAGCCCTACTCCATAAAAAGTCTGAGTTTTCCGTCTTTCCCAATGAAAATACCGCTGCAGCGCCAGCGAACAGATTCCCATCGACAGAACCAGCATCGCCCCAACATCTAATAGCTTCCCAACGTTCGTCCCTGACATGTGGAAGACGGTTGAGCCTAAAAACAGAGCAAACGTAGACCAAAAAAAGAATGATTTCTCGACGCCTTTCTGGCGCGATCTGAGAATGAGAAGTGCCGCAATCAGATAACCAATGTTGGACCACGTGTTAGCGGGTTGCTGTAACCAGCCGCACATCTGCGTCTCACAATAGAGATATTTCTGGGGTGCCCAGCCTGACCAAAAACATGTGCTTCCTTCCATTCTTTCATTCTATCTCTTTGAGAACAAAAAACGGCCAAAAAAAGGAATTTCCCCTATACTACTCTTTTGATTTTTACCCATGAGGCTCATTGGAATATACGAATAGTGCTGACGTAATTCTTCACAAAGCTTACTCGCAAGAGATAGTTTTTCTCGCTCGCCGCATGGTTGAGCAGGGAAGAGTTTCCCTTTCCTTCATGAAGGGATCACTCGAGACTTTCTTCATTGTTTCCGGAATTATTGCCGAGAACAACACTAACTACGAATCGAAAGTCAGTTACAAAAAATCAGAAGATAAATTCTCCACACAATGCACCTGTAATCTCTGGAACGCTGAGAAGCCTTGTCACCATACTGCCAGTCTCCTGATTAAGTTCAGTGACATGCAGGAAAAATCCGGAGGTACTCCGGGTGTCGCAGTTCCCCTCTCTCTTATGAGTCAGGAAGGTGTTCACGTTGAACGTTACGGAACACTCATTAAGAACGCACCGACGATGACGGGTGCGAGAATGAATTCAACGTTCAGCTCGCTCCAATACACTTTAGTGAATAGAAAAGTAGTGAACTTCCCGGCGCCCACAAAATGGCACGGAAAGCTTGTGGTCGATCTCATTCCGGCCACAACGCTGGAAGAATATCGTGAAGCTCTTTATGTTGAAGGAAAATTCACTTATCGGTTCAGCTGGCAGAATGAAGATCAGGAAACAAAAGAAGTTTCGATGTTCGATCTTCTTTATCTCTTCAACTGGAAAACTGGCGACGCACTTGATCTTCCGAGTGAGATGCGCGAACTCGTTTCTAAACTCAAGCTCACAGATGTCATCGGCGATATTCAGGACCTGATTCGTCTTTTCCTTCCCCTTAAGAAAAGTGGACTCGCAGATCTCTTAATCCAGGGAGAGAACTGGGATACGTTTCCGATTGAAGACATGGAGTACAGATTCTCCATCAATCCTTCACCACGGAAGAGTTTTCTCAATCTTGAGCTCGAGCTCTTCACAACAGATCAGAAACTAGTTCCCATGCCTTCTCCCTTTCTCCTTTTCGTGAGTGATCAGGGTTACTCGTCAAGTTTCCGCACAAGAAATGATGCCCTTCTCTTTTTCAAGACTCTGATTGAGGACTTTGACAGAGAAACTGTTCTTCATAAGAAATATCTTCATAGCAATTCCAGAAAGCAGATCATGACGGAATGGATTAACCTCGTCATGAAAGAAGATGAGCTTCCATTCTTTGATCCTGCCTTCAAGAAAATTTTCATTCTCAAGACGAAAATCTTTAAGAAAGTCTTCCTCGCCTTCCTCGACAGTTTCGGGGAGATCGGGTTCAAGACTTCTTTCTACATTAAGGATGAACGGAAAGTTATTTTCCAGATTCCGAAGAACAATCTCCTCGATGGGATTGCTCCTTTCTACCAGACGTTATTACCGATGCAGATTCCGATCTTCTACGATCAACAGCAGGTAAGAACCTGGAAGAGCACGATCCGTTTCGAAAGAAACAAGGATAAGCTCGACTGGTTCCAGCTTGATCTCGTCGTCAGTGATGATGATCTCGAAGTGATCAAGAATGCGGAAGTGACGGATAATTTCCTTCTTTCGAACAAGGGCCTCGTCCTTCTCTCTGATGAACAGAAGGATCTCCTTCGTTTCATGAAGAGATACACGAAGTTTGAAGGTGAGAAGAAAGAAGGCGGCAAAGGAACTTCCCGCTTCGGACTTTTCCTTCAGCGTTCAAGAATTTTCGAATTGTTTGAACTGAAACGCCTTGGTATCGAAGGAGCGCTCACTCAGGAAGAAGAACAGTTCTGCGATAAGATCATGACCATGAAGGACATGCCTCAGTACGAAATCGATCCTCGTTACACTGAAATCGCCCGTCCTTACCAGACGGCCGGTTATAACTGGCTTCGCTTTTTGTACGAACATCGTTTTGGTGCCTGTCTTGCCGATGATATGGGTCTCGGTAAAACTCTCCAGACCATCATGCTTCTTCAGACACTCAAGTCGAAGCTCAAAAAAGTTCTCATCATTTGTCCGGTTTCGATTCTCTACAACTGGAGAAACGAGCTTGAGAAATTCTCCGACCTCACTTACTCCATTTATTATGGTGATGAGCGCGAATATAAAACAGATGCTCAGGTGATCCTGACTTCTTACGGACTCATGAAAAAAGAATCCTTCTCTACTCTTGGTGAAGAAGAATTCGACATCCTGATTTTTGATGAAGTTCAGCACTTAAAAAACATCCGCTCACTGGGAGCGAATGCTGCCCGCCAGTTGAAAGCGAAGTTCCGAATCTGTCTCACTGGTACGCCTGTTGAGAATGATCTTTCGGAATTCTACAACATCATGGATCTTTGCGTTCCTGGTGTGTGGGGAGATCTCGGTCTTATCCGCTCGTCTTCAAAAAACAAAAATCGTCTTCTCGCCCGCAGAACTGTGAAGCCGTTCATTTTAAGAAGAACGAAGGATCAGGTTCTGAAAGAGCTTCCTGAGAAAATTGAGAACCACGTGTTCCTTGATTTCGCTGAGGAAGAAAGAGAATTCTATAAGCAGAAACTCAATGCCGTTCGCTCGAATATCATTGCTCCAGGTGCCAAGAGATACGGTGAAGTGCTTAAATCACTCCTTGAGCTCCGTCAGCTTTGCCTCTGGCAAAAGCAACCGGCCCTTCATTCCACGAAAATCGATTTTCTCATGGAAAACCTTGAGCAGCTCGTGGAAGAAGGTCACAAGACCCTCATCTTCTCCCAGTTCACAACTTATCTTGATCTCATTGAGAACAAGATCCGCGTTGCTGGCTGGAAATACGCCCGCATTGATGGATCACAGACCATCAAGAAAAGAGGCGAGATGGTTGAGTACTTCCAGAACGGAGAGGCACAAATCTTCCTCATTTCACTCAAGGCCGGGGGATTCGGACTCAACCTCACAGCTGCGAGTTATATCTTCCTCATGGATCCATGGTGGAACCCTGCCGTTGAACGTCAGGCGATCGATCGGGCCCATCGTATTGGTCAGGAAAATAAACTCACGGTTTATCGTCCGATCATCAAAGAATCGGTGGAAGAAAAAGTTCTCGTCCTTCAGCAGAGTAAGCGCGAACTCTTCCGCGATCTCATGGCCGAAGATGATGACGATTACTTCAGCGGTAAACTTACCATGGACGATTTCCAGCATCTCCTTAGCTAGGACTTACTAAAGGGTTAAACTATGACCTTAGATTCTAGGCGCCAAGAAATGAGGAATGAGACGTACGATCAGTACGTCGCAGTGACGAGTGACGAAGGCAACGAAGAAGATAAGGTTAGAGGTTAATCCGTATGGCGGACTTCACTAAGTTAATAGACGATATGGCCGGATATAAGCATGCTGTTGAAAAGATGCATGAAGTGTCTCCAGTTGAATTCGATAAAATTATTCAGAACCGCCGCTCCGTTCGTTTTTATACCGATGAAAAAATTCCGGCCGATGTTGTGGAGAAAGTTCTCGATTGGGGGCTGCTCGCACCGAATTCCTCAAATCTTCAGCCCTGGGAATTCTACTGGGTGAAGAATCCGGAGAAGAAAGCAGAACTCGTGACAGCTCTTCTTTCGCAACCGGCAGCGCGAACGGCACAGGAATTAATCGTGGCAGTCGCCAAGAGAAAAACCTGGAAGAAAGTCAGTCAGCAGATGCTGGCCGAACTCGATAAGACACCAGATGTTCCGAAAGCGGCGAAAGATTATTATGGAAAGATTGTTCCTCTCGCCTACACATTGGGACCATTAGGAATTGTCGGACTCTTTAAAAAAATCGGTGTGACACTCGTGGGTCTTACCCGTCCGATTCCGCGCGAACCATCATCCAAAGCTGACATGAGAGTCTGGGCCGTGAAAAGTACTTCTCTAGCCTGCGAAAATATCATGCTGGGATTCTCCGCTTTCGGTTACGATTCGTGCCCGATGGAAGGCTACGATTCAGCTCGTGTGAAGAAAGTCCTGGGACTCAATCGTGGTGACGAAGTTGTCATGGTGATCAGTGCCGGAAAGCGTGATCAAAAAGGTGTTTACGGTCCCCGTATTCGCATGGATAGAAATCAGTTCATTAAAATCATCTGAGGTTTCATATGAAATTCTTATTTCTCGTACTCTTATCAATTTCTGCTTTTGCCAAAGATTATAAATCCGGAGATGTGAAGTTCGCTGTCGACACTCTCATATCCCGCGAAGATGTAATCTGGGGTTTTGACTTTCTTCCCGATGGGAAAGTGATCTTCACTGAGCGCGGCGGAGTCATGGGGATTCTTGATCCTAAAACGAAAACGGCCTTCCCGTTAAAAAATGTGCCAAAAGTTCACTCTGCCGGTCAGGGCGGACTACTCGACGTGAGAGTTCATCCGGATTTTGCGAAAAATAATCTGATTTTCTTCACTTACTCAGAACCTGTGGGAGAGGATTCGACAACGGCCCTCGCCAAAGCTGAACTTAAAGGTTCCGAGCTCGTGAATGTGAAAAAGCTTTTCACGGCCTGGAAACCAAATTCCAATGACCATCACTACGGTTCACGAATCGTGTTTGATGGCAAAGGACATATCTTTTTCTCAGTAGGAGAACGCGGGAAACAGGACATGGCCCAGGATATCGAATATCACATGGGGAAAGTCCTTCGGATCAATGAAGACGGAACAATTCCCAAGGATAATCCTTTCGCCAATGCCAAAGGTGCGAAACCTGAAATCTGGAGCTACGGTCACAGAAATCCACAAGGTCTCGTGATGAAACCAGGGACAGATGAATTGTGGGAAGCTGAGTTCGGTCCCCGCGGTGGGGATGAAATCAATCTCGTGGAAAGAAAGAAAAATTACGGATGGCCGATTGCCACTTACGGCCGAGAATATCACGGACCAAAAATTGCTGACGGAACGAAATCAGGAACTGAGCAGCCCATCGTTTACTGGGTTCCTTCTATCTCACCTTCAGCCATGACTTTTTACAACGGCTCAAATTTCCCTGAATGGAAGGACAATATCTTCCTCGCCTGCCTGGGTGAACAGCATCTTCGCCGTCTGGAAATGAACGGAAGAAAAGTTGTGAAGCAGGAAGAATTGATCAAGGATCTCGACTGGAGATTCCGTAACGTCAGAACAGGACCGGATGGCAACATGTGGTTCTCAACCGACGAAGGTAAAATCGGAAGATTAATCAGGAAATAAAATGAAACTCACTCAGACAGTCAAAAAAGGCGGATGTGCGGCGAAAGTTCCGGCGATCATCCTGCGCGAAATTCTTTCTGGTGTGACTTTTCCTCCGAAGATTGAAGGGCTCACCGTTGATGGGGCAAGCTTCGATGATGCCGCCATTTATAAAATCAGTGACACTCACTCACTTGTTCAGACTCTCGATTTTTTTACTCCTATCGTTGATGACCCTTTTGATTTTGGTGCCGTTGCGGCAGCCAACTCACTCAGTGATGTCTACGCCATGGGTGGGAAACCGAAAACCTGTATGGCGATACTCGCTGCCCCGCTTGCGACGATGGAACCATCAACTATTCAGGCCGTTCTTCAGGGAGCTAGTTCAGTCATGACGGAAGCGGGAGCTTCGCTTGTGGGTGGACACAGTATTGATGACGATACATTGAAATTCGGTCTCTCTGTTACTGGTCTTGTTGAGAATGAATCTATCTGGACAAACGCCGGAGCGAAAGTGGGAGACGTTTTAATTCTCACTAAACCTCTTGGTACCGGAACAATCTGCGCCGGGATTAAAAAGCAGGAAGTGGAATCTGATATCGCTCTGGAAGCAATTTCCTCCATGAAGCGCCTTAATAATGTGATTGATCTTCTGACTCTGGAGGAAATCGGCTCGATTCATGCGGGTACCGACATCACCGGATTCGGACTAGCTGGTCACGGATATCAACTTGCCCGCGCTTCAGAGAAAACTCTCGCGATTAATTTTAAGAGTCTTCCCCTATTCCAAGGAACAATGAGTTCCCTCGAAAAAGGCTGGCTCACGAAAGCACATAAGAGTAATGAAGAATACACACGGTCAGCGATGAAGTGGTCAGACTCAATCTCAGAAACTGAAAGGCTTGTGACATTTGATCCGCAGACCAGTGGTGGGTTACTTCTTTCCGTTTCTCCGGCTTTTGCCGTCGATATCGTGAATCGCTTAAAAGAAAAGTTTCCCGGGACTGCTATCATTGGCACCGTCATGGATAAGCAGGAATTTCATGTCATCATGGAATGACGAAGAATTAAAAAAACTCTTTTTAAACAAAACCCCACTCATTGATGTCCGGAGTCCAGGCGAGTTTCTCGAAGGGAAAATTCCCTTTTCCGTCAATCTTCCCATCATGAATGATGAAGAGAGAATCCTGATCGGTACCTGTTATAAGGAACACGGCCAGGCAGCGGCCATCAAACTTGGTCACGAACTTGTCAGTGGAAAAATTAAAGAAGAAAGAATTGAGCTTTGGAGAGACTTCATACGGAAAAATCCCGAGACAGAGGTCTTCTGTTTTCGTGGAGGACTCAGATCACAGATTGCCTGTCAGTGGACTGATCTCGGAAAAACTCCCATCACCGGCGGATACAAACGGCTCCGCCGTTATTTTCTCTCCTGGTTAGACGATGCTCCCCTGCCGGATCTTATTAGAGTTGGTGGACCAACAGGCTCGCGAAAATCGGATTTCATTCAACATGTTGATAATATCGATCTCGAGCATCTTGCTAATCACCGGGGCTCAGCCTTCGGAAATCTTGGTCCACAACCAACTCAGATTACCTTTGAGAATAATCTCGCCCTCGAAATGCTGAAACTCTCCGGTAAGAAAATCATCATTGAAGATGAAAGTGCGACTCTCGGAAAAATCGCTGTTCCCCGACGCCTCTTTCATCACATGAGACAATCGCCTATGCTGGTGCTGGAAGTTCCCATCGAGAAAAGGATCCAGAATATTTTTGAATCTTACGTGAAAGGCAGACAGGAAGAATTCTTCCTGCAGTCACTTGAGAAAATTAAAAAGAGTCTGGGTGGAGTGAACTTTCAGAAAATTCATATCGAAATGAAAGACGCATTTTCAAAATCAGAAGAGCTTCAACATCATGAAGTCTGGATCAGATCACTTCTCGTGGATTATTACGATCCTATCTATAACAGGGATATTAACCGTCAGGGTGATTTAATACTGAAAAGAGGAAATGGTGAAGAGCTTCTCGCCTGGCTTAGAAAAGCTTGATCAGGCGGATTTCCAGATCATTTTCCTGATCGAGAACGCGGACAGCGCAGTCACGATAAGAGGGAGCTCCCGTCAGGATGCGGGGATTATTGGAAAAGCCAAAACGTTCGCGGGGAATTCCCAGCATGTTCTGATCGAGTCTGCCGTTATTGTTCTCATCAAGAAATACTGAGATCGCATATTCACCGGCCGGAAGATCAACACTCGCTGAAATTTCTCTTTCTCCGGCGATTGCGATAGATCCGGTCTTCACAGCATTTCCTTTCGGGAACTGAGCTGAAGAATCAAAAATCGCGTAAAATATTTTTCCGGTCTTTCCTGCAGTCTGTGAAAAATTCATTTTCACGGGAGCGGCGAAAGCTGAGAAAGAAAAAACGAAAGCGAGAAGAGCAAATTTCATACAACCTCAGATAGTTTGAAGAACCCGTGAAACATCAATATCCAGCGAACACTTAAAGTGTCCCAGTGGACAGGCCTTATATCCATGAAGGCCGCACGGTCTGCATGCGAGCGAATCTCCCACATCTACCACCACAGAATCAAGGGCCAGGGGAATATATCCAAAGGCGGGTACGGTAGAACAGAAAATCGCGGTAGTACGCGCGTTTACGCAACTGGCGAGGTGGAGAGGAGCTGAATCATTAACGAAAACCCGTTTAGCATCTTTCATCAGGGCCGCTGAATCGAGAAGGTTCAGTTCCCCGCAGAGATTTTCGGTATTCGGAATATCCTTCCGGATGCGATCACAAAGTTCCTTATCGCTGCCGGCACCGATAAAAATCACTTTCCCTTTTTGAGAAAGTTCCTGCGCAAGTTCGCGATACTTACTCTCACTCCACGCTTTCGTGAACCAAACCGATGCTGGAGCCACGACAAAGTATTCTGTATTTTTAAACTTCGCCGTTTTCTCAAAATGCTTCGGAAGAAGTGGAAGCTCCGGACGATAGTCTTTCATTTTCGGAGAAATTCGAAATTCAGGATGAACAATTTTTATCAGCTGAAGATTTCTCTGCACTTCATGCCAGGTGACCTTTTCATTCTCTTTCGAATAATGAGGAATGAGATGATCAGCTTTATGCGTGTAAAAAGCACTCATTGGATTCTGCTTGAATCCCGCTTTCACTTTCGCTTTCATGAGCGACGTCACAAGACCCGAATTAAAATGCCGATGGAGATTGAAGACGTAATCAAAATCAGTCTTCCGAAGCTCACCAATGAGCCTCATGAGGTTTCTGGTCTTCCCGCCAGCTTTGTCCCACACCCAGACTTTTTCAATGGTAGGCAGCCCCTGAATCACTGACTCATTTCCCTTTCTCAGGAAAAAATGGATCTTTGAGTCGGGAAATTGGTCTTTGACCGCCCGGGCAAAGTGGCTCGCGAGGATCGTGTCCCCTATGAAAGCGGTCTGGATAATCAGAATATTTTTAGACGAGGCGTCATTCATACGATAGAGTTATTTTACATTATGGATCGTATTACTGCCATCATTCCGACGTTTAATGAAGAAGTTCATATCAAAGCTGCGATTGAGTCGGTGCTTTGGTGTGACGAGATCATCGTGGTGGATTCTTTTTCGACGGATAAAACTGTTGAGATCATCAAATCATTTCCTCAGGTGCGTCTTCTCCAGCACGAATACGAACATTCAGCCGCCCAGAAAAACTGGACGATTCCCCAGGCCACTCATCCGTGGATTTTTCTTCTCGATGCTGATGAAAGACCAACTCCTGAACTCGTGGAAGAAATTAAATCCGTCGTGAAAACCGGAACGCAGAATTCTGCTTTCTGGATTTATCGTCGCAATAATTTCATGGGAAAAAGAATCAATTACTCGGGTTGGCAGTCAGATAAAGTGATTCGTCTTTTTAAGAAAGATGAATGCCGTTATCAGAATAAGCATGTGCACGCAGAAATTGAAACGAAGGGTGGAATTTCCATTCTTCGCGAAAAGCTCATTCACTACACTTATAAAGACCTCAATTCTTATCTTAAAAAGGCCGATCGCTACACCACATGGGGAGCTATCGATCGCTTTGAGAAATTCCAGAAACAGGGACGCACCATCGGTCTTCCCTATCTGTTCTTCCGCCCTCTGGGTCGGTTTGTAAGACATTATTTCTGGCGCTTGGGAATTCTGGACGGGACTCATGGATTCGTCGTGTCGGCCCTGGCGGCCTATAATGTGTACATTCGTGCGGTGAAAATCTGGAGACTCCAGAGCGGAGAGAAGATCGAAGACCCGTTTAAAAAATGAAGCTGATGACGTCCTGGAAGAAATAGCAGAAGAGCCCAATTTTGGTTCCCCAGAAGACGAGATTTAAGAGATTGGCCGTGTTTTTCATGCAGCGCCAATATGCCATTTGACGCCAACTTGGTGGTCAAAAATCGATCTTGAGAGTAATATTTATACATCCAAATCCCTAAGCAGGTAAAAATATGAGCCTTCAGAGCCTCCTCACATCCCATGACGTTAACCTTACTGAAGGCCAGATTCGTGCCTTTTATCTCGGGACATTTGTCGCAGATAAGCCGGTTACCTTTAAAACCGCTATGGAAGAAGTCCTCATGGAAGCTGAAGTTGAGGATTATAAAGTCTGGGAAAAAGACATGAAGGCGCTTCACGATCAGGTGAAGGCAAACGTTCATAAAGAAATGGTGAATCTCATCGCTGACGAAGCTGATCTGCGCACATTCCTCCAAACGTGTCTCGGACGCCTTGATTATTTCCTCACGGGCTACGCTGTTTCTGGTGCTTCTGATGATGAAGATACTGCTGAAGTGGTGGAAGAACTCGAAGATACAGTTCTCGATCTCGAAGACTATCTGGCCGATGAATCAAGTACCAAAGAAAGTGGCATGGAGCTTAAGAAGCTCACACTTGAGACGTGGAAAGACATCACGGCCCTCAAAGAAGACTAAGAAACCAAATTCTGAATTTTAGATTTGTAAGAGAACTGAAGCTCAGGATGTTCGAGTGAAAAGATCTTTAATCCTTCATTTCTGAGTTTGCAGGCAGGACACTTTCCGCACCCCTCTTTCTCGATTCCTTCGTAACACGTGATCGTGTTCTCCAGAAGAAATTCAAGGCAACCAAGTTTAAAACCCAGTTCCATCGTATCTCTTTTTGTCATAGAGACGAGAGGAGTGCGGATTTCAAATTTCTGATCAGCGAAATCCATCCGGAGTGCTGACTGAACAATATCCATGTAGGCGCGTGAACAATCACGGTATCCGGAATTAGCAGCTTCGAGTTCCATGATGCCCATATAAATAGCGTGAGCACCAAGTGAGTTCGCATGAATGCCGGCGAGTCTTGCCATGAGACCATTGCGTCCGGGAACGAGAGTATTGGGAGCTTCACCGGTTTTATGTTCGATCTTTTTATCTTTACCGATAAGAGCGGATTCTGTGATCTGTCCGAGACAAGTGAGATTTAATTCCGCGTGGTCGACTTGAAAATGCGAAGAGATTTTTCTCGCACGATCGAGTTCTTCAGAATGGCGCTGATCATAATCAAACGAAAGAGAGAGAACGTCTTTT
Source organism: Bdellovibrionota bacterium (assembly GCA_040387275.1). Lineage (GTDB taxonomy): Bacteria > Bdellovibrionota > Bacteriovoracia > Bacteriovoracales > Bacteriovoracaceae > Peredibacter. The sequence continues at coordinate 313,009 of JAZKDZ010000003.1, read as the reverse complement.
GCTCCGAATTCTTTCACGGCAAGTGCCAGGCACAAGCTTGAATCCATCCCGCCTGAATGAACAACGACTGCTTTTTTCTTCATTAGTAAGAACGCTTCTTTTCCCATTCATAGGCAGATTTGATGATGACATTGAGATCATCATACTTCGGCTTCCAACCCGTGAGCTTTGAAAGTCTGCTTGATTCCGCAGTCAGGCTCGCAGGATCACCTGCACGACGGCCAAGTTCATTTACTTTGAAATCGACACCGGTAATTTCTTTTACCCGGGAGATCACTTCTTTCACAGAGAATCCGTGACCGTATCCACAGTTGAGAGGCTGAGAGTCGCCGCCTTTTACGAGATACTCAAGAGCACGGACGTGTGCATCCGCCAGATCAGAAACATGGATATAATCCCGCACACATGTTCCGTCTTTCGTCGGATAGTCCGTGCCGAAAAGATCCATGTGACTACGTTTGGCAGTGGCGGCTTCACAGGCAGCTTTAATTAAATGAGTCGCTTTCGGAAACGACTGACCAATCTGACCATCAGTATCTGCACCAGCGACATTGAAGTAGCGAAGGGCGATATACTTAAAGTCTTTATTAGCGAACGCGAGATCTTTCATCATCATTTCGGTCATGAGCTTTGATTGCCCATAAGGATTGATCGGAATCAGAGGACTTTCTTCACGACACACACCACTTTCAGGCATGCCGTAAACAGCAGCAGTGGATGAGAAAATAAAATTCTTAACTTTGTATTTCTCACACATGGTGAGCACGAAATGAGAGTTGATCGTGTTGTTCTGATAATAACGAATGGGATCTGAGACACTGTCCGGAACCACAATGCTTCCGGCGAAGTGAAGAACCGCTTCAAACTTTCCGGTTTCAAAGATATCGTTTATTTTTGAATGATCGGAAAGATCAGCAACAATGAGTTTGCCGAAAGTCACGGCCTTCTCAAAACCAGTTGAGAGATTATCGACAACCGTAATTTCGTGACCGAGTTTACCCAGGGCCTTGAGAACATGCGAGCCAATATAGCCGGCACCACCAGTGATCAGTATGCGCATAAACTATCCTTCGTGTTTGAACCATCTTATAATTCCCCCAGATGAAAGTAAAACTCATAGCCATTGCCGCACTCGGAAAAAGCCGTCAAATCGGCCTTAAGAATGATCTTCCCTGGTCACTGCCTGACGAATATCAGCACTTTCAGGACACAGTGGAAAACCAGTATGTTTTGATCGGAAGAAAAAATTTCGAATCACATGATGGCGATGTGAAAGGGACAACACCCCTGATCCTTACCCGGGACAAGAATTATCATCCGGGAAAAGGAAAAGCTTTTTCGACCCTGAAAGAGGTCATCGACTACGCTGAATCAGAGCAAATTCAAAAACTTTTTGTGATTGGTGGGGCGGAAATCTATCGCCTGACTCTCCCATTCCTGAGTGAATTTCTGTGGACTGAAGTTGATTATGACGGGGAAGCCGATGCCTGGTTCCCCGAGTTCAAAGAATTTGCATGGACCATTCTGGCCGAGGAAAAGCACCCTGGCTGGATCCTGAGAAAAATGGTGAAATCCCCTCAAAAAATATAGAATAAACTATGTCTGAAAAATCCAAAAACATCTGTTTCTTCAACACTAATCGCGCCTGGGGCGGTGGTGAGAAATGGCATCTGACTACGGCAAAAGAAATGAATCGTCGTGGATATCATTCCATCATGGTGGCCAACAACGGTTCAGAACTTTATCGTAAGGCCCGCATCGACAAACTTCTGGTTTATGCTTTCTCGGTCAATAACATAAGCTTTATTAATCCGATGAAAATCCTGACGATGGTCGCTTTCTTTAAATCAAAAAAAATTGATGCCATCATTCTTAACCTTCCTCAGGATCTGAAACTGGCCGGGATCGCAGCGAAAATCGCCGGAATTAAAACCATCATATATCGCCGGGGTATGCCACACCCACTTCGTGATACCGTTCTTAATCGCTTCCTGTTCAAGAACATCCTCACTCATGTTGTCGTGAATTCGGAAGAGATCGGAAGAAGCCTCGCTGAGAAAAATGAAAGCTGGTTTCCGAAAGAAAAGCTGAAACTGGTTTATAACGGTGTCACTCCTCCCCCTCAGACACATCATGAAAAGATCTATAAGAAAGAAAGTAATGAATTCGTCATCGGTAATGCCGGAAGACTAACAGACCAGAAGGGCCAGATCTATCTTCTGGATCTCGCTGAGCAGATGAAAAATGACAACATTTCATTCCGCATGCTCATCGCGGGCGAAGGCGAACTTCGCTCTCATCTGGAAAAGATTATCACTGAGAAAAACCTCCAGACTGAAGTGAAGCTTCTCGGTCATGTTGACGATATGATGGCCTTCTTCAATTCCCTCGATCTTTTTATTTTTCCTTCGAAATACGAGGGTGCGGCCAATACACTCATTGAAACCATTCAGCACGGCGTTCCCTGTATTGCCTTTGATATCAGTTCAAATCCAGAAATCATCCAGCATAATGTGAATGGATATCTGGCGAAACCTTTCGAAGTGAGTGAATTAAAAAAATACACTTACGAAGTCATGAATCATCCTGAGAAAAAAGAAACTTTCCGCCAGGCGAACGAAAAAATTCTCTCATCCAAGTTCGACAATCATAAAAACCTCACCATTCTTGAGGGAATTCTCTGATGTGTTACTCAGCTGAAGTCCAGGCCAACCTGCAAAAGCTGATGGAAAGATTTCAAGGCGAGATTTCAGTCGCGGACGAAATTTATTTTCAGGAACTGATGAAGAAGTCGAATGACCCGCAATTCGTGAAAGAAGCCCTTCAACTTCCCCGCGCTCCCCGTTCTAATTTTTTCAAAGTACCCGGTGAAGACAACCGGATTTTTCCCGGTTATTTCACCTGGGTGATGGTTCATGATAATGGGAGAAGAGTTTTTAAGCGCATGAGATATCGCGTTCGTCCGAAAGGATCAAAAGAAGAAATTCCCACGAAGTATAATGTGTTCAATGCGCGGATTGATTCTCTGGAAACCCGTCAAACCTGGCAGAAACTTTTCACCAGACAACATGGTCTTTTTCCCTTCACACGTTTTTTTGAATGGGTGGAAGACGACAATAAAAAAAGACTCGTGAGTTTTCTTCCACAAAATCGTGAGATCATGTGGGCGCCCTGTCTCTGGGACTACTGGGAAAATCCGCAAAAGACTCTCGGGTTTTATTCTTTTGCTCTCATCACCGACGATCCCCCACCTGAAGTCGCGGAACGTGGCCACGATCGCTGTCCCATCTTCCTCAGAGAGAAGTACATAGACGAATGGCTCACTACCAATAAAAGGAGTCGCGAAGAGTGGTATCTCCTCCTGAAGAACAAAGAAGACGTCTTCTACCGTTATGAATGGGCCGCCTGAATACAGCCTCTTGAGCTCGTAACCTTTCCACATAAATTATTTAGAATCTTTAGTCACAACATCACTTATCCTGTCGAAAAGATTCAATATGAAGAACAGCAGGAGTTCATCCAGCATCCCATCCGGGTCGAGCCTCGGAAATGTCGCTTTAGGCATTGGTGTTCTTGCTTTAGGTTGGTTCGCCGTCACGGCCACTCAGGATCGTATCGATCAGCTTCACGCTGAACTCTTCAACGCCAAAGCTCCTCTCGAATACGATGTCGATTTTGAGAATATTCAGATCGTGGCACGCGCACGCGTGACTTCTCTTCCGCGGGATAACAGCAAGTGGAAAGACTTCCCGCTTATGTCTCAGTCTCAGGTTTATCGTGTGACTCATCGACTGGGCATTGGTTCACATACTGGTTCTATTGAACTTAAGACTGCTGATAACGGCCAGGGATCTGAGTTTCTCAACTCAGACATCGTCGTGAACTTTGAGGCCCAAAGCGGAAGTGTCAGTGTCGATATTCCTTCATTCAAATACGACACTCCTGATTTCCGAATACAGGCCGAGAATATTTCGGGCTTCATCAGCTGGTCAGGTCCCGTGAGAATGAAAGCGAAAACGCTCGATCTCAAGATGGTGAACTATGAGTTCAAACTCGCTGACGTCGGCATCGAAATCCCGAATGATCAGAAATCCATCAATGTCCTGACTTCGAAAATTACTCTCGATGAGGCAACACTCGGTCACTCAAAGATGACTTTCACCGGAATCAATCCGATAGATATTCAGATGAGTTCAACTTTCAATTCTCAACCAGTTGAAGTTCACTGGAATGTTCAGAAGGCTGTCATTAAGGATCAGGATGTAAAAATCAACTCGGGAAAAATTAGTTTTCCCGTCGCCCTCCTTGATGCTTTCGTGATGCCTAAAGTAGAACGAACTCTCAAAGCCGCTGAAAGCGATGCTAAGAGTAACAACAATGAAAAAATCCGGTTCCTGTTCTCTGCTGCAAAAGAAGTAAGTCTGGCCGAAGCGAAAGCAACCGCCCTGAGACAGATTGCACTCACAAAAAATATCAAGCGAGAGGGAGATTTCTACACTATCAATGTTGAAAAGCAGGATGCCTTCTCTGCCATGGAAGAAAAAGTCCGGAAAGCTTCTGAGAAGAATGACTATCTGGAATCCTGGAAAAGTCTACCAACTGAAAAAATGTACGAAGAGGCTTTTTACGGAGTGGTATTCGGTGACCATAATCGTGCCACGGCTGCGAGAGAGCTTCTTGCGATGAAACTGAAAGATGATAATGGAAACCCGCTTTATCAGGCCCTCAAGGCAAGATTAATCCTGAGAGATGCCGGCATTGATAATGACACGAATACCGGACTGGAATTTGAAAAGGCTGCAGATATAGTTAAGGATATTGCGCTCAAGATCCCGGATCACAAACTGACTACATTTCTGAAGCTTGATTTAGCCAGAGCGAGAGATGATAAAAAAGAAGCCTATAGGTTGTTCGAAGAATTCAAAACCAGAGAGCTGGAACCTCAAATTCTCGCGACGATGGAGTTTCTGAAATATCTTCACACTGATAATAATAAAGCTCTCGAGCTCCTTGAGAAAGCACATGCTCTGAACCCCGCCAGTCTCTATGCGCAGAATACAAACCGCAATCGCATACATGTTTATAAGCATCTTGATGATAAATTGAAGATGAATCAGGAATTTAAAGTCCTCATTGAAAACGGCAAAGCTTCACCCGCTGATTTTGTTTTATACTCCGGACTTCTCAAAGATAGTAATGACATGAGTGGTGCCATGAATACTATTGAGCAGTGTTTTGTCCTGGATGCACTCAACAAGAGTTGTAATGACCAGAAAGAATCTCTCATGACTCAGATTGCACTCGGAAAACAAAAAGAAAATCCTGACATCGCGATTGAGTATATGCAGAATCTCCACGTCGATCGCCCGGCAAGTACGCAGGTGAATTCTGGTCTCGGCTTTTTATATAAACTGAAAGGTGATTTCGAAAAAAGTATCACCCATTTCTCACTCGCCTGTGCCTTAGGAGATTCCTTTTCCTGTAATGAGGCCGGTGACGCTCTCTCCGGACGCAACGACACGGACCGGGCCACACTTTTATACGACGTTTCCTGTGATCTTCAGTCCGGCAATGGATGCATGAAGGCGGGTCTGCAGGTGGAAAAAATCGGAGAACTTGAGCGTTCCGGAAATTACTTCGATCGTGGCTGTAATCAATTAAACGACAATGTTGCTTGTTATCATCTCGCCCGTAATTTTCAGGTTAAGCGAAAACCTAATCAGGAGATCGTCCCTTATCTCAATAAGGCCTGTAAGCTCTATTCTTCGGCCTGTAAGCTCGCAAATGTATATCGCACCTCAAATAAACAACCTGCTATTCCTGCAGAGCCTCAGTAGTTTCTTTACCCTCTCTTCATTTACCTCGTCGCGATTCTTCTGGAAAAATGCTTTCAGGTTTTTACCAAAGGAGTTTTTATGATGAATCGCGGACGAAACTATATGGACAAGCTTCTCGGAAGAAATGAAGGACGTGAGTCTAATGATTTCTCGGAAGGCAGAAGATACGGCGGAGAAGAATCTTACTCCGACGATCAATTCACAGACTCAGGCTCTGAGTGGAATCGCAATAGTGATTTCCGCGGAAACGAAGGTCGCGAACGCTTTAACAATGGTCGCGGACAACGTTCGCAGACAGCGAGATCTGCTCCCCGTCAGTCTTATTACAAATCAGACTCTGAACGGGACTTTAACACCCGTTTCAACACACGCCCTGAAACAGATCGGGGAAATTCAAGCTTTGCGCCAGGTGACTTCCGCAATGCTGGCAGCACACGCGGAGGATTCTTCGGGAAAGGCCCTAAAGGCTATAAACGCTCGGACGATAGAATTAAAGAAGAAGTCTGCGAAGCCCTTTACCGTGACTACCATGTTGATGCCTCGGAAATCGAAGTCGATGTAAAAGACGGAATTGTGACTCTGAATGGATCTGTGGACAATCGTCAGACGAAACGTTCAGCCGAAGAAGCTATCGAACATCTTGCAGGAGTAACTGATGTTCACAATCGTATCCGGATTGCTGAGAAAGGAAATGTTTCCAATCTCCGTACAGGAACTGATTCAGGTGAAAAAAGAGCCTTATCTTAAATTGATTTTACGGGAGCCATGAAAGTGGCTCCCTGTTTTCTTACCAGCTGATCTGGAGATTACCTTTCTTAATTTTCGCTTTCATCCCTTCCGGCATTTCGAGATTACTAAACATCAACGGACTCATCACCGCTTCAAACTCAGGCGAACAAGCACTCTTAGTTAGTACTCGCGTGTGATAAGAACTTGTGAGAGACGACAATGGTGTCCTCATACTGCTTGAAAGATAAACTGAAGGTACCATCATTTCGTATTTTTCAAGTTGAGCGAAGTTGCCGTGAAAGTTCTCTTCGAAATACTTTTGAAGATTTCCCGGAAGTTCAGTCTTTCTTCCATACATGCGGGCAAGTTCTGCTCTCTGATTTTCAAGATTCGCCGCTGCGACCCCTGTTGCAAAAACCGTACTCACTCTCATATCCATACTCTGGAGGGCCATGGCGTTCATGACGTTCCCTGAGAATGTTTCAGCGGCAATGACATTACTGCCAACACAGACGAAGGTGGCAATATCCATTTCCACGAGGCCAGAGTTACTTTTCTTCAAGCTCGCGTAGCTCATCGTGCGACCGGGAAGTTTTTCAAAAGAAGATTTCGGAACAATCACAGTCATCTTACGCGACTTCGCTGTCACATCAAAAGTGAGTCCGCCAACCTGTTCCCAGCAACCCCAGTTTCCTTCAAAGCGAACGGGAATATTCACTTTCTGTGAGGCCATGCCTGAATGGTTACCATTGGAATTGGCGCCCATTCCAGTTCTTCTCACGATGGAGATCTGGTCTGTCTGGCAGGCAAAGGCCGATAAAACGGAGAATAATAAGATGATGATATACATCGTTCCACTATAAACCTTCCCCCATAGGGGGAAGGGTCATAGTGAAAGGAATTCAGATGGTGTCTAGCTTTTGAACACTACTTAGCAATGACTGTCGCCTGCTCGTCAAGGATATCAAAGCGTACGAGGTAGTCGTCGACTGTGTTTGCCTGAGTGCTTGAAACCGCAGAAATGGGATCAATCTCAAAGAAGGTGGACTCTGGAATCGTTACGCGGTCGGTGCGATCGAGTTCGGCCACGAATGGAACCACTCCGATTTCTGTACAAGCTCCACCGGGCGTACAACGATTGATATTATCAAGCGTAATCAGCCACTGGTCACGGGCACAGGTCACAGTTCCGCCATTCACGTCAGTCGTTGTTTCAGAACCATCGCAGCGAGTACCTGCGATCAGGAGATTGTTATTAATCCGTGTGGAAAAATTGGAAACGCGTTCTTCCTGAGGAATCTGTTCATTCTCAGGATCATCATCGTCATCATTGTCTCCACCACAGGAAACAAGAGCAGCGAGACTTAATATTAGGGATAATTTTTTCCAGGACAGCTTCATACAGGCTCCTTGTTGAAGTCTGTATGAATAATGGCGTGAACGCGACGGTTCACGCATTTTGAGATTTACTTAAGAAAAGGGAGGAACTGTTCTACTCCGGAAACGCCTTCTTCGCCTTTATCCTGACCTAGCTTAGCGACGCGTACGCAACCATTCGCTGAATCAATAGTATAATCGTTTGCGCCATTGACGAGAATCCCGACAACTTCACCAGTCTTATCGTTGAAAACTGCTGACCCGGAGTTTCCACCAAATGAATCAACGTTTGCTTTAAATCCGTTAAAGATAACTTTCTGAACAGTCGCACCGTCAGCAATCTTCGTCGGAAGTCCTGATGGGTGACCAATGAGAACGAGCGAAGTTCCGAGACCAGGAGTTTTCTTCGCTACTTTAAGCGGCGTCACACCTTTCACAGCACGATCGAGTCTGATCACAGCGAAATCTTTTCCAGCTGTTGATTGGGCGATCACTTCTTTACAGTTATAAACATCGCTCTCATTTACAGAAACAGTTTTGTCGCCAGAACGAGCTGCTTTGTAATTGAAAACCCAGTCGTAAGTATCGCACTCGTTTTCAGTGTAACAGTGACCAGCAGTCACGAGGATGTCCGGAGCAACAAGAAAGCCGGAACAGTTACCAACAGCAACCTGATCCTTGAATCTTTCTTCTTCGCAAAGAGCTGGGCCATATTTCATGCTGATAAAATCATTGAGTGTCTGAGAATCGAAAAGAACTTTTCCGCTCATGGCATTGATGTGTTGCTTAGAAATCTGAGCAGCAGTCCCGGCCGCGAGAGTTTTGAAGAAAGCAGATTTTGAATCAATCACATCAACACGATTGTCCTCGCCGTAAATGACAGGCGTCGTTGCGTGAGCAACAGAGATAAGAACCAGTGTAGCGACGAGTAGTGATGAGAGCATGCTTCCTCCATATAGAAACGAGAGTGCTTTCTACATAGAGGGAGGGCGTTATTCAAAAGAGGAAAAAGAACAAAATCTTACAGCGTGTTAGAGGAACGTTAACTCGCTATGATATCAGCTCACTAACGCTCCGACTCAAAGCTTATATACTGGATAGCGATTGAGCCTGACATCCCAGGAAGGATGCTTTTTATAGAAGAATTGGAGCCTATCCTCGGGGTTCTTAGCGAATTCCTTATCCTCAAGCTTCTTCTCAAACTCAGCTTTGACCTTCAGATCCTTAAGCATTTCCAGCCCCACCTGGTGGGCCACGTAGCTTTCCATGTACTCTTTCTGCTCGAAGTATCGATTGAAGAGTCCCCAAGATAAAAGCGAATCCTGCGCTTGTGGTTCGAAGAGATGGAGAACAAGTCTCGCAGATCTTTGAGCAATCGGAACGAAATAAGATCCATTCGGAAGTTCAATATCTTCATTCTTCCACTCACCAGTCACTTTTAATGTCTGGTGACCTTCAAATGATTTCGGAGAAAGCTCAGTCTTCGTTGCGTAGAAGACTTGCGAACCTCCAGCAAAAGAAGAATTCTGTTTTTCATACTTGATTCCATGAACATCAAGTATCGGAAGAATCATCGAAGCATCTTGTGGCTGAATGTAGTAACCAAATGTGGGACCAGAAACTTCGAGACTTGGAACCAGCTCTTCATAGAAAGGAACTTTCCAGTCCTGTTTTTTCTCAGGATTATATTCGATGACTTCTGCACCAGAGGCTGGTGATTTAATTTTCTTATATTCGTAACCAGGAAATGTAATCTCGTTAGACTTGTCTGTGTGTTTCCATTCGAGGGCCACTTTCTGATTAGCTAAGCTGACTTTGCCGAAACTTCTCCACGCATGTCCTTCTTTCTGAACAATTTCGAGAGTCGATAGAACGGTATCGTAGTGAGTTTTCACCCGGGTTGCGTAGTCTTTCCACGAATGAGTTTCAACCAGCATGCCCATGCGATATTGGTTGAACCAATAGCTCTGAGAGAAACGTGGGAGAGCAACATAGCGAGAGAATCCAGACTTCGGATCATCTTCCACTTCAAAGCTTGGATAAAATGGCAGAGCTGAGTGGCCGCGATTCTTCATCGCAGACACGACTTGAGTTTCAAACAGTGAACCGGCTTTATGGAAAAGTGATTCTCCAAAACTTGTGTTTGGTAGAACAACTAAACCAACTTCCGGCTGGAACTGAGCTCCGTCCGTCACGTGAAGATCAAGGCTCATAACTGGATTCACTTTTCTCCAGAATGTCGTGATCATTCTCATTTCAGATGCATCGACCTTCATGTAATCGCGATTTAAATTATAATTCTGAGATGTCACCCGCCAGCCCATCTCTTCAGGTCCAATTTGATTCGGACGATTATATTTTCCAAAGCGCTCATGTCCATCAAGATTCATGATCGGAATAAAGACCAGGCACAATCCCTTCAAAGGATCAGGCTGAATCTTCTTCGCGAGAATATCTTTCAAAAGCCAGAATGTTGCATCTTTCCCGTCGATCTCACCAGCGTGAATGCCGGCCTGAACCCAAACGACAGGATCTTTCAAATTACCCACGATCATTGAGTAAAGCGTTCTCCCCTCTGGAGTTTTCCCCAGCGGATTACACTTCACTTGCTTCGGATAAGCTTTCTGAAAATCTTTACACAGGCGGTCTGTTTCATCAGCGCGACCAGTTTGCTTCCAGTTTGATTTTTCTGCGATGGTTGTGAGATCGGGAGCGGCAAGCGCTCCCACCGAAATAACAAAGGATAATAGAATGAATTTCATCAGAGTGTTTTGAGGTATTCAATCACTTCGAGTTTGTTCTCGTGAGTGAATGTCTTGAACGATTCAAAATAGTGACCTTGATTCGAACTACCCTTGCGAGTCGTATCGTAGAGACGTCTCTTCACGATGTCGTTCTTCATCAGAGTAAGTCCCATCTTCTCTTCATCGAAGCGATCACGCTCACCTGCATTCTTCAACGAGAACTTCTTCGGACGAGTCGTAGGTTCGCTCAGTAGATCGTAGAGAGTTGGCACTGACATATTGTGAAGATAAGGGAAGCGAGACCAAACACCCCACATTTTAGGGGCCACGTAACCGTGCTCAGGACGTCTCCATGATTGAATGTACTCATTCAGTGGATTCGTCTCAATACGGTTATAAAGATCGTCTGAGAGGGCATCCAGGCGATCAGAATCGGTCTTCACGATCCGAAGTGGGATATGTTTTGGAGAATCAAAGATTGGAAGGCCTTCGAGATCACGATTGTGAGTTCCGTGACAGCCTTGGCAGCTCTGAACGTAAATCTTTGATCCACGTTCTGCTTTCGCTGAATCAATTGTGAATGGATATTTCGGAGGGAGAAGTTCTCCCAGAGTTTCCTCAGCGTGATGAACTTTTGGATAATACTCACGGACATTCTCTACAGTCTGACCTGCGTACAGCTCAACTGCGATTCCCCATCCACCAAGTTCGCCGTTCCCCTCGCCGTCCCAAAAAGAACCAGTCTTTCTCTTTTCACCGTAGCCCCACATATGCGGAACTTTCACGTGACCTTTCTGAATATCAGCAGGAATGCGATCACCTTTGATAGTCCAGAACCATGAACGAATCAAACTTGTTGGCACGAGACCTTGCGTATGGTTGGTGACCAGAGGATCAGAAAGATTTTTCGTAAACTCGACTGCGCGATCAGTGAGAACTTTGAACATTGGATTCTGGCGAGGAACGACTCTCCAGACTTTCATGATCTTGTTTGAGTCAGCACCGATCTGACCAACGTCGATATTTTTATTTCCGAGACCAACGATGTATTGACCAGCGGCTTTACCACCGTGACAGGCCACACATCCTAGAACTCCAATCTGCATCCCTTCATATGGCACGTTGAAAAGTCCGCGAATATCTCCGCCCTTCTGAACAACCATTCCCCAACGCTGATACAGCGGTCCTGTTTCACCAGTTGAGAGGCCCATCTTGTTAAGTGATTCGTACAGCCCGATAAGATCCGGAGAAACCGACATCCCTCTACCTTTGTAGTAGAAGTTGAGGTTTAGGAATTCGTCAGCTGCGTGGGTAGCGCGCTCCTGTCGAGTTTGCGCATGCGAGATAAGAGGAAGAAGAAAAAGAGTAAGAAATATGATAGTTTTCATTTAGATATCCTACTAAGAACATCTCAACCCGTAATCAACAACCCCAGAAATGATCGCGCAAAAAAACTTACAAGTCCTTAACTTCTTCTAGAATAACCTTCCCCGTTGATTTTCTATCAGTAAAATAATTGCCTAATAATTTGCGAGGAACTGTTGTCTCAACGAGCTGATAGGTCGCAAAACCAGTCGACATTGGACTAACGGAGCGCACAGAAGCGTCGGGCGTGTTAAAATATGAGAAATGCAATTCCACAACCTTGTCCTGTCGCTCTTCAAGCCACTCACCTTTGGAAAGGCTTAAAGACTCACCTGTATTTTGTGTGATGTGGAACTTGAAGATAGTTGGTTGATAAATCGAGACCTCGACATTACCCGTTACACCGTCATTGTGGGTTGATGTATAGCTACCCATCCATTTCCCCTCAATCACAGGGACATTGTGAAAAATTCTCAGAAACGAGAGGCATTTCCATTTCCAAATCCACTTGATGAAAAGAAAACGGGCCAAGAGAGTAAATGTTACTGCTGAGGATGCTGCTTTCCAGACGCCCTCAAAATTGAAAGATGAATTAACAATGAAAATTGCAGAGAAACTCAGAATTGCCAGAAAACAAGAGATTTTAACATCCGTATTTCTCATCAAATCACATCCAAGTAATTTTTAGCATCAATTAAAAACTTGTGAGCTTCTGCAAGTGTCCATCCTTGATTGCTAGTGAACAAATACTTCAACTCATTTACTTCTCCCCAGTCAGAAACAGCAGACGCATCCGATGTTTTGAGGATGAGATGATTCAGAATATTTCTGAGGACAAAGCCGTAGTCGTCACCTTTGAAAAGTTCATTTGGAACGTTCCAGACTAAACAACTAATAAGATAGGACTTTGCTTTCTCAGCAGATGAGATCTTTTTCGACATCATTTCACTACGAAGATTTTTGATAATCCTCACGAAGCCTTTATATCTTTTTGCGGTATCAGCATTCTTGATGATCCCGTTATCATAATCTTGAACAGGGTAATTCTGAATTTTCCCAGATGATGTCCAGATTGCCACCCCATCAACGGTGACTCCATTCGATTGAAATCGACGATTTTTAAAATGGGGAACAACATCAGCCTCGACTCTGGAAGTATTGGATTTAACCGTAATACACTTTGTTCCAACAGTTACAGAGTCTGATCCAAACTTCCTTATTACAGCCACAGCGACATCATTGAAGTAATCAGTAAAGTTATAGCCGGTTGACGAAAAGTTGTAGTCCGAATCAGTCTTACCCGGAGGACAGTCAATAAAGAACTGATCTTCATTTAAGACGGCAACATCGACATCACTATCACCGGGAATATTGGTTCTATTCGCGTATGAGCCTTTCGCAAATACCTTAATCGTCATTTTAGAAAGCTTTGGGTCTACATCCAACGCTTCCTTTATCATTCTCTCAGCTCTTTCACATTTGTCGATTTCACTCTGACTGGGAGACTCAGACCAACGGGAAAGCTTGTCATGTAATTTTTTTGTCTTTTCAGCTTTTTCAAGTAATGCATTTATATATGGGTAATCCACAAGACTCCTCGGAGCCTTAAGGTATTGGGCTCATCTCACGATAAGATGATTACTGACTATTCGGAGTCAACCTTTACGAAAGTAATTATAGGTTAAAGTCTGAAGGTGCCGATTTCAATGATTACTTAATCGCCTTCCCAATCGCATAGTAATCAAACCCCTGCTCCAGAACCTTCTTCGTATTATAAAGATTCCGGCCATCGAAGATTACAGGTGTCTTCAGGCGTGATTTGATTTCATCGAAATCAGGCGCGCGATACTGTTTCCACTCAGTCATAACAAGTAGTCCATCAGCCCCATTAAGAGCATCGTACTTGTTCTCAAACTGATCCATCGGTACACCCTTCTTCGCCATATACTGCTCGAAGTGATCGGCAGCAGCTGGATCGTGGAAGCGAACTTTGGCACCGGCTTCATGGAGGGCCATGACAGTGTCGATAGCTGGAGTTTCGCGAATATCATCAGTGTTAGCTTTGAAAGCAACTCCCCAGAGGACAAACGTTTTGCCTTTGAGGTCGTTCTTGAAATGCTTCATCACTTTCGTGAAGAGATATTTCTTCTGCTCTTTATTTACTTCTTCAACTGCTTCAACAATCTGGAAGCGAAGGCCGTGTTCTCTCGCTGTGTAGACGAGAGCTTTCACGTCTTTCGGGAAACAAGATCCGCCGTAACCTGGACCTGGGTAAAGGAACTGAGTTCCAATACGTGAGTCAGTTGAGATTCCGTGACGAACTTCTTCAACGTCAGCACCAACAGTATCGCAGAGACGAGCAACTTCGTTCATGAATGAGATTTTAGTAGCGAGGAAACAGTTAGCTGCGTATTTGGTCATTTCCGCAGAGATATTACTCATGCGAATCGTGCGCTTCACTTGACGGTTAAACGGCTCGTAGAGCTCTTCAATGACGTTACCAGCAGCATCTTCAAGACAGCCGATGATAATACGTTCTGGCTTCATGAAGTCTTCAACTGCAGAGCCCTCTTTGAGAAACTCTGGATTGTTAACAACGTAGAATGCTTTTTTAGTTTTTGATTTGAGATGCTCGCGAACTTTATTTCCGGTTCCAACTGGAACAGTCGATTTCACAACAACGATCGCGCCTTCTTTGAGGAATGGAGCGATGGAGTCGCACGCACCGAAAACATATTTGAGATCGGCCTGGCCGTCGTCAGATGAGGGAGTTCCTACAGCGAGGAAGATGGCGTCGGCAGTTTTGCAGGATTCATAGCTGGTTGAGAAGCTTAAGCGTTTTTCTTCGTAATTGGATTTCATGAGCGGCTCGAGTCCAGGTTCGAAAATCGGACACTCGCCCTTTTTCATTCGCTCAACTTTAGCTGCATCAAGATCGATACAAGTAACGTCATATCCCATTTCCGCAAAACAAGTTCCGGTCACAAGTCCTACGTATCCCGTTCCAATAATGCTGAGCTTCATAAAAAGTCCTCTCAAGAATGAAAAAAGTGGGTTTATTGTCATCTTTTTGGTGCCTGTTGTCCATGCTCATGCGTCTTTCCAGCACTACTCTTGAGGCGGAAAATGCTCCTATGAAGGCACTCACTCTTTTCCTTCTTTGTTTTCCCGCGCTTTCCTTCGCCTCTGGCTACCGGATGACCGGGAATTTTACTCTGTTTGGAAATACATTCTCCCCACTTCAATCGACCTACACCCTCACCTGGACTGAGGAGAATAATGCGATTCAGGGAAAATTTTCCGACAACGTTCTGGCACCGAATGCTGGTGTGACGGGAACAGTTGCTGGCGGGAAAAGAAATTTTCAAATCGTTCTTCCGACTCCCGAAGATCGCCATGGAGTGAAATCACTCGTACTTGAAACTACCGATGCGCAGGGAATGTCGGCGAACGTAACAACTGTTGTAATTTCAAAAGATATGAGTGGAAGACCACTCGAATCGACGGTGAGTTTTTCGGGAATCACACCGGATAACTCTGTCGGCGCCCAAGTGCCGTCAGTCGAAAATTGCTCTACGGGTTTTGGTGCTCTCACTGGTTTTTGCGGACTCTATTCCGGAAATACTGTTGAAGCCGAGGACTCAGGAAATCTTTGTCAGCTTTCGGGAACTCGTCTTGAGCTCGCTCGAAATGGCGATCTGAATCTCTTCTTCAATTACAATGGATCTCTTCAGGGAATCCCCCGCCACAGTTTCGGATCCATGCTTGGAATTCCGACCGGCCAGAATATTAACTCCACCATCCGTCACTGTGGGCCTTTGGCAGGCACAAATATGAATACTGTCGGCTGCCAGCTTCTCCATTTCGTGGGGAGTTTTCAGGACTTCGGGGGGAACCGGAATTTCAGCGGTACCTATGATATCCGTGATGAAGTGACCGGAAATAGGTGCAGTTTCAGCTTCAATCTCTCCCGCGAAGCCATTTATTAGCCTATAAAATTTTCACCGGCATCGGGTCAATTCCCGGGCCGTGGTATTCAAGGTCCCTACCTCAAGGGGATCAAATGAAATTCTTATTATGCCTGACCCTCTCCCTTATCAGCATGACCACATTTGCTCAGACAGTGACCTGGCCCGAAGGACTTCCTTGCGTGAAAGTCGGTGGGTTCGCTGCGGACACTGGTCGCTATGAAGAAGGTGTGACGAAGTACGAATGGTTCGGAAGAACTTTTAAAGAGACTGAAGGTTACATCGCGGAAATCACCGGTCGCCCTCCAGAACAGATCAAACTCAGCTTCAACTATCTTCAATATCGTTTCGGTTATCACATCATGGCACAAGCTGAGTACGCAGCTGACTGTAATAGCTTTCCTTCTGATTCAGATCCTGAAATGCAGGAGATCAGAAAAAAATCAAATGCCGGAACACTTAAAGCAGAAGACTTCAAAGGTCCACGCTGGTTACACGTCATTCAGGCGATTGATAAAGCAGAAGTAAATTGTCTTGCGATCTCTAAGATCAACGGAAAACTTCAGGGCTGTAACGACATCTGGCTTGATGGTCTTCAGGAAGATGAACTCGTGTGTATCAAGGGTAAGACTTATCCAAAATGTCACATCGAGTGTTTAGAGAAAATCTACAGTCGTAAAGTTGAGCAGACTTCAGGCACATGTAAAGAAGAGGCGAAATAATATGAAAAATACAATTATCATCGCTCTTGCTCTTACGTCGACAATCGTTTCAGCAGCTCCATCTGTAAAATCATGGACCAATCCAGAATGCGCAACTGGATCATGTGAAGTGAAGGGAATGAAAATCTTCCTCGAGAAAACAAACGCTAACCGCCTCGCGGGGACTCGCATGGTCGGTGAAATTGAAACTGTTGATAAAGCATCTCTCAAAAAATACGCCGTTGTTCAGTACATCGAAGGATGTGTTTTCGAAACGAACAAAGAAGGCGCAATTAAGATGGGCACGCGCGAGTACTGGGGAAGAAAATCAGTTCCTTTCAAACACGTTGGCATGCAACTCGATTCAGCAGGCGACCGTGATCCGATTTACTGGTCGAACACCCTCGCTGGTTGGGATGACATCAGAGGTTTTGAAATTCCAAGAAATTCTCTGTACGCATACGCGAATCCACTTCTCACAGAGAGCTGGGGTTCGTGGGCGGGGAAAATCTCGAACTTGAAAGAGAACAAGATTTTTGTGGATGATGCTCCGACCATGTCTGGTTGGGATATCAACGAAGAGACTTTGAAAGTTTCTGCTCGCAACTCAAGCTTGAAATTTAAAATCTGTCTTCACAAAATCGAAGATGTTCCAGCGACTGTTGAATCGCCATCAACGAACATTGAGAACGCGATTGTTTGTATGAGCTGGGACTCGAACTATATCTACAACTTCTCTACGAGAAAGTTTGCTGATAAGGGTGAAGACATTCACCCGGCTTGTAAGTAATTTATCCGATGAAAAGCTTTACGTAGATTCCAGAAGTGGCAATGAGAACTCCTCCTTGCCACTTCTGGAAGTCGTAGAGCTTTTCAAATTTATCAAAATAAATACTGTAACGGAAAATCAGGCAAGCATTCTTTGATATGAGTGAGACTCTTCAGAGTGGGATTCGCATACTTTGCTTTTTCTAATTTCTGATAAGAGAATAAGGTTTTAAAATTCAGAATCTTTTTCATCTGCTGCTGACTCAAGCCTTTTTTAATACGTGTCCTACGCATGAGAAACGCAAAGCCTATACTTGTATCCACTTTTACTTGAATTATTTTTTTGACGGATTTTATTTTTTTTGCCGGCAGCGGAAAAAGAATTTTTGAGTTCTCCGGTTCATCCAACAGAAGATTCAATGCTTCGTGAGCATTCTGTGAAAGTTCTTCTATCGTCTCACCTTGGGTCATACATGTCGGAATTTCCAGGCATTCGGCCCAGAATCCTTTTTCTTCATGATGTACAATAAAATGGTAATTCATTTTTTTACCCCCAACCTTTTAAGAAGTTTTCTCTCCAGGCCATTTTTCAGTTCCTTGTGCATCGGAATTGTTTCAGGAATTTCTCCCTCTTTTTGAACGACGACATGGGATCCTTTTTGTCTAACCTTGACCCATCCCAGACTTTCAAAGAGACGAAGCATTTCTTTCCCACTCATCGGCATATGACAGCTCCAGTCTACCACTTTTAAGTGGTAAAGACGATAATCATCCCCAAATAGCTGAATTTGCCATCAGGTAATCGGCTAACCTATAAGAATTACGAATTCTTTGTGGATGAAATAGAGAAAAGAAGATAAGTTTTTGCTATGTCGAATCGTGCCAAGACCGTTCTTCTGCTTATCGTGGATTTTCTTTTACTGTTCCTCTCAATGGGAATCGTGATCGCTATACGTAAAAGCGGCAATATTCCTCCAGTGTATTTAGAAAGACATTTAAGTCTGTTTTCAGTGCTCTTTCCTTTCTGGATTCTGATGTATTTCATTGAAGGACTTTACACTCTCAAAACCTACAACCCCGGCGTATTACCCATTTCTATTATCCGGGGAACTCTTCTTTCGGTGATTGTGTCTTTCATGGTGATCTATCTGCTTCCTGGAAATGTGGGAGTATCACCCAAGACGAATCTCGTACTGATCGCATTCGTTTTGACTCCGCTGATGTTTCTCTGGAGACGATTCTTCTTCAATTATTTCGGTGCCGCTAACAGGCTTAGAAATACAATTGTTATCGGATCACCAGATACGATCGCTTTGGTGGAAGATGAAATCAAACGTAAGCCGCACCTCGGTTACAAGATTCTTGCTTCTTATACTTCTGATCTCGTAACTGTTCCTGACATGACCAACATTGAACTGGTGGCGATCGAAAGAAACGTCACTAAGAATCCCGACCTCTATAAAGAAGTCTTTGCGATGCTTGGGTCGGGAGTGGAAATCATCGATCTCGCCAAATTCGCTGAAAGTATCTCGGGTAAAATTCCTATTCGCGCGATTGATGAATCATGGTTCATTGAATATTGCGGCCATCAGGAATCACGCAGCTACGACATCCTGAAAAACATTATCGACCGTTCAGTCGCAATTCTCATGCTGATCGGATTGATTCCGGTAGCATTGATTATTTTCCCGATTCTTCTCATGGTTCATGGACGTCCGATTTTCTTCAAACAAAAGAGAACTGGTCTCAACAACAAGTCCTTCACTCTCTACAAACTTCGCTCGATGGTGATTGATGCTGAAAAAGGTGGAGCTCAGTGGGCCAAGCCAGGGGACGCACGGATTACTCCTCTCGGAAAAATTCTCCGTAAAACACGTCTTGATGAACTTCCTCAGCTGATTAATATTATCCGCGGTGAAATGAGTCTTGTTGGTCCAAGACCAGAGAGACCAGAGATTATTTCAGGCCAGCTCGCCCCTAACATTCCATACTACAGCCTTCGCCACCTCGTGAAACCAGGTGTGACAGGATGGGCGCAGGTAACTTTCCGTTATGGATTTTCACAGGAAGATTCGATGGAAAAACTTCAGTATGATCTTTTCTATGTGAAGAATCGTAATATCTGGCTCGACATTCTCGTCATCATCAAAACAATCAAAACCGTTCTTACAGGTGCAGGCCAGTAATTCTCCCCAGCACCATTTTCAATGTGTGGAAATCAACGTGGAAAATGTAAAAGCTGACGGCGATATAAATCTGAGTCAGCAGCATTCCTAGAATCACAACCACTCTTGAATCACTTTTTACCGGCCAGTAGAAAGCTGTAATCGCCCCAAAAGCATAAAACAGTCCCAAGATGAAGAAGTTCATGCTGAAGGCATGCCATAGGCCAATCGCCACGAAGAGAAGGATAAACGAAGCAGGTGTGACGACATACTTACTATTCTTTCCGAATTTACGGATGAAGTGCTGATTGAAAGGATAGAAGACTAATTCCTTCAGAAGGTCTGTGAGAGAGATATGCCAGCGTGACCAGAAATCTCCCACACTTCTCGCGAGAAACGGATGATTGAAGTTCTCTTTCATCCGGAATCCCAGAAAGTGGGAAAGTCCGATGGCGATGTCATTGAATCCGGAAAAACTCAGATACAAACTGACATACAAAAATGATCCCATGATCAGAACATCTGCAAAAGATTGGGCAGACTTTAAAAGATCAAAATTGAGAGAGCGGGAATAATTCAGGACCACGACCGATAGAAAAATATATTTCACAATTCCATAAGCAACCCGCGCCAGTTGCGGCCAGTTCAGATCATTCCATCTTTTTCCCTGTTCCTCTTCCCATGACTGGAGATGATCCTGGAATCTCCCGATAGGTCCCAATTTGTAAGTGGGAAGATAAAAGCAATAAAACAAGTACTGCTTGAGCGTTGCTGACTTCAATTCTCCCGCAGATCGTTCGAGAGTTGCAGACAGTAGTCTGAAGCAAAGAAAGGAAACGCCGATCAAATCAAGCTGAGGGAAAAATCTGAAAAGGCAAATCGTGAGTACCGGAAGAAAGTAATTGATAAATTTCTTATCAATCAGGTAGTAATGAATCACGACGATCGCAGCAAGGAGAAAGGAACCAGGAAGACTGTGCAGGAAAAAGAGATACCAGACGACACCCAGATTCAAACCCAGTGTCATGTTCGTTCTTTCTTTGTGATCCTTTAATTGCCTCAGGAAAATCATCCCGAAAGTGAAGAATGTAAAAGCGATGATGAATCTCATTAAAGTCCCTCGTAGATGAGACGGGCGACTTGAGATTGTTCAGTCCACTGCAAAGCCAGATAGGTAGCGAATCCCATGACAATGACAAAAAATAAATATCCAAGGGAATCAATGATTCGTTTGTTCATAGATTTCCTGCAAGGGTTTAAGCATTGTTTTAGTAAAATATTCTGAGCCGTTACGATTCGTATGAAGAAGATCGTAATAATACTTTTTGATTGATTGCAGATCTTCTCCCGCGAACAATTTCGCCATCGGGATTCCCAGATATTTTCCTGGAATCCTTTCACCATTCTTGTAAGTCAAAACTTGAAGCTTATTGAACCCTGCTTCCTGAACCAGTGTTGGCGGAAGGAGAAGATAGATATTTATGCCCTTCTCTTTGGCGAGACTCATGATCTTGCGAATGAAAAATTCCTGATACTCAGTATAGTCGGCAAGCGCTTGAATATCAGAACTCGTAGAATCATAAAGGATATCCTTCAGTGATACTTCCAGATGCTTGCGGGAGAGCTCTTCGTATTTGATTTTCTCCGTACCATTCAGAAAATCTCTTTGCTGAGACAAGGAACCATTCGTCAGATCAATAAATTTAAGAATCCTTGGATTCACTTCAGGGGGAAAGAATTTGTGTCTGATAAGGTTTGGAACACTCTCCAGAATTTTTTCAGCATAATACCGGGAGAAAATTTTAACATTCAAATCTCCCGAATCCTGAATAGGATCCCAGATATATCTGATGTACCGGTGAACTTCTGTCTGCCTGATGGGCACCATTCCCAGAAAAATGGTCTTCACTCCCCGATTTTCAATCAAATCTTTCAGCAGAAAATAATCGAGGCCTATTCCGTTAAAGGTATGGCCGAAATTTTCTACAAAGATCTGTTCATTTTCATTCACCTTACGAAGATGCTTTTCGACAGTAGAGGCATTGATGGAAGACCATAAACTGGAAGGTCCGAGAAAAAGAAAATCAATGGGTGGTTTTTCGGAATAAATTTCCGTGCCGATATAATCGAGCTTCCGCAGGATATCGGGATGAATAGAGTACTTATCTTTACGGGGAATAAGAAGAGATTCAAGTATGGGCGTTAATAGCACCAACATGACCATGGAGGACTTAATCAGTATCCACTTACGATTAATCAGCATGGTTGAGTATGTATCCCACATTAATTGGAAGTGATTTTTCCTGAGATTCTTTCAGAGATGTATTCTCATGCGGGAGAATAAGTTGCTTTCTGATTTTAAGTCCCGTTTTCATGAAGAGCTCTTCGACTTCCCGAAGTTCAGTGAAAAGATAGATATGATCAATGGCCGGAGCATTCAGGCAGGTTGAGACAAAAATAGATCCCATGGGAGCCGTCATGCCTTTCGCTTTCATTAGAAATTCATCTGGCTTCTCGACATGCTCAATAATTTCTCCCAGGACGACAGCATCGAAGAATTGAGACGTATTCCAGGTGAGAAAGTCTGCACACTCAAGATGAAATTCCGCTTTGGCGTGAAATTCAATCATCGCCTTAGTCAGTTCCACACTTTTTGGACTGAGATCAAGGCCCGTGAAACTTTTAAACTTTTTCTGCTGAATGCTCTTCAGGAAATACAGTCCATGTCCGAATCCCACTTCAAGATATTTCCCAAAGTGACTGGCCGGCAATTCATTGGCAAAGAACTCGAGAATCTTCTTATGATTGCCCCAGAGGTATTGAGTCAGAGCGAGACCGATCATATAGCGGGTCATGTACTCGTCAGAAAAATAGACGGCATCTTTAACTTCAGAGAAAGATGAAAACCGATATTTCTTGTTCTTACGGAAAAAGATCTGCTCCGCCAGAATGTCCTCAACGACCTGAAGATAGCTCTCAGCAACGAAACTATCGGTGAAGCCTTGACTCTGATAAAACGTGAGAAGCGATTCAAGATCATGCTTGTCAGCTGAACTCAGCCGCCCCAGAGATTCTTCCAGGTAACGGCTCTGAATCGGAGATTGATCCCCTATCAAAGAACTGATAGTTTTTAGGTGAGACATCCTAATTATGTTAAACCACAAAAGTTATCAACACTATCTTAAGAATGAGCCTTCTGTGACTGCACGGAAGGAGAGAATTGCTATCGCCGGTAACTGCTCCACCGAATCACTCTCCAAAGTCATTCATGGATATTTCGCTGATGAGGGAATCTCGCTCGAGATTCTGGAAAGTGCCTATGACACAGTAAATTTGTCGGTTTTAGACAACTCTTCCGTGTTTTATCAAAAGAACATCTCTTTTTTGGTTCTGTTTTATTCTCCTCTTAAGCTTCGAGATGAATTTTACAAGTCTCAAGAGAAATCAGCATTCGCCTCAGAGTTTATCTCTGATTTCCAGGCCGTGATACAGACACTGAAAAAGAAGAACATTACAGTTCTCGTAACCAGCCTCCCCACATCTCTAGAAAGATGTTTTGGAGATGCCTCAGCGATCATTGAAGAGTCTCTCATCTTTCAGCTTCAGCTGATTAATTCTCAGATTAAGAAAACAGTTCAGGAGAACTCTCACTGCCATTTACTGGATATCGAATACCTCGCCAATCGTGTAGGTCTTGATCAATTTCTCTCGGAAAAACTCTGGTCCATGGGCAAGTACCCATGTCATACCAATTACTATCCACATATCGCCTCTCACATCTTTAAAATTTTCCAGGCTAAATCAGGAAACTTGAAAAAAGTTCTGGTTGTCGATCTCGATAATACTCTTTGGAATGGAATGATTGGTGAAGACGGGATTGATGGAATCGAACCTTTTCAGGAATTTCAATATTACCTGAAGTCCCTTAAGGACAAAGGTTTCCTTCTCACCGTCTGCAGTAAGAATGATTTTTCCAATGCCGTTCTCCCATTCAGGGATCATCCCGAGATGATTCTCAAGGAAGAAGACATTGCCGTTTTCATTGCTAACTGGGAGCCCAAGTCGACAAATCTCCGGGCGATCTCTCAACAACTCAATCTCGGTTTAGATTCGTTCGTGTTTATTGACGACAGTCCTTTTGAGCGGAATGAAATCAGACATTCGCTTCCGGAAGTTCTCGTCCCGGAACTCTCTGACGATCCGACTGAGTACATCACGCTTCTGGATCAGGCTGGATTCCTCGAGAATCTAACCTTCTCAGGAGCAGACAAGCTCCGTACGCAGCACTATCAGCAGGAAAATAAGCGTCACGCCTCGATGGAATCTGCCACCAGCCTCGATGACTATCTTTTGAACCTCGGCATGAAGAGCAAAGTTGAAAAGCTCAATGCCTCAAATCTTGAAAGAGCTGCACAACTCATTCAACGAAGTAATCAATTCAATCTAAGGACGCAAAGGCTCTCAAAATCTGATCTCGAAAGAATGGCTTCGGACAAAAAATATGTGTGTTTAAGTTTTTCACTCGAAGATAAGTTCGGAGACTCAGGAATGATTTCCGTTGTTATCTGTGAAAAGAAAAACAAGGAACTTTTTATTCATGAGCTCGTCATGAGCTGCCGGGTATTAAAACGCGGGATGGAAGAATTTATTTTCAATGCAATTATAGATTCGGCTCTTGAGAACTCACTCGATCAAATCAAGGGTGAATACATCCGTTCTGACAAAAATGGCATGGTGGAGAATCTTCTCGAGAAATCAGGGTTTGTATTGGGAACTCTCAAGGCTTCCAAGCAGAATAAAAGACCTACGTTCATCGGAAGAAAAATATGACCCGTGATGAAATAAAATCAGGCCTTGAAGAAATCCTGAAAGTGATCCTGTCCCTTCCCTCAGTCAAAATCACTGAAACGACGACAGCCAGAGACTTTAAAGGCTGGGATTCCCTCGCCCACATCGACATTATTATTGCTGCTGAAGAAACTTTCAAAGTCCGAATCTCGGCCACCAAAGCGGCCAGGTTAAAGACTATCGGTGAATTGATTACGCTCATACACGAGAAGAAAAATGAATAACTACCAGATGAAAGACATGAAGCCTGGCATGAGTGCCAAAATTACCAAGACCATCACCAAAGAGATGATGACGGAATTTGGCAAGATGACCGGGGATTTGAATCCCTTTCACGAACAAGTCGCACATGGGCTTCTCACCAGCAGCATTTTTTCAGCGATAGCTGGCATGCATTTGCCGGGTAAAAATGCGCTTCTCATGAGTACGGAATTTCAATTTGTTCTTCCCGTCATTCCCGGAGATGAACTCAACTATGAAGCCGAAATTACTAGTGTGAATTCGGATTTCAAATTTATTGATCTAAAGCTCGATTGTACAAATCAGAATGGTCTTCAAGTCATACGGGGAAAGATGAGAGTGGGAGTAAAAGAGTGACTGTTCTCCCTTAGTCTGTTAATTTTTTGTATGATTAAAATTGTGAATTTGTCGCTATTTTTCCTTGCTGCGGGAATCCTGACCTCGGTCTCTATTCTAGCTGCCTATCAGGTTTTATTTCTCATCCCACTTTGCTATTTCACATTCCTTGCTTTTAAGAATAAGCAGATCAATGTGCCAAAGAGTGCCTACTGGCTTCTCGCTTTTACAGTGATTGCATTGATCAGTCTGATTATCAATTTTGACATCATTCCAAAACCCGGGAAAAATTTCGGTCGCCTGAAATATTATCTTTATGGTCTGGGTGGAATCTTCGTCTTCAAAGTCTGGCTCAAAGAGGCTTCAGATCGCAGTAAGAAGATTCTCTGTTATGTTTTTATGACAAGTATCATTATTGCGGGTGTCTATGCCGGCCAGCAGTTTTTAAGAAAAGTCCCGAGAGCTAAGGGACTCACAGATACCATGCGATATGGTTATGGATCTGCGATGCTTCTTCTTTCATTATTATCGGCCATCCTTCACCGTGAAAAAATTAAATCCTGGTTCGATTACCGTTTTGGAATTCTTGCCTTCATTATCGGATTTTTTGGAATGTACGTGACTTACACGCGTGGAGGACTTCTGGGGTTTCTTTGCGGAATTCCTTTTGTCTTATACTTCTACAGAGTGAAGTGGGGCCTACTTGCGGGGGGCGCTGCTTTAATCGTTGTCTCAACTCTTGGCGGCTATTATCTATTCGGGCGAGCTGCTTCTACTGAAGAATCCGGATCGCGATTTCTCATCAACAAAGATAATCGCTCTGACGTCATTAGAAGAAGTCAGTGGAAAGCGGCGATGATTGCTGTCCAGGAAAAGCCTGTACTCGGCTGGGGACTTTCTAATTTTCATTCTCAACTTAAACGAATCAAAGAGACTTACGATTTAGATAAGAAAGAATACAACGATGCTCACGCGCATAATTTATTTTTAGAAATAGCAGCGGGAACAGGAATTATTGGACTCATTTTATTCTTAGGATGGCTGCTCACTTGGGCCTGGGAATCTTTCAGGACGGATGGTCTTAATCGGGCGATGGTCATTCCCTTTGGTGTTGCCCTGATTGTGGGAAGCCAGTTTGAAGTTACCTTTGATGCTAACAATGCATCGATGATATTTTTTCTTTATGCTCTCTCAACAGCTAATCTATGTAACAAAACGGCTGATAATCATTAAATGAGCATGTACACCATCATCATTTTCTCGCGGGTAATTGAAATCATTTCCCGGTTTATGTTTCTCGCGACATGCCTGAGTGCTCTGACTTTGGTTGAGTACGGCGAAGTGTCCTACAATATCGCGCTTTTTCAATATGTAGGCCTTGCCCTCTTTGCTGCTTGCCTTCCGGCCATGACGAAAGTCCCGGCAGAAAAATTGCTTTCTCTTCTTACGATCGTGGCCCTCGCTGTATTCGCTATTTCTTATCTATTCTTTGGAAATTCATCTTTCATCTTCCTCTTTTACGGCTTTCTCTACATTCTTAACGGCTGGTATGGGGTTCAGGAAAAGCAGACCTTGTTCGGAATTTTACGGGGTGTGTCCTTTGTGGGACAGCTAGTCATACTTCGCTATGGGTTTTCTAAAATCACGGGAGATGCAATTTTCCTGAGTTTCGGTTTCCCGGCATTGGTTCTTCTCAGCCAGTATCCCTTTAAGAAATTCCGAATGAATTTTCCAGATAAGAACGAACTGAAAACTTATCTTCAGTTCCAGGGTCAGGGACTCACCTTCCAATCGACAAAAATGACGGAAAGATGGATAGCAAAACTTATCCTGGGCGAAGCCGGTTTTGGCCTTTACTCGACATTCCGGGATCTCATTAATGCCGTCAACCTCACCCTGTTTTCACCTCTCTACCAGACTAAATTTAAGAAACTGGCCGAGGGTCTCGATTATAAAAAAATTGTCCGGCCCTGGATTGCCTTCTGGGTAATAGGAATCGCCGTTGGAATTTCGTTAATCTTTGTTGTTCCCTCAATGGTTCAAAATATTCTCAATGCCCTAAAAATCAAGCTCTCTTCAGAAGATTTAATCTATCTGGGCTTCCTCTTTGGGCTGGATTTCTTCAAAGCTTTCTTCCTCATGACACTTGAAGCTAAGAAGAGGCTCTCATCCATGTTCTTACTGAACATCGCAGACATCGGAATACAGCTCGCAATGGCCGCAATGATTTTCACGGAATTTGGAGATTATTCGAGGATGCTCTTTTTGTTTTTCGGTCGTGCAGTTATGATTACAGCTGCCACAATCTGGATGAACAAAAGCAATGAATCTCTTAATCCTTGAACCTCCGTATTCTCGAATATTCGACGAGCTCACAGCGAAGCTCGTACCTAAAAAAGCATACGCTCATATTTTTAATCTCGGTTACATTCTTTACCTTAAAAACTGTAAATTCCATTTCGTTCAAAAAGAAATTCAGTTCATTAAGCCATCTTCAGAATCTTTAGAAAAAGTTCGCCATATAAAATCTCTCGCGAATTCCAATGTTAAAGTTCCCGAGCTGAATGAGCTTGATGTTATGGCCCGATACTATGAGTACCTTTCAGCATTTATAAAAGAATATGAGATTACCCATATTCTTTGTCACAATGACCTCAGATGGCAGCATGCGCTCGCAAAAGTCGTCGCCAAAGAGTCGAACATTAAAATCTTCTTTTCTGAAGAAGGACTTTTTCGACCGGACACCATGACCCTGGATTCAGCGGGTGTAAACGCGAACTCTTCGGTTCCACGCCAAAGGGATTTTTATCTCTCAACAGTCTATCAACCGGATGAGAATTTTAAACCAATTGAACATACTTACGGTCGCAGGATTTTACGTATTGGCTTTTTTGGAATTTTTCTTATGCTCAATAAGATCGGCGATATTACCCATTTGAATATCAAATCAAAGAATAAGGTTTATAAATTCAGAGGGTACTTAAAACTTTTCCTTAAGAAGCTTGTTAACAAATCTGCGCCACCGAAAAACGTCCCTATTGATTCACCATATATTTTTGTTCCCTTGCAAGTAAGCCACGATACTCAAACAGTTGTTCACTCACCATTCAGGGACACACAAGAATTCATTCATTCTCTTGAAGAAAGCTACCAATCGCTACAGGAAGAATTAAAGAAAAAATACAAGCTCGTGTTCAAGAAGCATCCGATGGAAGAACACGTTCAATACAAATTCTCAAATGATTCGATCATTTCCACAAATGAGACCTCATTTTTGGTTCAGTCAGCAGCGATGGTTATTTTAGTGAATTCAACAGTAATCGTTGATGCGTTGAAAGCGAGAAAGAATATTATCACTTTAGGTAATAGCTTATTCAATATTGATGGCCTTGTAACTGCGACTAATCCGAACTCTTTGAGTGAACAGATTGTTATTCGACTTCACGACCCCCTCGTACCCAATGAAGAGTTACTGAATTCCTTTCTGAATTACTTAAAGTACAATTATCAAATAAACGGGAATATATTTTATTACAATGAGCAGACCATAAAGAGTCTTGCGTCTAAAGTTTTATGATTACACCAAAGATTTTAATCGTTCTATTCGCAGTGACTTTTTCGGCAGTCCAGGCCACTAAGATTATTGCCGCCCTCGTTGGACTCAAGCTTCTTTCGGCACTGGTTTTCTTTCCCCTGTTACCCTATTCCATCAGTCTAATTCAGAATAAAGACTATAAACAGATCAAGCTACACTCTGGCATTCTATTTGCGCAAGTTTTACTGGCGCTTTTGCACTACTTCTTTCTGGATCTTCAGCTCAATTCCTACACATTCTTTTTCTTTTTGACTCCTCACTATTTTCTGAGTTTTAAGAATTGCCTGCATAAATATTCCAGCACTATACTCGATCATTCATTAGCGATTGCTATCATCGTAACCTTTCTTCTGGCCTCAATATCCATTGCATATTCTCCCGGGTTCATCTCTCAAAATACACTCCAAGCAATGGCAAAAAATTTCTTTTCCCGCAATGCAAACCTAGAGCGGGTCACACTCCTTTCCAAGATGAATTTTGGTCAGCATCTTTTCGGAGTACATGAACTTACTCTTGAAGCTGTTGCAATGACTGTTTTCCCGATCGTATTCATCGCAATTGCATTTGTCAGGAACTGGAAGCTAAGTGTATTAAGTAAAGTTGCCCTCATCGCAAGCATGTTATTTCTTTTGATGAAAAACTCGCGGGGAGAGCTTCTGTTTGTTGCTATCCTATTTGCCTACCCTGTGGTTAAAATAATCATGAAGAAGATCCCTTTCTTGAGTTTTGGTTTTATCGCCCTCGGATTCATCCAGCTATTGATTCAAGGGAAAGCCCTTAATGGAAGGCGTCCTCTAAACGAATTATTTCTGGAAAACATTACGGTGTTTGGGAAAGGTATCGGATTTTCGAGCGCAGAAATTCAAAGAATTACGGCCTTTAATTATTCATCATTTCACAATGCACACTTTGAGATAATTACCAATTTTGGACTTCTCATCTACTTGGGAATGCTGGCAGCACTATATTTCTACATTTTGAAAGGTTCATACAACAAGGCTCGTCACCTCATCCTCAGTACCTACCTGGTGCTGCTAGCAACAAACTTCGAAGTTTTCGACTTTTATTTTTGCGTTCCAGTTGCATTGGCACTGACCACAAAAGATGAAGGAAATTCTACTTCTTCGCAACCTTAATAAGCTCAGCACAAACCTTCTCCACTTCCGCTTTCGTGAGTTCAGCATACATCGGCAGAGAAAGAATTCTTTCAGCAGCTCTTTCTGTCACAGGGAAATCGCCTTTTTTGTGCTCAAGATGCTTGAGAGCAGGCTGCATGTGCAGAGGGATCGGATAATGAACACCACACTGGATATCGAGAGTCTTGAAGTGATTCATGACTTCATCACGGTTGGAAACTTCTACAAGATAGATGTGATAAACACATTTAGCTTCTTTCTTAACAGTGATGGACTTAAATCCATGAGGCTTGAGGAGTGATTCGTAATGAGCGGCAAGTGAACGGCGTTTTTCCGTCCAGTCATTCAGATGCTTCAGTTTCACATCGAGAATCGCTGCCTGCATGCCGTCCATACGAAAGTTACCGGCGCAGAAATCGTGCTCGTATTTTTTCGTGCGGCCGTGGTTTACATGCATCGCAGTTAATTGATGAAGCTTGTCGTCTTGAACAGTAATCGCTCCGGCATCACCGTATGCGCCGAGGTTTTTCCCCGGATAGAAACTGAAAGTTCCCATTGCTCCGAAGGTACCAGCACCTTTTCCATTCCAGGTCGCGAGATGTGCCTGAGCACAGTCTTCGATCACAGGAATGTTATGCTTGTTCGCCACATTCATCAGGGCATCCATATCAACCGGATTACCGTAAAGGTGAACCGGGATAATCGCTTTCGTTTTATTCGTAATTTTCTTTTCGATCTGAGAGACGTCAATCGAGTAAGTATCAGCTTCGCAGTCTACAAAAACTGGTTTCGCGTAAACTTCAGCGATCGCTTCAGGAGTCGCGAAAAATGAGTTCGCGACAGTAATGACTTCATCACCCGGCTGAACATTAAGTGCTCTCAGAGCAACAGTAATGGCCGAGGTTCCGTTGGCAGCTCCCACGCAATACTTCGATCCCTGGGCAGCTGCAAAGTTCTTGGAGAACTTCTCAACCGATTTCCCGTGAATAAAATCCTTACTCTCAAGGATTCCATTGATGGCGTTCTGGACTTCACCTTTAATGGACTGGTACTGGGCATCGAGATCAACGAAATGAATTGTCATATATTTCCTTAATAAGGCAGATCAGATTTTTTCTTCATAAACTTCGCAGGATTTCCTGCGACAACGTCACCTTCAGCGACATTTTTTGTGACTACTGAGCCGGCTCCCACGATCGAGTCTTTACCTATGTGGACTCCTGGAAGGAGTGTTGAGTTAGCACCAACAATTGCATTCTCATGCAGAGTTGGACCAACCAGAGTGTCTTTCACATTCTTTGATTGCGGGTAGGGAGCATTCGTAAATACGACATTCGGCCCGACCCAGGCATTTCTTTTCAAAGTTGAGTATTCAGGAATAAACACCTGAGTGTGAATCCGTACACCCTCTTCAATTTTTACATGGTGTTCGACAACTGAAAGCGTTCCGATCGAAACATTGTCTGCGATGTCATTCAGTTCGCGAATATTGGCCTTGTTACCAGTCTGGAAATTCTTCCCGATCTTGTTTCCGGCATAGATAACAGTATGAGAACGAATGACTGAGTTATCACCGATAACGGTTTCTAGTTCACCATCTTTAGCACCACGAGGTGGAACGCCTATCAGGCAAAAATCTTCAATAACGACATTTTTGCCTAATTTAACGTTGGAATAAACTTTCGCTGTGTCTGCAATCATAGAATTACTTTTTTTTCTTAGCGTAAGCGATGATCTCTCTTCCAAAACCGAGTTTCCCAGCAGCTTCAGAATAGTCGATATAATGATCAATGTTTTTATTAATTAAAAAATTCTCACAAAAAATTCGACTTAGATGAGCAGCTTTACCTAGGCTTCGGTCTTTCCAATAGTTTGAATGAGGATTCGTTAAGTATAGTTCGATAGGAAAATCTATTTGTAGTGATATCAAAGAATAATCACAAGCGTTTAAAGTATTAATCAGATTATCACGATTAAAATAAGAAAGATGTTCAGGGGGGGAGAACCAGGTATTCTCTGATAAACCCTTATTCAAAAGTTCAGTTTGAAAATCTGAAAAATCATTGGGCACACGAATTCTAAGGATCGAATCATCATTCATCAGGCCATGAAGAGAAATCAAAAGGTCTTCAGGAGATAAGACATGTTCTAAAACATTCTGGAGGTTGATTAAACCAAAATGTTTTCTCTGTGCTGTGAGCGAAGCAACCGTTTGCAAGAGGTTTCCCTCTTGAAAGAAGGGTAAAAGTTCAGGATTATGCTCGCTGACACCAAACTTAGAAAAATCGCAGCAGAGAACATTCCAATTTACTTTCAGAAATGCTGAGCTAAAGAAGCCCTCCCCACATCCAAGATCTAGGAGACTCATATTCCCTGAATTGAACCTCTCGACAGTGCGAATTGCTACTTTAGCTATATTAAAAAAATATCGTATTTCCTCTTCGGTATAGGTTTTGGAATAGCTTCCAGATGGAAGCTGGTAATACTTATTTGAGTAATGTTGCTCAAGTTCTTCAACAGAAGGCAAAGGAGCTGCTTGAACATATCCCAGAGAAGTCACTGTTTGATAAAACTTTCTCATTATTGAACCTTAAATATGGAAAAATTGTAAGGCTGTGTGCAAATCCGGCTCATAGATATTCGGTATTCTTATAAAATCAATGTGAGTTCCAATTTCAGCGCTATTCCAATTAGCACGACGATGCAAAATTCTTTTCATTAATCTTACGTCAAGACTACATGTAAGAGTCTTACTGCTCTGTGATGGAGAAGAAAGAAGTTTAAATCCTGGAAAAATCTGAACATTCTCTTCATTGACTTTAATGATCACATCAAATTGTGATTCAATCCCCAATGACTTCATTTTTGATGTCATTTTAGACGATGCAATTTCCATTTCTTGTAACATTATGCCGATATCTGGATAGTCATCTTCCTCGTACGTGTATTTAAGCTTAGATAAAAATTCACTAATGTAGATTTGCATCTCTAATGGGTCTAAAGGAATATAAGTTTTGTCAGAGACCCCATTTTCGATATCAAATGACATTTTTTCTCTAAGTAGAACAACTTTAACTTCGGGCTTGATTGTATTGAGTAAATATTTTGCGCACTCATCCCAATTCATTGTTCCAAGATATTCGTTCTTAAAGCTCATTCGGCCCCCTAGAACATATGCTCCTGCAAAAGGTAGTACGAATCGAGGATTCAATTCAAAAATTAGAGAGCTAAGATATTGTAAATTTCTTTCAAGAATTCGACTGTGTTCTTTCTTTTTTTCCTGGATAGATAAGTTATTAAAACAAGAGGGATATGGCCCGGCAGCATTGTAGTTTATCATCGCTAAGTCAATTTTGCCGAACCTATCTCTAAGTTGACTGCAAACTTCTGGCGTTGGAGTATTATCATTTGCATTAAGCGCATTAAATCCCTCGCAAGATATAACCATAGCTGAATCAATCAAATTACCTATGACTGAATCGTGATAGTTATGCTTAGTGAAGGGAGCAAAAAGCGTTATTTCAAATTCTTTGAACTGAACTGTTTCTTGATCTTTCACCCTTATAAGATTTAGAAAGCCCATAGATAAAAGTTTTTTTGCTAAAAAATTAGGTCCGTGATCGAGTACAATGATAGGGACATCTTTGCGAAAATCAAAATGTCTATCATCAAGGTGATCTGGATGTAGGTGAGAGATAAATATAGCATCAACATCGGAAATATTAGAAAAGGTCGTTTCTAATTTAGGAAAATGACACCAACTCCCCTCAAAGACTCCATCGACGATCCAAGGATCACACAGTAATCTAGTGCCCTTTGAGCCTTTGAATATGCCGCAAGCGTTAGCTATGAAAGTAAAAGAAAGTGCAGACATTACTTACCATTCTTTTGTTAAACTAATTCTTCAAACCTAATCGACATTGTTTGGGTGTGAAGCGAACCTGAACTTCCTTGCCAGTTTCAATGGACTCGTAAATTGCAGTCACGAGCTCCAGAGATCTTCTTCCTTCGAGACCTTGTACAAGTGCATTTTTCCCGGTACTGATCGCACGAACAACATCGTTCAGATATTCAGTGTGACCGAAACCATAAACGTTTGGTGGATTCACTTTATATTTCTCAACTACGTCTTTATCGCCTTCTTTAGGCTCAACGAAATTCCAGATTTTCATTTCATTCACGGCGAAGCCACCGATCTCAACAGTTCCCTTCTCGCCAAGAACAGAAATAGAACCTTCAAGATCTTTCGGACGTGTGGCAGTCGTTGCTTCAATCACACCGAGAGCGCCATTCTTGAATTTTAGAATAACAACACCTGTGTCTTCAGCTTCAATGTTCACGAGAGCACGAGTCGATTTTGCGAAAACAGATTCCACATCACCCATGACCCAGTTAAGAAGATCGACGTGGTGAATGGCTTGGTTAGCAAATACACCACCATCATGTTCCCAGGTTCCCCGCCAAGGATCCTGATCGTAGTATTCCTGAGTCCGGCACCAACGCACGCGAACTGTTCCGAGAACAAGTTTTCCGAAACGACCAGCTTCCAGAGCTTCGAACATTTTCTGAACCGGAAGATTGAATCTGTTTTGTTTGACGACAAAAAGTCTTGAACCATTACGATCACAAGCAGCGATCATTTTATCCGCGTCTTCTAATGTGAGGGCCATTGGTTTTTCAACGATAATCGGCTTACCGTATTTCGACATCTGGATGGTGTGTTCAGCATGATCACCAGAAGGTGTGAGAATTGAGATAACATCAATCTTATCTCCCATCTCTTTCATCATCTGATGCATATCCGTAAACCACGGCACTTTGTATTTTTCACCAAAGGCTTTCGCGCGCTCAGGCTTGTTGTCGCATACTGCAGAAAGTCCCGCTTCCTTGATAAGGCCTTCAGTCAGATTTCCTGCATGCTTTGGCGCGATGCGGCCGCAACCAATAAGTGCGAAACGAAGCATAAACTTTCCCTTTGAAATGAACCTTGCCATAGTATAGAAATTTAAAAAAAGTGACAACGAATGAAGATTCTCTATTTCACCCCGTTTTACCCTCCTCAAGGGGAAGCGGCCTCCACCAGGGCGTATTGGTTTGTTAAGGTCCTGAAAGAAGCAGGTCACGAAGTTCGTGTGCTCAATGCCTCGGAATTTACACTGCGTCCCGCCTCAAATAAGGATCGAGCAATTGTCCGCCTATTGAAGGAAAATCTCACAGGAATAGAGCTATTTTTCCGGATTCTGACCTCCCAGAATGACAGAATCGTTCTCTCAAGTCCCCCATTCTTTTCAATCATATGGGGAGCCTTCGGAGCCATCATTTCAGGCCAAAAATACATTCTCGATGTACGTGATTTATATCCTGAGATCTTCTTCGAACTGAATATAATTCGGGAGAATTCTTTATTCGGATGGGTAGCAAAGAACCTCACTCAGTTCTTATATCGGGGGGCTCATTCTGTTATGACCGTCACTCAGGGTTTATGTCGAGAAATAGAAAAGTATGGTGAAAAAAAACCTCATCTAGTTATGAATGGCTATGATCCTGACTTATTTTCGCCCGGACAACCAGAAGAAAAGTTCGCGCGCTTTACTCTGGTCTTTCATGGCACGATTGGAAAACTTCAAAACGTCGAAACACTTTTGAACCTGGCAAAAGAACTAGATGGTGATGACATCGATATAATCGTTGCCGGGGATGGTCCCAAAGTTCAGGATATTTTATCGGCTGCAAGAGCTAATATTAAATACCTTGGAAACATTTCTTATCAGGAAATCCCCGCTCTACTCAGAAAATGCCATGTTGGTCTTTCATTCAGAACTGATGACAAAATTGGCAAAGAGGCTTTTCCTGTTAAAGTATTTGAATTCGTTGGTAGCGGCTTACCCGTAATTATGAGTCCTCCAGGTGAAGCCGGAAGGATCATTCAAGGAAATTCCCAGGGACTAGAATTTCAAAATTCTGAAGTCTCAAAAATGGCCGTGGCAATTAGGGCCTGGAAGCTAAGTGGGATTGTTCAAAATTTCAAACCAGATCAATTTTCAAGAAGAGAGCAAGCAAAGAAAATTTTTGAACTGATGTGATTCTTTAAACCCCTCATCCTCGAATTTTCAGCAGGTATTCTTTATATGGAGAGCGTGGAATGGTTTCAATCAGATTTTGAAACCCGGTATCGTCTATGTATTTCATTCTCCATGCAATTTCTTCAAGGCATGCTACCTTAAGACCTTGTCGTTTCTCAATTGCACCAATAAATGTCGATGCCTCCAAGAGTGTTTCTGGCGTACCTGAATCAAGCCATGCTACGCCTCGGCTGATGATTTGAACTCCGAGTAGCGATTCGTTCAAATAAGCCTTCATAAGATCCACGATCTCTTTCTCTCCTCTTGGGGACTTTTCAAGTTTTCGCGCTCTTTCTGAAACAGAACCATCGAAAATGTAAAGGCCAGGGATGGCGTAATTCGACTTAGGTTTTGATGGCTTTTCTTCTACAGAAATAACTCTCATGGTTTCATCAAATTCAACAACCCCATAAGGGCGAGGGTCGGAAATACCATAAGCGAAAATCCTTCCACGAATATTTCCTTCATAATTTTTATGCTTAACAACAGCATCACGGTAGAAACTCATATCTCCATAAAACAAGTTATCCCCCAGAATGAGAGTCACATCTTCACCGTTGATAAAATTTTCTCCCAATACAAAAGCGTCTGGCAGTCCAGTAGGTGATTCCTGAACAGCATAAGTAATTTTTATTCCGAGTTGCATTCCGTCACCAAGGAGATTCTTGAAGGAATCAAGATCTTGCGGAGTTGAAATTATGAGGATGTCTGAAATACCACCCAACATGAGAAAACTCAGCGGATAATAAATCATGGGCTTATCATAAACAGGCTGAAGCTGTTTTGTTGTCACTTTCGTCATTGGATAAAGCCTGGTTCCAGCTCCGCCGGCGAGGATGATACCTTTCATCGTTATTATCCTTGAAATGAATTTACTGCTTCCGCGACTTTTTCAATTTCTTCCTCAGTATGAAAGAAAGAAATGGGAAGGCTCAGTGTTGTTGAATGGATTCTTTCAGAAATTGGACAAGAAACATTATCAATAATCCCTACCATCGCCTTTTGTTTGTTTGGTGAAATCGGATAATGGATTTCAGTTTTCACGTTGTGTTTCAAGAGGTGATCTCGAAGCGCATCACGATTTGGATGTAGGATATTATAAATATGAAAAACATCGAAAAAACTTTCTTGAACGATAGGTTTAATGAAATGATTTTTAATTTTTTCATTGTATAGAGAAGCTAGTTTGCGCTTGTGAGCATTAATTTCATCAAGTCGCCGAAGCTTTACTCGAAGAAAAGCAGCTTGCATCTCATCTAATCGTGAATTAAAGCCAATAACTTCGTTATGATATTTGATGCGAGATCCATAATTCCTAAGAGTACGGATTTTATCTGCAAGCTCGTTACTATTTGTAGTGATCGCACCAGCGTCGCCAAGTGCTCCCAAGTTTTTAGTAGGATAGAAGCTAAATGCTCCTATATCACCAAACGATCCAGCGGTCTTTCCTTTATACTTAGCGCCATGGGCTTGGGCTACGTCCTCAATAAGCTTCAAATTATATTTTTTACAGAGAGATAATATTGGGTCCATCTCGCAACATTTTCCATAAAGATGAACGAGACAAATAGCTTTTGTTTTTTTAGATATCTTCTCTTCAATCTTGGAACAATCTATATTGTAAGTTCTCTCATCCGGTTCAACTAATACGGGAGTGTGACCGGCCTGAAGAATGCTCAATATCGTCGCAATATATGTATTTGAAGGAACGATAATTTCTGATTTGGGTGGTAGATCTAGTGAAATTAGTCCAAGAGTGATAGCATCTAATCCTGAAGCTAATCCAATACAATGTTTAGTCTCGATATAAGAAGCAAATTCTTCTTCAAAGTTTTTTACTTCTTCACCAAGAATGTACCATCCGCTATTCAAGGTTTTACGAAATACTTGCTCATATTCATCCATGAAAGTTAAATTGAGCTTTTTCAAATTTTCGTAATCAATCATGAATAACCTTCGTGAATATAATCCGATTTTTCATAATGATGAGAAGCGAGTGAAAGGAGAATAGAGCCTGGTGAGAACTTCATCGTATGCCAATCTTCGGGCGTAACAATGAGGGCTTCGCCAGGAGATTTTAATTCGTAAGTAGATTTTTCTATACCATTATCGCAAAACACAGAAACCTCACCCGCAACTGCTATCAATGCCTGTGTGCACTGGAGATGGCGATGCCCTCCACGTTCGGCGGTCACTTCGTAAATCATGAAAGCGCGCTTTACCTCAAAAGGTAATATTTTATCGATGACAGTAAGTTTTCCCCTTGGATCTGAGTGAGTGGGGAGTTGAATTTTGTAGGCCATAAGTGCTTACAATATATTAGCGTTCCATTTACTGCAATACCAGTCGATGGTCTTTACGATGCCAGTTGTGAAGCTTTCTGATGCTTGCCAACCAAGTTCGGTCTCGATCTTGGTAGCATCTATTGCGTACCGACGATCGTGACCAGGTCGGTCTGTCACAAAGGAAATTAATTCGGCATAAGATTTTCCGTCTTTTCGGGGGCTTTTTTTATCAAGAACTTCACAGATCAAACGAGCTATATCAATGTTTTTCCACTCATTTCTTCCGCCAATGTTGTAGGTCTCACCGCTTCTTCCCTTTTTAAACGCGAGCTCAACTCCTTTGCAATGGTCTTGTACATACAGCCAGTCTCGTACGTACTTTCCATCTCCATAAATTGGAATTTGCCTCAACAAAAGGGCGTTTCTAATGATGGTAGGAATGAGTTTTTCATCATGCTGCTTTGGACCATAATTATTTGAACAGTTCGTTGTGACAAGATTCAGTCCATAAGTATGAAAATAACTTCTGACTAATAGATCCGACGAGGCTTTGGAGGCGCTATAGGGAGAATTTGGCGCATAAGCAGTCTTCTCACAAAACAATCCAGTGACCCCTAAAGACCCATAAACTTCGTCAGTGGAGACGTGGAGAAATCGGTTTAAGTCTTTGCCAGGCCGAAACTTGAATGGTTTTTCCATCCAATTCTTTCGTAAAGCTTCTAAAAGAATGAAAGTTCCCTGGATATTTGTACTAATAAACTCACCTGGACCCGTAATTGAATTATCAACGTGGGACTCTGCAGCGAAATGAAATACCCCATCAAAATCATATTTTTCAAAAAGATCGAAAACGAGCTTTTGATCGCAAATATCGCCTTTTACAAATATATATCTTGAGTGAGATTCCAGTGCTTCAAGATTTTTTAAATCGCCAGCATAAGTTAATTTATCAAAATTAACTATTATGACGTCAGGGTTTCCCTGAAGATACATAGGGATAAAATTCGAGCCAATGAAACCTGCTCCACCTGTTACAAGAATATTTTTTTTAATCATTATAGCTCCGGAAAAAATTCAGGTAGTCAGACCTAGCTTCGATACCAAAAATTCTTTCAGCATTTGCCTTAAGCTTTTGTCTCTCGATCAATGACATTTGCGAAACCCTTTTTAAGGCTTCTGGCAAATCTTGAGGTTCTACAACAAGTGCACCCCAATTATAAAGATCATAGAGCTCCTTAATCCCACCCGGACACAGCAAACAAACGGAGGGTACTCCTGCCATGGCAGCTTCTATGATGACGTTGGGAAAAGACTCATGCTTTGAAGTGACAAGCAGTACAGAGGCTTTGCCCCACTGAGTATCCATGCCTTTTACATACCCATGAAATTGAACTTTAAAATTCTTCATTTCGTCCGAAACATACGACTCTAGTGTTTGTCGCTCTTTGCCATCGCCAAACACTTCAACCTGACTTTCAGTCAATCCGGATGTCTTAATAGCTGCCAGTCCTAAAAGTTGATTTTTATTTGCATTTAGAGTTCCGACAAGAAATATGCTCTTAGAATCGCTCTCTACTACCGTAGAGGTGAAAGCTGGATTTCTTAGTATTTCAGCTCGAGAAAGTTCGGTCCCAAAGTACTTCTCAAAGTCCATCTTTCCATAGCGGGATTGGAAAATGATATTACGACATGGGGAGTAGGTTATTGGAACTAATCTCTTGAGAAAGGTTTTTTTCCAGTCCCGATTGGCCTGGCCGACAACTGATGTTTCTCTCAAAATAAGCTTTTTGGAAGTTCCCGAGAGGTAACTTAGCAGCGCCATGATTGGATTATGATAGCCAGAGCAAAATATTAGATCTGCATCTGATCTGAGGATTTTCCAAAGAACCGGAATTGCATTAAATAGTCGACCAGAACTGAAGCTCTCAACCTGCACATTTGCCGGTAATTGTTCAGTAAGATAGCCTTTTTTAAGAAATAGCAAGAGGCCAATATTGAACTCATCTTTAGCTAGAAGACAAACAAGATTGAATACAACCTTCTCGGCTCCTCCGGTCCCGAATTCTGGCATTACAAAAACGATTTTTTTCACGTCATTACGATATATCCAATTAGACAAAAAAAAGATAGCGTTTTAGAGTCTAAAACACTGTTTTCCCAAGAGATTATATCGTGCCAAAGCATTATGTTTTTTTCATATTTTCTCTAAATGGAGGAGGATCGGCAAAAATTATTCTTCGTCTTGCCGAGAGA
This sequence comes from Bdellovibrionota bacterium, assembly GCA_040387275.1. Taxonomy (GTDB): domain Bacteria; phylum Bdellovibrionota; class Bacteriovoracia; order Bacteriovoracales; family Bacteriovoracaceae; genus Peredibacter. Next base: position 272,540 of record JAZKDZ010000003.1, on the reverse strand, counting down.
GCTTCTGAAAAATCAAAAGTAACGTTGGTTACAACAGAAGAGCCAAATGGAGCATATCAAATCCCAGCACAGATTAGAGTCTGTGTGCTTTCCAGAAATCAGTTTCAAATATTTCCAAAAAACATTAATGCATATATTTCTATTTTCTTCGGACTTCGCAGATTTCTAAAATACAATCCAGCGGATAACTTTATTTCATTTATTCATATAGCAAACATTGTTGGAACTTTGGCATCAATAGGAATCGCCAAAAAAATTATCGTCTGTGAAAGAAGCGATCTACAGAAAACAAGAATCAAAAAAGCATGGAAAGTTATTCGCCCCTGGGTTTATAGATTTGCAGATCAGATTATTCTTCAAAATGTATCGGACAGAGTAAATCTCCCTAACTACTTACAAAGTAAGATTACCGTTGCCCCAAATCCTATGAAGGATTACAAATTCTCTATGCCTGTAGAAAGAAGAAATCGATTAGTAAGCGTAGGTAGACTTCACCCAGTAAAACGTTATGAACTTTTACTTGAAATCGTAGAGCCTATTTTAAAATCAAATAGCAATTTCGAGCTGTGGATATGCGGTGAAGGTAAGGAAAAAAACAAGCTCGAAATCCTCATCAGAAAACTCGAATTAGAAGGTCAGGTTAAATTAACCGGTCATCTCGAAAATGTCGAAGAGGTAGTGAATAGCTCGAAAATTTTCCTTATGACCTCAGAATCAGAAGGTCAGCCCAACGCACTGATTGAAGCTGCCCTACATGGTCTTTCTGTTATCTGTTTTGATACTTCCCCTTGCTTCAAAGAACTCAAAGAAGAATTTCCTCAAATTAAAACAATCCAAGATGGAGATATTGAAGCATTCCGAACCACTCTTTCCGAATTAATAATCAAGAAAGAAACCTTCACTTACAGTGAGCAAATAGAAAAGCTAGACCGCTGGAACGAAAAAGCCTTCTATCAATGGGATATGATCATTTATGAATAATGTGACTAAATATTATAGGGCAGATGTTGATGGACTCCGGGCAATAGCAATTCTTTCAGTGGTTATATTTCATGCCTTCCCGGCATTGTTCCCAGGTGGCTATGCTGGAGTTGATGTTTTCTTTGTAATTTCGGGATATCTCATCACTTCAATAATACTTCGCCAAAATCGAGATAAGACATTTTCGTTTATAGAGTTCTATCTAAAAAGGGTCATTCGACTTTTTCCAAGTCTGGGGATTGTGCTCTTCAGCACTTTAGTCGCAGGATGGTTTTTTCTTCTACCTGCTGAATTCAAGCCTCTAGGAAAGCATGCCACCAGTGGTGCAGGATTTCTTGCAAACATATCTCTATATAAAGAAGTGGGGTATTTCAACAGCTCTTCCGATATGAAACCACTTCTCCATCTGTGGTCGCTTGGAATTGAAGAGCAATTTTATTTCTTTTGGCCTCTTATTCTTTTTATCACTTGGAAAAAATTTCCCGCGAAGATTGTGTGGATATGTATTGCTCTGATTTCGATATCGTTCATTTTAAATGTGACAAAAGTTTCAATTAAGCCAGAATACACTTTTTATATGCCACAAACCAGATTCTGGGAGTTGTTCGTTGGTTGTTTTCTTGCAACCATTGAATTTAAAGGTCTCAAATCATTTTCAAAACTATCAAGTTTTTTTAGTTTAATTGGTTTTTTACTGATTTCAACGTCTTTTATTCTTCTAACCAAAACTTCAAAATTTCCTGGTTACTGGGCTCTCCTTCCTGTCTTTGGAACAGGGCTTGTCGTATATGCTGGGCCTCATGCTTACTTGAATCGTATGTTTTTTTCAAATCGCATTTTGGTCTTCATTGGGCTCATAAGTTATCCTCTATACCTTTGGCATTGGCCGCTTCTATCCTTTAATACTGTGATTAATAATGGCGAAGGCCCTGCAAAAGAGCGTGCAGCTTTATTGGTTTTATCGATAGTCTTCGCGATCCTTACTTATCGTTTTTTTGAAATTCCTTCAAGAAACTATTTCTATAAGAAAAAGTGGCTTGTCACAATTAGTCTTACAGGTCTTGTACTCGTTTCAGGCTTAATGGGATTGCTTATTTGGAAAGGGATCATTGTGCCATTTCATTCTGGACCAGAGTATCAACTCATATCTGATGCAAAAGGTGATTGGGATTTTCCTGGGCGCATGACTGTTGAAAAAGATATTCATGGCAACAGAATCTGGCGCCAAGGGACTAACTCACTTGAAGCTGTATTTATTGGAGATAGTAACATTCAACAATATTACCCTCGTTTAGAGAAAGTTCTTAAAGATGAGCCCGATTCTCTTAGCATCCGTTTTTTCACAATCGGTGGTTGCCCTCCGTTTCCCCAAGTTCATCTTGAAGGTAGATACTCTCAATGTAAAAACATAATAGAAGAAGGTTATGAGTACTCATTCAGACCAAATGTGAAAAGTGTAATCATTGGTGCCCAATGGATTAAAATGTTTTCTGATGAACACAAAGTTTACTTAGGCTCAGAATTAATCTCAGAAAAAGGAGCTGGATATAAAAAGGCATTGCAAGGTTTTATCGAAATCATAAAAAAACTTAAATCGAATGGAAAACGAGTATATGTCGTTCTTAATATACCTGTTGGAGAAGAGTTCGATCCATTTTCACAAATTTCGAGAAACTTCAGTTTCCCGTCTATCAGTTGGAACAAGAAAATGGTTTCCAGGTACGAATGGGAATCCAAGTACAAGCATACGTTTGATGTAATTGAAAATGCCGCTAAAGAAGCCGGCGCCAAAGTAATAAACCCCCTGGATTACTTCTGCAAAGGTGGAAATTGTTCAATCATGACTGATACAGGGAAACCTATATATAAAGATGTAGGTCATATTAGGCCGTATTATATAATTGAACATGCGCAGTTCATGGATGAAACAATTAAATGAGTGGTTATCAATCAAAAAACCGCTACATTGAAGAAATAGATGGCTTGCGTGGAATAGCAATTCTTGCTGTTATAATAAATCACTTCAATGAAAATTATCTGATTTCAGGATACCTCGGTGTCGATTTATTTTTTCTAATTTCCGGTTATGTTGTTACCTCTTCCGTCTCATCAAGAAAAATTATTAGTGCTGGTGCTTTCTTTGGTGATTTTTACAGCAGACGAATCAAGCGGCTTCTACCTGCACTAATTGCATGTGTGGTAATGACCTTCATTGTAAGCTCATTATTAGTGAAGAGTTCTGAACTCACACAGAATACAGGTATTACCTCACTATTTGGATTTTCTAATTTCTTGTTATTTCAGAGATCGAGTGATTACTTCGGAGTGCTTTCCCGGCACAACCTTTTCACACACACTTGGTCATTGGGAGTTGAGGAACAGTTCTATATTCTATTCCCAATTATTTATTACATCTCAATATTTAACTGCGAAAAAAGAACTAAGCTTAAATGGACGATTCTTTTTCTAGGGTCAATTTCATTAATAGGTTATTTTGTTGCCTCAGCAATAAATCCGATGGCAGCTTTTTACTTGATGCCTTTTCGTTTCTGGCAACTTACCCTGGGATGTATTGCATTTCTTCATCCATTGAGAATTTTGGACAAAGCTCAAGGAAAATCTATTGAAGGCGTATCCCTTCTACTATTACTTGTTATTTTGATTTGTTTTGGAATTAATCTCCCAGGTGATGCCTACAATAGAACAGCCTTCAGTTTTGTAGCTTTCATTCTCATTCAATTGATTCAAAAAAGTCGTTTTTTATCTGCCATCTTGAGAGCGCCCCCTCTGGTTAAAATTGGTATTCATTCATACTCACTTTACTTATGGCATTGGCCTATTTTGGTCCTTTGTTTATCAACCATTGGTCTTTCAAGTTTCACTTCTATATTAATTATAGTTTTAATTTTTGTGGTCACTGTTTGTTCTTACAATCTGATTGAGAAACCGTTTCGTGAAAAATTATTAAATGTACGAACCATTTGGGTAATTCTGGGTGGCATTTCAGTAATAACACTGACCTCGTTATTATTGTTTAAACTAAAGCCTGGCTTTAAAACTTTGTATCAAGGGAAGAACAATTTCGATTTGGAAAAGAGTCGTTTCACTATTCACCCGACATTCACACATTGTGCAAATTTAAGCTCGTTTAAAACTACAGATTTTCCACCACCTTGCTTCTATAAAGGTAACCAGAAATCCACACTCTGGCTTTTGGGCGACAGCACCACATGGTCCCTTAAATCGATGGCTTCTGCTGTAGCTCGTGATGCGAACATGAACATCGTAATGTTTGCAGATAGTGATGCTTTTCCATCTGCAATTCTCAAGAAAATCAGTCATGATCAGTCCAGATATAATGAAGATCGCGATTTTTTCAGGAAGGTATTCCCCTATCTTCTCAGATATGCCCAAAAAGGTGATACCGTTTTAATCACAGCTAATTTGGGATTAGAGTTTTCAAAATATGAGATCTACTGGGGCGTAAAAAATGAAACACCACGAAGTTGGGCGATAGATGATCAAGATTTGACCAAAGCTCTAGCCCTTTCTATTTTCATAGAAGAAATGAATAAGATCGGTAATCAATTAGCAGGAAAAAACATTAAATTGGTGTTGAGCGCACCTTTGCCAAAATGGACGAGGGAACATCTTTTTTATTGTGAAGAACAAATCTTCCGATCACGCCTTTTATATAAAAATTGCCAATATCCATTGGTGAAGTCTCATGTGCATTATCGTTCAGATATAATGAAGGCTTTGATGAATTTTAAATATTACATCTTTGATCCTTTTGATGCGTTTTGTTCAACTGAGCAGTGCTATTTCAAGGAACCCGGAAGGATCAACCGTAATTACTGGATAGATGAGACTCACCTTTCCACCTTGGGTGGTGAACATTTATCAAAGTCATTTATAAAATTTTTAGAGAAAGCAAGAAGGAGTTCAGATGAAAAACTCAAGTGATATTCGTGGCCAGAAAATCACATTTAATCCGACACATTTTGACTTTGCCCATCTTTTTGAAGAAGTCGTCATTCTGTTTTGTGAGAAAAAATATGGCAATTCGCTTGTTAAACTCACCTCTCTGCACGAAGTCGTTAAAGAAAAAGATATCGAAGAGTTAAGTCAGAAGCTTTATGAACTTATGAGAAGTCAGCGTTTTCAGACAACTTATGTTGAATTGTGTAATCAAATCGTGAAGGAGCATCTTCCAGAAGGGACGAAGTTCCAGAAACTCCCATCATTACGAATTCAACTTCCGCATGGAGCCACAGTAAGCTACCACACAGATCACATGTATGGTCATGGCCCAGAGATTGTTAATTTCTGGCTGCCATTGATGAATACAAACAAAACCAACACTCTCTACCTAGCCTCAGCTGACAAATCTATATCCCTTCTGCAGGATATAAGTGATAAGCGCATGTCTATAACTGAAATTAATTTCCTTTGTCGGAAGGAGTGCTCACCCGTTTTGGTGAATTATGGCGAAGTACTAGTCTTTGATGCATCAATGCTTCATGGTTCTGAAAAAAATATCTCCGAAGAAACCCGTATCTCATTTGATTTTAGAATGCAGAAACCCGAGTCATCTATTGGCTTTAAGCCTGAAAAATTTTTCCGAAGTACAAATATGGAAAATGAGACAGTACATACGGAAGAAAGAACAGCGATTGGATATATAGGGCAAGGAAAAGGGTTTTCAAAGTTTGTTCCTCCTAAAAATCAAATTTTAACTATCCATAGTTACTGTCGAGAGAATCATATAACCATTCAGTTAACAGAGACTGAAATTTTGACGATGTCACACTTCCCTATCTTGATGGATATGCTTGAAGGTTCTGAGTATAGAAAGATGACATCAATCGTTTTTTATTCTACTGATCTTCTACCCCGGGATAGTGAAATGCTTGATAAGATATTAAGCCTAAGTCGAGATAGAGGTTTAGAATTAATTTTTGCAAGTGAAGACATCATTTATCCTACATTTAACAACAAAGCTGACGTTGTCCGCACATTAGGAATTTAAATGCAGATTTATGAAACAGGCATATCTAATCTGATCCTGATTAAGCCAAAAACATTTTCTGATCGACGCGGTTTTTTTTTAGAAAACTATCACTCAGCAAGATATCGTGAGGTTGGAATTTCTGAAGATTTCATCCAAGATAATCACTCTCGATCATTGAAGAATGTAGTTCGCGGACTTCACTTCCAGGTACAGTTTCCACAAGCCCAAATAGTAACCGTTATGAGTGGACACATTTATGATGTAGCACTTGATGTAAGACAGGATTCGCCAACTTTCGGTAAGTGGTTTGGAGCCGATTTAAAAGCTGGTGACGTATGTCAAATGTATATGGGGCCAGGTTTCGCTCACGGTTTTTGCGTTCTGAGTGAGGAAGCAGATCTCCATTATAAAGTAAGTCGGCACTATACTCCAAATGATGAAGGGGGAATTCGCTGGAATGATCCTGATCTCGGAATCAGTTGGCCAGTGAAGGATCCAATCATTTCAGATCGAGATGCCGCTTACTCTGGCTTTCGCGAATTCTTTAAAGCTTAACTCCATTTACACCATTAAAAAGACGAATGGATTCCTTGATCGAATCCAAGTGATTGCCTTTGAACGCAAAGCCCCTGTTTCTTAGCTTCTCAGAAGAAACTTCGTAAGAAAGCTGATTCATGATTTTATGTTTCACATAAACTACTTCAAGATCAGGAACATTTACTTTAACGGCATCAATGATCTGTCGGACTGTCAGATTCACAGTGGCGGCATTAAATAACTGACGATCATAAACTTGTTTCTGAATGGTCCATCCAAGAAGTTCAACAGCATCAGCAATATCCAGATAAGGTCTTTTCTGATCAATAGCCGTTTCCCAAACTGTTACTGGTTGTTTCATCACCGCTTGCCATGAAAACTTGTTAACTGCCGTGTGGAATCTCATCCCTTCGGATTTTCCAAAGATGGTACCAAAGCGAAAAATGACACCCTTCAAGCCGTCTTTAAACATTCCGAGAAGAAGTTTTTCTTCATTAATCTTGGATTCAGCATACGGGCTTTGTGGAAAGAGTTCCTGGCACTCTTCATCCACTAACTCGGATTGTGAACCGTAGACACTTGTAGAAGACGGGAAGATCATTGGCACTTCAAGCTTCATGCAAGCTTCTGCTACAGCCTTGGTAGAGTCGAAATTGTTATTGTGAACGAGCTCTGGTTTATCCGAGGTGCCTGCAGCATCAGTGATCGCTGCCAGATGAACGACAACGGTTGCACCTTTAAAGATCGTGCTGAGGTCTACTTTTTGAACTTTCCCCTCGATAAATGTGTATTTACAGCCTGTCGGAAGATTAAACAGGCTGCAGTATCTCATAGTGGACATGTCATCAATGATGACAACTTCACTTCCCGGGAAGAAAGTAGACACTTTCCGGATGAAAGCAGAACCAATATGTCCCAAAGCTCCAGTAACAACGATCTTCATGAGAACTAATCCTTTTTACACTTCAGGTAGCCACGTGGATTACATGTGAGAAGGAGTTTGTTGTCGAAATATTCATCGACTTCAAAACGATCGTTCTTGCCAAGAAACTCATTCATTGCCGTCATAGGATTGTTTCCTGGTCCCCATTCACGCGGACGGTGAGTTTGCGGCGGGATCTTCTCTACGATAGTGTCACCACAGATCATGTAATAACCCTTACCCACCATTTCAGAATAAAGATTGAGTTCTTTCAATACATGCTCATGAGTGTGATTCGAATCGAGGTGAACGAGAAGTTTCTTAGATCCACCAGTCATCTTCTTGATCTGGTCAATTGTGGCCTGTTCAATAGATGAAGCATTCATCAACGTGATTCGCTTAGAGATGTTTCCGTGAGAAGCAATTCTCTCTTTCAGATCATCAGGAATGTAAATATCGACACCAATGATATGACCGAATCCGAGAGACTCAAGGATAGTGGCATAGAAAAGGACGCTGCCTCCCCAAGCAACACCAATTTCAAGGATATAATCTGGCTTGGTTGCGTAAATGATTTCCTGAATGGCGAACAGATCCTGGGTGAGCTGGATGCAAGGCTCGCCCATCCATTTGCCTTGGTGAATCCATCTGTGCTTATCAGCATCCACGAGAACATCTGTTGCCTTCTGTTGGAGATCAGAGTTCTTGGACATCTCTTTTGCTGAAGCAAGGAGCTCTTTTTCAAATTCATCTCTGGTAAACATCTTTTTACTTCCTTTTCGTGCACTTCAGGACACCCATAGGGTTGCATGTGAAGAGCAGTTTATTTTCAAAATATTTATTAACTTCAAATCGATCGTTTTCTTTGAGGAATGCTTTTAGTGCCGTCATTGGATTATTCTCTGGCCCCCAAGGTCTTGGTCTATGGGCCTGAAGAGGAATTTTATCAATCACAGTATTGGTACAAATAAGGTACTGACCTGGTGACATGAATTCTGAATATGTTCTCAGTTCGTTCAGGACATGTTCATGAGAATGACTGGAATCCAGATTAATCAGAATTTTCTCCGACCCTTTCGTCATTTCCCGTAGAAAATTTACCGTAGCGGGATCAGTCGATGATGCATTAATGAGGGTTATCCTTTCAGAGATTTTCCCATGGGAAAGTAATCTTTCTTTGAGATCTTCAGGCATGTAAGTATCCACACCTATCACTCTTCCATGTCCCCAGGCCTGACAAAGAGTCGCATAAAATAAAACGCTTCCCCCCCAGGCGACACCCATTTCAAAAATAAAATCAGGCTTTGTCTCGTAGATCATTTCCTGAAGTGCAAAGAGATCAGTCGTGAGCTGAATCGTAGGTTCACCCATCCATTTGCTCTGATGAATCCAGCGATGTTTATCTGCTTCGACAAATACGCCGAGGGCCTTCTCTTTAAGAGAAGTATCCTGATTCATCTCAACAGCACTTGTAAGGAGTTCTTTTTCAAACTCGTCTCTTGTGAACATCAATTATTTCTCCAGAACCTTTCTCAAGCCATCAGTTACGGCCTTGATCTGCTCAGCAGTTAAGTTCATTGCGCAAGGAAGATTCACCCCACGCTTGGAAACATCATAAGCAACCGGGTTCAAAGATTTATAATCAATGCCGGCAACTTGTTTTTGATAAGCCGGAATACTTGTTAGCGGATAGAAAAAAGGACGAACGGGGAGATTGAGCTCGGCCATCCTCTCAATAACCTCAGCCCCGGTGATCTTGTGTTCGTTCCCGAAGACCAGACCAGTGATCCACACACCGTTATAAACTTCTTCACTCTCTTCATTGAACTGAAGATGAGGGATGTCTTTCAAGTTATTCTTAAAGCCGAAAAATATTTCTCTCTTAATATCAATCAGTTCTTTCAGTCGGTGAAACTGAGCATATCCGAGAGCCGCCTGAATATTATTTGGCATGTACTTCGGAGTAATCGCCTCGTTAAAATACATTTTCGTTTTCGGGCCACGTCCATGATCACGAAGGATGACACAACGGTGGTAAAGTTCCTCATCATCCAGCACAAGCATTCCACCCTCGCCTGTCGTGAGAGTCTTGGTTCGGTGAAAACTGAAAACAGAAGCGATACCGAATGTACCTGCTTTCTTACCCTTGTACTTTGAACCAAGAGATTCTGCGGCATCTTCAATCAGGAATATATTGTGCATTTTACATATAGCAGTGATCTCATCAATCTTTGGCATGTTTCCGAAGAGACCTACCATAATAACGGCTTTAGTTTTTTTCGTAATGAGGGATTCAAGCTTCTGATGATCAATGCACCAGTTGTCGCGATCGATGTCGCAAAAGACAGTCTTTGCTCCACAATAAGTAACAGGAGCAGCTGATGCGATCCAAGTACACTCCGGGACAATGACTTCATCCCCAGGGCCGACACCTAAACCGAGAAGTAGAAGATGGATCGCGGAAGTACAGTTTGTCGTCAAAAGAGCATGTTTTCTTTCGTGATATGCAGCGAACTCATCCTGAAATTTCTCGCAGTAGTAATAAGGCTTGTCGTACCAATCGTTCATCGCCTTGTTAACATACTCAATTTCAAGCGCCGTGATAGAAGGTCCAGCGAGATGTATCTTATCCATTTTGTTCACCTGTCATTGGTTTCAAATTTAATGTTATTTCAAATTTTCTTCCGTCCATTTCAATTATGGCTGAATAGCCCGGAGAATAATCATGGGCAAGCACAGTTCGAATGAATCTCGCTGTCTCTGAGTCTGAGGAAACATTAATCAGACGATCAGTCAGGAGATCTTTTCTCCGTCTCGTAGGCTCAGAACTCTTATTCTGAGTAAATGTTTTCACTTTTCCTGAACGGATATCTGACCAGCTTTTGCTGAAAAGATCTACACACTCTTTCACTACTCGATCGTAGACATCATTTCCTTTTTCGCCGACAGCATAGGGAACTTCCGACTGAACGAAAATATCGCCACCATCAACTTCTGAGGAAATCTCATGAAGAGTGGCTCCTGCGGGTTTTCCTTCTTTCATTGCCCAGACAACAGGATCCCGCCCCTTGCCTAAAGGAAGGAGGCTAGGATGGACATTCAATGAACGATTAGCTTTCTTGAGAATATTGTCTTTAAAAACATAACCACCCCAAAGATTCAGGAGCCAGTCATAACAATCAGAAAGGTTATTTTCTTCCATCTCGGTCAATGAAATGTAGGGAATCTTCCTCAAGAGGAGCCAATCAGAAATGAGAGAGAGATCAGGTTCAGAGACAACAATTGTATATTTATCATCAGGGAACCGATTGAGAATATGCTCTAGACAATTAAGGCCGGTGGTTTTAGCGACGAAAACGAGAATGTTCATTTTCTTTCGCCCCTACTGAAAACCAAGTTCAGAGGTTTCTTGATTCGGTATTTTTCTGGAAGAGCTGAATTAGGAAGGAATTCTTGATTCAGGACACGAGAGTCATAATAACTCCGATAAGTGAGTACGAATCCAAATTGACTTAAATAAGTATTAAAATCATTCTCGTTATACATTCTGATCGGGATATTTCTCTCTCCGTATTTTTGTAGAGTGACGAAGTGAGGAATGTCACCTGCTAGAAAATCAGAAATGACTACATTTTTCACTGAAGTAGATTCTACCAAAGACTTAATAAAGCTTCGCCAGTCATCGACATATTGTAGAGAACTCCCAAAGTGTATCATATCAAGGCCACTAGGAAGCTCACTGAGTTCCGAAATAAACCTGAGATTTTGAAACCTTCTCAGCTCCGATGGTATGCCAGAATTCAAGGATGCATTTTCAAGAATAGTATAATTAAGTTTTTCCTCTGCTTCCGGCACTCGTGCAAGAATTTCAAGAAACTGCTCACCCATTCCGCCGCCTACATCAAGAAGATGAAGGGATTGAGCCCGGACCAGTTCTGCAGCAACAAAAGTAGCCAGCGGATAATCGCGGGTTAGTGACAGTGAAGAAGTACAATCGACTTTACGGAATGTTTCGAGGCGTGAAGAAATTTTAGCTTTCTGTTTGTCGATCCAAATACGATCGATAAAAACATCTGGAGCACCCTGAGCGCTCTCGAAGCTTTCAAAAATTCCGTTCCAGACGCTGAAGTCGCTCATTAACTAAGAACCTTAACTTCAGGTACGAATACAAGCCATTTGCCACCTTTAGCAACAAAGTCTTTTTCATTCTCAAAAACTTCAGCAGCGTGGTTCCATGCAAAGAGAAGAGCATAGTCCGGATAATTACTTTTAAATTCTTGATATGCTTTGACCGGAATATGCATACCGGGACTCATCTTGCCCTGTTTTATCGGGGTTGTATCTGAGATGAACTCAACAAGGTCAGGTCCAATTCCGCAGTAATTGAGAACAGTAGTACTTTTCGAAGTTGCCGCGTAGCCAACAACTCTCTTCCCCTGTGACTTGAGTTCTTTCAGGATTGTAAGAAGTCGCGCCTTGCTCTCTTCACAATTTGCTTCAAACTTTTTGTAAGTTTCGAGCTTGTCCAGGCCAAGGTTCATTTCTTCAGTGAGCTGATCGCGAACTGAACTTCTAATCGAATGGGCACCCTTTTTACAAAGATAGTACCTCATAGATCCACCGTGAGTAACTTGAGGCTCAACATGAAATACTTCCAGACCATGAGGACCAAATGCATTTGCAACTGACTGGACGCTGAAAACCCACACATGCTCATCATATATCTGATCGTAAGAAGTCTTCTGAATGACATCTCCGAGGTATGGGTCCTCAAAAACAAATACACCTTTATCTTTCAAGAGCGTGCTCACGCCTCGACCAACAGAATCCAGGTCCGGAATGTGGCACATAACGTTTGCCGCTGAAATGATGTCAGCTTTACCGTACTCCGCATGAACTTTTGCAGCGGTCTCAGCACCAAAGAAGAATGAAATAGAATTCACACCACTTTGACGAGCAATTTCAGCAACATTTGATGACGGCTCGACACCAAGATGCTTTATCCCACGTTTCGCAAAGTGTTTAAGCATGATGCCGTCATTACTTCCGAGCTCCACAACAAAAGCTTCTTTCTCATTGGGAATAAAGTTAGCGAGATAGCTATCTGCCATCTTCTCGAAGTGACTACCCATCTTCTTTGAGGTGCTCGAGAAGAAAGCATAGTTCTCGTGGAACATCATCTCCGGCTCAGGCTGATCAATTAGCTGAAACATCTTGCAGCGAGAGCAAAAAGCGGTATGAAGACGAAAAAAATGTTCGTCCTTATATTGTTGAGGAGTAAGGAAACCATTCGCAATCGGCATTTTACCAAAATCATTGATGAACGAGGTTTGAGAGTGGCAGATTCTACAGCTATGCAAGGTTTCTCCTTGGATGAAGTTCTTTTTTATTTTTTGAAGATTCAATATTTGGTGAGAATTCCAGTAAAAGTTGTCTCAAATCAGAGCTCTCAAGACTTTTTTCTATTTCTCTAAGCTCATCTTTATAGGCATCAATAGAAGTTCGGTTAATTCCAGCTATAGATAATTTATTAAAAAACCGTTCTCTCATCAAAGGCTTGCGAGAAACGTTAACAAGCCTCCCTTTAAGCTTTGCCAGTCGAAGATGCCAAGCTTTAGGTCTTTGATAATTTTTGATTATCCACTTTCGAGTATGACTTTCGTAAGCAGACCATAACTTTTCCGAGATATCAGTATTATCAACTGACGTAAATGATGGCTGTATACTTGCTGAAAGCATGCCTATCATTCGCTTTAAATCATCGGTGAAGTTTTTTCGTAGAACTTTATGGATCCAGTCATTTTGTTCATTAAATTGATACCCCGTCTCCAGCTGACGGTAATAGGAAATATGGGAGCTGCGTGTAGAAGCTTTACCTAAGACTACAGATCGCAATGACCAAAAATGCTCATGGACAAGCAGATTTTCCGGAGCCAATACAACAATCTCCTGAGTAACGATTCTTAGAGCTTCTTTACGATACACTCCGTAAAACAATGGATGGTAATCATTTGCCATTTCAGCTGCGCGATCAAGAGGCGTTTCCGAATTAAACTCTTTATTCTTGTAGGTCGAATTATATCGGTCGCGTAAAGAGTTAAGTCTGCCCGTTACGAGTGGGAATTGTGGATCAGTCTTATGAATTCCGAAACCAACGACAGCACCCTGGGTGCAGACAAATACAGGATTATTTTCAAGAAAAAGAACATCCTGTTTGAGTCCTTCAGGAGAGAGAAAATCGTCATTATCGGCAAATCGAACATATTTAGTATTTACCAATTCAACAGATTTCCAACATTTTAAAAAGTAGTCCTGAAGCGAAAGATCCGCCCACTCAACATACTCGTAATCGAGTTCAGGGAAGTTGGATTTGTTTTTTATCATTGAAGACAGTTTTGGATCTACCTGACCGTCGGCAATAATAATCTTAAAAGGAAACTTGATTCGATTGTGATGCCAGAGCCAGCGAAGTGTAAAATATTCGCGTCCTTTCAATGTAAGTACGACTGTGAGTAAGTCATTCATCGTACGTCTCCAAAGTTAATTTGCTGATCAGCTATGTGATTGAAGCTTTCTCGATGTGAGATTGCAATAACCGTAACCTTTCCTTTTATTTGACTTAGATATTGAATTATCAATGATTCTGTTTGCTGATCTATATTGGCCGTAGCCTCATCGAGAATAAGAAGTTTTGGATTTCGAAGTAATGCTCTCGCAAAAGCTATACGTTGCCTCTGACCTGTTGAAAGCTGTGTATCCTCATTAAGGTACTCATCGAGTTTCAGTGGAAAATCATTTACGACATTATCCATTGAAACATTTTCGAGGATTTGCCAGATGATATCGTCGGCATAATGAAGATTCGATCCGTATTGGAGATTCTCTCGTACTGATCCTGGTATCAGAAAAGGTTCAGGACCAACGTATCCGATATCGGAAGCACGACTTGCAAGAAAACTTACCGGGTCCAAATCCCCAATCTGAATTTTACCTTGAGTAGGTTTTAGAAGACCCACCAGAAGTTTAATAAGAGTGCTTTTCCCTGCCCCTGAGGGCCCACGTATCAGAAGGAACTCACCTGAATTTACATTCAAATTAAGATCCGAAAAAATAGGTAAATTTTCTAGATAGCTAAATTGAATATTTTTGAACTCAATAGAGATTGGAGAATTGTCAACTCTGGTAACCTGAGAGGATTCAAATACTCTGCTCGATGAAGTACCTGAGGACAGATGGTAGAGGTTTAAAAAAGATTTTTTATAAAAAATTGCATTACTAAGCGAAGTATTAAGCAAGCTGGAGTTTTGAGCCGTGCGAAGAAATAAATACAAAAATCCCACAAAGTGAGTTGGATTCGTCGCAAAGTAATTTTTACTAAAATAAGTAGTAATCGCGATGATAAGAAGCCCGGCAAAAAGTGGGAAACTCGAAATTACAGTAGAAATTGAAACATAACGAAAATATTGCCTTTCGTAAGACTCTATTGTTTGAACACCTTTTTTATATTCAGTTTCCAGCAGCTGATAAACTTTAAGCAAAAATATGTTTTTCATTCCTTCTAACAATACTTTATTTGCTTTGTTCCAATCTTTTACTAAATCTCCGCCATACATACCAATACGTCTGTTAAATTTTCTAAAAGGAAGCATAATGGCAATAAGTAGAACGAGAGAAAAAATAGCTTCATATGGAGCAAGTCTAACTGAAAGTAAAAAGAGCAAGATAATGGCAGCACTCATCCCTAAAATATTTGAACAATGCTGAACAAAATATCCAGCTTTAGTGGTGAGCTCACCAAATGCACCCAGAATTTCAGAAGTAGGATGATTGTGATTATTGTAAAAGCACATGTTGATGATACGTTTTCTTTGTTCAGCTGCGAAGATTTGAGCTACGAGAGCTGGAATCATGCTTTTTAATCCAGTCAGTACAGCACGAAAAAATCCATAAAGAGCAAGCAGGGTTAGATTAGAAGAAAGGTCTTTGGGATACCAGGAAGGAAGACTCAAGCTAAGTTGATCCATGAAACCGATCGAAAGCAAAAAACCCTGGAAAACGATTAGGAAACCAATTTCGATTGCAAACCACAGAACACCCAGCACAAGATTCGCTGCTATTAGCATGAGTACTCTGTCCCCAACAAATCCTTTGAATTTTCCGAATTTTTTAAACACAAAATACTCGTTTAATTACTAGAAGAACCTAGAATCGTTTACCTTAAAAGCACTCTAAAAATGAATGTCGAATTCTACCTTTTAGGAGCAAGTTAAGTAAAGAATTTGGATGTTTCCCCGAGAAAGACACTCACTTCACTTAACAGTGAATTGAGGTTCGTCTATCATAGTTTAAGCTATCAAAAGGGCGTCTCAGGAGTAACTCTAAGTTATGGTTTTCACAAAGGGCTTCTCAAGCCCAATAGTAGAAGTAGATTTTGCTATTGGAGGTGGCGGCATAGTCGGTCTCTGTATTGCGAGAGAACTCATGACTCGTTTTCCCCAGTCTCAGACTGTAGTGGTGGAAAAGGAAAAATACCTTGGTGAGCATTCCAGTGGTCGCAATAGCGGTGTTCTCCATGCCGGAATTTACTATCCTAATAGGAGCAAAAAGCATCTACTTTGCCTTGAAGGAAATGCTCTTTGGAATGATTTGGCCCAAGCTTTGGATATTAAGTTAAAGAGGTGTGGGAAGTTCATTTTTTCGACTTCCACGGATGAAGATTTACATCTCGATGAGATCTTTGAACGATCTATTAAAAATAATGTTCCCGGAATAAATTATGTCCATGGAGCCGATCTTCAAAATCTTCGCTCAAATGTGAACGCGCATGCCGCCATTTTCTCTCCAATGACTGGAATAATTGATGCCTCTGAAGCACTCTTGCGCCTCAAATACAGCATTGATTCAAAAGGGGGAAACATCGATATGGGGTCAAGCATTTCAGATGTTGAATACGATGGAAGATATTTCTTACTTCAAACAGAAACATACATCATCAAAACTCCCATTTTCATCAATTGCCTGGGGCACGGTGGTGTCACATTGAGGAAGAAACTTGGTTTACAAAATTTAGAAGCCAAAGTGGTTAAGGGAAACTACTTATCAACAACTCAGAAACTGAACTACTCCTCCCTCTACTATCCAGTGCCTCCCAGAGATATGAAGGGTCTAGGTGTTCATTCAACTATCGATTTCGACGGAAGAGTGAAATTTGGCCCCGATATTGAGGATACAGATACGGTGGACTATTCACCCTCATTGCTTTCTCTAAATCAGATGACCTCGAAAATAACGGAATACTTTAAGGATATAAAACCCGAATTACTTTTTTGGGACTATGCAGGCTGTAGAAGTAAGATATTTCACAATAATAAATTGTATGTCGACTTCTGGATCGAAAGCCCAGTACCAAATTACATCGAATGCTTAGGGATTGAATCACCAGGACTTACATCTGCCCCTGCAATCGCTAAAGCAGTTTGTAAATTAATCAGTTAAATTGAAATTGAGGTGCTTGTTTTTTAAGTACCATTGCACTGATTGTGAGATCCCATCTTCAAAAGAGACCTTTGGTTTCCAACCTAGAAGAGTTTCAGCTTTTGAAATATTCGCCCAGGTCTCTTTAATATCGGCAATATGAAACTTCTGATGATCTATATTGGCTTTTTTGCCAAGCATTTTTTCAATCATTCCAATTACTGTATTTAATGAAATTGGATTATTACCGCCTCCAAGATTGATCACTTCATATCCTAAAGGCTTCAAAGCTTTTATTGTTCCCTCTGCGATATCATTTACGAATGTGAAATCTCTAGATTGATTTCCATCTCCGAAAAGTTGCAATTCCTTACCTTCATCAATCCACTTGATGAATCGGAAGACGC
The DNA here is from genome assembly GCA_040387275.1 of Bdellovibrionota bacterium. Lineage (GTDB taxonomy): Bacteria > Bdellovibrionota > Bacteriovoracia > Bacteriovoracales > Bacteriovoracaceae > Peredibacter. The sequence goes on along the minus strand of JAZKDZ010000003.1, from coordinate 255,205 downwards.
TCATATCCGGTCTCCCTGCAGGTCCATAAACCGTAAAATATCTGACAATACTTACGTCGAGCTTATAAAGAAAATGATAACTATAAGCCATCATTTCAGCTGCTTTTTTAGAGGCAGCATACGGCGAAATTGGTGTGTTAACCGGCAGATCTTCATTAAAAGGCATTGGCTGACCGGCATAAAGTGAAGAGGTAGAAGCGAGAACAAGCTTCTTGACTCCATGAGTCCTCATTTCATCCATTATGTTGATCGTTCCGATTGTATTCGTCGTCATGTATACTAGTGGATTCTCCATTGAGTATCGTACACCAGCACGAGCGGCTAAATTCAAAACCCCTGAAAAGTTATTTTCCGAAAAAATACGAGTTAAAGATTTTCTGTCTTCGATGTCCACCTTCTCAAATTTAAACAGCGAGTTATTCTTCAAGGCAGATAGTCGAAATTCCTTAAGTCGAACATCATAGTAATTATTGATGTTATCAACTCCAACAACTTCATGACCCTCCTGCATAAGGAGTTCAGCAGTTTTCGAACCGATAAATCCGGCAGCACCTGTAACGAGGTATTTCATTAAAGTCTCGCATCGCTTTGATGACGGGGAAGAATCCCCTTCAAATCGTAAATCACAGTTTGAGAATATTTCTCTGGAGGCATATTAAGTGTTTTAAATTGTTCGTGAGCGACGGCAATCACCACCGCTTGATATTCATTCGCATGATTAAGAACATCGGAAGAGACAAGCTCAATTCCGTATTCTTCTCTAACTTCACTGGCATTGGCCCATGGATCGTGAACAGAGATGTCGCAACTGAAATCGCGAAGTTCGTTGATGATATCAATCACACGCGAATTACGGATGTCCGGACAATTTTCCTTAAACGTAAGACCAAGGACGAGAACTTTCGCACCATCAACTCTATGAGATTTTTTAATCATGAGTTTCACAACGTCTTTAGCGACGACGGACCCCATGTTGTCGTTGATTCTTCTTCCGGCAAGAATGACTTCCGGATGATAACCAAGAGCTTCAGCTTTGAAAGTGAGATAGTAAGGATCAACGCCGATGCAATGTCCGCCAACAAGTCCCGGACGGAAAGGAAGGAAGTTCCATTTCGTTCCAGCGGCTTCGAGAACTTCTAGAGTATCGAGACCCATGCGCTTAAAGATAAGAGAGAGTTCATTCACGAAAGCGATATTGATATCACGCTGAGTGTTCTCAATGACCTTCGCTGCCTCGGCAACACGAATGGAAGAAGCTTTAAAAGTGCCAGCTTCTATTATTTTCGCGTAAACAGCATCAACTATCTCTGCGATAGCAGGAGTTGAGCCTGCTGTAATTTTTCTGATTTTTGTGACTGTGTGTTTTTTATCACCTGGATTAATTCTCTCAGGGCTGTAGCCGCAAAAGAAATCAACGTTGTATTTGAGGCCAGAAAATTTTTCGAGAACCGGAACACAATCTTCTTCCGTGCATCCAGGATAGACAGTTGATTCATAAACAACAATATCCCCTTTCTTCAAAACTTTGCCTATAGACTCAGAAGCCTTGAGTAGTGGGTAGAGATCGGGTTGCTTGTATTGATTAATAGGTGTCGGAACGGTTACTATGAAAAAATCCGAAGTTTTAAGATCTTCGAGATGATGAGAAAATCTCATCGTGGTTGTAGAAAGATCATTACCGGAAACTTCCAGCGTATGATCTTTTCCATCACTTAATTCGCGGATTCTGTTTTCAGAAATATCAAAGCCCGTGACTTCATACTTTCGGGCCAATTCAATAGCGAGCGGGAGCCCAACATATCCGAGTCCGATGACTGCGATTTTACGCGACATATTTACCTTCAGTTTGAGGCTGTCATCATAGCTAAGATGAGTGAAATCCGGCTACAAAACTCTGCTTTTGATGCCTGCCGGCAATTAAGTTCGCATTGCAAGACGAGAGTAAACTTTGAGTATTTCGGACGTAATATAAGAAGCTTTGTATTTTTCTGGTAAGTATCCCTGTCTTTCTTCAACAGCAGATTTAAGAATTGATCTTGTCGCGTTAACCATCTCAATCACATCTCGATTTGCAACAACCCTTGAGACCTGGCTTCCAAAAAGGATTGAGCTCACATCACCGACATCAAAGCTGACGACAGGAACTCCGCAAGATGCTGCTTCTTTTACGATATTTGGAGATCCTTCAGATTCCGAGGACATTAGAACAACATCGGCAGAATTCATGTAATACGGAATTTCGGCGGAGAAAGTCATACCATTGAGGACGAGGAGTCTTAGAGTTGGAAACTCGGGTTTCAGAGATTGATAAACTTTTTCGGCAATATCAAGACGTTTTAGGTTTGGATTTCTACCAGCGTTGAAAAGGATAATTTTTTCATCTTTCCCCAATGATGTCTTAACCCGTGCAATGGCTTGTTTAATAGGGAAAAACTCCTTGTCTTCTACGCCTGAAGGAAGAATCGAAATCCTTGAAGGATCGCACAATAACTTTCCTGCAATTTCCTGGCTCACACAAAAAACATGGCTAGCTAGCTTGGAAGAAGCATTTGAAAGGAAATGAACCAACTTCATCCGAAAAAAACTTAAAGATGGATTTGCATTAATATCGCTCCCACGAAACGTTACAACCACAGGCACATCAAAATTCATGCAAGAGAAGAAACTTGTAATAGATCCATAATGGGCATGAATCAAATCAGGTTGAAATTTCCATATTAATCTTCGCATTTTGAAAAATTCTAAAATTAAAGAAAATGGATTCATTCTATTTTTTAATAGAAAAATTTCTACTTCTACACCTTCTGTTTTTAGAGCACTAATTTGACGATAGGCAAATTGAAATGAATTTTTTGAATGCGGAATAACGGCAAGAACTTTCATAATTTAATTTCAAAATACCCGAATAAATAGAAAAGACTAACTAAAAAGCTAATAGCTATTCAAGAATTAGATTCCCAATCCCGAATCACTGCCCTGCGGTGCAGCGATTTATTTCAAAGTTTCAGCCAGACTAATATTCTGCTAGGCTCCCCTTAAATTAAAAAATGTAACGATTATGAACTCGCAAGAAAAGATTCAGGCCCTAGAGAACGATATTCCGGTCAACGAGCTCTGGTTTCTGGGTATACCTTTATGGCCGATATTAAAGCCGCAATTGTTTTTTAAGTGGAGAAATGAAAATCAATCCTCTCCCAAAAAAGTAAGTAATCTCGATGCAATCTCATCCGCAGCTACTCAAGTGCTCACAATTCTTAGAAACGTCCCTGAATTATTCCGTTCCTGCGAAGTATTAATCTCTTCTGACTCATTTGAGAGAAGAAGGATCAACGGAGTCTGGAGAAATAAAATTTTTTTCCAAATTCTTGATCAATATTCAGAAACCGCAAGTTACTTTGAAAGAGCGGTCATAGGTTCCCCTGCTTCTCAAGAGAAAGGTATTGTTCCATTATTCACTATCCAAGCTTTAATAAAGATCATTTCCCTCTTCTCCCGAAAAAACAAATTTAGTTTTAATATTCCATCAAATACAGTTCAATTAGTTGCTGAAGTTCTATGGCATAAAAAATGGTGGGGATGGATTCTGGGTATAAAAAAACCCAAGTATATACTTTTCTCTGATTATTATAATCCTACTCATTTTGGACTAATCATGGCCGCAAAAGCCCGAAGTATTCCTGTTGTTGAATTTCAGCATGGAATCATCACACGCCTCCATCCCGCCTATGATTTTCCTGTTTTTAAAGATCGCACTCTGATGCCGGATTACTTGGCTTTCTATGTATTGGAAAAAGATATACCTGAATCATTTTATATTGACCCTTCACGAACTATAAATATTGGCCACGCTTATCTCGAGTGGGCCCTATCTCAAACTAAAAAACCAGCATGGGCAAGCAGCCGCAAAGTGGTAGTCGTTACTTTGCAGTATGGTTATTATGATAGTGTAATTAAAGTTGTTGAAGAAGCTGCAAAGCTTGCGACAGATTACTATTTTGTCATTGCTCCACGGATGCCCCATGATGAAGTAACTATCGCTTCACTTCACAACATTCATATTGAACGCAATCTGAGTTTCTTTGAATGTCTTCCCTTCGCTGATTTTCATTCGACCTTCAGCTCAACATGTACACTCGAAGCTTTCATGACAGGAGTTCCTACTATCGTGATTGCTATCGATGAGATCGCTGAAAAGTACTACCGCCAGTTCCCACTTGAGGGAATGATTGAGTATGTCTCCGATGGCAAACAGTTCGCGAATGCTTTGAAGAGAGTTGTTCCTGATAGCAAAAAACATAAACATGTTGATCACCTGAAAGGAATTCAAAATCTGTTATTCTGTCTTGAAGCTAAACTCCGTCGCGCTGAAATCAGTGATGCACGTTTTATCTATGATCTCCGCTTTTCCCCGGATGTTGTGGCGGTTTCAATGACTACCGACATCCCTTCATATGAAAATCATCTTCGCTGGTTCACTGATAATTTCAATTCTCCCAACAGAGACTTCTTCATTGTTACTCATGATGGGAAAAATATCGGAGTCATTCGATACGACTGGGACACTCATACATCAGCATTTGTGAGTATTTTCTTTTCACCCGAATGCCGTGGAAAGGGTCTCGGAAAGATTGCTCTTTCACTTGGTGAAGAGAAGCTCAAGAGCTCCGGTAAGAATGGTGTTATTAAAGCTGTCGTGAAAGACGACAATACGCAAAGTCTCCAGATGTTTCTGAACGCCGGATATGTCCGAAGTGGTGAACACCTCGGGAAGACAATTACTTAAAATCTTCCCACTTTAATGGTTCGGCATGTTCCAGATCGCGGGTCGCTTTCTTGCCGAGAACATTTTCCCAATTCTTGGGCTCAATGCCATTAGATGGACGGATGATCTTCAGATTTTTTTCCGTGAGCGTTTCGCCTTTTTTCACAGAGGCAGAAACAAAAATAGACCTTCTGAATCTCCGAAAATAAGACTCATTTCCTTCACGCGTTCCATAGAATGGTTTACCCATTCTTTTTTCTGCGCTACGAATTCTTTCAATCATCACCTTGAGTTCATTTTCATCGACAGAAAAACTGGCATCGAGTGCCTTGGTGTCCTTGAGATAAATATGCTTTTCAATGGCAACGGCTCCCATAAGGGCAGACTGAATCGGAACTTCGATTCCTCCGGTGTTGTCGGAGAAACCAACCAGAACATCATATCGCTTTTTCAGATCATGCATGGTCGAGAGATGACAATCTTCATCTTTCGAAGCTGCTGTGTAGTTAGTCGCACAGTAGAGGACCACAACATCTTTTGCACCAGCGTCCTTCAGGGCCTGAATGGATTCATCAATTTCTGCGAGATCAGCAAAACCAACAGACATGATAATAGGCTTGCCGGTAGATGCAATTTTCTTAAGAAGAGGAATATCTGTCATTTCGTAAGAAGCGAGTTTGTAGACGGGAACATTGAGTGTCTCGAGAAAATCCACTGCCGTAGAATCAAATGGCGTTGAGAAAAATACTAGTCCGAGAGAGTGTGCCAGATCCTGGAGTTCTTTATGCCATTCCCATGGGGTAAAGGCCTTCTGATAGAGTTCAAAGAGAGACTGATTTTTCCATTCACCGGGAGTAGCTTCCCCTTTAACGAGAAACCATTCTTTATGAGAGTCGAGAGTCATTGTCTCAGGGAGATAAGTCTGCAATTTAATGGCGTCTGCGCCAGTGCGCGCAGCGAGTCGAACAAGCTCTCTCGCTTTCTCCAGATCTTGCTCATGGTTAGCCGAAACCTCAGCGATGACAAAGCATGGCTCGCCATCTCCAATAGCACGAATCCCCTTAGGGGTTTTAATGGTAAAACGCTGTTTAAAAAAGCTAGTCATGATTATTCCAAAATAAGACATTTCCTATGCCTTGTTATAGTATGTGAAAGCCCAAAGGAAAACTAAGAAATCGCCGATGAATTGAATCGGTTAGTTGCGCTTAAAGGATCAGAAATGCTCTCAGGACAAACAATTCTCGTTACAGGTGGAACAGGCTCATTCGGAAAAAAATTCGTTGAGGTCATTCTCAAAAAATATCCGGATGTAAAAAAGGTTATCGTTTATTCTCGCGATGAGCTGAAGCAATTTGAAATGGAACAAGTGTTCTCAAAAGCTAAATATCCCCAGATGAGATATTTCATTGGAGATGTGAGAGATGGAGACCGGTTTAAGCGTGCCTGCGAAGGCGTTGATATCATCGTGCACGCTGCTGCACTCAAGCAGGTACCTGCTGCCGAAGTCAATCCGATGGAATGTATCAAAACCAATATTCATGGTGCGGAAAATGTTATCAATGCCGCTCTTGATTGCGGTGTGAAGAAGGTCGTTGCACTTTCTACTGATAAGGCAGCAGCTCCCATCAATCTTTATGGGGCAACAAAACTTTGTTCAGATAAACTTTTCATTGCTGCTCATAACCTGAAAGGTAAACGCGATCTCAAGTTCAGCGTTGTCCGTTATGGTAACGTTCTTGGTTCACGTGGATCAGTTGTTCCCTTCTTTCTCAACAAGAGAAACACCGGAGTTCTTCCGATCACTCATATGGACATGACCAGATTCAACATCACGCTTGAAGAAGGCGTGAACATGGTTCTCTATGCGATTGAGAATGCGTGGGGCGGGGAACTTTTTGTTCCTAAGATTCCTTCTTACAAAATTACGGATGTGGCAAAAGCCGTTGGCCCTGATTGTAAACTCGAAGATGTTGGTATCCGTCCGGGAGAAAAACTCCATGAAGAGATGATCACGGAAAGTGATTCATTAAACACTCTGGATTGCGGGAAGTATTACGTAATTGTTCCTCCTATCTCCAGCTGGACCCATGCCGATTTCATCAAGCACTTTAAAGCGAAGCCTGTTCCTGTTGGGTTTAAATATAATTCCGGCACGAACACAGAATGGATCTCGGTTGAAGAGCTCCGTCAGCAGATCAAAACTTACGTTGATCCAAACTTCACGGTTTAATATGAAAAAGGTCATTCCCTACGGAAGGCAGAATATAACAGAAGCAGATATCGCTGCTGTTGTAGAGACGCTGAAATCGGATTTTCTTACCCAAGGTCCGAAAGTAAAAGAGTTTGAAGACGCTTTTGCTGAATATGTGGGAGCGAAATACGCAGTTGCCGTGACCAATGCAACAGCAGGCCTTCATATCGCCGTTCTTGCTCTGGGTGCAAAACCTGGAAAGAAAATCATCACATCACCGATCACATTCATTGCATCTGCGAACTGCGGATTATATTCCGACATGGATGTTGATTTTGTTGATATCGATCCAAAGACACTTTGTATTGATCCGGTTTTACTCGAAGAAAAAATTAAAAAATCTCCGGGTGATTACACAGGTGTTGTCCTTGTGGACTTTGCCGGTTTTCCCGCTGATCTCGAAAAGATCAAAGCGATCACGGAAAAATACGGACTGTGGCTTCTGGAAGATGCAGCTCATGCTCCAGGTGCTGAGTACAAAGATTCGAAAGGCCAATGGCAGAAATGCGGCAATGGCATTCACGCAACAGCTTCAGTTTTTTCCTTCCATCCCGTAAAGCATATTGCCTGCGGCGAGGGTGGGATGATTACGACGAACCACGAAGCCGTTTACAAAAAGCTCATGAATCTCCGCACGCATGGAATCACCAGAGACCCAGCCGAGTTCGTGAATGATTCTCATGGTGGATGGTACTACGAGCAGATTGATCTCGGTTTCAATTACCGACTTTCAGATGTTCTTTGTTCACTTGGCATCAGCCAGCTCTCGCGTATGAAAGAAAACATCCACTCAAGAAGAGATATTGCTGACAGATATTTTCAAGGTTTGAAATCTTTGCCGATCACTCTGCCGCATGTCCCGGAAACTTCCCGTCACGCCTATCACCTGTTTGTGATTCAGACAGACAGAAGACGTGAACTTTATGATCATCTTAAGAGCCGTGGCATCTACGCACAGATTCATTATCTCCCTGTTCATAAGCAGCCTTATTATGAATCCAGATACGGGAAGCAAACTTTCCCGCTGTCTGAAAAATACTATGACCGTTGCCTGAGTCTTCCGATGTATCACTCGCTCACTCAGGAAGATCAGAAATATGTCATCGACACTATCCAGGAGTTTTATGGCTAAGGTTCTTGCGATCATTCCTGCCAGAGGCGGGAGTAAAAGAATTCCTCGCAAGAACATCAAGCCTTTCCAGGGAAAGCCCGTCATCCAATATCCCATTTCCAATTGCCTCAAGATCGGTAAGTTCGATGAAGTGATGGTTTCCACTGATGATCAGGAAATAAAAGAGGTTGCTCTGAAGTCTGGCGCCAGTGTGCCTTTCCTCCGATCTCCAGCTAATTCGAATGATTTTGCCGGAACAATGGAAGTGATCCGTGAAGTTCTGAAATCATATGAAGCTCAGGGTAAGACGTTCACTCACTTCTGCTGCATTTATCCCACGACACCACTTCTCCGGAGCGAATATATACTTGAAGGATTTCGTAAAATTACTGAGGGCAATGCTGATTTTCTTATCAGCGTAAATGAATTCGGTTTCCCTATTCAAAGAGCTGTTTCAGTAAAAGACGGAAAACTTCAAATGCTCTGGCCTGAGAATTATTCGAAGAGATCTCAGGATCTCGAAAAGACTTATCACGATGCTGGTCAGTTCTATTTCGGTAAAACTGAAAGTGCCTTCAAATACGACGGTCTCATGCAGGGTTTAGTGGATTACGTTGAAATCCCAAGAGCGTTTTCACAGGACATCGACACGATCGAAGACTGGACGATTGCCGAGCAGAAATTCCTGCTTCTCAACCCATGAAAATTCTCATCCGCGCTGATGGAGCTCCCGAAATCGGCGTGGGCCACCTGACGAGATGCCTGACACTCGCAGTTGCTCTAAAATCCAATGGTCACGAAATTAAATTTCTCATGACTGATCATTCCGGAAACTTCTCATCCATTGTGACAAAAGACGGTTTTGAAGTTGTTTTTGTCTCACGGGGTGAGGGATATCAGAAGCCGGTCACAGGCAAAGAAAGTACGTGGCTGGGAAATGAACTTTCTTACGAGCTGATTGAAGCAAATAAAGTTATCGAGAAATATAATCCCGATCTCGCCATTGTTGATCATTATGGACTTGATGCCGCCTGGGAAAAAGAAATCCGGAAATCAGTGAAATCGATTTTCGTCATTGATGACCTGGCAAATCGCGCTCATGACTGTGACTATCTTCTGGACCAGACTTTTGGCCGGACAAATCTTGATTATATTAAGCTTGTGCCTGCAGGATGTAAGTTCTTCCTGGGAAGTGACTACGCCCTTCTTCGTCCGGAATTTTCCCGCTCTGTTCCCTTCCGTACTTCATTGAAAAAAATATTTGTTTCTTTTGGTGGAAGTGATCCTCGTGGAATTACTCTTAAGATCATCCAGGGTATTGAGCTCGAACAGAAAACAAAAATGCATATAACTGTCATTCTGAGAGAAGACAGTCTCGGATATGAAGAAGTTAAAAACATCACTCAAAACTCTATTCATCATTATGAGCATCTTTCATCCACAAACAAAATGGCGGATCTGATGGCCAGTGCTGATCTTGCGTTTGGTGCGGGCGGAACGTCAGCATGGGAAAGATGTGCAGTAAGTTTACCGGCAATCGGCGTCCAACTAGCTGACAACCAGAAACTAGTTCTTGAAAACCTTTCGAGGAAAGGTGCCCTCATCAACATTGGTGATTTTCAGACTGTTACACCAGATGTTGTATACTCCACACTCAGAATAATTCTTGAGAATGAATCTTTCCTGAATGCAATGTCTAAGGCCAGTCATGAAGTTTGCGATGGACAGGGAGTCGACCGTGTCGCTGCGATTTTCCCACCAGGAAAAGCCTGATGTCCCGTGCGATTCATAATGCCCTTATTTATACCGTTTTAAATCTTGCTCAGAAAGCTCTTGGCTTTCTTGTCCTTCCTCTTTATCTCTGGTTTTTAAGCCCCGAAGAATACGGACTTGTCAGTTACTACATGACCTTGTCAGTAACGATTGGTGTTTTTTTTCACATGGGTCTCAACGCTACCATCGTCCGCTTTTTCTTTGATCAAAGGGCATCGGATGAACCCGGTTATCATAAAAAGCTCTATGGAACCCTCCTCACAGTTTATGTGGGGATATCAATCATATTCAGTCTGATCTTCTTTCTCGGAAAGAGCTGGATTGTTTTTCCATTTATTAACATCGCAGAGAAAACTCCCTACTACGAAATAGCTCTTCTCTTCGTAGTGGCTTTTCCCTACTTCGAATTTTATCAGCGAATTCTTCAGGCAAGACAGGAAGGACAGAAGTTTGCGAAGATCACTTTCCTCTATTTCATTTTACAGATTACCCTCAGTATTGTTCTTCTCGTCGTCTTTAAACTGGGCGCCCTGAGTCTTCTCATCGGACGCGCCGGAGTGGAGCTACTTTTTGCAGGCTATTCGATTTATAAAATCATTCGCGAGTATGGTTTTGCCTTTGATCGGGAAATTTTCCGCTCGACCATCAGATATTCAGCACCACTCATCCCGAATAATTTCGCAGGGAATTTCAATAATTTTGCCAATAACTATCTGGTGAATCAGTTTATTAACCTGGCCAGCGTCGGGCTTCTGACCGTAGCGACTCAGGCAACAAATCTCCTGAACTCACTGAACACCGGACTCACAGATGCCATTCGTCCGTGGTGTTACGAGAAGCTCTCCTCAAATGATGTGAATCAAAGAGATATATATTTCCGGAAAATGCATTCCTTGATGTCCGCCTTCTCTCTCCTCATAGCTGTGACCATCTTTTTTTCTGAAGAAGCCTTTTATCTGATTCTGAAAGAACAATATTGGGAAACCTGGAAACTCATGCCTTATCTGGGTTGTTACGCCTTATTTAATCAGCTCACAAGTATCTGGCTCATTCCCCTCATGTATTATGAAAAAGGTTCGAAGTACGTTCCCGTTTCAACTTACCTATTCATTATTATCAATCTCGGGATGTGTGTATTCCTCATCCCAAGGATCGGATTAGTGGCCACAGCAATTGCCATGATGGTCTCGCGGATAATTTCTTCTCTCGTGCTTTTACATTATTGCCGGAAACTCTCGGGTGTTAAGATTAAAATTTTTGATTTTTACGGAACACCTCTCATTTTAGTCCTCTGCTCTTTTCTGGTACACTTAAGTGATATGAGTCTCACCCTTAGACTTCTTATTTGGGCAGGACTCACTGTCTTTCTGATTATCTGGCACCGGAATGAGTTGAAAGAGTTTGTTGGAACTTTTCAACCAATACTAAAGAGATTCACGTGATCACTGTTGTTGATTATAAAATGATTAATCTCGGCTCAATCCTGAACATGCTGAAAAAAGTCGGCGCTAAGGATGTTGTCGTCGCCACTACCGCCGAAGATCTCCAGAACGCCAAGAAGATCATTCTTCCCGGTGTAGGATCTTTTGATGCTGCCATGAAAAATATCCAGGGCCAGGGCTTAATGGAAATTCTTCGCGTGAAAGCGATGGAAGAAAAAGTTCCTTTCCTGGGAGTTTGTCTGGGTATGCAACTCATGACGAAATCCAGTGAGGAGGGAATACTTCCCGGACTCGGATATGTTCCGGCCGTCGTAAAAAAATTCCGCTTTAGTGAAAGTAATCTTCGTGTCCCTCACATGGGATGGAACAAAACTTCTATTGAGAAACCGACTAAGCTTTTCCTAAACAATGATCCTAAGCGCTTTTATTTTGTTCATTCCTATTTTGTTGAATGCGAGCAGACTTCGGACATTCTCACGTCAACTGAGCATGGTCACAAATTCGTTTCCGGTTTTGAGCATGAGAATTTGATCGGTGTACAATTTCACCCGGAAAAAAGTCATTCCTATGGTCTGGAGTTATTCCGGAATTATGTGGAGAAGTACTGATGCTTGAAAAGAGAATCATTCCGGCCCTGCTTCTTTCCGAAGCAAAACTGGTCAAGACCACGAAACTTAAAAATCCACAGTATGTGGGAGACCCGATCAACACGGTTCGCATTTTCAATAATAAAGAAGCAGATGAACTTTTCCTGATTGATATCAATGCCAGCAGATCAAAGAAGGGTCCTAACTTTGAACTTCTGAAAGAAATTGCGACTGAAGCATTCATGCCACTAGGTTACGCCGGTGGAATCAGCGACATGAATCAGATGGAAAAAGTTTTTTCCCTCGGTTATGAGAAAGTTGGCATGAGTTCCATTCTCTTTTCCAGGCCGGAACTCCTCACTGAAGCTTCCAGAAATTTCGGTGCGCAAAGTGTGGTTGCTATCATTGATATTGATAAAGGCATGCTTGGCGGAAAAAAAGCTGTGAATCACCTGAACCACAGCGAGAAATTCTCTCCCCTGGAACTGGCCTTAAAATATCAGGAACTCGGTGCCGGGGAAATTCTCCTTCATTCGGTTTACCGAGAGGGAACTTATACTGGCTATGATCTGGAACTAATTAAAGAGATTTCATCTAAAATCAGCATACCGCTGGTCGCTCTTGGCGGCGGTGGTTCCAGAGATGACCTGGCTTCGGCCCTCAGTTCAGGTGCGGATGCTGCTGCAGCGGGCTCAATTTTCGTTTATCATGGCCCTCACAAGGCGGTATTGGTAAATTATCCTAAGAGATCAGAGATCGAAGACATCCTTCGTAAAGGAAAGTAATTTGGCTCACCAGCAGATATGTACCCGTTGTGTAATGGATACAACGGATCCTAAAATCACATTTGATGACCAGGGTGTGTGCAATCATTGCCACGATTACGATAATATTCTGAAGAACTGGCCTCTCAAGCAATACATTCAGAACGATGAACTCGGAAAACTCTTCGCGACCATCAAAGAAAAGCAAAAAGGCGAAAAGTACGACTGTATCATCGGCCTGTCCGGTGGAGTCGATTCTTCTTACATCGCCTGGATGGCCTCACAATATAATCTCCGTCCCCTTTGTGTTCACCTGGATAATGGCTGGAACTCAGAACTCGCCACTTTCAACATTCACAGCATCGTTGAAAAGCTCGGCTTTGATCTGGTCACTCACGTCATTGATTGGGAAGAATTTCGTGAACTTCAGCGCGCTTTTTTTAAAGCTGGAGTCATCGATATCGAGCTTCTCTCAGACCACGCAATCTTTGGTGTGATTATTGAGCTGGCACGCAAACACAATATTAAATACATCCTCAGCGGTGCGAATATCGCGACAGAAGCAGTTATGCCTAAGGCCTGGGTTCACCGGAAGCAGGATCTGGCCAACATCAAAGACATCTTTAAAAAATTCGGCGAAGGAAAATTGAAAACTTTCCCGCAGGTAAGCACCATGAAGCATGGGATTCTCATGTACGGACTGGGCTACAAAGTCGTTAAACCTCTGAACCTGATTGATTATCACAAAGACGAGGCCAAGAAGTTACTTCAGGAAAAGCTGGACTGGAGAGACTACGGCGGAAAACATTACGAATCCATCTTCACAAAATTTTATCAGGCCCATATTCTGCCGGTGAAATTCAATGTGGATAAACGGAAGGCCCATCTCTCAACACTCATCAATTCCGGACAGATTTCCAGGGATGCGGCCCTTCAGGAATTGAAGAAGCCCCTCTATGATCCGAAAGAATTGAAGGAAGACACAGAGTTCGTCCTTAAAAAACTTCACTTATCCAGCGATTGGTTTGAGAAATATCTGCATGAGAAACCGATCAGTCATTATGAATACAAAACTGACCAGTGGCTGTTCGATATCTTAAGTAAACTCCGTGATCGTTTCAGACCGGCGACTAAATTTTCCTGACCTCAAATTTCGATTCTCCATTCACTTTTACGTGGTGAATTTCTCTTTCTGCCCGACCTTCCTTAACTGCATGGACAAAATCTCTCAGAAAGAACGATTCCGCATAGGGAGCGCCATCAATAAAAAATCCTCCATCCGGAGAGACAAACTTGATCCTCGTCACATTCTCTGACTCGAGAATTTTCTTCACGCGTTCAAATTCACCTGGTTGCCAGTTAACTGTTGAAGCAACATAAGTCATCTTCCCAAAGTTGAAGACAAGAGCAATTACGACAGTTGCGAGGGCCAGAGGCAAAAGATCTTTCCCTCTTTTTTGAGCTTCTTCTGAAAGAAAATCCCAGATGAGAATCAAGGATCCGAAAAGATAGAGAGTTACATACTCGTGGAAATTGGCCAGATTTCTCATGACTAATACCCATAAAATTCCTCCGGCACACACATAGAGATACATGTGTCTTTGGGTGATTGTTTTCTCGCTCCAGAATCCCCGAAATCCACGAAAGAGAAGAAAAACAAGCATGAGCTGAAACAGGGCTTTTGGCAGGATAGAAGAATAGTGAATTCCCTTATCCTTGAAATTTTTTATGTGAATCGCCCAGAGTGGATAAGGAGTGACGAAATCAAAAAAACGATTGATCTGATTCATCAGAAACGAAGGCCACTTGAATTTCTTTTCCTTTGAGGCCGTATCAACGGGAACATAATTATTCACACCCATGCGAAGAAGAGCACTCTCAACAATGCTGGTTTTCTTCCAGTCGACATTCCGGATCTTTGCTTCGCTCATGACATTATTGGCCAGCATAAGAGTTGGCATGGGAATACTGATGAATAAGAACAGAAGTGGAAGAGCTTTCATCGCATTCATAAAATTTTTGGAAGCTTTTAATTCCAGGATAAATTTTACGAATATCCAGGAAGCCAGGAAGAAGATGACGGCATAACCTCTTCCCAGTAATGGACCAAGCAGAACACCCCACCAGAGAAATTTCTTTTTTCCCGTTTGTTCAAAATCGATAATCCCGTTCAAGGCGAGAAGACAACCGATGAGTGCAGGCTGATCAAAGTGAACCATATCTTTGTAGTGAATAAAATACGAAGCCGATAAGGTGAAAGCCGTGACTGTGAGTGATCTTCGTTGGTCGGGAATCAATCCTGAGATCAGACGCCATAGTAACCAGGCAGAGATGAGAAAAATGATATTCATCCATTGTCGGGCGAGATAGACGGACCATTCAAAGTTACCCCAGAAGGGCGATAGAATCATATGTGTGAGACCTGAGAAAATGACGGGATATCGGTCAAAGTAGACATAATCTACGGCTTCGTTTTCTGTCGCCTTTCGCAAATAACCCAGAAAATAGTTTTCAGGAGAAGCATGAGAAATCTGACTTAGCGTATGCGAGGAAACCCATCCATGATGGCCCTTCTCAAAACCCACTTTAAAGGGTTGAAAAAGTAAGACCAAAAGAACCAAAACGGCGAAAAGTTTTTGGGGGCGAGAAATGAGGTTATTCATGGTTGAATTTTACCCTCGCGCAGCGCATTGCGGCAACCAAAGAGTTTTGACTAGTAAGAGCTTGTTCCAGCTATTAAAATTCGAACTTATCATCAGGAAAAATAAATGAAAATCAGCATCATTCTTCCCATTTATAATGAGCGGGAAAACCTTCCGCAGTTATTCTCTGAAATCGAAGAGACTTTCAACGGTCAACCTTATGAACTTGAAGTGGTGGCAGTCAACGACTGCAGCCGTGATGGAAGCCTTGAAGTGCTCGAAGAGATGGCGAAGACCAGACCCTGGCTTAAGATTATTTCCTTCTTTACGAATGCGGGTCAGACAGCAGCATTCGATGCTGGATTTAAAAATGCCAGTGGTGATGTTCTCGTCACTATGGATTCAGATCTTCAGAATGATCCGCGTGATATTCCGAAAATGCTCAAACTCATTCAGGATGAAGGGTATGATTACGTGACTGGTTGGAGAGAAAAAAGACAGGATGGTTTTGTCCTGAGACTTCTCCCCTCTAAGATCGCCAACTTTATCATTCGTAGAGTGACCAAAACAAAACTCAAAGACCTTGGATGTTCTCTTAAAGTTTATCGCAGACAGGTTGTTGAGAATCTTCATCTCTATGGAGAAATGCACAGATTCCTCGGTGTTCTCATTGAATCCATGGGAGTGAAAGTTGCCCAGATTCCCGTAAATCATCGTGCACGAACTGCAGGTGTTTCAAAATACGGAATCAACCGCACTTTCAAAGTTGTTCTTGATCTTCTCACTGTATGGTTTATGAAAGGATTCAAGACGAAGCCGGTATATGTATTCGGTGGTGCGGGTCTCTTTTGTTTCGGACTTTCTATTCTGACTTTGGGAATCGCTACATATCAGAAATTTGTTTTTGAAACCAAGGTTCACCGTAATCCTATTTTCATGATCAGCATGTTTCTCATCATGGTCGGTGTTCAGATGCTTGCACTGGGGCTCATTGCCGACATGCTCATGAGAACTTATTTTGAATCTCAAAACATTCGACCTTACATCATCGGTAAAAAAGTAAATTTTAAATGAATGAAATAATCGCGAAATATGCCGAGAAAATTTTTAATCCATGGGTGATCATCGGATTCCTCGGACAGATTTTATTTTTCGGGCGTTTTGTTGTTCAGTGGATTGCATCGGAAAAACAAAAGCAGAGTGTGATCCCGGTCGCCTTCTGGTATTTCTCGCTCGCAGGAGGAATTCTTATTCTTATTTACTCAATCAGTATCGGTGATATTGTTTTCACAGCTGGGAGTTCGCTCAATCTGATTATCTACTTGAGAAATCTTGTATTGATCAATAAAGCTAAAGTCGCCTCTCGTTAGTAAACACTTTGGTATAATTAACTGAAAGTACTCGGTTTGCTAAAATTCAAAATCTGAGTCAGAATAATTAAAGAATGAAGAGGTGGTGAGAAGCTCTAACTTCCCACCTAAAGTATCCTCAGGTTACTCTTAAAATTACAGCGAGCTGTAATAAAAGAATAACGAGAATCAACACCCTCTGCATTTCTTCCATGAAATCCTTTGCTCAAGGCGCCCTTCATTGGGCGTCTAATGGAAGGATCCACAGAAGAACTTCTCAGTACTTCAATTCAAATTAAAATGTCGTTTTGATATTTGGAAATAAATCAGAAACTTCTTAGCTGAAAAGTCTCATTCTCCAGACTGCCCAGACTGCTTCATAGATAATTTTCCGGCTCATCTTAGACTGACCTTCACGTCTTTCTGAAAAAGTAATCGGCACTTCCTGAAGCTTCAGACCCTTCTTCCAGGTCTTGTAGTTGAGTTCGATCTGGAAGGAATAACCATTTGAGAAAATCTTATTGAGATCAATCTGGCGAAGCGTGGATGCCTTAAAGCACTTGAATCCACCCGTTGCATCCTGAATTTTCATCCCGGTGATAATCTGCGTATAGATTGAAGCAAAATAACTTAAGAGAAGTCTTTTCATCGGCCAGTTAAGGATACGAATGCCGCCGATGTAACGTGAACCAATGGCAAGGTCAGCCGTTTGAGCGGCCGTTAATAACGCCTGGACATCTTTTGGATCGTGCGAGAAATCGCAGTCCATTTCGAAAACAAAATCGAAGTTCTTTTCAAGGGCCCATTTAAAGCCTGTGATATAGGCCGTGCCTAGTCCAAGTTTTCCCTGACGCTCAATCATATGGACGTTCGGGTGCGTGGCCTGATACTTTTTAACAATCGCAGCCGTTCCATCCGGTGACCCATCTTCGATAATGAGAATCGAAAGTTCCGGATAGAGACCGTTCAATGTCGTAAGCATATTTTCGACGTTGTCGGACTCATTATAAGTTGGAATGATCACAAGTGATTTCGACCACGGAAGCATAGATATCCTTTGAATGAATTAAAGCACCTTTGAGCACTTTATGACAATCTTTGATAAGACATATTGGGACAAAAACTATTCCGATCCGATGACTATGGATGGAATTGTGAATGCCAGAGAACACACCAAATACCTGAAGGCCTTTCTGGCCATTGAACACGTAGAAATCACTTCCATCGTTGACCTGGGTTTTGGCTACGGGCATCTCTTTCGCGAGATGATGAAAACTTTTATTCCTTATCGCGCCGTCGGCATTGAACCTTCGCCTTATGCTTTCAAAAAAGCGAAGCCGGATAAATTGAGACCCGTTGAATCCACGAAGCTCAAACTTTACCAGGAAGGAATTCTTGAATGGTGTGAGACAGATCGCAAGAGAGAGAACACTTTTGATCTCGGAATCTGTACTTCGGTTTTTCAGTATCTCACCGATAAAGAGTTGAAAAAAGTTCTCCCAGTACTCGCAACGAGAATTAAATTTCTTTACCTCACAGTTCCCACCAATGTGGAACTAGGCAGACAAGTGAGTGAACTGGAATTTAAGGATGAGTACGCTATTCATCGAACGCGTGATGAATATAAAAAACTCATTTCTCCACACTTCACATTTCTCGGGAGCAGAGTTCTCGAGAGTAAAAAATTTTTCAATGAAGATACGACGCCATTTTCCGATCTTCTTTTTAGGTTCTGAATGAAAAAAGTATTGATTGCCATGTTACAGCTTCACAAGAGTTCGGGATCGGCCCGCACGGCCTATGAAAATATGCGCTACTTCAAGTCGCGCGGATATGAAGTGCATGTAGCGGCGATGACAATGGATAAAGAACTTCTCACGTCTATGGGAGTGATTCCCCACAAGATGTTTCCGTGGATTAAGAGTACAGGTTTCACCCGTCGCCGCTGGTATGACTGGCAGGTGCAGAGACTGCGGAAAAAACTTTCTCCCGAGATAACAGTTGGCCATGGTGATATCAGCGACCAGGATGTGCTGACACTTCACAACTGTGTGTTCCTCGCTTCAGAACTTATCCATAATAAAATGCTTCCGAAAGATCATGAGATGGCCCTTACGCATAATCCCCTTCTGCGCGAAATGGGTTTTACAAAAATGATCGCCAACTCTGAGCTCATGAAAAAAGATACGGTTGGTAGATTTCATGTACCTGCTGAGCAAATTCATGTTGTGTATCCTGCACTCGATACAAAAATATTCCGGCCTCTACCCAATAAGCCAGAGCTCCGGTCACGATTCGGATTCCCAGACAAGGTGATTGTGAGTCTTGTGACCTCCGGAAACTTCCAAAAACGTGGTTTAGACCTTTTTATTCACGCAATTGACGGTCTTTCCGCTGATATTCGTGACAAGGCCAGTTTTCGGGTGGTAGGTAAGGATGAGAAAGGACAATATTCCGGAAGAGGGCTCATATTTGACCCAGGTCTTTCTGACATTGAAAGCTATTTCAATGCCATAGATATCTTCGTACTTCCGGCGCGCATTGAAGAATTCGGTCGCGTTGTCCTCGAAGCCATGGGATGTGGCGTTCCTGTTATAACCACTGACAAAGTTGGTGCAGGAGAACTTCTCGAAGCGGATGCCAGAGAGTTTGTAATTCCATCCCAAAACGTAAAGGCCCTTTCAGAAGCTTTAACAAAGCTAATTTCAGAACCTGCTCTCCGTAAAAAACTGGGAGAGCTCAACGTAAGACTTGCACAACAGCAAGCAGAAGAAACACTCGGTCAGAGGTTTGATCGCGTCTTTTTTGAAAACAAAAATTAAAACCTCAATTGGTATGCATGGAAAAATTTAATGAACTGCCCCTGAATCCTACGATTCTCAAGAATCTGGAAGACTCGGGCTACACCACTCCCACTCCTATTCAAAGAGAAGCGATTCCGCATCTCCTCGAAGGAAAAGATCTTCTGGGAATCGCTCAGACTGGAACGGGTAAAACAGCTGCTTTCTCTCTTCCGATCATCAACTATCTCGTCAAGAATCCGAAAGAAGTAAAAAACCTGGCACCACGAGTGCTCATCCTCTCTCCTACAAGAGAGCTTGCTTCTCAGATTAGTGCCAACATTCAGAAATACTCGAAAGGTCTTCATATCGGGACGACTGTGATTTTCGGCGGAGTCGGACAGGCTCCTCAGGTCGCTGCGATCAGACGCGGACTTGATATTATCGTCGCTACTCCGGGACGACTTCTTGATCTCATGGAACAGGGACTTCTCAAAATTGATACTATCGAAGTTTTCGTTCTCGACGAAGCCGATCGGATGCTCGACATGGGATTCATTCACGATATTAAAAAAGTCATCGCGAAACTTCCTAAAGATCGTCATACACTTCTTTTCTCAGCAACAATGCCGGATGAGATTTCCCGTCTTGCTTCAAATCTTCTGAAAAATCCTGTTCGTGTGGAAGTCACTCCTCCCTCATCAACTGTAGAAAGAATTGATCAGCGTGTGATTTTCACTCAGCGTGTTCATAAGTATCAACTTCTCCGGAAACTTCTCGGCGAAGAGGGTGTTAATCTCACTCTCGTTTTCACACGCACAAAACATGGCGCGAATAAAATCGTTGATTATCTCGCTCATCACCAGATTCCTTCAGCGGCCATTCATGGGAATAAATCCCAGTCGGCACGCGAAAGTGCCCTTTCCAGTTTCAAGGAAGGGAAAATTAAAGTTCTCATCGCAACAGACATCGCGGCCCGCGGTCTCGATATCAATGGCGTTTCCCACGTCATCAATTTCGATCTTCCGGTCGAAGCTGAAAGTTATGTTCACCGTATTGGTCGTACAGCTCGTGCCGGTAAAGAAGGTGATGCCATTTCTTTCTGTGATGAAACTGAACGTGATGCTCTTTCAAGAATTCAAAAACTCATTAAGCTTCGCCTGATTACAGAAGAATTTGTCGGAGAAGCTGAAGGGAAACTTCCTGTAAGTAAGCCTTTCCGTGATCCTCGCCGTGATATGCAGAGATCTCGTGAACCGAGACAAGATGATCGCGGACCGAGACAGGAAAGTCGTGATCAGAGACCGGATAATCGCGGGCCAAGACCAGATGATCGTGGACCAAGACCGGATAATCGCGGACCGAGACCAGATAATCGTGGACCGAGACCAGATAATCGTGGACCGAGACAGGATGATCGCGGACCAAGACGCGATGACCGCGGGCCTAGACGCGATGATCGTGGGCCAAGACAAGATGATCGTGGACCTCGCCGTGACGACCGCCCACGGAATGATAATCCACCTCCTCAACAACAGAATCGTCCGCCCGTCGATAAAGATAATGTCGGAAATAGAGCTCCGGTAAATCATAAACCTCAGGGCGGAAATCAATACGACGATGAAGATGATTTCCAGCCAGGATATGTTCCTTCTCCGGAAGAACAAATGCAGCAGATGGAAAAACGCATCGACGGATCTCGTGACAAGCGCCCACGTTTTCGTGGTCCAAGACCACAAGGTCAGGGAGCTGGTCCGGGAAGAAGTAATGAAAATAGACGTCCAGGAAAAACAGGATTTAAATTCAGGAAAAAGCCATGAAAGATTATTCAGACCTCAAAGACTTCACAGATAAAAAGCTCCGGACTCTCCGGAACAATATCAACAATCGTCTTGAAGCATTTAAGAAAGGTGGAGAAAAGAATCTTCCGCCAAGTCACATGCTTCACGGAATGGACGATAAAATGATTACTGCTCTTCTGACTCGCGTTCAGAAAGAGTTAAAGAAACGTTTCTAACGTTTTGAATGCCAGTCGAGAGTCTTCTTGAGCCCCTCTTCAAAACCAGTTTTTGGAGACCAGCCAAGAAGACTCTTAGCTTTGGTGATATCGGCCCATGTGACATCCATATCGGCCTTCACAGCTTCTCCGAATTTAACCTTTGCTTTCTTTCCTGAAAGCTTCTCCATAATCTTAATCATTTCATTGAGTGTGTAAGGATTGTTTCCCCCACCAAGATTGATAATTTCATAACCAACATTCTTAGAAGCAAGAATTGTCCCCTCGGCAATGTCATCAACATAGGTGAAATCGCGGGACTGAGTTCCGTCACCAAAGACAGGGATTTCCTGATTACTCAGGAGAGCTTGCGAAAAAATATATGGCGACATATCCGGTCTTCCAGCAGGGCCATAAACAGTGAAGTAACGAACGACTGAGACATCGATTTTATAAAGATAATGATAAGTGTAGGCCATGACTTCCGCGGCTTTCTTCGAAGCGGCGTACGGTGAAATCGGAGTATTGACCGGGAGATCTTCTTTGAAGGGCATCGTTTGTCCGGCATACAAAGAAGAAGTTGAAGCAAGTACCAGTTTCGATACACCGGTTGATCTCATACATTCGAGAATGTTCAGAGTGCCCTGAGCATTAGTCGACATATAGACATCAGGGTTTTCCATCGAGTAGCGAACACCAGCTCGGGCCGCGAGATTAAAGACCACATCAAATTTATGTTCACGAAAAAGTTTAGAGAGAGCAGCCTTGTCTTCTATATCAATTTTCTCAAAATGACATCCGGTTGCTTTCACTGATTTCAGCCGCTCATCTTTAAGAGCAATTTCGTAATAATCATTCATGTTGTCGATGCCGACGACATCAATTCCACGTTCTCTTAATTTCTCAACAGTCCGTGAACCGACAAAACCTGCAGCACCTGTTACTAAAACTTTTTTCATGATTCAGATCCTAACACTTTCCGCTCCACTTCTAAAATCTCAAATTGATCGCCTGCCATCTGAAATCTGATATTCAGATCATTCAAAGTCAGACCATATGATGTCGTCTCATTTTTCTGGTGACCAGGCCTGGGATCTAAGGAAACAATCTCTTCGACCATGTTCTTTTCAGGAGGAATACTGCATTTCCAGACCACAGGAATCTTAGGTGGAGCTTCCGGAAATAAAGGTGCAGTCGCATCCACAGAATCCGCGTAAGGAATATAAGGTTTGATATCTAAGATGGGAGTCCCATCAACCAGATCCACACCGCTGACAAACAAGTGAACGGAATCTTTTTTCTCTTCGATCTTGAGAAATTTTACGACGGATAAACCCATCCGATTCGGCCGGTGCGGAGAGCGTGTAGCGAATACCCCGAGTTTCATTTTTCCTTCAAAGCGTGGTGGTCTCACGAGTGCCTGAACGGATTTCTCTTCCACTTGATGGAATTCAAAAATCAGCCAAAGGTGAGAAAAAGTCTCAATTCCTCTGAAGGCTTCCGCGTAAAAATCATTCTTCGGAAAGACCATTTCTCCTATGGCATCTGCGACAAGGAGTGATTGGCGTGGGACGCCGAACTTCTCGATGAATGGAGTCCTAATAAAACAAAGGGGTTCGAGGGTCATAATGGGTATCTTATATCTTCTAACAGAGGCCGTCCCCCGTTGATCTTTCACTCACAATTTGTTGAAATTTCTCAGGCAATCTAAAGTTACGTAGTGCCAAAAAGCACCTTCGACACGGTTTTCCAGAATCTCTATAATGGAGACAAGACGCTCATGATGAGCATCTCAGAAAACCACAAGGATGATGGTTATATGACAACAAACGCCCAAGCGAATCTCTCCACGAACATTGATTGGTCGAACTTTAATTCCACAGTAGTGATTGAAGTCACACGTCCGGAAGGAATTTTTACTTCAACAGGTGTGGCGATCAATAAGGACACAATCCTTACTGCCGCTCATTGCCTCGAAGGTGAAATTCTCAAAGTCAGAGTTTCAACTGCCGGTACGTACAACAAGAATGGAAAATTTCTCGGTGTAAAAACTTATGAACTTCACCCTGAATACGAGCCGGAGCTTTCCAATTACAAATGCGATCTCGCGAAAATCAAACTTTCTTCTCCACTTCCGGAAGGAACTAATTTTTATTCCGTTTTGAAGAATGATCGCGACCTCACTGGAAATTTCGTGAGAATCGGTTACGGCGCTCGTGGTGATAAAAATATCCGCACGATGATTACTCCGGTTTTCAAAGAAGTTCAGGATCCGCAAAAGATTCTCGAACTTCACGATATGTACTCTTATTCCGGGGATTCCGGAGGACCTGTCTTCCTTCAGCAGAAAGGCCAGTTATTCCTCGTGGCAATTCACTCGACCCTCTCTTATGGCCCGGAAGGCAAATACTCCTACAATCCACTGCTTGCCGCTCACCGCACATGGATTTACGCATAAGATTGCAACTCGCACCTTGGTTAATGGGACCTTTTTTGGTCTATTAGGGATTATGATCCTCCTGAAACTAATGGTGCTCCTCATGACAACCGAATTATTTGCTCAAACCGACCAGTGGGAAAAGTTCAACTCGAGTCTTCTCATTGAAGTCACGAGACCGAACGGTGTCTTCACCTGCACAGGTGTGGCAGTTTCTCCGAAGCTCATGATGACGGCAGCTCACTGTCTTGATGGTGATGTTTTAAAAGTCCGGGTCTTCACTCAGGAAAAATACGATCCGAAACTTCCGGCACTTGAAACGGCTGGTTTTCAGATTCACCCGGATTACAAACCAAAAATATCTGCTTATAAAAACGATCTCGCGAAACTTCACCTGAAAGAAGAACTTCCGGCCAACATCAATATTCATCCGATCCTGAAAGCTCAGACAGTTGTAGGTAAGCTCTATCGCTTTGGTTTTGGTGCTCGTGACAAGACTAATATCCGCACAGTTATTACTCCGACATTCAGATGGATCAATTTCACCGATCACGTCCTGGAACTCGATGATACGTTTTCGAGATCCGGAGATTCGGGCGGTCCGATTTTCGTGAAGAATCTTGATGGCATTTTCCTTGCGGGAATTCATTCAACGTTTTCACACGGTCCTCAGGGACGCTTCTCCTTCAATCCTATGCTCTCTGCCTATCTTCCATGGATTTTCCCGAACTAAGACGATAATATCCCCTCATGGATAAAATCATCTGCCTCGGAAAGAACTACACTGAACATTCAGCTGAAATGAAAGAGAAGCAGCCGGACAAACCGGTTCTCTTCATAAAACCACCATCGTGCTTTACCGAAATTAAAGACAACGTGAAAGTCGTTCTCCCATGGGATCGCGGAGTGATTCATTACGAAGCAGAGGTCGTACTTAAACTTTATAAGAAGAATGTGATTGGCCTGGGGCTCGGACTGGATCTCACTCTTCGCGATGTTCAGAAAAAATGTAAAGAGAACGGTCATCCATGGGAAATCGCTAAGTCATTTAAAAATTCTGCGATCGTCACTCCTATCAAGGGAACTCGCGATTTTGAGAAAGACTGGCAGCAGACAATATTCCGCCTGAGAGTGAATGGTGAATTGAAACAGGAAGCGAGTCTCGCGCAAGCCGTAATGAAGGCCGACGAAATCATTCATTACATTGATCAACATTTTCCGATAAATGATGGCGATCTGGTTTTCACCGGCACTCCCCAGGGTGTGGGACCACTCAAGCCGAATGATGTGATTGAAATGGAATACGGACCCATCAAGCATACGTTCACTGTTGTCGATAGTGGTTTCAATGGATACTAAGAAACTCTCCCACGACATTATGAACTCTCTCGAGCGGCTGCGGATCATGCATGACCTCATCAAGTCGAAGAATTTTTCTGCCATTCCACGAGATGAAATGGTTTCGGATCTCGCAGAAGAGATTAAGAAGCTCGAGAAAAATTTTGAGATTTTACTGAATCAGTAGACGTCGATCATTTCTTTTGGAACTTCAAACTTAAAGACTGGTGTGTCGATTTTAAAAGATTTGCCGGTATTATCCATCATGTTGAAATGGCCCCACATCTCTCCCTTCATCGTCGGAAGAGGACAGAAGCTCGAATACTCAAAAGCATCACCTGGCTTGAATGACGGAGTCTGACCGACGACTCCCGGACCTTCGACCAGGCGAATTTCGCCCTTACCATCTTTGATAAACCATTTACGTGAAATGAGCTTCGCGGGGACTTCCCCAACATTCGTGATGAGGATCGTATAGCGGAAAAGATAATGGAATTGAAGGGGATTCGACTGATCAAAATCGAAATCCGTTTTGACTTCAACGCGAAAATTATTATTTAAGGCAATAAAGGGATACATCATTTTTTCTCTGGTACGAATTCTAGTGCAGTGGAATTAATGCACCAACGTTTACCACTTGGTTTAGGACCATCATCAAAGACGTGTCCAAGATGAGAGCCGCATTTCGAGCAGAGGGCTTCCACCCGATGCATATTAAACGCATAATCATCTTTCTTGATAACGTTTTTTGAGTTCAAGACATCAGAGAAACTGGGCCAGCCTGTTCCTGAATCAAACTTCGTATTGGAGCTGAAAAGTTCCTGGCCGCAAACGACACAAACGTAATGTCCCTTCTCGTAGTGCTTGTTGTACTTTCCAGAAAAAGGAGATTCAGTAGCACCCAGTCGGCAGATATTATATTGTTCGGGAGTCAGCTTATTTTTGTATTCTTGTTCTTTACTCATATTCGCATTTTTTGGGGAGTTATCGAGGACCGAAAGAACGCCCGCTATAAGCATAATCATACAACTTATTTTACACCACTCTCCCCACTTTGACTCAAATCATTTAGGATACAATAGCTTAACAAAAGGTGCCTCTTTGAGTTCTCTCCAGGTCTATCTGATGGCTATAGGTGCTAACCTCACTTTTTCCACTGCCAGCATGTTTTTCTCCATCTATTCGACGCGTTTTAATCCGGTCTGGATGGGGACTGTCAAAGTCACTTTCGCTATGCTGGCCTTTATCATTGCGATGCTGCTTTCCGGACAAATGAACTCAGTTCCACTTTCTGCGTTGGCGCTTCTTTTTTTCAGTGGCCTCGGTGGACTCTGCGGCGGAGATATTTTTTTATTCAAAGCTTTTACTACTCTCGGCGCGGGCAGAACTCTTGTCATGTTCAGCTTTGAGCCCCTCATGCTCGGTCTCTATGGATATTTTTTCTTAAATCAGGTTTTTTCCGTTAACCAGATTCTCGCCGTGATGTGCATGGTGGTCTGTATTTACATTTTCATGCTTGAAAGAAGTAAGCAGACAGGAAGTTGGGATTTTAAAAGTTTCGTGTGGGCATTTACCGGAATTACTCTCGACGCTGTTGGTGTCATGATGACGAGATCAGCTTTTGAAATAAGTCCTGGTCTCGAAACTTTTCAGGTGAACGTGATTCGTTGTGCCGGCGCCCTCGTGGGCTTTCTCATCATCAGTCCAAAAATATTTGTGCAATTTCCGAAAGACATCTGGAACTTCAATCTTCGCGACAAAGTCACGATTGTCGGAGCCAGTGTTGGTGGATGCTTTATCTCTCTTGCCCTTTATCTCGCGGCCCTGAAATACGCTCACGTAGGAACTCTCACGGCGATTTCCATCACGGGTCCCGTCTGGGTCGCCCTCCTCGAATCGATCTATTTTAAGAGATGGCCCAATCGCTATCTCGTAGGGGCCTTCATATTCTTCCTCATGGGTTTCTATCTTATGGTGATTGCATAACTAAACATTTTATATATAGCTAAAATTACTAGACTTTTCTGGCAAAACTGTGCTAAATAAATTATACACTAGTGTATTACCGATTGAGAGGGCCCTTTTCTGTGGATTTAAAACAGCTTTTAAATGAGCGAGTGCTCATTCTTGATGGTGCGATGGGCACCATGATTCAGAAATATCAACTTGAAGATAGTGACTATCGTGGCGAGCGTTTCAAAGACTGGAAGCATGCTGTGAAAGGAAATAACGATCTTCTCGTTCTCACCAAGCCTTCAGTCATCGAAGAGATTCATAATAAATATCTCGAATCCGGTGCTGACATCATCGAGACAAATACTTTCAGCTGCACAAGAATTTCCATGGCCGATTATCACATGGAAGAATTTGTTCCCGAGCTTAATCTCGTGGCCGCACAGATCGCGAGAAAATGTGCTGATGAATACACAAAGAGAAATCCTTCTAAGCCAAGATTTGTTGCGGGCTCAATTGGTCCCACAACAAAAACAGCATCACTTTCTCCCGATGTGAACAATCCCGGTTTCCGTGCAGTTGATTTTGATGAACTCGTAGCAAACTACTATGAGCAGACAAAGTATCTCGTGGAAGGCGGAGTCGACATTCTTCTCGTAGAAACTGTTTTCGATACGCTCAACTGTAAAGCGGCACTCTTTGCGATTGCTGATTATTTTGAGAAAGAAAATCGCAAACCTCTTCCGGTCATGGTCTCAGGAACAATCACGGATGCGTCGGGAAGAACACTTTCCGGTCAGACGATTGAAGCCTTTCTCTATTCCGTCTCTCACTATCCTCTACTCTCGATCGGAATTAACTGCGCCCTTGGTGCAGAACTCATGCGTCCTTATATTGAAGTGCTCGCCAAAGAATCGCCTTTCCATATTTCGGTTTATCCGAACGCTGGTCTTCCTAATGAATTCGGCCAGTACGATGAGACACCGGCCCACATGGCAGGAACTCTCAATGAATGGTTTAAAAATGGCTGGGTGAATATCATCGGTGGGTGTTGCGGAACAACCAATGAACATATTAAAGCTATTGCCGAGGCGGCAGCCGAGGCTGTTCCCAGACAAATTCCGCAATTAGCACCTATTCCGCGCTGGTCAGGATTAGAACCATTAAAAATTTTCCCTGGTTCTAACTTTATCAATATCGGTGAGCGCACAAATCTCACCGGCTCTATTGCATTTAAAAAACTGATCGTGGAAAAAAATTACGAAGAGGCCCTTCGTGTTGCCCGCGAGCAGGTTGAAAACGGTGCTCAGATCATCGACATCAATATGGATGAAGCGATGATTGATTCGGAAGCAGCGATGGTTCACTTTGTGAATCTCATCGCGAGTGAACCGGATATATGTAAAGTTCCCCTCATGATCGATTCCTCAAAGTGGACAGTGATTGAAGCTGGCCTCAAGCGAATCCAGGGGAAGGCAATCGTAAACTCCATTTCCCTGAAAGAAGGTGAAGCGAAGTTTATCGAACACGCAAAACTCGTAAGAAAATACGGCGCCGCTTGTGTGGTAATGGCATTTGATGAAAAAGGCCAGGCCGACAACCTTCCAAGACGTATTGAAATCTGTACCCGCGCTTACAAAATCCTTACTGAGAAAGTGAAATTCGCGCCGGAAGATATTATCTTCGATCCGAATATCCTGACTGTCGGGACAGGGATGGAAGAGCACAATAATTACGCCATCGATTTCATCGAAGCGACAAAATGGATCAAGGCCAATCTTCCACACGCCAAAGTCAGCGGAGGCGTTTCAAACCTCTCGTTCTCTTTCCGTGGAAATAACGTTGTTCGTGAGGCGATGCACTCGGCTTTCCTTTATCACGCGATCAAAGCTGGTCTTGATATGGGGATCGTGAATGCCGGTGCCCTTCCGGTCTATTCAGACATCCCGGCCGAAATTCTCGAGCATGTTGAAGACGTGATCTTTAACCGCCGTCCGGATTCAACTGAGCGCATGATTGAACTTGCGGCGAAAGTGAAGAATAACGGAAAAGCGGAAAAGAAAGATGAAGAATGGAGATCTCTCCCGGTAGAAAAGCGTCTCGAATACGCTCTCATCAAGGGAATTGTTGATCACATTGAAGTAGATACTGAAGAAGTCAGAAAGAAAGTGAAGCGTCCTCTCGAAGTGATTGAAGGCCCTCTCATGTCAGGCATGGGTGTGGTCGGGGATCTCTTCGGTGAAGGTAAGATGTTCCTTCCACAGGTTGTGAAATCAGCACGCGTGATGAAGAAAGCTGTCGCTTATCTCCAGCCCTACATTGAAGCTGAGAAATCAGGCCAGAAACAAAGTCATGCCGGGAAAATTCTCATGGCGACTGTTAAAGGTGATGTTCACGATATCGGAAAAAATATTGTGGGAGTCGTTCTCGGGTGTAACAACTATGAAGTGGTTGATCTGGGAGTGATGGTTCCTGCCGAAAAGATTCTCGAAGAAGCGAAGAAGCAGAATGCTGATGTCATCGGTCTCTCCGGTCTCATTACTCCTTCTCTTGATGAAATGGTTCATGTTGCTAAAGAAATGGAAAGATTAGGATTTAAAGTCCCACTTCTCATTGGTGGAGCAACAACCAGCCGTGTACACACTGCCGTAAAAATCGATCCTCATTATTCCGGCTCAATCATTCATGTGGCCGATGCATCCCGTGCCGTTCCCGTCGTTGAGAGATTTCTCAATGAGGGTGCGAAGAAAAAAATGCACGATGATCAGAAAGCGGAATATGAAAAAATGCGTATCGCCCACGCTGCTGCTCAGAAAGAAGAGAAGTATCTCTCTCTCAATGATGCCCGCACTAACAAATTCAAAATTGACTGGAACTCAACTGAGATCAGAACGCCGGCGAAACTTGGCGTGACAGTCCTTAATGATATTCCGGTTTCAGATCTCATCCCGTACATCGACTGGACTCCCTTCTTCATGACCTGGAGATTGAGAGGTGCTTATCCGAAAATCTTTGATGATAAAGATGTGGGACCTGAGGCGAGAAAGCTCTTTGATGAAGCAAATGATCTCCTGAAAGATATCGTGAAGAATAAGTCACTCAAGGCAAAAGCTGTTTTCGGACTCTTCCCGGCAAACTCTGTCGGCGATGATATCGAACTCTACAAAGTTGATGACGTTGAATCTGCCTGTGAAAAACATGGTAAGCATGTTCACAAGAAAGCTTCTTCAACTGTTCAGGCGAAACTAAACATGCTCCGCGCTCAGAGACAGATGGAGGAAAGTACATCTCCCAATTCTTGTCTTTCAGATTTCGTGGCCCCTAAAGAATCAGGTAAAACTGATTTTATGGGCGCATTCTGTGTGACTTCGGGAATCGGGCTCGATGAACTTTGCAAAAAATACGAGAAAGACCAGGATGATTACAATCTCATCATGGTGAAGTCGCTGGCTGATCGTCTCGCTGAGGCCTGTGCGGAATATCTCCACGAGAGAATCCGGAAAGATTACTGGGGATACGTTCCTTCCGAGAAACTCTCCCATGATGAAATGGTGAAAGAGAAGTATCAGGGTATCCGTCCGGCCCCGGGTTATGCCGCTTGCCCGGATCACCTTGAGAAGAAAAAACTTTTCAGCCTTCTTGATATCGAGAAAAATATTGGAGTAAGTCTCACTCACTCCATGGCGATGATCCCCCCTTCATCCGTGTCGGGTTGGTATTTCGCTCATCCGGAATCCCGCTATTTTAACGTGGGGAAAATCGGACGCGACCAGCTTGAGGATTACGCCAGAAGAAAAGATATCTCGGTGACAGAAATGGAGAAGTGGCTCTCCGCTAATCTCTTTTAAAGGAATTTATGGCCAAGGTTACAGATCACATTAAGAACGCAAACGGAAAAACTCTTTTCTCCATAGAGATTCTTCCGCCATCGACTGGCGAAAGCATCCAGAAGCTCTTTGATAACGTCACTCCCCTCATGGAATTCAAGCCGAAGTTCATCGATGTGACGTATCACCGCGAGGAATTCGTATATAAGAAAATGCCGAACGGCCTTCTTGAGCAAAAATCCATCAAAAAACGTCCAGGTACCGTTTCCATCTGTGCCGCTCTCATGCATCGCTTTGATGTTGATACCGTTCCTCACATCATTTGCGGAGGGTTCACGAAGGAAGAAACTGAATACGCTCTGATTGATCTTAACTTTCTGGGAATCGATAACGTTCTCGCTCTTCGTGGCGACAGTATCAAGGGCCAGAAAAGCTTTGAGCCTACTCCTGGTGGACACAAGTTCGCTGATGATCTGGTTTCTCAAATCAATTCGATGAATAAAGGTGTTTATCTCTCAGATGAACTCCAAAATCCTACACCTACCAAATTCTGTATTGGTGTTGCCGGATACCCGGAAAAACATTTCGAAGCACCGAATCTTAAAACTGATCTCAAGTTCATGAAGCAGAAAATCGAACGTGGTGCCGACTACATCGTGACTCAGATGTTCTTTGATAATAAGAAATTTTTTGAGTTCGTTGAAAAATGTCGGGCGGAAGGAATTACCGCCCCGATCATTCCGGGAATCAAGCCCATCACGATGAAGTCGCAAATCTACAATCTTCCGCGGAATTTCTTTATCGATATGCCGGATGATCTGATTGATGCCATTGATAAGTGCAAGAATGATGAAGAAGTGAAGAATGTGGGAGTTGAGTGGGCCATTGCTCAGTCTCAGGAACTCATTAAGGCGAAAGTTCCGTGCCTACATTTTTATTCGATGGGGAAATCAACTGCAATCCAGCAGGTCGCTTCAAAACTTTTCTAATCTAAGAACGGGGGCACTGGTTACAGTTGCCCTCGTCTTTCTTTTTGGCAATCTCTCTAAGCTCTTCCACTTTCTGATAGAAAAAATCTTTTACTTTTTTACCCTGCTCATTTTCCAGAAGCCACGCGAACTTCGAAACACCCGGAAGTGTTTTTAAGAGTTCATCCACCACTTCCTGACCTGAAAGAATTTTCATGTCTGTGGTAATCATATGCACTTTCTCGAGGCAATTCTGTCTTGAAAGCTCAGGAAATTGTATGTAAACGTCGTCGTTTCTGGCCGACTCAAAGTGGAGACTTTTATCAAGATATTCAAGACCCTGTTTGAATCGTGTGCAGAGTGGGCATTCAGGGTCGAAAAGTATGAGAGGCAATTGGTATTTCATACCTCGCTATATTATCATGAAGCCTATGAAAAGAAGAGACTTCCTCCAGTTCCTTGGCGTTTCCGGTGTCCTGGCCCAGCTTCCTCTGGAAGCATTGGGAAAACCCATCAATTCTTCCCTTCCCCATCTTCCTCCAGACTTGCAGGATAAACTCATCACGGTTGAAGGATTAACATCACGAATTCTCATTCGCTGGGGTGATAAGATTTCTGATAGTGAAACCTTTGGTTACAACTGCGACTACATCGCTTTTCATCCGCTCGAAAAAGATCGTGGCATCCTCTGGGTGAATCATGAATACGTGAACTCGCTCTACATCAGAGGTCCTGCACGCACGAAAGCGAATATTGATCTGGAAATGAAAGAAGTTGGCGGATCACTTGTTGAAGTGAAAAAGGTTCTGGGTAACTGGGAAGTCGTAAAAAATTCCCAGTACAATCGGCGTCTCGATGCGAATACTAAAATTCCTTTTGCCTGGGATGAACCAATTTTTGGTGAAAAATACGCACTAGGCACTGGTGCCAATTGCGCTGGAGGTTTTACTCCCTGGGGAACGATTCTCACGGCCGAAGAGAACTACGATATGTTCTGGTCTGATCGCGACCGTAAAGGAAAAAAAATTCAGGAAAGCTGGCAGAAATGGGATGAGATTTATCCACGTCCACCCGAGCATTATGGCTGGATTGTTGAAGTTCAACCCCGCACTGGTGAAGCAAAAAAACTAATCTCATTGGGAAGATGTGCCCATGAATGTGCGGCCGTAAAAAAAGCCAAGAACGGTAAAGTTGTTGCCTATACAGGCGATGATACGATTAACGAGCATCTTTATAAATTTATCTCCGACTCGAGTGACTCACTTGAGAAAGGAAAAATTTATGTCGCCAATATGGAAAAAGGCGAATGGATCAGTCTCCAGATTGATGAGCAGCCAATCCTGAAGAAAAATTTCAAGGATCAGACGGAGATTCAGATCTTCATGCGTGAAGC
Organism: Bdellovibrionota bacterium; assembly: GCA_040387275.1. Classification (GTDB taxonomy): domain Bacteria; phylum Bdellovibrionota; class Bacteriovoracia; order Bacteriovoracales; family Bacteriovoracaceae; genus Peredibacter. The sequence continues at coordinate 221,832 of JAZKDZ010000003.1, read as the reverse complement.
TGCCAAGATGGTGGGAGCAACTCCGCTCGATCGCCCCGAGGACATTGAATTTGATCCTCTAACTGGCCATGTTCTGGTCTCTCTCACGAACAATAAAATTGCCAATAACTATCACGGAAAGATTCTCAAGATTATTGAAGACGATGCAGCTTCTCTGAAATTCAAACATGAGACATTCCTCGCAGGAGGAAAAGAATCCGGGATGGCCTGTCCTGATAATATGGTCTTCGACCCGAAAGGAAATCTCTGGTTCACCAGCGATATCTCAGGAAGTGAAATCAACAAAGGCCCTTATCAAGGATTTGGCAATAATGGGTTATATGTCTTTATAAGAAGCGGTGAGAAAGCGGGACAAGTCATTCGTGTTGCAAGTGCACCAACCGATGCTGAATTCACCGGTCCTTGCTTTTCTCCTGACTATAAGACACTTTTCTTATCAGTCCAGCATCCCGGAGAAGAGGGAACGCCGGAAAAACCTACAAGTACATGGCCAGACGGGGGAATTCCAAAACCTTCTGTCGTCACTCTCCAGGGTCCATTACTCGATCGCATCATTCAGGGAAGAACATGAATTCAGAAAAAATGAAGTCTTTGGTGGAAATCCATATCTGTAATTATCAGAGAGATGGAAAAGAATGTTGTTACGATAAAGGTGCCAAGGATCTTACTGATCGGATTAAAAAGTGGTCGAAAGAAGAAACGGATAAGCAGGTAAAAGTTTATCGCAGTGGATGCCTCGGTAAATGTTCTGAAGGTATCGCCATGGCCTGTTATCCAGAGAAAAAAATGTATCTGGATGTTAAGGAAGATGATTTCAAGGAAATCAGAAAGATGCTGGAAAAATCACTGGAAGAAGCTAAAAATTCTTAAAATATTCGATTGTTTTCTTGAGCCCTGTTTCCATCTGAACAACTGGCTTCCAGTTAAAACTTTTTATAGCGAGTGAGATATCCGGTTGTCTCTGAATCGGATCATCCTGCGGTAAATCTTTAAATACTAATTGAGACGATGAGCCTGTCAGCTTAATGATAAGTGCGGCCAGTGCAGAGATATTTAATTCTCCGGGATTTCCCAGATTCACCGGACCAGGCATGGGACTATCCACACTCATGTAGGCGACGATTGCTTCCACCATATCAGTCACATAACAAAATGAACGCGTCTGATTTCCCGAACCATAAATCGTAAGATCTTTCCCTGCCAGCGCCTGAACGATGAAGTTACTGACGACTCTTCCATCATCGGGTTGCATCCGGGGACCGAAGGTATTGAAGATTCTCCCTACTCTGATATCCACTTTGTGCTCGCGAAGATAATCAAAGAAAAGTGATTCCGCACATCTCTTCCCTTCATCATAACAACTGCGCGGTCCAATGGGATTTACATTACCCCAGTAAGATTCTTTCTGAGGATGGATTGAAGGACTTCCGTAAACTTCACTGGTTGATGCCTGGAAGATTCTTGCACCAGTTGCAACTGCCAGATCGAGCATGTTGATGGCACCAAGAATGTTCGTCTTGGTCGTGAGAATCGGCTGGTTCTGGTAATTCACCGGAGATGCCGGACTCGCCAGATTAAAAATCCAGTCAGCTTTCTCATGAAAAGGGATCATCACATCATGATTGATAAACTTAAACTTAGGATGAGAGACCAGATGAGCGATATTTTCTTCACCAGACGTCATGAAATTATCGAGGCAAATAACCTCGTGATTCATCGCCAGCAATTTCTCGCACAGATGAGAGCCTAAGAAGCCTGCTCCGCCTGTGACTATCGAACGTTTATTCATGTAAATTTATTGTATGAAAAAAAAGGCTCCCGGAGGAGCCTTTTTTGAGAAAATCTAGAGAGTGATGATCTGGCGGGATTGAATCGAGAGGTTTTCCATTTTTCTTCTGGTTGCACCTTCGAAGTTCACATCGTAATTGCCGGCCTTAAGAATCACATAGAATGAACCATCAGGATTCACTTTATATGTCTGGATCACTTTAGGATCACCAGCTTTCATGATTTTGATGACATCAAAATCCTTGTTCATCACGCGACCCTGAAGACTTGGTCCTTCAAGACGTGTGAACAGATGCTGCCAACCCGGACGGTTACGAAGAACTGTCTTATCGCGCATCTTTTTATAATTCGGGTGGAAGCCATCCCATGTACCGTTTACTTCGATCACGTAAGGAATCACCTGGTGAGCAGTATACATCCAGTCAATATCGCCACCATCAGCGTTATAGAGAAGTTCCCAAGCTGTTCCCGGCCTGTAATCGATCTTCTTCCCGATTTCAGCACCAATAATTTCTACGGCTTCTTCAGTCGGTGTTTTATTCGGACGACATCCGTAAGGATAGATCACGATTTCAGAATATGAATGATATGAGATATCAAAAACTGGCTTGATCTCAGCAACAAAATTCATCATCGCCTGTGTTTCAGGTTCTGAAGCAGGCGCGGTTCCGCGGTAATCCTGGGCACCTGTTGAAGCACTTGAACCTTTGCAGGTATTCCAACCGTAAGGATAGTTTCTGTTGAGATCGACGCCGTGACCATCACGTACGTTTTTTCTCCACATAGAATCTTCCGTCCACATCTTGTTGTTACCATCGACGTTAAACATCGGAATAACCCAGATTTCAGTTTCATTCACCCATTTTGTAACTTCTGCAAGCTTGCCGTAATTAGAAGTGAGGTAAGAAATCATGTCTGTCGTGATTTCCGGAGTCATCACTTCGCGAGCGTGGTGCATGGCATTTACCAGAACAACTGGTTCCACTTCGTCCACTCTGACGTTATCAGAAATCTTGATCGCGAGAATGTCCCGGCCTTCAAGAGATTTCCCGATAGATTTTACTTCGGTGATATCCGGATATTGAGCGTGAACTTCTCTCACGAAATCTTCGATCTCCTGAGGATTCTTGTAATCCTGATCAGGCGCCATCGCGAGATTCTGAGGGAAAGAAAATTTGATCTGAGTTTTCTGAGACTGAATCATGGCCAGTTCAGCTTCTGAAAGAAGGGCCTCGATCTCCATGGTCTTATAGTTCACACCAGTGATATCGAATTCATTCTGCTTCAGATATTTTTTCATGGAATCAGTAAGATCAAATCTCACGATCATTGAAGTTGATGCCAGGGCAGATCCTGAGATCAGCGCGCAGGCAATGACGAGTCCTTTCAGTTTCATATCCACACTCCTTTGTGTCTGACAGAAAGGACACCAAATAGGAGGGGCCTAGTAAACTAGTTTGACAGAGAGACAGAAGAAGTTTGGATACCTGAGTTTTCCGGTGTGGATTAAGCGGCCTGAAAGTCGCTCTCTTCAGGCCAGAGTTTTTGAAACTCCGCCCTGAAGTTCTCGATAGTCTCTTTCTTGTATTTGCAATCTTCCATCGCCTTCACCATGATTTTCATGGCCTGAGGGTCACGGATGTTTTTGTTATACAGATCGAGACCAAATTTCGCCATGGACGACTGCTGCTCACCCTTCCTGCTCATGATGAGATATTCACTCACCAGATAGTCTTCCTGGTCATCAGATCCCGGAGGAAAGCGTGAAAGGTACTTCTCTGCAGAAGCGACCTGACCGTATTCAACGAGAGTCGTGATCATGGCGCGGATGAATTTTGAAAATTCAGAACATGAGACGGCAATGTTATCAAACAAGCGAACAGCTTCGTCATACTTCTTATTCATGAGTTTATGCTTACCACTCACGAATAGCCCTGCTCCGATATAATTCACCATGGTCTCGGTACGTTCGTCCAGAGAGGTGAAAATTTCGTAGTACATCTGCATGTCATCGTAATTTTCGGTTTGCACCGCGAGTCTTACGATCTGGGCAAGCCTGTCAGGGTTGGCAGGGAAGAATTTGGCGATCTTCTTCACGACCTGATAGGCTTCGCTATATTTATTCTGCTCCAGGAACATTTCATAAAGACCCAATAGACACTTGTAGTGAATATTGTTGAAGGAAAGACCAGCGGAATATGCACCTTTAGCAATTTCCACTTCTTCTTTCATGTACTCGGCCTGACCGATGTAGAAGAGAGCGAGTGCAGGTTTCTGATGAAGTTTTTTTGCTTCATTGAGAACAACCAGGGCTTCATCAATCTTCTTGCTGAAAAGAAGAGATTTACCAAGATCAATTTTCTGAATGTATTCAGAGGGCTTCACTTTCTGACTGACAGTCGAAATGAGGTTTTCCTGAATACTCTGAACGGTATATGGCTTGATCACGAAAGAATCGACGTCTTCTTCCGCAGCTTTGGCTACTGCCGTCTGGGAAATATTCGAAGTTACCAGAATAAGTGAAAGTTCTTTTTTATCCGGAAATTTTTGACGAACGAGCTTAAAGAGATCGAATCCCGATCCGCCGCCGATAAAATAATCAGAAAGAACAATACCAATATTCCTTGTCGCAATATGCTCTTCGGCTTCCGACATTTCGCCGGCCGTGAAAATTTTATTTCTCTTACAACCAAGGTCATACATAATCTTCAGAAGACGACTTCTGGAGCTTGGGTTCTTATCAACAATAAGAACATCAATTTTTTGAATGTAATCGCGGAAAATATCCAATTTTTCCATGTTACTTACCCGAAGCCTTTTTCAGAAACTGGGTGACATCATCCTGTTTCTTACATAACTGAGAAAGAATCTTTTCCCAGAGTTTCAAATCTTCATCCTGAACCTGAAAATACTGCCCGCCTGCGAATTCTCCCTGAAGCGCCCCTCTCAATGTCACAGAATCAATATTGAGGCCTTCAGAACAGTTCAACGAAAGAGTTGCCGAATGACCCAGTGAAAAGGGAGTTTCAAAAGAAAGGAACACTCCCTTCTCCATGATCTCCAGTGCCTTGACCATGATTTTCTTTCCACCGATTTTCAATTCATAGCTGATACCTTTCTCGAAGCGTGATTCGAGAAAGTTTTTCTTGAAATCATCAAAGCTGAAAAGTGCCCGTGAAATATCATCAAAGAGTTTGACCGAATCATTCTTAGAGAAAAAGTTTTCCACGCCTAGTTTTTCGAGCTGTTTCTTTTCAAACTGCGTACAGTTTCCAAGAGCAGCGAAAATTGGAATATTTGAAAGTGAATCTTTACACCAGTCCATCAGATCTCTGGCCGAACCGTCACTCAGGCTTTGAGAACAGATAATCATATCGAAATCAACACGGTTCAGATGTTTTCTGGACTCATCAATCGAAGAAGTCGTCGTGACCATAGCGCCACGTTCTTCAAGGATTTGTTTCAGTTGAAAGGCATAGGCCTTATCCCCTTCAACTACCAGAATAGAATTTCCATTAAACCGGATCATTTAGTAGCCCTTGACCTTCATCAAAAATGTATCAATATTCTCCTGTCTTGATTTCAGGAGATTCATTAATTTATCAAACTTCCGCGCATCTTCAGGAGAGACTTCTACGGTAACGAAGAATCCACCATTTCCGTCCTGATCAATCGACATCACCATGCACTCGCAATTGATCTGTGCCTGATCAGACTTGTAATCAAGCTTTATATCGAGAACAGCTTTTACAGAGTTCGTTAAACCTTCACCTTTGCAGACGAGGATCACGTTACTGTCGAAATAATCATCCATAGAACATTCATATTTCTGACCATTCTGCACTATGAAAGAGGTCATAATACTTGGTGCTGTGAGTTTTTCAACATCATCGCTTTCTTTCGATTTCTCGAAGAAAGGAAGAACGTTGTCAGCATCTGCAGAATCCAGTTCCAGCATTTCAAGTTCATCAATAGGGTCAGAAGACTCCTGAGACTGAGAATCAGAGTCGAGGTCAAAATCCAGACCGCTCTTGTTCTTCTTCTCAACAGGCTTTCTCTTAGATCCTACAAAGTGACTGCTGATTTTTTCAGCTTTTCCTTTCGGCATATCTGCGAAAGGAGAACGTTTTTTCTCGGGAGCTTCTTTACCATCAGCAAGCTGAGAATTTTTCCGACCCAGATGAGTCGCCAGCTTATCAGTAGAAGTTTTCCCTCCAAGATCTGAACCATCTTCATTCTGGTATTGATTCTTGCGAGTCTCATCGGCTTCGTATTTCGTTGCTTCGTTATGATTTTTATAATGTGTCTGGTGCTCGTGTTCTGATTTTTTCAGATCGAGAAGGCTTCCTTCTTTCACACCTTCGTTACCAGGTGCAGAGAGTCCATCCGTCTGAAGAGAATCAGAAGTGTTTTTACCACCCCAGTTTGAATTCAGACGGTCAGCAGAATCAGATTTTCCACGTAAATCCGGTGAACCAGATTTATCGTATTCTTCCTTAGCTACTTTGCCGCCATAGTTGGCAGCAATTTTATCATTATGTTGTTTGTGATCTTTCTCTTCTTTCTCAGCTGATTTTTCCTGCGCAACTTTTCCATTCCAGCTGGTACTGATATCATCATTGGTCTGAGCATGTTTTTTCTGTTCAGCAGCCTTCACTTCTTCAGGAGTCAATTTCCCTGAGAGGTGTCCTTTCTTCTCTTCTTCTTTATCTTTAAGCTTACCTTTCAGGTCATTCTGACTATCTTCTTTGCCCGTAAGCTTACCGGACATAGGGCCGCTAGCTTGCTCTTCTTTGTCTTTAACTTTCCCGGAGAGATTTCCTTTGGCAGAAACTTCCTGATCCTTAATCTTGCCTTCGAGATTTCCCTTGGCAGAGACTTCCTGATCCTTAATCTTGCCTTCGAGATAGCCTTTTCCGGCTTCCGATTTCTCTTTCACTTTGCCCTGGATATTTCCACCAAGGTCGCCTTCATTTTCAAAATCTAATGACTGACCCTTAAGGAGTTCGGCTTCATTTTTAAAGACCAGGTCTTTATTGAAGCTGTCAGTGATGAGACTTTCTTTCGTTTTTGCGAAAAGCGAGTTGCCCGTGAGAGTGAGTCCACGGTTCTCGATTTTGAGACGCGAATATTCTTTTGTGTCGTGGAAGAAGAGTTCGAGATTTTCACCGGTAAACATCCAGCGGTTTTCCTGCCAGTTGAATTCCGGTTTCTGGTCACCTTTGAAGAACCATGTGCCTTCTCCACTGATGAACATATCCTGAAATGATTTTTTAATCTGAAAGGCCCAGACGTTTGGCTTACCTGGAACATCATTCCAGGTAGCGACGTAGGGACTTGGCCCCATGAGCTTAACCATCCAGCGCGAGATGATTTTTTTACAATCAGTTTCCCGAGAAAGAATCCAGATATCGCTTTCGCAATCAAGTGGCGGAAGAATTTTGACTGTTTTTGAATCAGCTGCACCTTCAAGAGCAGTCGTCTGCTCCAGAGTTTTCTGAGACATGGCGCCGAGTTTTTTAGCCTGGCCGCGCATCGCCTTCATCCAGAAGTCCATCTTGAATCTCAGGGCCTTCACGTTGACTGATGGCTCGAGGATTTCAATGCTTCCGATTTTATTAATCGCTCTTTCGAATTGTTTATTTTCCGTAGCGTTTACGACAACGATCTTGATGACCGTACCCTTGAGACTTCTGCGGGATGTTTTCACAAAAGTTGCGAGCTGAATGAGATCATCTTTCGAGGAAATGTTTGCAATCACGAGACAGTTTTCTTCTGTTGAACAGAATTTTAAAATGTCTGAAGCATTGGAAAAACGATGCGCAACCAGTGCTGGATTAGCACCGAGAGAATCGGAAAGAACTTTCCAATTATAAGAAAACAGAAATTGGATGATCGAAATTTTCGTTTCCATTACGCCTTTCAAGCAAAAGAGTACCCGGATACTTTTCGGGATATTGAAGCATTTCTTAATAAAAATATTTGCTTAAAGGAGAATTAAGGCTAATTAAGCGGTGGCAGAGATAACGGGTTGAGATAACATGAGTTTAGGCATGAAAACCGAAGATAACCAATTCCCACCAGAAGCACAGGAAGAGGCCCTTAATCAGGACCTGCTCCAGGATCTTTCCGAACAAGGAAAGACTGAAGAACTCGTGGAAATGTTTGAAGAACTTCCGACCATGGACGTGGCAGAGTTCCTTGCCGAAAAACCCCTACCCGAGCTTCTGGCCCACTTACGAAAACTTGACCTGGAAGATCAGGGAAGGATTTTCTCCGATCTCCCCCATGATCTTCAGCTTGAGATTTTCCGGAGTATGGAAAAGCGGGAAACCTCGCGCCTCATGGGCCACATGTTCTCCGATGTCCGCGCCGATCTTTATCAGGAACTCACAAAAGATGAGCAGATTGAGCTCATCCCATATCTCGACAAGAAAGTAAGAGAAGACGTTATCATCCTCTCTGCTTACCCTCCGGAATGTGCCGGCGGGATTATGACCACGGACTTTGCGACTATCTTTGCTGATATGTCGGCAGCCGAGGCCATGGCGAAAATCAGAAAAGATGCTCCCTCAAAGGACATGATCTTCTATATCTATGTCGTCGATCACTCGATGGTCATGAAAGGGTTTGTGACTCTGAAAGATCTCGTCATGAGTGATCCGAATCAGAAAGTGCATGAAATGCTCACGGAGTTTTTCGTTTACGCTGAAGTAAATGAAGATCGCGAATCAGTTGCTCAAAAAATCGAAAAGTACGATCTCGCAGCTCTTCCTGTTCTCAATTCACTGAACCAGCTCGTGGGTGTTGTCTCTCACGAATCTGCGATCGATATTATTCAAAAAGAAAACACGCAGGATCTCGAGATGTTCATGGGGATCATGCCCTCTGAATATGATGTCGGTTACATGGACACTTCTTCATTCGGACATTTTAAGAAGAGAGTTGTTTGGCTGGTTTCTCTTGCAGCCATTGGAATTATTTCCGGAATGATCATCAACGAGTATCAGGGTGTTCTTGAACACTTCATCATTCTGGCGATGTACATGCCGATGATGGCAGCGACCGGAGGAAATACTGGTTCACAAGCCGCTACGGTGGTTATCCGCGCTCTCTCATTGGGAGAAATTGAAGATAAGGACTGGCATAAAATCATTGTAAAAGAGATGAAAATCTCATTCATGCTTTCTGTTTGTGTCGCCATTCTCACTTACATGAAAATCGCTTTCCTTTCTTTCTCATCCCTTCTTCCGAAGGGTTTCACCATGAGTTACATTGGAATAACGATCGGTATTGCCATCGCGATCCAGGTCATCACTTCGGCCATCATTGGCGCGGGCCTTCCCTTGATTGTCAGACGTCTGGGAGGCGATCCAGCTGTTGTGGCGAGCCCGGCGATTACCACAATCGTCGACATAACCGGTCTCCTTATCTATTTCACCGTTGCGACCTACACGTTAGGTATTTCCTAAGGCAATACCCCGGGATAAGATCACTCCATTCATCAGGAGTCTCAAATGCAAGTCGTCATCCTTTGTGGCGGATCTGGCACACGTCTTTGGCCCGTGTCCCGTAGTCTCTACCCTAAGCAATTCGTAAAACTTTTCGGAGATCAGTCTCTGTATCAGAAAACCATTCTGAGAAACGCCAGGCTGGCCGATTCTTTTTCCGTCGTGATTAATCAGGACCAATATTTCATGGGTCTCGATCAGGCCGATGAAACCGGTGTGAAAGCAAAAAGAAATTTTATCCTCGAACCAACCGGAAGAAATACGGCCCCCGCCATTGCCATGGCCTGCCTCGCAGTCGGCCCGGAAGAAATTCTTTTAATCGTTCCTTCCGATCACCTGATTGAAAAACAATCTGACTACGAAGATGTTGTGAAGAAAGCGGCTGAGCTTGCCCGAAACGGAAAACTCGTTACCTTCGGAATAAAACCCGGATACGCAGAAACTGGATACGGTTACATTGAGGCCAGTGGACTTGAAGTAAAATCCTTTAAGGAAAAGCCTGATACAAAAACGGCTGAAGGTTACGTGAAGGCCGGGAATTATTTCTGGAACAGCGGAATGTTCTGCATGAAGGCCGGCGTTTTCCTCGAAGAATTAAAAGCTCATGCACCGGATATCTACGATCAATCACTTCGCGCTTTCAAAAATGCACGCAATGATGAAGCTGTAAGAATTAATCTTGAAGACATGAAAGCGATTCGTTCAGAAAGTATTGATTACGCTGTCATGGAGAAATCGAAAAAGGTAAATGTTGTTCCTGCTGATATCGGATGGAGTGATCTCGGATCGTTTGATTCACTCTACGAGACTCTGCCTAAAGATAAAGACGGAAATACGACGACTCAGAATGTGATTCACATCTCTTCAAAAAATAATCTCGTGATCGGTGGGAAGCGCCTCATCTCAACTATTGATGTGAATGATCTCATGATTGTCGACACTGCTGATGCTCTTGTCATCGCTCAGAAAGGTTCCACTCAGAAAGTGAAAGAGCTCGTGGGTCTCGTCAAAAATCATAATCCTGAGATGATTGAGGTTCACACGACTGCGCATCGTCCCTGGGGAACGTATACCATCCTCGAGGAGAATCCTGGTTACAAAGTAAAACAGATCACGGTGAGACCGGGAGCGAAACTCTCTTATCAATATCACCATCATCGTTCTGAGCACTGGATTGTCGTGAGAGGAATTGCCACGATCACCATCGATGACAAAACGGTTGATCTCAAGGCCAACGAGTCGACTTTTATTCCGAAAGAGGCGAAGCATCGGCTCGCGAATTTGCAGAAAGAAGAGCTCGTCATCATTGAGGCACAGGTAGGAAACTATCTTGGTGAGGATGACATTGTGCGACTGCAGGATGATTATAAACGTAACTGATTGAAAGCCCGAAAAAGTGTTGTCTCTCTGACATCTTTACGGGTTGTGAGGTTTCTCTTACATTGAAAACAACACCACACACTCTCAGAGGGACCCATGTTTCGATCAGTTTTGATCCTTATAGCTTTTTGCTACGTTTTAACGACTCTTACAAATTTCTAATTAAGGTACGGTGAAATGGACTTCACCCCGATTCTCAAAACTCTCAGTAATTTTTTTTCACCTTCTCCCTTAGTCATTAAAGATCCTGTTCCCATGAACATCATGATTCTTTCTCCGCATCCTGATGATGAATGCATCGTGGGTTCGCTTGCACTTCGCCTGCAGAAAGAAAACAACGCTCACATTATCAATGTTGCTGTCACTCTCGGTTCAAACAAAGATCGTCAGAAAGAACGCCTGAAGGAACTTGAGAACGCCTGCGAACTTCTGGAAATGGAACTCATTGTCCTCAATGATGACTGGGTCAAAAAAAGAAAAGAACTGAAAAGCCTCATACAAAAATATCAGCCGCAAATTATTCTCGCTCCTCATATCAAAGATCATCATCCTGCTCACATCAAGACGGGCCAGCTCCTGAAGAAATGTGTCGATACAAAAACAAATTGTATCGTGGCGTGGACAGAATTCTGGGGACAACTGGAAAAACCCAATACCCTCGTGGAAGTTCCGGAAGAAATTCTCGCTCTTCAGATGGATGCTCTCACCCGTCACGTTGGTGAGGTTGCCCGCAATCCTTATCACCTGAGACTTCCTGGCTGGATGATGGATAATGTCCGTCGCGGATCAGAAGTTGTTGGCGGAAAGGGAACTGCTTCTCCACAAATTCCTTACGGCGTTCTTTATCAGATTCAGACTGTGAAGAAGGGAAAATTCAAAGATATGAAGCTCGAGACTTCATTCCTCTCACATCTCGCCGACCTCGGTGAGATTTTTAAATTTTAAGATTTATTTTTGAAGCTGCATCCGGATCAAGAACAACTGTAAAGTTGGGATGATCTTTCAGGAAAGTTGCCGGACAAGAAGGATCATCGTGGTGATTCAGAAGATACTTAATCGCGTCGGCTTTTGATTTACCTGTCGCGAGCATCACCAGAGCTTTCGCTTCGAGAATCGTTCCGATTCCCATCGAAAGAGCTCGAGTTGGCATATCACCCGCTGGAAAATCATTCTGATTGGCCTTGATCGTTTCTGGTGTGAGTTCCACCAGACGAGTGCGGGAATTCTTGAGAGAACCTGGTTCATTGAAACCAACATGACCATTTCCACCAATACCCAGTAACTGCAAATCCACTCCGCCAGCTTCTTTCAAAGACTGCTCGTAATGAGCTGCTGCTTCGAGAACTCCGGCCTGAACGGGATGAAAGGCAAACTGATCAGCATGCAGTTTTAAAGGAGAAAGGACTCTCTTCTCAATGTAAGCGCGGAAACTTCCCGGATGATTTCCCGGAAGTCCCAGATATTCATCGAGCATAAAGAAGAAACATTTCTCGTGAGGGGTCTTATTTTCGGAAGCGAGACGGGCCCATGTTTCATAAACAGGTTCCATCGTTTTACCGGTCGCAAGTCCGATAACGGAATTTGGATGTGAAGAAATGCGTTCAAGCACCATCGATGCAACAGTCGTTACCGCTTCCTGGGTAGAATCGCTCAATATGATTCTCATGCTTTATGACCTTCCTGTGTCCCGAATACTGTAAAATATTCGGATTCGGAATTCAACATTTGAATTCCGAACATGGGCGGCATAAATGAGTGTCATGAAAGCGCGCCTATCCATACTTATCATTGAAGATGATAAATACTCACGACTCAACCTGCGGGAAATACTGCAGCCTTTTGGTGCGATCGAAGAAGCGACGAATGTCCCTGAGGCGCGTGAGAAGCTCAAAAATTACGTCTACGACATCGTCATCACTGACATTGAACTTGGTGACGGGTCAGGAGTGGAAATCATTCCTGAGATCGTTAAACGCGGATCACACTGTATCGTCGTAAGCTCCTATGAAAAAGATGATGTTATTGAAAACGCCTACACTCTCGGGGCCCGTCACTACCTTTCAAAGCACAAACTGAAAGACCAGCTTCCGGTTTATATCCAGAAGTTCCTGATGGCGAAAAACGCCCGCTTCGAGAAGTTCATCACAAACGATTTCATCACTCAGGATATTGACCTCATTCTCGAGCTCCAGCGCTTATTTGAAATCAACTGGAAAAACCAGACACTTCTGATTGAAGGCCCGACCGGAACCGGAAAAAGCTTACTCGGAAAACTCGTTCACGAAATGACAACTCCAGAGGCAAATCTCGTGCATCTCAACTGCTCTGAGCTTTCTGAGCAATTGATGGAAAGTGAACTTTTTGGTCACGAGAAAGGTGCTTTCACAGGTGCCGACCAGAAGAAAGAAGGGAAACTAAAGCAGGCCCATGGCGGAACCCTTTTCCTCGACGAAGTGGCGACAATGTCGCTCTCCATGCAGCAGAAACTTCTGAAAGCGCTCGACGAAAAAACATTCTACCCCGTTGGTAGCACTCAGCCCGTTCGCTCGGAGTTCACACTCATCACGGCGACCTGTGAGAACCTCTCAGAGAAAATCAAGAATAAGGAATTCCGCGAGGACTTCTTTTACCGTATCAGTGGCTTCCGTTTTCGCATGAAACCTCTGCAGGAAAGAATCAACGATCTCGATCTCCTGGTAAAACAATTTCAGACGAATTCTCCGAGACGATTTGTCATTAAGCCGGAAGCTCTCGATGTTCTGAAGAAACATTCATGGCCAGGTAACGTTCGCGAGCTTCGCAAAGTCTGTGAGAGATTCTCCCAATCAGCTACGGGAATCATCGACGGAGAAGTCGCCAGACAATCTCTATCTACCTCTACGACGTCCTCAACTATCAGCGAGGGCTGGGAAGACTATGTGAAAGAGCACGGGCTTCGTTCTCTCATCTCTCAACTTGAAAAACGTGCCGTCGAAGATTCGATGAAACGGAATAAAGGTAAGATCACAGCCTGTATCAAGGAACTTAAAATCTCTTCCTCTGCTTTTTACCGGATACTTCAGGAAAACCAACTCCAATTCTAATTTGGCATGGCACTTGCTTTAGGGTCAGCAACTAACCAATCAAGGAGTTGCTTATGTCTCTACAGAAGAAAACACTTTTCCGTTACCGCCAATACTTCCCGCAAGAAACTCTCCGTGAAACTTCGGCCCGTACGGGCATTCAGATTACCCGCGTTTTCCGGCTCTTCAATGGCAAAACCATGAAGGTCGGAGAACTCGAGGCCTTTGAAGCGGCAGTGAATCTGAGAATTGCCGAAAATCCAAACATGTCTCTTCTTTCGGAAGCGGTTGAATCAGCAGGAGCGATTCTTACGAATGAAGAGCTCGCAAAAGTGACTGACTATGTTCAGAGGAAAGTTAAGGCCCGCAGCTTCAGTCGCATGTACATCAGAAACGATTACACAAACGCAAGCATCGCTTAGGAGTTATATGAAAGGTTTATCATCGCTTGAAAGAGCAGTTCTCGAGTGTCTTGGAAAAAAATCTTTAACTTATGATGAAGTCCAGTTTCAGTCCGGTCTTCATGAAAATGTCTGCTTCAATATTCTGCAGGCGCTGATCATCAGAGGAATTATCGCTACGGATGGCATGAGATACAGAATCTCTGACAATCTCTCCCCGCTCATTCAGGAAGAGATTAATGGAATGAGTGCCAAGCTCGCCGAATCCATGGAGATTATCGAAGCCGTTCTCGATCAGCCGGATGGAAGAAACTTTAAATTTGCAAAGATTGCAATGGACGCCAGAGACGAAAAAATTTTCCTGGCGATGCTCTCTAACCTCGAATCATTCTTACTGGATGCTCATAAGAAAGCCGAACCGATGGTTCCACTCAAAGACAGAAAAGTTGTCTTCTGGGGAGTAGGAGAAGTCAGCACACTTATGCATCAGATGATAAGAGGAAGATAAAATGAAATGGTTAATTCTAGTTCTTATTTTTTCTTGCGGTCAAAAAAATCCTCCGGCAAAAGATGTCGGAGACAGCGATGGAGACCAGATTCTGAATTATCTCGAAGTTAACGGTGAACTGGATAAGTTCACGGCAAATGTAAAACCATTCGCAGAGGTTAAAGCGACTATGACTTTCAGGCAAGGAACGAAACTTGCCATAATTGAAATGTCGAATGAAAGTAATCTCTACAAGATCAGCTACAATTTACTGACGAAGAGAGCAGATCTGATGAAGTTGGATGAACACTTCTCGGAATGGTCGCAAATGCGGATTTTGTCCAGTGATGCCATTCCGGATTTCCCGGAAAAGACCTATGAAACGAGTATTCGCTTTCATTCATTGCAGGAAACTCCTGATCATCTGGTCGTAGGTGACACTGTTATAGAAAAATTTGCTTCACCCATGAAAATCCATTTTACCGGAAGCGAATTGAAGGATCTTCTTCAGAATAAAATCTCCATCAAATTACAGCGCGCAGAAATGAATGCTCCTCATTCCGAGAGCTCAACAGTTCGTCAAAGAACATACAGAGTATTCTTTAACGACGGCAAATCTACGAGTGTATTCTATGTTTCTCATGAACTTCCCTTTGAACGATTCTTGAAGCTAAAAAATATTTCCCATGCAAGAGATATCGAAGACAAGCAGGGTCTCGGATGGACTGATCAGCATCAGGACTGGTGGATCAGATCTATTGGAGAAAAAGATAAGGTTGTGATCAAAGCTTCTGAGAAAGATATTTCTGAACAAATGGAAAATAACTTTCAGATGGGTCGTCAGGAAGTGAAACGGAATAATGGCAGAACAGTCAAAACAATCAATATAACAAAAGCACCTGATGCCAGATTGTTTCTGAAAATCAGAGGGACAAAAGAAACATTTAAATTTGTGGAAACGACGGAAAGGTATAGAGGCGGAACCGGCCGGGAAGGAGGAAGTAATCCTTGTCTACGTTGGATCAGAAATGCCAATTCTCAGGGGATATCAGAATTATCAAGTGAAGAGATTTTAAATACTCTTCAGGTTCGGACAGAAAGCAAGGCGTTCACTGCAATGGAATTGGCCAGCACGGCCTATGAAGCTCTGGATGAATCTGGTCAATATCTCGAAGTTTTTCTGGATGTCAGAGATCAAAATATTCAGATCTCAATGCCTAACCGTGCTGCTTCAACGTTTGCAGCTACAGGAATTTATCAGTGGGAATGTGATAGCACCGGAAGACATACCTCACCAGGCGTTGAAACTAACAAAGAGGGTCATTTCACAGCGAGAGTTGATACCTACGTTGAGAAGCTGGAGGATTAAGCTTAAACTATGACTAATGGAACTGACTCTCGTCTCTTGTAACATTCGATTTGATAATCCTGCCGATGGGCCCAATTCGTGGCCACATCGGCGGCTTTTTTTGCGTGATATTCTTCTCTCTCACTCCCCCGATATTATTGCCACTCAGGAAGGACGCTTTCATCAGCTGCAGGACCTGAACTCTCTTCTTCCGGAATATGAAGTGGTGGATGACCACCGCGCATGGATCGGCGAAAGAATGTATCCGACATTTTTCGTGAAGAAGAATCGTTTTGAGAAAATGAAGAGCGAGGATATCTGGTTGTCTGAAACACCGGATATAGCAGGAAGCCGTTCGTTTGATAGCGCGTTCCCTCGGCTCATGACGTGGATGAAGATTCAGCCGGTGAATTCACAGAATGATTTGTGGCTCGTGAATACTCATCTGGATCACATTAAAGACGAAACGCGACTTGGCCAGATTCAGGTTTTATCCCGCGAGCTGAAAAGATTCTGGAACAAACAAGATTCACTCATCATTATGGGGGATTTCAATGAAGGTCCGGATGGAAAAGTCAGACAACATCTCGTGAAGGAATTTGATTTGCAGGACACGTGGAAGTTATTTCATCAGAAAGAAGAAAGTTCCCACCACGCCTTCCAGGGTGAAGTACCGAATGGGAATCGCATTGACTGGATTCTGGTGGATAAAAAAGTAAAAGTCCTGAAATCAGAAATGGATAAGAGTTCGCGGGAAGGAAAGTTTCCCACGGATCATTATCCTGTCATGGCGAAAATCAGTTTCTAACGGCAACCTCTTCACCCAGTTTCAAGTACGTTTCCATTCCAGCGGCAGTATTTTTCATAACATCAGCTGATGGCTTCCAGGCACCTTTTTCTCCGAGGACAATCACCGTCGATCCGCCGAATAGGAAGTAACCTTTCTCCTCGCCTCTCATGAAAGGTTTATTCCAGCGATGGGACTGAACAATTTTTCCGACACAGATGGCACCGACTTCAATGTAGGCAAGTCTTCCGAAATTTTCTGTCTGAAGAATGGAAGTGTAGCGTTCGTTTTCGATAAAGATCTGGTTTTTATATTTGAGTGCAAGTGGATTCACGGAATCATAAACACCAGGCACACGAAAATGATCCATGACCTTTCCGTTATCCGGATAATGATAGCGGTGATAATCCACCGGACAAAGGCGGGCGATCAGAAGCGGACCACCTTCAAAGATTTTCGCGATCTGCTCATTTCCAACCAGATTTTTCGCAAGAAGATAGTTTCCTTTTACAGGATAGGTTTTTGTCTCTTCGATAGCATCGAATCCTACATAGCGGGCCTCAGCGAATGCGGGCATGCGATTTGGTTCGGAGACAAAGTTTCTCTGACCCATGCGGAATTTTCTGACGAAGAATTCGTTGAATGTTTTGTAAGAGTCACGCGGATCATCCGATGGACGTGTTCCCGGTTCATACTGATCAATCGGAATATTGAACTTATCAATGAACGGACGAACCTTACGGTGACTCGAAGGAAGATCCTGAAGGGCACCGTACGCCTGGCTGAAATACTTATGAGTAAAGAGCCCACCGAGTTTTTGCCCGGCGATGGAGCAATACATAAAACGGATAAATTTATCCCCGTAGACTTTTTCCGTCTCAATCTGGCCTGCACCCCGGTTAAAGAACTTGATCTCGGGGGGATTGGCAATGGTCGTCATCGGGTTTCCTCTTGGGATTATTTTGTAATGGGATTATACTGACTGCGCCAAGCACAGTCAAAAGTGGGGTCTTATGAAAGCCATCTTCCTTATACTGGTTCTCCTTTTTTCAACAGCGGGTTTCACAGCGGATTTGCTGCCTGTAGAAACCAAAACCATCGACATTTACAGGCGCGCTGTCCCGAGCACGGTCAACGTCTCGAACATCAAACTGGCGAAAAATTTCTATTACGGTGAAGTGGAAATTCCACAAGGACAAGGGTCAGGTTTTGTCTGGGATGAAACCGGACACATCGTCACAAACTTCCATGTCGTCCAGGGTGGAAATAACTTCGTTGTGACGTTTTACAATGATCCGAAACAGTATCACGCCAAACTCGTGGGAACAGCTCCTGAGAAAGATATCGCTGTCCTGAAGCTTGATGAAAAACCAGCTAAGCTTTCGCCAATCACGACCGGAATATCGAAGACTTTATTAGTAGGCCAGTATTCCTTCGCGATCGGATCTCCTTTCGGTTTGGATTACACTCTCACAACGGGTGTGATTTCTGCTCTCGGAAGAAAAATTGATGGTATCGGTGGTGTAAAAATCAACGACATGATCCAGACAGATGCAGCGATCAACATGGGAAACTCAGGTGGACCACTGCTTGATTCTTCGGGGAGCCTGATCGGAATGAACACAGTTATTTTTTCGACATCAGGATCAAGCGCCGGACTTGGGTTCGCCGTTCCGGTTGATACGATCAAACAAATTGTTCCGCAGCTGATTCAACACGGGAAAGTGATTCGTCCGGGTCTCGGAATCGGAATTGTTCCTGATTCGATGAAGAGCCGTCTCACGGGTAAAAATCAGGGTCTCATTATCTCTTATATCGATGAGAAGGGCTCAGCTGCGAAAGCGGGTCTCAAGGGCATGACTCAGGATAAGTTTGGACGTGTCTTTATCGGAGATATCATTCTCGCGGTGGATGGAAAAAACGTGAATAGCCTCGATGATATTTACCAGGTTCTTGAGACGAAAAAAATCGGTGATCAGGTGGATGTGAAATACAGTCGCGAAGGAAAAAATCTCACGACGAAAATCACACTCCAGGCGATAAGTTCGCAATAGCCTGTTTCAGCGTCTCTTCTTTCTTCGCAAAACAGAAGCGAAGAAACTGCGAACCCTCGGTTGATTTCAGATAGAACGCCGAGGGTGGCACGGTCGCCACTTTCTTCTCTTTAATCAGTTCCAGAGCATAATCCACATCAGAGAGTTTTGTTTTTTTCGTGATCGGCACCATCATGAAGTATGTGCCGCGCGGACTTGCAAATTCAAAACCGAGCTTCTTCATCTCAGCGTAAAAGAAATCACGCTTCCCTTTATAGAGAGAAACAAACCCTGGTAGATACTCAGGAAGCTTTTTCAAACCTTCCGCAACTGCTTCCTGCATAGGAGTAGAAACAGAAAAGGTGACGTACTGGTGAACGAGACGGCATACGCGGGAAACTTCCGGATTGGCACAAATCCAGCCGATTTTCCAACCGGTGAGACCAAAAGTTTTACCGGCACTTGATACGGTAATGGTTCTTTCTTTCATGCCATTCAACGTGGCAGTGGGAATATGTTTGGCTCCATCGAAAACGAGGAACTCATAAACTTCATCGGAAAGAATATAGAGATCATGTTTTTCTGCGAGGTCGGCCACCATCTGAAGTTCTTCTCTCTCCCACACTTTCCCGGAAGGGTTGTGAGGGTTATTGAGAATGATCATTTTGGTGCGTGGAGTGATGGCCTTTTCCAGCTCAGCTTTATCGATCGAGAAATCCGGAGCGTGCATTGTGACGGGAACAGGAACTCCCCCGCTCATTTTGATTGAGGCCACATAGGAATCATAAAATGGCTCGAGAACGATAATTTCGTCACCCGGGTTAGTGAGTGCGGTGATCACGAGATAAATCGCTTCAGTGGCACCTACCGTGATCGAGACCTGGGATTCGGGGTCATAATCGAGCTGATAGAATTTTTTGTAATAGTTTGAAACTTCTGTTCTGAGATTCTGTGTTCCATGAAAGGGAGCATACTGGTTGTGACCTTCCGCCATTTTCTGAGTCACGAGATCTTTCATGAACTGAGCGCCATCAAAATCCGGAAAGCCCTGCCCGAGATTAACGGCCTGATGTTCGCGGGCGAGGCGGGATATGACGCCAAAGATTGAGTCTTTGAAGTCTGCGAGTTTCAGTGATGTGCTTTTCATTCTAGTCCTTGGGATCCATGGCGTCCCTCACACCTTCACCAATCAAAGAGAGCATGGTGAGAGTGAGAAACAAAGCGAGTGACGGGTAAACTGCCAGCCACCAGCCGATCGTAAAATGTTTCTGGGCCTGGTTAAGTAACTCTCCCCAGCTTGGTGTGGGTGGAGTCAAGCCGAAGCCAAGATAATCCAGCGATGCGAGACTGACAATATTTCCCGCAATAACAAAGGGAGAAAACGTGATGATCGGCGAAAAAGAGTTCGGAAGAAGATGGCGGAAAAAGATCCTGATATGTCCCGCTCCGAGTGCGCGGGCAGCTTCCACGAATTCCTTCTTACGATTCTTCAGGTACTCGCCGCGGATGTAGTAAGAAATGCTGATCCATCCGAAGATACTCGAAAGAAGAACGAGAAGAAGAAGTGTCGGTTTAAAAATCGAGATGATGATAATGAGAAGAAAAAACTGCGGAACAGTTGAGAGAATTTCCACAATCCGCTGGCCCCAGAAATCGACGCGGCCACCAAAGTAACCCATGATTCCGCCCGCTACCGTTCCGACAACGAATGTGAGAATCCAGACGAGGACGGAAAAAATCACAGAATAGCGAAGACCATACATAAGGCGTGTGAAAATATCGCGACCGCGATCATCAGTACCCATAAGGTTTTCAGATGTCGGCTCAGAGGGATAGGAGGCCACTTCTTTATTTGATTCGTAAGGATTCCAGGAAATCAAAGGCCATATCGCACTATCGCCCCGCTCTTCATTCAGCTCGAGCAAACGATAATCCATCACAACAGCTTCGGCCTGACCGAAATCCGATGGGTGATAAGATTTGAAGACCGGAAAATATGTCTGATTATTATATTTCAGGTAAAGCGGTTTGCTGTTCGCCCAGAATTCCGCGGTAAAACTCACGAAACAACACGTGAGAATAACCCATACGGAAACCACAGCGAGCTTTCTCGCCTTGAAGCGTCTCCACTTTTTTAATGTCTCGTCGTTCTTGATCAGGCTTTCAATCATGTGAAATCAATCCTTGGATCAACAAGAACGTATGCAAAATCTGAGATCACGTTCCCAAGAAGAAAGAGACCACTCTGGATGAATACGAGTCCCATGATGACGTTATAGTCTCGCGAGAGAATGCTCTTATAAGAGAGAAGACCGATTCCATCGAGCTGGAAAATTGTTTCAAGGAGAAGGGAGCCAGCAAAGAAGACGGAAAGAAATCCGCCGAGACCTGTGACAATTGGAATGAGCGCGTTTCTCAGCGCATGTTTCATATAGACGACTTTCTCTTCCAGGCCTTTGGCGCGGGCAGTACGAATGTAATCCTTTTTGATTTCTTCGATGATGGAATTTTTCATGAGTACGGTGAGACTCGTGAAAGACCCGATCGTGTAACAGATGAGAGGCAAGGTGAAGTGATGAACGCGGTCGAGGAATTGTTCCCAACCAGAAAGTTCATCATACATTTCCGACTGAATTCCACCCACCGGGAAGATTTCCCAGAAACTCCCGCCCGAAAAAAGGACAATCAGGAGAATGGCGAGCATGAACGACGGAATGGAGTAAAGAATGAAGAGGATGATACTTGAGGACATATCAAAGAACGATCCGTTCTTGATGGCCTTTGCAATCCCTAAGGGAATCGAGATCAGGTAACTCAGGAAAAGAGAGATGATTCCGAACTGCAGGGAAACGGGGAATTTACTGACGATGACATCAACGACAGGTTCTTCGTAAGTAAAACTTTCACCGAAATTCAATGTCGCAATATTCTTGAGCCAGATGAAATAGCGAATATGCATCGGCTTATCAAAACCGTACTGCTTCTTTAAAGCGGCGAGAACTTCATCCGGTACACCCTGCGAAGCGTGGCCGTGTTTGGACGCACCTTCCATCATTGTTTCGCCGGCACCAAATCTGATTTCCTGTAGCTTCTGATCAATAGGTCCGCCGGGCGCCATGTTGATAATGACGAAGACGACAACTGTTACACCCAGAAGTGTCGGAACAAGAATTAATAGTCGCCGGATGAAATACTTAAGCATCTATTCAATTTTCCAATAGACCTGGCCAATGCCGTAAACGAATGTGTCCTTAGGTTTTACAACACGCTTCGTGTGAGCGTAGAGCGAGTATTTCATGTTAGTGAAGAAGACATAAGGATAGTCTTCAGCAATGAGCTTATGCGCCTTCTGAAGAAGCGGCATGCGCTGTTCTTTTTCGTAAAGCTTTCTTGCTTCATCGATCAGGCGATCTACTTCAGTATTTGAATAGCTGATGAAGTTAGACCCTGTCCCAAGGCCGGAACTTGTATGCCAGACTTGTTTCAGATCCGTTTCAACTCCTCCCCCGCCCCAGGCCATGCGGACTGCTTCGAACTTGCGGGAATCAAGAAGGCTCACGAAAGAGTTCCACTCAACGTTCTTGATATGGATATCCACACCGATCTTACTTGCGTCTTCTTTGTACACAGTGAGGTACTTCATGAAGTCAGGAGATGGATCAAGAATCGTGAGCGATAATGGAGTTTTCTTTCCACCGATCATCTTGTCGAGAATGCCGTCCTTATCAGAATCTTTCCAGCCGGCAGCATTGAGAATCTGAAGAGCTTCATTTGGGTTAAAAGGAACGGGTTTTACATCGTGATTGGCGTAATCCGACTGTACATAAATCGGGCCGGTCGCTGGTTCAGAAAGATTATATTCAAACTTCTCGAGCATGAGCGGCTTGTTTACGAGCATCGAGAGAGCTTTACGGACTTCGCGGTCTTTCAGGATCGGATGTTTAAAATTCCACGCGATGAAGTTATAGCCCTTCGGCGTCTTGTTCTCAGTTTTAACTTTGACGACTTTTTCATCCCAGACTGCACCGATAGTTTTTTTCACGAAACCTTCAGGACGAAGACCCAGGAAATCGATATCGCCTTTTTTCAGAAGCTCAAGGCTGACGTTCTCTTCAGCTGAGAAACGCAGAACCATTTTCGGAATCAGGTTAGTTTCTTTTTCGTTCGGATCAGTGATTCCCCACCAGTCCGGGTTCTTCACGAGAATGATTTTCTGGCCCTTATCGTATTTCGTGAACATATAAGGACCGGTACCAATCAGCTTCTTACCAAAATCTTTTTTGTTCTCAGGATCAGAGTAGAAATGTTTCGGAAGGACTTCAATTCCGGCGCAAACATCAAAGTTCAGGAAGTAATCATCCTTCACTTCAAAGCGAACAGTGAAATCATCGATGACAGTGACAGATTTCACAGCATCATAATAAGGGCGAATCTGAACAGCCTTATAGTCGTCAGTATAAATAACATCGTAAGAATATTTCACATCATGGGCTGTGAACTGTTTACCGTCGTGCCACTTAACATCTTTTCTGAGTTTGAAAGTGAACACTTTCTTATCTTTTGAAATTTCCCATTCAGTCGCAAGAGCTGACTTCCACTCGTAAGTATCAAGATCACGACTCAGAAGACTCTCAAAGATATAACCCTGAACGGCTGAGGAATAACCATCCGAAGACGCCAGTGGATTGAGTGTTGTTGGCTCTCCCCCGATGTTCAGATAGATCGCCTTCCCGGATTTTCCCGACTTGTTGTTACAGCCGATGAATCCAAGAACGACAACGAGAAGAGCGAGGTTAAAAACCTTATGTGACATGAGAACTCCTTAAAATTATTTTCTGATGTAGAGAGCGGGATCGAGCGACCAGCGGTCAAGCTTCAGATTATTATCTTCGATCCGGTAAGCCTCAAGCTTAGTATCAATTTCATTAAGCCTTGCTTCAGCATTTTTAAATTCAGCATACGTGCGGGACTTGTCTTCTTCGAGAGAGGCGAGTTCTTTCTGCCATTCAATCTCAAGTTTCTGACGAAGAATTTCGTAACGCTTGTTCACAACATCCACTCTGTCGACGTGGCCATCGAGATCGCGCTGATGGCGACTCTTTTTTGCCTGCATCGCAAGTCTCTTCTTGTGAAGAATACCCACAACATCTTTTGCGAGATTTACGGACTGATTGAGATCCGCACTTTCGAAATGGAGATAAGAACCAGTCGTGAAGTGAACGGAGCGAAGGCATTTTTCGAAATCCGGAATTTTGATCAGGAAGTAATCGTTAGTTCTACCTTCAATAAATCCGCGACAACGAAAGGCCGGATAAGACTCATTCCAGAATTCAATCCGGTCACTACGATTGAGAAATTTGATGTTGGCGAAGTCAGTCCGGATGCGGATGAGTTTTCCAACAGCATTGGAGCGGGAAACACGGCCGGAAAAAAACCGTGCGTTCTCATCTTCCGGAGACGGAAGAGGTCCGAAGGCCAGGGCCTCCATCACAACGAAAATCAAAAGAAAAAAGAACAACTTAGACATTGATTTTATTATGCCAGAGGATGATTTTTTGGGAAGGAAAGAGACGGGATTATTCTTTCATCAGGATAATACTTGAGCGAAACTCTTTTTCATGCAGAGGCTCTTCGTATTTGAGAACGCGCATTCCTGAGAACATGTGCAGGAGTTCCTGCTCTTTCAGATAGTAATCAGGATTGTATTCAGGGGCCTTCTTCGTTTTCACTTCACGGACGGTATAAGCTTCGTAAATCAGGATTCCGCCCGGCTTCAACCAGGTTTTCATTTTCTCAATCAAAGAACGGTCCACGTAGTAGAAGCACGCGATCGCGTCGAAAGAGCCGGGAGCAATTTTGTATTCATTGAGGGATGCCACGACGCCCTTGAACTTCACGCCAAATTCTTCGGCGAGCATGTACGCCTTCTTCACTGCAACGGAAGAAATATCAATTCCGGTTACGCGGTAGCCTTTCTGCGCGAGAAACACTGCATTTCGACCTTCGCCCATCCCCATATCAAGAACGGTTCCTTCAAAAGGAATGTACTGATAGTTTTCAGCAAGGAATCTTACGGGAGATTTTCCGAAGACAAATGATGGTCGGGAGTAGCGCTTATCCCACTGGTCTTTAGCATCGCCCTGGATTTTCATACCCGAAAGCTGCTGGTAGCGATTGCCAGAGATCGGATCGCGCGCGAGCGACAAACCAGAAACCAGAATAAGGATTAAGGCTGTTAAGAATTTCATGTTTCCTGAGTAGAAGTATCATCCTCAGGAGTTTCTGGAAAGAGCTCTTCAGAACCCTCATCATAAAAATAGGCCGGGCTCGGTTCCGGCATATCCGGATTCTCGTCCACGCCAAGCTCTGTGCTGAGAAACACATTCAGCGTATCGAGGAGCTTGCCCATTTTCTTGATTCGGCGGTCGATATAGGCTTCCACTGTTCCCGGCATGTCTTCGGTTGAAAACAAATACCAGTTCATTTCTTCGGCCTTCGAATAAAATTCATCCAGAAGAGCGATGAGTTCAGGTCCACAATGAGAAAGATCCATGATGGATGTTGTCTCATAACGATTATTAAAAATTTTGGGAAAGTGAGCGCGTGTGCGACGAAGAGCAAAGATTTCGAGATACTCCGGCTTGCGATCTTTAATTCTGTTATAAAGATTGTTCGCATCTATCTTGATGAGAAGAAGAACTCTTTGAGTCTGTTCGTCGTGCTTACTTTTCATGCAGCACCGGCGAGCATTGATTTAGGTCCACCCGGCCAGATCTGGCTTTTCTCGGATTTTGCCTCGTGGAACGCCATCATTCTTTCAGCGACCAAGCGGGCATCGACTGGATTTTTTATAAAATAATAATTCTTCGAGAGGCTGTAATTTCTGGAATCGTTGAGACGCGAGAAACTGGAGAATTCGAAAAACGAAAGACGACGTGACTTCAGAACGTATTTCAGAATTCCTCTGACCTTCTCATTGAACAAACGATATTCACGGAAGCTGGAAATACAACTGATCACCATGACGTGAGTCTGTTCAGTTGAAGCTACCAATTGCTGGAGCTGATCAACACGAACGGGAACAAGAATGTAGTTTGATTCTTTGAAGATCCGGTCGAACAGATAATACTGATCCGGAAGTCTGCCGTCTAAAGTGAGAAAGAAAATGAAGGGCTGGTTTGTTTCCATACCCCCCGTTTCGGCATTTAGAAAAGGTCCTTAAGCCACTTCCGAATTCGTCTGACAAATCCGATCAGGATTCCTGCTCCCAGGGAGAGAAGTCCATTTAAAGGACTTGCTGTGGTCGTTGTCGCGACTGTCCCGCAAGAAAGGGGTGATGAACTCTCTTCTTCGCTCGAGTAAGCAAGAGGAGAAACGTATCCGGTTTCCTGACGATGGACGGTTTGCGAAACCGCATCATCGACCGCTCTTACATCATCCTGGCGAACCCCGGAAGAGTTCAACTGAAGTGAAGGGGCCATCACTGCATCACCAAAATCAGAGTGATCTATTCCCATCGTATGACCCAGTTCATGGGTAATCGTCGTCAGGAGATAGTTATTCTGCTGATTATAGATATGGTTACCGTTAATGATAATTTCCGTTTTTGCGAAGTAAGGACCATTCGTATAACGGATCGCTACTGCGAGGACGGAAGCGGGATCCATGTTGGTTTCGGCCGCAAAGTTCTTTGACCAGCGGATGATGTTACTGGTTCCTGCGCTTGTCGTATCCCAGAGGTTAAGACCGGAAGAACTCTCCCAGTCCTGAACAGCAGAACGCGAAAGAAATTCGAGCTTTGATTTCAGTGTGGGATCTGACTCCACCACCGTGATATTGATCGGGAGCCTTTGCCAGTAAAACCCATTTACGAAATCCTGGGTGAGCTTATAACCCCAGGCAGGTGTAGTGAGCAGAAGGCAGAGAATAAATTTCATCCACATACGTTTTTCATCCTGAAAAATGTTTCAGATCTTCTCTATCCAGCAAAGTTTCTCCCCTCTCATCTGTACCAGGTAATCCTCACCTGCTTTGATTTCGAAAGGACCGTGCTTCAAAACATCAAGAGTAACTATGTCCCCTGCGTTTCCTTTGATTGTCGCTTGATTATTGAAAATCACTTTTTGGGTAGAAAGAGGATTTGAGGGTCCAACTTCATCCATGATTTCTTTAACCTTGCCCTCGAACTGTGTCGGGCAGTCCAACTGATCAACCGTGACCGTGGACCAAACATTCATCGAGAAAAATACAAGAGACAGTAAAAGTGCTGTTCTCATTTGCCAACTCCCTGGCTTCGGATACTCAAGCTGGGAATCCTTTCTCAGCTTTTGTTATCCGTATGATTGCATGGCTAGTGCCAATGGCTCGAGAGCGTAAACTCTCTTTTTTACTATCAGGAGTAATCTAGTTAGGTGCGAAAGGTAACTCAACATTATTAAAGGATGAATTTTCTCAGAGGCGTGCTGGCCCCATGCTTCTGTCACAGGAGGCCTTATGACACCGGCAAGAAATTCCAAAAAAAAAGGGCCGCAAAAGCGGCCCTCTTTATTAAGCAAGATTTGTTGGGGACAGATTACATCATGCCGCCCATGCCGCCCATTCCACCCATTCCGCCCATACCAGCGCCGCCGCCATGGCCATGATCATCTTTCTTAGGAAGATCAGCGATCATAGTTTCAGTAGTTAACATCATCCCTGCAACTGAAGCAGCGTTCTGGAGAGCAGAACGAGTCACTTTAGTTGGGTCGATGATGCCGGCCTTAACGAGATCTTCGAATTTATCATCGCGAGCGTTGTAGCCCCAATTAGCATTCTTAGATTCCTGGATCTTATTGATAACCACAGATCCATCAACACCTGCGTTGAACGCGATCTGACGGATAGGCTCTTCGATAGCACGACGGATAATTTTGATACCCGCAGTTTGTTCTTCGTTAGCACCTTTCAGACCTTCGAGAGCTGAAACAGCGTGAAGGAGAGCAGCACCACCACCAACGATGATACCTTCTTCAACAGCAGCGCGAGTTGCATTGAGTGCATCTTCTACGCGGTCTTTCTTCTCTTTCATTTCAGATTCAGTTGGAGCACCTACGCGGATAACTGCAACACCGCCAGCGAGTTTCGCCAGACGTTCCTGAAGTTTTTCTTTGTCGTAATCTGAAGTTGTTTCAGCAATCTGAGCGCGGATAGCAGCTACACGAGCGTCTACATCTTTCTTATTACCGGCACCATCAACGATCATGGTGTTTTCTTTGTCGATATTGATCTTCTTACAAGTCCCGAGGAGTTGAAGAGTGACTGTCTCAAGGCTCATTCCGAGCTCTTCAGAGATAACCTGGCCGCCTGTGAGAGTAGCGAGATCTTTCAGCATTTCTTTACGACGGTCACCGAAACCTGGGGCTTTAACAGCGGCCACGTTAAGAGATCCGCGAAGTTTGTTCACAACGAGAGTTGTGAGAGCTTCACCTTCAACGTCTTCCGCGATGATAACGAGTGGACGTGAGGTTTGAACAACTTTCTCAAGAGTAGGAAGAAGCTCTTTCATTGAAGAGATTTTCTTGTCTGTGATGAGGATATAAGGATTTTCGAAAGTCGCTTCCATTCTTTCAGCGTTAGTCACGAAGTATGGAGAAACATAACCACGGTCGAATTGCATACCTTCAACAACTTCAAGTTCAGTTGTCGCAGTTTTTGATTCTTCGATTGTGATAACGCCTTCTTTACCGACTTTTTCCATTGCCTGAGAAATCAGTTTACCGATTTCGAAATCGTTGTTGGCAGAAATTGTACCAACGTTAGCGATCTCTTCAGTCGTGTCGATTTTCTTCGACATAGTTTTGAGTTTTTCGATGATCTTAGCTGTAGCGAGATCAACACCGCGCTTGAGGTCCATTGGGTTGTGACCAGCAGCTACGAGTTTAACACCTTCGCGGTAGATCGCCTGAGCGAGAACCGTTGCCGTTGTTGTACCGTCACCAGCATCTTCATTTGTTTTCTGAGCAACTTCCTTCACGAGCTGAGCGCCCATGTTTTCGAAAGCGTTTTCGAGTTCAATTTCTTTAGCAACAGAAACACCATCTTTCGTAATCGCCGGAGCGCCGAAAGCTTTCTGGATAACTACGTTACGGCCTTTAGGACCGAGAGTTACCTTAACTGCGTTAGCAAGAGCGTTCACACCAGCGAGGATGGAAGCGCGTGCTGTTTCTGAGTATCTGAGTTCTTTAGCTGACATATGAATTCCTCCAAATGGAATTGAGTTTTATTTATTGAAGAACACCGAGGATTTCTTCTTCTTTCATGATGAGAAGATTTTCGCCGCCGACTTTTACTTCAGTTCCGCCGCCCCATTTAGCGAAGAGAACAGTGTCTCCGACTTTAACGTCGAGAGCTTTTACTTCACCGTTAGCAAGACGGTGACCTTTCCCGACAGCAACAACTTTGCCTTGAGATGGTTTTTCTTTGTGATTATCAGGAATGATGATTCCGCCTGCAGTTTTTGTTTCTTCTTCGATTCTCTTAACTACAACCCGGTCATTTAATGGTCTCAGTTCCATATTTTTCCTCCTAAGAAAAGATAATTAGTGCTGTGCGACAGTCAGTTATTAATGTCTATTTTTGTGTCATCACAATGTATGTCCGAATGGGTGAGTGTCAAGGTTGCCTTGGGAAAAAAAATTTCCCCTCGGGGCCAAGTGCTTGATTCCCACCCTGGTATCAGTCTGGGTCCAGCAAATTCTGCCTATGAGGGGCGTTAAAAATCAGGGTTTTGAAATCCTTTCAGAGGGGGGCTTCCAGCGCCGATAGGTAGTCACGGTACAATTACTACAGGCATCTCCAAGGAAGGATTATGCTCGCACTGTCGAAAAAACTCTGCCCCTTTTTCTCTCTCATCTTCATGATGAGTTGTGGAAAAAAGATGACCGAATCAGAAACGAAGATCAATCCATTGGTACAGAACCAGGAACCATCTCCCACTCTGATCCTCGCCATCGAGAAAAAACTTCAAAGCTTTACCCCAACTCGTTCAGGTCAGTACCTTCTTCCGGATCGTTTAAGAGTCCGCTCGAATAATGCTCTCGGAAAAATCGCTACTATCATCTACAACATCCGCGCAGATGATCCTGAAACCTACGATGTGAAATGTATCTATAAGGGAGCAACTGATGCTTCCATGCCGATCGAAAAATGCGTGGATCAAAACGGAGCGGATCTCGGAAACATCACTGATGGTCAGACCATTATGATGATCGATGCCGGGAATAGTATCGAACTTCAGTCAAACTCTGATGAACTGAAAGCTGACGCCATCTACGACGTTAACTGGATCTAAAAAAAATCTCTTTTTATTTTTTCTTATTAAGCGATGCCGGAGCACGACTCCGGATCGCCTTGCTGTGAATGCGGGCGATATTCTGCTTGGATACTGAATCAAGACCTTCGAATTTATCTGCATTTACAAGATATCTGTAACCGTCAGTATCATTCATCTCGGCCGTTTTCTTCAGCACCATGAAGTACTCTTCATCTGAGATCTGGTCTTTCAAAAGCGCGTAGTATTTTCTGAGAAGATTCAGGTTCTTTGTCTGGGAAACATAGATGAGTGTGCGTCCCTTATCTGCTCCCTTGGCGAGGAAGTGATCAATCAGTGCTTCGTCCTGTTTTTTCACAATGTAATACATAAGACTTGGACTAAGAGGAGTGGGACGCGAATTGATAAGGGAGGCAATTTCTCTTTTCACAATCTGCTCTTTACTCGATTTCTGAATGAAACTTAAGGCCTTATGGGCCTCACGATATCCATTCACAGAGTAACCGGTAAAGATAAGGAAGGCGGTGAATCCCGGAACCAGAACCTTCCACGTCATGAGAGAACCGATTCTTCCGCGAAGCTTTTTCGCCGGAGATACATAATGATTGAATGGTAATCCGAAAGCGAGTTTTCTCTCGAGAAGATCTATGCGTGAATCAAGATCCGGATGGGTGGAGAAATGTCGCTGGAAGAAATTTTTCTTTTGCTGGGGCTTAAGCTTCCCTTTCAGATAGTCCGGCATTTCTTCCGGGGTAGAAAGTTTTTTCAGGGCCGACTTCATCGCTTCAAAGTCTGCTTTGAGTTCCATGACGGCGAAAGCATCAGCTTCATATTCGTGAGAACGAATTGTATCAAAAAGAAGAGCGTAGTTGAAAATCACCCAGGCAAAACACGACATGAAAACGAATGATGCTGTCATTCCCGCGTGGAAAGATGCATCCTCTCCCCAATAGAGAAGTGAGATCGCGATCAGAAGAATCATAATCAGTCCCACTCCCAGGAGAACGGAAAGAAGATTCTTAACGAGATCAATCATGCGTTTATGAACATGGCGATTGGCCACATGAGCAAGCTCATGAGCGATCACAGCATCAAATTCAGCGAGTGTCAGTGTGGTACGGAGTCTTCTTCCGATGAACATCGTCTGGTTAGAAAAACGGAGGAGTTTAAGTCCTACGACAAAGGCATTCTTGATATCAGTTTCAATCCAGCGAACACGAAGATCGGGAATCCCAATGTCAGCAAGTCTCTTGTTGATAATTTCAAGATACTCGGGTTCAGTGATTTCACGATTAGGAATAAGTCTCAGCATGATGATGACGGAACAGGTAATCGTAAGAACAGAAACGAAGATGATGTTGAAAACCAATCCAATAAACCAGAGAGATCCCCACTCCTCGTAAACTCCGTCCTGAAATGTCATATTGATCACGGAATAAATAAAGATCGGAAGAAGGATGATCGCGAAGTTCACACGAACTTCCTGAATCAGCTGGCGCTGGAAAGATTCAAGGAGTGAAAGGTTTGTTTGTTTCTCAACGTATCGGATGAAAAACTGATAAAGCCAAAAGCCGGCAAAAAGAAGAACGAGATAAACCATGCCGAGTTCAATGAGGCCAATCGCAAAGGCACGTTCAGAAATAAAATGCGCAACGACAAATGAAAGGAAAGCTTCGAACACAAAAATGTAAAAATGGTGAGAGAGAATCATTTCACGATGCTTACTATCCGTGGCATTAACCAAAGATGACAGGAAGCTCGTCCGCTCACGGCGGAATTTCCTCCAGTTATAAACAATCGCGATAATCAGGAAAAAGGCGTAAAGCATGGTTCCCCTTCCTGTTTCTTATCGGTATTTGTATGATGAAACTGACTTTTTCCCGCTCAAGGAGACCATTTATGTCAAATAAGACCATGCCCCTGAATGACTTTTATAACCTGCATAAATCATTGAAGAAGGATGAGGTCATTCTCGACGTCCGCCGCCCGGATGAATTTCAGGCCGGTCATATTGAAAATGCCCGTAACATTCCGGTCGATCAGGTGGCCGGTTTTGTGGATGATTTACGAAAATATTCGACGATCTATATTCACTGTAAGCGTGGAGGAAGAGCGAAGACGGCATTCGAAATTCTTTCAAACGCAGGACTTTCCAATCTGGTTTGTATTAACGACGCCGGAATGGATCAGTGGATGGAATCAGGATATCCGGTCGTCTAGTTTTTTTTAAGTCTTAATTGATTCCAGATTCAAGGAAGCGAAGAGTGAGGGAGGAGGCGTATGAAAATACGCCGCACGACTGAGCGATGAAGATGACGAAGAAGATGGGATTGAGTAAGACTTAAAAACACTGCTCTTCGTGGTTAACGGAATAGACCTGGTCTGCGACGTTTCCGAGGTTCAGTTTTCCCAGACTCGCTTTCACTCGCACGGGATATTTGAGATTCGTCAGTCCCGTGCAGTTATATTGCAAGAGTCCTTCACGAATGATTCTGGCTGAGTGAAGAAGTAAAAGTGCTGTCATTCTTTCGGTCGGAAGATCTTCTTCAAAAGTCCTGAGACACAATTGCCTGCAACGTAATTGATTTCTCACGCGATAAGAATCGTAAGTTTCGAGTGTGTAGACTTTAAGTGGTGTTGAATCCATTTGATGAGAGCCCGTCATCGGAGAGAACACACGGACTTCGCAATCGCATTTCATTGCGAAGGCATTCATCGTCCAGAAAACGAAAATGACTATCAATAGCTTCATGATCCATTTATCGGTAGCTTAGAAAATTTGTTGAATTACTTACCCGCGCACTGGGATTCATCCCGGTATTCCACTCCCTGAAAGACCGTGTCTTTCAGAAAGGCATACTTGGCCGGGCATTGGGCAAGAAGAGCGCGACCATTATAGCGATAGGCCGAAGCTGTTTCCGCGAAATCTTCCATCGGACTCGTCATCGCATATTTTGAAGGCATACAGGCACCGATCGTATCAAACTCCCACTTATCTCCGACTTTTACCCACGAGCTCATGGCATTGAACTCGTTAGATTTCTGAGAAGGAAGCGCGTAGTGCATGACGTGTCCCACTTCATGCGCGAGTGTCTGAAAGCGAAGTCCCTGCTCGCCTGCGAACCACGGAGCAAAGAGAACAATCCTTGAATCGGCCCAGACTTTTGGACCTTTATCCGGATGTTCAGCGTCCGGAAGATATTTGATGAGTTTTCTGTCTCTCACCATCGGCATGATCGACTTGGGTAAATCTTCCATCGCCATGAGGACATCATCAATTTCCGGCTCACTAAAGGGAGCGGCATTCTTGTTAGTAATGTTGGAAGAGTTGTAGCCGTACTTCATGTTCATGAAGAGCATCTTTCTTCCTACAAACTGACCCCAGATTTTGTCCACGGCACAGAGAACTTTGTCACACTCAGGATTGATCGCGTGCACACCCTGGAGATTAACTTCAGGTTCTGTTTTGTAGAAAAGTTTCTCAAACCAGCTCATCTTGTTTTTCACAGTGAGATTCTTGAAAACGCGGAGAAGTTCCGGATTCTCATCCTTGAATTTCACGCCGAGAATTTTCTTATCTTTTTTCCCGATG
The DNA here is from genome assembly GCA_040387275.1 of Bdellovibrionota bacterium. Classification (GTDB taxonomy): domain Bacteria; phylum Bdellovibrionota; class Bacteriovoracia; order Bacteriovoracales; family Bacteriovoracaceae; genus Peredibacter. The sequence continues at coordinate 188,135 of JAZKDZ010000003.1, read as the reverse complement.
AGGGAAACCAATTCCTGATTCATTTTTTCAGTATCAAAAGTTTTGTGCTTACAAGGAGCATTCATCACCTGGGAGCTGTTCGCACTCCAGTGTTCAAGACGCTTTGAGAATTCTTCGAGGTTATGAGCGTGAGTCTCTGCTCTGAGATTTGCGGCACAATTCACGCAATCGTTATCTGCCATCACGCCAAAAGAGATGAGTAAGAAAAGAATAATGAATTTCACTGGAACCTGACACTTTCCACATCACCTGATGTGAGTTCAACTTCCAATTTTCCTTCCTTATCCTGATACATCATCGTGGTATGAGGAGCTGTCTCCGAAGCTTTTAAAAGCTTGGGATCGATCTGGGATTTAATGGATTCGATATTGAGTTTCTTCTTAGGGAAATTGTAATGAAATGTGGTGAGTTTATTTTTATCGTACGTGAGTTCAAGCGCGTACTTGAAACCATCTATCACCCAATACTCTTTGTCCCCTCTCACGAGGTCAGGTTTCCCCAGGGTCTTCCGCGCACTTTCGCGATCAGTTTTGCCAATCGCGAGGGTTTGAAGTTTTGATGGAAGATGAGTCTTCACTTTTTCTGACCAGCCGGCCAGAGCGGGAAGAGAAACTAAGAGCGATAAAAGAATGAGCTTTTTCATGCCGGACTCATCGGTGAAGTCCGGTGATAACTCAAAAATTTCTACTTTAAATCATACCAGTTTTGTCCGGTACCCATCTCGACTTTCAGAGGGACCGAGAGGTTAACGGCGTTTTCCATATATTCCCGGACAATAACTTTCATTTTATCCATCTCCTCCGGGACAACATCAAAAATCAATTCATCGTGGACCTGAAGAATCATTTTGGATTTCAGGTTCTGATCGCGAAGAGCTTTTTGAATATTGATCATCGCAAGCTTGATGATATCGGCCGCCGTTCCCTGAATAGGACTGTTAATCGCTACTCTCTCCGCCATCGCCTTGATCTGGCGATTGGAAGATTTGATATCCGGAAGGACGCGCTTTCTCCCAAAGAGGGTTTCCGCATAGCCAGTGTCTTCCGCTTTCTCTTTAAGGCCATCGAGATAACTTTTCACGGAATGAAAATTCTTGAAATAACTCGTGATGTATTTTTTCGCTTCACTTTGAGAAATATGGAGGGCCTGAGACAAGCCAAAACTTGTCTGACCGTACATGAGGCCGAAGTTAATCGCCTTCGCTCCATTACGCTGATCTTTTGTCACCTGATCCAGAGGAACTTCGAAAACTTCTGCTGCTGTTTGCTTGTGAATATCCAGATCATTCCGGAAAGCCTTAAGCATATTCTCATCCTGCGAGAAGTGAGCAAGAAGTCGCAATTCCACCTGAGAGTAATCGGCAGAGAGAAGTTCTCTTCCTTTTGACGGAACAAATCCTTTTCTTAATCTTCTTCCATTCTCTGTGCGCGCGGGAATGTTCTGGAGATTCGGATTATCACTCGAGAGTCTTCCAGTGGCAGCATTACTTGGCTGAAAATGCGTATGAATTTTATTCGTAGAAGAGCGAACCATCAGAGGAAGTGCTTTCACATAAGTAGAGAGTAGTTTTTCCACTTCCCGGTAACGAAGAAGCATTTCCGGAATCGGGCTCACTTTCATCGCGGCCAGTTCGTTCAGGACTTCTGCGTCTGTGGAATAGCCGGTCTTTGTTTTTCTGATGACCGGTAATTGAAGTTTCTCAAAGAGTAACTCCCCCACTTGTTTCGGAGAACGGAGATTTACTTTATCGCCGGCAATTTTCTTAACTTCAGTTTCAATCTCATCAATCTGCTTACTGAATTCGATCTCGAGTTCTTTATAGAAAGCGACATTGAGAGCAATTCCTTCGAGTTCCATCGAAGCGAGAACTTTGATCAAAGGAATATCGAGATCATCATAAGGTTTTTCCACCTGAAGTTCATTCATGCGCGTTCTGAGAAGCGGATACAGCTGGAGAATCGCCTGAGCTTTCTCTGCATGATACTCAATCTCTTCTTCAGACATGTTCCCGAGAAGGTCAGCTTGTCCTCCGACTTTTGGCGGAAGTTTCTGACCGGTGAATTCTTCACAGATGGTATCGAGATCGTGACGCTGTTCCGGATTGATAATGAAATGCGCCTGAGCAAGATCAAAATACCGGAAATCAGGATTCACACCGGCGACCATCGCCAGGTGAAGGATTGGTTTTGATTGATAACAAACAACTAATAATTTTTCGGCCTGGATAATATCAATAAACGTTTTCGCCTCTTCCGGACTCATGTTGAGATATCCGGCACTTTCTTCCGTCGCAACAGCAATTCCTCTCCAGCACTGATGCTGGTTGAGTTCATCGTCACACACGTGAGAAATCGCGATTGCACCTTTACCGGAAATTTTCTTTTTCAGTTCATCAAGCGTCCAGCGCTCAGACTTCTTCACTTTATTTTTGGCAACCGGGACAACGGCAGCGACTTCATCTTTCGCTACTCTCGGCTCTTTCTGTTTAAAATCCTGGAGCTTTGTGATCCATGTGCGAAAACCTAAGCGCTCGAGAAATGCTTCGAGCTCAGGAGTGAGGGCCAGACGGAAGTTTGAGTTCACGGCTTCATGCGGGAGCTTCAGATCAGTCACGATATTCACAAGTTTCTTGGAAAGAATGGCGTCTGATTTATGAGCATCAAGGGCCGTCTGACTGCGTTTATTTTTAATATTCTGAATGTTTTCAAGAATGTTTTCCAGTGTCCCGAACTCTTCAATGAGATTCTGGGCACCTTTGGGACCAATTCCTGCCACACCCGGAATGTTATCCGATGTATCTCCGATGAGAGAAAGAAAATCCACGATCTGCTCAGGATAAACACCCATCTTGTCTTTCACGTCTTCGCGACCGTACGTTTTTTCTTTCATGGTATCGAGCATCTTCACCGGCCCGTCCACAAACTGCATGAGATCCTTATCACCAGAAGCGATAAGAATTTCATCGAATTCTTTTTTCCACTGAACGGCAACGGATCCAATCACGTCATCGGCTTCGTAGTTCACCATTTTGATTTCCGGGAGACGAAGGCACTTCACGAGTTCATCTACGAGAGCAAACTGTGGAATGAGTTCATCAGGTGGTTCAGAACGGTTCGCTTTATAATTCGGATCAATTTCTTTCCGGAAAGATCCTTCCTTCGTATCACGCGCTACGAGGATATGTGTCGGCTGATATTTCTGAATGAGGTTATGAACCATTGAGAGAACACCATACACAGCATTCACGGGAGTTCCGTCAGGAGCATGAAGTGGGCGGATGGCAAAGAAAGCGCGGAAGATGTAATTCGAGATGTCGATGATGATCAGTTTTTTCATATGTCCTAAGGAGATGGAACAGGTGGTGTTTCGTACCACGGAGTCTTGGTTTTTCTGAGATCGAGTCTGGTGCCATCGTTAGCGATCACTGTGGTGTCGGCCATGATGTCACCCAGGCGGTAAGGTGATTTGTCTTTGAAGAGAAAATAAACTTCCATCGCGGATAGCGGAAGAGCGAAAATGCCCGCAAAGATCCAGCCATAGAATGGGAAAATAAAAAGGAAAAGAGGCACAGTAAAAGGAAGGTTTCTGATAAAGGATTGCTTGGCCGAACAAGGAGAACCATCAACTAAGGAAACCACTCCAAAACCCATAAAGCGTTTGCCAATAGACTGACCTTCGTACAATGAGTCAGCAATGCAGAGGTAAATGGTTCCGAGGATTAATCCCATGGGATAATACATGTAACCACCGAATGCTACGAGGCCAATATCAATCAGCTTCGCTATCAGGCGATTCATGCGCGCTCTGGCCAATGGTTTATCCAGGAATTCCTTTCTCTTCATCGGGGACCATTGTAGCCAAAAATTCACGAATTTAACCCTTTTTCAGCATTTCGGACCACGTCAATCAATTGGCTCCCCCTTGCGGAACTTGTAGGGATGCCCATCATAAGATAAAGTGGAGAAATCGTTTCTCTTCAAGGAGTATGTATGGCCAATTTAACAAGTGTGACTTCGGCGAATTTTGAACAAGAAGTCATGAAATCAGATAAACCTGTTCTCGTGGACTTCTGGGCTGAGTGGTGCGGACCTTGTAAAGCACTCTCTCCGGTTCTCGATGAAATCGCGACGGAAATGAATGGCCGTGCCAATGTTGTGAAAGTCAACGTTGACCAGGCTTCTGACCTTGCGCAGAAGTACGGAATCCGCGGGATCCCGACACTTATTTTCTTCAAAAACGGCGAAGTGAAATCAACACTCGTCGGCAATCAGCCAAAAGCTGAGATCATCAAGAACATCAACAGCCTCATCTAATTTTTTTTGCATGGAAGCGGACGCTCAGGCGTCCGCTCTTTTTTTATGAGCTACATTCTTTCCAGTCTTCAGGACGCCCACAAAACTCTTACGACATTTATCGAGAATAAAGAAAACATCACGAAGATTGATCAGGCGATCAACACGTTCGTGACTTCATTCAAAAATGGCGGAGCAGTTTTCAGCTGCGGGAATGGCGGATCGATGTGTGACTCTCTTCACTTTGCGGAAGAACTCACAGGACGCTACAGAAAAAATCGCGATCCTTTACCAGCTACTGGTATCTCGGAAGCGGGACATATCACTTGTATCGCTAATGATTTTGGTTTTGAGCATATCTTTTCCCGCTACGTACAGGCGTGGGGAAAAAAGGGCGACACTCTTCTCGCCATTTCGACATCCGGTAACTCTGCTAACGTCATCAAGGCCGTAGAAGTCGCTAAGGCGAAGGGCATGAAGGTCGTTGGTCTCTTAGGTAAGGATGGCGGGCAGCTCAAGTCTATGGTCGACGTAGCACTCGTAATCGATTGCCCGATTACGGACCGGATTCAGGAAGTGCATATTAAATGTATCCATATCTTCATTGAAGGCATCGAACGCCAGCTTTTCCCTGAGAATTACCTCTAAAAGCCTGTAGTTTTTACAAGCCAAGCGGTTAATTCTTCACCAACTCACCCGGAATAAATATAAGAGCCCCACATCTATGTGAGGTATTTATGTCCATTAAACAATGGCTGCTCGTAATCGCTATGCTTTTTTCACTCGGGGTACAGGCCGGTGAAATTATTACTACTGTTTTTAACGTTCTCGATGTGAAGGATCCGGAGAAGCAAGCTCTTCTCGTTCTTTCAGGCGTAGACGGGAAAGTCTATCGTTCAGTTAAAAACAAAGAGACAACGGAGTATCTCAAGTCTCTCACTGGTCAGGTAGTGAAACTTAACTTCGCTACGGAAGGCACAAAGAACTTCATCGTCAGCATCGTTCCAGTTGCTCGCGGAGAAGTTGATGAGACAGTTTATGACCTCAATCACTTTCAATATAATGAACTGAGAAAATTCGCTCCGACAAATCTTCAGTCTCTTGATGACGCTAAGAAGATCTTCGATGACATGCTTAATGACGGTGATAAAAACCGTTCACAGTGTTTCAAGCGCGCTCACATGTGGGCGTTCGATATGTGGTCAAAAATGGGAATCAATTCTCAGAAGATTTTCATGTTCTATACTGCCCGTTACCAGATCGTTGATGAATTCGACTGGTGGTTCCATGTTGCTCCGGTAGTTACTGCCGGTGGAATTGATTACGTGATGGACGGAACGTTCATGAACAAGCCGGTTACAGTTAAAGAGTGGACGGATTATTTCATGCACACTTCTAAGATCAACTGTCCTGCCATCACCAAGTACTCTCAGTACGAAGAGAATCAGTGGACCAAGCTTTGTTACACAATGAAGACTCCGATGTATTACTTCCGTCCGCTTGACATCGAAAATCGTGACAAGCACGGCGCTAAGAGAAATAACTGGGTTCTTCCGGAACTTCAGGATGCAAGACGTGCCTTTAAGGGTTGGGAAGAGACTTACGAAGGTCTGGATAACGGCAAATCAACTACTAAGTACTAAGGATTGAATATGAAACTCTTAATCATCGCAGCTCTCCTTTCAACATCAGCATTCGCCCAGCAGATTACGGGAGTCTCTGTATTGAAAGGATCATTGAAAACAAAAGTTGTCGTGAACAATGTTTCTACGACATGCAAAGTGAAAGTCGATAAAGTTAAAAATATCATGGAAGAAGATGCTTTCGGTTTTCCTGGCTATAAAGTCAGAATCGAAGCGAGCCTTGATGGGAAAGATAAAGAAGGTAAATCTGTCGTGAAACTCGAGCAGGTTTATAACCTGACTAACTTCTGGCCGGAAAATGGCAAAGTGGTCGCGAAGGATTTCGAATATTTCTCTGATGACGGGGCCTTTCTTACGATCAAACCAGATGGTCGTCTCAAATCTTTCGTAATTCCGTTCAATAGTCAGAAAATTACCTGCGCATTTTAATCAGAGATCATTCAAAAAACTAAATAATAGGGGCGATCAAATCGCCCCTATGTTCTTTCTGGTAGTTAATAATCCTTTCGCCAAATTTTTTTCCGCTTATAATTAGTTAAATCATTATTTTTCCACGGAAGGGGAATCTAGGTATGACGTTACTCCAAGATATTGTCCGGTTTATTGTTGAGGGCGGGGTCTTCATGTATGTGATCCTTGCTGTTTGGGCTTTCGCTGGCGCAGTTGCCATCGAGAGATTCAAAAAGCTTTCATACACATATGATGTCGATGGTCCTTCATTCATGAATGAGCTTCAACGCTACATTCTCTCGAATGATATTCAGGGAGCGATTCGTGTTTGTTCCGGATCTCAGGCCGCTCTTCCAAGAGTTCTGAAGTCTGGTCTCAAAAGATCAAACCTTGGAACTGCTCAGGTTCAAAATGCTATCGATGCAACTGCACTCGAAGTGATTCCGAAAATTGAAATGAGAATTCCTTATCTCCAGCTCGCAGCTAACCTTTCAACTCTCTTCGGACTCCTCGGGACAATCCAGGGTCTGATTCAGTCATTCTCTGCAGTATCTGCAGCGGATCCGACACAGAAAGCAGAAGTTCTCGCTAAGGGTATCGCGGTTGCGATGAACACAACGGCTCTTGGTCTTCTCGCTGCGATTACGATCATGATGATTCACGCTTTCCTCATGGCAAAATCTGAGAAAATCGTAAACGAGATCGATGAATATTCTGTGAAACTTCAGGATCTTCTCGGTACGAAAAAAGCCATCGACGATTAAGGATTACGAGTCATGTTGCGAGTTCCGACAAGCCGTAAAAGAAAAAGACCAGAAGAGAAGCTGAACCTCGTTCCTATTATGGATTCGGTGTTCATCTTCATCTTCTTTCTTCTCATGTCAGCGAGCTTCCTGAAGATCAATGAGATCGGAAGTCCGATTCCTATCATCTCAGATAAGGAACCGCCCAAGCCCGATAAAGATCCTTTAGCGCTGGCAATGACTCTTGAAACAAATGATATTATTCTTCTGAAGGGCGTTCCTCAGAGGGAAATCACGCGTTTCAAAAGACTTCCGGATGGAACATTTGATTATGAAGCCATCCATACTGCTCTGATTGAAATCAAGAAGCAGAATAAAAATGAAGATTCAATTATTTTTGAGCCAATCGGTGATCTGACTTACGATGAAATCGTTAAAGTCATGGATGCTGTCCGGATGCTGAATAAGACTGATGACTCAATCTTCAGGCCCAACAAAGAGGGCATTGATGAGCCGATCAAGAATCTTTTCGACAAGATCATCTTCAGTAACTTAATGAGTTAAGAGGGCAAGATGCCAGTAAGATCAAGATTTTCAAGCCGCAGGAAAAGAGAAAGAGTTATCGATATCGATATCACTTCCCTCCTCGACATTCTCACCATCATGCTCGTGTTTCTCCTTCAGAGTTACAACTCTTCCGGTGTAACGATTAACGTTCCTAAAGGAATTGATCTTCCCCGTTCAGCTTCTGAATCTCTCAATAATTTCGGTGTGAATATTCAGGTCTCTAAAACCAATATCTGGGTTGATGATAAAGAAGTTCTGACAGCAGACAGCAGCACCAATGACACCCAGGTGTTTGATGAAGGTGGAAGACGTATCGTACCTCTCTATAACGAATTGGTCAGACTCAAAGAACTCGTAAAACAATCTGAAAAACTTTCTCCGCAAGCAGCTAAGTTCTCCGGTGTTGCGAACCTGGTTGTCGAAAAATCTCTTAAGTACAGTTACCTCAAGCGGGTCATGTACACTGCCGCTTCTGCAGGATTTAAAGAGTTCAAATTCGTCGTCATGACGAAGGCCAATTAGTTAGACCTACATTCTCAAGACTTGAATTTGCCTATCAGGTAAACCCCGATTTATTGGATAAAATCTTCGTAACCAATTCTTCAAGGAGAAGTTATGAAGTTTTTAGCAACTCTCGTCCTCGCCTCTCTTTCCATGTCTGCATTTGCTGATCAGTGCGCTTACAACACGCTTACTGATGCAATTTCTGCCAAAGGCTTGCTCACGAACAAAGATGTGATTTTCTGGTGCCAGAACTGTACGCAGAAGCCGTCAGGGATTGTCCGCGTGACATCTGCGACTATTGCACGCAAAGATGGCTCGAACATGCTCACTGTTAAACTTTCTAACGGCAAAAAAGAAGAACTCGATCTTGCTTACACTTATGTCCGCACAGCGAGCGACATTTTCGCCAATGTTTCACACCTTGTTGGTTGTGAATCAGATGGTGCGATGACTTTCATCAAGACTGGTCCAGGTGCGAAGAAAGTTGCTCATTTTTATAACGATCACGGTGTAAGAGTTGAAGGCAAAGTTGCCCTCGATCTGGATCTCCGCCCATGGGTTGGATACACTAAGACGACTACTGAATCTGAACGCCTTCCAGCCGCTACGACTAAGTAAGAAAAGAACAAATAAAAAAGGGCCCCGCTAAGGGCCCTTTTTTATTTTGTATTCAAATTGTGATCAGAGTTTTTTCGGATAGAAGTTCATCGGCTGCTTCACGCCAACCTTACCGCCACCCATCGGTTCAGGAAATCTGATTCCTCTCAGTACACTCACAACACATTTTTTCACATCAGTTGGAAGAGCTGAAGAGCCTTCGATACCTGCATCCGACACGTTCCCGGCAGCAGCGATGGTAAAATCAAGTTTAACTGTCCCTGAAGTATCAGCACCAGTTTTTTCGAGCTCTTTCTGGTAACAATATCGGAATTGCGGAAGATGATCGAGAAGGATCCTTCTGATCACATCAGGGTCCATCGATCCAAGTACAACCGTCTCAGAAGGAATACCTGCAGTGTAAATTGCTTTCTTAGATGAGAGACCACCTGAACCTTTGGAACTATCCAGGACTCCAGTTGCGGCACCAACGAGACTTCCCTGATTCGTCGCAATCTCAGCAGTCTTGATATTTCCCGTACCGGTACTTACACCAGTTGCGGCACCCACCAGATCACTTCCGCCGCCAGCTCCGGTAGCACCACGTGTACGGATACCACTTAAAGTTCCGCCTTTGGCCACCATCGTATTAACTGATGAAGCGAAGTCAGCTGATTTATAAACTTCAACCGGTCCGCGCGTCTGAAGATTTGCTGTTGAGAAAGCTGAGGCGGCAGATTTCGTGTTCAGATTATTGTTGTTTTTCGAAGCAGCAAGGTTCGTCGCAATCTTATTCGACGGCTGAGTCACACGCTCAGTTCCCTGTTTCACAACTTGCTTAACTTTGGCATTACGCTCACCCGGATCAGGCTTCTTCGTCTGATCTTTTGTCGTCACAACATCCGGCTTATCAACCTCAGGCTGTTTTTCCTTCGGAGCATCTTTTGCGACTGCAACTTTAACGGGAGCTTTCTGAGCGACTTTCGGAGCATCCTCAGTCTTGGCGACAGATTTATTCTTGTTCACATAGAGGGGTTGCTTATACAGAATCGTCGCAAGACGTTCTGGTGCGAGTTCATCTTTCTTTTCATCTTCAGGAACTTCAACAGAGTTGAATCCAACAGAAATGAGAACGACGAAGAACATAAACAACACGAGATATTTCTGGAATTCCGGATCGCGTTTGAGAATAGGTGCAGGAGCAATTTTCGGGGGAGAAGCAACATTTCTCACGAAAATCTGGATATCGTTCTTCTGGAAACGCACCAGATCCTGGCCTTTAAGCTCAATTGAGTTCCCAACATGACCTGTATCTTTTTTACGGTCTGAAAGAAAGAAAACACCAAATCCCGGAAGAGTGTGAACAGTGGCAGTTCCACCATTAACATCAACAAAAGGGATTTTCTCTGCTTTACCAAAATAAGGAAATTCAACTTCCTGCTCTGAAGTCCACCATCCTGAAATGTAATAAGTGCTCTTTCCTTCAGGGAGATAATCAACGCTGTAAATCTGATCTTTAAAGAGAATGATCACTTCAACCGCCTGGCGGGAAGTCTCATACCGGAAGATTGGGTAAATCTGCTGCTTATCTTCAAAGATATATTCGCTGAATTCAGCTTTCGGGTCCGCTGCTAATGGATAAACAACTGAAGGCATCTGCTCTGTCACAGGCGGAGAATTTTTCGGGAGACTTTTACTCTCGGGAGGGGCCATCGGCGGTACCGGTGGCAAATTTCTGACCGAGGCGACTCCGGCAGACGGTTCAAGGATATCGAGTACCGGTGGAAGAGAAGTTGTGGCAGCGACATATTTGCGGAAAGAATATTCCACGTTCGCGAGACGGAAAACGTCTCCAACGTGAAGCTCTTTCACAACGATCTTGTCATCGTTGATATACGTCCCGTTCGTTGAGTTCATGTCGTAAAGAACAGCTTTATCCTCAAAGATTTCGAGAACTGCGTGAATCGCAGAAACCGAATCATGATTGGCCATGAGATCACAACTCTCAGATCTACCCAGCAGAAGTCTTCCTTTCGGAAAAACTCCACCTTTCGATTTATTGGCATCCCCTGTAGGGAGGATTTCAAAGAGTGTGGTTAGCTTGTTACGTTCAATATCCACAAAGGCCCCTTATGGTCAGCGAATGACTTCGACTGCTTTTTTCATTTCTCTATTAAAGTCCATGCGTTCAGGAAGCTTGTTTCTGAACTCATTACGAGCACGTGGAGTAATGGAAAGATCTCCGGGAGACCCGGCTTCCCCTTCTACACCAATTTCATCAAAATCGAATTTTTCGAATTTTTTGTATTCATAGCGAACACTCTTAGGTTTTGAACCCTGAGCGAAGGCCTGAAAGCTGAGCAATAAGGCGATGAAGATGATGAACTTCATTTTTTATCTCCGAGATAATTTTCGACAGAAGAATAGTAACGGGCCAGGGCCTGATTCTTCGGCTTTTGGACATTTTCAAAAATCTTGCCCGCGTCTTCTGCTCTTCCGATTTTTTTTAGAGTGACGGCTAAGTTCAGACCAACTTCCGGTCTGTTCCAGTTCGCGGCAGGAATTTTCTGATAATGAGAGTAAGCAGAATTGTAATCTGACATCAGGAAGTAAGCGTTAGCGACTGCATTCAGAAGATCAACATCTGTGGGCGAAGATTCCAAAAGACCTTTCAGGACCGGAAGAGCTGGCTCAGCGAGTCCGTAAATCAGATACATCTTCGCCAGGTTATATCTTGGGGTCTTGGCAAACTTAGAAGCAGCGTTTGCTCTTTCAAAGGCCACGAGAGCTTTTTGATCCTGCTCCATGCGCGAATACATCACACCGATGTTGTTCAAGGCAGGAACATAGTTTGGTTTTACTTCGAGGGCCTTATTGTAAAAAAGGAGCGCCTTACGATTAGCACCCTGATTCAGGTGACAGTTCGCAATGAGATTCCAATAAGGGGCTACTCGCTGATACTTATTGAAGTTTTTTGAAGCGATCGCAAAAGCATTCTGGAAGTCACCCTTTGAGCAACGGAGAGAAATATCCAGAAGAGGATCCGTCGTATCCTGCATGGCCGAGATTTCTTCTGAAGAATATCGATCGAGGGTTTCATCCTGAAGCGCAGGATTTGTTGTCGCTGTATTTGCAGAGTAAAAATCCTGAACTTCGCTGTTTTTCAGCGTGCGTTCTTTTTTAAAGGCATCATTTGTGACTTTTTCCGGGGCTTCTGTGTTTCTTGACCCGGTTTTCTCACCGGACGAACAGGCCACAGCGAGGATGAGAAGAAGGATAGATGTTTTCATCGTTGACCTCCCCGATCCATCAGAACAATGTTTTTCGAACTCACATATCTCTTGAAGCTTTCAAGTCTTCCGTAAAGAACGGCATAGTTAGAAGCTGAGAGGATTTTATTTTCCATAATGAGCTTCTTCACTTCGCTTCTCTGCTTTCTGGCGTTACCAAGGATGGGATTGTAGACATCACTCATCGCTTTCTGGAAACTCGACACATACTCAGGAGATTTCCCTTCCGGTGTGAAAGCTTTCAGCTCTTCACCAAAATTTTCGTATGCTTCAATCACGAGGCGATAACCTTCTACAATACCTTTACCTGATCCCGTTTTCTGAATTTGATTCACTTCAGTCGTCAGCTGATCGAGAATTTTAAGTTTCGATTTCACTGCGTTGTTGAAATCAGTTTCCGGAAAACGAAGCGGAATTTCTCCCACCTGAGCCTTGAGATTTCTCACTCTCACCATCAGGCGCTCGGCCATCAGATCCAGAGCTTCCACCGGGACATCGATTTTCTTGGCACGGGCCTGTTCAAAAAAGCGGAATTGCTTCGCTTCCATGGAACGGGCCTCTTCCGTATTTCCTACTTTCAGGAATTCCTTGCGGAGTTCTTCCATCGGACGGATGAGATTAGGATGATTCTTAGGATCAGCTTCAAGTTCTTTCAGGTCAGCTTCATAAGCTTCCCATTTGCCTTTCTTAGCGAGATCTTTCATGAGCTCAAGCTTCACTTCGGCCATGATCGCCGGAGCAATCTGACAACCACGGGCAAATTCCGTGATTTCTAATGCCTTGTCGAGATCGTTATTGGCGAGAGAAATAAAGACGGCATTCTTAAATGCCACAACTTTATTATTAGAATTCTGCTTACAAAGCTTTTCAAAAACCCGGAATGATAGATCAGCAGATTGAGTAAACTGCTGACGAAGGAAAAGACCTGAAGAAATGGAGAGGAATGAATCTGAGAATTTTGAGACATCGCCAGCTTCCATATCGCGGGCAGCGAGAAGTCCCCATTGATAACTCTGGTTCGTGTCACCCATTTCATAATAGAGGGCCGAAAGGTTATAGGCTGCGTTCACTTTCGCCTTAGGGGTACTTTCAGCGTCTTTATAAATCTGGTGATAACCTTTGAGGGCCACACCTTTTTCGCCTTTTTCAAGTGATTGCTGAACACCCTCAATCTGAATCTTCGTCATGAGGCTTCTTAAAGCGTCCGCGTACTTCTTGGAAACTTTATACTTGCCGCTGTTAATGTCAGCGACATAGGTCTTAACTTTTGAATAATCTTTTTTCTTACGGTGATGCTCCATGATCTTGGCGAGCATACCTTCCTGAGTTTCATAATCTGATGGGAAACGTGAGGCGAATGTTGCCATCGTCTCTTCAGCGTCATCCACTTCACCCTTATCAAACTGTACGTTGAAAAGTTTAACAAAGATTGATTTTGCTCTTTCAGATTTTGAGTCGATAGAAAGATAGCGTGTATAAACAGGCTTGTAATATTTCTCGGCGGTGGCCTGATTAAGACCTGGCTGACCAAGTGAAGAGATCATCCCTTCAAGATTCTGACTGACGAGTTTTTTCTCATTGTTGGCGAAAGCTGCATCAAACGAAGTGATGTAGTAACCGAGTGCCTTTCCAAACTGGGTAGCAGCATACGCTGTCTCTGCCTGGAAGAAGATCTTTTCCGCTTTCTCACCTGGATTGAGTTTCTGTGAAAGCTCAAAATAAGCAATCGCTTGTCTGGATTTCTCAGCCTTAACTTTAGGGACATTCGCGTAAGTAGTGCCGGCAGTAGCTTTCTGAAGCTCGGCTGCTTTCTTATTCACATGATAAGAAAGTCTCTTGAAATCATCTTCAGAGAGGGGTTGAGCCTTATGAAGAGCAACCATCTGTCCTGAAACTTCAAGATGCTCAGGAGTTTTATTGTATTTATCAAAAAGATCGAGCTGTGCTAGGTAGATAACAATTTTTCTATCGCGGTCTTTTTCAACTTTCGCAGCTTCTTTCAGGAGGGATTCAGCCTGGGAAAATCGTCCCTGAGAAACGATGATATTGGCGATTTTTACAAATTGTTCAGTGTAGTTGATCCCTTGCTTTTCATAGAAGGTAATCGCATCATTCAGACGGTTGGAGTCGACATAGAAGATACCAATGTCACGCTCGACCTGGCTCTTCATATCAATATATTTTGAATTCGAACTCTTCTCGTGAACTTCACGCATGAGAGTAATCGCCTTCTCATATCTTCTGGTACGGTAATAACACCAGGCCAGGTTGAAGGCATCTTTCGTCCACCATTTTTCATCTAACTGACCAATGGAAGATTCATAGAGAGGAATCGCCTCTTTATACTTGTGATCATTAAAGTAATAATCAGCGAGTGCCAGGCGTGATTTCGCTCCGACTTTATCCTGGTTCTGATTCGTCTTAGATGAAAGCTTGAAATACTTCTGAGCTTCATCGTGACGACCAAGCTCTTTATTGTTGTAGGCGAGAATGTAGTAAACTTCGTTCAGACCCTTGTGCTTAGGAAATCTCTTCACGACCGCATAGGCAGTCTGATTGGCGTCATTGAAAAACTTTGTCGATTTACTGAAGTAGTCGTTTTTATCGAGATCCCTGCGTTTCTCAGGAGGAATCGCGAGAAACTTTTCATTCTCCACTTCTCTCCAGAGACGGGCCTTCTCAAGATTCAGCTCTGACATCCTGATGAGGATGTTAGGATCTTTGTAACTTTGCTGTTTGGCCAGGCGTGAAACCTCAGCAAGTTCCTCATCTACGATCGAAATAATCTTCGTTCTTCTTTCATCGAGCGAAAGCTTCTGCGCAAAGGCAGTACTGATCATTAAGAAGAGGAATAAGTACTTTAACATTCAGACCTCAAAGCAAAAACATAGTCACCAAGTTCATCTGCCCAGAACTCACCATTGAAGTTCCAGAAGTACTGCTTGTCGTTTCTTTCGATGTATTTCACATCTCCGCGCTTCCCACTTGCCGGAGCATCAGTGCGGTATAGCTGCTCTTTTCTTTGCGCCAGAACTTCGAGCTTGATGTAACTCATTCCCTGGAAAGCGGAATAGAGTTCGGAATATTTTCCGACCATACCAGCTCTAACATAAGCGCCGATGATGGTGCGGTATTCATCAAGAAGAGTCTGAACGTTTTTAATGAGATTCGAACGAAGGCTGGAATTTGGCTTCTTTCTGAGAGTATTGTATTCACCAATAGCACCCGTCAGAGCACTTTTGAGTTCCATGTATGCGCCGTCTTTTCTGACTGACTTAAGGACAGATTCTGCGATCGGAAGATCAGTCCGCTTACCGTCTTCATGGGCAGCCATCATGTCATAATAACGGCGATAGTTTTTCCCATTCCCCATGAGGAAGGTACGAAGCTCGCGTGATGGATTAAGAAGATCTGTGTAGAAATCATCGACTGTTTTCTTAGCATCTTCATAAAGACACATTTTGAGATACGTAAGCGCCTTCAGGACTTCAACTTCAGGCTTAAAGATAAAATCAAAAACGGGAGCCTTATAAGAGACAAGCTTTCCGAGAGTGCGGTTATAGTTTTTGACGTAATAACTGGTCCAGGCTTCCTCAAAGAGAATTTCCGGCCATACGAATGAATCTTTGGCGATATCGAGATAATTAATTTCCGCCTGCTTATAATCCCTGCGGCCGAACTGAACTCTCGCAATACCTGCAAGACAATAGTCACGGTTGTTTTGAAGTTGCTCTTTCTGAGATTGAAGATCCACATTTCCCATTCTCTTCTCAGAAAAAGAGACACAGTCACGGAACAGGGCTTCGGCTTCTTTCTCATTTTTAAGATGGGAATTCAGCGTAGCCTTCATGTTAGCGACAAATGGATAAGCCGAATGATTTTCCTTGATCACGGAAATTTCTTTCAGAGCTTCATCGAAACGTCCCCGTTTCATCAGGCGTTTGGCGAGAATGTAGCGGATGTTTCCCGAACGTGAATGGCGAAGGACTTCTTCTGGAAGAGATTCGAAAGGTTTTACACCAGTGACCGAAAGAATTTTATCGAGGGCATCTTCCAGCTCTCCATCAAGTGAAGCGTTGTTCTTCACCAGATAGTCTTTCATCCACGGAACGACGGAGAAATAATGCCCGTCCTTCACCAGCTCGATAATCGTGCGGCGATATCCAGAAAGGGAGATTGAACCCCGGCCATAAGTTTTCTCTGCTCCTTCATATGAAGCAAAGACGGGAAATGAGATAAGTATAAGAAGACAAAATTTTGAGAACATCCTTGTTCTCCTTTTCATTTTTTAGAAAGCGTAGTTAAGACCGACTCCCACATCATAATTACTGAAGTAGTCGACCTTCTTTCTTGTCACAGCTGTGCCGGTCGGCTTTCCGTATCTGTCAGCACGGTAGTTGAGACCTGTGAAATCCAGGCGAACACTCCAGCTGTCAGAAATATAAAAACGAAGACCAGTCGTCCATAGAAGACCAAGAGTTGATTCAGAAGTCAGAGACGACTGCTGATCGAAGCGCTTTCTGTTATCCATTGTTGTCACGTTGGAAAGACCTGCACCGAAGAGCCAGTCATAATAGAAAATGCGGTTGAAGGTATTGATCTTCGAATAGAACGGAGACCACATGAGCATACCACCCATATAAGAATCAATTTTGCGGTAGAAAGGAACTGTCCCCTGCTCGCGAATACCTTTGGCAGTTGTATTCTCTCCGCCCATACCCTTGCCGTAAGCAAGTTCAATTCCCCAGTCTTCACGGAAGAAAAACCCTGCGCGTGCAGATGCTCCGTAAGCTGTGATGAATGCACCACTTAAAGTTTTTCCGCCGGTCACACCGACGTAAACTTTTCCGTCTTTGCGGAAACGCCTGTTCTGAAGAACATAAATTTCTTTGTCCTTATCGAGCCAGGAGAAATTGTAGAGGGATGATTCAGCCGCCATCGCCATGTTGCTCATGATGAGTGCGAAAAGAACGAAAAACTTTTTTGTCATAATCTCTTCACTTGTTAGTACGTATTTAAAAAGTGTAACACGCACAGGAAGAGGTTCAAGTCTTCGTATTATCTAGGGCAAATATCACCATAGGAACACTGACCGCAATGATCAGTCTTCGTCATCCACGGTTGATTTTGTGATCGCCAGACTTCAAAAAGATCTTTGCCAACCATGGACCAGTCGACAGTGAGGTTTACAAACTTCTGTTCATCCACAAAACATAGCTTGGTTTCGATACTAGTTTCACGGGAAACAAGTCCCAGAACATACAGAGCATATGCATAGGCTTTCAATTGCACCCAATAGTGACCAAGATTATCCTGAGTAATTTTGCCGGTCTTAAAATCCCAGATTTCCGCTTTTCCTGTGGGATTCTTCGGCATCAGCAATAAATCCGGGATTCCGGAGATCATGAAATTGAAAAATTTAAATTTCAAAGGCTTCTCAGAAACAAAATCAAAATCCTTCCGGAATGTTTCCATTGCCCCTATGGCCCATTCGAGAGGCTTCATATGCGGCCCATTGTGATGTTCCCGGGGAATCACAAAGTTTCTCTGAATCGCAGTAGAGAGAATTTCATGAATGAGAGTTCCGCGAGAGGCAGAAGATCGGAAGATAGGTTCTTCACTTTCTGTTTCAAGATCAGGATCAATATCAAAAAAGCGGGTTTTACCTGCCGTGAGTTTCAGCACGTTTTCAAAATAAAATTTCCGCGGGCAATCCACGAGAGAATTCAGTCTCGTCACCGACAACTCTCCCATGATAGAAAGTTCCGTTTCCCCGACTCCCTTATCAAGGATGCCCACAGGATCGTGGAAAAAGAGAGGGAGTTTCGGCTGTGATTTTCCTTTCAGGATGGAGTTGAGATCGAGCCCCGTAATTTTGTGATAAGTGACCTTATCTTTACAGTGCGTTTTCTCTCCATCAACTTCCCAGGCATAAAGACCGTTAATCCAGGAATCTCCAGGAATCGAAAATGCTTTTTCGTCCATGTTGAGCTTAACCCAGCTGATTTTATTCATCGCCCTGGTAGTAGCGACATAGAAGAGACGCTTCGTCTCGGAGAAATTTTTATATTCACTGATTTCTTTCTCATACACAAAGAATGGCGACTTTCGTTTATCCCGGAGTGAAAGATCAAAGTACCAGCTGAAACTGCCTGGCATATTACCGAAGAATGAACTCGTGTTCTGATCGCGGCCATTGGTATAAATGCCACCAAGATAAACCGTTTCGAACTCCAGACCTTTTGAAGCATGGGCGGACATAATCTGAACGAGATGAGAATTCTCACCAGAACGAAGATCGAGGCTTACGCGCTCATTATCTCCCCCACCGATCTGAATCAAAATGCTCTCGGGATCCTGATGATAGATTTCTGAAAGTGTCTCAATGACATCCATGTTGATGTCAGCATTTTCATTGGTAATGCCAAGTGAATGAATAAATTTCCTGAAGGCAGGGAGAAGTCCCCAGTAGGAAATATCGCGGTCAAAATTAACAAGAAGCTGTTCCAAAGAATCGCGTCTGATGCCCATGACATTCAGGTAGGATTCCATGAGAAAAAGCGGATAGCGGGTGACTGTCTTTGGATTGGTATCAAACTGACGCTTAAGTAAACACAGGAACATTCCCATGACCGGATCATCCAGAAGATCAGTCTTAAACTGCGCCGTAAAACCGATGTTTCTTTCCATCAGCGCACGAATCAATTCCGCACTTGGCTTGAGCTTACTGAAGAGAATTGTGACTGTCTCATCGGGACGCTCAGCTCTGTCTTTAAGAATCGCATCAGCGATCACCTGAGATTCAAGTCTATTTATTTTCTCGTTACTGAATTTATCTTCTTCTTCCTTATTCCACTCCAGATCAAGCTCCAGAATATCAACTCTGCCCGGCCCTTTAGCTGTGACATCGTCAGGAACCTTCTGATCCTCGGGTGCGACACCAAAATAATCTTTCCCGGTAAAATCCTGTCCCAGGGGAAGAATCGTCTGGAAGAGAGAATTGTTAAATTGAATGATGCCCGGTTGAGAGCGGTAATTGTTCGCGAGACTTCTGGTTACGGGAACGAGTTCGCCACAATCCTGAAAGACGGAAAGTTCACCACCGCGGAATCCGTAAATGGCCTGCTTGGCATCACCCACACAGAAGAGCCGTGAGAAATCCTCCCCAATAAGCCCTTTGATAATCCTGAACTGAAGAGCAGACGTATCCTGAAATTCATCTACGATGAAATAGGTATAAGCTTTCTGAACGCGTTCACGAACAGCTTTGTCTTCGAGCCCCTGGGCCACAAGGTAAGCGATATCTCCGAAAGTAAGACCAAGATTCGGATCAAGATGTTCATCGATATAGAAGAAGAGTTCGCGGCAGACTTTCACCCACGGAAGAATCCGGGAGTCATAATTTTCCGTAAAGTCTCTCACGACTTCATACCACTCATCGGTCCAGTCCCGGAGGGACTTCATGCCTTCGTGAGCAATTCGATGGGCCTCATCTTTCTTGGCCTCAGTGGACTCACCTTTTAAAACACCTTTTTCGATAAAGAGCTGGGCGTAAATATTGAGTTTATCAACATTGTCGACTTCCGGAAGACCAGTCGCCTGAATCTTCTGGGCGAATTTTTCGAAGGCGCTGAGTTTATCCGAAGGAAGCTCAAGCGAATGAATTTTGAGGAGAGCTTCATCAAGCTTATGAAGCTTAAATGACTTTTTCAGGAGTTCAGGGATTTTCTCCGGATGAGAATCCTTCAGTGAGAATGTCTTCCACTGAAGACGAAGTCCCGGATCGTTAAAGATTTTACTGAAGGCCGTCAGGAGATCATCTTTCTGGCGAATGATAATATCTGCCACATCCCGGGAAACTTTACTTCCACGTTCTTCAAACCAGAGATCAAGAAGCTCAGTAACCTGATCAATTCTTTCGGTCTCAAAAATGATGTCGGCTTCTGTCGAAAGATTCTGGAAATAACCCTGAGTGATGAGTTTCCGGCAAAAGCCATCAATCGTGGTCACGGTGAGAAGAGGAATGGATTCATTAGCAGTGATCCAGAGAGTGGAATCTCCTTCCGTCGTGAGCGAAATTTTCTGAATACGATCGGAGAGCCTGATGCTCATTTCGCCGGCAGCTTTTTTCGTAAAGGTCATCATCACGACCTGAGAATATTTCTCACGGATGAATTCTTCAAAAGTTCCCTTAGGAGACTTTTTCCAGTCGCCCATCCACTTTCTGGTTAACCAGACGATATGTTCAACCAGAACAAATGTTTTTCCGGAACCTGCACCGGCGCGAAGAAGAACTCCGCCCTCGTGCTCAATGGCCAGAAGCTGTTCGGCGTTCGGTTTTCTTTCACTCATGATTCACGACACTTTTTACACAGACTTTATTCAGCTCACAGAAGGTGCAGACCTTGTCTTTTCTCGGCTGCGCCATAAAGTGTTTCTCAGATTGAATGGCCAGCGCCAGGCTCTGCATACGCTCACCGGCTTCCTGGAAGAGCTCGCGGAAATCTTTTTTCGGTTTTCCCTGCGTGCAAAGCTTCAGGGCCTTAAGGGATTTTTCAACTTCTGGAGACGAATGAAAGAGATTAGAATCTTTGGGCCTGTCCAGGGAGACAAAGCCCATGATGATATCTTTCTGGAGAAAATCTTCATACTTCATCGATGCAGCTTTGGCGTAGGCCCAAAGCTGGAGACTATCAAGATTCTCAATTTCAGTATTGTTATGGGCGGCACTCTTAGTTGATTTAAAATCAAGAAGGATGATGTGCTGGTCAGTGATCCCAATACAGTCGATTTTTCCTTTGATGGAATAACTTTCTGTAAAATCAAATTCTACTTCAGGATGCCAGATGACTTGTTCACCCAGACCCGAGGCTAAGTTTTCAAGAAAGATAATCCCGTTCGTGGACCGATGATTAAAAAGAAGTTCCCACTGAAGATAGGCTTCGCCTGCGAGCTCCAGGTGATTCTCCGAAATGTATTCATCCATCACCCGACGGGTGAGATTGGGAATATCATTGAGAGAAAGTTTCTCTTTTAAATAGAGCTCTATGATCCGGTGGGATATTGATCCCGAAGTCAGAGAATCAAAATCCTGCTCGAAAGTAACAGATGGAAAAACCTTATCGACGTAACTGAAATAAAACCGGCGCTGGCAATCATGAAAGCTTTGAAACTTACTTGCCGAAAAACTTCCTTCGAAATTCTTTTTAGGAAGATCACGATAATGATCAATGAGCTTTCTGTTTTCCCGAAGAGATGCGACTTCCCCTGCTTTAAGTTCAACGTTATGAAATAATTTTTTCCACACAAGGCTATGTTTTAACGTCAGCGGATTCATCAGGACTGTTACATCTGAATGGGAAAAGAGATCGTCGAATTCCCATTTCTTGAATTGAAGCTCCAGTTCATTCCGCTTAAGAGGTGCTAAGGCACCAAGTGCTTTCTGAATGGATTCCGGATAATTCTGACCCAGGCCCTGAATGTCCTCGAATCTCTCATCGATACAAAGAAGAACTCTTCTGTTGCGGTCAATATTCTCGAGCATCGACATGTCAGCAAGGTCCATCGTGAGTTCGTCACTCGCCATCGGAACAAAAGATGTGCGGGGTTGATTAAGGCCCACTACTTCATGAAGAAGCTTCAGGAAAAAAAGATCAACTTTGACGGCTGCATCCGAGAGACTGCGAATTTCCTGAATCGCACTTTCATAAAGTTCGATCCCTTTCAAAAGCTTGAACGAAATTCTTTTCTTATCGGCGAGGATATCCCGCTTCCAGAGCGAAAGAACGGAAAGAACTGTATCAAGGGTATTAACCCCTTTGCATTCAGTCTTCAGATGAGAATGAACTTCGAGAAGCTCACCGTGAATCAGTTCATGAGGAACTTTAAAAAAAACTTTCCGAGTCGGAACGATATCAATATGTGACGGCGCAAGCTTGGAAACTCCCAGAAGAATCTGATCACCATCTTTCAATAAATTCTTGAGTGAAAGGGCAATCTCCCGGGAATTGACCTGCAGCCATTTTGCTTCGGGTTTCTTTCTTTCCCCTCCGAGTTCGATTTCTTTGCAGTGACTATCAAGAAGCCAGCTGATCCAGTCCGTGCGCTTTAAAATTGATTTCAAAGTCGCAGGAAAAGGGATGATGACATCGTAGCGGATGGATAGTGCTTTCAGTAAATCCACCTGCTGGCCATTCATGTGCTGAAAGCCCCAGAAGATAAAAGTTTTTTTGAGCTTATCATTTTCTTCTGATGATCTCAGTGTTTCAGAAAGCAGCTGATAACCCGCGTGCTCATCCATGTAACCGGTGAGCTCGAGAAGTTTCCAGAAAAGTGTCACCGCTTTACTGATCTCGGCGGGCTCTTCCTCCAACACCGGACCCAGGGCTTCCGCATTCAGTGTAAAACTTCTGAGATCAGAAAATAGATTGTAGGCCTGGATGAATTGTTCAAAGGATAGTTCAGGGAGATACTGGTCTTTCAGAATGCCGAAAATGAGAAGGAGTTCAGCCTTGCGCTTAATATCCGGCGGATCCTTATCTTCAAACATCGCCTCAACCAAAGATGATGTAAATTTCACGACTGTGATAACGTCTGCGCCATCGGGATTTTTCAGCCGTGAGCGAAGACCATCTGCTTTCGCAGGACTTGGTGTAATAAACTGCTTCTCGCCGGGAAGAGCTTCCAGGTGAGAGAGGAGTTGGTCCTTCTGCTCGAAATAAACGATCTGCATCATGAGGTTTGATTCTACCTTTTGGGCGTTCAAAGATATATAATTTTTGGGTCTCAAATCCTGGGACTTTTCCGGAGTACCGTATGCTCGCCGTCAGTCGTCTTTACAGCTTTCTTGATCACAAGGGCGGATTCAATATTCATTTCCTTGAAGGTCAGAAGCTTATCTACGACCTGGCCATGCTTCATCCGATGAAAGGTTCTGGCTTTTCCTATTTTAGGGATACATTTCTCAGTCTCATGCCCATGATTTTCTTCCTGAAACCGGGAGAAAGCCTGGGGATTTATCTCGATTCTGAAGATCCCTATTTCCGACTGAAAATCGAAACCAATAGTGCCGGCCACACCCGCTGCCTGTTATTACCTGAAGAATTTAATCTTTTTCCGATGAATATCACCGGACAAATCCGGGTGACGAAAGTGTTCTCCAACGGAAACACTCCCTACACGTCGATGATGGAGCTGAAGGATATTCAGACCAAAGAAGTAATCAATCAGATCATGCGTGAGTCTTATCAAACCAACACAGAAGTCATTGTGGGTGATATCAGTGATCAGTCGATTATGATTACGAAATTACCGGGAACAGCGACCAGTAACGTTTCCGACGACGCTCCAATCAGAAAAGAATTCGTGAAAAAACATCAGCCCTTCTTTCATCAGGTTTTTGAGTCAGCGACAGATGATATTGAAAAAATCGTGAAGATGTTTGAAGACAGGGGATTTGCTTATCTCGGAAGCCGCCAGGTGAATTTCTTCTGTCCTTGCTCAAAGGAAAGAATGGTTCTTAATGTCCGCGGACTTTATTCGCAGGATCCGGAAGCCCTTTTTGAAGGAAGTGATTCCATTCAGGTAAAATGCGATTATTGCCGCAAGGACTACACCATCACCCGAGGCGAACTCGAAGTGAACTAACGACGGAATGGATTGATAATCTTGAGCTCGAGTCCCTGTTGTTTTGGACCAGAGAGAATTCTCTCAAAGACATCAGCATCATCATAAATCCCACAGAAGTTCTCGGCCCGCGCACCGTTAGCTACAACCATGTTCATGAGCTCAACCCGCTTGGTGTTCGCTCCAGCTCCGGTCTTTTCGAATTCGTACCAGTTTTTTCCCTGATCCGGCATATCGATAAAGCGTGATTCAGCTGTCGTGAGGAGAACCAGTGATTCACTCGAATCATTACTCATCTTCACAAAGTATCCATACGCACGCTCAAGATCAGCGAGAATCTCACGTGCCTTCACGAAATCTTTTGCTTCGAGTGCTTCGATATAACTGAAATCGCGGACGATAAGAACGTGACGTCTGGCATGACGGGCGAGTCTTTCGTAAACAGCAGTCGTATCTTCATAAATTGTTGATGAACAATTCTTCTGGCCACAAGTTCTGTCGTAGAAAATTTTATTCTGCTCAAGCGGGACATCGGAAGAGTGCCATGTTGCTGCACCAGTCGGTGCTTGTTGCCTTTGCCAGAGATAAATATTGCTGAGAAAAGTTAAGCCTTTTTCTCCGCATTGATTGAGAGAAACAATACTTCTGTCCGTGTTGGCACCGATTTCCAGAACTCCTGATTGGTAACCACTTTCCGAGAGATAACTCCAGATCGGACGATGAGAAGCATCTTCACAACTTCCGGAGATATTTTTCTTCCCGGTAATCTGAGATAAAAATCCTGCTTTTGCATTGGGACGAAGTTGATAAAGATTGTAGCTCCAGCTTTTACCCATGCAGATATTTTTTTCAAATGAAGTGCGCACGCCATCCGCTTCACGGAACCGAATCATTGAGACATGTTCTTCTTCGAGTCCAGCGACCTGAAACCAGACAATCCGCAGGGGAAGAATCCCGAACTGATGCTTCTGGAGATTAAGACTCGTAATCTGGGCACAACCCATGAGCGAGAGGAGAAAAATCCATTTCATGCTGTCATTCCTTCATTGTGTGAACGATCTTCAATGATCGTCTTCACACCAAGACTTTCTTCGAACAGGAAAAAATAAAACATCGCCACAAGGAGAAGAGTTTCTCCCAGGACAAAGATCCAATAAATATTAAAAGCTCGCATGACCTGAAACAAAACCAGGAACAGGCACATCTTAAAAAACAAGCGCTTCTGATGTCTGACTTTCCCTACTGAAATGCTAAGGAATGCACCCCCGGCGACAACTGTGCCCATGAAAAAATAATCCGCATAGTCTGGAAAGAAAACGAAGAAAAGAAGGCCCGCAATGAGAGGCAAGCGTGAGACAACTTTTTGCTGCATGTTCGAGATTTGTCCTGCTGTACTGAAAACCTGAAGGAGAAGTGCCAGACTTCCCGCCACCATCGGAAGCGTGCGCCATCTCAACCAAACAAATGGTGAAACGAATCCCAATCCGACTGTGGATTTCATGGCGAAATAGATCGCAGCACAGAATGTAACGATGTAAATCGTGAGTCGGCCCGGATGGTTCGGTAATCCAAACCGGATGATAAGTTTGAAAAAAGAATAGACCGCAAAGAGGCCCAAAGCGACGTTGATGAGTGTGAGAAAAGAGCTATCCATCATTGAGTCTCGTAGCTAGAATAATAATCTGATTATATTCATTTTTGTGGGAAAGTCTCAGCGACATTTCCTGAAAAAATGACTCAAGGCAAAGTCACAGGAGGACTATGGACTACGCTAGCCCAGCTTCAAGAGAAATCATGTGGATGATTCCATTATGGATGAAGATCGCAATGTATGGATCTCTTGTTGTCGCCACTTACTTTTTTGTTCAGGGTCTCGTTCCGAAATTTCGTTTTGTCACAAATGGCATCACGGACTGGAAAGCACAGATTGATCCTAAGAAATGGAACATCGAAAATTTCCTTCGCACGATTTTCTTTCAGGGAAAAGTTCAGCGCGATCGTTATGTGGGTATTTTCCACTCACTGATTTTCTACGGATTTCTCACACTCTTCATTGCCACTGAACTTGTCGGTATCCATGCTGATACTCCGTTCAAGATTTATACCGGCACAACTTACAAAGTGATTTCCTTCCTCGCAGACATCGGAGGACTTCTGGTTCTTCTCGGTATCGGGCTTGCCTATTACCGTCGCTACGTTGTGAAGAAACAATTCCTTTCGGCCACAAAACCGAACCAGGAAAAATTCATGTATGGGATGCTGATTGCTCTCATCGTGGTTGGTTATGTTCTGGAAGCCATCAGACTTTATGTCACGAATTTCCCGGAAGGCGAAAAACTCTGGTCACCGATTGGCTTTACTCTTGCGGGAGTCGTAGGTCTTTTCCGTCCTCAGCAGGACACGCTGATTGTCACATATCAGTCGATCTGGATGCTCCACATGCTGAACACGATGGCCTTCGTGGTAGCGATGACTCATTCGAAATTTTTCCACATCATGGTTCTCCCCTTCAACGCTCTCATGACTCCGGCCATGCGTGGAGCTGTTCTGAAACCGATGGATTTTGCCAATGAAAACGCTGAGACATTTGGTCTTGGTAAGGCTTCTGAAACAACTCTCAAAATGCGACTTGATACTCTCGCTTGCGTTGAGTGCGGACGATGTACTCAGGTATGTCCTGCCAATCTCGCTGACAAGCCACTCGATCCGAAACTCATCATCACGAAGATGAGAGACGTGATGAACAAAGATGGTGATAAGGCTGAGTTCTGGGGAGAAAATCCTCTTTACGCTTCTAATGAACTTGATGCCTGCACAACTTGTGGTGCTTGTATGGAAGAGTGTCCGGCCAATATCGAGCACGTCCAGGTCATCATGGATCTCAAACGTTACAAAGCTCTGACTCTCGGCGATCTTCCCCCGGCAGCGGCGGATGCGACTAACAAGATCAAGAAAAACGGAAACCCTTGGGGAATTACTCAGGATGATCGTTTCAATTGGGCCGAAGGTCAGGATGTTCCGGTGATTGAAGCCGGCAAGAAAGTGGATTATCTCTACTACGTTGGATGTGCCGGTTCTTACGATGCTTCCAACCAGAAAGTGGTGAAAGATACAGTCGCTCTTCTCAAGAAAGCGGGTGTTTCATTTGCCGTCATGGGGAAAACAGAAAAATGTAATGGTGATCCTGTCAGAAGATTCGGCGATGAATATTCTTTCTATGAAATCGCCATCGAAAACATTGCGAACATGCGCCAGTACACTTTTGATAAAGTAGTTACTCACTGTCCACATTGTCTCCATACCATCGGGAAAGAGTACGCGAAGTTTGATGACGGTGCTTTTGAAACTGTTCACCATACTGAGCTTCTCGCTGAGCTTCTTCGTTCCGGGAAAATCAAGGCGCTTAAAGAAGTTGCTTCTGAACTTACTTTCCACGATCCATGCTATCTCGGGCGCCATCACGGTGCTTATGATCCTCCGAGAGACATTCTCAAGGCCATTCCGGGAATCAAGCTCAAGGAAATGGAGAAGAACAAGGATAAGGCCCTGTGTTGCGGAATGGGCGGCGGTAATATGTGGTACGAGCTTCCTGAAGGGAAGCATCTTGCGGAAAATCGTCTCGAGCAGATTGGTGATGTGAACGTTCCGAAACTTGCCACATCGTGCTCATATTGTATGATTAACTTCAACAGCTCTAAAGGTACGGTCAAGAAAACCGAGGAACTTCAAGTTGAAGATATCGCTTCGATTCTTGCGAGATCAGCTCTCTAAAATTTTAACAGGCACAGTCCTTATGGGACTGTGCTTTTCTTCTTTTGCCCAAACCTCCCCCATCGATACACCTGCTTCCATTGATTATCCGGGACTCCTTGAGACTTTCGAGAAACTCATTCAGGTTGATACCGCCAGACTCAAAAAGAAAACGGAACTTCTGACTAAGACCGGAAAAAATCTTTCCGACGCCAAGACTGTCACAAACATTGACCTGGAACCGGATTTTTTAAACTCACTCATTCTTCATTCTGATCCCGGTTATCTTCGTGTAGCGGGTCAGGGTAAATGCCGCATGGCCGATGTCATCATCACCGATCTTTTAAGAACAGCTGATGGAAGAGTGAAAAACGTCATCATCACTTATGTGAACAAAGATAATGTCCGTGAGACATCTGTCCTTTCAAAACGCGACTTCCTCACAAAAGTTGTGAGTGTTGAGTGTCCTGAAAGCATGAAGATGATTGATGAGATGTCACTTAAGAATCTCGATGCAACGATCAAGAAAGTGAACTTTGAACTTCCCACCGGTGAAGAGCAATGTCACAGCATTCACATCGGATGGCTGAATGATCCCCGCACTCCTTATCTCTGCCAGATTCACGAATATATTTCTGAGGCCAATTCTAATGCCGGTGATCCCAACGATCTCGCGCAGAGAAAGGCCCTGGCACGAGTCCTCTCCGGAAAAATGTCGGCGACCAATCGCGAGTATCTCGCCAACATCTGTTCCCACCTCGATGAAGAAAAACTTTTTTGTCAGGACTTCCTATATGTCTCTTTCTGGAACAAGGTGGCCAATGGCCAGGCGAGCAGAATTTACGCGGAAGAAATTTGTAAGAAAGCACTGAAGACAACGACATTGAGTGAACCTCAGCTTCGTGAATGTCTCGCGCGGATGAAAAAAGAAAGCGACATCTGTCTTTATCCGGCGAAAAAAGCAGGACTCGTTCCCCAGATGGAATGTGACCTTCTTTCCGCTGCCCTCAACTACTCATCGTTTCGCTCAGATTATTCCGATGATCCTGCTACCAGCGATCAGCTTGGTGTGACGAACATGGGAAGAATTGTTCTCAACATCAACAAGACTCCGGTGAGACCTTTTGAAGGTCCGCCTTCAGTCATCTCAGCTGCTGAAACTTTTAACTTCAACGATGGTTTCGACAACACAGAGAAGTGGCAGATTGAAGCGTGTTACGACAACATGGTAACGAACCTGGAAGTCTGTCAGCAGACGGTGATCGGAAAATATCTGGGCCTTCGTCAGTCTTATACAAATGTCGTGGAAGATATCCTGAAACGCACCCGCGGAGCTGAACAGAACATCAGCTGTGGAATGACTTCAGAACTTGAATACAATCCCCTTCTCCTGAAATACAAATCGGGATGTCACATTGTCTACAATCCTGAGACTTGTCAGATTTCCAATTGTCCTCACAAAATCATCTATAACGACAGAGCGATCACTCACATCAGAATCAAGTCGAACATGTCGATGGATTATTTCCCTCTCAACATTCCTTCTGAAAGAACGTCCCAGCATTATCTTCTCGCCAATGATTTCCGCCGGGGAGCAAGAAGCATGGGAAATCTTTCTGCCATCATTACTTTCTTTAAGAAAAACAGAAAAGGTGTGATTCATGGAGTGGGATGCGCGGAAGAACTTCTTCCCTCATTTTTCAAAGTGCGCGCCATGAACCAATGTTCACCAGTTCCGTTTATTATTGATGGCATGATTAAAAACGAAGATAAAACTGTTCTGGTTACCCGTACCGCCCTGGATTCCCTTCAGGCGCCACGACTCATCAGCTGGAGCAATGTTTTCTCAAGTGTTAAATCTTATCAACTCCTTCACCCGATGAGACTTTGGACAATGTATGGGATGGATTAGCCTTCTTTTCCTCGCTGCCGTCTCACTAGCCGAGACGAAAGTGAAGGGGCCCGAAAAACTTCTGACGAAACATGCCGTAGATGCCATCAGGTATATCGATGGTGATGGACGTGTGGCCTACATCAGAAAGCGTCCGGGAGTTCTCGGGATCGTGAGCTCATTCCGTTCTGAAGAGTTTGTGACCGATGCCCCTCAAAGTGACTTCCTTGTCATCGGATCATCTTATAAACGCAAAGTGATTGTTGAAGTCATCAAAAATCAGCACACCGTTTTCAATGTCATGAGATCGAACAAACTCATGATGTTCAACTGGGGTGAGACAAAAGGTAAAGACATCGGCTTCGGCATGGCCACGCGCCTCCACATGGCCGATGAATGGATCACTTACTATCAGCCTGAGAAAAGATCCATCATTGTAAAAAATCTCATCACCGAGAAAGATTTCACGGTGAAGCTGAATCCGAAAGCTAATCCCTTTTTTATTCCCGATGTCACCATGGTCTCATCTGATCTCATTGTTTATACCGATATTAACGACCAGGGTTTAGCGAGTGTGATTTCCTATCAGATGCGCACAGGAAAAACGGAAGTCGTTTACAAATCTTCCCAGACGGGAACGCGCATGGAGCTTTGCCAGCAGGATAATTATCTCGCGATCGGTGAATTTCCCTATGAAGGTGTGAACCGCGGAAGCAAGATTCTCCAGATGCCGGTGATGTCATCCTTTAATCTTGGTGGCTTCACAACTCTCTACGAATCAACTGAACAGGATATCGGAAATATCATCTGCCTTGATGACAGCATTTATTTCATCAAGACCATGAATCAAAGTCCTGAACTGGGCCTCAAAACGACGGATGCCGTGAAACTCGTGCTGAAGAATTCTCAGATCATTCAGAGAACGAACATGGGAAATGTATCTCAACTTATCAATATGGATGGCCGGGTTCTTCTTCCTTCTCGTGGATCATTCTATGTTCTTGAAGGTGAATACAACCTGAGCTCTGAGACTCTCAAAAATCCCACTTCAAGAGAGGAGAAGCTTTGATTCATTCCATCCTCTTCTTCTTATTGATTCCGATGAGTGCGATGGCCTTCAATAAGGACTTCAAGACGGTTAATGATCGTGTTCCACTTGAGTTCCAGCATCTCTTTACCAGCATGAAGCTCGAAGTGAAGACTCCCGTCGAAAAAGTCCAGTTGGTGGGTATCTGTAAGGATCTGGATGATAACCTGAGCTTTCTTCCCAAAGAACATCTCTTCCTCTTTTTAAAATCGGAAGTGATCAAGGATACGCTTGAGTATAAGTTCGCAAAGGTCAGACAATTTGATCTGAGTGTGAGTCTTATTGAGAGACTGGAAAAGACACTCGAAAAGAAAGAGCGTTACCTGAATCCTTTTGCCGTCTGGGTATGGCGCTCGATTATCGCTGAACTAAATCTGAGACGTGAACACGGACTCATTACCCAGAAAAGTTTCAATGCTAAATCTTTTGAAGGGGCGAAACTTGCTGAGGCCCTGCGCTTTGAAAAATACCTGAAATATCTCATGCCCTGGATTGATCGCATGGACTCGCTTTCGGCCGGAGACTTCAATCTTCTGACCAAGGAAGTGGGCTGGACGATCCTTCGCCGGATCAATGACCGCTCTCTTCTCTTCAAGAAATTTTCCTCAACCGCCGCCGGTTCAACGAAACTTTCTCTCTTCAATATTCCGCAGAAACTTCTCGAGCTGAATCCGGAAGAAATTAAGGATATTCAGAGTGAGAAACAGCTTCCTGCTTCACTCAGGGAAGAAGGGGCGCGTGAGAAAACAGATGCTGCGGGAGAGGCCGAGAAGGCAACTCCTGTTGATATGAGCCCACTCTCCGACGACATCTTTAGCGAATTAGAGAAATCCCAATAAGGTTCCAGCATACTTGTGGCTGAGAAACGCGTTACGGTAACGCAAACCTCAACCAGAAGTGTGCTGGAACCTTTTAGCTACTTGCGGTAATATAGTACCGTCTCCAACCCCCAAAACGGACGGCATTCCATGGCCCTTACCAAAGCACCTTATAAAGGTACTCGCGACTTTTTTCCGGCCGATATGCGGCTTAGAAATTTTCTCTTCCACAAGATGGCAGAAGTTTCTGAACAATATGCTTACGAGCCATACGATGGTCCGCTTTTGGAAGAAGTGGAACTTTATCTCGCAAAATCCGGCGAAGAACTGATCAATGATCAGATTTATTCTTTTATCGATCGTGGCGACAGAAAAGTGGCGATTCGTCCGGAGATGACTCCGACACTCGCACGCATGGTGGCTCAGGTTCATCGTGAAGTGCCGAAACCTATTCGCATGTACGCCATTCCCAATCTCATGAGATATGAAAAACCTCAGAAGGGTCGCCTTCGCGAATTCTGGCAATACAACGCTGATATTTTCGGCGCTGGTGTTCTCGGTGAAATGGAAATCATCCAACTCTCAGTCGGACTTTTAAAAAGTTTCGGCGCGAATGCTTCTCAGTTTGGTGTTCATATCAATGACCGTCGTCTCGTGGATCATGTTTTTCACACAATGATTGGTCTTGATGATGTTTCCAATAAAAAACTTTATAAGCTCGTTGATCGTAAGAATAAGATGCCGGCAGAAAAATTTGCGACAGAAGTGCGCACGATTATTTCTGATGAAGCCAAAGCGAAAATCTTTGAGGCTTACACAGCACTTTCTACTCCTGAAGATATCAAAACCTTTGTGGGCGAAACTCCGATTCTCGAAATTTTCCAGCGGGTGAAAGATCTTGGCCTGTCTGAATACGTAAAGTTTGATCCGTCGATCGTGCGCGGACTTGATTACTATACAGGACTGGTGTTCGAGATCTTTGATAAGCATCCGGACAATAACCGCGCGATCGCTGGTGGTGGGGCTTACGCGAATCTCCTCCAGATTTTCAATGAGCCTTCACTTGAAGGTGTCGGAATTGGTCTCGGAGAAGTTCCTCTTACGGAATTCCTGAAGGCCCATGGACTCATGCCTGATCTCTCTAAAGCGAGCATCGATTACCTTGTTGCCTATATTCATCCCGAATCAGAAAACATGGCGATGATGTTCGCAGCAAATCTTCGCTCGAAATATGGTCTCAAAGTGGAAGTCATGCTTGGCGAAGCGAAACCCAAAAAAGTTTTCAGCTACTCAGAAAAGAAGAATGTGTCTTACATCTGTTTTTTTGGTGATGAAGAAATGAAGAATCAAAGTGTGCGGGTCAAAGATGTGGTCGGACGTACCGAAGAAACTCTTACCCTTGATGAATTTTATAAGAAACTAGGAAATGAATAATGGAAATCGAAAATAACCTCCCGAAGACTTTTGAACCTGAAGCATCCCAGGACCGCTGGTACGACGTATGGATGAAGGCACAATCCTTCAAGCCAAGACCAGGGAAACAAGGGAAAACCTTTACCGTTCTCATGCCACCTCCTAACGTCACCGGAAAACTCCACATGGGTCACGCTCTCGATGCGACGACTCAGGATACTCTCGTTCGTTACAAGAGAATGAAAGGCTTTGAAACTCTCTGGATTCCGGGAACAGATCACGCCGGGATTTCCACTCAGGCGGTTGTCGAGAAACTTCTCTGGAAGCAGGAAAAGAAAAACCGCCACGACTACGGTCGTGAGGAATTCCTGAAGCGCGTTTGGGAATGGAAAGAACAGTACGGCTCAGAGATTGTGAATCAGCAGAAGAAAATGGGAGTCTCATGTGACTGGGATTATTCCACGTTCACACTCGATGAAATTCCGAATAAGGCCGTGAAAAAGTTCTTCGTTATGCTCTTTAACGAAGGTCTCATTTATCAGTCAGATTATATTGTGAACTGGGACCCGGTCCTTCAGTCGGCGATTTCTGATGCCGAAGTTGAACACAAAGACGTGAAGGGCTTTTTCTATCACGTGAAATATAAAGTGAAAGAAGAGCCGGGTCTTGAGCTTATCGTCGCGACCACACGTCCTGAAACGATGTTCGGGGATACAGCTGTTGCCGTGAATCCGAATGATGAACGCTTCAAGGATCTCATCGGGAAAACAGCGATTATCCCGATCAGTAACCGTGAAATTCCGATCATTGGTGATGAGCACGTAGATATTGAAAAAGGAACGGGTTGCCTCAAAGTGACTCCGGGCCACGACTTCAATGACTTTGAAATCGGCAAACGTAATGGTCTTCCGATTATCAATATCCTCAATAAAGACGGAACATTTAATAAGAACGCGCCTGAGATTGAAGGCATGAAGCCGAAAGACGCGCGTGCTGAAGTTGAAAGAATTCTCGTTGAGCTCGATCTTCTCGTTGAGAAAAAAGAGCACATGAATTCCGTAGGCCACGGCCAGCGCTCAGATGAAATTGTTGAACCGATGGTTTCTAAGCAGTGGTTCTTAAATACCACTCAGATGGCAGCAGATGCAGTGAAGGCAGTTGAAGAAGGTGACATGACCTTCTTCCCGAAAGGTTGGGAAAATACCTACTTTGCTTGGCTCAAGAATCCGAAAGACTGGTGTATTTCCCGTCAGCTCTGGTGGGGACATCAGATTCCGGTTTATTATTGCCGTCACTGTGATGCCAAGTGGGCCGCGGAAACAGATCCTTCTGAGTGCGTTGAGTGTAAAGGAAAAGATTTCTTCCAGGATCCGGACGTTCTCGATACATGGTTCTCTTCTGGACTCTGGCCACTTTCCACTCTCGGCTGGCCTGATGAAAAAGCAATGAAGGAAAAAGGATTTGATAAATTCTATCCAAACGAATGCCTCATCACCGGCTTTGATATCATCTTCTTCTGGGTTGCCCGGATGATGATGATGGGAATGAAAGTTACTGGGAAAGTTCCATTCAATCACACTTATATTCACGCCATCGTTCGCGACAAACAAGGTCGCAAGATGAGTAAGTCTCTCGGTAACGGAATTGATCCCCTCGATATGGTGAAACAATACGGGGCCGATGCGATGAGATTCACACTCGCTGCTGGTTCCGGTTACAACCGCGACCTTAATCTTGATCCTGAAAGAATTGAAGGTTACAGAAATTTCGTGAATAAACTCTGGAATGCTTTCCGCTTTGTTTATCCTTTCCTGGATAAGGCAAAAGACGAACTTCCGGTGAAATCAGAATGGCATCTTCATGATAAGTGGATTCTCGCTGAGCTTAATGAAGTGGCGAAAGTCATGAATGAAGCGATGGACGTTTACCGCTTCGATGACGCCAGTGCCGCAATCTATTCGTTTGTTTATGACAAATACTGCTCATGGTATATCGAGCTCTCAAAAAACATCCTCTACGGTACTAACGAGCGTGAGAAAGTGATTCGAGCGACGATGCTGAAGTTCTGCTTCAAGAAAATCGTGGCCCTCCTCCATCCGATTACACCTTTCATCACAGAGGAAATCTGGTCACATCTCGTAAGTGATAAGAGCCTTCTCGTAACTCAGCCTTATGTTGAGTACGACAAGAACCTTGAGAACGCAGAAGTAAGTGAGCTCATGAATAAGTTCATTGATCTCACGACTGGTATCCGTAACATCCGTTCTTCGGTCAACATGAAGCCGAAAGATGAAATCGATGTCCGTCTCTTTACCGATGATAAGAAGCTCGCGAAGTTTACTTATGATTCGAGAAGATTTCTCAAGGATCTCGCGAATGTGAAATCCGGTACGATTCGTGACAAGGCCCATGAACGTCCGAAGAAGTCAGCGTCTCTGGCCACAAACTTTGCTGAAATCTTCGTTCCTCTCGAGGGAATTATCGATATCAGCGAGCAAGTAAACCGGATCACGAAGGACATTGAGAAAACCAAGGCTGATTACGCAAAAGTGGAAGCGAAGCTCAATAACCAGAACTTCATGGCCAATGCGCCGGAAGCTGTCCGGATTGAAGTGAATGAGAAAGCGAAATTAGCGCAGGATAAGCTTGCCTCGCTCAATCTGATTCTTCAGAGCTTTCAATAGCCTTTAAGTAAGTTTGAAAAACTGAGAGGCCTTCGCCTGAATGGCCTGCATGTCGAAAATCGTGCGGCCCTTCAGGACTGAGGGCGCTTGTTGAAGAGTGACCGACGTATCCTTGCTCGTAAGAAGAGCAATGTCGGAAAGAAAATAAAACGGCCCTTCTTTCTGAGGGTCGTGACGATCATAAATAATCAAAGTCTTCGCCCCCACATAGGCCGCCACCGATGCGAGCGGACCTTCGTAGGTGATCACACCTTTGGCGTAAGCGAGCATTTTCGAGAGATCAATCCAGTCTTTCTGGAGATAAAAGGCATAGGTATTTTTGAGCGGCAGGCGCGAGATAAAATGATCCACCAATGGATTCACTCTCTCACGGTCTTCTGAAGAGAAGAAAATAATTCTCTGACCTGTGAACTCATGAACAAGTTTCATCCACTCTTCATCTATCACACCCTCCCGGAGAGGAGTGAGATTAATGGCAACGTAGGGATTGGTATCCCATTCAGGAATCACTGACTGAAGTTCGCGTGACATGACTTTGAGTTTCAGGTCCACGTTGGCATTCACATGCGTTTTATACAGCTCGAAAAAATCCTCGCACAGATGGTGTCCTACCGGGCGCTTGGTTTTCTCATTGAGAACAAGAGTCTTCCAGTTGTCCGAAAATCCCAGACGCTTTCTGGCACGCAGACTCATACCGATGGAAGCATCAGAAAAAGAGTTTGTGAGACTGATAAAGAGATCGACGTTGTAAATCTTGGCGTGAACGCAGTAACGGTGAACATCAAAAACCGTATTGAGCTCATCTTCGTCGAACTCATGATAAAAGGCCTTGAACGGTAAAAGGTTCAGGACTTCGATGTCTTTTTTCGGCGTGATGATATTGATTTCCGCTAACGGATACTTATTGTGAATGGCGTGGAGAAAAGGGAACGTGAGAATCCTTTCCTGAAGATCGAAAGGAAGCTTGATCGCAATGACTTTGATTTCATCTATGCTGGAATTTTCTTCTGTCTCTTTAGCCATAACACCGTAAAGTAGCTGGTTGCGAGAGCGGGTACGAATGCATTTATTATCGGTACTGTGACCAATAAGAGGAAGAGGAATCCTGACAGGGAATAAGGAATTATGTTTCGTGTGACATCATTCATACAATCACCGGCCCCCATGTCATGGCGGGACCAAGAATAATCAACGAATTGAACCGCAAATAATATCGAGACCAAAAAAAGGCCAAAGGGATAAAAGAGCGGGAAGAGATTCAGGATAAAGGCAAATGCTGCCACCACAATGATAAACACGAGTTTTTTGATCTCGTTTTTAAACGTTTTCCCAAGTCCCTTTGTCATGTCAGAGATGGTTTTCTTGCGGTCCTCGCCCACTGGTTTTCCCGCAAGCATCGTTTCAATCCGTGAGCTCAGCATGGAATTAAATGGCGAAGCAATAAGTCCCACCACAATCACAAACGTCCAGCTCATCACGAGAAACACAAACAGAATCAGAATGCCCGTCATGATGATTCCCAGAATGCCGGCCGCATCCTTTGAAGGAATCACATCCATCAGGAATACTTCAATCGCCGTCGCACTCTTGAAGACCCAGAGGACAACGAAGACATAGAGGAATAAAGCGATGACTGTGGGAACAACCGCGAGAAACAGATTAACCGGATCCCGCGTGATGAGCCTCAGTGCCTGAGAAAAAGTTTTCAGGTGCGCCACTTCTTCGTAATGATCGCATCAACGGAAAAGCGACCAGGTCCCACGAGGAAGAAGACAATAGAAAGAACGAGATAAAGTCCCGCGAGTTCCCACGAAGCTCCACCAGAGCCAACGAACGGATCACCTTTTGAGATATGGAATCCGGCCGCAACAACCATCGTACAGATAAGTCCGAAGGAGGCGACAGGAGTGAGAGCACCGATCATGATCGCGATACCACCGAGAAATTCAGCAATCGCTGCGAGAGCGATTAAGAAAGCAGGAACCGGAGCATCCGGACCCATCCACGTTGTCATGTTTTGAAATTTCGGCCAGCCATGAGAGGCCATCGCAAATCCCATCACAACACGTGTGAGAAGAAGTGCAGTAGAAAGTCTTTTGTCATGGGCTTCGAGTGGGTACCAGCAATTAAAACTCATAGAACCTCCGTGTATACGGAAATTCTATCGGATGTGTTTAAGCAAGACGACGATAAACTTTGCGCACACCCAGTGCCTGGTAAAGAAGAGATTTTTTGAGACCGGTATAACCCTGGGCCTTACCGTAAGCGAGCTTCGGAGTACCAGCCACGGCCGCGAAAGAGAGAGTGAAAGCGAAGAAGGTAAAGATGATGTTTTTCATATAACCAAAGTCTAACCGCAAACAGGCCCGTGTCATACAATCAAGGAGTTAGCCGGTTTTGAGTGGCAATAGATGGAGGCACCACACTGAAAAGGCCCCCTCTAAAGAGTGGCACTCGGGGGAAAACGGAAGTCAAAAAGGGAGCTGAAATCTTCGAGCTGGGAGGTCGTTCCCTCAGGGACATTCATGACCATTTTTTCGAGTTCATACCAGTGGAGTTTTTCAACTTCGGGTGTGAGCACATGAAGCTCGCGCGCTTTTTTAAATTTCTCTTTCGCTTTCGCGATCATGCCCTGAGCACCAAGAATTTTTTTGTCGCGATAATGGATGCAGGCAGCGGCGACCTGAATGATCGCCCAGTAGATGTACCGGGCGTTATCTGTTCTGTCTTCTAGCCAGATGTGCTCAAAGCTCTCGTGGCATTCCCAATATTTCTGTTCGTTGAAGAGGAGAATCCCCTCTTTCATTTTCTCCAGGTGCTCAGCTGTGAACTGCCCGAAGACATACGACACTAGAAACCGCCGAGAATGTTGAGACCTGAATCCACGTAAAGAACCTGGCCCGTTACTCCACCTGAAAGTGATGAAGCGAGATAAACGGCAGCTCCTCCACAATCTTCTGGAGTCACGTTCTTCTTCATAGGAGAAATTTCTTCTACTTGAGAAAGAAGAGTTCTGAATCCGGAGATTCCTGAAGCAGCGAGAGTTTTAATTGGACCAGCAGAAATACAGTTCACTTTGATTCCGCGTGGGCCCAGATCATAAGCGAGGTAGCGGGTAGAAGCTTCGAGAGCTGCTTTTGCCACACCCATGACGTTATAGTTCTTAATCACTTTTTGTGATCCGTAATACGTCATGCTGATAATAGAACCATTGTCGTTCATTAAATCCTGGAGTGAATCCGTAATCCCCACGAGTGAGAACGCAGAAATATCACAGGCCATCGCAAAACCTTTGCGTGACGTATGCATGAACTCGCGTGAGAGATCTTCTTTATCAGCGAAGGCCAGTGAGTGAACGATGATATCGAACTTGCCCCACTTCTCTTCGATTGTTTTTCTCATCGCCGGATAGTGAGCGTCGTTTGTCACATCCATCTCGAAAACAAAGTCGGCGCCGATTTCAGCAGCGAGTGGTTCAACACGTTTTTTAATCGCGTCGTTCATATAAGACAGAGCAATGGAACAACCCTGCTCTTTAAATGCTTTGGTAATTCCCCATGCGATGGAGCGGTCATTGGCGAGACCAAGGATAAGTGCTTTTTTGCCTTCGAGTAACTTCATAGATACCTCACTATTTTGTGAGGTAAGTTTAGCCGTGTGCCGTGCATTAAGGGAAGGATTAGGAAGCTTTCTTCTTGAGTCGGGCGTAAGCCTCGTTAATTTCTTTGGTCTTTTTCTCAGCGAGCTTCTTGAAATCAGGACCCATGCTCGCGACACGGTCAGGATGACTTTGTTTCAGGAGTTCGTGGTAGCGGGATTTGAGTTCTGAGGGCGAGAGTTTCTGCCCAGGAAGAAGTTCAAAAACAGATTCAGGAGAGACACCAATATCGGCCGCAGGGCGCTTGGGAATTTCTCTGCGCTCTTCCCGCTTCTCTTTTTTAGGCTCTTCTTTTTTAGGCTCTTCTTTTTTCTGCGATCTATTCTGTTGCTGGAATTTCTGCTGCTCGCGTTTTACTTCTTCCGCATCACGCTTGATCTTATCTTCCAGCTTCATGAACTTCGGTTCGTCGGGAAATTTCGGAAAATCCGGTTGAAGCGGATCCTGTCTGCGCGCATCTCTCATCGTGTTCCGGAAAAACCAGAACGGTAATTTAATGAACACATAGTAGCCGACAACAATGGAAACAACGAACGGAACGATCTTCGTTCCGGCCTTCATCATGGTTGTTGCAAGATATGTAGGGTAATCCATTTCGTTCCTTCACGTTCTCATCGGTAAAATCGCAATTTTTCTTGGGGTATTTTAATCCGTACCAGCTTACTCGGACATCTTGCGGGTTGATGCGATCTCAATTGCTTACCGCTGTGAGAGGAAAACGAATTCTTTTGGTTTATGGAAACATTGTGGAAATGTTCCCCGATTTCACTGACTGAAAAATTCTGGTCGTGAAGAACTGTCCCAAACTTCCTCTTGTCGATCGAGGCCTGAAACCAGAAACTCAGGGCTCATCTTAAGTTTAACAAAAGGTTCCACACGTTAAGTGTTGGGCCCCAATCAAACCGACAGAGGTTATTAATGTTCAGGACTCTATCTTTAATGTTTGTTTTTTTGTTCCTCGCTTCATGCGGAAAATCTGGTGGCGGAAGTAGCTCAAGCGGAGACGCAGTGACTCTCGAAGAGATTGAATCAGGTGTTACACCTTCTGCAGCACTCAACTTCAATGTGAACGTCAGAATGGATAATGACTTCACAGCGAACCAGGAAGACAAAATCCATGCAGCATCTGATCTCATCAGAAAAGTTATCGGATCAGACGAGTTTCGTAAGAAGGTTCTCGCTCACTCATATAATGGTAAGAAAGGTTTCGTCGATAACGGTGGTCTCTCGAACGCTCAGGTTTATAAAGCGATCATCGAAGGTTCTGAGAAACTTTCACCGGGAGTCGACAATGAAATGGATCTTTCACTGGAAGTTTTCCGTGCAAGTACCAACACTGTTGGATACACGATGCCGAGTGAATTAAGAGTATGGATGAATGAAAAGTATCTTGATGCCAATAAGCCGTACAAAGTGACGACGAATATGGTTCACGAATGGCTTCACAAACTTGGCTTTAAGCACGCAGTGGCATCAACGGCGACAAGAAAGTATTCTGTCCCTTATGCTATCGGATACCTGGTGGCGAGAATCGCCCAGAAGTATGACTAAGAATTAAATCACACCCGCTTCGCATAATTCCTGTGCCCTGTTACCAAAATAATAGGGCACGGAATTTTCCTTACCCTCGGGGCTATTGTCTCCGTGGGAATATCCCGCAAAATGCATATATTCATGAACGAGAGTGTTGATCATCGAACAGGTTTTGCGCTCGAGTTTCATTTCGTTGAAATAGGCAGTTCCTCCTTTATGAAAAGCAACGGTCACCATCTGGCGTTCGTTGGGTTCAAAGGTTGAAACTTTGAGACGCACTTTCTCTTCAAGACGTTTCAGAATTTCCGGAAGTGAGTCAGTCGTATAATCGAATTCCTTCCGCTTGATGATATCTCCCTTAAAGAGAACCATGCGGAAGAAGTCATTCGCCCGTGGCATGAAGCGATCAAGTTTTTTCGGCGCCATTTCGTCTGCGATGAATCGTGAGATATCTGTAACGTGATTTTTGCGGAGAAGTTTTAAAGCGAGTTTTTCACAGAGCCTGGCAACGGTGAGTTCCTGACGGGTGGCCTTGTTATCATCGAAAGTGACGGAGACATCCTGGAATTCATGTTTCCCGCATTCAAGTAACGGCAGATAAATTTCTTTTACCCTTGCCTGTACTGCTGTCGAAACAAGAAAGAGACTGATTAAAACAAATTTCATAACTCCCCCACTTAAGTGGGGGAAGATTTATCATACTAAGGTTGTCCCGCCATACTGCGCCCCGGGAGATACTTCTCGTTATAGTACTTCTCGAAATACTCTCTGCGGAAACCAGCGAATTTTTCACGTTTTGACTCATCAGGAATCTTTTCGCCGAGCCACGCTAATTGCGCTGTCTCATGATC
The DNA here is from genome assembly GCA_040387275.1 of Bdellovibrionota bacterium. Taxonomy (GTDB): domain Bacteria; phylum Bdellovibrionota; class Bacteriovoracia; order Bacteriovoracales; family Bacteriovoracaceae; genus Peredibacter. Next base: position 146,739 of record JAZKDZ010000003.1, on the reverse strand, counting down.
ACGCATTTTCTTGATACCCTGGTCCAGAATCTTCGGATGGAGATCTTTTTTCAGATTCCCGAGCTCAGTAACAAGTGTGCTTTCAGCTGAGATAAAATCCATCGCGATATCTTCCGACATCTCGAGATCCTTCACGATGTAGTCATGCACTTTGAGAATCCAGTCGTTCTGGAAATCTTCCTGGGCGTAGACTTTATCGAAATCTGTCGTATAGATAATATTGTCCGTGTAATTGTCCTTGTATCCGGCAGTAGTAACCGGATTGAACGTATTCTTCTCACGCCATTCCGTTTTCTGTTTATCAGCATACAGCTGAGAAGCTGAATTCTGCTGTTTCAGAAGGGCGCCGACCTGGTCCACCATGTACGTTCTGAAGTTTCCGACATCGGCCATGACAACAGTTGCGACGGCCGCAGGAATCCCGAAACGAAGGGCGAACTTTCTCACGACAGGACCAATTTTCTTTTTGTCTTGTGGTCTCATATCAAGAATCTGCTCAGACTCTCTCTGGTTTTCCAGAGAAACGCCGTTGATAGCAGCCTCCAGGGTATCGCTGATGCGTTTACGCCAGAGCTGGTCTTCTTGTTTCACCAGTTCGACATCTGCACCAAGCATATTCATGATGGCACGGGTCGCATTCTCAACCCGGTCACGTTTTGTGCGTTCAAAAAGTTCTTTTTCTTTCTTCATTTCCTCTTCGTAATTTTTCTGATGACGGAACTTCGATTCATTAATGTGCTCGAGCATGAACTTTTTCTTCTTCTCAAGTTCAATTTCCTGTTCAGCGCGCAGTTCATTAATCTCTCTCATAGTCCGGAGTTTTTCGGACTCAAGTTCTTTCTTCATTCCCTCTTTCAGCTGGTGGAAGCGGGAATTTTCATCTTCGCGGAGTTTAGCGACTTTCTTCAGTTCGCGTCTTTTCACGTCTTCCAGTTTTTCCTGGGCAGCTGACTCCATCTTTTTCAGGCGTGACTCATGGTCATGCTTGATACTTTCAATGAAAGTTTCCCCTTTCTCACGTTTCATCGTGAGAAAGCCTTTGATCTTCTTCTTCCCGGAATTCAGTTCCTGTTGAAGATCCAGTTCCGTTCTGCGGATAAGCTCACGGCTATCGAGACGGGCCTTATTGAGAATGAGTTCGGCTTCTTTTTCTTTTGATTTAAGATAGTCCTGCGCTTCTTTCATGCGCTTATGAGCATCACGCTCTCTTTCTTCTGCTGACTCAGTCGCCGTATTGAGGCGAGCTGAGGCTTCCCGGATAATATTCGATTCCTGGGATCTTGCTTCCCGCAGGATTTTTTCAGCTTCCGAATGAACATCCACTTTCATCAGGTGGAGCTTTTCCTCTTTTCTTCTGTATTCGTTTTCTACTTCGGCCAGAGATTTCTGCTTGAAGGATTCCACTTCGGCCATGGTGACATTTTTCTCAGCGAAGATGCGTCCTCTTTCCTGATTCTTGAAATTCTCCATTTCAAGCTTGGCCTCTTCCATCTTCTCTTTGATCTCAGTTTCAATATCCATGAGCTTAATAGAGAGAGAGGAGAAATCACGCTGGGCGCGGTCCTTATCATGATTCAGGCGGATAATTTCATCATTGAGGGTCTTCATTTCATCCTGCAGGACGATTCTCTGAACATTGAGTTCTGAGACCTGACCTTCGAGGACGGATTTTTCCTTCTGGAGTGAGCGATACTTTGAATTCATCTCATCCAGAAGACTCTGAAGGCGTGTGCGATCGGCTTCCTTTTCACCGACAATCTTCACCCCTTCTTCAATGGAAGAACTGACATGGCGAAGTTCGCTGTCGAGCTTCGTTTTCTGCTCAAGAAATTTTTCTTCCAGCGCACGTTTATCTTCCTGCGCTTTTTTTGTCAGTGTATCGAGTTCCTGATGGATCGTTTTGATTTTAAGATCGAGGACCCCTTCCTCGCTGTTTAACTGCTTAATCCGCATGTCCGAACGCTCAACCTCAAAATTAAGTGTGGTGAGTTTCCTGTGAGCGTCCTGGGCATCAAACTCAACTTTGTTGAGCTGGCCTTTTTTGGAAGAGAGTTTCTCTTCGGCCTTCATGAGCTCAATTCTGAGTTCCGCATTGAGGTTCTTGAGATTGAGTTCCTGATCCTTGTGTTGCTCAATATGCTCGACCAGACGGTTCTTCTCGCCTTCCAGCATGGTGATGTTGGCCTTCGTCTCAGCAACTTTTACCTGAGATTCTTTTCTCTGGTTTTCCAGGAAGTGAATTTCTTCCTGCATCCCCTGCACTTCGTGATCGAGAAGAGTTTTTTCTTTCAGAACCTGAGCCATGTGCTCGCGGATGCGGGAAGTTTCCTTCACAGCACTCTGGTTTCTGATAAGTATGGATTCCACCCGCTGGGTTTCTTCCTCAATCTCTTTTTCCTGATCCTTAAACTCATTAGCAAGCTCAAGGAGCTCTTCCTCGCGCTTTCTTGCTTCAAGCTCAAGCTCAGAGAGTTTTTGTCTCTGCTTATCCACTTCCTGAGAGCGATTCTCACGCTCGTCTTTTAAATTCCGTAAGACCAGGTTTTGCGAAACGATATTCTCTTTCAGCTGTCTTTCATCATTTTCCAGGCGTTTCACGTAATCACGGAGATCACGGATTTTTCCTTCTTCATCCTGGAATTTCTGGTGATGAGAGCGGAGATCCTGAGAAAGCTGATCCTTCTGAGTGCGAAGACCTTCCACTTCAACCGAGAGCTTCCCTTTTTGCTGGGATTCTTTCTGGTAAGATTTAAGAAGTTCATCCAGGTCGTGGCGTTTCTTCCCTTCTTCGCTTGTGAGAGACTTAAGTTCCGTCTCTTTCTCGCGGATTTTAAAATTCATCTTATCCAGGCGTTCTTTAAATTCTGCTTCAAAGAACGGAGGAGGATCTTCCTGGTCTTTTTGCGCGCGCGAAACCGAAATCTGGTAATGCGAGTTCTGAATCGTGATCGCTTCACCTTCGTGATATCTCACTTCTTCCCGATGAGGGAGAATGCGAGAGTTCAGGAACATCTGGTGTTCACTTCCCAGGTCTTTAATAAAGAGATTGCCGCCGGAGATTTTAACTTCCAGGAGTTTTCCTGTGACATCAGGGAGACGCAGGTCACACTTTTCATCCGAGCCCACCAGGATGGGACCCATTGAACTGAAAAGATATTCCTGGCTCTGACCGTCTCGTGAAACTTTAATAATGAGTGAAGACACAGGACCTCCGGAACTTTATTTAAGCTACTTCTTTCTCTTTAGGATCCTGAGCTTTCGTCGGAGCTCTCACTCCGAGAGCTTCAGAGGCCACATGGGAACTGACCGGAACGCGGCCCATTTTTCCCCACCAGCGACTGATCGGTCTCACCAGCTGAACAAATCCGACTTCCACATTGAGCTCTTTGGAAATGAGATCTTCAGAGAGAACTTCGATCGGATCGCGTTCAGAATCAAAGTTGTTCATTTGATCCGGAAGATTATTACTGGAAGACATGTTCCAGAGAACATCGAGTTCGTTTTCTAATCTTTCAATTGTTCCCATATAAACTTTCTCGCAGCTGAAGAAAGTATTAATGAGACTCATCGATACCGAGAGGATAATCCCGATGATCGATGTCGACATGGAGAAGGAAATTTTCAGGAGGAAGTTATCCATGATGATTTTTGAGCCTTCCACATCAGAAAGGTTCATCCCTCCGAGCTCTGGCAGGGCCTTCATAATCCCGAGGAAGGTACCGAAAATCCCTCCCACAATGAAGAGACCAGGAACTGTATTTAAGAAGTCGTTGAAAACTCCTACCGGTACGATTCCGAAAACTTTGTTGAAGCATGGGTTGTTACGGAGGACAGTGTTCGAAATCTCAATGAACTTCGGACGCTCGCCCCATTTCAGGTAACGAACCTGTTTCTGGATATCGTGAACCATGCGGGCAGAACCTTGCTGTACCAGGAACACTCTGTCTGTCACCGTCATGATGGCATCAGGGTTTCTGCGTTTTAAGATCGCGCGCACTTCGAACACCTCATAATAAGTGATTTCGAGAAGGCGTTTGCAGATCACATAGAATGACTGCTCGGCTTTCTCATCACGGGCATCCATGAATTTCTTCACACGCTTACTGAATTCTTTTGAGAACCAGTCTTCGCGTTTCACGGTGTAATAGATTAAAAAGCGCAGAGATGCAGCGAGAACAAAGAAGATCGCCATCGCCGGCATCAGAAGGTCAGTGGCAAAGACCACTACACCATCAACAATTCCCTGAACAATATCCTGACTCATAAAATTCCCCTTAATCCTTCAAGTTGAAGCGAATGATTACTTTCTGAGATTTTTCGCAGTTATATTTAGCGCAATAGTCTTTATGGTTAAGTCCTGAAGCGATATCCCGACCTTTTACTTCTTCAGCAAGGAATGAGCGCCCTGTCACTTTCACGAGTGGAAGGAGTTCTTTCTGGTGAAGATAAGACATCTCTTTTTTGTCAAAGATGTAACTGAAGATGGACTTCGCACGGTTATACGAAAGATCCAGGTTGTAAGCGACTGCGGCCTTGTCATCGTCACTTAAACTCTGTGGATCAATGTACTTCCCTTTATACGTTGGTGATGAGAACCCGACGATTTCTACTGAAGAAATCTCTTTTGCCACTTTCTCATCTTCCAGAAGTGCTTTCGAATATGTTGGAACAAACTTACGAAGGATTTCCTTCATGTTCTGCTTGAGATCTGCGCGACCGGTATCAAAGTACTCTCCGAACTGGATCGTCACGTCTCCGTTTTTCCCATCAACATTCGCCTTGATGCCATTTTTAGCGAGCTGATCAGCCACTTTCTTCGCGAGCTTTTTCTTCGCGTTCATGACTTCTTCAGCACGTTTCAAATCACCCGAGAGACCATCCTTGTCTTTCTGGAGTTTGTCGATTGCCGCCAGGTAACGTCCATGTTCTTTCTTAGCATCTGCCAGCTTGTTGTTAGCTGCATCTGCTTCGCCTTTCGCCTTACCAACTTCATCCTTGAGTTTTGCGAGCTCTCCATCCAGTTGAGCTTTTTCTCCGGCCATTTTGTTCTTGAATTCCGCAAGTGCTGTTGCTTTTTCAGATGCAGTTGCTTTTTCTTTGTTCAACTGATCTTCAAGCTGCTCGCGTTCTGCGTTCATCTTATTATTGAAGTCCGATTTCATCATTGCCATCTTAGCCTCATGCTCTGCCTGAGCCTGAGCGAGTTCTTCTTTCATGCCTTCCGTAGCATTCTGAAGTTCTGAAATCTTTTTTGCGTTCACAAGTTTCATCGCAGAGATCTGGCGGTTAAGCACAGCTTGCGATGTATTTGCTTTTTGCGCAGTTTCGCGAAGCTCTTTGATCTTCCCTGTGAGATTCGCATTCAGATTCTGAATTTTTTCCTGAGTTTCATTCAGGCTCTCAGTTTTCTGTTCCACCTCATCCTGGAGGCGCGCAACTTCCTGTTTACGCTGTTCGAGAATCTGTTGTTTCTCGCGGATTTCCTTATCCTGCTCGTTGATCTTCTGCTGACTGTCAGCAATGATCTGTTTCTTCTCGGTGATGTCTTCGTTTTTCTCCTTGATCACTTCGTTGCGGAACTTGATCTTCTTATTTGAAAGCAGGTTGGTGTTAACAATGTTTCTCACCATCTGCTGATACTGATTGAGGGCGCGGGCCTTCGACTCGTTCTCTGCCGCTTGCGCCTCAAGATTTTTCTTCTCTTCCGTTGCTTCTTCCTGAAGCAGGGAAAGCTTACCCATTAGTTCTTCATACATGCGGGCCTCATCCACTGAGGCCTCTTTCTCGAGATAGTCATCCTTGAGCGCATTGTATGCCTGAATCTGTTTCTTCAGATCCTGGTTCTCGCTCTTTATCTTCTGGTTCTCGATCTGCGACTGGACACTCGAAGTTCCGGATCGAAGAGAGGCAACCACATAAAGAAGAAGAAACACAACGGAGAGGACCATGAACAGGTCCGAGTAAGAGGTCCAGAATGAACCTTCTTCCTCATTCTTCGCTTTCAATTTCTGGTAATCCAAACTCATATTGAATCTCTCACTGTTAATCAATTTCAGGATTGGTGCATGTTACTCTTCTGATTTTGAGATAACGGGAAAATCAACAAATCGAAATGTATTGGCTACTTAGTTGAAATTGCTACGATAATTCTTTGTGGCGCCTGAAATTATTGGGGTGAGAACAAATGGTGGCATTGGCAGTTGAGGTAGTGGAAATTACTTACAAACGTTCGACTTGAATTCAAGAAATGCTTCTTCGAATTTCAGATTCTCTTTCCGGTCTTTTGTCGGCGAAAGATACTTATCATAGGCCGCAATCCACGGATCCATCGTACAGATGACGGAATCTTTGAACTGTCTGCCGGACGCAAAATCAGAAAGATCCTTTCCAACTGATTTGAGCTCGCTCTTGAGACCGGGGTCTTTCACATTACGTGGATCGATTTTTCCAAACTCTATGATGAGATTCTGGAAGATAGTTTTTGTCGTCTCATAGAAACTGATATCTTCCTGGATCGTAAGGTATCTGGCTTCGGGATAAACTTTCCAGTCGAGAGTGGAAGCGAGTTTCGAACGATCGTATGTACTGTAATAGGAAATCCAGACCTGGATCATACGAATAAGAAATTCAGCTTCGCATGTTTCATCACAAGTCTTCGGCTTAAGTGCCGTAAAGAGTTCGTCGAGCCGCTCTTTCACTTTCACAAGATCGTCCGCATAGTGAATGCCGATCACCCGGACTGTTTTCCGCATGCAATTGAAGTCTTTCTGCTTACATTCAATATTCTTAAGTTTCTTCTCACGAATGTTGGCAAAATGATTGCGGGTTGATTCATCCATTCCGCGATAGTCGAGAGGAGCGGTACTGACGCAAATCTCGTTCTTCCGTTCCTGGAACAGTGTCAGCCACTTCGCTAAATTCTCTTCACTCTTTTTTTCAGACCACTTGCCGCCCATGATCTCTTCATAGACGAGATCACCTTCAGAGATATTACAGAGAACGGAATTCTTTACGATCGTCCCTTTGCCGATGAACTCAAGATCCTTGTTAAAGCGGGAAACATCTTTGACCTCAGGATCAGTAATGTCTTTCGGCTTCAGCTGAGAAATTCTTGTTTTGAGATATTCTCCATTCTTCATCGTGGCACCAATCACACCAAGATCGAAGAAGGCACGAATTCTTGTTCCATCAACAGTGGGATAGGCCGAAACTTTGGTGTCTAATTTCTCATTCTTATGGGCCGCCATAATAAATTTAAGATAGGCATCGATGTGATGGGCCAGCATGTTCTGAAGGCATGAGCCGACACAAGGAGGATATCCTCCTTTTACAGAGCGTACGTAAAAGGGAGAAGTCATGGCATTAGCAGCGATGAGATCTTCCTTACTACCGGTCGAGAAATTCATGAGCTGTTCTTTAAAGCATTTATAGTCACGGAGCTGGCATTTATCACCGCTGGTCACATTCTCTTCAAATATCTTATAGGACTGCTTGCGATATTCGAGTTCTTTCAGAAAAACTGTTTTCTCATCTTCAACGGCGAAGACCGGCAGGCACATAATAAGGAGGAGGAAAAACTTCATGAATCTATTTTGCCATGGAATATCCTCACTTTCATCATTTTGAGGGCCTTTTGGGCAAAACTCTTCTTTGAACGATCAATAGCTTATCTCACCGTTTGAACGAAACCGGGTTCCGACCATAAACTCTGCTGGATGAAAGACACAGACTTCGAATCTCTGGCCCTCGATCTCCTGGAAGCGACGATGAATATCGCCTCTATCCATAAAGTCGATGCCAGAAAGCTCCTTGAAAAGCATAGCGGTTATTCTTCAGAGTCGGCCTGCATCGCCTATGCGTTTCAGTATGGTATGAAGTCTGCGTTCGATGCCTGGACCCTTCTCCGTAAAGGTCCCGTGAAAACAAAAGTCGGTAACATTACCATCCTCGGAGGCGGATGCTGTTTCGAATTGCCGGTGCTTCTTCATCATCTGAAAGACCACAATAAAGAAATCCATGTGAAGGTGATCGATCCGGTCTCCAAGTGGAAAGTCTTTCAGCCGATGCATGTGAGGCTCGCGGAAAAGATGGGAATACGACTCCATCTCGACTATGTCCCGGTCATTGATCTTCTGGAACAAATCGATTCCTACAAAACCGATCTTCTGGTGTGCTTTAACAGTCTGGACGAGCTTTCCTTTGGTGAGAGAAAATCCCTCAGGATCGCGTACGCTACTTGTAACCGCCACCTGATCTGGCATCCAAGCCTGACTGTTATGCAGGAAGTTTTCGGAGCTTCCTACATTCCTATGCGTGATGAAATAAATTTTCCCGTAGCGGAATTATCCGCTTTTCTCTCTCGCCATCATCCGGATTTTGCGAAGACAAAACCTTTTGCCAATTTCGGCGATAAAGGGTTTTATCTCATGCACAACCTCGGAGTGGTGAGGAATGAAAATGCACTTAAGTGGGCCACTAGAACCTGAAAAAAATCTTCTCCCGAAAAACGGAATCATGACCTACCGGCCGGACCTCTTTGGTCCGGTCGAGGCGTCGGATTATCTCGCCACACTCATCAAAACAATTGAATGGGAAAAACCTTCGATAAAACTCTGGGGAAAACTCATCCCTGTTCCGAGATTATCAGCGTGGTATGGGGATCCGGGATCGACTTACAAATACTCGGGCATCATGAACATTCCCAAACCCTGGACCAAAGAACTCCTCACTATCAAGGCCCGTGTGGAGAACGCCTCCGGCGAAAATTTCAACAGCGTCCTTCTGAATTACTATCGCGATGGTAAAGATCACATGTCCTGGCATGCAGACGCTGAAAGCACACTCGGAAAAAATCCCGTGATTGCGTCTGTGAGTTTTGGTGAAGTGAGAAAGTTTGGTGTGAAACACCGTTATGAAAAAGATCTTGGGAACCTGAGCTTTGATTTAGAAAACGGATCTCTCGTTCTCATGAAGGGGGAGATGCAGGAGTTCTGGCATCATCGGATTCATCCGACGAAGAAACTCCTGGGTCCCAGGATCAATCTGACTTTCCGGAAAGTGATTACTTCTTCGTAATTGTCTGGATGATAATCGGCTCTTTCGGAACGTCACGATAAGCACCAACCGTCTTCGTTGCTGCCGCTTCAATCGCGCGCACAACATCCATTCCAGAAGTCACTTTACCGAAAACAGCATACTGACCATCAAGGCGAACGTTGTCTGAAGTATTGATATAGAACTGAGACGTTGCGGAATTCCAATCATTCGTGCGGGCCATGCCGAGAGTACCCGTCATATTGGAGAGACCGTTCTTCGCTTCATTTTCAATCGGATCATGCGTTGGCTTCATTGTCATATCTGTGAAGTGACCGCCAGTTTGAATCACAAAACCTTTTACGACTCTGTGGAAAATCAGACCATCAAAGAAACACTCTTCTACGTAACGAAGAAAGTTTGCTGTTGAGATTGGTGCCTTCTCATCATCGAGGCTGATTTCGATCGTGCCTTTGTTTGTCACCATAGTGACTTCAACTGTAGCGAAAGCATTAACCGTGAGAAGCATAAGAAGAATGAAAAGTTTCATGTGACCTCGGGGTTTAGTAATGAATAAACGTTACCCAAGAGCAGATACCTTGTAAAAAAAAAGGGGCCTATTAGGCCCCATTGTTAGATTTCTTCAGGTAATTCTTCTTCGTAATCATCATCATCTTCATCATCGAGATCCGGGTCATCTTCGTCACCACCCATTTCTACCTGCTTACTTTTGTAATACTCGGCTTCATCGAAGGTGTGGCGGGAATTATTGAGAGCTTTTTTGAGAGAGTCTGATTGCGGTGGTTGTACTTTCATGGCCAGGCCTCCTGAGAATCATATTTTACAAAATAATTCTCAGGGGAAGCCATTAAAGCGTTTCTAAAGATTTTAAGGAAGTTTTACGTGGAAAAGCTTACTCTTACGGACGAAGACTCCGTCTTGCTGTGACGTATACATTCCACATCCCATCACCTGACCATCGTGAATAAGAAACTCACCTTTGATCATCATGTAGTGAGCATTCACTTCGCCAGTCTGAGGAATCACGAGAGCTGCCCAACGAGGGCGAATTGCTTTCTCAGATTCAATTTGTTTTTTCGTGATGACATGAATCCATCCGCCATTATTGAGAACAAGGGAATCTCCGCTCATTTGCGCTTTCGCATCTGTATCGATCACACCCCAACGAGCAACATCGTACGGCGTTCTTCTTGAGATGATTCCTGTTTCAGGACTAAACGTAATAATCCCGGTGAATCCTCTTTCCTGACTGGTGGCGACTGCTGCAAAAACATTTGTGCCGTCGAACGCGAGCCCTGATGGATAACCTTCGTTATCTCCCGGCATCCAGTTGTTCCACGCCACAGATCTTGAATCGAGATCAAATCCGAGAAGCCCAGCAGCTCCGCGCGAGATGATTAATTTTCTTCCTGCTTTCACCATCGAGAGTGACTGCCAGAAAGGATTTCCAGTTTCTTCAATTTTATAAGAGTTAAGAACGTCACCCGCACTGTTGATTTCCACGAGCTCAGTTGCTGTGAGTGCCCAGATAGAAAGTCCATCCTGAATCACTCCGCGGATCTGCGCCGGAGTTTCAGCGATGATAGTTCCGCCGTGAGAAGTGATGAGAAACTCTCCCCCATCGCGGTAAGCGATCAGGTTTTCTTCCCAGATGGGATTACTATAAATGGCTTTTTCACAGACTGTTTCGAGGTGATTAGCAAAAACTGAACTTGAGAATACGAGCGCGCCTAGGGCGAGTGCCTTGAACATAGTTCCTCCAGTGAACTTAACTTTGGAACTATTATGGCTTTGATGGGACTTAAAATCTTTGATTACTGCATCAATTTATGGAGTTTTGCTTTAGGCGTTTTGCCGAGGGTGTACATGAAATCAAATGTCACTTCATTTACCTTAAACTTACTCTGAACGTCTTCCCGCATCTTCATCCACAAATTGGCCGTCATCTCAGCATCGGCGAGTGCTCTGTGAAATTTTCCGGAAGGAAGCTTGTGAAGTTCCACCAGCGTTTGCAGTTTAAAGTTCGGAGCTTCTTCGTAAATACGTCTGGCCACAAGAAGTGTACAGGCCATCATCACGTCGAATTTTTTACCAGTCTGCCCGATCTCATAATCTAAAAAACGTTTATCAAAAGAAGCATTATGAGCGACGAGCGGAGTTTTACCTACGAACGACATAAGCTCTTTCATCGCTTTATCATTGGAAGGAGCATCTTTCAGCATTTCGTTCGAGATCCCCGTGTAGCTTTCAATAAAAGAGCTCACGCGCTTTCCGGGATTCATGAGTGTCTGGAAGCGATCCTGAATCTTCCCCTTGTGCACGAGGACAGCGGCGACTTCTATCGCGCGATCCTGGCCAGGAGAAAGGCCGGTGGTCTCAAAATCGATGACGATGCACTTATCCATGAACTTTTCACTCGGGTTTAACTTTCTGCCACTTTACCTCTTAAGTCTGTTTCTTGAGAATGAAAATCAACCAGGAGGGTAAAATGGAACAACCAGAAAAAACCGAGCCAACGAAAACCAGTAGCTACAACGTGAGTCCAACGGGTGGAAATACCAACGTCAGCGACGATTTAAAACAGCGTGTGGTTGAGGCCCTGAATCAGGACCTTTACGTGGATTCCACGAACATTACCGTCCATACCGAAGATAATATGACAGTTGAACTACACGGAACGGTTCCTGAGCGCTCGATGCTCAAGGCCGCTGAAGAATGCGTGCGCAATCTCGGTGTTGTGGAAATCGCTAACGATCTCAAAATTCAGATGGTTTAATTTTTTTTACTACAAACTAAGAAATCAGCTCCGGAGGCAACCCGTCTCCGGAAGCTTTTCCAGTCCATGCGGGTCTTCACAGGTGAGAACCAGAATTTATCTCCCGCCACAAAAACTTCCTTCGTCTTGCGATTCACTCCGTAAATCACAACCCAATGCTGAATCACATCCCTTCTTTTGATTGAAGTGATAATGGGCTTCCCTTCTTCAATGAGAGAAGCGAGTTCATCAAACGGCATGAGTTTTTTGATACTCACTTTGATGTTCTTTTTCCGGAGAGCTGAAGCCACTTTTCTCGTCGACATGCCCCAGTCGAAATGGGGATTACAAAGTTCGTAGAATTTTTTGGCATTCTGCTTTCGATCGAAATGATGAAGCACCATGAGACCACTCACAAATCCGCAGGTGTAACTTTTTGTCTGGCGGTAGCCTGGCACATTCAACACAACGTCATCTTTGTTTCGCGCACGAGAAATGAATTCACGCACGAATTCAAAACCCAGTGCGTGGCAGAGCTTATCTGAAAGCGGAGTTGTGAAGTGAGCAATTTCCATAGGGCTAGATGAACGCTGAAGAGTGATTCTTCATCCACTCGAGGATTATAGTCTTCGCCTTCTCGTGACGTCTCGACTTGTAGCGTGCGGCTGGATAAACCAGATAAAGTGGATGAGTCGCAATCGTGTATTCCGGACAAAGCTGGATGAGTTTTCCTTCTCTAATATCTTTCTCAACTAAATAAAGCGGAATTCGCCCGATGCCCAATCCCTCGAGAGCGAGGAGTCTTGCCGTTGCATAACTAGAGCACGCGTAATTTCCGTGAATATCCACAACAATATCTTTTTTCCCTTTCGAGAGCGTCCACTTGTTCCAGCTTTCCTGGTGCGAGTTCATGATAGCCGGATAATTTTTTAACTCCTCCGGAGAATTTGTCATGTGGAAATCATTCGTCGCCACGATGACATCTTTAATGTGACCAATGTGACGGGCAATGAGACTTTGATCCGTTTCCACCATCGCGCGAAGGGCGAAATCATATTTTTCTTCCACGAGATTTCTTTTCACGTTGTTAAGATCAATCTCCACTTTTAAAAAAGGCATTTCTTCACGAAACACTTTCATGAGAGAGGGTGTAAACCAATCTCCGAGAGAACTTGGTGCTGTCATCCGGATAAGTCCCCCGTCTGCACTCGCGAGATCTTCCATGTCTTCGAAAGCATCTCGCGAAAGATTCACAATGCTCTCGGCATATTTCAGTAAGTGCTTTCCTTCACTCGTGAGAACAATTTTTCTGGTGGTGCGATGAAAGAGCTGAACACGAAGTAGTGTCTCAAGCCTTGCGACCTGTTTTGAGAGCTGGGCCTTGGAGAGATTGAGCTCATCGGCGGCGGCCGTGAACCCACCAAGCTTAGCCACTTGATAAAATCCAATAACTTCGGGCAGATAACCGCTTATTGTTTCCATATGTAAACAATATGTCTCCAATTAGGCATTTTTGCAAGTCCCCTCTAGCGGTATCTTCACTTTAAGGAATCAACACCCACAGGAGCATTTTATGAAAAGAGTTATTATTGTCGGAGCTAACGGAACCATCGGAAAATTTGTCAGAGAATTTTTAGAACCACATTATGAGATCATTGCGGCCGGAAGAAATTCCGGAGATCACAAGGTCGACATTACTGACCCCAAATCGATCAAGGCCTTCTTTGAAAAAGTCGGAACGTTTGATGCTCTCGTTTCAGTTGCAGGAGACGTGGCTTTCGCTCCACTCGCACAGTTGAATGAAGATCACTGGAACCTCGGCTTCAAATCAAAATTCATGGGACAAGTGAATCTTGTGCAGATCGGGAAAGATTACATCACTGAAGGTGGATCATTCACGCTCACATCGGGAATTCTCTCAGACTCGTACATCGCGGCGGGAACTTCAGCGACAGCAATTAACCGCGCGCTCGAAGGATACGCACAAGCTGCCGCAACTGAGATCGGAAAAGGAATTCGCATCAACGTTGTGAGCCCGGGGATGCTGGAAGCATCGGCCGAAGCTTATGGACCATTCTTTCCAGGACACATTGGATTACCAGGTTGCCGAGTAGCTCAAAGTTACAAACGCTCTGTGATGGGTGTTGAAACGGGCAGAGTGTTTAAGGTTTCCTGAGGAAATAAAGGGAGTGGTTTTACCACTCCCTTTATTTTTTATCTGCATTCGTAAAGAGAGAGAAGGTTGTCAGGACTTTCACCATCAGCAACAGTCTTAAGATATTTATTACCATAGCGACTTGTAGAAACGATCACATTCGCAGTTCTTCCGCCTCTGGTAACAAAAAATTCCCATTCACCCCGCTCAACTCCAGCAATAGCTTCTTTCTGGGAAATTTTCCAGAATCCGCCATCGCCGTTTACGCCCCCGACATGGAGAATTCTCTCATGCGGATTCAGACGATCGTCTTTGTTAATGCACTTAATTTCATGTCTTGTAGCCATAGTACCTCCGTGTGTGGTTGGCCCGTATGTATTCCGTACTCATTAAGGTTATCCATGGCGAAATAATAATGGCCACACTCTAATGCTGAAGTGGGCCAATGTTAGAATTCAATCAGTTAGGCCGACATGACAGGTCGGCCATACGAGTTATAAATTTCCAAATTAATAAAAGATGCACTATGGCAAGAACATCAAACAAGTGCCAAATTGCACCAATTGACGCTCGCACTGACAGATTGATATTCGAGAGAAATGAAAAAACTTTCCCTCTCAATTCTCCTCTCTTTTTCTTTTTCTGTTTTCGCTTCAGGCTCACGCGGCTCTGATGGTTGGAGCGGAGATTCAAAGATTATTACTGCCGGCACTCCGATGAGTTTTAATCTCAGCGGCTCCGATGGTGGGAAAGGTGGAGATGGTTCTGATGGTGACAGAGGAAACTGCGGCTCACACACAAACGATGCTGGTGAAACAGTCAGTGATGATGTGGCCGGAAAAGATGGCGAAGATGGTGGCGACGGCGGAAGTGGCGGCGCTGGCGGAGATCTCACTGTTCTTTTCTCTGACTATGCTGATCTTCAGAAAATCCGTTTTGTTTCTTACGGCGGAGACGGCGGTGAAGGTGGAGAAGGCGGCGACGGTGGAGATGGTTGCCCGAATGGAGATGACGGAAGTGACGGCTCAAGAGGAAGCAGTGGCTACGCGGGAGATCTTTATCTCGTCCCGAAAGCTTTCTGGCCTTATGAGCGCGATAACTCAAACGGCTACCTTTCCGTAGAAAAACTCATCGCTGGTCAGAAGATTGTGAAACAAAATTGGACCAAGATTGATGGCCGCAATGTCATGGCACCAAACTCTTATTTCTCATACGCAAGAGAACTCAAAGGTTACCAATACGGAAGTGCGAAGATTGAAGTTCTGGATGCCACTCTGGTTGATCCAAGACTCTTCAAGGAAACAATGACCGTGAAAATGGAAAACCAGATCACGAAAATTGATCCAGGTTATTCCTTCTATGTAGTGGCCCGCCACTCTGATCCGGCGGTCGATGCTGTTCTTCAAATTGAAAGAATGTACTCGCGCTGGGAATTCCAGAGTATCAAGTATAAGAACGTTACTGGTACTGTTGGCGACCGCAAAATCTTCTTAGCAACTTCTGCAGATCTTCTTCCGCATCCGACACTCACGATGGATCTCAAAGTCGAAGTGAAGAAAAATATTTTCAGTTACAAAGAACTTTATAAGGCGACCGTCCCGGCAGAGTTTATCCGCGCGGTGGAATCGGGCTACGAGATCGATCTCGATAAACTCCCTCTTTCGCAGAAGATTAAAAAGGGTGCCAAGATTCGTCTTTCGATGAAGTACAAGCTTCAGGAAATGACAATTTCTCACGCAAACGAAGAGATCTGGGTACTGAACGTTAATTAACGCAAGCGACCCTTTACACAAAATCAATTTTCATCCGCGCATCTGGTTTGATGCGCGCACCCTGAGCTACACAAGCTCACGAGGTGAATATGAAAAAACTTATCATGGCCCTGATGTTAACGACTCTTTCCACTGCCTTCGCAAAATCCCACATTGTTGATGTTGATCCAGCGGAAAAATCCGGTGAAGATCACATGGTCATGTGGTCAAACGGAAAAGTGACATTCACAAAGAAGCTTCCGCACTTTAAAAAAGCGAAGCAATTGTTTCCTGAAGTCGCTCCGATGATGAGTTATGAGCCTACAGATGTCGGAACTGAGGAAGCTGCTCTCAAGCTTCTGAAGTCAATGAGAAAACCCAATCTCATTCAGTGGAATATCCAGTGCTACAATCTTGCTCACGTCCGCGCTTATGAAATGATGAAATATCATGGAGTGAATTCGCAGAAGATGTTTCTCTTCTTTACGAAGAGCTATATCAGAAAATACAGATTCAAATGGTGGTTTCACGTGACACCTGTTGTGCAGGTGAAAAATGAGCAAAGAATTCTTGATCCGGAATGGAGTAAAACTCCCCTCCCGGTCAAAACCTGGACGGATAAATACATCAAGACAAAATCATCTTGTCCTGTGATCACGAAGTATTCTTCGTACGAGCAGAATCAGGAAACGAGCGACTGTTACGTTTATCCAGCGCCGATGTATTACTGGCAGCCACTCCATTTAATTGAGCTCGAAGAATCGAGACAGGAAATGGGCTCCTTTAATATGAGTCAGGTGAATACCGCTTACGCCCGCGACTTCTAAATAAGACAACATTTCGTGCCGGGAAAATCCCCCTTTTCCCGGCCATCTCCCTTGAATCTCATCAAACCACTTTATACATCCTGACTCCCCCTACAATACGGGAATGAAAAATCTCCTGTTTATTCCGCTTACGTTTTTACTCACTGTTGCCTGTAACAAAGATGATTATTACGGAACAAGTTTAGCGATTGAAGGGGAAGACGCCCTATGCGCCGAAGGAAAAGATGTGGCGAGCTGCGAGGCCCTTACGGGATGTCAGCCTGCCTATGAAGATGTCGAATCAGCAGAGCCCGTTTTTGCCTCTTGTATCGCCGATCCCGTCATCACTCCTCCGGATGCTCCCGTTCCACCAGTTGTGGTTGAAGAAGAACCGACTGTGGAAGAAGCTTACAAAGGGAATTGTGAAGACCTGGATCCGAAATATCTTCTCGTGAAAAATTACAGCGGGAATGGTCAGAGTAAGAGAATCTCGAAAGTAAAACTCTGCCACCAGACTTCAAGTTCTGAGCACGCAATCATTGTCGCTTGTCCTGCTCTCAAGTCCCACATCCGGCACAATGATTACTTAGGGGCCTGTAAGTAAAAAGACAGTGTCTAATTCTTCGACACTGTTTCCGATCTAAACCACCGTAAATTGAAACGCTCAATTGGTCAGGGGATTGCAACTCCCCTGATCATGAAAGCACTTATCCTCCTTGTTCTCCTCGTTTCCGGGGCCCATGCCTTCGATGCTCCTCAGTGTCGCTCGCAGCTTCTGCGGGTCTCTGTCGCGCAAGGTGCTGTCACCGCTGTCGCCGGCAATACTGTGCTGAATGTCCTCCGTAACGTAGCTCCTAATCTCGCTTCCCTTCTTCAACGCTCATATCCTCTTGAAGACATCTCACTTCCTCCGAAAAAAGAAGAATGCGCCCGTGAAGGTGTGGACTGCTCTGATAAAGACCTCTGTCTTCGTCATGACCTTAATCCCGAATTAAAAAAACGCCTGTGCTTCAATCTTCCGTGTCCCCTTTTCGAAGGCTCACGCCAGGTGGGGAAATGTAAAAACGTTCAGGATGTTTTCGGAACCACGATTGGTTTCCCGCAACCCGTAACGATTGAAAAACTCGCGTGGGATATCAAGTCGATTGATTATCAGGGGAAAGATGCGCGCCTTTGTTTCCGCATCACTGAACTCACTCTTAATCTTGGCACTCAATTTAATTTCGATACGACTGGAACGAATCTCACGGATCGTTCTGTTGTTGTGACAAATATCCGCGGCTCACTCGATAAAGCAAAAGACATTTGTGTCACAGCGAAAATCGATCTCGCTCAGGCGCGGCCAATTTCCAACGTCAAACTTGTTCATCAGGGTACTGAGCCATTCATTTCCGACGATCTCATTAGAAACGTCGCGAAGAATGTTCAGGTCTCGGGGCTTAATGGCTACTCTCCGGCTGAACTCAGATCTATTGTTCCGGAAATCATGCCGGTCCTTCTTCACCCATTACGCGATTCTCTTGAGCTCTCAATTGCTGAAGCTCTTGCCAAAGTTTTAGAAGATCAGGTGGCGACATCTCTCGCGGCCGTTGAATCAAGTGAGAATCCACTTGTTCTTGATAGCTCGGCTTTCATGAGTGAGCTCAGTTACACACAACCTATTCTCGCTCAATCCATTGCATTCTATCAGTGCCGTAATCTTGTCTTCTCAGGAAAAGATATTCCGGCGAATCACCCGTGTCTTGGTCTCGACGTCACATTTTCAGAGCGCCTGCAGGCAGGACTCGATCCGAAACAAAAAATCACGACCACATCTGATATCCAGTTCTTCCTGAAAGGTTGGACACTGGAATACGATCTCTCATGGCCATCTCAGCGTTTCCCGAATGTGGTTTCAGAAAGTATCCGTAAGAGTCTCATCAATTTGAAATCCCAGATTGAGACATCGGAACTCTCAAATGAACTGAACGCTGAAGAGATCAGACAAGTAACTAATGAGCGCAGAACTTTAATCCGTAACATCGATACATTTGTTCTTCAGATCGAAAGAAAACGTGAAGCGGATAATGTATTCAAAAACGTTGAAGTGATAGGTGATCTCATTCCGGGTGTTCGCCGGAACATCAGTCTCTCGATTCCCGGCATGTGTAGTGCAACGACTGCGTCCACTCACGCCAACCAAACTATTCCGAATTGTCCGATTCAGGCCTTCGTCGATATCAATGAGTTCAACAAAGTTCTCGGAACTCTCTGGTCATCAGGTCGCATGTGTAATGGTGGACAAGGTACAGACTGTTACCTGCCGACGGATCTCATTGGTTGCAAATTGAACGCAGCTCCTCAACTTAAATTTGCACCTTCCACTGGTCGCTACTCAACGGACCTGAAACTCAGACAGTGTCGCAAAGAACTTCTCCCCTTCGGAGTGTTCGGCGCTCACGTGAGTGGTGACTTCAACGTCTCACTTTCATTTAAACCAAAGGCCTGTCACAACGGTGACTTCTGTATTGATCAACCGCGAGTCACGTGGGCCCTCGTCACAGGAACCGGCACGGGTGTGATGTCCGATCCTTTTCTCCGCGCAAAAGTCACTGACGCCATTAACGGAGCAATTAACGAATCGATGAGTAAGACTTTCCGCATTCCGTTAGCTTCTGCCACTTCCGGATTCTTATCACAAATCCCATTAAAGGCCGAAGGCCGTACTAAGTCGGGTCCAGGATACTTCGGAGTTTGCTTTAAAGAAGACCGCTGATGTGCTAGCGTCCTTGCATGCGCATTTTTGCTTTCCTCACACTCGCAATTTCTTTTTCCGCATACGCCGTGATTCCCCTCACGGGAACCGGCGCATTACCGAAAGGTCTTGATTTCGGCGATCCCTCTCCTCCAAAAATTTCAGCGAACAAAGTCGAAGTCTTCACCACCGGCGGATTTATTCTCACGTGGAAAAATATCGACGATCTTCTTTCCGGTAAAGCCGCCAAACTCTCGCACTTCAAACTTCAGAATGCTGACGAAGACATCTGGGATCCAAACATTACGGACGGCGTTCTTTACGGCAGTGTGATTGATGGTGAAGGTGAAGACTGGAGTCGTCGTGTGTACGCCTTCAAAAATGTAAACGGCAAATGGGTTCGCGAACCGCATCCGCTCTCCGGTCCTCTTCCGGTACAACCCACCTGGCTGGGTCACACTTACGGTCATCACATTATCGACGGCTACATGTTCTACGAAAAAGTGACGGAAGAAAGAAACAACTCTCCATGGACCACAGAAATATTCGCGCGCAAAATGAAAGATGCGTTTCATCTCACGGGTCCTGAGATTCCGATTCTCAAACTTTCCCAGGACTGGGCGAGAGCGAGAAGATCATTCGGCGGAAAACTCGTCGAAGGTCCGCGACCATTCAAGGCCAGCGGCATTTATTTTATTTCCTTCAGCGCTGGTGATTACACGTCTGATGATTACGGCATTCACATCATGGCCTCAAAAAATCTTCTGGGTCCTTACGAGCCGTATCTCACTCCCGATAAAAAAGACCTGAAAGACTTTGCGTCCGATATCGAAAAACAAATGCCACTCACGTGGGGTGGAGCGCGAGCTGCGTTCTTTGAAGCGAACAACAAACACTGGGCCCTCTTTCACGGAATTAAAGATGACGGCTCATCTCCAGAAGAGCAGAGAAATGTGTGGCTTTCACCGGTAACGATTGAAAACTGCAGAGATGTTCACTGCCAGATCAAGCTCAAGTAATCCCCGACTAAACCGATACGAAAGGTAATGGCGAAAAACTATATTTCCCAAGCTCCGGATCTTTCGAACCTCGATGAGTGGTTTCGATCTGAGGTTGCCCTTCTCAAGTCTCCTGCTGTTGAAGCTGCTCTTCTCCTTATCATTTCCGATCTCGACTCCTGGGTGAAATTTCCCACAGACTCAATCCTTTTGTGGCCCGGCTGCAATCGCGATCAGAAACAACATCAGTATCCAAAAAATCTCACGCACAAATTAAAGAAAGAAGGGATTGCTCCTTACAACAGGGCGAATGGTCCTGCGCTTTCCTCATATCTATTTGCAGGTGGAGAAAGACCGAGTCGCACAGACGATAGTGGATGGTCAGTTCATCATTTGTATTCTGGAAAATTTCCTCATCCCAATAAATCTGAAACACTTCACGCTGTAAAAAACGGAAGTCACTTCACGATGAGTGCGGGACTCGTGGCAATTCACCCTGTAGCCGATGCCATGGCAGATGAGTTCCCTTGCTTCTCCTGGTATCTCCGGGCGAAGGCATTTCAACTCTTCGATTACGATCCCGATCACGTCTTTGAAATCGCCCGCATGGAATTCAAGCGCTCTGCTTGAGGCATATTGACTCAAAATACATCAAACACTACCGCTATTGGCCGGCATAAGTTTCGCAGAAGCCTATCTGTCGATTAACCTATCCGGAGAATTTCATGAAAGAGATTTTGAACAATGCCGAAGGCCGTGTCCTCCCTCCTCTACTCCTCTATGCGTTTGGAGTTCCAGGATTCCTTTGTCTTGTTCTGTGGGTGTTCTTCTTCCGCGGAAACTAGGCTTAAACCCTTAATATTCCGGGCAAAACAAAGTTGTTCAATCTTGTCAGGTATCTACCGATAAGTAGCCCATGAAAACCTTATTTTGCCTTCTTCTTTTCATCACTTCTTCCCTATTTGCGGAAACTCTTCCTAAGTGGAAACTGAGTCTCGACGCCAAAAAGGATGGAGGAAAAATCCGAACGTATCAGCGGATGATGAATGTGCAGGGAGTTCATTACTCGATCGCTGAGATGACGATCTTCGAGATTCCTTCTTCGCAGAAAGAATCCACGACGATGATTCCCGATGCCCTTAAAAAGGCCATGCAGCTCGAAGGTTTCTCGCACACAAAAACCAAAGATACCGAACGCTACGAGGGTTGGTCTCCGAAACTTCGCCGCCAGGTTGTGATTCATCTCACGACAACTGAAAAACAAATCAAAGTCTCATCCGCTTTCTACCGTCCGTTCTACGGAAGAAATCTCGCTCTCGAAGTGGAACTCTTCCAGCGTCTCGAGCACAATCTCACCGATAAAAAAACGACATCGGTGTTCCACCACTTCTTCAATAAAATTATCAGTGATGCTTACGCTGCCGAAGACTGTTCTCGTTGCGCAGGAAATCCTTCGTGCCTTCTTCTTTGTCGTTCAGCTAACTCCGGAGTCTCAGGAACCAATTCCGCTCTAGCAGGGATGGATCTCTCAGGCATTCAAACTGAACTTTCTTCAAGCAACCAACAATTGAGTGCACTCAATTCTTCCATTAACCTCGGAGCGGATGGTATCGCCAATATCGCTGCTCAAGCCGGCAACATCGATGCGAACATCAATGTCATCGGAACGCAGGCCAATCAGAACTGGGCCAATTCCAATCAACAAGCAGATCAACTCAATCAAAACCTGGCGAACGCAAACCAGAATATTGTTTCCGCTCAAGCCTCTGCTCAGATCGAAAGCGATCAGTGGCAACAAATCGTCGAGGAACGCTCTGACCGCGCTCTTCGCATCGGCGAGCAAATGTCCGATCCCAAACACGTCGCCCGCCTTTCCGCTTCTGCTGCTGCTGGTGCCGTGATTGGTGCCTCAGTAGCCAACCTCGCTGTTGCCGGAATTAAATCTGCCGTCACTTTCCTGGCCCGTTGGGTTTCAGGAGATCTCGCAAGAGCCAAAGATGAAGAACTGGTTCGCGAATTCAATCAGGCAATGCAGGTCTACGATCAGAGTTCAAAACTATCTGAAGAACTTGAAAAACGTATCGACAACATTCTTGCGAGTATGGAACTTCACGCTCGTTTCCGTCTCAACAACAGTGATGTTCTCGAAAATCTCCAGCGCAATATCATCACAACTGGATTTGAACTCGAAGACGCGACAGCTTGTCGTGATGCTGACAAGATGATCGATCTCAATCGTCAGCTCGTCGAATACAGAAGTTTAGCGACGATTCTCGATGTCCCTAATCCACTTCAAAAAATGTGTACTGATCTTCGTGAATCATTCCGGAAACTGGCCGAAATCGAAGGCATGCTCCAGAACGCTCGTCCGAATCTTCTGAAAGCTGAAGCGGCCCTCAACAATACCCGCGCCCGCAATCAAAACGATGCTGCGAAGGCCATTGATCGCCTTCAGGATGGTGATCTCTATCAAGACGTATCAAGATCCCAGGATCGTCAGCGCCGTCGTCTTTATGAACGAAATCTCAGTGACACGAAGAAACTCCGTCACGATATCGAAGATGATTGCGAAGACTCATTCAATCGCCTCGACCAAAAGCCTGAGAGAAAGGCCATCAGAGATTATTGTAAAACTCTCGTCACTCAGGACAAGAACCTTCCGCAGTTTAATCTTGGATCGGCATTCCCTGCGCTCCCAGAAGCCTCTCGCTCGCAACTCGTTCAGAGCTTTAATCGCGAACTCATCCCGATGGGTATTGAAAAACACTCAACCTACGAACAACAGCGCACTCAACTCTTTGCCGACTTCGAACGCGAAACTAATCGTCACGAGGCTGCCGTAAGCTCTCTCAGAGACAGAATCAGTATTGACCCCGAGATCGCTCTTCGCGAACTCACGTCGATTAATGCTTTCGTCGAAAGAATCATGACGGAGCAGGCTTATCTCTACACGAATGGGCTTAAAGGGAAGCAGCGGAAGATTGAAGAAGCCTGTGCGGGGATTGAAGCTCCTACTCCCTAGTAAATCCGTAACTTCACCAAGTCCCACATTCTGAGACTCGTGTCCCCTAATATGGGGACATGAAGATCCATCTCCGTGGCAAATACAGCAAGAAAGACGGTAAGTGGAAGGTAGACATCGCTCCACTTGGGCTCAGCTTTGAAGCTGATACGGCGATGAGAGCTTTTCACAAACTCCACAAATATCTCAAAAAAGAAATTCACGAAGACCTCGGCTGTGACATTCGCATCCAGGATCACGGGGATTTTATCATCGTCACTCATACGAATCATCAGGATATGGTTTCGTGGCTCACGACGAAGATACTTTTGCTTGATGATGGCGCTGGAGAAATTCTTGGTCAATTACTTTTTGACCAGGAGCTGGAAGATGATGATTGATAAATATTTCATTTTGAAAGTTGTTCTAGTCACTTTAATCCATTGTTTAGTTCGGAAACGGAGGGAATATCTGAGACGAGAAGGGATTGTTTACTCCAATTGGTTAAGAAACATTGTCGTACTTAAAAAAAGAAGATCCGAATGTTAGGTAAAGAATTTCGAGGTTACTGGATAGTTTTCACAGTATTCCCTTTCCTCATATTTCTCATCTTCTGGATTTGGGGATAAGCATGATTTTTATCTTCTTTATATTATTCACAGCTTTCGCTTTCTCAGATTATGGAAAACTGACCTTTCTTTTTTGTCTCGCAATAAGTTTAAGAATCATTGGTCATCTCCTGCTTCCAGCATTTGTCATTTGGGGATGTCTATATGGGAGGTTTTAAGTGTCCCAGGATAGAAAAACTTGTCTGAGACTTTGGAATCAAAATTCCAATTACTCAATTTGTAATACGCCTATTTATAACTTTGAAGATTGCATCCTGAATCGGATAGAACCAAATTCAATTTCTCATCTCTTCTGTAACCAGCATAGGACTCACATGGAGACACGTGAGGGATGGCTGAGACATCTTAATAAGAAGATCAATCGTTATAAGAAAGTAGCTTAGCCCAGTTTGATCTTCGAAATTTGATTTCTAAGAAGCCCCGCCTGCGCTTTATTCACAAACGCTTCTTTCAATGATTCATCATCCACAATCTCTATATCCTGGGCATACACAAACACTTGTCCCAGAAATTCATGAACGTTGGTATACGTGCAAACATAGGTATCAAAATCTTTGTCACGATTAGTTAACTTCCCGTTGAAGAAATCTTTCTCCGCGAGGATCTTTCTCGAAACTCCATATACTCGGATCTGAACTTGTTTCTCTTCACCCAGAACAATTCCGGACGACCCTTGATACTCTTTCAGCGGATCCCAATCATTCTTCGCCGGATAAGGAAACTTGCGTTCAAGCACCTTAACCCCAGACATCCGGGCCACTTTATAAGTTCTCTTTTCCCATTGCCCGCCATCTTTCATGCGGTAGCACATGAGATAAAGATCATCCCGGTGCTGGCAAAGAGTCAGCGGACGAACAATCCGGACTCCGCCATCGTAAGTGAGTTCGAGTTGTTTTTCGGTAATGAGGCCCTGAATAACGGAGTTTAGTATCTCTTTCGAGCTATTCGTCTTCTGCGCCTTCACTTTTACCAAGTGAAGGAACTTCCGATCGATCCGGCTTACATGTTTTTTATTCATGTCAGGGATATCGAAAACCATATTCGTGAAATCTGAATCGAGAAGATGGCCGACCTGACGGTAACATTCGAGGAGAAACTTCCCCTCTTCATGAGCATCCAGAAAGGCTTGCCAGCCTCTGTGGTTCACGCAATAGAATACGCCCTCTGTGTCCTTCTGAATCGTTTCCATGAGAAGTGCAGGCACATCACTCGTTCCCGTGGTGAGCTCATTAATAAGCCTGTGCCAGGTTGATTTCGGAGGATCTCCCAGAAGTGAGCGAAGTCTTTCTTCCGGAAGACAACGATTGGGAGAAGTAGCGACGTGATGGAGCACTAAAAGGAATTGGGCTGTTTTTGTCATGTCTCATCTTATCGGAACGCAGTCCCGATTTCCGAGACTTTCACTCGGACAATATTAGAATTCGAATACAATTCCAGCATTTAGAACGGCAATCGCATTCCCTCTTAGCTACTTCTTTTTAGTCTCGAGCTTCATTTCGTGAATTTTCTCTTCAGATGCTTTGCCGCCAACTTTAGATTCATTCACAGAATTAATTCGAATGTTACGACCGTTAAGACTTTTCTGTTTCGAACTTAGCTCTCCAACCGGAATAGCAAAAACTTGATTCTTAACTACTTTATTGACCGTACCTTTCAGATTCATTGAAATATAGGAGAGACCAATCGGAGCATCAAATTCAACTACCAACGTAGCTTTTGAATTCTTTTTCAAAAGCTGACTGTCAATCTTATCAGCTTCAATAATTTTCACTCCATCCAATCCAACAACTGATGTAACTTGAAAATCTTGAATATCTTTTTCGCCAGTAATAACAACTTCCACGTCTCTATCGGAAAGCTTGTAATCAATTCTCAAGGGTAAGATTTTTTGCTTACACTCAAGATTTTTAAAAACATTCTGCTTCTTTATGGCAGCGGTCTTCTTTTTAGACACTTTTCCCCAGGAAGATTCTGTGAGGTTCATGAGACAAAAAACAATAAAAATATATTTCATTACCAACCTTTGGTTATTCAATTTTAGCTGCAAATTCGACAGGACTTGCTGAATCAAAAACAAAATCAGGATGCGTACTTATTTGAAGTACATATTCTAAGCCCGGTGTTGTAGTTACAAAATCAAAATACGGTCCAAGAATATTACCGTCGGGAGCTTGCTCGAGATCGTCATAGATCGTTGACCCCAATCTTGAAACTGAAAGAATATATGTATCACTTGAAGCCCAGGTTAATTTGGTTGAGGTGCTTGTAGCGGTAAATCGGAAATATCTATTATTGTCCGCTTCATTCATCCTCACGCTTCCTCCACCCATAAATACAGTCACGGGGCCACCGTTAACGACAAGTTGGTTATAAATGGGAAGCATCCGTGCCAATCCACCATTATTTGTCTCACCAGTTCCAAAAGCATTAGCAACGTTGGAAATTTGCTTTGAAGTAGTCAGTGTATTTAAAGCAGCTACACTGGATGCATTATTATTTTTCAGACCTGTGATAAAACTAAAAATTGAAGTTTTAGCTGGTGTAGTCTTTTGGTAGCCTGTAAAGACATCAAGTATGGGCCCTAAACCTAAACTAACTGAATCGCCTGCATCTGCGTTTGAATCAAAGATATCAAATATAATCTGCTGGACCGAAACTTCAGAGAACCAACCCGGCGTGGTGTCCGGTGATGTTTCCAATGAATAATCAATAGCAGTTACCTGTTGTTTTACACCAGCTGTGTCACGGTAATTTATGTCTGGTGAAAATACAATTCCACTAAGCGCATTTCCCCATCCTTCACCAAAGGCCAGAGACATATCGACTACTTCCCCATCGGAATGCTGTCCTCCACCACTATCAGAACGACTTAGTTTATCTTCAAAATAGTGTCCCCATTCATGAGCAATTACGTGACGGTCATATTCATCAGTATCAGAATTTTCTTTACCCAATATGTAGAGCTGACCATTCTGATTAAAATGAGAAGTACCTATCTGCCCAATAGTTAGGTCACCTGATGTTGCAACATTCAATGTACTCCAATTTACTTTCAAAGCAGGTAGTACTGTTGAAGGTCGCGCTTCTTTCACTTTTTTAATTGCTGTGTAAATTGAATCAAGGATCGCAAATGGTGCTGCAGCTCTGGTCGATGTATAGGAGTTCCCTCCCCAGCCACTTGGAGCAATCAAAGTACTAATCACTGTATCGCCAAAGATAACATTCACAGGACCGGTTGCTACGTACTTGGCATTACTATTTGTATTGTCCTGGATAATAACACTGGGACTAGTCATCTCTGCTCTTGCAGACACCTTGATGGAAGTATTTTGAGAACCCTGAGGAATTTTAACGAGGTAATTACCGTTATCATCTGTCGAGCCACTTCCGAGAACTACATTGTCACTGGAACGTAAGATTTGAACTATAACATTTCGCATCGGCAATTCGGTAGTTCCCGCATAATCAAGCCCAGTCGCTGTGGCCGGAACAAATTGATACGTAACTAGACCTGATATATCCCAGTAAGAAATCGCTACAGAGGATCCCCCTCCTCCGCCACCGCCACCGTTACAAGAAACGAGAAGAAGAGAAATAAAAAACAATGAAAGTTTCATTTTGGTTCCTAAATTTGTTACTGAACTTATTGTCGGCGGATAAGGTGAAAATAGATTAATAAGAATTCTTAATGACATCGAATTATCAGATCCGCCCCAAGGTATTGAAATAACTAGCGCTTCTCCAAGCCTACCTGTCTCAATTTTTGAGACTAGCAATTAATTCCTATTGCAAAAAATGCTAATGAATCTTTTTCAAATTGTTCTCCATCGTCTCCAGAATCAAATTCAAAAATTAGATTTATTTTATTCACTTCGAGAGATTCATTCACACAAAATTTCAATTCATAGTTGGCTCCCTGAAATCCAATCATCCTAACTGGCCTATCTGGACAATTTCCAGAAGCACCTTTGATTTTATGACGACTGTTTGTATTTGCGATCATATCGATTTTTGTGAAAGTGCGGTCAGCGGCCAACAATATTGTGGGGTAAATACCATGAATTGTTTTGAATAAATAAACCCATTTATTAAGGTCATGTGACCATTCAGTGATGTTCTGAAAAGTATGAGATGTCTTTAATGATTTCATGGACCCTCCTGCCTTATCTAAAATAGCAACTTCCTGTCTCAGAAAATGGGAATGAATTCACGTATTGTTACCGATAAGAACTACAAAGGAATTAGCATGCTGACGAAACTTGTGAACGAGCTGAATGGAGCGACATCCGTCGAAGAAGCCGAACAATATTATCCTGCTATTGCAGATGTCTTACTCAATCAGAGTTTAGTAGAAATAAATGGAAAAGATTATCGACTGATGGAAATTGAATTCTATTTTCTTCCTGCAATTTATAAAGATCCTTTCGTTCATGGGAATAAAAGACAGGCAGAAAACCTTCAGTGGTATTTTCATCGCAAGGGTGAGGGTGGCTACAGTAATGGAAACTATAAAGGATTGGATTTAACTATTGGGAATGGAATTAACCGAGGTGGAATCCTAATAAGAGCTGTTCGAAATGTACAATCCAATGAATATCAAGAAGGCTCCAGCTTATTCGTAGATCTTTTAATGAATAATTTTGGCGCTTCCGATATCAAAGCTCTTGCACCGAAGCTTGAGGAACTATCTCCATTCGATTCAAACAGCAGTCTCAAAATAAAGCCAAGTGATCAGTTACCGAAGATTCCTTTTACGACAGCACCACGCTTCGGACTTACTTTGATTAATAACGATGTTGAACTCAGGAAGAAATTCATTTACAAAAGTTACAGGTATTTGTCAGAACCTTCCCTCTCAAAGAAAGGAAAACATTTTATTTTTCTTTCAATGATTCAACGAGGCTCAATCCCATCTGAAGCCGCAGATTTTTTAAAAATACGACAAGCTGATGCTTTGAAATACATAGCCTCATATGAGACAGGGATAATTACGTCACCAGATAAGTATGTTGGACTTGATGATATGACTCTCTGTCAGCAATGCGAACTCATGGGAGCCCTTTCAAAGTCTCAGAAATTGAGAAGACCATAAAGTACAATTCATTATGACAAAAACTAGAAATATCGTTCTCTCTAAAAGTAAACTCATGCTCGGCTTTCAATGCGAAAAACTTCTTTGGCTCACGTTGAATAAGCCTCTTGATCGGGAAGAAACTTCAGCTGCTACCCAAATGCAATTTGACGAAGGAAATGAAGTTGGAGAACTCGCCAGAAAATTGGAAGGTCCCGGTGATCTTATTGAAGGTGAGTATTGGGATTTAGCCGGAGCTGCTAAGAAAACTCAGGAACTGATAGCAAATGGCTCCAAACTTATCTATGAAGCAGCTTTCCTGAAAGATGACCTGTACTTCCGTGCGGATATCCTGAAGAAAACAAAGTCCGGCTGGCACCTTATAGAAGTGAAGAAAGCGACAGAGGTCAAAGAATCCTACATTCAAGATTGTGCCATTCAGACATTGGTCATTGAAGCTTCAGGAATAAAGCTTACAAAAATCTTTCTTCGCCATATTAACAACAATATGGTGTTCCCCAATTTCGTAGACTTCTTCTCGACTGAAGACATCACAGAAGAAGTTAGAACAGAGATGGTTCAGACAAAGAAGGCAATCGCTGAATTGAAGAAGGTTGTAAAAGATAAAAAAGAACCTAAGAAGTCCATTGGTAGCCACTGCGATAGTCCTTATGAATGCCCTTACAAGGAAAATTGCTGGAAGAAAGTCCCGGACTTCTCAATTTTCGATCTCCCCTCTTTCACCAGTAAAAAGTGGGATCATTATGAGAGTAAGCTCATCAAAATATCCGATCTCAATCCTGGGAACTATAAGAACGTAACGAAACGTGCGATTGAGGCAACACAGAATAAAAAAACATATATCGATAAGAAAGGAATTCAAGAAGAGCTGAAAGACTGGAAGTGGCCGTTATACTTCTTTGACTTTGAAACCATCAATCCAGCTATCCCTAAATTCCAGGGAACCTCCCCTTATGTACAGATTCCTTTCCAATTCAGCTGTCACGTCTGGAAAGATGCCAAATCTAAAACTTTGGATCATTTCGAATTTCTCCACACCGAAAATAGCGACCCAAGGAATAGCCTGATAGCTTCCATGCTGAAGAACCTGGGTAAGAAAGGAAGTATCGTGGCCTATAATCAGACATTCGAGATTGGAGTTATTAAAAAACTCGCGGAATTCGATAAAAAAAATAAAGCTGACTTGTTGGCGCTTATTGATCGATTTGTTGATCCTCTCCCAATATTCAGAAACTATGTTTATGATCCAGAGTTCCGAGGAAGCTTCAGTATTAAAGCTGTAGCACCAGCTTTGATTGGCGACAAACTCAGCTACGATAATCTCGACATCGGTGATGGTGGAACCGCACAAAGCATGGCTTCGCTTCTGATGTTTAACCTGGCGAAAGATGATCAATCCCGTAAGAAGATCATTGATGACCTTTTGAAATATTGTCATCAGGACACTTTAGCGATGGTCGAGATTGTTAAGTGGTTAATGAGGATTAAATAGTCATGTCAAACAAGCCTGCAGAGACAATTTCTGAACTACTCGCCAAAGCGCAAATCATTTTTAGAAGTGCTCAAGAAGAGAATAGTAAGAATGTTACCCAACATTTCAATATATTCTCTATTCTTGATCGGGAAAGAGATGAAGAAAAAGGACATAGTCGTTTTCTTGGAGAAATCTTGTCGCCTACCGGATCACATGGTCTCAAAGATATGTTTTTACAAATTTTTGTTGATCAATTAAATTCGCAACACAGCTTCACCATTATTGCTGATTATAATACAGAGATAGGAATCGAAACATCAGCCCCATGGCAGGGAACTGGCGGCAGAATAGATCTTAGAATAGAGACGTCGAATGCGATAATTGTGGTTGAAAACAAAATCTACGCTGAAGATCAGCATAGACAACTTGAGAGATATTACAACTACACAGATAAGTATAACCATCTAAAGAAAGGAATTTATCTCATTTATTTGAACTTAGACGGTCATGGCCCAAACGAGGATTCATTAGGCGATTTACCTCGTGGAAAAGTAATCATTCTAACTTACAAAGACTTCATTCAAGATTTTTTAAAAAAAAGTATTTCAAAATCGACAGACCATCCTTCAGTCCATCAAATTCTTATTCACTATAAAAACCTTATAAAGAAACTGACCGGAGATACCATTCAGATGAGCACTCTAAACGAAACTCTTAAACTAATTGACTCTGAAGAGAAGATGAATGCGGCACTACTTCTTGCGAATGCGGCTGAAGAGAAACGAATTCAACTGGAATTCAAATTCTGGAATGAGTTACAAACCAATCTCACGAAAAAACTAAAAGGATTGGGAGCAGATGTTGATTTTAAATGTGAGACAACTTTTAATGAAGATCGCATTCGACAGGGTTCTAATTATTACGGTCTAACAATAGAACTTGGTAAGATAGAAGGTGAGACCGTAATATTTAATTTAAATAAAGAAAACGGGGTCTTGTATCAAGGGCTTCGCTTTGTAAATTCGGACAATAAAGTCGGTGGAAACGAAAAGTTACTCCCAAAAGCACAAATTATCGCAAAAAAATTAGATGGTATCTTCAGTCCTCCTCATACCAATGCCTGGTGGATTATCTGGACAGGGACTACAGCTGCAAAGAAGTTAGTATTAAAGAACATTCCAGGAAACGACTTCATAAAGTTTATGGATGCAGATTTTCGAAGCCATTATATTGAGAAGTTAGCCTCAGAGATTCATAAAAAAATTGTCGATACGAAAGAAGCTCTTGGGATATAACTCTACCAGAAGCGTCACGCTGTCAGCATTTCTTCAAGTAATAAGAAAATTGATTCAGCCGTTAGATCTCTAAGAGGAAATGTTCGCACATTTATCAGTGTTTTATCTTGTCCGCTAAATGTTAGGCGAGCTTTTATTTTTGCACTCTTCTGAGGATAAACTAATTTTATCTCAGGAGTATTTAAGAGCCCAGCTTTCCGCTCAATGTGTCTGTAAGTCAGGAGCTGAAAGAAGTCTTCAGAGGAGACATCCTTTACGGATGAGACTTCCTTGTATTTAGTGTCAATGATTAAAGGTGGACGCATTTTATTGGAAAACTCTAAGTAAATATCATTTCTCACACTTCCAAATCCGCCTAGCTCGTCATTGGTACTTAGATCAATCCAACTTTGGAAAAGAGTTCTATTCCTCTGAAACTCTACACGAGAGAGACCTAGCTTTATTTTATTTCGATTTAAGGCAGAGTATATAAACTCTTCAAAAACATTATTCATGTTGAACATCAAGCAATAATTCTCACTCGATCCTGAAGAGAGCGACGGTCGATTATTCTTTAAAAAAACTTTTGCGAAATTAAATGGAGTTTCAAAATTTTCAAATGATCTCCCCACAACCTTGTCCTTAATTTGGTCGTATGAAATTTGCTTTCTAGAAACACCCTCTAGACATTTAAGAGCTTGGTTTAAATATTGTTTAGTTGCTGAATTATTAGTGAGGGCTAAAAGCTTTTCAGAGAGGAAGTAAAAAGTCTGGTTGAAGATGTTATTATGCTCAAAAGATGTAAAGCTACACACAGTCTTTGATCTATTAAACTGATTTATTACACTATCCTTATGGAAGCTTATCTTACCTTTTATAAAAGAAACGTTTTCTTCTTTGTTCTCGTAAGAATGTAATACTTCTTTATTCAAGGCAAAAACGAGATCTCTAGCGAAGAGATAAATAAAAACATCAATGAGATTATCTTTCCCTAAGTCAAAATTGCTGAGGTCAGAATCCTTGATATGAAGATGATTAGTATAAGAGAGCATGATGAGAAGATTGCGTTGCATGAGTCGAATTTCTTCATCATTGTCAGGACCAACGCCCCCACTTAACAACTTGGGAAGAACATCAATTCGACGTCCTCGATAGTTGATAACACCAACATATTGAGTTGCCTTGAGATGATCCGAATGAAATTCCAGGGCTCCGCGAAGCCCAGAATTATCTAGATATTTCTTTAGACCATTGGCCTTAGCTAAATCTAAATTCAGTTCTTCGTAATCGAGTCGGTCATACTCATGCAGTTTCTTGTGAATCATCTGAATCTTCCATTTTTCCTAAGTCAGAAAATGCCTTCAGAAATGCCGACATGTTGATATTGCCATATTCTACAAAGTCATTAATGACCCAGCACTCATCCAGTAGGTTTGAAACACCTTTAAATTTTTTCATACCTGGATGTTGTCGAACGAAGCCTTTCCCTAAGATAAAACCAAGAGATTTCCAGTCTTGATAAAAGTATTCATTCAACAAAGGAATAATTTGCTCAAAAATAGTTCTATATAGATCCTCAGGACTATGTGTTTTTAGAAAATAACTGTGACCAATTGTGTAGTCTCTGCCTCGTAACATTTCGATTTTTTCATTCAGACTTTCAAAGGAAACTCGAGCCTGTTCTCTAGTTATTCCTTCAACTTTCCATTTGTCAGATACCAGCCTTGAATCAGGCCAGTAAGATTCAAAGTGAAATCTTCGTCTCAAAGCAAAATCTAATGGAGCAATAGATTTATCAGCAGTGTTCATTGTTCCCAAAACGTAAAGATTTGGAGGAAGAATAAAAGATTCTTTTGAATAAGGAAGTTTTATCGTAACCCCTTTACCCTCCCTTTTATCTTCTTCTAGAAGAGTAATGAGCTCACCAAAAATTTGTGAAACATTCCCCCTATTAATCTCATCTATAACTAGAACCTTGGCCTTGGTATTGTCTCGAATATCTAATTCTTTTGATTTTAAGTGATTCAAGCAAGCCGTAAACTCAGCTGTATAACCGAGAACAAAATTATCAGTTTCCAGGTCTTGTTTAATATTTCCAAGGTAATCCCGAGACATAAGAACTTCAGCGGTTACATTTTTATTCTTCATGTATTGCCATAGCTCTTGTAAAGCCTCTAAAGGAATATAAATATTTCCTCTACTGTCTTCACCTGATAGTTCAAATTTTCTAAGCTTGATATTTCCATTATCAACTTTATCTACAACGAATTTGGAACGCGTAGCCTTCAAGACATCACCGGCACTGAATAGATCTTTAATCTGGGATCCACCAAACAGAAACTTTTTGAGAGCCCCATCTTCAAGTTTATATGAGAGCTGATCTTTGTTCAGAATGGGTCTAATTCCTTCAATAAATTCTTCGTAACTATACGCTTGATTGAAAGTGAGAAAAAGAATATTGCCTTTTTTGATTTGGTCTTCGAATGCTTTAATAGCTGCTGCTCTAAATTCATCGCTTCCTCTTCCGCCAGGGACAATAACCCCTAGGATATCAAGTGCTCTAAATATAGAATGATATGTTTTCCCCGTACCCGGTGGTCCGCAAAAAATAGTATTAAGCTTAAAGTCTGTTTTAGTGGTTACAGCCATAGACTTAACTCCAGTAAGGACAGGTTGAAAATTTGATATTAAAGGATGCAAAGCATTCAACTCGAAGAGATCACTAAAGCCTTTTTCGAAATAAACATTCTGATTAAAAAATTGTGATTCAGTTACTTGCTGGAGTTTTTGAGGAGATAATTTCTTTTCATTCTCATCGGTCATACCCAGCAAACCAGCGATTCTCAACTCTTCCAATGCGCCCAATAAGTCTTGAAAATTATTATTGGTACTTTTCCATTTCGATAACAGCATATCCAAAGGTATAAACTCTTCCTCAAACACTTCTTCCCAATTTGTAGCAATTGCTCCCATTTCGAAAAGTGTCTGAATAAGCTGATTGGCCATGGGTGATAAATTCGACATGCTTAAAGATCTATAAGCAAGTAGAGGCAACTTTTCGACGGAAGTTCTGTTTGATACTTCAATTTCGCTTCCAAAAAGTCTTCTACCCTCTATTTTTAAACCCTGATTAAGCATCCAATTATTCCATACAGCGAAAACCTCACCACTTGTTATTTCAGTAAGATTAAAATTCTTTTTTTGTACGAGCTTCTTAGATGGAATCGCGATTGAATCTTTAAGATAATGTTCCCTATACTTATCCCAACTTAGATTTTGATATCCGCAAAAATCTACTGGAGCAACGAGGCAAGATGTTGCCCCAAATATCCAACTCTCACATTCTGACCACAGTTTCGATTCAACTGAAGCAAATGTTTTATTGAAGTTCGCGATGCCTGTTTCTAGTTGAAAACTAGTCTTACCCCAAATTAAAACGTGTGGGAGCAACCCTGGCAAAAGGTGAGGCCAGCTAGAGGCATCTATATATAATAAATTCCGGCCTTCAACACATTCTGAAAGTTTATTGTGTGCGAATTCCATAAAAGAGAGATAGGACTCTCCATCCCATCCTAGACTTTCGTAAAGTGATGAGCCCATATTGTTTAATATAGGACAAAAATATGGTTGGAGGTATATTAACCAGGTAGAGAATATGCCGTGCTTAACAACGGGAATGTTAAGATCTGTAAATTTTTTAACAGCTTCTTTAGCTTCTTCATAAGACTTAGCTTCGCTCACGGAGATCAGAAAACTCCTGACTTTCTCTAAATTACTTCTCCCAACCTCATCTACACTTACCGCGCGTTTTCCTGCACCCGTTAAACCACGAAAGTTAATCTCGATACTTGTCATGTTCTTTATGAAATATTCAGGATCTTCTATTTCAAATAATTGAACATATTTATGAATGCACTCATCTGAGGAATAGAATTTCCCTACTTGTATAAGTCCTGTGATTGTATTCTTGTTGAAAGGCTTTTTAATTACCTCGACAATCAAATCCCTCATTAAATTGCAGAATTGGATTTGCTTTGTACGCTCATTAAAATCACCACGGTTCATCATGAGAGCGATATTCGCTTCATAAACCTCAAGATTTTTCTCAGTATCCATAGCACCTCGTCATAACCATCTCACTACAATCCACTGTTATGCCACTTTCGACTTTTCTTGAATCTCGATTGTCTCACGATACTCCCTAGCTTCAGCCGCTCTGGTGAGCTTAGGCTTAACTCCTAGGCTTAAACATGCTGTCTCAATTTCCTCTAAGGTGACTTTGAAAAATTCTTTTTTCATATTGATTTTATTCATTCTTCTTTGATCAAAAAATCTGTGTAGAGCATTTTCTAATTCGGGTGCATTTTCGGTGTGAACCATTGCATGAACATCAAATGTAAATGGAACAGAAGCATCGCTCAGTTCTTTAACTCGATCTTGAGGATCTTTCCTTCTCGTCATCCCAATTTTGTAAATATTCTCACCAAAAGATCCTATGTTCGAAATGATATAGACGTGCCCGGCTTTTGTGATTTGGGCCATCGAAGTAGCACGCTCTCTTTCTGCATGGGCTTCCTGAAGTTTTGCTTCAAGCTCCCTAATTTGAGACATCATCCCTTCTTTTTCTTTCTCAGTTTTCCCTTCAATTTCTTTGAAAGCTTGGGCAAGTGCAGCCTTATATTTCTCTTCTTCTTCAATGGCATCCAATCGAGCCTCTTCTGCCTCAACACGAGCGGCTTCTTCCTCTCTCATCTGCGACATGATCTCAGCTTGCTCTTCTTGGATTTTTCTTCTCTCATCTTCAAATTCAAAGCCTAAAACCAATTCTTTCACTTTTAAATCTAAGAATTCCTCAGTGATCGAAACTTTTAGAGGGGATAAATTTTTATTAATCGTGTGAAAGCAATCAATCAGCTTCTCTTTACCGCTTTCAAAGTTGCTGTAAGTTACTTTTCTTATGATTGATTCACATTCAGCATTGAATGCCAGGAGTGAAACACGGGATAGACCTTTGTATATGTCCGATTTTTTGAAATCAGGTAAGGAGGTATCAATTGCTGATGCGTTTTTGATTAAGACTTTCTGGGCTTCCTTAATTGCTGTAAGAGCCTCGGAATACTTATCAACATCTTCAAATTTAAATTCCGGCCTGAAGTGGCCAGTATCGGCTAATTCCATATGCGTTTGGAATGGATCAATTCGCGATTTTAATTCTTCAAAAACAGACTCAAGCTTTTGAACAATCTCTTGCTTACTCGTGATCAATGACTCGAACCCCTCGTTTTCATCATATTTGTCTGCTTTAGGCTTAAGAGCGCTAATGTCTTTATCTTTTTCCCGAATGACATCTTCCAACTTCTTTATTTCCTGATTCCTTAGAACAAGGGAATAAAATAAAGCTCCGGCTGTTATTAAAAGAAGAACAATCGCATAAAACATATAAGTCATATCTTACCCCACCAATTTAAAGTTCATTTTAGATTCAACAAATGAAAACAGCTCTTCACGAACTGCTTTCGCGAGATGCCTTAGATATTTATCGAGCGAAACAATGTCGGCCCCTGTGACGAGATCTTTGTCTTTGATCATGAAGACTAAGCCATTTTGCTTATGCGAATATTTTTTTAAGAGATGCTCTTCAATACCTGGGGCAGTAAGAAGTTTTTCAATTGTTTGCTCCTTGCTACGCGCCCCTTGGACCTCTAGCTCAGTACAAATAGCACGAATATCACTCATGACTAGTGTTTGAAGGATAGAAATAGGGCTTGAGTCAGCGACGAATAGCTTAGAGGAAGCAATTTTTTTGTATAGATTAGTTTCTTTCTCCTCTTCCTCAAATTCAATTGCGTCTCCTTTGGATTTAGAAATGTCTTTCACGATAGTTCTAAATTCTTTATAGGTGAGGTCTGGGAAATTTTTCGCAACAAATCGATAGGCCGTTAACCAACCTTCCTCGCCCTCTACATCAGCCATGTATTCTGGAAGATGTTTTGTCTCGAAATAAATTCCTGAATGAAGAAGAAGATCAAATAAAGCATCGAGATTGACCAGGTTATCCCTACTTGTCCCACGATTGATGTCATCGAGAATCGCTTTAATCTGTTCTTTGAAAGTTTTAAATCCATTTAGACCTAAAACTGAATTGAACTTCCCGGAATAAAGAAAATGGTCAACATCGCTTAGCTTAATTCTTTTGTTTTCCAACTCTGGCTCAAAACCATCACCTTTTAAAATCTCAAAGATACTTCTGAGATCTGGTTTCATCTCATAAGCCGACTTTTCGTAAGAGAACCTCCCCATCTGGAATGATCTAATCGAATCCTCAGTCAGGTTATTGAAGTTATATTTTGCTGTTTCTTTTTCGTTCTTACGTTGCTCTTTCTCTTGTTGCTTAATCTCTTGCATCAGCTTTTTTTGAGCGTCTTTCTCATACTGACTCATCGGTCTTCTAGCCATACAACTCCCGGAAACATTAAATGCACTTCTGAGCCGTTTCGGTCGTATATACAGGACGCCTAATCTTAATTTTTCAGATGGTTAATAAGTCTCAATTATTGAGATTTGGAAGCTAAAACACACT
Source organism: Bdellovibrionota bacterium (assembly GCA_040387275.1). Classification (GTDB taxonomy): domain Bacteria; phylum Bdellovibrionota; class Bacteriovoracia; order Bacteriovoracales; family Bacteriovoracaceae; genus Peredibacter. The sequence continues at coordinate 108,436 of JAZKDZ010000003.1, read as the reverse complement.
TTTTAGTACTGAATTAGAGCCAGAGCAAAGCTGCAAGATATTGAATTGCTAAGTTGGGATAAAATAATGAGATGGATAAGAAAACTGTAGCTACGTATGATCAAAATGCGGGAGATTTAAAAAATCTCATGAAATTCAAATTTCGTTACGCCTCTACACATTGTAAACCTTCTTTAAGACACGTGTTCCTTCTGCTGATATCTGATGCGGAATAGGAAGAGACACTGCTTGGTTAAATCAGAATGGTTATCCAGCCTAAGGCATGGATGCATTGGAGGGAATGTTTAATGTTGCTAAACAAACCTATCCAGCTTTCAAACTCACTAGAGCAACTTTGCCCGGTTTGGAATTCGATCAAACAATATTGGGAGATTTACGAGATTGCTTATCCAAATCTTTTCAGCCAGCAAATACAAAAAGATCTTGGATTGAATGGTTATTCTAAAAGCATCGAAGCACTGGAGCACACTCTTATTAGAATTAAAGCAATCTTAGGTGGAGCTTATTGGGAGTAACCTTATGCGAACGCATTAGCCTGCCGGAACTATCACCATTGAAAAGATTAAATACAAATCATTTGAAAAGCGGGATTTATAAACAAAAATTTTAAACACCTGAAGCTGATAACTCCTTAGGTCCAAAGCTTACTAACTATGTAAATTTGGCCCGAGTAGAGATGACCCATAGTGACATATCCCTGGATCGATTATGTGCAAACATCTACTTAACGCCGACGCTTCCTAAATAAAAAAAAATCTACTCCGCTACCTATTGATACTCTGCATCTTGATCGTTATGTATCGCCCAACACAAATCAAAGCGATAACTCTCGAGGTCATTATGACAGTTTTACATGAGGTTTTAGATACTCCAGTTTCAACCATTCCAGAATTTCCCACTCCAAAATCAGATCAAATATTCTTGAGAGCTGAAAAGTTAAAAAGATTTTCAAATTATCAGTGCGATTATGACTTCAATACTTACAAAGAACTTGAACAAAGATTTGGCCTTGAACAGCCTCGAGGGGGAATTATATTCGGAACGCCCTTCAAACTCGTAAATTTTCATAGCTCCTGCCAACAATGCTTATATGCATTCGAGGTAGATACTTATGGAAGAGGTTGCACGCATGACTGTGTTTACTGTTACGCCAAAGAACAATTAACTAAGCATGGGTATTGGAATCGACCTTTTCCAATGCCTGTAGATGTAACGGACTTATGGCAAACATTTTATGACGTTTTTGAAACAGACAAACCTAGTAAATGGCGATCAGTGATGGAAAAACGAATTCCAATAAGGATTGGATCCATGTCCGATTCATTCATGGCAATGGATCGAAAGTATAAAGTTACGCAGGAATTTTTGAAAATCTTGGATCACTATCAGTATCCGTACATTATTTTCACAAGAAGCGACCTGGTATCTAAAAGTCCCTATTTGGATCTCTTAAATCCTGACCTATGCTCAATCCAAATGTCTATCGCATCCACTAACGATGAGTTAAATAAACTTTTAGAGCCTGGTACACCTTCGGCTAAAAAGCGCCTTGAAGCCTTGAAAGTTTTAACAAAAAATGGTTTCTGGACAACAGTACGCCTAAACCCTTTTTTCCCTATTCATCCTGATGGATATTTCACTGACCCTGATTTTCCAGAATACAAAAGAAAATTAAAATTTGATTTTAGCTCTTTTGACATGATCGATGAAATTGCGGCGACAGGAACACAATCAATCTTGGCTGGTATGGTTCGTCTGTCGCCATCTTCGATTGTCCAGATCAAGGAGGCGTGCGGAGTAGACCTCAAATTATTTTTTACTGACGAGGTACTCGCAACCAGAGGAGACAAACATTTCAGCAGAAAAGAAATAAGAGCTTATTACGAACGTATACAAGCGAAGTGCGTTCAAAATGGACTTCAATTTACAACTTGCTATATTGGTAACGGTGAGTCTCAATTCTGGGACGACCAAGATTTGTGGGATAACAAGAAAGACTGCTGCAACGCTATTGACCGCGTAAAAGCATTCAAAGGAAAATCGTCACGAGATATTGATTGGGAGATTAGACTTAAACATTCTGCTTATAAAGATATCAAACCAATAAATATAAGTAACCTTCACGCACCATTGGGAACCAATCTTCTGAAGCTTGATGGAATGATAAATGTCTAAATCTGTGCTGACTTCAGGGATTTGTATTCAATGGCCATATTCGCAATATATCGCTGAAGAAAAAAAAGACATAGAGACACGGACTTATCCTCTTGCTAAAGAATATTTGAATCGAAGTTTGCTACTTATTGAAACACCAGGAAAGAGTCAAAAGTTCAAATCAAGAGCTATTGCCTTGATTGAATTTACCGAATGCTTTTTATACCCCTCAGAAGACGCCTTCTACACAGACTTCAACAGTCACCTTGTAGACAAAACATCTGAATGGAGATGGGATGATAAAAAACCCAAATGGGGATGGAGAGTTAAAATAATAAAAAAATTCCCACCTTTAATCCTGACCAAACGAGTCGGCATCATTTACACGAAAAATATTCCCATTCCTGCTAAATATTTTAATTAAGTTAAAGACTCCGTATTTAAGACGATCAGTCTCCTAATCCAGGGGGACTAAATGCAAACTACATCAAATACAGCTTATTCATCTTCGAATGAAATTTCATTTTGGGTAGGAGAAATTCTTTTTCGACTCTTCCCTAGAAGTAATCAAAGCACATTAGGCAAATTATTCCCCGAAATAGAAATGCTTGGAATAAAGCCTTTAAGGCCAAAACAATTCTTAAACCTGCCAATAAAAGATCTAATTTTAGCAACAGCCTTTCAGTCTCAACGTATTACGTTCTCAACACAAGAAAGAGCTGATCATGGAAGCTATTACACAGATTCAAACGAAATAGAAAAACTATACAAGCAAATAGACATTAAGAATGTGTCCAAACTTTTGGAACCGGGATGTGGGGCTGGTTGCTTGATCATTCAGTATCTCTATATGCTCAAAACTGAAAAGAAGCTTTCTTGTTTTCCTGAAATAAAAGCTTTCGATATGAATGAAAAAGCTGTGACCTTTGCAAAGCTCCTTATCAAACTCGCCATGAAAGACCTCTTAGGTGATTCATTTGGAAAAGTGTTTGCAGAAAAAGTAAATATCCAATGCAGAGATATTTTGAAAATTGATTTCCGCTTCAAAGAAGAATTCGATTTAATTTTAATGAATCCACCATACGCCCAACTGAAGGGCGAGAAGGTAAGTTCAGATAAAGGTAAATACGGCAAAGGGAATTTCACAAACCTCTTTATGGAATACGGATTTGAAAATCTTTCAAAGAAAGGTCAAATTCTGTACATCCTGGGAGGTCCCTCAAAGTGGGGGAACAGCTATAGGGATATTAATGAAAAACTATTGAATGAGTTTAAATTCATAGATTTCATTCCTAGCCTGAACGGCTTCATGGATATTGAATATGACACTTTTGCCTTTCTTGCGCGAAAATCTGAAGGGAAAAATGAAAACAAGGCGCAAAGAAAGGTTAATACTTTATGCTTCCATGTAAATAGTATTGAAGAACGCATTTTAAATGCTACTGCTAGTAAGGGCGTGCCCCTAACATCTCTTCTCGCTGAAGTGACTAGAGGAGCATATATCCCTGCTAAATTAAAAATAACGTCGGGACGTAAAAACTTTATATCGAGTGGGTCGAATATAAATTCATTCACCTTGAACTCTGTTGATGGAACTTGTGAGAAAGAGTATTGGAAGAAAATATTCGACACAAAACGCGTGATCCTTAAAGCCAAAAGAGGCAAGCTTCTTCATTCGACAATATGTAATGAGGGAATAGCCACGACAGACAATCTTGTAAACATGTCCTTAAAAGATAAGGACTGGACACTCGAGGGAATCTCACTGCTTCTGAACTCATCCTATATGTCGTTTTTCGCTCACACTTTCGTTTTTTGCTCCGAAAGTGAACTGGCCAGGATCATTGATAAACCTTACTTAGAAAAATTTCTGGTTCCAAACCTAAGCGAAATTGAACTTGCGAAATTTAATTTTCTGGCAAAAAGAATTTTTCAACTTACTCAAAATAAAGATTACTGGCATTTTGATTTAGAAAGAGACTCTCAGAAGATTGAAGCAAATATCATTGGCAGCGAAGAAAACATCCTGTTAAGAGAAGCAGATGAAATTATCTTTACAGCACTAGGATTAGACCAAAAAGAAAAAGAATATATTTTCAATAAATTCTCTAAGGTTTTGCATTCTCTGAAACCATCTCAGAAATTGGCAGCATAATGAAAACTATAACCAGCGAACAACTAGATAAACTTGCCGAAAAAGACTTTGAGCTTAAGATGCAGTTAGAAACTGACTTTTACGGATTCTTGCTAATTTATGTCTTAATGAAAACGAATAAGTCAATGGATCTAAATGCTGTCGCGGAATACATTAGAACCAATGCCTATCAATTTATTCATCCTTCATTGAAATTTCTTTACGAGACAGGTAATGGAGATGAAAGATCCGAAGAGCAATGGCATCGAAAACTACAAGTCAAGATCTCTTCTCACTGGGAAGCTGAAGTTAACGCATTTTTAAGAAAAGTGGTATCCCGCTCAAAAGAAGGTAAGTCATATTCTTACAAGCTCAGTTCAAATGCTGAGTATTTCATACTCGATTTTTTAAAAAGACAGCTTCATAACAGTGACTCTATACCTGGTAATCAAAATGTAAGCTCCCCAATGCTTCACTCTATTTCAGACCAACCTCAATTCATAATATTTTACGGGCCACCAGGTACTGGCAAAACAAATAAGGTAAAAGAACATTACATAGGACCAATGAAGGATGAATACTTTCAAATAGTTCAGATTCACCCTTCTTATAGTTATGAAGATCTCGTTGAAGGTATTAAACCTGTAAATTTTTTTGATGGCGAAGTTAAATATGAAATTGTGAATGGCCCAATCAAAGTAATGAGTCATAAAGCTGAAGGGTCACCTGTAAGTATTTTATGCTGTCTGGATTCAGATGGAAATTTGCATTTTCCATTAGGGACACAATCTAAGTACCAATTTAAAAAAGTATTTATATCAAATGGTACTGATTTCACAAATTCGGTTGAGCACTATGTCGATGGGGACGTAATAAAAAACTATCTACCCAAGAAGCAAGATAATCAATTGGGCTTAAACTTTTTCATAAAACTTTTCGTAAAAGGAACTGATTGGGGTAAAGCGAAATATGCAATATTACTTGATGAGCTTAACCGTGGGCACGTAGCTTCAATTTTAGGGGAATTAGTATTTGCAATTGGTGAATCTCAATCTGAAAACCCAAAAGGTGTAAATCTTCAATATAGTAATGATTTATATAAATGGCCTAGAAATCTATCCTTACTCGCCACTATGAATACAGCTGACACTACGACAGACAAGATAGATCAAGCGATAAAAAGAAGATTCAATCTTATAAAGGTTGACCCTTTTATGAGCGAAGACGAGTGGATTAAAAACATTAAATTATCCTGTATGGAAAAAATTCAAGAAGGAAAAAACCTTAAGCTTATTTTGAAGATAATCTTGGAAGACAAAGCTGATTTATTTTATCCATGGACTCTACTTAATGAAATTAATGACAAGCTCAAAGAATCCGGAAAAAAATACGGTGCAATCTCTGTAGAGGAAAAGCTAATTGGACATTCATATTTGATAAAATTCTGTCGGCAGATTATTGAGCATTATCTTCAGAACAAAGATTCTTTGAGTGTTAGCGACTATCATGAACATGCAAAAAAGTCTTTACGTAAAATTCTTGTTGAAGAAATCTTCCCCGTACTTACAAACATCTTTAATAACAATAAAGAGAAGGCTGATCAATTTATTGAAGAAAACCTTTTTCAAGGTGGAGCTTTCAATAACGTAGTAGATGATTTGGAAAAACTGATGGAAGACTATGAGACTGACATGAGAGCAGCATAAGATGGAAGCGTTAGACTTATTAAAGCGTATTGAAGACTTGCATCCTTCGAAGTCTGAGTGGCTGGGATTTTATAACGATAATGGCGCCACCAAAGTATTACTGCCAAAAAGTTTGAAATCAAAAAATGCTAATGACTTAAATTTTGCAGTCAATGGGCTGTTTTATTTGAATCAGCTATCAAAACGAGAATCTAACAAAAAAAGTTCCATAAAATTCATACAAGGTGAAGTTAGCGTCGATTCGGATTCGTCTTTGATTATACTTTGCTATGTAGCCGATATACTAACAAGTCTTTATGAGGATCTGCTACCTAAAAACTTTTTTCAATACGAAACGTCATCAAGTAATGAAGCAAGAATAAAGGGAAGAATCGACTTTCTAAAATCTGCCGTTTTAAATGGCGGATTGTCACATAAACACCACTGCACTTTTAAGAAAATCGACTTTTCGCATCCACTTATCTTTTTCTCAAAGTTTTGTTTTAAGCATTTTTTGGCAATTTTTCAGTCAGTTCCATTACTACCTTCCAGCTCAGTAGATGACTTAAGCCAAATGACAACAATCATTGATCAAAAATTTTCAGAATGCCGTTCAGATCTTGATATTATAAAAGTATCCTTAGATATTATTTCAGGAGTTTATGATCAACACCCTCAGTTCTCAAATATTATTCCTGAGTGTAAATTGTTGGCGAATATATATTTAGACTCTACATATTTCTTTTCTACTCAAGCTGGCCCAAATATTCGAAATCTTCCAATGGGAATCGCATTGAATCTTAACAGAGCTTTTGAAGCGATTCTAAGAAATTCTGTAGAAGCATTTTTGATATCTAAATCAGAGTTTTCTGACATAAAATTCAAGATCAGGCACAATCGAACCTCAGACTTCCCAAAATTTTACAAAGAAAAGAAAGAATACTTTCAAATGAAGCCAGATTGCTGGTTTGAAGTAGGAAAGAAGACAGTGATCATAGATGCGAAACACAAAATAGCTACTCGCACATCAGAGGATGGTCTCGATTTTGAAAAGATAGATCGTAATGACTTGTATCAAATTACATCATATGCTTACACCCATGGATCTAATGAGGTCGAGGGCATTTATGGAATCTTAGCTCTTCATGAGGAAAGCGATTTTGATGAATTTGAAAATTATATAAAATCTAGTTATTCCATCCACATTCAAGACAAAGAAATTATAGTAATGAGTACCAAGTTGAATAAATTTTTATTTGATGTTGGTGTTTCTTTAAAAGAAATGAATACTGCTAACTGGGATTCAACCTATCATCAAGCTGCAGACGGTTTATTTATAAAACTCGGTTCTGAAATTAATCGAATATTGAAGTTCGTAAAATAGTTTTTGAGGCAATGGATTAATTTTCGAACTTTGCCAATCCGTTAACCACACTCTGATAGATATTATGCTCTCTAAGCTTCTCTTTCCCAAAAACCTTCCCCAGCCTCTCCTTTATCATCGGAAACTGACTCGTCCCACCCGTCAGACAAACCTGCGCTACATCTTCTGGCTTCTTCCCTGACTGCGTGAATACTTCCATCATCGTATTCATGATGTCCTCAACCGTGGGCCCAACACTCCCGCGATAATCGAGCACATCAATACTCTCCGTGATCTCTACACCCATCGTATGGAACTCAAACGGTACTACTTTATCTTTCCCTAACTTAATCTTCGTTTTCTCAATCTCATTGAATAGCGGAAACCCTAGCTGACACTCAACCAGGTTAAATAGATTCTGCATACGAACCTTATCCAAATCAGACAGTGCAAACTTATTAATGTGCTGAAGAAATTCCCAAGTATCCCGCTCACGCAAGTGCGTAATGTGAGCCGGAGAACACATAAGCTTCAACAATCCTCTCGGAAACTGAAGCACATTCGATCCACCTGGAAACTGATACTCATACTTCGATCCGAAATGTGGCGAGATAAAGTCTCTCATCATCATTCCGTCGAGAACATCACCTGCCGAGAAAATCCCCGACAAACCTAAAATATCGTCCCTCGAAAACTGTCCGCGATGAATTTTCATCAACGTGAAGTCCGAAGTCCCCCCACCGAAATCCGTGATCAGAATAATCTTCTCTTCATTATCCCCCGCAATGTAATCCAAACCCGCCGCAATTGGCTCCGGACAGAAAACAATTTCTTCATATCCAGCAAGTCTCGCAGCCGCTTCCATTCGATCCTGAGCAAGCTTATCGTTCTCAGGAATGAGCGAATAAAGCGCGGGCCTTCCCAAAACCACTTTCTTCGTATCAACGCCCGTGAACTTATTCGCGCGCTTCCTCATCTCCCCCAACATCACCGCAACGAGATCAGAAATCTTCATCTTCTTATTAAAAACTTCCGTGCCGTTGTAACTTGGCTCAGGCAAAAACTTTTTCACTGAACGAAAAAATCTCCCCTCTCCGTCTCTCGCCACATACTCATCAATCGCTTCATTCCCGAAGAACCACTTATTCTGCTCTGGCGTATAGAAAAGCGACCGAAGCACGAAGCTTCCATCCGGACTTAAAGGCACGGGTGTGATGGTCCCATCATCTGAGACGTAATTTAGTAGGGAATTGGAGGTTCCAAAATCAACTGCATGAAATGACATGAGAATATTCTATCGGAACCCGCGGAGAAGGGTACATATTTTCCTCCCCTTCCAGCCCATTCTGGTTCTTGATACGATTTATTTATCCCGGGTCTTATCTAATCCTGAGGAGTCCCACATGAACTTAATTGCATTTATCGATCTGGATCAGGTGAGTCAGTTTGACGAGGCCAATACAGGTGTTGATTTCTTTAACGAGATCGATATCTGGGCACGTATGGAAGCGCAATCACGTCATCAGATCACCAGACTAAAACACAAAAAATCGCTCAAGAATAATCGTTCGTCAAAGTCACTGGATCCGCTCTACTACTCATTCAGAAATGAGTAATGTTTTCGCTGGATATTACCGATCACTAAGTTTATCCTGATCTCATCCCGTCCCATTTTTTCGTCCTATCCTGTCCTGAATTTCGAATTCTAACGGTTTTAAAATTTTTCTCAGGAGGAACTATGATTGCGAAAGTTGATCTAGAAAAAGTTTCGTTCTTGAAAGAGAACCGCGTGGGCATCGATTTTTTTAACGAGATTGATGTCTGGGCAAAGATGGAGTTCCGTTTCCGTGGCCAGATCAGCCAGTTACGCCAGAATAAAACCCTGAGCACGAACAGCACCGTTCTTGGTACACATCCCCTGCCCTATTCTGTTCGCGAGAAGTTGGATTAGTTTCCAGTTAAATTAAGACGAAGGCCCTTCCGGGGTCTTCGTTTTCCCTTTAAATTATTCACATGAAGTATTTGTTCTTATTTTTCGTGGTCGTATCGTGCGCTCAAAAACCAGTAGTGATAGACTCTAAATCCATCCGAATGGCCTTATTAGATCATCTACCTGAATTCCGAGAATGCTTTAGCAGTCATCGTGAAAAATTGGTTAATCCAAATTCGACATTAACGTTAGAATTCCAAATTGGGAGTGATGGGAAAGTTACTGAGTCAAAAGCTATTGGTCGAGATGGTTTACCGGTTGAAGTCGAAAGCTGCGTAAGTGGAGTTGTATCCAGAATAACTTTCGCTAAACCAGCTAGCGGTGGATCAATTGGTGTCAAACAACCTATGAATTTCTTCCCAAAAAAGCCTTAACTAGCGTTTCGGCTCAAATTTGAGCCTGACGTATACGAGACAACGATTATTGGCTGGCATTTCGTAATCTTCGACTAGCTCAAAACCCTGCTTAACCATATTTGTATTCACATCTTCAAATGCTCGAATTCCACTTAAAGGATCCCTTGCCTTCAACATCTCATCAAACTGCTTGTTACTCTCCGACGTATACTCGCCATTGTACTTAAAAGGCCCGTAGAACACGGCTCGCGACCCTTCCCTTAACCGATGCCCCAATGTCTTGATAAACGATTTACAGTCCTTCCAGTGCATAATGTGGAAGGTATTAGCCGTGAAGACCAGATCGAATCTGAGTTTCGGAAAATCATCCTTCGCCACATCCAGGCGCTGGGCCTTCTGGATCATGCGACCCGAGATGTCTTTCAGATGAATAAGGTTTTTGTCAGTTGGGTACCATTCGAGGCGCGGAAACTTAGGCGATAGGTATTCAGCGTGCTGACCGTTGCCGGCCCCCACTTCGAGAAGTCTCTCGTCTGTCGGAAGGATTACCTTCTGCAGAACCTGGAGGATGGGGTCTTTGTTTCTTTCGCAGGCTTCTGAGAATGGCTTTTCCATGTGACCTTCTATCGTTGGTACAGAAAGCCGTCATCAACTTTCTTCAATACTTTCAAATTCATAAGCCATAACAATCTAAAAGTAACTTGTGCTTCAGATGACCAACCAACCGAGTACTCATTATTTAAATATTCTAATACTTCAGCAGCTTTCATTGGCTCATCAGATGACTTAAAGAATTCCACCGTCTCAGATACTAAATAGAGATGCTTGTCCAAAATTTCAAAAAGATGCTTGAGATTCTTTTTGGAAATATAATCTGACCCTTCTTTTGTAAGTTTCAATTTACCCGCTTCAACGATCATTAATCCCATATACCTTGGAACCATTGCGTAGTTTGTAGCAGTTTGCTCGCTGTTAACTGTTTTGAAGTTTTTGATAAACCATTGAGCTGCTACTTTTTTAGAAGGTTCATTTTTTGCAACATATTCGAGGTATGAATTAAGAGTTGTGACGTATGAATCAACTCCACCGGGTAATGGCCATATAGCTCTATGTTTATCTTCGGGAGTTTGCGGCGATTGAGTTTCTTTTAATTCGAATGCTTCTTCATCTTGATAAAGCACTTCAATAATTTCTTTTTTAATTCCAAGTTCATGCTTAATTAAAAGTTCAATTAATCGTGTTCCATCAATTAAAGAGACAGGCATTTTACTTGCAGCTTTAGCTTCTTCAATAGCGGGTTTTGTAAATCCTGAAGTCGTGATGACCAACCCCCGTTCATCAATATTCGCACTTCCTCTAAGTTGGCGAATTATTTTGTCTTCAACATTTTTGGCATATCGTTTTACCTGAACAACAGTTCTAACATTTGTAACACCTTCTAATGTGAGATTGGCATGAATATCAATTCCTCCATCAGCGCTTCTTTTTGTTACTTTTACATTTTCGAAACCAATTTTTTCTAACAGTTCGCCGATAAAGTGTTCAAAAAGAAACGGATCCATCTCGGATAATCTTTTTTTAAGTTTATCTTTGATTTCATCATTATGTTTTTTTATCAGAACTTTGGGATCAGATGATGGCGTAAAATCTCTTAAAGCAAACAGGCCACGACTCACTATCATGAATGGTGAATTGGGATTATTTTTGATGTCTGTGTAGATTTGAGCAGCAATTGTAGCCTCTGGGGTTTTACCCTCCGAAGCAACTAAGTTCAAAATTAGAATTTGCTCAGCAATTTCATCTCTGGACATGGGCTTGCCATGTTTTTTGAGAACTTCTACTGATGCTTTTTTAAAAGATAGATCTTTCATAATAATCCTTAAATCGCCCTAAAATTTTCATCTTCTTCACCACAATCGCCAATTCGCTTTCTATCAGTGATTTTACCGCTCGAGATATAAAAAATGTGATCGCACTGTATAGCCTTCGTTTCTCCACTGCATCCCAAAATACCCGTACAGCGAGCCTGGGAAGCACTTCCTCCGCTGTTTCTGTAGGTTCTGACCTCTACACCCTTGGAAGATACCCGAGAGTTTACAAAGCGAGCTGCATAGAAAGGATGGGTATCGAGAACTTCGACCTCTTTTCCAATCCATGATTCCTGAATGCCGACGATTTGATGAGCCTGCTTGGGCTCTGGCTTAATGAATGGATCAAATTTGACTGAACTACATGCTGCTAAAAATAAAAGTGCCAGAATCGTTTTCATAAACCACCACAGAAAATGTTTCTTAGATTATCCGCTGATTCCTGAAAAATGGGCAAAAAAAAGCCCCCGCTTTCGCGAGGGCTCTTTTTATAATTCAATTCTTACGAATAGAAATTACTTGAGGTGCTTCCCGATGAGTGAAGCGAGTTCGAACATAGAAACTTCGCCTTTGCCGAAAACTTTCTTGAGTTTTTCGTCAGCGAGAATGTTTCTCTTGTTCTTAGGGTTCTGAAGGTTGTTCTTACGGATGTAAGCCCAAAGCTTCTTAACAACTTCTGTACGAGCAACAGCAGTTGCACCGATTACAGCTGCGAGTTCAGCAGATGGAGTGAGAGCTTTCATGAACGCAGCGTTTGGCTTGCGAGCAGTTTTTGCTTTCTTAGGAGCAGCAGTTTTAGCAGTAGCTTTTTTAGCTGTTGCTTTAGCTGGAGCTGCTTTCTTAGCAGTAGCTTTCTTAGCTGTTGCTTTTTTAGCAGTAGCTTTCTTCGGGGCAGCTTTCTTAGTAGCTTTCTTAGTGGCTTTAGCCATGATGTCCTCCACAGACGTTTGTTTGAGAGATGTTTATTTCTCTTCTTGGTTTGTAAGACAAGTTTAATTACAACTTCTCATGAATGTCAAATCTCTATAGGGGGCCTATAGGGAGCTCCCTAGAGAGGGGGTACCCCCACCCTCTGAACTCACTCTGCTTTCGGCTCGAGTTCCTGATATTCTTTTAAGTAATTCGGGCTCGAAATTGTGAGCATAGTGAGGGCGAAATACTCTTCGATCCGCGGGCTAATCATAAGAAGTTTCCACTTCATTTCACTCTCATTTTCAGGTTTTACGAGGCTTTTCGCATACTCGGGACGATCACCGAACACTTTCCACTGGGTATCATTCCACATCACGTGCACGAGGGATTTTCTGCACGTCTCGAGGGAGCTTTTCACCATCTCATCAAAGCGTTTTACGGCCCCTGGATACATCTTCTGGAGGTGATCACGGATGATAATATTTTTGAAAACACCTTCTGATATCATCTGACATTTGCCGACTGTTATCCCCGAAAAGCGCTGATGGGTCTCATCCGAGAGCCTCGGATCCACCAATTCCGGCATCGCCCAGAAGTATCTTTTCGCGCGAACAAGCGTTTCTTCCGGGACAGTTTTCCATCCTGCGAAGATCTTCGGATTGTAATTCTGGACGAATTTCCCCTCGTGGCGAAGGATCGCAATCGCAACCATCGCCGAGACAAGATAGTCATTAGTATAGATAAGACGGGCGAGCTGGCGCACTTCTGCGAGAGCTTTCGGCATCGTCTGCGTCTTTCGTCCGTGAATTAATCTTAACTTCGCCCAGTTCGTGAGTTCCATATATCCCGGGAAAGAAAGCGTCTGGAATACAGGGTGCTCACTCGGTTTAATGTGCGGATTATTATCATCCGACGCCCAGTAGTCGAACTCAGTGAGTTTTTCCATCCACGCGAAGTCGAGCTTGAGAGCTTTGAAGTCCGGCTCGTAAGCGACCCAATTTTTGTCGCGGAGATTATCGGAAACTTCTTTCGGGAGTTGGATTTTTGACGGTCCGTGACCATCCCAGTGCACGATCGTGTTGAGATAAGGCCCCGCATCCTTTTCGCCGCGACTGCCGCGGAAGAATGTTTCCTGCTCGATCACCGCACGGTCTTCCGAGATCTTCGGCTCGTGTTTTACGAGATTCTCCTCGGGAGAAGAGACTTCGAAATCGAGTTTTGCCTGACGGACTTTCTGTTCCGGGTATTTCCACGCCACGAGAGCGACGAAAATAAGGAGGAGGATGCCGATGACATAAGCGATACGTTTAAAGGTTTGCATGGGGAAAATTATTTCCGACGGGAGTCAGGAAGGCAATCCTCTGATTTCCAATCGCCCTTTTCCGGGGGAAATGAGTGCGGAAAGGTGATTTGGGCCTGGCGTTCGACCTCAGAAACCGGAAATTCCCTGTAGGGCATGGTGGTTTTCGGGTCTTTCTGGTGATGAATGAACGCAATCGTTTTTCGCGGCGGGGTTTCATCGATGATGATTTTGAAGAATCTCTGGGGAATTGTGAGTCCGGAAGGAAGCGTTTTATCCGAGGGACCGAAGATCGGACCCGTGATCACCGTGAGTTTTTTCTCGCCGCACGCCCAGAATCTCACCTGTTCTTCGAGATTTTTCCACACACCGCGGTTCAGAAGTTTGGTCTGAGGCGCCATATTCGACATCACAAAAGTGAGATCGTTGGCTTCCTGACTGAAGGTAAAATCCGCAGAAGGGGCCAGATGTCCCCGGTCAAAACCGGTTTTGGTGTATTCCTTCGTCGTCACAAACGGGAGATTCGACTGCACAAGAATCGGATCCGGGATGAATTTATTCTTCCGCTTCCCGGCCTTATGCAGGAGATTTTCCCGAAGAAGGGTGTATTCCACATAGCGCGCAAGCCGCAGTTTCGGATCGTAATGAACCTGAAAATACTTGTGATCGAGAATCACGAGTCTGCTTTTTGGCACGTGGGCACACGAAAAAAGGATAAGGAGGAGGAATAAGCGCATTAGCTTATTCTAGCTTTAGCCTTGAGATAAAATGAAGGATGAATTCGGAAAAGTGTGATGAGGAGCTCTTCCATGTCTTTTTCCGGGATAATCGTCTCGGTTCCGTCTTTGATTAATCGGTCACCGGAAAGATAAATAAGCTTCTTATTCACATATTTTGAAATGCGGACCTGGGCGAGAAACTTATTTCCGTGAATATTAGCGGCTTCAAAATACGAATTGATCTGTGCGGGCGTCTGGGGTTTTAAGATCAACGTCTTCGTCGGTCCCGGAGTTCTCGTGACCACCACCGACTCGCCTTTTACGTCATACTTAAAAATTTCCGCAGGAGAGGTCGCGATAAAAGAAGATTTCAGGGGCTTCGCTTTAAAGAACGGAGCCGCGTAACCCACGTCGCAGTAAAAATCCCCTTCAGGAAGAGTGACGACGACACAAACGTGTCCGGGATCCATGTAATAGTATTTCGCATCGAAACCCAGTTGTTTTACTAACCAGTGAAATCCGCGCGCGAGAGTCCAGCAGACTCCGCCGGCACCGAGCTCGAGGCGTTCGATATAAACAGGAATCGGCATCAGGTGATCGAGGTATTCAAAGTAGTCCACAATCCGCGTGTGCGTCTCAAAAGGAATCTGGTGCTGATGAGCGTGGATCAATTGATTGAGATAGATAAGCGAAGGGCCCTCTTGCGAGAGCCCTAACATTTTTAAGTAGAGTTTAAGATGGTCGTCGGATTTAAATCCGAGGTCAAAGCGCACGGGCTAGCTCGCCTGTTCGACAACTTCTTCATCGACTGTGAGTTTTTGAATTTCCTCGTAGCGCTCAATGATTTCGTTGATGATGCCTTTGCATCCCACACCGAGCATCGAGTTTCTGATAAAGAGGGCCGCTTCAGGTTTCATCGCTTCGCCTGGATTCACGAAACAGACTTTTTTCCCGTTCACCGGCATATGGAGGAAGTTACGGAGATCGATTTTGCAGAATTCCCAGAACTTCGCGTGAACAGAGTTCTTGAGAAGCTCATCAACGTTCACACCGTTGTACTTCGTCGTATTGAGAATGTTGTAGATTTCCCCGAGAGGAATGTAGTCGCCGAAACCTTTCACACGCATATGAATTTCGCGCATGAGAGTCATGTTGAGAACGGATTCAAGAATGCGGAGGTAGCTGGTTGCCGTTTTATTCATGTCCTGAGCAAAAACACCTTCTGCCCACATGACCTGTTTCTGGATAAGTGCCGGAAGCTTTTTGAAATTCTTCTGAGGAATTGTGTACGTGACTTTCTCGCGATCTTCCCAGCCTTCCATAGATTTTGAAATAAGCGGGTTTTCCACAACGAGACGTTTTTTGTTTTTGTATTTTGAGAAGTAGTGCTCAGTTGAGCGGTCTTCCACAATCAGCGGGAAGCGAACAGCACCCGTTGTTGGTGTGAGAGATTTTACATCTGTGCCTGGATAGAAATGGTTCTTGATTCCGAGTTCAGCGATTTTTGCTTTGGTAGAATTCTGATCAGCGCACACGAGATCCATGTCGACGATCTTAAACCAGATTTCCACTTCTTCATTATCGTACACAGAAAGTGTTTCTGATTTATCGGGACGATCCGTTGTCACTTCCTCGACTTTCGCAATCCAGAGATGAGTGAAGTCTGAGATGAAGAGAATGGTTTCAGATGATGATTTTTTATTCTGTTCGACCACTTCCTGGAAGTTACCGACATTGAGTGGTTCAAGCGACATGGTCTTCTTAATTTTGCCCCACCAAAGATGAGACATATTGCCTTTCAGCTGATGATAAAACTCATGTGCCTGTGTGGGGTAGTCGTTCACTGGCTTAATCAGTGGATTGAATACGACATAAAAATGGAAATTCGAAACCATGGAAAACCCCTTAAGGAAGATAGGTTTATTATCGTCACAAACCCCTGTTCTCTTGATGGGAATCTGTTGCCTAGCATCGAGTTTCAGAGGGTTGCAGCCTGCATTAAGCTCCCCTTAACCGTAATTTTCCCTCAAGCGGCCCGTGCCGGCCCCGTGGGCAGGGTGGTGAGAAAAAAATCACAGTATTCTTCTCCCATCTTTCCATGGAGGAATTTATGAAATTTTCGTTACTACTGGCAGTGATTCTCACTGCGTCCTGTGCGAGTAAGCACCAGCATCCCGCCACGAAAGCAGAGATGACTGAGGCAATGAAAACAAATGAAGCGCAAGCCGTTGTTCAGAATATGATCTCGGCCAATGAGAGCAAAGACTGGAAACAATTCGAAAAAAGTTTCGCGAGAAGAACAGTTTTCTTCAGCGGTGAACCACTTCTTTTGAAACCCGAGGAAATCTCTCATCTCGTAAAACCCACTCAGAAATATTTCGACGCCACTCAGGCGACACTTTCAGATTTTAAACTGAAAGAAGTTCAGGGCCGTCTACTGGGTTCAGGAAAAATCTCGACGAATTTCTGGAAGAATCGCGGACTCGGAAGTGATGTCGCAACAACCGACAATAAAGTGGATTTTGAATTCACGCGCGAAAATGGTGAACTGAAAATCATGCGCATTCAGCCCGTTGAAATGAAAGTGAAAGGTGAAAAAGATCTCATCAAGACGGCCTGGGAAAAAGGTGATCATGACATCCGTTACCGGGTGGAGATTGTCGATTTCCCTTCGAAAAACGGTAAGCAGATGCGTGGTTGGCTTTATCGTCCCTTCGAAGCGGTTCATGATGTTGTGATCCTGAACGGGAACGTCGGAAATATTAAAGAACAGGGTTCTCTCCCCTATGCCAGACTTCTCGCGGGTCGCGGAATTGCCACACTCGTTTTTGATTTCGTGAACTTCGGAGAAAGTGAAGGCAACGTGAGAAACCTTGAAGATCCAGGTCAGAAGATCGACGATTTCCGGGGCGCCGTTGATTTCGTCGCAAACCTTGAAGCTTACGCGGGATCAAGAATCTCACTCGCGGGTCTTGGTTCAAGTGCCGGCTACATTGCCCATGCAGCAGCAACAGATAATCGCGTGGATCGCGTTCTCATGATCTCGCCTTTTCTTCATTCTCGTCTGGTGGAAAAGCAGCAATTCGAAGCAGGCAGAAAACTTTCGGCCGCTCGTGAAGCTAATCACCAGTTCCAGCAGGATGAAGTGCTGACTTATATTCCGGTCGCGAGTTTCTCCGAGAACAATGCGGTTCTCACTTCCAATGCGGAATCCGATATTGATTACTATTTAAATCCTGAGCGCGGGAATATCCCTCAATGGCAAAACCAGTTTGCGACGATGGGATGGACTCCGTGGATTAATTTCGATGCGACAACAGCCGCTCCCAGAATCCGCGTGCCGACACTCGTGATTCATTCGAAGTCAGGTCCGTTTGCTGAAGGTGTGGATGATTTTGTCGGGAAAATGAGAGTGAAGCCGGAAATCCATGTGGTGAGTGCTTCGCCTTATGATTTCTATGATCGTCCGGAGACAATGAATCAGGTGGTGAAAATCATCGAAGATTTCCTTGATCCATCCATGTCCGATACCGAAATCACATCTCTCTAGGGTTCCAGCATACTTGTGGTGCGGACGGCTAGTCGTCGGTTGCGTTATAATTGTTTGATCACGTCGGGGAGAAAGTTTACATCTTCTCCCCGACATTCATTGTCGAGGCAGCGTTTAGCAACTTTACATCCATTCTCAGTATCAACGTAGTCTTCCTCTCCACGAACGAGTATGCCTTCCACTTCACCACTTTCTGTATTGATGACTGCTGAACCGGAATTGCCGGCGAAGGTATCAAGATTGGCCGTGAACCAATTCGTATCGAGGTGTCTGACACTAGCGCCATCAGCGATTTTCGTCGGAAGTCCTGAGGGATTTCCAATGACAACAAGTGGTGTACCTGGTGAAACAGTTCCCGATTTCCTGAACGTAAGAGGAGTTCTTCCCTTCGCTTCACGATCAAGTTCTATGACAGCGTAGTCATTTTCATCCGTAAAAATCTGGGAAATGACTTTCTTGCAGGAGAATACACTTTCTTTCGGAACAGTGACTTTTTGCTGATCACGCGACGTCACAGCAAAATCAAACACCCAACGAAAGTTTTTACAGTCATTAGCATTCCGGATGCAATGTCCCGCCGTCACAAATGTTTTCGGACCAACAAGAAAACCAGAGCACATGGAAACAGTTGTCTGAGTGGTGAATCTCTCAGAAGCGCAAATCCCGCGATCAACAAGTGTCATCGTGCGGAAAACGAATTCTTTCCCTACTTGTCTCATAAAGATCGTCGGCACTTTGGCCGCCGTCGCACGCGCGTACTGAATATATTTCGGATTAGTCTCTTCATAAATATCCCGGCGATTGTCCTCACCGTAGATAACATCAGGAGTAGTGGCAAAAGCTTGCAGGCTTAAAAGTAGAAGTATAATCATGCTGGAAAAGTAGCACAGAAAATTGTCCCCTGTGGACCAGTTTCTTTAATCTTAAGAGTGCCACCGTGGGCTTCCATGATTTCCTGCGAGATATAGAGTCCCATACCGAAGCCGCTGATGCCGGCATCAGCATTGGCGCGGGTAAAGGGTTGGAAGATTTTTTCCCGTTGTTCCTCAGGAATACCCGGACCACGGTCCCGGACGTGAATCTGAACCTCGCTGTCTTTTTTTGAAACTTCAATTTCCACAAGCTGGCCTTTGCCGTAGCGGATGGCATTTTTTAAAAGATTGGTGATGACCTGGCCCATGCAAATGCCATCGACGTTGGCGAAAAGTGTTTCCGGTCCGCGGATTTCCACCTGAGGATGTTTTTCGGTCATCATGACTTCATCAACATTTCTCCGTACGATCGGCATCAGGTCTTCATTCGTTTTTACAATGCGAAGGAGTCCTGCTGAAATTTTTGTCACATCCATCAGGTTGTCCTGGAGAACTGTGAGCCTGCGGGCGAGATCGATGGAATTTTTCACATACTTACTGAGCTCGGGATCAGTGTTTTTCTTTTCCAGAATCTGAAGGCTGAGAAGAATGGCGGTAACCGGAGTTTTTAATTCGTGAGTCGCAATTCCATAAAACTCATCCCGCGTCCGCACTGCTTCGGAAATTCTATTCTCGAGTTCTTCTTTTGAAGCTTCAATCATGAATCCCATTTTATTAATCGACCGGGTGAGATCTCCCATTTCATCAAGAGAGTTAACAGGAACAGCTTCAAATTTTTCCCCGTGACCTAAAGCAAGAGCGCGGCGATTGAGTGCATTGAGCGAATCCGTTAACGACTGACCGAAGAAAAACACGAGAGCAAATCCCAAAACCTCAACCACAATCACAATTCCAATGAGAGAAAGAAGAAGAACTCCCTCCAGCCAATGAGCACCATCCTGAAGGGCGACAGAAAATCGATCTTCCGCAAGACCAATTTCTCTGTTGAGAGTATCAATCTCTGTTAAAAGAATATTCGCTTGTTCGGGATTCTTTTCGGCACGAAAATCTTCTGCTGTTTTTTCAAACTTCTGAAGAAGTTCATCGGCGTCTTTCCAGGTCGTGAGAGCAATCTTGATATGTCCCAGCCAGGCGTAATGACGAATGAGATGAAGAATAGAATCGACATCATGGGGATCAATTTTTCCATTCACAAACCCGCGATGAACAATTTCCATGTCGGGATTTTCTTTCTCGAGTTCAAGTCTTGCTTTTCGACATTCAAGAGGAATGAAAAGCGCACTTCGATAAGCTTCGAAGTCTTTCGGATCACGAGTGATCGCAAAACGTTTCAGAAAATACGCTGAATCTTTCTGCGCTTTTGACCAGACACTTTCTCCGTAAACAAAAGCGCGGACCGCACCCAGATTTCTTAAAGCGTATCTTAAAGTCAGGAGCTCGCCGAAGATGATGAGCGCCATGAAACCAAAGATAAGGTAAAGCTTGCGGGGAAGCGATTGTCTGTTCCAGAAATAGCTGATTTGGCCCATGCCCTAGCCTACTTGAGCTCCCGTGAACTGGCATGATGCGGCCTTTATATGGTAAAATTCCTCTATGAAAGCCTCTCCCATTGTCCGTCTTATTATTTTTCTTAATATCCTGGTCTTCATCGCCTGGACGACTACTGCCTATACGGGTGGATTGAATTTCATGATGGAGAATTTTCTCGTGAGCTGGGATTCACTCCGGGATGGACGTTTCTGGACACTTCTCACGTCCGCATTTTCTCACAATGCTGTCTTTCACATCGTGATCAATATGTTTGTCCTGCGCGGATTCGGAACCATCATGAGTGAGGAGATGGGCACGAAAAAATTTGTGCTTTTTTATCTTCTCGCCGGAATGGGCGGATCTCTAGTTCACTCACTCGTCTCCAATTTCTGGATGCACCAGCCAGCCCTTCCCGCTCTCGGAGCTTCGGGGGCGATTGCAGGGATCATTCTTTATTTTAGTTTTCTGTTTCCCGAGGAGAAAATCCTTCTTCTGGGAATCATTCCTGTGAGAGCGATGTGGGGAGCTGTGATTCTAGTGGGCTTTGATGTGTGGGGATTACTGGAGCAAACGCGAGGGGGAGAATCCCTCATCGGGCATGGTGCTCACCTGGGTGGAGCTGCTATCGGTATCTGCTGGTTTTTAGTAGCGAGTGCCACAAATCGCAGTCGAACTTAATGCATTTTTAACACATGATCGCTTTCTAACTCTGCAGATTTCTATTGGAGATTTTCCGGAACTATACTCCTCTCAGACCCATCAACTCATCCAGGAGGTACGTATGCAGGCAAATGGAAACACAGAGATGTTGAGGTACATGGTTGAGTTGGAGAACTTCTCACCGGGCCTCTTTATGTTTCTTATCACACACATTTAATCATTGAAGCCGGCCGTTCTCTTTACTGGGAGCGGCCGTTTTTATTTGGGACGTGTCTCATTCATGACTTTCTGAATTTCCGCTTCTGTCAGAATTCTCTTCTCCACAAATGCAGCTCCCAGATCACCAAAGAAAAACGCCGACGATCCATCATCTTCTGATCCGATCGTTACACGCTGAGAAGGACTGTTGGCCGTCATGGTCTTAGTGAAAATCGTTTTCCCGGTAGAATCGATCCGCTTTCCATCGAGATAAAATTCCTGCTTTTTATTAGCGTAGTCGATGGTGAGGACAAGATGTTGCCAAACATTTTTCTTCGCTAATCCCGGAGCTGTTGTGACTTCACTTAACTCTTCCTGATCGGCCGCGCGTGCCACAGACTGGAAAGCACCGGTCGGAATAATTCTGATTCCTGCGCGGGATTTCGAATCGATCTCCTTGGGTCCGCCGACAGAAATATTAAACAGGTCCTGGTTAAAAACCGGAGAGACCCATCTCTGACGAAACCAGATACCGATGGTACCGGCAGCCGTACTGCGGAGGCTGTCCTGAGCTCCCATGACTTCATAATATTTCCGCTCCATCACTTTATGCCCACTCGTAATCGAGGGCGGAGTATGGTGGGTGGCACAGGCCGAGAGAACGACAAGGAAGAAGATTATTTTTCTCATAGAGCGAAGTTTATCGGGAAAGCTTCGTTAATGCGTATCGTAAAGTTTGGGCCCGCAAGGAAATTATGATAGCGTCTCTACATGCAGAAGAAACTTGTTCCCGACTATATTGAAAAGCTCGAAGTCTACCAGGCCGGAAAGCCGATTGAAGAACTTGCACGTGAACGTGATCTCGTTAAGATCACCAAACTCGCGAGTAATGAAAATCCTCTGGGCCCATCCCCTTTCGCCATCCGTGAGATGACCAATGCCCTCTGGGACGTTCATCGCTATCCGGATATGTTCGCGCATCAGCTGAAAAATGAGCTCTCGCGACTCTATCAACTGAAACCCCAGAATATTATTCTCGGGAATGGTTCTGAAGGAATCATGGGCTATATCGTCCGCGCTTTCCTTCAGCCCGATGAAGAAGTGGTGACGAGCGAGAATACGTTTATCGGTTTTCTCATCCTCGCAAAATCTGTCGGAGCTAAACTCATTCAGGTTCCCCGTCGCGCTGATTACAAATACGACGTTGTGGCGATGGCAAAAAAAATTACCGATAAGACCAAGATCGTTTATATCGCTAATCCCGATAATCCGACCGGCACATACATCACAAAAGAAGAATTCGATTTATTGATGAAGCATGTCCCTGCTCACACTATTGTGATTCTGGATGAAGCGTATTTTGAATTCGCGCAGGCGCAGGGTGATTATCCCGATTCCATGAATTACCGTTATGATAACGTCATCACTCTTCGCACGTTCTCTAAGGCATATGGTATTTCCGGAATTCGTTGTGGTTATGGTTTTGGCCACGAATACCTCATCGGAAACCTGCATAAGGTAAAACTTCCTTTTGAACCAGGAACGATTGCCCAGAAAGGTGCCTACGGTGCCCTTCGCGACACTCCCCATCTCCAGAGAACTCTCGAGAACAATAAAGAGCGCTACGAAGAGCTCTACAATTATCTTCAGATGCAGGGATTCTCACCGATTCCTTCTGTGACAAATTTCATTACGATAAAAACAGGAACGGAAGAGGCCAGTCTCTTCCTTTACGATCAACTCTTGAATCATGGAGTGATCATCCGTCCCCTTCGCGCGAACCTCATGCCGGATCACGTCCGCATTTCTCTCGGAACAAAAGAAGAAATGGCCCATTTTTATTCAGCTATGGAAGATGTTCTCCCACGTTACAACGAGAAGTTCAGGAGACCAGTATGAAAGTCTGCACCTATAAGCGTCCCTCTCCCATTGGAGAACTGAAACGCCTGGGACTTTTCTTTGATAATAAAATCATCATCGATGTGAATCTCCTGTGGCAGACTGAGTTTGCGCGCCAGGGTTTCTACAATGCCGAAGGCCGCGCGGAAATCTTTGCACCCAAATCTCTTTCTGCTTTTCTTCGCATTCATCAGGACGCCGCTATTCCCATGCTTCAGGATACGCTGGAGCTTTATAAAAAACTTTCGAAAGAAGGCATCACTCATTGTGGATTTCATCTCGATGACGTGAACGACACAAAGTTCGGCGCTCCCCTTGATGAAATCGCGATGTACCGGGATTTTTTTGCACACGAAAAACACGTAAAGAAAGGTTTCGAGAAAAGAAACGAACCAGTCCCGGAAGCCTGGTATGAAATTCCTGCTTACTACAAGGGCGGAAATACCGGCTTTATCGGACAGGATGATCTCATTCCCTGGCCGTACTATTCCCAGCAACTGGATTACGAACTCGAGCTCGGTGTCGTCATCGGTCGCGATGGAAAAAATGTAAAAGCAAAAGATACAAAGAAACATATTTTCGGATTTACGATTCTGAATGATATTTCTGCCCGCGATATTCAGCGAAAAGAAATGTCGATCCGTCTGGGTCCTGCCAAAGGCAAAGACTGGTGCTCCATCATGGGCCCTGTGATCGTGACGTTCGATGAATTTAATTACGAAGAGCCTAATCTTCTCATGACAGCGGCCGTGAATGGAGTTGAGTGGTCACGCGGCCAAAGTGGTGACTCTCATTATTCATGGGGCGAAATGATCGAGCACATGGGAATGGAAGAATGGATTCGTGCGACGGATTTCATTGGTTCAGGAACAGTCGGAACAGGTTGCGGACTTGAACTCGATAAATGGATCAAGCCGGGAGATCTTCTGGAACTCACGATTGATCGCATCGGTACGCTGAAGAATATTGTCGGGACACCGAACAAGAAGGAATAGTTATGGCGGAGAATTTTAAGGCATCGGGAATTTATACCAAGCAGGCCCACGTGAAGATTCCCGAGGGAACTTTCGAGGAAGAGCATGGGCGCAAGGGCTTTTTCGGCCGCGTTTCCCACCTGTACCGCCAGAACATGCCGACTCAGTGGTCAAACATTGAAGGCGAACTCAAACCCAGAAATCTTCCGCCGCTATTCAATGATAAGAATTTTGAAAATCGATTCGTGAAAATGCTCTCTAATAATGATGTGGAAGTTTTTCTCGGAACCAGAACAAAGCCATTTGAGTCTTTTTATCGGAACGCCGATCACGACGAAATGTACTTCATCCATGAGGGTGAAGGAAAAATGGAAACAACTTACGGTCACATTCCTTTCACGAAAGGTGATTACATCATCCTTCCCCGTGGAACGACTTATAAAACGTATTTCACGAAGCCCCTGAAAGTCCTGAAGATTGAATCGAAATCAGAATTCGAAGAGCCCTCACGCGGAATTCTCGGACCTAATGCTCTTTATGATCAGACGGCGAAGTTTGTTCCGGAAGCCGCGGTTGGAACGGAGAAGGCAAAAGATTTCCCGATCGATATCCGTTACCGCGGAAATAAAACGCGCATGACGTATCCTTATAATCCACTCGATGCTGTCGGCTGGAAGGGATCACTTTATCCTTGGAAGCTTTCCATCTACGATTACTGCCCGATCAATTCTCATCGCTACCATATTCCGCCATCAGGACACACAACGTTCGTAGCGCAAAATTTCGTGATTTGCTCATTCGTGGCCCGTCCCCTTGAACACACTTCCGAGGGTGTTTTAAAAGTTCCGTTTTTCCACAGTAATATCGATTACGATGAAGTCCTTTTCTATCATCAGGGGAATTTCTTCTCGCGCGATAACATCGACGCGGGTGCTATCACGTATCATCCCCAGGGCATTCACCACGGACCGCATCCCAAGGCATTCGCTAATGCCAATAAGAATGAGTTCACCGATGAGTTTGCTGTGATGATCGATGCACGAAATCCCTTAGAGATGAGCGAGGAATTTAAGCGTTTTGAGAATAAAGATTACTGGAAAAGCTGGATGACGAAATAATCCGACTTTAGCTGTCCAGTTTCTTTTTCCTTCTTTTAGTTTTTCCAAAGCATGCGAGAATAAGCCATTCACATTAATAAGGATGGCTATGAAAAAGTTCATGTTCCCGCTTCTCGCCGTGCTCTCTGTTCCAGCTTTCGCTGTTGATCTCGAGCTCGATAACTTAACGAAATCCGACCTTGAGAAAGTGGCGAATGAATTCGCTGTGAACTTCTCTCACACAGCGGTTGCTGCTCCGGAAACGGATGGTCTCTGGGGAGTTGAAGTTGGTGTGATTGGTGGATCGACTGGTTCTCCGAAACTTAAAAAAGTTGTTGATGCCACTGGTGGTGACGGTAAAGACTTCAAAAACCTTTATCACGCCGGAGTGATGGCCCGTGTTCACATGCCATTTGATATCTTCGCTGAAGCATCTCTTCTTCCAGAAAGAGAAATCTCTGAAGTGGAAGTGAAGGCCCGTTCATTCGCACTCGGCTGGAACGCTGGAGCTTTTTTTGGACTTCCGCTTGATCTCGCTGTCGGCGCGAACGTGTCTTCATCTGATATCTCATTTGAGCAGACGATCAATAACACTTCTACGGCCAATACAGATGTAGATTCAGAAATCTCTCTTGATTCCAAAACCCGCGTTCTTTGGGTAGGAGCAAGTAAGACTTTCCTCTTCGCTACTCCTTACATCAAGGTCGGTAACGCTCACACAGAATCAAAAGTGAAAGTTGATACGAACGGTGGGAACGGAACCATCTTCGCCTTTACGAATAAGCAGAAAGAAGACGTTGCTACGAATGGTGGATTCCTGGTTGCAGGGGTGAACCTTCAGCTCGCTTTCTTCAAGCTTGGCCTTGAAGTCGGACAAACAAACACTGTCCGTCGCGCTTCCGGTAAAATCTCTCTCGATTTCTAATTAAAAAAGGGTTCCAGATGAAAGTCTGGAACCCCTCTTTCGAGTTACTTCAACACAATATCAGAAACTCCATACATACCCTGAGAAACATGAATCCGTGATCCATCCGTAGACGGAGTCAGGCTCCCGATTGAAAAAATATTTTCCGCAGATCCATCTTCCAGATTCGCATCATGACTTGATGTCACAGAGACTTTCGTCACTTTACGATTCTTACCAAGCTCAAAAAGATCAATCTTAAATCCAGTCTTCATAAAGAAATAAGTCTTCTCACCAAGCTTTTTAAGCGTAATGAGAGAGGAATTATTTGAGTCGTATCCGAGGAACTGTGGTTTCACGAGGAACTCACCTTCAGGTGAAATTCTCCAGAGATCCAGGCGTGATTCCGAAGGCTCGTAAGTGAAGAATCCATCACCATAAACGCCATTAGTAATATCCTTATTGAGAATATCTACGAGTGTCGCTTCCTGGGGACCTGAGAACTTAAGTGAGAACGTTTTACTTGATGATTGTCCCGGCCAGTAGCTTTCGCCGCAGTATTCATAATGAATCGGTCCGCGGTAATACCAGTAAGAAGAGAGATCGGCCGTGACGAGAAGATCATTCGATTTAAAGACTGGTTTCCCTGGAACGTTCACTGAAGCAGAACAGGAAACCTTGGCACCGTTAAAAGAAATTTTCTTGGTGAAGGGAAGCTCATACTCTTCGGTTTCAGCATCAGAGGCTTTGACATCAAAAGTGGTGAAGGCATAAATCTCTGATCCTACTTTCTCTAGGGAGAAACTCTGAGATTTTCTATCAAAGAAGTACTGGCAGCTCTCTTCTACTTCCAGAGGCTGGAGGTGATTTCCGACGTGACGGAAAAACTCATTGTTGAGTTTCAGGATATCCCCTTCCGGAGACTCGATCGTCTGAAGTTCAAAATAGTAATAATATCTGTTATCCCCTTCCGGAACACTCGTCTGGATTCTTTCAGTAGAGATGTTTCCTGAAGCGAGATCAACCACTGTAAAGTTAGCGTAATCAAAAATGTCATATTCGTAAGATGAATCCTCACGGTATCTTGTTTTCTTGGTGAAAGTTGTAATGAGGAATGCTTTTCCATCCTGAAACTTATGCCATTCATACTGCCCTTTCACCGAAATCGTAGAAGTGACATCTGAAAGTTCTGCATCTGAATTCGTGAGACTCACCCGGCGAAGTTCAGTCGTTTTCGTTTTTTTAATGACCTGAATGCCTTCAGAAGCTGAAGCCGCATAGAAATCCACGACATCACGGGCGAGTTCGAGAACGCTGACAGCTTTTGCATATCCTCTGCCTCTCATGTCATCCTGTCTGAATGTTTCGAGTGAAAGATCTGAGAACGCGTGAAGGGAGCGCACTTCACGGTTAAGAAACACTCTACGGAGCCAGCCTTCTTCACCGGCCACCGCTGCACCTTCGGTGAGAGTCGCGCGATTAAGATCTGCTGTGACAACTTTCCCGCCGCTTGACCATGTCTTCCGGAAATATACCGGGAAAAGAATATCAAAGACACCTGCTGAATCCTCTACGATTTCAAAATACTTGTCCTCACCATTGAGATTTGACCAGACATCTTCAGATTCAAGTGTGAGAGAGGCCACCACTTCGTGACGGTAAGTTTGCCCAGAGTTTTTAATTTCAAAAATTTTTGCCTGCGGAAAGCGTTTTCCATCCTCGCGAGTGGCAGGAACAATTTCTCCAAGACCCACAACAAACTTTCTTCCGCCCATCTCAATCGGAAAGGCTTTAGAAATCCATCCATCAAACTGTAGCTGACCAAGATGTCTCAGCCCTTGAGAAGGATTAGAAATATCAATGAGCTCAAAGGGATCAATATTGTTAGCAGGAACCCAGAAGGCATAAAGAAGATCTCCCGAAACGCGGACATCCTGAAGAGAAGCATGAAGTCCATTGGTATCTCCCAGAGAAAGACGCATGTTCTCGCGTGAGTTCACTTCATCACCGCGGGAATTCATAGGATAGGCTTCAATTGAAATTCTCATCGGTGAATTATCATTTAAGCGATAGTTACTGACGGCAAACAAGTGATCGCGGTGAATGAATGTTCCTGAGCGCTCACGGATCTGCCCGCGGGCCTTGGCCGAGAAAAGTTTCACGATATCACCACGAGGGCTTGAGATATCATGCACATTTACTGTATCGCCTTTCCCGTTCCAGCTCGTGAGAGTTGAAATGACCGAATATTTTCCACCCGACTGAACCACGTTCATGGTCTGGACATATTCCTTCTCAGTCTGAAGTTCCATCTGATCGATCTTTTTCAGTGAGCCGCTCTCCAGAAGGATGGATGAGATCGTTGCATTCTGACGGGAATTGTTCCAGCTCGAAGATATCGTATAGAGAACATCTCCCACGAAGCGGGATTCCGAGAGATATCCCGGAACATATTCGCGCTCAATAAGCTTAGGTGCCGCAGAATCAGAAACATCAATGAGATAAATTCCTGTCGTATAACTTCCCTGTCCGTAATTGCCATTTGACCATTCCGTATTGAGAATCACCACACGATCAGAATTCTGGAGATAGTACATCTCACTCGACCAGTTATTGAAAATAGGGAGACGACCTTTCAGTTTCGGCTGATCAAGTCCGTCTTCAAAACTCACGACTTGAAAGCCGCGGTAGTTATTAAGAAGAAAAAGTTCTTTCTTTCCTTCTTTTCCGATTTTAAAAACATCTGCTTCCTGGATTCCGCGGGAACCACTGTCCTGGGATTCCTGTTGCTGCTGTTGTTGTTGCTGCTGAGGCTGCTGCGAATATTTTTTCTTCGCAAACCGGCTCTGCCCCTCTTTTCTCAGAGATATTTCTTCCAGATATTTCTTCGTGAGAATCTCCCGCGAAGGCAGGTCCGGATTACCAGTCTGTGCGGAAACCGCATTCAGTAAGAAGGGCAAACAGAGGCCCGTAAGCAAAAATTTCATATATCCCATATCGTTCTCCTTTAGGGTTAGCGGGCACACTTATAAGTTGGAACGATGGTTCTCGATAGATGGCCTTCCATTAAACTGTTCGCCCCTGTTCGGAGCATCAAGCTTAAGTTTCCCTCAAGGTGACTAAGGGCATTCAAGTATGGGATTAAGCGTCTGATGGATAAAATAGCTGAAATGATCGAAGAATTAGATTACCGGAAAATGCTTCATGGGGAGTTTGATCTTCGTCGTAAGCAGAACCCCGCCTATTCCATGAGATCCTTCGCGCGCGATCTCGATCTTTCGCCCTCGCGCCTCTCAGAAGTATTAAATGATAAGGGACATCTCTCAGCATCGACTCTTTTAGAGGTGGGAGCTCGACTCGGAATTCCAAAGAATGAAGTGCTCGCGATGCAGGCGGCTCAGTCATATAAAACAGCACCCGAAAATTCTGCGATTAAAATCTCAGCGAAAAACTTTCTGGAAAGCTTTCGTTATCAGGGCCAGTTCAGCCAGCTCACTGAAGAAACTTATCGCATTCTCGCGGACTGGTATCACTTCGCGATTTTAAGTGCCATGGAACTCGATAAATATGATGGATCCGTTTCTTATCTCGCCCGCATTCTTCGTTTAAATGAAGAAACGGTGACCGATGCCCTTCGCCGGATGGCCAATCAGGGAATGGTTACGGAAAAAGATGGAAGTTATCAGGCGACCGGTGAAATCTTCACCACTAGTAATGATGTCGCCAGTGAAGCATTGAGGACTTCTCATCGCCAGAACTTTGATCTCGCTAAAGACTCTCTGGATGAAGTGAATGTCCTTCTTCGCGATATCACCTCTGCCACGATTGCCATCGATATCAATAAACTTCCTGAAGCAAAGAAAATGATCAAGGAATTCCGCCGGAATCTTTGTCATTTCCTTGAATCGGGAGACAAGCACGCTGTTTATAATTTCAATATTCAATTGCACCCTATAAGTGAGGTCGAACATGTTTCGAAGTAAGTCTGCCCTTCTTTTATCCGCACTTCTCATTACTCTCAGCTTTCCTGGTTATCCCCATGAAAGAGGAAATGGCCGTCCGAGACTTCCGCCAACAGTTCAGGATGAGCAGCAGCCTCAGCAACAACAGCAGCAACAGCAGCAACAACAACAGCAGCAGCAAGAACCTCAGGTTCAGCCATATTACGACGTGGAAGAATTCTATGACGACGTCTGGGATTCGATGAAGCCGACTGAAGTGGGCCTTCTGGAGAAAACTCTCGCTCGTTCACGTGTTAGTGAATTTTCTCCTGAATATCTGATAGAAGAATTGATCTATGTTCACGGTGAGGAAAGAAGAGAAGAACTCACAATGAAAGTTGAGGAGAAGAAACCTGCTCTCGTTGAGAAATTTGCACCGATGATCTCAGATGCTGATGATCTCGCTCTCGTGGTTACGGCCTATGCTATTCTCGCCGTGATCGACGATCTTTATTAATTCAGGACTTTAAAGCCGGGGCTTGACCCCGGTTTTCTTTTCCTTTATAGTTAACCAACTAGTTTATTAACCAATGAGTTAATTATGGACCATTTGAGTATTGTTTTTTCTGCTCTCTCTGATCCCACGAGACGGGCCATGCTCGCACATCTCTCCAATGGGGAAGCTAATGTGGGAGATCTCGCAAAGCCCTTCCTGAAACATATGTCCCTTCCTGCTGTCACAAAACATCTTAAAGTTCTTGAAGCTGCTGGTCTGATAACCAAGACAGCTGACGCTCAATTTCGTTCCTGTCGCCTGAATAGCGAGCCTTTAAAAGAGGCCAATGATTGGATCGAAGACTTCAAGGCGATGTGGGAAGAAAGCTTTGACCGACTTGATGAATACTTAAAAGAAATACAAGCTCCGAAAAAATCGAAAGGAAAAAAACATGGCAAAAGAAAATGAAATCTCGCTCACGCGTGTTTACGATGCTCCGGTAAAACTGGTCTGGGAAGCATGGACCGATCCGAAGAAGGCCGCCAAATGGTGGGGACCTCGTGGATTTACCATCACGACTCACAGTAAAGATCTTCGTCCCGGCGGAATCTGGCACTATACGATGCACGGTCCGGACGGAACGGATTATCCCAATAAAACTCTGTATCATGAAGTCGTTGAACACCAGCGCCTGGTTTACGATCATGGTGGAAATGATGAACAAAAACCGCTCTTCAAAGTGACTGTGACTTTCACCGAGGTGAAAGGAAAAACGGTGATGGCGATGATCATGGCGTTTGAAAGTGCGGAAGTCCGGAAACAGATGGGTGCTTTCATTAAAAAAGCTGGCGGAAACGGAACCTGGGATCGTCTCGCGGAATATCTGGGTGATGAAGCAGGAAAAAATAAATTCATCATCAACCGTTCTTTTGAAACTGATGTGGCGACTATGTACAAGATGTGGACCGATCCGAAACATCTGGAAAAATGGATGCCTCCGACAGGGCTTACGATGGAATGCACACGCGCCGACGTCAAAGTTGGCGGAGCAGTTGTCTTTAAGATGACGGATGGAAAAGACATGACGATGTTCGGGCGCCTCCAATACCGCGATCTCATTCCCGACAAACGAATCATGTATGTTCAGGAGTTTCTCGATAACAAAGGGAATCTCTCACGCCATCCTATGCTTCAGGTATTTCCATCAGCGATGCTGGTGATTATCGAGCTGAATGAAGAAGGACCAAAGCAAACCAGAGTGACCGTTTCCATGGAACCAACGGGAGCCTTTAATAAAGAAGAAGCCGAAGCTTTTACTGGTCAGAGAGGAAATATGACCATTGGCTGGACCGGATCATTTGATAAGCTCGAGGAAATTATTTAGGAACATCACGATAGAAGACACCGGCTTCCCACTTCATCTTTCCCCATAGAATGGGTTCAATGAACTCCATCATGGGGAAAGCTGTTTTCAGGTCTTTCTCAACAACTTTGAGATTAATCGTCGGCAGATAAGTCGTGCGATCAAAATCAAAATCTACTAAAAAATTATCAAAGTGATTGGCGATGAAAACTTTGGGCTTCAGC
This sequence comes from Bdellovibrionota bacterium, assembly GCA_040387275.1. Taxonomy (GTDB): domain Bacteria; phylum Bdellovibrionota; class Bacteriovoracia; order Bacteriovoracales; family Bacteriovoracaceae; genus Peredibacter. Next base: position 76,247 of record JAZKDZ010000003.1, on the reverse strand, counting down.
GTCTGCGCGTATCCATTCACCAGTGGTTGAGTGTCACTCTTCGTCACACCCTGAATGTAGACATCAATTTCTTTCACGTCCGGGCGATACTTGTCGAGATCATGGTCATCGTCGTGCGTGTTATGAAACAGGATTGTTCCTTCCGGATGTTCGATCAGATAAATCCAGGTGCGGCCCGCTTTATAATCCCAGAAATTAAAGTTGAAATCATCCGGAACGTTTCCTGGTACGAAATCAATACCAGCAATCAAGGGAGCATGATCACGTTGATAAGCAGTGACTTTAAACTTTCCGATCTGAAAGGCTTTGTTGATCTCAAGAGTGTTCGTCAGAAGTTTGGAGTCGTAGGCCTTGGCAATTTTTTCAAAGTTTTTATCAGTATAAAAAACAGCACCGGTCTTCTTAGTTACAGCGGGCGCATCGATGATGTGATCAAAATGGGAATGAGTGACGAGGACTGCATCGAGACGATTAATTTCGAGCTTTGTGAGCACGCGATCAACCAGGACTTCGTTCGACCGGAATTCTTTGATCCCCATCAAGTGAAGGATACCAGGTCTTGTCCAGGCCGGATCGAGGAGGATTTTCGACTCACCGTCACTGATATAAAACGAAGCAACACCCAGCCAGCGCATTTCAATGGCACTAAGGGCCCGTGAAACGGGAAGCATCAGAATCACTGTAAAAAATAAACTTTTAAACATGATGGCATCTCTTATAAGCTAGCTTTATGAAAACATACCAGACAAACGGTGCCTTCGCCGACAATTATAAATTCCTCATTGGTTCGATCCTCCCGCGCCCGATTGCGGTGATTTCCACCCTGAACATTGATGGCTCAAGTAACCTCGCCCCTTTCTCGTTCTTTACGGCAATTTCCGCCCAGCCCATGATCATCGCTTTTTGCCCGCTGATCAGAGGCTCCGACGGACAATTTAAGGATACGGTTAAGAACATTCTTCGCGAACGTGAGTTTGTGGTGAATTTCTGCACGGAAGATAATTATGAGAAAGTGAATCTTGCGAGTACGGAACTTCCCTACGGCCAGGATGAATTCAGCTTCTCCGGACTCACACCTATCAACTCAGATCTTGTGAAAGCAAAACGAGTGAAAGAATCCCCGATTCATTTTGAGTGTGTCTTCCGCGATATGCTTTGTTACGGGAAAACTCCGGGTGCCGGTTCACTCATCACAGGCGAAGTAAAACTCGTTCATGTGGATGAGGCGATTATGAAAGACGGAAAAATCCAGACGGAACTTCTGAAAGCTGTCGGACGTGGAGCGGGCAATGACTGGTTTAAAACAGACAGCCGCTTCCAGATGGAACGACTCACCAAGGCCCAGATTCAGAATTAATTATTCACAGACAACGTCAGAAAGTGGAATTGAACGATCCTGAAGTGTCAGGATCATCTTCCCATTGATTTTCTCACCCTGAGCGAGTTGCACATCGAGCGCCGGGTTTGTGAGGACGTGATACTCTTTCGGGTCATTGATGGTGACGTATTCACCGGCAGAAGTTTTGATGAGAGCAGATACGTTGTAGCTAAGAACTTCCGCTTCCAGCACCTGAGTAAGAAGTGGGGAATCAAGTTCGCCGCAAAGAAGATTCATGCTGGCAGAATCTGAAGTCTTAAGAACCATCACTCTGCAGGTAATATCGGCAAGCTTTCCTTCGCAACGACCGCTCACTTCAACCGTCGGATTCGGAGCAAGAACGACCTGACATGAACCTTTGGTTCCCATCAGTTTTTTGACTTCCACGGACTCGCAAATTTTTGTGTGTTCGTCGCTGAAATCAGCGAATGAAGAGAATGAAATGAGGAGCGAGAGGGCAAAGAATGTTTTCATCAGGCGTAAATATACACCCGATGAAAACCAGCGCTTAAAACCCTGTAAATTCTCTAGGCCTGATCCTTCACCCGCTCCATGTGGTCATTATCATGTTCGAGCGGCGGTGGTTGCGGGACACTTGAGAGCTCGCCCCGGCCTAAACCAATTCCCCTTGTCGCCCGGGCAAGGACATTAAGCGGAATTTTCGGAGTCCGGTCAGCTTTAAAGAGCCCGTTCGTTTCCTGGAATGTATCGGTTAACTGTGTGTAACAGAATCCGCAGAAGAGCTCGATTCTGTGAATGGCATTCAGAAGATCTTCATAACGACGGCGGAATTCCGCAGTCGTGTTGGCCTCGGAATATCCCCACGCCTTGATGATTGATTCGTGTGGCTCAGTAAATTTAATTCCACCAAACTCTGTGAGCATCACCGGCTGGTCTTTATTGTTGTAACCATCAACAGTGATCACACGACCGGCAGGACGATATTTTTTAAACACATCATCCGGATTTCCACTGAAAGAATATTTCTTGAGAATTCTTTCCGGCTGATCGTCGTAATCGTGAATCCCGATAATATCTGTAGCAATCGCTTCCCAACCATCGTTTCCGATACATGGTCTCGTCGTATCAAGAGTTTTCGTTAAATGATAAAGTGCCTGCACGCAACTCTGGTGAGCAATTTTATCCGCGAGATCAGGAACACCCCAGGATTCATTAAAAGGAACCCACACCACAATGGAAGGATGATTCATATCGCGCTCTAAAACTTCCATCCATTCACGCGTGATTCTTTCAACGGAATCCTTGGTGAAGCGGTAAGCACTCGGCATTTCCCCCCACACGAGAAGTCCCATTTTATCTGCCCAATAAAGGAAGTTCGGATCTTCAACTTTCTGGTGTTTTCTCACTCCATTGAATCCGGCAGCCTTTGTGAGAGAAATATCTTTGATGATCGCGGCTTCATCCGGCGGAGTCATGAATGTATCCGGCCAGTAACCCTGGTCCAGAACCAGTCTCATATAATAAGGACGACCGTTCAGCATGAAGCGATCGCGATTGAAGGCGACAGATCTTAAAGCAGTATAAGAGAGAACCCGATCAATCAGTTCATTCCCACTCCAGAGTTCGAGCTCGAGATCAAGGAGTGTTGGTTTCTCGGGACTCCAGAGAAGCTCGTTTCGGAAGTCGTCGATCCCCGGATCTGACATGGCAATTCTGCGATGAACTTCATTATGAATAACTTTGTATCGGTCATCCGCGAGAAGTTGTTCGCCGTTTCTCAATTTCACCCTGAGTTCGAGATCAAAATGATTAGGCCCCTGAACCCACGCCTCTATGCCAATTTCCCACCGTTCAAGAAGTGGAGAGCATTGAAGTTTACTGATGTAGGTTTCCGGCACTTCTTCAATCCAAACTGTCTGCCAGATTCCACTCGTGCGTGGATACCAGATACTGTGCGGTTCTCTTTGCCAATCCTGTTTTCCGCGGGGCTTAGCGAGATCATGCGGATCATCGTCGGCCTGCACTTGAAGGACCTGAATGCCTTTATCATTAAGCTCATTGGTTATATCAAAACAGAACGGAGTGAATCCGCCGTCATGACTACCGAGAAGAAGTCCGTTTAACCAGACCTTGGCACTGTAATCAACCGCACCAAAATGAAGGATGTATCTCTTCTTTTCTTTTTTTAAGCTGAACGTTTTTTGATACCAGCAACGTGGATGAAAATCGGTGTCACCAATGCCGCTCGCCGGAGTTTCCGGAGCGAAAGGAACTTTAATTTTATGCGTCCATTCCTTCACTTCTGTCGGTTTCCGGAAAAGAAGTGAGTCATCAAACGCGAAGTCCCAATCGCCGTTCAACGATTTCCATTTATCGCGTCTGAATATTTTCCTCGGGTGATTTGCCCCGTCACCGTCCATAAATACCTCTGCAGCCATGCAACCACCCCTTGAAAATCAGCGCTCATTTTTGAGTGACACAAGTCATTTCAAAAGCTGTGCCCTTATTCTTGGAGGAAAACTTGATTGGCACTCTTTTGGCATTGGTTCCCGGCACTCAAAAGATTCCTTCACGGAGTCATTAAGAATTCACAAACAGCTGGAGCCACTTCATGAACTCACATTGCGAAACGTCGGACCTCTTAGTTTTCTCTCACCTGCGTTGGGATTTTGTATTCCAGCGTCCCCAGCATTTACTTTCCCGACACGCTAAACATCGTCGTGTGTTTTATTTTGAAGAACCAGTCTTTGGTATGACAGATATGCCACGTCTTCACTTAAGAGAGACTCCTGAAGCCGTTCAGGTGGCCGTTCCTTATCTTCCTTCGAATATCAAGCCGGAAGATGTGGAAGCGGCCCTTCGTGATCTCGTGGATGAGCTCATCTTCGAAGAAGATCTCTCTTGTTATTCAGTCTGGTACTACACACCGATGGCCCTCCCGTTCACAAGACATCTCGAACCGGAAAGTATCATCTTTGATAAGATGGATGAGCTCTCTCTCTTTAAAGGTGCTCCGCAAGCATTGATTGATATGGAGCGCGAACTGATGACAAAAGCAGATCTCGTGTATACCGGTGGCCACTCACTCTATGAAGCTTCAAAACATACTCACCATAATATTCATCCGTTCCCGAGCTCGATTGATTACGATCATTTCTCGCAAGGACGTCAGTCACTCGTTGAGCCTGATGATCAGGTGAACATTCCGCATCCTCGCCTGGGATTCTACGGAGTCATTGATGAAAGATTTAACATCGAACTTTTAAAAGATATGGCGGCCCTTCGTCCGGACTGGCATTTCGTGATGGTGGGACCAGTTGTAAAAATTGATCCGGAGACTTTACCGAAAGCTTCGAACATTCATTATCTCGGAAGAAAAGATTATCACGCTCTTCCGCTTTATCTTGCCGGCTGGGATTGTGCGATCATGCCATTTGCCCTCAATGATTCTACCCGCTTTATTTCTCCGACAAAAACTCCGGAATTCCTCGCAGCAGGAAAACCTTGCGTCTCAACTTCCATTACAGATGTTGTCAGCCCATACGGTGAGAAGAAACTTGTTCACATTGCAGATACCGCTGAGGAATTTGTGAAGTGTTGTGACCTCGCTATGAAAGAACGCACGGAAATGCCGGGCTGGATGGAGAAAGTTGATTCCTTCCTCTCCGGGAACTCATGGGAAGAAACATTCCTAAGAATGGCGAGTCTTGAAAAAGAACTTCCGAAGAAGAGAAGAGATATTATCCGCATCGAGCGGATTATTCCTACGACGATCTCCGCTGGTGGAGCGATCTAGTGAAACCGCTGGAGATGTGGGCCGGTCTGGAATGCACATTGAATCGTGTAGAAGACCGGTTTATTGATCAGTCCGTGAAAAACGGACACCATGAAAGAATTGAAGACCTGCAATTGTTTGCAGAGCTCGGAGTAAAAAAACTCCGATACCCTTGCCTCTGGGAAAGAACGGCCCCTGAAGAGCCCGGACATTTTGACTGGAGCTGGCTGGATGAGCGCCTGGCCGAAATCAAAAGACTTGGAATAACTCCCATCGCTGGATTTCTCCATCATGGGAGTGGACCAGGTTACACGAATCTTCTTGATCCTGAATTTCCCGAGAAGCTGGCCCGCTACGCACGTGCATTCGCCGAGAGATATCCGTGGATTGAGGATTACACTCCGGTGAATGAAATTAACACCACGGCGAGATTCAGCTGCCTGTACGGACTCTGGTATCCGCACCACAAGTCGGATGCTTCATATCTTCGTGCAGTTTATAACCAGGCAAGAGGTACTATTCTCGCGATGAAGGCTATCCGGGAAATTATTCCGGGTGCCCGTCTCATCCAGACCGATGACCTGGGCCGTGCTCAAAGTACCGATCCCTTGAAATACCAGGCGGACTTTGAAAACGAGAGGCGTTGGCTTGGATGGGACTTTCTTTGCGGGAAAGTCGATGAGTCTCACAAAATTTTCTGGTACGTGAAAAGACATGGTGGTTTTTCTCACGAAGAAATCCGCTGGATGATCGACAATAAATGCAACCCCGATGTTATCGGGATCAATCACTATCATCTATCCAATCGCTACCTCGATCACAGAATGGAAATGTATCCAACATGGTCGCATGGGGGAAATGGCATTGATAACTACGCTGATGTCGGAGCAGTTGATACAGGACAGGTAAGTCTTCCTTCTCCGAAATCGATTATTCTCGAAGCGTGGGAAAGATACGGACTTCCTGTCGCTGTGACAGAAGTCCACACCATGGGGAATCGTGACTCGCAAATGCGCTGGTTATTTGAAGTCTGGAGAGCCGCCAGAATGGCCAGAGCGAATGGTGCCAATGTAATCGCTGTGACAGCGTGGAGTCTCCTTGGCACATACGATTGGCACAAGCTGTGCACGCAGTGTGAAGGATTTTATGAACCAGGTGTTTTTGATCTTCGCTCACCTGACAGGAAGCCGAGACACACAGGTCTTTCGAAACTAGTTAAAGAATTATCCAGTAAAGGCGATTCCGACCATCCCATTCTGAAAAGACCCGGATGGTGGAGAACTCCGAGAAGGATTTTGTGGGCGCCAACGGAAGGCGCGTTCTCTTCTTTGAGACACAGAAGCAAGTTGCCGCCGATTCTCATTACAGGAGCGACGGGAACACTGGGACAAGCCTTCGCACGGATTTGCGGAGCGAGAAATATTCCGTATCGGATTTTAAAACGTGCAGACATGGATATCGCCAATATTGGCGAAGTCAGGGAAGTTCTGGACCGGATAAAACCATGGGCAGTGATTAATACCGCAGGCTACGTCAGGGTCGATGAAGCTGAGGAAGATTCTGAAAGATGTTTCCGCGAGAATGTAGATGGATCTTTTAATCTCGCGGCTGCCACAGCAGAAAGAGGAACACCGATCGTGCACTTCTCTTCGGATCTTGTCTTCGACGGAACATCTTCAGGTGTATACACGGAAAGCCATCGTGTGAGTCCACTGAATGTTTATGGGAAGTCGAAAGTCGAGTCTGAGGAAAAAGTTCTCATCGTGAATCCACGGGCAATGATTGTCCGTACGAGTTCTTTCTTCGGGCCATGGGATGAACATAATTTCGTCACTCAGACTTTGCGTCTCCTTTCACAAAAAAGTGAGATGACAGCGGCAAGTGATGTGAAAATGTCACCGACCTATGTTCCGGATCTCGTAAATGCAACACTCGATCTTCTTCTTGATGGAGAAAGAGGAATTATCCATCTCACGAATCAGGGAGAAGTAAGCTGGCAGGAACTGGCCCGAAAAGTAGTTGAAGTCGCGAGCTCGAAAATGAAATTTGAGCCCTCTTTGATAATCGGGAAGACGACGGAAGAGATGAATCTTCGCGCAGCCCGCCCGAAGAATTCAGTCCTCGGAAGTGAAAGATACTCCATGCTTCCTCCCCTTGAGGATGCTCTGAAGAGATACATGAATCAGCTCGAAATCCACATTGACCAACAGGAGATGACTTGATGAAGGCACACATTGGGATTGCAGGCGCAGGTTTTGCCGGCGCTGTTCTGGCCCGTGAACTCGTGGAAAGCGGAAAGTTCAAAGTCACAGTCTTTGATGAAAGACCACATGTTGCTGGAAATTGTCACACCAAACGTGATGAAGAAACCGGAGTCATGGTTCATGAATTCGGACCACACATCTTCAACACAAGTCGTGAAGACGTATGGGAATACGTTAATAAATGGGGAAAATTCGAGCCTTTCGTCAATCGCGTGAAAGCTCACACTGCTAAAGGTGTGTTCTCTCTTCCGATTAACCTTCTTACGATCAATCAATTTTTTGAAAAGCAAATGGGTCCAGCCGAGGCCCGGGATTTTGTCGGAGGTCTTGCCAATGAATCCATCAAAGAGCCAAAAAGTTTTGAAGACCAGGCGATGAAATTTCTCGGGAAAGATTTTTACATGAATTTCTTCTACGGCTATACGAAGAAGCAGTGGGGAGTGGAGCCGTCAAAACTTCCGGCCTCAATCCTTAAGCGCCTTCCTGTGCGATTCAACTACGACGACAACTATTATAACCAGAAATATCAGGGAATTCCGGTTTCAGGATACACCGAGATCGTGAAAAGAATTCTCGATCATCATGATATTGATGTTCGTCTTGGCACACGCCTCGATCCTGAAAGAAAAAAAGATTTCGATCACGTTTTCTGGAGTGGCCCGATGGACGGCTTTTATAAATTCCAGCATGGTCGCCTTGGCTACCGCACGCTGAAGTTTGAGAAGTTCGTTGAAAACGGAGACTTCCAGGGAAATCCCGTCATCAATTATTGTGAAGAGAAAGTTCCCTTCACAAGGATTGCTGAGCACAAGCATTTCACTCCATGGGAAACGCACGAGAAAACTGTTTGCTTCAAGGAGTACTCAGCACTTTGCGGTGAGAAAGACACTCCTTACTATCCCCTTCGCCTGAATGATGACAAAAATCTTCTCGAGCGCTATGTGAAAATGGCGGAAGAAGAATCCAACGTCACATTCATCGGAAGACTCGGAACTTACCGCTACCTCGACATGCATGTCGTGATTGGAGAATCTCTCGATCTCGCGAAACTCTGCATTGAAAATGAAAGTGCGAAGTGGCCGAAATTCAGTTCTCATCCCCTTCAGTAGGAGATTCAAAATGAAAGTCATGGTGACCGGCGGGGCCGGATATATCGGAAGTCATGCAGTGAAGGAACTCCTCGATGCCGGCCATCAGGTCGTCGTTCTGGACAATCTCTCGAAAGGTCACGAAGAAGCGATCGATGCGAGAGCGGCTTTCATTCGCGGTTCCACTCAGGACGTAGATCTCATTGTGAATAAGCTCAAGCTTCACAATATTGAAGCCGTCATGCATTTCGCTGCTGATATTGAAGTTGGCGAGAGTGTGACTGATCCATATAAGTATTATCAGAACAATTTTTCGAATTCCGTCATGCTTCTCGAAGCGATGAATATTGCCGGTGTGAAGAAATTTGTTTTCTCATCAACGGCCGCTGTTTACGGCAATCCGGAAGCGACTCCCATTCAGGAAACCGCAACCAGATCACCCATTAATCCCTATGGTCGTTCAAAAATGATGATGGAGATGGCAATTCAGGACGGCTGTCACGCTTATGGAATGGGTTATACCATTCTCCGCTACTTCAACGTGGCGGGAGCTTCTCCGGACGCTAGTATCGGCGAAGATCATAAACCGGAAAGTCATTTGATCCCGAGAATCCTGACTGCTGCCCGCGAAGGAACGGCCGTGAAAATTTTTGGAACGGATTACGCCACTCCGGATGGAACATGCATCCGTGACTACGTCCACGTCGTGGATCTGGTTCGTGCGCACGTGCTCGCTCTGGAGAAAATCCAGCCGGGTCAGGGAAATGTTTATAACCTGGGATCGGAAAGTGGTTTCTCAGTCCGTGAAGTGATCGCAGCTTGTGAGAGAGTCACCGGCAGAAGAATTGTCGTGGAGGAAACAGAAAGACGTGCGGGAGATCCGGCTATTCTTGTCGCGAGTTCCAAGAAAATAAAATCAGAGCTTGGTTGGGAAAGAAAGTATCCGGACATGGAGACCATTGTCGCTCACGCGTGGAACTGGCACTCCTCTCATCCGGAGGGATATGTTCATGAGATGGAAAAATCTCATTTCATCCTCACCGAGATGGCTTCTGAAGAATACCGCATGGCCGAGACTTTTCGTTATTACGGAGAATGAAGTTCGGTATCGTTCATTTCCTTGATCGTTGAAATGAATCCCGGATAATCTTTCTGTGTGATGATGGGTTTCACCATCTTCTTACTCTTGATCATCTGACGGGTGAATTTCCGGTTCACTTCTCCCTGGATCAGGAAGTAATCACTGACACTCATTCCATTAGAAAGCTTATCGGGAACTTCGACCGGTAAGGGTTCCATATTCTGGCATTGGGAAAGTCCTGCCACAGTATCTCCAAAAATTTCGCCCTTAAATCCGTAATTTCTTTTCGCGACCATCCGGTTTCTTCCCAGAAGATCTTTTTTCCACCATCTATGATGAAGACTTTCGTGAACGGCTTTTGTCTCATCGAGACTTAAAGGAGAAAGTTTTTTAATCGTGCGCGAGAGAATTTTTGTCATCTCATCTTCGTAAGGCCCCTTCGCCTGGGCCGCTTCCGCTCCCAAATGAGCGCCAAGAAGATTCGAGTACTGATCTTCAACTGAAAATGAAGATGCCCTTTCATACATCACAAGAGTCACCGGGAAACTCACAGCAATACTAAAACCCGTGACGATCTCGTGAAGAGTGGCAAATCCAAATCCCATCGCGACTGAAATCTTAGCGAGATCATCAGAAGAGAGTTCAGAGATTTTTTTGGGTTCCATTTTCGGGAAGTAGACGCGGCGACTTTTAAATCCACCTTCGTTTCTGGCATCAATTGTTTTTCCGGATCCAATCCATTTCGGGAGATTGAAAAGAATGTGGGCCGTCCAGTCTGCGTTGTCGCGCAAGTGAGCAACATCCACGAATCCACCCTTACAGGTATAGACGAGACCCATAGGATCTTTTTCTTTCTGGTGATAACTATGCGTTCCAAGTTTTTCGGCATCGAGGAACTGAAAAAGCCCGAGAGAATCAAGAACCGGATGCGAAACAAAGTTGCAGCAAGCGCGCGATGTTTCCGCAATCTTCTGAGTTTTCAGGAACTGGGCATCGAGGCCATCATAAGAGGAAAAAGCAGGAAGACTTACGAGAAGAATGAGGATGAGTTTCAGCATGCTCCCCTATCGGCAGGTCCGGAGGAAAACTGGAGGCTTTTAGACTGAAAAAGCGCCCGTAGTTGCAGGGCATTGGGCCCCTTTCCTATGGTCAAATCTCACCCCCCCTCTTAGAATTTTCATATCCAAATCTGAGGAGTCTCTATGGGATTAATTCTCAAGCAAATTTTTGCCTTTCTTAAGCTGTTGAACTCGGACACCGGGACGATTTCACTCGCCGCCGGTATGACCTGCGGATTTATCCTGGGCATGACTCCGGTTCTTTCTCTTCACAGTCTTCTGATCTTTCTCGTTCTGTTCTTTTTCCGCATTCAGATCGGTGCGGCCCTCATTACAGCGTTCTTTTTTAAGTTCGCGGCTTTCCTTCTGGATCCGGTCTTTGATGTGGTCGGAAGAAAAGTTCTCGAGATGCCTTCCCTCGAACCTTTCTTTACGAAACTCTACAACATGCCACTTATTCCATTCACTCGTTTCAACAACTCGATTGTGATGGGATCGGCGGTTATTACTTTTGCACTTTCGCCGTTTGTTTTCATCCTCTGTCAGCGACTCATCATCAAGTATCGCGCGACTGTTCTCGCACGCTTTAAGCAGACGAAAGTCTGGAAGGCGGTCGAAGCGACGAAGTTCTATCAGTGGTATTACAAATACGATCAATACAAGTGGAATTAATTATGACTGAGAATAAAGAAAAGAAAGCACCTAAGAAAAAAGGTCCTATCCGATTTGAAGCGATCATTCCCGTTCTCGTGATTTCCGCGATCACGTTTATCTATTTCAGTTTCTACTTTGATAGCCACCTGAAAAAGCTCGTGGAATACGTGGGAACTCAAGGTAATGGCGCTGAAGTGAACGTTGATAGTATCCGCACAAGCTTCATCCGCGGAACATTCGATATGGATCGCCTCCAGGTTACCAATGCCGAAAAACCGGATTTCAACTCTCTTGAAATCGGGAACATTCACTTTGGTTTTCTCTGGGACGCTCTTCTTCGCGCGAAATTCGTCGTTGAAGAATCCAGCATCAACACCATTCAGCTCATGAGTAAGCGTAAGAGTCCGGGCCACGTTCTCCCTCCGGCCCCTGCGACTCCATCCAAGATGGAAGCTCTCCAGGCGCAGGTGATTAATCAGGTTAAGAATAAGTACGGCGGAAATGTTCTCGGTGATGTGATTGCCCTTCTCGAAGGCGGCGATCCGAAAGAACAACTCGAAAAAATCCGTGGAGAACTGAAATCCGAAGCACGTCTTAAGACCATGGTCTCTGACGTGAATACGAAAAAAGAATTCTGGGACGGTAAAGTTAAAGAACTCTCCGATACATCTAAGCTCAAGGATATTGAAACTCAGGTGGCACAAGTCCGCGGAGAAAAGAATTTCCTGAAACAAGCAGAAGGTGTGAAAAAGCTCTCTGATCTTCTGAAAGATGTGCAGAAGCAGTATAAAGAGATTGAGAAATCTTCTAAACAGCTTCAGGCAGAAGTGAAAGCCGTTTCTGCTTACCCGAGAGAAGTTGAGAGTCTGGTGAAAGAAGATATTGCCTCGCTCAAGGACCGCTTCCAGATTCCTAAAATTGATTTTAAAGACATGGCGATGCATCTCTTCGCCGGGGAATTTGCCGGTAAAATCGCTGAAGCGAGAAAGTATCAGGCGATGGCGAAACAGTATCTCCCTGAGAAAAAAGAGAAAGAAGTCGTTATTCCTCCTAAGAGAAGTGAAGGGAAAAGTTACCAATTTCCGATCACTACTGGTTACCCACTCTTCTGGCTCAAAAAAGCAGCGATCAGTTCTAAAGGAACCGCTGAATCTTATTCAGGAAATGTTTCCGGTGAACTCACAAACGTAACGACTCATCCGAAACAAATTAAAAAGCCAGTGGTACTCGATCTGCGCGGAGATTTTCCTTCAGCGAAGATCATGGGTGTAAAAGCAGTTCTCACAGCTGACTTCACTCGCGATATCGGAAAACAATCTGCTCTCATTCAGGTCAATTCATTCGGCGTTCCTGAGAAAATGTTTGTCAACGACAAGAACATGAAATTCGGATTCCTGAACGCCAATGGTTCAAGCACGATCACTGCTGAGCTCGAGGGCGAGAAAGTGAATATGAGCTGGATCAGCGCCCTCACGAAGCCGCAGTTCCTGGTTGAGACAAAAAATAAAATCGCTCACGAAATTCTTACGAACGTCGTGAATGGAATTCCCGTCATCAATCTCAATGGACGTGCATCCGGGACATTTTCCAATCTCAACATGGATATCCAGTCTAACCTTGGGACTGAACTTGCTCAGGGCTTCAGTCGCGAGATTGGCCTTAAAGTGAAGGAAGCTCAGGATAAACTCCAGGCGTTGGTTGATGAAAAAATCAAGCAGCCACAAGCGCAGTTGATGGCCGCCATTAATGGCAACAACGGCAACGTTAAATCCCTCGGGAATCTTCAGGAACTTTACAAGAAGAATGAAGACAAGATTCAGGCCGAAATCGCGAAGCTTAAATCGGGCGGCGGGGTTGATCTGAAATCCAAGGGCAAAGACCTCTTTAAGAAGATCAAATTCTAATGACTTTCGACGGGGCCCGGTTCAATAAATTTTTATCTGAACTGGGTCTTGCCTCTTCTCTCACAACTCCAAAAATTATCCGTCTCTACCAGGGTGATACCGACACGGTCACTCTTGGCGAAGACATTCTGGAAATCCGCGAAGGCGATATCCGTGCCGCCACCTTAAACTCTGGTTCACCCAAGATGAGCTTTGCCGATCTCGAAGCGGTGATGACCATCTCCGAGAAAATCAAGGCCGCTAAATTCCCCGCTCTGGAGCTTCATTTCTCCCTTGAGAACAGTAAGGTTGTGGGAGTGACAGGACAGTCTGTGAAAACCATTCCCAGAGCGGATAAGACTTCACAGGAACTCATCGGCCTTCCCGCTTCATCCGGCAAAGTCACCGCCGTTTCAACCAATGAAATGACTGGTGATATCAGCGGAAAAATTATTGTCCTGAAAAACAGTAAAGAGCTTCCCCTTCTCATGAAGAAAAAACCTGCGGGAATAATTCTGGAAGAAGGGAATCTTTTGAGCCACGCCTCGATACTCGCAAGAGAGGCCGGCATCCCTGCCATTGTGAAAGTCCGGGATGCCACAAAGATTATTCAGAACGGGAGCGAGATCACATTGAATGCTGACGAAGGGACAATCAGTATTCGTAAGCCTCGCTGAGACCCGTCACCATATCTGAGCCATCAAGCTGGCGCGGATAAAGAAATGTAATATCAAGTGACGAGAAAAGATGGTTGTTGGCCTTGAGCCATTCCGCATTCACGCCGCTTCCTCTCAGTGATTTCTGAGCAAAACCCGGAATCTTGAGCACACCCGGCATCGCTGCTCCCTGATGGAAACCAAAGCGACTGCCCTTACCGGCAATGCGGTCATCTCCTACCATGAAAACGTTGAGACAAGCTGAAGCACAATACGCCCATGTCGGAACGATTGTGGTAATTCTGCAATTGGAAGTTTCTGAGTTACAGGCGCGCTTCATTGCCTCGGGAAGTTTTTTATAAGCGTTGAGAAATCCTCCGCCACTCATGAGGACAAACTTAATCGGAACATCTTTCCGGATTAGCTTAATCACTTTTTTGAAGCCACTCAGGTCTTCCACGATGCCACTCAGGATTTCTCCATGAAGGCGGACAGTCTGAAGATTGTCTTCGAGTTTAAAGGAGATTGAATACCTCTTCCCCTGAAAACGGAAATCCGTTTCCTGGTCTTCCTGAGCGTAGGAAACCGAAGCGAGAAGAGAAAAGAGAAGGATGAGACTTTTAAGAATGTTCATATTTTTTCCTTAGAATTTACAGTCAAATTTTTCGCTACCAAAGAGGAACAGAATTCCGGTTCCCTTACGGGTGAATTTCGCCGAGCTGATGCTCTTAAGATCCGGCGAAATATGCATCACGAGAGTGTCGCGGGTATAATTGGATTTTGCTTTGTGATCGTGGGTCAGGATTCCGTTCTTATACGTAATCGTGATTTCATCATCTCCCATCCCATCGATTGTTTTCTTAAGGCCGTTTTGCAGGGGAAGCTTGATCTTGTCGTTCGGAAGTTCAATATCCCAGCTGGAGATTGTATTTTGAATCGCGATCAGTTTATTTACTTTCAGCACGACTCCATCGCGCTCTTTTCTCACCTCAAAATTACAATCCTGGCTCGTCACTTCGATTTCAGTGGCAAAGGCCTGGAGGGAGAGAAGTGAAAGGCAAAGTACCGAGAGCAGTTTCATAACATTCCTTTATTTTTCATCTTTTTCATTTCTTCGAATGGATAACTTGTTTGTGCAAAGAAAGTCGGCGGGACTTCCCGGCGCTTCCCGATTCCTACTGATCCGACCTGACGGTTTTCCGGAAGGAAATGCGTCCCATGAACGAGATCCCAGACACAAAGGACTTTTCCGAAATTGGTTTGTGATTCACGTGATATTTCTGAATGATGCCAACGGTGAAGCTGGGCCGTATTGAAGAAGTAATTAAGGACTCCGCCTTCAAATTTGATATTGGCGTGCTCAAGAAGTCCGGTGATGCTGTTGATAACGAGGAAAGAATAGAAAACTTCCTCGCTCACACCAAAGAGTGACAGAGGGGCAAGATAAGCGAGCATGTTAAAGATAATATCGACTATATGAAAGCGTGCTGAGTTTACGGAATAAACTCTCTGAACACCGTGGTGAATGGTGTGGAAATGCCACAGAGATTTCTTCCGATGAGATTTCCGGTGATACCAGTAATGAGCGTATTCTGCGATAAGAAGAATAAGAAGAAGCTGAACAGGTGCCGGAAGTGAGTGGGGCCAGAATTGTTTCAGAGGTTGCGAAAGAAGAAGGTTATACCCCTTATAAATAAGCTCGCTGATTAACGGAAAAATAATTGCTGATTGCAGGAAATCACTGAAGAGATCACCGCGATTACGTTTCCAGTCATCACGAAAAGGGGCCAGATGTTCCTGGAGAAGGATCACTCCCCATACACAAAACGTAAGACTAAAAAGAAGTGTCTTGAACTGCACTTCACCCGAGAGTCCGGGTGAAAAGCTGAAGTAAATCAGCATGCCAATAAACACATACGCCGGATAAGTAACGGCGAGGTGAAGTTTCTTCATGTTGTGAATTTTAGGTGATCAGGAGACTTTGGGGGGAAACGGAACCGACTTTACAGGGGTGGCGTCTAAAATTTTGACAAAAAAAAAGGCCCCACCAGAGGTGAGGCCCTAAAAACTTTTAGTATTTCACGAGCTTACGAAGGGCCTCGATCACATCACTCGTTTGCGGAAGAATGACTTCCTCGAGGTCAGGACAGTAGGCCACGTGCACATCTTTCGAAGCCACACGCATGATCGGAGCATCGAGAGCTTCAAAACACTCTTCATTTACGCGGGCAGCGAGCTCACCAGCGTAGCCGGAAGTCTTGTGCTCTTCATGACAGATGAGAAGACGGTGAGTCTTCTTGAGAGATTTAAAGACGGCTTCGTAATCGAATGGAGAAATCGTGCGGGCATCAAGAATCTCGATCGAGAAACCTTCTGTCTCGAGAATTTTTGCTGCTTCAACTGATTTCTGAACGAGAGCTCCCCAACAAACGATTGTGGCATGCTTCCCTTCGCGTACCAGACGCGCTTTTCCGAACGGGATCATGTAATCCTCACCCGGATCAGCCGAACGATTGTAGCCCTGATAATAAAGATGCTTGTGCTCAAGGAAAATGACCGGATCATCACAACGAATCGCTGTGCGGAGAAGGCCGATTGCATCGAGAGCGTTTGATGGATAAACAACACGGATACCTGGAGTATGCGTGAAGAGTGATTCACCAGATTGAGAGTGGTACATCGCTCCTCCACGGAGATAACCCCCGATTGGAACACGGACAACCATTGGACACTTGAAATCACCGCCTGAACGATAACGGGTTGTCGCCATTTCGTTTTTCAGCTGCATATAAGCAGTCCAGATATAATCGAAGAACTGGATTTCTACGACAGGCTTAAGACCTCTCATCGCCATACCGATCGCGCGACCGATGATGTTTGCTTCTGCAAGTGGTGAGTTGAAAACCTGTCCTGGTTTAGCAGCCTTCTGAACTCCGTGAGTAACTTTGAATACTCCGCCCTTACCTTTCAGATCCGGGTTCTCGTATTTTTCTACTTCCGTAAAGTCAGCAACATCCTCTCCGAAAACCATCATGAGAGGGTTCTTCTTAATCTCAGACTTCAGAGTCATGTTGATGGCAGAAGCCAGAGGAATATCATCTTTCCCTGAGAATTTCGGCTCTGTTTCAAAATCCGAAGAAGCGGGATCCACTTCCATGGAATAAAGGTGATCCATGTATGTGTCTTTTGTCGGCCACACTGTTTCGAGAGCTTTCGTCATCGCATCTCTGACTTCTTTCGAAGCTTCATCGAGAGCGGCTTTCGTTTCATCAGACGTAAAAAGACCTGTGTCTGTGAGAAAGCGTGGGAATGAATTGAAGACATCGCGGAATGATTCATCAGCGAGATCATCTTTTGTTCTGTAGTAAGAGTGATCATCAGAAAGTGAGTGCGAATACGGACGAGTCACTGTCGCGTGAACGAGAGCAGGACCTTTTCCGGCACGGAGATATTTCTCAGCTTCTACCATTGTGTCGTAAGACTCAATCGGGCAGTTACCATCACAGTTAAAGATTTTAAGACCAGGAAAATTAGCAAGGGCCACAGAGATCGATGCACCCGGAGTCTGCACTCTGACAGGAACAGAAATCGCGTAACCGTTATCTTCCACCATGAAGAGAACCGGATATTTATTCACACACGCAGTTGTGAGACCTTCCCAGAATTCACCCTGAGAAGTTGTTCCGTCACCGCAAGAAACGTAAACGATTTCCTGGTCGTGATAAACCGGAGAATCTTTCAGCTTCATTCTCTTCAGGTGAAGTCCCGCTTCAGCGACACCAACTGCCTGAAGGAATTGAGTTCCCGTACAAGATGATTTCGAGACGATGTTGAGTTTTACATTTCCCCAGTGCGCAGGCATCTGGCGACCGTGAGAAGCTGTATCACCTGTGTTTCCGTTCGCCTGACAGAGCATTTCGTAAGGAGTGACACCCAGACCGATGCAAAGAGCGCGGTCACGGTAGTAAGGAATAAAATAATCGTGCTTAGGCTTCAGGACTTTTGCTGTCGCTGAAAGAATTCCTTCATGACCAGCACCAGAGATCTGGAAGAAAGCCTTGTTCTGTTTCTTCATCGTGATTTCTGCATCGTCGGTTTTACGAGAGACAAAAATATTGTGAAGGAACCACTTGAGATCAGCTTTTTCGAGCTTGTGTTTCTTGATGAGATCGAGCTTTTTGTCGTAAGCGGGATTGCGTTTGGAATTCACTTCAGTGGCCTCTGTTACAGGGGTATTGATGCGCATGGTAATTTCCTTAGAAAGTTCGTCTCATCTTACTAGGATGAGAGTAGAAAATCTACCTTACTGCTGATCGATGTATTGGAAACGAAAGAGATTCTTAAATTCCACACCATAGGAACGGACGGAGATATAGAAAAGTTGATTCCCCATGGGATATCTGAGGTGAATTTGCCAGATTCCATTGCCCATATGCTCGAGTTTGGTGACTTCGACATCGCTCTCGATAATAACTTCCGGGGCTTCAGGAGCTTCCACAAACTTCCCGTTTTGATCCTTCAATTGCAGCTCAAGTTTGGCGTAAGTCGAATGGGCCGTCATTTTTTTGATTTTTGTATGCTTCAAATGGGCGGTGTTTAAACCAAGCTTAAAACTTTCTTTGAGCTTAAATCCTGCAACGTAAAAATCCAGTGTCGCCATTGAAAGATTCTTTTCAGAATCAAGAATCACATAATACCTTCCCCGCAAAACTCTCTCTACAGTCACAGGGAGAATATCCTTTTTGTCCTTCACTCCGAATTCATGAAGATCGCGATCGATATATGAGCCACTCTTATCTTTCAATTCGATGTAAAAATAATAGCGCGTGAACGATTCTTCGCGCTTCGGCGGAAACTGCTTCACCATACTGAGATTAGCATCGTGATCACCATATCTGAGGACACCCGCTTCAGAAGAAGGCGCGCGACTGGGACGATCATGACGCTCATTCAGCTCATGGAGATGAGCGCATGAAACGGTGAAAATTAAGAATAAAGGTGCCAGAAACCTCATAGTTGAGCGTATCGGGCGGAAAAATATAAAGCTTTATCTAAAGATTTCTAAGTGTAGGAAATGAGGGGGATTCCTCCCCCTCAAATTGAATTATTTCGTAGATTTAATGGCCTCGAACGCATCAACAATCGATCCCGAGTGAGACAGCTTCCCGAAAAGAATCGGATTCGTTGTTCCCGGAATGTTCACCATCAGCTGTGGGTAGCGACGTGAAGTATCGTGAAGAAGGTTAATCATCTGTTCAGCATCAAGACCTGGATTATGAGACATCACGAGAGCAGCAACACCTGCCGTTGTCGGAGTCGCCATCGAAGTTCCTGAAGCGAGTTGGTAAGTGTTATCCGGAGTTGTCGAAAGGATATCAACACCCGGAGCACAGAAATCGACAGATTTTTTACCGAAGTTTGTAAACGTAGCAGGAAGTGCGAGACCTTTCTGGAAAGATGTCGCGCAGATTTCAAGCCAGTTCGCAGCTTCTACACCATCAGCACGTGCAGTCTTACTTGGGAAACTTGGAATGAGATCGTTATTCTTTGAATCGTTACCTGCAGCGTGAACGAGAAGAACACCTTTTGCTTCAGCATATTTTACTGCTTCATCAACAACACGCTTGTAAGGAGAATACGCCTTACCGAATGACATGTTGATGATGCGAGCGCCGTTATCAACAGCGTAACGGATACCGTTTGCAACATCTTTATCGCGCTCATCACCATTCGGAACAACTCTCACGGCCATGATCTTCACTCGGGAAGCTACACCTTTGATACCAAGAGCGTTCGCGCGATTAGCAGCGATTGATCCTGAAACGTGAGTTCCGTGGAAAGCGTCTGCACCGATTACGTCGTTGTTACCGTAGATTCTTTCATTCTGATCGTTCTGATTATCACCAACGATTCCGCGTGGGTCGAAAGATTCGTTATACATGAAATCAAGACGGTCCTGGTATGCACCGAGAACGCGATTGATTCTTGCGAGACCAAGATTTTTCGTGAGGAGAGCGAGCATTTCTTTTTGAGCTGAAAGAACAGCTGGATCTTCAGAAACAACTGCGCGAACGCTGTCGATCGTGATTTCTTTTACACCAGCAGCAAGCAGGATCGCTTCCTGTTTTTTGTAGTTCGCGAGGTGACCTTTATAGAGAGTCACAACGTTCTTAGCAGCATCAACGTTGTCGCCAACTTCTTTTGAAAGTTTCGCGAGGTAAGTTGCCTGAGCTGGAGTGAGTTCTTCACCAAGCTCTTCAACTTTTACTTTGAGTTTTTTCATACGAACGAGTTCGCGTGTAACTTCCAGTGAATCACCAGATATCTGATGTTCAGGAGCACCTTTGATCAGGCGGTAACCGTTAGCGAGAGTTTCGTCTTTCACGATCTTCGCTTGTCCTTTCACACCACCGATGAAGCTCCATCCGAATACGTCATCGATATAACCGTTGTTATCATCATCGATTCCGTTATCAGCAATTTCACCTTTATTCGTCCAGATCTGTCCCTGAAGGTCTTCGTGGTTAACATCAACACCAGAATCAACAACGGCAACGATGATATCGTCAGCGAGTGGAATTCCGAATTCAGCATAGGCTTCTTCAGTGCGAACACCTTCAACACCTTGAGCAGGAGAAAGGTTGAACCAGTTTTCCGGAGTTGTTGCGAGCATCTTCTCCATAACTGTGCCTTTGGCATTTTTCAGCACAAAGCGAGGCTTATTGATTTGCGCTTCCTGAATGATCTGGTCTTCAACCGGAATCATCTGAACGCGGGCAAAAGCAGTAGAGAAAGACAAAGGGAGAGCGAGGGCCAGAAGGGCTTTACGAGACATCATGGGAATCCATCCTTTGTTGATGCAGTTGCGGAGTTTATAGGAAACTTCCGAAGCTCCATCAAGGAGGATTAAAAAGATGTATGAATTTTCTTACCCGATGGTGCTGAATTGGCCCCACCGGGAAAGGAGATTTCGGGTATTTACCTAAGCTAGCTGAATCGCCACTTTGATAGGTCTCTCAGTCTGAAGCCCTTCCTTCGAGAGAAGCTCGAGGATTTCTGAAGGACGAATGCTCACACCCTTAGTCACAGAGGCCGTCATAAAGACGCCTGGAATGCGACAAGGAGAGACTTCATCAATCACTTCCATGAGATTTTCCGAGAGAACAAGCTTACCGGATTTGATTTCCATCATGAGTGGACGGATATCTTTTTCGAGAAGTGTATCGTCTTTTTTCGAGTACGATTGAATGAGGATTTTCTCAGCCTGCGAAAGCTTCGCAACCACTTCTTCAACGTTACCTTCTTTCACCGGAACAAAATACGTAAAGGCAGTCGCTGCTTCCTGGATCGATCTTGTCTTGGAATTGATAACCGTAATGTTTTTAAACATGATTCCCGGCTCAGAGTGTTCCTGAAGCTGAGAAAGAACATGATCAAAATTTTCCCATTCCACAGGCACGCGCACATCAAAATATTCTGTAAGTGAACTGATACCAAGAGTGAGGGCCGGTCCGAAGGAAAGAAGCGGACGAAGCTTGTACCCTTCAGAGTGAAGTGTCTCAAGACCTGAGCGCTTGAAGATTCTCATCATGACTTTCTGAAGATCAAGGTGAGAAATAAACGTTATCGGTCCGAGCTTCGAGAACTCGATCCGGTATTTAAATCCATTCTCCGTTCTCTTCTCTCTCAGTTCAGCAATATCCTTCTTCAGGATCGCAGGCTGAACATAGGGCTCATCTTTAATGGATTTCATTCCCTTAAGAAAGTCACGTCTCTCTTCAACCATCCCCTTCAGGTCACAAGCGACACCGCAGTGATAGCAGACGAGTTTTTTCTTATCGATATCAAACGTCTTCTCAAGAGTTTCAAGGTTTGAGTGATGGACAATCATCCCGTGAACTTTCCCACACGGAGGAGAAAGGCGGTTATGAACGGCTTTCTTGTATTCAATTTCCAGGAAGCGGTCAGTGAGACCAACGTCAATGTGATCCCAGGCGAGTTTTCCTTCCATCGGAATTGTTCCGAGGAAAATCTGCGTATCAAGACCAGAGTCTTCCACGCATTTTACCCAGAGATCATACTTGAATGTTTCATCCCAACCATCGAAGCGTGCACCTTGTGCCCACGCCGAATAGATAATATTCGCGACTCTTCTGTCACCACGGGCAACAATTCCCTCGAGGTGAGAGATTTTTGAAGAGTGCTTGCGGAAGTTCAGGCGGTATCTCTCTGCGAGATCCTTCAGCATGGATTGTTTTCTTTCAATTTCCGGATAGGTGATCATTGATCCCCACTGGAAAGGCGTATGCGGCTTCGGAACGAATGAAGAAACAGAAACGTTGATCGTGGGATTTTTCACTCCGCAATCCATCGCCTTTCTTCTCGCCTTGCCAGCCGTTTCCATGATCGCAGCAACATCTTCATCATCTTCAGTCGGAAGACCGATCATGAAGTAAAGTTTCATCTTAGACCAGCCACGCGAGAAAACACTCTCGGCGGTCTTCATCAGATCTTCTTCAGAAATATTCTTATTGATCACATCACGCATTCTCTGAGATCCGGCTTCCGGTGCAAATGTGAGAGATGAGTTTTTCACTTCTGCGAGTTTATCGAGAATTCTTTCATCAAGTCCGTAAGCGCGGAGAGAAGAAATTCCCAGAGTCGCGTTTTCAGCTGCAAGTTTATCAAGAAGCTCAATTACAAGCGGAGTGACGGCAGAGTAATCAGCAGTAGAAAGACATGTGAGGGAAGCTTCATCGAAGCCTCCATTTTTCAATCCATCCATCATCATCTGAACGACGTTTTCAGGATTTCTCTCGCGGACCGGACGATAAATCATTCCCGCCTGGCAGAAACGACAACCTTCCGTACAACCACGAGCGAGCTCCACCGAGAAACGGTCAAAGATTGCTGTCATGTGGGGAATCGGTGACTTTGTCGGGAAAGGATAATTAGCGAGGTTATCCACAAAGAAACGCTGAACTCTCACGGGAAGTATGCCGGCGAACTCTGGCTTAGGTCCGGAGACAACTTCCATCTGGGTCATAGGATCGATTTCTGTCTCGTAGAACTTAGGAACGTAAATTCCTTTCCATTTCGCGAGTTCAAAAAGGATTTCATCGCGCTTCATTCCGCGACCGCGGGCCTCGCCAATGAAGTGAGTGATTCTTGCAAATAATCTCTCCCCGTCACCGATCACCACGAAATCCATGAAGGGAGCAAGTGGTTCAGGGTGAGTGGCACAAGGTCCACCACAGATCACGAATGGTTCATCTTCTTTCCGGTCTTTCGTCCAGATTGAGATGCCGCCGAGATCAAGCATGTTGAGAATGTTCGAATAACTCATTTCGTACTGAAGTGAGAAACCGACGATATGAAAATCCTTGAGTGGTTTAAAATTTTCGAGTGTGACGAGAGGAAGATTGCGCGCGCGCATTTCTTTTTCCATGTCTACCCATGGAGCAAAACATCTTTCCGCAAGAATGCCTTCGTGCTGGTTCACTTCATCGTAAAGGATTTTCATCCCAAGATGACTCATGCCGATTTCATATGTATCCGGAAAACACAAAGCAACGCGGGAAATGGCAGTGTCCCAGTTCTTACGAACGACGAAATGTTCACCACCAATATAGCGAGCTGGTTTTTCTACTTCTTCAAGAAATGAGGCGTAGGGATTGCGCGAGGCCATCGGAACTCCAATAGTTTGTTTCTCTCTCTGGGAGAGGAAGGATTAGAACCTTCAAATGTGTGCTTTTAGATAACAGGATTGGAGCTTAAAAACCAGAGGAAAGGGACAGGGCCCAGCGACGATCTTCTTCCTTACGGAATCCGTCCAATGATCTATCAACAGCATAGGTCGTGAGATCGAAAATAAAGACGCGCGAGCGAACGCCTATCCCACCTGATCCCCAGCCATCGCCCCAGCCACCCCGGAGGAAAATTCTTCGGTTGAAATCGATTTCTACACCGGCAGCTAAGCGTCTTTTATAGTCAGTATCATAGGAATTCATGGCATCTTTCAGGTTCGCTTCCATGTGGATTCTGATTTTCTTTCCGATCTGTGGAGTAATGGAAAAACCGTAATCCACTGTCTGCTTAATTGAATCAGGAACACCACTTGATGATCCACCTTCAAAATCATTTGCCGTCGCATTTCTGAGAACCGCTGAAAAAGTCGGAAGAAGTGCCCAGGGAAGTGTCACGCGCGCGCCGGCCGTGACCTGTAAGCTTCTTCCGGATTTATAATCTGAATCCTGAATATCAACCTGTGCATTTGGGGCCACGGATTTATAAAGATCTCTTCTGATGAGATAAACTCCCGAAGCACCGAGTTTAAAAATTCCGCCGAAGAATGAAGCATTGAGAGCAAACACCGGTCCGTGATCTCTTCGTTCTGCAATCTCAAAATTATTGGCCGTAGTATCATTGATGATGGCGCGGTTTCTCTGGGAGAACATATAACCGAGGGTCATTCCTCTCAATGTAAAATTAGGAAATGCCTGAAGTCGTGTGTGAGAAAGTTTTCCCTGATCTTTTGCAAGAACAGATCGCATTTCCTGTGGATCAAACGTGTCCGAATAATTTCCAGGAATGTCACTCGCCGGGCCCTGGCTGATAATATTCAAAAGTTTGTTACTTGCTTCAGCATGAATGTTGGCGAGATGAAACTGAGGTTTCCGAACAGTTCCGAGACCTGCGGGATTGTAAAACGCAGACCATGCATCATCAACTTTGTTGATGTAAGCATTCCCCATCGCAAGTGCACGCGCCGAAGTCACAAACTCCGGAAATGCGTGATCTTCAAAATCCAATGCAGCATGGGCCGTCGATAAGACAGCTGATGTGCTCAGGAAAAATAAGAGTTTAAGTCGCTTCAAGGTACAATCTCCCACTATCTATTTTAGAGCATTTTGGGGGGTGGGAACCAGAAGGGCAAAAATGGGTTCTACCAGGCGTAGCCGATACTCAAGCCGGTGATAAAATGGGTATAGGCGGATGTCTTATCTGAGGAAATAGACTGATAAGTGAACTCAAGCTTAGCGAAGACCGGGTCAACACTCGCTTCCATTCCCGCAGACATACTCATGACACGTGAACTGATTTTCGGGCGAAGGCCATCGAGCGCGCCACTACTGTGAATGATTCCATCGAACTGATAATTGGCCTGAGCAACAGATGAGTACAAAAGAAATTCGGGAATAAATCTGTAACCATAAAGGATGAGATATTCCTGACCGCCGAGGGTAAATTCCACGACTCCATCATCTGTTTCATGTTCATTACTTCCAATCGCAGCTGCGATCGCAAGTTTATGGCCGGTAGCTTTTGAAACTCGTGAGCCACCCATGAACTGAAATTTTCCACCAAGCATGGAGTTCGCACCAGCAACATGTGACCAATATAAATCGAGTTGGTTGAAAAGCGAATTTGAGAGGAGAAATCCGGTTCTTGATACTTCGGAATACAACACACCATCATCAATCGTGTTGTTAGTTGTATCGATACTCAATTCATTGCCAGTTGTTTTCTGAACTTCAATCTGACCGCGAAAAGCTTCACCCTGAGATTCGGGTGTGAGAAATCTATTTCCCGGAAGCATGTACTTAGTGGCACATCCCGTGAGCAGAAATAAAAAAGCTGTGAGCAAAAGTCTCATCCCTCCATGGTCGACGATGAAGGGCATAGTTCAAAGCGGTGGCCAAATTTTCCTATCGTAAGTGTCCGGAATAAGAATCCAGCGAAATACCCGACTGTTTTATTTGGCTATCCTTAACAATACCCAAATTCACTAGGACCTTTTTGCCTGTTTTGAACCACCTAACCCCATGAAATAATAGCGTTAATGTCTGTGAACGGTTCTTCATCAATAAAAACCAACAAGGCGTTAAAATTATGAAGAATCGTCCCACATAGCGACGATTTTAAAGGATGGCTTCAAGAAATGTTTCGGAATGCATTTCTTCTCATTTCGGTTTTGGCGCTCACTTCTTGTCAGGTCAAGAAGGGTGGAGCTGCGGGCGGAATTCTTGCTCCTCCGACAAACACCTATTCAACAACCATCTCTGCCACGACAAATAAAATTGCGGACAACTTAGATTCATCTGTTGTGACGATTACTGTTCTTGATAACAGCGTACCGGTCGTCGGAGCTGTTCCAACTTTCTCTGTAACTGGTACTGCAAATTTCATGGGTCCGTGTTCTGCAACTGATGCCACAGGGACTTCAACTTGTTCCCTGAAGTCCACTAAGGCTGAAGCGAAGACACTCAAAGTTGTCGCCCCTCATGCATCTGCCACTACGACTTCTGTCACTTTTCTTTCTGGCCCGGCAAGTGCGACAACTTCTACAATCACAAGTACTGGTCCTGTGATTGCCAATGGTGTGGCAACAAACATCATCAACCTTACGCTGAAAGATGCTTTCGGAAATCCTGTTGCTGGAATTGTTCCGACTTTCACAGCAACCAATCCTGGTGGATCAAACGTTTATAACGCTTGCCCTGCTACAAATGCAGCAGGACTTTCCATCTGCTCAATGACTTCACTTCGCGCGGGAATTAAAACTCTGCAGATTACTGCACCTGTCGCTGTCACCGGTGGTCCTGCATTTTTCTGGAGTGGACCGGCGGTAGCGGCAAACTCAATCATCAGCGGAACGACTCCTCACAATGCTGATGGAGTGGATGCATCGGTCATCACTGTTAATCTTTTTGATGCCAACATGAACCCGGTTGCAGGTGTTGTCCCGACCTTCAATGCAACAGGATCAAGCAATACTTATTCAGTTTGTTCACAGTCAAACGTTTCAGGAACTTCAAATTGTACGTTGAAGACAACCGAAGGTGGCGTGAAGATTGTTTCTCTCGTTTCACCATTTGCGAAAACTGGTAATGCGATTACCTTCAATGCTGTTATCGGTTCAGTAGATCCTGCTAATTCCAGCATCACTGCCTCTTCACCACACGTCGCTGACGGTGTGGATTCTGCAACAGTCACAATCACGCTGAAAGATTCTGCGAACAATGGAGTACCGGGACTCGTTCCGACATTCCTCGCTACCGACACGAACGCAAGCAATGCTTATGGAGTCTGTTCGGCCACAGATGCCGGAGGTGTTTCCACTTGTACGTTAAAATCAACCAAAGCTGAGTTGAAGAACCTTCTTCTTACAACTCCCATCGTAAAAGCTGGCGGCAGTACAACTTTCGTTCCAGGAATTGCAAGTTCAGTCACATCAACAATTATTGGATCAACTCCCGTTGTTGCTGACGGGGTGGCGACTTCTACCATTTCCGTTTACATCGCAGATGCCTTTAACAATGCCATCTCAGGAAGCACTCCAACCTTCTCTGCAACAGATACTGGCTTCCAGAATATTTATGGAGCTTGTAGTGTAACGAGTGCAAGTGGTCTTTCAAGCTGTACACTCGCTTCAACTTTTGCTGAAACAAAAATCCTGATGCTTCTCACTCCGATTTCCGTTATTGGCGGAAACGTTGTCTTTGTTGCAGGTGCCGCTGTTGCAGCCAATTCTAATATCACAGGTACGAGTCCGGTAATTGCAGATGGGACAGCATCTTCCACTGTGACGATTGTTCTCCGGGATATTAATAATAATCCGGTTGCTGCACAGACTCCGACATTCACTGCTACTGATACCGGAACGAACAACGCTTACGGAGTTTGCTCAGCAACGAATGCTTCGGGATCATCTACCTGTACTCTGAAATCAAATACCGCTGAAACAAAAACTCTTTCGATTGCCACTCCAGTTGTCAAAGCAGACGGGACAGTAATTTTCACTCCGGCCGGGGCTTCTGTTGCGAATTCCAGCATCACGGGTTCAAGTCCGGTGGTTGCTGATGGTGTGGCAACATCAACGGTGACAATCACACTGAAAGATTCAGGCAATAATCCGATTCCTGGATTAACTCCGACATTCTCTGCAACTGACACTGGAACAACAAATGCCTATGGAGCCTGTTCCGTCACAGATGCTTCGGGGATTTCAACCTGTACTTTGACTTCAACGAAAGCTGAGACCAAAACGCTTTCGATCACTGGACCTATTACGAAGCTTGACGGAACTGTTACTTTCATTCCAGGAGTAGTTGCTGCTGCCACTTCAGTTATTTCAGGAACAACTCCTGTTGTTGCTGACGGTGTCGCGACATCAACTGTGACCATTACCTTGCTTGATGCTTTCAATAACCCTGTCAGCGCAGAAATTCCGACATTCTCGGCAACAGATACAGGCTCAACAAACAATTACGGAATTTGCTCGGCTTCAAATGCTTCGGGTGTTTCGACCTGTACTCTTTCTTCACTGAAAGCTGAATCGAAGACTCTCTCAATTGCTACACCGGTAGTGAAGGCCGGTGGAAATGTCATTTTCACTGCTGGTGCAGCGGTTGCTGCGAACTCCCACATTACCGGGACGACTCCAGTTGTTGCGGATGGTTTAGCCTCATCAACCATTACGATTACACTTGCAGATATTAATAATAATCCAGTTGCAGGCAGTCTTCCTGTTTTCGGAGCTACAGACACTGGTTCATCAAACAGTTATGGAGTTTGCTCGCTTTCAGACGCAACAGGTACTTCCACTTGTACATTGAGCTCTACCAACGCAGAGACAAAAATCCTCTCTCTCATTTCTCCTGTCATTGATACAGGAGATAGTGTTGTTTTTACTGCGGCAGGTGCCTCGGTTGCCAATTCTACTATCTCTGGAACAACTCCTGTTGTTGCTGATGGTGTGGATACATCAACCGTTACCATTACTTTGAAAGATGCGAACAATAATTCAGTCGTTGGAATAACTCCGACATTCTCGGCCACAGATACAGGCTCAACGAATACATACGGTTCTTGTTCCGCTACGAATGCTTCAGGTGTTTCAACTTGTACACTTTCATCACTTAAGGCTGAAGGAAAAACCCTCTCTATCGCCACTCCGGTTATTAAAGCCGGATCTGTTATTGTCTTCACAGCAGGAGTTCCGGTAGCGGCGAATTCTTCAATCAATGGTACAAGTCCGGTAGTTGCGGATGGAACTGCGACTTCAACAGTTACTGTTAACCTGAAAGACATCAACAACAATCCAGTAAGTGGTCAGGTTCCGACTTTTTCAGCCACAGATACCGGGACGACGAACAGCTACGGTGTATGTTCCGCTTCAAACGCCAGTGGAGACTCAACCTGTTCTCTTTCTTCAAACACTGCCGAAATCAAAACTCTCGCGATCGTCACTCCTGTTGTTAAAACTGGCGGAACTGTTACCTTCACCGCTGGTGCACCGGTCGCAGCGAATTCATCTATTACCGGAACAACTCCGGTAGTTGCTGACGGGGTTGCAACTTCAACCGTAACGATCACTTTAAAAGATATCAATAATAATGAAGTGGCCGGCGTCACTCCTACCTTTTCAGCTACAGATACGGGAAGTGCAAATGCTTACGGCTCATGTAGCGCTTCAGATGCTGCCGGAGTTTCTACTTGTACTTTGAGTTCCACAGTTGCTGAGGTAAAAACACTTTCAATCGCTACTCCATTCATCAAAGCCGGCAGTAACGTTACCTTTACTCCTGGCGGACCGTCAGTCGCGAATTCAAGCATTACCGGAACAACTCCGGTCGTTGCCGATGGAACTACTACTTCGACAATCACGATTACAATTAAGGATGCCAGCAATAACCCCATTTCTGGAACTACACCTACTTTCTCAGCAACTGATACAGGTTCAGTAAATGTTTATGGAGTTTGTAGTGCTACGAACGCTTCAGGGATTTCAACCTGTACTCTTTCATCTACGAAAGCCGAAGTTAAAACTCTCTCTCTTACGAGCCCAGTTTCAAAAGCCGGATCAAATGTAACTTTCATTCCGGATTCACCTTTTGCAGCGACATCGACAATCACCGGCACTTCACCGGTTGTTGCTGACGGGGTTGCAACTTCGACAGTGACTGTGACAATTCTCGATGCCAACAGTAACCCGATCTCCGGACAGACACCGACATTCTCGGCAACTGATTCCGGTTCAGGAAATAACTACGGATCATGTTCAGCGACAAATGCTTCTGGTGTTTCCACTTGTACTCTTTCTTCCAATGTAGCTGAAGTAAAAACTCTTTCGATCGCTACACCAGTTGTAAAAGCGGATGGGACAGTCACATTCACTGCAGGTTCTGCAGTTGCCGTAAATTCTACTATTACCGGCACGTCACCGGTTCTGGCAGATGGTTCAGCAACATCAACAGTCACGATTACATTAAAAGATGCCAGTAATAACCCGGTTCCCGGACAGACACCGACTTTCTCAGCAACTGATACAGGCTCGGGAAATAATTATGGTATATGTTCTGCTTCAGATGCTTCAGGTATCTCAACCTGTACCTTGAACTCCACTTACGCTGAAGTCAAAACACTTTCGATTGCGACTCCATTTGTAAAAGCGGGCGGAACAGTTACATTTACACCTGGCTCCCCGGTTGCTGCGAATTCAACGATTACCGGAACAACACCGATTGTAGCTGATGGATCTGCCACTTCGACTGTCACTATCACACTGAAAGATGCGAACAATAATCCTGTTTCCGGTCAGACTCCAACATTTTCTGCAACCGATACCGGTACAACGAACGTCTATAATGCTTGTTCTGCTTCAAATGCTTCAGGGGTTTCGACCTGTACCTTGAGTTCACTGAAAGCAGAAACTAAAACTCTATCTATCGCGACACCTGTTGTGAAGGCTGGCGGAAACGTAGTCTTTACTGCTGGAACACCGGTGGCTGCGAATTCTTCCATTTCAGGAACGACTCCTGTTGTGGCGGATGGTTCTGCCACTTCAACCGTCACGATTACTCTCATCGATGTGAATAGCAATCCTGTAAGCGGAATTGTTCCGACTTTCGGAGCAACCGACACAAGTTCTACAAATGCTTATGGTGTTTGTTCATCGTCTAACTCATCAGGTATCTCTACTTGTACTCTGAGTTCAACTTACGCTGAGACTAAAACTCTTTCTATTGCCACGCCAGTTGTTAAGTCAGGGACCAATGTTGTCTTCACATCAGCAGGTGCATCAGTAGCAAACTCTACAATCTCCGGAACAAGTCCGGTTACAGCAGACGGAGTTGCAACTTCGACAGTGACAATTACTTTGAAAGACGCCAACAACAACTCCGTTGTAGGAACTATTCCGACATTCTCTGCTACAGATACCGGTACAACAAACAGTAACAGTGTTTGTACCGCCACAAACGCTTCTGGTATCTCAACCTGTACTCTGTCTTCACTTAAAGCCGAAATTAAAACACTTTCGATTGCAACTCCTATCGTGAAAGCAGGCGGAACAGTTACCTTCACAGCTGGTTCACCAGTAGCTGCTAATTCGACAATCTCAGGTACAACTCCAATAGTTGCAGATGGCTCAGCGACTTCGACAATTACGATCACTTTGAATGATGTGAATAACAATCCTGTTTCCGGTCAGACTCCGACTTTCTCTGCAACCGACACCGGTTCAACAAACATTTATAATGCTTGTTCTGCTTCGAATGCTTCAGGGGTTTCAACCTGTACCCTTTCATCTCTTAAAGCAGAAACAAAAACTCTCTCTATAGCAACACCTGTTGTGAAAGCTGGCGGCAACGTCGTCTTTACTGCTGGTGCAGCTGTTGCTGCGAACTCAACTATCACTGGTACATCACCAGTTGTCGCTAATGGATCTTCAACTTCGACGATCACAATCACTCTGATGGATGTGAATAGCAACCCTGTTTCAGGTCAGACTCCGACATTCACGGCCACAAACACTGGAACGACGAATGCGAATGGAGTATGTAGTGCTTCAAATGCAAGCGGTGTTTCTACTTGTACTCTCAGTTCTTCTTATGCGGAAATTAAAACTCTGGCGATTGCTACTCCGGTCGTAAAAACTGGCGGCACAGTCACATTCACTGCTGGATCAGCAGTTGCCGCGAACTCGACAATTACCGGAACATCACCAGTAGTGGCCGACGGAACGGCAACATCAACAGTTACGATTACACTTAAAGATGTTTCTAATAATCCAGTCTCTGGAATTGTTCCGACTTTCGGTGCAACCAATACCGGTACAACGAACGTTTATGGTACTTGTTCGGCTTCGGATGCCAGTGGTATTTCAACCTGTACGTTGACTTCGACTAAGGCCGAAGTAAAAACACTCTCTATTGCTACTCCGGTTGTTAAAGCAGGAGGAACTGTGACGTTCACTGCAGGTGCAGCAGTAGCAGCCAACTCGACAATCACAGGTACTTCACCAGTCGTTGCAGACGGAACTGCAACATCAACAGTTACGATCACACTTCTGGATGCTTCAAGTAACCCTGTTGCCGGACAAACGCCGACCTTCTCAGCAACCGATACGGGGACAACAAACGTTTATACTGCGTGTTCGGCTTCCAATACTTCGGGAGTTTCAACCTGTACGTTAAAATCTACGAAAGCCGAAGTGAAAACACTTTCTATCGCAACTCCGGTAGTGAAAGCTGGCGGGACAGTTACATTTAATGCCGGATCAGCCGTGGCAGCGAATTCAACTATTACTGGTACAGGTCCGGTCGTAGCTGACGGAACTTCAACATCAACAATTACGATTACACTCCTGGACGCTTTCAGTAACCCGGTTTCTGGACAGACACCTACTTTCACAGCAACAAACACTGGAACAAGTAACGTTAACGGTGCTTGTTCTGCTTCAAATGCTTCAGGTGTATCAACATGTACGTTGAAATCAGCAAATGCTGAAGTGAAGACGTTAGCGATTGCTACTCCAGTCGTTAAAACTGGTGGAACAGTTACTTTCACTGCAGGATCTGCAGTGGCGGCGAACTCATCCATCTCCGGCACTGGGCCGGTCATCGCAAATGGATCGGCTACATCTACAGTTACTATTCTCCTGAAAGATGCTGCCAATAATCCTGTTGCAGGTATCACACCTACATTCTCTGCTACTGATACAGGAGCTGGAAACACTTACCAGGCATGTTCGGCTACAGATGCGACAGGAACTTCGACTTGTACAATGAGATCGACCAAGGCCGAAGTAAAAACCCTCTCTATTGCAACTCCAGTTGTTAAGGCTGGAACAACAGTCACGTTCACCGCAGGTACTGCAGTTGCGGCGAACTCAACAATCACTGGTACAGGTCCGGTTGTTGCTGATGGAACAGCAACTTCAACAGTCACTGTGACCCTGAAAGATGTTAACAGCAATAACGTATCAGGAATTACACCGGTATTCACTTCAACAGGTACTGGTAACACCATCGGAGCTTGCGGAGTTACAGACGCAACTGGTGCTGCTACCTGTACATTGAAATCGACCCGTGCTCAGGTCAAAACGCTTTCCATCAGTTCTCCATTTGTGAAAGCTGGTGGCACTGTTACCTTCATCGCTGGTTCGCCTTCAGCAACGACAACAATCATTACTGGTACAACTCCTGTGTCAGCAGACGGTGTTTCGACATCATTTATCAGCATCACTATTCTTGATGTAAATTCGAATCCAATTTCCGGAACAATTCCGATCTTTAATGCAACCAATACAAATACAACAAACGTGTATGGGGCTTGTTCGGCTTCCGATGTTGCCGGTCTTTCAATGTGTACACTTGCTTCAACGAAAGCAGAGTTCAAAACACTACAGCTCACATCACCTGTTGGCGTTACAGGTGATATTGTCGAATTCTCTTCTTCACTCCCGACTTCAGCGAACTCGTCTATCGTAGGAACCGGACCAGTTCTCGCAGATGGAACAACTGACTCAACAGTAACTATCACTCTGAGAGACGGAAATAATAACCCGGTACCGGGAATTGAACCGGGCTTTGATGGTACTGACACCGGTTCCGGAAATACTTATGACACTTGTTCGTTATCAGATGCTGGTGGTGTCTCAGTCTGTACAATGCAGTCTACTGTTGCTGAAGTTAAAACTCTGCGAATTACTTCCCCAGTAACTAAGACGGGTGGGACTGTAACCTTCACTGCTGGTTCACCAGCTGCTGCAACATCGACAATTACGGGAACAAGTCCTGTCATCGCGGACAATACTGCAATTTCGACAATCACGATTACTCTGAAAGATATTAATGGAAATAATGTCGGTGGCCAGACACCTACATTTACTTCTTCAGGAACGGGTAACACTTCTACTGCTTGCTCCGTTACCAATGCGTCTGGTGTTTCAACTTGTACGCTGAAATCAACGAAGGCTGAAGTCAAAAATTTATCAATTGCGACACCTGTTACGAAAACTGGTGGAACCGTAACATTTACTGCTGGTACAGCCGTTGCTGCGAACTCCACAATTACAGGAACTGGACCAACGAATCCGGATGGTACTTCTCAATCTACCATCACAATCACTCTGAAAGATGTGAACAATAACCTGGTAGCAGGAATCACTCCTACGTTTTCTGCTACAGGTACAAACAACACTTATAATGCCTGTTCCTCATCGAATGCTTCCGGAGTTTCCACATGTACAATGACTTCAACGACTGCTGAGACGAAGACACTTTCTATCGCAACACCTTTTGTGAAAGCAGGCGGAACGGTGGTTTTTGCATCCGGCTCGCCTTCTGTAGCAAATTCTTCTATTACTGCTTCAGGCCCTGTCATCGCCAACGGTGTAGCAACTTCCACTGTCACGATTACTCTGAAAGATAATACGAATGCCGCTGTTATTAACGTCACTCCCACTTTCAGTGCAGACGGAACAAGCAACACTTACAATGCTTGTAGTATTACAAATGCCTCTGGTGTTTCAACTTGTACGATGACTTCGACGAAAGCAGAAAGCAAAATTGTTTCAATTGCTACTCCAATCGTTAAGGCAGGAAGTTCGGTTGTCTTTAATCCGGGTCCTGCATCTGCTACAACTTCAACTATTACTTGTGACATGGATACTTATAAAGCGGATGGAACCGATACCTGTAACATTGCTGTAACGATTCTCGATGCATTCAACAATGCACGCGCAGGTGATACGCCGACAATCAGCGTATCAGGTACCAGCAATACAGTAAGTAGCTGTACGGTCACTGACGGAACTGGTGAATCTAATTGCACACTCAAATCTACTAAGGCAGAAGGAAAATACCTTTCTATCGTTACTCCTGTAGCAGTAAGTAATACGACTGAATATCCTTTCTATCCAAATGGTATCGATATTCAGGTTCCGATTGAAATGCTTGATAGAGGTATTATTGGAACAACTTCTGTTGTGACATTCCTGCGCTCACGGACAAGTCTGGATACAACAAAATATGTAGCAGATGACATTCAGTACTTCCTTGAAGTAACTGCTGCAAACACAAACACCAGTGCCTACCAGATCAGTCTTGTGGATGAATTGAACGTTGTTGTGCCTGGCACCAGCTTCAGTGTCCCCGGCTCAACAACTGCAGCGACCAGAATGCGCTGGGCTTTTGATCCGTTAGTTGGAGCACACAATTATAGAATCCGTACTCCGATCACAACCGCGAGTACGCTCAGAATTCACAGTGCTCGGATTATTGTTCAGATGACGAAAGCGGTTGAGGCGGAACTTTACATTCCTATGGGTGGTGCTGATGCCGCAAACGATGTTCTTAATGATACAGGTTCTACTGCTCAGATTATGGCCGCAACCACTGCGACTTACACAAATATTCCTACGACAGGTAACTTTACTCAATTCGTGAGAAATGATTCTCTCTACGACACAATTCCGGTTACAAATGGCTGGACCCTTGAAGCTATTATGAGTAGTTCTGCTACTACAACGGCCCAAACATCTCTCTTTGATAAAGGGAACAATCAGCAAATCCCTGAGTCAGTAGCAGCTGTCACGAGTGCTACTGTTACAATGGCGAGAACTTCATTCAGCAGTAATGCGACTAATTTTAACAACGGCGATAATCTGGAAGTAAGATTCCGCTCGGCTACTGCAGTAACCACTCGCTTGTATAAAGTCGGACTTTGGGTCAGAGTTCGCTACGTTAAAAAAGCAGAAGTTTTCTGGCGTCTGACAACTCACAGAAGAGCAACTACAGGTACGACATTGACCAACCTCCCGGACGGAAGATTCCTATATGAAGCTGCTCAGTATTCCAATCCTTCCACGTTCTTCCTGGCGATGGGATCAAGCTCAGCAGCGAATGCTTCTACAGTTCGCTTGGTAGATATGAACACCTCAGACAATGCTGTTACTGGAGGAACTGTTATTTCTACAGTTCAATCAGTTACAACTTATGGAGGAATTACAAACGCTGTAACCCTCACATCTGGTGACAGATATTACGTCAGTCACCAGCGTGGAGCATCCGGTACAGCAGTTATCGGCGGAGCTTTCATTCTGATCAGATGCCAGGAGTAAATGGCTTCTCCTGTTCAGGATCAATTGAATCATCTTCGCCGAAACTATCAATGCCAATGGAATCGACTTTTTCTTCTCCCGCTGAAAGCGGATTGTTCTCCGTGGTGGTGTATCTCACACCTGGACCTTCTTCACGCGCAAGTCTCAGTGGCATGTCATCTTCAAAATTTCTTTCGTAGTCCAGATCCATCGAATTTTCCTCTGAGGATGTCTCATCAGTATTCTTCATTCGATCCCACAGGGCGTGAAACGTACCCTTTAACTCATTAATTCGCTCGTTCAACATACTGTTCATAAATCCTCCTGAGCCCTATGCAGCTCGGCTGAATAAGAGCACGAATGATGCCAAGAGAATGTAGAGTGATTACGAATGAATATTAGAAAAAGTGATATTTGGAGGGGAAATTTGACTCGAGACCGAGTGAAAGGCCCTCCTTACTTGAGGAGGGCCTGAGCATTTAATCTCTTCTTTTTTGTCCAGGAATGCGGTGATTTGTTTTTCCGAGGTAACTGTTTTTGATGTTACGGATGGAAAGAATTCTGTTCTCAGCCATGACATCAGCCGCTTTATTTACAGGAATATTCTGTTCATCACTGATGCGGAAAATTTCAAGTGTCTTATCATAGATCGTATCAACCATGCGGCGGGATTTCGAATCTGCCCAGCCTTCGAATTCAATTGAAACGTTCATTACTCCACCGGCATTGATCAGATAATCAGGAGCGTAGATGATTCCTTTTTCTTTCAGAATCAAACCGTGACGATCTTCTTTTAACTGGTTATTGGCAGCACCGGCAACAATCCGGCACTTGAGCTGAGGAATGGTTTCGTCATTGATCGAAGCACCGAGGGCACATGGGGCATAAATATCACAAGGAACGCCGAAAATTTCCTGAGCACCCACGAATTTCGCATTCGGGAATGACTCTTTCATCTTCTGAATATTTCTCTCGTTAATATCCGTGTAAACGATATTCGCACCGGCTTCAATCAGAAGTTTTGTGAGCTCAAATCCAACTGCACCCACACCCTGGATAGCGATTGTTTTTCCCGTGAGGCTTCTTGAACCAAAAGCTTTCGTGACAGAAGCTTCAATCCCACGGAAAACACCGAGAGCGGTATACGGAGCAGGATTTCCTGAACCGCCGTATTGCTGGGCCACACCTGTGACGAAATTTGTTTCAGCGAAAATATGCTCAATATCATCAACGTTGATGTTTACGTCTTCAGCTGTGATGTAGCGACCGTTGAGAGATTCAATGAACCGACCAAAAGCGCGGAAGAGAGCCTCTGATTTGTCTTTTCTTGGATCACCGATGATCACCGCTTTACCACCACCGAGATTTAATCCCGATACCGCCGCTTTGTAAGTCATACCCTTTGAAAGACGGAGCACATCGATGAGCGCCTCATCTTCATTAGCATAAGGCCACATCCGGGTACCGCCGAGGGCAGGACCTAATGTCGTATCGTGAATGGCAACTATGGCCTTCAGTCCACAGGTCTTATCCTGGAAGAAAACGACCTCTTCGTGTCCCATTGAGTACATTTTTTCAAGAGTCTGCATGTGTATCTCCGATCGGCATCCTTTTCGGGATGACCGCATTTTTGACTTAGGTTAGACTTAAATTGTTCCAAAGTTTCTTAAATAGGCGCGAATTTGACAAGGCGGAATCCTATGCCCAGAGTGTCAATTGATGGCACAGAAAAAGTATTCGAAGTGAAAGAAGGAGGTCTTCTTTATGACTCTCTTTTCGATCAAGGCGAAGATCTTCCTCACGGATGTTTGTCCGGTTCCTGTGGGGCCTGTCGTATTGAAGTGATTTCTGGAAAAGAGAATCTACAAGCAGCAGGTGTAATTGAATCCAATACTCTCGAATCTTTGAAAGAAGAATTTGCGGAGAAACGTGGAAAAGATTTTCTGGAAGGGAAAACGATTCGTCTGGCGTGTCGGGCGAAAGTGAATGGCGATCTCTGTTTCAAACCAATCAAATAAAATAAGGGGGCTTTTGGCCCCCTCATTATTTTTAGTTAATTCCAACTTTCAATTGAAGAGCATAAGCATAACCTTCTGAGAATCCTTTCCGGAATCCAACAGCACGATCATCTTCTTCTCTTGGAGCAAAGATTGCTCTGATGTTGGCGAGAGTTTTCGCACTTCCATCACAGTCATCAGTACAAGTTTCTTCAACCGGTGGTGGAGTGTAGTTATCATCATAACCATCATCGTAACCAGCGCTGAAACCAGAGTTATAACCTGAATCGTAACCAGAGTTGTAGGCGCTCGAGTAAGCATTATCATAAGCGCGGTTATATTCCTGGTTGTAAGCTTCGTCATAAGCGCGATCGTAACCAACGTTGAATCCGTTATCGTAACCATGATCGTAACCGTCGTCATAACCAGCTTCAGTCGGGTTTTTCACAAAACAGTTGTTCGGAATATAAGCTGAGAGACAAGTTTTCACGTGACCAGTTTCAAGACCAGCTGGGCTCTTCAAACAGTTCGTTACGCAAACTTCTTCACCGCCATAAGACTTGTGGTCATATGAGCACGAAGATGTTTTTGGAGTGCGTGTTGTTGAACACACCTGCCACACATAACCTTCATCACGAAGTCTCGCTCTTTCAGCAAAAGTCTGATCTAGAGAAGCAATTTTCTTCGCATTCTCATCAATCGCAGCTTGCTCACGACGATCGTAATCAGCTTCCATTTCTTTTGTTTTCTTCTCGTAACGAGCCTTCGTTGAAGACATGATCCCCCAAGTGAGAAGACCTGCTGCTGCGATTGTCAGAACGATAATGAGAACAGTTGTCGTCTGGTCATTCTTGATAGACATGAATGAGCCAGTGACTTCAAGTTGCTTCAGAAGGGCCGCGCGATCCATCATCCCGATCTGTTTTGCGTTCTGAGATAGGATCATCGACATGTCTGAGTTCAGCATCTGCATGAGAACTTCAAGTTTTTCTCTTGAACCGTAAGCAGATGAGTAAGCGAAATCCAGATCCTTCGAATACATCCCGTCTCTCATCGCTGTACGGAAGAAGCGATCAAGCTTTACGCCATCAAGAGTGGAAAGAGCGTACTTGAGCTCAATCAGTTTGTTCTGTTGCTCAGTCGTAAGTGACGCCAGGATTTCCTGTTTCACTGACGGAAGACTATAGGAATTATCAGTCAGCTTCTTCTTGATCTTGGCCATCACGTCGTTCGTGACAGACTTATCAATCATTTTCGCCTTCATCGAAAGTTCTTCTTTAGAGAAGTACGATTCCGGAGAAGCTTTCATATCCATCACCAGTTGTTTTACCAGTGAGAATGTTATCTTCTTAGGCGCTTCAGTCTTGGTCTGGGGAACCGGTGCTGCGTAACCGTACTGAGGTGCGATCGCAAAGTGGAGAACGAGAACAGATGTTAATAAACGGCCCATGATTTTCATAGGTCACTCCTATAGGCTAAGAAAGAGAAGTTGATATTGTTCGAAGCCGTCTTTGAACCCTTTCAGGTAAGAAGGAGTCTTCGCGAAAGGAACAAACGAAAGTGCTTTTGGACTTCCTGAATCTGCC
Source organism: Bdellovibrionota bacterium (assembly GCA_040387275.1). Classification (GTDB taxonomy): domain Bacteria; phylum Bdellovibrionota; class Bacteriovoracia; order Bacteriovoracales; family Bacteriovoracaceae; genus Peredibacter. Next base: position 36,479 of record JAZKDZ010000003.1, on the reverse strand, counting down.
CAGCCGTCAGAGGCGCCGCGCGAGTATCCATCATCGTATCCATCATCATATCCGTTATCGTATCCGTCGCTTCTTCCGTCATCTTCACCATCCTGACGTCCGTGGCTGATACCATCGTCGTGTCCATCGTTACGACCTTCGTAAGTTCCGTCATCAAAACCGTCATCGTAACCATCAGAATCACCGCGGGCATAAGCATCCCAGTATTCTTGTGGGTTGTAACAGTCAGCTGGAATGAAAGCACTCGTACAAACTGCCGGCTCGTGCATCGTTTCGTTTCCGGTCACTGTGCTCTTCTGGCAATAAACCGTGCAATACTTAGTTCCTGAAAAGAGCTGGTAGTTATAACGGTTACAAAGTTTTGAATCGGGCTGTGAATAAGTTCCGCAAACAGTGCGGACAAATCCGTTATCACGAAGGAAGTTTTGCTCTTTCGTTGTGAGATCGGCCTGGTATGCGAGATATTTCGCCTGGAGATCTGCTTTAAGAGCAGTCAGCTGTTGTTCACGGGCTGACTCAGCTCTTTTATAGCGACCGCCGTAAGTTGAACTTGCGATACCCCATGAAACGAGGGCAACACCTGCGAGAACTGCTCCGCAGATGAGGAGAAGTTTTTCTTTATCAGCTTTGTTTCCGCTCTTAAAGAAAAGGAGGTTATTCTCAAGATCGCGTTTGAGAGCTTTCGGAGTCGAGAGGCCGATCTTCTTATTGTAAATCGAACGAAGGAAACTCAGGTCATCTGCAAGAGCGTTCTTGATGATGAGATTTTTTTCTTTCAATGTGTAGGCTGAATCAAGTTCCATCGCAATGGTCTTATACTCAGGAGCTGTCTTGATAAATTTACCAAGATCATTCAACTCTCTTTCAGACATCGCATTGAGGTAACCATGAAGTTCAGCACGAAGAACTGAAAGTTCGCTTTCGTTAAGCTTGATAAGCTCGCGCTTGTAAGCTGCCACTTCGGTATTTGTCGCATTTTCTAGAGAAGTGATGCGCTTAGAGAGTTCGTCTCTTACCGCAGTCTTCTTCTCCTGCTCTACCATCATGACATTTCCCTGAGGAAGCTTGGCCATGATCGGTGACATCTTCTTTTCCACCATCGAGACTACTCTCTGGTAAAGAAGTTCTTTTTTTGGTGCAGGGGCCGGAACCTGTGTCTGAGTATAAGCATTACCCGGGAACAGGAAGTAAGGCAGAAGCAGTAAGGTCAGTAAGAGCCTTGAGATTTGTTGCATGGTCGTCTCCTATATCGTTTCAAAAAATTCAACTGGCATTTTCTTTTCTTTATCATTCAGGAATTCAGGCTGAGAGTTTTCAATAGCTGTTGCATGCTGTTCAACTTTCGTTCTGAGTTCACATCTTTTCGCATCTTTGTTGATACGAAGAAAGCGGCGGCAGATTTCAGCTTCAGGAAGGATTTCCGGAGCTGCTTTTCTCATACGCTTAAGATCAGCGATGATAATTTGATTTTCTTTCTGGAGAGCAAGGGCCTTCTCCTTATACATTTCCTTCTGATCAAAACGGCGTTCCAGAATTTTCTTCTTCCACTTATTGATTGTGTTCACAATAAGAGTTCTGTTGAACTTCTTCTCAGCAGCAGTCATCTGGCGATTGGCCTCAACCTGCTTGATAAGAGCTTTCTGTTTTTTGAGGAAAAGATCGAATTCCACACGTGCCACTTTTGCGTGACCGAGGATACTCTCCATATAGATGAGTTGAACCAGCTGGAACATGCTGGCAAATTCAATTGAGTGCATATAAGGAATTTCTTTAAAGAGCTGAGTTGAGAGAGCGAAACTGTCGATCAGATCATTCTTCAGCTGCACTTCCCCACTCGCAAGTTTCTGCGAAACACACGCTGGATCCTTCTTACACTGCTCAACCAGTTCTTCCCACTGAAGCTGATGCTTCGGACCTTCAACACGTGCAAAACCCTCTTCTTTCGCGTTCTGAAGAGCGCGAACCATAGAGAGAAGGATGTTATTTCCGTGAGACGTGAGAACTTTAAGGCGATGCTGATAATCGGCCACTTCTTCAGTCGTCGAAAGCTTGTTTGCTTTCATCATGAAGTAAGCGTCACGCTCGAGAAGAAGAATCTTCTCATTCATATAGTAATTGGAAAGAGCAGTACCCGTGATGAAAGGATTCGGATTGTTGACACTGGTCTGCATTCCCATCTGTGCCATTTCTTTCTGAACCTGCTTTAAGTAAGCTTCGTAGTTGTCTTCAGCGCGGGCCGTGTTCATCAGAAGTAAACTTACTGCGAAGATAATGAGCTTTTTCATATTAACGTACCTTCAGTTTTTTTATTTCGTCATTCAGTCCGCGATATCTGTCGAGCTCTTCCTGGATGCGGTCGTTCTCTGACTGCATGTCGTGAAGAGGCTTGGAAAGTGCAGTGAGAAGAACTGTTCTGCGGTTATCGCGGTGTCTCTGCCATTTGAGGACAATGTTCATCCCCAGCTGGAAGACATATTCTTTTTCTTCATTGCTGACATAGACGTTCTTATCAAGTTCTTCGATGAGACCCGCAACCTGATTTGAAATAACGTTGTACTGAGACTCAAGAAGCTTCTGCTCTACGATGATGATGTCCATATAAAGGAGCATCAGATATTGGTAAGTGTTCTTCACTTGCTGAGCATCGAGGTAGCTGAAGATGTTGAATGACTGGCGGGCATCAAGAGCAATGTTGATGAATTCAAAATTCACCATCGATTCATCAAGGCTTGTCACTTCACAACGTTCCGTTGTGCAGTTACCAGAAAGATCCTGTTCAAGTTTTGCAATCTCTTCCTGAATTGTTACCAGCGAGCGGTTACCATCCACGTTCTCTCTCATGTTGATCATGGTTTCGTAGAGATTGCGTTTGATGTGAATCAGGTAAACATAGTAGAGATTGATTTCGCCAAGATCCTGAGGAGCCTCAGACTTAAACTTATTGATGAGTGCGCGTGCTCCCTGGATTCCGTAAGTCGAAATGTATTTCGAGAGAATTCCCGAAGCCATCGCGAGTGGAATATTTCCAGTGAGTGTGGCCGCACCTGTAATCCCCACCGAGACGAGATCGGTGATGATCTGATCCTTCAATTCCGATTGCGCGGAAGCCGGCTTCACGGTCACGATAAACGACAATAGAAGGACCAGAAGTCCTTGTTGAACTTTTAAAAGCATGCTCTTTCCCCTTGAGTCTGTGCTGAAGCGGAGTACCACAAAGCAAGCTTGGGGCCATTGTGTGATGTAATAATTTCAAATGCTTTATGCGGAGCAAGGTGCAAAACCAGACCAGTCTACTCGCCTATTCTTGCACCGCGCGACGCGTCACGGTGTCAAGAGTTCAGTAGTCTTGAGCGCTTTTCCTGACGGAGTTTTTGATTGATGGCATTGGCGGAATTCACGGCCTCATCCCAAGCCGTGTAAATTTGTTTCTTGGAATTGGCCTTGAGATCGCCGGCCACATAAAGTCCGTTTACACTGGTAAGCCCGGTTTCATCGGTTTTCACGAATCCTCTTTCATCCACATCGGCACGCACTTGCAAAGCGAGTTCGTTGTAAACAATCATACCGAGAGAAACGAAAGTGATATCCGTCTTCACCTCTTCACCGTCTTCCAGCTGAAAACCTTTCAGGACTTTTCCTTTCTCTTCACCCAGGATTTCTTTGATGGGTGAAGTTTTCACTTCAATGTTGTACGCCTGGATAATCTTTTCAGTGTCAGGAGCAAATGTCGGTGTCTCACCATTGGTAAAGATCGTAAGCTTCGACGGCTGGTATCTTTCATATAGCATGATTGAAACCCAGGCCGCTGAATTGGAACTGCCAATCACTCCGGTTTTTTTTCCCAGCACATGATGGCCATCACAAATCAGGCAATAATCAATGGTCTGCGCATTCGCGTAATCAAAAACAGTTTCGATACTGCCTTTAATGATCGGCTGAACATCCATCACACCCGTACAAAGGATGACGAACTTCGCGAGATGAACTTCGCCTTTTGAATCGGTAATCTTAAAATGATCACCGGTTTTTTCAAGAGTAGTAGCACCAGTATTCTTCAGGAGATGAAGTCTTTCTTTGAAAGCTGATTCCTGAATCCACTTGATGGTTTCAGCATTCGGCTCTTCGATACCGCGCTTGTAATTGAAGTGCGCGGGCATATTCTCGATTTTTCTCACCCAGAGGGCGCGGGATTTCTTCTTGTCTTTAGCTGTACCAGGAAGGAAGAGGCAGTCGTCGTTATTAAGAACAGTTCTCAGCACGGCCATGATGCCCGCTGAACCACCGCCAATCACACATACGGGGTAAACCTTCGGCTCCATTCTTATTTGGCGCCGAAAGCTTTCTGCTGATCAGCAGTTTCTTTTTCCTGATTCTTCTCGCGTAGATGATCACCATTGGTGGACTTGATCTTCACTTCTTTAATCTCGTAGTTTTTCACCTTGAGAAGTTCAAAGGAATAGCCGTCCCAAATGATGATGTGACCCTTCTTCGGAAAGCTGTTGCCCAGCTGTTCCATGAGGAAGCCATTGAGAGTGGAATAGTTATCATTCAGCGGAATTTCAATGTCGTATTCATTATAAAGATCGCGGAGAGAAATAGTGGAAGGCACCATAACTCCCTCTTCGCTCTCAATTCCGGGGATCAGATCCTGTTCATCATCATGCTCATCCTGGATCTCTCCGAAGATCTCTTCCATGATGTCTTCCAGAGTCAGCATCCCCACCACAATTCCGTTCTCATCTTTTACGAGAGCCAGGTGTACCTTTTTACGGTTCATGTGATCGAAGACGGCCTGAATCTTCATATGCTCATAAACAAAGAATGGAGGCTTAAGGTATTTCGTAACATCGAAATTCTTCTGCTCATCCGTATTCATAAAGGCGAGATCTTTGATGTGAAGAAATCCGAGAACATCATCGAGATCTTCATCGTAAACCGGATAACGCGAGTGAGCGACATCCCGGACTGTACGAATGACATCCTGAAACTGTGCCGATCTCTTGATCGCTTCAATCCCAGTCCTCGGAACCATGATGTCTTTCACTTTGATCGATGGGAATTCCAGGATGGAGTTCAACAGATCAATCTGTTTTGAATCCATACTTTTTTCTTCTTCGGCCATCTCAACCATGATCTCAATATCATCTTTCGTCACAAGACGACCGCGAACGGTAGCGTTATCACCGAGAACAAGCTGGATGATTTTCACGAAAGCTTTAACTACCGGGTAAAGGGCGTAATAAAATCCGACCAGAACCATAATCGCGTACGGTGCAAACTTCTCCGCTCTGCCGCGACCAAGAGTCTTCGGCATAATTTCGCCAAAGAGCAGGATGATGATGGTCGTAACACCGACGCTGATTGCGAGGGCATCATTAGAAAAATATCTTTCTGTAATGGCAGCAGAAAGGGACGCGATCAAAATGTTTACGAAGTTATTCCCTACGAGAATTGTTGTGAGAATATCATTGGGAGAAGTAAGCCACTTGTTCATCGCCCATGAATCGAATCCATGTTCGTCAGCGCGCTGTTTTGCTTTCTCATGAGGGAGCGATAATAAAGCAGCTTCTGCTCCAGAGAAGAAAGCGGACAAACAAAGAGACACGAAAAGGATGAGATATTCCTGATCCTTGCTCATAAGTGAGTCCGGTTATGCTGAATGGATGAGGAGAAATTCAATTTGAAGTGAACGAACCGGGTGGGTTCAGACGGGGGTTCTATAAGGCTAAACTCCTGTTATTAATAAAAACGAGTAGCTGAATTGTAACACAGACGTTTTTAAAAGACGAACGATCTTACAATACTATTTATTTAGGAACTGGGTTATTAATGGGATAGCGGCTTGCCCTTAAAGTCATGATCCGAGTAAACAATTCGGTCATTCATTTCGTGATCGTAATCCCTGATATCCTGAATGTTTTTTAACTTACGGAAGTTAGTGTGGCACTTATAACAAATGGTCACCATCGCAAGTCTCCGGAACAGAAACAAATCGAGAAGGTACAGGACAACAAGTGAAAGGCCATAGGTCCAGATACTCAGAATAGCTGCGATGATGAAAAGAAGAACTCCGATCTTTCGATTAAAATCTTTCTGCTTATAAAAATCCATCCGTGAACAGACAGGGCATTCCTTGAGAATCCCCTCTTCATGTTCTTTCGTAAACTTCACATCAATAACATGCTTACAGATATCGCAATCAACTTTCGATGCGAGATGATTAGGCAGAACTTCTACTGAAGACTGACAAGAGGGACAGGTAATCTGAACTTCCATCATACAGGTAATCCGTGTTTGGTCATGAGATAGACTGAAATGAGTTCGCCTACGATGACAAAGAATTCCACGATATAAAGAACACCGGTGGCACTCTGTAGTGAGCGAAGCTTACATAAACGAAAAGTAAAAAAACTAAGTATCAAGGGGGCCACATATCCCCAGAGCCAGCGCATGGAGATAAAGAGCCAGTTGTACATATATCCATCACCAAGTGTGGTGTACTCCTGGAGATAGCCAGCTCCAACGGAAGAGAGAATGGAAAGTGAAGAAGCCATCTTGAGAAAAATCACAATCCAGAAAATGAAGAGACAATAAATCAGAGGCTCTTCTGAGAGTCTTGGTGTGACGAGATAATAGTGTCCCAGGATCATCGCAAAATTACTGATTCCCAAAAGCGCCATGGAACTCAGGAAAAAATTAATCCAAAGCGGATTCTGCTGATAAGTGAGAAAAGTCAGAAACAGGAATAGTAAGATCTGAATTCCGTAGATGAGCCACATCAGGAAATTTTTGGAATCTTTGTGAAAGAGAAAAGTGATGATGTTGGTGAGAATCAGAACTGAGTAACAGATCCATTGATACTGATTAAGTCCCGGATCCATCGAATAAGAAACTCCGAGAGCGAGAACTAATGAACCAAGCACAATAGAAGTACCAAGCTTAAAAAATCCCACACCCGTTAGGCGTGTATTCACCACAGGTGAAAACATCTGGGTACCAAATGCAAAGGCGAGAAGAAATGCCTGGAAAACGACTTGAGTCACGCTGTTCATACGCGCTCATCATATAAGTAACGATAAAGATCATCAATCATCAGGTGATTAGGGCCGGGAATCTTTCCTTCATAGGGAGAACTGAGTTTTTCCCGGGTAATTTTCAACCACTGCCCTTTCCCCTCAAGTCCCGGATATTCAGGGAAGAGATGGAGATAAAGTAGAATGGCCTTCTCGGGCAAAGTTCTGCGGTAAATCCCCATAAACTGTGAATCTTCCGCTTTGATATTGATACCAACTTCTTCCATGACTTCACGAACAGCAGCGACAAGAGGCGTCTCCCCTTGTTCGATACCTCCACCCGGAAACTCCAGAAGACCATGATAAATTCCGTCATCCGTCCGGGTTTGAACCCAGACTTCAAGGATCTCATGCGCTGGCTGGCGATAAAAAAGAGCGAGTGAAACGGGAATGAGTTTCAAACGGATTCTACTTTCTTGGAAAATAGAACATCCCATTGGGAAAGTTCGAAGACCAGACTTCCCGCGAAGGTCGCCCATACGGGAAGATCACTGTCATTAGTCCAGATGACGGCCCACCAGAAAATTCCGGCAGGAAGAGATCGAACGATGGCCTTAGCGAATTCCGGTAAACGTTGAATCGGTGCCGGAGAAAGAATAAGAGTCTGACTGCTTGTTACAAGTTTCAGCATCGTGAAACGGTAACTCTTCCCAGACATGTATTGAGTTAAATCCTGTGAAGCGGCCCAGTTCCAGATAAAGCCAAAACAAAAAAGGAAAGCGGCTTCCATTCCGAGAAGAGGCCAGATCACAGCACTCACAGTAATGACAACGATGAGATCGATGAGTTTTCTTTTCGAGGTGAGGAAAGGCCTCATTCGAGATAACCCTCTTTATGAAGGAAAGTGAGATCAGGAAATTGAATTGTCGGGGGAGCATGAACAACAAAATTAAACACACTCATAAAATCTGAAGGAGAAAGCATTTTGTCGCGGGAAAAACTTGTTCCCATTTTATCCCAGAGTGGAGTGTCGATAGCTCCCGGAAAAAGATTGGTGAAACGAAGCTTGTGCTGTTTCCATTCTTTTTTCAGAGACTCAATCATGCCCAGCTGACCGAACTTTGAAGCGTTGTAAGCTGAAACGTTTGGATAACCATACTGAGCTGCCGTCGAGAGGACGGAAATAATATGAGTCTCCCCTCTTATCAGCATCGGTTCGAGATTTTTGAAAAGTAAAAATGGACCGAGAGTATTAGTGGCAAACTGCTTTTCAAAACTCTCCGTCGTCATTTCTGAGACGGGTGCCATCTCACAAACGCCGGCATTATTAACCACGAGATCAATTTCTTCCGCGTATTCACGGATGGTTTCAAAAAATTCAACAACGGATTCTTCCGACGTGATGTCGAGTTCCACATCATAGAAATTATCATGCTCAATTTTCGTTCCGGATCTTGATCCGCCGAAAACGGTGTAACCGGAAAATAAAAGGGATTTGGTGATTTCAAGACCAAGGCCGGAGGAGGATCCCGTGACGATTGCACATTTATCCATATTTCCTCCGGCTTGATTAAATTATTTAGCGATACCTACAGCGCGTGTTTCACGAATAACAGAAACCTTGATCGTACCTGGGTACGACATCTCCTGCTCAATCTTACGTGCGATATCACGTGAGAGCATGATGGTCTGTTCATCAGAAACTTTTTCATTCTCAACGAGAACGCGGATCTCACGACCAGCAGAAATCGCATAAGAACGGTGAACACCTTCGAAGCTGTTCACGATTTTTTCGATATCAGAAAGTCTTGAGACATATGATTCTTTGAGAGCTTTACGAGCGCCGGGACGGGCACCAGAAAGAGCATCTGAAGCTGCAACCAGGTGAGCGAGAACCGATTCTGGTTTTTCGTCATCATGGTGAGCGCGGATAGCGTGAACGATATCCGGAGACTCTCCGTATTTTTTCGCAAAGTCAGCTCCGATAACAGCGTGAGAACCTTCAGCCGAAGCATCCAGCACTTTTCCGATATCGTGAATGAGACCAGCACGACGGGCTTGTTTCACATTGAGACCAAGTTCAGCGGCCATATTACCTGCGAGGAACGCAGCTTCAAGAGCATGTTGATATTGGTTCTGAGTATAAGATGTACGCCAGTTGAGAGCACCGATGAGTTTCAGAATTTCCGGGTGCATCCCGTGAACGCCGATTTCCATCTGAGCTTTCTCTCCGAGTTCACGAAGGCGTGACTCGAATTCATGCTTACACTTGTCATAGAATTCTTCAATTTTAGCAGGGTGAATACGACCATCTGCGATCAGACGTTCAATCGTCATTCTCGCGATTTCCTTACGGACGACGTTGAATGATGAAATCGTCACAATTCCAGGAGTGTCATCGATAATGAGATCGACTCCGCAAATCTGTTCGAACGCGCGGATGTTACGGCCTTCGCGACCGATGAGACGTCCCTTCACACCATCATCAGAAATTTCTACTGATGAAATAGTTTGTTCCGCAACGTACTCTCCGGCAAAACGCTGAATCGCAATTCCTACGATACGCTTAGATCTTTTTTCAGCTTCTTCGTTGGCTTCTTCTTCAATGCGCTTAACTTTCTTAGCAGCATCAAGGCGAGCTTCTTCTTCAACCTGTTCGATCAGTTGGTTCTTCGCTTGTTCTTTCGTGAGACCGGCAACCTGAGTGAGCTTGTTAGCAAGCTCTTCAGAAATTTCAGTCGTCTTCTTGATTTCCTGATCGAGTTTCTGAACACGAGTTTCGATTTCAACTTCTTTCGCTTTTACGCGATCAGTATCTTTCTGGATCTGCTCAGTTTTTTGTTCAATGGCGACTTCTTTCTTCGTGAGACCACGTTCGAAATCAGTAAGATGTTTTTTCTTCTTTTCCATTTCAGCTTCAAGATTATTTCGTTCATCACGAACAATCTGTTTCGCTTTCTCTTCAGCTTTTCTTTTTAATTCCTGAGCTTCGCCTTCGGCTTTTCTCAGAATATCCTGTGCTGCTGTTTCCTGACCTTTCTTCGATGCACCCTGCTTGAGAGTGAATACTAAGAAGGCGATGACAGCTCCGGCAACAGCGCCTATCACGGCCATAACCATAGGATTCATCTTATTCCCCTTAAATATGTTTCTGCTGTTTAACGTCCCAGCAAAAATTTTCCGTTACTATAAAATCCATGTGGCAATCGTGCGACTCCACAGGAATGTTTTCTTTCATCTGACCAGTCCATGCGAGCCCGATCTTTGTTCCCTTGCGGGTTTCCAGAAAGCGATCGTAAAAACCTTTCCCGCGCCCTAATCGATTTCCCTCAAGAGAAAATCCAACACCAGGAACAAGATACCAATCTGGCTCAACCACTTTGTAAGGTGGTGTTAACCAGGGTGATCCACTTGGTAAACCTTCAGCCATTCCGAAGGCCATCTTTCCCTCAACTAAAACAGGATAGGAAAGAATGAGTGGCACCGAACGAAGAAGTTCCTGATAAACCGGAGCGACTTCATTCTGGAGCGGCAAATAGGCCGCACCAATCTGACTTTGTAAGTGAGGAAGGTGTTTGAATAGTGTTATCAGCTCTTGAGTGAGCGAGAAACTTAACGAGATGATGTGATCATCTGACAAAGAGGCAAGCTTCGTAAGAAGCGACTTGCGCATTTCCTCTTTGGTCACGTCTATATCGCCTGAGTGTTAAGGCTTTCCATGGCCTTTTCCAGAGTACCCTCAAGCTTGAGGATATTTCCTTTATACTCATCTTCGAGTTGAAGCTTCTCAGTTGCGATTTTTAGCGCAACCAGAACTGCTACATCTGTATCTCGGAGCTGCGGACGATTGATCTTGAGCTGCTGAATTTCAGCGAGCACGTGATCGATCACCGCCTTTGCGATGTGACTATCGTTTTGTTCCGGCCTGTATTTCACTTTACAGCCTAAAACACTGAACTCTACTTCCTGACTTTGGGTCATAGAAATAAGGTACTTTTGACCCCTATAAAAGTCAATGAAGCTGCAATGTCTTTCACAATGAAATTAAGGTCTTAAGCTGTCTCGATCCCTACCAAAGTTTTGAGATATAAATCGAGATCGAATTTGTGGAGATCATCCACGGATTCACCAACACCGATGTACTTAATCGGAACTTTCAATTGATCAACAATTCCGACCGCACTTCCCGCTTTGGCCGAGCCGTCGCATTTTGTGAATATAATTCCGGTAAGTTGGAGAGCTTTATGAAATTCCTGCGCTTGCTTGAGAGCGTTCTGCCCGGTTATCGCATCGAGAACTAGGAGAACTTCACTCGGCGCCAGGGCATCGACCTTCGCCATGACCTTCTTGGTTTTCGTGAGTTCATCCATCAGGTTCTGATTGGTATGAAGTCTTCCGGCCGTATCAATCAGGCAGTAGTCGTAGTTTCCGCTCATGCCTTTGGCTACCGTGTCATAAGCAACACCACTCGGATCTGCGCCATCTTTCGCGCGAACCATCTCGACTCCCGCGCGTTCGCACCAGACTTGGAGCTGATCAACAGCTGCTGCCCGGAACGTATCGCAGGCCCCGACAATAACTTTATTCCCTTCGAGTTTCAGTTTCGTCGCAAGTTTTCCAATCGTTGTTGTCTTCCCCGCACCATTCACACCGACGATCATGATGACTTTCATTGTCTTCACAGCATCGAGATTTTTTTCTGTCCTCTGAACCGGCTCCATCTTCTCTCTCATGAAGTGATATACCAGTGTCTGAATCTCATCCGCCGTTTTTCCTTTCCCTTCTTTTTCAAGTCGAGTGAGAAGTTCCTGAACAAGTCCCGTAGGAAGATCTGCTGTGTAGAGAACTTCTTCAATTTCATCCAGAGATGGTTTTTCTCCGGCAAATAAATTTCCGATTTTTCCCCAGACTTCTGAGCGTGATTTATCAAGACCGAGAGTGAGTCTTTGCGTCCAGCTGACTTTCGGTGCAACCGGAGCTTCTTTCCGGACAATTTCCGGAGCCCTGGCTTCGGTCGGAAAATCAGTAGGGATTTGTTTTTGTTTTTTTCTGCTGAATAAATAAGTGAGGAGTCCACCAACGACGACAAAACCACTGACATAAACTTCAAGATTATCGCCAAGCAATTGTTGAATTTCGTTCATGCACTTTCCTCAGAAAAATATCGTCGGAGAACATCCCAGACGATGGATGCCGTAGCTCCCCATAAAAGATGAGTGTGTGGTCTCATCGGATGGAAGAGAACGGGTGAGCGAGTATATCCATTGCGCCAAGCATACTGCCAGTCTTTTTCCCTGCACAAATCTTCCCAATTATAAGGAATCAGGACATCCCATTCGCCATTGGATTTTGCATTTTGCAGAAACTCTTCCATGGGTATTTTGAGTTTTGCCATGACCGGAACGATCGCCTGTAAACGCGAAGTCATGATGACCGGAAGGTAACCCATGAAATCAATCGTGGTGCTATCAAGGCTAGTCTCTTCAGTAAATTCTCTCTGAGCAGAAATCCAGGGATCATGTTCATGAGCGAGTTTGTGACCACCGAAAAAAGCCACCTGACCGCTGTGAGTAGGCATAGATTCAGAGCGCTTAATGAAAACGACTTGTTCTTCCGTACACAGAAAAACGACGGCCCCTTTCCACTTGTCCGGGGAAAGAGTATGTTCTTTTTGCAGAAGATTTTTTAAACGGTGAAGGTTCATGCGTCGTTACCAGTTTGAGCTGATTCAGATTATCCGGAACTATTTCGGGGAGCAAGGCTTCCTCGATGTTTTAACTCCACCCGCCGTGGAGAATCCCGGTATGGAAGTTCACATTCACCCGTTTCAGCTCCATTCCGTGAAAGACAAGCGTCAACTTCCCCTTTATCTCCATACTTCACCTGAGTTTTGCCTGAAAGAACTTCTCGCTGACCCGAATGAGAATCTGGATAAGATTTTCTCCATCAATTACTGCTTTCGCGATGAAACGGATTCTCCCGTTCACCGGAAACAATTTCTCATGCTCGAGTGGTATCGTAAGAATGAACGTTACGAATCCATCATGAATGATGTTGAAAGTCTCATCCAATATGTGATTTTGAATGCGAAAATCCCTCTCAGAAAAAATATTTCCGGCCAGAAGCTTGTTACAAAAACGATGCAGGAATTGTTTCATGAATTTCTGGATATCGATATTCTGGAATATCTGACAGTCCCCAGAATCAAAGAATTGTTGAAATCATTTCCCGACGTGCCGGTTCCCTCAATTGAACTTGAATGGGATGATTATTTTTTCCTGCTTTATCTGAATAAGATTGAAACTCATCTCTCAAAATATCCCCTGCTCCTGATAAAAGAATTTCCAGCACCGCTGGCCGCTCTTTCTACTCTCAAGAAATCAGATCCACGCGTTTGTGAAAGATTCGAAGTTTATATTAACGGTATTGAACTCTGTAATTGTTTTAACGAACTGACTGATCTGAATGAGCAAAAGAAAAGATTTGATGAGCAGGCCGGATTAAAACAGAAGCTTTATGGCTATCGCTTGCCTCAACCAGAGGTATTCTACTCTTCACTCGAAAAAGGTCTTCCTCCTTCCGCAGGGATTGCCCTGGGTGTTGAAAGACTTCTTATTTCTCTTTTTGAAATCGAAAATCCGTTTTTTTACTGAAGAAGCTGCAGACCATTCATCACAAGATGAGTTTTGATAATGAATTCAGACTTCACATTCTGAAGAGGCATCCCTTTGGCCCATTCATAATGATATTTTGGATCCGTATTCCTGCGTACTTCAGATTTAAAGAGCGGAGAATATTCTTTAGCGAGGTCTGCTGAATAGATAGCATACCAGCGGTGATATTCTTCAAGGTTTTTCCCTTCGTAGAACTCGAGAAGATTCATTCCCTTCTCGGTCAAAGTTCTTTTCAGCGTATAAAGATTGAATTGCTTGAGACCATCTTCAGTGTAAGTGACGCCAAAAAACTTTTTACTGAATCTCAGACAAAAATCCATGAGACGAGCTGAAGGTTTTTCACTGAGATTTTCCAATGTCGCATACACATCATCCAGGACAAGCGCCTGATACACAGCTTCCCGGGATCCGCCCTGCTGAAGATTGTTCATCCATGTCGAAAGATCTTCATCCTTCGGTTCTGTTTTTCTGGTGACGACAAATAATTCTTCAATGAAAGATCGATCAAATTGCGCTCTTCTCTCAGGTGGAAGTTTTTCGTAATCCGTCTCAGGTTTAATTTCCTTGATGTAACTTGTCACATCAGTACTCGACTTAAAGTTTTTTGGAATTTCCGGAACGCTCATTTCCTGCACCGGCTCAGGAAGTTTCCCCAGAAGTTTGTCGCTCCACTTGGTCCCTGCGATCTCACTGATAAGATTCCGGATTTTACTTCTCAGGGGACTTTCTGCAGGCGCTTGCGCCCAGGCAGCAAAAGACACAAGACTGAGTAGAAGAATCAGATTTTTCACCAGGAGCTCCTTGAATATGTCTTATTCTAAGTGCTTACTGTGTTTGTGGGGAGAGGAGATTATTGCCTCAATAGTTCAGAAGGGATGATTTGGTTATGATGGAAGTCGGAGAACTTATGCTTTCGTGGTTCAGAAAAAAATCAGATTCAGAGACGGTCACACTCATCCGCGATCTTCATCAGAAGATGGATTTCCGTTTCAATGAAATGACTGCTCAATTGAGAGAACTCGAGCTCGGTCTTCAGCAGATGGAAACACGTCTTCTCACTAAAGACCTGAAAGACAAGCAAGCTTACGGTCTTCTTCATTACAAACTTCATGAGGCCAAGAGCTCAAAACTCACGGAAGAAATCGAGACTCTCGAGAAGGCCCTCAATTCAAAAAAATTACCGCTTAAAGATCACTGATAAGTGATGTGATGGTGTCTTTCGTAACAGGATGAAGATTCCTGTCCCCCAGAATTCTTTTTAAGGCTTCCAGAATCTTTGGTGAGGGAACGGCGTAGGCTAGTTCTTCCCAGATGGCTTCTGTAGGATTATTTAAAAGCTCAATGAGTGCTTCACTCGACTGAACCATTTTTGATTTTGGAAGTTTTCCGGTCCACACAATCCCAATGACATCACCCGTGCTTCTTTCCACCATCGCAGATCCTGAATCACCGTGCGAGATATCGCATGAGTGAGCAAACGACCAGGCCTTGTAGCTTCCGGGATTCATGATATCGGGATCTGCCATCAGTCTGTATTCCGCATTACCTGAATAAACTTTGCAATCACTATCCTGATTCACCATCAGTACTTCGCCGGGATTTCCACCGACACCAAAGCCCGCTGTGAGAAGCTCCATCCCATTCGTGACATCTTTATGAAATGAAAAATTCTTCGCAACTGAAAGCAGTGCCGCTTCATCCTGCGGTTTCACTTTGATTTTCAGGAGTGTGAGATCAATATGCGGAAGAGTGATATAGTAACCAGAGACCTTGAATTTTTTCTTCAGAACAGGAAACGAAACATTGTCCCCATCACAATAAGTTCTGGTCGGACAGACATGATGGTTTGTCGCGAGTACATGTTCGTTATTAAACTTACCGAGATAAAAACCTGTTCCGCCTTTCGGCATCTTCCCGGTGGCGGAGACGGCACGAATGAAGGCCGCACTCTCCGTATTCAACAAGTCTTTCGTAACCCTCTCCTTCCCCCACTCATCTCCAATTCTGTAATCCTTGATATCACCCACACGAGAATCATAGATGACTTCACGTCTGGGAAGAGCAAACGCACTAACAGAATAGAGAGCAATAATGAGGGAGAGAATACGCATCAGAGTATTCTAGGGGAAACGCATCTTTTGGGTGGAACGTGAAGTGAACCGTGAAAAACCTACACGATTCTCCCTACGAGGTCATAATCCAGAACTTCTGTGATCTCAACCCGAACGATATCTCCTGGCTTGGCGAGACCATCATTGATGATCACTTTACCGTCGATATCAGGGGCCTGACCGGCATGACGGCCTTGAAGCAGAAGATTTGTTTCTTCATGAGCGCCTTCCACAAGAACTTCAATCACTTTACCGAGGTATTCCTGATTAAGTTCACGGGCGATTTCTTTCTGGAGTTCATAAAGCTTCTCGAAGCGCTCATCAATGACTTCCTGAGAGATTTTATCTTTGAGACGAAGTGCGGGAGTTCCCTCTTCATCAGAATACTTGAATACACCAAGGTGATTGAAACGCGCTTCTTTCACGCCTCTCATGAGGGCCTCGAAGTCTGCTTCTGTTTCACCGGGGAATCCTACGATGATAGAAGTGCGGAGAACGATTCCTGGAATCTTTTCACGAAGAGTTTTGATCTTCTGGTGGATCACTTCTTCAGTGACTCTTCTGTTCATGCGCTTAAGAACGCCATCAGCAAAATGCTGAACCGGCATATCGAGATACTTAGTGATTTTTGTCGATTTCGCCATGAGATCCATGACGTCTTCAGTGAGATCATCCGGGTAGAAGTAAAATACGCGAACCCAGTCGAGTCCTTCCACTTTCTCGAGACGAGAAAGAAGTTCGTAGATCATCGGGTTCTTGCCATCTTTTTTCCCGCCGCCAGCCAGATCCACTCCGTAGTCAGAGAAATCCTGGGAAATGAGATTCATTTCTCTCACACCGGTAGCAGCGAGCTGTTCAGCTTCTTTTACGAGTGAATCAACTGTTCTTGAACGAAGTTTCCCGCGAAGAGTGGGAATAATGCAGAATGTGCAGTTACGGTTACAGCCTTCGGAAATTTTCAACCATGCCATGTAAAACGGCGAAGTATTGAGACGAGGGTCGAATTCTGTATGAATGTAGCGTGGAATTTCCACGAATGATTTCTTCTCGAGTTTTCCTTCTTCCATCGCGCGAAGAAGCGGAACAATTTTCTGATATTCACCTGTTCCGATGAACATATCCACTTCCGGCATTTCGCCTTCAAGTTCATTCGAATATCTTTGCGCCATACAACCGGACATGACGAGGGCCTTGCAGTTTCCGGTTTCTTTGTAGCTCGCGAGATCAAGAACCGTTTCGATCGATTCAACTTTCGCCGCTTCAACAAATGAGCATGTGTTCACGATAATCACTTCAGCATCTTCCGGGGCCTGAGCGATGGTAAAGCCATCAAGCTTCAGATGTCCGAGCATCACCTGTGAATCCACGAGATTCTTGGAACATCCAAGGGATGTAAAATAGAGTGATTTTTCCTGAAATTTCTTCGTCGTTTCGAGTGTCATGTTAAGCCTATGAAAATTGAGTGTCTGTCTTGTAGAGGACTCCGAGGGAAAAGTCATTTTCTTTACCCCCCTACCCTGTAAAAATGTCAGGGTAACGTACCAACCATGACGCACATTGGCAAACGTGGTATTTCTCTCTGGTATGCCTATTACTTCCATGAGCGAATCCCATCTTTCCCAGGTGGCGAAACTCTCCGATCAGCTTGGTTATCCTGTTACACAAAATGATCTTCGCGAGAGATTCACGAAGCTCAGTTCCTCACCACGCCATTCGTTTCTTGTTTATGAAGAAAACAAAAATGTTCTTGGTTGGATTCATCTCGAGTGCGTGGAAGATCTGATCGAAGAAGACAAAGCGGAAGTGAAAGCATTTGTTGTCGAAGAAAATTCCAGAGGGAGTGGAATAGGAAAAGCATTGTTGGAAGCCGCTGAAAAGTGGGCAAAGACCTACCAGTTACATACAATTTACCTGAACTGTAATATACTCAGAGAACGAACACACAAGTTTTATACCCGGGAAGGGTTTGTGAATTACAAAACATCCCGGTTTTTTGAGAAAAAGATTTAATGGGTTACATCAGACGTGGTTTCAGAAAGGCCGGCCCCGCAATGAAAATAGCGAAGAAAGCTGTTCTCTGGGGAACTGTCGGCTTTTTCGTTTCAACTGTTGCCACTGTTGTTCTCCTGAAGTGGGTTCCGGTTTACTACACTCCGCTCGTCTTCATCCGCACATTTGAATACGCTCTCGAAGGTAAATGGGTTGCGATCCAGAAAGACTGGACACCTATTGAATCCATTTCACCCCATCTGCAGAAGGCGGTTATCGCTTCTGAAGATCCGAAATTCCTTTCTCACAATGGTTTTGATTTTGAGGCCATCGCTAAAGCAATTGATGCCAACAAACGCCGCAAAATCAAAATGGGTGCTTCAACCATCTCTCAACAGACGGCCAAAAACGTTTTCCTCTACCCTTCACGGACCTATGTTCGTAAAGGTCTCGAAGTTTATTTCACTGTCTTGATCGAAGCGATCTGGGGCAAGAAAAGAATTCTTGAAGTGTATCTGAATTCCATTGAGCTTGGTTCCGGCATCTACGGTGCTGAAGCCGCTGCCGCTCACTATTACGCAAAATCATCGATGAAACTGAATCCGGGTGAAGCTCATCTCTTCGCAGCGATTCTCCCTAACCCACGCAAGTGGAGCCCAAAACGTCCTACGAATTTTGTTCTGAGACGCAGGAATTTCATCAGAAGAAACCTCGTTCTTCTGGGTCATTCATACTTCAAACCACTTAATACTTAATTAGTTCTTCAGGTAAAAGCAGCCGACAGACTGTTTGTTTCTGAGAGATGCGTTCAGAACCATGAACGACACTTCCACGCCATTTCGTAGACCAATGAGTTCATCATTTAATTGAGCATGCTTATAGAATTTCGCGATCTCATCCTGAAGTTCGATGAACATCGCCCGCGCACGAGCCAGGCGGTTTTGTGAACGCGAGAGGCCCACGTAATTCCACATCGTCTGCTTAAGTGTGAGCTGATCCTGAGCAATCAGGGCGAGCTCCACTTCCTCGTGACCAACAGTCCAGTTCTTGATTTTATCGGCCTGATAATCAGAAAGCGTTTCGATGCTTCCCAAAATATCTTCAGCTGCGATGTATCCCCAGGTGAGTCCTTCTAGTAATGATGTCGAAGCCAGGCGGTTGGCCCCATGTAAACCCGTGCAGGCAACCTCTCCCACAGCATACAAACGCTTGAGATTGGTTTTCCCTTTGAGATCAGTCTTCACGCCGCCACATGTGTAGTGAGCAGCGGGAACCACCGGAATCGGCATCTTCGCCATGTTCACCTGATTTTCCAGGCAATATGCATAGATCGTAGGAAATCTTTCTTTCAGATAATCTTCGCCCTTATGGGAAATATCGAGGTAAACGCAGTCTTCTTTTTCTGCGATCATTTCTTCAAGAATGGCTCGCGCCACAACATCCCGGGGAGCAAGCTCTTCGTCCGGGTGATACTTCTTCATGAAAGCTTCACCTTTGGCATTGATGAGCTTCCCACCTTCTCCTCTGATCGCTTCTGAAATCAGAAAGCGGCGATGAGAAGAACGGTTATAGAAAGTTGTCGGATGAAACTGGATAAATTCCATATTCGTAACATCCGCACCGGCCCGATACGCCATCGCATGACCATCGCCACGCGCACCTTCAGCATTCGAGTGGTGAAGATAAAGAGCGCCAATTCCACCAGTCGCAAGGATCGTCACTTTCGAAAGAATCTTTCTGACTTCTTTGTTCTCTTGATTAAAAAGATAAGCACCCAGAACCTGGTTTTCCTCATAGCGCTGAGTGATGTCGACACCGTGGTGATCCGGAGTAATAAGATCGATCGCCGTATGACTTGTGAGAAAACTGATATTAGGAAATTTTGTTTTGTCGGAAAGATAATTGAGAAGAGAGATCTGAATCGTCTTCCCTGTCATGTCGCCTTTATAAATAATCCGGTCACGTGAGTGAGCTGCCTCTTTTGTGAAGAGAAGCTCCCCTTCAGCATCTTTGGCAAAATCTGCGTGAGATTTATCAATCAGAACTTCATCAATAATCTCGGCAGATCTGGTGGCAAGAATCTTAGCGGCTTCAATGTTTGAGGTATAGGCCGAAGCGCGGATGATATCCGTAATCAGGTCTTCCTGATCGTTCAGGTCTTTCGGGCTGTAGATGATTCCACCCTGCGCCCAGAAGGTATTGGTGATTTCCGGTTTCTTTTCACGCGTGACGATCGTCACGTTTATTTTTTTCTCGGCAAGTTTAAGTGCTGCTGACAATCCCGCTATTCCGGTTCCGATGATCAAAACATCCGTATTGAAGTCTTTCATACCGACCTGTACTTGAGAGAAATATCCACTCGTGGAGCGCTATAGGTAAGTGAACCGACACTCAGGGCATCGATTCCCGGAATCAGATAATTTTTGACCGTATCAAGACGAATGCCGCCCGAAACTTCAAAAGTCATTCCGGCAGATTTCAATTTCACCGCTTCCCGAATCTGATCAGCAGAGAAATTATCCAGCATCACATGTTTGATACCAAGAGAGATCGCCTCTTTCAGTTCATTCAGGTCATGAATCTCGGCAATGATGTTGTTATAAAAAGTTCCCTGAGACTGGAAGAAATTGAATGCTCCCTTCAGTCCACCGAGACAGGCCTTGTGATTGTCTTTAATCATCCAGAGATCAGTCTGGCCCAGGCGATGATTGAATCCCCCGCCAACACGAACTGCATATTTTTCCAGAGAGCGAAGGCCAGGTGTGGTTTTCCGGGTATCGAGAATATTCGTCTCACCGGCAAGATTCACAAACTGTTTTGTCCAAGTGGCTATCGATGAACCATGCTGAAGGAGATTCAGTGCTAATCTTTCGCCAGTGACTGCAACGTTAAAAGGAATTTTTGTTTTGAAGGTAAAAGTCTCGGTTCCGGAAAATTCTTTGCGCTCTAGTTCGAGCACTTCAGAAACATCAGATCCCAGAAATGAAAACACGGAACAAAAGTAATCAGTGCCGGCCACGAGTTGTGGCGACTTAAATTTAAGCGTCATCTCAACCGGATGAGTCGGCAGCGAGCGGAGGTAGTGAAAGTTCCGGTTGAGATCATCTTCCAGAAGCCATCTTTCCACATCGGGAAGAAGCCCTTTTTGGATCACTTCATTCATGCTTGGTAATTATCCCTTTTCGACTTAAGAGGCAAGGGAATAGGCTTTATGCCTGGCAGCTGAATGCTTATAAAATTCAGGAGTTAATCTTCTATTCTCTGGCCCCGTGCTTGCGACCCGGACCCTATGAACAGACCCTGGCTCATCACTATCCTAACACTCTCCCTCTTCATGCTTCTTACTTTGAAAGCTCATGAGAGACGGGCCCTTGCTCCCTACTTCAAAAGTGAGAGGAGCTTTAAGCTCGATCACTTTCAGAAGGCGAAGATCAGAGTCACCCCGGAGGAACTTACTCTTCTCGAACTTTGGGAATCCATGATGACCGGAAGAGTAGCACCACTCGATAGATGGTTAAGACTTGAATACAAAACTCTCGCCCTTGCCCACGTTTTCACTCCGTCGGGATTTCATCTCTCTGCCATACTCTGGCCCGTCATGTTTTTCCTGAGAAAACGTAAATACAAAATAGGACTCCTAAGTTTCATCGGAACGTCTCTTTTCTTTCTTCCGGGACAGTCAGCTCTTAAGCGCATGACCATGGTAAAACTTCAGCAGCATTTCTTCGGGACCAAAACGGGGTTTCTTCTGGCGATGCTCATGGATATTCTCTGGGGATCATTTTCCGGTTCTCCCCTGGGATTCACTTATAGCTTTCTCTTTTTGGGAATCATCTATTCAGGCGCAAAGGGTATAACTACAGTCATCTGGTTTTTCATCGCCCAGCTGATTATCGCTTTCACTCAGGGAAGTCTCATTTCACCCCTTCTTCTTTTCATTTCTCCGGTTATGAATTTCATCCTTGCTCTCATTCTTCCTTTTTTATTTCTCCTTGCCTGGCCTCTTTCGGACTGGCAACTGGCATCCGGACTCTGGCTTTTAAAATTCGTTCAGCTCATTGTGAGTTTCAGTTATTCCCTTGTGATGAATTTCCCTCTTCTGGAAGTGAATATTTTGCTTTTGATGTTTTTTCTTTGTCTGGTCATTCGTCAGTTCCGGCCGGCCATTATTATTTGCCTTCTCCTCACTGTTGATCTCAATCGGGATTCAGGAAAAATAAAACTGAGCGGAAGCTACGAGTGGCAGGCGCAGGGGAGAATAATAAAAATCGTGGGAGACAAGATTTACAGGACTGATGGGATTTGTGAGAGGGATTTAGTGCGGGGTATTTGGTTGGAAAACTGCTCCCCCCGAAGGAAAAGGAGAGCTTTGGGAAAATCAGGAGAAGCGATGAGTTCTAGAAAGAGAGCTTCAATTTTGAGGGAGCATACGTAGAGTATGTAACCGAAAGATTGAAGCTCTCTGACGACGAAATCAGAAGCTTATCGTGATTTTCTAAGAAACTTTCATGTCTTTTTGGAGAGCTACGAATGTTTTCTCTTCGCGGATCGCGTACATGAGGTTGCGCTTGATGTTCTCGTTAGACTTGTAGAATTTAGAAATTTCTTCCTTCTTCATGCCTGACTGAGAAACCATCTCTTCGATTTTTGCATCGAGATCTGTTTCTGTCGCTTCAATGTTGTACTTGCGAGCAAGCTTATCAAGAACCAGACCAGAACGAACCTGGAAGAGAGCCTTACTAGTGACATCATCATCCCAACGCTCGAAATAAAGCTGGATCATCTGCTCGTTAAAGCCCTGTTGCTTGAGGGTACGAGAAAGTTCCTGCTTAACGCTTTCTTTCTGATCATCAACGAGGGCCTTAGGCACTTCGAATTGATTTTCAGAGATAAGCTTTTCAAGAATTTCCTGCTGAAGCTTAGACTGAACTTCGCGCTTCTTCTGAGTCGCCATGCGCTCTTTGTTTTTTGCTGTGAAATCTGAAACAGATTCAAAGCCAAATTCTTTAGCGAGTTCGTCAGTGAGTTCCGGGAAATTCTTATTTTTGATTTCAAGAAGCTCAACGTGGAAAGTCACCGGAGCATTCTTCAGATCTTCTTCATGGTAATCAGCCGGGAAAGTGACTTTGATATCTTTCTTATCACCTTTCTTGAGACCGATCATGCCATCTTCGAAACCAGGAATGAACTGGCCCGAACCGATTTCGAGCATGTACTCAGTTGCTTTCATATTGTCTGGTTTTGATCCGTCAGCTTTTTCGCCTTCGAAATTGAAAACTGCGAAATCAGACTTCGCGAGTTTGTGAGCTGGATCCTTAACTTCAGAAACTTCAGCTTTGCTACCGAGGTAGTTTTTCTTCATTGTTTCAAAGTCTTCATCTGAAACCGTTTCAGATTCTTTCTTGAAAGTGAGTTTTGAATAATCTTTGAGTTCAAAATCAGGAATCACTTCAACAGTCGCTTCGAAAGCTACTGACTTACCTGATTCATATTTTGTGTTACCGAATTGTGGGTAACCAACAACGCGGATATTTTCTTTCTTCATAGCTTCGTAATACTGCTCAGAGATGAAGCGATAAAGAGCATCGTTTTCAACTTGTGGGCCGAAAAGTTTCTGAACCATCTCAAGGGGAGCTTTTCCTTTACGGAAACCTTTGAGATTTGAATTTTGTTGTTTTGCTACGAGAGCATCTTTGATCTGGCTGGAGAGATCAACTTTATCGAAGTTGAAGAGTAATTTCTTAGTACAGCCGTTAACATCCTGAATGGTGTAAGACATGAGAACTCGCTTGTTTCATTGGTAAAATTGAATCGTTTTTTTAACACAAAGCCCGGAAAAGTCAAAGATTCTAGTAATTGACGCGAACCATATAGAGGCCATTTGGTGGGGCAACGGGACCAAGTCTCTGAACCTTAGTGGGACCTAAGGCAGACCGAAATTCTTCGAGTGAGATTTTTCCTCTGCCGATGTTCCAGAGTGCACCCATCAGGAGCCTCACCATCTGCTTGAGAAAGCCGTTTCCAGAGATCTGAAACACATAATGCGAGGGAAGCATTTCGAACTTTCCTTGCGGGATTTCGACGATGTCACAGCTGAAAATAGTGCGGACATGGGAACTCACATCCGTTCCTTCGCAGTAAAAATTTGTGAAGTCGTGCTCACCCACAAGAATTTTACAGGCTTCTCTCATTTTCGAAAGATCCAGTTCGAAAGGATGGTTTTCAATTAAATCATTCTGAAAAGCAGTGAAGGAACGGCTGGCAGTAAAACGATAATGGTACTCTTTTGATTTTGCTTGAACTGTCGGATGGAAATTCTCATCCGTCGTTTCTGCATGAATGATCCGGATATCATCCGGAAGATTCACGTTGAGAGCTTTCACCAGACTTTCAGTCGGGATGACGAGAGGAATGCTGACCTTTGCCACCTGGCCGAGAGCATGAACACCAGCATCTGTTCTGCCGGCCCCCATACTTTTCACTTCATCAGATTTTGAAATAACGGAAAGTGCACGATTGAGTTCACCTTGAATGGTGAGCTCAGTTGTTCCGAGCTGGACTTGCCAACCGGAATAACGATTACCCTTGTATTGAATAATTAATTTGTAGTGCGAGATCACTTTACTGCATCGAACTCGGGCTCTTCTTCACTCCAGTCAAAGATCCCTTCAAACTTCTTACGATGAGTAAGCCAGTAAAGAATGGAAGCAGTCACATAAACTGAAAGAAGCGCCGGAATCATCACTTCCTCATAGAGAAAAAGTGAGGCGATGATGAGGAAGATAACCATGAGAACTTGTTTCTTATGCTTTCTCACCCACTCCGAATTCTTGAAACTTGGAAAGGGAACGTTAGAAACCATGAGAGCAGCATAAAAAAGTAAATAACCAAGAGTCAGTGGCTTGTAAGCAACGAGTTCAGGAATATTCAGGGAGACAAGAATGAGACCGATCGCTGCGAGAGCTCCACTTGGAATAGGAAGACCCTGGAAATAATCAGATTTATTTTTATCGATGTTGGCATTAAAACGGGCAAGTCTTAATCCTCCGCAAAGCATGAAGAAGAAAGTTGCCACCATGCCCGGTCTTCCAGAATCAGAAAGAAAACGGAAGTAGTAAACAAGTGCAGGAGATACTCCGAAAGAAACGAGATCGCTGAGTGAATCGAACT
Source organism: Bdellovibrionota bacterium (assembly GCA_040387275.1). Classification (GTDB taxonomy): domain Bacteria; phylum Bdellovibrionota; class Bacteriovoracia; order Bacteriovoracales; family Bacteriovoracaceae; genus Peredibacter. The sequence goes on along the minus strand of JAZKDZ010000003.1, from coordinate 11,522 downwards.
GCTCACCGAAACTCGACTGAGTGTTCGTCATGCGGGCCACACGTCCATCAACGCTGTCGAAAATCGCAGCGAGAACGATGAACATACATGCTTTATAAAACTCTCCGTGAAAACCCTGGAGGATGGCAATAAATCCACAGCCCATATTCATGGCCGTAAAAGTATTCGGAATAAAATATGCCCACTTCTTATTATCAAAAGCCATAAAACCTCATTTCGTATCTTTGAGTGCAGCAATGACTGTCTGACCCGGAACAACAAACTCTTTCTCAAAAACGAGGATGTCACTGTTATTAGGTAAATAGATTAACAAAGTTCCGCCAAAAGGATAATACCCAAAACAGGCCGCACCCCTTCCACGATCACCAGATTTCAGCCATATAGTTGGACGCTTCCCATACTTACTATCAACGAATCGCATGAGAGTCTGCGCTTTGTTTTTTGAGGTCAACACGAAGTCGGTATGGGCCACATCATCCATCGGACGATAGAAGGCCACTGACTCAGCATCCCGGGGAATCTTCACACCCTTGGTCGCTCGCAGGTGAGAAACTTCTCCGGCCGTCGGAAGGTAGAGTCCTTTCTCACTCCAGCCAGATATGGCAATCCGGATTTCCTGACCATCTCCCGGAATATGAGGAAGCTGAACATTACGGCGGATACTTTTCACTTCACCAAATACTGGTGAAAGATAAATCTCACCATCATTTTTCAAAGTGTCGCGATAAGGAACAGAAGTTCTGCGCGTGATAAGGGCCACGATAAAGCAAAGAACTGACCAAAGAAGGGCGTGACCAAAACTCCACTTCATCCAGGCGTAAATTAAAATAAGAAACAATAACCAGGAAACAGTCGTAGGAAGAAAGAAGAACCTTTTCATGGGTTCATCCTGAATTCATCTTCTGGTGCCCGGAAATAATATGACTCTCGGGTCATCCCTTTCAGCACATGACTAAAAATCTTCTGCGAATGATTTTTCAGGAGATCCGAAGTGGAAATTGCACCGACTGCAAAAGACGAAAGTTTTTCATCAAGAGAAGTATCGGAATGAATGAAAACCTGATTTGTGATTTTCAGATCCGGGAGATCTTTGGTGCTGATGAGTCTTATCCGGGAAGTCTCGCCCTTCCAGTCATAGATAAAATATTCTCCACGATAAGCCTTGGTAATCCATGTGCCTTCGTTATGTCCCAACCAGAGTGGAACTTCGTAACTATAGAAGGAATTATGAGGGAGAGTGAAGAATTTCGTGACGTCAGCAAAGCCTTCCGAAAGACGAAGACCGGTATAAAAACCGGGTCCGGCAATTGAGACAACACCCTTGAGATTTTTCATCTCAAGGTGAAAGTCTTTCATTAGTTTATGTGTTTCTGTTTGTAATGTGGCCGAAGCTCTCTGGCCCCGGAAAACTCTCAGGTCATGCCACCCAAGGTTCTCATCCAGAAGACCAAGGGTGATGTCATAACTTGAGTCAATGAAGAGAACGCTCAAGACTTAAATAACCTCGTCACATCATTAAAGAGTGCAATAAAAATCAGAAGGAAGAGCATCGATACTCCCACTCTCTGAGCAAATTCCAGTTTTCTTCTTGAAAGTGGTCCGCGATTAATTGCTTCAATAATGAGGAACACAATGTGTCCGCCATCAAGAACCGGAATCGGGAAAAGATTAATGACTCCGAGGTTAATCGAGATAAACGCCATCAAGCGGAAAAACATCGAAAGACTGATATTGAATGAGTCTGATGCCACTTTTCCGATCGCAAGCGGGCCGCCGATATTATCCAGCGAAACTTCTCTCGTGATGAGCTTCTTGTAACCGAGGAATGTCTTCACCACTCCATCAACTGTACGGTGAAATGCTGAAACCAACGCAGTTCCAAAACCATCAGCTTTCGCGATCACGAGCTTAGGCTGGAGATAATCCACACCACTCTCAACACCAATGATTTTCACTGACTGTTTTTCAACCGTCTTAACTTCCGGAAGGATATTCTTTACGGCCGTCTTTCCATGACTCAGAACTGTAATGCTGATTTCTTTTCCGTCAGCCGTTTTCTGAAGTCCTGTGCGGAGATTCTCAAAACTTGCGAGTTCATTTCCGTCATAGGCGAGAAGGATGTCATCTTTCTTTATACCAGCTTTGTCGGCCGGAGATCCCATGACAACATTTCTGATAGAAAGTTCCATCGGGTAAAAGCCTGCTGATCTCAAGGCCGTCAGCATGTTCTTCTCAGTTGAGTTCACGAGTTTTTCTGTATTCAACTGAATCTCATCGGATGTTGCACCGACTTGATATAAATAGAGATTTCCGGCGAACATTGTCGCCAGTTCCTCAAGCGATTGATCTTTGTCGAATTTCCCCTGTGAGATACTCGCAAGGTAATGCTTTCCGTTCCCATCAATGAAGAGTGGTTTCTTCCCGTTCATAAAGACAGTCTTGAACTCTTCCAGGAAGTCATCAAACTTCATGTCGACGTTCATTTTCACATCTTCAGCACGTCTCTTAACTGTGATCGTTTGAATCTGACTGTCATTGATATTGAGATCATCAATACTCAGAATTTTCTCATCATTAATATAAGTAAGAACGTCACCTGAACGGAGACCTTTCTCATAAAGCTTCAGAGTTTCAGCTACCATCCCGATTTTTGTTTCAGGAACTTTCTCACCGGCAGTTAAAAGACCAACGTAAAGAAAGTAAGCGAGAAGAAGATTGGCGAGAGGTCCACCGAAGACGATCCAGAAGCGTGCCCATTTAGGCTTATGGTTGAAAGCCACTTTTTTCTCTTCGTCTGAAAGTGGTACTTCCGAGAATGGATCATCTCCGAACATTTTCACATATCCTCCGAGAGGAATAATAGAAATGGCGTATTGAGTTCCGTTCTTCACATACTTGAAGATCTTTGGTCCAAAACCAATGGAAAAGACTTCGACGCGAACTCCGAAGAAACGCGCAAAGAAGAAGTGTCCAAGTTCATGGAAAAAAATCAGAGGACAGAGAAATAAGACAAAAATGAAAATTTTCTCAACCATAAATCCGTCCTTACTGGAATTTTGCTAACAAATAGAAAGCAAAAAGTGGCGCCACAAACAACAGGCTATCCACCCTGTCGTAAACTCCCCCGTGGCCCGGGATTAAAGTGGAGCTGTCTTTAATATCAAACTGACGCTTGAGTTTTGACTGGGCGAGATCCCCGACCTGTGAACAACAAGCAACAATCGTGAAGAAAATAACGGTGTAAATATCTACTTTTTCCACCAACTGGTGCCAGTAAAGAGAAGTCAGGGCAACTGAACAAATCACTCCGCCCAGAAGTCCTTCAACCGTTTTCTTGGGACTAACAGCTTCCCAGAGTTTGTGCTTCCCGAATTTTCTTCCGGTGAAATAAGCAAACGTATCAACGGAGAAATTAAGAATGAGAAGAGCAACAAACAAAATTCGCCAGTTTGCGAAGTGCGTGATGTAGCTGAGGCAAAGAAGTGTGATCAAAGCGTAGAGACCAGTACCCCATGAAGTCATCTTGAAGACTTTCAGGAGGGTGTCGGACTTCTTGTAGATCACAAAGAGATAAATCAGAAGGAAGAGATCGAGCACCAGTCCCGCCGAAATCCAGAAACTGAATGACGACTGGCTGATCTGATAGAAATTAAAGAACCAGTAACCCAGGAGATAAAAAGACTGAGCGAGAATATATCTCTTTGAAGTCCGGGATTGATCGTAAAAATTTGTAATGATTTCATCAATCAGAACAGGGCCAATGATCCCGATTCCAATTAACGTCGCTGTCTCACCAATGAACATGCATGAGGTGACCAGAAGTGCGAGGATCAGGCCGGAAATGATTCTGACTGTTGTATTAGACATCAGGAAAGCGCTCCCTGAACGAATGCAGTTTTGTTATTTTCAGCAAGTTCGACAGAAAGCTGCAGGCTTGGTTGAGCTGAGACATTTCCAAATCGTCTTTCACGACTCGAAACATGCTCGATGATTTTTTTAAATTCAACCGGTGAGAAATCCGGCCATTTGGTCGGAGTGAAATACAATTCCGCATAGGCCATCTGCCACAGAAGGAAATTTGAAATTCTCTGCTCGCCACCAGTTCTGATCATGAGATCCACATCGCCTGTTTCCGGACGATATAAACGCGCTGAGAGTTCTTCTTCTGTCATGAGCTTGGATGGATTCTGAATCTGAAACTGGTTCACAGCTCTTACGATTTCAGAGCGTCCGCCATAGCTGAATGCAAACGTGAGCTTGAGACCTGAATTCTTGGCCGTCAGAGCTTCCGTTTCTTTAATAAGAGAAACAGTATCTTCAGGGAGGCCCTGAATTTCACCGATGACTTTAAAATGAACATTATTTTTATGAAGGCGTGCCTGCTCTTTCAGAAGAAACTTTTTCAGAAGCTTGAAGAGAATGGAAACTTCTTCAACCGGTCGGCTCCAGTTCTCAGTAGAGAAAGCATAGAGCGTGAGGGCCTTGACATCCATATCATCAGCGGCCTGAACGATATCAGAGACGACACCTGAGCCACGTACGTGTCCCCAGATCCGCGGACGGAATCTTTTCTTGGCCCAACGGCCATTTCCATCCATGATAATCGCGACGTGTTTGATATTGCTCATATCAGACTGTCAGAAGCTCTTTTTCTTTTGCATCGACGATCTTATCCACTTCTTTGATGTAGTTATCTGTCACTTTTTGAATTTCTTCCTGAACTTTCTTAGATTCATCTTCAGAGATTTTTTTATCTTTCTCAGAAGCTTTCACTTTATCGTTCTGTTCGCGACGGATGTTACGAATAGCAACTTTTGCATCTTCGCCAAGTTTCTTCACGTCCTTCACAAGACCTTTACGCTTATCTTCTGTGAGAGCAGGAAAAGAAATACGGATGAATGTTCCGTCGTTACCGGGAGTGAGACCAATGTTGGCAGCAAGAATACCTTTTTCAATGGCAGCAATCGCTGTCTTATCGAAAGGCTGGATCTGAAGAAGACGCGCTTCCGGAGTAGAAACCTGCCCAAGATTTTTAATCGGAGTCGGAGTTCCATAGTAATCGGCCATGATGCCATCGAGAACGTTTGGAGTCGCACGACCAGTTCTCACTTTCCCCATTTGAGTCTGAAGCGATTTAATCGCTTTCGTCATTTGGTCATCGAGAACAGGCTTAATAGTCTTCATATCCATAAAAAGAGTCTCCCCTTACAGTTTTTTAGTAACAACAGTTCCAATTTTCTCGCCGTTAACAACTCTGGCGATATTTCCTTCCTCAAACATGTTGAATACGACGATATCCATGTCGTTATCCATACAGAGGGTAATGGCCGTTGAATCCATTACTTTGAGGTCTTTATTGAGAACATCGATATAGGAAAGTGTATCGAATTTCTTCGCATCTTTATACTTCATTGGATCTTTGTCATAGATCCCATCCACTTTTGTGGCCTTCATGATCACTTCTGCATGAACTTCGTTAGCACGAAGGGCAGCAGTCGTATCTGTCGTGAAGTAAGGGTTACCGGTACCAGCTGCAAAGATCACCACTCTTTTCTTCTCGAGGTGGCGAACAGCACGGCGACGGATATAAGGCTCGGCCACTTCCTGCATAGCAATCGCAGAAAGAACCCGTGTGTAGACATCTTTTCTCTCTAAAGCATCCTGAAGGGCCAGAGAGTTAATAACTGTGGCCATCATTCCCATATAATCGGATGTGGCGCGATCCATTCCTGAAGTTGCACCAGCAACTCCGCGGTGGATATTTCCGCCGCCAACAACGATTGCGATTTCGCATCCCGTTTGCTGGAGCGTTTTAATTTCTGAGCTGATCTTATTGAGAATCTCGCCGGAAATGCCATGACCCTGGTCACCGGCAAGGGCTTCACCTGAAAGTTTGATGAGTACGCGGTTGTATTTCATTTTGCCCTTTAAAAAGGAAAAGGGGACTTCATTGAGTCCCCTTTTCTTTAACACTGTCTGGAATTAGTTTTTTCCTGAGAGCTTCGCGATTTCCTCAGCGAAGTTTTCTTGTTTCTTCTCGATACCTTCACCGAGATTGAACTTCGTAAACTTCGTCACTTTAAGAGTCGCGCCTGCTGTTTTTGAAACAGTCTCAAGGAGCTTACCGATAGTCGTGTCCGGATCTTTAACGAAAGCCTGCTCATAGAGGCAAACCTCAGAAGCGAGCTTGTTAAGTTTTCCTTTCACGATATTTGGAATCATTGCTTCAGGCTTACCCTGCTCTTTTAATTGAGCAGCATAAACTTCAGCTTCACGAGCTTTGAACGTTTCATCGATTTCAGAAGCATTCAGGAAGCTAGGGTTTGCAGCAGCAATCTGCATACAAAGATCTTTCGCAAGTTCTTTGACTGCTTCATTGTTCGAAACATCTTTATCAGCTTCGATTCTGCAGAGAACGCCGATTTTTCCTGAGTGAACGTATGAACCGATAAGACCATTTCCTTCGAGAGTCATGAGTTCAACTCTGCGAAGATCAATTTTCTCACCAATCTTGATTGTGAGTTCAGAAACTTCATCCTGAAGCGTGAGTCCTTTAGGACCTTTCGCTGCGAGAACAGTAGCTACTGAATTCAGTTTTCCATCAACTGCAACGTTAGCTGCAGTTTGAACGAAAGCCTGGAAAGAGTCGTTTTTAGCAACGAAGTCTGTTTCGCAGTTAAGCTCAACGAGTGCTCCGAGCTTGCCTTTCACAACACCAGCGATCAATCCTTCAGCAGCAATACGAGATTGCTTCTTAGCAGCGGCAGCGAGGCCTTTTGCACGGAGGTAATCTACGGCTTTCTGGAAATCCTGAGTTTCATCAAGAGCTTTTTTACAATCCATCATCCCTGCGCCAGTTGTCTCGCGAAGGTTTTTTACGTCAGCAGCTGTATAGGCCATGGTGGTGTCCTTTATCGATTAAAAATTAAACTTCTTCGTCTGCACCCTTGAGATCGATATCTTTCTCATACTTCTGAAGGATTTCAGTTTCGAGATCCATATCGCGGTTATCATCAGAGCCGTCTTCTTTACGAGCTTTAGATCCGCCTTCTACGATTGCGTTCGCGAAGTAATCGAGGAAGAGAGTGATTGATTTAAGAGCATCGTCGTTACCTGGAACAATATATTCGATTCCAGTAGGGTCACAGTTTGTATCTGTGATTGCTACAACAGGAATTCCGAGAACGTTCGCTTCTTTAACAGCGATGTGTTCATTGTTTGGATCGATGATGAAGATTGCTCCCGGGAGCTTTCTCATATTCTTGATTCCGCCGAGAGTTCTCTCGAGCTTGATCACTTCTTTTTCAACGTTAGACTGTTCTTTCTTAGTGAGGAGTTTGTAATCTCCGTTCTCTTTCATCTTCTCAACTTTACGGATTTTATCGATCGAGAGAGCGATCGTTTTCCAGTTAGTGAGCATTCCGCCGAGCCAACGAGAAGTAACGTGATAAGCGCCACACTCTTCAGCTTTCTTCTTAACCATGTCAGCAGCCTGTCTCTTCGTACCAACGAAAAGAACTGACTTTCCTGATTGAGAAGTCTTCTTCAAAAATTCGTAAGCTTTTTCAGCCATCGGAAGTGTTTGTTGAAGGTCGATGATGTAGATGCCGTTACGTTCGCCGTAAACATACTTCTTCATCTTTGGATTCCACTTGTGTGTTTGGTGACCGAAGTGGGCGCCGGCCTCAAGCAGTTGCTTGACGTTCATCTTAGACATGAGATCTCCTTGGTGGTTTTACCGAATCACTTTGTGCCAACGTTGTGTTGGACCAACCAATTAAAGTGATTAGATTTGCCCCTCTCGGGGCAGTTAAAATATGGTCTGAGATAAATAGCATGTGGGTCAATTTAGGGCAAGGAATTTGAGAATGAAATCAAGGCTTTGAAGGTGATCTTCAAAGCCTTTTTATGCAGCGCAATCAACTACTCAATTGGAGGGGGAATCATCACTTTTCTAGGCTTAGAACCTTGTCCTGGTCCTACAACCCCTTGTCTCTCCATCTCTTCGATCAAATTGGCCGCCCGATTATATCCAACACCCAATCTTCTCTGGAGGAATGAAGCACTTGCCATGCGATGTGTCGCAACGCATTTCACGGCCTCTTCATAGCGCTCGTCTTTCGCCGAGTCCCCATCCTGATCACCGTGGTAAGCATCTGCGCCCTCTTCGATGCCATTATTCTCAATGAACTCAAGTGCCTTAGCATCGTACTGAGTTGGCAGAGTAGAAAGCTTTTTCACCAGAGCATCGATCTCATCTTCATCCACATAAGCTGAGTGCATGCGGATGGTTTCAATACCTTGCTTGAAGAGCATGTCACCCTTACCAAGAAGTTTTTCGGCACCTGGAGTGTCCATGATCACGCGTGAATCCGTATTCGTCGTCACACGGAAGGCAACTCGTGTCGGGAAGTTCGCCTTGATCACACCAGTAATAACGTCAGTAGATGGACGCTGAGTTGCGAGAACAATATGTATTCCAGACGCGCGAGCTTTGGCCGCAAGTCTTGAAATCGAATTCTCAATCGCTTTACCTGATTTCGAAAGAACGAGATCTGCAAACTCATCCACTACGATCACAATGAATGGCATTTCGAAATCCATCGCATCCGCATCTTCGTAGTATTTATTGATCTTACAAAGAAGTTCATGTCCTGCGACTTTCACTTTCTTGTTGAAACCATCAATGTTCTTCACGCCGAAATCTTTGAGCAGCGAATATCTTCTTTCCATCTCATCAATTGCCCAGAGTAACGAAACTGAAGCAATCGATGAATCCGTAATAACCGGCATAATCAAATGCGGAAGAGTTTGATAAAGCGCAAGCTCGAGCTGCTTCGGATCGATCATGATCAATCTGAGTTTCTTCGGCGAAAGCTTGATGATGAGAGAGACAAGTAATGTGTTAATGAAAACGGATTTACCGGCACCCGTTGTACCAGCAACGAGAAAGTGCGGTGTAGAAGCCAGATCGATGACCGCAGCATCTCCATAGGCATCTTTGCCCATCGCGATCGGCAATCTGTAACTAGAGTCCTTGAACACCTGAGACTGCAGAACTTCATCAAGATAAATAAGTTCTCTCGGATTTCTAGGAACCTCGATACCAATCGTCGTTTTCCCTTTCATTGGGTAAACCATACGAATAGGTACACCTTTAAGTGCTAAAGAAAGATCGTTCGTTCTATTAATAACTCCGGCAACTTTTACACCGGCACCAAGTTCAAGCTCAAACGTATCAACAACAGGACCTTTCAGAACGTTTGTCACCTGAGCACTGATTTTAAATTCATTCAGTTTATCTTCAATGGATTTTGCAATCGTCATGAAATACTGATCTTCAAAATCATGAGCTACATTAATACGGTTTTTCGGAGCGATACTTTCCACAAGTTCATCGTGTCCAAAAAATTTATCTTCAACTTTCTTACGCTGATAAGGACTCTCAACCGCTTCCAGTTCTTCGACTTCTACTTCTTCATCCACTGTATCCGCATACATTTCTGTATCTTCAGTTTCGGTCTCTTCTTCCTCGACTTCTTCGCTTTCCTCTTCCAGCTCTTCTTCTTCGATCATCTCAGGCTCAGGAGCTTTTACTGGCTCAACTTTAATTTTTTCCTGGAACTTCGGAGGAGTGGTTATTTTAAGTTTCGGTGCAGCGGCTACTGGAGCAGGACGGAACTTCGCTATGAGAACAGGAAGTTTTTCCTGGAGCGATGTGAACCATGCTTTAACATCAATTTTTTCGAGGGTCGAAAAATCCGCCGTGCGAATTGTTTCAACCATACTCATGGATTTCTTCGCAAACCATCTGCATGTCTTGAAAAATTGTTTTTCAGAAACCAGATAGAAAAAGCTCATCCCGAGAACAACAATCGAAGAAAAGACAGTGAAGGTTCCGACATTCTCCCGAATGAGGAAGTATAAACCCTCACCAAGTGCTGTCGGAAATACCAGATAACAAATCCCCAGGGTCAGTGGAAGAAGCACGGCCACGACGACCTGGTTTTTTACGTCTTTCTTTTTTGTGAAAACAAGTGAGTTAAGAATAGCGAAGGTGAAGAATGAGAGTGTGATCCAGATACCGCACCAGTAACCGAAGTTGGCGAGCATGGAAAAGAAGTAATACGTGAAGATATTGATGGAACTGTTTTGATAGTTAATCTCAAAAAAATTATCCGGAAGATTATCCCGATAATAGAAATAAATGAGATTCAACGTGGTGAGAATAAAGAGTGTATTTAATTGGTAGCGAAGAATTTTTTTATCCATACTTAAATTGTATGGGATGCTGCGAAGAAGGCAAGAAAGATAACATCCGTCCTTGATACTCCAGTATTAAAGAAATCGTGTTTTTTGCCGAAGTAACTGTATGAAAATTTTCATCATTTTTGCCCTCATTTCCCTCCCCCTTTTCGCTAAAACTTATAAAGTAAAAGTTTTCGCAGAATCTGGAGCTGAAGAAAAAGCATTGGAATACATTCAGTCGATGTCCGAAATGGAACCATTCAAACAACTCATAGAAAAAAAAGTGATGAGTATTGAGAGTACTCCCGTTTTAGTCACAGGAATTAATTGTCGTGGCGGAGCTTATGGCATTGCCCGTCTCGCTCAATGTGATCTGGAAAATGTTCAGAAAGGTTGTGGAAACGCTGACCTTTGTCCGGTTTACACAAGTGTTCCAAATATCGGTGCCGGAAATCAAAGATATCCCATCGTGAGTTCCAGCTTCCCATGGACAACGATGCTTCACGAAGTTGTTCATACCTTCGGTTTCACCGATGAATACGCCTACACAAAATCTGAAACCGGAACTTACTGTCCTAATGATGTCAGCTGGCATAACGGCCACTCTCATGTCACCCGAAACTCTGAAGTAGAATTATTTAAGGATAAAAAATCAGCAGAAGAATCCTGCAAGAAAAAGATCCCCTGGTGCGGACAGGCCCTTGAATCAGGTGCGGAAGTTGTTCAAAAAGATGCTGATGGAAAATATAAAATCGGATCTCCCCTTCCCGCCAGCTGTCCGAATGTCACTCTCGGTGTTTTTGCAGGGGGAAGTTGTCAGGCGAAAAGTCCCAATGGAACCTGGCGTCCGTATTATTGTCCAACCGTAATGGGCTTTCCTTCTCTCGGCGAAGAATTCTGCGAAGTCAGTAAACGCCACAAAATCATCCGTCATTCTCCGAATCTACTTCCAGAATATTATCAGGTGAAAATTTTCAAAAAGATAATCAGCGAATCCGGCCAGGAACAGCAATTTGAAAACAGATCAGTCCCCGATTTCGATCATCACGCTTACGGAATCCCCGAAATTGATATTTTATCCGGCCATGATGGAGAAGTGAATGATTGTAAAAATACTCGGACGCCTTCAAGCGTAAAGAAAAAGAAGAATGATCCACACGCAAATTGCTTCACTCACTTAGAGGAAACAAAAAAATAGTTTGGGATTTGCTTTCGTTTTTAGACAAAAAAAAAGCCCAACCGAAGTTGAGCTTTTTAAAAATGGAGGGTGCATC
>JAZKDZ010000002.1:0-1742999 GCA_040387275.1 Bdellovibrionota bacterium | reverse complement strand
TGGCAATAAAACGGATACTTTCTCATCTCATCTTGAATCCCGAAGGACTCAAAATTTTAATCGTTATTAAGTTGTCAAAGAGCTTAGCGTTTTAACATCGTATTTTTTCTTCGTAAAGATCTTTTTCAATTTTACTTGAAGAGATTTTTTTGAAGATGGTGGACCTGACAAGGATCGAACTTGCGACATCCAGAATGCAAATCTGGCGCTCTCCCAACTGAGCTACAGGCCCGTCACACACAATGCAAAAATCTGCGAGTGGCTAATTTAGGGGATTCTTCTAAAGTCTGTCAACGGTGAAAATTCGTTTTCTCTTGAGATTTTTTTAAAAGAAAAAGAAAAAAGAAAGGGCCGCTTTCGCGGCCCTATATTCATTGTTTACTGGTTCTTAGCGAAGGGCTCTGGAGAGCGGTCGTAACCGAATTCCTGAACCCATTTTCTGATCGCGCGGATCTGACGTTTCGGATCGTTATCGAGAACACCATCAACTGCAGGAATCAGATTTCCACTTCCATCATCCCAGAACGCTGGCATTGATGTGTAAGGGAGGTATTTCTGCGGATTCGTGATCCATGCTTCCATCCATGAGCCATGGAGGCGTTTCTTCGCGTAGTGAAGATTTGGAGCTTGTGGAGTCTCATTGTTGAAGCCCTGAGTGTGACAAGTCACACACGCGAGTTCATTCCAGATTTTCTGAGCAGCTTCGCGCTCACCTGGTTCCCAAACAACTCGGGTATCAATCTCATACGTCGGAAGATTCTGACGGGCCTGGAATCCCATAACCAATTTATTCAGTTCTTCTGGAGAGAGTGGGAATGTCGGCATTCTCACTTTCACGTATGAGCGAATCGGGTGAACATTTCTGAGGAAGTTAGCAAACCAATCGGCCTGTACGCGGTGACCTTCGTCAGCAAGATAAGGAGGGCCGAAGTTTTTATCTTCGAACGCTTCTGAAAGTGCTCCGCCTACGCCATCGATCTTGTGACAGCCGTAGCAATTGTACTTGTTCGCAACTTTTAATCCGTCCTGATACATCTTCTCGCCGGAAGAATAATTTCTCATACCAGAAAGAGGAATTTTCTCTGAAACCTGACCGAGAATCACACCCACCATCAGATCAATTTCTTTATCTGAGAGATAGAAGTTCGGCATTCTGTTGAGATCTTTAAATGGCTTCGGAACTCCGACATCCCAGATGCGTGGAGATTTTAAATGCTGAGTGAGCCATCCCTGACGGGTGTGCGGAACCTGGTGCTGTTGACCGAATCCGAACTGCTCAACCGGCTTCGAACCTTCTTTCGTAAGCTCCGGACCGATCTGCGGGAGATCACCTTCAAATCCATTGATGTTGTGACAAGAGTAACAACCATATTTGTTGATGGAACGCTTACCGAGCTCCATCGTTCTTTCGTCATCAGAAAGTGTCGCGAGTTTTCCTTCAGCAGCTTTCACAGTTTCGAAAGCAGAGAAGTAATCCTGAACGAGAATCTCATCACGAATTTTCGGGTTGAGTGCCGGGAACTGAAGAGATTCGAAATCTTCGTTACGGTAACTCAGGAGGAAGGCAGCGATGTCGTTAGCTTCTTTATCCGTCAGACGGAAAGAAGGCATGATCGTGTCTTCAGAATAGTGACGTGGTTGTTTGACCCACGAGACAAGCCAGTCAGCATCTACTTTCGAACCGAGGTTCGTGAGATACGGAGCGCGCTTAGAATTTACTTTTTCGTTGAGTTCAGGATTGATGCCTTCAACTGTGTGACAGCCGACGCAACCAATAGTCTCAATGAGCTCTTTCCCGTTGTTCTTGTCACCACCAGCGTAACGCTGGAACGGTTTATAGTCCTTGGCCGTACGAGAGATGTATTCTGCCATCGCGTTTACTTCAGCGATGTTTTTCTCACGGAACTCAGGAGTTGAGTTGTTCGGCTGATCGAAGAACTGTGGCATGCGGGCATGCTTATTGAATGAGCGAGGTGCCCAGATCCAGTTCTTGAGCCATTCTTTTTTATGAACTTTAGCAGTAATGCGTTTCAGAGTCGGACCCGGTTTTTTCAGGTGCTGCCAGCCTTCAATCTTGTGACAAGCGTAGCAACCGTAACTCTCCACGAGTTCGCGACCATCATTTTGTGTATCGGCCATGCTGATACGTTCTTCACCTGTGTGACACTTCATACACTGACCTTGAGTGTGCTGAAGTGGAATCATCGGCTGAGGAACTTTATGTGGTTCATGCCAGTGATATTTTTCCTTCCACTCTTTGGCCTGTTCAGCATTCTGTGGAATGTGGGCAGGAGAATTGAAGTCATTCACGCGGTCACCAACACCGCCGTGACATGAAGTACATCCGAATTCTTTCACCGGGTGAGCAGAGTTTGCTCCGACAGCGAGTTTATCCACTCTCGGGTGAGTCTTATAAGGATTGGCCTGATCTTCGTATCCTGGCTTGTCGATGAAAACGTGACAAGTCGTACAACGATCGATCTTCGGCATTTGCTGGAAATAGAAATCGTTCTGTGAGTTTTTGATAACGTACTGACGGATCTTGATCGTTGGATCGAGGAAATCGATGAACGGTGAGTTCCGGAGGGCCCAGATAGGATCTTTTTCTGTGCGTGGGAGTGAAGATAAAAGGAGATCGCGGTCACCCGTGAGTTTCTTCAGATCTTTTTCGGCATCAGTTTGAGAAGCCATGAAAACTTTGATCTGCTCGTTCAGCTTCCCTTCTTCGGCCTGAAGTCCTTTGAGCGCATCTTTCCCGCCCATTTCCTTCTTTTTATATTCTTCGAAAGTAACCTTGAGGTCTTTTGCTTGTTCCGTGTGATGCTCAACGAGGGCATGCTCATACTTGAACTGGTAAGCAGCTGCTTGAGAGCCGTTCACACCATTGTGCATATTCTGAACGTAGATTTTTCTCTGAACTTCAGCGATCTCTTCGTTAATCTTTTCGATTTTCTTCTTGTGACCTTCGACTTCTTTTTCACCAGCAGCGATTCTCGCCTTGATGTCTTTCAGGGCAGTCGCATCGATTCCGCCTTCGATCTCTTTGATCTTGGCCATCGTCTTCTGCTTCTCGATGTCCATCGCCTTAACCTGAATTGCTTTCCAGGGACGAATGTAGTCATCCAGGACCATCCAGATTGTGACTAAGAGAAAACCAATGGAAACAATCGCAAAGATCTTGTTCAGAGCTTTGGTGTCGTACGCCATTCCAGGTTCACGTTTCATTTATAGCTACCTTATCAGATTAGAGGTTCAGTTCGAATTCCGGCATTGCTACGATGTACTTCAGAGTGAAGAACCAGCGAAGGTACATCTTAATCGGCAAGCTCATCATCCCGAGAACGAGGAACATAAGTAACCAGTAACGAGGTCCACCCATGCGTGAAAGCATGTCCTGACCCCATTTTTTCGTTGCCCAAAGAGGGACTGCAATGAGGTAAGCACCGGTTACGATGATCCCGATAATTTCACGGAGGAAAATGTTTTTTGGAAGAGCAACGTTGAGACCCTTGATCCAGAAAAACTCTGAAAGGTTCACGTTGTTTTCAGCTACAACTTTGTGGGCGTCCCAGAATTCAAATGGTCCATAGAAAGTCCAGTTAGGACCGCGAAGGAACGTTCCGATCTGAATGAGGAAAACCCAGAGAGCAAGCCATCCAAAGAGGAAGCCCGCGATTGCGAATTTTCTTTCAGCAAATGTGTAGTAACCGTTTCCTTTCGGATTGATGTCGATGAAAGGAATCGCGATGAGACCGACAACGATGATTCCTGGAAGAACCACGCCGGCCATCCATGGATCGAAATAAACAAGCATTTCCTGAAGACCAAGGAAGTACCAAGGAGCCTTCGCCGGGTTTGGTGCCCAAGTCGGGTTAGCTGGTTCTTCGAGGGGAGCTTTGAAGAAGATCGCCCATACAATGAGGAAGATCGTACAAAGAATAATACAGAAGAGTTCAGTGTAGACGAGGTTCGGCCATGCCCAGACTTTCTCACGGTTTTCCGGAGTGCCTTCGAGAGGACCTTCACCGCGAGCGATACGGAGATCGTTCTGATGTCCTTTATAAAGAGCAAACCACGTCGACCAGAACACGAGAGCGTTCAGGATGATAATAGGAATGTTATCGGGAAGTGAAATGACTGAGAAAAAGACCGGATCGGTTACCATCCATCCGAACACAACGAGTGTGAAGATGAGAAGTCCCATTCCGAATTTTTTCGTGCCGACGATATCCATACGTTTCATCGCAAGACCGAAAAGCACGATGAAGGCCGTGAAGGAATAAAGAGGAGCCGAAAGATAGTTAATCGCTTCTTTAATCATATATGTCCTGCTTATAGTGGAGCTGAAATTCCGCCGTCTTTACGTACACGCCAGAAGTGGACAGCAATCAGAACTGCTACGACTAATGGAATGAATACGCAGTGGAGAATGTAGAAGCGGAGCAGAGCTGCCTCACCTACGAAACGACCACCGAGAAGCTGGAAGCGAACGTCGTTCTTATCAGAAACCATGACGAAGTCACCGATGCGCGCGAGAGCAGCACCCGGACCACCGTGACCCATGAACGGAGTCGCTTTAGCCATGTTTGAACCTACGGTAATCGCCCAAATTGCGAGCTGATCCCAAGGGAGGAGATATCCTGTGAACGAAAGAAGCATGGTGAGAACGAGAAGAATAACACCAACACCCCAGTTGAATTCGCGAGGTGGTTTATAAGAACCAGTCATGAACACACGGAACATGTGAATCCACACGGTGATTACCATTAAGTGGGCACCCCAACGGTGAAGTTCGCGCATGATTCCTAAAGGAACGTGTTCGCGAAGACCGATGATATCTGTGAATGCGTATTCAGCAGTTGGACGATAATAGAACATGAGAAGAACGCCGGTAATTGTGAGAGCGAGAAACACGAAAAACGTGAGTCCACCCATACACCAAGTATAACCGAGTTGAACGCCGGACTTCTTCAGCTTGATCGGATGAAGGTGAAGAAACACGTTACCAGCAACAACAGCAGCGCGGTTACGTGCATTGTTGGGTGGACCGTGACGGAAAATCGCTTTCCAGACCTGAGTGTTCGCAACTTTTTTAGCAAAACCTTCTGACATATATTTTCTCTCTCTTAAACTTCGATAAATGCTTCAGTAGCGTTCCATTCACCTTTCTCGTAACGGAAAACTTTTGTCTTATCGACGACAATTTTCCCTTCAGGATTACGGTAAATCTTGAAGCGCTCGAGTGGACGAGGTGCTGGACCTTCGAAGTTAATCCCATTCGGGTAATAACCAGATCCGTGACATGGACATTTGAATTTTGATTCAGCAGGAAGCCATGTAGGAATACATCCGAGGTGAGTACAGATGTTCGACATCGCAACAAGACGGCCGTCTTTTTTATAAATCCAGACTCCGAATCCATTTTTCCAGCGCTCATCAACTCCATCTGGATATTCATCTGGAGTTCCGGCGATAAAATCCATCGCTGGTTCGAAGACGACGTTCGGATAAAGGAATCGGAAAACTAAACTCGCCATCCCTGCAGCTGCAGCACCGAAGGTGATCCAACCGACAGCGAGGAAGCTGAAGAATTCGCGGCGGTTCAGACCTGTTTTTGTCTCATCACTCATGAGAGTTTCTCCGAAAAAAATAGTCTAGACCTGTATGAGGGCTCTAAACGGTGGGCTCTTAAGTTTCCCCACATTATGGTTGTAAACTTCTAATTTTTCAATACTTTTAGAACCTGTTTTGCTTTCGTCGTCACCCGAATGTTCGTGTCCTCGGATTCAACTTTTGCCACCAGATTGACCAGTGCATTCCATTTGGATTTTTCAATATTCTCGAGAACGTTAATCTTGAGGCCCTCAACTTGAGCGCCGTTCAATTGACCTGCTTGCGCGACATCGTAACGAAGATTCAAAATCTCTGTGAGAACCGGAATCGCCTGTTCATTTTTCCGAGAAATCAACACCACTGCTGCCGCGTGTCGCAGATTATTTTCTGAAGAAGTGAGAAGTGGAACAGCCTTTTCTTCAATATTTGGGCGGTTGTGCGCTGCAAGAGTGAGCAGGGCCACCTGGCGAAGACCGACATCCTGTTCTTGAGTAACCAGGGCCTCTACTTTCGGCCACTCAATACTTTCCGTTGAAGTCATATTGCCCAGCGACGTAACCGCGTTGAAACGAACTTGAGGATCCACGTCTTCTAACGCCTTGTTTAAAACTGGAAGGGCCAGGGGATTGTTCATGCTGCCGATGGCGAGGACCACAAAATTTCTTGTGCGATTATCCACCGACTCGAAATAGACCTGCGACAAATTTTCAATGACCCACGGAATGTCTTCTTTCGGAATTTTATTGGAGGCGATGAATTTCGAAAGTTCATAAGCGGCAACCCAACGGTTACCAAATGTTTTTGAATTGAGTTCATCCACGAGATCGCGATGATCTTTTCCACTCGCCAGCATTTTCGTCACACCAAAAATAATCAAAGCACCCACGAGAATAATCAGAATAGGAACTGTGATGCCCGCAAGAGGAGACTTCTCCAGAATTTTCTTAGTGGGAAGCTTTCCGACATTTTGTTCGGACATAGGGAGTTTCCTTATGGGAGAAAAGGGAGTAAATAGAGCCTGCAAATTAGCAAACTGAAGCTCAAATTGGAAGTGCCATGGCCCATGTCCTGAGGTTTTTATTGATACTGATGGTGGGAGGAATTCTACTCACTATTTGTGTGGCCTTTGGCTGGCTTCAAGTGGGCGACTTTGGTCATATCCAACTTGCGATCCCCGCATTTCTCTACGTTGTCTTTATCCAGGCATTCGTGATGTTCTATTTCATCGGCGTTTCACGACTCGTTGAAAACGTCTGGAATGCTCTTCACAGTGAAGGAAATCTTGGCGAGCTCTTTGATGAAGCTCCTCAGGATCTCGAGCCGTACAAAAAGAAAGTTGCTCGCTACGTTCATGAATCTCAACTCTCCAAAAGACAAACCATTCCGTGGACGATGCTCATGCTCATTCTCGGAACGATCGGATTTCTTCTCGGAGGGGCCCACGATACGGGGATGGTTGCTAAGACCGTTCACTCGGGAGTTGCCTATGGTTTCCTTGCGGCCATGCTCATAGGATTCGTCAGACAATGGTATTACCTTGGGAAAAGCCATCATTTGTTGGGTGAGATGAAGGCCCTCTTTGGCATGTCCCGGGACGCGATGTAGCTAAGTCTTTAATTTTATTAAGGGCATCTTTCGGCCATTTCTTAGTCATAGAGTGAAGGCTTTCTGCCGATAAAATAGGAGTATGAAAACTCTTATTTTCGCTCTCATTTTCAGTTCCATGGCCCACGCTGCTGGTCCCGCGGCACAGCCAGAATTACTCAGTGATACTGAGATCAGTAACAAGATCATCAGCTCGGCCCGCGATCTTGAGAATCAAAGAATTCTCGAAGGCATTCCTGACTTCCAGACTTGTAAGCAGCGTTTTCAATTTCAGAAAGGCGAAAACACAGATGCCTTGAGACAGAGATCAGCACTTCAAGCGACTCAATGTTTTAAAGATGCACTTCAGGGAAAAAACAGCCCGGAAGAAATTGGTGTCATCGCCGACAAATTAAATCTCCAGGCCTACAAACTCATTCCTTCAAAATCAGTTCAGGAGATTACAAAATATCTTTCGAACAAAATGTATAAGTCTCTCACCGGAATTGATTACGAAGAAAGTGATGCGAAGAAGAGAATTGAAAGTCTCAAATTCAACAAGACTAAAAAGATTGTTGATCAGAAACAATTTATCGAACTTTATAAAAGTCAGATCGCGAAAAACATTCTTTCTGAGGTCACCCGTTTTTGTTTCGAGGATTTCCGGCTTGAAGGAGCTCCTTCGAATGATTCATTTTCTGCACACTGGGCCGCTTACATTACGGCAGGAAACTGGAATGATGCTGTCGCTACTCCCGCCGGCAGCACAACACCTGCTCCAGGCGTAAAAGATACCGGAACTCCCTTCGGAACAGCTTCACAAACCCGCGAAGACAAAGATGCAGCTTACCAGGGGATTATAAATTCTACTTTTCCCGGAACTATTCCTTCTGCAGCTATCCTGAGTGGATTTTTCTTTTTCTGCGGAAAGCAGATCAACACTCTTTGTACAGAATTTGAGAAAACAACGAAAGCTGATGGAACGACACCTGCCGGTTCGGATAAAACCGGGGCCAGAGCATGTCTCACAAAATCACGTCTGGTTTCTTTCAAGAAGGCCATGAAAGCTTCAGATCAAATCATTGCTGATTTTAATGCCAATGGCGGCGGAAACGCTTTCAGACTTCTCGATGATCCGAATGAAGTGGTGAAAGCTTTCGGTAGCGGACAGAACGGTGAAAAATCCTTGAACGAAATCACGAACAACGCCTCGATTGATTTTTTCAAGGCGACTGAAAGTGAAGACACTCAAAAAGCCCAGAACTGCCTTACTGGTGGTGGAGCTTCTTGTGATGATTTTGTGATCGTCGACGATTCACGTGAGAAGATTCAGTACAACGTTGAAATCGAATATTCGGCCAAGCGTGAAGCTGAGATGGCAAGAGTGAGAGCACTCGTAAGAGGCGACAGACAAAATCTTATCGAATACCTGAAAACAAATGGCTACATGAAGCTGGCTGAACAGGTGGAAACAGGAACTATTCCTCCAGACTTTGACAAAGAAATCGGAAAAATCTGGGAAGCCAGAAAGATTGCACTCCAGGAAGAAATCCAGAACAGACTGGGGACAAGACAGATCACGGAAACTGAAGCAGCAGCACAAGCACCAAATGGAACAGATACGGTGAAGGTGGCGAATGCAAAAGAGAATGCCAAGCAAACTCTGAACGAGAGAGCACGTCTCTCGAGAGTGATTTTCTTCAACAATATTATTTCAAGTAACCTGCGCTTAATTGAAGCAGGCTCAAACCGCGAAGTCGGACGAAACACGCAGGCATTGAGAAACGAATTGAGTTCACTCGATGGTCAGGTGGATGGCAGCATCTTTGAGAATCTGCAGAGGACATTACCAAGTGGTGATTCGTCAGGTGGTCAGAATCGCGGTCCAACCGGACGTGAAGAGATCAGTGACATTTCCTTTATCGATCAGTTCCTCGGGGCCAAGGAACCAGCGCAGCCGGCCGGTGGTGCGACTCCAGGAAATTAAATTCCTTTGATCCAGATGAAAACACGGTTTTTACCCGCAACGTCTCCACCCTGAGAACGGCTTTCGAAAATTGTCGCTTCAGCGAAAGTGGAAACTCTCGTCATGAAGTCTTTGAGATTTTTGGAAGGAACACGCAGGTTAAAGTAGAGACCACCGGGAATCTGCTTGCCGGGTTTTACGTTATCCACCTGAGTAATACCAAATTTCGTCATGAGAGGAAGAATCTGAGTGCGGATAGTTTCGGGATCAACCGAGGCCATCATGATCCGGTAGGCTTTTTTGGTATCGGAAGCGTAAGAGCTGTCGCGGTAACCACCCTTCTTATTTTCTTCGAATTCAGACTGCTCGGTTTCAGCTTCGCTGAAAGTCTTTGGCACATCTTCCACAGAGTCGAGAACAGTCACATCAGACTCCGGATCGAAACGGGATTCCGTGCGCTCATCAGAAAATAGTGACTGGGCCTCGAGGCGCTCGAGCTCATCGAGTTCTTTATTCGAGAGATCGATCTGTTGTTTTGCGAGGAGATCCTGTTCCTGATACGTGAGAGATTTATCGAGCCAGAAAAAGTTGGGTTCAAAGAGTGTGATCTTATTTACGAGATAGTCTTCATACCACTTGTTGGTATTTTTCAGCGCAAAGACAATCAGACTGAGAATCAAAAGAAGAATGATCACTTCCTGGAAGAACTTGATTTGCTTCCGGAAAGAGGCCTTTCGCTTCAGATTTTCGAAATCCATCTTAAGAGAAAGGATATCCTTACGGAGTTCCTTCACAAGATTCGGCCAGTCCGGATAAAGAGTCACTTCCATATTGGCGAGGATATCGTCTTCAAAAGTTCCGCGCAGGCGTGCGTCTGCTCCGAGGAATGATTCAATATCAGAATACTTAATAAAGAGGTTCTCAGAGTTCACGTTACTGATCTGGAACTTATCATTGATCAGATCTTCGTGGATGGGACTCACTTTGATGAAGTGGTCTCTCAGGATCGTGGAGACGTATCTTTCCTGCAGATCGAACTTCAGGGAGATTTCCCGGACGGAGAAGCCCATATGGATAAAGCAGTAAACGATAAATTTTTCATACAGCCAGGAAAGCCATGAAATTAGTGGACCGGATTTGGCAATTTTTTTGGCGTAATCAAAACGCTCACCCAGCTCGAGGGGTCCAATTTCGTCTTTAAAGAACGAATTCCAGAATCCGCTGAATGAATCAGCATACCTACCCTCCCAGGCTATCGAATTGATATCCAGGTCGAGCCACGTCTTGAATTGTTCAAAGTCAGTCCGCTGTAGTTTCATAGGCACTTTTTGCCTCTCCGGCACTAATCAATTTTTGCCTGTCTTGTGAGAGGTCGGTACACCTTCGTATGATAATGAATAATGCCACGAAAGGCATTAGCTTTCATCAACAAGGAAAAGTTGCCCATGACTGACATTGCCAAACTTAATCAAGCAAAAGAAGCAATCACCAAGAGGCATACCTTCGAACTTCGTAAGATGGGTAATGAAACCGATACGGAGATGAAAGCGACTCGTACAAAAAACGAGAAAGATATTGCGCGCATGAAGAAGGACTATGATGTCCAGATGGAGAAGGAAAAGATTGAGGCAGAGCTCAAGCTCAGTAAAGTGCGCAATCAATTCAACTCTAAGATTGAAGAAGAGAACAAGCGCTACGAAAAACTCCTCACCGATCTGAAAGCATCACATAAAGATTCCATCGCTTCTCAGCAGATGAATCATGAAGAAGTGATCGCCAAACAAGAAGAAAAATTCAAAGAGTCGATGGAAAAAGCTCAGCAAGACTATGACGTTAAGATGAGCCGAATCGAAACATAAACCCTGCACACCTGCAATTGTGATCCATGGAAGGAGACTCAATGACCGCTACGACGAAAGAGAATGGTATTTTTATTAACGGCAAAGGCCAGGTAATCGAACTTCTTCAGCAGATGAATGCTGCTGATAAAGCGAAGCTCCTGAAAAACCTTCGCGTAAGAAATCCTACTCTCGCCAAAGAACTTACCGAATCCTGCATTTGTTTTGAAAGTATCTGGGATCTTGATGAGGCCGGTCTTAAGACTGTCGTTTCTCAGGTTCAGCCAGCTATTCTTGGTCTCGCTCTCAGTCTCGTGAATGTGAAAAATCAACGTCGCGCCCTTGGACTCCTTCCAAGAGACATGGCGGTCAGAGCTTTCGAGATCATGCAGAAAGATCTCACCAGCAACCGTAACGAGTGTATCCGCGCGCAACAGAAGATTCTGGATCTCGCACTTTCACTTCACCGCAATCGTATTATTCAATTCTATTAATTCAGAAGTTTTTTGAATTCAACTTCAAGCGAAGAGGGGAAATCCTCTTCGCTGATAATTGAATCGTTGAAAACGCGGTTCTCAGCAATGAGATTGGCCGTATTTTCAAAACGCTGAACCATGGTGGAAGTCAGGTCCAGTAACCAGGAAGGCGATTTCGCCAGAATCTGCTTAAAACTATCAGAGGGAATTTCCATAAGCTCAGCTGTGGTAATCGTCACTGCCGAGTAACCATAGGCGCCCGTATTGAGAATGGCGTTCTCACCCAGGATATCCCCTTCTTCTGCACGAAAAACGGGAATGAGGCGATCTTTGGAACGTTTCAGACAAAGAACCTGGCCACGCTTAACAATGTAGAGAGACTGGGCGAACTCCCCTTCTCTGAACAATACTTCGTGGGTACCCTTGCTTACACGGTTTTCCATAGATGTTCCTTTTTGATCTTACCTTCCAATATCGTGCCATAACGAAGGCCATAAGTGGAAATGGTAATTTCACGGGCCAGGAGCCTATGGATGAAATGATAGGCAACATGGAGCCCACCACGGATGTTTTGTGAGCGTTTCTGAAGAAATGGGAATTCCTCTAAAAAAACGGCTGCATCGGTGTCAGAATATTTTTTAAAAAGAGTGTCGACGTCTTCTGATTTCATCACCATGCCATGAAGATCATCTTCAACGAATTCTTTCCGTTGCAGATGCATATTTCCTAGCGACGTCATCGTTCCGGCGACACAAAACAATTCGCGTGTCTGGAAATCATCAATCTCAGTACGGAAATCAAGAAACAATTTTTGAAGGTTCTGAACAAACAGACCATCTGTCAGCCATTGAGTGGCGCGGACTGCTCCCACCGGCATGCTGATCGTTTTGAGAATCTGATTGGTTTTGGTATTCACCTTGATGAGTTCAGTTGAGGCGCCACCGATATCCATAATGGTAATCACTTCACTCTGAAATTTGGAATTATAGAGAATTCCTTTCGTGGAGTAATAAGCTTCCGCTTCCGGATTAATGATCTGGATATGAAGATGAAGATCATCAGCGATACTCTTGAAAAACTCAGGTGCGTTGGCAGCGACCCTTGAAGCTTCTGTTGCTGTAACAATGACGTCCTCAGGTTTGACTCCGAGTTCAGTACATTCTTTAGCGTATGACTTCAGCGCCTCGAAAGTGGCCTTCATGCTTTCGGCATGGAAAGCCTTGTTCTTATCGAGTTCTTTTCCCAGTTGGGTGATTTCACTGCGACGACTGAGTTCGCGGAGCTTTCCATTCTGAACTTCAGCCACGAGAAGAAGAACGCTATTGGAACCAATATCAACTGAAGCGCGGATATCTTTTTTGATCATGATCTCACAACCTTCACTAATTCTCCCTGGTGAGCAGGATCGATCAAACCTTTCTCGCAGATGATGCCAGTGATAAAACTGTGGTCCGTGACATCGAAACTTGGATTGACAGTGACGGCCCCTTCCGGTGCCACACGGTGACCGCGGAATTCTGTAATTTCTGAATGGGCGCGCATTTCAATCTCAATATGTTTTCCATCCGGGATGGAAATATCAAAAGAGCTGACGGGTGCCACAACATAAAATGGAATTTTGTAATGTTTGGCGACGATCGCAAGAGTGGCAGTCCCGACTTTATTGGCCGTATCGCCATTGGCCGCGATTCGATCAGCGCCCACAAAAATCGCATCTACTTTTCCATGGGAAAGAAGATAGGAAGCTGCTCCTTCCACAACAATACTGTAAGGGATTTTTTCCTTAGAGAGTTCGAAAGCCGTGAGGCGGGTTCCCTGCATGTAAGGGCGGGTTTCATCAGCGTAAACGTGTTCAACTTTTCCCTGGGAATTGGCGTATGAGATAACTCCGAGAGCAGTCCCCAGACTTCCACAAGCGAGAAAGCCGGTATTACAATGGGTCATCAGATTCCATTTGCGATCACCGATTCTTTTCTTTAATTCTTCGAATCCGATTTTTGCCATGGCGGTATTTTTCTGATGACTCTCCTTAATCTGGAGATCACCGAAAGTGACAATTTTTTCGTAAATGGATTCGCGGGATTCTTTTTTCTCAATTCCCTCTTTCATAATCGTAAAACAACGATTCACCTCGAAAGAAAGATTCACCGCTGTCGGGCGAGCGGCAATCATTTCATCACAAGCCTTGCGACAATTTTCAATCGTCAGACTGTCCTGACCCTTCACCCACAGTGCCATTCCGTAGATCGCGGTAAAGCCGATGCAAGGAGCGCCTCTGACCACCATATCTTTGATGGCGAGAGCGCAGGCCCCAAGATCATTCACTTCAACAAAAGTTTCCTGTTGAGGAAGATGTCTTTGATCGAGGAGAAAAAGTTTCTGATCTTTCCAGATAATCGGGCGGTAATCATTCATATATATTCACCAGGTAAATTCCGGAAGGTCCTTACGGACAGGCTTCCATTTTTTGTTTTTAGGATAATTCAGAATCAGATGCGATTTTTTCGGGGCAGGAGAAACTGAACCGGACAATTTCGACGGTTCGATTCCATCAACAGTTAATCCTGTTAAGCTCAGCGTATTTGCCTTCAGCGATGCGTTCCAGCTTTGATCAGGAGCAGCCGAAACATCCACGGCAAACTCACTCCATAATTTCTGCACGAGAGTGGTAAGTTCGCCCTGTGGTTTAATGAGAGCAGTCGCCTTCATCTGGGTGAGCCATGTGCCTTCATTCCAGAGTCCTGTCCACTTGCCTTCCACTTTTCCATTAAGAACTCCCCCATCTGCGAGATAGAGCGGATCAAAAAAGCGATAGCCTGGTGACCATTGGAACAAATTGGCCGTAACCGCGAGGTTTTCGAGTTTGTCTTTTGCCATGTAGTCGACTTTCAACTCGCCGGCACCTTTAAGATCGACCTGATAAAATCTCTCGTGAGGAGTGAAACCGTGGGAAATTGTCCCGCTGATTTTTGCCTCACCCTGGGTGCAGTCCTTCACGACGATCTTGGAAGAATAATAATGAGGAAAAACCAAAGTGCGGAACTGAGGAAGAGTCATTTGAACTCTCATCGCAGGATCGATCTCAATTCCTGTGAAGCCGATTTCTTCAATAAACTGCACGACTTCGCCTTTCGGAATATCAATGATGGAACGGCGGAAGAAACTTACTTCACTTCTCGGAGTGATAAAGGAGGTTTCCCATTTAGAGTCGGAAAAAGAAAACTGCCATTTCCCGGCGTAGGTATGATCAGGATCGAGAGGGAAAATTCCATCGAAGCTGAAACGTGATTCAAGTTTCAAGTTCTCATCTTTCAGATTTCTTCTGAGCCGGACCATGCCGGTTGAAGGACCTGACAGAGCAGGAAGATAAGGATTCTTAAGTTCGTCAGAAAAAATGCTGAGGTACTCCAGAGGAAATGATGTGAAATCAAAATCCATCGAAAGCTCTGACTTATTAGCCGTGATTTTCCCTTGTCCTACCTTTTGTCTTTCAATCATGAAGGTCAGAGTAGAAAAAATGTTCAGCTCGGAAGGGCGGAAGTCGGCCTTCCCGTCGATGGCCAGATCTTCGAGGTCTGATTTATCAGTTAAGTCGCGGGTTCTGAATTCTCCACGGAAGTTCAGGCGCCACTGATCTTTCTCAGGAGTTAAATCGCCAAAGAGCCAGAGCTCGGAAGTGAACTTGGCCTGATTGTGACTGATTTCGATCGGAAGATTCAATTCAAATGCGGAGTTCTTTCCGTATTGGAATTCTTTTACCAGAAGTTTTGAGAGAGCAAAATTTCTGCTGCTGTCACGGGCATCAAGCAACATGATGTCTTTGGCGCGCAATGTGTATTTAGCATGGGCCAGGTATTCCGGCAGGACAACTTTGATTGTTCGAGGAGCTTTAGGAGAAGATGTTGAAGGCTCTGAAGAATGCTCTTCTTCATCCTGAGAAAGATAAACTTCGAGGCGTGAAATATTAATCTGGGCATTTCCGCGATCAGAAATCAGTAACCACCAGGGAACCCTGACTTCCAGCTCACCAATACTTCCTAATTTCCCTTCGGGCTTGGAAATTTCAATTTCTGTAAATTTGAGACTGAGATCCAGAGATGGATGATAATCCATATGCCCGATTTTCACGGTGGCACCCGGATAGTTTTTTTCCACCTGTTCTTTCAGGAGAGCGACGAATGTTTCCGGCTTCAGGCGGGAATATGTCGAGTAAACGAGTGCTCCAAATGCTGCAAACAGCACAACCCAAACAACGAGAATGACCTTATACGAGATTCTCATCATCAGACCTTTTGAAGTGGTGCAAATTTCACCATGAATTTCTTTCTCATCCCGTCTCTGAACTGAATGGTGACTTTCTCATCCTGACCGAGTCCTTCGGAATCCAGAATCGTTCCTTCGCCATAAAGCGCGTGGATGATCTTAGAACCCGATGGATAGTTAGAGAGTTTCGCTATTGTTTGCTTACGTTGATAAACTTTCTCAGCTTCGTCATCATTGCCGTAGGAAGACGATTGATTAAAGTCATCGTAAGCCGGAGCTCCATAATCGTGACTAGCAGGTTTCTTATTACTGCCCGTCTGGAAGAATCCCCAATTGTAATATTCCGATGGAATTTCATGGAGAAACTGGCTCGGGCCATTAAATTTGAGACTTCCCCACAACATTCTTCCCTGGGCAAAGGTCATTGTTAATTGTTTCATCGCACGGGTCATCGCCACATAAAATAAGCGGCGCTCTTCCTCGATGGCAGACGGGCCGACTTCAAGACTCTTGAACGAGGGGAATACATTCTCTTCATTTCCGATCACGAAGACATAGGGATATTCGAGTCCCTTAGATCCGTGAACAGTCATAAGCGATACCTGGTCCTGAGGTGCGTTTTCATCCGTGCTGGTATCGAGAGTAATATTTTCCAGGAATTTTACGAGCGTCGGTTCAGGTTCAGATTGTTCGAACTGTTTCACGGCGCTCATGAGTTCTTCAAGGTTTTCGAGACGGGCAGCACCTTCATAGGATTTGTCTGCTCGCAGGAACTCATAATAGCCGGACTCATTCAGGAGCTTCTCATAGCTGAATGTCGGTGAATGATTATTTTCTTCGAGGACCTGAACTTCATGAATGAGTTGCGTGAACTGATTTAAAGCACTCAGGACTTTTCCGGACAGACCCAGATGCTTAAACTCGGAATGGTCTTCCGTAATTTTTTCCACGAGCTCAAATAAAGATAGCTGCAGGCGAACGGATTCATCTTCGAGTTTGCGAAGGGATGTCGTTCCCACTCCTCTGGCCGGAGTGTTGATAATGCGTGTGAAAGCGAGAGAGTCTTTTTTATTAACGACAACTCTCATGTAGGAAATCAGATCTTTAACTTCTTTTCGGTCATAGAATTTAATACCCGCCACCACCCGGTAGGGGAACTTTTCTTTCCGGAGAGCATCTTCGATAACTCGCGAGAGCGAGTTATTACGGTAAAAGACAGCGACGTCTTTCAGGGAAACGCCATCTTGTGCGAGCTTCTTAATCTGGCTTGCAACGTATTCTGCTTCCGCTCTGTCATCGCGGCATTCAACGATCTGGATTTCCGTTCCCTCATCATTGTCTGTCCACATGTTCTTCCCTTTACGGGCAAGGTTGCGGGAGATGACATGAGAGGCGGCTTCAATGATTCGTTTGGAAGAGCGGTAATTCTGTTCGAGTTTAATGAGTTTAGAATCGGGAAAGACATTATCGTAATTCAGGATATTCCCGATATCAGCTCCCCTCCATGAATAAATGGACTGATCCTCATCACCAACAACGCAAACATTGCGATGAAGTTCAGAGAGAAGCTGGATCAGCTGGAACTGGGCGCGGTTAGTATCCTGGTACTCGTCGACGAGGACATATTTAAATTTCTGCTGATATTTCTTAAGCACTTCAGGGAAATTTTTGAAGAGCTGAATGACACCAGTGATGAGACCGCCGAAATCAACGGCGTTACTGCGATGGAGTTCAGCTTCATATTCCAGGAAAAGTTGAAAGAGCCGTTTATCTTCAGCGAACTTTTCAACATCTTCATTGCGGGGAAGCCCGGTGTAGTAACCGAGATTCTTCAGGCCATCAATAAATGCGGAAATCGTATAGGGAGAAAGCTCTTTCTGATTAATTCCATGCTTGCCCATCAGGGCCTTGATAATGGAATTGGATTCCCCATCATCATAAATCGTGAAGTTCTTGGAAAGTCCGAGATAAGTCGCTTCCATACGGAGAACGCGTGCGCAGAATGAGTGGAAAGTCGTAACCTGAAGAGCACCGATGTTCATCTGCGTATTCAGGGCAAGTCTCTCGCGCATTTCACGAGCGGCCTTGTTTGAAAACGTAACAGCGAGAATCTGAAAAGGACTCACGTTCTTGTCTTCAAGGAGATACTGAATTCTCGCCACAAGAGTACGAGTTTTTCCGGAACCGGCACCGGCCAGAATCATGACCGGTCCGTCGGTCACTAAAACTGCTTCTTTCTGTGAAGGATTCAGGAAATCAAGATTCATTATTCTACCGTTACCGACTTAGCGAGGTTTCTTGGTTTATCAATGTCAGTCCCTTTGAGCTTAGCGATATGATAAGCGAGGAACTGAAGAGCAACATTTACGTAAAGAGGCGCGAGATTCGGAAGTCCTTCAAAATTAAGCGGGATATAAGCATCAGAAAGAGCTTCGATCTCCGGATGATTTTTGGGGCCTACGACAACCATAATTCCACGACGTGCTTTCACTTCTTCAACGTTAGAAATGGTTTTTTCAAGAAGCTCAGGACCAACCACGGCAATGTTCACCATGTTTTCATCAATGAGAGCAATCGGTCCGTGCTTCAGTTCTCCGGCGGCATAGCCTTCGGCATGAACGTAAGCAATTTCCTTGAGCTTCAGTGCTCCTTCAAGGGCAATCGGGAAATATTTCCCGCGACCAGTGAAGATAAATCCTTTTTTCGTATAAACTTTTTCCGCAACATCTTTCAGCGTATCAGCAGAAGCACAGAGCTCGCCGATTCTGTGAGAGAGAAGCTGTACTTCCGAGAAGAGGGCCGGGTTATCAAGAGTGCCTTCCATCGCGCGGCTCATGAGATAGCCGGTCAATGCCTGAAGTGTAAATGCCTTGGTAGAAGCTACTCCAATTTCGACACCAGCGTGGATGAGAAAGTTCTTATCTGAGTTACGGAAGAGAGTAGAACCTTCAACATTCACAATTGAATAGGAAGGAATGCCTTTTTCTTTGCAAAGTTCCTGGCAGGCGAGCGTATCGGCCGTTTCACCAGACTGAGAAATGAAGAGTCCGACTTCGCCCTGGTTAAGAATAGGATTCTTGTAACGGAACTCAGAAGCAATATCAATCGATGCATTCTGACGGTTGTTCGCCTCAAAAAAGTTTTTGATCACAAGACCTGCGTGCCAGGCAGTTCCACAAGCCGTGAGATGCCAGCCTTTTGGTTTAAAGCCTTTCAGGGACTCGAGAATTTTCCGGCCATCATTTTTGATATAGTAAGCAGCAAGCTTATCCACAAGCGCAGATTGCTCATGAATTTCTTTCAGCATGAAATGCTCGTAAGGACCTTTCGTTGTCGCGTCCACGGTCATGACGTTTGCCTGAAACTTGTAACGATTCGATGGAGTGAGATCGAGTTCATAAAACTTGATCTGGATTTCGGAAGCGGTGACAGTGCTTTCGCAGATTACAGAATCCTGCGGGAAATAAATCTTGGGAGCAAAACCCACAAGAGCAAAGGGATCCGATGAAACGTAGGCTTCGCGCGTTTCCGGATTTTCTCCGACGACCAGAGGAGCAGAGCGCTTGAGACAATAAAGTTTGTCAGAGGCTTTCTCAATGATCACGAAAGCTGAGTTACCAGTCAGGGCCTGAAAAGCTTTTGAAATGGATTCGAGAGTCTTTCCCGTCTGCTTAAAATATTTTGTGAGGAGAACGAGAAATACTTCAGAGTCTGTCTGAGATTTGAACTGAAATCCTTCAGCGATGAGTTCTTTCTTCAGCGAGCCGGCGTTTTCAATAATCCCATTGTGAACAACAGCAAAGATTTCATTTCCGTGCGGATGAGCGTTGTCAGTTGAAACTCCACCATGAGTGGCCCAACGAGTGTGACCGATACCGGTGTGTGAAAAAGGTTTCTGTTCCTTGATCAGCTCTTTTAAATTATCGAGCTTCCCTTCTTTCTTGATGATCTGAAGTTCGTTGTTGATCTTGAGGCAGATGCCGGCCGAATCATAACCACGATATTCCAGACGGGAGAGGCCCTCAATAATAGGCGCCACTGAGTTACCTGGACCTGAATACCCTACGATTCCGCACATAAAAAACCCCTGAAGATGATGGATGTAAAACCTATCATTTCGGGGGTCTTCTTACTAGATTTACGCGTGGCAAATTCCCGGAGGATCAGGTCTTTTTGGTCTTCAAAAATCTCTTCGCGGCACCCTCTTTCGTCACCTGAGGAGAACGGGCGATTCCAAAGCCTGAATCCGGGATGTTCTTGGTAATAGTTGAGCCCGCCGCTACGAATGCGTCATTCCCGATTTCAATCGGAGCGACTGCCTGGACGTCGGAACCAATGAAGGTATTGCTGCCGATTTTTGTCTTATGCTTGTTCACGCCATCGTAGTTGCACGTAATGAAGCCACAACCAATGTTGGAATTTTCACCGATTTCAGCATCACCCACATAAGAAAGATGCGAAACCTTCACGCCCTTGGCGAGTTTTGATTTTTTGACTTCAACAAAGTTTCCAATCTTGGATTCCGGACCAATATCAGCACCCGGGCGAAGTCTGGCCATGGGGCCGATCGTTGCATCCTGATGAACGATGGCTTCTTCAATGTGACTATTGGCGAGAATTTCTGCGTTGTCATGAATAGTGGCATTACGGATGAGTGTTCCGGATTCGATGACGACGTTTTTACCAATTGTTGTTTTTCCGAGAAGTGTGACTCCCGGATAAATCACAGAACCCACACCAACAACGACTTCATTTTCAATGTAAGTCGTCTCAGGATTCAGAATCTGCACTCCTTCGGCAAAGATCTGCGAAAGTTTTTTCTTTCTGATCACAGTGGAAACATTGGAAAGCTGTTCCATGGTGTTAATTCCCAGAAAAGGAGTTTCCACAGCGAAATTCATCGCTTTCACGGCAAACTTATCCTGAAAAAGGTCAGTGAGATAAAACTCTCCGGACTTATTATTGTTTGAAATCTGGCCCAGAACTGCTTTCACATGTTCAGTCTTCAGAATATAGAAAGCAGAATTCACTTCACGGATATTTCTTTCTTCAGGAGAGCAATCTTTCTCTTCCACGATATGGAAGCCTTGACCACCGTGAACAATTCGTCCGTAACCAGTAGGAGTTTCTGTCGTAAAAGTTGCTGCAACTCCTACGAGATCTTCCTGTGCTCTGAAAGCATCATACAGTCTGCAGAATTCTGCTGATGTTATAAGCGGAGTATCAGCACATGCAACAAGAGTGTATTTATGATTCCAGAATTCCGGGAGATCAGTGAAGCAAGCTTTGAGAGCGTCTGCTGTTCCCTTCTGTTCCTTCTGAACAGCGAGTTTCAGAGAGGGTTTTTTCGAGTGAGCATTCCACCACGCCTCGAGAAGTTCTTTTCTATGACCAATGACCACTCCCACTTCCGCTCTCAGGGAAGAGATTTTTGCGAATTCCAGGGCAGAGTCCACAACGTAATCAAGAAGAGGTTTGCCGAGGGCGGGTGCCAGGGCCTTGGGGAGTTCAGTTTTCATTCTGGTACCCTTGCCAGCGGCGAGGATCACTATACCAATGGAGTCACTCATAAGACGGTGCCTTTTTATCGGGTATTTTCAACTCTATGAAATGAGTCATAAGTAGTCTCACACAGCTTGAGAAATCAGTCTATCTGAGGAGTGAAACCCTCGGTTTTTCCTCGAAAAAAATCTTCAGAAACATGCAAATAGTTATCAAGGAAGAGCCTGTTTTTCCCGATTTAGCTTCTGTACATGATCTTCACGGAAGAGAACATCTAGGAGAACCACACATGGTCACAAATTATGAGGGAGAAGCGATTGATTTCAAGGAAACGCTCCCTCTCCTGCCGGTCCGCGATCTCGTAGTCTACCCGTTCATGATTTTACCGTTGTTCGTTGGCCGTGAAACGTCGATCAAAGCAGTGGAAGAGTCTTACAACAAAACAGACCGCCTGATTCTTTTGTCTTCGCAAAAAGACATCACAGCTGAAAGTCCGTCTCCATCTGAAATTTATGAGATGGGTACAGTCGCGATGATTATGCGCATGAGACGTCTTCCTGATGGAAGAATTAAAATTCTCATCCAGGGTCTCGCGAAAGCACGAATTAAAGAATTCGTTTCAACTGAACCTTTCTATCAGGTGAAAGTTGAAAAAGTAGAGTCACAACAGGTAACAGCATCTACTGCTACTGTTGAAGCACTCGCTCGTGCGACGAAAGAGAATCTTGAAAAAGTAATCTCTCTTGGAAAAGTTATTTCTCCGGACATCCTTATGGTGCTGGAAGATATTCAGGATCCAGGTCGTCTTTCTGATCTTATTGCCTCGAACCTTAATCTCAAAGTTTCTGAAGCACAGAAAGTTCTCGAGATTATCGATCCGGTAGAAAGACTTGGTCATATCAATCAGGTTCTCCTGAAAGAACTCGAAGTTCTCGCTGTCCAGGCGAAACTCAAGGCCAGTACAAAAGAAGATCCTACTAAGAATCAAAAAGAATTCTTCCTTCGTGAGCAGATCAAGGCCATGAAGCAGGAACTCAATAATGAAGACAACGACAAGAATGACGAATTCGCTGAACTGAGAGAAAAACTCATGGCGAAAGGTCTTCCTGCTGAAGCTGAGAAAGAAGCTGTTAAGCAACTTGGTCGTCTCGAAAGAATGCACCCGGATTCTTCAGAGTCGAGCATCCTTCGCTCTTATCTCGAATGGGTTATCGATCTTCCATGGTCTGAAGAGTCTAAAGAAGTGACTGACCTTCAATATGCAAAAGACGTACTTGATGAAGATCATTTTGATCTTGATAAAGTGAAAGAAAGAATTCTCGAGTACCTCGCAGTTCGTTCGCTCAAGGGCGGCACTCCGAAGGGACCGATCCTTTGCTTCTCTGGTCCTCCGGGAGTTGGTAAAACTTCTCTTGGTAAATCAATTGCGAAAGCTACCGGCCGTGAATTCGTAAGAATTTCACTCGGCGGGCTCAAAGATGAATCAGAAATCCGTGGTCACCGCCGTACTTATGTCGGAGCGATGCCAGGAAGATTCATTCAGGCGATGAAACAATGTAAAACAGTAAATCCGGTTATCCTTCTCGATGAGATTGATAAACTTGGATCTGATTTCAAGGGCGATCCTGCTTCAGCGATGCTTGAAGTTCTCGACCCTGAACAGAACTGCACTTTCCGTGATAACTACCTGAACCTGAACTACGATCTTTCTAAGATCATGTTCATTGCGACTGCGAACGTACTCGATCAGATCCCTGGTCCACTCCGCGATCGTATGGAAATTATCAATCTTGCTGGTTATACCCAGGAAGAGAAAGTTCAGATTTCGAAGAAATATCTTATTCCTAAGCAGATGGATGAACATGGAATCAATGACGAACACATTGAATTCCATGATGAAGGTGTTGAGGCGGTCATTTCCGGCTACACCAGAGAAGCCGGTCTTCGTAACCTTGAAAGACAGGTTGGCGCACTTTGCAGAAAAGTAGCTAAGAAGATCGCTTCTGGTCATCATCAGAAAACTCATATCTTCTCAGCAACTGTTGAGGAGCTTCTGGGTCCACCGATGTACTCGAGAGAAGATTCTAACGAGTATGATGAAGTGGGAGTTGCTACTGGTCTTGCCTGGACTTCTGTTGGTGGAGAGATTCTTCACATCGAAGCCACTAAGATGAAAGGTCATGGGATCACCCTGACAGGTCAGCTTGGTGACGTCATGAAGGAATCTGCTCAGGCCGCACTCGGCTTTATCAGAAGTCACGCTCAGGAACTCGGAATTGATGACAAAGTCTTTGCGGAAAATGAGATTCACATCCATCTTCCGGCCGGTGGTATCCCCAAAGACGGACCATCTGCAGGTATCACACTGGCAACAGTGATGGTCTCTCTCCTCACAAACACATATGTGAGCAAAGATATTGCGATGACTGGTGAGATCACTCTTACTGGTAAAGTTCTCCCGGTTGGTGGGATTAAAGAGAAAGCTCTCGCGGCCATGAGAGCAGGTATCGATACGATCATCATTCCATGGAAGAACCAGAAAGATCTTCTGGAGATTCCAGCAGACTTCCGCAAGAAGATCACCTTCATTCCGGTGAAGAATATCCAGGAAGTTCTCGAGATCGCTTTGGTGGACTACAAAGGTCAACTTAACCTTGATCAGCACAAGCGAATGGAAACGAAGAAAGAGACAGAGACAGAGAAAAAACCGCACAAGAAAGGCGATCAGATCGCCGCTTAATAAAAAGGGCTCCTTCGGGAGCCCTTTTTTATTTGTCCTTCCGTTCTTCCCATATCCATCAAGTTTGATATCCTAATCCTCATGAGTGAAATGAATCCAGCTGACGTGAAAATTATCATCGTTGATGATTCCGATTTTTCCCGCAGTGTAATCAGTAAAATGCTGACCGAAGATGGCTTTCAGGTGATTGGCGAAGCCGCCAGTGCAGAAACAGCTCTCGGTATGATCAAGGATAAGAAACCAGATATCGTGATCGTGGATATCGTCATGCCGAATGTCAGCGGACTGGAACTCACAGAAAAACTCAATCAGTCAGCACCCAATGTTTCCGTCATCATGGTCTCCTCACTTTCTCAGGAACATATTGTTCTCGATGCTATCAGTGCTGGCGCCAGTGATTTCATTGCCAAGCCAATTCAGAAACAGCAATTGATTGATTCAGTAGAAAAAATCATGTTCGAAAGATCAAAGGATTAACATGGAAGTTACCCGCCTGGTTGAACTGGCTCGCATTGATGAGCTGAAGATTCTTCACAATGTCCGTCTGATCAATCGTCATGATCTCAATCCGATCACTTCAAGTGATAATCTCCACGTTCAATTTTATGTTTCCGGAGATGTGAAAGGAAATATTACCTGTCACCTCTGCCTTGATGGTCAGGAACTGAGCGATGCTGAAAGAAACTATCTCTTTCCGCTTTTTACAGAATCTATGAACATACTTGTCGGCAGACAAATCTCGCTCGATGATGAATTCAGAAATATGCGCATTCAGCTTTCTCCACCTAAACTCAGCATGATCGCGAAAATTATCTCAACGAATAACAGAAATATGATTCAGAAGTATGAACTGGAACTTGAAGCTCTCAGTTTAGATGTTCTGATCGAATACAGCCTGGAAGGTATGAACTGATGAAGACGCTTCTCAAGATTATCGGACTTTGTTTTCTTACTGTGTTTGTTCTTTGTCTCAATGTGAACGGGAAACCGTTATTTGAACCTGTGTATTCTGTCCTTTCTCATCTTTCCATTCCCTTTCAAAATGCGACTGGCTCGTTACTCTCGAGTGCCATGACATCGACTCAGGAATATTCCCGGAAGCTCTTTAACAATTCTGTTCCTAAAGTCAGGGATGCGGTGAAGTCCCGGGCCTCTGCCCCTTCACGCAGTTTTGTGAAGGGACAGCCGAGTGAAGAAATCATGGTGGAAGAAAAAGAAGAACTCGACGATCTGATCAAGTCACATCACTGAGCTGTTACTCTCGTCGCTGTCACTCTTTTCTTAGCTGACACATCTTTCACAATCTTCTCACGCGAGTGGTTCATTGCCGGACAATCAGTTGGCACTTCATTGGCAAATGCAGAAGAAGCGAGAAGAGCAAAAATCATCAGAAATTTCATAGGTTCTCCTTGTGGTTTACAGGAGTCTATATTCCAAGATCAGTGCCAGAATTGAGATGGGTAAGATAGGGAAATCCCGCGAAGGGAATGTAGACAGGATGAGCGATCGTCTAAACTGATGACAATAAGGGGGAGCTTGCACTCCCCCTGGTTATTGTTATTCAGATCTAACTCTTGAACCTTTGACCTTCGTCGTAGATGCAGCCGTTTTAACAGCTTTACCGGCATTACGATTGTCCTGGTTGGCCCATGGGCAATCAGTGCTGACTTCTTCTGCGAGCGCAATAGAGCTCGAAAGAACGAACATAAGAGCGAGAAGCAATTTCATACAGACCTCCTGTGAGAGAAACGATTATTCATGGCTTATTAAGCAAGGGGTATGCCAAGTCTTAGAGAGGTAACTGCCTGTAAGGTGGGAATGAAGTGTCTAAAGTTTTGACAGGTGGAAATGTGTAGTCAGTAGACAGCGATTTTAGCTGGTGAAAAAAGATAGGCCCCTCGTGAGAGGGGCCTTCTTATAAGAAGCAAAATGTGGTGAAGAATTATTCTCCGCGAACCTTAGATCCACGAGCTCCGCGCTGAGATGCTTTTCCGCGGTTAACGTCTTTTCTTTCCGAGCCCTGGTTTACAGATGTACAGACACCATACTTCGTAAAGCAGGTCTCGCATCCGCACTGCTGGGGATCGAATTGTCCAAGTCCTTTCGGCGTTTCCGCTGAGAAGGCGACACTAGAGGCAAGAAGGGAAATAGTGATTAAAAGTGTTTTCATGTTCGTCTCCTCAAATTACATGTTCAGGTTAACGCCGGCGGGCTTAACAATTGTAAGCAAGTTCTGGAAAGCTTGAGTCACTTGAAGAGCCATTTTGTGGCCTGCACTTGATTCAACTTTCTTGATCTCACCGTAGTTATCGTATGCAACGTTGATTTTACCAACCTTGTCCATTTCAATCTCAACTGGTTTACCAAGAGCATTGTACTTGAACGCGAGAACGCGTTTCTCAGTAGCAGATTCCTGATCAACCATTTTAGAAATCTTCCCTTTCGTGTCGTAGATAAGGAACACTGTCTTACCAGTGTTGTTCCACGCTTTCGTCAGGTTACCTTTTCCGTCATACTCGAAGTTTGTTGTCCCTTCGTTGTTTACGACTTTCTTGATCTTGTTGATCTTGTCATCGTACTCAATGTTAACGAAATCACCTTTAGTCGAAGTTTTCTTAGTAAGAAGACCCTGACCATTGTATTCAAAGTTTGTGACGTGGTTACCACGTGCAATCTTGATCGGGAGAGAGTTATCAGCATAGATCGTATCTGTCTTGATCGCATTGATCTCAGTCATAATACGGTATGTGTAACGTGATCCATCCGGACGAGTCTTGATTTCATACTCATAACGGTTCGCAACCGGCTTACCGTCGAAGCCTGGCTTCGTTACGATTGTCCAATAGTGATCATCTGGATTCTTAGGATTTGAAGCATACTGATACTTCGTCTTCTCACCATTTCTATCGTTCACTTCCGTCACGAAGAAAGTCTTCGGATCG
This sequence comes from Bdellovibrionota bacterium, assembly GCA_040387275.1. Lineage (GTDB taxonomy): Bacteria > Bdellovibrionota > Bacteriovoracia > Bacteriovoracales > Bacteriovoracaceae > Peredibacter. The sequence continues at coordinate 1,716,075 of JAZKDZ010000002.1, read as the reverse complement.
TAAGCAACAGCGAGTTTCGTCTTATCAGAGTATTTGATCTCAGTCAGGTTATGTGACTTGTCGTATCCAAACTCATAAGTGTTATCACCGATATCTTTTGAAGATACGAGATCGCTTTCCTGATACTTGTAGAGAGCTTTTTTATCACCAGCTGACCAGATTTCTTTCACGAGTCCGTCCGGATACCATGAGAAGAAGATTTGCTTAGCTTGTGAATCCTTGATCGAATCAAGGTTACTGTCTTTATAAGTGAAACCAACAAAGTATCCTGACTTATCAGTGATCTTCGTGAGCTGACCATCTTTGTTGAAGAAGTCTACGCGGCCATCAGAATGTGAGCGCTTATACCCTTCTTTCGAAACTGCGAGTTCCATTGGACCGCGGTCATTCGAGTAAAGAACTGATCCCGGAGCAACAGTTGATTGAACACCGAAGTTCTGTGCGTATGTGTGACGAAGTTCAGCGTTGGTTGCAAGCTTCTGAACAAGGTCAGCAGCTGCTTTATCGTTAAGAGCTGTTTTCTTCTTCATCTCTTCAACAATTTTCTTAGCAGCAGCAGTTGCATCGATTGCAGTCTTAGGAGTAAAACGGGTCTTCGATCCAGAACCATGTTCGTGAACGATGATTGATCCGTCAGCTGAAACTTCGAGACGAGTTTCAAACTCACTACCCCAACCAAAACCAAACCAACCTACCTCGGTTGATTTCGAGTTGTACGTACGGGTAATTTCCAATTTCTTTCCACCGCCAGGAACGACGATATCAGTATAGGAAATGTAAAAGTTTCCGTTTTTTAAGTTAACCCCGGCCTGTGCCAGCGATGCAATCAGCATCGTCATCACAAACAGAGAGAATCCTTTCATTAACTTCATAGTTCCACCTTTTTCCAGACAATTATGACTTCTTATTTATCGGTAACCGAGCCTTCAAACTTTAATGTCAATTATCTTAAAAATGACCCACATTCCGAGCCAAACAAGCCCGCAAATCGCTGTTAGTGCAATGATTCCGGGTATCGTACCAAAGAACATGGGAAATATCTGGGGATCGCCCATACCCAGAATTGCGATCATCGCAAAGGGCATACTACCGATCGTATAGGCCTGAAACATTCCTGCTTTCACGTACGTCTTAATTTTCAGATGGAGCCTTACGCGCTCACGGATCACTCCCACAATAGTGTCGAAAACTTCGGCAAGATTACCGCCGGTTTCGCGTAAAATATTGACACTTGTGACGAACATCTCGTTGTCTTCTGTATAAACTCTTTTCTTTAAATTCTCGAGGGCCTCATCCAAAGGAACACCAATCTTCGCCTGTTGGAGAATGAGATTGAATTCCTGGCTGACTGGCGGAGGAAGCTCATCCACTACCATCCCAATGGCCTGAGGAACTGTCAGACCCGCACGTAGTCCGTTGGCCAGAAGGTTAAGAGCATCAACCATCTGAACAGAATATTGGTCCTTACGTCGATTTTCGAAGTAATCAACAAGTGGCTTAGGAAGTTTCCAGCCAATCACTCCCATCACGATTCCCATGAAAATTGCGAGATACAATTTCCCGATCAGGGCCAGGAGAATAAACGTCAGAATTCCCAGACCAAATGAGAGAAACAACAGACCGTAAGTGACTGTCTGTGGTTCAACTTCAATAAAAAGAATTTCAAATTTATTGAGAATGTAATCGCGTGTGCCGTGAGTCTGTTGATCGACCCAGCTGAAAAGCTTAAGACTATTCGTGTACGCGACAAAAAATATTCCCAGGAAAATCAGAATGAGAATACCCTTCACACCGAGGAGATTCGTCCAGATATCGTAATTGGATTCAATCGTGACATTGGCCTTTGCATTCTGCGAAGTCTGCGAATCAGCCGTTACGGTATAGGTAAATGTTCCTACACCTTCTTTTTTGGCAATAATGCCGACTTTACATACCCCATCCTCACACTGACATTCTTTGTAAATTTCAATCTTTGAAAGGGATGTGATAGTACAAGCGCTGGCAGAGAGATTCTCAGACTTATTATATTTAAGGATGATCTCTGCAGATCGTCCTTCCTGCATCGGACGGATGTCATCAATGTCCGAGACAATCGGAGCGTCCTGGGCAATTGCCAGTTGTAAAAAGAATATTGATATAAGGACGATTAAAAACTTCATGTCTTATTCGTAAATAACCCACGTGGGACTTTGTAACCTTTCTTCTCGAGAGTTTCGATAAACTTAGGGATAAATCCGGTCGCCATGTATTTCCCGATAAGTTTTCCGTCTTTCCCCATTCCTTCCTGTTTGTAGACAAAGATATCCTGGAGTGTGATCACGTCTCCCTGCATGCCGCCGATCTCGGTAATGTACGTAACCTTTCTCGACTTATCATCCATCCGTGATTGCTGAACAATCATATGAACGGCCGAAGCGATCATTTCTTTAATAGCTTTTTGTGGAAGTCCTGCACCCGCGTATTGAACGAGGGTCTCCAGACGCGAACAAGCATCTCTTGGCGAGTTGGAGTGAACTGTTGTCATGGAACCATCGTGACCCGTGTTCATCGCCTGAAGCATGTCGAGAGTTTCACCACCACGACACTCACCAATTACAATGCGGGTCGGGCGCATACGAAGTGTTTGTTTCACAAGACAGCGGATATCGATTTCACCATCACCTTCAAGCGAAGGAGGACGGGTTTCAAGACGGACGACGTGATCCTGCGGGAAGTTTAGTTCTGCTGAATCCTCGCAGGTAATAATCCGTTCATCAGATTGAATGAATCCCCCGAGAACGTTAATGAGAGTTGTCTTACCTGAACCTGTACCACCGGAGACAACGATATTTCTGTGGGCCTCAACTGAAATTCGAAGGAAGTCGGCCATCTCTTCAGTCATGGAACCGAATTTCACGATGTCTTTATAGTCGAGTCTCTTCTCCGGGAATTTCCGGATCGTGATACAGCAGCCATCAATCGAACACGGTGGGATAATCGCGTGCACCCGGGATCCATCCGGCAAGCGCGCATCTACATACGGAGTTTTTTCATCAATCCGTCGTCCGATAGGTGCCACAATTCTTTCAATGACGTTCAGAACCTGGCGATCATTGGTAAATGTAATTTCTGACTTACGAACTTTACCGGCCTGTTCATAGTAAATTTTCTTAGGACCGACCACCATGATCTCTGAGATAGATTTATCAGCAAGCATGTCTTCCAGTGGTCCCAGACCTAAGGCTTCATCCAGGATCTCTTTTACGATCCTGTTCATATCGTCCCGAGTGCCGAGAATACCCTTGGTGTCTTCTTTACTGAGAAGTTCTACGACGAGTTTCTTCACCTGTTCACGAAGAATGATCTTCGCTTTCGGATCGTTCTCATCCTGTTTCTTAAGATCCATCTCTTCAATGAGAGATTTATGAATTCGACTTTTTAATTCCGTCCACTGATCGCGTTTTTTCTCATCACCCTTCTCAGAACTAGCTGAGCCATTGGAGTTCATGGAGGCATTGACGCCGGTTGGTTTCTGAAGCTGCTCAAGGGTGCGGAGTACATTTTTCTGAATCAGTTTCCTCACACCATCAGTAACACCGTTACCAAAAGGTGATGACTTATTCGCAACAATGACCGGCATAGAACGGGAAAGAGAAGCGACACAACTTGCATCATCTCTGGGTATCGAATGGAAAACCGGCTTTCCGATCTGTTTACCAATAACTTCAGGACTTACAGGGTGACCATTTACCGCCTGGTTCACAATAATCTGAATCATGTCTTTCGGAAAAAGAAGAGTCACGAGATCCGAGTACATTCTGCGGCACTGGTTAACTGCCAGAAGATCAGGAGATGCCACAAGAAAAATCAGTGTAGAAAACTCGAGAGCTTTCAGAGTTAACGGAGTTAATTCTGAGCCAGCGTCGATGATCGTAACCGGATAAATATTTGTGATAGCCTTGAGTACTTTCCCGAGACCTTCTTCCTGAATCTGATTGGCGAGGATGGGTTCCGTCGGCATCCCGATAAAAGAAACACCGGCCTTATGATCAGCAGTAAAAAGTTGAATGGAGCGAGGATCAATGGCACCCGAGAACTCTGCCAGTTCCTTCAAATGTTTTTTGGATTTGAGGCCGGTAATAATATTCTGATCGCCACATGCCTTCTGGTCAAAATCCATCAGGAGTGTTTTCGCGCGGATTTCTGCAGCATAGGCAAAGGCCAGGTTAGCCGCAAGTTGCGACTTCCCTACTCCACCCTTACCACCAATAATACTGATAATATGTCCTGCCATTTACTGCCTTCTTCTGAACTTTTTCCGGATTTCTTCAGTGGCCGCCGAAGCAGACTCAATGATTTCCGGAGTGATAAACATCACGTATTGGCTTTTACTGGTCGCATAGTTCTTCGAACGTAAAAGCCTGAACAGAGGTGGCACCGGTTGTCCACCTGCCTGGGCAGTAATGGGGGCCGGGTCATCTTTGTCATAATCTGTTTTAGAAACACTTTGAACCACACCGCCGATCACTGCTGATTCTTTGGATTTCACAATCAGGTTTGTTTCAACAGAGTTGTTCGTCGTAATAGGACTTCCAGATGCTGTTGTTCCTGCGCTCAGATTCACGCTGAGGTTAACTGCCATCAGAATATTTTCCTGCTCGAGAATTCGGGGCTCGATACTTAAGTTGATACCGATCTGAGCATTCTGTGGTCTTTGTGTTTCACCAGTACCGACTGCGAATGGAATACTGGTACTCTTCGCGATCTTTGCCTGTTTCTCATTCTGAGTAACAACCATGGCTGATTGAATCACACGAGCATAACCTGCTGACTTGGCAGCATTGAGTTTCGGGAAAAGATTCGAGATGGTGGCACTCAATGTTCCGGATGAAGTCGACGTCACGTTTCCTGAAGCTGTTTGTCCGATAGAAATCTGACTGGCATCCTGACCCATGAGTGGTGCCCATTTAAAGGCAAAAATTCTTCCGTAATCTTTCGACAATTCCACAAACTGCGCGGTGATCTTCACCATTTTTGGCGCTGGTTGTGGTTCTTTCTTTTCATTCACGGCAATGAAGTCGAGAATGTCCGGTTGTTCGGGAGCAGCAAAGCGACCTTCGCCGGATTGAGCAAGAGTCTGGAGTTTCGGCGGAAGATAAGCTTTCGCAATAATGAGAGCTAATTTTTTCTTTTCTTCGTTACTGACAACGCCTTCGAGCCAGTAAGTTTTATTCACAACCCGGACAGTGACATCTTTCAGGTTATTCTTCGCGAGTTCATCACTCATCTTTCTTGCGATCACTCTTTGCGTTTGCGGCGAAAGTTCAATCAATGTGAGAACTGAAGGATAGTTCACGAGAACTTTGGAAACTTTTCCGATGTCATCGGGTACGACGATTTCACCTTCAACAACGATCTTTCCGCCCTTGATGACAATTCGTAAACCTTCTACATCGCCAATCAGTTCGCGAAGCTCTGATACGACACTGGAAGAACCGGTGGCAGTTACGACGATGGTATATTGCAGGCGGATATCGCCAGCATTATCACGAATGGTAACTGTCGTTGTTCCGGGTTTGATACCGTTAAATTCAATTTCTCTTTTTCCGGGACGAGCTGTGATGTTCAAAAGCTCTGGTCTAGCGACCGAGAACTTAGGACTGAAATCAAAATCAAGTTGTTCGAATTCACTGATCCCGATTGCGACTTCGAGATCTTTTTTAACTATGGCATCGCCGAGAGCAGCCGGTTGAGCCGGGTCATTAGCGGCCTGTCCCCACGCACTCATGGAGAAAAAAAGCAGAAGAGAAAACAGTAAAGTTAATTTACCTGCCACCGGCCTGTGCCCTTCTCGTAGATTCGCGTGCGGCCTGCTCAGCAAAATAAGATTTCGCTTCAGCGGCATCTTCACCAAGAACATCATAGAGTCTGGTGGCACTGATTCTTTCTATTGTCTTGTCGTCGTTATTTCTGAGAGAGAGGAAAATCCCACTACCGGCCGAAACGAGAAACACCATCTTCTGAACTTCAAATGGTGTGAGCTCAAGAGTCACCGTATTGTAGTTTGTATAATTGTTCAGCTTCATCGAACGGGATTCCGAACCATCACCTTTCACGTTAATGACCGGTACAGAGTTCGTCACAAAAAGACCTGTTGAGAGGATGAGAACATCCTGAAGAACAGTTTTGATTTTGATCTTATCTTTTTTCCCCGAAGCATAATCGACCATCGCAAGAATATCTACGCGATCACCTGGCTTCATGAGACGGCTGACGGCCTGACTTTCTGTAACCTGAAGTGCGTAAGCTCTTTTCCCAATGGAAATCTGTCTAGAGAGACCTGATTGAGCACCAGGATAAGTCACACGTGGAGCTGTGATCTGTTCACCCTTTTTAATTGGTGTCGCAGCGATGGTGTTATAAAGATCTTCCACGCGGGTGAATCTTCCGGGCATCTGAAATTTTGCGGGAATAGTTTCGATCACAACCTTACGGTCATCAATCACTTCGAGTTCTTTGATGTCTTCTTTGGCGATAACAACTGGTGTTGGGTTTCCGTACTCACTCACAAGTTCCGTTTCACGGCTTGTGATATAAGAATAGATCATCAGCACAGCGACCAATGCCAAAATCAGACTGGTAGTAAAAGCGCGACTATTCATAGTTCTTCCTAAACTTTGAATGGAGTTTCGATAGCTTAATGATAGCAGAATTCTATTTTCTCAGGGCAAAAAGGAAATTGTTGCTACTGGGTGATTGTGCAACTGTCGCGCTCAAGTAACTCGGTATAATTGAGATCCGCCCGATGCGGAACCTGGAAGATAACGTTATTCCCGCGAACATAAGTGGCCCCGCAGAAACCGTAAACTGTCCCAACTCTCATGAACTGAGTACTCGGCCTCTCATCACTTGAAGTGTATTCTTCCTCACATGTGTCACCACTGGCGGCGGCAACAGGAATAGTGACCTTGTAACAGGGGCTCATGGGTTGTTCGCTGACGAGTTTTTCTCTCCACCCTACAAAATACATTCCGTATTTCGACCAATTCGAACCCGAATCCGGTCGACGCGGAATAGTTGAGTTGTTCTGAACCCTATAATAAAAATATCCGCGGGTGGCTTTCTGCTGGTTGATGGATCCGAAAATGGCATTCGCAAAACCGGTGATGAGCGCATAGATCGTGAACATCAGCGGAAGGAAAACAATTAATTCGAGGAGGGCCTGGCCCTTTTCATTATTCTCTTCCATCAGCAACCATCATCGAAAAGAGTGATATCCATATTCTCATCGCAGGTTTCCTGTCCAGTTAAGGCCAGACAAGTTCTGACGGCGCAACCCAGGCGCGTAGGTTCCATTCCTAAAAAAGATTCCGAGACGAGATCGAGTTCAGTACTGCCCGCAATTTTTCCGAGCATGTCCACTTTCTGGTTGAAGCGGGAATATGTTCCGACAGTGAGATAATCACCGGGACTTTGACCATCTCTTGTTACGTTCACAAAGAATTCTGTTTCATCAACGCCGAAAATTCCCAGATTGTATTGGCGAAAAGTATCGCGTGCCCGCTGTTCAGCGCGACTGACACTCGAATTGTATCCACTCCCGAAGTTACCGATAAATGAATCGGAAGTCAGAAGCACGCGACTCGACATAAAGGTCGCGTAATGAACAAGATATCCCGTCGCATAGTTCATTGCTGAGTTAAAAATCATCAGCATCAGTGATAAACCAAAAGCAAAAACGAGAATGAATTCAATGGTCGCCTGACCATGTTGTTTTTTAATTTTTTTCATCTAGGTGGGTACGGATCCTTCGGACCGAAAAAGCGTGAGCCACCAGCGGGGTCAGCGTAAGTAGGATGATTCGCACCATCGCGGGATCCCTTGGGGAAAGTATCTTCCTGTCCCATGAATCCATGTCGATATGCAAATTCAGTTCGGGTCTTGATGGTCTGACCAACAAGTCCCTGTTTACCGAAATATTTCTGGAAAAGATTACTTTTGTAAAATGAAAGAATGATACCGGCGACGACAGAGAGAAGCAGAATATATTCCACCATCGTCTGTCCTTTCTGCTGCTTCATTGCCACAGTGTCGCTCCGAAGAGAATCCATGCTACTAGTATAACAGGTGCGTAACTGAAGCGTGAATGGATCTCTGCCTTGAGGGCTTTAAAGTAAAAAGTTACGAGATAAGCCTTTATCTTCGCAGCACTTTTCACAAATTTCATCACAATCAAAATGGTGCCCACAAAGATCGTCACCGTCAACAGCTTCTCCATGAAGGGCATATGAAGAGGCGTGGGAATGAGAAGGAAAATGGAAGCAAGATACTTACTATCTCCAGCGCCCATGATGTGAAAGAGAAAGAGAATGAATCCCACCACAATCATCCCGAGTGGAAAAATAAAATGCGTGAGTTCAGGCAACTCTCCGGCATAGATCTGCAGACCGGCAAAGATTCCGATATGGGCCAGTGACCAGAGGTTGGAGATTTTCTTAGTGCGGATATCGATAAAGCTGACGACAAACAGCTCTGCCAGGAGAAGCGAATAGAGAACCAGGTTCATTTAAAACCGTTCCTATAACCCGCAAAGAAACAATTTGTAGGGCAAACTCCCACCATCAGATGAGTAGAGAGAACGTGACCGACTTTCCCCATTTCATCGCGAAAGAAGTCTTTGAATAATTTGGTAGCGTTGATGCCCAGAAAGAGGGCAAAAGAGAGAATAAAAATATACTCAACCGTGGCTTGACCACGAGTCTTCTTCATTTTCATACTCAGATGATAACTGAACTCAGTAGTAACTGCCAGCACCCGTAAGTGCAGCAGCTACTACTGGAGGTTACCAAAATCGTTAAATTTGTTTTCGTCCAGAACGGTATTCAAGATACCGCCTGAGTCGCCTTCACCAAATAATTTTTTAGTGATAGCGGACTTAAACTTAAAGACGATCGTTGCTACAACAGCCACGAGTAGAATGTACTCCGTGGATGTTTGCCCGGTCTCATCTTTGAGATAAGCAAGGAACCTAGCCTTCATAATTCCCCCTTCAAGGTACCTTTGTTTTATCGTCCGATCCGAACGAAAACTTTAGTTCCCTTGAGCGTATGAGTGCATTATAACACAATCAATCAAATTCTTTTTGAAATACCCACTTGAAACATGTAACAAGCCGTAAAGACTCAACTTTCACTCACCGCATTCCTGCCAGTTAGAGAAACTTACCTATCTTCATTGCCCACAAAATGAGTTATGATGAATTTGGGTCCGGGGCGAAGCCAAAAAGTTTCGCCCCTACGATTTTATTTTCGGGAGCGGTCCCTGATCATGGTGTGCATGCTTGCCTGTTCTAGTATTAGACCAGAATGTGAGAAGCCTAAAGTGATTACTAATTGCGCCCACCTAGTTTTCTAGGGGCGCGAAACCGTTTTAAGTCTTCCCCCGGACCTTTTTTTTGCCTCGTTCTCTGGTCAGCGTTTTCTCTCAGATCCCCTATATAAGAGATGGTTCAGAAAATTGTTCCCCGGAGCAATCTCTCTGATAATCGCTCATATGCTTAAAATACTTTTCAGTCTCTTACTGGTTTCACTTCCCGTTTTCGCCACTCCTAATGAGCGACTGGGAAATCTCATCGATACTTTGAGCCAGACACCAGCAAGTCTCTCTGGAAATATTTCCATCGCGAGTAACGTCACTCTCGGGAGTAGCCGGATGGATATGGGAATTCTTCATCCAACTGCTTCGATGAAATGGAAAAAAAATGTTCCGATTGGCTTTCGAATTTCAGAAAACGAACTCAATCTGAATACAGCAGGGGCTTTCTATGTTGATGTCTCCGGATTCAAATTCCGGGTGAAGTCGATCAGGTATAACCGAAACGGAAGTTTTCATGTCGACATGGATAGTCCGATCCTGGAAAAAACCATGGAAACGCGACTGGCCCAGGCGATTGAAGAGAAATTTAAAAGCAAAATGGATTCCGCTTTCCGCGAACTCTCCGTTATCCGGAATCAGCGCAGTGGTCGTGAAGTCCAGGGTGTAATCAACCGGGTTCTGGATATTTTTAAAGATCCCGCGGGTCCGGGAATTTTTGACAACGTGGCGATGTCGGGTGAAGTGAATCTCAACTTTGATTTTCCAGCTGCGAGAACTCTTTCTGTGAATAATGATTATGTCGCCGAAGTTTCTCCCGGAGATTCCATCTCTGCCGGAGGTAGATTCACGCGAACAGGAAACAGGTTCAATGTTTCAGAAGTCGTCTTCCAATCCTACAAAGGTGTGACTTTCCGGCCTGAAAAAGGAAGCCGCCTTTCCCTTAACTCTCTCCGGGTTACCCAGGTGACAATTTCTGACCGTGGAATTGAGCCCGTCATGGTTTCCGGCGTGGAAGAAACGATCACCGGAGTCCGCCAGTTGATCGCTTTAATCGCTGCGGCCGAAGGTTCGTCGACTTTGGGAGCAGAACCAGGCTGTGATCCCCGGATTCAGGCCATTCAGACTTACCTTCAGAGGGAACTTAACGGACAACTTGCTCCACTCATCCGTCAGCATCGGACCGCTCTCATTCAGGCAGGCCTCGATCCCCAGATGCTTCACGCCCTCGAAGGCTGATTTATCTTGACGGGAGAGGTCCCCGGCCCAAAAATAAATATATGGAATATATCAACGTAAATGATTACCAAAATGTCTCATGGATCGAGAGCCTGGCACTTGAAGAAGTGAACATGGACGAATCTGGTATCATCCGCTTCGATGAACACCTGAACACTCAGGGTCTTCTGGAAGAATCATCACTGGCCTTCGTCAACAAGATGAAAGACCGTTTTGAATTTTACGTTTCTCTTTTCAATCAATATCGTAACAATCGCGATGGCTCACGCTCCATCAAGATCTTCCGCATTTCGAATACTGTGAATGATTTCATTCTTTTCAGAAATTCACTGAAGCTCATCGTTGCCCGTCGTTCTCCTGATGTTATCAGCATCGGATTTCTTTCGAACAATGGTGGACTCTTCGCGGCCCGTCTCGCGAATGAAAATCAGTCAGTGCACGCCATTCATGAGATCAAAGCTCATGTGGGTCCTTTCAATACAATTTCCTGGAGATTTCAGGGAGAGCCGGTTGAGACGGAAGCACTCGTGAAGTATTACCTCACAGAGTTTATTAAGAACTCTTCTCGCTAAAAATTTCGAGTCTCTTCTTCGTAAAAGTCAGCGATTCATCAATCGAAGGCATTTTCGTTCCCAAAAACTCTTCGATGTTCGCCACACTTAAACGGTAGGTGAAATCCTGAACGGCATCCTTGCCGAGTTTTCTCTCGAGAGGAAAAGTCACCACACTACTTTGAATGAGACTCACATCAAATTTAAAATGGCGGGCATAGCTCTGAGCAAACTGATATCGGGTCATGAGATCAGCGGATGAAACATGCATCAGTCGATTCGTGACGTTTTCATCGACTGCTTTTTTCAGAATGCGGGCAATGATCTGAATATCAAGGAAACCCATCTTCACAGAATCATCTGCGACAAATTTCTCACCCCGACTGAGAGCTCTTTCCAAACCCTCAAACCAATTCGGATGCTGGTCGCGATAACCTCTGCCGTAAATATTCCCTAATCGCAGGATGAGGTAATTCAGGCATGAGCGCTGAATGTAAAACTCTGCTGAGGAAAGCGAAGTACCAAAGGCCGTATTCGGAAAAGGTGTATCCCCTTCCGTAAAAGTCAGGTTATCTCCGCTATGAACGAAACCGGAGGAAAGATAAATGAACTTGGAACGGAAGCGCTCGCTGGCAGAACAGACATTGGCCGCACCTACTGAGTTCAGAGCATCTGCCAGTTTAGGGCGTTGCCGGCATTCTGCAAGTGAAGATAAACCGATCGCATAGATCGTGAAATCGGGTTTTACGATAGCGATGAGTTTTTGAATGTAATCTTTCTTGTGAACATCACAGTGATAACAAGTCACACCCGGGATATTCACCGGGGTCTTGTGATAGGTTCCGACAACGCGGAAATCATTCTTGAGAATTTCGGCCAGATTTGATCCAACAAAGGATGAAATACCGAAGATCATCACCGTCTTACGCATAAATAGATTTTAGCAGAAAATGTAGATTTGAATAAAAAAAGAAACCTTCCCCCATTCGGGGGAAGGTTAGTGGGTGTTTCTTAGCCGAGTAACTTCAAGGCAAAATTCGGAGCTTGGTTCGCTTGTGCGAGCACTGACACACCGGCTTGGGCAAGAATGTTATTCTTGGCCATGTCCGCGGTCTCAGACGCTACATCAACATCGCGAATCCGGGAATTGGCCGCACTGAAGTTTTCCTCTGAAATCGCGATTGTTGTACTCGCAGATTGCAGACGGTTCTGTAGTGCTCCCAAGTTTGCGCGGGTTCCGTTAATCCGCGTAAGCGCGTCGTCAAGTTTAGCCAGTGATAGCTGGGCGCCTTCTTTACTCGCGATGTTCTCTGCCACAAGGCCGAGAGCTTCGAGAGTGGCATCAGTCGTTGTTGAGTCGTAAGCAATCCGGTCTTGTAATGGATCATTGTGGATCCCGACCTGAATTTCGACCAACCCGCCTGTGCCGTCGAGAAGCTTTCTACCGTTGAATTCTGACCCTTGTGAAATTCTTTGAACTTCTTCCAAGAGATTCTTGAACTCAATGTTCGAAAATCCTCTCTCCGTGTCGCCGACAGTATCAGAGGCTGCCTGGATAGCGAGCTCCCTGAGTCTGATAACGATGTTAGATACTTCGTTGAGGCCACCTTCAGCTGTTTGAATAAGCGATATTCCATCATCTGAGTTCCTCTTGGCTTGTCTGAGTCCGCGGATATGAGCTTTCAATTTTTCACTGATCGCTAATCCTGCCGCATCGTCAGAGGCTCGAGTTATCCTTTCACCGCTGGACAACTTTCTTAAATTGCTGTCCAAGTTTAATTTCGTTACACCTAGAGCACGTTGAGCACTGATGCTCGCCATGTTCGTATTTATTCTTAATCCCATATTTTAATCTCCTGTTAGCATAAATCGAACCTCCATGTTCACTTACGGACATCATGTCCGCGATTGTTTTTAGTTAGTACACAAACCAATCCACTACACTTCCAGAAACACCCACTACAGTATTTGCAGGAATTTTTACATCAGTACATTCTTAAGGCCTAAGCCTCAGGGACATTATCCCTGGGCAGCGGCATTAATAAGGCTAAGGGCGTTCGTCGTAGACTGGTTCGCCTGAGCCAATACTGAAGTACCTGCTTGCATGAGAATATTCGTTCTCGTCATCTCAGAAGTAGCTGCTGCAATGTCAGTGTCACGAATACGTGAGTTAGCTGCTGACAAGTTTTCGTTACTGATCTGAATGTTGTTGATCGTTGACTGAAGACGGTTCTGAAGAGCACCGAAGTCAGCGCGGATCCCTGATACGTTCTGAATCGCCTGATCGATAGCTGCGAGTGAGTTCTGAGCAGAGATCTTATCTGACACTGAAGCCAGGTTAAGACCGAGAGCTGCTACGTTCACGTCAGCTGAAGATGCGTCGAATGTGAGACGATCTGATAAAGGATCGTTTCTTGTACCGATCTGAATGTCGAATACTGAACCTGTACCGTTAAGAAGTGGAACGCGGTTGAATTCAGTAGAGTTCGCAATACGATCTACTTCTGACATCAACTGTTCAAATTCAACGTTAAGAAACTTACGTTCTGTTGGCCCGATAGTATCTGAAGCGGCTTGTACAGCAAGTTCCCGAAGGCGGATCATGATGTTACCAACTTCTGCTAATGCACCTTCTGCGATCTGCACGAGAGACACACCATCTTGTGCGTTTCTTTCTGCCTGACCGAGACCTCTGATTTGAGCTCTGAGGTTTTCCGAGATCGCGAGACCGGCAGCATCGTCGCCAGCACGGTTGATTCGGCTACCTGAAGACAATTGCTCGAGCACTTTCTGCTGAGCACCACGTGTGATACCTAAGTTTCTTTGCGCGTTCAGCGACGAAACGTTGGTGTTAATCCTTAAACCCATAAATCCTCCTTGATTGGGTATCTCCTTTCTCAATCCGTGAGAGGGAGAACGAAAGGCATTGGCCCTTCATGCATAACTTTTCGACACAGGAGCAAAAGACTTGAGAGGTAGTGTAAAAATATTCGACATAACACGTAAAAAGGCCCTAAACTATGGAAAACAAAAGGGTTTTCCCATGGGCAAAATTTTCCCCGAGCGAACAACTTTAAAAGAAAGTCCTTCATATCTGGATGAAACTCTCAAATTAATCGAGAAATCCTTCCACTATAAGAAGCCTTTTACCTTCAAAGAGGACTTTGCTCCTCTCATGGACCCTTCCAATCATCAAAACTGCTTCATCTTTCTGGATGAGAATCAAAAAGTGATCGCTCATATAGGAATGAAAGACAAAATCATCAAGGTGAATGGAAAAGATCACATGATTTGTCTCTTAGGTGGAATTGCTGTTGATGAAGAAAGAAGAGGCGAAGGAATTTTTCGCACACTCATGGAAGATGTGATCTCTGAGAAGAGAAGTGATTGTGCTTTCTTTCTTCTCTGGAGTGATCAGGAAAAGTTATATCAAAAATTCGGATTCACTTTGAGTGGTGCTCAGTACGAGTATACGAGGAGTGAAGGAAAAGGAAATTTTGAGAAAACAAAATATTCCTCTCTCTCTGATCAGGACAAAGGTGCGATTCATTTTCTTTACGAGAAATCATTCGCAAGTATGTATCTCACTCCCACGAGAACCAAGGATGACTGGAAACTGATTTCCGAAACAAAATCGGCAGACCTCTATATAAAGAGAGAAAAGCAGAGAGTGCTCTCTTATTTTTTCATGAATAAGGGACAGGATCTTTCCGGCATCATCTATGAGTATGGTCACCAGGAAGAGATGAAAACGTTTCTCGCTGAGGCCAGAACGTATGGAACAGTCTGGACCGGTATGCCCATGGCCGATTCCAATACGCAGCAGTTTCAATTCATGCTCGCACCAGCAGACAGAAAGCTTTTTGCAAATTTTGTTCACGATTATACGAAAGGACAATTTCAGCTGAGAGATATCAACCTGATTAAGGGTGAAGCCTTTTTTGATTTTGCGGATGAAACCTTGAGCTTAGAAATTCCGGAATTCCTCAGGGGAATCCTCGGGCCCGGAGCATTTGAAGAATTGGGCGATCTCTCCCCCATCTTCATCAGTGGGCTCGACAGTATCTGACTTAACTTCAGGCACCTGAGTGTTCACCATCGCGAACTCAGTGAACTCTCCCAGAACCGTAGGATTCGAGAGCTTCGACTTTCCTACTAACTCGGAAAGATAATATTTACGAAGGGCCTTCGGCATCCGGTAAACAGATTCGGCTGGCATCAGGCTTGTGGGAATCTTATCGAAGAGAACCGCAGTTTCCTCATGACGTAATTCAAAAGAACTTCCCGGCATTTCCAGGTATTCAGGCGGCTCATGCATTCTGCGGAAATAGCAGTGACCGATCTCGTGAATCAGGACGCGAACAAATTCTTTCTCAAACAATGAATCATCGAGAGGAAGAAAATCAACGCGATTAAAGAGTGCGGGACTGAGAATGATATAAACACCGCGATCATCGTTACCGTACTGACAGCGACCGACAACTCCAAAAGGGAGTGGTGCTACAACAACAGGCAGTCGTTTGAGATCAATCGTGACATCAATATCTTTGAATTCTTTTTCCAGTTTCTCGAGCTCATCGTTGATATCGGATTTCACTTCCAGAGATGCCTGATTGGCCGGCATCGCAGGAACAGTATAAACAGTCTTTCTTCCGCAGCTGATGATGAGGAGGAGTATGAGAGGCAGAAATTTCATGTGGGCTGTATATCGAAAGGAAGTCGCTTCGAATATGGTCAGAGGAAATCTTTATATAGGTTTATGATTTGAGCGGAAAGTATTTCAGGGTTCGACGAATCCGCCCTGATGACATCTTTTGCGAAGTTCTTTGTCACAGTCCCCGTGATTGTAGGAAATATAGCCCAGTGACTGGCATTCGCGGAATTTCGTCGACTTAGAAGGACACGATCCTGCCAGAATCCGGTTAAATTGATCCGCATTCAATAGGCTGTCGGTATCAGAGGCTCGATTCAGAGTCATGACACCATTGTTGAAGGCTTGAGAATTGACTCCCGAACCACCCGGTTGAGAACTTTGAACCTGACTCCCCATAGGACAAGAAACGGTCCGTGGATTTTGCAGGGACCTCACTCGAAAATTATTTACCCTTGTCTTAAAGCGCTCTAAATCTTCCTGAGCTAGTGCAGGTATCAGATCGGTACGCGGTTTAAAGCGGCAATCCCATCGTTCTTCCAGATAAGTGACGGGGATAGATGATCCGGCAACTCCCTGGACGCGATTACTCATGAAGGAAAATGTGTCGTTCTCAGAACTGATGAAAGCAACCGCCCTTTCTGGAAATGGTGGCGAGCTGACTACTCTCCGTTGCGAAACTCTACAGTCACTTCCATTCGCTAAACCGTCACTCATTTCTGAGGGATTTTCGGCGAGCCAGATGTTCGTAGCATTTGCATTTCCCGATGAGAGAATCGCCTGGCAATTTCGATCGCATGAACAATTAGATTCGCGTGGAAGTTGCCTGTCCCAAGTCCGGAACATATTTCCCATCAGATTCGTTTGAGTAGAACTTACTCGACATGAATAATCGAGACCACGTCCCGGATACTCAACGTATTGATCGGGAAGATCAAACCTGTGTACCAGTTCATGAGTAAGGGCCATGCATGTCATCTCATCAGTATACTGGGCCGAATGCCCTGGAACTTCACGACGGGCGAGTGTGATTGTATCTGCTGGTGGCTTCTCTCCCGCTGGTAATCTGTCTGCTTCTTCCGGAGAGAGTGGAATCAGTTCCAGTCGGGCACGTTCAGGTGGAGGTCCGCGCAGTTGTGAATTGGGGATCGCGAGACAGGCACGAAGACGGTTTATCATTTCATTCGGAGTTGTTTCGCCGGAGAGATACTTGAAGTCGAGATTAAAGACAGCCTGATAATTTCCATCTGCAGTTCGACGGAGCCGATAGTTTCGGCCATTCTCAGAAACAGTTCGGGATTCTCCCGGATTGAGTTCAGCGCACTCTCCCACTGTCCGCATCGGAGCAAGCGTATCCCAGAAATTTGTCAGCGGATCAAGCGGCGTACTCTGGCAAAGCCGATCGTTAAAATCTTTCTCACCATCTGTTGCACCTTTCATATTTCGCATCATGAATCGTGCGTTCTGAAGAAAATATCCCCGCTGAAGAATCTGCACCGGTGAAAGATCTCGTGGATTCCGATTAAGAGATTGGTTTTGTGAAAGATAGTCCGCCAGATAAGTTCTCGAACGAATCCTTCCCATCCCGTTAAATGCATTATTCACAATTTTCTCAGACTCATCCGGAAAACTCGAAATATCAAAATTATGTCCGCCACTTGAAACCTGCTGAGAAAGCGAGTCAATAGTAGTCAGATTTCCTGCGATCATGGTCTTGAGAATTGCACGGGCCGCTTCACGATGTTGTCTGGCATCACCCGTCTGAGAAAATAAAGAAAGTGAAGAACAAAGTAGGGAGATGATAAGGAAAATTTTCATTCGATATACACCGGTCCGGTGCCAGGAAACTTACAGAGAGTTCCACTACCCGTACGGCCGCAGTAATGGAAGGGATCCAGAGTTTCCGGAGAAGAACTGCGCCCGGCCTTCACGTTTGTAATTGAAAGAGGTGAAGGCTCAATAATTTTTCCCTCAGAAATTTTCCAGTCCTGATTCAGGAGTTCATTGGCTAGAACCAGTGCCTTTTGATAATCCTTTGATCCGGGAACAAATGGCAAATCATCAATCTCAATCCGGAGATATTGGGATCCTTCATCCATGAGAGAAGAAATTCCTCTCTCGCCGAAGGATTTGAGAAGTGAATCTGATTTTTTCAAAGTCACTGCAAGGGAAGACAATTCAGAGGATATTTTTTTTATCTGCGAATTCGCCTGAAGATAAGATCGACCATATCCATGATCTTCCTGTTTTCCGAAAGCGTTTGAATTCCGCTCCCGAACAATTCCTTTTTCTGATGTATGAAAAATAACTTCGGCACGATCAGAATGGACCATCCGGCTGATGCGGAAAGTACTGGCAGAAACGGAAATGGTGATGAGGGAAAGGAACCAGATCATGCTGATATTTTACACGTTTCAGGGGCGAGACCCCACTACGGAAAGTCTTTCCCGATCAAAGTAATTAGTATTTCCTGAGAGTGGAAATCCGTACCAGAAGGTAGGCGGCAAAGGCCCAGAAAATCCAGCTGATAACAGGGATATCGTACCAGTTCGTGAGTTCGCGGTTCAGGGCGAACAGGGTTCCACACAGAATGAAGACTCCCCCCAGTAAGGAGAGACCCAGGATATAAAGCCCGCGGGACATCATGCTGGAGAGCTCTTCCAGTCCCCGGATTCTGTGCTCAATAGCGTAATTATTTTTTGAGACTTCTTTCAGGAACCACTTCATGTGCTTCGGAACAATCCGGATGGAGCTCAGGACATCCTTAGCGAGCCACATGAGTTCTTCCTGAGCATTATTCTTGGAAAGTAGCTCATTAATGAGTTTAGGCATGTCTTTATCAAGAAGCTTGAAGATGTTGATATCAAGACCAATGGATTTTCCTACGCCATCGAGTGTGATGAGTGCGCGGAAAATAATAAACCATTCGCGGGGAAGATAGAGTTCATGCTTACTGAGAGTCTTGATGAGATTCCGTACCAGCTCCGACATATTCGTTTCCTGAACGGAAAGTCCTACATATGGCGAAATGGAATCCTTGATATCCCGAATGAGCTCTTCATGATCAGGAACGGAATCATATTCCGCCACTTCCAGAAATTCATAAACCAGATTGTCGTAATTGTGAGTGATGACGGCGTAAAGAATACCGATGAGATTTGCTCTCTGTTTTTTTGAGAGTGTTCCCATAAGTCCGAAATCAATGATCCCGATTCTTCTGTCTTTTAAGACGAAGAAATTTCCCCCGTGAAGATCGGCGTGAAAAAATCCGTCGGCAAGCAATGTGTGAGTGAAAAGCTCGATACTTTTATCGAGTTTCTCTACAACATCCGGCCCCAGTTCTTCGAGCGAATGAAATTCATTGAAAGGTCTTCCGTCGAGAAATTCCAGTACCAGAATTTCTGAGGAGGAAAATTCGCGATAAACTTTCGGGACA
Organism: Bdellovibrionota bacterium; assembly: GCA_040387275.1. Taxonomy (GTDB): domain Bacteria; phylum Bdellovibrionota; class Bacteriovoracia; order Bacteriovoracales; family Bacteriovoracaceae; genus Peredibacter. Next base: position 1,696,847 of record JAZKDZ010000002.1, on the reverse strand, counting down.
ACAATGTAGCCATTCTTGTCAATCGCTTCGAGATTCTTTTTCAGACGCTCACAGTTCTGAGCTTCGACCTGAAAATTCAGTTCATTCTGCGTGCTCTTGAAAAAATCAGAGATCGCTTTTGAGAGACCGAGAAACTTAATCTCGCCGGAAACTTTCTCAAGCTTCTGGACGATATAGAGAAGAATTTCAAAATCTGTCAGGATTGTTTTCGTGATTCCCGGTCGTCTTACCTTCACGACAACTTGTTCACCACTCAAAAGCTCGGCCTTGTACACGACACCAATGGAGGCTGTCCCAATGGCCTTTTCATCAATCGAACGGAAAACTTCTTCTATTTTTTTACCGAGACTCTGTTCGATGACGGATTTCGCAACGTCGAAGGGAATCCCCTTCACTTTGTTCTGAAGAATTTTCAACTCTCTGATGAGAGCTGGATCAAGAATGTCTTCGCGTGTGGAAAGGAGCTGGCCCAGCTTAATGAATGAAGGTCCGAGTTCTTCGAAGGATAGTCTTAATTGCGTTCCGAAAATCTGCCACCATTCTTCTGCGGAAAGATCTTCGCGCTTAAGTTCAGAGACGCGTGCTGGCAGAACGAAACCGGGAATGAGTTTATCCAGACCGGATTTTACAATCAGCTCGGAAAATCCGTGACGTGCGAGCACAGTCAGGATCTCGCGGAACCTTCCTACGTTCTTGATCGTCTTCGTAATTCCTATGCCGGTCCGAATGATGTCCATATTTCCGATATCGCTTTTCCTCCTATGGTAAGTTAAAATGCTTCAGGAACCAAAGATTCAACCCGTTAGAAACATTTACCCTATGCTAAAGCTGACTGTTTTAATCATATTTGCCCTTTGGGGGAACGCTTTCGCTGCCGAAACATGCAGCCGGGTGGCGACGATTAACTATCAGGAAGTGTTGGTTGATGTTTCGAGTAATAATCGCGGCGAAGGTCTTCGTTACTATCTGGAAAAAGACGAGCTTTCAAAAGATCTCCTGAATGAGTATCAGGAAAATAACCGTCCGAGCTGGAAAACAGCGGCCCTGTCCACTCTTGGTACAGGAATGATTGTGGCAGGGATTCTTCGTACCGGAACCGGCGAGAATGAAGCCTTTACCAACCGCTATAATCTTCTCATTGGCGGATTTTCGATGATTGCTATCAGCTATCTGGTATCCCGGACGAATCAATACAAGAATGAATATCTTCTTCAGAAATCAGTCGATGAATATAATAAGCGCAATACACCCAAGATTTATCTCACTCCTCTGGATACTCAAAAAGGAATGGGATTTGGTGTAGGTGCCACGCAGGAGTTTTAGTGTCACTCGCTTGCTACAAATGCGGAAAAGCACTTTCCGACACATTCAAGATTATGGTTAGCCGGTCTGATATCTGCCCTCACTGCCGGGCCGATCTTCGCTGCTGTAAAATGTGCCAGTTCTATGATGTAAAGGCCTATAATGAGTGCCGCGAAAGCAGCGCCGATCGCGTAGTTGAGAAAGAGAAAGCTAACTTTTGTGACTACTTTAAGATAGGATCGGGTGGAAATGATGCTGATAAAGCGCGCCAGGAAGCCCTGGCGAAAGCAGCTGATCTGTTCAAGAAGAAGTAAGGATAGTTATGAGTGATGTTCTGATGACGACATTAGGTAAAAAGATGCTGGAAGATGAGCTTCATTTTCTTGTGCGTACTGAACGTGAACAAATTAAACAGGCCATCTCTGAAGCACGCGAACTTGGCGACTTGAAAGAAAATGCTGAGTACCACGCGGCCAAGGAGAGACAATCTCACATCGAGGGTCGCATTCTCGATGTTCAAAGCAGACTGGCCCGTTCACGTGTCATCGAAGCAGCGGCCATGAATTCAACTAAGATTGTTTTCGGGGCGACTGTTCAGATATTTGATAACCAGAAAGAAATCTCCCTTACATATCAGATCGTCGGCGAAGATGAAGCGATGTCTGATCCGAAGAAAATTTCCTACACTTCCCCGCTCGGTAAGACCCTTATCGGAAAAGAAGTGGGAGAAGAAGTTGTCGTGAAAGCGCCAAAAGGTGACCTGAGCTATGAAGTCCAGGACATCAAGTACGTCTGAGATTCAGTGGAACTCTCCACTTGATCTCCTAGTCAGTTCAAAAAAACCATCTCCTACACTTGAGAAAATTAAGGACGCAGGTCTTCTGAAATTAGAAGACCTGCTCTGGATTCTTCCCCTTCGAATTAATCGCATGCCAGCACTTCAGCCTTTCCGGGAAGCCAGGCTCGAGCACTATTTCATGGGAGAAGGGAAAGTCATCCACGTCGACATCAAGATGGCCTTCGGAAGACGCGGCAAGGGCAACATCATGCTCTATAACGGAAGTGCAGTCGTAAAAGATATTCATTCAAACGAAACACTTTCCCTTCGCTGGTTCAATCTCTATCCGAATCAGAAAAAACAAATTGAAGCTCTGGAAAATATCCGTTTCCTCGGGCAGGTACAGGAATTCAAGGCGCAGAAGCAAGTTGTGAATCCGCAAATCCTGAATACCGAAACGTCTCTCATTTCTCCCTATATCATTGAGTATCCGACGGTAAACAAAGTTGGCGGTACTCATCTGAGAAAGTTCATTGATCTCATTCCTTCCCCGCTGTGGAATTCAGTCAAAGAAACGCTTCCGGAACTCAACTACAATAAAGAAATGACTCTCGCAGATGCTTTCAGAGTCATGCACGGAAAGATACCGGCCTCTGAATTCAGCGGAGAGAAAAAAAATAAAGCCGAAGAACGTCTGATCTACGAAGAGTTCCTTAGTGATCAATTGAAGATTAAAACACGCCGGAAATTTATCAAGCGTAAGGATGCTCCGAAGTTCAGCATCCCACCAGAGACCGAAAAAAAGCTCATCTCTTCACTTCCCTTCACTCTCACGGATGACCAGCTGAAAGTTTTCGAAGATATCAAAAAAGATTTCCGTTCAGGTCACCCGATGATGAGAATGGTCCAGGGTGATGTGGGTTGCGGAAAAACGATTGTGGCGTGGCTCGCGACCAGAGTGGTGAATGAGAATAAGGCTCAGGCAGCCCTCATGTGTCCAACAGAAGCACTGGCCAATCAACACTTCCAATCTTTCTCCGAACTCAATCCTGATTTGAGAATCTCCCTTCTTCTTGGATCTACTAAGGCAAAAGAGAAAAAAGAAATCCTGAAAAAGCTCAGCGCCGGTGAAACCGATCTCATTATCGGCACTCATTCGTTGTTTCAGGACACAGTGATTTTTAAAAACCTGGGTCTTGCAATAATTGATGAACAACATAAGTTCGGTGTGGAACAAAGATTAAGACTTGTCTCGAAAGGTGTTGGAACGCATTCCCTTATCATGACAGCAACTCCTATTCCCCGCACTCTGAGTCTCGCTCAATATGGCGATCTTGATATTTCCTCGATCAGAACGATGCCAGCGGGAAGAAAGGGAATCAAAACCCGTATCACTGAAAAGCTGAATTACGAAAAATATATTGAATTCGTTAAGGGCCGCCTCGCTCTTGGTGAACAGGCCTACTTTGTTTTCCCGGCGATTGATGAATCAGAGACTCTTGATATTCAAAACGTGAAAGAAGCTTTTAAAACTTACGCCAAGGCCTTTGGCGGATTTAAAGTGGCCATGCTTCACGGTCAGATGAAGTCCGATGAAAAAGAACAGGTCGTTCAGGATTTCCGCGATAAAAAATACCATGTCCTCATTTCCACAAGTGTGATCGAAGTCGGAATCAACATTCCGAATGCTACTGTGATGTCGATTTATAATCCGGAACGCTTCGGACTCTCCTCTCTCCATCAGTTACGTGGACGCGTGGGCCGTGGTGAGAAAGGTGGATTTTGTTTTCTTGTTCTCGATCGTGTTCTTGATCCCGTAATCATGGAAAGACTAAAAGTGATCGAAAACAGCACAGATGGTTTTGTGATCGCTGAAGAAGATCTGAAATTCCGTGGTGAAGGTGATCTCTTCGGAGTGGATCAATCGGGAACCGTCACCACCAGACGTCTCGCGAACTTTCTTCTCCATACTCCGATACTCGAACGAGTCGTTAAGGATGTGGAAATGCTGGAGCAGGAGAGACCTGAACTCCTCGAGCCTATTTTTGAAAAGCTCGCAAAAGACCAGAAAATCCTCGATACTATTTAAGAGGTTCGACGTGATAAAGTTTGAAATTATTGAAAGCCCTGACCTGGAAGTGCTGAGTACGTTTGAGTACTTTCATAATCTCATTTACATTGGTCGCACGAGTGGCAACCTCACGATTCAGGACCCGGCACTTTTAAAGTCTCATCTCATGCTTGAAGTCGTTAATCAGGAAGTGATCGTTCATCCACAGAAAGAAGTGGAATACTACCTCATCAATGGCAAGCGCGCGACAACACCCAGAAGACTGAAAGCAGGTGAAGTTGTGACGATGGGTTCTACGAAGATGAAACTTATTTCCTTCGATGAGACACCTGCCTATAGTAAGAAAAATATCCTGAACCAGAAACTCAATGAACTGATCGAAAATGGTTCGCAGAAACTTCCTGTCGTTGAAGCTCTGTCGAAACTCTCCAAATAATATGCTGAAAAACAGTGAATCGAATTTTTACCGTACCGCAGATTATGAACAGTTGTTCTTTTCCAAGAACTTTAAAGAAGTCGATCACTCACGACCTGTTCTCGTCTTCAATTACGGACTCGTTTGCAGCAACCATCACTGGCGCTATCAACTTTCCTACTTTGAGGACAAGGGCTATCAGATTCTGATCCATGATTACCGCGGACACTTTCAGTCTTCCGGAAGCCATGACGTTCAAAAAATCACTTTTCCCCAGATCGCTAAAGACACCTCCGGCCTCTGTCACTTTCTCGGTATAAAAAAAGCGTTTTTCCTTGGCCACAGTATGGGTGTGAACGTTTGTCTTCAGATGGCGAAGGAGACTCCGGATCTCGTCGCAGGAATGGTACTCATCTCGGGAACATTCATGCCGGTGAAAGACATCATGTTTGATACCAACCTCATGGATTTCATCACGCCGATGCTTGAGACATTCAAGAAAAAGCATCCCGAGCTTCTGAAAAAAATCTGGACGTCGAGTGGAGTAAATCCCCTGGTAAAAGGAATTATTCACGCGACCGGATTCAATAAGAATAAAGTTTCAAAAGAGTTCATCGAAATTTATCTCAATCGCGTGGGACAACTTGGACCCGATGTTTTCTTCCAGCTCTTTGATGAGATGTCGAAACAGAATATCGTTTCAAGCTTAGAACGCATGAAGATGCCTGCTCTTGTGATCGGCGGGCAAAATGATAACGTCGTACCTAATCACCTCCAAAGATCCCTGGCGGGCCTTCTGCCGAACACTGAAACCTACTTCCTTCATGCCGGCTCTCACGTTCCTCAGGCCGACTATCCCGAATTAGTTAACGAGAGGATAGACCTCTTCATTACCCAGCATCCTGTCTAAACCGTTTACAGCTCTGGAATAAAAAACAGGGTTTTCCCCGTAAATCCCCCCTCATGGCTATACTGTGCCCATGAAAACAAAACTGCTTATTCTTCTTTCCGTTCTTATTTCTTCTCAAGCCTTTGCGGTCCAGTACTGCACGATTAAGGGCACTTCCGACACTGTCGGTATCTTCCCCGGAGACAGCAGCAGGAAACCATCGATCTATGTCAAAGGTCGCGGCTACTACGCCATTACGAAAGCTGATTACGCGAATGAAGTTTATATCTCGACGAAGAATGATAGAAACCCGGTAGTCCTCGACTTCAAGAGAAGAACTCTTGAAATCGAAGACCAGGTTTTAAAACTTGTGAAATGTGTTCAGAACGGAAGCGAGTGAAAATTATCTCTTAGCTACAGTTTCTTCTTTCATCACTTTCTTCGCGAAGAGGAAAATCACAAAAGCCACGACGAGGAAATCAATAAGGGAAGCAACAAACTTTCCATAGAGAATTCCATTGAAACTAAGAAGTGCAATGTTCTCTACTCCGGCAGCCTTGAGAGCTGGCTGAAAGATAACCGGTGTGAGGATATCAGCAACAAGACTCGTAACCAGAAGGTTGAGTTTTCCACCGATGATCACAGCGATCGCAAGTCCAATGACTCCGTACTGCTTAAGAAAGCCTACAAATTCCTTAATCATAAAAAACTCCTTATTCGTTGATAACAGCAACTACACGGCGATTTTTCTGACGACCTTCAACACTTGCATTGTCTGCGATTGGCATAGACGGACCGTAACCTTTAGCAGTGATACGAGTTCCATCAGCTTTGAGAATATTTACGAGATGATTCTTCACAGCTTCAGCGCGACCTTTAGAGAGTTTGTCGTTAAGGGCTTTTGAACCTGATGAATCAGTGTGACCTTGAATTTCGATTTTAGTCGACGGATGCTCGGCCATGAAAGCAGCGAGTTCTTTCAGGTCACTGTCGTAACCATGAGCGACTTCTGTTTTCCCTGTAGCAAATTCCACTTCCAGATGAACTGTTGCTTTCTCAGCTTCAGCACAACCGTAAGCATTCACTTTGGCGCCTGCTGCAGAAGCAGGACATTTATCAGCAGAATCTTTTACGCCATCGTTATCACTGTCACCATCAACAGCAGCTACAGCTGCAACAGGAGCGGCCGCCGGAGCTGCTGCTTTCTCAGCTGGAGCAGAAGTTTTTCCGAAGTACCATGTGAGACCTACGCGAGCTGCGAGAGTGTGAATGTTTCTTCCTGGAAGATTGTCTCCCATGATCATTTTATTCACGTGCTGATAATCAAGATTGAGTCCGAGTGACCATGCCTGATTAAGCGCGTATTCCGCACCGGCGCGAAGTTTTACTCCGAGCTTGAGTGAAGAAGGATCGTAGTTCGAAATGTCGACGACACCAAGACCAGCACCGATAACCGGTGTAAAGCGCTCGAGTGGACGAAGGCGTTTGAAAAACGTGAGGTCAGTTACCTGAAGAGCAGCTTTCACATCACTGAATTCCTGCTTCGTGAAAGCAGCTTCAATTCCGCAAGAAGAACAGAGGTGGTAACGAACGTGCGCTCCCCAAGTTTCTCCGCTATCAGCAGCATTGTTAAAAATATTTCCAAAAACAGGTGTGTTGTATCCGGCAGATCCTCCGATACCCCAGCGCTTCGTATAATTAAAATCTTCTGCGAAAGCAGACGTAGCGATCAGAACAAGACATAGGAAAAGACCTTTCACTGAAACTCCTTAAATAATGATGAGGGGAATATTTAGAACTTATTAACCAACTAGTCGAGGTGAATGTTCCGGATGTCGAGAATAGGACGGAAGATGCGCTTCATAGCAGATTTTAATTGAGAGCGTTTGTACTCGTTGTGTGATGCTTCGCCCTGAGTATTCTTGAGATGTGACTCATAATCCGTGAGCTGAACTTCGAAAGGATAAAAGAAACGCACGTCACGCGAAATGGCGTTGGTATCAAGACTCATTAACGCCTGCGCAATCGGGTTTTCCTTATCCTTGATCGCGAGCTTTCTCACTTCATTGAATGAGGCCATGAACGGGTTACGATATTTAATCAGCTGTCTGCCCGTGAAATGAATCGCGCGATACTCTTCTGCTGAGTGACGGTTAGCATGGTGGGCCTGTTGAGGCACACACTCTTCAATCAGGGAATTCAGGCGCTGATAGAAAACTTCTTCCGTGTATTGTTCGCGAATAGTTTCTTTATAGAGACTCTGAATCCGTCTCTTGAATACATTGAGATCAACGAGAGTATTCTGCGAACGTGAAGGCTTGATGTTGTTAATCATGATCACGTGATTGCGGTGAAGGAACTTGATCACGCGAAGGGCATCGAGCTTATTGTAAGTGATGATCCGCATGCCAATTCTGTCGAAGAGTTCTTCCGCCACGTTCTCCTGTTTATGGAGAAGCTTGATCACGATGGAATCTCTCGTCTTCTTCGCTTTCGTCTGGAAATCATAAAGCGGAATTGAAGTTCCGTTATCTGATTTTAAAAAGAGGCGATTCTCTTCATCACGATGGATGAATTTATAAAAGCGATCAAAGATCTGCTGCTGGATAGTTGAGAAGTAGCGATAACGGAGATCTTTATCTGTGTGAAGAATAGTGTGCATGACCTTCAGGACAACACCAGCCCACAAGCCTTCTTCTTTCGAAATTTTCTGATTGGCGTGGCCGGTTGCTGCCAGGAAAAGCTCAGCGATATTGGTGATGGTGTAGAGATAGCTCGGCACCTTCATATCGAGGCCGTCCGGGTTCCCTTCAATCAGGAAGTAACGTTTGATGAACTGGAGGGCTTCCTGGAAAATCCCGAAAAGCTCAGCACTCTCCACTGGATCCGTAATGTTGAATCCGTATCCATTCAGGAAGTCTGTGACCTGCTGTTTTTCTTCTAGTTCTGTAAGATAGTTAGTGGCATCAAGTGACGACTTACCACTACAAACCACATCGAATGTTTCCCAATTGAATGCATAGTCTGCGAGATAACCTGGACGCTCTGCCATTCTTTGCCAATCTCGGGGATGAGGTTTAAAGTTTAGGAAGGGAAACTAACTTAGAAACAATGAAAGAGCAAAAAATACGGGGCCCTTCGCCTCTCACAACGATCTACTTATCCTGGTTTTATACCGGGAAATTTCCCAAAGCTCCCGGTACCATGGGAAGCCTTGCAACACTCCCGTTAATTTATCTGCTCCACGCCCTTCATTTCAATATTTATCATTTACTTATTCTCATCGTGGTTCTTTACGTTGTGGCCGTTGCTGTTACTCAGCAAGTGCAGAAAACTTATGGGCTTCATGATCCTCAATGGATTGTGGTTGATGAAGTGATCGGGATGTTAATCACATGGGCATTTGTTCCCACTGTAGATTTTCCCAACCTCTTTCTTGTGTTCTCCCTATTCCGGCTTTTTGACATTATAAAGATCTGGCCCGCGAGTTATTTTGATCGCCTTCACCATGGTGTGGGAACCATTACCGACGATGTCGTGAGTGGGATTTTTGCGGGAATTTCCTGCTATCTGATACAGCAGTTTTTTTAGCCCAAAGCACAATTTTGCTAAATATATCAATTTGTTAGGTTTCCGTATATTTTCCGTAAAAATTGCAGGAAACCCGTTGTCGGAAATAAAGGGTGGTGTTAGCTTAAAAATATAACACACACCTTCATAACGGATTATTCAAGAGGGAGCACGCATGTCTTTTAACAGCAACCAGAACACTAACATCACTGACACGGCCAACAAAAAGAAGGCCCTCGATCTCGCTCTCGCGACGATTGAAAAGCAATTCGGAAAAGGTGCGATCATGCGCCTTGGTACAGAGCAAGCTGAGAAAAAAATCCCGGCGATCTCTACAGGATCTCTTGGTCTCGATCTCGCTCTCGGTGTTGGTGGTATTCCACAAGGCCGTATCATTGAAATCTACGGACCAGAATCTTCTGGTAAAACAACTCTCACTCTCCACATCGCAGCTGAATGCCAGAAAGCTGGTGGAACAGTTGCATTCGTTGATGCTGAACATGCACTCGATACAGTTTATGCCGGGAAGCTTGGCGTAGATGTTCCTAATACACTTATCTCTCAGCCAGATTCTGGTGAACAAGCTCTCGAGATCGCCGACATGCTCGTGCGCTCTGGTGCGGTCAATCTTCTCATCGTCGATTCAGTTGCTGCTCTCACTCCGAAAGCAGAACTCGAAGGTGACATGGGTGATTCACACATGGGTCTCCAGGCACGTCTTATGTCTCAGGCACTTCGTAAACTCACTGGTTCGATCTCTCGCTCGAACTGTACAGTGATCTTCATTAACCAGCTTCGTATGAAGATTGGTGTGATGTTCGGAAATCCAGAAACAACTACTGGTGGTAACGCTCTCAAATTCTACGCTTCAGTTCGTATGGATATCCGTCGTATCGGCGCAATCAAAGATGGCGAAGCTGTTGTTGGTAACCGCACGAAAATCAAAGTCGTGAAAAATAAAGTGGCCCCTCCTTTCCGTGAAGTTGAATTTGATATCATGTACGGCGAAGGTATCTCACAAACTGGTGACCTTCTTGATGTTGCTGCTAACGAAGGCATCATTGAAAAAGCTGGTGCGTGGTATTCATATAACAACGCGAAGATGGGTCAGGGTCGCGAGCAGTCGAAAGAATTCCTCAAGCAGAATCCTGAAGCGATGGCCGAAATCCGCGCGAAGGTTCTCGCTAAGCACGGCATTGGTGCATCTTTAGAAATCGCGGGCGTTGATATGGCGACCGGTGAGATCATGGAAGAGAAGCCAGTCTCGAAGAAAAAAGAAAAAGTTCAGTAATTGTTTATGAAAAAGGCCACGCAAGTGGCCTTTTTTGTATGTACCCATCAATCTGTTTTAACACACGGCTTCGCCGGCGCCGGCGAAGCTCTGCAAAATAAAAAATGAATCAACGAATTTATAATTATTCAATCCATCTCCTCGCCCGCCAGGATTATTCAGAATATAAACTGAAACAAAAACTCCGTTCCAAGAAAGACAACCTCCCCCACGAAGTCGAAGAAGTTCTCGCGAAACTAAGAGAGAACGGACTTCTCCGTGAAGAAGCTTATCGCAGGCTTTTTATCCGCAAGTGGATGATGAAAGGTGAAGGCGAAGATAAAATCAGAAAACGTGGAGCGATGGAGAAATTAGTTTTCGAAGATGATGAATTCGAAAACATTTCCAAGGAACTTGGTTTCACTGATGATGATTCAATCGAGAAACTGATTCAGAAAAAACTCCGCATGAAAGACATCCCAAAAGATCCCAAAGAGAAGTTTAAACTGCGGGATAAGGTCCTGCGTTTTCTCATCTCGAAGGGCCATTCCTATGAGGACGCTAAGACCTCTATTCGTCCGTATTTTAGCGGAATTACTGAATAAAAAGCGTTTAAGTCAAGTTCTCTGTCTAAGTGGCCGATAAGTGGAAAGTATAAACTTATCAAGGCCGGGCTCCATGAAATGGATTCTTAGTCTCACGCTCTTCATTTCTTTTTCTGCGTCCGCTATTTCGCATAAGGAGTTTGTCAAACTTCCGCGTGATAAACGCGAACAGATCATGAAGGCCTATCAGGACTTCCTCACTGAATACTCCAAAACAATTGAACTCAGTTCCGCGCAGAAATTTAAGCTGCCAGATTTTATCGAAGCGGCAAACGCCAGTGGTGAATCGAATTGTTTCTTTGCGGGATGGCCAAGTCAGCGGGTGAATAACAGATGCTCAACTCCTTCCTCTCCTTCATATCAAAGAGAAAGTTGCAGTGCTGGTCAGATGCCATGTCAGCCGATGCTATTTGGCCGGGGGCTTTGTGTTCCCTCAGCAACCAGCCAGCAAAAAAGTCGCGCGTACTCAAGTTGCGTGAATAAATTTCATTCCGAAAATAGAAGTCTCGCGAGTGTCGTGGAATATATTTCTGATCCACAGATTGCGACCGAAGCAGATGAGCTTTTCCGTTTAGCGGATGAAGTTTGTACGTCTGGTGCGCAGGCCGCAACCGGAATGTGTACGATTCTGAAAGCAAGAGTCGCTGCTATTCGTGAAGCGCGCGGAATTGCGCCTGCTCCTGCGATTGCCAGAGATCAGAGAATTGCTCCAGATCCATCGCTCGTGATTGCAGCTGCCCGTAGTGCCGACCAGATGACAGGTGCCGTAGCAGAACTCAATGGAGCGACCAGATGCTTGACCTGCGAAGCTCAGCGCGAACAAACAACCGATGAGCCTATCAGAGGTCCGGCGAGACGTGCTCAGCCTGAAGCAGAAGTGATAGCAGCAGAACCAGGACCAACATCGGCTTATCCAAGAATCACTTCAGGATTTGACCTGGCTTCCTGCGGTGGTGGTCGTGGTGACCGTGATGGATACAATGAAAGATATGTTTTTAACTGCCAGAATAGTGCTGAAAGAGCTCCATCAGGATGGACCTTCACTCAGAATCCTGCGACCCATCCGATGTTTCAGGGATTGCGTAGTCCTTATCCTGGATCAACTGGCGGAGTGACTCGCTTCTGGGAAATGGTTTCCGTCAATCAGTCCTTCAATGAAACTTATATGGTTCTTGAAGAATCTGCGGGTGGCCCTGATTCTCACAATGTGAAGTCCTACATGTTCATCATTCCCCGTGTGACAGTTCCTTCTGTTCGTGTGGAAGGCGAAAATATCATCACCACTCTTCCGACTGGTGAAACAGTCACGATGAATAAAAACTCACGCGCGATAGTTAGTGGAGCACTTACCGAAGGCCCACCTGATTTAAGTACTGACCGCTTCCAGAGAAAGCCGCCGAATATCCATTACTCTGGTACCGGGATCAGTATTCGACTCAACCACCGCTTTGAACATCCACTCACGAGTTCTGAGACAGCGACGGTGAAGCAAGGTGGCCGCAGCTGTAATGTTCCGAGAACGGCACTCTTTGATGCCGAAGGAAAAATGAAAACCACAACGGATGCTGCCCTGGTGGCCATCCTGAACTCCAGCTGTCGCACGCCGGGAGCACCTTTCAGAATCCCGTAATCTTCTTCAATTGAATTCCTGAATTATTTACATCCAGAAGGGGCCTCAGGGCCCCTTTCTGTTATAAGCCTCGCATGAAAGCGATGCTCTTCTTACTTTTAAGCCTTCCTGCGATGGCCGTCATTCATGGCATTGATGATCGTCACGAAACCAATGATCCGGGAATCTCTGCCCTTCTTTCTGAACTCGCTCTCTCTTCACCAATGATTGTGGAAAAAATCCGCCTCGTTCCCAAGGGCGATCACTTTGAAGCGCAGGGAACACTCCTTTCTAAAATAGGATTCTGCCCTGACGCCCGCTACGCTGAACAGAAGTCCGTCGCCCGTTGCAGTTCGAGTCTTGTGGGAGAAGATCTCATTCTCACCGCCGGACATTGCGTGGATGAGGATCTGAAGAAATGGTGCTCGGAATATTCTGTCGTCTTTGATTTCAAGACCGGCAATACGAAAGAGATCCCGAAAGAGAACGTCTATCACTGCAAGGAAGTTATTTATCGCGTATTCGACGAACCATTCGGTGAAGATCTCTCTCTCATTCGTCTTTCCAGAAAAGTAACAAATAGAACGCCCATCAAAATTTCGAACTCACTTAACGTCGGTGAGAAACTTTCGATGATCGGATACCCATTGGGGATTCCGCAAAAAATTGTTGATGACGGTGAAGTCACAATGACCGGGCCTCTCAAATATTCATTCCGTCACACAGTAGATTCTTTCTCTTGTAACTCCGGTGGACCACTCTTCAATACTCGTGGTGAGCAGGTCGGAGTTCTCGTGAGAGGTACCGGCCAGGACTTCTCAAATCCCGAAAACAGAAAGTGTTACGACTGGACTCTGGGGAAAAACTCAGATTACACCGAGGCAAATTCTCTCCTTCATTTAAAGCTCCCTAGGTAGATTTTTCAGAGTGTGTAGCGAAAAATCCAGACTTGAACTAGGATTCATGCGCCCAGCGTTAATTTGTGTTTAATTGAATACTTAAGGAGTATATAATGAAAAAGATTCTTCCCCTTATCGCGTTCTCATTCCTCATGGTCGCTTGCGAAGACATGAAAGGCACTCTCTCTGTAAGAGAAGAGCTTTCGGTAAAAGCTAAGAAGACTGGCCTCTTCCAGAGCGGCACAAAGGATGTAAAAATTCCGGTTGCTTCTTATGAAGCAAAACTCAGCCCATCTTCAAAAACCAGCATGAACCTCGAACTTAAAGTTGGCGGAAAAGATCTCAAGATTCCATTCAAGATTAAAGAAGGAACTTCAATTCCTGAGTTCGAAGGACAGCTCGATATCCTCGCTTCAGATTCTGGTCAGCAGTATGACCTTCACGCTGATGTGAAGTCTGATGTTTCTTCTTACGATTTCGATACAACTGAAACTTGCGTTGCTGGTTATATTCCGGTTCGCCGTTGTGTCACTCATCCAGCTGTTTCTCACTGTGAGACAAGACCTGCTGGCGAACAGTGCCATGTAGATCGTCGTACAGGTGTAAGAGAGTGTCGTTCAGTTCCTGAAACACGTCACTGTACAACTCGCCCTTCATACACTGACTGTAACATCGTAAACGAAGCTGTTTACGGTTCTCAGCGTGTATCGAAGAGAAAGACTACGACTGTTAAGAACCTCGTTGTAGACGTCCTCGCAGCTGGTACTCAGGTAGCTCAGTTCAATCACCAGAACACAAGCTCATACACATCAACTGTTGATAGCTCTATGTGTGTTCGTTAATCGGTTTTAGTTAAGACAATTCCCTCTCAGAAAGCGTCACGTAAGTGGCGCTTTCTTTTTTCCTCTCCGTAAAATGTGTCGAAAGTTTAGACAGTCACTGTAAAAGCGACAGACACCCCTACCATCCGCCGCCTACTTAGGCGGTTCTCCTATGGCACCCCCTTTGCTCTTAATTGGGGACAGGGGATTCTATGAAAAAGCATTTAAAAAAGATCGTGGGTTTGGGTTTAGGCGCATTTGTCCTTCTCGGGATAGTGAATGCCTTCGTCATCGGCCATGATTCACAGCTCGACGGAAAGATCACTTACGTGAAGGGACTGGATGAGATGTATGGTGATGTTCAACCAGGCAGGATCCTCGCTACGAACTCAAGCTGGAAAAAAATTGAATCTACAGACTTTAAGAATACTGTCGCACAAGCAGATTTCGATCATTCACAAGGTGAAGCACCTGCAGCTATCGATGAAGAGCTGAAGCTTGATCTCGTAGAAGTAATCAATCCAAAACTCTGGTCACGTGGCCTTCCTTCTTCGGATTTTGAAGGTGACCTTGAAACATCGAGCGGAAGAATCTCATCTCTTTCTATCAATCTTCCTGGTCGTGAAGAAATCTCAATTTCATTCGCAGAAATGAACGGAAACGTTTTTCAATATGATTACGCCGGTGAGATTTACAGCGGCATGCTTTACCAGGTTGATCCAAAGTCTTTCATGGTAACGCTCACGAACGGTCCTCTCGAAGGTACTCGTCTTCGCTTTGTCGAAGGCTTCAGCTCAGAGCAGATCGAAATCAAGGAAACTCTGAAAGAAGAGCACAATGTTGAAGTTGGCTTTTTCGGAGAAAATCCTAAGCAACCGAAAGAAACAAAAAAAGAAAAGAAATCTGATCCTTCAATGGTTGAAGTTCAAATGATCAACATGGGTGCACAAGTATGAAGAAGATACTGACTCTCACACTACTCGTTACAATTATTACTCCGCGTGCGTGGTCACAACAAACGTGTCCACTTACGAATGCCAAGCTGACAGATCTTAGAACTGCAGCTTCAAAACTCGCCAAGACAATTGTTCTCAGTGCTGAATGTAAGTCCTATCAGGAGACTGTGAACAATGCGAACAAACAATTAAAAGATGTCGCAAACCAGATCTCAGCTTTCGATCAGAAGACGGCCAAAGATAATGGAGAGACTCTTGAAATTGATGCTAAGGCAACGGCTCTTGCTGCTGTCACTCAACTTGATACCGTCAGCAATCTCTTTAAGGATGATCGCTGTGGAAATGAACTCGTAGGCTTTCTGGATTACGCTTCCACTTTTGTCGACGTAGCAATGGGCATGGCCCCGTTCCTTGCCCTATATGGCGGACCTGAAGCGATGCCATGGGTTCTTGGTGGTTCACTCGGTGGAGCTGCAGCGAAGGCCCTCATTTCATTCTTCAAGAATAAGAATGTGAACATGAGAGATCCCGATCAGAGTAACTCATTCATTAAAAATTCATGCGCGTTTTATAACCTTCATGTGATCAAGAGCTCGCTCGATGATCTCCAGATGAAACAAACGCCGATGATCGAACAAAATCTTAATTCAAGTAAAGAGCGCCTGACACTTATCGGAACTCAGGCACCACCAGAACCAAATGTTGAAGTTCTTGTTCGTCTCAAACTCGCTGATAAAGACAAAGAAAAAATCAAATTCCTGAAAGATCAGATGGCCCTCGATTCTATGGAAAGCTGCTCTTACGTGAAGACTTTTGCCTCACGTGATGATCAGAATTACACAGGCGCACTCGTTGACCGCGTCTGGGAAAACTATGCAGAAAGTCTTAAAGACAATCGGTTCCGCCAGGAACTCGAAAGAAAATACTTCATGGATGAGCTCAATCCAAGTGTATCCAACATCACAGAGCTGAACGCCGCTGACATTACGAAATGTAATCGCTGGCTCACTAAAGTAACGATGATGAATGAAGCGGGTCTGGTTCTCCTGCGTAAAGCAGTGGAAGACAATCCTGAACTTAAACTTTACCGCGAATACTCCGCTGGAAAATTAAAACTCGAAGATTCCATAAAGCTCCAGGAAGCAAGACTCAAATTCTTCCAGGAACTCACTGGTAACGGATTCAATATCGAGTATTCAGAAATTATCCGCAGCCATTTACAGGTTCAGGACGCACTCTTTGATTCTTCACGCTGGTTAAAACTTCTCCGCATGAAAGGTCTCGCAGAAGTATGGCTGAGAGTGAAGTATGAAGATGCTGACCAGGGCATGAATGACTTCAAAGCAAGAAGACATGAAGTGGCAGACCGGATTTCCAAAGCTCAGAAAGTTATCGGTAAGCCATTGAACAAACAAAACCTTGAAGAATTCGTCACTCAATACATTGCAGCTCATGGACGCGAACACTCAACGGTAACGAATGGCCTTCTGATTGATGTCTGTAACCAGCTGAAGCGTACATGGAGTTCATGGTATAACGGCCTCATCCACGCCCGCGCCGGAAAAGACTATTGTAGTACTTTCGACAGCGTGATCAATCGCCTTGATTACCCTCATGTTCAGACACTCTGCTACGGCACGACTGACAACAAAGGGAAAAATCTCGCTTCACTCAGAAACCAGGTTGATGATTTCAACAAGAAAAAGCCTGAAGCCGATGCTGTCGCTGAGCGAATCCGGTCTCTCTCGTGTAAGGAAAGCACCGATCTTACTCAGGAGCTTCTCGCCCTCCCTCTCGAATAAAATTCCGCGCTGCGCCTCTCAGGGTTTTTCGTGAAAACTCTGAGGGGCCTGTGATACTCTTCATAGGCAAAAACCCTCTGAAGGACCTCATATGCGCGCTCAAGAAATTCGCAACGCTTTCTCCAACTATTTCATCCGTAACGGACACGAGAAACATAAATCCTCGAGTCTCGTCCCTCATAACGATCCGACACTTCTCTTCGCCAATGCGGGGATGAATCAGTTCAAGGATTTTTTCACAGGCAAGGCAACTGCACCCAATAAGCGTGCCGTGACGATTCAGAAATGCGTTCGCGCTGGTGGTAAGCATAACGATCTCGAAAACGTAGGCTTCACGGCCCGTCACCATACTTTCTTTGAAATGCTCGGAAACTTTTCTTTCGGCGATTACTTCAAGGAAGATGCCATTAAGTTCGCGTGGGAACTTCTCACTGTTGATCTCAAAATCCCGAAAGAAAAACTTCTCGTCACCGTCCATGACTCTGATGATGAAGCTCTCAATATCTGGCACCACAAAATGGGTGTGCCGAAAGAAAAAATCTTCAAGCTTGGTGATAAATCAAACTTCTGGGAAATGGGTGATACAGGCCCCTGCGGTCCGTGTTCAGAAATTTTCTTCGATCATGGTCCGGAGAAATCAACGGGTGTTCCCGCTGGTTGCCAGGAGATTGATGATGAAGGCCGCTACGTAGAAATCTGGAACTTGGTCTTCATGCAATTTGAAAAATACAAAGACGGAAACGAGATCAAGAGAAAATCTCTCCCGAAACCATCGGTTGATACCGGAGCGGGCCTTGAGCGTGTGACCGCAGTTGTTCAGGGCAAATACTACAATTACGATACAGATATATTCGAGCCGATCATGAGAGCGATCGGGAAACTCACGGGCAAAGATTACTACACGACAAAATCAGAAGATGAGAAAGCTTCTTTCCGCGTTGTGGCCGATCACATCCGCGCTTGTACCATGCTCATCACTGATGGAGTGATTCCCTCTAACGATGGTCGTGGTTATGTTCTCCGCCGGATTATCCGTCGTGCTGTACGCCACTTATCGCTCATGGGTCTGAAAGAAATCAGTTTCTATAAACTTATTCCGGCAGTCGTTGAAACTCTGGGAACGGAATATTCCGACAATGCTCAGAACGTCGCCCTCGCAGAAAAACTTCTGAAACTCGAAGAAGAAAAATTCCGGAAGACGCTTGAAATGGGCCTCAGTCTGATGAATGAAGAACTTGGCAAAATGAAGCCAGGTCAAAAACTGAGTGGTGAAGTGGCCTTCAAACTTTCTGATACATTCGGTTTCCCACTCGATCTGACAGAAGTTATCCTTCGCGAGAAAAATCTCGAGCTCGATACGAAAGGTTTCGAAGAAGCGATGGCCCGCCAGAAAGAACTCTCGAAGAAAAACTCGAAGTTCAAAGTGCAGGAAGACAACGTTAAGGCTTTCTACGAAATCAAAGAAAAATTCGGTAACACAAAATTTACGGGCTACGAAGAAGTCACTGGTAATGCCAAACTTCTCGCCAAAGAAGAAGTGGAGGGAACTTTCTACCTCGTCTTCGATAAGACTCCCTTCTACGGAGAAGGCGGAGGGCAGCTCGGTGATAAAGGGGAAGTTGATTCGAAAGAAGGAAAACTAGCCACCATCACGGATACTCAAAAACCCGTCGACGGTCTTCATGTTCACATCTCAACAGATGCAGATGCACTGGTTGTGGGTGAATCATACTCACTGAAAGTAAATCACGAAGAACGTGAACTCACGAAACGCAATCACTCTGCGACTCACCTTTTGCAAAGTGCTCTCATCAAAGTTCTCGGACCTCACGTAAAACAGGCCGGATCATCAGTCGGGCCGGATCGCCTGCGCTTTGACTTTGCTCATAATGAAGCTCTGAAGCCGGAAGAAATCGCGCAAGTGGAAGAACTCGTGAACTCAGCTGTTGCCTCAGCACTCAAAGTGACAGCAACGACAATGACGAAAGACCAGGCTACGAAGAAAGGGGCGATGGCACTCTTCGGTGAGAAATACGGAGATGAAGTACGCGTTCTTGAAATGGGGAACTTCTCAGTGGAGCTTTGCGGTGGAACTCACGTTTCCAACACTGCCGACATAGGACTCTTTAAAATCCTCATTGAAACATCCCTCGCCTCTGGTGTGAGACGGATTGAAGCGATCACTTCTACAACAGCGATTAATTATCTCCTGAACCGTTCTAAGATTCTCAGCGAAGTAGAAAAACAATTTGCCGCGAAAGAAGAGAAAGTCCTCGAGAAACTCACAGCACTTTTTGCTGACTCCAAAGAAAAATCCAAGCAGCTCGATACACTGAACGATAAACTTCAGAATTTTGAATCGCAAAATCTCTTCGGTGATCAGCGTCCGGCAAAAGGCGGTCACACTCTGACCGTCGCAAAAGCTCCGAATGCCGATCAGGGAAATATGAGAAAGCTCGGCGATATCTACGTCGACAAATTTCCGAAGGGCATTCTCTTCCTTTACGCCGTGGAAGGAGACAAAGTTTCTTTCATCCTGAAAACTCACCGGACTAATACATCGATTGATTGCTCAGCAGTCCTCAAGACTGTCATGCCAATCGTGAATGGTCGCGGCGGAGGAAAACCTGACAATGCCATGGGTTCAGGGGATGCTGCCAAAGTTAATGAATTACTCAAAGCCGTCGAAGGAGCTCTTCAGTGAAATATTTCCTCATCCTTTCTTTACTGGCCTTCGCTGCCTGTACCAAGAACAAGCAGAAGACGGATACCGTTTCCATTTCCCTTCAACAGGAAATTGCCACACTTGATCCTGCCAACTGTTACGATACAGTTTGCTGGGTTCCAGTCGCTCATGTTTATGAAACTCTTTATGAGTTTGAATACCTGAAGCGTCCCTATTCACTTCGTCCGCTTCTTGCTGAATCGATGCCAAGTGTTTCCCGCGACCGCCTGACTTATACTTTTAAGATTAAAAAAGGCATCAAGTATCACGACTCTGATCTTCTTCCGAAAGGTCGCGAAGTGAAGGCGATTGATATCGTGAACCAGATCAAGCGTCTGGCTTTCCACGGAAGCCGTTCGCAGGGATGGTTTCTTTTCGAAGGTAAAGTGAAAGGCTTCAATGAGTGGAGAGATGCTGTTGGGACAGACATCAATAAATTTTTCTCGATGGATGTTCCCGGTGTCCGCGCCACTGATGATCAGACTCTTGTGATCGAACTCATTCGCCCTTATCCGCAGCTTCTCTGGGCGATGACTCTGAACTTCACATCTCCTGTACCGGAAGAGGCCATCCGCGCTGCCAACAATGATTTCTCGATGAAAGCAGTGGGAACTGGTCCCTATACGATCGTCAGTTACAATGCGAGCCAGGAAGTCACTCTCAAAAAATTCGCCGGCTACACGACGAGTGTTTACCCTGGTGAAGGTGACCGCTATGCTCACGAGCATGGCCTCATGAAAGATGCCGGAGCAAAACTTCCTTTCGTGGAAAACATTAAGCTCGTGGTGATTAAAGAATCACAGACCGATTGGTTGAATTTCATGTCAAAGAAAACAGACATGATCAATCTCGTGAAAGATCACTACGATCTCGCTTTAAGTCCTGACGGAAAATTAAAACCGGAAGTGGTGAAAGAGAATATCCAGCTTCAGGCATCTCCAACGCTTATTTACTGGTGGATTAACTTCAATATGAAGGATCCTCTCTTCGGTAAGAATCTCAATCTCAGAAAAGCCATCGCTCACGGCGTGAACACGGAAAAATACATCGAGATCTTCACGAGAAGTGTCGCGCAGAAAGCGAACTCGATTTATCCTCCGGGAATTCCGGGCTACTCTCCGTCATCAGAACTTCCTTATAAGTATGATCTCGAGATTGCGAAGAAATATCTCGCAGATGCCGGCTATCCGGGCGGTAAAGGTCTTCCGAAAGTCATCTATGATGTACGCGGAACTGATACCAGAAAACGTCAGATGGGTGAATTCGTTCAACAGGAACTCCGGAATCTCGGAATTGAAGTGGAAGTTCGCCTGAACACATTTCCTACCTTCCTCGATAAATCACGCAAGGGTGAGCTTCAATTCTGGCAGGGCGGATGGGTTCTCGATTATCCGGATGCAGAAAACGTTCTTCAGCTTCTTGCGACTTCCAATATCGGTGCTTCGAACTCTTCTCTCTATTCCAATCCGGAATACGACAAACTTTTCGAAGAACTGAGACTCCTCGATGATGGTGCCCAGAAGTTCTCGATCATGAGTAAGATGGAGAAGATCGTGAACGCTGATCTTCCGTGGATCATGCAGTACTATTCGCGGAACTATATCCTCTATCACAATCACCTGGAGAATTTCCGCTACTCGGACATCATCTATAACAACCTCAAGTACCTCAAACTCAAGAAGCCATAGCTCTAATGCCTGATTGCGATACTCAACCATCACAATCAGGCTAAATTTTCCTACCCCCCACCCGATACGAAGCCTAAGAAGACACCTGCGAGGCTTCCAATGAAAATCCTGCTTATCCTGACAACACTCTTAATGAGCCAGAATATCTGGGCCAGATCTTATGTGATCTTCAGCCTTGCTCAGGACCTTTCCATGGGTACAGAGAACGAAGTTCTCCGTAAGAATTTTTATGTGAATATGGGTAAGGGCCAGGGTGTGAAGAAAGACAGCATTCTCGATGTCTTCAGAATTATCTCAATTCAGAACCCTTACGATAATAAGAAGCGCGTGAACTACAAAGTCAAAATCGGTGAGCTCAAAGTCATTCATACTTCGGATGAGGCCTGCATTGCATCTGTAAATGAATACGAAAAAGAAGACGTTCCGGTCTTCGAACTTCAGCAGTTCATGGTGGGCGATCACGTGGCGATTAACGTCGATTAAGTCCGATCCCAGCATTCATCCAGCGGCTTAATCCGCAGAATTTTACCCCAGAGAGTTCCTTTCTCGAGTGATGTCATCTGCACATAGATGAGATATTCTTCGCCCTTCGTTATAGCGAATTCCTTTCTGCCACGAAGTATGACTTCCTTCAGTAAATCCCCTGCGAAAACGCCCTTAAAGTGAAAGAAATAGTTGTTCTCTTCCGATGAGTAGGGTGAAATCCGGACACACTTGCTGACAATGATGATGTTTTTCATGACATCGATCAATGCATGACTCATGCCCCAGAAAGAATCCGGAAACAGTTGTTTTTTCTTGCTTATTGAAACGGTCCATAAAAAAATGAACTGGTAAGCAAAGTAAGGAATGTATGAACCCAGGCACACTCACTATCGGCAGACTTCTCCTCGAGAAAGTCGCTAAATATCCGGATCGTCACGTCATCGGCTGGATTGAAAACAATGAAGTAAAAAATCTTTCGTTTTCCGAATACAAAAATCAGATTGAATATCTCGTCATGGGTCTCCGTAAGATCGGAGTAACTGTCGGAGACAAGATCGCCATCCTCGCCCAGACATCCAAGGACTGGCATCTCTTCGACATGGCCACGATGTGTTCGCGTTGCACGCTCATTCCTGTTTATCCAACGTATCTCGCTCATGAAGTGGAATACATTTTCAATCACTCAGATGCCGTTGCCCTGATTGTTGAAAACGATAAGCAGATGGAAAAAGTCATTCCTGTACTCGCTCATCTGAAAAATCTGAAATACATCATTTCCATTAACGAACTTTCTGAAGAGACGCTGAAAAAATTCCGCAACTCTTATCCTTACTTTTCCATGAAAGAGCTTTCGCGCTCAGGAAAAGAAGAAGTGAAAATCCAGCCCGATTTTTTTGAGAACAATATCAAAGATCAGCAGCCGGAAGAAATGGCTTCCATCATTTATACGTCAGGCACAACAGGTGAACCGAAAGGTGCTGTCATCACTCAGGATGGTCTCGTTTCCATGCTTCACAACGTGGAGATGACGATTAAGGGTGCTTTCACTGTTAATGATAAGACGCTTGTGTTCCTTCCCCTCTCGCACGTTTTAGGAAGAACTGATTCCCTGTTACCACTCGTTTTCGGATGGCAGGCGGTTTACGCAGAATCAATTGAAAAACTTATCGATAACCTCGCCATCGTCAAACCAACTGTCATGATTGCTGTTCCACGGATCTTTGAAAAAATTTATGCGAAGATCATGGAGAAAACAACATCAGGTACAGTGATTGAGAAACAGGTTTTCAAATGGGCGGTTGGAGCTGCTGAAAAATATTTTCAGAAGATTGATTTTGATCTTTCACCAACGGCTTCTGAGCTTCTGGAATACCGTATAGCGAAGAAACTCGTTTTCTCAAAAATCTATGACCGCTTCGGTGGGAAGATCCGCTATTTCGTATCCGGTGGTGCCCCACTCTCGGCCGATATCATTAAATTCCTCCGATATGCCAACCTCACGATCCTGGAAGGATATGGTCTCACGGAAACCATTGCTCCCGTTTGTCTCAACCCGCTGGCAAAACAAGTGCCAGGAACTGTGGGGCGCCCGATGGGTGATGTGGAAATCTCATTTGCTACTGACGGTGAAATTCTCGTGAAGACCCGTGCGATGATGAAAGAGTATTACAAGAATCCAGCGGCCACTAAAGAGTCCATGAAAGATGGCTGGCTTTATACCGGTGACATCGGAGAATTTACTTCCGAAGGCTTCCTGAAAATCACGGATCGAAAAAAAGATCTGATCAAGACGAGCGGCGGAAAATACGTTGTTCCTCAGAAGATCGAAAATATGGCGAAGATGAAGCCGCATATTTCTCAATTTGTTGTGGTTGGTGAGAAACGCAATTTCGTTACCGCTCTGGTGGGAATAGAGAAAGAAGCCTTCCTTCATCTTCTCGATGAAATGAATCTTCCTTCTGATTGCTCGGTCAGTGATCTTGCTAAAAATTCGAAGGTTAAAGAAGTAATCCAGAATGAGATCAATGAACTCAATCAGGATCTGGCACAATATGAGACCATCAAAAAGTTCATCATCGTTACAGAAGAATTCACGACTGATAACTTTCTCACTCCGTCACTTAAGATCAAACGGAAGCTAGTCTCTGAAAAATACAAAGACGAAATCGACAAAATGTATTCTTAGTTTATTCCCGGCGGGTTCTTCTGGAATCTGCCGGTGGTGAGCCCACTCCGTTCAGATAGAAATTATCATCAAAACATTGAGTAGGAACATTCGCACACTGATTAACTTCAGGATTTGGCGGAATGGTAGTCATGTTAAAACCATTCCCACTTATGGGATTTCTTCCCATGTAGGCAAACTGTTCGCAGTATTCGTAGTTTCTGGCAGCGCCACCGCGACAATCTCCGGCCTTGATTCTTTCAAAGTGTTGAGGACGTAAAAGTGACTGGCCATTACCCGGAGTTCTTAAAACTAACTGTGGGGGTGAAGTTGTTGTATCAAGCTCACTCGGTCTTACCGTTGTTGAGGGTGGCAAAACGGATGATTGGATATCGCGCGGAGTGGAAACATCCATCGGACAATTGACAGTCGGTCGCGTTTCACGCGCTCTCACAGCGAGTGCCCGAACAAGTCGCTCACATGTATTCGTAGTGTCACCATTACAATTGCAGGTATATTGCTGACGACCAAACCAATAGAATCCATTTTCACCGCCCGTGTGTCTTGGCCGGTAGGTCGAGAACGTATGAACTCCCGCCGAATTTCCTTCATAAAGAAAACTCTTCATCACCGGAGGCATGACATTGGGACCTAATGATGTTGTCACTGACTCACAGAATGGACGTCTTGTTTCCGGTGTTCTCGCAGCAGTCACATTCACAATGGGATCATCTAAGAGCGACATTTCTGAATTCATGAGTTCATCACCACTCATGCTGAGAAACATTGATTTAATTTCTTCCGGTGCATTCATCAACCGCTGACATTCTTCATTACAATCACATCTGCGGACCTGGGGAAGAATTTCATTAAAGGCCCAGATGTTTCTCATGTAAGAGACACCAGTTGTGACCGGACGACAGCTCCAGTCCAGAAAGTTTCGTTCCGGATTACGACGTGAAGTCGCGGCGGGAGCTTCTTTGATGCCTTCATGATACTCATCACAAAGTCCAAGTAGGTGAAGCAGCTCGTGGCCAATCGTTCTGCAGGTAAAATTACTTCCGTAATGACCGGCATCGCCGCGATAGTCATGTGGCTGATTGGTGACGACAATTTCGTTCCGGGCAGGACGGGGAAAATTTTCAAGCCGGTCTTCGGAACTTACAATTTGTATTTCAAGACTTTCATTTCCATTTCTCAAGTAAGGATTGAGAGAGCGGATGCAATTCATCGTCCGTGCTTTCATGCTATCGACTAGATCCTGACTCGCACCTGGCCCAGGAACAAAATCAAGATTGAGTACAGCTGCATATCTTCCATTCCCGAGGTTCCGCATGACGTAGTTTCCAGATTGATATCTGTTACGACTCATCTGGCGGTGCTTGCCAGGCTGAAGAGGATCACAACCACGTTGTGCTTCCGTTCTCACACTGTTCACTTCAAAGAGTGAATTGGGGATGGGAGCTTCATCACAGACAACGAAGTTAGGAGAAGGCGAAGCGATAACGGGCAAGGCTAATTTCAGTGTTTCTTCCAGTTCTGCAGCTGAAAGGGACGGGGCCAGAAAGAGGAAGAAAACGAAGAGGAATTTCATCCTCCTTATTATAGACGCAGACCTAAATCCCGAGTGAGAAGGCAAAAATCGGCCTATATCCGACTGGAGCAGGGAGATTTGCCGTCTTTTTTTGGCTACAGGCATCATTTTCACCATTCTGTCTTTGACAATAATGCCCAAGTCTTTTAAAAATGGAGATTCATTTCATCTAAGAGGTAAGTATGGCCCGAGTCACCGTTGAAGACTGTCTTGAACACGTAGAAAACCGTTATGAACTCGTTCACCTGACTGCCAAGCGTGTAAAACAACTTCGCGAAGGCGACGATGCTCAGGTTCGTTCTAAGAATAAAGAAGTCGTAACTGCACTTCGTGAAATTGCTGCTGGAAAAGTTAAGCATACTTTGAAGAGCGAATACGATTCAGACGAGTTCTAAGAAAAAGTTTTTATCAAATAAAGAAGCCACCGAAAGGTGGCTTTTTTATTTGTGCTCTATTCAACGTAGATTTGTCCGCCACCATGAAGCGTGCAGACGGTAGGAAGCTGGGCCTTCTTGCAGTAAAGGTCTCTGGCATACTTCTCGGTCTTCACCGGCTTACCATTCTCAAATTCCATAACCTTCTGAAGGTCAGGAGAAATCTGAAAACCCTTCGCCAGTTTCCAATCCAGTTTCTGTAATCTCTGAAAAAGTTTATTGAGGGCCGCATAGTGTTTGGAATCTGGCTTCACGCGGAAGTCATCCACCAGGATAACCGCTTCATGCTGGATAATACCGGAGACCTGGTTGAAGCCAGATCCTTTTTCTTTCAGGAATTCATCCACGACCTGAAACTTCTTGGCGTACTCATCAACTTCTTTCATCACGGCAGAATACTCTTTCGTCACGGCCTTAAGATCATGGAGACCTACAGAATAATTCTTCGCTTTGAGATCAAACAGGTTTGATGTTTTTTCGTAAGTAGCTTTGTCACTCTCAAGATTAAACTTCTGCATCGCTGATCCATCCGGAGTCGAGCGATACTTAGCTATCGTTGAAGCTCCTGCCTGAAACGACAGGATGAGTGAGAAGATTAAAATTTTCATTGAGCACTACTCCTTCCGAGGAATTGATTGTCATCACTACACTCAGCAGGCTTCTGGGCACAAGCTGAACTCTCCTGAGGAACATAGGAGAACTCAGAGCATCTCTTATAAAGTTCTGAAACACCCTGACGACAGTTCCCGGTGAGAATCTTGTCGAACTGACTAGGTGTCACCAGGGAATCCATGTAAGGAGTTGAGACGAATGTAAATCCGATCGGATTCAACGCAGTCACAGCACCCTGTGGCGCCAACGTTTTCTCAGAAGTGCTTTGTGTATGAAGCGGACACTCTTTGATATCAGGGTTAGTGGCAATCAGTTCTCCTGCTCGTGCAAGAGCGGCTGGACAACTCACATCATCGGCCGGACAGGTACAAGTGACATTCTTCCTCGAAATCCGGAAGCGGCCACTATCTGAAAGAAGTGAACGGTTCTGAAATGTCAGGACACCCGGGCGGCTGACAACATCAATGTACGCTTTATCGGGTTCAGATACTTCGTCGACAGTGGCGAGATAAACCGGGTTACTGCAATGAGGGGCGAGACTTCCGAGAATATCGTGTGGAGAGCTCGTCATCAAAAGTTTCTTATGAGCAA
Source organism: Bdellovibrionota bacterium (assembly GCA_040387275.1). Classification (GTDB taxonomy): domain Bacteria; phylum Bdellovibrionota; class Bacteriovoracia; order Bacteriovoracales; family Bacteriovoracaceae; genus Peredibacter. The sequence continues at coordinate 1,669,566 of JAZKDZ010000002.1, read as the reverse complement.
CACTTCTGGCATCTGTTCCATTCATCGCATTTCTGCAGCCATCATTCACGCAATTACATGAGAACTGCTGAGGCATGGCACCGTTATAAACTTCATTCTGATTCTTCATGATAGAAGGTGCACTCGGAACAACCCGGCAACTCCACTCTTCGGCGCGCGAGCGCGTGAGCCCCGGGACAATATTTGTTCTTGTTTCACGATACTCATCACATAGTCCGAGATGATGAAGAATTTCATGAGTCGCAGTCGGGCAATCAATATTTGAGCGGAAATTGGCAGCGTTAATTTCATTGGCAGTCATCATTCCGTTGGCGAGGCGAACCTGGTCGGGAACGATATTGATCACACCTGGAAGTGGACGCTCGGAACGCGGTAATTGGGCCTCAACTTCAGCAGGAGAAAGAGCTTTGATGTTCAGGCGTGCTCCGTTTGGTCCACGCATGAATTGACTGGCGTCGGCGAGACATCCTCTCACCTTATTCATCATTTCCTGCGAACTCATCGTTCCGCCATTATTGGTGAAATCAAGATTGAGAGTCGCTTCGTATGTGTCTGCGGCAGTTCTTTTCAGGAGATAATTCCCGGAAGTATACCAGGCCTGAGTTCCGCCATGGGCCTTTCGGAAAAGTTTGTGATCCCCGACATTTGCTAAAGCTCCACACTCGTCCTGTTCATCCATTTTATGAAGAATGTCAGTGAGGTCACTAAAATCATCAGCTCGCGGAGGAAGACACTCTATCGACTGGAGGAGGCGTTCCTGGGTGATTGGCTCGCCTCTCACAGCAGTGAACATCTGGCTGAGATTTGTGAGGAAAGTATTATTTCTGGTCTGACGGTCTCTGCAGTATACTGCGTTCACACCAGTCGTTGCACCCATCTGCGGGCAGTGAGTAGCGAATTCTTTCAGATCAGTAAATTTCGCGTAATTATCAACCATGTAATCGAGCAGGCGCGTGCGCGACCGATCAGGATTATCTTCCGGACGAGGAAGAAGTCTGTCAGGAACGGGTCTGTTATTCACAGGAGTGCTGGCCACTTCCGGCCTGCGTGGAGTAACCGGTCTTTCCGTTATCTCCGGAGCTGGAAGAAGATCTTCTACGGAAGCAAGATTCTCACGGTATTTAGAATAAAACGCACTCGAACGAATTTTTCTTCCGGCATCAAGCGAGACATCTGCACCCGGTCTCGTACAAACGAGATCCGAAGATCCACTACATCTGGCTTCCTGATAATTGGCAACAGCTTGAGGGATCGTCGCAAGGAATGAGCGCAAGCATTCATCAACGTTCGATGAATCCTTTTTTCTTCCGAATAAACTTCTCAGTGCATTCAGTGGATTCATGCTTCTTCCAAAAAGATCCGGACGAAAAGCGAGCTGTCTGTTCTCATCGTAATAAATTTCCACTTCTCTTTGTTCAGGCATGTCGCCGCGATTTCCCGGACATGACCAGACAGTGCGAAGTCCACCGGTGGAATTATCATTCCGGTTGAATCTTGGCAGACCCCAATCAGCAAATGCCGACAGTGAGAAAATGGTGAAGAATACGAGCGTAAATAGCTTCATAGATAGAGTTCCCCTCAATAGAAATTCTAGGCTATGGGGAGGTATCTAAATAGCTAGGCAAGAAGTGCAAAAAAAAAGGGCCTTTCGGCCCTTTTTTCTATCTACGTTTTAAAGCAATCTTTAACACTTCATCAAAGTGTCTTACCGGATGGAAGCGCATCCCTTTACGGTGACGCTCAGGAACTTCCTTTAAATCCTTCTCATTCTGCCATGGCAGGATGATTTCCTTAATACCAGCGCGTTTAGCGGCCAGGACTTTTTCCTTAATCCCACCGACCGGCAAAACTTTCCCAGTGAGGGATAATTCACCTGTCATCGCAATGTCACCGCGGACCATTTGATTAGTCGAAAGTGAATAGAGGGCCAGCGCCATCGTAATACCCGCTGACGGACCATCTTTCGGCGTTGCTCCTGCCGGAAGGTGAAGATGGATCTCATGTTTCGCGAGGAAGTCAGTCGCCTCTTCCGGGTTCGGTGCCGGAACTGCTGAAACAACAGCTGCAACAGGGCCTTCAACTTTCTTCGACACTTTCTTAGAAACTTTTTTCTTAGAAGCTTTTTTCTCTTCCAGTAATTTCTCAGCTTCGATCTGATTCTGAAGAATGCTCTTCACATAACTGTAAGCAAGATTGGCCGACTCACCCATGACATCGCCGAGCTGACCTGTGAGCTTGAAGCCACGACCTTTAAGAGGAATCGTTTCAATGAAGAGAATATCTCCACCGAAAGATGTCCATGCAAGACCAGTCACAATTCCAGGCTGAAGGGGTTTCTGAGCTTTATCAGTTTCAAAACGCTTCGGTCCGAGGAGTTTTTCAAGATCAGCAACAGTTGGTGAGAATTTTTTCGCGCGCTTATTCGAAACTTTTTCAAGAGCAGCACGTCGGCAAAGTTTTGCTACAAACTGCTCCATCACGCGAACACCTGGTTCACGGGCATAGTCTGAAACAAGGGCCTTAAGAACTTCTGAACTCAGTGAGAATTCTTTTGTCGTTAAACCATGTTTCTTAATCTGCTTAGGAATGACCCATTTTGTTGCGATCGAAAGTTTTTCTTCAATTGTATAACCAGACAGCTCAATCAATTCCATACGGTCAAGAAGGGCTTCCGGAATTTCTCCGATGTAGTTCGCTGTCGAGATGAAGAGAACTTTCGAAAGATCGAAAGGCACATCAAGATAGTTATCGATGAATGTTTTATTCTGTTCCGGATCAAGAACTTCAAGGAGAGCAGACGCCGGATCACCTTGAAAAGATTTTCCGATTTTATCCACTTCATCGAGCATGATAACGGGATTGTTTACTCCGACACGTTTCAGTGCCTGAATGATTTTCCCTGGCATTGCACCTACGTAAGTACGGCGGTGACCTTTGATCTCAGCTTCATCACGCATTCCCCCGAGAGAGAAACGGTAAAATTCACGACCGAGAGCTTTGGCAATTGAATGTCCAAGAGAAGTCTTACCAACACCTGGAGGGCCCGCGAGACAAAGAATCGTGCCGTCATATTCAGGCTTCAATTTTCTGACTGCAAGGAATTCCATGATCCGCTCTTTCGGCTTCTCAAGACCATAGTGATCTTTCTCGAGAATCTTTCTGGCAGCTTCGATATCCACTTTATCATCTGAAGACTTGTTCCACGGAAGCTGAGTCATCCAGTTGAGATACGTACGTGTGACATTATATTCCGGAGACGAATCAGGAATACTTTCCAGACGCTCGAGTTCTTCGAGAGCTGCTTTCTTCGCATCTTCAGGAAGTCCGCACTCCTCGAGCTGATCCTTGATCTTCTTAACGTCTTTGGCCTTATCATCTTCATCAAGACCAAGCTCATTGCGGATAACTTTTAACTGCTCACGCAGGAAGTATTCACGCTGATACTTGTTCACTTTATCATTCACTTCATCAGTGATTTTCTTCTGGATATCAGCAACGTCTTTTTCACGCTTCAGGTACACGAGAAGTTTTGCGAAACGTTTTTTCACAACGAGAGTCTCGAGGAAATCCTGAGCTTCAGGGACATCGAGTGAAAGTGCGAACGCCACGAGATCGGCAAGAGATCCCGGAGACGGTGAGTTGAGCATCGCGAGTTTCATCTCCTCATTGAAGTAAGGATTGATCTCGGAAAGTTTTTTTACCTGATTGATCACTGAACGAGTGTAAGCATCCAGCTCTTCATCGGGCTCATGAATATCATTGAAGACTTCGGTTCTCGCAACAAGAAGTGGAGAATCAGAAATGTATTCAACTGCGCGGTAGCGCTTCATTCCGTGCACGAGAAGATTCACTGAACCATCGGGAAGTTTTAATTTCTTGATGACCTTACAAAGGACTCCGACTTTATAGATATCTTTCGGAGTGATGCCTTTGGTATTCACATCACTGGCAGAATTGAGTCTCTGATAAGACCCATCTTCATCTTCTTCTTCGTAATTGATGCTCTCTTCGCCCATTTCCTGGAGGACTTCCCCGCCCTCACCGAAATCTTTGAACTTCACGAGGTTCAACGCAACATAGTTGTTCTTGTTGAGATAAGCATCGAGCTCAGGTGTGTATTTATCTTCTGAGAGAATGATTGGTGCAATCATTCCCGGGAAGATGGGACTGTTCACGATGGGAATGATCACCACTTCAGGTGGGATTTCCGCAACGATGTGTTTGTCCTGATTGGACTTAGAGTTTTTATCTTTGATGGCCATGAGCTTTCCTTTCCTGGTGATTTAGCGGATATCGATGACGAGTCTTCCCGGATCCGGGAGATAGAACACGTCGAAGCTCGCTTTCGACTTGAGTGAAATGTCCATCGTCAGAGTTTTTCCATCGACACTGATGAAATCAATATTTTTAACGTATTTAGAATTTTTGAGTTGAGGCTGGGCCGTTCCGACACTCGTGTCGAAAAGGTCAATCGAGAGTTTCTGCTTCTGCGAAGAGATGTGACCATACACGCGTGGAATAGACGGAGTGTTGAAATCGATCACAACTCTTTCATAACCTCTTCCTGCAACCGTAGAAGACCTGACTGCAGTGACCTGCGAGCCTTGTGTTCCTGAGTTCATGTGGAAAACACCGGAATCAAGAAAAATGGATTTCTTGCGCGAACTCAATTTCCAGATTCTTTCTTCCATGAGGTTCTGGGCGAGCACTGATCCTGACAAAAGAATAAAGGACATGATGATGCTTAATTTCATGAGCACTCTCCCTGAATGTGATCTGTGTATTATTTTAGTAAAACAGAAGGGTTAAGACAAAAAATTCTTAGCTGATTTCCTGAGGGAAGAAAGGACGAGGGCCATACAGAAACCGATGATCATCATTCCCGGACCAGATCCGCCTGCAGGAGGAACTCCGCCGGTGGTTCCGCAGCTCAAAGGGGTGGCCGGTGACTGATCTTTCTCCTGAATCTCACTCCCACTGGCGAGCGTACGGGCGCGGGCGACGGTATAGGTGAAAGGTGCGTCTAAACATGACGAATTATCCGACAAATTTGATGCAGTATCCAGAATCGGGCCCGCGTTCGTTTCCAGGCCGGAAAGGAGAAGATAAGGCAAATGCTGATTTGTGACGAACGACTGGATTTCCGGAAAAGTCTGGAGCGCCAGAACCGTAGAAAGTTTCTTCGCCCGAATGGAAACTTCAAAAAAGTTTTCCGATGCTGTCGCACTCAACGGGAGAAGAGAAGAAATATCCGTGTCATAGGTTTCTGTCAGGACAGAATAATTAATATTATAAGGCCCTCCCACCAGGAGTCCGTTTCTCTTCACCATCATTTCGTATTCCAGAAGATTTCCGAACATGCGGGCAATAAAATTCAGTCTCAGATATTTTTGAGCACCTGAAATATCAACAGAAGTCAGATCGATATTCAATTTATCGTAAGCTGAATATGCCGTGGAGTTTCTTGTCAGGAAGTTTCCGACAAACGCTTTTTCATAGCGGTTATCAACAGCATAATCATAAATTGTGACAGGATCGAAAGTCGTCTCAACTTTTTCAAGCGAGTAATCTTCATTGGTTTTCAGGCTGCAATTGATCGTGACATCACCAACATTGATGGCGGTGACTGAAGAGGAGGAAAGAGTAATCGCCTGGGGAAATCCTTCATTCTCCTTTCCGCAGGCATTGAAAAATCCACCCACAAAACTTGCAGGACAAAAATCACTCTGGATGTTGGCAAACTGTCCCGGAAGGGAAGCTGCGTTTTTGATCGGTGCTGTGTAAAGGTAATAGGAATCTTCGAGATCTAGACCCTTGATAGAAAAATTTCCGGATACGTCAGAGAACACTCCAGCTGCATCACCCGTCTTGCGGGAAAAAGCGATAACATGAACGCCGAAAACTCCGATGTCATCTCCACCTTTAATCGTTCCGCTGATAGAGCCAAATCCGGAAGTATATTTCCCGCGAATGCCCGCTTTATCATCGAGTGAGAGCGTACTTTGTCCCGGGAATGCGGCGTAGAACATGGAGGAATCCAAGACTTCCGAATGAGATAAACCAAAAAGGTGGCCAAGCTCATGAGTCACAACATCGCCAAGAAAAACTTCTCCCGATGAATAAAGACCAGGACTCGTCCGGAAAAGATAATCATCATTGAGATAAATTTTAGCCTGCTGAATTGATCCGCCAGAAGTGTAAGTGAGTTCCGTCACTCCAATCACACCAGGTCCATACACGGAGAAATCCGACTTGAAACTGATTTCACTCAAAGCTGAATTGGTTGTTGAAATGGTCGTTCCCGAATGAGTATTCCATTCGTTCACAGAGTTCTGAATGATCGTCGTAGCTGTCCCACTCGCCATATCAGGAGTTGTGGGATTCACCATGAGTGGGATATTGGTCGTAGGCCAGGTGAGAGCTTTCGCTCCTGAATTGAGAGATGATTGGTAGGCAAATGCCTGGAGCGAGATGAAAAAAGAGAGCAGAAAAATTCGCATTTCAATCCATTGAAGCGCGGAAGAATCAACTTATTGGCGTTGACGTGCCAGCCGGAAACATGACCCGATTAAGGCCAGGAAAGTGAGAAGCCACATTGGGTGGAAACCAGTCTCCGCCGTATTATTTTCCCCTGCTTCAGAACCACCTGCAACAGTACGGTTTTTTCCCTCTGGTTGAGAGGCGGGCTTACGCATCTCTTGTTCTCTTTCAGTCGGGTATTGCTGAACTGTCACGACCTTAAGGGATTGGCCTTTGATCTGACGGACGATTTTCTCAAATTCATCGAGTTTCAATTGACCCATTTTTGGATCTGTCGGAAAAAGTGAATTCACCATCATTGAGTCTTTTCCATAACGGACGACTTTATACGTCCCCATTCCCAGGTTGAGCCCCCAATAACGGTTATCCACACTGCGGGTAAATATCACAACTTGTTCTCCCGGAATAAAATCCGGAAGTCCCTGCACTTCAACAATTTTGTCTTTCCATCTTCCACCCGGATAATGAATGAAAACCTCATCCATCCCGAGAAGATCTGACTGAAGTCCGATCTCTTTTTTCATCTTGAACACCATTTGGGTGGCGATACTTCCGTCCTCGAGTTGTACGGATTTTTTCTTCAGATAATGACCCAGAAAAACACCATCAGCGTGCTTCACTTGCTGTTCCACCGGTTGAATTTGAAACGTGGTCGCAAACACCGGTAGGGTCAAAAGGAGGAGAATAAGTATGTTCAAGAAAACCTCTCTAGCTGACTAATCTAGTCGGCTAAAGAGGCGGAAAACTTGAGCTTACTGGTCTTGTTTTATAGGAATGAGATTGATCTTTTCCGGTTCAAAATCGAGCTTCCAACTAGCTAAGTGTCTGAAACAGCTGGAGGAATCGACGATCACCACAGTGTTCTTCAATTGCACCATATCCTGCAGGAACATCCCGAGTTGCTTCAGCTCCCGTTCCGAGAGACCAAAGGAAATGTTCTCGAAGATGAGGAGGGAATTCTGAATTTGTTTCAGGAGTTTTGAGAGGAGATAAATTCTCTGCTTTTCCCCACCAGATAAAGAATTGAGAGCACGATCGAGAGAAAGATAATCGAGATTAAGAATTTTCAGGTAATCCCACACGCGACGGAATTTCGGAGTAAGTTCAATGCGCTCGAGCACTTGTGACAGCGGAAGATTATAAGCTTCTGCCACCGTCATCTTCCCGTCAGAAATATTTGCGTACAATGGTTTAATCTTCAGGCCCTTGCAGTCTTCGCATTCAAGAATAATATCTTCGAGATACTGCATCTCAATTGTAAGAGATCCTTTTCCCTCACAACGCGGACACATGCCGAGTTCCGAGTTGGAAGAAAGATGTCCTTCTTTCAGGTTCATGCTTTTTGAAACGGGAAGTTTTAAAAAATGTTTTCTGATAGCAGAAGATAATTCTGTAATTGTTCCTACTGAAGATCGTGAAGTGAAGCGATTGAGATCAGAACTTATCACAATCACATCTTCAAATTCCGCAGGATTTTTCACCGCTTTCACATTGAAGATATCATCATCCAGCCAGTCACCGTGAATATCTTTATGCAGGGAATTCGCCATAACTTTAATGAGGCACGACGTTTTTCCTGTTCCCGATCTTCCGGATGCCCAGGTCATCTGATTCAGAGGAACTTTGAAATCCGGATAAGATTTTCCGTAAATCTCCGCACCAGAAACTTCAATGAACGAAGGATAAAGAGTCGAAGGTTTTTTCGGCTCCCACTTCACTTCTTCTTTATGTGTGAAGTACGAACGGGGATGACCCTGATAGAGAATTTCTCCGCCAGCTTTTCCGGATGCCGGACCCATCACGATCAGATGATCAGTCGCTTTCTGAATAAACTCAGAGTGATCAATCAGGATGACAGTATTTCCCTGCTCGATAATCTGGCGAAATCCATCCAGCATGCGTGCTAGTTCATGCTCGGCAAGTCCAATACTGGGTTCATCGAGAACAAATAAAGAATCCGTTCCCTTGAAAGAAAGATATTTGATGAGAAGAAGTCTCTGATATTCACCGGCCGAAAGCGTTTTCGCTTTTCTCAAAAGTGCCAGGTGATTAAGGCCCATCTCCGTCGCCATCTGAAGCTTTTCGTGAATGTCTTCGTAAATGCGTTTTTCGTGTGAGTCACGGGTGTTAACGAGTTTTGAACGGAATAGAGGAAGAGCTTCCTCCACCGTGAGACTCATGATTTCCGGAAGACTGTAGTCTTTTCCAGCAACATTCACAAAATACTGTTGAATATCAGGATTGAGTCTCGATTGAAGACACATGAGACATGGTTCTTCTTTCTGCAGCTGGCGAATGAAAATCCGCACACTCGCTTTGTATTTTTTGCCTGCGAGATAAGTTTTCAGCTCTTCGTAACCAGGATATTCACCCTGACCATTTTCGAGAATCTGAAAAAACTCTTTCGGCAGTTTTTTTATCGGAACATCAACCGGGAATTTTTTCTTCTTACAAATTTTCAGGAATTCTGAATGAGAATCCGCAAAGGCTCCGAAGTTAAGGAGACGAAGTCCGCCTTCTTCAATCGTCATCTCCCGATCAACGACTTTCTTTTCATCATAAACGAGATTGGCCCCGTAACCATTGCAATGAGGACAGGCACCAAGAGCACTGTAAGGAGAAAAAGCACTGACGGTAATAGCGGGCTTCGAAACAAAATCACCATGCGGACAAACCTTTTCAAAATGAAAGGATAAATCCTGCGGCTTCTTCATTCCTTCACCGAAAATCTGGTACTTCAGATGAAACTTACTGAGCTTCAGCTCTTCCCATTTTTTCTCGAGGGCAGACATATTCTCGAGTTTAAATCTCGTCACTTCCCACAATTCATCCGTCGCTTCGAACTCTCCCACGCCTTTCTTCTTCGAATAAGAACGTGGAGGAAGATATTCTTCACCGAAGACGCGTTGAAATTCCGGCGGAGTAAGAAGAATGTAAAAAATCCCCTTATCCGTTTTGAGCTGTGATTGAATCTGTTCACCAATCGGTTTCACAATCAGTTCCGTATGATGGACCGGACACAATTCGCGTGAGCTTCCGAACCAGAGATTCTGAAGACTATCGGTGAGTCGCATAATATCGGAAACAACCGAACGAGCACCCACCACCGGATTTATCTGCGGAAGACCGAAAACCGGAAGCACGGGAAAAATACTATCCACATCCACCGCGGCCGGACGCTCGGTAAAAAACTTCATGGAATTCGGGAATGAGTTTACGAATCTGCGTTTGGATTCTGTCAGCAGAGTATGAAACGCGAGCGACGTTTTCCCGGATCCTGAAGGACCGGCAAAACAAACGAGCTTACGTAGGGGAATATCAAGGTCCACATTTTTGAGGTTGTGAACACGGGCACCTCGGATTTTGATGAAATCCACGTCGTGCTTTTCCATAGGCATTTAAGATGCCAGTAATAAAAGCGTTGGTCTATGCGCAAGAGTTCAACACCTGACCATAAAAAAAGGGCCCCCGAAGGAGCCCTTTCCGATAAAAACAATGTGGTCGGTAATGCACTTCCAGAGGAAGTGCCGTCGACGATTAACGTTTGCTGAACTGGTAAGACTTACGAGCACCAGATTTACCTGGTTTCTTACGCTCAACTTTACGAGCATCGCGAGTGAGGAATCCAGCTGCTTTCAGTTCGCCTCTTCCGTTTGGAGTAAGCTTGAGAAGAGCGCGTGCAATTCCGAGACGGATCGCACCAGCTTGACCAGTAACACCGCCGCCTTTGACGTTGATGTGGAAATCGTAAGACTCAGTCACTTTCATAAGATTGAGTGGCTGGAATACGATGTAACGTGAAGTTGCTTTTGGAAAATAATTAGCAACGTCGCGTCTGTTGATTGAGATTTTACCAGTGCCGCGAGAAACATAAACGCGGGCAACGGAAGTCTTACGACGACCGATGGTGTGAAGATCATAAGATTTAGCTTTAGACATATCGTTCTTCCCTTAAATTAGATGTTGAACTTCAGCACTTCAGGCTTCTGTGCTTCGTGGGTGTGTGCTGGACCTACGAAAACTTTCAGCTTAGTGAACTGAGAGCGGCCGAGAGTGTTCTTACCGAGCATTCCGCGAACTGCTTCTTCAACGATAGCAGTTGGGTTCTTGATAAGCATGTCTTTAGCTGCACGTCTCTTGATCCCACCGATGTGGTTTGTGTGCCAGTTATAATCTTTGTCGTTCCACTTGTTACCAGTGAACTTAACTTTCTCAGCATTAACAACGATAACGAAATCGCCAGCGTCGTTGTGAGTAGTAAAAGTTGGCTTGTTTTTGCCTCTGAGAATTTTTGCAATTTCAGATGCAAGACGTCCTACAACCATGTCTTGAGCGTCGACAACGTACCACTTCTTGTTAGCCATCTCGGCTTTAGTGATCGTGTACGATTTTTGAGTAATCATAATCAACCTTCCGTTATAAAAAATTTTATCCCTTATATGGACTATGCGGCCCTACGTCAAGAAAACTCACTAAGCCAGCTTGCTAAGGGCCAGCGATAAGTCTTCAGGCTTCTCTTATAAACGGTGGACTAAAAGAAGCCGATTGACACATGGAAGCGTCCGGGGTCCTCTAAGGTACCATTTGCATTCTTTTTCCTCAAGAGTTTAATCCCGTAATCGAAATCGAGAGTTCCGACGGGAGTGAGGATCTTGAAAGTCAGCCCGGTTGAGCTTCTGAGTTCGCCCAAATCCATGCTATCGACAAATACGCGCCCAGCGTCAAGAAAGACTCCGGCCATCAGACTGTCATTCACAAAGAACCTTGGCTCAAGTTTGAAATTAGCTAGATAGGCCTTATCCTGGACTCTTGCCTGGGAAATATCTCGGCGATCATTGAGCTTATTGATTTCCTCATCCGAGAAGCCCCGTACGATATCCATACCAGTCAGGCGGAAGAGTTTGAAGGTTGGAATAATTCCCTGCGTCTGTTTTTGTCCATCAATCACTTCCGGATTTCCGCTGGAATCCCGGACCAGGTCCTTGGCGAGATTCTCCTGAATTCCGCCGACCATGGAAATGGCAATGGTCCCGTACTTACTAAGCGGAATGTAGAAACGATTACGACTGATGAGTTTGTAGTAGTTCACCGTGAGATCACTCTTCTGTTGTGATCCGAAATACGGATTGGCGAATTCACAGGAAAGATTAAAGAAAGCTCCCTTCATGGGATTAACCTGCGAGTTCCGCAAGTCGTACGTGATACTCGGAGTGATACCACCAATCTGGTAAGAGTCATTGTTAATATCATCTGTAGCATCGTACTGACTGATGATCTCGTACTGGTGACGAACTGAAGCCGAGAGTTTTTTCGTCAGATCACGCGTGAATGTATTATTGATTCTCTGAATGTCAGCATCGAACGAATAAAATCTTTTCTTTTGAAAGGTCAGACCGGCACTGTAATCGACCAGTGAGTTCGCAATGTCACCCATGTTGAGAGTGACAGAATTGTTATATTCAAGAAATGACTTACGTTCTTTTCGTCTGCGAGGATCGAAGGCCTGATAAGACATTCGCTGGTTAATCTGCGAACGCAAAGTGACGCCGATGTTTCGGCCGCCAATATTCAGATAAGATAACGTCCCCGTGAGTTTGATACCGATATCTGAACGGAAGCCGGGTGCAATTTCAACGAGACCGTAATCACGTTCTGTCACACGAATGATCAGATCTGTTTCCGCTTTCTTGGAATTATGGCGAAGAGGAACAACTTCTACTGTATTGAAGAGTCCGGTCGCAGAGAGTGCTGATTCAATATCGCGGGTTTTCGCCGGAGTAATGAGATCTCCATCCTCCAGCGGCACCTTTTTCATGATCACTTTTTTGCGGGTCTTGTTGTTCCCGAGAAGAATCACCCGATTGAGTTTAAGGAGAGGGCCGGTATTGAGAACGATCTTGATATCAACTTCAGTTCCTGAGCGGTTGTATTTTACGACGTTATCATTATTAATGTTTTCCACTTCAGCGTAATAAAAACCACTCTCCTGAAGTGAGGTGGCAATCTTCTGGAAATCTTCCACCAGCACGAGTGGGTTGAATGGTTCATTCACTTTGTTATGGAGCTCTTTCAGAACAAGAGATTCATACTGAACAGGCAAACCTTCCAGCTCAATCGAGCGGACATAAGCTCGCGGGCCCTCAGTAATGGTGTAATCAATGGAGGCTGTTTTTTTGTCAGGAGAAAATGTCTTAGACGGGCCCTGAACCCGGACCTGAACAAATCCCTTCTGGAGATATTTCGTTTTTATATCACCAGCAAAATAATCGTAGTATTCCTCATCGTAGTAACCGACAGACGCCAGCTCGAAGGCATCGGTATCGAAGAATTTACGAAGCTTGTCGGCCGGGTAGAAAGAGCTTCCTGAAAACGTCAGCTGATCTAATTTTGTTTTCTCGCCTTCTTTCACAATAACCCGGTAGAGAGTGACTGGCTCACGGTAGAGGTTTTCATACTTCTGCTGGGAGAATACAAACTCAGGCGCAAGGAGGGCCATTTTACGATAATATTCTTCCAATGATTGCTTAATCACACTCTCAGTAATGGGACGCTTATACTTCCGGAAAAGATCGGTCACGAGAGCAGTTAAACTACTCCGGTTAGCCTGTAGAATTCCCTGGAAGTCGAAGGCGTAAAGCTGCTCATTTCGCACTTTAATTGAAAGGGTGACCCGGTGATCTTTGATCACAGGAGTGAACTCCAGGTGAATAAGGTAGTAGCCGAAATTGAAGAGCTCTTTCTGAGCTTCATCAAGATGAACTTTGAATCGGTTAAAATCGAAGGGCTTGTTATAGAGATTCACAAACTTCCGCTCGAGATATGGCTTAACAAAAGCTGAGCGCGCATCACTCGTGATCGTTTTAAAGATTCGTGGAAATCCAAGAGTGACGACGGTGTTAATGAAAACTTCTGCGCCTCTTTCCGTATAAGAGTATTCAATTTTGTGATCAGGGTAGCCGAAAGCTTCGAGCTTTTGTTTCATCCCGTTGATACTTTCTTCGAGTTTCTGGATTTCGAAAGAGTCACCTTCTTTGAGAGTGATCAATTGAAGGGGATCTGCTTCCAGATTTCTATCCGTAAAGCCTATGCTTACTTCTTTAATTAACGGCTTCAGCTCAAAATCGATGTGAAGTGAATACTCAGTCTCACGAGGGAAAATATCGTAGGCAAACACACGATAACCTCCATCAGAAGCCATGACTCTCAAAGTATCCTTCATGTGAACCAGACTTCGGTATTCACCTTTCAGATTTGAGAAGCGTGCTTTTCTCTCTGTACACCGGTCGGATTCAGGACAATTGACTACAACCTCGGCCACCTTGAAAGTGGCTGCAGCAGCATTTGCTATGAAGAAGAAAATCAGGATGAGCCACTTCATTTGAAGGTCCACCTGAATTTTAAGTCGCCACCGGCGGACTGGTTAATAATATCCTGCTCACCTTCAGCGGCAGTCCTGTTTTCGAAAACCCCTTCAAGTTGAACATTTCTGTTCACACTATAAGTGAGGTTCATAGATTGTCTTTGCCCGATACTTCCACCCATCGTACTTGAAACCGAGAGACTCATCGCTTCGTCGAGACGTTTTTTCAACTCAATCTTGGTAGCAGATTTTGTTCTTCCTAAACTTCCGGAACCCAGGTTCTGACCTTCCTGAGATCTTCCGGAAAGAAGACTGTCTGTACCCGACTGCTCGAAAACTGTTCCCAGATTAACCTGGAGTCCGAACTGCTTATTGAGAATATCGCTGATTTTAAACCGGTCGAAGACGAAAGATCCCATACCAATCTGAGTAAGACTTTGCTGATCCTTCTGCGTAAGCGAGTTCTGGAGTTCTTGTGTGTAACCGAAAGCAATGAGTGAGAAAATAGAATTGCGTGCAAGAGGAGGATCACTCGAAAGGTCAAAGTTGAACCGCTCAAGATCGCCATAGGCCCTCGCCTTCACCCGATAGTTCGAAATGAAAGTCATCGCCTCGATATCGAAATCGGGATTGAAGAGATCTTTTTTCGGTGAGAATGCAATATCAGCGGAATTAATCGTGTACTCATTATTCTTAAAGAAGACTCTCGAAGAATTGAGTGGCGAATAAAGTCTGCCTTCTCCGCGAGGGCGGGTCGGACTTCCGAATATTCTGGTTTCACCTCTGAGAGAAACATCCATGAGAGAGTTAGTCACTCTGATGTTGTTGTCGGCCTTCACATTAAGATTCAGCCGAAGAAGCTTCCCAAGCAGTGATTCCTGATTTTTAGGAAGATATTTAACGTCACCAATTCCGGAAGCTTTTGATGAGAACTCATTCAATTCGTTCACGACAAGCGCCCGGTTAATCTGAATCTCACCTGTGACATCATAGGGCTTCTTACTGCCCATGATAATCCCTTCGCCAGTAAGATTGATCACGGATTTACCAAGAATGGGAATCTCCGCTCTATCAAGGATGTATTTGATATTCACGTCAGGATCATCCTGATCAAAAAAGACATCGCCTCTGAATAAGGCATAACCATTATCCATGGCTGAACGCAGTTCATGAATGATGAGGCGACTATCAGTAAGTTCAAGATTGTATCTGAGATCGTTCAGAGGAAAAGGCACACCTTCAAGAGAGAGATTGAGCTTATCTGTTTTACTGGAAAGGGAAAGATTATAGCTGTCGCCTTTACTGGTAATCTTCGCAGCATTTTTGATGAAACCTTCGGATGAAAGAACAGGAGCGACGAGAATTTCCATGATTTTGGAATTCACTTCAATTTCCTGGAGAAGTGAAACATCATTACCGAATACGCCTGAGCCTTTCGCTGAAAATTTCAGGTCCTGCTGACTGACTTCCATATTCCATTTTTCAATAGCATTATTACGGATGATAAAATCCGGCGCATTCGATGCATATTCAAACCGGAATTCAGGATGAACAAAAGAAAACTCTTTCATCTGAGCTGTGAGATTCATGTCGTTGAAGAATCCGGAAAAATGAGTCGAAAGATCGAAAAATACCCGGCTTCTGATTTTCTCTGTATCAAGATGCTGTCCGAGGAGTGCAACTAAAAGAGGTTTTGCATCCGGAAGATTTACTTTCACATTGATACGCGATGAACCTTTCTTGTTCAGGGCCACATCAAAAACACTTGTCAGAGAGTCACCGAGAAAGTCGAGACGACCCTTACAGTAATCAGGGTGAATCGCCATTTCAAAATCAGTATCTTCAAATTTATAATTCGGTGATTTTGTATTAAATAATTTTGTCTTGAGATTCAGCGTGTAGTCTTTAACCGGCCCCTCACCAACAAGCGAGCCACTCACGAGTGAATCAATGTTGAGATGAAGAAGTTTGGAAACATTAAAAGAAGAGAGAGCGATATTCTCCCAACGCATAGAAGTTCGCAAACGGTTTTGATTCAGAAAATAATTGAAACTTCCTGTGATCTCTCCGTTTCCTTTCTCAGCATCGATGTTGGAAAACGTCAGGACCTGATCAGCAAGTTTAAGGTCAAGCGATCCCGAATTAATTGTCTCACCGTAGGCAACCAGGTCATTAAATTTTACCCCGGCCTTGACCTTGAGGCCGTCCATATTGATCTTCCCGTAAATCGAAGCATCAACTTTGGCAAAGAAGTTCAGATCCTGAGGAAGAAAATCAATCTTGTTAAATATCGGAGCAAGAACCTGGGAAAGGTCATGATAATTGGTAAAAGGTGAATTTATCCCCAGGGCAATATCGCCATTATCCCAATTAACCGCTCCGGTCCCAGAAATCGGTGTCGACCCGAACTTACTTTCAAATTTGTTAATCAGGACGCTGTCATCACCAAGGGCCACAGTCATTTCAGTTTCTGTCTCGCCTAAGCGATAACCCAGAACTTCAAATCCGCGAAGCTTGCCTTTCAGATTGATGTTCGTATCTTTCAAAGTTCCCGAAACCTCTACTCCTAGTGTTCCGACACCCTTCACATCCAGTCTTGCAATGTTACCGAGATCTTCGAGATCAATTTGAGCATCCACAATCGAAAACCGTGCGCGATCTTTGGCGACAAAACCATCCACATCAAACTTTGATTTCGGAAGAGTCACATTCGAGGATATATGAACCTCTCCATCGATGATGGAGACATTACCATCTTTCATGGTCGCCGATTTCACCATGATAATAGGGAATGGTTTCTCCTTCCCGACGACGAGGCCAAGATTTCTTATAACAAATCCATTCTCCGGCTTGAAGTTAAAATCTCCAGCTGTATGAGTGATGGAAACATCCCCGGTCATTTCACCCTTAATAACGGAAAGGTTAGGAACGAAACGAAGCACGTTAGGGAGATGAAGGTTGGCGAGGTTCGCTTTCAAAGTCTGCGGAAGGAATTTTTTATTATCTATATCGAAGATCGTAACCGGTGCCTTAAGTGACGCTCGTTCGAGTTCATTCACTATCTCAGCAGACTGGAGAATCACTTCATTCTTCGAGAGTTTTAATTCAGCCAGAATTTTTTCAGCATGAAGTATGCTCGACTTTAACTCATCAACTGATATCTGACTGCTTCCTTCGAGACTTCCATTCTTGTAGGCCATTCGGAAGGCGGCGTTGGCAAAGCCACGGTCAAAACTGATTTCCTTCGGCAAAGAAATTTGTTTCTCAAAATTCCTCAGATGGAAATGGGCTTCTCCATTCAAATCAGCATCGGCTGCTTTAAGACGTGGGTAATTTTTAATTTTCCCCTTAACCAACAATGTCTGAACATCGTGGAGAACCTTAAGCCTATAAATATCAATACTGTTTCTGGAAATCTCGAGATCGCCCCACGCCTCATCAATCGAAAAATCGTTATCGGCTACCGGCTTGATATTGGAGAGATGGAAGCGAGCAATGAAGTCCTTCCCCTTCTTGAAAATCTTAAGTCGTCTGGCCTCCATCAAATCATGATTGGCATGAATGCGGGTATTTTCAATTAGCAAAGTATCAATCCGGACGGGAGCTTCTTCCGAGAGATCGAAAATTTTATTGATGAGCTTACGATCGATTTCAGTCGTCTCCTCATCTTTTTTAGGAAAATCGTAATCGATCACAGAGTCCGAGATGCGGATTTCACCGAAAGTGAGTTTTCTTTCTTCCAGCTCAATCAGGCTGATATAAAAGCCAAGTTTCCCGAGTTCCGCATACAGAAGTTCATCAGGACCCATCATCTTCTTAACTTTTACGCGGTTGAGTTCAATCCCCGGCGGAAATACGGAAATCCCGATATTCCGGATACTGATATGAGTATTTGTTTTTTTCAGAGAAAGATCTGAGATCACGCGGGTTAAGAGATTACCGAATGAGTTCGTATGGACAAAGACTACGAATGCCGCAATCGAGGCACAAACGATGAAGACAATGGCACCCAGAACACTCTTAAATCTCATTCGAGTTTCTCAAGCCTTTCCCGCGCCATACGGTAGCCAGAATCAATCGAGAGAATTTTCTTGAGGACTTGTCTGGCTTCCTTCTTCATTTCCAGACGAAGATAAGCTTCAGCTTCGCAGTAAAGAAAGGAAAGGAGATCGTCGGTAGTTTTTACAAACTTCATTGAATCGAGTGCGAGATCAAGTGCCTTACGATAATCCCCGCACTGAAGTAGGGCCGTAAGTGCGAGATAGGCAGCTTTCAGTTTCACCCGATCATCAGTAGATCTTTCATGGACAATCATCGCAGAGGCAAGGGCGACACCCGGTAATTCACTCTGGATAAAGCTCACAGCGAGATCAAGAAGAGTAGCATCTCCATATCCATGATTCTTTACCAGTTGAATGAGAAGCACTTCATCTTCCGTTCTCTCGGGATTTTCAGTAAGTACGAGAGACTTAACAAGACTCTCCGTCAGAGCGAGATCAGGCGATTCCCAGGATTCGGCACGACTCACGGGCTGAGTAATATTCACAAAGTATTTTTTTAGATCAGGGAAGTGCTTGGCGATATAAACGAAATCGTATTTCTTGTGAGCGGCGAGCTCGCGTGCGTAATCAGTGGCGATATCTGTGTAAGCATTCGTGACCAGGATCTGCATCAGCATGATGTCGAAACGGAAATCTTCAAAATAAATTACGGCTTCGGCCAATCTCTTGAAATCTTTTTTTTCAGCAAAGCCTGAAAGAGTTACCTGCAGAAAACTTTGATAGATATCGAGATGTCCTTTCTCACTCTGGGAACCAAGAACCTGAAGAAGAGATTCAAGCTTGCCTCTCAGAATCTTCGGAGCTGATTTCTCATACGCTTCGAGAATGAGCTTCTTGATCTTGTCTTCAGCTGAAGCGATGTCCTTACGAAGAAGAGTCAGAGCGAGATCCTGTAACTGAAGCTGGAAATCTGTACGGAAATATTTCTGAACAAGTTGCGTGACCAATTGAGGAACAGAGGGAAGACTTCTTTCAAAAAGTCTGAGATGGAAACCGGAAATCAAATCGTGAAGTTCACGGATATGTCCGCGTTTCTCTGCAAGTTTCATGCGGAAGAAGAGAATCCGTGAATCATTTGAAGTCATGAGTGATGAAGAACCATTTTCAAAAATTCGAATCGCATCTTCAGGATTTGCATCCCACATGAGATTGATCACTTCCAGGACGAGATGATCCGGCAGAGATTTTTTCTGCTGTAAAAGTGATTCAAGATAGAGCGGAATGAGTTCTGATCTCGCAGAGGGGAGTGCCGAGATCAATGCTGTTTCCAATGCAGTTTCTGCACTGGAAAAATTCTCTCCGGCCATCATCTGCCGAATGGATTCAATTAAGTCCTTCAAATGCCCTTCCTATGACATTAAACGCTTAATTTTATTATACTTTTAAATGAGTTTTTTCGCTAAATAATTGGTCGAAAACTGGCTCGAAACAAAGTCCGGATCATTCAAAATACTCTTATGAAGATCGATGTTTGTTTTGATCCCACTGACGACGGTTTCATCGAGAACTCGCTTCGCACGAGTAATACAATTCGCGCGATTGTCGGCCTGAACGATGATCTTGGAAATCATAGAGTCGTAGTGTGGAGGTACAGTATATCCCGTATAGATAAAGTCATCTGTTCTCACGCCAATTCCGCCAGGTCTATGATAATGCGTGATATGTCCCGGTGAAGGGAGACCAGTTTTCGGATCTTCAGCATTGATCCGGAACTCGATCACGTGATTGCGGAAGATAATATCTGATTGCTTGAATCGGGAAACATCCCCTTGAGCATGACGAATCATCTCGGAAATCAGATCCACACCCGTGCGGCCTTCCGTTACCGGATGCTCTACCTGAATACGTGTATTCATTTCCATGAAGTAAAATTTTTCCGTATCGAGGTCATAAAGGAACTCAACTGTGCCGGCAGAGTCATAATCAACGAACTTCGCCAGGCGAACAGCAGCGGAACAAATTTCCTCTCTCACTTTCTGAGTGAGAACCGGAGATGGTGCTTCTTCGAGAATTTTCTGGAAACGTCTCTGAATCGTGCAATCGCGCTCACCGAGGTGAATGACGTTGCCGTGCTGATCCGCGAGGATCTGCACTTCGATGTGACGTGGATTCGTAATATATTTTTCAATGAAAAGAGTTCCGTCACCGAAAGCAGCTTTCGCTTCTTCCTGAAGACGAGCAAGTGCCGGCCAGAGCTCATCGAAGTTTTCGATGCGCTTCATTCCGCGACCACCACCACCAGCAGAAGCTTTAATGAGAACAGGGAAGCCCATTTTCTCAACTTCTTTCTGGATAACTTTTTCTTCAACTTCTTTTACGTAGATTGGTTCGAGTGTCGGAACTTTTGCTTTTTTGGCAGTGATCTTCGACTCGATTTTATCACCCATCGATTGAATACATTTTACTGAAGGACCGATGAAAGTGATTCCCCACTTGGCACACATTTCTGCAAACTCATCATTTTCAGAGAGAAATCCATATCCAGGGTGAATAGCATCAGCACCTGTAATATCGGCAGCAGAAAGAATTTGAGGAATATTGAGATAAGAATCTTTTGATTTTGCAGGTCCAACGCAGACGGATTCGTCTGCCATTTTTACGTGAAGCGAGTCTTCATCCGCAGTGGAATGAATGGCAACAGTTTCGATGCCGAGCTCTTTACAACTTCTGATCACACGAATGGCAATTTCACCACGGTTAGCGATCAGGACTTTTTTGAACTTCTTCGCTTCGACTTTCATTATGGCTTGATCTTGAAGAGTGGCTGGCCGAATTCAACCAGTGATTCGTTTTCAACACAGATCTCAACGATCTCGCCTGCGATATCCGCATCGATCTCATTCATGATCTTCATTGCTTCGAGAACACAAAGTGGCTGACCAGCGCGGACTTTGTCACCGATTTTCACATAGACCGCTTTACCGGGAGATGGTGAACCGTAGAAAGTTCCGACGAATGGAGATTTGATAATATGAAGTCCTGCATCTGCAGCAACTTTCGCAGCAGCTGCAACAGCAGCAGGAGCCGCGGTCGGCGCTGGAGCATGTTGAACTGGGGCATGGTGAATGATTGGTGCTGCTGAAGTCATGAAGCTGACTGCAACTTTATAATCTTTCCCTTCAACCTTGAGTTCAGCAACTCCCTGGTCTTTAGCAACTTTAACGATCTCTTTCAAAATATCGAGATTCATAATTAAGCCTTCTCGCGTGAAATGTACTCACCAGTGCGGGTGTCGATTCTGAGAACTTCGCCCTCTTTAATGAAAAGCGGAACGTTGATCTGAAGTCCTGTTTCCATCACTGCTTTCTTGTTACCACCAGTCGCCGTGTCTCCACGCATTCCTGGATCTGTTTCAACAACTTTCAGATTGATGAAGTTCGGAAGTTCGATCGAAATCGGGTTTCCGTTATAATAGAGAATGAAAACTTTGATGTTTTCCTGAAGATAAAACTTATTATCGCCAACCTGGTCATGCGACAGGTGAACCATTTCGAAAGTTGATTGATCCATGAAATTGTAACCATCCACATCGGAGTAGTTATATTCCATTTCTTTTTCTTCCATATCCGGCTTACCAACTGTTTCAACGCCCGCCTTGAATGTGCGCTCGATAGTCTGGTTAGTTTCAAGATTTCTGATACGAGTTCTGACGAATGCAGAACCTTTACCCGGGTTCACGTGTTGGAAATCCACGATGATCCAAGGTTTACCTTCGATCTCAATTTTAAGACCTTTTCTGAAATCAGTAGTTTGATACATAAACGAGAATTCCTTTAAATATATCTGCCGTCAGCAGACAACAAATGATCAGTGAAGCTGCGATGATATCGCGACGTAATAACTCTGTTTTCCAAGCCCGCTCATTATGGCGGAACAGGCTTTTGCCGTCAACAAAGTATGCCGGAACTCCTCCCGGCGGTAGACCTGTGAAAGGTGCACTTCAATTGCTGGAATTTTCAGGATTTTCAGAGCGTCATGGATGGCCACACTCGTATGTGCGTACCCGCCTGGATTGATGATGAGAGCGTCAAAATTTTCAGAATGGGCCTGTTGGATTCTGGAGACAATTTCCCCTTCAACGTTAGATTGAAACCACTCGAGTTGGGCCTTGCCCTTTAATTTTTCGTCAGTCCACTTCGCAATATCATCGAGTGACTCGGTTCCATAAACTTCAGGCTCGCGCTTACCAAGCATGTTGAGATTGGGACCATTGATGATCAGGAATTTTTTCATGTGCGCTGGGCTCTAACCCGGAGGTTCACGAGGAAATCATCAAACGCTTCTTTCACTTTGATTTCAGCAGGTGATTTCGCTTTCACCTGAGATTCGATGATGGAGATCAGTTCGTCATGACCCGACTGCTCGGTGACTTTCTGTTCGGGAGAATGCTTGCGTTTCATCTCACGAACTTCATTCATCTTGCGAATAGAATTCTGATCCTGAGGATTGAGTTCGAGAATTTTATCCAGAAGTTCAATCGCTTTATCGTAATAATGCTGACTGCAATAGAGATCAATCAATGTGTGAGAGACGATTGGTGAATCCGTATTGATCGTGGAATTCACTTCATCAATATCGCCCATCTCTTCTTCAAATTCATCAGCGTAGAAATCGTCATCAAGACTTCTTTCAGAAACTGATTCTTTATTCAGGATGGGATGGAGGGATGATGTTTTTTCATCTTCACCCGGACGACGCATGACCCACTCGTCCTGCTCTGGTTCACGCTCAGGTTTTTTCTCATTCTCCGGAAGGGCCTTTTTCTGGTTACGGTTGAAATCAACCTGAACCCAGTCATCATCCACTGTATCGGAAACCGGTATCACCATGTCGGGAGCCTTGATCAGCTGATCAAGTGTGAGTTTCTTGTGTCCGACCATGAGATCGTCTTCGAGTTTCTTAACTTCAGTAGCAAAGAACTTATCGCGAGGACTGAGGAATAAAAGATATTTGTAAGTATCGAGTGCTTCTTCCAGGTGGCCCATATGAATGCAGGCCTGAGCAAAAATCTTCTGGAGAGAAATGTTATCAGCATTCTGAGAAATGATTGGTCTCAGCGTGTTGTACGTCAGTTCGTATTTTTCGAGATCGTAATAGCAATGAGAGAGAACGATGTATCCAAGAGCGTAATTGGGATGGTGACGGATGCCCTCTTTCAGAATCTTGAGAGCATCATCAATCATGCCGAGTTTTCGGAAAGCTTCCGCAAGAGGAGCGAAAACCTTCGAACGCGGATTCTTTTTATACAGGCCGTAGTACTTGGCCAGAAGCGCTGATTGGTTTCGTTTCCCGGTCACAGGTGAACTTCCTTAGAGGGACTCTGAGTCCGACTTAACGTTGGTCGCTCGTCTTTCCGAGAAGCCCGCCTCTTCCTGATTCAGAATTCTTGGAGTGAGGAAGACAACAAGTTCGGTTTTACTCTGAACTGTGTTGAATGGGTTTCTGAAAAGCCATCCCACGAGTGGAAGGTCTTTCAGGTAAGGAATTCCTGCCACAATTTCTGTGTTCGAACTGCTGTAGAGACCACCGATGACAACAGTCGATCCGTTATCGACCAGTACGTTTGTATTCACTGATCTTGTTACAGTTGTTGGCGGAGCTCCAGTTGTCGGAGGAGGACCAAACGATCCTTTCGTGACTGTCACCTGAAGGTTAATCGCACCATCGTTAGTTACTTGCGGAGTCACTGACAAACTGGTGGTTGCCTGAGCATTCGAGAAGCCGGTAGTCGTTACTCCGTTAGAAATTGTATTGGTAGCAAACGGAGTAGATTCGTTAGCACTTAATGTCGCGGCTTTTTTATTCATCGTCACAACACGCGGACTTGAAATGACCCGCACTTTCGATTCCTGTTCCATCATCTCAAGATTGAAGGAAAGGTTTGAAAGGCGCTTGTAAATCCCGATTGTAAGACCAGCAACAGTCGGAGCATCAGTTCCCGGTGCAGTACTGAAAGCAAATCCGGGCCCAAGAGGAATCTGAGTTGCCGTATCTCTTACCGGATCGTAACCAAAGCTGAGACCGCGGGTAAGACCGATACGTTTTGAGTAGTTTTCAGAAGCTTCTACGATTTTAGCTTCAATCAGGATCTGGGGAGTCTGAGTATCAAGCGTTTCAATAATTTTTTTAATACGATCGATGGCCTCAACTGTGTCACGCACGATGAGACTGTTCGTTCTTTCATCAGTCTGAATTTTTCCACGCTCTTTTGTCGTGTAGTCATTGACCACAGTTCTCATTTCACTGAGAGTGGCATAGTTAATCAGGAACACGCGGGTCACAAGTGGCTCGAGAGTTTCTTTCTGTTTCACAGCTTCAGCGAGTGCTTTCTGTTCGTCAGCGGCCTGCTTCGCAGTTTTCATGATGAGAATGTTGGCATTTTTCTCAGCCACAAGCTTCGAGAGCTTCATGATCGTGTCGAGCGCCTGATCCCATGGAACGTTAGTGAGAGAGAGAGTGATCGGCGGAAGCGCAGTTACTTCGCGATCAATGATGATGTTGAACCCGGAAGTATCAGCAATCATATTCAGAATATCAGCAACGTCGATATTGCGCACGTTGATGGAAATTCTGCGACCAACATATTTTTTCGGACCGGAGAGAGTGAGGTTTTCGAGAATGTCTTCGAGGCTGGTTGATTTCGGAACGTTGATCCCGACAGCATCTTCAAAATTTTCCTGAGACTTCGCGACTAAAACTTCCGTGCTCTTCACCTGATTTTTAGAGAAGACACCAAATCGATTTTCGATATTGAGAAAGATTTTATTCTCTTTCGTTTCAAGAACTGAACGCACGTTATCACGAAGCTGAATCGCGAATCGCACATCGTTAGCAGTTCCAGGTTTGCGATACCCTGAAACGTAAACAGTTGAACCAGGAAATTCTGACGTATCGATACCACGAAGAAGTTTCGGTGAAACTTTTGCGTTCTTAACATCGAGAATAATTTGTTTATCTTCAGTAACGTGAAAACGTTCTGCGAGAAGAGGTTTATCAGCTTCGATTACGAGCTTACTGATTTCCCCATCCTGGGTGAAACTTACGTTCGTGATTTCCTGTGCCCCTACAGTGAGTGCGTAGAGCGCAAGGAAAACAGAAAAAAATCCTTTCTTCATGTTCTCTTCCTTAAGAATGTCCATAGCGGACTCTACTAATATTGTAGGGAAATTATCTTGAAATTGGTACCACAGTTTCTAAGTATTCTTCCTGTCCATAAACGTTGATGATTTTTTCAACGAGAATGATACCACCGGGGAGAATCGCTTTCACTTCGGCATTGTCTGGTCCTATGAGAGAACCTTCTTTGATGACGACTACTTTCTGAACGGCACCTTCACCACCACGTGAAATCATGGCCCGTCTTTCTTTTCCGATCATGACACCCTGGACGCGAAGTTCGTAGATATTCCAGTCGCGTAGATTGTCTTGCGCAAGATTACTGTAAGCATTTTCGCCCCTACGAAAGCGGTTTCCGCCCTGACGTTTGGAAGCACCTTTGCTTTGCGGGGATTTGAAGGGATCTCTTAATTCGAGAGGATTCTCAATTCTGGTCTTATCTTTAAAAAATTCATCCAATGGATTTTTCGGAGGGGCAGCGAGTGCCCCGATAGAGATGAATAATAAAAAGATGAAAAGCTTCATACGCTTTATTATCAAGTGAGAGGGGGCTTCATGTCCACTTTTTGCTGTCAGAAGCCGCGTTCAACCCGGAAGCTTGGGTTAAATCGGTAAGCCTGAATGATGGCTTCGCCATTAACGGTCTGAAAGCGACCTTTTCTGGTAGCTCCATTCGTTGTGAGCTTGAGACTTTTTACGTTATAAATCCTGGTGGCATTCCCGATTCTCTCAAAGAAAATGAGAAACTGAAGGAAAGTCCCACTGGCCTTGACCGAATAATCCTTGGAAATAAAGTAAGTGCTGCTGCCCTCTTCTTTAGGTTCCATCGTCGTGTCTTTGATATTGAGAACTTTCATCTCGGACTGGAAAGCTGAGAGAATCTGAGAATCGTTTGTTTCAGCGGGAAGCTGTTTCTGTACCGATTCAATGTTCTTCGCCACTTCTTCAACACGGACTTTGTATTCGTCGGCTTTCTTAATGAAGTCGTTAATTTCCCGGACTTTCACTTTGAGCTTACTAATATCTTCTTCCACAGTCGGAATATCATTCTCAATTTCCGTCAGGCGGACATCGTGCTGTTCCCAGAGTTCGTATGTCGTCCAGCATCCGTAGAGGAAAATAAAAATATGAATATTAGCGATGAGCTTGTTAACAATATCTTTCACTGGTCAAACCTCGCAATACCGAAACGGACGTCGAAGACCTCAATCCTGGTTTTATCCGGCTCTCTTACATACTGGCTTTGCTGGCCGACATTGGCATCACGAATGAAGACTGAAGATCTTAAGCTCTGAACAAAATTCCCGATGCTGGTGTAATCGAGAGCTTCGCCCTTGATCGTCAGAACATCATTCTCAATTGTGAGATCCTTGATCCACATATCAGGCGGCGTATTCTTAGCAATATACAGAAGAAGTCCGGATGGATTCTTCTTGAAGGAAATAGCTTCCTTCACAGCGAGGAGCTTTTTCTCGAGGGCTTCTTCCTGCGCTTTTAATTCTTTAATTTGATTTTCGTAGTTCTTAGCTTCATTCACTTTGCGCTTGAGACTCGCAACAGTCTTCATCTTGGTGTCGAGCTCTTTTGATTTCTCTTCTTCAGAGGCTGTCCACATAGGAACAATGAGCATGTCGGGAATATAAAGAAGAATGATGACGAGAATAACGGCCTTGAACTTCAGCTTAGTAAAATCGAATCCACCGATATTCGAGATATCGACCTGTTTCTTGGAACCGGATAGATTGATCTTAATCATAGCCATTAGTTCACCTTCCTCATGGCGAGTCCAATCACTACAGGAGCAATGGCAGCGAGCTGTTCAGAATTCTCTCCCAGCTTCTTGTTGTTAAGCTTGAAAGCTGAAAGGACATCGAGACGCTGAACTTCAAGTCCGGTCACGATAGATAATTTTTCAAGAAGACCCGGAAGAAGAGATGATCCACCGGTAACAAAACAGTGTTCCACTTTTTCAGCTGAACCCTGAGTGATATAAAAATTGATATTTTTCTTAACTTCAGCGACCTGCGAATCAATCTGTGAATTAACGATATTGAGAATTTCCTGCGGAAGATTTCCGCGGTCATCAATTGTCGTTTTCAGATCTTCCGCTTCTTCATAGGAAACACCCATCTGACGCTGAATCTCTTCAGTGACCAGAGATCCGCCAACAGGAATTTCCTTCGTAAAGATCGGAGCGTTTCTCTTGTACACAATGACCTTGGTACTCTGAGCACCAAAATCCAGGAGTAAAGTTCCCTGCGAGTATTCATCAATCTGATCGCCGAAAACTTCTTCCATGACGTTTGCGAGAGCTAAAACGTTGAGGTCGATAACTTTGGTCGTAAGCTTGGCTTCTTTGATGACGTTATTGAAACTTTCAATGATTTCATTTTTGGCAGCTGCAACGATCGCATCCTTACCGCCACCTTCGTTCTCACCGATGATATGGAAATCAATCTGCGAATCGTCGGCACCGAATGTAATGTATTGTTCAGCTTCCCAGAGAATGTGATCTTCAATTTCTTCTTTCGATCCTTCAGGAACGTTCAATCTTTTCGTCATGGTGTTCGGTCCGAAGAGACCGAGACAGACTTGACGAGATTTAATTCCGGAAGATTTCAACGCTTCCAGAAGTCCTTCTGTAATTTCTGAAGGCTTTTGAATTTCATCTTCAATGAGTGCAGCTTCTGAAAGAGTGAATACTCCGAAGCGTTCAATTTTAAATTTGCCAGGCCCACCAGAAAGTTCGCAAACTTTAATACTGTGTGCGCCGATGTCGACACCAATAGTGACACCGGGGCTCAACTTCCCCATTAGGTCATCAATCTGGTCTTTAAGCGACTTGGCCAATTTTTTTTCCTGCTAATGATAATTACTTTAATTCATTATATGCAGACTAAGTTACAGATATCAAGCTGATTGGTGCATTATGCCAAATTAGAATATCCACGCCTGTAACTGATGAGCGTATTCAGGAAAGAAAATCTGAAAGCTCGCAACGGCCAGAATGGATGGGCCGAATGGAAGAGGCTTATCTTTTGTCGTTTTTTGAAGAGCGATCAAGAGTAAGCCGACGAGTGCTCCAACAAAACAACTCAGGAAGATGTTGAAGACAATTCCTGTCGGACCAAGAAGTAATCCCAGAATTCCGTAGAGCTTGATATCTCCGCCACCGAGTCCAATCTGTCCTCTGATCTTGTAGAAAAGCCATGTCACAAGAAGTGTTCCACCGAAACCAAGACCGGCCCCAATCACCCAGTAGTTCCAGTGATAGAAGAAGAAAACGTAGGGTAAAACAATCGCCAGAAGATAAAGATTAAGTGAATCAAGGAGAAGCTGATGATCGAGATCGATGAAGAAATGGCAGATGAAAATACATGCGAGCGTAAAGTGAAAGGCATATATCGCCAAATTCATGCTGTCCCAGCTCGCAGGGAATAACCAGAAAGCGATGAGGCCCGTCAGAAGTTCAATCAGCGGATATCGCCAGGAAATTCTCTTCCCACAAAAACCGCACTTTCCTCTCAGGAACAGAAAACTGAAAAGCGGAATATTATGATACCAGCGCAACTGAGTTCCGCACTGGGGACAGGCCGAGCGCGCCTTCACCAGATCTTTTTCAGCCGGTAAACGCAGGATGACCACATTCAGGAAACTCCCGATCAAGAGGCCAAAAACGAGAGCATAGAAAGAATATAATTCCATCAATCGAGGTTTTTCCTCTGAAAGAGGAAGACCACGACGAGCAGGAGAAATCCGGAATAGATGATGCCGTAAGACAGGTTTCCAACGAGATAACTGAAAGGAAGCTCGTTTTTATAAATCACAAAATCTTTGAGGTTCAATTTATAAAAGGCCGGAAGCATGAAGTGATAAGCCTCGAGGATTTTCACCGCCAGCGGACTGCTTTTAACAAAGGCAATTTCCTGCGTATCTTTAATGACATGTCCCAGGAGAAGAAGGGCGATGGAAAAAAGGACAGACAGGATATTGTTGGCCAGTAGTGAGAGAAGCACCACCACGAGAAGAAGCATCAGTGATTCAAGAAAAATAAATCCGACCGTCCAGAAGATAAGTCCGTTCAGTTCACCACCTAAAAACCGGGTCGTCGTCATTGTCATCACAGCAAGAATCAAAACGTTGACGGCCTGAATGCCCATGAGGCCGATCAGTTTCCCCAGGATAAACGCATATCGAGGGACTGGTCTTGAAATCACCATATAGACTGTGCGGGATTCAATCTCTTTTGAGAGAAGTCCAACACCCAGGAAAAGTGAAATTCCGAGAGAGGATAAGGAAAGCATTCCTAATCCAAAATCAAGGGCCACTCTTTCCGGCACACCAAACGTAAACTCAGTCGCGACATAGGTCACAACCATGAGCCCCATTCCCACAAAGAACACGTTCAGAAGAATTTTACTCTTCCAGATTTCCTTGAAGGTGTAGAAAGCAATCGTCAGCGTCTTATTGAGGGTCATCAGAGCCCCGTGTGTTATAGAAAATTTCTTCGAGACTCTGCTTCATCATTTCCAGAGAAACGATATTTTTTTTCTGGGAAACGAGATGATTGAGAAGAGCGTCTTTCTGATCCGGAGTGACCGTGAAGCGCATGAGGTCTTCGGCCAGCTGAAGTTTCTGCTTTACCTGAAGTTGAGCAGGCAGTTCCCCCGGTGATTGTACAGTCAGTGTGAAATCCTGAACCTTTGCCTGCTTCATCAATGCACTTACTGAGCCATCGTAAGCGAGAGTTCCGTTTTTCAGGAAGATTACCCGGTCACAAATTTCTTCAATATCGGGCACGATGTGGCTTGAAAAGAATACCGTTTTGCCGGCGCGATGAACTTCGATGATAACATCCTTCAGTTCTTTTCTCCCGATGGGATCAAGACCTGAAAGCGGTTCATCCAGAATGATAATTTTTGGTTCGTGGAGAATTGTCGCGAGAAAGCCAATTCGCTGGAGCATACCTTTCGAATAGGTTTTGAGTTCCCTGCCCAAAGCATAATCAATTTTAAATCTTGGAGACCAGTGCTTGATTCTTTGTTGAATGGTATTGGCATCGAGATCAGTGAGTTTTCCCATGAAAAGGAGAAACTCATTTCCCGTCAGATTCTGATAGAAATATGGGCGTTCCGGAAGAAACCCAATATTACGGAAAATTTCTTCCCGCGTTTTTCCCAGAACAGATGAGAACTCAACATTCCCCTCTGTCGGCCGGATAAAATCCATGATGATTTTCAAAGAGGTTGTTTTCCCCGCACCATTGGCACCAAGAAAACCTACCATCGAGCCCTCTGGTACTTCGAAGCTCACATTCGAAAGAGCAGTGAATGGTTGACCCATTAACTCTGATCGAAAAATTTTCGTTATTCCGTTGAAATGTATCATAATTAGAATGGTATGAATTCAATCGTCAGAAGCAAACATTTTTTTAAAGACAACGCCATTCTCTATGTCGCTCTGGCGTTTTTTCTGGTTGCGGGCTTTCTCAATCAAAAGTTCCCCCGTCCGGTTCCTGTTCTTTTAAAACAGGACACGGCCATCAACATCAATAAAAACTTTCTGGTCTTTTTGTCCGCCGGAAACAAGAGATTAATCACTGACCTCTTATGGGTTCAGACTCTCCTTGAATCGGACATGGATCACTACACCGGACATGACCTGAATAGCTGGATGTATGTACGCTTCAATACCATCTCGGAACTTGATCCGCAGTTTTATCAGAATTATCTCTGGGGCGGACAATATCTCGCCATTGTGAAAGATGATCTTATGGGTGCGGTGGCACTGATGGAAAAAGGTGTAAAACTGTTCCCGGATTCTTATCGCCTTAATTACAACCTTGGTTTTGCCTATTACTTTGAACTGAACGATTACGAGAAGGGATTAGTTTATCTCGATAAGATCAAAAATCATCCGAAAGCTCCGGCGTTCATCCCTTCTCTTGTTGTGAAATTAAAAGTTGAAACTGGTTACAGTATCGATGCCGCACTATCAGTTATTTTTGATCTCATGACGAATTCCAATGATGAGTCACTCGTCCACAAACTCACCAAAGATTTTCATGCGCTGAAATCAGAGAGGGATCTGGTTTGCCTTAATCAGAAAAAACCAAATTGTGAAATGAAAGACGCGTATGGAGTTCCCTACATCAATGTCGCAGGAAAATATCACAGCCAGACGCCATTCATTCCTTATCGTTTAAAAAGGAAAGGGGATCAAAAGCACACTGGCTCTGTCACCACGATGGAATAGCTTAGTAGCCGTTTCTAATATTGGTGATCGTCTTGTTTTGATTGATAGTGAAAGCTGAAGCATTTGCCGAAGTCAGAAAGTTCTTATGAACAACTCCTCCCGCACCAGCACTGAATCTCATTTCCGATGCCACTGTTTGAATACCAATCGTAGTGGGTGGAATAAATGTTTCATCCGCAACAGTACTTCCCACTCCTGTACCGGCCGTGAAAAATGTTGTTCCCTCTGCCACCGCCATGTTCTGCGGACAAGCTGTCTGATCGAGATCTGAGTTCACAGCACCACCGTAAGCATCGGTATCAATCGCTGAAGCGGTTGTGAATCCTACTGAGTACAAACGGGAATTTCTGAATTCAGAAGGATCATAGCCCATGTAGTTCAGGCAGATGTGATAGATCGAATAGCTGCTGAAAAAAGATGCTTCAGCAGTGTATATCCCTGCGAGCTGAAGCTTGGCCTCAGTGGTTCTGCTTCTTGCCTGGAACTTCATAAAATTGGGAATTGCGATTGACGAAAGGAGAGCGATAATTCCGACCACAACCATCATTTCGACTAGCGAAAAACCATGCTGGGTCCGTGGGGAAATGAAAAAGGGAGCCCTGAGGGCTCCCTGGAGAAACTTCAACTTTAGTACCCGTTACGTTCTGTAGTAATTTTCTTGTTTTGATCGATCGTGAAATAAGATGTTGTACCTGCAGCTGTGAAGTTCTTATGAATAACTCCGGCAGCACCAGCAGTATAAACCATCAGAGCAGCAGTTGACTGATCGGAACCAGAAGCAGCTGTTAAGTGAGTAACGTTTGAGAGCTGAGAACCTGTAGATTTACCAGCGAGGTATGAGCTGTTATCAACACCAGCGAGAGTACTTGGACAGTCAGTCTGGTTAATACCAGCGTTGATTGCAGATACGAAAGCAGATGGAGCGATCGTTGTGAAAGCACTGAAACCAGTTGTGAAGTAACGGCTGGTAATTTCTTCTCTTGGATCGTAACCCATATAACGAAGGCATGAAGCGTAGATGTTATAATCTGAGAAGAACGAAGCTTCAGCAGTGTAGATAGCAGAGAGCTGAAGTTTAGCTTCAGAAGTTTTTGAGCGGGCCTGGTACTTCTGGAAGTTTGGAATAGCTACTGCAGAAAGAAGACCGATAATTGCAACTACGACCATGAGCTCTACGAGCGTAAAGCCATCTTGACGCTTAAGCGTCTTCAAGAACGTTTTCATTTTTACTCCTATGTGATGGCCATTAAGAGGACATCACGTTGTTGTTTTGATCAGCTTCCTTTCATCCGGAATTAAGATCCGTCTGAATACCTGCATCTCGATTATTATTTTAACCCGTTTATAGAAATTCTTAAAAAAAGCGTATCAAATACTTCTACTTTAGCATAATTCGGCAACTTGTGCCGGTAAAGTGGGGCGCAACTTGCGGCCCAATCTGCTTCGAAATCCAGAATGCCAACTTCAGTTGTCATCTCTACTCCGAAACACCACCGGCCGACATAAATATAGGAAGATACATCGCTACCAGCACGACGGCGATAATTCCCCCGAGGACCACGAGGATGATCGGCTCGATCAACTTAGTCAGGTTTCCTACGAGTTCTTCCACTTCTTCCTGGAACACGTCCGCAACTTTAATCAACATCTGATCCAGGTTACCGGTAGCTTCTCCCACTTTAATCATCTGAGTAACGAGCGGAGGAAAGTACGTAATCCGTTCAAGCGGCTCTGTAATCGACTTACCTTCAATCACGGCCTGTCTGACTTTCCTCAGGTCTTTTGCGATCTGAGTGTTGTCGAGAGTATCAATACAAATTTCGAGTGAATCAATAATCGGAACACCAGCGGCAAGCATTGTTGCAAGTGTTCGCGTGAACGCACCAAGATTACCTTTAATAATGAGAAGCCCGAATAAAGGTGCTTTCATCGTCAGGCGATCCCACTGAGTTTTTCCTTCAGTCGTTTTGATGAAGTTAATGAAAAGAATAAAACCAGCAATTAAACCCGCAATCAGGAGAAGAGTGTAATCCTGGAAGAACTGGGAAATATCCATTACGAGCTGAGTGACGAAGGGAATCGCCTGTCCTGATTCCTTGAGAATGTCGACGAACATCGGAACAACGAAAGTCATGAGACCAAAAATTACCCCGATCCCGACAACGCAAACGATACCCGGGTACATGAGTGCGCCCTTGACCTGCTTCTTTAATTTTTCCGCTTTCTCGAGGAACTCGGCGAGCTTCACCAGAATGGTATCGAGAATACCCGCGGCTTCTCCGGCCTTAACAAGTGCACAGTATAATTTATCAAATCCCTGCTGCTGAGACATGGCATCGTATAAACTCTTACCTTCCTCAATCTGGAGGGTAATGTTCTTCACGACTTTTTTCAGAACTAAGTTTTGTTCCTGCTTATGGAGAATTTCCATACATTCAAGAATAGGCACACCGGCATTGATGAGAATCGCGAGCTGTCGTGTGAAGCGCATGAGTTCAGCGCGGCCGAATGGTCGTGCGAGACCTTTCTCAACAAGGAATTCTCCGAGATCAACTTCGAAAATAGAAGGAGCTGTAATCCGGGTTACGCGAATATTCTGACGGCGAAGCATCTTCTTCGCGTCTTTAACTGTGTCAGCATCGACAGTGGATTCCACTTTCTTGCCGTCACCTGTAAATCCTGCATACCTGAACTTTGGCATAAATTACTTCAATCTACTCTTAGGTCTGTTCTCAAGACCTAACATACGAGTGAGTTCTTCCGGGTTGTTCGAATTCGTCATCGCTGTTTCAGGAGAAATCAAACCAGCATCAAGCTGTTTCTTAATATGCTGGTTCATCGTGTTCATTCCGGTTTCTTCCTGTCCAATCTGCATCTGGGAATAAATCTGGTGAACTTTATCTTCGCGGATCAGATTTCGAATCGCCGGAGTGATCCGGAGAATTTCCTGAACCAGACAGCGTCCCTTCGGAATCTTCGGAAGGAGCTGCTGGGCAACCACACCCTGAAGAACGAATGAAAGAAGTGTTCTGATCTGTTCCTGCTGTTCATGCGAAAACACGTTAATAATACGGTTAATTGTCTGAACGGTTGAGTTGGTATGAAGTGTACCGAAAACAACGTGACCTGTTTCTGCAATGGTCAGTGCGGCTTCAATCGTTTCAGGGTCACGAAGCTCTCCTACGAGAACGATATCGGGATCCTGACGAAGAAGGGATTTGATCCCTTTCGAGAAACTTAATGTATCAGCACCAACTTCGCGCTGGTTAACGAGTGAAAGTTTATGCTGGTGCACGAATTCAATCGGATCTTCGAGCGTAATAATATGGGAAGGCGAGTTTGAATTGAGCTTATCAATAATGGAAGCAAGAGTTGTGGACTTACCCGAACCGGTTGGACCAGTTACCAGGAAGAGACCGGAAGATACGTTCACCATTTCAAGAAGAACCGGAGGAAGACCAAGGGCCTCGAAATCCGGAATCAAACTTGGAATCTGACGGAAAACTCCGGCAACAGAACCTTTTGAATAAAAGACGTTCGCACGGAAACGGGCCATGCCTTTAATACCGAAAGAAAAATCCAGCTCGAGATTTTTTTCAAGTTCAGCTTTTTGTTTCTCAGTAAGAATCTGATAGATGAGGCGCTTGGTATCATCCGGAGTGAGACTTCCCACTTTCACGCGAACAATGTCACCCGAGATACGCATCCCCGGTGCAGTTCCCACTGATAAGTGCAAATCGGATGCTCCGTTATCCACCATCACCTTGAAGAGCTGCTGGATCTGGAGATTTCCAATCCCTTGCTCAGACTGGGTCTGGGTTTTCGTGCTCGATTTTGTATTGTCACTCATACATTACTCCTAAAGCTGATCCGAAGAGGAATTCGAAACTGCTTCTTCCAGAGTCGTAAGACCCTGGGCGACTTTCGTCAGTGCGCACATTCTTAAAGTTTTCATGCCATCTTTGATGGCCTGTTTTTTAATATCATCTGAAGAGGCGTTACGAAGAATAAGTTCCCTGATTTTCGGAGTCACCTGGAGTACTTCGTAAATGGCGACACGACCCTTGTAGCCGGTGCTCGCGCAAATCTCACAACCTTTGCCGTGATAGACTTTAATTTTCTCTGCAGATGCCGGAGCAAAGCCACAGACAATAAGTTCATCAATTGTCGTTTTCTTTTCTTCACGACAATTAATACAAATCTTACGGCAAAGTCGCTGGGCCACAATCACGTTGAGAGCAGCAACAACGAGGAAGGGTTCGATACCCATGTTCAGTAATCGTGTGATGGTGGCTGGAGCATCGTTCGTGTGAAGAGTCGAAAGAACCAAGTGTCCGGTGAGAGCAGCTTCAACTGCAATTTCACCGACCTCAAGATCTCTGATCTCTCCCACCATGATGATATCCGGATCCTGACGGAGAAAGGATTTCAATGCGGTCGCAAAAGTCAGACCGACATCTTTTTTCACGTTAACCTGGTTAATCCCTTCGAGGTTAAACTCGACCGGATCTTCCGCTGTGGAAATATTGTTATCAGGCGTATTGAGATCTGCAATTGCTGAATAAAGAGTTGTTGTCTTCCCCGAACCTGTCGGACCCGTTACGAGACACATTCCGTAGGGACGGTGAATCCCTTCTTTAAAAATATCGAGCTGCTTCTGTTCAAATCCAAGCTTCGTCATATCAAGCTGAAGGTTAGATGAATCAAGAAGTCGTAGAACAATCTTTTCGCCGAACAATGTTGGAAGTGAGGAAACGCGATAATCGATAGGGTTACCACCGATCAGAAGTTTAATACGACCATCCTGCGGCTTTCTTTTTTCTGAAATATCCATCTGGGACATAATTTTCAGACGGGATACGACAGGTGCCATCATCGATTTCGGAGGCTGGGCAATTTCGACAAGAGATCCATCCATCCGGAAGCGGACACGGAAAATACGCTCATAGGGTTCTACGTGAATATCAGATGCTTTTTTCACATAAGCTTCTGCAAGCATACGGTTCACGAAAGTAACAACGTCATCTGAAATGTCCTCGACTTTAACGTCTTTGGCATCTTCCTGCATCGTCAGGTTGTTTACTTCCTGGATGTTATTGATGAGGTCATCAACTGAATCTTTTACGTTAGAGTAGAGTTTTCTCCACGAAGAAATATTCGTAAGAATGAACTCAACCTGCTTCTTGAAAACATCCTGCAGTTCTTTACTTCCATCCTGCACGACACTCGGATCAAAAGTCGCAAGAGTAACTTTCGTCGCTGTCTTTTGAATAGGAATGGCACGCCACTTAGTTACGTAGCGTTTTTTGAGAGATGAGAGTGTGTCTTGTGGAACTTTTGCGTTTCTTAAATCGATGAAGTTAATGGCGTAACGTTCAGAACAAATTTTTGCAAATTTGTTTTCATCGAAATACGGCATGGTGAGAAGTTCAAACTCATTGATTTCATCATCGCGGCCCATAGAAAGACGACGCAACTCTTTAAGAGTCGCCATCCCCGTGGCCGTCACAATATCGATGAACTCTCTGCGGATCATTTGTTATTAACCTATTAATAGTATGTCTGAATTTTCGGATTATTCAGCACTTAAGTTTAGACTTAAGTAGCTGACCAGAATTCAATGGCCGCAATCGCCTGCAAGCGGAGCATTTCCTGACCATCGACGTATGACTTTACCTGAGATGGAAGAGTTGTTTGGTGGGGTATGAAGGAATAATTGTAATCCCAGAAGATTAACTCCGGGTTGAGCTGACCTTGAAAGACAAAATCCCGGGAACAACAGTTGATGACAACAGTCTGGTTCTCTCTCGGAGCTGATAAATCAAGATGAGCAACGTTATCACCTTTCTTCCGGGAAAACTGTTCAAAGGAAATTCTCAGAACTTTGGCCACCATCACTGTCAATCGGGCCATGACTCCATCTCCGAGAATGATGAGATTCAAATCCGGATACTGTGATTTGAAATCAAGGAGAATTTGTTCTACTGCCGTAACATCGGTATTGGTTCCGTAAATTCCGCATTTACGAAATGAAAGAGTGTTGATCGCCTTGATCTCTTTGACGATGGCGGAAGTGATTACAACATCCGGATAAAAATGTTTTTTATAAGGAGTCGTAATGGAAAGACCATCATACATTTCAGCGAGAGTGGGCAATCCGGGAACAAGCTTGGGATTTTCTATTTCCAGAAGATCGTATTTTTCAAGTTTATCACCGAGAAACTCGCGATAAAGAGAAGGTGAAAGCGAATGCGCAATGGGATAACCGAGAAGAGCAAGCTTCATGACTTCAGAACTTCACGGGCAGTTTCCACATCGGCCTTGATCTGGTTGATAAGGTCATTAACTGTCGGAAACTTTTTCTCGTTCCGTAATTTCTTCAAAAACTCAATTTCCAGCTGCTCACCATAAATGTCCGTATCAAAGTCAAAAATATTTGTCTCAATATGAACCTGCCTGCCCTCTTTAAAAGTGGGGTTGTGGCCGATGTTCGTCACTGATTTATAAGTCATGTTCTGATAACGGGTTCTTGTAACATAAACGCCGTTCTCAGGAACAATGAGATCCGGTGAAACCTGAATGTTGGCCGTAGGAAATCCGATTTTTTTTCCACGACCCTCGCCCTTGATCACCACACCCTCCAGGGTAAAGGAGTGTTCAAGGAATTTTCCAGCTTCATCTACCTTTCCGGAGAGAAGAAGATCACGGATGAAAGTTGAAGACACAACCTCTCCATGCATTTCAAACTTCGGCTGGATTTCAACATTAATTCCACGCTCTTTGCAGATGGAGGCAGCGAGATCATGGCCACCCTGCTTATTAGCACCGAATGCGAAGTCATAACCCAGGTAAAACTCTTTGAGGCCCTGATAGTTGAAGAGATGATCTTTCATGAATGTTTCGGCCGACAGTGTACTGAAATCTCTCGTGAACTTTAGCTCCACAAGATAGTTTACACCTAGAGATTCGAGAAGTTGCCTTCTCTTCTCATAACTCGTGAGAAGGAATCTTTCTTTTTCCGGCTGGAGAATTTTCTGGGGATGCGGGACAAAAGTAACAACCACAAAAGAGAGACCTTTACGTGAGCATTCATCCTGGAGTTTTTTGAGTAACTGGCGGTGACCAGCATGAACCCCATCAAAATTCCCGATAGTGAGTCCTACGGGAAATGAACGGCCTTCAGCTTGTTCAATTTCAAGAAGGCTGTTCAGTAGTTTCATGAGAAGCACTCGCTATGTAACGGCTCAGTTTCTTAAAGTGACGATGATCATACTCATAGGAATCAGTCGCCTTTGAAGATGAATATTGCCCTTTGCCTGTTTGTTCAAGAAGCTGAAGGAAATAATTTTTCGTATCAGTATCAAGGTCAGATTCACGAATGAGACTGGCAGGGGATTTCCCGGTCTTATTTATCAGCGGAGACAGCCATCTGGCAAATTCACCGAATTCAAACTGTCCTTTTCTGAATCCCGCAGGGATATGATGCTTTCCACCCAATGCAGGAAGTCCTTTAAATTTCACGATCCACGAGAGCGCAATCAGGACCGAAACAAATGCCAGGAAACCGTTGATGTAGGGGAAGAGAGTTCCCAGAGTCGGTGTTTCCTTCAGGATAGGTCCTGAAAGAGTCCTTACTTTCTCCTCAATTTCTTTTGGCACATCTTTTTTATCCTGTTCCTTAGGCGTGTCTTTTTCAGCTTTAGGTGTCGTAGATCCACCAGCAATGACAATCTCAGGAATGCTCATCGTCTTAGGA
Source organism: Bdellovibrionota bacterium (assembly GCA_040387275.1). Classification (GTDB taxonomy): domain Bacteria; phylum Bdellovibrionota; class Bacteriovoracia; order Bacteriovoracales; family Bacteriovoracaceae; genus Peredibacter. The sequence continues at coordinate 1,630,478 of JAZKDZ010000002.1, read as the reverse complement.
ATATACTTGCCGGTATCTGCATCAAGATAACTAAGCGTGATCTGAGATTCAGGGATTTTCAGGTTTTCTTTCGGCAGGAAAGTATAGTCAAAGATTTTTGTCGCTTCAGTCGCATCAGCAATTTTCAGATCACCATTAGACTCGAATTCTTCCAGACCGGGATGCTTTACCAGATCAGGAGCTTCAAAATTTTCCAGAGCACCAGAACCTGTCACAGTTAATTTCACTGTCAGAGGTTCATTGACGATCAGACGTGACTGGCCGAACTCCAGATCAAAATCATGCTTACCTACAAGTCCGGTAAAGTGAGGAGGAACTGGTTCAGGAAGAGGATTCACCTGGATGGTCACTGTCTCTGAGTTGAGAGTTCTCGTTTTCAGCTCTCTACTGAGACCAAAAGCACCGAAAGGATCTCCTGCTCGCGTAGTGGGATAAGTTGCAGAAAGGCTCATCGAATCGATTTTTAACTGTCCGGCCTTTTCCGGAAAAAGTTTGGCAGCATAAATCTGACTGCGAAGATAAACTTGTCCATCAGCAGAAACTCGTTCCGTTCTTTCCGGCTCCTGAATAAAGCGTTTCAGGAAATTATTGAGCTTAGGATATTTTTTGACATCGAGATTCTGAACAGGAACTTTACTGTAAAGATAATAGCGGACAGTAATCCCTTCTCCGAGAAAGAGCGTTTTTTTCGGAACATCGGCCATGACAAAGACATCAGCTGCCACTTCCGGTTCTTTTAGAACGTTAATTGTAACGGAAGGATGACGGATAGTTTTCCCGCCAACCTGAACCTGGATATCTCTTATCCATGCTTGACCGGTTCTGGAGCTGACAAGATTATAAACAATCGTCACTTCACGTGTGACAGTCAATCTTCCGTTAGCGTAGACCGTACGGGTTGAAACACCCTGATTGGATTTATCCACGACTTCAAGATTCGTGGGAGAAAAATTAATGGTTGGTTCATCATCGGATTCAGTGAAGACGCGAAAATAGGCCTGAAAGACTTCTCCGCTTACTGGCTTAGTGGGATTAACTTCAACCCTGACTTCATCCGCCATCGCCTGCAGTGAAACTACTAAGAGGAATATCGCTGATAAGATCTTCATTACCAATCCTTACTATTTCTAAGCTTCTTACGATTCAATTCACGAGTACCCTGTTCAATCATTCTCATCTGGAGCTGCCGATCATCTGACATGAGCTGCTTGAGCTTAGGTGCCAGTTTCTTAGGAGGGAGTGGCTTTTTCTCCTGCCCGTCCTCGGACTCGCCATCTTTGGGTTTCTCTTTATTATCTTCTTCGCCTTCACCGTCTTTTTTCTCTTCGCCTTTATCTTTCTCGTCTTTCTTCTGTTGTTCGTTCTTATCCTGTTGCCCTGACTGACCTTGCTTTTGCTGATCTTTACCGGACTGATTCTGCTGATCCTTATTGTCCCCACTCTGGTTCTGAGGATCTTTGCCGTCCTTATTATCCTTGTTCTCTTTGTTATCCTTATCTTTATTCTGCTGATCTTTCTTCTGCTGCTCTTTCTTTTGCTTTTCCTGACGGAAATAAGAAAGCGTGTTCTTTTCCATTTTCTCACGGATAGCTGATGCTTCAGGACTATTGCCTAATTGCTGGTCCAGGCTTTCATAAACTGAAAGGGCTTCCTGGCCACGACCCGTTTCAAGAAGTGCTGTTCCGTAGTTGAGATAAGCTTCTTTCGGAATATCCGGAGACGAGCCATCTTTGGGGAGGTTTTCATCAAAGAGTGCAAGAGCTTCTTCTTTGCCACCGGCCCGGTAAAGATCATCAGCAAGTTTCACTTTCTGACGAGGATTAAGTTTTCCTGCCTGTAATTCTTCCATCTTCTTAATTAGTTCAGGAGTGTACTGAACTTTTTCATCCTGGGCGCGTCCTGGTGAAATGATAAGAAACATTCCGAGAGTAAAAACTCTGATCGCCTTGAAGAAATAAGAAAGAATGAGAAGGAGGATAGAAGGAAGAACGATCCATTCCATCATCACAGGGCGGATAATCATGTCCTGCTTTTCCTCAGATTTCTTTTCTTCTGATTGAAAGAACTCGAGTATCTCTTCCGATGGGAGTGAATAAGTATTTGCCAGCCAATACTTAGCAGAAGGAAGATCAGAAACAGTTGATTTGAAGAAATTCTCATTCAGCTTAGTAATGACATCCTGGCCACGATCTTTTTTATAACCAAAGCGGAAACCACGACCATCATCAAGAGGAATTCTTCCTCCCTGATTCGTGCCGACACCAACGAAAGCAATATGAATGCCTTCAGGAACTTTAAGTTTCACGCCGGCCGAGGTTTCCTCACCGTCTGTGAAGACGATGATATTCCCGCGCATCTCACCGCCACCATCATAGAAGTACTGAATTGATTCCTGGACAGCAACCGAGAGTGCTGATGAACCGTATTGATTGCGGAGAAATTTAATACTATCGAGACGGGCATCAATGAGATCAAGATCATTCGTGAAAGGAACAATCGGTTTCTGAATTTCAGCGAACGCGACAATAGAAAGCTGGTGACCGGCAGCCTTGCGGGCAAAATGCTTGGCAATGAGAGTAGCCTTTTGCAGGCGACTTGGTTTGACATCCTCAGCCAGCATACTGGCCGAAGTATCAATCAGGATAATCGTTCTTTGTTTCGGTACAGGTGTCTTTACTTTTTCTTCGGGACCGCGGGCATCCAGAAGACTGAGAATCAATCCGGCCATCCCAATCAGAAAAAGAAAGGATGAGACCCAGCTGACGAGACTTCTTTTGTAAAACCAGTAACGTTTGATGACCGTAAAAAACCTGTTTTCAAAAAACACCACGATGCCGAGAAAGACGACAATCGCTAATATAAGATACGGAAGATAATTGAGGTTAAGAAAGTTCATACAATGTCCTTCAGAAGAAGCCGGCGAAGGATCTCAACAGCGACAAGTAAAATGACCCCATAGACGAGCCAGCTGTAATACTGTTCATCATAAACAATCTGATGGTTCACTTTGATTTCTGTTTTTTCGAGTTTCTGGATGTCATCCAGAATTTCTTTTAAGGCTCCTTCACTCTTGGCCGGGTAAAACTGACCACCTGTGAGAGCTGAAATTTCTTTCAGTGTTTTGTAGTCAATTCCTCCGCCGGGAATCAGCTGATACTGAGTTCCAAAGATACCATTACCGACAGGAATTTTTGCGTCGTTATCAGTCCCTAGGCCGATCGTGTAAACTTTGATCCCGTGTTTTTTTGCTTCTTCCGCTGCCTGAATCGGTGTGAGTGTTCCCACGTTGGCCACGCCATCAGTGAGAAGCACGACAACCTTATTTTTAGTTTCAGAATTCACTGCGCGAGCAACAGAAAGGGCAAGACCGTCACCGATGTTAGTGCCACTTCCCAAATAGCCGATCGAAATTTCCGAAAGGACTTTATCCACCAAAGTCGGATCTGTGGTGAGAGGAAGAAGGGTTATGACTTTCTCCGAGAAAATCACGACTCCAATTCGATCAGTCGGCCGGAGTTTAGCAAATTCTCTGATCTGCTCTTTAGCCACTTCCAGACGGTTTGGTTTAATGTCTTCTGCCAGCATGGAGCGGGAAACATCAATACAAAGAATTATGTCGTTCACTTCAATACTTGAAGGAGAGAATTTCTGGGGTTTACGTGGCTGCATCATCGAATAAGAAAGAAAACCCCACGCCACTACACCAGCTAGAAATAAAGAAATCCGGAGAATTTTCTTCGCCCAATGAAGTCCCTTGTCCTGCACCGGAAAATGCAGGCGGGTTCTCATAAAGACTTTCCAGTAGTCCAGGGCCCAGAATATTCCGGCCACAACACCAAACCACAGGAAGAGAGGTTCCTTAAATTCCACGGAAACCTCCTTCGCTTTGCTCAACGAGGGTGCGGTAAGCTGTCATCACTTCAAGTTTCTCATTTTCTGTCTGAACTGGTTTGAACTGATATTTAAAAAGAACACTTTCAAACGCCGGGAAGGTTGAATCGAGATGAGGAAAGTCTTTCATGAAAGAACGCTTTCTCTTCCAGAGCGCCACAACATCTTCATAGTTCTGACAGGACTTGAATTCATCAATAAGTTTTTGTTTCCTGCTTTTCTCTTTGGTGCGCGTGTCGATTTTCTTCCAGATAAAAAAGCCACCGATTCCGAGAACCAGGAAAAGTAAGGCTATCCAGAGCCAGGTAAGTTTCCCTTCGAAGAAATCCGGAGCAGAAAAATCTGCCCAAATCATGCCTTCAGGAGTTTCAACTGGAATAATCTGAATGTTGTTCCATTCAAGATCGATGGGCTGCTCATTAATCTTAAGGATCAGGTGGTTGCTTTCAGGAACTTTCGTAAAAATAATCTGCACGTCAGATTCATAGTTCGCTGATCCTTCTTTTTTAAGAAGAGGCGAGATCTGATGAAAGTAAATTGTTTCTGCTGATGTTTCGCCTTTCAGTTTCTGGACCGGGATATTCACCAGCTCAGGCGGGACAAACAACTTCGCTTTTACGAGAGAGCCCTGGCGGACTTCCTGAACAGGAAATGCGATCGTCAGTATTTCAGCTGACCAGGCAGAGCTCATAAATATGAGGATCAAGAAGATAAATTTCGTCACACCAGCTCTTTTACAAATTTTTCCAGATACCTTTCATGAACGCCAATTTCCTTAAACCGCTCTTTCAGGAAAAGAGGATCGGTATCGCTTCCTTTGACATCAGTCACAACACTGCGACCGGTGAAAGGATTGATGGTTTTAAAGAGAAAGGGCATTCCCGTATTCTTATCAACCGGAGAATAAATCCGGAAACAATGCATGTTTTTTTTATCGAGGATCTTGCCCCAGAGAAGCTTATCTTTCACCAGTGAGAGATCGCCGAGATAAATCACTTCTTTTCTCTTTGCGAGAAAAGCCTTGATATGGGCAATCTTCATGGCTTCAGTATGAGTGTTCATTTTCCCACGATAATCCAGCTGAACTTTTCCGTTCTCATCCAGTAGACCCATTTTCTCAAGGGCCGAAATAAAGATCGTGAGTCCTTCCTTCCCGCGCTTGGGTGGAAGGTTGATGGTCTTCTCACCCCAGATGACAACTCTGACGAGATCGTGAGTTTCTCCGGCGAGAAGATAGAGAAGGGCGACGATTTCAATCATCGCTTCAAGTTTGGACTTACCTTCAAAACCATAGAGAAGAGTCAGAGAAAGATCAAAACCGATAACGATTTCCACATTACGTTCTTCTTCAAACGTCTTGATGTAAACATTCGGCGAACGTGCGGACAGTTTCCAATCGATGAAACGGACATCATCACCAGGAACATAAACCTGGTGCTCGCGAAACTGAAGTCCTGATCCACGAAAATGAGATTTCAGCATGCCTGTAGAATAGGCATTAGAGTTCCGGAAAATCTGTGACTGGATCATTCCCACGACCCGCTCGATTTCCTTCAAATTCATATCAGATTACGCTCGCAGCGATGGTCGTTACCATGTGCCGTGTGTTCAACTTATCAATCTGTGCTTCGTACGAAGGGATAACCCTGTGTCCAAGAACGGAAGGAATAATGGAAAGAACATGATCAGGAGTAACGAAATCTTTTCCTTCCATAAACGCCTTGAACTTCGCAATCTTGAAAAGCCAGATGGATGCACGGGGAGACGCTCCCGCAACGATGGCACCCTCGTATTTTTTCTGGAAGAACTTACTTCCTGGACGAGTGGCATGAACCATCCGGATGATCATGTCCTTGATTTTTTCGTCGACGTAGATCGCTTCCACTTTTTCTTTTAACTGAAAGAGATCCTGTTCAGTCATGACTGGTTTCAGGTCAAAATTATTTGATTTGAGTCCGAGAACACTTTTCTCAGCTTCAAAATCCGGATAATCAACGGAGATTTTCATCATGAAGCGGTCAAGCTGAGCTTCAGGAAGATTGTAAGTTCCTTCCTGTTCAATCGGGTTTTGGGTAGCGAGCACGACAAATGGCGTAGGAAGTTTGTGAGTCTTATCACCAATTGTTACCTGCTTTTCGGCCATGGCCTCAAGGAGAGCGGCCTGAACTTTGGCCGGAGAACGGTTGATCTCATCAGCAAGAACCAGCTGAGTGAAAATCGGACCAAACTTGGTAGTAAATTCCTGCTTCTGCTGGTTATACATCATCGTCCCGATCAGATCTGAGGGAAGAAGATCCGGTGTGAACTGAATTCGCTGGAACTGAAGGTGACAAAGTTTACTCATGACGGAAACACTGAGAGTTTTCCCCAGACCGGGTAAACCCTCAATCAGGAGATGGCCTTCGCAAATCAACGCGGCAAGGATACTCTCCAGAAGTTCATCCTGTCCGAATACAATTTTCCGGGCCTCGGTAAGTGTATGTTGAATTTTTTCCTGCAGAACCATTTAGGACTCCAATATGTAAAAGTACGATTTTATGTAATTTGATTTATCACCCTGAGAGCGGATCGGATGATCCCATCCCTGTATGCCGGTATGAAGAAGCTGAATTTTTCTTCCTTCCTTATTTGCGGCATCGAGAATATTTTTCTGAAACTCTTCATGACTCACATAGTGGGTACACGAAGAAAAAACCGCAAGGGTCCCGACCCGGGAAATTTTCATGACTTTTCTATGAAGCTTTGAATAACCTTCGAGGGCCTGGTCTTTTTGCAGGTGGCTTTTCGCAAAAGCGGGAGGATCACACATGATGAGGTCATATTGCTGTTTTCTCGCAATCGCATCATCCATGAACTTGAATACATCCTGACGATGAAATTTTCCCTGATCCTGAAAACTATTCAGTTCCAACGCCTTCATCACTTCCTGAGAGAAATCACCCTGGTCAACAAAGTCGACATGAGTGAGTCCACCTTTCAGTGCATTCATTCCCCAGGCTCCGGCATAACAGAATAAATCAATTCCGGTTTTGGGTTTTGTTTTCAAACGAAGAAGAATGTCCTGAAGTGATTTCCGATTTTCACGATGATCGTAATAGAAACCAACTTTTTGAATCACCTCGGCGCGCAGATGATAGCTAAGTGAGTTTTCTTTCACCGTGAGAGCAGGAACTGCTTCGTGCTCGAACATGGGGAGAAATTCTCTTTCACGGTATTTGGCATTATCGAGGAAATAGGATTTGGTTTTCAATTCTGCTTCAAAAACTTTTGCAATTAATTCACGATAGCGATCTACACCTGCTGTATTGATCTGGATGATCACAGCATTTGTAAAATGATCAACGATGAGACCGGGAAGACCGTCACTCATTCCGTAAAAGACGCGGGAACCTTCTGCATATCCCTCGAACTGCCTGCGCTTATTTACAGCTGACTGAATCTTTTCATAGATCAGTTTTTCAATCGACACTTGTGCCGGATCTTTTATTTCATCGATCACCTGAACACAGGCGAACTTTTCATCAATCATGGCATTCACAAAGCAAATCCATGATGATTTTTCTGCCGTGAGAAGACACCATTCTCCCGGTGGAATAGATTTCACAGAACCTTCAAGGTCCGCTGTTTTTAATTCTTTTTGATGGGAACGGATTTTATTGAAGCCGCTCTTCGACAGGGTAAGAGTACGCATGTTTCCTCAAGTTATTCAGATATTATAACCCTTGGGAAATTACCCTCAAGAAGAAGCGTATCTTGAGGGAAGAAAAAAAATGAAGTGAATGAGTCGGTTAAGGAGTCGACTTGGGTGCAGTTGCTGGTGCATCACCGAGAAAATAGCGCATGCCTTCACCGGTATTGATCTTATAGTTTTTAAACTCAATGCTTTCTTCCGTACGAACCGGATTTTCACCCTGTTGCTCAACGGTGAGAACGACTTCCGTCAATACTCCAATGCCTGAAGCCGTCCCGTAATTCAACTTGCGGGTCGACTTGAGAATCTGGCCACCCTCATTATTGGTCACGACAACCTGGCTCACAACCCACTTTCCTTCAGAGAAAGCTTTCTTCTCGTAAAGCCAGTTCATGTTCCAGCTACCAAGTGGCTTTTTGCCGATGACTTCAGAGAGTCTGTCCTGATCGTCGAATTTTAAAACATAAGAAGGAATAGGAGCAAGTCCCGTACTATCGGAAGCAGTAAACTCGCGCGCCATTTTGCCTGGAGCAATTTTATAATTGGGAAATCTTTGTTCCACGGTCATAGGAAGAAGATTGTCGAGAAGTGGCATCGCAGAAGCGCGTAATGCATTTTTTGCCTCGAAAAACCCTTCCGGGAGACCAATCACATCAACAGCAAGTCTCTCGGGAGATTGCGTCCAGTGAATGCGGAAAGTGAGTTCTTTCACTCTTCCGAAAATCTTCTGATCATTAACCTGGTCGAGAAGCTTGGCACTCGACATATCAACGACGAAATCACGAACACCTTTATTTTTCAGCGTATAAACTTTCCGGTCATAAAGAGAGAAGTAAACGGAAGGTGCCTGTGCAAAAGCTGTTGTTGCAGTGAAGGCAAACATGAAAGCGAAAATAAATTTCATACTATTCCTGAATGTAGGCTGAGATATCCACAACCGGACATCGTAAATGTTTTTCTTTCTTGTATGTTACCATACCGGCGACTCCTGAAACACCTTTCAGATTCTTCACCTGGGTAAAAATCACGGGAATCCAATCGCCTTGAAAATGAGAAAAATGGGCAAGTATTGAAGCGGCCAGATTCATCTCATCCGGAGCAGGAACTCCTGCTGCCATGCGGATAATCACGTGAGCACTTTTGAGCCCATCCAGATGTAGCCAGGTATCTTCTTTTCCCGCCCACTTTGATCGGAGTTGATCATTGCCACGCGCCGACTTTCCCACACCAATCTGGCAGGTCGGCGTGATAATGACTTTGTAGTCATCCGCTTCATGGGCCTTTTCCACAGAAGTTGTGACCACCGTTTCTTCCCCCCAGTTAATTTTCTTGATGGGGAGTGAGTTTAATTTCTGAACGGGTTTTGCCTTCTCTTCAATCGTCTTCGTCACATTGCCAAGTCGCTCACTTAAAATCGTCTGACCTTTTTTAAGCTTTTTGATTTTCTCAAAAAGAAGATTTCTTCTTTCGTAGGCATTCAGGTCACCCTCGAACTTGATCTTGTGATCGCCGACTTTTAATTCGTAAATATGATCGAGAGAATCACCGTCATTCAGTAAAGTCTGAATTTTTTCCCACTGTCCAGCCTTGGAAAGATCCTCTTCGATCTTCTGCTTTTTTCTCTCGAGAAATCCCGGTTTGAAATGACCGGCCTTCATATCGGCTGCTTGCTCTTCACTCGCCAGGAGACCCTGGACAGAAATAATTTCCTTTGATGGGAAGTCCTGTTTGAGATCTGTCCGGCGACCAATTTCATCAAAGCATGAAAAAAGATCTGAAATTTCTTCAGGAGGAATAATGGGACGGTTCTTCCAGCTCATCAGGATCTTGATTTGTCCTTCAGGAGTTTCGCGGTAGGAATGCACAAAATAAACTTTGCGGGATTTCCAGAAGAGGAGAAGAGATTGTTTCATTCCGTATTTCTGATAATCGAGTTTTATGATCCGGTCATACCGGTCCATTTCCATTCCCAGAAAAGTACAGGAACTGAGATGGCGCCTGAGATACTCAAGAAAATTATCCTTACGGCGAAGGATAGAAGGAGGTGTAATTTCATCCAGCCAGACACCTTCAATACCCGAGCCGCGGCCCAGGAAAATGACTTTTGTTTTTCCGGGAACCCGCACTGAAAGAGAGACAAAATAAGCGGTACTGTATAATTTCTGAATCTGGCCTCCGTCGAGGTCAGCCTTCTGAATAGTTTTTACTTGGGACTCTAAATCCCGGTAATATTGAATCATATGACCATCAATCTTATTAACAATCCCGGCTCAGTTCACCATTCGCAGGTCGAATGGGATACCTTGAGCGCTATTATATCTCAGTTTGCTTATTTTGAATCGAATAAGAGGTCGGTTGTTGAAACTGTCTTCGCGGGAAATCCTCTTGCCCTTGATCAGGAACTTCAGAAAGTTTCAGAGTACCTGAAACAAATTACTGATGATCAACGCCAGATTCTCCTTCAAATTCTCTCCCGTCTTCCCCCTGATGAGTCATTGAAAAAATATCTCCTGCATCTCGGTAAAAGCGGGACATTAAATTTTGGCGAACTGAACAAAGTTGCGTTGCTGGCAGAAGGCGCAGGATTTATCCGTCATGATTTTCCGGAACTTCCTCTGCCTGAATTTGAAATGATTCGTGAGCAGGATCACCAATCTATTCAGAAAAAAGTTCTGAAAGAATTCCGACATCTTGTAGATACAGATGGAGAGCTTCACCTCGATCGCCATCCGGAACTTTCGGAATTAACCCGGCGTCTGCGTGAGCTGGAAGAACGTATCCGGAAAACGGTTCAGGAATGGATTAATGAACCTGCTCACCAGAAAGTCCTCCAATACAATAACTACGATATTCACTACGACCGCTATGTTGTTCCGGTTCGCTCTGATTCCTATCGCTCAGAACTGGGATTGATCGTTTCGCGCTCAGAATCCGGATCCACTCTTTTCGTTGAACCATTTATTGTACGTGAGAACTGTAATCGTCGTATGGAGCTCATCGCAAAGATTGATGAAATCATCAATCAACTTGCGATGAAATTCTCGCAAGGCTTTGCCTTGTTTTCCGGACTTCTGGATATCCTTCATCAGCAGATTCTCAGAATTGATTTTTATCTGGCGAAGACTTCCTTTGCTGTCCGCTACAATCTCGAGAGACCTTCCCTCAGGGAGAAACCGGGATTTCGCTGCAACTCCCTTTTCCATCCGCTGATAAAGAATGCCGTAAAAAATGATGTCGAATGTAAGGACATCCATCACGGAATTGTAATTTCCGGACCGAACACAGGTGGGAAAACTGTCTTTCTCAAATCCATCGCCCTTTCCTATCTTATGTTCTTTCATGGCCATTACGTTCCTGCCAGGGAAGCAGAACTCTATCCTTACGACGGACTCTTCTATTTCGGTGATGACCTGCAGGATCTGAAGTCCGGCCTCAGTTCATTCTCAGGTGAAGTGAAGAATTATATTGAGCTGATGGAAAATATTCTTCCTACAAATCTCATTCTGATTGATGAGATTTTTAATTCTACGTCATCAGATGAAGCCTCAGCTCTCTCCATGGCGTACTTCGATGAACTTCACACCAGAGCTCATTGTCATATTGTGGTTTCCACCCACCATCAGATGTTTAAAACTCTCATTCACCAGGATCGACACTATATTTCCTGCCACGTCGGCTTTGATACGAAAAACATGCGTCCGACTTACAAGATTATCTGGGGTACACCCGGAAGTTCGATGGCGATTGAGATTTTCCGGATTCTTTCGCGCCAGAATGAATCTGCTAAGGAAATTCCCGATCGCGCTTTATCGCAACTCACTCATAAAAACGTAAGTTATGAAACTCTCCTGATGAAAGTCACCGAAAAGCAGATTGAACTTGATCAGCTTCTCAATACCAATCGTCAGCACGAAATGGAACTCAAGAACCAGAAAGGGGCGATGGAGGGAGTGCTGAACCTTAAACTTCAGGATGAAATCCAGAAAGCGAAGAAAGAAGTGGATCGCATTCTCGATGAAGCACGGAATCTCGTAGAAGAGGCGAGAAGAAAAGAAATCGTCAAAGTCCGCAGAGTTGATGAGAAAGGTCACTCCTTAAAGAGTGAACTGAAAAATATCATCGGTGAAGAAGATGAAGTTATCGATGAAGCCCAGCAGGGAAATCTCTCCGCCAATGAGCTGAAACAGGGAGATGTTGTCCATTCCCTGACGATGAAAAAGGATTTCACTGTCCACTCTGTTGATATCCGGAAACAGGAAGTCATGATCGCCAAAGGTCCGATCAAAATCAGTGTTCCCGTATCCACTTTGATACGGACGAAAAATGCTCTCCCTACCAGACAAGTTACTGTCAGTTACAATAAAACCCGCAATGCCCAGGTCGAGCTCGATGTCCGCGGTATGCGACTCTCCGAATGTCAGTCCATGGTCGAGCAATCCCTTGGCGATCTGTTATCCGGGGATGTTCCCTACATCAGTGTCATCCACGGTCACGGAGACGGAATTCTCAAGAACTGGCTCAGGGACTATCTGAAAAAATCCCGGGACTTCACAGGGGAGTTGCCGGAAAATGGAAATGACGGGGAAACAAAAATCGTCCTGAAATGAGGATGCCTTGAATAACTTCAGATTAAAAAATCCATGGCAGCTTTTCGGCTACTTTCTCTTATTAATCTTAATCGTTCATGCCAATTTTCTTTTTCCAGGTAAAACGATCAGCCCTGATGCTCAGTTTATCCTCGCTTCACTTGAAAAATACTCTTCACTCACTGACTATCTGTGGAATCTCATTCAACTGAAAGGAATCGATTTTCAGCCACTGCGCGATCTTTCGCTCTTTATAGATCTGAAAATTTTCCGGGTGACTGGTCTGAATCTTTCGATCTTTTTCAATTGTATGCTTTGGGCCGGTGTCTGTTATCAGGCGACAAAAATATATGAAGAGCACATTAGTGAGTCCGACGTTTTTGCACTCATGGTCCTTTCACTTCTCGCAGTTCATCCTGTTGTCTCACAAAGCATCAACTGGACGATGGCCCGAAAACATATCCTTGCCGTGTTCTTCATTCTTAAGGCCACCAGAAATTATCTCAATCAGAAATCATTCACAGGTTATTACCTTCTCTCTCTTCTTTCTGCACCCGTAGCACTCCTTTGGCCTTTCTGGGCGTACTTCATAGACAGAAAGCGTCCAAAACTCAAAATCATAACGGCGTTTTTCATCATGTTGATCATCGCTGGACTGAACTACGCCTACTATTTTGTCAGTCAGTCTTTCCGGGAGAACTTCGCACAGAAGTCTGGAGGAATTGATTCCTACGGAATGCTCTTTCATTTTGCAAAACACTTCCGCCAGATTTTCTTTCCGGTCGATCTCACATTTCACTATCAGTTAAATCCCACGGATCTCTATGGCATGATCGGCGTGGCCCTTCTTTTTGTAATTGTTTTAATAAAATTCAGATCCGTACGAAATTGGTTCCTGTTCGCTCTTATTCCGCTTCCTCTTTTTCTCCGCACACCCAATGCTTACTACGACACCTATGTTCTGATTCCCTTTGTAGGGGTGATCCTTGTTTTCCTGAGTGGATTTAAAGACAAAAAAAGACTTGTCGCCATTCCCGCCTCCATTCTTGTTATCCTTTTCGGGGCCATAACTTTCACATCCAATTCTGTCTGGGGAAATCTCATCGCCTTTAACCAGAAAAATTTCGACACTTCTCCATCCTGTAATTCCGCCCGCCAGCTAGCCATCAACACCTACCTGAAGCAAAAGAAACTTTCCCAGGATGTTTATGAATTCATCCAGGTGAACCAATGCCTGAATCCCGGACCAGAAGATGGACCGATCAATCTGCAACTGGCCCGTCACATCGAAGCACTCCAGCTTCTGGTTGAAGATGAGGTGGATCTGGAATTCCGGAAATCACGGCTTCTGGAAATGGGAACCGTTAATTATTATCCCCTCCTGATTTATGCCTCACTCATGGCGAAACAGAATGATCCGCTGGAAATTGAAAGGGTAATGGAAATCCTGAATGAAAAGTTCACGGGATTAGAATTGAAGCTGGATTATGATGAAGTTTATTCTGAGATTTTGCCGGAATATTGCACGAAGATGAAACTGGAAAATTGTCTCCGGCTCACACAGCGATTTTCACCGCAAACGCATGAGCCGTTTCTTTAAGACAAATTAATTGATGATTTTACCGATTCTCCATGGACGGAATTTCCATGATTCCTGCTCGTCTTCACTCCATGGCCATGGCACGGAAAGTGAGAACCAAACCATGATCGCTTTCCCTTTGATGTTCCCGAAAGGAACAGTTCCCCAGCGGCGGGAATCAGCAGAAAAGTCACGGTTATCACCCATCACGAAAAAGTTATCTTTCGGAACTGTGAATTTGTAATAGTTAGCGAAGTAATCGTTTCCGACATCAACCTGAGTGACGTGAGTCTGGTCACCTGTTTTCGTTTCAAGGAAACGGAACTGATACGCCTTATAGCGCTCATCCATGTCTTCCATGATTTCTTTTCCATCCACTTCTTTGGTCGCGATTGGCTGGTTGTTTACGTAAACAACTTTATCGATCACTTCAACGGTGTCACCTGGAAGACCAACAACACGCTTGATGTAATTCAGGTTTGGATCTTTAGGATATTTGAAAACAATGACGTCACCACGCTTCGGCTGTTCAGGACCAGTGATGTATTTCGGATCAGAGAACCAGTCAGTGAAAGGAACCTTGAAGCCGTATGAGAACTTGTTCACGAGAATAAAGTCACCAATCAGGAGTGTCGGAATCATCGAGCCTGATGGAATTTTGAATGGTTCAAAAAGAACTGAACGGAAGACGAGAACTGAGAGAATGATGAAAGTGAATGACTTCACTTCTTTGATAAATTTTTCTTTCTTACCGATTAACGGTGCTGCCGCAATCGCTGCTTCCTCAGATGTAGCCGGAGTTCCGTTTGTATCAACGGGTGTATTGTTTTCCATGGGGAAAGTCCTTTATTTTTTCTGAGGATACATGTGGGAATAATAGAATTCCATCACGTTCTTAGCGAGGAGGGGGGATTTTATGTACCATTTCTTCTGGTTCACGATCATGACACAGATGGAAATACCCTTGTCGTTCTTATCTTCCAATGATTTAGCGTAACTCACAAACCAGTCGCGTTTTCCGAATGGCTCCCCACCTGTAAGACTTCCGGTTTTCCCGCCAATCTCAAGCTTGGACAAAAGATACTGGCTACGACGGAAAGATGACCGCGCCGTACCCTGAGTGATCGTCGCCATGAAAAGAGTGCGAAGATCTTCAGCTGTCTGTGGAGTTAAAACGAGTTCATCTTTTTTGAGCGGAGGATAAATCGTTTTCTTATCATTGATGCTTTCAAGAGATCTGATGACGACCGGATAACGAAGGACTCCGGCATTTGCTACAACCGATGCGATCACGGCACCATGAACCGGGCTCATTAATGTATGTGTATTAAGACCTGAAGAAAGTTCCGCCAGATTATACTGATCTTTTGCCATCTCAAAAACAGACGGAGAAAGATTCACACCTTCCACGAGTCTCTTATTGAATCCGAATTTTTCCGCCATCTTTTTCAGACCGGCAGGAGTGAGATTCTCGAGGGCCGTACGACCAAAAATAACGTTATTCGAAGTGGCGAAAGCTTTTTCGAAATCAAGACTCCGCACCCATCTTCTGTGAGGCGGCTCTTTTAATTGATGACGATAAAGAGTGGTCGATCTTCCGGTGAAACTGAATTCCGTGGAAGTTTTAATGTGCGTGTTCTCAAGAAGATCAGCGGCCGTGATGACTTTAAATACTGATGCTGCCGGATGAGAATTCGTGAAAGAGAGATCGCGACCAAAGACATGCTTCGCGCGCGAGTAATCGACAGCCGCGAGAATCTGGCCTGTCTCATTATCCATGACGACAACAGAAGTATAATCCGGGCGATAAAGAGCGAGCTGTTTCTTAACGAAGTCTTCGAGCTCTTCACGAAACGAGTACTGAATGTTGTAACGGGAATTGGAGTAATCAACCTGTTCCACCCAACTCTGATGCTTGGAGAGGATCTTTGACCACTCATCCTGCTGTTCTTCAGTAGGTTTAACGGGAACTGCGGGAGATTCCCACAGGGTATTGTCTTTGATGAAGTTAAGATTCGCCCACGACGGCAGGGTCGCGACGATCATAATCCCCATAAAGAGGAAAGCTTTGCGGTTTAAGTCCTTAAAAACCATAAAGGCATTATGCCTTAAAGTTCTTTCCAATGACAAAAAATTCTTTACTGACGCTTCTGGTAGATTTTGGTTTTAAGTAATGGATTTCGCTGAAGATGTTTTTCTGAGTTTTTAAGTAATTTTGCGCGTCCTGGGAATCGAACACCTTAATCACGAAGTTTCCACCCGGCTTGAGGAATTTTGGCAGGAGTCCGAACACCGATTCAACGAGATTTAAGCTTTTAATCTGATCGACTGATTTGATCCCGGTTGTGTTTGGCGCCATGTCAGAAAGAACAACATCAAATTTATCATCCACACCAAGATGAGCGAGATCCTGAATATCAAAAATATCTTTCTGATAAACGCGGACGTTAGGAATGCCTGTAAGTACCTTGTTCACGTCACGCACATCAATTCCCACCACACGGCCTTTATCGCCGATGACTGAACTTGTGTACTGAATCCATGAACCGGGATGATAACCAAAATCGACAACAAACATTCCAGGTTTCAGAATTTTATATTTTTCATCGATCTCTTCGAGTTTATAAACCGAACGAGCGAGGAAGTTTTCCTGCTTAGCTTTGTTGAAATAATGGTCTTTAACTTTGAAGTTTCCCATGAGGCTTTCTATCAGGGTTCATAGATTCTGTCGAAAATATTGGAGGTGGCGTACCTCTTTCCAATCCCTTCCTGAGGAAGGCTAAAGACAACCTCTAAAGAACATCTAAGGCCAAGAATTTATAGGAGAAAGCCGATAAGTCTTCTGAGTAAAAATCATGAAGTTTTTCCAAGCAGTCCTACTGGCTTCATTCTTATTCTCGTCCTTCGCGATGGGAGATGAGAACGTTTCGCCTGATTGCGAACAACAACAAACTTCACCGCTGACTCAAAATCCTCTCGAAGGAATCGCACCAAATTGTCTGGCCGACAGACCCGCTTCATTTGATCCAGTGATGATCTTTCAAACTGACCAACGGGTCTGCAATTGTATCGACAGATTTCCCCTGGCAACACTCATGGCTTCTCAACCCACTCCTGTCGAAGAAGTTCCCGTCGAAGAAATTCCGGATGTACTACCTCAGACAGAAGAAGAAATAGCAGATCCAGAGGGCATTGATCCCAAAATGGTCAATCAACATTGTGTTGCAAGACGTGAGTTTGATTCTCATCTTGCCATGCCGATTGATGAAGAATTTTTCAAGTCAATTCCTGAAACATTTAATGCAAGCGACTGGACGATGGAGGGGCTTGTCAGAGAATACGATTCCGGGACAGCAGCAACGAGAGCCAAAGTTGTTTCACGCATGTCCTTTCTCAACAGAAATCCAACCGTCAGAGGTCTCCTCGAAGCATTTCCCACAGAGCGTTTTCCCAATGTGAGAGTGAAGCAAGCAGAGCTCTTTGCCATTTTAAGAAGACTGGCCCCTGCAACGGGATCCAATTGTTCCTCAACCCCACACGGTTGCTGGGAAGAAATGCATCGGTCAGGTGCCTATAACAGTTTTCGTGAAGACCTCGCGAACTTTTTAGATAGTGAGGATGTGGCTCGGGGCTTGGGTGCATTCATGATGGAGAATGGAAGCGCTTCCATTCGTGCCGACAGAGAAGATGAGAGATTAGGAAGACCAAATCTGAATACTCCGGCAGATTTATATATCAATACGAACATCGCTTCCCCTGCACTCAACGGATGCACAGGAAAAGATGCGACACCTGATTGTTATTCGTTATTTCCAGACTACTGCCGCAAAGTCCGGACTGTGGCCGAAAGAATGGCAAGAAACGAACCTCTCAACGGGCGCTCAATGTTTAATCAGCTTGATTATCAGGACAGTAGAAATGCCAGTTATGAAGGCTACGATAATTTTAATAACTTAATCTGTAATACGCCTTATCAGAATGCTTCCGGACAAAGTGCTACTTTTTTCCAATTCCGTGCTCAACAATGTCCGGCCAATCAAAGCAGTAATCCGGTATGTTCCGATCGCAATCAATTACTCAGTCAGTACTTTTCCCAGTATCCCAGACCTGAAGATGATGCCGCTTTCCCCAGAACTGTTTTCATGCGCTCACTAACTTCGAATCCTGTTATTGCTGCTGTCGAAGCAAGACTTTATAATGCCAACTTAATTGTCCGTTCAAGCTCAGATAAATTTGCAAATATACTTGGTAAATCTCCGGCAGCCATTTCAAGCGCACGATTACAAACATTGATCACTGCCGCGAACACTTCATCAGGAAGATCCCAGGGAAGAACTTCAGGTTCAACTTCTTCAGCTGCATCTTTTTCTCCAGGCTTTGTCGCACCCGTTAATCCCATCGGACAATCATCCGCTGTTATTCCATCAAGAGTAAGAAGAGACTATGTTTCGGATGAAAGCAGGACTCCTGATGCCGATACTTATCGATCGTCTGCAACCCGCGAGTACTATCGCCCATTTGATACGGATACTTCTTTTTATGACAATACTCCTCTCAGACGACCTGCTGATGAAAGGAGAAATTTTAATCAAAATTCTGACGCGAATCCGGAGCAACCATTCATTCCGCAGCAAGCTCAAAACATTTCCCCACCTTCATCGGGGGGATCGGTCGAGCGAAGTTCCGCCTCAGTTTCAGGAGGAGGCAGACTTCCTTCAGGAGGCGGATCGAGTTCTTCAGCTGCAGCACCAGAAGCAGTTCGGGGAAATTCTTCCGGTGGAAGACGCTCCTTAATTGAAGTGACACCTCGGAGAAGTTCAGGGAATAGAAGTGGACGAGTTCCTGCCTCAGGATCGCAGGATCAAACGACGCCACAAAATTTTGATTTCCGTCCGGTCATTCCGGTCGAGATCAATCAATCACTTCTTAAAACCGCACTTACTAATCCTCAGGTTCTCGCTAACGATCAAAGCATCATGGAGAAAGTGAATAGTTCAACTGAGCAGGTAGTAAGACTTGGTTTGCGAGTGGCCGGCAGCAATGAAGATACTGTCGTTTATGCCATCAAAGAAGCAAGTGGAGTGAGATTCAGTCTTGTTCCACCGACGGCAACGACTCAAAGAATTGCACCGACTCTCCGGGATAATGAAATGAATCTTCGGGTCGTTGATCAGATCGCTTATACAGAAATCAGAAGAAATCCCGCCAGTCTTTTGCAGAATGATGAGCTTCTCAGAACGGCCAGAACGTTCAGCGGAGATGTCATCCGGATTTATATGTATTCTCCGGAAGGTCAAAGAACCGAAATGTTTTTTAATAAGCGCTTAAACGACGTCACATTGAGAAATTAAAGTTGTGACCTTCCCGAATTCACATAAACTATTCTCATGATCAAATTGAAGATTGTATTGGTTCTCTCCCTTGTGGTGACTCTCAACGCCTGGTCCGTTACCTACTGTACAACGAGAGAATTATCCTGGTCAGATCCTCATCAGATTTCTGATCAGGTGAGCAGATTTATCTATTCACAGATTCATGCCACTCTTTTCAACACACCTGAAATGGTCAGGAACTTGAAACAAAGTAAGCCTGATACCTGGTTCGTTACTCTGAATACCGGGAAGAAGGTTGATGCCGCTGATGTGGTCTTCTCGATCAATCGTCAATTGATTCGGAATGCAGATTTTGAGAGTGATGAAGAAGCATTTTTGCCAGCAAAATTATCCGGACTCGAGAAATTTCTTTTATCCGCTGTGGCCCTAAGTCCAACCGAGATTGAATTGAAATTTACTCAACCGGTGACGGAAGCTCAGTTGAAATCAATTCTGGATTCTTCTGTCGGAATAATCCTTCCGAAAACTTTTGATATCAATGTCGGTCCAGCCAAAGGAGCTGGAAAATCTCCGATGAGAAAGTCAGACCTCAATCAGATTGTGATGGGGAATGATGAGGCAACAGGCTTCACAATCAAAGTACTTTCACCCGTGAATCTCACCCTGGAATCTGCAAAAAAACAAAATTGCAAACGCCTTTATTATCCAACAGAAAGATTAGTTGAGGGAGTGAAAGAGAAAAAGGTAAACGGAACTCTCATCAGAACTTCTTCTACTCTCCTTTATCTCCATTTGTTTCCCGGCGTGAAACTCGCTCCTGAACAGATCTCAAGATTACGTTTCTCTTTTCATCCCGACCGGATGAAAGGTTTGAGAGATGCGGAAAAGACGAATAGAATTTTTGCCATTTCCTCTCACGGACAAAACAGAGTTGATCCTGTGAAAAAGAATTACGAACTTCCCTCGAATATTGTGACCTGTGATCACATGTCCCTTTCTGCTGACAACAGATCTCTCGTAGAAACTCATCTGGAAAAAAACCTGAAAGACGCTTTAGGTATCGAGCCCAAATTTGAGCGAATCGGATGCAGCAGAATTGTGGCATCACTTCCTAACTATGACCGACTAGGCGTTCTTTCTTCTCTGGAGTTCAGGAGTGCGGATGAACTTAACCGTGCCCTTGACTGTGATGTCACTTCAGTGAAGGTTTTCGGCATCTGCACAATAGGAACGCCGGAAACACGAGAAGCTGAGATTCTTAAAACGGGAAGAATTTTGCCACTCGCACGGATCGCCAATGAGTTCATCGAGTTTTTTTAATTGCAACAAAAGCTGGGCAGCCCAAATGGGAAAACCAGCTGTATATTGAGTTTAACCGTCCCTGAAACGGATGTAGCAAAAAGGCCTTAGAATGTTTTTTATGAAATTTATTCTGCCCCTGTTTCTCTTCCCCGGCATCGCGCTGGCAGCTTGCCGCCCGGCCGTAAAACTCATTGGATCGGTAAATCTTGAGAAGAAAAAGTTTGTTCCTACTTTTACGGGAAAGGCTCAGGAAAAAATCTGCATTGATACCAATGCGGCGAACGCGAACCTGGAACTTATTTTCAGCAAAGGGAAATCCAGCCATACAGAGAAAGTATTCAGTTCTCTCAATGGTTTTTACGATGTTGTTCAGAAAGATAATTCACTTGATGGCGGAACCTACCCATTAAAATCTTTCCTTATCAACACCTGGGCGCCCCCCTGGTACAAAGGCGGCAATCTCGTCATCAAAGAAATCAGCAGCGGTAAAAAAATCTTCGAGGTGAAACTGTGAAAAAATACTTACTCCCGTTTGCTCTGACTTTATCTTCACTTTCTGCTCTGGCAGATGAGCCATTTAAGATTGTTATATTTGCTGATAGCGGCTCCACTGCCCGTGCGCAGGAATTCGAAAGATATCTAAAAAGGGATGTCGCTCCTTTTAACCGCATGCGCGCTCAGGATTTACAAATCACTGTCCGCACTCTCGTTGGTGAAGAAAATAAAATGAATTGTCAGAGGGATGCTGCCATCAACAGAGTTATGACTTGTGATAGTACTTATCTTCAGAGTCAGGCAGGAAATGCGATGGCGGTAGCCATTCCTTCTACGCCCTTTGATGCAGCTGTCCCGATGGGAAGTGGTGGTTCAGTTCCGGTGGGATCAATGAATCTTCCTCTCGATGTCATGGTTCATGAAATGCTCCATACAGCTGGTGTGAGTGATGAGTATCCATACGCCGCAGGTGAAGAACAAACGCGTTTTTGTAATCCTCCAAGGCCTTCCATGAACTTCGCTTACTTCGCTCCCACTCCACCATATGCCAGCGATGCTGATGCCCGTGGAAAACACGGACCGCCTACAGTTTTATGGATGCCGAGAATTCTCGCCTCTACACCGGTAATCGCGGATCTCAATACTCTTGGGACAAATCTCCTTGGTCCACGTGCTGGTCAGCAAAAGATTGGACTTTACCGGGGAGGATCTTGTCCCCCGGATGCAACCGGAAAAGATTCATGGCGACCTTATAATGATTCCATCATGAGAAGAAGATCAATGGTCGACCCGACTGTTTATCCTATTTATGAGCAGGCCTTTGTCGATTACATCCAGCCACGTCTCGGTCGTCCTCTCTCGCTCGGAAGAAGAACAGCTGCAGATGCCGCTCGCCTGGCCGCTCTTGAAATTGAAGTGAACGATCCTGACGTTCAGATTCTTCCGGAGTCTGCAACGGGAACAGTGTCTGAAGAATAGTGTCTAATTTATAGACACTACTCTGAATACGGTAGGGTTAGAGGACAACCGCAATTTATAGAGGAAATTCATATTTAGGGCCCTGGTAGCCGATGAGAGTCTGAGGAGTTTACCTGCCGATGACGAAACTTCGTCTCTATATCTTGTGCTTGATCACAGCCGTGCTCACTATCAGTGGGCTTGGGGCAGATACAATAGCCTACCTTCCTCCTGAACCACCTTGTGAACAACCTCCAGTCGTCACAACTCCTCTTGAAGAAGTTGTTCCGCAATGTATGGCCCAAAGACAGCAAACGCGCGATCCGGTTGAATTGATCGCGCAGGATCTCGGTGTTTGCCAGTGTCTTGAATCGAGAAATGCACTTTTTCCTGAAGCTTTAAGTAAAGCTCCTGCTAACGATGCTCATGGGGGATACCAGACCCTGGCATCTTCTACTGCCAACAACCAGGCGATGGGAGCAATTTCATCTTCCAGCAGTCAGAGAAATCTCGAAACACGCTTACTCACACAAATGGGAGAAACCCGCGGGCGTATTGCCACCCCGGTTCCAGGAAGTCAGCTTGCCCGCATGACTCCGGCACAGCGCGAATCTTTGTCACCAAAGATCAGTGAAAATATCACTCAGGTAAATATAATTTCCGAATCAAGAAAAGATAATCAATGTGTGACCTATATTGAATATAGTGCACAACGGGAACTTCCTTACGATAACAACTTCTTCTCATTTCTCGGACGTACAACTTCATTCCGGGAAGATGATTGGAAAATTGAATCCCTTCGTACCGCTTACGATGCCACTACGAATGCAGAACAGAGGCAAAGTATTGTTGCACGGATGGAATTCCTTTCCCGTAACCCTCAGTATTCGGCACTCTTCCGTGCTGGTGCAATTGAAGGTGTTACTCCGGCTGCTGTAAGGGCCAAAAAAACGGAGCTCTTTAACATCATCCGGAATCTCGCTCCTGCGAGTGGCTCAAACTGCGCGACAGTTGAAAACCAATGCTGGAGAGAAGCCCAGGGATCAGGTGCATACAGAAGATTTTCTCAGCAAGCGGAAGCTCTTCTCCTGCAGAATGATGTGATCGATATCGTCAGTGCTCAATCTTCTACAGACTACCTAGCCGAAGTCGCCCGCATTTCATCTGAAGAAAGAATTCCTGTTACTCCCCGCGGGTATTCTGATTTTCTCCAATCAGAACAACAGGAAATCGCTTTTGGTTGTTCAGGTCCGACTGCTCAGGCAAGTTGTTACGAACGCTTTGCTCTTCACTGTAGCCGCGTTCGCAGAATTCATAACCGCGCCACTGAAAGTGTTGCCGTCACAGGTAATGACATTCTCAATGAACTTTCCGCTGCTCAGAAAGTCCACGGTTTGTTGAATCCTGATCAGAACTTAAAATTTGAAGGCTTTAACGATCTCATTTGTCTCCAGAATTATCAGAACGCTTCCGGACAATCTTCAAACTTTTTCACCTTCCGGAACCGCGTTTGTTCAGGAACTAGTCCAGCTCCGGAATGTCCTGATCGCCGGGCACTCCTCGCAAGATTTCTTCGCGAATATAATGTAGGTGGTGAGCAATCAAATCTTAACGTACGCGCCGGTTTTGCTGATGCACTCGTCAGACCTGCTTTCCTCGCTGTGACTGAAATGCAAGTAGCAGCTGTGAACAGGATTACTGAAAGTCCGCGCGCTTTACGTGCGCAATTCGGTGGTGGTTATCCGACAATAACTTCCACTGGTCAGCTGGCCCGTTATACACCATCAGGGTCATCATCAGGTTCTTCTCCTGGAACTGTTACTGAGGCAAGCCGCATAGGCGGAAGTTCTTCAGCAGCTGCTGCAGTGGCCGATACACAACGCTCATCAGACAACAGAAGTACGCAGGGAAGATCAGATCGCAGTGAGAGATCACCTGACCGTCAGAGCGCGCGAATTGATTCCGGAGATGGCACGAGCGATACCCGCAGTCAGCCAACTCGCCAACCTTCTTCTGAGTATTCGGGAACACCGATGAGAAGACCTCCTTCTCTTCCTCCGGTTCTTCCTCAAGTCGGGCCTCAACCAATTATTACTCCGCCTACTCCTGAGCGTCGTCCGGCTTCCAATCAGGAACAAGCCGATACTCCGGAAATAAGAACTTCCGGAGGCGGGTCTCAGATTTCAGTTCAGGCCGCAAATGGTGGTGGCGTAGTCGCCGGTGGTACGCAGAATGCAGCTGCTGCTCAGCCAATTATTGAAATGCCGAGAAAACGACCACCGCGTTCTCAACTGCGGTTGAACGAAGCTCTCATGCAGAAATATGAAAACGTTTCGGCTGACCCTACCTCTCAGTTTCAGCGGGAGCTTATCGAAAGACCAGCCGTTGCCGTTCCTATAAGTGCCGAAATCATTTCTTCAGTTGTTAACGATCCTTCTGTACTTGCCTCAGAGGCCAATATTCTTGCAGCAGTTAATTCTTCGAGTGATCCCGTTGTTAAACTTTCTCTTGAAACAGAAGGTGGATCACCTGTTGTAGTCTATGCAAGTAAAGAAAACGGCCAGGTTGCTTTCAGTTTTACTCCACCAGCTCCAGTCAGTCGCGACCGTTCACCAGCGTCTCTTGGTGATAATGAAATGAATGTCAGACTTCAGTCAGGAGTATATGAACGCGTACGTGATAACCCGGCATCTCTCGGGACTTATGAAAATGTCGTTCGATCAGCGATGTCACTTCCAGGTGATGTTGTCCGCCTGAATGTGATCAGTGAAGGTTCAGATCCGATCTCTGTCTACGTCGATAAACGTGGACCACGACCTGTTTTCACCGCCGATGACCCGCTGGTCATTCGCGCTTACCGACCTTAGGAGATTTGAGAAATGCGACGTTTAGTTTTTATTATGATGGTTCTCTTTTCTGTAAATGCACAAGCGCAGCTCGACTGCTTCTTTGAAGAAGATAACCGCGTTTCCCAGACCATGACCGCAATCGGAAATGCGATGGCTAACTGTTCATTAGCTCCGGGAGCAGATTATTGGATGTGCCGTGGTCTTACAGAAAGGAATTGTTCTCTCGTACAAGGGGAGAAGAATTACTGGAATTGCATGGCCCTCTCAACAAAAAACTGTTCGCTCGCCCGTGACCCAGCCGATTATTGGTTCTGTCGCGGAATAACCGAGAAGAATTGTTCGGTAGCAACTCCTGAACGACATTGGCAGTGTCGTGGTATCACAGAAAATAACTGCTCACTTGTTCCCGCTAATCAATATTGGTTCTGCCAGGCCCTCGGTGGAACGTTTCACTAAACTTTAGATAGCAATCAGACACGGATGAATTAGAATTATTTCATCCGGAGTCAAATCGTGAAAACACTCAGCTTTCTGATCCTTTCTTTATTTATTTTTTCTGTGCATGCAGATGTCACTGTGTGTGCACCGAAAGAATTTTTATCCTTTGATCCCCATCAATCAGTAGGCCCTCTGGAAAGTTATCTGGTGGAACAGCTTTACATGCCCTTTTTTGCATCCAACGGGAAAGCCGGTGTCATCAAAGGTGTAAAGAAACTCCAGAACACGACCTGGGAGTTTGAGATTACTCCCGACATCAAGTTTCAGGCTCTGGCCGGATGGAAACCCACACGCAATCTTTCAGCTGCTGATGTCGTCTATTCCGTTCAAAGACAACTTAGCTCTTTTGCCAAATCAGTTGCCGATGAAGAATCATTTATTCCCGTTAAAATGAATGGTTTAGAAAAATCCATTGAAAGCATCAAGGCGACTGATTCCATGAAAGTGGTTGTGAAATTCCGGAAGGAACTCACTCGTGAAAATCTCGATCGTTTTTTTGCTTTTCCCGTGGGAACAGTTCTTTCAAGAGAATTCGCAGACTCCGGGAAACCTTTAAACTTTTTCCCTGCCTATGGGAAATTTGAATGGACGAGAACTTCACCATCACGTTTATCCCTCAAGGCAAGAAATGGAAAAGATATCATTCATGTTCAGGGGATTCAGAATCAGGCATTTACATTTAAGCTGATGAAAGACCGCAAATGCGACAGACTTTATTATCCCTCGAAAGAAATTGTGAAGTCAGCTCAGGAAAAAAAGATTCCTGTCAGTGTTATCCCTGTCTCAAGTTCAAAAATTTATTTCCGCTTTAATAACGTCTTTGCTTATGCCAATGATGTTGCACCATTAATTCCCTCTGCCTTTCATCCTTCAAAATTCAGATCACTCTCTGAGAGAAAAAGATCCAATCAATTTTTCGGGAATGGCACCGGAGCGCCCAAGGCAATGAAGGCTGCTAAATCCGGGCTTCGGAGTGCGTACCTTTACTACTGCATTATGCCTCAGCTTGAGAATGAAGAAATGGCGGCATTCATGGATGAGGTTCGGGAGATCGCGCGCGACACTCTGAAACTGAACCTGGCATTTGCTCCACTTCCTTGTGAACAACTTTCCGGACTCAGACCCGCACCGGATACACTAGGTGTATTGACCGCTTTTGAGTACCGCGCTCCTAATGACATACTCGAAACTTTTAACTGCTCGACTGTTTCCAGAAACATTTTTGGTTTCTGTCAGAATGAAAATCTCAAGCAGGATGTGGTGGATAGAAAACTCTCCGAGATGAAAATGATTTTCCCACTCGCGCAGGTGGACTCTTCTCTCGTCATCGCATTTTGACAAAAAAAAAGCCCCGCTTTCGCGGGGCTTATCATTTTAATTATTGAATGCTTGTTTCAGATCCATCACTCGATCGTGTTCCCGAAGGCTGTGCACAGTTCTGACCGTACTGTCCGCCTGTCGCAATCGCTCTTCCCATAGGGCTCAGGCGACCATTAAGAGTGTTTGTTCCGTAATCAAGAAATTTACCTACACCATTACACATTCTGTCTCTGATGCTGGCCGGGGCTGGACCAAAGTTAGCAGCGATCGTTGGATTTTGTGGATTTGCCTGGAGACAGTTATCCACTGAGTTACAGATGCGGTCGACTTCGGCTGCATTATCAGCAAGAAGTACCCGGCTACTTTCCGGAACGTTTCGGAGAACTCCACCGCTTCCCGTATCCGCTCTGTCCTGTGCAGTTAATTCTTCAGGAGTGATGGCGCGCTCAACATTTTGAGAAGAAATGGAACGGCTGACTTTTCCGTAAAAACAGTGAAGAGCAAGAGACGTTCTGTCTGAGATCCCTGACGAATCTCCAATTTCCGAAGCCGCGAGGCGGTTTTTGATCTGAATAATCTGCTCAGTGTGATGGCGACGGGCGAGTTTCAGGAACTGAGGAATATCGTTCTGACTGTAATTCGCACTTCTGCTGATTGATGTAACTTCTTCAACAAGACACGCAGCTCTTTCTGGTGGCTGTCCCGTTAAAGCTGGAGTTGCAGTTTGTCCGATTCCAGCGAAGCATGCATTGTTATTGGCGGCTGGAGCTCTCGTACAAGAATCAAGAGTATGGAGTGCTGTAATTTTCTGTTCAATCGACATCCCTGCAACTTCTGCGCGGTTATTACACGTAGGTGAAGGATTAATGTTATCGAGAATTGTTCCAACGCGATTCATCTCAGCGGGAGCACAAACTCCAACCTGATAAAAAGTCATCATCGCGCATGAGGCTGCTGCTTCAATCACTTCTCGTCTTTGCTGAGTGACACGTTGTTCTTCGGCACGCTGTTGACGACGTTCAGAGCGACCTGAGAATAAACTGATTACACTACGAATCGCACTCACTCCAAGTGCAACCATTCCCGCAGGAGAGCCTGCTGTTGCATACAGAGCAATGGAAGTGGCCATGTCTCCGAGATTTTCACGATCTTCAGTACAACCAGCAAGAATAGGAAGTGTTTGTTGAATCATGCTCGCGCAAGTTTGCGGGCTGGCAACACATGTTGATGCCTGACCTGGCTGAGAAGTAAAAGCTGCCTGGAGGTTAGTAAGGTTCTGGCCGACAGTTGAGCAGGCCGGATTTCTGTATTGTGAAGCACGCTGAATAGCAGCTCTCAGTTCTGTTCTGATTTGTTCTGCTGAAGGCGCAATCGCGCGGCGAACTTCTGCCGAGCGATCGATGATCGGACATTTCACAAGATCAGCTGCCATTTCAAGAGGCTGCTGAGGAGGAAGACTGGCCTGAGGCTGAGGTTGTGGTTGCGATATTACCTGAGGAGGCAGCTGGCCGGCTGGCAGGGGCTGAGGTTGAGCGGGACTGAGCCCGGCTCCTGACTGAGGAGCATCGGCCGGTATTTCAGGAAAAGGAGCAACTTCACTGCCACCACCAGCTTTAGGAACTTCCTGGGCAAATGCCGTAAGAGTTAAAGTAAGCGCCAGCAAAATGAAAGTGAACTTCATGAATCCTCCGATGAAACAATTATAGTCATCCTCATCGTAAGTACCTAGAACGGGAATTTTTTGCTCTGATTCCGGAGACTTCCCCATACAAATTGCCTCTGAAAATTGGCATTTTTGCTCCTCCCGGCTATAGTTTCTCCATGAAGAAAAATGAACTGGCCCAGGTGGTTGTGGAGAGGCTGAAAAAGGTCCATCCAGACGCTCATTGCGAGCTGAATCACTCCAATGCCTATGAGCTATTACTCGCGACCATCCTTTCCGCTCAATGCACAGATGCCCGCGTGAACATGGTGACTCCGGCACTTTTTAAAAAATACCCTTCTCCTCAAAAACTTGCGAAAGCTCCACTCGAAGATATTCAGGAGCTCATCAAGTCGATTAATTTTTTTAACAACAAAGCCAAGAGCCTTCTTGGTTGCGCACAAATGTTAGTGGAAAAGTATAAAGGCGAAGTTCCTCGCTCTGTGGAAGAACTGGAAGAGCTCCCCGGTGTCGGAAGAAAAACCGCCAATGTTGTTTTAGGAAATGCTTTCAACATCAACACCGGAATTGTTGTTGATACTCATGTTAAGAGAACCAGCAATCTTCTGGGACTCACAAAACAGACTGATCCGGCGAAAATTGAAATTGAGTTGATGAAACTTTTTCCCCAGGACACGTGGACAGATCTTTCGCATCTTTTGATTTTTCTTGGAAGAAGAACATGTATCGCCAATCGCCCTCAGTGCGATCTGTGTAACCTGAAAGATGTTTGTCCATCGAGTGGGAAGTTTATGAAGAAAACACCTGCGAAAGTTCAGAAAAAAGAGACGGGTGGCACCAGATCAGTGGCGGCTCGTAAGACTTCAAAACTTTCGTAACTTTTTTCCCCTGCGAATAAAACTCGAGACCCGCTTCCTTACAGAGAAGGCTTCCCCCGGCGATATCCCAGATATTCTTTGGCTTGAGGCTTACGACAAAATCCATTTTACCGTGTGAGAGTCTTCCGAGTTTATACGCAATACTTCCGACCGCAGTGAGTGAGATTTTTTCTGACGTGTGATAGCGATAGAGTCCCTGGGAAAATTCCGTGCGCGAAACTTCTCCGCGTAGATATTCTTTTTTGTCCCACTTCTTCACCGTGGTCGAAGAAAAGATTTCTTTGGTCACGGGATTGGCCACCCAACCTTCGCCGACGAAATTCTCATTCTCAAAGAGTCCCACCGACACTGACCACTCAGGTCTTCCATCAATGTACTCACGTGTTCCGTCGAGGGGATCAAGGGCCAGAAGAGGAAACGTCCACTCCTGGAATTTCTCCTCGGAGTAAAAACAACAGTCGGGAAAATGCTTCTGTGAAAGAGTCTCCACAGTGTGAGACAAAGCCAGATCGAGCTCGGTAACAGGGGTCTTATCTGGCTTCAGAGTTATTAAGGGTTCGGGGTGTTTGTTAAGATTCTGTGTGATCTCGCCAAAATGCGAACCCATTATGTCAGCTAAATTTCGATTCAATAAAGATTTTTTATCCACATTTACACCCAAGTTTTCCACAACTTTATTTGTTGTACACTCTTACACTG
This sequence comes from Bdellovibrionota bacterium, assembly GCA_040387275.1. Classification (GTDB taxonomy): domain Bacteria; phylum Bdellovibrionota; class Bacteriovoracia; order Bacteriovoracales; family Bacteriovoracaceae; genus Peredibacter. The sequence continues at coordinate 1,600,737 of JAZKDZ010000002.1, read as the reverse complement.
CGCAAAGAGTCGAACGCGTAACAAAAGCAATATCAGCAACATAAAAAAGGGGAACTTTCGTTCCCCTTACAATCCACAATTCTAAAATAGCTGACAAGAACAGTTTTCCCCAATTCTTGTTAACCTGCCTCATTGGTGGCGAGCATCTCGATCCATCCATCCTGAGACATCGACAGTGCGAAAATCCCGTCCGTCGCTTCGTTCAGCTCATCAATCACATTTGTCACGAGCTTAACCCCAGAGGAGTCAACGTAGACGAAAGGAGAATCAATTTGCGAGGAATTTTGAGACGTGAAATGCGAGTAGCAAGAAGAGAAATCTTTGAAAACAGTAGCCGTTAAGGGTGCCTTGTACAAAAGTCCTCCTTGAAGCCAAAAGGGAGAATCCATTCCTCCCGTTTCTCTCTTTCATTGTATCAACAAGGCCGAATTCGCTGCAAAACAAATATCGGGAATGTAAGTAATCTTCAGGTCTTAACTCATTCCACATTGAGAATTTTAGTCGGTTTTTACCGCTTGAGAAGTTCGACGATATCGGGGGGTGAGCGATAGAAGTCGTAAACCATCCGCACGCGCCCTTCAAAGTGTGAATCGAGAAGGCACACCAGAACATAAACGGTGTAGATGAAATTCCGGCGCGAACGCAGGCGACTGATCGTCTGGAAAATCCACTCGAGTGGAAGAATAGAAAGAAAAACCACAAACCATAAAAGTCCAAAGCCCACCATCAGGTTTTTTTCCACGAGAAGAGAAAGCACAATGAGAATGGCGACGAGAATCACAAGTTCACGAAGACGTTTGATATCAATCGCAAACGTGCTGAGCAGCCGGTATTTCGGCTTAATGATCATAAAGAGAAGTGAGATGAGTCCAATAAGAGAAAGCGAATAGAAGGCTTTTCGCTTCACCACGGTGGTGACCCATGAAGAGATCTGATGAAAGGTCAGCCCATCATCAAAAAACGAAAGATCCACATGCGTGAGAAGGGTAATCACGATCAGGAAGAGACCCAGGAATGTGTATTTAAGAAACTGTCCACGGTACCAGTCGGTATGCTCTTCCAGAAAGAAGAAATAAAGAAGCACGAGTCCGATCGGAAAAAGAAAAAGGTGATTGTAGTTTAAGACGACACCCCAATAACAGAGAAGTCCGTACATGAGACCTGAGCGGTAAGTGGCACTCTTGATACACCAGAGGATTCCCCACACCCAGAGAACAGAAAAAGTGGTGGATGAGCAGGCAAAGAGATCACGCTTCAGGAACAGTGAGAATGACCAGGTCGAGACGAGGGCAAAAATACCCAGGATCGAAAGTCGTCTTGAAATGAAGAAACGAAGAATGCCATAGAAGGCGAGGAGATAAAAAATAAAGGACACAAAGTAGAGATACATACTCCAACCAAGATTTACGAGATGCGGAAATCTTCTGAACGGAAGGAAGTTAATCTGGAGATAACTCCAAAGCTGACCATTGATCTTCTCTTCAGGGTCGATGATGAGCTTGAACGTTTCCAGATTCGAGAGAAAGGGAAAGCTCGGCATCGAAACAAGAAAGAGGGCAATAGAAAGAATGAGCACAGTTTTTTCAAACGAATCGAGGTAACGGTATTCAGTGAACTGAGTTGATACTGACTCTTCAATAATTTTTCCACGCGTGGGCCACGAATAAAAAATCCCGAGAATGATAAAGAAGCCCCAGAAAAAGTGACGGATCATTCCTTCCGGTAAAAACGACATCACGTTGAAGATGATCATCATGACAGCAGAACCAATCAGCACGCGATAAAGCACGCGATCAATACTGGAGTTCGCGCGGAAATAAATCCGCAAGCGATGATCGATTTCTTTCCCCAGGAGATACCATTGTCCGGCCATGAACATTAAGTAGAGTAAAACCATCAGGCTCTGGACGAAGATGTTGATCTCGAGGGTCTTGGGAATCCACACCGGCAGGAGCAGGAAGGAGAAGTAGATAAGTAGCCGGTTTATAAAGAATCTGGCTTTCTCACCCCAGATATTCGACTTATTTACTAAAGTATTGTCCATAAATTCCGATCAATTTAATAAGGTTTTAATAAAGCCTTACGTAGATTGAATCCGAGGTATTTGAAAGAGGGTCGGACTGTTCAACCGGCCCTCTTTTTCTTCCAAGTGTAACTTGGTTTTTCTTCCCTCGCACTAATTATGTCCTGCTATCATTTGAGTGATGAAAAAATCGCTTCTCCTCTTTGCATTCACTCTGTTGATTTATTCAGCAGTACTGGGAATTAAAACCAGTAATCCCGACGCGCAATTCATTCTGCCTCCACTTTTTAAAATTACTAATCCACTCACTTATCTCTCACAACTCACTGCCCTTCAGACAATTGATTTTCAACCAGTGAGAGACTTGTCATTTTTTGTGGACCTGGCCATTTTTCGCTCGAGCGGCATTGTGACGTTTGCCACTATCAACGTCCTGTTGTTTGGATTTTTTGCGTATCTCATGATGAAACTGCTTGCAAGAATTTCTCCTTTGTCGAAATTGGAAATGCCTTTTTATTGGGCGATGATCTTTGCCTCTCATCCACTCATGTCGCAATCGGTGGGATGGGGAATGGCAAGAAAACATATCCTGGCAGCGATGTTCGCAGTATGGGCGACTCTTCTCTTCCTCGAGTGGAAGGATGGGAAAAAGCACTGGCTTTATTTTTTTATGGCCTATATTGCTTCGGTCCTCTCTCACCCCGTTGCCATTCTATGGCCTTGCTGGGCACTCTTCCATCTATGGTCTTCTGAGATAAAATTCACCAAAGAGAATAAGAAAATTTTCGCTATCGTTTTCTCTTCTGCCTTCCTCATGTTTCTTATCAATTTTACCTATTACAAAATCGGCAATCCTGTTCACGCGAGCATCTATCCCCGGGTAGAAAGCAGCTTCACTGACGTGAAACTTATCCTTACTAATTTCTCCTTTGACCTGACTCAGATTTTCTATCCTTTCCGACTGGGCTTTATTTATTATCCGGATTTTTCTGTAGCGTGGCCGGGGTTTGTCATCGCTGCCCTCCTGGCCTTTGCCATCTTTCGCAGGAAAGATCGTCAGATATATTCGTGGACAATTTTCGGTCTCATGACCATTCCTATGTCAGTCACTCTCCCGGGAGTTTACGATACGTATCTCATTCTTCCCTTCGCCGGAATGATCGTGATTCTTTTCTCGCTCATTGATTTTCATTCACAAAAAACAAAAATCATTCTTGCAGGTATGGCCATTTCTCTTGGCATCTTTACCCATTTTGAAAACCAGAAATGGAAAGATGATGTCGCGTTTAACACCCGCAATTTTCAGAAGGCAAAAAACTGCCGATCGGCCATCAATCTTGTGACAGCCAGTTACGGAAAGGGTCATAAAATTTCGGGTGAGCTCATGGAATACATCAAGGCAGAATCCTGCTTTGATACTGAGATTCAATACCCAGTGGCCAGCCGGAGAATCTTTATGTTCCTTTACTCCCTCATGATGTTTTATGAGGAAGAGGAATTTGATTATCAGATCCGGGTTGATCGCCTGAAATCCCTGGGAGAGGGGCATTTTTTTCCCCTCATCGTTTATGCTGCTTTACTGGCAAGAGAGGACAAGGCAGCTGAAGTGGAAGAGCAGTCCCGCAAAGCACTCGCCATCCTGAAGGGACCCTCTCCCATGCCGGCACCGTTCATCGACCAGGTTCTGAGACCTTACTGTGAGAAAAACAATCTCCCGGCCTGCCTGGAGATCACGCGGATCGAACCGAATCCCGGATATATCTAATCCCGATTGATTCACTCGCGCTGACCTCGCCATCACTTTCTTCCCACTTGCAGCATCTCAGCCAAATGGTAGCCTATATAGGGGCAGTGTTCCCGGTTTTTCAGGATGAAAGACCTATCCCATATCGTAACTTTCACGGAGGAAAGATTTGGGGATTTCGTTTGGTTCCATCAATTCAGGCCTTCCTAAGGACATTGTTCAGCAGATCATTGAAGCTGAAAAAATGCCTATTAAGCAAATGGAAGCGCGCAAAGGTAAGATCGAGAATAAGAAAAATCTCGTCGGTCAGCTCACGACTCTCGTCGAAAACATGCGCGGAGAAATTCTTAAAAATAAAACAGAAAGATCACTCCGCGAACTCGCAGTTAATACAGGTGATGCAAAAAACATTTCAGTCACTGCTGACAAGAACGTTGCCCTTCCCGGTAAATACCAGCTGGAAGTTACACAGTTAGCACAGAAAGCGTCTGCCATTTCCAATGGTGTGGAAGACAAAGATAAAACCTATATCGGCGTCGGTTACATCAAGTGCACGATGGCCAACGGTGAAGAAAAAGAAATTTACGTTGATGAAGCAAACGCCAATCTCACAGGTGTGGCGAAACTCATTAACAATGATCCTGATCTCGGAATGAAAGCGACAGTCGTGAATGACGGTAAAGGCGAAGATGAGCCGTGGCGTCTCATGGTTTCACTTTCTGAAACCGGTGATGATAACAATGCTGAGTTTCCCTATCTCTATCTCGTTGATGGTGAAGTTGATATTTACTTCGACCAGGAGAGACCGGCACAGGATGCGAAAGTCAAACTCGATGGATTTGAAATTGAAGTTCCTTCGAACAAAGTGACTGACCTCATTCCGGGAGTCACGATTGATCTGAAGAAGGCCAAAGTCGGCGAAGAAATGAATATCGAGATCACAGAAGACGTTGCCAAGATCGGAGGCAAGTTCCAGGGTCTCGTGGATAACATCAATAACGTTCTGAAGTTCATCAAAGAGCAGAACACACTTGATGAAAAATCTGATACCTCACAAACTCTCGGTGGTGATCTTACCCTCACGACCATTGAGGGAAAAATCCGTACCGCGATTTTCTCTCCTATCCAGACGGACTCGGGTCCTATGCGCATGGGAGATCTCGGTGTGAGCTTCCAGCGTGATGGTCTCCTGAAATTTGATTCCGCAAAGTTTGAGACTGCTCTTGCGAAAGATTACAAAGCGGTTTCTCAGACCCTGACAGGTAAATATGATCCGACAGTCGGAAAAACCCGCGGGTTCATGGATCTCCTGGATGACACTTGTAAAAACCTGACCAGCCCACCCAACGGGATTCTTCCTTCACGGAAGAGTGGTCTGACAAATAACATCGGCCAGATCGACAGACAGATTCAAACCCGCGAAAGAATGATCGCGCGGAAAGAAGAAGTGCTGAAAGCGAAATTTGCCCGACTGGAAGAGACGATTTCTAAGATTAAAGGACAAGGTGCGGGACTGGCAGGATTTGCCCAAGCCCCGGCCGGAATGCAGCTGTGATAAAATTTGAATCGAGATAATTGGAGGAGGATTCCATGTCATACGGCTTAGGTGCATATAAGAAGACGTCGGTTGAAACGGCCAGTAAGGAGCAGATCCTTCTGATGCTTTATCAGGCGGCAATTAAGAACTGTAAAAAAGCAATGGACGCCATTGACCAGAAGAACATCGCCAAAAAAGGTGAGTACATCGGGAAAATGCAGGACATCGTGGTGGAACTTTCCAACTCACTCGACCTCGAAGTGGGCGGAGAAGTCGCACGCGAGCTTTCTTCACTTTATGATTACATCCTCTACGCAAGTACGCAGGCAAACATCAAGATCGACAAGACTCAGCTGGAAGGCTGTCTCCGTGTCCTCAATACTTTGTATGATGGTTGGACAGAGGCGATTAAAACCCTCAAGGCCCAGCAGACTGCAACAACGAACGGATCAAAGAGCGCTTAATGGATAAATTTGTACTCCTCCTCGAAGAATTTATCCTCAAAGCTGTGACTCTCACTGAATCAGTTCTTGAAAGAGAAGTTGATGCGGACAAACTCGATAGCTTCACTGCCAATCGCGAAAGACTTTTTCTTGTGATCGACCAGATTTCACGCCAGGTAAACTGGGCGGAAGTTCCGGAAGAAAGAAGAACAGAAGTGAATCGCCAGATTGATTACATCAAAAAGCTCGACGAGAAACTCATGGTGAAACTGCAGGAGTATCAGATTGAACTCCGGAAAGACATTGAGAAGACTCATCGAAATCACGAGACCATTAAAGGTTACAACCTGAACGATGTGAAATAAAGAAAAAGCTCCTTTCGGAGCTTTTTTTATTTTATGCTACTTCAATTTCTCTTTCTTTAGGCAGTTCACTGAACCACGCAGATCCATCATAGAAAGTCTCAGTATCCACTTCCATCCACACACCTTCCGGAATCGCCGTATAGAGTGAATCCCATTTCGCTCCGGGAATGCCCGCTACTTTTTTCATCGCTGCTTTCACAGCTGGATGAGCGTCGAAATTCGGGGCAAATTCAAATGACATGATGGCAAATGACATAAGATCGCTGCGATCTGTGAATCCGTTTCTCATGGCACGCAGAAACGCATTGGTAATCATGCAGTGAAGACTGATGTCATCGATATCATCAACTAACTCTGGTGAATTTTCCTGCATAGAGAGAATCACTTCGAGTCCCAGAGGAGAAACCCAGCACTCATCGCCTTCAAAGCGAGGACGAAGACGTTCTGCCATCATCGTGTCGTTCTTACTATCCCAGAGATATGTATTACCTTTGTCGAAGTCCCAATGAACCTTGAAGTCAGAAGCTTTAATCTGAACCAGACAAGTCTGCCAGTTGCCCATTGCTTTTTTTAGCTCAGAAAAAGGCGCGGTTGCGACATCATATCCGTGGAAATGATGAGCGCGTCCTGTGACAGTGTAAAAGAATCCGGAAAGAGTTTTTCCATCAGATGTCACTGAAACAGCAGTCCATGTATCGTGTGCGAGTTCATTGGACTGAATGAGAGAGACGGCGATTTCCTGAAGGCAACGGTCGACGTTCATGAATACTCCTTGGTATCTTCCATTCTAAGTCCGACTTTTTTTCTGGAAAGCCGGGTGCAATTTTGCCGACCCTGTTCCCCCTGTTCAAACAACCTTAAAATAAGCGGATGGCCGTAAAAAAAATATTAATCATCCAAACGGATGACATGTACTTCCTGCATGAAACTATGCAGGTTTTATCTGCCAATGCGAGAGATCTCACAGACTTCGAACTCACTCTTCTCGTGAGCCCTAAAGCTCTCGATGTCATGAAAAGTATCGGATTTCCTCTTCCTTCCGGAACAACAACGGATATTGGAAAAGTTCTCACCACGGACTTTGATCTCTCTTTCAATCTTTCATTAAATGAAGCTGCCTGGCAGATACACAGTGAAGTGAAGGCCGGCAAAAAATCGGGTGCCTTCTATCAGAACAATGAACTCCTGGTGAATGGAACATGGTCAGCCTGGTTTCTTACCTTTAAGGGAAATACTCCCTTCGTAACTTTTCACATGCGTGAAATCTTCCGACAGATTCTCGGCTTGAAAAAAAGAAATTCAGAGATTGAATCCACCGCTGTCGCGAAAACCATCATCATAGGAATGTCTTCAGCGGATTTTTTTCCGAAAGATGAACAGGAAGCTTTCCTTTCAGGACTTGTCCGGAGATTTCCCGGCATTCAAGTGCTGGATGAAAGCGAAGTGAATGCAGAAAACGATCACACATCTTCACTTTATGTAGGCCCTGCTTCCATGAAAGCTCTCGTTCTTTGTGAAAGCGGAGCTCGCGCGATTTATTTTGGATCCCGTTTCCAGGGTTTGAATCTTCTTCCCGAAAAAGAAGGGACGATGCTCATTACTACCAGTGGAAAGAAGATGGATGCTCAGTCCCTTCTGGGAATTCTCGAGATTATCCTGAAAGAAAAAGAGATGAAACCAGCCGAGCATCTCAATATCTATCGCCTGAGCATGGAAAATGTTTTTGGTGCTTACATGCAGAATTTATCAGGCAAAGAAATTTCTTATCCGTTTTATCAGGCACATCTTGTTCTCTGGAATTATCTTCTGGCGCTTCAGGATGTGAATCTTGATATCGTGGCACCCTCTCCGGAACAATCGGAAATTCTCGGGAGTCAGTTAGAGATTGTGACTAAGCTCACACGTCTTCATGACTATGCGATGGTTGCACTCGACAGTGTTTACAAAGAAGCGAAATCTTCTGAGTCCGATGCTGAGAAAGTTTCGAAAAGTATCAGCACACTCACGGAAGTTGACGAGACGATGGAAAAGATCGCTGCTTCCAATCCATTTCTCCGACCTGTTCTCGATTTTTATAAAATCAGAAAAGGTCAGGTCGAAGGGGAGACTCTCCTCGAGAAAAGTCAGAATTCCCTTCTTACCTATTCAGAAGAACATCAGGCCCTCAAGGCTTTCGCTGAACTTCTTGAGGCCATCCGGAACAAGAAATAAGCTGCCCCTATCGGGACAAAATTTATTCTGGGAATACCAAAAGATTGCGCTATACTATTCTTGTCACCATCAAGGATTGAGCCATGTCAGGGACGACAACAATCTCCGAAGCCGGATCTTCCGATATATTGGTAGAATCCGTTCAACTTTCTCAGGAATTCCTCAACCAGACACTCGCCCGCCTTAACCAGATACCTGCTCTCCAGGAAGAAAAGCCCATCAATATCAACCAATGGGTAAGTTCCATTACGATGGATGTTGGCACATATGTCGAAATCACGACCCTGATTGCCCAAATGATCCAGAAGCGTCACAAGCAGACTATTATCGGCGCCAAGGAATCTCACATTCATCTCTTATTCGTAATGAAAGGCATCAATCACGCTCATCAGAAAGGTGATCTGGTCGCACTAGAAGAATTGATAAAGTACGAATTAAAAGATAACTTAACCCAGTGGAAAATAGACCTGATTCCCCAAGCGAAGCGGTTCATGAACGCCTGACTCTTCATCTTGACCCCTCGGTCTTAGAAGAATTAGGTCCTGACTTTTCCCTCTCATCCCAATTTCAGATTCTCCCTCTCGCAGAAGCTCAATATGCCCTTTTGAAGAAAGGTGAACGCCTTTGGGTCAATTATCCTGATGGCGAATACTGTGACTTTCCTTTCTATCGGAAAAACATCTCACTCATTCTGAATGGTCTGGAGAAAAAGATTCCGCCAAGGTCCCTGGCGCAGGAACCTTTCGACCTCCTGGTGAAAACAACGCAATCGATTGAGAAGCGCGTTTTCTCTGCTGCAAGTCCCGGAAGGCACACGAAAGATTTGTGGGATGAAATTATCCGAAAAATTAACAGTCTCTCTCTTGAGTCACATAGCTTGCGCGATCTCACGGAAAAAATCCTGAGTGTTCCTTTTCTTCAGAGCTTTGAAACTTCCCTCGTGATTCTTCACCTGAAAGGACAGACCAAGGCAGAACTTCTCGGTTCCCTCTGGCGCTCGGAAAAAGTTCAGAGCTTTATTGAGGTAAAAGAGTTCAATGCGTTCTTCAACTCAGTAAAAAAATCCAAGATTAAATCTTTTTCTACGGACACATTTCCGAAACTCAATCTTCCGTTTAACGGAAGCTTTCTTGCCAAAGAAGTTATCTCAAGAAAATACAGTCTGGTTGCCATTACTTCCCGACACGATTTCCTGAGTTATGGCAGGGAAGAGATTGAACTCTTTGAAACATGTATCGATCTCCTTCAGCCGCACTTTGAACGACTGATCGATCAGGAATTTTCCGATAAACGTATTTCTGAACTCCGTATCTGTCTCAAGGATTTCCCACTTCCCCTGAGAATTAAGAACACGGTTACGGGAACAGCGTTTCAGAATGACCTGATGAAAACGGAACTTCAGGACCAGGATATTTTCTTCACCAAGAAAGTCATGGGCCCTTTCTCGCTCGATCTCTACGACAGCGATGAGCTTCGCCATTATGCTTTTGATCTCTTTCACTTCCAGCGCATCTCACTTCTGGGCGAACTTTTAAATACACTCCGGCATGAACTTTCCAATCCCTTGTTCGGGCTCATGCTCGGTTCTCAGATGTTCCGTACACTCGATGTCTCAGTTGATAACAAAGACCTGATGAAGGAAATCGAGAAGAATGTTTCCCGGTGTCAGGTGATCATTGAAAACTTCTCCAATCTCTATCAGATCCAGAATGATCCCAAGCCCGTGTCGCTCAAAAAAATCATCGATGAGTCTCTCGTTTTGGCCAAGAGTGAAGGCCGTGAGATCAGGAAAAAAGTTTCCTATCATGACGAAACTGAAAATCTCGAGATCTCTGTGCCCCTTATTTTTGTGGTGCAGATTCTCTTTAATCTCATCGTAAATTCGGCACAGGCCATGCGGGATGCCGAAGTCCGAGGTGGCGAGCTTTCGATTCGTGTCTGCAAGGAAGATGAACTCATTGCCATTCATGTTCAGGATAATGGCCCTGGTATTCCGGAAGAGAAGGCCAGTCAGCTGTTTAAGCCGTTTTTTACGACGAAGGCTTCGGGCACAGGTCTCGGTCTTGTCCTCTCGAGGAACCTGGCGTTAAAAATGGGTGGTAATTTGGAATATATGATGAATAATGAATCAAACGGTGCCCATTTCCGCATTACCCTGCCGGTGACATGAAAAAAATATTTATCATCGAAGACGAAATCCTGATTCAACAATCGCTCAAGAAACTTTTTGAGCGCAGAGGGTTTTCCGTTGATGTATCAGCGAGCGGAAAGACAGCCATCGATATGATTCTCGCTAACGAGTATGATCGGATCATTTGTGATCTCATGCTTCAGGACATTTCCGGATTTGATGTGATCGAAGAATCGAAAAAGAAATTCAGCGCACAGGACATCAGCCAGAAATTTGTCATCATGACTGCTTATAATTCCCCGCAGGTTCTTTCCCGCGCGAATTCGTATCAGTGTCGACTTCTCAATAAGCCCTTCGAAGATCTCGAAGAGGCCATGCGGATAATGACGGAGTAAGTATGAAGAAATCGCCTGTAAAAATCGTTGGCATCACTCTCAAACCGAATTCAACTCCTGAGTTCTACAATCTTCTGCCGAATCTCTGCAACTGGCTCGAGAGAAGAAAGAGACAAATCGTTTTCCGTGTAGAAGATGAAGCGCGAGTAGCAAAGTTCTTCAAACAAAAAACCAATCAGTCTCTTCAGTTCTGGGATGCCGATTCTTTCCATAACAAAGTCGATCTCATGCTCTCACTCGGGGGTGACGGAACTCTCATTGGCGTTTGCCGCCGGATCAATTCGAAAATTCCTGTTCTCGGTATTAATCTCGGTCGCCTGGGATTCATCACGGAGTTCAACAAGAATGAATATTTTGATCATCTCGACACCATCATCGATGGCAAATTCGAAGTTACAACAAAACCACTCTGCCACGTGAGTGTGATTCGTAAGAACAAAGTTCACTTCAAGGATTTCTTCTTTAACGATGCTGTTCTCGGGAAAAATGATATCGCGCGAATGATTTATCTCCGCGCTGAATTGGGCGAAGAACATGTGTACAATATTTCCGGAGATGGGATCATCATTTCAACTCCGATGGGTTCAACCGCCTACTCGATGGCAGCCGGCGGCCCCATTGTTCATCCGGACGTTAAGGGAATTATTCTCACGCCGATCTGCCCCCACTCTTTAATTCATCGTCCATTTGTTGTGCCTGACACGTCTCCGATTACTTTACGGGTCCTGCCTCCCCATCATTCTGTGACCCTCACTTTGGATGGCCAGGTGGCGATTAATATTGATGAACAGGATGTCGTAGTCATCAATTCTTCCCGCATGAAGAAAGTCTCACTTGTGAAAAATCCCGATCGTCTCTACTTCGAAACAGTCCGCGACAAATTCGTTTCCGGTAAAAGGGAATAGCGGTCCTACGGATTTTGTACGGACATGTTGATTTTCCGTAAATTATCCGTATCATGGTTCCTAAGGGGTCACCATGAACGCGACATTCTATTTAAAAAGCCTCGTTATTCAGAATTTTGCCACCTTCCGCAATCAGACGGTGCGCTTCCGTCCGGGTTTCAACGCCATTGTCGGTGAAACCGGCTCCGGAAAAAGCTTACTTCTTGATGCTCTCCAGTTAATTCTTGGTGGTCGCGCTGATAAGAGAGTCGTACGTCGGGAAACTGAATACTCCCTGGTTGAGGCTTCATTCTATTGTGATGATCCTGAAGTGCGCGAATATCTCCACCAGGAAGGTTATCCCGTAGAAGGGAAAGAACTCATCATCAAACGTCTTGTTTATAAAAATGGATCAACCAAAACTTATGTCAATCATCTCTCATGCACTCTGGGATTTCTCGGAGGATTTGCCCGTCGCTATATTGATCTCGTGGGCCAGTTCGAAAACCAGAAACTTCTCTCAGGCAGTTACCAGCTTTATCTCCTCGATCACTTCGCGCGTTTAAAACCCGAAGTCGATCTCTATCAGGAAACTCTCCGCCTTTATAAAAAAGCGAAGAAGGATCAGGAAGACCTGGAAGCTTCCCGCCGTGAGAGAGAGCAACGTCTTGATTATCTCAGTTATCAACTTCAGGAGATTGAAAAACTTGGCCCATCCTCCCAGGATGAAGTGGATCTCCTGAAGAAGAAAAATACTTTGGTGAACCTCGAAAAGACCCAGCGCCTTTCCTTTCAGGTCAGGGATCTTTTCGATGGCTCCGAAGGATCTTCCGGAATGAACGGACTCTCCCGCCAGCTGAACTCTCTCATTACCAAGAACACTGATCTTTGCGGAACGCAGGTGGAAAACATTTCTGAGTTTATGGATAAGCTCGCCCTTCTGCAGGAAGGCCTGGATAAGTGCCTCAATCTGGATCTTGATCCGGAAGAACTGGAAGGAGTGATTGATCGCCTGGATGTGTATCAAAAGCTGAAGAAGAAATTCGGTGGTTCTGTGGAAACAGTTCTTCAATCACAGGTGGAGTTTTTAAAAGAGAAGAATTTCCTCGAGGAACTTGAAATTAATCTGGGTGAAAGTGAATCACGTCTTAAATCACTCGAAAAAGACCTGCAGCTTTTCGCCGGAAAACTTCACGACAAACGAATAAAGTCCTCCAAGAAACTTTCACAGGAACTGACAGATCGGGTGCGTCTTCTCAAAATGAATGGAGCTACCATCAAGATTGTCGTTGAGAAAACAGAAGATTTCCAGGAAGCGGGAATGAGTACCGCCCACTTCATGGCAGAGACAAATGCCGGAGAAGGATTTTTCCGCATTAAGGACATTGCTTCAGGGGGAGAGCTTTCACGCATTCTCCTGAGTGTGCGACAGATTCTTTCGAGCTACGACTCCATCAGTATCTTCCTTTTCGATGAAATCGATACCGGGATCGGAGGAGAGACAGCCAATTGTATCGGGAAAGCTCTGGCCGAAGTGGGAAGTAACGGACAGGTGATTGCGATTACCCATCTTCCGCAGATTGCCCAGTTCGCAGAGCTTTTAATAGTTGTTCAGAAAGAAATCCAATCAGACAAATCGGAAACCAGAACTGAGTCGTCAGTGAAGGATTTCGCCGGGAAGTTTATTATGAAAGAAGTGAAAGCGATGGCGCAATTAAGTTAAGGGAATAAAAGAAGGAACATGATTATGTATCAGAATAAAAGTTTTGCTCCGAAGTGCGTACCCGTTATTGAGATAAGTGGATTGACCACCTTCCATCGTAAACTCGTCTTTTACGTGGCTATGCCCGCCGAGAACGAAATTATATTTCCCTCCCGTCACCTGAGAAACTCCCTCGCGAAACTTTTCACGGACGGAATCTTCGTTGAACATCTTTGAGCCTTTCTTCCGGGAACGGACAGAAGCTCTTTCGCCAACGAACTTCAGGACTGAATAGGGCATAATGTAATTAGCAATAAACTGAAGAGGTTTGGAGTTGATGAATTTCTTGTAGCGCTGATAAGACTGGTTATGAATTTCGTGTTCATCACCATGGGAAAAATAATAAGTCTTCCCGTCCCATTCCTGGATTTCCGGTAAAAGTTGCGAAGTCACTTCTTCCTTCGGCCAGAATTTCTTGAAAAGCTTCTGGAGATTCACATCATGGTTCCCTTCAAAGAAGTGAACCTGGACTCCTGACTTCACCAGCTCATCCATTTTGCGAAAGAGGTGGCCGTAATCCCGGAGGTATTGATTATGCTGACCGGTCATGAGATCAAAAATATCGCCGAGCAAAAGCACATGCTGAGAAGAGCGTACTTCAGGATGATCCAGAAATTTATTCAGGAGAATGTCGGCAGGATCGCCGGGGGCCTTAACATGAACGTCGGAAATGGCTGATATCTTCACGCTATCCATTTATAGCATGGAGCTCATCCTTTATCCGTTCAAATATGAAACGCTCTAGCTGTTTTTTGGCCATGGGATCGATCTGGGTAATCTTGCAGGACACCCGCCAGACTTTGTACGGAAAGCCATTGGCCTCATCCGGCTCTGTCTCACGAATCGACAAAACCTGTGTCGCAATTTTTGCGACCCACTTCTCAGCTTTGATTTCCATGGTCGGTATCAGATCCGATTCATTGAAAAGTTTTGACTCAGTTCTGGAAACAAGAAAAGAAATCCCACCAGTACTGACGTCGAAGCATGACTTCAAAAAGAACTGACTCATGGTTCGTGGAAGAGTAATCGTCTTCCCGAAACTCACTTTTATTTCCTGCTGATCATAAGTATTCAGACGAAGTTCTTTTCTTCTTTCTACCTGGGCCATGAATTCCGGTAATTCGAGATAATACCGGAACGGAGCATCTGTAGATTTGATCCGGCAACGCATGAGAATCGACTTCGACGGAATGTAGAGATCGATATGAGTCTGACCACTCAGCAGTTCCTGCACAACTCTGTCTTGACCCTCAGTCGGTACAACACAGAAGTCAGATCTCTGCTTACGGACAGCTTCAATCCGCGTAAGTCCCAAATGCTTTGAACCGCCCACGAATCGCCAGAGGTAGATTTCAGAAATGTCTTCCTTAGCGGAATTCAGATTCTGAAGAATCTGCGCACTGTCGTGGACCTTGTTCATCTTATTGCCGTTATTCAAAACAACCTCAAAAATGCCCTCCGTGATTTCTCACGGAGGGAATTGGGCTTAAGTGAAATTCATCTGCAACTACTACTATCCAATTAAGCGCATTGCTTGTTGTCCGAGCGAGTTCGCCTGGGCAAGTGTAGCAACACCAGCAGCGTTCTTCATCTGTGCAGATGCGAGCTTCGCTGTTGATTCTGCAACATCCACGTCTTCGATTCGTGAGCGTGCAGACTCTTGGTTTACAACTGTGACATCAATTGAGTTGATGGCAGTTTGCAATCTGGATTGTACGGAACCAAAGTTCGCGCGGAACGCACTTACTTTACCAATGGCACCGTCGATCTTTTCAAGGTTATCGATCGCGTCCTGTTTATCACGGACGTTTGAACCACCGATTCCTAAACTTTCAACCGAGGCATCAGTTGACCCGGCATCGAGTTCAATTTGGTTGTCAGCACCACCATAGGCACCAACCTGGAACTGAAGAACTGAACCTTCACCTTGAAGAAGCGGTCTTCCGTTGAAAGAAGTCGTCTTCGCGATACGGTCAGCTTCAGCTACTAATTGTTCGTATTCGAGTGAGAGATAGCCGCGTTCAGCATCTCCTACTGTATCCGAACCCGCCTGAATGGAAAGTTCACGAAGACGTGTAAGGATGTTACCCGTTTCATTCAAGCCACCTTCGGCAACTTGAACCATCGAGATCGCATCATTCGCGTTTCGCGAAGCTACGCGGAGACCTTTCGTCTCAGCTTCCAGTTTTTTAGCAATGGCCAAACCAGCGGCATCATCAGCAGATTTTGTAATCCGCTTACCAGACGACAGTTTGGAAAACTCGGCTTCTTGAGAGGCATTGCTGACCTTCAAGTTCCGTTGCACCTCTTGAGATGCAATGTTGGTGTTGATTCTTAAGCCCATTAACGTACTCCTGTTGCAGAATCAGATGACTGACCACAATAGTCAGACTCACCACTGATCGGTTTACTCAGGTAATATTTGACTCCTATTTGAGTCTGGCGCCCAAAAATATTGAGCTTTTGCCTGATTCCGAAGCCTTGAGAAGTTGTAAAGAGGTCTAAATATAACAGGAATCAGCCGCAAGGCATTGAATTAACAAGATGCAGGAAATAAGCCTGCCAGAATTTTATGGAGGGGACTTTTACTCGTGATGCTGAATTTTCTCAATCAGACTGGTGGTGGAGTAACCATCGACGAAGTTTAGCGAGAAAACCTGGCCACCCATCGCCTGAACTTCCTTCCCGCCAACGATCTGATCAATTTTCCAGTCGCCACCTTTCACGAGAACTTTTGGTTTTACTTCGAGAATGAGATTTAGCGGAGTGTCTTCTGTGAAAATTTCGGTGAAGTCGACTGACTTAAGTTGCGAGAGAACAAAGCAACGATCTTTTTCATTGTTGATCGGACGCTCAGGACCCTTGAGACGCTTTACACTCGCGTCTGCATTCACACCAATGACGAGAAGATCACCGAGCTTTCTTGCTTCAGCGAGATAAGTCACGTGACCACGATGAAGAATGTCGAAACAACCATTCGTGAAAACGATTTTTTTATCTTTATTCTTCTCGAGAAATTGAGTGAGCTCGCGGCTGAACATTAGTTAACCTTGATCATTTTCGAATTCGTCGCTTTATTCTGAAGATCAAAATATGAGAAGAGTCCGATGCTGGCAAAATTAATAAGTGTAATGAAACTTCTCACGAGAAGAGTCATGAAACTTTGATTTTTATTATCCATATCCACAATTCTGATATTCATGAGTGACTTGCCAACTGTGGCACCTGTCTTTTCCCCAATGGCGAAATAGAGAAGATAAAATCCGCAGAAGAGAGTCACAATGAGTGGAGTGATTTCATCCGGGTACTGCGCCCATGCTTCCATCACTTCCATGCCGGTAGCTTTTGCCATGAACATCAGCATGACACTGAGAACGGAAACCAGAATTGCCATATCAAAAACATAGGCAACGATGCGATCCATTTTCGTGGCCTGGCGATAAACTTTTTCTGGCTTCGCTTCAACCACCGGAGCTTGAACAACTGCTTCAGACTGACCGTAGAAAAGAGAAAGATCATTCTGGTAAACATTCATTTCTTTTTTAGGAGCTTGCATCGGCTGAGTGCGAACAACCGGAGTTTCACGAACCGGATTTGCTCTTTCAGCGAAAGCCGGCTTAATTTCCGTAATTTTCTGTTGGTGAGAAAAACCAAGACCACTTGTGATTGGTTTAAAATCAAAATCCTCGAGTTCAAGATCAAGCGCTGACGGAGTTTTCTTTGGCGATGATGTGGATTCGAGATTCATTGATATTTCCTTTGAGGAGCTTTCAAAAATTCTGTCATAAAAAAATCAAGTCATCAATCTTTGTAGAATGAGACCTGCCCCTGTTGCGACAGCTGTAGGGGTTCTGAGAATAGGAGTGGGAAGAAGAATGGCCTCAACCTGAGGACGAGAGCGAAGATCCAGGAGTTCTGCAGGAGAAAATCCACCTTCCGGGCCAATCACGAGGCAGTTAATCTTCGAAACTAATTTCGATTTCCCGGCGTTTCCGGTCTGAGAGTCCAGCATGAGAACCGTACCATAATCGTTCCACGGAACAGACTTCCAATCTGCTTCAATTACCTCGGGAAGAAAGGGAGAATTTGATTGCTCGAGTGCAGAAACCAGAAGACTCATGATTCTGTCAGTCTCAGGAACTTTCGTTTGTGAGTAGTCAGATCTCACGAGATAAATCTTCCGAAAACCCAGCTCTACCGCTTGCTTCAGTGATAGTTCCAGAGCGTCTTTTTTAGGAACTCCCAGGATAAGATCCAGATTAAAAGCACGTTCCGTCGTTGATTCCGAAAGAGTGGTGAGTTTCAGGATTTTTTTGGAAGCTTCTACCACTAATGTTTTAACGGAAAGACCTCTTCCATTCAGAAGCAGGAGCTCTTCATCTTTTTCAATGCGAATGACATTCACCAGATGATGGAGAATGTCTCCCGACAGCAGATATTCATGATGGGAGGAGAGATCGGGAAGAAAAACCGCTCTCATCCGTTTCTCCGGAAGAGAAGTGCAGACCAGTCACCTTTCGTGAGTTCTTTCACAAAGGTAATGTCGCTTGAATATTTTTCGATAATCCCGGCCGATTGATGACGAAGAAGTCCTGATAAAATTAACGATCCACCAGGTAAGACGCTTTTAATGAGAAATTCGCGCTCTTCCACCAGGATATTTTCAAGAATATTGGCAAAGACAACATTATATCCCGGCTGTAAGTGATTTCTCACCTGAGGAAGAAGAAGACGGAATTTTCTCTCGCTGAGACTATTAATTTCGGCGTTCTGAAAACAGTTCTCATTTGCCTCTGGATCGATATCGTAAAAATCCACTCTCACTTCAGGATAAAATTTCAGAGCCGCGAGCCCGAGAATGCCTGAACCTGAACCAAAATCCAGAACATCAACAGGTGTTCCTGTCACATCTTCTGTGAAAAGTTTCAGACAGAGAAATGTCGTCTCATGACTTCCGGTACCGAATCCCATACCGGGATTGATAAAGAGGTTATGACCAGATTTTGCCTGATGATTTTTTTCCCACGCGGGAACGATAGTCAGTTTTTCATTCACCACAATTGGTGAGTAGTGCTTCTTCCATTCCGCATTCCAGTCTTCAACTGGTAATTCATCGATCTGAATTTCACCAAGAATCGTTTTTTTGAGTTCTTCGAAGAATCCTTTCGCAGGATCTCCTGTTTCAAAGAAAAACCGAAGTGTGACAGGGCCACTTTTCACAACATCTTCTACTTCATCGAGCACATCCTGCGGAAGATCTCCGCCGGAATAGGAGCGATCGCCAAGAATCCGGTCAACTTCCGGTTCATCAATCGAAAACTCTTCGATTCCGATTGAACCAAAACGATTGACGGCGAGATCTTCGACCAGACCCCAATCTTCGGGCCTCATTTCGCCGTGGAATAATGTCACAACCCAGAATGTATTCATGCGGGGACTTATAACGTATTTAAGGGCATCTGAAAGGCTAAAAAATTTACAAACAACTGTGTTTCTTTGACGGACCGGGCACAACCTTGCTAGAAGAATCCTCCATGCAGAAGATCTATCTCGTGGGAATTGCCGGTGGTTCAGGTTCGGGTAAAACGACCTTTGCCACTAAAGTTATGAAGGGAATTAATAATTCCCAGTCGCTCCTCCTCCACATGGATTCCTATTATTTAAATGACCTTCCCCGCGACCTGCACACGAATGCTGGTAAGCCGAATTTCGATCATCCTCAGGCATTTGACTGGGAACTTTTGAGAAAACATCTTCTTGATCTGAAAGAAGGACGCTCGATTCAGTGTCCGATTTATGATTTCGCGACGTCCGGAAGGACTGGCGAATATGAAACCCTGGGTCCCTGTAAAGTTGTCCTCTTCGAGGGAATTTTTACTCTCTACGACCAGGAAATCCGCAACATGCTCGACATCAAATGCTTCCTGCATGTGGATTCTGATATACGCTTCACGCGTCGACTTCACCGTGACGTAAAAGAACGCGGCCGTTCACTTGAATCGGTCATTTCTCAGTACTACGCGACAGTCCGACCGATGTATCAGAAGTACCTCGACCCTCAACGTCAGTACGCCGATTTCACTGTCGGTGAAGAGACTGATGTTGCCTCACTCATCCTCTCTGCTAGAATCAAAGAAATGCTTGAGACGGAAGTTCAGCCGAGCGTAACAAGGGCCATCTAGTTTTGAAGAACAAATATTTTAGTGTGATGCCGATGGGTGGGGTCGAGGAGATCGGCTCAAACATGACGATCATTCGCACACAGAATGAAGATGTCATCATCGATTGCGGAATGCTTTTCCCCTATGAAGAATGCTTCGACATCAACTATCTCGTTCCTGATTTCTCAACTCTCGATGCTTCCCGTTTAAAACATATCGTCATCACTCACGGACATGAAGATCACATTGGTGGACTCGGACAGCTCCTTCAGGCCTTTCCGCATCTCACTGTTCACGTCACAAAATTCACACTTCATCTGATCCAGAAAAAACTCACTGAGTTTCCTGTGACACTGAAATATCAGCTCTACACTCCGACAGATGATCTGATTTTTGATGAAGTAGATATCTCTCCAGTGCATGTGAATCACTCCATTCCAGAAACCTGCGGGATGATTATTCGCTCGAAAGACCGGACATGGGGCGCGCTTTATATTTCAGACTTCAAGGTGGATATTTCTTCGAAGCACGAAGCACCCATTGATTTTCCACGTATCAAACAGAAACTTGGCGAATGCAAATACACAGCTTTTTTCATGGATTCCACGAACGTCATTTATGATGGGAAGACGACTGCAGAAGAAGACCTGAATGCTGATCTGAAAGCATTACTCGATCGCCCGGAAGACAGAATCTTCCTCACACTTTTCGCTTCGAACGTTCATCGCATGAATACGATTGCCCAAATGGCGAAAGCTTCGGGAAGAAAAATTGTTCTCATGGGTCGCTCCATTAAAACATATATGGAAGCAGGATTCGAGACTGGGCATTCGACCCTCAGCCCGGATGAGTTCTCCGATCCTTCACAGGTCAAAAATGAGACCGGGAAAATGCTTATTTTCCTTTCCGGTTGTCAGGGAGATTTTCTGTCTGCCTTGAGACGCTTCAGTTATGGCGAGGATTCGACTTTCAAGCCGACACCCCGTGATCTCATTGTCTTCAGCTCGAAAGTCATTCCCGGTAATGAAAAGAAAATTTACCGTATCTACAATAAGCTCACTGAATTTGGTGCTGAGATCATTACCGCCAACGATCAGATGATCCATGCTTCCGGCCATCCGGGTAAAGAAGATCTGAAGCTTCTCCTGAAAGAATTTCAACCGACATATTATTTTCCCATTCACGGTGAATCCTACATGTTGAAAAAACATCAGGATTGGATCGACACTGATTACCCGGAAATAAATACGGCGGTTTTCTACAATTACCAGGAAATCATTTTCGGCGAAGACATGATCAAGATCCAGAAGCATGATCACAAAGAGCCGCGCCTCATTCATGGTAAGCATCTTGAAATCGAGAAGACCCAGATCTCCCAGCGCCGGAAAATGGCGACTCAGGGAGCGGTATTCATTTCCTACCATAAGACTTCCGGCCAGCTTCAGGTCTCGAACATCGGACTTCCGTTAATTGCTGAAGAACACAAAGAAAACCTGATTAAGAAACTCCTCCAACAGATCAGAAATGACCTCCATTCCCGGGAAGAGACTTATTTCAAGGATCAGCTTAAAATATCCACAAGACAGTTTTATAACAACTTCCTGGGATACAAGCCGGTAACGGAAGTACATCTGTACTGAGAATGGAAAATACAGCTCTCATCTTAATTATCGCCACCAATCTGATTCTGGTGCTCCTCCTGGGAGTATTCGGATTTTTTATCTATCGCCTCATTCGTGATCAGAAGAAGGGAACACCCGTAAATTCTCCCGTCAAAGCAGAAGATGATCCGGAATATCATCCGGTAATTCTTGAACGTCTGAAAGAAGCAAAAAAGTTAAAGGCCAAAAGAGCTGATCTTTTCTGTCCTAATCATCCGGAAGAACCCGGTGAAGTGAGTTGCGGAATCTGCGATAAGATTTTCTGTCACGCTTGTATCAAGCCTTTCAAGTCTCTGCATTTTTGCCGTGAGCATCTTCCTCTTGTTATGAACAACCAATGGGAAGAAGTCATCACCGTGAAAACCTCTACTCAGGATCCCGAGGGAGGAGTGAGAATCTACGACATTAAAAAAGATATTTTCGAGAAAGAAGATCTGCCTTCATACGTTGAGACTCATTATAAAATCAACGTTGATCAGGATATGATTGAAACTTACCTGGTTGTATTTGCGATAAAAGAACAGCTCGAGACCATCAGATCCCGGATGGCGATTACACCTCTTTAAATTTCCGGATCAGATCATCACCCATTTTTGTTTCAATGAGTTTCAGACGGGGAACTGCGTGTGAAGCTTTATCTTTTTCCATGCAGACTGCTTCAGGGACGGATCCTTCAGTAACTTTGACTCCGGGAATCGACCTGATCCATTGATTAAAAGTCAGAATTTCAGATCCTTTCTCAATGGTGGTCGTTCCTTCCTTCACATAAAGAAAAAGTTTTCCCTGTGGCTTCATCCATAGCAGATATCTTTTCAGGAGATGATCCGGTTGTTCCGAATACTGAAGTCCTCCGGAGACATCGGTAATGATGTCACAAGGCCGGATGGATTCCTGTGTGAGATCTTCGAGATAATTCACAATCGTTTTATGCGTGGAAGATTTTACGGATTGGGATATTTTCAAAGTGACAGCAGTCGTGAATATTTCCTGCTTGGAACTGGCTAGAAGAAATTCACGGATGGCCCTGGCTTCGCCGGCACCCGCATCCAGCCAATGATCCATGTGCTTCAGTGCTTTGATGGCATTCACGAAAGGAAAACCCAGGAGATCGATATATTCATTGAGACCACGGTTATCTTTAAAGGAATGATCCTCAAAAAGCTTTTTGATATTCGGGTCTTTGATCTTCATGGAATTAGTTTAACAAAAAAAGGGCCCCTGAGGGGCCCTTTTGTGAGGATTACTTCGTGAGTGTAGCGCGATCAGGGATGATGAACTCCATCTCGGTGAGATCAGAGATCGATTCCATCGCGAAGATGAGCATGGAAAGCTTAGGAACAACCAGATTCTTGAAGTCAGGACCAGCGTTCAGGAGGCGGGCCATTTCGTCCTGCCATTCTTTAGCGTTCCACTTATCAAGAAGCTCGAAGATTTCGCGTTGAGCTTTCATATCACCAGAGCGTGAAGCATCTACTTTCGCCTGAAGGCCGCGAGTGATGCGGAGAAGATCCATATAGACCGTGAAGTCACCAGCACCCATCGCCATTTTAATTGAAGCGAGTTCCTGGAGTTCGAGGCGGACAACATCAATGAGTGATGAAGAAGCTTTTGATACAGTTCCTGCGAGACCACGCTGCCAGCCGTAAGCGAGACGGAGTTGATCAACGAGAGTTCTCATGGCCTGAATGGAGATCTTCAATCTATCGACATCATCATAATCAGTGAGGAGTTCATTCAATACAGTTCCGAAGACTACTACGAGGCGTGAGTTTTCCTGGATTCTCCAGTCCATGACTGAATAGAGAAGTTTTCCAGATGCATCTTTTGCGTCGATGAGATTAATTCCGTCCTGAATCGCAGACATGAAGCGCTCAAGGTGACCACGGTGAGATTTTGCGATCTCTCCACGGAACATTGTAACGTTTCTCAGAACTCCGACATAAGAGGACTTAAGTAACTGAGCAGCACCAGTAAAACTTTCTTTAAGATAAGTCGGTATTCCTGTGTTGAGGTAAACTTTCATCGGCCATACAGGATATGAGGCATTGAAGTTAACTTCGTTGTACCCAACGCCAGGGAAAACGATCGACTTAGCATCACTATAGACCTTGCCGGTCATGTTATTGCCTGTGAAAGTTCCGTTGTATTCAACTCCGTACGCCATATTCCAGTCGACTTTTCCGACGGGAACACTGGTTGCGATTTTACTAGTCGCTGGACCAGCAGCATCGCTTGATCCCTGCACGCCTGTGATGACAAAAGGCACACCTTTATCATTCAGGTCACAGCGGGTATAAAGTCTTTTCGACCAGCAAAGTGCCTGGAGATCCAGAACGATATACTGATCTGTATAAGCGATACCAGTTGCAGCAGCAGTTGTCTGGGCCTGAGCTCCCCATGATGCCGTAGCCATCATAAGTGCGGTGATAAATAATTTTTTCATCATAAACCTCTTAGAGTCCCAGCTCTTCTTCAAGTTCAATGATCTTTTCATTCACTTTTTTCTCTTTCACGTCGTATCTCTCAAGGATGTCTTCCTTGATGCGGAGAAGATCGGATACGAGATAGTCAAAGTGATCGTTTGAAAGAAGACGTTCAATCAGGTCTTCGTTATCAATGACAATTTTTGCAATCTTGAGTGAGCGATGTGCTGTGATCAAACTTCTTTCGTCGCGGACGAGTTCAGAAGCATTCTGAAGAAGAGAAATCTTTTTCATCGGAAGAAGAACTCTTGGCCAGAGGTTAGAATTGAAGTCTGCTTCAAACTGAAGGTCATTTGAAAGTGAGCGTGAGATCTCAAGAAACTCGGCACCCCAGTTATCATTGTTCACACGTTCACGTTCATATCTGCGGTAGTTCGATGGAGCAGGAGAAGGGGAAAAGATTTTCCCGTCGCGAATGAGGGCACATGTGCGCTCAAATTTCATGGAGATATTTTTAACATTACGACGTACGCGGAAAGTATAATCCGGGTCATATCCTGGAATTCCGATATTATGAACGAGTTCGCCATCAGCATAGACTTTGATGAAGCCGTCATTTCTGATTCCCTCAGCAGAAATCAGCATTCTTTCAATATACTGGCCGTTGGTATCAATCGAGAGAGTGTCGCCAGGACAAAAACGACCTGTTTTTCCCTGTGAACCGAGATCAATCACATGAGAGGCGTGAGCACTCATCGCCAGGAAGACTGTAAGGGCAGAAAGTTTCGTAAAGTTTTTCATATGGATTCCTTTAAAATTAAAATTTTAGTTTATTCGCGCTCGAGATCGTATTTCTCAATGATGTCCTGCTTGATCGTCTGGAGATCGAGACCAAGACGGTCAAATCTCTGATCCATCAGCATGAGATCACTTTCAAAGAGCGGAGTAGCTGCATCGATAGCGTCCAGAAGTGCCACGGCCTTTTTCTTCGTAGAAAGTGAACGAGCATCGCGGGCGTTATCAGAAGCCTGGAGCTGGATAGCAACTCGCTTAAGGGGTTTCAGGTATCTTTCAAATGAATCAGAAGGCATTCCCATTCCCTGAGTCTGGAATTGGTATTCAGCGATGAGATCAAGAATCGACTCTCCCCATTTATCGAGGTTGTAACCCTTTCTCACTTCACGGTTGAGACCTAAGTATGAAGAATAAACTTTTCTTTCGGTGTAAATTTTGAAACCAAGGATTTTCACGCGGCTGTTTTCCTGAACTTTGAGAACGAGTTCAGAAACATCGCCACGGACTACAATCGGATAGTCCGGATCACGTCCCGGTACACCCAGTGTCGCGATTTCGTCGCCATCGGCATAAACCTTGGCAAAACTATATTGGCTTTGAGCGCCTTCTGCTGAAATCATAATCTGTTCAACATAATGAGAGCGACCATCTGCAAATTTAAATGTGATCTGTTGATTGGAATTGAGTGTTCTGATGTATTCATTTCCAAGAAACTGTCTTCCTTCCGCTTTCAGATCAATGACTGAAGGGATGGCGAAGGCGTTCATGGTAATCGTCAGAACGGACAGAGCAAGAAAGGCTTTGAAGTTTTTCATATATTCTCCTTAAATTTGATTCTTATTTTCTTTTCTTGAGAGATTTTGATCCGTCTTCTGTAGAACAAAGCTGGTACGCCTGCTCCATCTTGATGCCGGACTTCTTAGCGTCTTTTAAACACTGAACATTCTCCGGAGTGAACGCAAATGAGGAAAAACTCATTGAGAACAGAATGGTAAGTACGAAAAGTTTCATTTTGATTACTCCTTCCACGAGTGTCTAAATTTTAGACACTCAAAATGGCTTAAAGCCGTTTAGATCAATATGTGGAGTTAGAGAGCAAATGATGGGCCAGAAACGAGAAAGGGGCCCGGAAGGCCCCTTTCTTTAGAACAATGATCTAAGAATTTGAATTAGATTTGTGAATCTGGATGACGGTCATTCTTCTTCATGAATGAAGGAGTGTCGAATTCATCTTCATCGAAATTGAAGAATCCGAGTTTTTCAGCAATCGACTTGATACGGCTGTCGCGATTCTGATTAGGAGTCGGAGCTTCCTGGCGAGCTTCCATAGATTCCATGTGTGTATACTCATGTCTTTCCGGAGCAGCAGGTGCCTGACGTTGTGTTGTATGAGTAGGAGCTTCGTATGCTTTTTGTGATTCATACTTAGAAGCGGCACTCTGAAGTTTTTCGGCCCAGTTGATCTTCGGCTTAGCTGTAGCAGCTTCTTCACGCTCATAATCGAAACTCATCTCTGATTTTACAGCGTAGTCCGTGCGAGCAACTGGTGCTTCAGCAGGAAGGACCGGAGCAGCGACTGTTTCCATTCTTGGAGCTGGATTAGCAGTGCGAGTTTCCATGACTGGAGCAGCTATTGGAGCAGCCACAGGCGCAGTTTCAGTAATTGTACGAGCGGCATAACCAGTATTCGGTGTAGCAGCCATGTATGATTTTGCGTTACGAAGACCTGTTGCAATCACAGTGATCTTCACGTTCTCACCCATGTTCTCATCGATAACTGTTCCGAAGATGATTTCAGCATCTTCATCAGCAGCTTCCATAATGAGAGACACTGCAGAATTCGTTTCGTTAAGACTAAGAGACTTATTACCAGTGATGTTGATGATAATCCCTGTAGCACCTTCGATTGAGATGTCCTCGAGAAGTGGAGAGCTGATCGCAGCGCGGGCAGCTTTAAGCGCACGCTCTGTACCGTTTGCGATACCAGTTCCCATGAGTGAAAGACCTTTGTCTTTCATAACAGTAGAAACGTCAGCGAAATCTGCGTTGATGAGACCAGTGTTATTGATGAGATCAGAAATACCCTGAACAGCGTTCAGAAGAACTTCATCAGCAGCTCGGAATGTATCGATGAGTGAAAGATTCTCACCGGCGAGAGTGAGAAGACGCTGGTTCGGGATGCAGATGAGAGCATCAACACACTCTTCGAGAGCGCGGATACCTTCATCGGCCTGACGAGCGCGTTTCTTTCCTTCGAAAGAGAATGGCTTAGTCACGACACCAACTGTGAGAGCTCCCATTTCGCGGGCAAGCTTAGCAATAACCGGAGCGGCACCTGTACCAGTTCCTCCGCCCATACCAGCAGTGACGAAAACCATATCGGCGCCTTCGATCACTTCAGAAAGTTTTTCATAATCTTCAATCGCAGCTTTGCGACCAACTTCCGGATTAGCACCGGCGCCAAGACCTTTTGTGACGTTTCCGCCCAATTGAATCTTAGTTCCTGCCATGGAAGCGGCGAGGGCCTGTGAATCGGTATTCGCTACGATGTATTCAACACCAACGAGTCCGCAACGGATCATCGTGTTGACGGCATTACATCCGCCGCCGCCTACACCAATAACTTTGATTTTGGCGCCGAGGGGAAGATTGGCGTTATCTGCGATATCGAACATGGTTGCCTCCGAAATTAAAAAATCTCTTTAAATACATTCTTAAATGTCTTACCCAGTTTGTCGAACATATCTGTTTCGTCATTCTGTTTTTCTTCGCGTGTTGCTGCTTCTGATTCGTGACGGGATTCCTGAAGAAGTCCGAGTACCGTCGAGAACTTAGGATGTTGCATGGCCGTGGTCATTCCACCGAACGCCATCGGATAACCGATCTTAACCGGCTTCTCTAAGTAATATTCTGCGAGTTCTGAAAGATTACGGATCAAGGCACCTCCGCCTGTGAGGACGAATCCTCCCGTGATCTCATTCTGCAAGTTCTTCTCCACAATCACTTCACGCACTACCTGGAAGAGTTCTTCAGCTCTTGCCCCAAGGATATCAGCGATAAAGGAGAGCGGGACCTCTCTCGGCTTGGTGCCAGAAAGACCCTGCACGGTCATATAAGATTCATTTTGGTTATCTTTCAGCACCGTCCCCTGGGCCAACTTGATCCTCTCAGCTTCATTGTGGGGGATCTTGAGAGCGACAGCGAGATCGTTCGTGAAATGACTTCCACCAAGCGGGATAATCTGCGAGTGAAGAAGGCTTCCTTCTTTCCAGACGGCAATGTCAGTTGTTCCACCACCGATATCGATGAGGACAACACCAAGTTCTCTTTCTTCCTGAGTAAGGACAGAGCGTGAAGAGGCGATCGGCTGAAGAATAACTGAATTCGCAGCAAGCCCTGCTTGTTCAACACACTTGATGAGATTGTGAATGAGTGGAGTTTTTCCCGTCACGATGTGAACATTCACTTCAAGACGTGAGCCGCGCATACCAACAGGATTTTTAATTCCTGCAGTTGTATCAACTTTAAATTCCTGTGGAATCACATGGAGGATTTCACGATCTGAAGGAATGAGAACAGCTTTCGCTGCTTCAATCACGCGATCAACATCAGACTGGTTAATTTCTTTATTTTTTACAGGAACAACACCGGAAGAGTTGAAACAGAAAATATGATTCCCGGCGATTCCGATCGTGGCCGAATCGAGATCTTCAATTCCGGCCATGAGTTTTGCTTCTTCAATTGAGCTGCGAATGGATTCAACAGTTTTTTCGATGTTAACAACTGAACCTTTTTTAAGTCCGTTGCTGGGATGAGATCCCACACCGAGAATATCTAAACCTTTGGGAGTTTTGTGAGCAATGAGCGTGCAGACCTTCGTGGTCCCGATATCCAAAGCGACGATTACACTTTTGGTTGTCATGAGATTCCCTTCTCAAAAAACAGCAGAATCATTCCGCTGAAAATATTGGGCCTATGGCCCTGATTTCATTCTAAATTTTATCCGAAAACTTGACAACAACCTTCTTGGCATTCACGAGGTTGATGCTTGATGGATAACGTTTCCTTTCCATCACAAAACCCACAATCTTGGTGAGCTTCGTCAGCTTCTCTTCCCAGAGATCTGCACCCATGAAAACACTTGTCGCTTTTCCTCCGAGAGAAAAAACAATCGTCAGATCATTGCTCTTACTGAGAATCATTTCCGAGATGGTCCTACGAAGTTCTCCGTCCATCGCCTTGATAAAACGGGACAAAGTCGTAGGGGCATCACTCTCAATCTGTTCCATGGTGAGGGCCAGGAGTGGCAGATTGGTTTTGATTTTCTTTTCGGCCTTCATGAGATTCTCATACTGAGGCTCATAAAGTTTTGAATTGGAACCAAGGATAGCGGAATAGTGTTCTTCGCCATTGGATTTATAAACCTGGACCTTGGCCAGAGGCTCAGGACATTCCAGGCGAATTCTTAAAGTCTTAACTACCGGGTTGTAAGAGATCCGGTAATCAGAGAGGAAGAACTTCTCATCGAGTTTCTCTTTGAGAATTTTTTCTTTTACGTCTTTCAGGGAGTGATTCTTCTCAAACTCCTTCATCACAAGAATGCCGAACATGCCGGAAGACTTGGAAGGACACTCACCGATGTAAGTACGATACTTCACATCTTTCTGGGTGAAAGAGTCGGGCTTGGCCGCAAAAACGGCTGTAGGAATCAGTATTGATACCAAAAAAGTTGACCACATGGATTAATGATAGGGGATTTTCACTTCCAATTCAAATTCAATTCCATACCAGTGGTCCATCTGGTGCTGAATGATGGAAAGAAGGGATGAAAACTGATCCCAATTTCCTTTTCCGGTGTTTTCCATGAAGTTCCCGTGCTTGGGACTGATTCGAAGATCACCAATCTGGAGATCTTTGAGTCCGAGTAGATCAATCAGCTTTCCCGCAGGAATGGTGGGATGAGGATTTTTAAAAACACATCCGCAGTTTCTGGTGGCAAGAGGCTGCGTGCGTTTTCTGTATTCCAGATATTCGCGGATTTTCTGGCTGATATCCTGATCTGTTCCGAGATGAGCGATCGTGGCACTCACAATCACTTCACCTGGTTTCACGAAATGATTCTTACGATACGAAAAACTTTTTTCCGTAATTTTCTCTGTGCGGATTTCTCCCGTCGGAGTGACGAGTGTCACTGTTCTCAGAAGTTTTCCAATTTCACCGAGATTTGTTCCGGCATTCATATAGATCGCACCACCAAGACTCGCAGGAATTCCTGTGAAAACTTCCCAGCCCTTGAGGCCAAACTTTAAAGCAAGTGATGTGAGCTGATTGAGACCAGCCGAAGCGGGAAGATCATACTCGGGTTTCAATTCTTCCAGAGCAGATCCCGTTACCGGCATTTTCAAATGAAGGACAACTCCCGGTACAACGGAAGGAAGAAGCTGGTTCGCTCCCCAACCGAGAAGAAGGTAAGGGATGTTTTCGTTATTTAACTGAGGAAGAAGAGTCATGAGTGCCTGAGAGTCCAGAACTTCAATCAATGTTCCCCGTGAGGCGAGACGCATGGTTGTGAAATTCGTGAGATCGCAGTCTTCCTTGATTTCCAGTCCGGGAATACTCCGCAACTTTTCAGAAATCATAAACCCTTTACCAACTCGCGCGCTTTTTTGGAGATGGCCCCGGCACCTAGAGTGAGAAAGATTCCGTCGTGAGATTTTTTCTCAGTGAGAATTTCTTTCATATCATCGAGCTTTGAAATGAAACTCGCCTTGATTCCCCGTGCCTGCATTTCAGCAACGAGTTTCTCAGAGGTGATACCTGCAATAGGATTTTCACTAGCAGCATAGATAGGAGAGATGAAGAGTTCATCTGCACCCTTGAAGCAATCCTGGAATTCTTTCCAGAAATTCTGAGTGCGCGTGTAACGATGTGGCTCAAATACAACAGTAAGCTTTCTTTTATCAACAGCTTTGAGTGCAGTGATCGTTGCAGCAACTTCTGTCGGATGATGGCCGTAATCATCGATCACCAGGAATTTATCTTTCTCGTATATCTTCTCGAGTCTGCGTCCGACACCTTTGAAGTTCAATAATCCCTTACGAATGACATCCCATTCAATACCGGATTCATGAGCAATGGCGATAGCAGCGAGAGTATTGGAAACATTGTGAGCACCAATCGCATGCGTTTCAAACTTACCGACCGACTTTCCTTCGCATGTGAGTGTAAAAGTTGTTCCAGTAGCTGAATAAGAAATTTCAGAAGCAGCATAATCGGCATCGGTATTCATACCGTACCAAACTAGCGGACGTTTCACTCTTTCCAGGACAGATTTTGAAACCGGATCATTGGCATTCATGACAGCTCTTCCGTAAAAAGGAAGCTTGTTCACAAATTCCACGAAAGCATCCACAATTTTTTCTTTCGTACCGTAGTGATCGAGATGATCATCATCAATATTTGTCACAGCTGCCATGATGGGACTCAGCTGAAGAAAGCTTCCGTCTGATTCATCAGCTTCCGCGATGAGATATTTTCCTTCGCCCATTCTCGCGTTCCCGCCGAGATTACTGACGATGCCACCGATGATGTGAGTGGCATCGAGTTTCGCTTCCTGGAATATTGTCGCCACTAAACTTGTAGTTGTGGTTTTCCCATGCGAGCCAGCGACTGCGATTCCGAATTTTAACCGCATAAGTTCCGCGAGCATTTCCGCACGACGAATCATCGGAATATGAAGCTCATTAGCGCGGATGCATTCAGGATTTTTCGAATCAATGGCAGAACTATAAACAACGATGTCCACACCTTCGACATTCGAAGCTGTATGACCCTTGTGAATGATCGCACCTTTTTTCTGAAGATTGTCTGTGACAGAAGATGTGTTGAGATCGGAGCCGCTGACCTTGTAACCAAGATCAAGCAGGACTTCGGCGATACCGCTCATGCCGATTCCGCCAATGCCAATAAAATGTAATCGTGTGGTGTTAAGCCATCCCAACATAGGCCCGAATCTCCTTCAGGACCTGATCACAGGTAGAGTTTCCTGCTCCAGGACCCTTAGTCAGTCTAAGCTGACCGGCATGGGCTTGTCTCAGGAATTCCACGACCCTTTTCACAGCGTCGGCGTGGGGAATCTTCGGATCCAGGACTTCCACAGAATAGTCGGCTTCCTTGCGGAAAATTTCTGCGTTGAACCATTGATGGTTATCAGTCGCCTGGGGAAACGGAATAATCAGAACGGGCTTTTTAATAATCGCAAGCTCCGATACTGTCGATGCTCCGGAGCGCGCAATGATCACATCGCACCACTCGTACTCTTTCTGCATGTTATCGATGTAGGCCATCGGAACATAGTCAATTTCAGTTTTCATCGCCTCAGGCATCGAACTGAATCCGATCTGATGGTGAATCGAAAGTCCCACAAACGGCGGACTCTTCACGAGATCAAAAATAATATCGTTGATCTGGCTCGCCCCGAGGCTTCCCCCGAAAACGAGAACTTTCAGAACTTCATCCGGCTTCTTAACCGGCACCGGCTGAATCGATTTTCTTGTCGGATTACCAACCACACGCACTTTTTCTTTCAGCTTTCCTGAAAGACCTTGTGTCTCTGTGAAATGAACAAAAATTCTTCCCGAGATCCAGCCAAGAATCTTATTCGTTAATCCCATCACCGCATTCTGCTCAATGATAAAAACAGGAATTCCTTGCATGTAACCCGCCAGAAGAGTCGGGCCGCAAACGTATCCACCAGCTCCCACAATAAATTGCGGACGCTTCTTCATGAAGGAAAAAAAGATCGTCACGAAACTATAAAGATTCATGAGAATATTTTTGGCGAGTTGAACAGGATTGTTCGTGCGAAGAGGTTTTGAATCAAGGTTCCGGACATTCTGACCCTGAAACAATTTGTAATCGAGAGCGCGTTTACCAGTCAGATAACTGATCTCGTAATTCTGTTCTTTGAGAGCTTCACCAACTGCAAGAGCAGCGTTGATATGTCCGCCGGTTCCACCAGCTACTAGTACAGCGTATTTCATAAATTAATTACTGAATGCACTCTTCAGTGCGCCTACCGGTGATTGACGACCTTTCTCTTTCACGGCCTTCACGTCACTCGGCTGAATTTTAATACACGCGAAGATCAATCCCAGTGCAGCGAGATTCGCCACCATCGATGATCCACCGTAACTGATAAACGGAAGGTTAAGGCCTTTCGTCGGAAGAACTCCGAGAACCACACCCATATTCAGGAAGGCCTGGAATCCGATCGCAAACACGATCGAAGAAACCATGATGCCACCCACACGTGACTTTAGTGAGATCGCAATTTTGAAACCAATGAAGATGAAACTCACAAACATCAAGGCCGTAATTAAAACTCCGATAAATCCGAGCTCTTCACCTACAACTGAGAAAATGAAATCGTTATAAGCTTCCGGTAAATAAAAGAGTTTCTCATTGGAGTTTCCGAGCCCCTGACCAAAGAAAGATCCATTAGCGAAAGCAAGAAACGATTGAATGATCTGGAATCCCTTACCGCGTGGATCGGCCCATGGATCAAGGAAAGCGAGGATACGTTTCATCCGGTAAGGAGCAGCGACGAGAATTCCGGCCGCACCTACAAAACCAAAAACGACGAATGAATAAAAATACTTTCTCGGGAAAGCACTGAGGAAACAGATGAACCCGATAATCGTTGAAGCAATAAAGAATGTTCCGAAATCCGGCTGGAGAACAAAAATCGCCAATGGATAAACGAGTCCAGCAAGATAAGTCATTTTCTGTTTCGGCGAATACGTATTGAAGTTTTCAAAGTAACGAATCGCCGCGAGCATGAGTGTGAATTTCAAAAACTCACCCGGCTGAAGATTCATGAAACCCAGATTTAACCAGCGACGCGATCCTTTAATGACCACACTCAAACCCGGAACCAATGTCATCGTCAGAAGAACGCAGAAAACGGCGTTGATCTTATATGAGTGCTTATAGAGATAAATGATTTTAAGTTTTGAGAAAACGAAGGCGACTGTCAGACCGAGAAGAGTATAGATCAACTGCTTCGTCAGAAAGAAGTAACTCGATCCCATGTTCTCTGTGGCGTACATATAGCTCGCAGAAAACACCATAATCACCCCGAACAACACGAGGAAGAACACATTGATCATGAAGTAGGTAGTTAACTTTTCTAGTCTGCTATTTTGTTCTGACATATCTCACCGAAAGTAGGGTTTCTTTCAGTATAGATCAGTTTTGATTTTGCTCAACTTCTAAGTTAGCAATTAGAGTCTTAATTGCTGCTTCCTTTTCAAGATATGTTTTTAGCTCTATCTCTTTCGACTGAGACCAGAGATTTTCAATCTTGTTAAAGAAGACGTGATAGATAGAATTTGGTTTGTTTTTAAATCCGTAAAGTGTTGTGTGATCTGAGCGAAAACCTGGAATTATTGGTTGAGCCCATATTTCTTTATCTACTTTCAGAATTTTCCACGCTGGAATACAGTTTAAAACTCGTACTTTCACGTGAGGATTTAATTTTGAAAATTTAGCGATGTTATTTATGCAAGTTAAAGTGTTGTCGCTATACGACTTTAATTCCGAAATTACATTGTGAGACTTATCATCGAGATATGATTGAGCTCTCTCGCTGGTAGCTCCGCAAAGCGGGTCGAGAAGAATAATTTCGAAACGCTTATTTCTTTGATTTAAAAATTTCAATAAATACCCATTTGGATATTCATTACCAGCCTTACCATCATCGTTGCCAAAAAAATCCCAACCAGATGCTGTAACAATCGTTATCAGTTGGTGTTCTTCATTTTCCACAAGATCATGAAAATGCTTTCTACCAACGTTAACCATCTTCAAGTTTTGTTCTGAGAATCTGCTTTGCAGATCAAACTCTCCAATTTTAATTACTTTGATCAAACCGGATAATTTATGATGTTCAAAATGATCCCTAAAAAAATCTCTTTCTGCATTCGAAGTAACAGCTTTGTAAAAAAGATAAATGAAGAATGAGTTTGACCAAATACTTTGTTTCAAACTGTCATAAACAATAGACGCAATTTCTTTAAGTGGAATTTCGGTAAAGTCACAGACCTTACCCCAGATGGTTTTTATATGTTTGGGATCAGCTTTAACTTCGATAACAAAGACGTAGAGGACAACGCAGTAAACCAGGGCCAAACAACACCAAATTCCTACCTTCGTAAAAAAAACTTTCGTCTTGTTTGTAGATCTTGTTGGAAAATGAATTGCTCTGAAAGTAGGTCTAAGGAAAAAAGATGTGATCTTGAAAAAGAAATCAAAAACGTTTTCTATAATTTCTGATTTCGAATCCCAATTCAATTTTTATCCTCTCAAGAGAGCTTTTCGTTCTCCCTGTTAAATGAAATGTCGTGAACAGTTTTTTTATAACTAGAATCACTTAAATACTGGTTCCTGCTAATTGAGATTATAGAGCTGATGACAACGAATGCCAAAAATCCAAGAATAATGTCCATTAATAACCCCAGTTTTAACACGGTGGCCCACGCGACGCGTTGGCCTGATATCATCTATTATATAACTAATTAAGTTCAGGAGTTGAAGAATTATTGTTCAAACAGTTGAAAAAAATTGTGTTTTGAATTCATTAAATTCAACTGTTTGCCCATTCTAGACTTGTTTGCGCCCCGTACTAGAGTTGGAAAATAAGCTTTTTGTAGTAGTTACCCTTCTCTTCGAAATCGCGGAACACATCCGAACCATCATTCCCCGGACAGAGAAGGATCGTGTCGCCTGTTCTCGACTTCTGATAAGCGAGAAGGACTGATTCATCAAACGATCCAACGAGATAAGTTTGAGTAACGTCACCAAGAACACGGTTCATGGTTTCTTTTACTTCACCTACCAGAACGAGAACGCGGACTTTCTCACGGATGATGTTGGCATATTTGTCGAAAGGGATACCTTCGAGTTCCTTACCACCAGCAATGAGAATGACGGGATCCTTGAACGCTTCGAGAGAAACTTTGAGTTCATCCATCGTCTCAGACTTAGAGTCGTTGTAAAAACGAACGCCGTTTTTCTCAACCACGAATTCCAGACGGTGAGGAATACCAGGAAACTTCTCAATACAGTGCTGGATAGAAGCATCTGAAACTTTGAGTGCCTTACAAGCCGTCATTGCGGCCATAAGGTTTTCGCGGTTATTAACACCAACGATTCTCATGTCAGTAACTTTGAATTCAGAATGATAATGAATGTTCGAGTGAATGCGCTTGTCATGGAAATGCGTTCCCTGAATTTCAGCGATCACACCCATAGTGACAAATGACTTACGCGAATACCAGAAAGTCTGCGCCTGCGCCGAACGAAGAACAGAGTTCGAAGCGAGCTTATCGAAGTTCACAACGAGATAGTTTTCCGGACCGAGGTTTCTTGCCACTTTAAGAGCTGTATCAAGGTATTCCGCTGAAGACTTGAAACGACCGAGGAGATTTTTCTCTTCAAGGTTCGGGTAAACAGCGAGAACTGGTTTGAAGTTATCAATTGTCTGAAGCTGCTGAGGAGAAACTTCAACAACAACGTAATCAATCTCATCGCGGTTAGGGAGAGAAAGGTAGTTAATGAATGGTTCGTCAGAAGTTCCGCCAACAAAGACGTTCTTCTTATCCACTTTCAGCGTGAAGCCGATCATGTGAGAAGTAATCGTGCGGCCATGAGATCCGCAAACTGCGATCACTGGCTTTTTGCAGTTTTCGTAAGCGAATGCGAAGTCTGAACAAACTTTTCTTCCGTGCTCGCGAGCAACGCGAAGTTGTGGAAGGTTCGGATCTACGTTCGAAGAATAAACAATGAGATCAGCTTCAATGAAGTCTTCATCTTTATGCTCACCGAGAGTCATCTGCGGAGTCGGATTGATTTTCTTCAGGCGCTTAACCTGTTTGTTCAGGTCGAAGATCGGCTTGATATCAGTAACTTTGATATCGCAGCCAAGCTGTGTGAAGAGGTGAATGAGCGCGAAGCCGGTCTTACCCAGACCAACGACGAGAACCTTCTTACCTTTATACTGTTCCATGGGGACTCCTTATCTCAATTTCAATGTAGCGAGTGCGAGAATCGCAAAAATTAAACTCACGATCCAAAAACGCACGATGACCTTAGTTTCAGGCCACCCTAATAATTCGAAGTGATGATGAATAGGCGCCATCTTAAAGATACGTTTTCCACGTGTCTTAAACGATGCGACCTGAAGAATAACGGAAACGGCTTCAATCACAAAAATCCCGCCGATCAGTACGAAAAGGAATTCGTTCTTCGTGAGAACGGCAATTGTTCCGAGGCATCCGCCGAGAGAAAGTGAACCAACGTCACCCATGAAAATCTCTGCCGGATAAGCGTTGTACCAAAGAAAGCCAACACCAGCTCCGATGAGTGCGCCGGAAAGAACGAGAAGTTCTCCGACATCAGGAACGTGGGGAATGAAGAGGTATTCAGACATTTCAATGTGACCTGAAACGTAAGCGAGCATTCCGAGAGTGGCTGCTGAAATAATTGTGGGCCCGATCGCCAGACCATCAAGACCATCTGTGAGGTTGAGTGCGTTTGAAGAACCAACAATCACGAACGCCGCAAACGGAACATACCACCAGCCGAGGTCAATCAATTCACTCTTTAAAAACGGAAAGTAGAGTTTGGAATCAGTGACATTGAACTTAATCATGACGAAAGTTGCGACAAGTGCTGTCGCAAATTGCCAGAGAAGTTTTTGTCTCGCACTCACGCCCTTCGTGTTCTTCTTCAGGATTTTCAGATAGTCATCGAGACCACCGAGGAAGAAATAGGAAATGGTGACAAAGAGAGTGATGAGAAAAGGAAAAGAAACAAAGTTTCCGCAAACTGCGCACGCAATGACCGCACTCCCCAGGATGAAAACTCCACCGAAAGTTGGTGTGCCTTTTTTCTTCTTATGGGATTCAGGCCCTTCATCACGGATAATTTGTCCGAACTGACGAAGTTTCATGTACGCGATGAAGCGTTTTCCCCAAAAAATGGAAACGACAGTAGCGATGAGAAAAGCCAGGAATGATCTGAAAGTTATGTACTTAAAGATATTAAATAGATGGCTTGATTGACTCAATGGGTAAAGCCAATGATACAGCATGTTTATCCCTTCAAAAAAGATAAACTTAAGTTATAGCGAATTGCGACCGCAATTGTAAAGAGCGCGCGGGCTTTTTCGTTGATTTTGGCTACAGCATTATCAGTGAGTGCTCGCCTTCATGTCGAAGAGAGTCTCGAGCTGAATTCCCCGGGAACCTTTGATGAAGTGGATGGCGTACTGCTTTAAGCACTGAGAGCGATACTCATCCTTGAATTGGGCACTTCCTTCACGGGAATTTCCCTCGGGATAGCCTTTTTTGTAGAACTCAGAAAATCTTCCAATGAAATAGGCGTGAGTGAATCCAAGTTCTTTCACGTAGCGACCAACATCTTCGTGATAAGCGGCCGTGCTGTCGCCCAATTCATACATATCACCAAGAACGACGCATGCATCTCCCGGCTTGATGCCTTTCGAAGCGAGACTATCTTTAAACCCAAGAAGAGCGGCCTTCATCGAAGAAGGATTGGCATTGTAAGCATCGAGGAAAACATCTTTCCCCTCGTAACTCATCCACTGAGATCGGTTTTCTGTTGGCTTGAATGTCGATGCTGCTTCAATAAGTTTTGCTTCCCGCTCAGGATAGAAATGAGTCGCGATGAAGAGACATGTGATGAGATTGAATTTGTTATGTCGACCGGTGATGTGATCATTTTTCGCCGTGAGAGTTTTTCCCATGTACTGAATGCTTGCACCGTTATCCAGAAAAGTGATTTTCGCTTCAGCTTCAGAATTTTCACCGTAAGAAACTGTTCCATTGGTTTTCTGGAAAGTTTTGAGAAATGGATCATCTTTATTGATGAGATAAAATCCGTTCCCATTCGTTTCTGCTTTCACAGCGTGGTAGAGAAGTCCCTCTTCCAGGAAAACTTCTTTCTCAGTTCCGAAGAACTCTAAGTGAGTGGCACCAATGTTAGTCGTAAGACCTGCATTGGGTCCGGCAATATCACAAAGAACTTTGATCTCACCAGGGTGATTACTTCCGAGTTCAAGAACAACGAAATTCATCTCGGGAGATACCTGAAATAATGTCAGGGGAACACCGAGGTGATTGTTGTTATTTTTTTCCGTCGAGGTTACTTTGCCGGGAAACGTGCTGGAAAGAATGTGCGAGAGCATTTCTTTATGAGTCGTTTTTCCGTTAGAACCGGAAATAGCAAAGACCGTGTTCTTTGGATCTCTCGCTTTCCATTCTTTGATGTGATGGTGCGAGTACTCCTGCAGGAATGTCACTGAGTCAGACACGGGAATAAATTCAGTACTTTTATATTTCGCATTTAGCTTCTGAACTTTCTCATCATTTTCCGGATTCTTCTGATAAACCACAACAGGACACCCTTGATCGAGAAGGGCACTGATCACATCCAGAGGATTCACTTTCACTCCGGGAATGGCGACAAAGACTGACGGATGTTTATATCTGCGGGTATCAACACAAAAAGGCATTGATCCATTCGGACGCGATGGTTGTTTTAAAACGGATGGGCATTTAGAAAAATGATTGAGGCTGATCATGGCGAGTTCCTTCTCACAAATTCGTCGACTTCTCTGATGTCGCTGTAGGGGTGCTTGATACCGTTTATGAGTATATAGTCTTCGTGGCCTTTTCCGGCCAGAAGGAGCACTTCTTTTTCATTTAATTCCGAGAAAGCAATCTTGACTGCATCTCTCCGGTCAACAATTTTGCGGGGTGTTCTGCGAGTGAAACCTTTCATGATGTCATCAATGATTCGAGCAGGATCTTCACTCCGGGGATTATCACTCGTCACATAAACTTCATCCGCCCATTCATCCACCACGGCACCCATGAGAGGGCGCTTCGTGCGATCACGATCTCCCCCGCAGCCGAAAAGTACTTTCAGTTTATAACCCGGGAAAGACTTTCTGATTCCCCGGCAAATGTTCATCAGGGCATCCGGCGTGTGCGCAAAATCCACAACCAGGTAACTTGATTGATATTTTTGAATATAAAATCTCCCGTCCGGAGAATGGAGAAGATTGAAATCGACATTGAGCTTTATGTTGAGAACATTTTCTATAAGCGCATGAGCAACTTCTAAATTGTCGCGGTTAAAATCCGTGCTGAAAAACAGCGGAAGTGTCTCAGGCAATGCAGGAGCAGGAGTTGTTTTCGCAGAGACTCCTGTGAGCTTCTGAAGCAGATCTTTTTGAGAGCGCGGAACAAAAAGTTTCCCGTTCTCTTTAAGATGATTAAAGAGAATAGACTTCGCCTCAAAATAGGAATCCATCGTCTTGTGATAATCCAGATGATCCTGCGTGAATGAAAGCCAACCGCAGCCATCGAATTGAATACCAAATATTCTTTCCTGCATGAGAGCGTGCGAGCTCGCTTCCATGACACAAAAATCTTTGTCTTTTCCGTATTGATTGAGGAACTTCCGAAGATCAATCAGGCTGGGAGATGTGAGCCCAAAATCCAGTATCTGGTTCTGGTATTCCCGTACACCAAGGGTGCCAATTGAGAGCCCTTTTTTTCCGGCGAGATGCCCGAGTTGAAGAACTAAATCTGTTGTTGTGGTTTTACCATTCGTCCCGGTAATCCCGATGAATTTTAGATCCGGCAAGGGATAGAGAAGGTCCAGAATCTGCTTCTGAAGCGCGGACCATTTAGCTTCATCAATAATGACGGTATTTGCCGGGAGACTGTCCACTGGCATATTCACAACCAGTAAGCCGAATTCTGTATTCTGAATTCTTTCCTGGAATGCTTTCGTCGCATCCGGAGTTTCCCCAATACGATAAAAAAGGATCGAATCCTTTGTACTAAGCTGAGTTTTCCAGTGAATGTCTTTGAATTTTTTTAAATCACTCTCATTCAACATAAGTCGGCGCTTCGAAAGTGAGTCTGATATTCGTCACTCCCGAAAGGACAGTGCCGGCCGGAATCGACTGAGATTTCACCACTCCGAAGCCATTTGTCTGAAGCTGGAGACTTCTTTCTTCTGCGAGAGCAAGAGCACTTTGCTTATCCATGCCTACAAAATCCGGCATGAATCCCGGTGCAAATGATTTTGTACCTGATGCCTGAGTACTGTGAACTTCATCAAGGTTAACCTTGTTTGATTTTTCATCGTATCTGGCAAACTGAGCGAAATCTTTTTTCTTATAGAGTATGTACTGAGTGATTTTCTTAAACACAGGAGCCGCGACCGCTCCACCGTAGTAACCATTCGCAGTCGGGTGATCAACGTAGGCCAGAACAACAAACTTTTTATTCACGTTAACAGGAAATCCGATGAAGCTGGCCACGTATCCTGAGTAACCGCCATTTGAAACTCTCTGGGCCGTTCCGGTCTTCCCGGCAATTTCATAGTGTGGAATTCTGGCTTCATCGCCGGTTCCTTCATTCACCACACCAATAAGCATTTTGGTAAGTGCTTCAGCCGTTTCAGCGGAGAGAACTCTATTCTCTGGTTTTAACTGAGACTCATCATTCCTGAAGAGGGTTGGTTTCACGAGATAACCGCCATTAGCGATAACCGCATATGATCTCAACATCTGCATTGCCGTTGTCGCAACACCCTGACCAAAGCTGATATTAGAAAGAGTAAGTGGACGAACTTTGTCTTTGGCCTTGTAACTCAGAATACCTTTTGATTCGCCGGCAACTTCAATCCCGGTCTTCTGACCGATCCGGAAACTATCCATCGTCTCGCGAAGACGTGGGTATTTTAAACTGAATGCAATTTTCGTTGTCCCGACGTTAGAACTGAACTTCAGAATGTCGGTGACGGATAACCATTCAAACTTTTCATGAGTTTCAGCTTCCGAGATCCAATGATTCTGAACTCTCATTTTTCCGTATTCACAGAAAAACTTCGTCTCAGGTTTTGCCACTTTATGCTCGAGAGCTGATGCGATGGAAATCGTTTTGAAAATTGAACCCGGTTCCCATGGATCAGTCACGAAAGCGAGCTTTCTATGTTCTGTCGGATACTGATTCGCTTTATTCGGATCAAAAGTCGGATAGTTGGCAATCGCGAGAATTTCTCCCGTCTCAGCATCCATCACACCAGCTCCGCCCCGGAAACCCTGGTGATGAACAACAGCTTCTTTCAGATAACTTTCAAGAGCGCCCTGGATATCTTTATCAATAGCGAGATGAACATCAGGGGCCACTCGCTCCGAAGCTTTCGATTCATACTTGATTGGTCTTCCCTTGGCATCGCGGATGTATTTCACAACCTGAGGCTCGCCACGAAGTTCTTTATTTTTACTGGCCTCAACTCCCGCGAGACCTTTACTGTCCATGCCGACAAATCCAATTGTCTGGGCGAGAAGATCTTTGTTCGGGTACACACGTTCTGAATGAGATTCAACAAAAATCCCTTCGAGCTTTTTAATTTTCTTAAGCTGATCTTCTGAAAGATGGATCTTTCTTGCGAGCCATGTGTATTTTTTCCGGTTTTCAACAAGTGAGCGGAGTTTCTGATACGGAAGTTCCGGAACTGTCGTCGAAAGAATCTTCAGCTTACGGTAAAACTCATTATTCTTGTTTCTTGGAATCGTGAAGAGATTGTAGACGTGGACATTAATCGCAAGTGGGTTCCCGTTACGATCGAGAATGTTCCCGCGATTCGGGTACTCTTTTACTTCACGGATAAACTGAGATTTCGCATAAGCGAGAAGCTTCTGCTTATTCACAACCTGAATATAAAAGGCCTTGCTCACGACTACCGCGAACAAAAAACAGAAGATAATGAAACTGCAAAAGATTCTATTCTTCATGGTGCCTAAGGAATGAGGATAATCTGTTCAGGGCCCGGTTCCTTAAGATCATACTTCACAGCAAACTCACGAAGCTTAGGCACAGACATTTCGCGTGCCCGCATGGCCTTGAGTTCTTTGTTTCGGATGATGGCCTTCTGAATATCATTTTCGATATTGTTCAGCTCATACGCTTGCTCGATTCCCTTCATGCGGAATCCCACGAAAGCTACAGCGAGAATAGTGAATGTGAGAGTAAAGGGAAGTGCTTGCGGATTGAAAAGAAATTCAATGAGTCTGTTGTTAAATGTCGTACCGCTTTTTTTTCTTAGTGCCATCAACCCTCCCTGGTTGAAACGAATCCCGTTGTATCAAGCGAAGCTTCGCACTTCGTGAACGGGAATTCTGAGACAGCTCTTCATCCGTAGCTGTGAGTGGCTTCTTAGTTAAAATTGTAGCAGGAAAATTCTTTTCCTCCACTATTTCTTTGAACGTGTGTTTTACGATCCGATCTTCGAGCGAGTGAAAACTGATCACCGCGAGCACTCCACCTTCCGCGAGATACGGTAAGAGCTTTGGTAGAGTATTTTCGAGAACAGTAAGTTCAGCATTCACGGCAATTCGAAGAGCTTGAAAAGTTCTCGTCGCCGGATGTATGCCCCTATGGCGATCTTTC
The DNA here is from genome assembly GCA_040387275.1 of Bdellovibrionota bacterium. GTDB lineage: Bacteria > Bdellovibrionota > Bacteriovoracia > Bacteriovoracales > Bacteriovoracaceae > Peredibacter. The sequence continues at coordinate 1,557,648 of JAZKDZ010000002.1, read as the reverse complement.
ACAGGGTAAGCATGAAAACAGATATCTTCAATCTGACCAGTTGTCGCAATTTTTACAGTCTGACGAAGTTCAACAATCTTCGAAGCAATCCTGCGCGAGAGTCGCTCTTCACCGTACTTAAAAATAAGATCAGCGATCTCTTCTTCTCTTAATGTATTCAATAAATCCGCAGCGGTAGGAATATTGTTATCCCCATAATTCATCCGCATATCGAGTGGAGCATCTTCGGAACGGAAGCTGAATCCTCTCTCCATTTTATCAAACTGGTGCGATGAAACTCCCAGATCCATGAGGATCCCGGCGAACTTGCCTTCCATTTTGTTTTCCGCACACCAATCAGGAAATTGCTCGAAATTCATCGGCAAAAGATTCACCGAACCCACTTTGCCCCTACGGATAATTTCATCATTTCCGTTTTTCAGGGCATCCGGATCCTGGTCCGTACTATAAACAATAGAACCAGAAATCTGGTCCGATAGAGCGAAGGTATGACCGCCGGCCCCGAAAGTTAAATCGGCAAAAAGAAAAGATCCCGATGCCTTGGAACCCGTTTCCAAAGCTTCGAGGCATTCTTTTAACATGACTGAGTAGTGGGATAAGTATTCGGACATTACTTAAGGATGACGTCGAGGATCTCGCGATGATTCGGTTTCCTCAGGGTTTCGTCCGTCATGACAGCATAAGTATTTTCGGGCGTGAACTTAACCGGATTTTTCACCAGGTCAGGAATCGCCAATTTGATAAACGCTTGAGCAGAAACATAATTCGATTTCATAACGGCCATGATTTCCTGAACCGTACAGTGCTCTTCTTTCCAGCAATCGTAATCAGTCACCATCGCAACAGTTGCGTAGGCCATTCCCGCTTCTTTCGCGAGGAAAGCTTCCGGACAGTTTGTCATACCAATTACTGAAGCACCAAAGCTTCTGTAGATTTTAGATTCTGCACGGGTTGAGAACTGCGGGCCTTCAATACAAACATAAGCGCCACCGAGATGGGATTTTACTCCCGCTTTCTGGCAGTGTTCATAAAGTCTTTTAGAAAGTGTTTTTTCAACAGGATCAGCGGCCGATACGTGGCCTACCATTCCTTCATCAAAGAACGTTCTCTTGCGATAACCTTTCGTCCAGTCGATGAATTGATCGACCATAACAAAATCTCTCGGAGCAAATTCTTCCTGGAGAGAACCAACAGCAGAAATACTGACGATGGTATTCACACCGAGTTTTTTCATGGCAAAAATATTAGCGCGATAATTCACTTCACTTGGAGTGTAGTGATGACCGATGCCGTGACGGGGGAGGAAGTAGAAAGAGGCTCCTTCTACTTCGCATTCCATAATTTCAGCACTTGGGTTTCCGAATGGAGTCTGAACTGTGTGAGTTTTTACAACCTTGATAGCATCAAGCTTGTAGATTCCACTTCCTCCAATAACTCCAATTCTGATATCCGCCATAATTAAGCCATCATTCCTGAGAGATCAACCACGCGACCCATAGACTTGGATTGCTTGCTGACGATGTTGCTGTATTCATCACGTTCAGCTTCTTCCTTGCACACGATACACATTTCAGCAGTCGGGCGCGCGAGAAGACGTTCGAACTTGATCCAGTAACCACAATCATCACAAAGGCCGAATTCATTCTTCTCGAATTTCTTCAGCGCTTTTTCAATTTTCTTCGCATAGAAAGCTTCACGATTTCTGAAACGGAGAAGATGAGAGTTGTCGTAATCTGAAATCGAAGCTTCAACTTCATCACCTTCATTGGTAAGGGCGAGATTCACTTCCTGAGTCAGGAGGCTTTCCTTGTAGATAAGGGCTTGCTGTTCAGCAAGGAGCTTCATTCTGAGAGTCTCAAGTTGCTTCTTCGACAGAGCACGTGTTTTTTCGAAAGCCATGGATCTACTCCTTCATTACTCCAGTCCGCCCTTAATATTAAGGAGGACTGATTTGGAAATCATTTTGAGGGTTTCAAATACACCTTCTCCCGAGACTGCGGTAGCCTCGAAAGCTGGAAATTTTCTCTTATTTAATTGCATCTGGAGATCTTCAACCGGAACAATGTTCGGGAGATCGCGCTTGTTCCACTGCATGACAACGGGAACTTTCGTCATGTCATAACCCTGGTCAGCGAGATTCTTCTCAAGACCGTGGTAGGACTCAAGGTTCGCTTCCATTCTTTCAACTTGCGAGTCAGCAACGAACACTAGTCCATCTACTCCGCGAAGAATAAGTTTACGACTTGCTTCGTAGAAAACCTGTCCCGGGACAGTGTAAAGATGGAATCTTGTTTTGAAGCCGCGGATTTCTCCGAGATCAAGCGGAAGAAAATCGAAAAAGAGAGTTCTCTCATTCTCAGTATTCAGCGTGACCATCTGGCCTTTATTCTGAGCACTCGTCTTCTGATAAATATATTGGATGTTGGTAGTTTTCCCACCAAGTCCCGGACCGTAGTACACGATCTTGCAGTTAATTTCTTTCGTATGATAGTTAACAAATGACATAATCAGATTCCACGCACACCGAAGAGACGGTCGATCTCATCGTCAGAAATTTCGTTGAAGAGATAGCCCTCTCTTCCCATCGAAGTCTTGTTGTTTTTAGTTACAGCTTTTTTCGTCGTCGGTATCTGGGCGAAGAGAGTATCCATTTCTTCCTTGATCATGGAAATCTTACGCTTAAGTTGTCCTGGGTTCAGGCATTCCTGATAGATTGCTCCGAGAAAATATCTTTTTCCTTCAAGCTCAAACGGAAACAGGTAGATGCCTTCAGAAGAAGTATCGAAACCAAGTCTGAACTCCATCACATTATTATTCTGGTTCACTAAACCCATTAACGCTTCAGATGCCTGCCACACACCACTAACGAGAGCCGCCACAGAAGTTGTCGTCTGATTCTGTACGCTGTCGTAGACAGTGATTCCGTCTTCTCTCGTCACGAACAAACGAGCATTGATCCCGTTCTTCTTTGGCTCAAGGACGAGCTTGATACGCTCGCTGACATTCATCTTCTTCATTAAAATCTTTTCCTGTTCTCTAATGCTTTCGTAATCGTCATCGGATCAAGGTATTCAAGACTTCCACCGATCGGAACACCGAAGCCGATACGTTCGACATTGATGGTCGCAGGGAGAAGACTTTTAAAATATGCACAAGTGGCGTCGCCTTCCACTGAAGGATTAATAGCAAGAATCACGGCCTCAACTTCATTTTCCATAACACGGTCTTTCAGATCATCCATATGGAGTTCATCCGGACCTATTCCCAGAAGCGGATTTAAAACTCCGCCGAGGATATGGTATGTGCCCTTGAAATTTCCGCTCTTCTCAATTGCCATCAGGTCACCGGCATTTTCCACGACACAGATAATGCGGGTTGAGCGACGGCTCTGATCAGCACAGACTGAACAAGTATCCTCTTCAGCAAACATTCCGCATTCTTTGCAGAGAGAAAGATTCTGAAGGTTTGTCACAGCATCACCAACTGACTCAAGTTCAGCCGGCTTCCAGTGAGTCATGTTCATGACCATCCGGAACGCAGTTTTTTCCCCGACACCCGGCAAGCGGGTGAGAGCTTCAACAGCGTCCTTGATGACTTCAGGAAGTTGGATCACTAAAAGAGTCCCGGGATATTCATTCCGCCAGTCACTTTCGACATCGCTTGCTGAACCATATCCTGAGAGTCTTTCATCGCCTTGTTCACAGCTGTGAACACGAGCTCTTCCAGAGTCGATACATCGTTCGGATCAACACATTCTTTATTGATAGAGATCGCGAGAAGCTGTTGCTTCCCGTTTACTTTTACAGTGACCATTCCGCCGCCGGCAGAAGCTTCTACTTCTCTTTCTGCGAGTTCATTCTGAAGCATGGCAAGTTTCGCCTGCATCTGTTGTGCTTGTTTCATGAGGTTATTCATATTCATAAACGGCTCCTATTCTTTCAGAATGATCTTATCGATCTTGCTGTTAAAAAGTTTCTCGGCCTCTTTGACATAAGGGTCATTGAGGATTTTTTGTCTCTTCGCTTCTTCCTGTTCTGCTCTGTTCTCATCATCAATTTCCACTTTCGTGCGGAAGTTTGAATCTTTCTTCTCTTCATTCGAAAGAAGCTGAGTACGAAACTGGATCTTTTCAATATCAACTTCAAAGAAATCCGCCAGGTGGTTTTTCAAACGGGCGTAAACTTCTTTTTCTTCCATGAACTCTTTAAAAACTTCGCCTTCTTCCGGGAACGCGATGGTTATCATCAGTGGCAGGATATTCGGATTGATCTCATGCAGGAGGTTTCCGTGCTCAAGATTCGATGCCGTTGCTGCTGATGTTTGTCTCAGGTACGCGAGGAAATCATTCCATGTCTTGGCCATTTTCTTCGGAGCTTCTACTTTCATAGAGGCTCTGGCTTCAGACTTTCCCGGCGTTTGAGGTACCTCCTCAACCTTGAGGTCTTCACCTTTCAAAATTGTTCTGCGAAGAGCAACTTTCTGGAGAAGAATGAGAACAACTTTTTCCGGGTTAATACTTTCAAGTGCCCAGGTAACATCCTTGGCAAGAGTTTCGTAAATCCAGAAAAGTTCTGCGATCGTCATTGTCTGAAGGGCGCCTTTTTCAAGAACTCCTTCAGCATAGAGTTTATTCTGATCATCAATACTATTGATGACCTTATAAAGAGAATCGAGAAGCTGATCACAAAGTTTTTTCAGGTCAACGTTCTCATCAATGAGAGTTGTGAAGACTGAACTCATCTTTTTAGTTTCGCCGATGAAGAGTGCTGAAAGAAGTTCCTTCATCGCTCCTGTGCCTGCGAGTCCTACCGCGTGGGCGACAGATTCATCTGTGACATTCTTTCCGCCGGAAAGACCGAGAACCTGGTCGAAGATAGAGAGTGAGTCGCGGACTGAACCTTTTCCAAGTTCCGCAATTTTTGTCGGCACAGAAGAACTGGAAAAAGTGATTCCTTCAGCTGCGGCAATCTTCTGAAGATGCGCAGTCAGCTGATCCACCGGAACATTTTTAAAATCGTAGCGTTGTGTACGTGAGATTACTGTCCCGAGAAGTTTCTGTGGGTCAGTTGTCGCGAGCATGAAGATGGCGTGCTCAGGTGGCTCTTCCAGCGTCTTTAAAAGAGCATTGAAGGCACTGACGGATAACATATGAACTTCATCGATCACGTAGATTTTGTATTTTCCACGAGTCGGAAGATATTGAACGTTTTCAATTAATGAGCGGACATCATCAACACTGTTATTAGAAGCTCCATCAATTTCGATGTAATCCATCGAAGATCCGGAATCGATATCTTTGCAGGCCTGGCAAACCAGACAAGGATTACAATCACTCTTTCTATTTTCGCAACGGATGGCCTTGGCAAACAAACGAGCAATCGATGTCTTACCAACACCACGAGTTCCCGTGAATAAATAGGCGTGCGCGAGCTTCTCCTGCTTAATTGCATTCTGCAGTGTGCGCGTCACATGAGTCTGTCCGACAACTTCTTCGAATTGCTTTGGACGCCACTTTCTGGCCAGGACCTGATAGGCCATAACTCTCCAAAATTTTAGGTTTGCGGGCTGGAAAATAGGGGAGCTGAGTGACGAAGTCATTGCGCAGATGCTTTGATTTTCGCTCTAAAAACACCTGTAAGATAATTTAAGTTATCACTCGGGAAATCGCATAAAAATGTTGATTTCAGGTGGGGTGAGATGCAGCAATGTAGGGGGATTTTTATTGAGAAAAAAGCAGCCTGAACCTAAACACAACACTCCAAACCACTACCGTTGCTCCATTCCTGGCCTGGCGGGGTTTGCGGCGAAATGCTCATCTAGGACAGACTGCCGGGGACATCCTAGTCTCTCGGGCAAAATCTGTAAAGAACTGAGCGTAATCGACCTGCAGCGGAAAATAAAAAAGCCACCGCAAGGGTGGCTATTTATTTTAAAGATGGCGGAGTTGCAGAGATTCGAACTCTGGAATGGCTTTCACCATTAAACGCTTTCCAAGCGTTCTCCTTCGACCGCTCGGACACAACTCCATCGAAGAGAGAAATAATTATCATGAAGCTACATTCGAGACAATTACTTTTGCCGGTAAGAAGTTCTTCTTTCACGGAAAAACTGAGAAAGAATTCGCGAGCATTCAAAATGCATGACTCCACCCACGACAGAAAACTGGTGATTTAGCCGCTTGTCTTGATGAAGATGATAACCAAGACTCAAGGCCCCGCCTTTCTGATCATAAGCGCCGAAGATACAAGCTTTCACACGCGATTGTACTAGAGCAGTAAGACACATGGGACAGGGTTCCAAAGTCACGTAGAGATAACAATCCGTGAGTCTCCAGTTCTGGAGTTTCTTGGCACCTTCCGTGAGAGCAAGCATTTCAGCGTGGGCCACTGGATTGAATTGCGATTCTTTCAGATTGAACTGACGGGAAAGGATATCACCACTCGGAGAAACCAGGATTGCTCCGACCGGAACTTCCTGAGCGCGATAAGCGAGCTCGGCCTGCTCAAGAGCGATATTCATAAACCACATGTGATCGGTAATCGTAAAATTCATGACTACTTCTCGATAGAAGCGAATTTGTTTCTGATCTTGATCTTCTTACTTTCACGCCAGTAGTTAGTCAGAAGTTTCAGGCGCTGCTTTTGTTCAAGATCAAAATTCACGAATTTGATTCCGTAAACAATCGAGCGTCCAATGATGGGCTCGCGCTTGGATCTGACTTCAGCATGAAGCGTGAAGTTCTGATTGAGAACTTCCACGTGAATCTGAATCGGCTGTTTCACATGAGTGTGCTGGAACAATTCCAGACAGGCGGCCCCTCTTCTCAAATCCGAGAGGCGACCCAGGTATTGCTGACCTTCAATTTCAACCCAACAGCGAATATCAGCACGAAACCGGAAATCGTATTCCCACCAGTGAACGCGTGGGAAATATAAAGGTGATGAAACAATGTAACAGGCCATGATGAGAAAGCACAAAGATATCGCAAACAGAAATCCAATCATGGGATATCCCACGGCGAAGTTCCTGATGAGTGAAACAAGATAATAGATCGCTACAATGAGAGAGAGATTCCAATACGAGTAGTAGAGGTTGGAAAGAGCGTTGTAATAAAAATTATAAACAGCGAGAAGAAGCACAGTCTGAAAAATGAACGAGAAATAGAACATTGATCTTGTGAGAAACGCTTCAGAAAAAAACGCGATCAGCACCATCACAAACTGAAGGATGGTGAGAAATTTCACCTTATCGTAGGATCTTTGAAGATTAAGCTTAGGTAGCAACATATGGTTACTTAACGGTATGCGACTGATAATTTCAAGGGTTATCTCTATTCCGAGCATTTTCCTCGATCTTTCTCAGGAGCAACGATTCTCCGGTCATATCTTTTACAATGCGAAGGCTCTTCTTCTCAGGAGTCAGAATCTCTTCTCCTGCAAATTCAGTCTTGTCGGTGATATAGCAAAGCTCTCCCGATATATCCCAGTTCCAGAAATCGAACTGATTCTTCCTGGATTTATAGTTGAGGGCCCTGATCTCGCGATTCAGATAAAAAGATAATTTCGAAGCAATCTGATAATTGTTCGCAATGATTTTTGTCTGCCCACATTTCTCCTGAATCATGAATGACCATTCTTTCCAGCCATGGAATTCGGCCATTCTTTTCATAGGAAGATTAGGGAAGAGGAAAACTAAACGCGCCAAGATAACGATGGCAAACGATGTGAGGAGAATGGATTTTGCCCATCTTCTCTCCCAGATTTCAGCACTGGCCATGAGAATGGTGAGCGGAATCGCCAGCGAGATAGTCCAGTTGGCTTCCACTTTTTTCGAGAAAGTAGAAACCAGAAAGAAAATCAGAATTCCCCAGGAAGTAAAAATCAAAACGCGCTGGAATGAATCCTGTGCCTTCATCTTTTTCAACTGCCACCAGATGATGGGTCCGCAGAATAATCCCGTGAGAATCAGTTGAGTGCCGAGGTAATCAAAAATTCTTTTCACACTGAAGCTGGAGGAAGGACGTTCTAGAAAATGATAGCGAAGTGTTGCAAAATTATTCAGGTACTGCCACCAGACATGCGGGAGAAAAAGAATAACTGAAATAAGAGTCACGACCCAGAAGTCTTTTCTGAGAAGGAGTCGCGGAAGGGCGACGATCGTGAAGAACACGAGGAGAATCCCGTGGTATTTCGCATACAACAAAAGAGGAATGACAACTCCAAGTAACAGAATGCTCTTTTTATCTCCCGCGAGATAGCCCCGCAGAAAATAGAAATAAGCCGCCGTCATAAAAAGAAGTGGCATATCCGGCAAGGCGAGAAGCCCAGTGTAAGAAGCCAGTGGAAAAGAAAAAAAGAGTAAAAAAACTTTCATCCAGTCTTTTCTGTCGGTCATCCGGAAAAGAAGGAAGAGAGATCCAGCCTGCAGAAGAACAAATCCTACGCGGACAGAAAATTCGTGATGAGGAAGAAAAGAAAAGAGAGCGATGATAGCTGCGACAAATGGTGGATGATCGAAATATCCCCACGAAAGATTTTTGGAGAAAAGCCAGTAGTAAGCTTCGTCATGCGCAAGTCCAAATGAGGCGCACATGATGAGTTGAAGCACAAAAACCGAGACGATTCCTAACTTGAGAGATTTTGTCATTGTGATATGATCATACCATACAGATGATAAATTTTTTTAACAAACTCGATCAAAACCTCTTCCTGTGGATGAATGGTTTTCATGCTCCGTTTCTGGATCATGTGATGGTTTTTTTGTCAGGACAGCTGATCTGGATTCCCCTGATCGCCTTTTTTATATGGAAAGCAAAAATTACTCTCAGTTTAAAGCAGCTGGGAATTTTCACGGTCTTTCTGATTCTCGCTCTCGTCCTGAGTGACGTGACTTCTTCTTATATCCTGAAAAATATCGTGGAAAGAATGCGGCCCTGTCGGCTGGATGAGTTGAAACCATTGATTCATCAGTTTGGTCAGAAATGCGGAGGGAAGTACGGATTTGTTTCTTCTCATGCGGCCAATGCCACGGCCTTGATTTTCTTTTCACTCAGTAACCTGAAACTTACTGAGCGCTTCCGTCTCGTATGGATTCTGGTGGCGCTGGTTTGTTTCTCACGAATATATCTCGGAGTTCATTACCCGGGGGATATTGCAGGTGGATGCCTGGTCGGATTTTTCTGGGCGTGGACACTGACATACGTTTACCGTCGCACTTAAGGTGCCAGTCGGAACATTTCCCAATTTCCATTTACTGACTTGTAGCTAATGCGGTCATGCATGCGATTATCGCGACCTTGCCAGAACTCAAAATAATCCGGAGTGATGGTGTATCCACCCCAGTTGGCTGGGCGGGGAAGATTTTCCTGACCTTTGAATTTTTCTTCTGTGTCTCTGAACCATTTTTCCAGCTGAGTTCTGTCGCTCACACGTGAACTTTGTGGTGAGGCAATCGCGCCGATCTGACTGCCGCGCGGGCGCTTGCTGAAATACTCATCTGACTCTGCTGCAGAGGCGAGAGCAATTTTTCCCTCAATACGAACTTGTCTCTGAAGGGGAAGCCACAGAAAAGTCATGGCCACAGAAGCATTGGCAGAAATCTCTGAGCCTTTGGCACTTTGATAGTTGGTATAGAAGTAGAGTTTATCCTGCAGTAATCCCTTGAGCAGAACCACACGGCCATGGGGCTTGTTATTTTCACAGGTAGAGAGAACAAAAGCATTAGGTTCATCACACTTACCGTTGATCGCATCCTGAAGCCAGCTCGCCATCTGATCAGCGGGATTTTTCGCACAATCAGAAACATCCAGCGATGACTGGCAATAGCGCTCCCGGAGGCCCTGAAGTGTTTCGGTGACGTTGGTACTCATAGGGATAAGATAGGTCGAAAATCAGGATTCGTCATCACCGTTAAGAATGGTGTTTCGGAACTTATCGGCCATGCGGAAAGCGGGGTCTTCAGTACTTGTTTCAAAGTTCTCGCCACTATCCATTAATCTTCTGAAATAACGAACATGTTCCAGGTCATTGTCCGCCGTCAGTTCTTTTTCTACTTCTGTGAGAAAGCGACCGAGAAATGAGCGAAGAGATCTCAGGATGAGTTCTGCCAGGAGAAACTTCGCGAAAGCGGAGCGGATACGAAGCTTACCTTTCCCGGGAACCGGGATGTTGTAAAAAGTTGTGATAGTCGAGCTCGAGAGCACACCAAAAACCTTGAAACAAAAAAGTGCTTTTTCTTTTGAATCTGTTCTTCCGTCAAGTTCCTGAGTGAGATCACCCTGGAAATCTGCGAGTGCTTTTTTGATTCTTCCGGGCATGACACGCGAGATGTGAATGATTTCCTGGCTCGTTTCCACGATATTCGAAGGAAGATCTTTGAGTGAAAGATTTTTCAGGAGATCGCGACTTCCATCAAATATCTTTGCGCTATTAGAGACAACATCGGACAAAATGCCGATCAAATCCTCTTTCCAGAAGGATTGCAGGATCACTGGACCCTTCGTTTTCAGAACATGTGACATCGCTTCGCCGAGATTCATCAGAAAATTTTAACACTATGTCGGTGCGTAATTCTTTAAAGAACGCCTATTAGAATCTCAAGAATATCCTTAGATTAGAACTCATAATTTTCAGTGACTTAGGTTATGCCAGAAGGGCCTCGCTTCCTTGTCGCTGGGTATTTATGCCTCTATATTAGGCAAAATTTCCCGCCGAAGGAATTACGCCCCATGAAACTTAAAATCAGTTCCACTATTGTTTTGATCGATGATGATTTAGATCTCCTCGATCTTCTCTCGAGCTTTTTTAAGCAGAGAGGTTACAAAGTTCACGCTTTCAACAACGCTGAAGAAGCGCTGATTGAAATTGAATCCAGCCGGATAGAGTGTGATGTTGTGATCTCCGATCTCAAACTTCCTGCGATGTCGGGAATGGAGTTCATCAAACGCATCCGCAAAACCAAATTCTCTCTTCCGATCATTCTAATGACATCAGAGGGAAGTGTAGAAACTGCGGTTGAGGCGATTGAATCCGGTGCTTATGACTTTGTTCTCAAGCCCCTTCACATTCCTCAGCTTCTTATTTCTGTTCAACGAGCACTCTTTCTCAATGAAGTTCAGCAGGAAAACTCTAATCTCAAGAGTCTTTTCCAGGAAGACGTCATGGGACTTAAGGGTGTCATCGGAAAATCGGCCGGATTCCGCAAAGCCCTGGAACTCGCAAAAAGAGTTTCCACAAGTCAGGCAAACGTTCTCATCTCAGGGGAAAGTGGATCGGGTAAAGAAGTCATTGCAAAAGCTGTCCACGAACTCGGAGATAAGAAAGACGGTCCATTCGTTGCCATTAACTGTTCTGCAATTCCTGAAAACCTTCTTGAATCAGAATTGTTCGGTCACGCGAAGGGATCATTCACTGGTGCCAGTGATAAAAAAGTCGGTCTCTTTGAAGAGGCCAACAAGGGAACGTTGTTTCTAGATGAAATCGGGGACCTTTCTCTTCCTCTTCAGGCAAAACTTCTTCGCGTTCTCCAGGAAAGAAAAGTTAAGCGCATTGGTGAAAACCAGTACCGTGATATCACCGCGAGAATTATCTGTGCGACTCACAAAGATCTTCGTAAAGAAGTCTCTGAGGGCCGCTTCCGGGAAGATTTATTTTTCCGCCTGAATGTTATTCCTATTTATATGCCGCCACTTCGCGAGCGTAAGGACGATATTCTTCCTTTGTCTGAGTACTTCCTGAAAAAGTTCGCTGTTATGAATAATGTACAAGTGAAAGGCTTCAGCAAGGAAGCTATCCAGAAACTCGAAAATCACGAGTGGAAAGGAAACGTCCGCGAACTTGAAAACGCAATCGAACGCGCAGTTGTTCTGACTTCATCAGAATTTATCATGGCGGAAGATCTTCCGACTGATGACTACTATGTTTCAGAAGATAAGAATTCCTCCGAAGCGGTACCGGGTATGAGTTTTGAATCTGAGAAGCCAGTGACCCTGGATGAACTCAGCAAAAAGTATATTCAGTATATCTTTGATAAGAACGATGGCGCGAAGGAACAGACAGCAAAAGACCTCGGCATCGATCGCAAGACTCTTTATCGCAAGTTAAAGGAAATGAACCTTAACTGACGTGAACGTCCACCCAGTCTCTGAATTTATCAATCACAAATAAAATCTGATCGTGGCTGCCCTTCTGGGCGGCCACTTCAAGTTCTTTTCCAATTTCAGAAAGTTCTGGATATCCAAAAGTGTCAGCATTACCCTTGAGCTGATGTCCCACTTTTTCGATGAAGTTGAGTTTTCCATCCCGCAAATGCCTCACGCACTCCTCGAGATCCCGCCTTCTTCTTTCCACATATCGATTCAGCATTTCCTCAGGGACATCCATACGACACTCCTGGTTAGCATCATATAATTGATAGTTCTGATGAGCCATCCGCGAAGCGCTGGCACAGATTGTGCTAAATGATTCGCGCTAACAATGTTTGGTCAAAACTGACTAACACTGATTCAAGGGCCTCCGGCCTACCCTGCACATTTTCCGTTAGCTATGCTTTATCTCTACAATCACTGTCCGGAATTGCCCGGGCAGTGATTTTCTATTATCTTTAAGCATGACACTCATTCCAGAAATCAGACCCGGCCAGTCGCTGGAGCTTTTAAAAGAGCTTCACATTCTTACTCGTGATGGAAAACTCAATCAGGATTCCCGCAGGAAACTGAAGCAGGTTTATCACCTCTACCAATTCATCGAGCCACTTCTCAAAACTTCAGCTGAAGGTGGGCACGAGCCAGTTTTGGTCGATCACGGGGCAGGAAAGTCATATCTTGGTTTCATTCTTTACGATTTATTTTTTAAAGAGAAGCAGCCTGGGCAAGTCATCGGTATTGAATTCCGCTCAGAACTGATTGAGAAATCCCGCGAACTCGCAAAGAAGCTTGGCTTTCGCCAGATGAAATTTTTGAACGAGACAGTCGCAAACTCTATCGACAGCAAAGAAATTCCGGAACAAGTGGATATCGTCACCGCTCTTCACGCATGTGATACTGCCACCGATGATGCCATTAAATTTGGCCTGGAAAAGAAAGCCCGCTTCATGGTTCTGGTTCCCTGCTGCCAGGCCGAAATGGCGGCCCAACTGAGAAAAGTGAAGGGGAGAAATCTCAAATCCCCCATGACGGAAATTTACCGTCACGCTATTCATACAAGAGAGTTTGGTTCTCATCTCACCAACGTTCTGAGATGCCTGGAATTAGAATCTCAGGGTTATCAAGTGACTGTGACGGAATTAATCGGGTGGGAGCATTCGATGAAAAATGAACTCATCATTGCTGAACAGAAGAACTTACCAGGCGAACATGCCCGCAAAAGACTGGAAGCGATTCTCGCTGAATTTGATCTGGGTGACCTGAAACAAAGATTTATGCAGGACCGGAGTTAAACCCCGGCCCTGAATAAAACTTATGGGCCTTTGGTAATTCTTTTTCCCATCACCAGACTTGCAACGAAACTGATCACTGCGAGAATGAGGAATACGAAAAGAAGTGTCTTCCCGATATCCACTGAGAGACCGCCAATTCCATTTGCTCCCAGAAGGATCGCCACCAGGCCGAGGACGAAAAACGCGATTGCAGCTCGTAACATAACTAACTCCTTGTGATGTACTCGAGACCAATGTCATGAACAAAAAGGCATGATTCATGCCAATTCAGAACAATAAATTTTAAAGCACTTAACTCATGTGTGAGGGGCATCCTTCCTCAGGTACTGAGGTCAAGTGACTCACTAGAATGAACTGCGAAGCTTCATGAGCTCGCTGACAATTGTTTTTTTATCAACTGCATCTTTGGCCATGTCATAGCCGCGGGTCAAATCATCGCGTAACTTCATCAGATCATCTTTGATCACCCGATACTGTTCAACTAATCCGCCTTCCTCTCTAGTCCCGCCTTCTTCAGCGTGAGCACCTTGCTTGTTAATCTGTTTTGCCAATTGAGAGATTTTTTTTTCATTATGCTTAGACATGTGTCCTCCTTGCATTGAAACGCTAATTTGCAAATCGTGTACCAGTCGACGGCACGACCTATGCAGGTAGAGTTATGTCGCAAGGAGGATGACATGATTAATCAAGACCAAATCAGAATATTATGGCCGCAGATCAAAATCGGATTGATGAGTCTCTGGGGACGACTGGAAAACCAGGAATTGGAAAACACCAAAGGTGATTTTTCGGTGATCGCAGAAATGGTTCAGGAAAAATATGGAGAAGATCGTGAAGCGATCAAAATGAAACTCGATAATTTGATGGATTCGTTTGATAACGATACCGACAAAGGTATTGATCCGGACTCCAGCTCCTATCGTCGAAGCCCCATTCCCAATGAAGACTGGAACGCCCGTCACTAGTGGCGACTTTCAATGGCTCAAACCTTCTAAGTCCCCGACACCCATTCAACATGCAATTTTCACTATCAGCATAAGCTCCCGGAAAAGGGAGCTTTGCTGATTTATGCCTTTTTGGGAATCAATCAACCTTAAGATTCCGTAGGACCACTTCAATTTTTAAATTTTTGTTATACTTAACTTAACATTCATCAAAGGAAGACCATGATCTCAAGTTTTATTGACCTGCAATCGCTCGCTCTTTTTATCATCCTCTCGATGCTCTTCATGATTGCTGCTTTCCGTTTTGACTTCAAAGCAATGCAAAGTCATCCGGATAAAATCAGCCAGATCTTTCTGGCCGCCGGGATTATCGTAGGGTTTTCAGATTTCATCATCATGCTTCAGGATAAGGAAGCGAACTTCCTTTCACAGGATAATGTTGAATTCGGAAAACAACTTGGTGTTATCCTTCTCTCGCCATTTTATGGTGTGATTTTCGCTTCAGTTACCTGGTTTGGCGGAAGCGCTCGTAAAGAATAATTTTATTCTTCATGTTTTATAAGAGAGGCTCCCCATGAGGGAGCCTTTTTTTATTTTCTGGGAAAAGTCAGAAGATTTCCTGTCAGTGCCACTGCTAAATTCGTCACGTAGAAAAAACCATTTCCATTTTCACTCGTAAAGACCGCCACAAATCCAAAAAGTACGATCACTTCGTTTAGGGCCCAGCAAAGAATGTATCCAGTAAATTTTTTCTGGAAGTCTTTTTGAGGAAGAACAGAGTTCTTATAGAAAAAGAATACTCCGAGAGCAATGAGGTTCGCTCCCATCGCAACCATCTCTAAAGGAAGAAGATCACCTTGAGGAACAAAAACACCCGAGACTTTGCCGACAGTGAAAAGAACATAGCCATAAATGAGAATAGAAAAATTGAGAGCGGCCCAGATTATTCTCGCCGTAAGAAGGGGATCGGCTTGGGACTGACGTGGTTGAAGCATAAGTTCTCCTGATATTTTTTTCTATTCTATCATGGGGATATTTACCTCGTAGATTTTTTGCCGCCGAGTTTTGTCCGGTATTTAGATGTGGCATGAAATGTGCTCTCTGTTACATTAAGCCAAGTCCCGTGGGTCCAATTTGGCCCCTTTTGCGGACAATTTCAGGGAGTGAACATGAAGTCTATTCTCCTCGCCCTACTCTTTATCAGCAGTTGCTCAAGCGCCCGGTACTATCAGGGGCCGGCGGTTTCTCAGGAACTGAGAAAAAATGCTACCAGTCTCCAACTGGTTGTCGCATCTGTTGATACAGATTATTTCTCCAAGCAGGAATTCCTGAATCAGTTTCAACAAAGAGGGAAAGATCCTTTCATCACGGAAAACCTCAATCGCAAACTCGCTGAAATGGAAATGAAACGTGAAGCCGTTATTTCCAGAACAGATCACATCCGGAATCTCAATGGTGAGCTGATCAGGAAAGTGGGAAGCAAAAGTAAAATCAGAGAAAACGATCCGGTGTTCGAAGAGATCGAAACATTTGCGACTGACAAAGACAAAGAGCTGAATGTTTTGATGAAAGATTTCGCGAATTACAAGAAAGCATCGGAAGAATTTGAGAAGCTCGCATTCTTTACCAAGATGGTAAAAAGATGACGGTGCCTGAGCACCGTCACCATTTGAAAATTATCTTTTCTTAGTAGCTTTGGTAGCTGGAGTAGCAGCAGCAAGTTTCTTGCCTGTACCAGTTACAGAGATACAGCCTTTTCCGTCACGCCAGAAAGAAGCATTTGTAATCCAGTCAGCGCCAGTTTTAGTCTGAGCATTCTGAATCGCCATATCGAGAAGACCGATCTGGCCTTTATCATTGAATGAATCCGGGCAGAATTCACTTTCAACATCACCAATTTCAACAAGGTTCTGACCTGGCTCAACTGATGTATGAGTCATTGATACAGCTGAAGCATCAAGGATTTTTACCTTGTGAGCACAGCTAGTAACACCAACGAGAAGAGCAGCAATAATTAAAGTTTTCATACTATCTGTACCCCACGCCTGTTACAACGAGACACTGCTTGCCGAAGAGGTAAGCATTGAAACCTTCATTCGCAGTAGTTGCATTGTTAATGTATCTGATTTGGTTAGTAGCAGCTTGTTTCTCAAGAGCTCCGAAGCCAGCAGAAGAAAGAGCGCTTGCTCCGTTCTTAGCATTGATGAACGCCTTATCAATTGTTGGTGCGCCACCGAGCTGGTTACCCATAACGGTCCAGGTACAGTCTTCACCACGGATCGGACCTACGGCCTGACCTTTAGTAAGGTTGTCATCGAAAGAAATTGTCTTCACCTTTTGAGCGTAGTTGTATGTGGCACAGCTGCACAGCATACTCAGCCCAAGAGTTAAGAAAACGGACGTTTTCATTAGTTCACTCCTTGAATGGAAAAAAGTTTGAGCCATAATCTTGAGCAAATCTTTAGTGAAAGTAAATTTAATAACTCGACACTTTCTCTGACATTACGAATTACAGTAAGATTGCCCGAAGCACAAAAGGGCATTTCATGAAATTCTTTCTTACATTCCTCCTTCTTACGTCAGGCGCCTGGGCACAGGACAAACTGATCAATGGTCTGCCAGTTGGAGAAAAATTCCAGGGCGTTGGTACTTTCAATCTCGGTTGTACGATTACCAAAGTCGGCCCGAAGCAATTCATCAGTGCCGCTCACTGTGTTGGTAAAACTCTTTCTGCACTTTCACTTTCCTTTAAAACTTATAGAGGGACTGTCAGTGTTGCTTCTTTTCACACACATCCTACATGGATCAAAGATTGCTACAGCTTCCATTGCACAGGAGAAGAAGTGGGTTCATCCCGCATGACTCCCGGTCGCTCAGATGTTGTCTTCATCAATGTGAAAGAAGAAACTCCGGCGATTCCGGTTATTCCTGTTCACTTCGATGAACTGGAAGTGGGAACAGAAGTCGCAATGGTAGGAGCTGGTTGTACAAGATCAGTTGAGCCAGGTGGTTCAGGTAAAATGAGATACGCGCTTACAAAATTAATCGCGGCCGACAACCTCACGCACGAGCATTCACTCTACAAAGATATTTTTGAAATCACAGGCCAGTCGAACTGGATCACGGCCGGATACGGAAAAAATTCTGTTCACGCTTCACTTTGCCCAGGCGATTCAGGTGGGCCACTTCTCACGAAGGTAAATGATGAATGGAAAATCGTGGGAATCGCTGCTGATTATACATTCGATGGTCGCTATCAGGATGGAGCTCCGACGATCACGAATCTCCACACCCGCCTGGATGATCAAAGTCACAATAATATCGGTAGCTGGATCCGCGATAACTGGAAGTAATCACACTTTCCCGACTAATTTAATCCCTCATTCTTCAGGTTGAGAACCATCGGAATTTTTCCGATAGGTTCTCCATGAGACTGTCTCTCTTCCTCATTCTATTTTTCGTAACTTCGCAGGTCTTCGCCCAGAAGATCATTTTGTTACACACCAATGATCACCATGGTGCCTTCGCTGCATCGGCGGAAGGTGATCATGGACTTGCTCAACAAGCGACACTCGTTAAAGAAATCAGAGAAGAAGCACGAAAGAGTGGAGCCACTGTCATTCTTCTTTCCGCCGGTGATATCAACACAGGTCCACCGGAATCAAATCTTTTCCAGGCCCGTCCGGATTTTGAGGCCATGAACATGATGGGCTTCGATGCTATGGCATTGGGCAATCACGAATTCGACAGGCCATTCACTGTTCTTCAGGAGCAGCAGAGAATTTCTAACTTCCAGTTTCTTGCTTCCAACATTGTCGGTGCAGACGGAAAGCCAACGTTCACTCCATATATCATCAAGGAAGCTGGCGGAAAAAAAATCGCCATCATTGGTTACACAACTCCCGATACTCCGAAAATCACACCGACGGCCAACACCGAAGGTCTGCGTTTTCTTGATCCATCGGATTCCTCGCGAGATCTCGTACGCCGTCTTCGCCGGGAAAACGACATGGTCATCGCTCTTTCTCACCTGGGTTATTTTCCGAATGAATCTCATGGAGCAAACGCTCCTGGTGATGAAACACTTGCCCGCAGAACTCCGGAAATTGATGTCATCGTTGGTGGTCACACTCATACTGAAATGCCGGAACCAGTCCGGGTAGGGAACGCACTTATCGTTCAGGCCAATGAAAGCGGCCGCTTTGTCGGAAGAATGGATATTGATCTTTCATCCGGTAAACCACTCATGGAAAATTATCGACTCATTCCCGTGAAGGGCTACGCCGAAGACCGCGCCGTAAAATCCCTCCTTCAGCCTTATCTCGATGAAGGAAGTAAAAAATTCAGCACCGTTGTAGGTCGAGCGACAGCAGGCTTTGAAGAAAACAGAAGTGTTATTGTCGCTTCCGAGAGACCTGTCGGAAATTTCGTGGCTGAATCGCAACGACTTGCCGTGGGTGCTGACATCAGTCTCGCTCGTGGAAAAAGTATGAGAGCAGGATTCCCGGAAGGGGATATCCGCCTTAAAAATCTTCTCACTTTAAATCCACTGGGACATGTGATTGTCACAGCAGAACTTCACGGAGCGGATGTCTGGAGATTTGCGGAAGCCGCGAAGAAAACAATGATGACGCCGGGAAATCGTCCGTATTTCGGCCAGGGCTTTAATATTGAAATTGAAAATGATGTGATCAAAAGCATTTCCCTGAATGGAACTCCGATTCCGAAAACGCCCACAGGAAAATATAAAGTTTCTACAACAGATGCGATTGTCGACATGATCGAGGAGTTCCGCTTTCTCCGCGATAATCCGACTTTCACCAACACGGGCATTGAAGATGTGCAGGCGATGCAGAAATATCTTGAACGATCGCCAACCCTTGATGCGAATTCACTTCGTCACGCAACGTTTGAGCCACTAACTCCACGGGGACGTTGCATGCGCGAAGGTATCAACTCTCTTCTCAGAAAAAATCGTTAATTACTGACCGCAGATCACTTCATCTTCATCACAATGAATGGCATTCGTATTTTTCGAACAATCAGCTATGACGTCTGCCATCGCCTTGGTCTTAGTAGGAGCCGTGTGACTGAAAGACTTACCAAAACTTTTCATTGAGCAAGTCCAGAATCCTCCCGTCGGAGCACTCGATGCATTTGTCTGCGCCACTTCCATCGCAAAAACTTTCTGCTGAAGTTGCATGACTGCGTTCTCGAGATTCCAGATGCGCATCCGAAGTTCATCGTTCGAATATTTTCCGTAATCCTTACCTGGTAGAATCACTTTCACATCACCAGCAAAGCCTTGAGTGCTGAACACAAACAGAAGTGCGATTATTAATTTCATCATTCGATCCTTTAAAATTTCCAGCCGAGAGAGAATTCAATGCCGAGATCGACACCGTCATAACCGCTGAAGTCTTCTTTGTAATTTGAGGATTTATTTTCTACGGTGATTTCTCCAAGAGTATAAATCACCGGACCAGCACCAAGCTGAATGTTGAAATTTTCCCACATCCAGAAATATCCACCGAAGAGATTAATCGCTAGCCCTGATGCTTTTCCTTCAATCTCACCGAATGTCGGATCATCATCCTTCACACTCGCACTGACGAACTGAACTCCCGGTGACATATACCAACCTTGAGCAAATGTTCCTGCGAAATAATAATTTCCTCTCACACCAAGAGCGTACACATTCGTATCGAATCCATCGCTGTCTGCACTCGAGTAAGCGAGTGTGGGACCCAGCGACCACTTGTCCGAAATTTTGAAATCGGCTTCAAACAAAGCAATGCCGGCCAGTAGATGAATAGGGGAAGTTCTCAAGTTCACTTCAGCAGAAGCCTTGAACGAAAAAAGAATCAGAAGAACTGAGCAGATAAATTTCATAAATCTCCAAATTAAACGGAATGATTAATGAAACAGGAGAATGGAAATGGAATCAATGGGGGGAAAGAAAGTGGCGCAACCGCTACGATTCGAACGTAGGACCTCCTGATTCGTAGTCAGGTGCTCTATCCAACTAAGCTACGGCTGCGCAGAAGATGTGAGAACGTATAACTAATTTAAAATCGCAAAAAACTCAAGGAAAGAAAGTGGCGGAGACGATGAGATTTGAACTCATGGAAGGAATTACCCTTCGCACCCTTAGCAAGGGTGTGGTTTAAGCCACTCACCCACGTCTCCGCAAATTGGCTTAACAAAAAACACCGAAACCTGAATGTTAAAATTCGAGCCAAAGGCTCGATCAGTGATCAGCGGCCACTTTCAACAAAGTTGAAAGTGGCGGAGGACTAGGGATTCGAACCCCAGGTAGGCGTTAACCCACGACAGTTTTCAAAACTGTTGCCTTAAACCACTCGGCCAGTCCTCCGCAAATCAGGGTCTAACTATAAGGATAAAGGCCAGAAAAGACAATTGCTATTTCGAGATGACTTTCAATCCGCCCATATATGGCTGCAAAATTTCGGGAATTTGTACTGTACCGTCTTTTTGTTGATAGTTTTCGAGGATCGCTACTACAGTTCGTCCCACAGCGAGGCCTGAACCGTTCAACGTATGAGCGAACTCTACCCTGCCTTCCTTGTTACGGAAGCGAATATTGGCCCTTCTCGCCTGAAAATCACCACAGTTAGAGATCGATGAGATCTCCCGGTATTTCTGCTGACTCGGAACCCAGACTTCGAGGTCAAAAGTTTTCTGCGACGCGAAACCCATGTCACCCGTGCAGAGGGCCAGTGTCCGATAAGGTAATCCGAGTTTCTCGAGAATCTCCGTCGCACTTTTCACCATCTTCTGGTGAATTTCTTCGGACTGGGAAGGAGCGCAGATCGAAACCATCTCAACTTTATTGAACTGGTGCATGCGAATGAGGCCCTTCACATCTTTTCCGTGTGAACCGGCTTCAGAGCGGAAGCAAGGGGAGTAAGCAGCATAGAGATAAGGAAGTTCGGCTTCTTCCATGATCGTCTCACGCTTAATATTCGTGAGAGTCACTTCAGATGTCGGAATGAGATACCACGGCTGTTCGGAATTTAATTTGAAGAGCTGGTCTTCAAACTTAGGAAGGTTGCCCGTCCCGATGAGTGATCTTTCATGAGCAATGAAAGGAGTCATCATTTCGGTGAAACCTTTAGTACCCTGGTGATCGAGCATGAAGTTGATTAGGGCGCGCTCGAGTCTTGCAGCAGCACCTTTATAAATAACAAAACGTGCGCCGGTAATTTTCGTCGCTGTTTCGAAATCAAGGATATCGAGTTTTTCTCCGAGAACAGCATGATCAAGCGGAGTGAAATCCATCTGACGGGGAGTTCCCCAGCGAGAAACTTCCTTATTTTCTTCTTCATCTTTACCAACAGGAACAGAAGCGTCCGGAAGATTCGGAATCATGAGAAGAATCTGGTTTTGTTTCGCTAAGACAACATCGAGTTCTTTGGCGTCAGCTTCCATGGCAGCTTTGAGATCGGCCACTTGTTTCATCGGAGCATCAGCGTTTTGCTTATTCTTTTTCAGTTCGCCAATTTCTTTTGAAAGCTTATTGATATCTGCTTTCTTCGTTTCCGAAGAAGTCGTGAGGTTCTTTCTGTTTTTATTAAGCTGGAGAAGTTCTTCGAGGACATTAACGTCGAAGTTTCTGTTTCCAAGGCTTTTCTTTACACTGTCGAAATCGCTTTCGATCTTTTTAATGTCGAGCATATGTCACCTATTGCATGAGATTGATGTATCTATCGATCTGAGCTTTGTCAGAGGCTTCCGGTTCCATTTCAAGATACATTTTATACGATTCTATGGCCAGAGCACCCTGACCAAGAAGGCGATAAACGTCACCGATTTTCTTGTGAATAACTGGCTCATCTCCACGCTGCTTCATCGCTTTCTTATAGAGATCGAGGGCCAGGTCAAAGTTGTTCCGCCGCGTGCTGAGATCCGCAAGACCAACGAGTGCTTCGTAAGATTTCGGATTGATTTTCTGAGCCTTCTTGAAATAATTTTCGGCCTGAATCAGATCACCTTTCCGGATAAAGATCTCACCCATAAATACCAGAGCGATATCAGATTCCCCGTTTTCCTTGATGTCATTCTTAACTAAGGAAAGGGCACCGAGTTTTTTCTCACCCGTGATTTTGTCAAAGACCGGATTACCAAGCTCATCCACCGGATCATCGATTTCACCAATGATCGCTTTGATCTTCGCGATGTAATAAAGAACTTTTGGATACGTCGGCATGTGATCCTGCAGACGTCTGAACCAGATAGCCGCTTCTGAAAATTTATCATTCTCAAAAAGAACTTTACCCGCCGTCATCATGGCCTCAAGATCACCCGGCTCAACTTTCAAAAGTTCTTCCACGAGCTTAGGTACTTCATTATATCTTTCATCCAGGACGGCTGCCTTAATAAGGAATTCGTAAAGGGCCTTGTCTTTCGTCGGAAGTTTTTCCAGTTTCGTTTTGTAATCCTGAAAGTCTTTCAGCTTTCCGGATTTATAATAGAGAGTCGCAATTTCCCCGAGAACTTTTGGATCTTCGCCAAAGTCGTCTTTCAAGCCTAGCAAATAACCAATGGCTGCCTGATCATCTTCTGTTTCATAGATTAGTCGGGCAAATGAAATTCTGTATTCAGCTTTGATAGGATCCAGTTCCATGGCGTTATTAAGCATCTGGCGGGCCTGGTCGAAATTTTTTCTTCTGAGAAAGATTTCTGCCAGGAGATAAATGTCGTTGTCATTTAACTGATTGGCATTGATAGATGATTTCAACCAGGCAATCGCCTTGAGTGGATCACCCATTTTCTGATAGAGGCGGGCATTAATGGAAGCAAACTCCCAGGTGTTTCTGATATCTGTGCCCGAGATAACGGCAATTCTTCTGCGCGCATCACCAAATTTATAGCTATCAACATAGGCTTCAACCAGAGCAAGGTTGATATCTTTACTGCCTGGATATTTCTGAATGAGTTTTTCGAGTGTCTTTAATGATTCAGCAGCGAGACCAAGCTTCATCTGCATTTTCGCAAGAAAGAGTTCCGCAGGAATGAATCCCGGATAGGCCTCAGCCCCCTTGGCGGCGTAGCTCATGGCGAGTGCGTAGTTCTTCTGACTATAGAATTGTTTTGCCTCAATCAGAAATTTTGCTGCCTGACTTTGAGCGATGATAGCGTCTGTCGCTTTTGAAGAACCGGTTTTTTCCAGGTCGGCGAGCTTGATTCTGAGATCAGCAGAATCAGAGATTTTCAGGGACATAATAAGGAACTGAGTCGCGCGCTTAACATCACCCTTTATCGCCCAATATAATCCACTCACTTCAAAAAACTTCGCACGATAAACATCGTTGTATTCAATGTTTTTTGCTTCCACCATGGCAAGTAGTTGCGGAATCTCTTTTACTTCACGTTTTCTTAAAAGGAGATCACACTTCAACAAATAGAAGGAACTTGTGTTGGGATATTTTTTTATCCCTTCTTCAACCATCGCCATCGCTTTATCAGTTTCCTGATTGAGTCGCAGATATTCAATCAAAGCTTCCAGCGCAAACCGGCTCTTGTTTTTTTCTTTATTGAGAGGGCCAAAGAACCGTTTCGCTTCATCGACGCGGCCAATTTTAATTAAGCTGTTGATATAGGCCGCAAACAAATCCTGCGTGACTTTCTTAGGATAAAGCCTGAGATATTTTTTCACGACATCGGCAGCTGCTTCAGGCTTATCGACACCCATGAAAAAAAGATTCATCCCGACCACACCATCGGGTATGTGAATGAGATATTGTTTTTTCACCTGGATCATTTTGAACAAATTAAGAGCATCGGCCAGACGATCTTTGGAGAATCTCAGCTGTTCTCCATAGGAGCGAACCATCATGCTGTAGGCATTCAGGTTTTCATAATCGTTTTCTACACACTGGCGGAAGTATCCACCAGCATTGATGAGGTGGGGATAAGTGCCCAGCTTATAGCTCTCCATTCCTTTCTGATAACTGATTCCGGAAGCCTTGAGATCTTTCTTATCAAAAGGAATCGCAAAGACTATCTGAGGCGCTAAGTGACGGAATGGTGGCTTCTCTGGCTTTTCATCTTCCGGAAATAAAAATACATAGAGAAGGGCAAGGACAGCAACGACGATAATGATTCTTTTCTTTTTTGCTTTCGCTGCTTCTTCAAATTTTTCATCTTCGTTTTCTTCTTCAAACTCTTCTTCGTCTTCGCCTTCTTCCTCTCTGCGCTTCTGAAGAAAATCCTGAACTTCCTTATCGATGTTCAATTCTTCGAGCTGAGCGCGATTGAGGAGCTCGGTTTTATTACTGAGCGATATAACCTGAGTCGCATCCGAGGAAGAGACCACAAGGGATTTGTGAGAGCGTGAGCTTTCCTTACGGGCAACCAGATCTTTTTGTTGAGCTTCCTCGAAAGCTTTAGCTTCGTTTTCCTGGGCTTCCTGAAGTTTCCGCATCTTCAGGATTTCTTCCTGTGCTACCGGATTAATCAGCGTTTTATCTTCGCGGTCAGATTCAGCATCAAGATTCTCCAGAGAAATTTCCTGAGAAATCGTGATGGCAGTATTCCCGGATGATGGTGTCGGAGGAGGAGTGGACTTGGCCTTATCCATTTCTCCGCTCGCCTGGGTAGGCGTCATACGGATTGTTTCTGTGAGATTGGAAGCTGGTCCATGATGATCGACAGAAACTTTTTCGATTTCTTTTTCGGTTCGCTTCTGCCTGATCTGACTGAGATCGATGACGAATGTTGCGTCTTCATTTCTCGGAAGGATGGTTGTTTTATTTTCATCCATCAGTTCCACATAGAAATCGAATGACGTCATAGGTTTCCACTCACCAAGTGGAAAGACCTGTGCATCTTCATTTCCCTGAATGTGGCCCTTCGATTTCAAATCGTAAATTTGATCAATATCAAATGGCCCGATCACCCGCTCATTTTTGAGCCGGATACGGTATTTCGTCATGAATCAATTATACGGGAGAATGGGTATTTCCCTCGGAGAGAGGAAATAAATGCCTAAAATATTGGGGGGATAGACCCCCCAATGAATTATTTGATGAAGACGGCAGCGTTACCGGAAAGAACCATCGCCTGCTCCCAGAAGATCCCAAGGAACACGACTGGAATAAACAGTGCCACGATGACGGCCTGATTCTGGAAAGTGAATCCGAGAACACGTTCATCGCCATCGGATTTTGAGAACATCATGATCTTCGCTAACTTCATGTAGTAGTAGAGTGAGATACACGAGTTAAGTGCCGCTACGATCGCAATACCGTAGTATTTCTTTTCGATAACGACAGCGAAGATATTGAATTTCGCAATAAAGCCTGAGAAAGGCGGCATACCAGCAAGGGAAAAGAGAACAGCGGCCATGATGATCGCCATCACTGGATGCTTGTAAACGAGACCCTTGAAAACATCATAAGTGTCTGTGCCGTACATATCTGACAAGTGTGATGTGATGTAGAAAGCAATCAGTGTCATGAAGAGGTAAGCAATCCCGTAAAAGAGAATCGCCTGAACACCCACTTCATTCAAGACCACCACACCGAGAATCATCATCCCGACATGACCGATTGAAGAGAAGGCCAGAAGGCGCTTCACTGAACTTTGACCGATCGCTGTTACGTTCCCCACAGTCATCGTCATCGCCGAAATAACCAGGATGAGGCCGATCCATGAAGCTGTGAGAACAGATCCATCAGAGAAGAAAACAAATGATACGCGAACGAGAGTCGCAAGACCGGCCATCTTCGGAACGATCGAGAAGAATGCCGTCACAGGAATCGGAGATCCCTGATAAACATCCGGCGTCCACATATGGAATGGGAAAAGAGAAATTTTATAACCGATTCCCACAAAGAACATGAGGAATGAAACGAGAACGATAGCGAGACTACCGCCTTGAAGAGAAGCGAGTTTCGGCATCATCTCTACAAACTGGATTGATCCCAGAACACCATAAAGGTGACTAATACCAAAGAGTGCCACACCAGCAGAAAGACCACCGTAAAGAGCGTATTTCAAACCAGCTTCTGTTGAAGTGGATTCATCACGCTTCAGTGAGCTCATCACGTAAGAGAGAATCGAAAGTGTTTCAATTCCCAGATAAACAGTCAGCATGTTGTTCGCAGAAGCGAGAAGCATCCCGCCAATAAGAACACCAACCGCCATGATCGCAAACTCAGATTTCAGGTTCGAGTAGATGTCACGCGAAGAGCGTGAAAGCCAGATCGCTCCCATCGTACCGAGAACCATGATGATTTTAACGAGAGTTGAAAAAGGATCGATCGTCACAGCATTGTGAAAGATATGAACCGGTGCCTTTCCAAGATTCTGACAAAGTGGAATCAGGGTGAGACCCAGAACTGCCAGTGCGTAAGCGTAAATCTTATCGCGCGGACCATGTTCATTTTTCACAGAGGCTTCAGCTACGAGCAGGGTAGTCATGAGCACAATGCACATGAGCTCCGGGATATAATAGCTGAGAAAGCCGAATAATTCTTGTAACACAAAAAACCTCTCTTAAGAGAACTTCGCGAGCAAATCAACCAGCTGACCAACAGATGCTTTCATCACGTTGAGAAGCGGCGACGGGAAAATTCCGAAAACAATCACGCAGATACAAAGCGGGATCATGTAGAAAACTTCGCGTGCATTCATATCTTCATATTCAGCAACTTCCGGATTCACTTCACCGAAGAACATGCGCTTGAACATCCAGAGGAGGTAAGCAGCACCGATCAGGAGACCAACAACTGCGATCACAGTGATTGTTGTAAATCTCTGATAAATCCCGAGGAAGATGAGGGCTTCAGAGATAAACCCTGAGAGACCAGGAAGACCGAGAGAAGCGAACATACCGATGATGAACACTACTGAGTATTTCGGAAGCTGAGT
Organism: Bdellovibrionota bacterium; assembly: GCA_040387275.1. GTDB lineage: Bacteria > Bdellovibrionota > Bacteriovoracia > Bacteriovoracales > Bacteriovoracaceae > Peredibacter. The sequence goes on along the minus strand of JAZKDZ010000002.1, from coordinate 1,530,373 downwards.
ATAGAGACCGCCGAAACCTTTTGATCCGTCTGGCTTAACAATCCAGCGGTGGTGAGAGCGCTCATAAAGAATACCGATAAGTAAGAACATCATCGCTGTCGAAGTTCCGTGGTTGAACATCTGGAGAACAGCTCCGTTCATACCCTGGATGGTCATCGCAGAAAGTCCAAGCATCACGAAACCCATGTGGGAAACTGAAGAGTAAGCAACGAGCTTCTTCACATCGTCCTGGGCCATGGCACAGAACGCTCCGTAGATAACAGAGATGAGACCCAATATCGCAATGATTTGTGAATACTCAACTGCAGCGGCCGGGAAAATCGGGAACGCAATTCTCAGGAATCCGTAGGTACCCATTTTGAGAAGGACGCCGGCGAGGATAACCGAAACTGCTGTAGGTGCTTGTACGTGAGCGTGGGGGAGCCATGTGTGGAACGGGAAAACCGGAACCTTGATGGCAAATCCGAGGAACATAAACCAGAAGAAGAGTTTCTCGAAAGAAACTGTTGATCCGAAGATATCGAGAGTCATTTCAGTGAAACGACCACCTTGAAGAGCGATGATGTTGAATGAATCTTCGTTTTTCCCGGAAGCGTAGTAGAGGGCCACGATACCGACGAGCATGAAGATTGAACCGAAGAACGTGTAGAGGAAGAATTTGATCGCAGCGTACTCGCGGTTTTCTCCACCCCAGATTCCGATAAGGAAGAACATCGGAAGAAGCATAACTTCCCAGTAAACGTAGAAGAGGAAGAAATCGAGTGAGAAGAACACACCGAAAACTGTCGACTGAAGCATAAGGAGAAGAGCGAAGTAGCCCTTAACGTTCTTATCAACTGTCCAGCTCGAGAGCGTACAGATGAAGAAGAGGAGTGCGTTCAGGAAAGTCATCGGAAGAGTGATTCCGTCGATTCCGAGCGAGTAATAAATGTGGAACTGCTGAATCCACGGGATCTTGAAGGCAAACTGAATGCCCGGGATCTCTGTGTTGAAGTTCATGTAAAGGACAACTGTTAATAACAGTGTAATCCCTGTCGTTACGAGAGTTACCAGGCGGATAACATTCTCTTTAGCCTTTGGCGTGAAGAGAACACCTACCATACCGATAATTGGTAACCACAAAATCCAGTTCAAAATTCCGTTCACAAAGAACCCCTCTATAAAGAAAAAATCAAATGTTTAATGTCCAAATATAAGAAGCCAGTACCATCACAAGCATAATGAAGTAGAACTGGATCTTCCCTGACTGCACAATTCTGAGAACAAGGTTGAAGAGATTTACGGCAACACCTGTTCCATCAACACCAATGGCATCGATCACAACGTTGTCGAACCACTTCGACGCTTTAAAGATCACTCTGTTTACAGAAGCAACACCATCAATGGCGTAACGGTCGTAAATACCCATATCCAACCACGCGAGGAATCGGTTGAGGCCGAGAAGTCCCTGCTTGATAAGAACGTCGATATAGAAGTGATCGAAATTGTATTTTGCTTTCAGAAGAGCCGTTGTACCCGGGAAAGTATCTGCCAGAGGCTTGATCGATTTCCGGATGTACATGAGGAAAGCGATGAACACACCAGTGAAGGCAATGAAGATCGATGCCCATGCACCAATGACGTGAGCTGTGTGAAGCTTGTGATCATTGGGATTCGGACCAGCATAGCCTGACTGATGATGATAAGAGGCGGCCGGAAGTGCTACTTGCTCTCTTGAATCAACCGAAGTGAATGCTTGCTTCTGACGATCAACAAACTTCTCAACTTTCGGAGCTTCAACGAGAATTTTAAACCATTCGTTTTTAGCACCGAACATATTTCCGAAACCCTGACCCACGATGTTTCCAGAGAACCAGAAACCTAGAGTGAAGATTGAAAGAAGAAGAAGAGGAACGTTCGAGCGAAGATCAAGGTGTTCATGATGAATTTCGTGAGCGTGGTCATCGTGTCCGTGAGCATCTTTTTTAGCATGACCGTGGCCATGATCATCATGAGAATGCGTGCGGTTTTCCCCGTAGAAAGTGAGGAACATCATGCGGAACATATAGAAAGCCGTAAGACCCGCACCCGCGAAACCGAGAATCGGAACGATCGCGAGAAGTGGATTCTGACCTGACATGAAACCATAATAAAGAGCATCACCGAGGATTCTGTCTTTCGAAACAAATCCCGAAAAAAGTGGGATACCAGCAATCGCGAGCGTACAGGCCATCATCGCAAAATGCGTATAAGGAAGATATTTTCTGAGACCACCGAGCTTCGGCATTTCCTGTTCGTGAACAGAGTGAATGATCGAACCGGCAGACAAGAAGAGACATGCTTTGAAAAATGCGTGAGTAATCACGTGCATGAAAGCAGCGTTGTATGAACCAACTCCAACTCCGATAATCATGTAACCAAGCTGAGAGAGAGTCGAGTAAGCGAGAACGGCCTTGATGTCCGTCTGAACCATAGCAATAGTAGCGGCACCGAAAGCAGTGATCGCACCAATGACAGCAATGAACCAGGTGATATCACCGAGAACCATGAGCGGATACATACGAAGTGAAACCCAAACACCGGCCGTTACCATCGTAGCAGCGTGAATGAGAGCAGAACCCGGAGTTGGTCCCATCATCGCATCCGGTAACCAGACGTGAAGCGGGAACTGGGCTGATTTCCCCATCGCACCGAGGAAGATACAGAGTGCAGTAAATGTCGCAAATGAGATTCCGAGAACCATCTGGCCGTCGAATTTGCCCTGAGCGATTGCGGAATAAATATCAACGTAACTAACAGAACCGATCACCATCCACAGGGCAACAATCCCGAGGAGAAGGAAAACGTCACCCACACGAGTGGTCATGAACGCTTTGAGAGATGCATCGCCCGCTTTCTCTTTCTCGTAATAGATACCGATCAGAGAGTATGAACAGAAGCCCATGATTTCCCAGAAAATAAAGAGAGAGAAGAGGTTATCTGAGAGAACGAGACCGAGCATCGCTGAAGTAAAGAGAGGAAGAAACGTAAAGAATCTTCCATGTCTTTCATCGTGATCCATGTACCACGTAGAGAAGATATGAATGAGAGTGGCAACACCCGACACCATGAGGAGCATAATCGCGCCCATGTTATCGAGATAAATTCCCATATCGACTTTAAAGATGTGAGTTCCGTAGGAAAGATCAAACCAGGTAAAAGCCTTGTGGATGTAGAAATCAGTCGCGAATTGACCGAAGAAAAAATCTCCGAAGATTCGTGCCGAAAACACAAATGAGATAAAGACACTCAAACACGCGAGCCAGTCTCCGTTTCTCGGGAGCTTCCTTCCAAAAAATGCGTTAATTACAAACGCAATTACTGGGGCAAGAAAAATGGGCGCGATACTTCCAACGGTATATTGCATACTAGTTCCTTAACTGTGTCGCTTCGTCGATATGAGTCGTTTCTTTGATCTGGAAGAAACGGATTACGATGGCCAGTCCTACTGCTGCTTCTGCTGCTGCCACCACGATGATGAATAAACTGAAAACATGTCCGTCGAGATTGTTCGTTACGTAGCGGGAATAAGCTACGAAGTTCAGTGCCGCTGCATTCAGGATCAATTCAATCCCGAGAAGAATAGCGACGATGTTCTTTCTGGCGATCATCACAACGAGACCGAGCACAAAAAGGAACAATGAAATAATTAGATATGAAGTTAAGCTGACCATATTTCCTCTATTGCTTCCGTGGTCTGGCGATAATCGCAGCACCCACGAGAGCTCCCAAAAGAAGGACTGATGAAAGTTCAAAAGCAAGAACATGATCTTTCACAAGAAGATGTCCGATTTCAGAAACAGTTGAAGGAAGCTCGTTGTTGATAGTCTTAACAGGTAATGTTCCTGCAACACTCATCATGAGCTTGATGTTAGTGAGAATGAATACAACTCCTACCAGTCCACCGAGTGCAAACGTCCACTTGTTACCCATAGAAGGAGCAAGACCGAGAAGGTTTTGAGCGCGAGAGACGAAATCTTTTCCACCAGTCAGCATCACAGCGAAAAGCATAAGAATAACGATACCGCCGACGTAAACCATGATCTGGGTGACAGCGACGAAGTCGGCACCAAGAGTGGCGTACAGTCCCGCAATTCCGATGAGTGTTCCCAGAAGGAATACGCAGGAGTGCATGAGGTTGCGTGTAACTGCTACGGCAATACCACACCCAATGGTGAGAGCGGCCGAGAGAAGAAATAAAACTTGAAGAAACATGTTAATCCTTAATTAGTGACCGCTGCCCATAAGGAGCTGCGCCACTGATTTTCCATTAAACACAACAACCCATACGGCACAGCCAACGAGATTGAAAATTGCAATCGGAGTGAGATACTTCCAGCAAATCGACATGAGCTGATCCACGCGAAGACGTGGGAACGTCCAGCGAATCCAGATCACGACATAATAAAGGAGAAGAGCTTTGGTCATGAAGATCACAACCTGGACCAATTGAAGCGGAAGAATGTCGAAAGTCAGATCAACCGGAAGGTTTGATCCACCAAGGAAGAGAGCTGCACCGACTCCGCAGACAACAAAAACTTCAATGTACTCTGCGAGAGCAAAAAATCCGAATCTCATCCCAGTGTACTCAGTGTGGTAACCGGATACGAGTTCCGACTCTGCTTCAGGTAGATCGAAAGGAGCGCGGTTGGTTTCAGCAAGAGCACCGATGAAATAAACAAAGAAAGCCACGAAAGCAAAAGGGTTGTGAAACACAAACCAGTTTGTCGGAAGCCCGCGCTGGTGAGCGCTGATAGTTCCGAAGCCCATTCCGCCGGCAAGAAGTGTAATCGCAAGAATAGAAATCGTGACGGGAATTTCGTAAGAAATAATCTGAGAAGCACCTCTCATCCCACCAAGCATCGACCACTTTGAGTTCGAAGCATATCCACCAAGGAATACGCTCACACCAACAAGTGATGAAATCGCGATGAGATAAAAGATCCCGACGTTCATGTCTGAAAGTGTGAAACCTGTTGAGAAAGGAAGAACTGCGAGAGTGGCAAAGACACCAACGAGGGCCAGCATCGGAGCCAGATAAAAGAGAAATTTATCAGCAGTGAAAGGCATGACGTCTTCTTTCGTCATCATCTTCACACCATCTGCGAGGAACTGAAGGATCCCGTAAGGGCCGACACGGTTTGGTCCGAGACGGGCCTGGATATCAGCAGAGATTTTTCTTTCCGCGTATGTTCCCAGTCCACCGATCGTTGCGGCCATACCGACAATCGCACCAGCGAAAACGAGGAAAATAACAAAAGCGAGAAGTGATTGGTTTCCACCGAACAACGCTAATAATGAATCAAAGAACTCATATTGCGCGAGGTAAGAGACAACAGTTTGGTTCATAACTTAAGACCTTTTTTTGTGACTGACCTGGTATGATTTCACCCAGTCGAGATCACCTTTCTTCCAGCAGTAAGCGATACCTTCAATCAGAACAGAAATGAAACTCAGGAAAATAATCAGAGCATAAGCTCCCTGACCCATGTCATTCAGCTCTCTGAAGATAGCTGCTACCGGGAACATGAGAACTGATTCAACATCGAAAATAATAAAGATAAGTCCGACGACGTAAAAGCGTACGTTGAACATCGACCATGCTGAACCAACAGGTTGCTCACCACACTCATAAGGAGTAGATTTGAGATGCGAAGGTTTCGATGGTGCCAGAAGAACAGAAGCGAAGTGGCCGCCCCAGAAAAGCACCACTGCAATTCCCATGAAGATAACAACTGGCATTAAGCCATCAAAAGAAGTTGGGGTCATGGAAGTCTCCACTCAATTATTGGTCGGAAAAAAGTATCTAAAAGATACAAAAGATAGTGAAAAGAGGAAAGATTTTATTTTACTAGACTCTTGAAATTGCAAACAACAACGCCGCGCAAAAGCGGCTTATCGTCGGAATAAATCGTGGCCCTTTTTGGTGGTGTGGCAAACAAAATTCAGTACTGGTTGGCCAATCAGGAAAAGCTCTCGTTGAAGGGCGCATCCACTAATCAGTGGTGTCTTCTTGCGGGAAGTTATTTCAAAGATCTGCTGTTTAAAGACACCCATCTTATTGTTTGTTCGGATCAGGAAGAAGCTGAAGAAGCTTATGAAGCCCTGAAGCATCTCGGCAATGTTCATTTTTATCCCGGGCACAATCATTCACTTTATTCTTCGATTCAGACCTCCGAATCAGCTTTACTGGCCCGTTGGGCGGTTATCCAAAGGCTTCAAAAAAATTCTTCTGTGATTATCATCACGACATGGGAGGGTGCAGTTCTTCTTGGACCACCTGCAGAATTTTTTAAAGAGAATTCCTTTACCCTGAAAAAAGACGACATCATTTCACCCTTCGATCTGGCGCGGAAGTTGTCTGACATGGGTTATTACCCATCGAGCACCATTGAAGAGCCGGGTACCTTTTCCCGCCGGGGAGAGATCTTTGATATTTATCCGGTCTCACATCCTCCGGTTCGTATTCAATATTTCGATGATCTGGTCGAAGACATGTTTTCAGTGGATCTGGAAACTCAGAAAACGATTCGCGAAAAATCATTCAATGAGCTGATGCTTGTTCCAGGCGCGGGCTTTCTCGCCAAAGATATTTATACAACTCATCTTCGTGAAAAGATTCCGCAACCCCAGCCGTCTTTTAAGAATAAGTACGAAGCCAGAAAGCAGATTTTCCAGAAATTGTCGGAAGGACAGCTCTTTGAGAATTATCCGCTCTTCATTCCGCTGTTTTTTGAAAATCCAAAAACCCTGATCGATTTTCTCCCGGAAAATGTGAAGGTGACATTCTTCAACGCTGACAATGGCCAGAAAAATCTTGAATTGTTCTTCGCTCAGCAGGAAGAAGATCATGAACTGGTTGCTGATGATGTGGAATCGAGCACGGTCATTCCTGAGTTATCCAACTTCTATGTAAAAGACCTCGTTCTCCCCAAAAAGAAAAAACTTTTTGTAGATCAGCTTGATATCTCAGTCGACCTTGAAACTCCCTTTACGGGTGAACTTCATCTTGGATTCGAGAATTTAAAAACATTTCTCTCCACCAAGCTTCGGGCATCGGGTGTGACAACTGATAATCGCTTTGAATATATCAAGGCGAGTCTGAAGGTTCTGAAAAAGGAACTGAGTGTCCGCGGTCATCTGGTTGTGAATTACCGTTCAGAGCAGTCACGGCAGGAAATGCAATTTCTCCTGGAGGAAAATGGTCTGACCGAGATTGGTGATCGGTTAAATTTTGTTTCCGGCCGCCTGGATGAAGGCTTCTATTATAAAAGTGAAAGTATTTTTGTGCTGGCCGAAGGCGACTTCTTTGCCGTCAAAAAGAAAAAGGCGAAGCAAACCAAGAGTGCCAATAAAGATCTCTTTGCTGAACAACTCGCGACACTGAAAATAAATGATTACGTTATCCACAGGGATTACGGAATCGGTGTTTATAAAGGTCTTGAAACCATCGAAGCGATGGATCAGAAAAATGACTTCGTCGTTATTCATTATGAGGACGGCGATAAAGTTTATGTTCCCGTTTATAAACTCAATCTCATTCAGAAACATGCGGACGCTGCTTCCGGTATTAAAGTTGCTTCGCTAAAGTCGAAGAAGTTCTCTGAATTAAAAAACAAGGCCCGTGGTTCGGTTAAAAAACTCGCCTTCGATCTCCTGAAGCTTCAGGCAGAAAGAAAGCTCCATGGGGGATTTCCTTACTCACCACCTGATCATCTGTTTAAAGAATTCGAACTCGCTTTCCCGTTTGAAGAAACTCCAGATCAGGAAAAAGCGATTCATGATGTCCTTGAAGATATGCAGCACCAGTATCCGATGGATCGCCTGGTCTGCGGAGATGTAGGATTCGGGAAAACAGAAGTGGCGATGAGAGCGGCGATGAAAGCCGTGCTTGATAAAAAGCAGGTTGTGGTTCTTGTTCCGACAACTGTCCTTGCACTTCAGCACTATCATTCGTTTAAAAGAAGATTTGAAAACTTCCCTGTAAATATTGATTTCATTTCCCGCTTCAAGACAGCGAAACAAAAAACGGAAGTCATGGCCGCAGTGGCCGACGGAAAAGTGGATATCCTGATCGGTACGCATGCCGTTCTTTCCGACAAGCTTGAGTTCCATGATTTGGGTCTTCTCATTATTGATGAAGAGCATCGCTTTGGTGTCGCTCACAAAGAAAAACTGAAAGTTCTGAGAAGTGGCATTGATGTATTGACCATGACGGCAACTCCGATTCCCAGAACCCTTCAGCTTTCATTTTTGGGAATCCGTGATCTTTCTCTCATTCAGACAGCACCTCCCAGAAGACAATCCATTAAGACGTACATCATTAAAGATGATGATCTGACACTTAAGTCTGCTATTGAAAAAGAACTTGGTCGGGGAGGGCAGGTTTATTATGTTCATAACCGCGTTCACGACATTGAAGATCACGAACTTTATTTGAAAAAGCTCGTTCCCAAGGCGCGAATCAGCGTCACCCACGGGCAGATGAACGAAAGAGAATTAGAAAAACGTATTAATGATTTTTACGATCACAAGAGTGACATTCTTCTCTCTACAACAATCATCGAATCAGGAATTGATATTCCTAACGCTAATACCATGATCATTGACCGCGCCGATACTTATGGCCTTGCCCAGCTTCACCAGTTGCGGGGACGCATTGGAAGATCGGATCGTAAGGCCTATGCGTATTTTATGGTTCCGGAAAATAAAATCCTCTCTGATCTCTCTCAAAAAAGACTCCAGGCGCTTCAGACATATGCAGAAATGGGATCGGGATTTGCACTTGCTTCGAGCGATATGGAATTAAGAGGTGCCGGAGATATTTTAGGGGGAGAACAATCAGGTCACATCGAAGCGATCGGACTTGAATTTTATATGGATCTCCTGCAGGAAGCGATTGAGGAAATCCGCGGCGAGCAAAGAGTATCTGTGAAGAACATGGAAATTCAGGCAGCATTCTCAGCCTTCATTCCGAATGGCTACATTGAAGATGCAGCTTTGAGACTCAAATATTATAAACGACTTTCAAATACGAGAACTCTTGGCCATCTGGAAGAAATCATCACAGAAGTGACAGATTCATTCGGAATGACCCCGCGAGAGCTCGAAGCACTTTACTCCATTCTTCGTTCCCGACTTTACTTCCAGCCACTCGGTCTCAGACTGGTGAAAGTTTCCGGTTCGAGCATTCATATGTTTTTCGCACAGGAAATACTCGACCATAATCATCAGCTACGCGATAAGATGCTGAACTTCTTCATGAACAAACCCAAACTCTACAAGCTGAATCCCGACAGCTCCGTCACGGCCCTCTTCAAAGAGTCTGTGAATCATCAAATGCTCCTGGAATTCGCAAAACATATTGCGGCAAATCTGGGTGCATGATACCGTTTTTATTAGATTCAATAAAAACCAGGGATGTGTATGAAGAAAATAATCTTCGTTTTTGTAGCCTTCATGATGATGGCAGTCGCTTTCGCACAAAAAGACGTAGTTGTTGCAACAGTCAACGGCCGCTCAATTACTAAAAAACAATTCGAAGAATACCATCTTCAGAATTTAAAATTTGTTGGTCAGAGAAAGATCACCAAAGAAGTTTCCATGCAGGATCTCATTAAGAGAGAGCTCGGCATTCAGAAAGCGAAGAAGACTGGTCTTGATAAAGATCCAACTGTTATTGCCCGCCAGGAAGACATCCTCTATCACGCTCAGATTTCAAAAGATCTCGAGAATGAGTTTAAAAAAATCACTGTCTCTGATGATGACGTAAAAAAATATTACGAAACGGAAGGGAACAAAGAATATCGTACAGCTCATATTCTTTATCGCCTTCGCGCGGAACCGACTCCTGCTGAAGTAGAAGCAGCTCTCGATCAGAGTATGGCGATCTACACTCAGCTCCAGAAGAGCCCGGAAGATTTCGCAAAACTCGCGAATAAATTCTCACAGACTTCTGGCGCACCAGTCGGTGGTGACCTTGGTTACCAGGCCCCTACCAGACTTGCTCCTGAATACTTCGAAGCAATCAAGGGTCAGAAAGACGGCTATATCACTAAGCCAGTCCGTACTCAGATGGGTTATCACGTAATCAAAGTCTTGGGCGTGAAGTCGTTGAACCAGATCGACAAGGACTTGTACAAGAAGATCATCTACGATAAAAAAAGAGACGCCATGATTGAGAGCTATTTCGCCGGACTTCAGAAAGGCGCAGATGTCAAAATCAATGGGAATCTCTAACCCTTGAAGGTCTGTGAAAACATTATTTCTAATTTTTATTCTGGGTGTGAGTTCTGCTCACGCCCAGGACAAACTTCTCGATAAAATCGTCGCCGTCGTTAACACCCGGGTCTTCTCACTCTCAGAATTAAAGCGCATTGATGACACACTACCAGCGAGAAAAGAAATTTCTCCTGTTGTGTACAACAAAGCGAAGTACACAGAGAAAGAACTCTTGAATCTTATGATTCAGGCATTCATCATCCGCGACAAAATCAATGCTCAAGGTTACGTCATTAACGATGATGCTGTTGAATCACGCATCAAGATGACGGAGGAAAGACTGGGCCTCAAGCGCGCCGATCTTCTTACGTTTCTGAAATCGAAAAGCATTACCTTTGAAGAGTATTTCGAAATCATCCGCGAAACGATGGAATACAATATCTTCGCAACTCGTATTATTGCTCCCTTGATCACTGTGACTGAACAGGAAATCAAGAATGAGTATTACCGTCGTAACAGTTCAAACAATGCTCTCGCATTTAAATACAATCTCGTAGATTTTTACATCCCGGAAAAAAACCTGGTGGATAAAGATCAGACGCGTTTTCTCGCTGTTCTCAAAGATTATCAGCTGACGGGAAAACTTCCTGAAGAATATCGTTCACTCGAAACAAATCAGATTGATAACCTGAGCGAAGACGGACTCAACAAAGATCTCGCAGCTGCCCTCAAGCCAACTGCGGAAGGTTCTTTTTCTACGACTGTTAACCTTGGTGGAAATCTTCACGTCTTTTATGTGCAGAAAAAAGATCTCGTGGAGTCACAAGACTTTATTCGTGCGAAAGAACAGATTCAGAATGAAATTTTCGTCAACAAGGGCAAGTCAGTAAGTGGCAACTGGTTTGACCGTGAATACGCCAACTACTACATTAAAAATATCCTCTAATGAAAATTGCGATCACTCAGGGGCATGAAAAGGGAATAGGTCTCGAAGTTCTCTTTAAGTCATGTCTCTTGTTGGGTGAGCGCACTGAACATCTCAAACTCTTCGCCTTTAAAGATTCTGTTTCTGAAACTCTCAATCTTATTTCAATTCCTCACAAAATTTCAAACAATCACCTGGAACTCGCAGGGATAAAAATTGATGTGAAGTGGTTAAGCGGCAAAGGATCACAAACCTTTACAGCACTCGATGAAGCGATGAAATTTTGCGAATCCACAGACTCAGTACTTTTCACTCTTCCGACTTCCAAGGATCAGTTTCCCAAGTATCCAGGTCACACTGAATATTTCCGGGCCCTTTATAAGAACAATGATCTTGGTATGTTTTTTTCATCGCCTGATCTGCAGGTTCTCCTGATTACAGATCATGTTGCTATTAATCAACTAAGCACCACTCTGACTGAAGAACTCATCTATCGCCGGCTGCGGGAAGCTTTGAAATCGTTTAAGAAATGGAAATGGCCGATTGAAAGAATAATCGTTTCCGGGCTCAATCCTCATGCTGGTGAAAACGGCATGATCGGGAATGAAGATTCACGGGTTAAAAAAGCTATTGAGCGTCTAAGTGTTGAAGAAGATTTAAACATGTCAGGGCCCTACCCGGGTGATACAATGCTCTTGGAAAAAAGATCCCCTCGTGATCTTCTGGTTTATCTGTTTCACGATCAGGGCCTCGGTGTTTTCAAAGGACGCCAGGGCTTCATCGGTTCCAACATCACTTTAGGATTACCTTATCCACGTTTCAGTCCGGATCATGGAACATCCTTCAGCTTGTTCGGAAAAAACCAGGCGGATTACCGTGGCTGCGCTTTCGCTTTGAATGAAGCGCTCGATCTCCGGGAGAAATTACTCAATGGAAAAAATTCAGGTCACTAAGGCCAAAGTTCACAATCTCAAAAACGTAGACGTTAGTCTTCCTCGTCACTCTCTTACTGTGATCACCGGTCCATCTGGTTCGGGTAAATCATCACTCGCATTTGATACGATCTATGCCGAAGGCCAGCGTCGCTATATCGAGTCTCTCTCAAGTTACGCCCGTCAGTTCATAGGCCAGATTGAAGCACCCGAGGTGGAAAGCATCACGGGTCTTTCGCCAGCAATTGCCATTGATCAGAAATCCACAACTAAAAACCCGCGCTCAACCGTGGGAACAATTACGGAAATCTATGATTACCTTCGTCTTCTCTATGCAAGATTAGGCGAAGCTCATTGTCCTGATACTGGTGAGAAAGTTGCGAAGCAGTCACCCCAACAGATTGTGGATCAGATCCTTCGTTTTAAAGACGGGACTAAGCTTCAACTTCTCTCTCCTGTTATCCGGAACAAGAAAGGTGAGCACAAAGAAGAACTCGCGAAATTTGTGTCGATGGGTTTTTCCCGCATTCGCCTGAATGGAGAAATTCTCAACCTCGACGATAAGGTTTCTATTAATAAGGGTCGCTTCAACAATATTGATATTGTCGTTGATCGCCTGGTGATGAAAGACGGAGCGCAATCCCGTCTCACGGAATCAGTAGAGCACGCTCTTAAACTCTCTGACGGCTATCTGGTCATTCTCGCCGATGAGAAAGAACATTTTTATTCTGAGAAAAACTACTCCTTCAAATCCGGAAAAAGTTATCCGGATCTTGAGCCGAGACTTTTTTCATTCAACTCCCCACTAGGCGCTTGCCCTGTTTGTAATGGACTGGGACTATCCAAGACTTTTGATATCGACAGCCTTCTCCTGGATGAAACGATGTCACTGGAAGAGGGTGCCATTCCGATTCTCAAAAAGAATTCCTTTCTCATGCAGATGGTTCGTTCCGTTGCCGTTGTCGAGAAAGCAGATATGGAGAAGCCCTTCGCAAAACTTTCGGAAAAATTCCGCACCATTCTCTATGAAGGTAACGAAAAGGTTTATACCTATAAGTTTGAATCTGAGAACTCATCATGGAACTTTAAAAAAGAGTTTCCGGGTATCGTGAGCTGGCTCGAGAAAAAATACAACGAATCTGAATCTGAAAAGACCCGCACTGACCTTGAAGAATATATGATCATCAAGAAGTGCCCTGCGTGCAAAGGTAAGAAACTCAATCCATTCGCACTTGCCGCGACCATTGATGGCCAGTCGATCATGGACGTTTGTGATCTTTCCATTTCTGATGCAGCAGTCTTCTTTGAAAATTTAAAGTTCTCTGGCAATCGCGCCATCATTGCGAACAAAGTTTTGAAAGAAATCCGTGACCGGATCCGCTTCCTTCTCAATGTTGGATTGAATTACCTGACCCTCAATCGTGATGCAATGACTTTATCCGGGGGAGAATCTCAGCGTATTCGTCTCGCAACTCAAATTGGCTCAGCCCTTTCTGGTGTCCTCTACGTATTAGATGAGCCAAGTATTGGTCTTCACCAAAGAGATAACGAAAAGCTCATCCAGACTCTCATCGAACTCAGAAATATTGGAAACACCGTTCTCGTCGTCGAACACGATGAAGATACAATGATGGCCGCTGATTATCTCATTGATATGGGTCCGCACGCTGGACTTCATGGCGGAGAAGTTGTTTCTGCCGGAACGCCTGCCGAAGTGATGAAAGATAAGAAATCCATCACCGGGAAATATCTCTCTGGTGATTTAAAAATCGAAGTTCCGAAAGAGCGCAAAACTCTCACCAAGAAAATCACTCTCAATAAAGCGAAAGAACACAACCTGAAGGATGTGACCGTCAGTATTCCGCTTCACGGCCTTGTTTGTATCACGGGTGTTTCTGGCTCTGGAAAATCGACACTTATCCACAAGATCCTTGTTCCTGCGATCAAGAGTTATCTCACGCGAGGAAGGCGAGGATCCCAGGCCAACTATCATTCTATCGCTGGTGTAGATCAGATTCTTTCTTTAATCGAGCTTGATCAGTCTCCGATTGGAAGAACTCCTCATTCTAATCCCGCAACCTACACCGGCCTCTTTGATGATATCCGGAACATCTATTCACAGACGAACGAATCAAAAGTCCGCGGCTATAAGCCAGGAAGATTTTCTTTCAACGTGAAAGGTGGCCGATGCGAAACCTGCGAAGGAAACGGCAATCTGAAAATTGAAATGCACTTCCTGCCGGATGTGTATGTCACTTGTTCTGAATGCCGCGGAAGTCGCTACAACAACGAAACTCTCTCGGTGCTTTACCGCGGGAAAAACATTGCTGACGTTTTAGATATGACGATCGAAGAGGCTGAACCTTTCTTTGAAAATCATCCGAAAGTTAATCGCGCGCTCAAAGTTTTAAATGCTGTTGGACTCGGCTACATCAAACTCGGTCAGCCAGCGACGACTCTTTCCGGTGGTGAAGCTCAGCGGATGAAACTTTCCCGTGAGCTCGCTAAAAGTGTGAAGGGTAATACTCTTTATGTTCTCGATGAACCGACAACCGGTCTTCACTTTGAAGATATCAAAATTCTTCTCAAGGCCTTGAACAAGCTGGTTGAACTCGGACACTCTCTTCTCATCATCGAACATAACCTCGATGTGATTAAGACTGCTGACTGGGTGATTGATCTTGGTCCGGAAGGCGGGAAGGGTGGCGGACTGATTGTGGCGGAAGGAACACCGGAGCAAGTAGCGAAGGTCAAAGGCTCTTACACCGGAAAATATCTCGCAAAAATGCTGAAGAAATAGAAATAAAAAAAGGCTCCTTTCGGAGCCTTTTCTTTTTGAATTCTAATCTTAAAGATTAACCAACAACTGGCTTGATAAGGAACGCGATAACGAACGCGTAAATTACCAGTGACTCGATGAGAGCGAGAGCAATAATCATCGGAGTGAAGAGCTTGTCAGCAGCAGCTGGGTTACGAGCAATTCCTTCGAGAGCAACTGAAGCAGCTTTACCTTGAGCCATAGCGCCGCCAACAGCAGCGATAGAGATAGCACCAGCAGCAGCAAAACCGAGAGCAGAAGTAGCGTCCATAAAAATCCTTCCTTTATAAAGGGTTAAAAAATCTGTTTACCGGGGCACGCCTCAGTGATGAGCGTGAGCATCATCATGATCGTGATGAGCTGTAGCTAAACTGATATACACCATGGTCAACAGGGTAAATACAAATGCTTGCATGAAACACACGAAGAGACCGATCACGTAGAACGGGATCGGAACAATGTACGGTACAAGACCAGAGAAGATCGAGAGAACCAAGTGATCTCCTTCCATGTTTCCTTTGAGACGAAGCCCAAGGGAAAGTGGACGTACAGCGTGTGAAATAAGTTCGATCGGGAAGATCAGAACTGCGAGATACCAAACCGGGCCCATGAAATGCTTGATGTGACCGACTACACCCTGAGCACGAATACCCTGGAAGTTGTAGTAGATGAAAACAAACACACCGAGAGCGAGTGTGGTGTTGAAGTTATCAGTTGGAGGAAGGAATCCCGGAAGCAAACCAACGAGGTTGTTCAGGAAAACCAACGTAAAAAGAAGCATAATCACGGTGTAATAACGTTTCGCCTCTTCTTCACCCATGATGTTACGGGCGAGATTGTAGATGAACTGACCGAGAGCTTCGAAAACGTTTCTGAAAGTGATGCCACGATCAGGAACGATATTGTTTTTAATAGAAGAAAGTTTCGCACGGTAAGCAACACCAACGAGAACGAAGAGAGTTGAAACTAAGGCGAAAGTAATAACGTGTTGTTTGATGTGAAGAGAGTGCTCAAGCTGACCAATAAAAGTGTATCCGCTGGCAAAAGCTGCAGCAGGGATCAAGCCGGCGAGAAGCGCGAATAAACGAGTCATTCGGAAGGACCTTTTTTGATTAAGTGTTCAATGTTTTTAATACTTAAGGCGAGAATTATCAACTGGAAAATGTACAAGGTGATGCCATGGGGAACCTTGTTTCTGGCATAGTTGACCAGGAGCGCGAAAGCTAAAATGAGAGAGAGAATTTTTAGCACAAGAAAGAACGCCATCTTACCCTTGCTAATAGGTGCGTCAATCCGGGAGAGCTGGGAATCAATCAGGGTTGAGACAACATAAACACTCGAATAGTGATTGATGACTGCACCGAGAAGAACAATCAGAAGCCAGATCATCATCTGCTGATCAGGCCATCCAAAAAACACGGCCACTCCGGCGTTCACCGCCGTACCAATCGCGTAAGTCTTACTGTTTATCTTTTTTGCCCAGGACATTTTTCACCATGAGAAAGAGGAAATAACCAATCACCGCGAGAAGAATACCAAGAAGCATATTCCACGAAATATACCCGCTCTTCTGAAGAGAATAGAGAAGGTAGAAAACTCCGATAATGGTCGATGGAAGTCCCACGGCCAGACCCATGGTTAACATCATCTTCTGCATGGGAGTTTTTTCGCTCATCTTTTTCGTGCGACCCTGCGGGCATAAAGTGATTTGAGACGTGCTCTTAATACATCAGGATTGGGGTAAGTTGAAAGGAGAGAATAATAGATATTGTAGGCTTCCTTTAACTTTTCATTCGATTCGTAAGCGTTAGCAATCAGAAACTTTGTTTTCACAATCTGGTCTTTCCGCTTTTCACGCTTCAAATATTCCAGCCAATAATCAACCGCTTTATCCCAGTTCTTATTATAGAACTCGATCAAGGCCATCTGATTGTAAGCCTCAACATAATAAGGATTCGCGGGCTGATTGATGATCTGATTGAAAATCTCGCGGGCCTTGTCGTACCGACCCATTTCAAAATGCGCTTCTCCCACCCGGAGAAAGTAGTAATCGTATTGCTTAAAACGCGGCTTAAAAGACATGAGCGTTTTATAAGCCTTGATCGCGGCTTCGTAATTCTTCGCGAAGCTGAAATTAATTTCAGCAATTTTCTCGAGAGCTTTTACCTGGAAGAGGGGATTGTCTTCGTTATCAACAATAAATTGATAATAGGTGAGAGCTTTCACCTGTTGATCCAGATAGAGATAACAAATGTCAGCGATCTGATAATTGATTTTGGTCTTGATGACTTTCGATGGATTTTTTTTCAGAACA
Organism: Bdellovibrionota bacterium; assembly: GCA_040387275.1. Taxonomy (GTDB): domain Bacteria; phylum Bdellovibrionota; class Bacteriovoracia; order Bacteriovoracales; family Bacteriovoracaceae; genus Peredibacter. The sequence goes on along the minus strand of JAZKDZ010000002.1, from coordinate 1,513,145 downwards.
CGTTCGTAAATCTCAACCGCTTTCGCGAATTCCTGTTTATCAACGTATTCCTGGGCATTGAGAATATCTCTATTCAATCCTGAGGTGAAATCACACCCCAGGATGAATAGAAAAATTAGAAGTTTACTGAACTGGTGTTTCAGAAGATTCGCCATCGGATCCATCTTCTTCTGATTCGGCAATTTTCTCAACAGCTACAACCTTCTCGTCAGGTTTAACGTTAATGAGACGTACCCCTTGAGTGTTTCTTCCGAGGAGAGAAATTCCTGAGATCTTCGTTCTGATTACCTGACCCTTGTCCGTAATAATCATCAGATCGTCTTTGTCGCTGACCGGAAGGATGGCCATGATTTCACCGGTTTTCTCAGTGAGTTTCATCGCGAGAATTCCTTTACCGCCACGAGACTGCTTACGATATTCTTCAGCAGCAGAACGCTTACCATATCCGCGTGAAGTGACTGTCAGGATCTCTGACTTATCATCAATCACTTCCATACCGATCACGTATTCATTTTCATCAATGCTCATGCCTTTCACACCCTGAGACACACGTCCCTGAGCGCGACAGTCATCTTCATGGAAACGAATCGACTTACCACCAGAAGATGCGAGGAGAACATCTTTCTTACCGTCAGTAATTCTGACTGCGAGAACTTCGTCACCGTCGACAACCTTGATAGCTTTGAGACCGTTCTGTCTCATGTTCTTATACTCAGAGAGTTCAGATTTCTTCACGATTCCGTGCTTAGTAGCAAATACCAGGAAGTGACCTTCGGCCTCTTTCGGAACTGTAATAATTTCTTTCACTGTTTCGCCGGCTGGAACGTTGATGATGTTCACAACGTTACGACCTTTCGACGTACGCTGACCTTCCGGAATCTGATAAACCTTGATCGAGAACACAGTTCCCTTATCAGTGAAGATCATCAGAGTGTCGTGAGTATCAGCAGTGAAGATTGATGTGTAGAAATCTTCGTCGAGATCCGCACCCTTCACACCTTTACCGCCACGTTTTTGAGCGCGGTAAGTATCAGTCGCCATACGCTTCAGATAACCCTTCTGGGTAATCGTCACAATGACTTCTTCATTCTTGATGAGATCTTCCATCTGAATCTCATCGGCTTGCGCGATGATTTCCGTGCGGCGTTCGTCACCATAGTTTTCTTTAACTTCAGCAAACTCAGTCTTGATGATCGCTTTGATCTGCTCTTCAGAACCGAGAATTCCTTCGAGGCGTGCAATTTCTTTCATGATGGCTTCGTAGTCAGCAATGATCTTATCGCGCTCAAGACCTGTGAGGCGCTGGAGGCGCATGTCGAGGATGGCCTGTGCCTGAATCGCCGACAATGTGAATTTGTGCATGAGCTGGTCTTTCGCCTGAGCGGGACCTTCAGATGCTTTAATCATGTTCACGATCTCGTCGATATTTTCGACGGCGATCTTGAGACCTTCTAAGATATGTGCGCGTTCTTTCGCTTTTTTAAGTTCGTATGTTGTACGACGAATGACGATTTCACGACGGTGCTCAATGAAACACTGGAGTTGTTCCTTGAGATCCATGACTTTCGGCTGACCGTTATAAATCGAAAGGAAAATGATACCGAAAGAAACCTGCATCTGCGTTTGTTTGTACAAACGGTTCAGGATCACGGCACCTTGTTCACCTTTCTTGATATCGATAACAACACGAATACCCTCACGTGAAGATTCATCGCGGATATCAGAAATACCCTCGATCGCTTTTTCAGTTACGAGCTCAGCAATCTTCTCAATGAGTTTTGCTTTGTTCACCTGATAAGGGAGTTCCGTGATCACGATCATTTCGCGATCATTCTTTTTGATTTCAACTTCGGCTTTCGCACGAATCTGAATCACACCTTTACCAGTGTGATACGCCTGCTGAATTCCGGCAGTACCAATAATGGAACCCGAAGTTGGAAAGTCTGGACCCGGAATAATTTTAAGTAATTCGTGAACAGTCATTCCCGGATTTTCGATCAGGGCCTCAAGACCGTTCATCACTTCTGTTAAATTATGCGGAGGAATGTTGGTCGCCATACCGACGGCAATACCAGCAGATCCGTTAATGAGAAGATTTGGAACTTTTGTCGGAAGAACTGTTGGTTCCTGGAGGGAGCCATCATAGTTGTCCTGCCATTCAACAGTTTCTTTATCAATGTCACCCATCATGTCGTTCGTGAGTTTCTGCATTCTCACTTCGGTGTATCGCATGGCCGCAGCGTTATCTCCGTCAATCGAACCGAAGTTCCCTTGACCGTCGATAATCGGATATCTCATAGAGAAATCCTGCGCGAGACGTACCATCGCTCCGTATACAGCAGAGTCACCATGTGGGTGATACTTACCGATAACGTCACCGACCACGCGGGCCGACTTGAGATATGGTCTATTGTGATAGTTGTTCAGCATGTGCATTGCGAATAATACGCGCCTATGTACAGGCTTAAATCCATCACGAACATCCGGAAGGGCACGACCCACGATGACTGACATCGCGTAATCCAGATAACAGTTTCTCATCTCATCCTGAATCAGGAGGGGAGTAATGTTTCCGTGGTTGGGTGTGTTCTTGTTTTCGTCGCTCATTCAATCATCCTTAAATTAAATATCGAGGTTACGAACATTGAGTGCGTTTGTTTCCACAAACTCACGTCTTGGATCAACCTGGTCTCCCATGAGAACAGAGAAAACCTGATCGGCATCAATGGTGTCTTCGATTTTTACCTGAAGAAGTGTTCTATTATTCGGGTTCATTGTGGTTTCCCACAGCTGCTCAGGGTTCATTTCTCCCAGACCCTTGTATCGCTGGATATAAGCACCCTGGCGACCTTCGGCTGAGATGAATGCTGCAAAATTCTTAAGACCAGTATGAGAATAAGAATTTCCTGCGTGCTTCATGGTGAACTCAGAGTTCAGGTAACGTTTGATACCTTCATACTGGTTCATGAGATCAGCAAATTCAGAAGATTCTGCGAAATGGAGACCAATTTTGAAATTCTTCGTCTTGAGTGCAGAGACGACCTGAATTTTCACCTGATAACCAAGTGTCTTCATGTCTTCTTCCACAACCAGTCTGTATTTTTTCAGGCTCACATGATTGTCGGCCATCAGGAGATGAGTTGTTTTCTCGGCCCATGTTGTGAGCTTCGCCTTATCTTTCATGATGTCAGCAGTGAGAGTTCCATCTTCAACAATTGATTTCAGGAAGAACGCATCGTAATGGCGATCGTAGCTATCAAGAGTTGAGTGGTAATTTCTGAACTTATTCACAGCTGCTTTCACGATTTCGAGATCCACTTTAGCTTTATCAATTTCAATTTCAGAATCTGAAAGTGAAGTTGTTACCAGGTAGTTCTCGAGCTCACCGCCATCTTTCAGGTAACGCTCATGCTTACCTTTCTTGTAACGGAAAAGTGGTGGCTGGGCGATGTAGAGATGTCCGCGTTCCACGATTTCCGGGAATTGACGGTAGAAGAGTGTGAGAAGAAGCGTACGAATGTGCGATCCATCCACATCCGCATCGGTCATGATCACAATTTTGTAGTAGCGCAGGCGTGAGATATCGAAAGAATCTTTACCGATCGAAGTTCCGATCGCCTGAACGAGCATTTTAATTTCGTCGTTACCCAACATTTTGTCATAACGGGCCTTTTCCACGTTCAGGATTTTACCCTTGAGTGGAAGTACGGCTTGCGTACGACGATCGCGACCTTGTTTTGCTGATCCACCTGCAGAGTCACCCTCAACGATGTAGATTTCGCAAAGCTCAGGATTTTTTTCCTGACAGTCGGCCATTTTCCCCGGAAGACCGGAGAAATCGAGAGCAGTTTTACGGCGGGTAAGTTCGCGTGCCTTGCGGGCAGCTTCACGGGCCGCAGCTGCATCGATGGATTTTTTCAGAATCGTCTTACCGACGTTCGGATTTTCCTCGAGATAAATTTTGAATCTATCCCCAACGAGTGAGTTAACAATACCTTCAACTTCAGAGTTACCGAGTTTAGATTTCGTCTGACCTTCGAACTGAGGATTGGTTAGTTTCACAGAAATAATTGCTGTGAGACCTTCGCGCATATCATCGCCGGTAAGAGCGATTTTGATATTCTTGAGAATGTTATTATCTTTGGCGTAGTTATTCAGAACGCGTGTGAGTGCCGTCTTGAAACCAGAAACGTGAACACCACCTTCAGGAGTGTTGATGTTGTTGGCATAAGACGTGAGTGTTTCGGAATAACCATCCGTCCACTGCATGGCCACTTCGACTTCGTAATTATCGCGCGACTGGAAGAAATAAATCGGATCTTTGTGAATCGGAGTTTTGGCACGGTTAAGATATGCCGCGAACTCAGACAGACCACCTTCATAGTGGAAAACGTCTTCTTTTTCAGAACGCTCATCTTTCATTACGATACGAAGTCCCTTATTCAGGAACGCCATTTCGCGGAAGCGGTTAGCGAGAGTGTCGTAGTTATATTCGTGAACTTCAAAAATTTCGTTATCTGACTTGAAAGTAACAGTTGTTCCTGTTTCTTTCGGATCACAATCACCGATCACTTTCAGAGGCTCTTTAGCAGCACCATAAGCGAACTCAAGGCGATGAAGTTTTCCGTGTTTTTTAATTTCGAGGCGAACCCACTTAGAAAGGGCGTTTACAACCGAAGCACCTACACCGTGAAGACCGCCGGAAACTTTATAAGCTCCGCCTTCTTCATTGAACTTTCCGCCGGCATGAAGTTTTGTATAAACGATTTCTGCAGCTGAGACACCTTCACCTGGAACCATGTCCGTCGGAATTCCGCGGCCGTTATCCACAACTGTGAGGGAATTATCAACATGAATGATGACTTTGATTTCAGTACAATATCCAGCGAGTGCTTCATCGACAGCGTTGTCGACAATTTCATACACGCAATGGTGGAATCCGCGGAAACCAGTATCACCGATATACATACCGGGACGCTTACGAACGGCTTCAAGCCCTTCGAGAATTTTAATCTGGTTGGCGTTGTACTCTGAACTAACTTTTGAAATAGAATCAGGAGTTTGATTCATTCACTGGCTCCTAGCCGGGGGTCTTGAGTCCCCCATGTTCGATAAAAAACTTCTTGGAATTGGGTATCCGTTCCAATTCTTTCCCAAAATTCTCGTTGGCAGTCGTGATCAAAACCTGGAAGTTTTTTGTCTCCAGATATTCGATCAAGTTTTTCCATCTCCGGCTATCCAATTCGCCTGAAACGTCGTCAATGAGAACAATAGGATAAGAGCTAAATTTATACCGAAAAAGCTCTATATAGGCAAATATAAGGCTCAGAAACGCCATTTTCTGTTGGCCTAAGGAACAGAACTCAAACGCATTGAGTCCATTGAAACTGAAGATGAAGTCGTCTCGATGAATTCCTACCTGTGTAATTTGCGCTTTTATGTCACTGGATTCTTGATGACGATAAAAGTCAAAAATCTTTTTAGCGTCCCAATGGACAAAAATACTGTCGAGATCCATCTGAAGAGTATTTTCCTCAGCGAAAACGGCCTTAAAAGTTGGTGTAATAAATTTGTTTAGCTGATTGAGAAAATCGTGACGTTTTGCAGTCAAAATCGCGGAATATTCTGAAACCTGCTCATCAATCGCCCGAAGTTGATTGGAAGCATTTCTTCCGCCCATTCCCAGGACGGAATTTCTGAATCTGATCGCTTTTAAAAATTTTCCGGAAATTTGCTTATATTCACGGTCTATCAGCCCAATATGAGAATCCATCCACTGACGGCGAAAAGTGCTGCTGGTGTGAAAGGAATAAGAATCAAATGGATTAATAAAAACTGACGTCGAAGGTGTTTTAGATTTTTCCGGATTGTTATTCAGAAATCTTTCTTCGAGTTCTTCTCCTATGCGGATGGAATAGGAAGTCAGTTCACCTTCTCTTTCGAAAGCAGATTGAATGATGATCTGAGGTTGTCCACCCTCTATGTCGATCATTTGTGAATAACTGGTGTTTTTACGGAAAGATTTTTTATTCGTGAGTAAGTAAACGGCTTCTAGAAGATTGGTTTTACCGTTTCCATTCTGGCCAAAAATGCAATTGATGCCGGAATTAAATTCAAATACAGACGCTGAGAGATTCCTGAAATTTTGCGTCTGTAATTTTTTGATTTTTCCAAAATCCATCCACTACAGCTTCAGAGGCATGATAATGCCAAGAAACTCCGGAATATCTTCAGCTTTAATTACAACAGGCGAAAGCTCGTTATTGAATTCAAAAGTCACATCAGTCTCATTGAGAACTGAAAGGCTTTCCATGAGATATTTCGCGTTGAAACCAATTTCTGTCGCTTTCCCATCGTATGAGATCGGAAGATTCTCAGAAGCCTGACCCAGGGCCGGGTGATTCGTAGAAATCACGAGTTCATTCTTTTGAATATTGAACTTAATCCCATTGGTCTTTTCGTTAGAAAGGATTCTGATGCGTTTAACGGCGTTCAGAACAGCATTGCGATCAATATGGAAGCGATTGGTAGTTTTAGCAGGAATTACCGTCTGGTATTTTGGATATTCACGGGCAATCAGACGAATTGAAAGATAGTACTCATTTCGTGCGTTCACGAACATGAAGGAATCATCGAGAGAGATTGAGACATCATCTTCCGGATAAGAGTCAGCAATTTTTTTGAGTTCGCTGATTCCTTTTTTAGGAATGATGACACCATCTACGAGGAATTTATTTTCCCCGATAAATTCATGAGTATCTAACAGCGCCAGTCTGTGGCCATCGATAGCTACAGCACGAAGTTTTGCTTCTGATAACTGGAAGTAAATACCATTAAGGTACAATCTCGTTTCATCTGTAGAAATCGCATGAGAAGTCTTGTTGATGATATGGGCAATCTGTTTTGTTTTTAAACGGAATTCAGAACTCTGGTTCTGGAAAGTGAGCTGTGGGAATTCCTCAGCACCTGTAATCAGCAGTGAATAATTAATGTTTTTACACGAGAGATTTAAAAGGTTGGTGTTATCAACACTCATCACCACTTCATCGTTAGGAAGCTCTCTCAGGATCTCAGCAATGTTCTTGCTGTTAATACAAAAGCTGCCTTCTTTTTCCACTTTAGCGGAAAGAATTATTTTAGCTGAGACTTCCAGGTCAGTTGCAATGAGTTCTAATTTATTTCCAGAAGTTTTCAGTAAGCAATTTGTGAGAATTGGACGTGAGTTCTTTTTATCGACTACTGATAAAACTTTATTGATGGCTTCTCTGAGTACCTGGGATTGGATTATCAGTTTCATAAATTTCCTTAGATGTGATTCAAGGTTTTAACTTTTATCATTCAGATGATCAAGCTCAGGTCCCATCGATTATTTAATCCCCAGAAGGGCTCTTATATATATATTTTTAATTCTTATATTCTTATTAGCGCGGACAGTGTGGATAGATTTGAGCAGTGCGAGTAATTCCTATCAGTTAACCTTAAATTAACCTGAAGTTTTCCACTACACGCGAAAATCTTAATAGGTAGTAGTGCGTATATCATGATCTTTAGGGTGCCTTAAGTTAGTGTTTTCCACAGCAATTAACACTTCACTGACATGCTGCTCGCAGTAAAAGAGAAATCGATTTATAAACAAGACGAATTCTGAAAATCGCATCCACATATTCATCCACAATGTGGATAGAAGTTTTGTGGAAAACAATCCGTTAACATTTAGTTCTGTTGAAATGTTTAAAAATTAGGAATTAGAGAGATTTTTCGAGGTCGAGGACTTGTTGCGCAAGGATCGACTCGGTCTTGATCCGGTCTTTGATCGTGTTGATAGCGTGGAGAACTGTGGAATGATCGCGGCCCGAGAAGTACTGGCCGTTATCTTTGAGTGTAGGTTTGATGAATTTATTCGTGAGATACATCGCTACCTGGCGCGGAAGTGCCACTTCTTTGGTCTTTGCTTTACCGCGTAGATCACCAATTGGAATCTTGTAGAACGTAGCAACAGTCTTAGCGATTGAGTCGATGGTGATGTTTTTCTGGTTCTCAAGCTCTTCATTCAGCTTCAGATGTTCTTTCGCTACCTCGAGGTCGATATCGACTTTCAGAAGCGATGTGACGAGACCAAGCTTAACCAGGCAGCCTTCGAGTTCACGGATGTTGCTCTTCACGCATTTCGCAATGAGGTTCACAACGTCCGGGCTGAGATAAATATCTTTTTCGACGGCTTTCTTTTTCAAAATGGCGATGCGTGTTTCAAGATCCGGCTGCTGAACTTCTACCGGAAGGGCAGAGGACAGGCGTGAGCGGATTCTTTCTTCAATTCCTTCAATTTCTTTCGGTGGTTTATCAGAGGTGAAAACAAGCTGCTTTCCACGCGCCATGAGCTCGTTGAAAACATCAAAGAATGCATTCTGTGTCCCGCTACGGTTTTTCAGTTCGTGAATATCATCAATGATGAGTACGTCGATCTGGTCCGTATATTTTCTTCTGAATTCGAAAAGTTTATTGGCCTGCATGCTGTCGACCATTTCATTCATGAAACGATTCGCAGATGTGATGCAGATTCTGAGCTGAGGTCTGGTGCTCTGAACGTAATTCGCGATGGCATAAATCAAGTGAGTTTTGCCGAGGCCCGAGTTTCCGTAGATATAAAGAGCAGGATAAGTTTTTCCTGGTTCCTTAGCGACTGCCATCGAAGCAGCTGAAGCCATATTGTTAGATGGACCAATGATGAAATTCTCAAAAGTCTTATTCACATCAATCTGAATGTTCGGTGACGAGGCAAAGTGCTCGAGAACTTTTGAATCAACGGTCTTAATGAGGTCATCTCTGGTCGGCTGAAGATCTTCAATGAAGAACGTCGCCTGTTTTGCAGATTCGGCCTTACGGGTCGTCGGCTCTTTTTCTTTTTTCAGGATGTTTTCAGTATTTGAGCTTTGCGAAGCCGTTGAACCGATCACCTGGAGGTCGAGCTCGTAATTTCTTCCGAGAATTTCGAAAAGTGCCTGCTTAATTGTCTCAACATAATGAGTTTCGATCATTTTTTTGATGAAAGAAGTCGTCACCACCAGTTCAACCGTGTCCTGCTGGATAGAAGACACAGTAAAGGTATTGGCAAAGTAAGCATGGAATTTATTTGAGTTAATCAGGTTCTTGATGTGCTCAAGAAGGGCATCAGTCGTGGTCTTCAACTCTTCTGTCGAAAACTCCGGGGCCGGACGATTCAGGTTTGCCTGAGCGCCCATTGATCGCAATGTATTCTCAACGATCACTGGATGGGCCATCTCGTGAGACGGGTTTGACGCCGCGCTCTCAGGGAGACCATCGAGTTTCAGAAAATGATTAAAAGGAAACTTTTGAGTCATTATATAAAAGTAATTTAGCTGGGTTAAAAAGTTAGGAAGGTATTAACAGGGGCACTGAACGTTAATCAACGTTGGGCCTCTAACATCTACTTACTCTAAAGATTGAAGATGTTAAACAGTACAAATCTTATTGACCCAACCCTCATAAACCTGTAATAAAGTGGTTCCCAAAAATTACACATGTTACTTCTAGAAGGACTTCAATATGAGTATGCAAAAAAGAACCTGGCAACCTAAGAAACTCAAGCGTCTGCGTGACCACGGGTTTCTCGCTCGCATGGCTACTGTCGGCGGAAAAAAAGTAATTGCTCGTCGTCGTGCTAAAGGCCGCAAGCAACTCACTGTTTCGACAGGAACGAAGTAATTTTTGAGATGGCATCTGCCACATTTCGCTTTCCGAAATCTCACAAACTTACCCAAAAAATAGATTTTGAATATTTGCGTGAACAAAGCTCTAAGGGCTTTGTTCACCCTCTCATTTGCTATTCCAAAACTTCCCGCTTAAATCTTCCCCATATCAGAATCGGCTTCAGTATTTCCCGGAAAATAGGGAAGTCTCATGATCGCAATCGTTATAAGAGGATCATGAAAGAGAGTTTTCGCCTTCATCCGGAGCTTCAGGCGCTTTCTTTGGATGTTCTTTTCGTCATCATCAAAACTCCGGACAATGAAGAGCAGCTGATTCACGCTTTTCAAAAACTCTTCAAGGGTCTTCAGGCGAAAAAATGAAAACCCTGGCGGACATCCTGATTCGCGCTTATCAAATTATCATTTCTCCCTTTCTCGGGAACAACTGCCGGTTCGCGCCGTCGTGTTCGCAATATGCCAGAGAGTGCTTTAAGAAGTTTTCCTTCCCGCGGGCCTTATGGTATTCAAGTCGTCGAATTTGTAAGTGTCATCCTTTTCATCCCGGCGGGTACGATCCCGTTCCTTAGCCGTGTAAATTTTTGGAGTATTTTCAATGGGTTCTGAGCAACGTAATGCCTTATTAGCTGTTGTCCTTTCGGGTCTGATTCTCTTTGGATGGCAGTATTATTTCGTGCCGAAAAAAGCACCTGCCCCTGTAGAACCAGTCACCACTTCGGTCACTGCCCCTACGACGGCGACCAATACGACTATCGCTCAGGGCGGTCCTATAGAACCAAGTTCTGCACCTGTCGCAGAAACATTCACTGTAGGTCAGTCAGTAAAAGTGGAATTCACGAACAATCTCACGTTCACGAATATGACAAACCCTCAGGCGGGTAATACTTTTGCCGAAACAACGGGCTCAGCTGCTCCCGCGAAAGTTGAATTTGATTTCGGAATGGGCAAGGGCTGGCAGTCGCTTCAATTTCAGAGAGTGGATGAAACAAAATTCCACAATGCTGAATCAGACATGACTCTTTCCACTGCTGTTGATGAGAAGGGGATTGCAACTTTCACCCTCACTTCTCCGAATGTCTTTAAGTACCGCTTCACTTTTGTCTCGGAAGCCAAGAAGCTTGAGAATAATCAGCACCGTATTTTCTCATTTTATACAGACAGTCTTACTAACGTAGAGATGGATGATGATGAAACTGGTGACCGTGCGATCAAGTGGGCCGGTATCGATTTCGATTATCACCTCTTCGGAATTGCCCTCGATAAAGAGACTTCTCTTCTCTATAAATCATCACTCAATAACTTCACCATGTTCTCTAACAAGGGTGAAAACTCACTCAAGTTCCACACTGTTTTTGTGAAGAAAGAGTACAACTATCTCTCGAGCCTCGGTCACAATCTTCAAAACTCTGTTGATTTCGGAATCTGGGGATTCTTCGCAGTCTGGATTCTGAAGGGCCTTCAATTCTTTTATAAATTCATTCCGAACTACGGAATTTCGATCATTCTCCTGACACTTCTCATTCGTCTCATCACTTTCCCGCTCCAGTGGAAATCGACTGTTTCGATGAAAAAACTCCAGGAAGTTCAGCCGCAGCTCACGAAAATCCGCGAAAAATTCAAGGATGATCCGGCGAGACTTCAGAAAGAATCTATGGAGCTCTTTAAGAAGTCAGGCGCTAACCCAATGGGTGGATGTCTTCCGCTTCTTCTTCAGATGCCCGTGTTCTTTGCGTTCTATAAAGTTCTTTATTCAGCAGTAGAACTGGTGGATGCTCCATTCATTCTCTGGCTCCACGATCTTTCGAATAAAGATCCATATTACGTTCTTCCTGTGCTGATGACGGTTGCGATGTTTCTCCAGCAGAGACTCACACCGAATACAATCGCAGACCCTGTTCAGAAAAAAATCATGATGTTTATGCCGCTTATTTTCGGTTTCATCATGAAGGATCTTCCGTCAGGACTTTGCCTTTATATTTTCGTTTCAACATTGTTCGGAATTCTTCAGCAGGTTCTCGTGTTCAACACCGGGAAGAGCAATAAACTCGCGACTGTATGAAGTTCCTGTATTCGGATGAACCGATCATTGCCTGCAGTACGTGTAATCACGCAAACGCAGCCTTGGCGGTCATCCGGATGTCCGGATTCAAAGATCTCAGCCACTTAACTCCATTTTTCTCTCATTCCGGTCCTATAGAACCACGCCGGGTCTACTACACGAAATTGGTCCTACAGGGGCAAATCATCGACGATGTTTGTCTCACCTTTTTTGAAGGTCCCAAAAGTTATAACGGCGAAAACATTCTCGAACTTTCCATTCACGGCAACACTCTCAACACAGAAAGAATCATCAATCTATTCGTGAAGCACGCGGGCTTCCGTCTCGCGGCCCCGGGAGAATTTACTTATCGGGCGATGAAAAATCGCAAGCTCAGTCTTTCTCAAGTTGAAGGATTGGATTTGTTTCTTAATGCCAATTCAAGCTTTGCGCTTGATCAGGGACTCTCACTTCTCTCGGGAAATCTTCACGAGATTTATCTCGAGCTTTGGGATTTATATTTAAAACACAAATCTTCTCTCGAGCTCTCCATTGATTTTGCCGAAGACGTCGGTGAAGAAGCTGCACGTGAACATTTCATGGTTTCATTGGGGAATTTCGAGAAAAAGTTTCAGACTCTCGTGAAACGTGTCGAGCATCAGGACTCTAATCTCATACAGCCGGAAATTGTTATTGCCGGGCTCCCCAATGCCGGAAAAAGTTCTCTCTTTAATATTCTTCTTTCTGAAGAACGTGCCATTGTTTCCGCGGTGGCCGGAACGACGAGAGATTATCTTTCTGAGTACATTCAAATTGAAGGTGTGAGATATCGCCTGGTGGATACAGCAGGAATGAGAGAGGCGAGTGACCAGATTGAAGCAGAAGGTGTGAAGCGCGCGAAGAAAAAACTCACCCACAGTTTTTTCAAAATCCTTCTCATCAATCCTTTGGAGATGGATTCCGGATTCGCGGATCTTCTCCGGGAGAAATTTGATCTCATTTATTTCACGCACGCGGATCTTCCCGGTTTTCAGGCGGCCCGTGAACAAATCACAAAAGTTCATCCGGAACTTGGTTCTATAGGGGCGTTGTCTCTCACTTCGATTGATCAATCATGGGAACAAAACTTTCACCAGAAACTAAACAAAAAATACTTATCAGTTACCGCTTCTCAGCCTTTGTTGCTTGATCGTCACAAACACTTGATATTGCAGGCACAACAAATTTTATCTAGTTACTCAGATCTCACCAAAACTGAGCTGGATGTAGCGATACTTTCCTCTGAATTAAACACCTTGGGGCATTGCATTTCAGAAGTCATAGGTATAGTTTCACCCGAACAAGTTTTGAATTCGATATTTACCAATTTTTGTATCGGGAAATGAATTGTTCCACGTGGAACAAAACTAATTATGAACTTCGACATCATCGTAGTCGGTGGTGGGCATGCTGGAATCGAAGCCGCCTACATCGCTTCACAATTTAATCTTCAAGTCGCAATCATCACCATTCCCGGAGTGGGTTTAGGATCTGCGCCCTGTAATCCATCTGTGGGTGGAGTGGGGAAAGGTCAGGTTGTCCGCGAGCTCGATGCTCTCGGTGGTCTGATGGGAATTCTTGCTGACAAAGCTGGGATTCAATATAGAACACTGAACGACTCTAAGGGATTTGCCGTTCAATCCAGTCGTGTGCAGATTGATAAAGATCTCTATTCTGAGAAAGCTGAAGAGATTATTGCCACTATTACGAATATCACTGTCATTCGCGAGAAAGTTCTTCATATTGCTCCCGGTTTCGAAGTGAAAACCACCGCTCGGTCCTATAGGGCCACCAAAATCATCATGACCGTGGGAACTTTCCTCAATGGAAAGCTTCATACCGGATCTGAGCAAACGATGGGTGGTCGTGTAGATGTCGAATCATCCTCCGGACTTCAGGATTTACTCTCTTCTATCAAGACAACTCCCCAGAGATTTAAGACCGGAACTCCACCGAGGCTCCATAAAGACTCGGTTGATTATTCAAAACTCGAAGAACAGCCATCAGATTCAGGTGTTCGCAACTTTCATTCATTGAATGAACCATTCACCAGAGAGGCGAGACAGGTTTCCTGCTATCTCGCTCACACCAATTTTGAAACAATGGAGATCATTCGCACAAATCGCGAACGTTCTCCGATGTTCAATGGCCAAATTCAGGGTGTGGGAGCTCGCTATTGTCCTTCGATTGAGGATAAAGCTTATCGTTATCCCGAAAAATCCTCGCACCATGTGTTTATTGAGCCCGAAGGACTGAATCTCAATACGGTTTATCCTTCCGGGATCTCTTCTTCTCTTCCAAAAGATGTCCAGGAAGCTTATGTCCGTTCGATGGTGGGATTAGAAAACGCAAAAATTGAAGTTTACGGATACGCCGTTGAATATGATGTTCTGGATACAACCGAACTGAATATCACCCTGGAACACCAATCTCTTTCCGGTTTGTACTTCGCGGGCCAGGTAAATGGCACTTCTGGATACGAAGAGGCCGCTGGGCAAGGATACATAGCAGGTGTGAACGCTTCTTTGGCCATTTTAGGCCTAGATCCGCTGATTTTGAGTAGGCATGAGTCTTATATAGGGGTGATGATCGAAGATTTGACCTCAAATACCCGTGATGAACCCTATCGACTGTTCACAGCTCGCTCGGAAAACAGATTATTTATCCGCGAAGATAATACTCTGATCAGAATGGCGCCTTATCGTCAGAATCTTTTCCTGAATACCAGGCTCGATCAATATCAGCGGGAGTTTCTCGAGAAATACGAGCTCCTGGTGAAATTCTGTGATGAAACTAAGATCCCGGAAGACTCAATCCTTTTAAAGGAATTCTCCGGAGAAGGGGAACTGCAAAAGCTTGTTCGCCAGGTTTCGGTCACTGAAATCCTGAAGCAAGCATGGCTAAACCCCGTTTCTGCCCTGGAAAGGGTGCTGTCTGAGTATGGAGTAACCCTCGGCTACGATCTCGTGCGTACGGTGGCAATTTCGAAGAAATACGATGGGTACATTAAGCGCTCTGAGGGACAGAACGAAAGATTAAAGAAAATGGACCTCATGAAGGTGAATTGGGAAGAAATCGTGGGCTCGGGTAACATATCTTTTGAGTGCAAACAGAGAATCTCACGGATTCGCCCACAAACATTCGGACAACTCAAACTCATAGAGGGAATCCGTCCAGCGACACTCGCCGTTGTGGCGGCAAAGGCTCTCTGATGCTCGATTTTTCTATTCGCTATCTTCACGTCCTGAAAACCAAACTCGCGGGTCTCAATCTCACGAACATCCTGGACCAGGACGAGTTTTATCATAAGCAGATTCTCGATTCGATTAATCCCTATCTCCAGAGTGAACTTTTCAAGGCCGAAGTCGCAAAGACGAAGGTTGTTGTGGATGTTGGTTTCGGTGGAGGCTTTCCGATTCTTCCCCTGGCAAAACTTCTTTCCGACGTTCAGTTTGTAGGAGTCGAGAGCAAGCGGAAAAAAGTCGATGCGGTGAAACTCATAGCCGAAGAACTTGGGCTCACGAATGTGAAGCTTGTTCATTCGCGACTGGAAGATTTTTATTTCGATCGTCCGGCGACAGTTACTTTCAAGGCGGTCGGAACTGTTGCGGATTATCTTCCGGCAATTCAACGGAACAAAGATGTCTCAGTTTTTTTCTACAAAGGACCCAACTTTTTAGAACTCGAAGAGAAGTCTTTAGCGAAGTTAAGTGACTGGAAACTAAGAGAGAATCAACAGATTGAAGTTCCCGGCACACAGCAGCGTTTCCTTGTAAGTTTTAGTTCGAAGAATGTTCCACGTGGAACTCCTAAATTCCTTGTCAAACTCTCAGATTTTCTCTAATTTTTACATCTCAAAAACAATCTCAGCAGGGACTAAATGGCTAAAATCATTGCGATTGCGAATCAGAAAGGTGGCGTTGGAAAGACGACTACATCAGTCAACTTAAGCGCATGCCTCGCCGCGGCAGAAAAAAGAACTCTCTTAATCGATTTAGATCCGCAGGGGAACGCCAGTTCTTGCCTCGGCATCGATAAAGAAACGTTCGCGAAGGCCAACGTTTATCATGCTCTTATTAATGAAGAGAGTTTTGAAAACTGCATTTACTCAACAGAACTTCCGCTTCTCGAAGTTTGTCCTTCGAATAATGATCTCGTGGGTGCGGAGCTTGAGCTCGTTCACATGTTCGCTCGCGAATCAAAATTGAAGACTGCTCTCGAAGCGATCTCTCATAAGTATGACTACATTATTATCGACTGTGCTCCGTCACTGAATCTTCTTACGGTGAATGCACTTTCTGCTGCTCACTCGTATCTGATTCCGATGCAGACAGAATATCTCGCGATGGAAGGACTGGCCCAGCTCCTGAACACTGTTCGCTTGATCCGCGCATCTCTGAATCCGAAACTCGCTCTCGAGGGAATTCTCCTCACGATGTACGATTCAAGAAATAATCTGTGTAAGCTCGTTGCAAATGATCTCATGACTCATTTTAAAGACGACATCCTGAAATCTATCATTCCAAGAAACGTTAAACTTTCTGAGTGCACAAGCTTTGGTAAGCCGATCATTCTTTACGACATCACGTCGAAGGGTAGTGAAGCTTATCTTTCTCTCGCTCGTGAGATCATTCTCAAGTCTGAGAAAAAACCGGAAACGGCTCAGACCAAGATGCCTCTCAACACACAAATTCCAAAATTCGAAGACTATCAGGTTAATCAATAGGAGCGATGAGTATGCAAAAGAATAAACCACAGCTTGGTAAAGGTATGGCAGCTCTCCTCGGTGGACACCCTGGTCTTCATCAGGAAGCTCCGGCTGCCCCTGTAGAACCACGGATCGAAACCCGCATTGAAACTCAGCCGATGCTCGTCGATGTGGAAAAACTCATGGCCAACAAAGGCCAGCCAAGAAAAATCTTCAAAGAGAAAGATCTCCTCGAGCTTTCTGAGTCTATTAAAGAAAATGGCGTCATCCAGCCACTTATCGTTATCGAGAAAGACGGCATGTTCGAAATCGTGGCGGGCGAAAGACGCTTCCGCGCTTCAAAACTTGCTGGTCTCACAAAACTTCCAGTCATTATTAAACGCGCGACTAAGCGTGAAGCCATGGTCATGTCGATCATTGAAAACGTTCAACGTGCGGATCTCAATTGCGTGGAAGAAGCTCTCGCTTATTTCCAACTGATGAATGAATTCGAACTTACTCAGGAAGAAGTTGCGAAGAAAATCGGGAAAGAGCGTTCAACGATCGCGAACTTCCTCCGTATTCTCAAACTTCCAAAAGAAGTGATCGTGTCTCTTCAAAAAGACATGCTTTCATTCGGTCACGCAAAAGTTCTCTGCGCGATCGGTGATGAAGAAATTGTGAAGCGCCTGGCGAACGAAGTGATCGCAAAAAACCTTTCGGTTCGCGAACTGGAAGAGGCGGCAAAGAATTCTAAGAAGCCGACTAAAAAGCCCGGAACAGTAAATAAATTCATCGCAGAGCAATACACTCAGCTCAGAAATAGACTTGAACAGAAGACTGGTTACCATTTCAATTTGAAGTCGAAGAAAAATGGCGCCGGGGAAATCACCATCAAATTTAGCAACGAAGCCGAATTTAATGATATATTTTCTTATCTGATGAAGTAATTCGCGTCCTGGAGGACCTTTGGCCCGCAAGAATGATATTTGCGCCATCATCGAAGAAGGCTGCAAATTTGAAGGAAATCTGTCCTTTAGCGGCACTGTTCGTATCGCTGGATTCGTCACAGGCAGTATTTTTTCCAACGACACCCTCATTATCTCAGAGGGTGCAGTTATCAATGCCGACATCAACGCTAACATCGTTATTATCTCAGGTTCTGTGAAAGGAACCATCAAAGCATCTTCCCGCGTAGAGATTAGACGCCCAGCGCGTTTCGAGGGAACAGTCACAAGTCCGAGTCTCATTGTCGAAGAAGGCGTTATCTTCCACGGAATAACGAAGATGAAAGACAAAAAATAGGCCCTGTAAGTCCTTGACGGAAATCCCCCTAAAGCTTAAAAATTACTGCAATTAAAATCGCTTCATTAAGGTAAAAAGAATGGAAACCGTACAGGCCATTTTCACACAGCTAGGTGTGGATTCGTCTCTCGCCCCCCAGTTTATTATCGTCTGTGTTGTCTTTATCCTCGCTCAATTTCTGTTTCTTGGTCGTCTTCAGGAAGTTCTCGAAACTCGCGAAGAAAAGACTGTGAAACTTGAAAGTTCTGCTGATGAAACAATTGAAAAAGTTTCTCGCATGAAAGCTGAGTACAAGACAAAGCTCGACGAAACTCAGCGCAAGACGCTGAAAGATTCGACTGAGAAAAAACAGAAGATCACTCAGAAATTTACAGATCAATATAAGCAAGCTGAAAAAGAAGTCGGCGCTCATATCGACGCTTCCAGAAACACATTTGCGAATGAAGTTTCCGGCAACCGCGAGAAGTATATGGCAGAAGCTGATTCTCTTGCGCAGTCACTTGTTAATAAGATTCTCCAATAAGGATTACTATGCGTTTTATTGCGACATACGCTCTCCTCATGACTTCAGCTGCTTTTGCTTCTGGCAATGGCGCTCACCACGGTTCAGCTTCTGATCTCATTGCTCCGGCCGTGAACGTTGCGATCCTGGTTGGATTTCTCGTCTGGAAACTGAAGAAACCGCTGAACGATATGTTCACGAAAAAATCAGAAGAAATCACAAACACAATCGAGCGCGCGAGTCTGAAGTCAAAAGAAGCTCAGATGATGCTTGAGAATGAACAGAGAAAGATTACAAATCTTTCTTCTGAAATGAAGAATCTCGCTGACCAGTCTGAGTCTGACGTGAAGACATTTGAAAAAAATCTTTCGAAAGAAACAGAAGATAAAATCCAGAAACTCAAAACGGATGCTTCTTCTAAAATCGCAGCTGACAAGAAGTCGATCATGGATGAGCTCAATACTGAGCTTTTGAACCAGGTTATCGCGAAGACAAAAACGACAATCAAGACTAACAAAGATTTCCAGAGCAAAGCTTCGAACAAGCTTCTTCAAGGACTTAAATAATGAGAGAGCAAGCAGTTGCCCGCGTTTACGCACAGTCGCTTCTTCAACTCGGTGACGAGAAGAAAATCAATATCGCTGATGAACTCACGAAGCTCACAGAGGTAATCAATAAGTCGAACGACCTCGAGAACATCATGTTCCTCGAACTCTTCACAATGGATGAGAAGAAAGCGGTTTTCGGTGAAGTCGCTAAAAAGATCAACCTCTCTCAGATTACGACAGAAACTGTTCGTTACCTGATCGATGAAAAAAGAATCGGTATCCTTCCCCTCATTATTAAAGAGGTGATTGTGATGGACGATGAACGTCGTGGATTCATGAAAGGCACAATCGAAGGCAACGATGCTCAAATTGATCCAGCCTTCAAAGCAAAGATCGAATCTTTCCTCAAAGGGAAACTGGGTCGCGAGCCACACCTTGAGTACGTTCACAATGCTGGTCTCTCTGCTGGCTATAAAGTCACAGTTGAAGATCTCCAGCTGGATGCATCTCTCGACAACCAACTTGAACAATTTAAACAATCCGTTTTAGGCGAATAATTTTACCCACAAAAGGGAAGGATTTTAGATGAGCACATCAATTAGACCTGAAGAAATCAC
The DNA here is from genome assembly GCA_040387275.1 of Bdellovibrionota bacterium. Classification (GTDB taxonomy): domain Bacteria; phylum Bdellovibrionota; class Bacteriovoracia; order Bacteriovoracales; family Bacteriovoracaceae; genus Peredibacter. The sequence goes on along the minus strand of JAZKDZ010000002.1, from coordinate 1,493,684 downwards.
AGGAATCATCAAGGACAGAATCGCGAATTTTGAATCGCGCCTCCAGATGAACGAAATCGGCACAGTACTTACCATCGGTGATGGTGTGGCCCGCGTTTTTGGTCTCAAAAACGTTCTCGCTGGAGAGCTCGTTGAGTTCGAAGGTGGAGTTAAGGGAATGGTACTTAACCTTGAATCAAATAACGTCGGGATCGTTGTTCTTGGTAACGACGAATCGATTAAAGAAGGCTCAACAGTTAAGCGTACAGAAAAAATCGTTTCTGTTCCTGTTGGTAATGCTCTTCTCGGCCGCGTAGTAAACGCGATCGGCGAGCCAATCGATGGCCAGGGCGAAATCAAAACGACTACTTTCCGTAACGTTGAAATTAAAGCGCCGGGAATTATTGCTCGTAAATCAGTTCACGAGCCAATGCAGACTGGTATCAAAGCAATCGATGCGATGATTCCAATCGGTCGTGGTCAGCGCGAACTTATCATCGGTGACCGTAAGACAGGTAAGACTGCAGTTGCCGTCGATACGATCATCAACCAGAAAGGCAAAGACGTTGTTTGCGTTTACGTAGCCATCGGACAGAAGCAATCTACAGTTCGTCAGGTTTATCAGAAGCTCCTCGAAGCAGGCGCTCTTGAATATACAATCATCGTATCTGCTACTGCTTCTCACTCGGCTCCACTTCAGTACCTCGCTCCGTACACTGGCTGTACAATGGGTGAGTTCTATCGTGACCAAGGTAAGCACGCGCTTATCGTTTATGATGATCTTACAAAACAATCTCAGGCTTACCGTCAGCTTTCTCTCCTCCTTCGCCGTCCTCCAGGACGTGAAGCATTCCCGGGAGACGTTTTCTACATTCACTCAAGACTTCTTGAGCGCGCATGTAAAGTGAACGATGAACTCGGCGCTGGTTCACTCACAGCTCTTCCGATCATTGAAACTCAGGAAGGCGACGTTGCTGCTTACATTCCTACAAACGTAATTTCGATTACAGATGGTCAGATCTACCTCGAGTCGGATCTTTTCAACTCTGGTATCCGTCCAGCGGTTAACGTTGGTCTCTCGGTATCACGCGTGGGTGGTTCTGCTCAGATTAAAGCAATGAAGAAAGTTGCTGGTACACTTCGTCTCGATCTCGCTCAGTACCGCGAACTTGCGGCCTTTGCTCAGTTCGGTTCGGATCTCGATGAAGCGACTCAACGTCAGCTGAATCGTGGTGCTCGTCTGGTTGAACTCCTGAAACAAGCTCAGTACTCACCAATGGATGTTATCGATCAATCGGTATCTATCTTTGCTGCTACTAAGGGTTATTTCGATTCAATCCCTGTTTCGAAAATCCGTCAGGTTGAGACTGATCTCCTCGCTATGCTCAACAGCCGCCACGCGGACATGATGAACGGCATGAGAAAAGAGAAGCAGATGTCTCCTGAAAATGAGGCCAAGGTAACTGACCTCATTAAGAACTTTGTAGCTGGCTATAAGGTTTAATTTTAAGGATTAAAGACCATGGCAAATATTAAAGACCTAAAAAAGAAGATCAAGAGTACCAAAGGTACTTTTAAGATCACAAAGGCGATGAAACTTGTTTCTGCTTCCAAGCTGAACAAGGCTCAGGCCCGCATTTTAGGTCTTCGTCCCTATTCATCTGAGCTTGAAGAGACTGTGAGAACAGTCGCTGCTCTCGCAACTGATTATACGAATTCGTATTTCACACAGCGGGATAACAAGCAGGCTGTCGTTCTGGTTATTTCATCTGATAAAGGTCTCGCAGGCGGATACAATTCCCAGCTCGCAAAAACCGTCAGAAGATTTGTAACTGAAACAAGTGGCGAAGATCTGAAGTTTTTCTTCATCGGGAAAAAAGTCCGCGACCTCATTTCGAAAGAAGTGAACGCTGGAAAAACTTTCACGTTCGCGAAAGCAGAGCCGACATACGAAGAAGTCCGCAAGGTTGCTGACGAGCTCGGACAAATGTTCATGAGCGGAGAAGTGGGGAAAGTGTACGTTGCGTACAACTCTTTCATTTCTGCGATCGCATTTGATTCGAAAGTCAGACAGCTTCTTCCGATGCAGGTTTCCGCTCACGACAAGGAAACGATCAAGACGAAATATCCTTACGACTTCAAGTATGAGCCGGGAGCAAATGAAATCCTGGATACTCTGGTGCCGGAAGTTTATCTCACGACGGTCTACACTTGTGTTCTCGATGCCATTGCTTCCGAGCATGGTTCCCGTATGAACGCGATGGAAAATGCCTCGAAGAACAGTAAAGAAGTGATTAAAAAGTTATCTCTTAAAATGAATAAGATGAGACAGGCCCGTATTACAACCGAGTTGATCGAAGTTGTATCCGGTGCTGAATCTCTCAACGGTTAAGGAGCCATTCTAATGGAACAAAATACAGGCGTTATTCGTCAGGTGTTGGGTCCGGTAATCGACGTTGAGTTTCCTAGCGGAAAACTCCCGGCGCTTTACAACGCACTCAAGATTACAAACAAAACTATGCCAGGCGGAGAGGGTAACCTCACTGTTGAAGTAGCATCACACCTTGGTAACAACATTGTTCGTACCATCGCTATGGATGCAACTGAAGGTCTTGCTCGCGGTCAGAAAGTTACTGACACAGGCACGCAGATCCAGGCACCAGTTGGTCGCGAGTGTCTCGGCCGAATCATCAACGTCATCGGCGAGCCCGTTGATGAAGCTGGTCCGATCGGAAACAAAAAAACTTATTCTATTCACCGTGAAGCTCCGAAGTTTGCTAACCAGTCGACTAAGAAAGAGCCATTCTTCACTGGGATTAAAGTTATCGATCTCCTCGCTCCTTACCTTAAGGGTGGAAAGATCGGTCTCTTCGGTGGTGCCGGTGTAGGTAAAACCGTTCTCATTATGGAACTCATTAACAACATCGCAACTCAACACGGAGGATTCTCAGTGTTCGCAGGTGTGGGTGAACGTACACGTGAAGGGAACGATCTCTGGCACGAAATGAAAGATTCAGGCGTTCTTGAAAAAACAGCTCTGTGCTACGGCCAGATGAACGAGCCACCTGGAGCACGCGCACGTGTTGCTCTTACTGGTCTTTCTGTTGCTGAATATTTCCGTGATGAAGAGAAGCAAGACGTTCTCTTCTTCGTAGATAACATCTTCCGCTTTACTCAAGCGGGTTCAGAAGTTTCTGCTCTTCTCGGTCGTATTCCATCAGCGGTGGGATATCAACCGACACTCGGTACAGAAATGGGTGCCATGCAAGAGCGTATTACGTCGACAAAAGACGGATCAATTACATCAATCCAGGCCGTTTACGTTCCTGCGGATGACTATACCGATCCAGCTCCTGCGACAACGTTTGCTCACTTGGATGCAACAACAGAACTTTCTCGTCAGATCGCCGAGCTCGGAATTTATCCGGCCGTGGATCCACTCACTTCTTCTTCTACGATTCTCTCTGCAGAGATCATGGGCGAAGATCACTATGCAACTGCACGTGCTGTTCAGTCAGTACTTCAGAAGTATAAAGAGCTTCAGGACATCATCGCCATTCTTGGTATGGATGAACTTTCTGAAGATGATAAGAAACTCGTGGCACGCGCTCGTAAGATCCAGAAGTTCCTCTCTCAGCCGTTCTTCGTTGCTGAGCAGTTCACTGGTATCCCGGGTCAGTTCGTGAAAATCGAAGACACGATCAAAGGTTTCAAAGCAATTCTCGCTGGTGATGTAGATCACCTTCCGGAGCAGGCTTTCTACCTCGTTGGTGGAATCGAAATGGTTCAGGAAAAAGCTAAGAAACTTTCTGAAGGGAAGTAATTATGGCATCAGCCTTTAAACTCAATCTCTACACTCCGAAAGGAGTTGTGGTGAAAGACCTTGAGTGTAACGACATCGTGATCCCAACTGTTCGCGGGGAGATTAACATTCTCCCTGAGCACACTCATATCCTTACGGAGTTGAGCACAGGGATTCTGACAGCGAAAACACCAATGGGAACACGGAATTTCTCAGTGACTGCGGGCCTCTGCCGCGTTCTTGCTGACACGGTGACAATCCTCTCCTTTACGTCTGAACGGGCGGAAGATGTGGATCTGGAACGTGCGAAATCTGCCAAGGCGAAGGCCATGGACAGACTTTCAGGCAAAGAGAACCTCACTGATGTGGATCTCCTCAAGTTCCGTCGTAAGCTCGAGAGAGCTGAAATGCGGTTAAGAGCTGCAAATCTTCGTTAACTTACTTAAGAGGCTCCTTCGGGAGCCTCTTTTTTTGTAAATTTTTCAATTAATCACACCACCACACGAATCGACCTATAATCCTCCACCTACTCAACTGCTAATTTTAAGGAACATATGAAAACGTTCATCGCTCTTGCTCTCATTTCTTTTAATGTCTTCGCAGCACCGGTTAAGACCTGTTCCACAGTTCTTTCTATGCCAGGTGAAGCATCCATTCCGACTAAGTTTGAAATGATGGAAGGTGGGGTTGCGGTTGTTACCCAGAAAATTGAAGGCGAATCTTCTTCATATGAAGATAAGTACGTTGTGGAAGTGAACACGGTTCGCGAAGGTCTCACAGAAAATTCTGATGATGAGGCGCTCAACACGGCCGAGAAACTTATCGTGCATGCCATGACTTTGGAAAACGATCCTGTCTTTGAAGGAAAGCTCCGGACCGGTGTAAAATTGAAGAATGTTCGTTCGGCCAAGGTCTACTTAATTGGCGAAGTTACAAACATGGGCGGAACTGCGGTGGTTGAGGCTTCAGATAAGAACGGAAAAGCACTCGGATCTTTCCTCGGCGGCTTTCTGATCAGCGCTTGTAAGTAACTGGTCCTATGGGGGCATGCCTACTCATGAGTAGGCAGCCCCGTTCGTCTTCTGAATAATCAAAAAGCAACAATCACACAAAGACTTCTGCGACGCTGGTAACGATCTGATTTAAAATAATCAGTACATGTCACTCTTGTTGTCACGGATGATAACCTCTTTCACGCTCGTTTCATGCCTCGTTGTAGGTGTGGCCGGCATGCGCGTTCTGAGCTCCGACAACGTTGAAGTTTCTATCGATTCTTCTTATCTTTCACTCCTCGAAAATTCATCAACTGTTCAGTCTGAAATTGTGGCACTCGCTGCACCGGAAATGAGCTTCAAAGAAATCAAGCTTCCGGTAGTTCCAGTTGAGAGAGTAGTTGTTGCAAGGAAAGCAATCGCGGTCAGAAAACCTGCGAAGGCACTCACTTCCGAGCTGAAAATCATCGAAGTAGCGAAGAGCGAACTTCCTTTCAGTGAACCGGTTCAGTTAAAGCGCATTCAATTTGAAGGTGAATTACTTAACAACATGGTTGCTCTATATGATGCACTTCCGGTTGAAGAGAAAGTCCTGGTTGCTGAAGAGAAAGTTGAATCAAAAACAGATGAAGTAAAAACGATTCAGTCAGCGGATAAAGTTTCTGATGCTGAACCAGAGTTTTTTGAATACGAAGCTAAGCCTGAACCGGAAGCAACTCCGGTGGAAGTGGCAGCTGCAGCTGTTCCGGTAAAAGAATCAACAATTGAAAATGTTCAGATTACTGTTCAGGATATCCAGCCCGCAGCAACTGCTCCGACAAAAGTCGAGACAAAGGCTGAGCCGGATGTGAACCTGATCGCATTTGACTACTCAGGGCTGAAGCAAGACCTGAGGGATAATAAAGTCCCAACCGTAAGTGCGGTGACTACTCATCCGAGAAGATCCGGAAAACCTTCGGTTGATCCCGTGCACGCACCAGTTGTTCAGGAAGAAGAAAGAGAAGAGAAGTCACTTGCTCCTAAGTTTCAGTCTCAAATGACTATCCAGGGAGTGGCCACCGACCTCAAGACTTCTGGTCCTCTTCTTGGTTTTGAAATCCGCTTTCAGGACACAATGGAAGTGATGGAAGACTACGGTGATGGCGAAGTCACAACTTCAGTAGAAATGGCCCGTAACAAAATGACCCGTTCATCAGTCCTTTTGAAAAGAGGATTTGCTCCTACTAATACAGACCTGATTTTTGAAGATGGTGCTGGAAGCGTTTCGATCCCGGTTCTTTCACAGGATCTTTTTGATGATCTGATGCTTGCTCACGAGAATGATGGCTCTATCGGAGCGGTACTGGTTGAGCTCGACGACACAACGGAAATTGCAAAACTCGATGTCCCTTTCGGGAAAGTCATTACTCTTGATGGCGATATGAGAGAGACCAGCAGCGAAGACTTCCGCTATCAGCTCTTTGTCGGTGTAAAAGCAGGGAATGCAATTCTTTCTTATACCCATGGAAATGAAGTCACTCACAAGATCATTCACATTCACGAACGTGAAGTGACTTTTGAGTCTAACTATTTTGAGAAGACGAACATCGATCAAGTGGCACTATTCCAGGAAGACCTTCTTTCCCGCGAAATATCTCCCCTGGTGGTTGCTTCTGAGAATGTAAGAGTCTTCGCTAAAAATACTCAAGGCGAAAAGCTCAATCAAAATACCTATCGCATGGATTTTGGTAAGGCCCTGCTTGGAGCAAGAAACTATCTGGAACTGACTCACGAAGAAGAGCCATTGTTTGTGGGAACAAAGGACGCGACTAAGATCTCTATTCCATCAGAAAGCTTTATCCGTCATATTCTCGGTTCACTTCCGGAGAGCAAACTTGGTAATCGCTGTGCCATTCAAGTGAATATTAAAAAGAAAGTTTCTGATGTTGCTGTAGCGTCTGAATCTGTTGGCGAAAGTCTTATGGTCAACACTCAATATCTTGATGCTGACGGTAAGTTCTATGAATCTGCGAGTGAGAAGACCCGTAAAGTCGTCGTCTTTGGCGAAAACCAGGGTGCAGATGCGCAGGACATGAATGGGAAAGTGAATTTGAAAATTACTTATCTTGATGGAACGGTCGATTTCCTCGGAACGTTCTGCTCACCGAATACTTATCTCGTCGAACAACTCTGATTTCTGACTAATAACACCCAGTCTTTTGGTTTCTTCTTTAAAACAGTACGGGCATCAAGCGTATAGAACTTGCTTGCGGGCAGGCGAGCTTTGGTTGTGATGATCGTGCCCTTAGAGTAGATCTTCTTAAAGTCGCGGATATGATCATTATAGAAAGCAATTTCATCCAGCTGAAGAGCATTTACTTCTTTATCAATTCTCATAGGACATTTGGCGACTGCAAAAACAAGATTTGCTTCTGCATCTTCGCGCTCTGACTGGTGAATGCCGGGGAAAAGATCATCTTCATAGGCCATCACATGGGCGAGAGCGAGAAACTCAGCGTAGAAGTTCTTGGAAGCAAATCCAAATGAAGTGGATGAACTGTGACGGATAATATCCTCGAGATCAATATCCTGAAGAGAAGCAAGCTCGCGGCGGGATTTCAGTAAGTGTTTGGTTCCTGAGTTATAGGATGTGACTGTGAGATCCCATTTCTTCATGATGCGATGATTTTCTTTCAGGAGATTTGCGGCCGCAATTGATGAGAGTCCGACGTTAGAACGGTAATCAATGTTAGTGGTTCTTTTCGGAAGGTAATAGCTTCCGATCAGGGGCATGAACTGCCACACTCCCAGGGCGCTGACTTTAGAGTGAGCGCGCGGATTGAAACTTGATTCAAGAAAAGGAATAACGGCGAGCTCGGCCGGAAGTTCGTGTTGTTCGAAATAAGTGCGAAGAAATTTCTGATAGGGAAGGGAACGACGAAGACCTGCTTCGATAAAGTCTTTCTGGCCTGTCTGAACGCGGATATTTTCTCTGAGTTTCTGAAATAAAGCAGAGCGCTCTTTCCTGTCTGAAGGAAGGTCAGTCCCGCCGTTTCTTACGGCACGGAAAATCTCCCGGGATTCAGGGTTCATGTTGTGCGGGTCTTTCACCAGGAGATCAAGGGCGAGCCTGATTTCATCGATTCTTTCGCGGGAAAGTTTTTGCTGAAGAACATAAAGAGTATTCGAGTGAAGACCCTTCTTCTTGAGCTCCGAAAAATCCAGAACTTTGTAAATGATGGAAAGATTGCTGCGGTCGTGGATAGCCACCTGGGTGGATTCCAGTTTGGTATAAATCAGAAACCAGAACCGGACGTTAGCGTAATAAAATTCACCAATCTTAAAAACAGGATTTACCTTATTGGCATGGTCCCGAAGATAAGGTTCAAGGGCCTTCTGCGAATAGAAAGGAAGTTCGATGACATCATCTTCAGATTTAGCAGGAGAAACACGCTGGCCCAGTTCAAATCCAAAATATGGATCTGAAGCCGTGATGAAGAAGAGCGTAAGTATTGCAAAGATTGTGTACTTAAGAATCATTTCTGTCCGAGGATCTGCATGGTCCGCTTATATCCGGATTCCACGGCGTGAGTCGAGGTATCCGGGTTGAGCGAAAAAGAGTTCGAGAAGAAAAGCTTGTAGTCGTGGTGATCAGGGTAAATATCAATAAGCTTCACCTTGGGATTAATATTCAGTTTTCTCTGAAGAATCGCCATGATTTCCCGGCGATGAGTCTGGGAGAATCTTTCCATCTTCATATAGTCGTTCACGGTGTCCATGATATCGATAGCCTTTGCTCTTTCGGCGCGGCTGGCGATAATTTTTTTCTGGATCATGAGATAGATCGATTGGATGGCAATCGGAGGAAGGCCGTAGTTTACGAGAGATCCGACTTCATCATGAAAATGATAAGGCGTATGTGTCCACGAACTGATGATCACATCGCAACCATTGTCTTCCGCCACATGGGTGGAAAGTGTCTCGCGAATTTCTCCGTCGATGTAGTAGTCCACTTCATTCGTCTGGCGATTCTTGATCGGGTAAGGGCAGTAGAACGGGGGAACACTCATCGTGGCAGCGGCTGCAAAAGAAACGTTCGTGCCGGTGTAATAAACAGATGTACTGTCGTGACTCGGATTCGGATAATTGTATTTAGAAAAAATAACTTTGCGAGAATGATCGAGCTGGGTGGCGACAATGAAGAGGTCTGAGTTGAAATCTTCGAAAGTGTCTTTCACAATAACGTTCTCAACCAGATAATTACGAAGGCCTTCAGTCGTAAAGAATCCCGGCAGAGAAATAATTGGCTTCAAAAGTGTTTTGAGAAAACCAGGTAGTCCATCGAGCGGATAATAGAGATCACCTTTAGGAGCGCGCAGTTCTGGACGCTTAATCGTGAACATTTCTTTGTAGGAAATTCCGCGAAGTTTCGATCCCTTGATACCAATGGTGGCCTGGATGACATCCTGAGGAGTGTAACCACTGGCCAGGTAAACACAAATCAGAGCACCGGCACTCGAACCAACATAAGTTCCGATCTCTAAACTTCTCGGATTAAGGTCCTGAGCGGATGTTTTATTATTTTTGAGATAAAAGCCGAGCTCTTCCAGGGCAAGAGTCACTCCCAGATGCCAGGCAGCTGCTTTCACCACTCCTCCTGAAAGGACGAGTGCGATTTTTTTATTTTTAAGCTCGTTTAAATCAACTGACATGATTACTCAACTAACAGGTTTAATTTTTTGATTTTGCACATCTTAATCGGTTTATTTATCATAAAGTTAAGAGAAGGAGTATCAATGAGTTCCACGGACGGCGTCTGGTTATCCATCAATGACTATTCACGCTACAAAAGCGTCTCCATCTCAACTATCCGAAGACACATCAAAAATAACATTTTGAAGCACCGGGAAGAGAACGGAAAGTATTTTATCTATGTTTCCTCCACGGAGCGCGTGAAAATGCGTGAAGGCGAAGAAGTGTTGAGGCTCAAGTTTGAGCTCGAACTTCTCAATGGAAGAGTGCGGACTCTTCAGGAAGAAAATCACGAACTGCGTATGCTGGTTGATCTCTACGAAGGGAAAACAACAACTGCAACTGCTACTATCGTGGCACCACCGGAGCTTCCCCATTTTTATGATTAAGTTTTTAGCACTTTTTATTTTTCTATTTTCCTTTCAGGTTAGTGCTCAATCATCAATGAGACGATGCACTCTTCTTCCGATCACTGATTCAGTTGGCGGTGCGATTGGTTTCAAAGTATTTGAAGAAATTGAAAGAGAACTGAAAAAAAGTAATTGGTGTACCTACATCTCAAATTCTTCCATGATCAATGTCTTCAGCCGCTACCGTGAGAATCTTCCGCAATTCCTGAAGACTAAAGAAGTTCTCGCCACAGTAGCTGATAAATTGAAAGTCGGATCGATTATCCGCGTGGGAATTGTGAATGAAGTGAAGGGCGTAGAGCTTCAGATGGAAGTCTACGGTGAAAACGGTGAAGACATTTACTTCACAGAAAAATCAGTTCTTCAAACGGATGATATCGAAGTGATCTCATCATCAATTGGTAACTGGCTCGACACTTACTCGAAAATGATTCCTTACGACGCAACAGTCACCGGAATTCTTGGTGATCAGATTACTCTTGATGTTGGTAAGGGTTATCCCATTCAGATCGGCCAGAAATTCATTGTTAAGCGTCTTGTTTCAAAGAAAAAACATCCGCTTCTGAAAAAAGTTGTCGACTGGGAAACCCATCTCCTGGCCGAAGGTAATGTGTTTAATATTTCCGATAACCAGGCCCTGGGGATGATCAAGGTTTATAAAGATGATCAGAAGCTTGCAGCAGGTGACTGGGTAAGACTCGAAGCTTTCCGGGCCGAAGATAAGATTGTTGATCCGGAAAAAGACGAAGAAGAAAAACTGGGAACTCTCGGCTTATTATCTGTCGCTCTTTTCGGTTCAAGTTCCAGTGTCGACACAAATACTCCTGGTGGATCCAATCGCTGGAGTGGTCGTACTTACGGGATTGATCTTCGCGGCGAGGGATGGATTACGCGCCAGTATTTTGCTGCGATTGAAATCATGCGCGCTCTCGGAAGCGTGGATAAGTCTTCGGGAAGCCCGACCAAGAAAACGGCTAACGTAAATAATGGATCTTTTAAACTGACTGGCGGTTATAAATATCTTCCGATCGGTTTCTTCTATGGTCCGCAGATCGATCTCTATGGTGGTTATGCCAACAAGAGTTATGACGTAGACTTTTCTGCTCCCGACGGACTGGGCCAGCAGACATTCTCGGGATTAATTTTTGGTGTGGGCGCCAATATTCCGATTAACCGGGAATTCCGCTTCTTTACTGCTGCTGACTTCATGCCATTCCCGACATTCAGTGATGAAGATGACATTTATGGCGCGGCCAAGAGTGCTTCATCTCTCGATTTAGAAGTCGGAGTGAAATATCAGTACACTGTTCGTATGACTCTGGACGCGAGCCTTGAAACCAGATCAAGTAAGGCAAAATTCAGAGCTAATTTTAAAGAAGTTTCCTACAAGGATAATGTCCTCAAGTTGGGTGCGACATTCAACTTCTGAAGCGGGACAGACGACACTTTCATGAGCTATATTTGACTCATGAAAGTGAATCGTATTCAGGAACTTGAGAAGCAAATTCTCCATCACAAAGAACGTTACTACACTGGCAAGGCCGAAGTTTCCGACGAGAAATATGACAAGCTCGAAGCCGAGCTTAAGAAACTCGATCCGGGAAATCCGGTACTAAGTCTCATCGGATTCAAACAAACTGAAAATGTGGCGAAAGTTGAGCATCAAAAAAAGATGCTCTCTCTCGATAAGACTTACGAAGAAAAAGATCTCACCCGCTGGATCGGTAAAGAAGACGTCGTAAGTGTCTTTAAGATCGATGGTTCAAGTTGTTCGCTTGTGTACGAGAATGGCCACCTCGCCGTTGCTAAAACCCGTGGTGATGGCTCTGTTGGTGAGAATATCACTAAGAAAGCGGTCTTCATTCCTGATATTCCTAAATCAGTCAAAGGTCTCACGAATTTTGAAGTTCGTGGTGAAGTCTACTGTGTGGAATCGAAATTCTTTCATCTCACGGAAGAAATGAAAGAGATGGGGCTCGAAGCACCGACTTCTCAACGAAATATCGTAGCTGGACTCCTGGGACGCAAAGAAAATATTCACCTCTGCCGCCATCTGAGTTTTAAAGCTTTTGATCTCATTACGGATGAAAAGTTTAAGAAAGAGCATGAAAAACTCGATCTCCTGAAAGAGTTGGGATTCATCACTCCTGATTATGAAATTCACAAGGCCGGAAAAAACACAGAAACCAAAATCAAGGAAGCCAAAGAGTTCATGTCTTCAGGTGATTATCTGATCGACGGACTTGTCTTCGTTTACGATGATCTCAAGCTTCACGAAGAACTCGGGGAAACTTCCCACCATCCCCGTTATAAGATTGCCTTCAAGTTTGCAGGTGATACCAAAATCACAACGATTAACGATATTGAGTGGGGTGTCTCTCGAAACGGCACACTCACTCCTGTTGCTCTCGTTGCTCCGGTTGAACTTTCCGGGGCGATGATTGGAAGAGTGACTCTTCATAACTTTGGTCTGGCGAGAAATTTTGAATTAAAGCCCGGAGACAAAATTGAAATCATCCGTTCGGGTGAAGTCATACCGAAATTTCTGGGAGTTTCTGAAAGAGCGAGAGGGAAATTCACCTATCCCGAAAATTGCCCGAGCTGTAACAGTGAACTGAAGATCGAAGACATCTGGCTCTTCTGTGAAAATGATCGCTGTCCGGCGAAAGTGAAAGAAGAGATCCTCAACTACATTCACAAAGCCGGTGTAGAGGATCTTTCCGACAAGCGTCTCGAGGAATTGATTCTCAAAGGACTTGTAGAAAGTATTCCTGATCTTTACAGAATTTCAGAAGAAGATTTTCTCATGCTGGATAAAGTAAAAGAAAAACTTGCTTCCAAAATGTTTGAAAATATCGCCAAAACGAAAGAACAAACACTCGTTCAATTTATTTCAGCTATTGGAGTCGAGGGTGTTTCTACGGCCAAGAGTGAGAAAATTATTTCTCAGGGCTACAATACGATCGACAAAATTCTGGATCTCACACCAGAAAAGATGATGGCCATCGAGGGATTTGCTGAAAAGTCTTCGACGGAAATCGTCGCGAGTCTTCAGCGAAAAGAACCCTTAATCCGCGAACTCCTGAAAGTGGGAGTAAAACTCAAAACGGAAGAAATTAATACCGGAGAAGGGCCCCTGGCCGGTATGAAGTTTTGTATCACCGGTGAACTTAGCTCACCCCGGGCTGAGTTTGAAAAGCTGATTAAGAAAAATGGCGGCGTGATGGTTTCATCTGTATCAAAGAACACAACTTATCTCATCACCAATGAAACAGATGGGAATTCCAGCAAGTTTGTGAAGGCCAAAGACCTCGGCATTCCGGTAGTCACAGAGAATAAACTTCTCAAAATGATCGAAGGGTAAAATGGCGAAAATTAAATCTGTCTTCACGTGCCAGGATTGCGGATATCAAACTGCGAAATGGCTCGGGAAATGTCCTGACTGTAATCAGTGGAATTCTTTTTCTGAAGAAGAAACAATCAAGCCAGTGAGCTCCAAGGGTGCACCAAAGTCTATTGCTGGTCGAGAATCAAAACCGAAAACGATTTCCCAGATTGAAGTCGAGTCAGTGGAAAGATATGTGACAAAGATCGGTGAGTTTGATCGAGTGATGGGTGGTGGAGTTACGATCGGGTCCCTTACTCTCATTGGCGGAGAGCCGGGGATTGGTAAGTCGACTCTTCTCATGGAAGTTTGCGGAAAGCTCATCGATAACTATAAGAGTGAAAAAATCCTATACGTTTCAGGAGAGGAATCCGAATCACAAGTGGCCCAACGTTCAAAGCGCCTGGGTGTGCATAACGAGAATTTTTACATTTACAATGAAACGAACTGGCAGAATGTCCTTCAACAGGTCAAAGAATTAAAGCCCAAGTTTCTCGTTCTTGATTCCATTCAGACAACTCACTCCAATCAAGTTGATTCTGCCGCCGGAACACTCACACAGATTCGTGAAGTGACTTACGAACTCATGAACTATGCAAAGTCCTATGACCTCACATGTTTCATTATCGGCCACGTGACGAAAGAAGGGCAAATTGCCGGGCCGAAAGTCCTTGAACATATGGTGGATACCGTCATTTATTTTGAAGGTGATCAGCTCGGACAATACCGTATGCTTCGGGTGATGAAGAATCGCTTCGGGAACACGAATGAAGTGGGAATTTTTGAAATGCAGGAGAAGGGTCTTGTTGAAATCAAGAATCCTTCCCAATATTTTCTTGAGCAATCACTTGTTGGTTCATTCGGTAGATCGCTGACCTGCATCCTGGAAGGAACGAGATCTCTCTTTGTGGAAATTCAGGCCCTGGTCGTTGAAAACAAGTTCGCTCAGGGTAGAAGAACAACTCAGGGCCTTGACTCTAATCGGGTCGCTCTTCTTGTAGCCGTGATCGATAAATATTTCGGAATACCTCTTTCCTATAATGATATTTACGTCAACGTTGTCGGGGGGATGAAACTCACGTCACGAGAATCTGATCTATCTATTATTGCATCTCTTCTAAGTTCCTATCATAACCAGCCAATCGATTCTGATACAATCTATCTCGGTGAAGTCGGACTTACCGGCGAAGTGCGTTCGGTTCCCATGATGGAGATTCGTCTGAAGGAAATTGCGCAGATGAATTATAAGAGAGTGATTACTTCGAAAAGGGCGGCGGCGGATTTTAAAGGCAAGTTCAAGCTTGAGCTCGTCGGGATTGTGAAGGCCGACGAACTCAAAAAATTGCTCTTTCAATAATTACAGATAGAGGCGCTTGATCGTCTGATCCCAGAGAGTTTTCTTATTCGAGTAATAAGCATTCTTCTCTGGAGTGAATTCTTTTTCAAGCTTCCAGTATTTCCCCAAATCTTCAATGGCCACTTCGCCCTTAGCGACAAGACAGCCGACAGCTACGCCGAATGCTGTTGTATCTATGCACACTGGACGCAGAATAGATTTTTGCGAGAAGTTCGCCTGCATCTGCATGAGGACATCATTGGCCGCAGCTCCTCCATCCACGCGAATATCATTCAGCTGGGGAAAATCTTTCTTGAAGCTTGAAACAGAGTCGTTGAGAGATAAAGCAATTCCTTCAAGACAGGCCCGGGCGATGTGACCATTATGGGTATCGCGAGTAAGTCCTACGATGGCAGCCTTGGCCTGTGAATTCCAGTATGGTGTTCCGATACCGGTAAAGAATGGCATGAAGAGAACGTGTTCCATTTGTGAGAGATCGGTCACTTCTTCGGCGAGCTTTGATACTTCCGGAGAATTCTTGATGGATTTCAGGTTATCTCGAAGCCATTGAACGGCGGCACCTGCAATGTAAGCAGATCCTTCGAGCGCGTAGATTTTTTTGCCACGGAAAGAATAAGCGGCAGTCGTGAGGAGTCCTGTTTGCGAATAAACAATTTTTTCGCCGGTGTTGAGAAGAAGAAAGGCACCGGTTCCATAAGTTGATTTAATGTCACCCACACGAACACAGGCCTGGCCGAAAAGTGCTGCTTGCTGGTCACCGAGAATGGAAAGAATAGGAATTCCGTCAGGAAGAATGCCGGCGTTTCTTGTCTCTCCGAAATTTGTGAATGATTCTTTGATCTCAGGTAGAAACTCGCGGGAGATATCAAAAAAGCTTAAAAGTTCACTGTCCCAGTTGAACGTTTCAAGATTCATGAGCATGGTTCGGGAAGCATTTGAGGCTTCCGTCACAAAACTTTTCCCATCCGTTAAGCGATGAACAAGAAAGGTATCAACGGTTGAGAGGCAAAGATCTTTTCTGTCGGCCGCAACTTTCACTGCTGGAACGTGATCAAGAAACCAGCGCATCTTTGTACCGGAAAAATAGGGATCGAGGGGAAGACCTGTTTTTTTACGACAAGATACTTCGTATTTCGGGCGATGCTGGTCGCAGTAATCAGCCGTTCTTCTGTCCTGCCATACGATCGCGTGATGGAGGGATTTCCCTTTTTTATCGTACGCACAAGTTGTCTCACGCTGATTGGTGATACCGATGGCAGAAATATTTTTGGGATCAATTTTTTGTCTCTTGAGAACAGCTTCTACCGAAGTGCCGACCGAGCTCCAGATATCTTCGAGATCATGCTCGACCCATCCTGGCTTCGGATAGATCTGGCGGTAATCGCACTTTTCTTTATCGAGAACTTTGAGTGTTTTGGCATCAAGGATGAGAGCGGTGGAACCAGTCGTTCCCTGGTCAATGGCGAGCAAGTACATAGAGTTTCCTTAGAAAGTTTCTACTGAAATTCTACGGTTTTTGTCCCGGGTTTGTCGTCTATGATGAGGTTGACGGAGTATTCCCAATAACGCGACAGGCTTCGGTTCATGAACGTGACGAAAACAAACGAAACCCCGGATAGGACAACGAGTAAGAGAATGAACTCCACCAGGGCCTGGCCTTTCTGCTTAACCCTTTTGATTTTCACGAGGAATGTTCGAAAGTTCCGGTGCTTCATAAATCCATTTTTCTAAGCTAGACTAGGGTCACTTTCCCAGGGCATTTTACCAATGAAAAAACTGATTCCTGTCCTTCTCTTCATTATGGCCTTTGCAGGATTTCTTGCCAGTCAAATCCTGTGGGATAACTATGATCTTAACGCGAAACAAGTTGAGCAGGATAAACAAAAGCACTCCGTTTATGAGACCAACTTCCAAGGCCTTAAGTTTACAACGTCCCGCGGGACGAGTGTTGAACTCAGGAATGAAAAATCCCCCATTATCGTCCTGAATTTCTGGGCATCCTGGTGCCTTCCGTGTCTGAAAGAGTTCCCGAGTCTCGTAAAGTTTCAGGAGAAATATCAGGGGCAAGTGAAGGTTTATGGCATCAATGGAGATGAAGAAAAGCCCATTGAAAATATCGAAAAAGTAGAGAAAAAATACGCCCTGAATTTTGAATCAGCAGATGATTCCACCAGCGCCATTTCTAACAGATTCCTGATTAACACCTATCCCGTTTCCATCGTTTTCCATAAAGGTCGCGTAATTTACGTGAATAAGAAAATTCATGATTTCATGGAGCCGGAATTTTTGAGTTTGATCGACGAAGCCCTTAAGGCAAATTCACCCTGAGATTTTTTCCCCAGTTATAAGTGATATGCGAAAGGCTCTCAGTCTTAAAGAGAGTAAAGCGCGCTTTCATTCCCGGCATGATCGCACCCTGATCAGTTAATCCGAGTGCGTGTGAAGCATTCAACGTCATTCCACACCAGAGCTCTGCCTGATTGAGTTTTAACTGAGGAGCTGCGACTGATCCAATGAGAAGAAGATTATCGCAGTGGCATGATCCAGGGTTGTAATCAGAAGCGAGAGCAACTTTCACGCCTGCATCCAGCATGGCACGTGCAGGAGCGAGCGGTTTCCCCAGGAAAAATGCTGTTCCCGGAAGAAGAGTCGCGACCGTTTTGGATTTCGCAAGTTCCGCAATTCCCTTAGCGGAAACTTTCAAAAGATGATCGGCCGAGAGTGCGGAGAATTCAACCGCAAGAGCAGCGCCATCATTATCGTTCAGTTCATCAGCGTGGATCTTTCTTGCGATCCCCAGAGATTTCGCCTTCTCGAATAATTTCTTAGTATCTTCTGCTGTGAAATAATTCTTCTCGTGGAAGATGTCGACAGCATCAATGATTTTCTCATTCGCGAGTTCTTCCAGGAGAGGCAGGACCATCTGGTCGAGATAATCAGATGATGATTTGAAATCGGACGGAACATCGTGAGCGGCAAGATAAGTATTAAAAATACGAACGCGTGGCTCGAAGTGTTTTTTTATTTTGTGGATAAGTCGGGAAATTTCACGCTCTTTGGCGAGATTCAGTCCGTAACCGGATTTAATTTCAATAGAACCGACACCATATGAATAAAGTCGTTCAATCCGACGGCAGGCACTTTCAAAAAGCTCCTGAGCAGATGATTGATTGGTTTTATTCATCGTAAGGAGAATTCCCCCGCCGCGTTTTCTGATTTCTTCGTACGAGACACCATTCAAACGATCCGCATATTCCTGGGCGCGATCTCCGCCAAATACAATATGCGTATGTGAGTCCACAAGTTCGGGAGTAAGAACGTGTCCGGTCAGAACATGTTGTTCATAACTCTGATATTTAGTGGGGAGGCTCGCGGTAGATCCTGTCCACACGATGAGATCATTTTCTACCACCACTGCGCCATCCTGGATGACTGAAAGATCTGAAGGAAGAAGCTTTCGACCGTCTTTTTTGACGGCTCCTTCAAGAGTCAGGATCTCATTTAAGTGGAGGTAGACTTTATTCATAGTGAGGGGAACTTGATTTTCGTATCACTTTTTTTCGCGATATCGAGAGCGATGTCATATCCCGCATCTGCGTGACGGACAATTCCCATGCCTGAGTCAGAATTTAATACACGTGAGAGTCTCACATCCATTTCCGGCGTTCCGTCACAGACAATCACCATACCTGAATGTTGAGAGAAGCCCATGCCGACTCCGCCTCCATGATGAAGGGAAATCCACGAAGCTCCATTATTGATATTGATCATGGCATTGAGTAACGGCCAGTCAGAAACTGCGTCTGTGCCGTCTTTCATGGCTTCTGTTTCGCGATTGGGACTTGCGACTGATCCACAATCCAGGTGATCGCGTCCAATCACAATCGGAGCTTTCACTTTCTTTTCGCGAACGAGTTTATTGAAGAGAAGTGCTGCTTTTTCACGGTCACCATATTTCAGCCAGCAGATACGTGCAGGAAGACCCTGGAACTTAATCATCTTCTCAGCTTTATCAAGCCAGTTGAGCATGGACTTATTCTGCGGAAACAATTCTTTGAGAGCATTATCCGTCACCCGGATATCTTCCGGATCACCTGAGAGTGCTACCCAGCGGAAGGGACCTGAGCCTTCGCAGAAGAGAGGGCGGATGTAAGCAGGGACAAATCCAGGAAAGCTGAACGCATCCTTTACACCGGCTTTTTTAGCACCTGCGCGAAGATTATTTCCGTAATCAAAAACGTGCGAGCCCTTTTTCTTAAAAGCGATCATCACGCGGACATGCTGGCCCATCGACTCATAAGAGTACTGAGTATATTTTTGAGGATCAGATTTTCTGAGATCATGGGCCTCGGCGAGAGTCATCCCGGCCGGAATGTAACCATTGAGTGGATCGTGAGCAGAAGTCTGATCTGTCACGAGATCGGGAACAACCCCCTTATCGAGAACAAATTCAAAAAAGTCGACTGCGTTTCCGGTGACACCAATGGAAATGGCTTCGCCCGAAGCTTTTGCTTTAAGAGCGAGATCAAGTGCTTCATCAAAAGATTTAGCGAGGACATCGAGATATTTTGATTTAAGACGTTTTTCAATTCTTGTCGGATCAACATCACAGCAAAGGCAAACACCTTCGGCCATTTTCACAGCAAGTGGTTGCGCTCCACCCATGCCGCCGATTCCACCAGTGAGAACGAGTTTTCCTTTCAGTGTCGCGTTCTCACCGTAATGTTTACGGGCAGCGGCCATGAAAGTTTCATACGTACCCTGAACAATTCCCTGTGAACCGATATAGATCCATGAACCGGCAGTCATCTGCCCGTACATCATGAGACCTTCATCTTTTAATTTATTGAAGTGATCCCAGTTCGCCCACTCCGGAACAAGATTCGAGTTCGCAAGAAGAACACGTGGTCCCTGGGGATTACTTGGAAACACAGCTACTGGCTTTCCGGATTGGACAATCAATGTTTCATCGTTCTCGAGATTCTGAAGTGTCTTGATGAGGTCGTTCAGGGCCTTATGATTTCTTGCGGCCTGTCCGTTACCTCCGTACACAATGAGGTTCTCGCGATCTTCCGCTACGTCAGGATGAAGATTATTCAGGAGACAGCGAAGTGCCGCTTCCTGGTGCCAGCCCTTGCAGGTTAATTTGTCACCAGTTGGGGGAAGTGGAATGTTACTCATAAAGCTCCTTACAAAATTCTGCCGGTAACGGCTTCGACTTCTTTTAACATCGCATCTGTTTTGATGAGACGGGCGAGACTTTCAATGTCTTTATGGAAAGTGCGATCCTGCACAATCGGTTGAACATGCTTTCTTACGAGAGCGTAAACTTTCTCCAGTGCAGGTGAAGTTTTGAGCGGTCTCAGGAACTCGAGTCCCTGAGTATTACAGAGAAGTTCAATCGCGAGACCGTTCTGAACGTTCTCAATCACTTCATGAAGTTTTCTTCCTGACGTCACACCCATGGAAACGTGATCTTCTTTGTCTGTCGAAGTAGGAATGGAATCAACGGAAGCCGGGTGACAAAGATATTTATTCTCTGAGGCAAGGGCCGCCATCGTCACGTGAGCTATCATGAGACCCGAATTAAGTCCGGAATCCTTAACGAGAAACGCCGGAAGATCAGAGAAGTGTGGATTCATCATTTTTTCCACGCGTCTTTCGGCGATATTGCAGATTTCTGATAATCCCATCGCGAGATAGTCCATCACAAGAGCAAGAGCTTCCCCGTGGAAGTTACCACCGGATATAACATCACCTGTTTCCAGGAAGACGAGTGGATTGTCAGTAACAGAGTTGAGTTCAATGGCGAGAACTTCTTCCGCGTGACGAAGAGTCTGGCGACAAGCTCCGTGCACCTGAGGAATACAGCGAAGGGAATAAGGATCCTGAACTTTGCCGTCTTCCGGATGGGAGAAAACAATTTCTGATCCCTTAATCAGAGTCAGTAAATTTTTCGAAACATCTACCTGGCCCGGCTGAGGCTTTAAGAAAGAAATTCTTTCATCAAAAGCAGTTGCCGTCCCGCGGACAGCATCGAGAGTCAGGCACGAAATAATATCAGCGTACTTCATAATGAGTTTTGCCTGAACGATACCGAGACAACCAAGTGCCAGCATCACAGACGTCCCATTAATCAGGGCAAGTCCATCTTTGGGTCCGAGTTTTGCAGGAATTTTTCCAATCTGTTTAATGGCAACATCAGATTGAATGACCTTTCCACCGTACTCAACTTCCCCTTCACCAATAAGAGCGAGGGCAACGTGTGACAAGGGAGCAAGATCGCCCGAAGCTCCCACAGATCCTTTTTCAGGAATCACAGGATTGATGTCGTAATTGATGAATTCAAGCAGAAGGATAATCGTTTCAGGTGTCACTCCTGAGTAACCCTGAATAAGACAGTTCGCGCGGGAAAGCATAATGGCGCGGGTGACTTCACGGGAAAAAGGACGACCTACTCCCGTGCAATGAGAGCGAATGAGATTGTATTGAAGCTGTTCCAGATCTTCAGTCGCAATCTGTTTGGAAGCAAGAGCGCCGAATCCGGTATTGATTCCGTAAACGGGTTTTCCTTTCTTTACGATATTGAGAATCACTTCACGCGAAGCGTGCATTCTCTTTAAAGATTCTGTATTTATTTTCAGCTGAACCTGGCCGGCTTTTGCCTGAGCAATAAAAGCGAGGTCCTCAATAGAGAGATTGGTGCCGTTTAATTCAAAGACGCGGGCCTGAGAGAAATCGATCATGTTGTGCCTATCTGATTTTGTTTACGCGTGAGAGATAATCTTTATTGGGTTCAGAGAAAATATAATTGCCGGCCACGAGGTTATTGGCGCCGGCCTGGATCAGGTATCCGGCATTCTGGTCGTTGATTCCGCCATCTACCTGAATCTGAAACTTCAATTTTTTCTCATGTCTGATCTTGTCGAGAGCGATGACCTTATCAACGATTTCAGGAATAAATTTCTGACCGCCGAAGCCGGGATTAACACTCATTAAAAGCACGAGATCAATCTTTCCGAGAAGATATTCCGGAATGACAGAAATGGGTGTTGAAGGATTGAGAGAAATACCAACGGACGGATAGATTTCTTTTAACTTCTGAATGAAGCGGTCGTGGTGCACAACGGCTTCCCAGTGAAAGGTAAAATTGTGAATGCCGAGATCTTTAAAAGCATCAGCATAAAAATCAGCGTTGGTAACCATGAAGTGAGCGTCGAGCTTATGCTTGGTAACCGACTTCACTTTTTTCAGTACCGGCTCACCAAAAGTGAGGTTCGGAACAAAGTGGCCATCCATAATGTCGAGATGAAGCCAGAGATTGTCGACAGAGTTCAGTCTTTCAAGATCAGTCTTGAGATCCATGAAGTCGGCCGAAAGAAGACTCGGAGAGATGATAACCATTTTTATTTCTCGCTGATGATGATGTCGGTTTTAATTCCATTAAGAAGCTCGCGATCACTACAGGGCTTTTTCCCTTCGAGCTGTATGTCTGAAAGCCTGAGAGTCCCGTCAGCACAGCCAACGATAAGAGAACCCATATCGTTCTTGGCCTTACCTGCTGCAATTCCCGCGTGATATTTTTCTGCTTTAAGAACTTTGAGACGCTTTCCATTCAGGAAGCAATAAGTTCCCGGCCATGGATCACAGGCGCGGATAAGATTCAGAATCTGGGTTGTGCTTTTTTCGGCAAACTTCAGAAGGCCATCTTCTTTCTTGAGAGTTGGTGCAAAGGAAACCTGCGACTCGTCCTGTTTCGTATAAGTGACTGTGTTATCCTGAACTTTCTGGATGAGATCATTCATGGCAACAGCAGCTTCTTTTTTTAATTTATCGTAAAGCTGTCCACCCGTTTCTGTCGGAGCTATAGAAACCTTGCGGAAATGTACAAGATCTCCGGCGTCCATTTTTTTCACCATCTTCTGAATGGAGACTCCTGTCTCAGTATCACCATTCCAGAGAGCGTATTGAATGGGCGCAGCTCCACGGTACTTGGGAAGAATGGACGTATGAATGTTAAAGCATCCAAGCCTGGCCATGTTCAACATCTCTTCACCGAGAAATTGAGCGAAGGCGAGGACAACTATAAAGTCGAGATCGTCGGCCTTAAGTTTTTTCTTAAACTCTTCTTCTTTATTGATGTTCTCAGTCTGAAAGAAGGGAATGTTTTTCGAACGCGCAAACTCGATCACTTCCGGTGACTTCAGTTCCATTCCACGTCCTGCCGGACGATCGGGCATAGAAATAACAAAGCGAAGATCAATCTGGGGATGGGAGCTGAGAAGGTCCAGAGTGGGAACTGAGAAGTCAGGCGTACCACAAAAGGCAACTCTGAACTTCTTCATTTCACCTTCTCTTTAACCATTTTCTTTTTATAGAAATTTTTCTTGAGATTTGAGAGACGCTCGATGAAGACAACTCCATCGAGGTGATCATTTTCATGCTGGATACAAATGGCGAGCATGTCATCTGCTTCGATTTCGTGGAAGGCACCTTTCATGTCCTGAAATTTTACATGAACAGTCTTGTGTCGCTTAACTTCTTCATAAACTCCGGGAACAGAGAGACAACCTTCTTCGTAAGTTGTCGTTCCACTTTTTCCGGTGATCACAGGATTAATTAAAACCAGGGGATTGAATCCCGACATGCGAACCTCATCTTTGCCGGCAGAATTTGTAATCACTTCACGATCATAATCAACATCGAGAACGAACAAGCGAATGCTTTTTCCAATTTGAGGAGCAGCGAGACCAATGCCCGGAGCGTGGTACATCGTGAAGAGCATGTCTTCGATGAGCTTCTCGAGCTCTTTATTGAAAACAGTCACCGGTTCCGCCACTTTGGACAGAACAGGATCGGGATAAGTGAAGATAGGAAGTTCACTTCCAGATAGCTTGTAATTCTCGAGATTCATGCTGGTTTTATAGCATGGCAGAGAGTGAATTTAAATTGCGAGTTTGCGATTCTTCATGAAGGTCCAGAGGACGAAAAGCATGAAGAGGCAGGGGACAATTCCGGTTGCCAGGAGTGGGGGAATCTTCCCGGAATTCCCAAAGGCGACGGCGCCGCTGTAAAGTACCCAAAATCCGACCGTAACCAGGAGAGTCAGAACGACATTCTTACCAAATGAGCTTGAACGGCGATTAGGATTGAAAATCGTCGACACGGGGAACAGGGCAAATACCAGACAGATGAAGCTGAGAAAGATCTTATTTAAGAGCAGGATTTCGTACTCGGAGACGTTAATTCCGGTGCGCGATAGGCGACTGACAAAGTTGGCCAGCTTGAAAAAAGATAAGGTCGTGAGATCCGCTTCAAATTCACCGAAGTCTTCCGGCACTTCTGAAAGTTGAACCACTTCCGAATCTCGGGATGCTGTAACAGGAAACGAAACGCCGTTAAGGTTTGAGAGTTCAGAAACTTTATTCAGTTTCCATTTTCCATCACTTTCGTAATTGGCAAAATCGGAAGTCAGGATTTTTGTACTCGCGTGCTTGTCGGAAAAATAATAGAGCTCGAGATTTTTCAGGATTTTATTGTGACGATCAAAGTAAGCAAATGAGGCGAAATAATTTTTACTCTTGTACCAGAACTTTCCGCCTTCAAGTGAACTACGGGTGAGATATTTCCCTTCGGACTTCCGGCTTTTCGCAATTTCCTGGCGTTTTACTTTATTGGCCATGGGTTCAATAAAACCAAGATTTAAAAATTGAAGTCCCACCATCGAAAGTGCGCAAGTTCCGATCAACACATAAATCCGCTGATACGAATATCCGGCCGCGAGCATGGCGATGAGTTCCGAGTGACCTTTCAGTTTATTTAAAGAGAAAAGTGAGGCAACGAGACAACAGATGGGAAACATTTTTCCCATGAGGTCCGGCATCTTCAGAGCGTATTCCAGAAGAACCCGGGAAACATCTTTCCCCTGAAGAAATCCGTTAATGAGATCCGCAGTTGAGATCAGGAGAAACAGAACAGCGATAGCGCCGGCCAGAGTTTTAAACCATTCTTTAAGGAGAATGCGGGAAAGAATCATTTATTTATTATAGTCCGCAGGATTGTTTTTGAAAGCAAAACGAGGATTGGGCGCATGAGCCATTTCCCTGCGAGCTTTGCGACAGGACGTTTTTCCCAGCGTAGAACAGCGACTGACGAGAATTGATAGTAGAGACGAACCATTTCCTGACCCAGTCTGTACTCGAGCATCACATCTTTGAGGGCCCGGAATTCCTGAGTGACAGGATGATGTGTGCCCAGGCAGAACGTGACGACATAACATTTCTTCGATTGAACAAAAATCTGGATATAAGCATTCCGAAAAGCTTCATGATTTTTGAAAAGTGTTTTCTTCAGATGCTTTCGCATGAGTTCCGAATTGATAACCTGAAATGGCTGATTCACAGAAAAGAGAACGAACTGATCGAGACAACGTTTAGATTCATCGTGAAATTTAGGAACAGCATCATACATTTTCGCCATTTCAAAATAGATGTGACTGATCATGAGCATTTCGGTGACATCTTTTTTGGTATCAAAATGTTGCGGCTTAATAGCGTAGATGTCCTGGACACCTTTTACTTCGGCCATCACCTGCAGATAGTCTGTAAATTTCCGGATAGCTCCGGCGAAATCTTTCAGCCCACGGGACTCATTCCCGAAACGGGCAACCGTAATTCTGTTTTCGAATTTGTGTTTTAGAATGAGACGCTTTTCGCGCTCTTCCCGTGCGGTCTTGCCTGACTTCATGTCAGCTTATCGGGAATAATCAGAATTTGATGACGGCAGAGATAGAGGTATCTACCAGTTTTTCATTCTTATACATGTAAGAAGACTTACCGTAGAACTCAGATATTTTCTGAGCGAACTCCACACCGAGTTTGGGACCGATCCAGCTCGCACCCCAGCCTGTCCCTTTCGATTCGAGATTACTGTCCTGAAATCTTCCGGCACGGAGAAAAAAGTCTTCGAAGAAATTAATCTGAAGAGCACCTCTCCAGAGATAGTTATCACTGAAGTTTTTTGTATAAGTGGCACCAAGATCCCCGAGAATGACGAATCTAGTGGCGAGTTGGTATTGAAACCCAGCTATAAGTTTTTCTTCACCGGGAGTAGTGCGGGTAGGATCAGTGATCACGAGTCCCACTGTCGTGGCCTCGTCTAGTACCTGAAGTAATCCCATACTGAGCTGATGATGGGTACGGTGACGGTCACTTCTATTTCTGGGTAAGACATCCTGGATGAAATTGTAAGTGACTCCCAGCGAAGATTTCGGTCCCATAGGGGCAGATCCGTGGAGCACCATGCGTTCGCGCTCGTAACGGTTTTCCTTCTGACTGAGGTATGCAGCACCGCCCTTTATCCCACTGGAAGAGTCGGATAAAAAGAGGCCTTGAGAGCGGTTTTTCTTAGGATATGGATCGTTGTTTGTATCACGCAGGGTGTTTTTGTGCTGAATCGAAGTTGTGTAAGATTGGTAAGAGGCGTCGTTGCCTTCAAAATACGCAGAGCTTGCTGGATTTAATATAGCTGCTTCGGTAGAAAGTAGACTCGCGACCCCGGCCCCGGCCGTTGAATTCAATCTCGTGGTTTGAAATTCTCTGATGTGAGCTGAATGAGAAGAAGTCGAAAAGAGGATTCCCGCTACGGCGAGTACTGGTAACAAATTACTTTTGGTCATGAAGAAAATGTAGAGAATATTTTTCTCTTAAACAAGGATATTTATGAGAATCAGAAAAGCTATCATTCCTATCGCTGGTAAAGGCACTCGTTTCCTTCCGGCCACGAAAGAAATCGCCAAAGAAATTATTCCCATCATAAATGTGCCGATGATCCATTACATCGTCAAAGAAGCTTGCGAAGCGGGAATTGAGCAGGTGATTTTTGTCACAGCTTCCGGGAAATTTTCAGTCGAAGATTATTTTGACCGCAATCAGGAACTCGAGGCGTTTCTCGAGAGAAATAACAAGATGAAGGAACTCGAACTCATCCGGAAAATTGGTTCCATGGTTGACGTGACCAGCGTACGTCAGAAAGAGCAACTTGGTCTTGGTCATGCCGTTCTTTGTGCCAAAAGCATGATTGGTGATGAGCCATTTGCTGTTCTTCTCGGTGACGATATTGTGATCAATCACAATCCGGCAATTAAGCAGCTTATGGATCTTTCTCTCAAGCATGAAGGCTCAACAGTAATCGGTGTGATGGAAGTACCTAAAGACCAGACCAATAAATATGGAATCGTGAAAGGGGATATCATCGATGAGAAAACTCTTCGCATGACGGGAATGGTGGAAAAGCCAAAACCGGAAGATGCTCCGACGAATCTTGCGACTCCTGGTCGCTATATTCTCACTCCTGAAATTTTTGATATTCTGGAAAAAATCCCGCGCGGCGCAGGGAATGAGTACCAACTGACTGATGCAATCAACGTTCTTTGCCAGAAAAAGAATGTCTATGCTTATAAATTTGAAGGCGAGCGTTTCGATACTGGAAGTATTCCGGGATATCTCGATGCCACGATTGATTTTGCTCTCAAGGACCCTGCGACACGTGATACATTTGTAGCCTCACTGAAACACAGGCTCACAAAATACGGTATTACATTATGATTCGTTTCTTTCTTCTTTCGATTCTTTTTGTCTCTCAGGCCGGCGCTTACGTGCCCACGATTGAGTCGCTCTTTCGTCATGGTTCCAATCCCGAGGTGACTGCAAACGGTGTTACCTTCACCATGTCGATGAAAAAAGTCATGCCTGGTGAAGAAGGAAAAGCAGTCGTCGTGGCTGAACAGAAAGTGGATGATTACTTCAAAATCTTTCTCACCAAAGCAACCGGCGATAACCTGAAGATTGCTCAGGCCCGTTATACCGATAATACTTTTTCGGAAACTTCTCTAGCTCACAAGATTTATTATTCAACATTTTCTCCCTATACACTGAAGCCTTCTGTGGAACAGATGGAGAAGGGTGTTTTCTACTCACTCGTTCACTCTCTTGCATACAACAATGGTTCCCACATGGTGAACTACCTGAAGACTCTTGGTGTTCCGGTAAAACTCAACAGTGATCTTATTAATCGTGAAAAAATCGAGTATCTCGCCAGCTACAAGCGCTACTTAGTTTCTATCAATCAGAATAAGGCGTTAAAAAAAACGGAGGCCAATCCCCTTCGTCCGGAAGATGCAGCAACCAGAGAGCGTGTCGAAGCAGTGATGAATGAATCGATGTATGTTGATACGAAACAAGTTCGACTCGCTAAAGAAGAAGGCGATATGGCCTGGTTTGCAGAAGCCGGTCCGTTCACTGCTGTTTTCTCATACAATACCCGCGACCTTCAGAAACTTGTCTTTAAGTCAGCTGCCGGCGAGATGGAAATTCTTTGCCGCAATTACGGACTTCTGAACGGAACACATCGCTTTCCGAGAACACTTCTGATCCGTGATTTCTCCGGCGACAATTATGAAATTGAAGTGACGGAGCTTCGCCATTACATCGAAAAAGAAGATGATATCGTCAGACGCATCAAGAAATGGGATACGATTCTGAAAGGCAAGGAGAGTGCCATTCCTCGTCCGGACTTTCTCCTCTGATGAAAGTCGCCCGCATCGCAGTTAATTTTCCGCTGAAGAACAAGGGTCTTCTTTATCACTATGAGGGAGAATTAACCCGCGGTCAGGTAGTGGAAGTTCCTCTCGGAAAAAGATCCGAGATGGGATGCGTACTCGCGATCGATGAATCAGAATCTGAAGAATATAAAAAAACTCCCGTCGAAAAAATTAAATCCATCGTGAAGACGATTCCGGAGTGGAAGCTCCAGGAGTCTGAGCTTGAGCTCTATGAATGGATGGCAGGCTACTATCACTATAGTCTCGGTCAGCTCATTTTCGATTGTCTTCCGAATCATCTTAAGCGGCCACGTCCCCTGGATGCCGTTCAGGGAGAAGGGAAGGAGCTGGAGTTTATTCCCAATCCGGTTCAGAAAACAATTATAGAAAGAATCCGTGAAGGTCTTCGCACTTACAATCGCTCACTGGTTCACGGAGTTACTGGAAGCGGGAAAACGATTGTGTATCTGGAATCCATCCGCTCGACACTTGCTGCGGGAAAATCGGTTCTTTTTCTTTTGCCGGAAATCAATCTTACGCCGCAATTCATTCAGACATTTGCCAAATATATTTCAGCTCCTATTTATTCCTACCATTCCGAACTCGCTGATTCCCAGAAATATCAGATCTGGCAGATGGCCCGGACACTCACCACTCCCTGCATGATTCTTGGTGTGAGAAGTTCGGTTTTTATTCCGCTGAACAATCTTGGTCTTATTGTTATTGATGAAGAACACGACACTTCGTTTAAGCAGGATGATCGTTGTCCCTATAATGCCCGCGACGTGGCCTCGAAAAAAGCTCAGCTCCTGGGAATTCCCGTCGTGATGGGATCTGCAACTCCGAGTCTTGAAACATATGCTCAGTTTCACTCCCCACAATCGAAAGGAAATCTTTTCGAAATGAAAGAGCGTGCGGGAGATGCTTATCTTCCTGCCATCGAACTGATCGATGCACGCGAAAAATCTTCCAAAGAAGAAGACATCTGGCCCCTGGTGAAAACATCAGTCGAGGCCATCAAAGAATCACTCGCAAAGGGTGATCAGGTTCTCGTGTTTGTGAATCGCCTGGGCTTTGCCAACTACATCCAGTGTCGCGCCTGCGGTCATCAGTTCAATTGTCCTAACTGTTCACTCACTCTGAGATACTATAAGAAAAAAAATCTTCTCGCGTGTCATCATTGCGAATATAAAGATGAAATTCCTACTCAGTGTCCGGAATGCGGATCATTGACCCTCGTGCAGAAAGGTTTCGGCACGGAAAAGGTTCAGGAAGTTTTGCAGAGAGTTTTTCCGGGCAAAAGAATTGAACGCTTTGACCGTGAGGAAATTAAAAACTTCACGCAACTTGAAGAGCGCTTGAGTGACTTCCATTCCGGAAAGATCGACATGATGGTAGGGACCCAGATGCTTTCGAAAGGTCACAACTTTGAGAAAGTAAAACTCGTGTTGATTCTCGGAATTGATAGCCAGCTAAACTTTCCGGATTTCCGATCGCAGGAAAGAGTCTATCAGACACTCACACAGGTTTCGGGCCGTGCGGGAAGATACTCGCAGGATGGAAAAGTTCTTATCCAGACTTTGAATCCGGAGAGTTCACTATTCCAGATGGTGAAGGCGCATTCCTTTCATGAGTTTTATGAATCCGAATTACAGATTCGTGAACTATGCGACTGTCCTCCTTATAAGAGGATTGCGATGATTCATTTTTCTTCGCGCTTCCAGGATAGATTGATTGGTCACGTGAACGACAATATCGGGCCCATGATCCGGAAACTGATCGGGGATCATTTTCAGGAAGTGACGATCCTGGGACCCCGTCCGGCCCATATCGAAAAGAAGTCCAACCAGTTTACTTGGTCAATTCTCCTCAAGTCTCAGGACTTGGGTCAGCTTCACAACCTTTTGAAATCCTTTGAGATCAATTACAAAAGCCTCGCTTCAGTCTCTTATAAAATCGATGTCGACCCCTATACCCTGATCTGATTCCTAAAGTTTTCATGCATTTACTCCGAACAGTCGACGAAGATCGAACCTTCGTTTGAGGATTATTATGAAAATTTTCTCCCTGGTAGTGCTGTCATTTGTCGCAATTCCCGCGTACGCGCAGGGATTGTTCGATGCTCTCGAACAAAGTCAGGCCGCTCTTCCCGCGACACCTGGTTTAACAAATGAAAGACCAGCAACCGGGATTACTTCTCCGACTATCAGGCCATCTGATGTGGATACGAGTTGTTCGGAGAGTAAGCAGACTTCTCTTCCACTTCTTTATTTCACTCGTCTTATTCGCCAGCCAGGTGCCCAACTAACTATCACTCCTGATCCCTCTTCGGGCACTCTTCAGATTTCTCATCCGGCCAGGATGATTGGTAACTGTAATTCCATGCTCCAGTGGAACCTACGGCAGAATGAAGTTGCAGGAGTGAAGACTTATTCCATCGAGATCAAATTCAAAGATGGTGAAAGTTGTCCTGCTGAAGTCGCTGCTCCTGAGGGGCAGAAGTGTTATCGCGTGGCCAAGATGAAAGACAGGCAATTTGATAAATTTGATGTGAAACCTTTCTCTAATGACATCCAGGGTTTCCAGAGATGTATGGAAGAAGCGGGAGTTATGACTTCTGCGGGAATTGTCGACACCGCCATTTATCACCAACCCGTTCAGGAATCATTTTCTGGCGTTGAAGAAACTGGTCGCCTTGAATTCGTTTCTCACGGCCCGGTTTCCTCGCAGATTCAACCACGTCACGAACTTGTGCGTGTGAGTCGTTGCGATGTTTATGAAAAGATTCATCCCTCAATCGGAATGGTTTACTCTTCGACAGACATTTCCAATCAGCGCCTTGAAGCTGAAGCCGACACGCTCAGAAACTGTCAGCCGAATGAATATCAGCGTCTCGTAGACTTCATCGAAAGAAATAATTATCAGGGTAACCTTGCAGCGATCAGAGACAACCTCATTCTTCAGGCCGCTCAGGCGACTGCGAAGAAGATTTCTGAGAATAAAGAACTGACAGAAGATGATCTCAAAGTTGTTTCTGATTTTGAACGATATATCGTTGATCCAAAAAGAAGAGAGCTCGCAGAGCTGTTCGTCTCGATGGAAAATCTTGAAGGAACAGAACTTCAGGCAGCAAGAGCTCGCATGCAGACAGTTCGTACAGAACTCGAAGCTTTCGGCCGCGCTCCTTATTTCCAGAAAGCTCATGTAGAAAAACTTATCGCAAAAGGTATGTTTGCTGACGCTGAAAGAATGGAAGGAATCCGCATCGGAATCACTGAGAGTGCTAAAATCGGTAAGCGTGAAGGGAACGTCACTGTTACTCCTGACATGGCCCGCGTGAGAGTAGCAAACGCTCGTGGTGAACTCGCCACTCGCCTTGTGACTGCTCGTGAGAACTACGATATCCGCACAGGTGTTACGACTGGTATGTCACAAACGTATCGTGATCTCGCAATTGCGATGCAAAGAAATATTGACCGCCGTACACAGAACTACACTCAGGAAATCCAGGCAGAATACGCCCGCGTTCAACAGGGTGGTTATTGCTACAAATATTTCCGTAACACCCAAAAATGTATCCAGGATTCTCTCCAGAGAATTCAGGAACTCCAGAACGGTCTTGCTCACTACAATCAGATCGATAATGAACGTAAGACTGAATATCTTCAGAAAGCGACTCAGTACGGGACAATGGAAAACGAAGGCCGTCGTTATATCGCCACTCAGAATGGTGAAGCACCTCCGGCGGATCAGCCAGTTGATACAACTGTCGTTCCACAAAGAACTGAAGATCCTGCACTCGCTCAGGGTCAGCAGGTTCCAGGTCAGCAATCAATGATGCCTCCGTGGATGATGAATCAGCAAACTCCTTACGGTAACCAGACGATGATGAACCAGCAGCAGAATCCATACGGTCAAATGTATGGTCAGCAGCAACAGGGGTTCATGGGTCAAACAGGTTTCAATGCTCAGTTTGGTTATCAGGGAACCATGGGCCAGAATTATATGGGCATGCAACAGCCTCAGTACGGCAGCGCTGGTGTGAACTGGCTTGGCGGTGGATTTGGTCAGCAGCAGGGTATGTTCGGACAGCAACAACCAATGTGGGGCCAGCAGTCATCTATGTTTGGTCAACAGCAGCCTATGTGGGGACAATCTCCGATGATGGCGCAATCACCTTATGGCCAGATGTACGGTCAATCACCTTTCATGCAGCAGCAGGGAATGATGGGCGGGCAACAGCCAGCATGGCTTCAGCAGAGTTACGGTTACCCAAGTTTATACGGAAGATAATTTAGATAAAAAAAGCCCCTCTTGCGAGGGGCTTTTTTTTAATATTTTTTCTTAGAATTCGAGAGTTGCTCTGAGACCACCACCGTGGACATTCACGACATCAAGTTCCTTCGGCTTGTTGCTGTAAGCGAAGTAATCACCCACAACCCAGTAGCCGTAATAACCACTGATCACGACATTTGGATTCCAGCGATAATCAAAGCCGAAATCAAATTCATATCCGTAATCTTTCTTCTGAGTTTCCGTTCCTGTGAAAGCATAGTGCTCTTCATGGTGATATGAGCGGCCGACTTTTGCTGCCTTCATAGCGTTCGCCATGACGAAAGCACCTTTCCATGTCCACTTATCAGTTTTGTAATTTCCGTAGATCTTCCAGAACTGAGCGTTTGTGATGGATGAATCGAAAATCGATTTTCCACCTTCATTAAAGGATGGATAGCTGTAGCGGAACATGAGGTCTGCGATATGGAAATTCGGGTGAAGGTAAGCAGCTTCGAATTTCTTCGATCCGCCATTGTCTCCATCAACCTGTCCGAGTGTTGCTCCCATATCCCATTTAGGATTGAGATCATATTTCAGGTTCGCGATGTAAGCATTAGCTGCAAGACGCGATTTTTCTCCTGACTCGTAAACATCACCATAGTCTCCTGACTGAAGTGATCCTTCCGCTTCGATTTTAAATTTGTTCCATCTTTTAGAAACATACGGCTCGATCACTGTGACTTCAGTCTTACCTAGAAGACGTGTTTGAGAAGCCGGTGGAGTCGTCTGAGCAGGACCATTGTTATAAAGAGTGTTCTTCGCTTCAGAGAATCTCTTACCGTAGAGAACGCTTACGACAAGGTCACGGGCCTTGTTATCATACTTAGCTGTGATACCAGTTTCGCGAACATCCCATCCACCTGATGGTCTTGCACCGTTTGGTCTTCCGCCTGCATTGTTGTCATCGTAAGTAGAAATTTTTGCGTAATAAGGAGTTACACTGAAGTTACCGATCTTCATTTCAGCGTCGATACCATCATACATAGTGAAGAAACGATCCCACGGATCATTTCCGCCATCAAAGACGATTCCCATTCCGTAGTTTCTCGCCATACGACCAATGCGGATAAGTGCCGTATCAGCGTAGAGTTCCATGTACATCTGGTTTACGTTGAGACCAGATCTCTGAGCAGGTGAGGAGAAAAAATATGATCCACCAGTACCGTTTTCGCCGTTAGTTGCGTTGTCACCAGCGAAACCACCACGAAGATATCCAGACGAGAATTCACCTTTTAAAGTAACACCGTCATTAACGATAATTTGTGGATTGAGCTTGAAAATATAAGTCTGGAAGTTAGCTCCGCAGTCACCAGTAATACCCTGGGTTCCGAATTCAGCATCTCTTACACCAGTAGTAGCGTTGAATTTAGAGGGAACATCGTCTTTCGTGCGGCAAACATTGTTGAGGAGATGAGTATCGACGCCAAAAACACCGGTCCAGTCGATCGGAAGGGCAAAAGCCGAATTGATGCTCAGGGCAGAAACAAGAGCAATAACAACGTATGGAAACCTTTTTGCGGTCACGAAGACTCCAGGGAATGAGAGTTAGAATTTGTTTATCAAAACTATAAGAAATCGCTCTGAATGTGTCCAATTTTCCCCCGAAAAAAGAGGAGGTTACATTTGGGAAGTCTTGCAAAAAGGTGGGCCATCATTTATATTCCTTTGAACGCAAAAGTATCTGTAGGGGTGTCGACAAGTGGTAAGTCAGCAGATTTTGATTCTGCCATGCCCAGGTTCGAACCCTGGCACCCCTACCACCTTTCAAGGAGCTTCTGAGTGGTGAGACGTATTGTTCTAGTCTCTGGTACCTCAAACCCCCATCTCTCGAAGAAGATTTCCGAATTCCTTGATGTCCCTCTGGTTAATCCCCAATTAAGAAGATTTGCTAACGGCGAGATCTACTGTGAGATCGAAAAAAACGTACGCGGTGCGGACGTCTTTGTGATCCAATCCACATGTACTCCCGTGAACGAAAGCCTTATGGAGCTCCTCATCATTGTGGACGCTCTGAAGCGCGCATCAGCAAATTCCATTACCGCAGTTGTTCCTCATTATGGATATTCCCGTCAGGACCGGAAAAGTTCACCAAGAACTCCGATCACAGCAAAACTCGTCGCCGATATGATCACCGTCGCGGGAGCTTCTCGAGTTGTGACGATGGATCTTCACGCGGGCCAGATTCAGGGCTTCTTTAATATTCCATTTGATAATATTTTCGCTTCACCTGTTCTTCTTGAATGGGTCCAGAAGAATCTCGATCCGAAAAATCTCATCACTGTTTCTCCGGATGCTGGTGGTGTGGAAAGAGTCCGTTATTACGCAAAAAGAATGAACGCAGATCTCGCACTCATTGATAAACGAAGAACTGGTCCGAATGTCGCGGAAGCGATGAACGTGATCGGGGACGTGACTGGGAAAGACTGTATCATCATCGACGATATGATCGACACGGCCGGCACACTTGTTCAGGCGGCGAAGGCCCTTCGCAAGAATGGCGCTGGAAGAATTTATGCAGCTGCCACTCATCCGGTTTTCTCAGATCCTGCGATTCAAAGACTTGCTGATTGTCCTGAGCTCGAAGCAGTCATCGTGACTGATACGATTCCTCTTTCAGAAGCAGCAAGAAAACTCGATAAAATCAAAGTCGTCACTGTCGCCGACATTCTCGCGAAAGCGATCCACCGGACATTTAATCATGATTCGGTAAGCTCGCTGTTCATCTAAGATGTTTCAACTGATTGTTGGTGTGGGAAATCCTGGTTCTGAGTATGCGCAGACCAGGCATAACATCGCTTGGATGCTTCTCGAATCCTCTCCTGTTTTCAAAAGCTCTAACTGGAAATCGAAATTTAAAGGTGTATATACCGAGGCCACTCACAAGGGTCATAAATTCTGGGCGATCATGCCTCAGACTTTCATGAATCTTTCAGGTGAATCCGTTCAGCCTCTGGCGGCTTTTTTCAAGATTCCCCCTGAACATATCCTCGTGATTCATGACGAACTGGATATTCCTTTCGGTCAGGTTCACTTCAAAATGGGTGGCGGTCTCGCCGGACATAACGGACTGAAATCCATTGCCGCCTGTCTAGGTACTGATAATTTCGCTCGAATGAGAGTAGGAATCGGCCGTCCTCCGCATGGAAATGTTTCCGCGTGGGTTTTGAGTCCCTTTTCGAAGGAAGAACAGGTACAATTGCCGCTCCTTTTGGAAAAACTGAATGACCCGATGCTTACCGCTGTGGTAGATGGTTTGAGCAAAGTCGGCATTTATAATAAGAAAAATCTTTTAGGTTAAGAGGTCTTTATGGGTATGAATTGTGGAATCGTTGGTCTTCCGAACGTTGGTAAATCAACAATCTTCTCCGCACTCACTTCTGCTCCAGCTGAAGCAGCAAACTATCCATTCTGTACCATTGAACCAAACGTTGGTGTCGTTCACGTTCCTGATGAGCGCCTTCAGAAAATTGCATCTATTGTGGGTCCGGAAAAAATCATTCCTGCGATTACAGAATTCGTTGATATCGCTGGTCTCGTTAAAGGTGCTTCGAAAGGTGAAGGATTAGGAAACCAGTTTCTTGGTCACATCCGTCAGGTCGGAGCAATCTGCCACGTGGTCCGTTGTTTCGAAGATAACGACATCATTCACGTTGCTGGTAAAGTTGATCCTGTTTCAGATATCGAAGTTATCAATATCGAACTCGCTCTCGCTGATCTTGAATCAGTGACCAAGCGTATTCAGACTCTTGATAAATATCTCAAGTCTCAGGATAAAAAAGTTCAGCAGAAAGCACTCATCTCTAAACCGATTCTC
Source organism: Bdellovibrionota bacterium (assembly GCA_040387275.1). Taxonomy (GTDB): domain Bacteria; phylum Bdellovibrionota; class Bacteriovoracia; order Bacteriovoracales; family Bacteriovoracaceae; genus Peredibacter. The sequence goes on along the minus strand of JAZKDZ010000002.1, from coordinate 1,457,279 downwards.
GAGCGTCTCGTAAAAACTCTCGAAGAAGGTCTTCCTGCGCGTTCACTTCCTCTTGATGCAGAAGAAATTGAAGCAGTTTCTGATCTTCACCTCATTACCATGAAGAAAATGCTCTACGTGTGTAACGTTGATGAAGCTAACCTCACGAAAGAAAATGATCACGTGAAAAAAGTAAAAGAGATCGCAGCGAAAGAAGGTGCGAACGTCATTACTATTTGCGGAAAGATCGAATCAGAAATCGCTGCTCTCGAATCAGCTGAAGAAAAAGCTGAGTTCCTGAAAGATATCGGCATCGAAGAATCAGGATTATCAAAAATGATCCGTGAAGGTTACAAGATGCTCGACATGTACACTTACTTCACCGCTGGTGTGAAAGAAGTCCGTGCCTGGACATTCCCTAAGGGCTCAAAAGCTCCTCAAGCTGCTGGTGTCATTCACACAGATTTCGAGCGTGGATTCATTAAAGCAGAAGTTTATCACTGCAATGATCTGTTCGCGCTTGGTTCGGAAGGCAAAGTGAAAGAGGCCGGAAAATTCCGCATGGAAGGCAAGGAATACGAAGTCAAAGACGGCGACGTCATCCACTTCAAATTCAACGTCTGATTCGTCGATAACGGCTCATCTTCTACGTCACCATCATCACCCCTTACCCTGCGGCGTACATTACGTACGCCTCGGACGGGATTCTTCGGTTTCTTGAATCTGAACCATTCTCGCCAAATCAATTTTCAAAATAGTTCAGTGGAAATTATTTATTGAAGCCAAGATGAATATCAAAGAGCTTGTTGGCCTCTTTGACGTCGGCGAATTGGGCCTTGTCGCCATCGATGAGGATTTTGTAGAAGAAGATATTACGAAAGATGAGCTTCACGTAATTGCGTGTTTCGAGGAAGGGAATGGCCTCGATGTTTTTTAAGATAGAATCGTCAGTGTCGAAGTAGAGATTTTTCCAGCGTTCAACCCGGGATTCACCCGCATTGTAAGCACCCAGTACATAGACCAGGTTTCCATCGTATCTCTTGATAAGATTCTTGATGTACTTGGTTCCGAGTTCAATATTTACGCCCGGATCTGCGAGATGTTTTTCGCGGACAGAACGCTTAAGTCTGCGCGCGGTTGTTGGCATGATCTGCATGAGTCCGCGAGCACCTACCGGAGAGCGAGCGAGAGGATTGAAGACTGATTCCTGACGTATGAGAGAAAGAACGATCAGAGGATCAAGAGTGTCGTTCTTCAAGGCTTTACGAAGTTCGGCGAGATACGGAGACGGATAAAGAATTTCCAGAAGCTCACGATTAAAAACGACTTCACCCTTGTCGAGGACCTGATAAAGATATCGGAAAGTGGCGAGGTAGTTCTGGGATTCCTGAATGATTCTTCCATTCAGGAGATGAAGCTCAGACTTGATGAACGGCTGCTTGTCTGTCGGATGTTTCACGACATAAAGAGGCATGCTGTGACGATTGAGACGTTTCAGTTCGAGTTCCATCAGGCGTTGATTATCAATTTTTGCCCAAACACGGAGACGGACGAGGGAAGAGATATGATCCGGCTCAAGTTCGATTTTCTTGATATCGAGTGCAGGACTTCTGACGGAACGTTCTGTGTAATAGCGGGCCACAGTTGAGTCGGGCTTAAGGGCCAGAATCTTTTTGGAAGACATGATCGAGTAATAGCTCAGCGGATTTTTCTGAATGATATTCTCATACAGATCGATCGCTTCGGCTTGCTTACCGGTTTCTTCATAGGCATGCGCAATCCAGAAACGCAGACGCGGATCATTAATCTCTCTAGGTTTCTTCAGGAGATTATACGATTCAGCGAGTTTCAGTGCATCTTTCCAGTCATTGGTAGAAAGCCATGTCCAGAGATAGAAGAAGATGGCGTCTTCCTGAATCTCTTTATTATTTTTCTTCACGATGAACTTAAAGATGTCGCGTGAAAGATCTTTAAATCCGGCACGGAAGACAGCCTTCGCAAAATCATTCAGGCGTGAAAGACAAAGACCAACCGGAAGATGATCCTGATTGAGGTCGATGTAGTTTTTGAGAAATTTATAATGCTCCTGGATCTTGTCTTCAGTCGGCTTGTTATCAATCGCGCGATAACCCATCTCGATCAGCTTTCCGTACTCAGCATAAAAAACATTCTGATGCTGGAGTGGATTGAATCCTTTCTCCTGAATGAGCTTGGTAATCTGTTCATTGATCATGATGTCTTTCAGGACGTCATGAGAGGGAACTACCTGATGCTGAACACTATAAGTTGTGACATCCTGAGAGATTTTTCTCAGCACATCCGGATTGGAAGTCTGTGACTGAAGGAAGAAAGCAAAATCTTTACGATTCTTTTTTGTGAGAAAAAACTTCAGATGTTCCTGGAGAAAGATTGTCGCATCTTCATTCAGAACTTTCGTTTTTGCGATTTCACGGTTGATCGCATGGAGGGCCCGCTCGCGACAATAATTTCCTGCAATCCGCTCGAGAACTCTTTCCAGAGTGAGTTCCTGCTTTCTGGAAACGTATTGGCGACAGAAATTAATGAGTTCTTTGTGATCAGTGATTTTAGAAATATCCAGGATCGACTGAAGCCATGGCACAAACATGGTGAAGTGTTGAGACTTGGAAGTTTCTTTAAGGATTTTTGTAAGCACGTCCTGACTGACGTATCCTTTTTCGGTGAGCTTCATGAGATTCACCATGTGTTCACCGATAACGTGATCACCACGAGTGAGTCCGATTTTATCCATAGGAACAATGCCTTGTGCAAAAGCAAAGTTCGTGAAAAATAAAATGGAGAGGAGAAATTTCATGAATTCCGTTCTAATCATCCCTCATGGATGAATAGAAAAAATTATAGCATCAACAAAGGAATTTAACAGGGGATCAAATGTCCTTTTTATACCTGTTACTGACCTCTTTAAGCCTGCGTGAAATTTCATTGAGAACTGGTTTCTTATCGTCTGGAATTACCATCGCGAGATTGTCGACGTAGGCGGCCACTTCAGAAACGTATTTGAAGTCTGAGTCCTGATTTGCTGTCACCCATTCCAGAAACAAACTGACTTCATCAGCTACATCCTGAAAATTATCACCTGTTCTGAATTCAAGTGAACTGATCGGATCTCCCTCACGAATGTGGAGAAGATGATTTTTTAATTTATAAAGAGGACCGGCCACTTTATGCGTAAGAAAAATAGACGTCAAAATCACGAGTGCGGTGAGAAGAAATTGAAACGGAATGAGGAAAATGAGAAAGCTTTTCGCCGCCTCAGATACACCGAGTTTGGTCAATGCATACTGATTCCCCAAGTCACTGATGAAGTCATAAACGATGAAGGCATAGATCAAGCTTCCGAGAATGAACATGAGTGAGATAACAATGCTGAATCTCAGCTGGAACTTGGGATCGATGAGGAATGTGGAGCGTTTATAAAATGCCAAGGCTTTGTCCTGTTCAAGTGTTTCCTTACATCATAAAATGAACTCGAAAATTCCACCATACGGAAATAATCCACTTATTTCCCAGCTAACAAGTCAGGTTTGTATGTCAGATCAGATCAAAGAACGTCTTAAGGCCATTGTGAATCCTTCCACCAAGAAGAGCTTTGATGCTGAAAAACGGTGGGAGCATGTCGGCATGGAAGGCGATAAACTCATCATTCAGTACAACCGGGACGGCATTTCCCCCGTGGAAAAGCGCGATGTGGAGAAGCAGATTCAGGAAGCTCTGGATGGCGTTGTGGGTGTGGATAACATCATGGTGAAGACGACTTCATCGCAATCTCAGGATGTGTTTAAGGCCCTGGATAATGCTCCGGCGGCTGCCCCTACCAAAAAAGAAGAAACAAGTGCGCCGGCCCAGATCAAAGCTGGTCATGGAACGGTAGGCAATAAAAAGCCGGTTCCGGGAGTCGGAAAAATTATCGCGATCGGTTCAGGCAAGGGTGGAGTCGGGAAATCGACTTTTACTGCCAATCTCGCGTTGTCACTCCAGAAGCAAGGTCATTCCGTAGGAATTATCGATGCTGATATTTACGGGCCGTCACTTCCGATGATTTTCGGCAAACGCGAAGAGAAGCCGCGTTCAAACTCTGACAAAAAAATTATTCCAGTGGAAGCATTCGGCATTCGCTTCATGAGTTTCGGATTTTTCATCAACGAAAGTGATCCTGTGATCTGGCGCGGGCCCATGCTCGGTGGAGTTCTCAGTCAGTTTCTCTTCGACGTGGACTGGACCGGAACAGATTATCTTCTGATCGATCTTCCTCCGGGAACTGGTGATATTCAGCTTTCCATGATCCAGAATGCGAATGTGGATGCCGCGATTATTATTTCCACTCCTCAGGACGTGGCCCTTCTCGATGCGAAGAAAGGTCTCGAGATGTTCCGTAAGATGAATCTCCCTATTCTTGGAATGGTGGAGAACATGAGCTCATTTATCTGTGATGGTTGTGGAAAGACTCACTATATTTTTGGCAAGGGTGGGGTGGAAGAAGCCGTCGCTCAGCTGGATACTAAACTCCTTGGTCAGATTCCGCTTGAGATTAGTCTCAGAACAGGTTCTGATGAAGGTGTGCCTTATATGAGCAATGATGCCTTCGCCGGAAAAGTTGTCTGGAATGCATTCATGGAAACGGCAAAAGCTGTGGATAGTTATTTCAACGGAACACCGGCCCCGGGAACTAAACCCGGAGTGATTTCCCGCTTATTCGGACTTAACAAGTAGGAAGCATGGATTCAAAACTTTTCTCTGTTATTGATGACCAGGTCTCAGTTCAGTTCACGGGAAAAGTGAATGTGCTTTCCAATTTCAATCGCCAGTTTCTGGGACATATCATGTTCAGGAACGGCAGAATCGTTGAGGCCCTTTTCTCCGGATATAAAGGCGAAAAGGCTCTCTACCATCTTTTTATCCAGGAATTCTCGCTCCAGTCTTTTGAGTATGTGATTGAGCCGGAAGTTGTAGAAGATTCCAAGCTCGAGTTTCCCTATGGGCACCAGGAACTGAAAGAGAAGATGGCCGAGGCACTCAAGCTTTATCAGCAATCCCTCAAAATGCGCCCACCTGAAAACGTGAAAATCGTCATTGATCCTGGATTTATTGAAGACTCTCTCCCGGTCTCACAGGCGGAATTCGATATCCTCTGTACCCTCACGGAATGGCATACTCCCTATGACATCTATCAGCACTCTGATCTCTTAGATCATGAAATCACGATGGCGCTGGTGGGACTCCGCAAAAAAAATGCCCTCAAGATTGTTGCGGCAAAAAACAATCTCTGATGACCCGAACGGGAAAAAGCGCTAATATCGTTCCAATTCCACAGGGGTATTTTTATGAAATCGCAGAAGCAGAACGTTGGTGACCTGAAAGAAATTACTGTCAAAATTGAGAAGAAAGTCGTCGAAGACTTAGAGCTCATGGTGAAGAACACAAACATTCCCATGGCAGATCTCGTTGTGATCGCGCTCAAGCGCTTTCGCTCTTCGCACACGGATTACCTGAAACAAACTCCCGTCACTGAATAGTTGATGAAAGGGTCCCTTCGAGGGGCCCTTTTTTTTGCCCGAAAAGTGTCGAAATTTTAGACACTCATTCTTGTCCTGATAGTGGTGATAATTTTTCCTGCCTGTTTAATCTTTTTACACCCGTCACGAAATCTCTGCCATTTCTCTCAGTCACATCTTCCTTTCACCTATTTAGCTGTCTAGTTTTTGGCATTCCCCTTGCTCAACCTTTGAGCATCAGGGGTTATTATGAATTGGTTATATAAGAAACGTACGTTGTCATTCCTGGCGATGCTCTTCTTTGTGGTGACAGGCACATATAATGCCATCGTCATTACTTCAGAGTCTCATCTCAATGGCGCTGACATGCGGTTCGTGAAAAGACTCGATGAAATGAATGGTGTTATTGAACCAGGGCGATTGGTTGCTACGGGTATCCAGTGGCAGAAGCTTGAACCCACTCAAAACTTCGAACAAAACGCTTTCCGTGCTCCTGTTGTCCAGGCGATCAGTACTGTTGCGTCTTCACCATCAGGTGCTGGTAGTGTTCCTCAGCAGGAAGCTCCGGCAGCAGCTGTCACAGAAGAACTAAACCTTAATCTCGTCGAAGTGATAAATCCTAAGAAATATCAGAATGGAGTACCAGCAGGTCAGTTCAGCGGAAGTCTTACGACTTCCAATGGATCAATCGACAGCCTGAATGTCTCTCTCCCGAATAATGAGAGTGTGACTGTTTCCTTCTCTGAGATGAATGGAAACGTCTTTGAATATGATATTGAGGGAGAAGTTTATAGCGGAATGCTTTATCAGGTCGACCAGACTGCTTATATGGTGACACTCACAAATGGTCCGCTGGAAGGAACTCGTCTCCGTTTTATCGGCGAGCCTTCGCCGGAACAAGTGGCCGCAACTGAACAAGTCTTCACAGGAAACTCAGAATCAGATTCTTTCGGCAATCCAGGTGAAACTCCTGAACAACCAGAGCAAACCGCACAAGCTGAAGAAGCTCCCCAGGCCATCGCTCCTGAAGCATTACCTCAGCCGTCTCCGGAGATGATGGTAAATATGCAGGCCGAGCAAGCGAATGTGGATCCGAACATTCCTCAGGATCCCGATGCTGTCTTCCAAAATCAGGCCCTCGAAAACTTTCCACCAGTAGATAATAATGGATAAAAAAAAAGCCCCTCTCGGGGCTTTTTTTATTTGGTTTTATTTCCCAAGAAGCTTTTTAAATTCTTCCGTCATGATCGGAACGATCTGGAAGAGATCTCCCACGATTCCGTAATCGGCCTTCGTGAAAATCGGAGCATCAGGGTCAGAGTTGATAGCGACGATAACTTTCGATGTTCTCATACCAGCAAGATGCTGAATGGCTCCTGAAACACCACAAGCAATATACAGAGAAGGAGCAACTGTCTTACCTGTCTGTCCAACCTGCATAGCGTGTGGAGCAAAACCAGAATCAACAGCGGCACGTGAAGCACCAACTGTAGCACCAATCACATCGGCCATCTGCTCGAGGATTTTGAAGTTTTCAGCATTCTTCATCGCACGACCGCCAGTCACGATGATATTTGCTTCTGTCAGATCGACTTTTGTTGAAGCAGCTTTGATGATGTCTTTGATTGCTGCACGGATATCACCAGCATTTGCGTTCACATCTGCTGCTGTACCGGCACCAGCAGTTGGATTCGCTGTCATGCCGAGTGCGTTCGGACGAATAGATACGAAGTGTGGTTTCGGACCGGTCACTTCAACTTTCGCGAGACATTTTCCTGCGAAAAGTGGACGTGTGCCGGCGAATGTTCCACCTTCAAAAATAAAATTCACAACGTCAGATGCAAGACCAGCATTGAACTTAGTAGCAAGTCTTGGAAGAAGATCTTTCCCCATTGATGTTGCTCCACCGAATACATAATCATAGCTCTTCGACTTGATGAATTCAGCGAGAGCGTTTGAGTAACCTTCTGGAGAGTACTTATCGAGATTTGCACCTTTCAGTTTATGAACATTCTGAGCCCCGTGCTTAGCGAGCTCAGCAACCTGGTCTGCACCTAGATCACCAAAAACTGCTACGTCAGCTGATTGTCCTGCAAGTTTGCCGAGAATTTCGAGAGTCACTGGCTTAACTTTGCCATCGTGAACTTCGGTAAAGACTAATACGTTTGCCATATATAATTCCTTTTAACTTTAAACTTAAATGACTTTAGCTTCAGTTCTGAGAAGTCCCACAACCTGAGAAACGACTTCTTTCTGCTTAGCCGCATCTGTTGCATCGAACTTTTTTCCGGCCGGTTTTTCCGGTGGAAGTTTAAACTGAGAATATTTCACACGGCGATCAGCATCTGAAACACCGACGTCAGCAAGTGAATGCTGGGCCATTGGTTTTTTCTTCGCCTTCATGATTCCCGGAAGAGAAGCATATCTTGGAGTGTTGAGACCTTTGTTACATGCGAGGACACAAGGTGTGCTCATCTCATAAACTTCAAGAGCTCCGCCTTCCACTTCGCGCTTAACTTTAACTGTTGCACCGGCAAGTTCGAATCCAACAATCACGGAGACTGAAGGAAGGTTCAGCATCTCTGCAAGAACTTGTGGAACCTGGAGGCAGTCATCATCAATGGCTTGCTTACCAGCGAGAATGAGATCAGGTTTTTTGCCTGTTTTTTCAATCGCACCTTTGAGAGCTTTTGCGATGGAATAAGAATCAAGATTGTCCGCAGCTTCAACCAGGAATGCATCATCAGCACCCATGGCCATTGCGGTACGGAGAGCTTCTGTATCTTTCACTGAACCCACGCGAAGAACTGTCACGTTCGCCGCAGGATTTGATTGCTTAACCAGAAGGGCCTGCTCAACTGCAAATTCATCGTACGGATTCATGATCCACTTGATGGATGATGTTTCAATGAAACTGCCATCAGCAGTAGGTACGATTTTGGTTTCGGTATCCGGAACCTGCTTCACACAAACGAAAATATTCATAGGTACTCCTTAACGTACTAACTATTTTAATAATTCGCGGGCCATTACGAGCCGCTGGATTTGAGACGTTCCTTCATAGATCTGGATGAGCTTGGCGTCTCGCATGAGTTTCTCAACTGGATACTCTTTGCTGTATCCGTAGCCACCATAAATTTGTACTGCATCCGTCGTAATTTGCATACAGGAGTCAGAGGCAAATGCCTTCGCATACGAGGCAATTTCCGTATTTCTTACACCCTGGTCACACATCCATGCTGCTTTGTGCACGAGAAGCCTGGCCGCTTCAACTTTCATTCCCATTTCAGCGATCATGAATTGAATGGCCTGATGTTTTGCAATAGGAACTCCGAATTGCTGGCGTTCCTTGGCGTAGCTAATGGAGAGATCAAGTGCGCGCTGAGAACCACCGAGCGCGGAAGAGGCAACGAGTGGGCGGGAGTGATCCAGCGTACTCATGGCGATGCCCCAGCCTTCACCTGGTTTTCCCAGCATGTTTTCTTTGGGAACTTTTACGTTCTGGAATGTCACACCACGTGTGTCAGAGGCGCGATGGCCCATTTTATCTTCTTTCTTTCCGATATGAACGCCTTCGGATTTCGGATCAACAACAAGCGCGCAAATGCCTTTGTGTTTTAAGGCGGTATCAGTTGTGCCGTAAACGACAAAAAGGTGCGCATATCCGGCATTGGTGATCCACATCTTCTCACCATTTAAGATCCAGTGATCGCCGCCATCTTTGATAGACGTTTTAATTCCGCCTGCATCTGATCCATTACCAGGTTCAGTCAGACAGAAAGATGCAATCCGGAATTCCTGGGTGAATGGGGTGAGAAATTTCTTTTTCTGCTCATCACTTCCACCAATCACGATAGGAAGGAGAGCGAGATCGTTGGCCATGAATGCCGTATTCATTCCCATGCAACCGTAAGCAAGTGCTTCGCTGATAATAACGCTATCGAGGGAAGTGAAACCTGATCCGCCGTATTCAGCGGGAATGCAGGTATTAATAAGACCGAGCTCCCATGCTTTTTTAAAAATTTCGTCCGGGAATTTCCCTTTCTCGTCGTAGTCCTGGGAATGAGGAATCATCTCGTTCTTCGCGAACTTGAGTGCGAGTTCCTTCATCTCCTTTTGGTCCGTGGAGAGTGAAAAATCCATTTTTTATCCTTGGTCTAAGAATCCAAAAGAGGTGCAGCGTCTATGGTGAATGCCTGTGGGATTGTAAAACATTTTTGAATTGTTTGAAAGAAAGGTAATTCCTGTAACGGTTTCACGACAAAACTTCTTTCCGCCCAGCGGGGATGAGGAATAATCACGATGTCAGAATTCCATGAAGTGGTGTCCCAAAATATTAAATCAACATCTAAGGTTCTGGGACCCTTGGGAATGTCGCGATGTCTCCCGAATTTTTTTTCCGTCTCTAATAAAATTTTCATCACTTCATCGGGAGATTTTTCAGGGAGAGAAAACTCCAATACCTGATTATAAAAATCGGGCTGATTTTCATATTCCACGGCTTTCGAATAATAAATTCTGCTGGCAGCGATAAAAGTAAAATGGCGGGAGAGTTCTTTCTGTGCAGCTTTCAGTGTTTCAACAGATGCACCTATATTACTGCCGGTTGCGATGATGAGCGACATCAACGCTTCTTCGTCTCTTCAAGTTTCTTGTCTGTTTCGATATCCGGATAATTCTGAAGAAGAGAAGGGAAGGCGGGTTCCTTTGGAGTGACCGGATCACCTTTCACTCCACAGGCAGAGAGAAAAATAAGAACAAGGATGATTTTAAAATTCAATGGCAAAACCTATGTTCAATACATCCGTACCTAAGTCAGCTTTGAGAAACCAACCAGGAACAAGGCGACGCATGACTGTGACACCAGCAACCACACCATTTTTTTTCAGGCTATCGATGGCATCAAGTTCAGCATTGTTTTGAGCATCAGTGTTCTGAGTTTCTTTTCCGGCATCAGGACTGGAAACAGTATTATTCTGATATCCCACGTACGGCATGAAGAATGTATAGAGCGGACCCTTGATATTGAATTTCACTCGCCCGATAAATCTGTTCACCAAAGTCTGAGTGGAATCTGCCGGATAATTATCCAGGAGAGTTCTGCCGTAAACACCTTCGATGAAAAAATTATCCGTGAACTGATACGCCCAGGTTAAGCCGAACTCATTTCCGCGGGTGTATCCACCGCTTCCACCTTCAGGGTTGTCAGCGTTGAGGATGGCAGCGAAAATTCCGACAACGTTATCGGGCTTAATGTGACGGTTCTTATTGTCTTCAACGAACTCCACTGAATCATCGATCACGACATCAGCAGAATAGAGATCATCTTCATCTTTAATTTTCGGACCATCAGTCGGCGCAACATCAACCGGCTTTCTCATGAAAGAGGAATCATCACCTTTCACAATCTGCACATCCTGATCACGACGAAGCTTTGCCCACTGATTGAGTGAATAGATTTTCAGGATTTTGATTCCTACCTGGCCCTGGTGATTCTTGGCCACGAGGGCGCGGGCCGCGAGCTTATTTTCGAGGGCCAGAGAGATAAAATCCCCCGGACCGAGCTGCTGGTTATTATTTGTAAGAATAAAAATTTTCTTGGAATTCGAAATAATTTTTATTGTCTCGGTGAATAAACTTCCATCCGCTGCCTGAGCAACATTAATATTGGCATCTTCTACGAGTGATTGAGCGCTTACCGGACTTGAAATCAGGAAGATAAGCGAAGCATAAATAAGAACCAGGGATGTCATTTTCATTCTTAATTTCATTCTAAGTAATTCAGTCTTCGACTGTAAACGTCACAATTAATGTTTAAATTTGATTGAATGAGTCAAGATTTCTGGCACTATTCGTAATACGCTTTTTTCATGATGCAAATTCAGGAGAACTCCATGCCAGATATGGCCTACCAGCGGCTCACGACGAGCGCGAACCCTATGTTCGTTGTCGTGGCAGGAAATATTGGAAGTGGCAAAACCACGCTTACTAAGAAGCTTTCAGAGAAGCTTGGCTGGAAACCTCACTTCGAATCTGTTCAGGACAATCCTTATCTCGCGGACTTTTACAAAGACATGAGCCGTTGGTCTTTCCCGCTTCAGGTTTACTTCCTGAACCACAGATTCAATGCTCACAAACAAATTGAAGCCTCTCCTGCCAGCTCGGTTCAGGATCGCTCAATTTACGAAGATGCCAATATCTTTGCACGTGCTCTTTATGAGTCGGGCAAGCTCGACGAACGTGATTATCAGAATTATCGTGCACTCTTTGAGTCCATGATCCAGTACCTTTCACCTCCGACACTGATGATCTTTTTAAGAAGATCAGTGCCAAAGCTTCAGGAAAGAATCAAGCAACGCGGAAGAGATTATGAGCAGTCGATTCCAGTCGATTACCTCTCAAGCCTCAATGACTACTACGATGACTGGTACGGCCGTTATAACCTCGGTAAGTCACTTATCGTTGACACTGATGAGCTCGATTTCCTCGATAATGAAGAACACTTCAATCGCCTGGTGAAGCGGATCTACGATTCAATTGACCAGAAAGATATGTTTTTCTATTTCTAGTAATTTCAGCAAAATTTTCCACACTCCCTAAACCGTAGAGCTATAATAAACTCTATAAGTATCTCATTTTCAGGGAGTGATTATGAAGCTAGTGCCATGGATGGTGTTGTTGAGCTTAACTCTTGTGTCCTGTTCAGGATCCAAGTCGTCTCAGCCAGTAAAAGAAGAAACACCACAAGTTGAACTTTCAGACGCTGATGAATTCATCGAGAATCCAAGCGGAGAGCCTGCTGCAGTTGCAGAGACGACTGAAGAAGATCCAGTCGCTGATGCTTCACCTGAAGTTGCAGCAACTGAAAGTGATCCTACTTCAGAACTCGTGATCGAAGATGAAGGTCCTGCTGCTAGTCCAGCCACAACATCTTCATCAACAAGAGCATCAACTTCTCTTTCAAGCAACATGATGGAGTATAAAGTTCAGAAGAACGAAACACTCATGATGATCGCTTTCAAACTCTATGGTGATTACGGCTGGTGGAAAAAACTCGCTGGGTGGAATTCAGATAAGCTGAAAGGTGGACAAATTGTTCGCGCCGGCCAAACCCTGAAATACATGGCACCTTCTGAAGAGTTCGTATGGAACCCACAGGGTCTTCCTTATCTTATCCGCACAGGTGACACTCTCGGGCTTATCTCGAAGAGCGTTTATCAGACGCCTAAGAAATGGAAACTTATCTGGGAAAATAACCGTCCGCTGATCAAGAACGCTAATTTGATTTTTGCTGGCTTCACCATCTATTACCTCGAAAACGGTCGTGAAGTCGCTTCTGGCATCTAATCTCCTTATTCATAAGCATCTCATCAAACCCCCGGCACTAGCGGGGGTTTGTTATTTCTTACTCATCCTGAGTCTCGCTTGTACCAGCATCAAAATCCCCGGCGGCAGCAGTAAAAAAAATGATCTGACGAAGAGCAAATATCAGTCGATGACCGACAAAGATTTTGCCGATCATCTTTCTTCGCTCAAAGATCCATTCCTCCTCACACCCGGTGTGAAACAATCGAAGCAGGATACTTTCACGCAGGAATACTTCCGCGAGCTTCTGACCGAAATTATCACAAGAAATGAAATCTTTTTCCGGGAATTAAAAACAGCAAGAGTTACGATTCTCGATACAGATTCTCCGCTTCATTTCTCTCTGCCGAAAGGGGAGATATTCATCTCGCGGGGCCTACTCGCCAAATACATGAAGCATGAAAGTATGCTCGTAAGTATTCTCGCCTATGAACTGGTCCGTAGTGAGAAGCTACTTTATCCGACTCAGACTCTGGTACCGATCGGATACGTTCCCATTGAAAGAATGATCAAACTTGCGCGACTGACACTTGATGAAAAAATGGAAGTCCACAAATGGGCGCATCACCTGACAGTGAGAAGCGGATATGATGGGGAATATTATTTATCATGGCTGCAGACTCAGAATAGAAATACGGCTGATTTTATTCTTCAGGTCGGTGATCCGAACCTGATTACCAGAGAAGAGTCCTTATTCAAATCTTTTCTGATCAAAAACCAGCTTGATGATAAACTCGCAGTGAAAAAAAACTCGTCGAAGAAATTTTACACTCTCATGAACAAGATCAGGGATGGAGTTATATGAAACCAGAGCAGGCTGAACAATTCTTCATCGAAGAACTCTTTAACAAGACTCAGGATAAAAACATCCTGAAAGATGTGAAGCTCGAAGAGATTGATAAACTCACCGGTGACGCTTCCACCCGCCGTTATTACCGGATCTTTACCAATCAGGGGAGCTATGTCGTCTCTCTGGATAATCCCTTCAATGACGAACCTGAAAAGCATCCCTTTATGTCCGTTCAGTCATTCCTGCATGATTGTAATGTAAAAGTTCCGGGTATTCTGGATCACAATCTTACCCGTGGATATCTTCTCCAGGAAGATCTTGGTAACGTGACTCTTCTTCAGCATCTTTCTACGATCCGGTCTAATGAAGAAGAATTTCTGATCTATAAAAAAATTATTGATCAGCTTCTCGAGCTGCATACGATCCCGGCTTCCAAAGTTAACAATCCGAATCTTTTCCTGTTGAAATTTGATCACCAGAAATTCATGGACGAGACAAGATTCACGTTCAAGTATTTTCTGAACTTCTTTAATAAAATGCAGGACGATAGTTTTATTTCAGAACTTGAATCACTCTTTGACCCCATCATGAAGCGTCTTGCCGGCCAGAAGATGGTAATCACGCATCGTGATTTTCATTCCCGTAACATCATGGTGAAAGATAACAAATTTACCTTCATTGATTTCCAGGATGCCCGCTGGGGAATTCCACAATACGATCTGGTCTCACTTCTTGAAGATTGTTACTACGATCTCGAGGAAACGAATCGTCAGAAACTGAAGCGCTACTATTTCGACAATCTTCCGGCCGCTATTCATGGCCAGAAGAGCTGGGAAGAATTTTCATCGAACTACGACGATATGCTCATTCAGCGTGTTTATAAAGCTGTCGGGAGCTTCTGTTATATCTATAACTGGCGTAAAGATGATCGTTATCTGAAATACATTGGCTTTGCGATGGAGAAAATCCGGAAAGTGATGATGGATAATCCTAAGTACGATGAAATTCGTAAAAAACTTTTCACTCACTATTATGCAAATTGATCATTGCCTCATTTTAGCAGCAGGTTTTGGTACGCGCATGGGTGCCATTGGTCAAAAACTTCCTAAAGTTTTGTGGCCGGTTTTTGAGAAACCTCTCCTTGAGCTTCAGGTTCAGTACGCCAGAAGTCTCGGGATCAAGAATATCTACATCAATCTCCATTACATGGGTGAGCAGATTGAAGAATTTTGTAAGTCTCGTTCTGCTTTTGAAGGCGTGACTTTCCTCTGGGAAAAGCCGGAAATTCTCGATATCGGCGGAGCTGTTCATAATCTCGCTTCGCAAGCTTCAGTTAAGTACAAAGGGAAGCTCCTGGTACTCAATGCTGACCAGTTTTTTTATATTAAGGCTGAGGATCTGACCCGTATTCTCGAACCTCATTCAAAGAAACCGGCAGTTCTTTTTTCCTACTGGGTGAATACTTCTCTCGGTTACAACGCTCTTGAGATCAACGCCCAAAGAGTGATTACGGGAATTACGAAAAATAAAGATCTCCCACAGGGAAAAACAATCGAAACGTATACCGGCATTTCATTGATTGATCTCGCTCAGCTTGAAAAAATTCCGGGTAAGTCTGCTTTCTTTGATTCAGTCTGTCCGTTTCAGAAAAAAGAAATCACTTCGATTCTTCTTGAGAATGTTGATTATTGGGATTTCGGGACAGTCAAAAGATTCTGGGAAACAACTCATCATATTCTTGCGCGATATCGGGTGCAATCCACTCATCCATTTTTTCGTTTCCTTGTGAATGAAAGAGCACTCAAGACATGGAAGATTGATCTTCAGAATCTTTCTTATCACTCACGTTGCCCGGGAGTCGTGAACATGACTCCGATGGAAGGTGGAATCGTTAAGGGTCCCGCCATTCTGATGGGTGAGAAATGGCCTTCCCAGGTGGATGCACAGACTGTTTATTGGAATGAGATTTCAGAAAAAGTTACTTAGAGACTTCTTTGATACAATCGACCGGGCAGACTTCAATGCAAAGTCCGCAGAAAGTGCAGCTCCAGTCATCAACGTGATATTCCTGACCGTTGGAGATAACGGCATTTTCAGGACAGATCAATCTGCAAGCATCGCATGATACGCAAATTGGGGTGATTTCCAGTCGGACTTGGTTCATAATCCCATTATAAGGCAAATCAAAAGTGGAACAATTAAAAGTCAGAAAGAAAGACGTGATAATCACCAACACCGTGATCTACCTTGGTCTTTCCTTTCTATTTCTTTATCTTCAGTACGCTTATCGCCACCAGCTCTCACCTTTTTCTCTCGTGTACTTCAGAAAGAGCGCTGAACTTTTCTGGTATGTCGCCGCCCCTTTAGTCGTGTCTGCTTACTTTATCTGGAAGCATCATCGTCTTGCTGTCGTTTCCTTCAATTTTTGTGCTCTCCTCGTAACATTTAAGGTGATCGAAGGTTTGTTCATCGAATTCAATAAGATCATCGTCATTGCCACTTTCTTCTATGCTGTGATCTCGTACTTTCTTTATCAACTAATGAATCATTATCTCGCTTCGGCCAATATCAATCCTAACTTTTCCGGGAATGATCTCTTTCAGCCACTTCTTAGAAAAATTCCGGTTCAGATTTTAGATGCAGATAAAAGCTATGCGGGAAATCTTACGAATTGGGACAGCATTGGTTGCTTCATTCAGATGGATTCATCAGCGAAGATAGGCTCAAAAGTAAAACTCCACGTTGATTTTCAGGGAAGGACATTTACCGAGCAGGGGGAAGTAGTTGCCGAGACTCCGGACTTACGCGGAGTTGGGATAAAATTTGAGAACACAGTCAGAAGCTTGGATACATTTAACTGGTCAGAGTTTACTGAACTAATTGATGAACTTGGATTTCAACCGGAAAGGCTAAGATGAAGTGTTTTTTATTCTCCCTTCTATTTCTTCTCGTCTCTTGTCTTGAAGACAACAGAAGCCCGGAAGCCGCACTTAAAGATTTCATCGAAATCCGCATCGGAAATATTGTCACCCGCACTTCGCTCATTGAGAAAGTCACCGGGAAAATGAGACAGAGTCTTGAGAATGTAACCGATGAAGAGTTTCAGCAATTTGCTGATCTCCGGAATGTAGAGAAGGACAGCTTCAAAGTTCTCTCGAAATCCTGCCAGGAAGAGACCTGCTTTATTACCTATTCCATCAGCTATAGAACTAAACAGGAAGAGAAGAATACCTTCACTTCAGAAGTTAAGAAAATCGCGGAATTAAGCCTGATTTCCGGAAAATGGCTGATTTCCGATGTCACCAATATCAAGACTTATCACGAGAGCCTTGAACCTATTAATGCCCTTCAATAGGGTACCGATAAGGATTCAGGAGCATTCATGGCCGACAACGACTTCCTCTCATTTCTCGTAGACGAAACTCTGAAGCTGCAAAAGCGTGGCGAAGAAAAGCTGTCTAGTCTCGAAACGAAATTGAACGATTACGGTCTCAATTACTGGAAAGGGGATTTCATTCCTCAGTCCCAGGTTCTCCGCTTCATCACACCAATGGGTGCAATGGATGTCCCGATGAACTGGTCTGTTTTCTCATGTGTGGGATCTGATCACCGCATTCTCGACAAACAAAACGACACAGATAACTTCTTCTCTGTTATCAAAGCCGCGTGGAAACTTCCGCTCGAAAAAGTTGTGATTATTCACGCCGATGGTTTCTGTTATTTAGTGGGACTTACTCACGATCAGCAGGGACACCTGCACGATTTACTTAATCCACAAGAATGGTTGAAAACAGCATAAAAAAAAAGGCTCCTTTCGGAGCCTTTTTTTTATGCTTAGAGAGCTACGTAGTATTGCTTGAGCATCGCCGCGTCCACTTCGAGGTTCGGCGAGTTACAGATGACGTACCCGCGACAGTCCATATCCTTCAGAGCTTTCATGAGCTCTTTCCAGTTGAACTTCGACTTCTCGAGGTTGAGGTGTTTTAAGTCACCCTTAGAGTTCGAGCTGATACCAGAAATATGAATGTGCATTTCTTTAAGAGCATTCGGTCCGAGTTCAGACTTGAGCGTCTCAAGAGTTTCGCAGAAACCTTTATAGTCATTCACGTTACCAGTACGTGCGTACAGGTGAGAGAAGTCCATACAAGGCTTACAGCTCGTCACTGACTTAGAAAGAGAAATGAGCTCTTCCAGGGAACCGAACTGAGAAGTTTTCCCAGTAAGTTCCGGACGGAGTTCGATTTCAATATCAAGACGTGAAAGTCTTTCTTCAATAACGTTCAGTGACTTCTCAACGAGATCAAAAACATCATACGGAGAGTCTTTCATGTAGAAAGCCGCGTGGAACGTCATCGATTCTGCACCACAAAGATCAGAAATCTTCGCGGTCTGGATAATGCGCTCTACAGATGAGTCGATCTTGTCCTGTTCGCGAGCGTTCAGGTTGATGTAGTACGGACCATGAGAAGTAAGAGGAACTCCCAGCTCGTAAGAAACCTTACGGAGAGCCGAAGAAACTTCTTCTTTCATGCGAACGCCGTGAGCGAATTCAAGCTGCATACAATCGAGTGCTAACTCGTGAATGCGCTTAACACCTTCAACGGGATTGTTTTTCTTTGCGGTACTATTGGGAACCCCTGCAGTACCAAACAATAAACGGTCAAAAGCCATGGTTATCTCCTATTACGGAACTAAAAAATCTTGTTGATCCAATCAGGAGCTGCTTTTACACAACTCTTACAACCCTCTCCCAACGAGAAACGATCTCTCAGTACTGTGAGATCTACCTCACCGGCACCGGAACATGCTTCACGGATGTCGCGAACATTAACACAAAAGCATTCACAGATGAGAACATCGTCGGGTAATTTTTCCGAGGCCACTTGAGTCAAAAGCTCACTGGCCTGGTCAACCTGCCGAAGAAACTCTTTATCCATGTTTTTCACTCTTGCATCGCTCTGCGAAACACCCGCTTTCTTCTTTGAAAAAGAGTTGCGCACTTATAGCCCCGGACCGAATTTGTGTCCATGGGAAAGCCTTAAGGGTGTAATAAAGTAATGCAAATAAGATTTGTGAGATGATAAAATCAAGTTAAAGTATCTAAAAAACTTGGGTTTTTCCCTATGCGAGTCAATCTCATCCTTCTTCTTTCAACACTGATATTTGGATTGTTCCTATGGGTAACCCTAAGCGGTGCGTCATTAGCTCTGGGCTTCCTCTTCCTCCTTTTTTTACTAGTTATTACGATAGGTTATCCAGATAAAGCGATACTCTTCTACCTCGGTGCCCGCGAAGTTCGCAGCCGGGATGAGGCCCTCTTCTTTAAGACGGCCTCTCAGGAAGCCTACAAGCTGGCCGTGAACATGCCTCATCTCTATTTCTATAATGGAAGTGTTGAGCGCGGATTTGTTCTCCAGAATAAAAATGTAACGAGCATTATCCTTTCTAAAAATCTTCTCCACACCGTGGATGAATCAGAACTTCACGCCATTTGTTTTGAGTTATTACTCCAGGTAAAAAAAGGAATGGCATCGAAGAGAACAAAAGTAATGTTCCTTCTCGGTTCTTGTTCATGGATTTCTCATTCACTCGTGAGTCTCTTCGCGCGACTCTTTCCTTTAAGAGAAGTGAAAGAAGCACTCGACTGGATCCTGAATTATCTTCTTCATCCGCTGCTTGATTTCCTATTCAGTATCACTCTTGGCCAGGGGTATTTTAAAAAACTCAGTTCTTATCTCGGAGACTATCCTTATGAGAAAGAGCTGCTCCTGAAGCTTGGGCTGAAACTGCGTGAGCCTGAGAGTGTTTATTCACTCCCTTCAAGAAAGCTTCATGAGTTTTCAGCTGTCTCAAGAAGTCGTCACTACCAGAACATTCTGGCGATGGAATTTCTCCCACACGAATGGGATTATTTTTTTAGTAAAGAAGGTCTGACTCGTGCTCAATAAGATCAAGACTATTGAATTCGGAAAGTTTGCACCTCTCCTGGTGACTCTCGCTTTCATTTTGATTCTGATTCAATATTCTTTTCATCCATTGGAAGCCATCTTCTATGACTTCTGGGTGAAAAATGATTTCACGTCGAAGACAGTTCAAGCTCCGATCGTTTTGATTTCTCAGGATGAGGAGAGTGATCAGTTCCTCGGCGAAACATATCCTTATACTTATGCCTCTCACACGCGACTCATGAGTCGCCTTTCAAAAGATTCTCCGGCGATCATTAATTATTTTGTTTCTCTCCAGGAGCCGGATTCCGATGTGGAGCTCCGTTACCAAGTAGAGTTTCAGGAAGCGATCAAGACATTTTCACAGGGGAAAGACCGGTTTAAGTTCGGAACTGAGATCGATACGATGGGGGAGTTGATTCCTCCGGAAGACTTGAGAGACACAGGATATTTTCTTGGTCAGTTGTATAAAGACTCCGTTGTATTCTCCAAAGATGAAGTCGTCCGTCGTGCGATTCTGAATATTTCCGGCGAAGATTCCATTCATCTCTGGACTGCGAAAGCTTACCGGAGCTTGAAGGGTTTACCGGCGATCGATGCCACGGCCTATAAGGGAAATTATTATAATTCCGAAGCCGATGCGAACTTTGCCATGTTCAAGTATTCCGGCAACCCGCTCAATTCAGATATCCAGACAATTCCCTTTCATCGAGTCGTCGTCGGCCATTATCCGAAAGGATTTTTCAAAGATAAGATTGTCCTCGTGGGTCCACAGTATCTTTCTAATTCGAGTGACTTTGTCCTGACTCCTTTTGAAAAAGAGAGCATGCGTACGCCGAAACTCGCAGTACATGCTCAGATCATAGAAGCATTTTCGAGTGAAAAAACGATTTTCGATATCAAAGATTTCACCACTCAGGTGGCATCTGTTATTATCGCCGTCATTCTTTCGTTTATCATTTCCAGAGTTCAGCCGGTGAAGGGACTCATGATTACGATTGCTCTCATCATCGGAATTCTCATCTCGAGTTATTTTGCCTTTATGTTCTTAGGCTGGTGGATCAAGCTCTCTCACTTAGTTCTTTCTATCTTTGTGGTGTATTACATCTGGGTTCCGTTCCGCGCGATCGAGGAGTATCAGACCAGGTACGCTATTCAGGAAGAATCAAAACTCCTGAAACAGGTTGATAACCTGAAACAAAACTTCATTTCGCTTATGAGTCACGATCTCAAGACTCCTGTCGCAAAAATTTCCGGGATCGCTGACATTCTTAAAATGAAATATGGGAATGTGAATACCGACGAACAGAACGAACTCATTGAAAATATCGTGAACTCAACCAAAGACCTGAATAACTTCATTAACTCCATTCTCGATCTGACTAAAATTGAGTCCCAGAATCTCACCCTCCGGATGGAATCCCGGGACATCAATAAGATCATCGAAGGGATTATTGAGAAGCTCGAGTTTGAGGCGGGTGCTAAGCAGATGACGATCGAAAGCGATCTTTCTCCCCTGTATCCGATCCAGGTAGATACCGTACTAATGAACAGGGTTATCTCAAATCTCATTGAAAATGCCCTGAAGTATTCGGGCAAAGGCAAAACTGTCTTCGTGAAGACCTGGGATGATGCGGAATGGGTGTATATCGACATCCGCGATAATGGCGTCGGCATAGGACCAGATGATCTCGCCCATATTTTCGACAAATTCTATCGGGTGAAGAATGACAGCACTCACTCCATTAAAGGCTCGGGTCTGGGCCTTTATCTGGTAAAATATTTTATCGAGTTACATAATGGGGTTATTACTGCCACCTCTCAACTGGGAGAGGGAACATCGTTTATAATCAAGCTTAAGAACAAATAGTCAGGAGTTTCTATGCATAAGGTTTTAGTCGTTGATGATGATAAGGTTCTCCAGCAGTCTGTAAGACAGGCACTGGAATATCACCACTTCGTTGTTGATGTTGCTGATAACGGCAAAGAAGCCGTCAATAAAGTCTACGGTCAGAAATATGATCTCGTCGTCATGGACGTGAACATGCCGGAGATGGACGGAATCCAGGCCCTGACTGAAATTAAAAAGCACGATTCATCTGTCATCGTTCTTATCCTCACTGCTTATTCCAACGTCACAGACGCCGTGAAAGCAGTTAAGGAAGGCGCATACAACTATCTTGAAAAGCCAATCAGCTCTGAGAACCTTGTTGCTCTCATTAAGCGCGCACTCAAAGCTCGTTCAATGGTTGAAACACTGACGTTCTCTTCGCCAACACTTTCTATCGGTGAGACAGCAACTTCAAACGATAAGTTTGTCGGTGAATCAACATCGATGAAAAAAGTTTTCGATGTCATTTCGAAACTCGCGAAAGTGGGAACTCCGGTTCTCATCCGTGGTGAATCAGGAACTGGTAAAGAACTTGTCGCAAAAGCCATTCACTATAACTCACCAAGAAAAGATGAAAAATTCGTTACCATCAACTGTGGTGCGATTTCTGAAAACCTGATTGAGTCTGAACTCTTTGGTCATGAGAAAGGTGCCTTCACTGGTGCTGACGCCAGAAAGATCGGAAAATTCCAGTTCGCTGAGGGTGGGACAATCTTCCTCGATGAAATTGGAGATATCTCGGCAGGGATGCAGGTTAAACTTCTCCGCGTTCTCCAGGAAAAGACTTTCATGCCTGTTGGATCGAACCGCGAGATTAAAGTCGATGTGAGAATCATCGCTGCCTCTCACAAGCCATTCGAAGAGATGATCAAAGATGGATCGTTCCGCGAAGATTTATTCTACCGCCTGAACGTTCTTCCGGTTTATCTCCCGCCACTGCGTGAGAGAAAAACGGATATTCCACATCTCGTGAACCATTACATCAATTACTTCAATAACGTTCACAACCTGAAAGTAAAAGGTGCAGAACCTGCAGCGATGGAAGTTCTCTCGAACTATTCATGGCCGGGTAACATCCGCGAGCTTCGTAACATTATTGAACATTGTTTTATCATGGAAGCATCTGACATGATCCATGCCAATTCCCTTCCGGGAATTGTCTTTAAAGATCAGAAGAAGCAGGAGAGTAAAGATCCTGTTGCTGAAGACAGTGTGATCGATCTGGAAGACATCCAGAATTCAGTTCTTGATAATCACCCTTCTTCTCCGAAGACAACCGGTGCTAACGAAGTTCAGTTCTCTTTCGGCGCAAGAGCTGAAGACGGGAAGCTTGATTTCGCTATCGCGAAAGATCTGTTTGAAAAAGAATTCATTGTTCAGGCACTGAAGCTCAACAAGGGACGAATTAACCAGACAGCTCTCAATGCCAACATTCCGAAGAAGACCCTTTTGAGAAAGATTGAGAAATACGAGATCAATCCGAAAGATTACTACTAGAAATGAACCGCATTTTCGCTCTGGGGGCCATCGCCCTCATGCTCATTCTTACTGATCAGGTCACCAAAGCGATGATTGTCGATGCCATCGCTTATGGTGACTCCGTTATTGTTATCGACGGCTTTTTCAATCTCGCTCACGTGAGAAATACCGGAGCTGCTTTTGGCATGGGCCAGGGTTCGTCTGAATTCGTGAGACAGCTTTTCTTTTTATTTCTCCCTGTCGCCTTTTGTCTCTGGATCCTGGTGATGTTTTATAAAACAGCTAAGGGTCCAATGCATAATTCGATTGCCTACGCTCTGATTCTCGCAGGGGCCATCGGAAATCTCATTGACCGGTTTCGTCTCGGATACGTTGTGGATATGTTCATGTTTTACTGGAAAAAGGAAGAACACCATTTCCATGTATTCAATGTCGCTGACAGTTGCGTCTCGATTGCCGCTGTCCTTCTCATCTATGACTTTTTTATCCAGCACAAGGCGAAGAAGCTTCAGACTGCAGGGGAAGCTTAATGACCCGTTTCTGGAGACTTTCTCTTCTCATGTCTGCACTCATCATCATTGATCAGATTACGAAGGGTGTGATTCAATCCAACTTCGCTTATGGTGAAACCAAAGCGATCATTGATGGTTTCTTCAGTCTTTGTTATGTGAAAAATACTGGCGCTGCTTTTGGTTTCGGTGCTGACTCTCATATCATTTTCCGACAGCTGGTTTTTCTCGCCCTTCCGGTTATATTCTGCGGCTGGATTTTCTACACTTTGGTGAAAACGCTGAAGGGACCTTTTTATATGTCCCTGGCCTACGCCCTGATTCTGGCCGGAGCGACAGGCAATCTCATCGATCGCTTCAGTCTTGGCTACGTTGTGGATTTCCTCATGTTTTACTGGAAAACGGAAGGCAACCATTTTCCCGCATTTAATGTCGCCGACAGCTGCATTACCATTGCTGGATTTTTACTCGTCATTGATTTCTTCATTCAATTGAAAAACAAAAAAGCGAATGACGATGTTTCCAATACTCTATCAAAATAACGGATTTTTCCTTTATTCCTATCCGCTCTTCATGGGACTTGGTTGGGGCCTTGCTTATCAGGTTCTGTTTGAACTTCTTCCTGCTGAATTTACCAGGATTCGAGCACAGATTCTTTTCTGGGGAATGTTCTGTTTTGCATGGATTGGAGCGAAGTCTCTTTTCCTGTTCACGGTTCCTCAGGAGCTATCATTATCTCTGGTGAATGAATCATCATTCTGGCTGGGCGGGGGTTTTGTTTTTTACGGAGGACTTCTCGGGGGTCTCCTTTATCTTCTGATTCTGAAAGGGCTCAAGTTTCCTGTGAATAAAGAAATAGTCTGGAGCATGGTACCCGCACTCACTCTGGGTCATGCTGTGGGAAGATTCGGATGTTTCCTGGCCGGTTGTTGCTATGGAAAGGAGACGGATTTTTTCTGGGGCATTCATCTGCATGGAGCAGACAGGCATCCGACTCAGCTTCTGGAATTTTTCCTTCTTTTAGGACTGAGTGTTTATCTTCTGAAATCAAAAAGAAAACAGATCGATCTCATTTGTGTCTACCTCGTCGCTTATGGATTTATTCGTCTCTTCATGGAATCTCTTCGCGGAGATTTAATCCGTGGGTACTGGGGCTGGCTCACTCCTTCCCAGTGGATTTCTTGCCTTCTTATAGCGGCCGGAGCCTTCATTTTCGTCCGTGAAAACGAATACTTGAAGAGATTAGACTAAAAAAATCAAGTATTTTCGCAATTATCCGATAAGTCTCTGGCATAAACCAGGAGCTTTGCTTGGAATTTACACCGAAATTTGAGCCGATTCAGCCCAGATTCCTTCGATACAGGAATCACTACAAGGTCTACCTCATGGCCTTCATGGGATTATCGACACTCCTTGTGACCTTCTGGTTGTTCCAGATTTTCCAGTTAGGCTGGAAGCAAGTGTGGATGGTGAATTCTCCTGAGTTATTTTTCTCAGCGGCATTCCTCGTATCAGGATCAATTGTTTATTTCACGTGGTTGAAAGATCGGATGAAAAGATCCGTACAGGTTTATCCAACTCATCTGTTAATTCATCAGTCGAAAAATCCGGTTAAGCTTGCGTTCGAGGATGTGGAATCAGTGAGCCGTGTTTGTTGGTCTGTTTTTTATTTTAAAATGAAAGATGGTACGAAGTTTTATTTTAACTCAGGACTTGATCGCGTCGACTACGTCTGGGAAGGTTTGAAAAATGCCCGCCCCGATCTTATTTCACCAGATGACTATGAGAATTTCCGTATTCTCCTCGTTCAGTACGATCATCATCAGAAAAGAAAAGAATGGTTCTTCCGTCATAAAATTCTCGATGCTCTGAATTGGTTTGGACTTCCAGTCTTCTTCCTCTTCAGTGCTTATCTTCTCCAGACTCGTGATGTGATGATTCATCATCCGGGTATGTATTTCTTTAGACTGTTTATGTTTTCTCTTCTGATTCTTCTCGTGACGACTTTTTTCTTCTCACTGGGACTTAAGAAATTTATCTTCGACAGAAAAATTGCTGAGCAACTTGATGAGAAAGGGAAAGAGAAGGCCCGTGATATGGAATTCGAGGGAGTGATCCTTCACCGCTCGAAACTTCTTCAGATGGTGCTCTCATGTTTTCTTTTCACTTCGGTGATCTACTCTGACCTCAACCTTTTCTCGGTCACGAAAGTGAAAGATGAAGTGTCGATGTTCGACCTGAAGAAAGGAAATTCCCTCATCGTTGATAACCGTTACAATTGTTTCAATTGCCGCTTTCAGCTGAAAGATGGTGACCTTGTTCTCTTCGGGAAAGGGTATATCGG
The DNA here is from genome assembly GCA_040387275.1 of Bdellovibrionota bacterium. Taxonomy (GTDB): domain Bacteria; phylum Bdellovibrionota; class Bacteriovoracia; order Bacteriovoracales; family Bacteriovoracaceae; genus Peredibacter. The sequence goes on along the minus strand of JAZKDZ010000002.1, from coordinate 1,431,446 downwards.
ACAGATCATGGCCAAAGGCGGAGACATGGTGGGAGAAATTTCCCAGGACAAATCCGGCCGTATGATTGCGAGTGAGAACGTTCAGGAAGTTCCTGCCGGCTATGTGGCCATCAAGTCTGCGAATGGTAGTGATATAGTCTTCATTCGCACTCAGGAATTAATAGGTAAAATCCGCCGCGACTAAGCAACTTCTACAACTTTTTCAGTCTCCCGGTATAATTGAGCCAACACTCAATTTACCGGGAGTTTTTTTATGCAAAGGTTTCTGGGGCTTTTTCTTTTCTCCATTATGTTTATTTCTTTCAATGCCAAAGCTGATCTCCTGCTTGAGCCGGTCATTGGATATTCGATGGGTCTCAAAGGCTCAGTTAAGGAAGGTACGATCAGTGGTACTGGTCTTAAAACGACAGAGGATAAATTTTCTGGCGGTAGTGGTCCTTCATTTGGTGGACGTGTTGGTTATCAGAAACTTGGCCTTCAGGTTGGTCTCGACTATCTTCACAGTTCGGTGAACCCAAGTGATAAAGAATTTAAAAGTAATCTTGATATCAATGAATGGGCAGCATTCGTAGGATTTGAATTTCCGATTCTCTTCCGCGTTTACGGAGCTTACATTTTCTCAGCTGATGGTCAGGGTAAATACGATACCGGAACTTCATTTGAAAAACTCACTTTGAAAGACGGATCAGGACTTAAAGCTGGTCTCGGTTTTACACTTCTCCCTTTCCTCGATATCAATCTTGAATATCGCAGAGGAACATTCGGTGAATGGAAAGCCGGAAGTATCAAGGTGGATGGAGATGTCGACTACAGCATTTATATGATTGGGCTTTCGTTACCTTTCACTATTTAATCAAAAAAAAAGCCCTCGCAAGAGGGCTTTTTTTTTATCCAGCATCTTCTTTCTTTTCAATTTTTGATTCATCAACATAAAGCTGGGAAGTGAGTGTCTCATTTCCCCATGCCGTGAAAGCATCGTCATGCTGATACATCGTGATGGTTTCCCACGGACAATCCTGCGAACAGTTCTGACAACCAATACAGCGCTGAAGATCAATCTCCACCATCTGTTGATAACCAGGATTATTAGCATCCGGACCCGGAACCAGTTCAATACAATCTACCGGGCAACCAGCAATACACACTTCGCAACCCGTACATCCTGATTGATGAACAACAGCGATGAGCTTAGGTGGCTTCTTACCCTTTCTCGGGGGCTTAAAGCGGGCAGTATGAAACGGATTCTCGACCTTGATTTGATCGCTCATATTCTTCCTTAACGTTGAAACAAAACCCATTATACACGGGCCGACAAAGCCTATAAAGAGTTTCCGCTCGATTTCGGGGAGACAATAAAGCGTTCTAGAGATAAAACTTAGTCGACAAAACATCAACTAAATAATAGTAATTTATAGAGATTATTCCGGGGATTCTTCCATGACAGCTCGCAGACTTCGCTTTGTAACCGCGGCCAGCTTATTTGACGGACATGATGCTTCGATCAACATCATGAGAAGGCTTCTTCAGTCGAAAGGCGTGGAAGTGATTCATCTGGGTCACAACCGTTCCGCCCAGGAAGTAGTGGAAGCAGCACTTGCTGAAGACGCTAATGCGATTGCTCTGTCTTCGTATCAGGGTGGTCACATGGAGTACTTCACTTATGTGAGAGAGCTCCTTGATAAAAATGGCGGGAAAAACGTCCGGATCTTCGGCGGCGGCGGCGGAGTCATCACTCCTCCGGAAATGCATGAACTCCACAAGCGTGGCATCACCCGCATTTATCATCCGAATGACGGAACGGCCCTTGGTCTCAATGGCATCATCGACGACATGATTGCAAAGTCAGATTACTCAACTCTCGAGCAGACAGATTTCAAAAATCTCCAGAATAGAAAACTCAGCTCTTACGAAATGGCGAAAGTTATTACCTTCATTGAAGATCGTCGCGAGTTTCCTTTCTCGGTCACGGCCGGAAAAGTTCCGGTCCTGGGAATTACCGGAACAGGTGGCGCAGGAAAGTCCTCCCTCATTGATGAACTACTCCTCCGTTTTCACAGATACTATCCGGACAAGAGAATTGCTCTTGTCTCCGTAGATCCGACGAAGAAAAAAAATCAGGGTGCTCTTCTTGGTGACCGGATTCGCCTCGGTTCTGCGACTTATGAAAACTTTTATATCCGCTCACTCGCAACACGTGATTCATCGAATGAACTTTCTCCTGAAATTCAGAAAGTTGTTCAGTTCCTGAAATCTCAACCAGTAGATCTCATCCTGGTGGAAACTTCGGGAATCGGTCAGGCCTCAGATGAAATTACCAAAGTGGCCGACAAGACTTTATACGTGATGACTCCGGAATACGGAGCTTCCACCCAGCTTGAAAAAATTGAAATGTTAGAAGTCGCCGATTTCATCGCAGTTAATAAATTTGAAAAACCAAGATCTGAAGACGCTCTTCGTGATGTGAGAAAACAATATCGCAGAAATAAAGTTCTGTTTGCCAATCATCCTGGTTCACCCGTTGATGATGAGCTTCCGGTTTACGGAACAATGGCCTCTAAGTTCAACGATGTGGGAGTTAATGCTCTCTTTAAAGATATGATTAAGGCAATGGGGTTCACTCATCCAGCGGATCTCGACAAACTTCCTTCTTTCCGTGCTCCTGAGAAAAAACAATCCATCATTCCAGCTTCCCGTGTGAATTATCTCCAGGGGATTGTGGATACCCTGAGAAATTACAATAAGGCGACCATCGAAGCTGTGGAAAAGCTCCGTCAGTACGAATCTCTGGTTGCAGTCGCCAAAATCGTTCCTGAGAAAGCTGTCCTCGAGAAAAAAGCTGCACTTGAAAATACATTAAAAAATGAAATCGCGACTCTCGCTGAATTCGACACCCTCGTCGATCAGTACACGAAAGGTGAGTATACTTACGTTGTTCGCGGTAAAGACATCAAGGTGCCGACTAAATATGAGTCACTCTCGCACTCGATGATTTCCAAAGTAGGCTTTCCTAAGTTTCATTATCCGTCGGAGAAATTTTCATTCCTCCGTCGTGAAAACCTTCCGGGCTTTTATCCTTATGCCGGAGGAGTTTTCCCATTCAAGCGCGCGGATGAAGATCCTAAGCGCCAGTTTGCCGGCGAAGGCGGGCCATCCCGCACCAACGCCCGCTTTCATTATCTTTCTAAAAACGATACTGCTAAACGCCTTTCAACTGCCTTTGACTCTGTCACTCTTTATGGAGAGGACCCTGCTGTTCGTCCTGATATATACGGGAAGATCGGAGAGTCAGGAGTTTCCATCTGTACGCTTGAAGACATGATGGATCTCTATAAAGGATTTGATCTGATGTCGCCCTCGACATCAGTTTCCATGACGATCAATGGCCCGGCACCCATCATCCTCGCCATGTTTATGAACACAGCTATCAATCGCGCTCTTCCTGAAAGTGATCAGGAGAAAAAAGAGAAGATGGTTGAAGTGATGAAACAGGTTCGCGGAACTGTTCAGGCCGATATCTTGAAAGAAGATCAGGCCCAGAACACTTGTATTTTCTCACTTGAGTTTGCACTTAAGATGATGGGAGATGTTCAGGAATATTTCTGCCGTCACCAGATTCGTAACTATTACACAGTCTCAATTTCGGGTTATCACATCGCTGAAGCAGGTGCGAATCCGATTACCCAATTAGCACTTACACTTTCGAACGGTTTCACTTACGTCGAATATTATCTTTCGCGCGGTCTCAATATTGATGATTTCTGCGAGAACCTTTCGTTCTTCTTCTCGAATGGTCTTGATCCTGAGTACACAGTCCTTGGACGAGTGGCGCGGAAGATCTGGGCCGTGGCGATGAAAGAGCGCTATGGAGCTTCTGATAAATCTCAGAAACTGAAATATCACATCCAGACTTCAGGAAGATCTCTTCACGCTCAGGAAATTGATTTCAACGATATCCGCACAACACTTCAGGCCTTCATTGCCTTGTCTGATAATTGTAACTCACTTCATACGAATGCCTATGATGAAGCCATTACAACTCCGACAGAAGAATCAGTCCGTCGCGCGATGGCGATCCAGTTAATTATCAACCGCGAGTTTGGTCTGAATAAAACAGATAACCCACTTCAGGGTGCTTATATCGTGGAAGAGCTTTCCGACATCGTAGAAGAATCAGTCCTGGCTGAATTCGAAAGAATTTCAGACAAGGGCGGAGTTTTGGGTGCGATGGAATCCATGTATCAACGCGGAAAAATTCAGGAAGAGTCTCTCTATTACGAGACTCTGAAAGATACCGGCGCTTATCCAATCATCGGAGTAAATACATTCCTTCCTGAAAAACAGGCAGAATGGAAACCCATTGAACTTTCCCGTGCTTCATCTGAAGAAAAGAATAAGCAGATCGAACGCCTGGAAGCTTTTAAAGCTAAGAACACGTCGAAGTCGGGAGAATGCCTGAAACGTCTTCGTGATACTGCCCTGACTGGTGGTAACATATTTGAGGAACTCCTTACCTCGGTCCGCTATTGCAGTCTTGGAGAGATTACTTCGGTATTGTATGAAGTGGGCGGCCGTTACCGCAGGAATATGTAATGAAGAAAGCTAAGATCTATACCAAGACCGGAGACCAGGGTGATACCGGTCTCGTCAGTGGAACACGGATATCTAAAGCCGATCCGCGGATAGATCTTTATGGCGAACTCGATGATTTCAATTCCCGCGTGGGATTTGCAGCTGCCTTGATCGAAAACGAAGTTTCTTTAAAAACGACTGTGGATTTCCTTCATCATCTTCAGTCAGTTGTTTTTGATCTTGGTTCTAATCTGGCCTGCGAAGCCGCAAAAAGAATTGAATATAAACTTCCTCAGGTAACTAAAGAGTTTGTCGCTGAACTAGAGCAGGAAATCGACAGGCTGGAACACGAACTCAATCCACTTAAAAATTTCATTCTTCCGGGTGGAACTGTTGCCGCTTCAGCTTTTCATGTGGCCCGTACTTCGGCCCGGAATGTAGAGAGAAAGATGGTTGCATTCACCAATGAGACTGGTGAAGCGCTTCCGGAAAATGGATTGGTATTTCTGAACAGAGCTTCAGATTATCTTTTCGTTCTGGCCCGCTACGTGAATAAGATTCAGGGTGGCTCAGAAAAAAACTGGATTCCGCGTAAGTAATTACTGTTGCTGGTGAAGGTCTTCAATTCCTGAAATTTTCTCACCCACCGTATAGTTCATGTACTTCTGCGAAGCCAGATAGGCACCGATCACAACTACTTCCATGACAGTAATATAGATGATTTTCCCGCTGGCAAATGTTGATCCGGGGATTCCCAGGAAACCACCTGCGACGATCCGATTGATAAACCATACAGGCAGAAGAATCATCGAAAGAAGAAGTGCGAGATCAATCACAAATGATAATGAAGACAGTAGCGGCGACTTCGATTTGATTTCGTTTTTAGAAAGACGAATTCTGGTTTTAGCGCGCTTTCTCAGGTCTACTTCATGAGAAGAATAAACAGAGCTCTTGTCTCCGGGATGTTTTTTTGCCCAGTCCTGGTTTTTTTCCCGGGCTCCGGTGAAGTCAGCCTTCAACTCATACTGCATCCTTTCTTTGAAAGGACCAGGGAAAGTGAGAATGTTAATCATCGATGCTTCGAGCTTTGAAGCAAGGAGAGTGACAAACGTATCTCCGATACGGATTTCATCACCTATGAAAACTTCTGATTGATCGATTCTGATTCCATTCAAATAAGTGCCGTTCTTAGAATCCAGATCAAAAATTTCCATGCGGTCTTCTTTCAGAAGAACCCGGCAATGTCTGCTGCTCATCTTTCCATCTTCAATATAGAAGTCGGCTTTGTCGCTGCGGCCGAAGACGACATTCTGTGCGAGAGAAACAGTTATTTCATTCCGCTTATTGAGATTTACATTTGAGACTTGTAGGACTGCTTTCACATTAGCTCCAATAATCCTGGTGATAATTAAACCGGCACTTTTTTTTTACGTTCTGAAGATACTGATGAATCTCATCCGGAAACTGGAATTCAGGTACAACGTAAAGGCCCCATAAATGTGCTGCAATCATTATATCCTGAATACGCATTTCATCAGACTGGAAAAAAGGGTTCAGCTGCCCTGTGAGATTTTCAAAAAGCGGTTTTAGTTCTTCGATAAAAACCGGAGCTTTTGCGATCAGATCTTTAAAGGGACCCCGTTTGGCTTCTTTTTGTTTCAGGAAATAGTCACGTGAAGTGGGAGTAAACTCCTGAGTGTGAATCCAGTGAGGCATAGCGAGGGAATGAACGGCATTGTTAACTGACTTAGTAAAACTTTCGGCCGAACTGATATCTGAGGAATTTTTAAGGAGGTCCTTCCCATCGAGTTTGCGGATGATATCCAGGCTCTCTTTCATCGGGACTCTGTCGAACGCCAGAATAGGTAACATTTTTACTCCGATCAGATCGACGGGAGTTTTCTGGTCGTCATAGGGTACGACGCGGGATTCATAGGAAAGATTGAGAAAACCCAGTGCCATCCGGACCCGTACGCAATAAGGACAATGGACGTAATGATAGAGGACCAAACCCATAAACTTCCCTGTTCATTAGTATTATAGGTCTAAGTGCTCAGGAATCCAGCGAAATGGAAGGGTTTTCGAGGGGAAACTCCATACTAAATGTGGTAAACTGGCTGTACAAAAGCCCCCCTTCGGGAGAAAAGCTCTTATGGAACAAACACTTATCGATATCACCGCCAAGGCCCTGGAAGAAATCCGCACTATTTCTGCTAACGAAAATCCTGATGGAACGAAGGGTTTGAGACTGGCAGTAACTGGTGGCGGTTGTTCTGGTCTCTCCTATAAAATCGAATTTGGTGAAGAAAAACCCAAAGACAATATTCTGAATTACGATGGCATCAAAGTTCTGGTTGATCCCAAATCTCTCATTTATCTGAAAGGGATCGTGCTGGATTTTAAAGATGGTCTTAATGGAAAAGGTTTTGTCTTTGATAATCCGAACGCCAAGAACACATGCGGATGTGGCGAATCTTTTTCCGTTTAACAGATGATAAATGATTTCAGATTCTCACGCTCTCAGTTCCAGGTAAGTCTCTTCGGGTTTTCATTTACCGGCTCTGACGTTGTCACTTTCCTTGATTCTCAAAGTACATTTGACGTGACTAAGATGGGTGAAAAAGAATTTCACCTTGCGACTTTTCTTGATCCTCAAGGGAAGCTCGAAACTTACGGCTGGCTGGTTAAAGACCAGAATCAATATTCCTTTTTAGTACCTGAAAAAATCATCGAGGAAACTCGCTCGCGCCTCAATCGTTTTCTGGTTTCAGAAGATGTTGAGATAGAAGAGACCGGAATAGCGAACTGGCATTATCTCCTCGGGAATAGCGAAGGCATACGCGGAATTATTTTCGATGAAGACTGCGTTCTCTCGAAAGTTTCTGGTGACTCCTCTGTCGTTCCTTCTTCAGAAGTTGAACTGTGGCGAAAACTAAGTGGCTGGCCGTCTTTTGATGGAAGTGATTATTCACGAGAGCTGGTTACTAATCTCCGGTTATTTGACCTTGCAGTCTCCATGAATAAGGGTTGCTATCCTGGCCAGGAAACTGTTTCAAAAATTGCAACCAGACGGGGCGCCGCTTATTCACCGGTTCTCATTGAAACAAATGAAAAAATTTCTTCTGGTCCAGTGTTGATCAGTGGAAATAAAATCGGGACAGCAGAAGAGTCCTTGGCGTGGAATGAAAAATTCTACAGTCCTGCGAGCCTCCTCAGAGATTTCCGTGTGGAAGGAATGAAACTGAATTTTGAAGCTGGTGGAAATCAACTTCAGGGTTTCGTCCGTTACTATCCACTTCTGAAGGGTTCGCCCAAAGAGAAGGCGCAGGAGCTTTACGATTCCGGGCTCAGTTACTTCCGATCAGATGATCTTGTTCATGCCGAAAAGGATCTTCGGCGCGCACTGGATTTTGATCCGGGTTTTGCTGATGCCTACGAAGCCCTCGGTGTCATGCTCGGAAGACAAGATCGTTATCCGGAAGCGATTACACTTATGGAAAAACTCACTCTGGTGGATCCTGATTCTTCGATGGCCCATACCAATCTTTCTCTTTTCCTGATGAAGACCGGAAAAATTGAAGAAGCTGAAAATCACAAGTCGATGGCGACCATGAAGTCGTTTAAGAAATTCGGTGATGAGGCCAAAGAGAAAGAGGCTTCCGCTCAAAGAGCTAAGGCTGAACTTGAAGAATGGGCACGCCGTGAAAAGATGTTCCGTGAAGTCCTGGAAATTGACCCAGAAGATACGCTCGCCAACTACGGATTGGGTTCGATTGCCGTTGAAAAAGGTGACTGGGAAAATGCCCGTACGTTCTTAGAAAGTGTCTTGAAAGCTGATCCGAAATATTCTGTCGCTTATCTGGCTCTTGGTCGCGCTTATAAGGGATTGGGTCTTTCTGCGAAGGCCAAGGATACTTTTTCGGAAGGAATCAAAGTTGCAGCGGCCAAAGGGGATTTTATGCCCGCCAATCAGATGCAGAGTGAGATTGATCGAATCTAGGTCTTACTGTATTTTTTCTTTTTTGTTCTCAACTCAGTCTTTAACTTCTGCAGATCTTTCTTGTGAGTTGTCAGCTTTCTTTCCCACTTAGGGATTTTAGCGCTGAACTTGAGCAGCTCTTTCTGCTGAGCTGCGATGATTTCCCATCCGGTATCAGAGATGAGCTTTTTCTTTTTCGCCCATTTTAAATCTTCAAAGCTGTATTTGAGCATGTGGAATTCTTCCACCGCGCGCCAATAGATTTTCTCTTTTTCGGCAGGGGTGAATTCATACCAGATGTTTGCGAGATCATTGTTCGCGAGATCACTGAAGAGCTTGAAGGCCCAGAAGAATGTGAAGTAGGCGTGGAAGATTCCACGAAGCGGACGCGCCGTCCTTCTCCATGGGCTGTAATAAATCAGATCAGCTGGTTCATCGATCAGTTTTTCGAGATTGAGATAATGATTGAGATGATGGTGACCGTTTTCATGAAGAAGATCATCCATCAAATCGACAAAATCCCGGTCGTAAAGATTGATCATCGAGACAGACGGAAATTCCTGGTGAGAATAGCTCACGAACTCTTTATTCCGGATCGGTATGACTTTATCCGTGAAGGCCGCAAAGCGATCCCACGATGAGGGTGAAAATCTTCTGATGAGTTTATGAGCTAGATCAATCCGCTGTGAAAAGAGTTTCATCTCTTTCAGTGAATGAGTCAGGAGATCGAGATCTTTTCCGTCAAGATGGAGAGTTGTCCCGAGAAGCGGCGATATTTTTCCATCTCTCAGTCTTTCACCCAGAACACTTTGAATGCGGTAGGAAGTCGACTTCGCATCGATTTTCTCCACATGTCTTTTCCCGAGAGTCAGCAGGTGAAGCTCAAAAGGCTTGAGACTCGCAAGAGATGCTTCCTGAACCGACTTTCCTTTATTGAGACTCTTTAAAAAGACATCCGCAAATTCTGAATCATTCCAGATATCAAAGATCAGATCTTCATCTTTACTCAAGCCGTCCTGATTGCCTGAACGAGGATCGATACTTTTTAAAAAGAAAAAAGTTTCCAACTGATCGAGATAAAACCAATTGAAGTTGGTGTATGTCGATAGTTCACTCTCGTGATTTTTGATCCAGGTCTTCAATTCACTCGCAGGAAAGCGTGCGAAATTTTTCCGGATTGATTTCCAGCGAGCAGAATACCTGGTGCGGATTCTGGATTTGAGGCGTCGATATTGTGGGGGAGAAAAGATCATAAAAAGTGGCTGGGAAGGAGAGATTCGAACTCTCGACCAACAGATTAACAGTCTGCTGCGCTAACCAACTGCGCCACTTCCCAACTCATAGTCAAAAGGTCTGTACTTTATAAACCCCCGAACTATTTTTGTCTATAAAGTTTTTAAGCGATCTCAAGTCATTCCGGTTGATTAAAAAGCTCAAGTTTTACCCAATTCCGACCGATAGGATCAGGAAAGGTAGGCCTTTTTGGGTAATAAACCATCCCCCTATGTTCTCCGTGCTCTATGCATTTTAGGACCAGAAGAGATCCTAAAACTGGCGCATGTCCTGAACCGGGAAGAAGTCTCTTTTAAACGGGCCTCGGGCGATGACGTCGTGGTCTGGAAGCAGGAAAAGGTGCCAGCAAAGAAACAGGAATCCCGGCCGGGAACTGAGGCTAAAGTCCTTCAGTTTAATCGTCCATCCCCAGCAGTTGAGGATAAAGCCGTGAAGCATGAGGATGACTCTGATAGTGAGTCCCAGATCATGAGCTCAGAAGTGATACTTATTCAGCGGGAAATTGCGCGGGAAACGTCTTCTGAAAGCCACAAAGCCGCCGCCAAATCCGGCTATTCCCGGGCCAATGAAATGTATGTGGTGAAATCTCAGTCACTGGATGGAAAAGAAAAAATTCGCTTCGCATCGACAAACGGTGTGCTCATCAATAAAAAACAGGCCTAGAGAAACGGGATCGCCGTAATTTTCTGAGGCATCTTAATTCCCAGATCTTTTACCACCTGCGGATCCATGGAAACCTGTCCATCACCGTGAACCTGAAGCTGAGTTCTGATAGCGAAGAAATCATGCTCCGGATGTTCCAGGGAAATAATCACTTCTCTGGCTTCTTTCGGATCGTAACTCTTGTTAGTGATCAGAACACCTGTAATTTTCTCTTTGATCGGTTTCACTTCACGAAGTGGACAACGGTAATGTGGTCCACCGTCAAACGGATCAACTTCAAATGTGTACTTGAAACCGATACTTTCGAGCATCCGCTTAACAGGTTCAGTTTCCTTACCCACTTTCCCAATCGCTTCTCTGGCTTCAAGAGGAAGAAGAGTCTGGTATATGTTCTCTGATGGGAAAAGACTCAGAATAAATTCTTTATTACTTCTGCTGAGAATGTCTGCTTCAACATAGTTCATGTTGAGAAACTTTCTTCCGATGGCTTCCCACAGAGGAGAGTTTCCGTTTCTGTCGAAAGGAGGCATGAGTTCCGAGTGAATCATTGTTTTGAAGCGCTCAGGATTTTTCGCCATATAAAGAAAGCGAACATACGAAAGCTGCTTCCCGAGTTTTTCTTTGTGACCGCGGAATTCCGGGTTCAAAATCAGTCCGCCGATTTCGGTCGGTCCGTTGGTATCAAGACCAAGCTTCAATGTTCCGTGAACAAAACCTGTATTAATCGTCTGAGAAAATTTCGATTCTTGTCCGACAGAAAGATAGAAATGCGGTTCATCTTCCGTCCCATGCTGGGCATGGATCATAGAGACGCCAAGAATCTCATTCGTGGATTTATCTTCCAGAACGAAAATGTAGTAATTCTTGTAGAACTCAGCACTCGGATTCATAAAGCTTCTCATGGAGCTCGTGATCTTGGATTTGATCATGTCTTCATCTGCGGGAAGATTAATGAACACCATCATATGGCTAAGTTTGAAGAGATCTTTCAGATCCTCATGACGGACCGATCTGAGAATAAACATTAAATGTCCTCTATAAGCAGCGACTCAATTTTCTTCAAATCAGTGAGAGAAAATGACCAGGGAAGTACTAAATTGAAGGAGCTTTCTGTTTTATCTCCCTCAACAGGAAGTGTTTCCCATGAGCGCGCCTGAATTTTCAAGGGATAGTAACCCGGAAGCGCAGTGCCTTCTAATAATTTATGGTTTTCCAAAAGCTTGTGCAGTCGTTCATGAAACCGCGTCCACTTTCCTTCAGGACCCCAGAGCTCAGGACTCAGTGCATAATTCAGCCACAAACGCATTCTTGGGTTTTCAGAAAGATCCTGGGCCGAATGGCGGGACAGATGAACACAACCCAGCTGATCAAAATCAAAGGCCACATCTTCGTTCCCCTTGAGATACTTGTAAATTTCCACAGGATGGCCGCGCTTCAGAATGGCTTCCGGATATTGCTTCAGGAATTCTTTCCGCTCGGTCAGGACATCCGGAGAAAAATCTTTCAGGAGAAAAGGTGGGAGAAATTTCAGAACAGGCGCATTTTCTGTCAGAACAAGTCGATCCGACTTGAGATCAAGTTGCTCAAGGAGAATGCTGGCAATTGAAGTTGCTTCTTTCATGGCGTGTTATTCTTGATTAAGTTCTGTTCGCCGGGGGATAATACCCAGATCATTGGGAGGATACTATCAACGAAACCGTCTTGGAAACTTTTGCGGACAAATTCGCAAAAGGTGATTTTCCAAATGCCCAGCTTGAACTTGAAAAAGTGAAGGAGAATATTTCTCCGGGGCTTTGGCATTTCAACATGGGGACCGTGAAAGCAAAGTTGATGAATCCTGCTGAGGCACGCTTCCATTTTCTGGAAGCACGAATGAATGGCTTTACCGATGAGCAACTGACTCAGAATCTCGACCTGATTGAAAATCAGCTGGAAGTAAAAACTCTTGAGAAGCCTTTGGGTGCTCAGGATTTTGCCATGAAGGCCGGCATGTGGGGACAGAATGGTTTATTCACCATGCTTTCTCTTCTGGTTCTCGTCATTGGCATGATCATTCTGAAGAAAGAACGCAAATACAGCATCCTGATTCTCACTCTGACTCTAGCCGCAATCCCTTTCGGTTTGCAATTCTGGGTGAAGAGCTGGGATAAATACATTACGGTTGCAGCACATGAAGTTCGTGAAGGTCCCTCCACCATTTTTGGTTCAAGGGGTGAACTTCCACCGGGGATTCTGGTGGTTACCCGGAGGCCTGGAGATTGGGTGGAAATCACTTATCCATCCAGGTTTCGTGGCTGGATAAAAAATGTCGGTCTAAAAGAACTGGAGTAACGATGAGCTACGAAAAGGAAATGATGGAAAAGATGTCACATGGCGAGCCTAGTTCAGATCGTCTCGATATTCCTCTCCTCAAATATTTATGGGAAGCCAGCCCCCTTTCGTTTCTTACGAAAGAAAGCTATCACGAATTCTTCAAGAAGATTTCCGTGCTCAGTTCTTTCTCAGACAATGAAGTCAGACTTTTTACCAAGTATCTTCACCGTCGCGAATTCACTACAAACGAAGTGATCTTCAGACAGGGTGATTCCGGTTACGGTTTTTATTTTATCTTTTCCGGTTCAGTGAATATTTATTCCAATCACCAGACTATCAACTCAGAAGATCCGGGTGATCTGATTGTTCGCCTTGAGAAACGTCAGTACTTCGGTGAGATGGGATTACTTGAAGAATTCAACCGTCGTTCAGCGACAGTGATTGCAGCTGAAAACACTGTCCTTCTCGGGATTTTTAAACCTGATCTCGAACGCATGCTCGAAATGCATCCCGTTCTCGGAGCAAAATTTCTTAGAGAAACTGCTCTCATTATGGCGAACCGTATGGGTCAGCTCACACGCGAAATTGTTTCGCTTAAAAAGAAAATGAAAGAACTGGATCAGAGGCTTTAATGAGTAAGATTCAGAAGATTAAGCTCTATCTTTTCATTTTCTTCATCACGGCTGCGATTGTGTTCGCGATTCTCTTTCCACGCCTGACTCTGCCATTCGGTTTTGCCTACATTATTTATATTATGGCGAGTCCTGTCATGATCCTCCTCACGAAAGGATCGATCAGACAGCGCATGTGGTATTCGTTCCTGTTTTTGCTAGCGACACTCTTCTTACTCTTTCCGGTTTTTGCGACTGTTTACAATGCGGACACTGACCTGAGTGGTCTTTCTCAGCAGCTCCCGGAAATCCAGAAAATTATTCAGGATAAGTTCTTCCTCTTCAAAGTGAACTTCTTTGAGAAATACGGCATCAGAGTCAATCTCGATCCTGTGAATTACATGATGTCGAAACTTGAATTCTTCGGTTCAGATTTCGTCAGCCGTTTCCCGGATTATCTTTCATCCGTCTTTGAGTGGATTCTCCTGGTACCGATGTTTCTGTACTTCTTTTTTAAGGAGAGTGGGAATTTCGGAACGAAACTCATGGAAGCCATTCCTAATCCTATTTTTGAAAAGGCCTATGTTCTCTTCTCGCACTTCAATACAAAATTTGGCGAGTACATCATTGCTAAATTCGTTGAAGCAGCGATTCTCGGAACGTTAGTTACGATCGGGCTTCTCCTCGTCGGATTTCCTTATCCCTTCGTTCTCGGATTTGTTGCAGGTGTCACAAATATCCTTCCGTACATCGGGCCGATTATCGGATTCATTCCGGCGTTCGGGATTGCTCTTCTTTCAAAAGATCCGACTATCTCCATGTGGGGAATGGTCATCATCTATCTGATTGCAAATCTCATCGACATGATTCTGGTGTTCCCATTACTTGTTTCTAAAATTGTTAACCTTCACCCGATTCTCGTTGTCGTCAGTATTATTATTGGCTCCCAGCTCGGTGGGATTGTCGGCATGATCGTGATTATTCCTTTCATCGCCTTCTTCAAGATTCTCTTCATCGAAATTTATAAGGATCTCTCGGTAAACATATGATTAAAATTTTTGCTCTCGTCATCATGCTCGTTTGTCTTTCATGCTCATCTGATAAGCCAGATGGAAAAACAGAAGCGGAAGTCCTCTTTAAAGAAGCTCAGGAACTCATGGAAGCGGAGAGATTTATTCTCGCCACAGAGAAACTGAATCTCATTAAAACCCAGCATCCTTATTCGTTTTACGCGACACCGGCCGAACTTCTTCAGGCAGACGTTCTTTACATGCAGGAAAGCTATGTAGAAGCGGCAGCGGCCTATCTGCTCTTCCGCGACTTTCACCCTAAACATGAAAAGATCCCGTACGTGGTTTTTAAAATCGGGGAGTCTTACTATAAACAAATTCCGGATAGCATCGACAGAGATCTCGAGCCCGCCCTGGAATCCATTAAGTACTACGATGAAGTGATTCAGAAGTATGGCGACTCCAGTTACGCCAAGGATGCGAAAAAAAGCATTGAGAAGTCATTGAAGATGCTTCGTCAGAAAGATCAGTACATTGCCGACTTCTATTTCAAGACGAAGGAATGGTCAGCTGCAAGATATTGGTATCTGGATATTATGGAAAATCACAAGGAACAGAAACTCAGACATCACGCCATGGTCAGAACAGTTGAGGCCACCCGTCAGCTGAAAGAATGGGACTCGTGCAAGGATTACAGTGAAAAGTTTCTCCCTGAGGTTGATAAAGAGGATAAAAGGGCCATAAAATTGTCATTAGATAATTGTAACAAGAAGATCTAATAAATTTTTCTCAGGAGATTCCACTTTGGAAAATGTGAAACTGAACGACCTGTTGAAAAAAGCCAAAGAAGCCTTTCAGAAAAACGATCTCAAGACAGCCAGCCTCTTTTTAAATGAAGTGATTGAGCAGAATCCAAACGCGACTGAGGCGTACTTCTATCTCGCCAACGTTTTCCATGTCAGAGGCGAACTCGGAAAAGCGATTAAAGGCTTTCAGCGCGTCCTGGAACTCGATCCCAACCATACTGATGCAGCGATCTCACTTTCCGTCATCTACAACGATATCGGTAAATACGAAGAAGCTAAGGCCATCTTCGAGAAAGCAAATAATCAGGTGAAGAATACTCAGGGTCAGGGTGTAGCTGATCCTCATCTCAACAAGAAATTTTCTCTTAAGCACTACGAGCTCGCGGAAATGTATGTTTCCTACAGCCGTTGTGAAGAAGCTCTTTTCGAATACAACAAAGCTATCGCTCTTGATCCCGACAATCTCGAGATCAGAATCAAGGTTGCTAAGGCGTACACGAAGAAAGGTTTCTCATCGAAAGCGTTTGATGAACTCCGCCGCTTGAAAAATGAAAATCCTGGCTACATGCCGGCGCGTATCGCGCTTGGCCTTCTCTATTACGGAAACGGGAACATCATTGAAGCTCAGGCCGAATGGCAGAACGTTCTTTCCCGTGAACCAAGTCACCCGGAAGCTCTCATGTACGTGAATCTTTCGCGTAACTCGACTGAGACTACCGTCTCTCTCTAATTTAATTAAGACATTTAAAACTAAAAAGCCCACTTTCGTGGGCTTTTTAGTTTTAAATGTAAGCTAAGGGATTAAGCTTCGAGAGTTCTTGTCGTGTTCGGATTCGCTGGCTTGAAGTCACCATTCTCGAGAGCGATAGCTGGCTCGAAAGTAGTTCTGCGGGCGTCATCAGATGAGAAGCTCACGATGTAAGTTTTGAGTTCGCGGTACATTTCGTGCTTAACAGAGAGTTTTGAATCCTGAAGAACGATCTGCTTACCAACTTTCTTCGCAGAGTTCACAACAACTGGAGCTTTCAGGTTAGCAGACATTTCTGTCACGTTAGCCGGGATAGTCAGGATGCTGTAAAGCTTAGCAGTTTGAAGAGTTTCCAGCTCGAGACCGTTAAGATCTGCGGGAAGGAGTTTCGCAATATAGTCTGGCTTGAAGATCTTTGGCTCGATGATCGGGAAAGCGACTTTCTCGTCTTCAGTGCTTTGGAGCCAAAGAATCAGAGTGCTATCACCTGGATCAACGACGAAATATTTCTTGAGATTTTCAAAACCGAGAAGACCTTCAGTAAAGGTGAGTACATCATTCGGGTTAACTTCCAGTTCCCCAAATCGAGTGGTTTTGACTTTCACGGCTTCCTCCAAAATGGAATGGTAAGGTATTCTTACCATAGCACTTTGATGGTATCAGTCAACGGCTTAAATCCGCAAGGAGGAATTTATTTCTTCTTTAGCTCTTCGCCAAGTCGAGCGATGTCCGACATGCTGGCCTGCACAGCCTCAGTGTTTTGGTCTTGGATGGCTTGATAAACCTCTTCACGGTGAATTTTAGTCTCTTTTGGAGCCTTAATTCCCAGACGAACTTGTTTACCTTTTATCTGCACGACGACAATTTTTATATTGTCATCAATAGCGATGCTTTCTCCTAGCTTCCGTGTCAGAACGAGCATTGGTGATCCTTGTCTTCGGTGTCAAGAATATGACTAACTCAATAAAGTTTTACTGTTGCGTTGATTTAATACGATTTTGTCTGGAATACAAGTGAATTTGAAAGATTTTGTTAAGAAATTGTAAGAATTTCCTACCGGAGGAAGTCCATGAGGCTGGTGTTCATGAGATTTGCAGAGGCTTGGTAAGTAGCCTTAAGAACGTTCTGCTCTTTTTGCAAGTTACCAAAAATTTCTGTGACGTCTGCGTCTTCGATTTTTGACTTGTGCGCCTCGTTGAGAAGCTTGGTCTTTTCAATATTGTTTTCTGAGTTAGAAACCGTGTTCGTGAGGGCCCCGATTTCTGTCCGGATCTTCACTACGCGCTCAATGCTCGTATCGAGTTTTTCGAGGAGACCCTGGATGATGTTCGGGTTATCGGTCAACATCGCATTTTCGAGGGCACGGAGCTCGTCAAAAACGCTGATTTCAACTTCCGAAGGCTCATTCACACTTGCTGGTGAACGCATGGTCGGTGGAGTCAGATCGATTTCTTCATTTTTTAAATTGAGATCATTTCTTTCGAGCGGTTTTGTTCCCTTGGAGAAGAAAAGTTCTTTTCCGTGAGTGTTCACCGGGATGAAAACATCTTTGTTGATCTCGATATTGATTTTGTTTGTATCGCCCTGGAATTTCCCTTCAGCGTCGAACGGACGCGTGAGAACTTTCTGGCCCGCGAAGAGATATCTGTTCCCCATGCGCTTGTTCGCAAGTCCCAGTGCCTGTTGTCTCAGCTGGTGAATCTCTTTCGAGACACCTTCGCGGATTTCAGGACTGTAAATCGTAGAAGCACTTCCGATCGCGAGTTCTTTCGCCTTAATCAGAATGTTGGTGAGATCTTCAATAACGTTTTCTGTATAGGAGAGCTGAGTCTGCGCGAAATTGAGATTGCGCATGTACTGTTCAGCATCGACGTTCTGAGAACGAATCGCAAGAAGCTCGACGTTCCCGACGGGATCGTCTGACGGCTTCGAAATTCTTTTCATCGTCGAGCCCTTCAACTGAAGATCTTCCACTTTGCCCTTGGTTTTCCCAGTGGCGTAGTTGATCGAGTTAACAGAGCTGTTTTCAGAAACCCTAGTCATCTATATTCCTATGGCAGCAGGTTCAATACTGCTTTAAACATTTCATCTGCCGCTTTCATGACCTTCGCAGAAGCTTCGTAAGAGTTCTGGTAGCGGATCATGTTGGCTGCTTCTTCATCAAGTGAGACACCAGAGAGACGCTCTTTTACAGATTTTGCCTGCGCAAGAATTCCGCCTGACTGCTCTTCATTAATTTTCGCTTTCCCCGCCTGAAGACCAATGTGGCCCACGGACTTGAGATATTGCTCTTCAAATGTTGTCGTTCCGCCAGCCAGGACTTTTTCGTGCTGGAGTTTGGAGATCGCCAGAGATATGCGGTTATCACCGGGCTTGTTTGCCTCAAGTGCCGTCGCGATGTTATTTACATCTTCCTTAATTTCATCTGAGAGATCGATGTATTCAGCAGCACGCTTAGTATCAAGCGGCTCTTTGAAAAAATTGATTCCCGTAACTTGTCTGCCGGCCGCATTCGGAATCGGATTTCCTTCCGGATCTGTCGGCACAGGATGATTCGCGTAACCACGTCTGTGGATTGCATTGGTTGCGTGAACGAGTCCATGAGCGAGCTCATCAACTTGTTTCTCAAGCTGGATGATTTCTTCATTTCTTGTTTTAAGAAGAGCCCCGAGTGTTCCACCTTTCATGTTATCTGAGATGTGAATACTCTGGCGGGAAGCAAAGTAAACTTCAACATCACCTTTGTCAGCGGAGTTTGCACCCGGCTTAACAGTGGATCCGACTTTGAGCTCCTGGTTAAGTCCACCAGAAACGAGTGAGCCGAGACCTTCAACACTGACGACATACTGACCTTCATCATCTGTGTGAGTCTGAAGAGGGAAGTAATCTGCGAGTGTGCGGATCGCGCGGTCACGCTGATCGCGAAGATCGTTGGCCGTACTATCGGTCACTTCTTCGATATTGATTTCTTTATTGAGCTTAGCAATCGTTTTCGTGAGGCCATTGATGTCATCAACAGCGAGAGCGATCTTCTTGTTGATTCCGGCGCGGACATCATCAAGGTTTGACTGGATACGGTGGAAGTCACCAACCACAATCTTCGCGTTCTCTTTCACCACGTTACGGATAGTTTCATTTTCCGGCTGATTGGAGAGTTCTCTCATTGAGTTGAAGAAACGGTTGAGGACTTTATTCATCCCTTCCGAATTCACTTCATTGAAAATTTCTTCCACGTGTGAAAGCTGGAGCGAACGCTCTTTATCAAAATTATTTGATGTGAGTGAGTTGTTGAGTTTTTTCTCGACGAGTTCATCGTGCTGGCGCTTGATACTCTGAATCTGAGTACCAGTACCGAGAACGTAGTTACCTTCCGGAAGAGTGAAGCTCGTTTCCTGTCTTACTTCCTGGCGGGAGAACCCGTCAGTATTGGCATTCGCAATGTTATGCGAAGTCGTAGACATTGCGCGCTTTGAAGCGAACAGTCCCGATTTACCAATGTTAAGTAAGTCGCTCAACTCTTATCCTCTTTCCTAGCGGGTCTGACGGGTCATACCGTCGGCACCGTAAGTCGTGTAGGTCTTCTTCCCGTTGAAACTCTGCTTAAGATCACGGATCGAAAGCATGGCCTTGTTCAGGAACATCTGGTTCTTCTTATTCTGTTCCTGGATCTTCTGGATGATGTCGATGAGAAGACTGTTGAGGTTCTTCAGAGCAGGGATACCGCTCTTCTGATCGATGTCAGCGAAGGCTTCAAGAAGTTCACCGGCACGTGAGATTTCCGAGCCGAAAAGATTTGATTCGTTAATTTTGAGAATGAGGTGAGTGCGGTCTTTCTCAAGCTCGTTGATGCGGGCGATGATTTCTTCTTTCATCGGAAGCATCGTTTCGAGTTTATCAATGTCGCTCGCGAGGAGAGTCATATACTCATCGCAAGTAAGGTCGTAGAGCTCTTTATGAAGTTTGCAGAAGTTTTCCCAGACAGTAACGGCCTGCTGGTAGTAAAGGATTCTGGCTTGAGAAGAAGTATCCATCCGTGGACCTCTTTAAATTAAATTAAAACTCTGAAGTTAAAATTTTATCAGCGAGACCGTCGTAATCGACTTCGTATGTCCCTGCTGCAATCGCTGCCTTGAGACGTGCGATCTTTTCAGTGTTGTCCGTTTCAGGAGCACTCATCGCAGCTTTCTTGATGCGTGAGAAATCTTTCACACCTTCAGGGATATTTACGCGTGCATCGCCAGCAGTCTTTGCTGTGATCTCAGAAGCGCGGTCAGGAGAATTCGTTTCCGCACCCTCAACTTGTCTGCCACCATTTGCTTTTTCAGCTTGTGCGCTCCGGCTCTTCGGGAAGAATGACGGGCGGGTGTCGATGCTACTCATATTTTTTCTCCTTCGTGGAAGCGGTCAATCCTTGAGTCGCTTCCGGATTCGAAATCTTTTTCTGCAGGTAATGTTTCATATGCTGAGGCACAATCTGATCGAGGATCACTTTCTTGATACCGAGACCACTATCTGATTTTGCCATAAGCTGCGCTCTTTCGGAATCCAGCAAAGAATTGTAGTAATCCATTGCCGGTGTGTCTTCGCCTTCCTTAGGAACTGACTTTCTCATTTCTGCGAGCATGTACGAGGTAAAATTCGTTTCCATGCCTTCAGCAATTTCTTCGTAAGGCTTAATTGGATTGGATTTTTGAGAAGTGGGAAATGACTTTTGATCGATGCCGACTTTCACTCTTACCATCCTGGTTTTCTAACCCCATCATCCTGATGAGATTCTCTTTAGAGTGTAACATTTTTTGGGAGGGGGGTGTTAGAGAAAATCCCCCCTGGGCAAATTTGACCGGGGACTTAAATTAGCTCTATATCAGCTACTAAAGATCCGTTCTTTTTGAGGGCCTGGAAGATAGAAATGAGGTCGTCCGGAGTGGTGCCAAGTGCGTTCAATGCCTTCACTAAGTCATTGATTGTCGTAGCCTGATCCATGGCCTGGATAGATTTGCTGACTGAGCCTTCTGCTCCGCCTTTCACTTCCAGCACCATATCGCGATGACTGACAGCCGACTTCTTAAGGACGATATCGCCACCGGCCACGAGGGTTCCGGTCCGTTCATTGATGACAATTTTTGCCTGGGTATCCGAGACGACCCGGAAGTTTTCAATATTAGCGATCAGCTCAACCACTTTTCTTTCGTAGTACTGAGGAATGATCAGGTCGATCGTCGTGGCATCAGTTGCTGTTGCGTATTTCCCGCCCAGCTCCTGGTTAATCGTTCTTTCTACACGAGCAGCTGTCGTGAAGTCAGATCGGTTAAGCGCCATACGGATGGCCTTTTTATCGTTAAATCCAAGCTCGAGTTCTTTTTCAATTGTTCCGCCCTCAGGAATGAGAGCTGTCGTTGCCATTTTCTTTCCTTTATCGAGACCACCAATGGAAAGTGCTCCGTGAGCAACAGCATAGACCTGACCATCGCCACCTTTAAGCGGAGTAACGAGGAGAGTCCCACCAGCGAGTGAAGAAGCATCTCCGATCGAAGAAACGGTGACATCAAGGGCCTGACCAGTTCTACCGAAAGCGGGAAGTTTTGCTGTGACAATAACAGCAGCGACGTTTTTAGAAGTCACTTCTTTCTGGGGATTAAGGCCCAGAGTCTGAAACATTTTTTTAAGAGAAGTATTGGTGATTTCACCGCCGCCATCACCAGATCCTGCGAGTCCAATGACTAAGCCGTAACCAATGAGCGGGTTTTCGCGAACACCTTTAATGGTAACCAGGTCTTTAATACGACTCTGATTTGCCATAGCTGGCAGGGAGAGAGCACACAGAAGTAACGGCAGGTATCTGTTCATTTAATTTTCCCTTCCTAGGATGAAGACCCGCGACTCGAGAAGACGGTCGGAGTTTACATAATCATTTTCCATGATGTCCTTCCGCGACACAAGAGCCTGTACTTCGATGGCCCTTTTTTCCTTTTTAAAGATTACTTCCTTCCTGCCTTTAAGGACTATGTAATCTTTATTCAGTTCCTCGATAACAGTTCCTGAGATTTTGTCATAAATCTTCATGTCCATATCGTTATCAGCCTCCCGACCAGGAGCCGACGGAGCAGCGGCTGCAGCTTTCTCATCTCTCTTCTCTTTATCACCGTCTTTCTTACGAACCGGCTTGTCCGGAAACTGACGTTTAAGCTCTGACGAAATCTGATTTCTCAGGTTCTCAAGGACATTGATGATGACCATGTCACCAGTATGCTTGTCGTTCTGGTAAGTGAAGAGTGATGCTGAAGAACCCTGGTTGGCCCAGAGACTTCCGTCACCTTCGTTGTCCTTGAAATCATCAGCCTGATATCTTTGCGGACGATAATCACGTTTCACCGGAGGACGGACTGATCCTGATGGACCACCATCACTCAAGCTATATGTAGTAGGATTTTTTATTGGTCGTTTATCCCGCTCTGGTTGAAAACGATCACGCCATGATGACTGAGGATTATTATTTTGTTTCGGACGTTCACTTCCCCCACGAGCCATTCTTTCTTCACGATCCATTTGCTTATGAAGACCAGTGACGTAATTGGCGCACGAAGTGAAAAGAAGAAGTGCAAAAAGAATGAAGTGGTTCATAGCTCTACAAGTACCTTGTTATTATCAATGACTTTACCCTGATATTTTTTATTTTTCTGAGGATGATAAACTTCAACGATATCTCCGAGAGCGCCATTCCCACGGCTGATTCCGGAAGTTTTGATTCTCACCATATCGTTTTCCAATACAACTTCCGTCTTGAGACCAGCCTTCACAATGTTGAGAGCATTGAGATCAGAAATGCGGAGTAACTCACCACTCTTAAGAGGCTTGTTCGATTTGTAATATTTGAGGTTCTGAACATCTGAGATGAATTCCGTGTGAGGAACTGCTTCAGTGTACTCTTCTTTGATATCGTAGACCGTGATTTCTGAGAATGAATTCAGCGGACGCGTGAGACGAAAAGCTCTCACCATCTTTCCGAAATCGGCGACTGCGACGAAATCGCGTCTCGTGCCATCAAAACCTGCGACAGTAAGATTAATTGTCTGCCTGTTCCCCCACATGCAGCCTGAACAATACAGCTGAAGCTGATCTCCCGGAGCGAGAGCGAGGAAGTTGGATGAGTTAATGGCGTAAGTATTTTTCACATGGACTCCGCCAGGAACATTAAGCTGCTCGCGGATAAACGATTTCAGGTTCTGAATCTGAACCATGTGCTGATCAATTTTAATGGAATGATTTTTCGCCGCCATGATTTCTGTCAGCTGCGAAGAGGAAATTCTTCCTTCGAGGCTCGTCAGTGTTTTATGAAATTCTCTGGTGGTTTCTTCGGAACAATTCGCGGTCACGATCGGTGATTGTCCGCTCATGTCTTCACTCAGTATGACCAGGCGATGAGGCATGCTGATTTCACAGGCAAAGGCAGCAGGTAAACAAAACAAAAAAGCGAAAAAGAATTTCATTTATTACCTGATGTTATTCACGGTCTGAAGCATTTGATCTGCTACACCCATGACTTTGGAATTCATTTCATAAGCGCGCTGAGCTTTAATCAGGTCCGTCATTTCGTTCATGACGTTTACGTTTGAAGATTCAATCGCTCCCTGCATGATATTCCCGGATCCGTTTTCACCCGGGCTGTTCTGGATCGCCTGGCCTGAACCAACAGTTGCGGCCATATAGTTTCCGCCTTCAGAGCGAAGACCTACCGGGTTCACGAAAGTAAATACGGGAATCTGACCGAGGGAAATAGGTTCTACTGACTCTCTTGTATAAGCTTCAACCTGACCGTTTTCAGAAACGCCGAGACGAAGAATATTGGGTGGGACAACAACACCCGGAAATACGCGGTGACCAGCGCGGGTCACAAGATTTCCCTGTGAATCCACGTTAAAACTTCCGTCACGTGTATATTTTAATTCGCCATTGGGACCGATGATGCCGAAGAAGCCTTCTCCGTTTACCATCATGTCGTATGGGTTATTCGTCATCTGAGGAGCACCCTGCGAATGAATTTTTCTGGTGGCAGAAACTTTTGCCCCTGAACCAACCTGGTGACCCACGTTATATTCAGTTGAGCCGGATGATTTCCCGCCAGCTTCCTGGATTGTTTCATAGAGAAGATCGTCAAATTCTGTACGAGCTTTCTTGAAGCCGGTTGTATTGATGTTGGCGATGTTGTTCGAGATTGTATTGACGTTGGATTCCTGAGCAGCCATGCCGGTAGCGGATGTGTGTAAGGCTCTGATCATAAATCCCCCTGATTAAAATTTCCCGATATCATTGGCAGCTTTCCCTGATATCGAGTCATAGGCGTTAATTGCTTTCTGTATAGATTCAAAATGGCGGTGAGCCTTGATGAGCTCAGACATTTCTTCAATTGCGTTTACGTTAGAACCTTCGAGAAATCCCTGATGCACAACTGTCTTGATATCGCTTCGTCTGACATTGGCTTCGTCGGGCGTGATATAAAGAGAGTTCCCTTCTTTCCGAAGGGCATGCGAATCAACAAATTCAACAACAGAGATCTTAGAAATGGGACCATCCTTGGTCACGACATCGCCTTCCCTGGTAATTGTGATTTTTGCATCAGTTGGTATGCGAACAACTCTGTCTTCTGGTTTTGGATAAGAGGGAAGTGAAGCGGGATCACGATTTCCGGCGGGAGCACCGGCCACAGCCGTCAGGACTTTATATCCCTGATCTGTCACGAGTTCTCCCTCACGATTCATGGAGAAATTTCCCTTTCTCGTGAAACGGATTCCATTGGGCGTGAGTACTTCCATGAAGCCTTCACCTTGAAGGCCGACATCAAGTGGGTTACTGGTTGGCTGAAGCTGTCCCTGTTCAAAGATAGTGTAACTACCATCAACAGCGACCATAGAATTCTCCGCACCTTGAGTGTGGTAGAAATCAGCGGGCGAAAATTCCTTACGCGGAATATCGATATCCTCCACACCTTTAGTAAGTGCGGTGAGATGTTCCTTAAAGACAAGTTGGTCTTTCTTGAAACCAACGGTGTTCGCGTTTGCTACGTTGTTAGCAATCGTTTCAACTTTCCGTTGTTGTGCCACTTGGCCTGATAATGGGACCCAGATGTTGCCCATGAGCTCCTTCTTCCTGATGGAGTGGACGAGAGACTCGTCCGTAGGCAAATTTTAGCAACCCGGGTGACAGAAACCTAGCATAGGCAATTTACACCACCCAAGCTAAGCGGCTGATAACTTGTCGATGAGTGGCCACTATGGGATGATCCTCCTGACAAATGAGTGTCAAACGAACGACGGAAGCACCAATGAGTGGGAAAAATAGTACACATGACTTCGAAAGTTCTTTAAAAGAACTCGAAAAAATTGTCCGAGAGCTCGAGTCAGGTGAAGTGAATCTCGACGAAAGTCTGAAAAAATTTGAGAAAGGCATCGAACTATATAAAGAGTGTCGCCAGACGCTCCAGACCGCAGAAAAGAAAATCAAAATCCTGAGCGATAGCCTCAAAGAAATTGATTACAAAGAGTAACCTTCCCTAAATCCGGATTTCCCTTAAAATAGACCTAACTTTCGAACGAAGGATTGTCCTTGAAACGTCTTATTAAGACTCTCGCTGCTCTTGCGGTTCTATTTCTATTAGGTGTTGGTACTTTGATCGGTATCTTCTTTTACATTTCGATGGATCTTCCTCAGATCAATTCGTTGAAAGATTATAACCCTCCAATGAATTCCAAAATTCTTTCCCGCGATGGAGAAGTTCTCCTCGATATTGGTATCGAAACCCGTGATGTCGTTCCCTTCGATAAAATTCCTAAAAAAGTTGTGAACGCATTCCTCGCTGCTGAGGATGATAATTTCTTTCATCACCAGGGAATTGATTATCTCGGTATCGTGCGCGCATTTGCTGTGAACATGAAAGAAGGCCGCCTGGTGCAGGGGGGATCAACGATCACTCAACAGGTGGCGAAGTCGTTTCTCCTCACGAAAGAAAGAACAATTTCCCGCAAGGTGAAAGATCTTCTTCTCGCCCGTAAAATCGAAGAGAAATTCACGAAAGAAGAAATTCTCTTTCTCTATCTTAACCAGGTCTATCTTGGCGGTGGATATTACGGCGTAAAAGCTGCGTTCCGTGGATACTTTGATAAAGAACTCGCTGATGCCACTCCGGCGGAATGCGCTCTTGTTGCAGGTCTTCTCGTTGCTCCGGGAAGATATTCTCCCTATGTAAATCCTCATCAGGCAAAAATCAGACAGAGATATGTGATCAAGCGCCTTCATGAGACGGGCAAGATCAACACAGAAGAATTCGAAAAAGCGCTCACTGAAGATATCAAGATGCGCATTCGCCGCGTGAACGAACAGAAAGGCGGCCATTTCACGGACTGGGTCAGACAGGAAGTGATGAAGTCCGTTGGGACGGAAGAATTCCTCAATAACGGATTCACTGTGCAGACAACTCTCGACTGGTCTCTTCAGTCGAAAGCAGAAAAAGCAGTGAAAGAAAGAGTGAAAGAGCTGGATAAGCGCCAGGGATATGGCGGACCGATTAAGAACTTTGCTTCTGAAGAAGAAATCTCTCAGTACATTGTTGAACAAAGAAAAAAGATTCTCAAAGAGCAGTCTACTTACTTCATGTTCAGCCCTGAAGGAAAAAACATTTTCGAGTTTCACGAAGATGATGATTCTCTCCAGAAGAACATCACATACTTTGAAGCTGAGAAGGAAAAGCTTAATGAGCGCTTCCGCGGACTGGTTGATATCGGCAACGTGGCAAAAGACCCTTTCGTAGACTTCCTGCAGATCGGGAAAACATATCCTGCTGTCGTTCTGAATGTTGATGATAATAAGAGAACTGTTCTCGTCAGCGTTGGTGGTTCCCGTGCCGTCATAGCGGAAAGTGGTTTCGAATGGGCCCACGAAAGAAAATTCAGCGAAAATCCTCTCTACTTCCAGCCGGTCAAAGTTCCTTCAAAAATCCTGAAACGCGGGGATAACATCCTGGTTCAGGTGGAAGAGAAGAACGTAGCATCGGATATGATGATTACGCCGGAGTTTTTCAAGAAGTATAAAGACAAGACTCTGCGGACACTTCTTTCCCGCCAAAAATTCTTCAAGGTCAAACTTGATCAGGATCCGGAAGTGGAAGGTGCTCTCATTGCTATGAACGCTCATAACGGTGAGATTATCACTCTTGTTGGAGGCGTTGATTTCCAGAAGTCACAATTCAATCGAGCGATTCAATCTTCCAGACAACCGGGTTCATCATTTAAGCCATTCATCTATGCAGCTGCACTGGAGAATGGTTACAAGCCAAATACGATCCTGATGGATACACCGCAGGCCCTTGGTGGTGTGGATGATTCTCTCAGCTGGAAGCCGAGAAATTACGATGGTGAATTTAACGGACCGATGACTTTCAGAAATGCTCTTGAAGTGAGCCGGAATATTCCCACAGTCCGACTGGTGCAGGATCTTGGTGTGAATAAGATCAATTCTTTCACAGAAAGATTTCATCTCTCGGCAGAGATTCCGAAGGATATGTCACTTTCTCTCGGTTCCTTCGGGATCAGTCTCGCAGAATTAACCAAAGGGTATGCAGTTTTCCCGAATGGTGGTCGTGCGATTCGTCTTGTTCACATCACATCAATTAAAGATCGCTCAGGGAAAACGTATCCACCTCCGTCGGCAGATACCGCCTGGAAACCAGAAGCTCCTAAGCCGGAAGTTACTGAGGCGACACCTGATGAAACCAAGCCCGCGGGAAATCCTTTCCTCGCCAATCTGGATAATAATCAGGTTTATGATCCGCGCCTGTCTTATGTCATGACGAATCTCTTGAGAGGAGTCACGATTTTCGGAACAGCTGGTTCAGCAGCTGTCCGTCTCGGAACAAACATCGGTGGCAAAACGGGAACAACCAACAATTACGTGGATGCTCTCTTTGTGGGATTCACCAGTAATATCGTTGCCGGTGCATGGGCAGGTTTTGATGATAACCGTCCTCTGGGTTATGGGGAGACAGGCGGAAAAACCGCTCTTCCCATCTGGATTGATTATATGGAACAAGCGATCCCGAAATATGGATCAGCCGAATTCCGTGTTCCTGAAGGCATCACTCAGGTAATGATCAATAAGGAAACAGGTAAGGTTTTAGCTCCCGGATCGCCAGGTGGATTCATGGAATCCTTCGTGGAAGGGACTAATCCTGAGTCAGGAGCGGATTCGTTTGATCAAAATGCTCCGTCTACCGAGGCATCTGCAACTGAGGACGACGACTACTTCAAGAACCAATAAGAATTTTTCTAAAATGCCGATAGGACTTCTACGGAGGTCCTATGGCCCTAGATCGCAAAACGTTTTACTACTTTCTTTTGGGTGTTTTTTTCATCCACGCTGCACTCCTGGTAGTGAAGTTTCACGATCAATTAAAATCCGTAACTTTTGCTCCTGAAAAATCCATCAAGATTAAACTCGTTCAGGAAGCCATAAAAGAAATGGCAAGCCTTCAGAAAAAACAAATCGTGCAATCCGAAGATTCAGCTTCAAATGAAAGACCAGTAAAAGAAGCTTTCCTCAGCGATAAAGATCGTAAGTTTGAACGCGAAACAATGGCAAAGGCGATTGATAGCTTTAACAAGGCTGCCAAGGGAAATGCTGTCGTCACAAATCCTCAGCAAAACAAATCTGCTAAAACTCAGAAGAAAGCGATTCAAGATCTGAAACTCGCTGATTTTGGGATGGAAGCGGGTGATCCCCTTCCTGTTGAACAAGCTCGTACTCCTGCTTCAGAGGCGATTAAAGGTCTCGAGAATGGAGATCTCAATAGTCAGGGCCTTTCTGCGACAAATGATTACGTCGAAGAAGTAACTCTGGGCGATTTCACTCATCTCAATACAGTTGAATACAAGCATTATGGATTTTTTCACCGTATTCGCCAGAAGCTCGAACAGTTCTGGGGAAAAACACTGCATGAAAAAGCTAATAACATCTTCCGCTCAGGTCGCAGGCTTCCCGCCAGTGACAATCTCATCACGTCACTTCAGGTAACACTCAATACGAAGGGTGAAATCGTCAGCGTGAAAATTCTGGGAACTTCAGGTGTGAAAGAATTGGATGATGCTGCGATTGAGTCTTTCAATGAAGCGGGCCCGTTTCCGAACCCACCAAAAGATCTACTAGTTAATGGAAAAGCCACCATCGAATGGGGCTTTGTTGTGAAGTCTTAGTGAGAGCTGCGAAGTAATGTCTTGAGACGATCAATTCCTTCCATAACAACATAATCAGACCAGATAGAGTCTAGTTCTCTGATGGCTTCAATTACTTGAAGTGCAGCTTGATCGCGTGAAATTTTCTGCATTTCTGCATACTGACTGATCGACTTATTTAAAACTTCAATCACTGGTGAATTACAAACTTGGTTGAGTCGTTCTTCAAAAGATTGGTTGAGTTTCTTTTCTTTGCTTTTGATGATGGCCGTATTCAGAAGCTGGATTGATTCCATTAAAAAATTTTCCTTCAACTACAAAAAAATCACTGTTGGGAGGGGCAGTATCACCAAACCACCAAAGTTCGTAAAGACGGATTTGATGAAGCGGAAAAAATTTTAGAATGGGATTTGAAGTAAGCTTAGATTGAATGTTTACTAAATAAAAATTTCAATTTGAGAGTGAAAACACCACCAGTTTTCACTGGTGGTGCGTTTCAATTAATGTGAGCTGTTACAGAATTCCTGATACTGCTGTGCCGTTAAAAGATTATTTAATTCAGTTGTGTTTTTCACCTTGACTTTAATTAGCCACGATCCGTAAGCATCTGAATTAATTTTTTCTGGTGATCCTTCAAGATCACTATTCTTTGCGACAACTTCTCCGCTCACAGGAGCGTAGAGATCAGAAACAGATTTGATAGATTCAACAACACCAAAAGTGTTTCCGAGTTTGAGCTCAGATCCAACATCCGGCACTTCAAGGAAGACAATATCGCCAAGTGCTGACTGCGCGAAGTCAGTAATACCAACAGTTACAGTGTCACCCTCAACGAGTGCCCATTCGTGTTCTTTGGTATATTTCAAATTGGCTGGGATGTTTGTGCTCATTATTTATGTCCTCCGGTTACGAATGGTTTTTTCGTGAGTTGTGCGGGATAGGCCTTCTGACGGATATCAATATTAAATACTTCATCTTTTGGGGCTTTATCAATTTCAATGCGGGCCAGAGCTATACCTTTTCCGGTGACGACTGACATCGTTCCGCTAGTGACTGATCCTACGACGTTTCCCTGGCCATCCATGACGGGATAATTTTCGCGAGGAATTCCCTTATCCAGGGTGAGCTTAACCAGTTTGTATTTAGCTTTCTTAGTTTCTAACGAAGCCTTTCCAATAAAATTTGTTTTCGTGAGTTTCACTGTCCATCCGAGACCTGCGTCAAAAGGATTCACTTCATCCGTCAGTTCATGACCGTAAAGGGGATAGCAAACTTCCAGACGTAAAACGTCACGAGCAGCGAGACCACAGGGAGTGACTTTCTTCTCCATCAGTTTCTGCCACATTTCCTTGATGGCAGCGTGAGATCCGAAAATCTCAAAACCATCTTCGCCGGTATAACCCGTGCGCGCGATGATGACTGTGTGTGATCCGAAACTCGTTTCAAAAACTGAGTAGTACTCAATTTCCGGTAGGTCTTTCATCATTGGTTTTAAAATCGCGTAAGATTCAGGGCCCTGCAGTGCCAGAAGAGAATACTCATTCGATTTATTGACGAATGTGCAATCAAAGCCCTTATGCTGGGCCTTCATCCAATTAAAATCTTTTTCGATATTTGATGCGTTCACGCAGATGAGAACTTTACCCGGGCGAAGTTTGTAAACAATCAGATCATCAACAACAGTTCCATTCTCGCGACAAAGGGGAGAGTAAATCGCTTTCCCATGGGGAGCATTGAGAATGTCATTGGTCACTAAGTAGTCAGCAAATTTTTCAGCATCAGTCCCTTCGAGAAAAAATTCTCCCATGTGACTGACATCGAATACCCCGATTTTTTGTCTGACAGCGATTACTTCATCTTTTACGGATGTGTATTGAACAGGCATATCCCATCCACCGAACGGAACCATCTTTGCGCCAAGTTTTACATGTTCTTCATGAAGGCTGGTTTTCAAAAGCTCGCTCATATTATCCTTTTAACTGCTTCTCAGAAGCAGTGATGAGATTTTCAATAAGACTGAGAACAGTCATCGGGCCCACTCCACCCGGAACGGGACTGACAGCACTAACGACTTCTTTCACATCTTCGGTATTCACATCACCGACCAATTTTCCATTAAGGCTATTCATTCCGACATCAATCACAACAGTGTTGCGTGCAGAATCGAAATAAGAGCGATCGAGGAAATGTCCTTTCCCGATAGCAGCGATAACAATGTCGGCATTTTTTGTGAGCTCGCGAATATTTTTTGTTTTCGAATGAGCGAGAGTAACGGTGGCATTGAGATTTGTGAGAAGGAGTGAAAGTGGTTTCCCGACGATCAGACTTCTCCCTACGATCACAATATTCTTACCTTCAACTTCGTATCCGTAATATCTCAGGAGATTTACACAACCCTTAGGTGTGCAGGGAAGAAGAAGTTTCATATCCGTAGAACCTTCAAAAAGTTTTCTGGTGTTCTCACCATGAAAACCATCAATATCTTTTGAAGGAACCACTAATTGCGGCAGATCCAGTTTCGCCAGGTGATCCGTCACCGGTAATTGAATAATGATGCCGTTTGTCCCGGGGTCATTATTAAGCGCATGAACTGTGTTCAGGAAATCATCCGCGGAAATTCCGGGAAGAAGCTGATGAAGAGTGAATTTCGCACCCACTTCTTCACAAAGTTTCTTTTTATTCCGGATGTAGCTTAAAGAAGCGGGATTATCACCAACCAGAACAACACTCATGGATGGATGACAACCGCGGACCTTCAGAGATTCGCATCTCTTTTTCAGGTCTTCTTTTACTTTTTCAACACAAGGTTTTGCGGAGAGGATTCGTGCAGTCATAATTATGCAGATAATATAAAATCTGCGGGTCAAAAAGTCCTTTCTTATTTCAAATCTGTTTAGTATCTCTGAATGATGAAATCACTCTTTTATCTCGGACTCGGCATGCAGCTTTTCGGACTTACTGCTGTCGGTCTGTGTTTCTTCTCAGGCATCAAGAATGGAGATTACGGACAGTTAGAGCTGGCCCAGCTTATTCTTGGTTCGCTCGTTTTTTACGTGGGAAATTATCTTAAGGGCCGGGCGAGTAACTAGACGTCAGTTGAATTCTTTAGGTACAATCTTCTTAACATCACCTAGGAAATTTTTTTGATTGTTCTTGCCATTGATCCAGGCTCTGTCACTGCGGGTTATGCTCTTTTACAAAAAGAGGGCAGAAAAATTACTTACATTGCTTCCGGGATTTTGAAATTCGACGCAAAGGTCGAGTTTCTGCACAGGGTAAAAGACATCTTCGATCAGACGGAGAAACTTCTTTCGCAGTTTTCACCGGATGAAATCGCTCTTGAATCATTGATTTTCGTGAAAAGCCCCGATGCCCTCATGAAACTTTCGCAATCAAGAGGGACAATGCTCGCAGCTTTATCCCGCAATCATCATGAAAAAATTTTTGAATATTCTCCGAATCTCGTGAAGTCCACCGTAACAGGGCACGGACATACGGATAAGTTAGGTGTTCAGAAATTTCTGAAGCAATATCTTGGTGTCACTGAATTTAAAACTCATGATGAAAGTGATGCCTGTGCCATCGCTCTCTGCCATTTGTTGAATCGTGATGTCCGCATTCCCGTTGAGAAGAAAAAGAAATCCGGGAAAGCAGGAAATGGTCTGGCCGCTGCACTTTCACATCGAATTAAGGAACCAGTTTTATGATTGGATATGTTTCCGGAACAGTTATTTATTCTGACTCACAAAAATCTATCGTTCTCACTGCTCAGGGCGTGGGTTACGAAGTTCATACGGCGACTCCCTTGGTTCCCAATCGTGACATCGCCCTTTTTATTTCTCACATCATTCGTGAAGATGCTCAGAACCTTTTTGGTTTCGAGACAGCTGATGATAAGAAATTTTTCGAAATGCTCCTGAGTGTGAATGGCATTGGACCAAAATCTGCTTTCGCTCTGGTATCTCATCTGGGAATGGCGCAGATTATTACCGCAATCACTCTTGAGAATGTTGATGTTCTCAAGTCCGCTCCAGGTGTCGGGAAGAAAAGTGCTGAGCAGATTATTCTTTCACTGAAGGATAAAGTGACCAAGCTCGAAGTCGGGATGGTGACAAAAGATAAGCCGGTCAAAGCTGGTGCTAAAGTCAGTACGGAACATCAGATTGATGCTTTCCTGGTGAAAGAAACTCTCGCTGCTTGCCAGGGTTTAGGTTTCAAAGACCAGGACGTCATGCCAATGATTCAAAAACATATGATGAATGTCTCGAAACCCGAAGAACTCCTGAAACTCATCTTAAAAGAGTTGAGGTAATTTATGGAGAGAGTTGTCGGAGGAGATGTTGCACCTTCAGAAAGAGAGCAGGAAGCCCAGCTTCGCCCTCAGAATTTTTCTGAATTCATCGGACAAAAGAAAGTCGTAGATAACATTGATCTCATGGTGAAGTCCGCGATCGTGCGGAAAACAGCCATGGATCACGTCCTTCTTTCCGGGCCTCCGGGACTTGGAAAAACATCTCTCGCCATGTTGATCGCTAAAGGTCTCGGCTCTGAACTTCATGTTGTTTCTGGGCCTGCGATTGAAAAAAAAGGCGATCTCGCCGCTGTTCTCACGAATCTCAAAGCTCGTGACGTTCTCTTTATTGATGAAATTCACCGCATGCATATATCTGTCGAAGAAATTCTCTATTCCGCGATGGAAGATTTCCGTCTCGATATTCTGATCGGCCAGGGTGCTTCTGCCCGCACGATGCAGATTGATCTCATGCCTTTCACTTTAATCGGAGCGACTACCCGTTCGGGACTTCTTTCGAATCCTCTCCGCGATCGCTTTACCGCTCATTTGAATTTTGATTTTTATGAGCCGGAAAAAATTGCAGAAATCATTCAGAATAACTCTCGTAAGATGGCGATCACGCTGAATGCTGAATCTAAAAATGAAATCGCGAAACGTTCACGCGGAACTCCGAGAATCGCAAACCGGATTCTCAGACGTGTCCGGGATTTCGCTCTCGTGAACAAGGCTCCTTCAGTCGGCATGAAAGAAGTGGAAGCAGCGTTGTCGCTTCTCGACATCGATCATCTGGGCCTTGATTCCATGGATCGAAAAATTCTGACGGTGATGAAAAATTACTATTCCGGCGGCCCCGTCGGGATCGAAGCTTTGTCTGCCACTCTGGGTGAAGACAAGCAAACAATCGAAGAGGTTTACGAACCATATCTGTTAAAGCAGGGACTTATTCTTCGGACTCCCCGGGGAAGAGTTCTTTCAGATGCAGCTAGTTCGCATGTTTCTTGACTGATGTAGTCAGTTTTACTACATACAGCACAATTTTCTGGCGTACAAACTTATAAAATTCGTTTATAATCGAGCGACGTGCTTGTTTTATTCAAAGGTTAGTAGTGATTAATCAACGGACCCTGGCTAAAGATGTGAAAGTGACAGGAATTGGGCTGCACTCAGGTCGCAAAGTGACCATGAAGCTTATTCCTGCGGACGCAGACTTTGGGATCCAATTCATTCGTACTGATATTCCTGGCTCTCAGGCGATGACAGCTAATGCTCTCACGGTAGGGACAACGGAAAATGCAACGACTCTCGGATCGGGAGCTGGTGCCATTCACACTGTCGAACATCTTCTCGGGACACTTTATGGTCTCGGAATCAATAACTGCCTCATTGAAATCGATGGACCGGAAGTTCCGATCATGGATGGTTCAGGCGCATCTTTCGTTTTCCTTCTGAAAGAAACCGGAATCAAGAATCTCAATAAATCAAAAAAGTTTCTCGTCATTCTCGATACAGTTCGTGTGGAAAAAGATGGTAAGTGGGCCCAGTTTGAACCAAGCCAGAACCTGGTGATTGATTCAACGATTGTTTTCGCTCATCCGGTCATCAAGACTCAGCGTTTTTCTTTTGATTTCTCCTGCGAGAATTTCATCCAGGACATCGCTCGTGCCAGAACTTTTGGTTTTGCCAAAGACGTCGATATGCTCAAGAGAAAAGGCCTCATTAAAGGTGGCTCTCTCGATAATGCGATCGTTCTCGATGATTACAAAGTCATGAATAATGACGGTCTTCGTTTTGCGAATGAATTTGTTCGTCATAAGATTCTCGATACTATTGGTGACGTAAGTCTTCTTGGTTATGAAATCGCAGGCAAGATCACGACTTATAAATCAGGCCACAATCTCCATAATCTTCTCTGCCGTAAGCTTCTGGAAAACCCGGCGTCTTATGAAATCGTTTCTGCTTCAGCGCTCAAAGCTGAGGTGCGTGAAGCTCATAAATTGCCACAATTCATCACCGTCACTCACTGATCTTTTCCCAAATTGAGCGCTTTTAGTTAACATGGTTCCACTCAGGGGGACCTATGCGTTTATTCATTCTTCTCGCACTCATTTCATTTCCATCATTTGCTGGTGTCTGGTTCGATATGGAATCCGGAAAAGAGTATTCCATTCTCCAGGACCTCTCGCTTCCGCAGACTGAAAGAAGTGGTTCTTATATTGAAGTCGTTAAAGGCGAAAAATTTGTGCTGAAAGAGATCATCGGTCTCGGCATGGGTCTTGGTCTTTTTAATTTCGAATATAAAAACTGTCCGGGCCCTGATCTCGAGACAGAAATTGAAATCTATCCAGTGAACGGAACTTCTCCTCTCGTGGAAATCGGCGCTATGGTTGCTGAAAATTGCGAGTTCTGGGTTTATGTTGAACTCAAGGACTTCTGGACTCAAAGCTTATTTGAATAAGGGATCTCATGCGTCTTTCTACTGGTTACTGGCAAACTCTCAAAGAAACTCCTAACGACGCTGAAGTTGTCTCACAACAGCTGATGATGCGCGCGGGTCTCATTTATAAAACCGGCGCAGGCCTTTACACGCTTCAGCCGATGGCGTTTCGTTCCTACAAAAAAATCGAAAAAATTGTCCGTGAAGAAATGGATCGGATCAATTGCTTCGAAGTTCTCATGCCGGTTATTACACCGGGAGAACTCTGGCAGGAATCCGGTCGCTGGGATGCCATGGGCGGACAGATGCTGAAGTTCAAGGACCGTGCTGAGCGTGATCTTTGCGTCTCTCCTACGAACGAAGAAACAGTGACGGATTTATTCCGCCGGACTGTGAATTCTTATAAGCAACTTCCGGTTTGTCTTTATCACATCAATACAAAATTCCGTGACGAAATCCGCCCACGCTTTGGACTCATGCGCGCGCGCGAGTTCATTATGAAAGATGCTTACTCATTTCATTTTGATAAAGTTTCTCTCGATACATTCTATGATCAGATGTTCACCGCTTACAGCAATAGCTTCAGCCGCATGGGTCTCGATTTTATTGCCGTGGAAGCCGATGGCGGAAACATGGCCGCTGGTGGCGCTAAAACTCACGAGTTCCAGGTCGTAGCTGATAACGGTGAAGATTATGTCGTCACTGTTCCACGCACGAAATTTGCCGCGAACATCGAAAAAGCAATTACCACTCGCAAGAATGTCGTTCCTGCTTCTGCCGGAGAGTTAACAAAGTTTGCGACTCCTGGTCAGAAAACCTGCGAAGAAGTCTGCGCTGCTCACGGCATGCATATCACACAGAGTCTCAAGTCACTTGTCATGCACGCTGTGATTAAAGGCAAAGACCAGTTTTTCATGGTCATGCTTCTTGGTGATGATTCTCTCAATGAAGTTAAGTTTAAAAATAAAGTGGATGCTGAACACATCCGTCCTGCTCAACAG
Organism: Bdellovibrionota bacterium; assembly: GCA_040387275.1. Classification (GTDB taxonomy): domain Bacteria; phylum Bdellovibrionota; class Bacteriovoracia; order Bacteriovoracales; family Bacteriovoracaceae; genus Peredibacter. Next base: position 1,394,508 of record JAZKDZ010000002.1, on the reverse strand, counting down.
GCAGAACTCGACCGCTTGGGACTCGTGAAAGGTTTCATGGGACCTACGACTACTGCAGAAGGCTTCAAAGTTATCTTCGATGAAGCGATCGATATGAATTCCTCATATGTTGTTGGGGCCAATGAGCCAGATCATCACTTGAAAGGATTTGTTCCCTCACGTGATACTAAGCCGAAAAATTTCCGCGCGGATCTCCGTCTCGCCAAAGAAGGCGATTTTATCGGTGATGACCAGATCGTTCTCAAGAAAGGAATTGAAGTCGGACATATCTTCCAGCTCGGAGATAAATATACCAAAGCAATGAAAGTCACCGTGCTGAACGAACAAGGGAAGGGGATTACTCCGCTCATGGGTTGTTACGGTATCGGGATGACCCGTGTTCTCGCCTCCGCGATCGAGCAGAATAATGATAAAGATGGAATCATCTGGCCTGCTTCCATTGCTCCATACGATGTTTATCTTTGCTTCATCGGAAAAACTCCGGAAACAAAAGATTTAGTCGAAGGCATCTGGGAAGATTTCAAGAAAGACGGACTCGAGGTTCTCTTCGATGACCGTCAGCTTGGCCCGGGAATGATGTTTAAAGACGCTGATCTCATTGGCCTTCCCCTACGGGTGGTTATCGGTGAAAGAGATTATCTCGCCACTGGTGAAATCGAAGTGAAAGTCCGTAAAACAGGCGAAACACTCAAAGTGAAAAAAGATCAACTCCTTCCGACTGTGAAGGCAAAACTGAAAGAGCTTGGAAAATGGCTGTAGATTTCGAACTCATCTTTGGACTTCATAGCATCGCTGCTGCTCTCGTAAATCCACGGAGACAGCACACTCGTTTAGTTGCGACTGATGAGGGGCTCATGGAGCTTCAGAAAAAACATCAGATCAATCCGAAGAAGTTAAATGTAACGGTTGAAGTTCTTTCCTCTCATGCTCTCCAGGAAGAAGCGAAAAAACTTTGCTTCTATATGGATGTTGAATTTTATCGTGTGCCCGGAGGAATTTTTCTTGAGACTTCTCCACTCGAAACATATGAGATCCAGGAATTTTTGAAAGCGCCTGAGATGAAATTTCTGGCACTCGATCAGATTACGGATGTTCACAATGGTGCCGCTATTCTCCGGACCGCATGCTTTTATGGCATCGGGGGAGTTTTAATTCCTTCTGCTAAATCATTTGGTCTCACGCCTTCTTTTTACCGGATCGCTTCGGGTGCAACGGAATACGTTAATCTCATCCGAGTAAATTCTCTTTCTCGCGCTGTTAGTCAGTTAAACGATGCTGGTTTTCTCACAGTAGGTCTTTCTGAACATTCTTCCGATAACTTGAACGTGATTGACCTGCGCAGCCAAAAGAAGATTTGTTTGTTGCTCGGAGCCGAAGAGACAGGTTTATCAAACGCCGTGGCCCGTTTAGTTCAGAAAAATATGAGTCTTCCCTCTCAAGGTGAGATCAAATCTCTCAACGTCGCATCGGCCGCCGCCATTTCCATGGAAAAAGTTTTCGGTAAATAACCCGAAAAAACTTGATTTCGTCCACTTATCCCATTATAAATTTCGGACTCATCCGTTTTTCTGGTGAAGTTATATGGGCTGCTCTAGCTCAGTTGGTAGAGCAACGGTTTTGTAAACCGTAGGTCGCAGGTTCGATTCCTGTGAGCAGCTCCATTCTTTTATTGGATGGTGAAAAAAAATGGCGTGGTTCCCGAGTGGCCAAAGGGAGCAGACTGTAAATCTGCCAGCGTCAGCTTTCGGTGGTTCGAATCCACCCCGCGCCACCATTTTTTAGATCGACGTTTCTGCGGGCGTAGCTCAGTTGGTAGAGCGCCACCCTTCCAAGGTGGATGTCGAGAGTTCGAATCTCTTCGCCCGCTCCATTTTTTCCCCGGGATTTTGCTCTCGTGGCTCAGTGGTAGAGTACGTCCTTGGTAAGGACGGGGTCGCGGGTTCAATTCCCGCCGAGAGCTCCATTCCTGGGAAGTGGGTAGGTTTTTTTTATTGTCAATTTAATGGCGGGTAGAGCATACTCTACCAGTCCAAAACATAACGTTACTAGTTGAAACCCTCATAAGGAGAGCCCATGGCTAAGGAAAAATTTGACCGGAGTAAACCTCACGTCAACATCGGTACTATCGGTCACGTCGATCACGGTAAAACAACACTCACTGCTGCTATCACAATGACGATGGCAAAAGTTTACGGTGGTACAGCTAAGTCTTACGCCGACATCGATTCAGCTCCTGAAGAGAAAGCTCGCGGTATTACAATCAATACAGCTCACGTTGAATATACAACTGCTAACCGTCACTACGCTCACGTAGATTGTCCGGGTCACGCCGATTATGTAAAAAACATGATCACAGGTGCTGCTCAGATGGATGGCGCGATTCTCGTTGTTGCTGCTACAGATGGTCCAATGCCACAAACTCGTGAGCACATCCTTCTTGCTCGTCAGGTTGGTGTTCCAGCTCTCGTAGTATTCATGAACAAAATCGATATCGCAGATCCAGAACTCGCTGATCTCGTAGAAATGGAAATCCGCGAACTTCTTTCTAAATATCAGTATCCTGGTGATGATATTCCTATCGTCAAAGGTTCTGCTCTTGCTGCTGTAGAAGGCACAAACCCAGAGCTTGGCGAGAAAGCTATCGTTAAACTCATGGAAGAAGTAGATCGTTATATCCCAACTCCAGCTCGTGACATCGAGAAGCCATTCCTTATGCCGGTTGAGGACGTGTTCTCAATCTCTGGTCGTGGAACAGTTGTTACTGGTCGTATTGAGCGCGGAATTGTTAAGGTCGGCGAAGAAATCGATATCATCGGTCTCAAAGATCTTCAGAAAACTGTAATCACAGGTGTAGAGATGTTCCGTAAACTCCTCGACGAAGGTCGTGCGGGTGATAACGTTGGTCTTCTCCTCCGTGGTACTAAACGTGAAGATATCGAGCGCGGTCAGTGTATGATCAAGCCGGGAACTGTTAAGCCACACGCTAAGTTCCGTTGCGAAGTTTACGTTCTCACTAAAGAAGAAGGCGGACGTCACACTCCAATCTTCAAAGGTTACCGTCCACAGTTCTACTTCAGAACTACAGACGTTACTGGTTCAATCACTCTCAATGAAGGCGTTGAGATGATCATGCCAGGTGATAACACTTCTTTCGGTGTTGAGCTCATCGCTCCAATCGCTATGGAAAAAGGTCTCCGTTTCGCTATCCGCGAAGGTGGACGTACTATCGGCGCTGGAACAGTTTCAGACATCGTTGAGTAATTAGAATTTTAAAAAAAAAGGGCCACCTCACGGTGGCCTTTTTTTTCGTCTTCGGGAGTATAGCTCTAACGGTAGAGCGAACGATTCCAAATCGTTAGGTTGGGGGTTCGAATCCCTCTGCTCCCGCCACCTTCTTCACTTCATATCTCACTTTCATAATCATTGTTTCCCTCTGGCAGAGGAGCTTCTCTCGAGGTTTGCGTTTACGCTGTTTCTCAATTCATGCTGATGAACTATCGGAACTGTTTTCTTTGCACGATTTAACGGCCCCTGAGCTGTAAGCATTCAGTTTTTTCGAGATCGCTGAAAATAATTTTTCATTCCGAGAAAACTTTTTCTCTCAGTCGACTCGGCTACTAATTTGGTGATGAAATTAAATTCCCCTTTCCTCCCATCTTATTCCCCGAGTAATTCAGTACACTTCCTTGGTGGCGCGAAGCGTAATTTCACCATATTTGGTACTCAATAATATGCATTGACCGTTCTGTGTTGCGGGTAGTCGTTTTCAAGGATCGGGCCAAGTCGGCCCAAAACATTTTTTTTGTAGACATAACTCCCATGATTTTGCATAAATGGGGATTCGATTTCAGATTAAATTGAGGTTTTAAATGGCTGTGGCTTCTAATGAGGAAGGCAAGAAGTGGATACAAGCTTCTCTTGCCGTCGTTTGTATTCTTCTTGGGTACGTTCTTATCAGTTTTTTCGAAAAGTTAGCTGAATGGTTCGCACTTGAATCTAAGATTCCATTTTTCTTTGGGATCACACAAGTACTCTCAGTTGTAGCTGCAGCTGGAACGTATTTTTACATTTTAAAAAATCCGAAAACTTCTGATTTTTTAACGAACGTTTATGAAGAGCTCATGAAAGTTGTATGGCCTGATAGCCAGCAAACGTGGAGACACACTTTCGTGATTATGGTTGCAGTAACAATCATGGGATTCGTTTTCGGATTCTTTGATTTTGGTGCGAACTATCTCTTAAGACTCGTGAACAAATAAGGATCTGCAATGACTGATGCAAATACAGAGAAAAGAGTACTGGCCCTTGGCGATACTCCAGATTTCAAGTGGTACATCGTTCACGTTCTGAGTGGATTTGAGAATCGTGTTCTCAAAACTCTGAAAGAAAGAATCGTTAACCACAGCATGACTGAATACTTTGCTGAAATTCTTGTTCCGGAAGAAAGCGTTATCGCTAACGTTAACGGCAAGAAGAGAACTATGAAGAAGAAATTCTTCCCTGGTTATGTTCTTGTCAAAATGATCATGAACGATAAGACATGGCATCTTGTAAAAGACACAGACAAAATCACAGGCTTTATCGGCGGCACTAAAGATAAACCAATGCCTATCTCTGATGAAGAAGCTGCTTCAATGACAGCTTCACTCGCAGAAGGCTTCAAGCGCACTCGTTCAGTTGCTAACTTCTCTGAAGGTGATTCAGTGAAAGTGATTGAAGGGCCATTCGCTTCTTTCGTTGGTGTTGTTGAAAACATCTCTGACAAAGGCAAAGTGAAAGTTCAGGTTTCAATCTTCGGTCGTCCAACACCAGTAGAACTCGAATTCTCTCAAGTAGAGAAGGTCTAATAATAAAAGCGGGAGACTTAACAGTCGTCGGCACCGCCAGGAGAATTTATGGCTAAAAAAGTCACAGGTTTTATCAAGTTACAAATCCCAGGTGGGAAAGCAAACCCATCACCACCAATTGGTCCAGCTCTTGGTCAACGTGGTGTGAACATCATGGAATTCTGTAAGGCATTCAATGCCCGCACACAGAAAGAAAATGGTGTAACTCTTCCGACAATCATTACGGTTTACTCGGACAGAACATTCACATTCGTTACTAAGACTCCTCCAGCAACTTACCTTCTCAAAGATAAGTTGAAGCTTCAGTCTGGTTCTAAAAAGCCAGGTCACGAAGTAGCAGGAACTGTTCCACGCAAAGTTGTTACTGAAACAGCTAAAGCGAAGGAAGCAGATCTTACTGCTGCATCTATTGAAGCTGCAGAAAGAACTATTGAAGGTTCAGTCCGTTCAATGGGTCTTAAACTGGATTACAAATAATTTGCGGGAGACCTCTCAAAGGGTCGTTTGAACCGAAAGGACATTTATGAAAAAGATTTCTCCAAAGTATAAAGCAGCAGCGAAAGAAGTTGATACTTCTAAGCTCTACACTGTTTCTGAAGCTCTCGTTCTCGTTAAGAAAGTTGCTTTCGCAAAATTCGACGAGACTGTAGATCTCGCTTTCCGTCTTGGTATTGATCCACGTCACGCTGACCAAATGGTTCGCGGCGCGATCGTTATGCCAGCCGGTACTGGTAAGAAGACAACTGTTGTTGTCATCACTGCTGGTGAAAAACTTGCTGAAGCTGAAAAAGCTGGCGCAGATTTCGTTGGTGGAGAAGACATCATTAATAAAATCGCTGGTGGATGGATGGACTTCGATCGCGTAATCGCGACTCCGGATATGATGGGTAAGATCGGTAAGATCGCTCGCGTACTCGGGCCACGTGGTCTCATGCCAAACCCAAAACTCGGTACAGTTACAACTGACGTTACAAAAGCAATTACTGAGCAAAAAGCCGGTAAAGTTGAGTACCGTGCAGACAAAAACGGTATCGTTCACGTTCCAATCGGGAAGAAGTCATTCACTGAAGCTCAGCTTACTGAGAACTTCAAAGCTGTTTGCGGAGCAATCCTCCGTGCTAAACCAGCTTCTTCTAAGGGTACATACGTTAAGTCACTCGTTGTGAGTGCAACTATGAGCCCAGGTGTTCGTATCGATGCAGTAGATGCAGGTACAGTCTCTCTTTAATAACTAGTTTACCTTGAAGGGGTTTGTGACAGCCGGTTTCTTCCAAAAGAAGAGTAAAGCCTGCCGAAGCTCCCCTCCAAATATTATCAACGGAGGAAAGAATCTATGATGACACGTGCAGAAAAAGACGCAGTTGTCTCATCGATCAAAGAGAAAATCGAGAAGTCACAAGCTGTCTTCTTGACCAACCTCGTAGGTATCCCATCTGTGGATTCTGTACGGATCCGGAAGAATGTTCGCGCTGCTAAAGGCCACATGGTCGTTACACGTAACACTCTTTTCGCTCGTGCAGCCAAGGGTACTTTCGCTGAAGGTCTTCTCGCTGATCTGAAGGGAACCAGCTGTGTGGCATTCGCTTATGATGATGCGGCAGCAGTCGCTAAAGTCGTAAACGATGCTTCAGGAGAGTTCGCGGACATCGTCACAATTCGTGGCGGTCAACTCGGAACTCAAAAACTTACAAAAGCGGACGTTGTTGCGCTGGCGAAATTGCCTTCTCGCAACGAAATGCTCGGAACATTGCTTGCTACATTCAATGCACCAGTATCTGCCTTTGCAAGAGTGCTTTTCGCGATTCAGGAACAGAAAGGCGGGGGCGCAGCTCCAGCTACTGCTACTGAAAACGCTTAACAATTAACGATTTATTTTTTTAGGAGATTTTATGTCTATTACTAATGATCAACTCATCGAACACGTTTCTAAAATGTCAGTTCTCGACCTCGCTAACCTTGTTAAAGAGCTCGAAACTAAATTCGGCGTATCTGCAGCACCTGTTGCTGTAGCTGGTGGCGCTGCTGCTGCTGGTCCTGCTACTGAAGCTCAAACTGAGTTCACAGTAGTTCTCGCTGATAAAGGTGCTTCACCAATCAACGTTATTAAAGAAGTTCGCGCTATCACAGGCCTCGGTCTGAAAGAAGCGAAAGACCTCGTTGAAGGCGCTCCTAAGACTGTTAAAGAAGCAGTTACTAAGGACGAAGCTGCAGAAATCAAGAAGAAGCTTGAAGCTGCTGGTGCAAAAGTCGAAGTTAAATAATTTCGTTTCTCTGTCCCTCTGGGATGACATGGAAGCAGGCCTAAAACCTGCTTCCATTTTTGCGTTTTAGAAGATTTTTTTTTAGTTGAGCCTACATAGTCAGGAGTCATTAAATGACAAAAGTATTCGCACCCAACGAGTGGACACGTAGAAGTTTCAGCAAGAACGACTATGTGATGTCACCGCCGAGCTTGATGAAACTGCAGATCAGCTCGTACGAAGATTTCCTCCAAAAGGATATCCCTCCTGCTAAACGTGAAGAAAAAGGTCTTCAACACGTTTTCAAAGGAATTTTCCCAATTTTCGATTTTAACAAGACTGTCTCTCTCGAGTTCGTCAGCTATACGCTGGAAGAGCCGAAGTATTCAGTCGGTGAGTGTCGCGCACGCGGCCTCTCATATGAATCACCATTGAAGGTGACTGTTCGTTTGATTTTCTTTGATACAACTGCTGAATCTGAAGATGGTAAGAAAACAATTTCTTCTATCAAAGAGCAGGAAGTTTACCTCGGTAACATTCCACTCATGGCTCCAACAGGGTCATTCATTTTCAACGGAACTGAGCGCGTAATCGTATCTCAGCTCCACCGTTCACCAGGGATTATCTTCGAGCACGATTCTGGTAAGAAGCATTCTTCTGGTAAGCTTCTTTATTCTGCTCGTATCATTCCTCATCGTGGATCTTGGCTCGATTTCGAGTTCGATCATAAAAACATCCTCTACGCTCGTATCGATCGTAAGAGAAAGTTCCATGCGACAGTTATCCTCAAGGCAATGGGCTACTCTGTAGCTGATCTCCTCAAGGCTTTCTATCCACTTGAGAAAATCAATATTTCCGAGAAAGGCTATTCAAGAGAACTCGACTATGAACTCCTCACTGGAGCACGCGTAGACGAAGATATTCTTCACCCTAAAACTGGTGAAGCGATCATCAAGAAAGGCAAAAAGATCACGAAGCCTGCAGTAAAAAAACTCCAGGAATCAGGTCTCAAATCTCTCCCGATGAAACTTGAAGAAGTTGTTGGCAAAGTAATTGCTGACGATATCTACGACAAATCGACAGGTGAAGTTATTGCTTCTGCTAACGAAGCTCTGACTGAAGCTAAGATTTTCGAACTCATCAAAGCTGGAATCAAGCACGTTGATGCTATCTATATCGATAACGTTAACTACTCTGACCAGATCAGAAACACTCTTTACCTTGATAAGACTCATTCAACTGAAGAAGCACTTATCAAGATCTTTGAGCGTCTTCGTCCGGGTGAGCCTCCGACAATTGAAGCAGCTGAGACGCTCTTCAACGGTCTCTTCTTCACAGCAACTAAATATGACCTCTCTAAAGTTGGTCGTATGAAGATCAACTATAAGTTCGGTCTTGATATCCCTGTTGAGAACACTGTTCTTACAAAAGAAGATATCCTCACAACTGTTAAGTACCTCGTGGATCTTAACAACGGTAAAGGTCAAGTCGATGATATCGATCACCTTGGTAACCGTCGCGTTCGCGCAGTTGGTGAGCTCCTCGAGAACCAATTCCGTGTTGGTCTCGTTCGTATGGAAAGAGCTGTTAAAGAAAGAATGTCGATTCAAGAACTCGACACGATGATGCCTCACGATCTCGTTAACCAGAAGCCAGTGGCTGCTGCTGTTAAAGAGTTCTTCGGTTCATCTCAGCTTTCTCAGTTCATGGATCAGACGAACCCACTTTCAGAAGTAACTCACAAGCGTCGTCTTTCTGCTCTCGGCCCAGGCGGTCTCACACGTGAGCGCGCTGGTTTCGAAGTACGTGACGTTCACGCTACTCACTATGGTCGTATGTGTCCGATTGAAACTCCAGAGGGACCAAACATCGGTCTTATCACTTCACTCGCTACTTACGCTAAAGTGTCTGAGTACGGATTTATTGAAACTCCTTATAGAGTTGTTAATGAAGACCGCTCGCTTGAGAAGAAGATCAAGTACTTCTCTTCTTTCGAAGAAGAAGGAAAAATTATCGCTCAGGCCGATAATGCATTCATTAAAGACGGAAAAGTTTCAGGCAACATGATCGCTGCCCGTAAGCAAGGTGAACTTGCTCTCGTGGATTCAAGTGAAGTTGAGCTGATGGACGTTTCTCCTTCTCAGATGATTTCGATCGCAACATCACTCATTCCGTTCCTCGAGCACGATGATGCGAACAGAGCTCTCATGGGTTCAAACATGATGAGACAAGCGGTTCCGGTTGTTAAAACAGATGCTCCACTTGTTGGAACAGGTGTTGAATCAACTGTTGCTCGTGACTCAGGTGCAATTCTCTTCGGTGAACATGACGGGAAAGTAATCTTTGTTGATTCAAACCGTATCGTTATCCAGCGTGATAACTTCAAAGAAGAAGAATCTGGCGTTGATGTTTATAAACTCGTTAAGTACCAGCGTTCTAACCAGAACACTTCTATTAACCAGAAAGCTCTCGTTAAAGAAGGTGACACTGTTCGCGCCGGAGATGTTATCGCCGACGGTCCAGCTACTCACATGGGTGACCTTGCTCTCGGACAAAACGTTCTCGTAGCGTTCATGCCTTGGGGTGGTTATAACTACGAAGATTCAATCCTCATTAACGAAAAAATCCTCGCTCAGGACGTATTCACAACAATCCACATCGAAAACTACGAAGTGGAAGCTCGTGATACTAAACTTGGTAAGGAAGAAATCACTCGCGATATTCCAAACGTTTCTGAAGAGGCCCTCAAAGACCTCGATGAAGCTGGTATCATCCGCGTTGGTGCGATCGTAAAACCAGGCGATATCCTCGTCGGTAAGATCACTCCAAAAGGTGAAACTCAACTTTCTCCGGAAGAAAAACTCCTCAAAGCGATCTTCGGTGATAAAGCCGGTGACGTTAAGGATACATCTCTCCGTGTTCCTTCTTCTGTTCGCGGAACTGTTATTGATGCTCACGTCTTCACTCGTGAAGGTGTTGAACTCGATGCTCGTTCTAAGTCGATCATTGAAAAAGAAACTGCTCTCATCCGTCGTGATGAGAACATTGAGATCAAAGCTCTCCAGCGTTCAGCAATCCGTAAGATCGCTGACATGCTTGGTGGTGCAACTACTGAAGACAAACTCGTTTCTGAAGATGGTTCATCTGAACTTCTGAAGAAAGGAACGAAGATCACTGAAGAAGTGCTTGCTTCGATTCCATTCGAGCTCATCGGTTACCTTCCACTTAAAGCTGATCTCGAAGAAAAACTCTCTGAGTACTTCGCAGATATCCGTAACCGCATCAACCGCGTTCGTGCTAAGGCCAACGAAGAAATCGCTAAGCTCCACAAGGGCGACGAACTTCCTCCTGGAGTTATCAAGAAAGTTGTCGTTTACATCGCGATTAAGAGAAAGCTTCAGCCAGGTGATAAAATGGCCGGTCGTCACGGAAACAAGGGTGTTATTTCCCGCGTTCTTCCAGTTGAAGATATGCCGTATATGGCCGACGGAACTCCGGTTGAAATCGTGTTGAACCCACTCGGGGTTCCTTCACGTATGAACATCGGTCAGCTCTTCGAGCTCCACTTAGGTTGGGCAGGTAAAGGTCTTGGCGACAAGATTCGTTACATGATGGAACAACAGATGGATCTCCATCGCATTAAAGATCTGATCTCTAAGATCTATAAGAATGCTGATTGCGATACATGGCTTAAAAAAGCTTCTGATGCTCAGGTGCGCGACCTTGCTGAAAAACTTCAGACAGGTGTTCGTTTCGCATCTCCGACATTTGATGGTGCAACTGAGAAAGACATCGAAGAAATGTTCGACCTCGCTGAACTTGATCGTTCAGGGAAGACAACACTCTTTGACGGAATCACAGGCGAAGCCTTCTCTGAGGAAGTTACTGTTGGTTCAATGTACATGCTGAAACTTCACCACCTTGTTGATGAGAAGATTCACGCTCGTTCTACTGGTCCTTACTCTCTCGTAACTCAGCAGCCACTTGGCGGTAAGGCTCAGTTCGGAGGTCAGCGTCTCGGGGAAATGGAAGTGTGGGCACTCGAAGCATACGGTGCTGCTTATACCCTCCAGGAATTCCTGACTGTGAAGTCGGATGACGTGGTTGGAAGAACACGCATGTATGAATCTATTGTTAAAGGCGAGCAGGTTCTTGAGCCAGGCTTACCAGAGTCGTTCAACGTTCTTATCCGCGAGCTCCAGGCACTGGCACTCGACGTGAAGCTCGAAGAACCGACTGTAGAGCCATTACTTTAATTTTTAGAACAGGAGCTCAGCTCAATGAAAGATCTATTAAATTTTTTCGATAAACCAAAAGATCCTATTTCGGTACAGGCCATCTCCATTCGGATGGCCTCTCCTGATACGATCCGTGAATGGTCTTTCGGTGAAGTAAAAAAACCGGAAACCATTAACTACCGTACATTCAAGCCGGAAAGAGATGGTCTCTTCTGTGCCAAGATCTTCGGACCTATCAAGGATTACGAGTGTATCTGCGGTAAGTATAAGCGTATGAAGCACAGAGGTGTTGTGTGCGAGAAGTGTGGCGTAGAAGTTACACTTTCTAAAGTTCGTCGCGAGCGTTGCGGCCACATTGAGCTGGCTTCTCCAGTAGCTCACATCTGGTTCCTTCGTTCTCTTCCTTCACGTATCGGCGCTCTTCTTGATCTTTCTCTGAAAGATCTCGAAAGAATCCTTTATAACGAAGCTTATATTGTAACAGCTGCTGCTAATACTGACGGTGAAGGTGGACTCCCAATCGGATCTATCCTTTCTGAGCAGAAATTTCACGAGCTCAAAGCTGCTAATGTTGATTTCAAAGCTGGCATGGGTGGAGAAGTTGTAAAAGACCTCCTCTCTAAAGTTGATATTGATATTCTCAATAAAGAACTCCGCCGCGGACTTCGTGATTCTACGACTGATCTTTCTAAAGCGAAGATCATCAAGCGTCTCAAAGTTGTTGAATCACTTCTTAAATCACCGAACAAGCCAGACTGGTTCATGATGGATGTTATTCCGGTTCTTCCACCGGATCTTCGTCCACTCGTTCCTCTTGAAGCGGGCCGTTTCGCGACTTCAGATCTTAACGATCTCTACCGTCGTGTTATTAACCGTAACAACCGTCTTAAGCGCCTCAAGGAATTGAACGCGCCGGAAATCATCATTCGTAACGAGAAGCGTATGCTTCAGGAAGCGGTTGATGCTCTCTTCGATAACGGTCGTCGTGGTAAAGTATTCACTGGTGCTAACAAGCGTCCACTTCGCTCTCTCTCAGACATGCTGAAAGGGAAGCAGGGTCGTTTCCGTCAGAACCTTCTCGGTAAACGCGTCGACTATTCTGGTCGTTCGGTTATCGTGGTTGGTCCTTACCTGAAGCTTCACCAGTGCGGTCTTCCGAAGATGATGGCGCTCGAGCTCTTCAAGCCATTCATTTACAATAAGCTCATTGAGAAAGGTCACTGTACGACAATCAAAGTTGCAAAACGCATGGTTGATCAGCAGAAGCAGGAAGTTTGGGATATTCTCGAGGACGTAGTTCAAGAGCATCCGGTTCTTCTTAACCGCGCTCCAACACTTCACAGACTTGGTATCCAGGCTTTCGAACCTATCCTCATTGAAGGAAAAGCTATCCAACTCCACCCGCTCGTTTGTACAGCATTCAACGCTGACTTCGACGGAGATCAGATGGCAGTTCACGTTCCACTTTCTATCGAAGCTCAGATTGAGGCCCGCGTTCTCGCTATGTCGACGAACAACATCCTTTCTCCGAAAGACGGTACTCCGATCATCGTTCCTTCACAGGATATCGTTCTCGGTATGTACTATATGTCTCGTATTCGTCCGTTCGCCCGCGGTTATGGCAAAGTGTTCTCTTCGAAAGAAGAAGCTCAGTTTGCTTACCACACTGGTAACCTTCACCTTCAAGCTCCAATCAAGATTCGTCTTGATGGCAAGATGGTTGACGGAACTGTTGGACGCACGTTCATTCACGATATCACTCCGCCAGCTCTCGGATTTGAAGCGATCAACAAGATCCTCAATAAGAAAGAACTCGCGAAGCTCATCGACCTTGCTTACCGTAAGTCGACAGAGAAAGAGTGCGTGATGTTCGCAGACTCGATCATGAAAATGGGTTACGAGTACGCAACAAAAGCCGGTATCTCTATCAACATCAAGGACATGGTAATTCCTAAGGAAAAACCAATGATCATTGGAACTGCTCAGGCAGAAGTTGATAAGATCACGAATGAGTATAACGAAGGTTCAATCACAAACGGTGAACGATACAATAAGATCGTCGACGTTTGGGCTCAAACTAACGAAAAACTCTCTAAAGTTCTCATTGGTAACCTTTCTTCAGCTGAATTCGTCTCTGAAAACGGCAAAGAAAAAACAATGGCACCTTCATTCAACGCAATCTTTATGATGGCGGATTCAGGAGCACGGGGATCGAACGTTCAGATTCGTCAGCTCGCTGGTATGAGAGGTCTCATGGCTAAGCCGTCAGGCGAGATCATTGAGACTCCAATTACTTCGAACTTCCGTGAAGGTCTTACAGTTCTTCAATACTTCGCTTCTTCCCACGGTGCCCGTAAAGGTCTCGCGGATACAGCTCTTAAAACAGCTAACTCTGGTTACCTCACTCGTCGTCTCGTTGACGTTGCCCAGGATGGTATCATCCGTCAGGTTGACTGTGACGCTACAGACGGAATCGTACTGACTTCAAGAGTTGAAGCAGGGGAAATTGCTGAACACGTGGCTTCTCGCGTTCTCGGACGTGTGGCCCTTGAAGATGTGAAAGGCAAAACTCAACAGACTCTCTTCCCAAGAAACCATCTCTTCACAGAAAAAGATGTGAACACACTCATGGCCGAAGAAATCGATCAGGTGAGAGTTCGTTCTGTTCTTACTTGTAGAGAGAAACATGGCTATTGCGGACTTTGTTTCGGCCGCGATCTTTCACGCGGTAAACTTGTTTCTATCGGTGAAGCTGTCGGTATTATCGCCGCTCAGTCAATCGGTGAACCAGGAACTCAGCTCACAATGAGAACGTTCCACATCGGTGGTACAGCAACTGCAGGCGCTCAGGTCAATAAGATCGAAGCTAAGACTGCTGGTAAGCTCGTATTTGAAAACGTGAAGGTTGTTACCCGTGCAGACGGACAAATGATCATCATGAACAAGACCGGGGAAATTGCAATCAAGACTGAAGCTGGTGCAGAGAAAGAGCGTTATCCTGCAATTTACGGTTCAACTATCTTCTTCAAAGATGGTCAGGTCGTAGCAGTCGGTGACCGGATTCTTGAATGGGATCCATTCACAATGCCGTTCATCTCTGAAGTTGCTGGTACTGTGAAATTCGAAGATCTCGTCCAGGGTGCTACTTATACAGAAGTACTCGATGCCGTGACAGGTCTCTCTCACAGAGTTGTAACTGAAGCTAAAGCGAAAGAAGATCTTTCTAAGCAACCACGTATCCTCGTCTGTGACGATTCGGGTAATCCGATTGTCGTTCCAGGTACGAAACGTATTGCCTCCTATACACTCCCTGTTGGTGCGAACATCGTAGTGAATCCAGGAGATAAAATTGACGGTGGTATTGTCATCGCAAAAGTTCAACGTGAGTCGACGAAAACGAAAGACATCACCGGGGGTCTCCCTCGAGTTGCAGAACTCTTCGAAGCAAGAAAGCCGACCAACTCTTCGCAGATCGCGGACATCGCCGGTACTATCGAGTACGGTCCTGAAGTTCGTGGATCACGTAAGATCATCATTAAGCCAGAAGATGGTTCAGACGCTGTCGTCTACACTATTCCTAAAGGCCGCTATGTGATCGTTAACGAGGGTGACTATGTTCGTCCGGGTGACCAAATCATGGATGGACCAACTAACCCGCATGATATTCTTCGTGTTCTCGGTGAGAAAGCGGTTGCTCGCTATATCACTGACGAAATTCAGGAAGTTTATCGCCTTCAGGGTGTGAAGATCGATGATAAACACATTGAAGTAATCGTTAGCCAAATGCTTAAGAAAGTCGAAGTGACGAATCCAGGTGATTCTATCTTCGTCGAAGGTGACTCAGTCACTAAGTCTGAATTCAAAGAAGAGAACGAAAGATTAGTTGCAGCGGGATCTCAGCCGGCGGGTTCTAAGGCCCTCCTCCTCGGTATCACGAAAGCATCTTTGACGACGGAATCTTTCCTTTCTGCTGCTTCGTTCCAGGAAACTACTAAGGTCCTGACTCAAGCTGCTCTGGAAGGGAAAACAGATGACCTGATTGGTCTGAAAGAAAACGTTCTGATGGGCCGACTGATTCCTGCAGGTACTGGTATTCCTAGGTATAAGGATTTCCAGGCAGATGTAGCGAAAGAAGAAACAGCCTTCAGTATGAGTCTCTAGTAGTTAATTAAAAACTTGTGTTAGCCGGAGTGATTTGTTAAATACTCCGGCTAATCATTAACAATGTAAGGAATGAAGTATGCCTACTATCAACCAATTGGTTCGCAAAGGCCGCGAATTGCAAAAGACGAAGACAAAGTCACCAGCTCTCGAGGGTTGTCCTCAGCGCCGTGGAGTTTGTACTCGTGTTTATACAACTACGCCTAAGAAACCAAACTCGGCACTACGTAAAGTTTGTAAGGTGAAGCTTACATCCGGTTACGAAGTAATCTCTTACATCGGCGGCGAAGGCCATAACCTTCAAGAACACTCAATCGTCCTCCTTCGTGGTGGCCGAGTGAAAGATCTCCCCGGTGTACGTTACCACACTGTCCGCGGAGCTCTTGATGCCTCTGGTGTTGAGAAACGCCGTAAGCGTCGTTCACTCTACGGCGCTAAAAAACCTAAGAAATAAGAAGAGGAATTTATGAGCCGTAAACACCAAGCCCCAACGAGGGAAGTATTACCTGATCCCAAGTATAACGACATCCTTATTACTAAGGTTATCAATACACTTATGTACGATGGAAAGAAGTCTACCGCAGAAGCAATCTTCTACGGCGCTCTTGATCTCGTAGAGAAGAAAATGGGCGAAGAAGGTATCAAAGTTTTCAAAAAAGCTATGAACAACATCAAGCCAGCTGTTGAAGTTAAATCTCGCCGTATCGGTGGGGCAACTTACCAGGTGCCTATTGAAGTTCGTCCAAACAGAAAGCAATCTCTTGCTCTTCGTTGGCTCCGTGATTATTCACGTGACCGCGCTGGTAAGAACATGGTTGAGAAGCTCGCTGATGAAATCATCGATGCAGCTAACAACCGCGGTGGCGCTGTTAAGAAACGTGAAGACGTTTACAAAATGGCTGAAGCTAACAAAGCTTTCGCTCACCTTAAGTGGTAATCTAGTTAAAATTCTAAAGGGCCGGCTAACGCCGGCCTTTTTTTTGTCCAAAATCCAAAAGCTGAGATCGTTGAGATGAAATCTACTGAGATACACAGAGTCCGTAATATTGGCATCATGGCCCACATCGATGCCGGAAAAACCACCACCACAGAACGTATTCTTTTCTACACTGGAAAGAACTACAAAATCGGCGAAGTTCACGAAGGAACTGCGACGATGGACTGGATGGTTCAGGAGCAGGAACGTGGAATCACGATTACTGCTGCTGCTACAACTTGTGAATGGAACAAACACATCATCAATATCATCGATACTCCCGGTCACGTGGATTTTACAATTGA
Organism: Bdellovibrionota bacterium; assembly: GCA_040387275.1. Taxonomy (GTDB): domain Bacteria; phylum Bdellovibrionota; class Bacteriovoracia; order Bacteriovoracales; family Bacteriovoracaceae; genus Peredibacter. Next base: position 1,377,741 of record JAZKDZ010000002.1, on the reverse strand, counting down.
AGTTGAAAGATCTTTGCGTGTACTCGATGGCGCTGTTGGCGTTTTCGATGCTGTAAGCGGAGTTGAGCCTCAGTCGGAAACAGTCTGGGCTCAAGCTGATAAATATCATGTTCCTCGTATCGCCTTCGTGAACAAAATGGATCGCGTTGGTGCAGACTTCCTCAACTGTATTACTGAAATCCGCGAGAAACTTGGCAAGAAGGCCAATGCCATTCAGATGCCAGTTGGTGTTGAAGAAAATTTCTCGGGTCTTATTGATCTTCTCACATTGAAAAAACATACATGGGCGGGATCAGATCTCGGCCAGAAATTTGATATCGTCGATCTCCAGGGTGAAGAACTTGATGAAGCTAAGCTTTATCGGGACGAACTCATCGAAGCTCTCGCAGATTATGACGACAAGCTTGCCGACGAGTATCTGAACGGTAAAGAAATCACTGCAGATATGATGGAAGTCGCCATTCGTAAGGCAACGATCGTGGATGGATTCATCCCGGTTCTTTGCGGATCAGCTTTCAAGAATAAAGGTGTGCAGACACTTCTCGATGCTGTCGTAAAATACCTACCTTCTCCGCTCGATAAGGGGGAAGTGAAGGGTCACGACGCCAAGGACATTGAAAAAGTCGTGACAAGAAAACCTGATGAGAAAGAACTCTTCAGTGGTCTTGCTTTTAAAATTTCTTCTGATCCATTCGTGGGACAAATTACTTACGTCAGAATTTATTCCGGAGAGTTGACTGCGGGAACGCAGGTTTTCAATCCCCATGAGAAAAAGAAAGAGCGTATTAATAAAATTCTTCAAATGCATGCTAACAAGCGCACTGAAGTTGAAACTGCCTCTGCTGGAGATATTGTTGCGGTCTCCGGACTCAAATTTACAACAACCGGCCAGACTCTCTGTGCGGAACACAAGCCAATCATTTTTGATCTCATGGACTTCCCAGAGACTGTAATCTCCATTGCTATTGAGCCTAAGACATCAGCGGATGAAGATAAGCTTCAAAAGACTCTCGATTATCTTAAAATCGAAGATCCATCTTTCAATTACAGAAACAATAAAGAAACGGGCCAGCTTCTCATTTTCGGAATGGGTGAGCTTCACCTGGATATCATTACAGATCGACTTGAGCGCGAGTTCAAAGTCGGTGTGAATAAAGGTAGTCCTCAGGTTTCCTACCGGGAATCTGTCAACGCATCTGGAAGCGCTTCAAATACATTCAGCCGCGAACTCGCGGGTAAGAACCAGTTTGGACAAGCAACCATTCATGTTGAGCCACTTGAAGGCAGTCTGGAAGTGAAAGTCGAGTTCAGTAAAAAAGAACGACATATTCCGGAAGAAATTTATGAAGCCGTGAAGCGAGGAATCCTTGATTCCGCTCCTGGTGGAGTCATGGCCGGTTTCGCCTTGATTGGAATAAAAGCAACTGTCGGTGCTCTTGAATATAACGATCAGGAAGCCTCAGACGTCGCTTATACCATTGCTGCCTCCATGGCATTCAAAGAGGCCTGTCAGAAGGCTGGAGCGGTCCTTATGGAGCCCATAATGGCACTTGAAGTGACTACACCAAGTGACTTCGCTGGTGAAGTTATCGCAGATGTTAATGCGAAACGTGGCCGTATTCTAGGAATTGATCCGAAGTCGGGCAAAGATGTTTTGAAGGCAGAAGTTCCGCTTTCAGAAATGTTTGGCTACAGCACTCAGCTCCGTTCGAAGACCCAAGGTCGGGCCAGTTTCACCCTGACCTTCAAGCGTTACGAAGGCTTAAGCCACAATCAGGCCAAGGATATCCTCCTCAAGCGGGGGATCTACATCTGAGCCAGTGAGTAGGACATTCAGGAGAATGTCAAATATTTGAAGATACCGCTTTACAAAAGACCGCTACCCAATTATTTTTCGATTCTAAATTTTTTTTGGAGACTCCATGAAGACCAATAAGCTGAGAATTAAGCTTCGCGCGTACGACTACAACATTCTTGACGCTTCAGTTCAAGAGATCGTTCAGACTGCGAAAAACACTGGCGCCAGAGTAGCTGGACCAATTCCTCTTCCAACTGAAATTAATAAGTATACAGTTCTTCGCTCGCCACACATCGATAAGAAGTCTCGCGAGCAGTTCGAGATGAGAACGCACAAGCGCCTCATCGATATCGTTGAGCCAACACAACAGACAGTCGACAGCCTCATGAAGCTCGATCTTTCTGCTGGTGTTGACGTGGAAATTAAATACTAGTACAAAGCTTAAACGCTTTTTTTTGAGTTCATATTATTAACCATGAATGCATCCCTGAGAGAGGGTGATGCTGTGGAGGGCGAATGTCAGACGCTAAAGTTAGTCTGCCTGCTTTTTACGGAATAAAAGCTGGCATGACCAGAATCTTCGACCAGAATGGGAACCATGTTCCTGTAACAGTCGTCAAACTCATTCCGAACGTTATCTCACAAGTTAAAACTACAGAGAAAGACGGCTACAACGCTTATCAAGTTTCCTACAACGAGAAACGCGCTAGCCTCATCACTGAGCCAGTTAAGGGTCACCTTAAGAAAGCTAACATTGAGAAAACACTTTCTGAATGTTCTGAAATCAGAATGAAAGAAGTAGCTTCCGATGCACTCGGAAAAGAAGCTTCTCTCGATGCATTTCCACCAACAACATTCGTTGACGTAACTGGACCTTCAAAAGGTAAAGGCTTCGCCGGCGTAATGAAACGTTACAACTTCCAGGGCGGTCCTGCTGCTCACGGATCTCACTTCCACCGTCGTCCGGGTTCAATCGGATGTCGTGCTACTCCTGCTCGCGTTTTCGCGAACAAGAAAATGCCTGGTCACTTGGGTGTTGAGACTTCAACAGTTCAAAACGTTCAGGTTGTAGAAGTTAACCTTGAAGCTGGATACATGCTTCTCAAAGGATCTATCCCTGGCTCTAAAAACGGTTTCGTCTGCGTGACGAAAGCTGTGAAGAAGTAAGGGGGAATAATTTATGACTGACATTACAGTATTAAATTCTAAATTCGAAAAGTCGGGCTCACTCAAGGCATCTGTTGATTTCTCAACAGAAGCAATCAACGAAGGCGTTGTTCACCAAGTTGTGAAAGCTACTCTCGCTGGTCGTCGCCAAGGTAACGCTTGTACAAAAACAAAAGCTCTCGTGTCGGGTGGTGGTAAAAAACCATTCAAGCAGAAAGGAACTGGTAACGCTCGTCAGGGTTCTACTCGCTCTCCTCTCATGCCAGGCGGCGGTACCGTTTTCGGACCACAGCCTCGTTCATACGAGCAGAAAGTGAATAAGAAAGTAACTCTTATCGCAATCTCTTCAGTTCTCGCTGATAAATTTCAGGCCGGTAAACTCCACGTAGTTGAAAAGCTCGAAACTTCAGGCAAGACGAAAGATATGTTCAAAGTTCTTTCTTCTCGCAATCTTCTTCCAGCTCTCGTTGTGACAGCTGAAGAAAATGAGAAAGTATCTCGCGCGGTTTCAAACCTCGAGAGAGCAAAATACGCTCCAGTAGATGGATTCAGCGTTTACGAAGCCATTAAGTTCGAAAACCTGGTTATTGAAAAAGCAGCACTCGAAAAACTCCTTAGCAGGCTGGTATAAGATGTTAAGTCTTGAAAATGTACTCGTAAAACCACTTTTGACTGAGAAATCGTCAAAAGAAACAGAAGCTTTTAACCGCTACGCTTTTGTAGTGAATATTAAGTCTAACAAAAATCAGATCAAGAGTGCTGTTGAGAAGTTCTTTGATGTGAAAGTTGTCAGTGTCCGCACTTCAGTTCTTCCTGGAAGAACTAAACGTGCAGGCAAAGGACACAAGAAGACTGCTTCATCTAAGAAAGCTTATGTTCAACTCCAAGACGGCCAGAAGATTGAATTCTTCAAGGGCATTTAAGGTAAGGGTCTAAGATTATGGCAACATTAAAAAAATTCCGCCCGATCACTCCTTCTCAGCGCGAGATGGTAGTAGTCACTGGCGATGTAACTAAAGGTGTGGCACCAGAGAGATCACTCCTGGCTCCACTTAAGAAGAAGGGTGGTCGTAACTCTTCTGGTAAAATCACTGTTCGTCACCATGGCGGCGGGGCTAAGCAGAAGTATCGTATCATCGATTTCAAACGCTCTAAGCTTGATATCCCAGCGACAGTTAAGTCGATTGAACATGATCCAAACAGAACATGTAACATCGCTCTCGTAGTCTACGCAGACGGCGAGAAGACTTACATCATCGCTCCAGTTGGTCTCAAAGTTGGTGACGTTGTCATCTCTTCAGACACAGCAGATATCAAAGCTGGTAACGCAAAACTTTTGAAAGATATTCCAGTTGGTACACTTATTCATAACGTAGAGCTTAACCCTAAGCGCGGCGGCCAGATGGCTCGCTCTGCTGGATCTTACGCTCAACTTATGGCCAAAGAGGGCGAGTATGCTCTTCTTCGTCTCCCTTCAGGAGAATTAAGAAAAGTGAAGTCTGACTGCCGGGCGACCATTGGCCAGGTAGGAAAGATCGAGCACGAACTTGCTAACATCGGTAAAGCTGGTAAGAACCGCCATCGCGGTATCCGTCCAACTGTTCGCGGTGTTGTTATGAACCCTGTAGATCACCCACACGGTGGTGGTGAGGGTCGTACTTCTGGTGGTCGTCACCCAGTGACTCCATGGGGTCTTCAGACTCGCGGCTTTAAGACGAGAAAAAATAAGAGAACCAACAAGTTCATCGTTAAGAGAAGAAAGTAATAGGGGATAAATAATGGCACGTTCAATTAAAAAAGGTCCTTTCGTAGATAATTATCTCTACAAGAAAGCGGCTGAAGCCAAGAAGAATACTAAGGGAAACACAGTCATTAAGACCTGGTCACGTCGTTCTACGATCACACCAGATTTTATCGGACTCACTTTCGCCGTTCATAACGGTAAGAAGTTTGTTCCTGTATACGTGACTGACAACATGGTTGGGCACAAGTTTGGCGAATTCGCTCTTACTCGTACCTTCAGCGGCCACGGTGCCGGTGATAAGAAAGCCAGCGATGCTCCAGCAGCACCGGCTAAGGGGTAATTTATGATCGTTGTAAAAAACAATAACGTTGGAACATCAGCTCGTAAGGTTAGACAGGTTGTCGATCTGATCCGTAAGAAGAAAGTTGAGGAAGCTCTCAAGATTCTTCGTTACTGTGAAAAGAAAGAAACTGCCATCCTCGTAACTAAACTCATCAACAGTGGTCTCGCGATCGCTGCAGACGCGAAAAAGTACGACCTGGATAACTTGGTCATCGAAATGGTGAAAGTGGACGAAGGTCCGACTCTTAAGAGAATTCAGCCGCGCGCTCAGGGCCGTGCGTACAGAGTTTTCAAGAGATCAAGTTACATCACATTAGCTCTTAAAGAAGCTTAATCAGGGGAACGACGAAAATGGGACAAAAAGTTAATCCATACGGTTTTAGACTTGGTTACATTAAGACCTGGCACTCAAACTGGTATGTAAAAAACAATTACGCGACTATCTTTCAACAAGATCTCGCAATCCGTAACTACATCGATAAAGAGCTTTCACAGGCCGCTATCGCTAAGACTGAGATCACAAGAACTGCTGATCAAGTTAAAGTGACTGTTTACTCTGCTAAGCCAGGGATCGCGATTGGTAAAAAAGGCACAGGGATCGAAAAAATCCGTAATGACCTTAAAAATATTACCAAGTGCCCTTTGTTCTTTAACATCGCTGAAGTAAAACGCCCTGATTCAGAAGCTAAGCTTATTGCTGAAAACATCGCTCAACAGCTTGAGAAACGCGTCGCTTTCCGTCGCGCTATGAAGAAAGTGATGACTTCTGCTTTCCGCTCTGGAGTTAAAGGAATCAAGATTAAATGTGCTGGTCGTCTCGGCGGAGCTGAGATTGCACGTACAGAAGGATACGCGGAGAAGAAAGTTCCTCTTCACACCCTTCGTGCTGATATTGATTACAACACTGCTCAAGCCAAAACGACCTTCGGGATCATTGGTGTGAAAGTGTGGGTCTATAAAGGCGAGATTTACAAATAGTAATTATTTAGAGGTAACCATATGTTAAGTCCTAAAAGAGTAAAACATAGAAAGATGCAGAAAGGTCGTATGACTGGTGCTGCAAATAGTGGGAATACCATCACTTTTGGTGATTTCGGTCTTCAAGCCACTACTTGTGGATTCATCACGAACCGTCAGATCGAAGCTGCTCGTATCGCGATCTCTCGCGAAACTAAGCGGGGCGGTCAGATGTGGATCAAAATCTTCCCAGATAAGTCTCTTTCTAAAAAGCCAGCCGAAGTTCGGATGGGTAAAGGTAAAGGGTCTCCGGAAGAGTGGGTAGCAGTAGTTAAGCCAGGTCGTATCCTCTTCGAAATCGGTGGAGTGGACAAGGCAACTGCAGATGCAGCTCTCAGATTAGCAAAATATAAACTTCCAGTTCGCACTCGTATTGTTGCGAAAGGCGACCTCGTATCAGCAGATGCTCCTGCTCCTACGAAGTCTGCTGAATAAGAACTGGATTAGCAGAGGTAGTTATGTTAAAAACCAGCGAAATTTCAAAGCTTAGCGCAAAAGAACTTAACGAGAAGGTAGCAACTCTTAAGGGTGAACTTTTCACAAACAAGTTCACTAAGTTTACAACTGGATCTGAAAAGCCCCATGTTGTTAAACAAATTAAGAAAGACATTGCTCGTCTTCTTACTGTTAAGAACGCGCCAAAGAAATAGGTGATATATGACAAGTGAAGTAGCTAACAAAACAAAAAGAACACTGACTGGTGAAGTAGTGAGCGACAAGTCTTCTAAGACTATCGTCGTTAAAGTTGAAAGACGCACTATGCACCCTAAGTATAACAAGTTCGTAACAACATCGAAGAAGTTTCATGCTCATGATGAAAATGAGAAAGCTTCTGTAGGTAACATTGTCACGATCGTAGAATCCAAGCCCCGCTCTGCTTTAAAGAGATGGGAACTTGTTTCTATCGTTAAGTAGTAGACGGAGAACAATATGATTCAGCAGCAATCGATTCTAGACGTAGCCGATAACTCAGGCGCAAAAACAGTTCAGTGTATTAAAGTGCTGGGCGGTTCAAAGCACATGAGTGCCAACGTAGGTGACGTTATCGTCGTAGCAGTTCAACAAGCCATCTCTGGCGGTAAAGTGAAAAAAGGTGACGTGAAAAAAGCCGTTATCGTTCGCACTGTTTACCCAGTCAGAAGAGACGATGGTTCTTATATTAATTTTGATACAAACAGCGTGGTTCTTATTGCAGCAAATAATGAACCAGTAGGTACACGTATTTTCGGGCCGGTAGCGAGAGAGCTGAGAAACAAAAATTTCTCTAAAATCTGTTCACTCGCTCCTGAAGTGCTCTAATCAGCGTGTAGAAGGAAAAAAAAATGCAAAAGCTGAAAGTGAACGATACCGTTCAACTCCTCGCCGGGAAAGACAAAGGCAAAAAGGGCAAGATCAAGTCCATCAACTTCAAGACGAATCGTGTTGTTGTTGAAGGTGTTAACGTGGTCAAAAAAGCTCTGAAACCAAACCAAGCTAATCCACAAGGTGGAATTGTAGATCTGGAGAAAGCCGTCCATATCTCTAACGTAGCTCTTCTGGATCCTAAATCAGGAAAACCAACAAGAGTGAAAGTTAAGCAAGAGAACGGCAAAAACATTGGCCGTCTTGCTGCTAAAAGCAAACAAGAAATAAAGTAATTGAGGTAAATCATATATGGCACGTTTAAGAGCTCAGTATGAGAAAGAAATTAAGAAGGCAATGATGGAGAAGTTCAAATATTCGAACGTCCATCAGATCCCGAAAATGGAAAAAATCATCGTTAACTGCGTAACTCGTGATGCTGTTTCTAACGGCAAAATCGTGGACAGCATTGTTGAAGATCTTGGAAAAATCACAGGTCAAAAACCAGTGGTTTCTAAAGCTAAGAAGTCTATCGCTTCATTTAAGCTTCGCCAGGGTCAAGCACTCGGTGCATTCGTTACACTTCGCGGTCCAAACATGTACGAGTTCCTTGATCGCTTGATCAATCTCTCTCTCCCACGCGTAAAAGACTTTCGTGGTCTTTCTCCGAAAGGATTCGACGGGAAAGGTAACTATACAATGGGTCTGAAAGAACAAATCATTTTCCCAGAAATTGACTACGACAAGATCGATAAGATCCGTGGTCTGGGAATCAGCTTTGTTACAACAGCTACCAACAATGAAGAAGGCCGCGAACTCCTCAAGCAGTTCGGTATGCCTTTCAGAGAGAAGTAAGGGGAACATATGGCTAAGTTAAGCTCAGTTATTAAAAATAAGAAAAGAGAAAAACTGTCTAAGAGATATGCTCCTAAGGCTGCACTTCTGAAGGCAAAAGCAATCGATACAAAACTTTCTGATGAAGAAAGAGATGCTGCTCGTGTTGCTCTCCAGAAAATTCCTCGTAACGGGAACCCAGTTCGTATCCGTAATCGTTGCGAACTGACTGGAAGACCTCGTGGTGTTTATCGTGATTTTAAACTTTGCCGTAACAAGTTCAGAGAACTTGCTAACAATGGTCTCATCCCAGGTGTGACCAAGGCCAGCTGGTAAGAGGAACATATTTATGATGACAGATCCTATCGCAGATTTACTTACAAGAATTCGTAACGCTAATAAAGCTGGCCTGGATAAAGTTGATATCCCTGCTAGTAAAATTAAAGCGAACATTTGCCGCGTTCTCAAAGAAGAAGGCTATATCAAGTCTTTCAAGATCGCCGCAAAGTCGCCATCTGAGATCGTAATCAGAGTTGGTATTAAAGAGGGTGCTATCGTTGGTCTTAAGAGAGTTTCGACTCCGGGACTCAGAGTATATAAAGGCTACCGTGAAATGCCGCGAGTTCTTTCCGGACTTGGTATTTCCGTTGTTTCCACTTCTGCAGGAATTTTATCTTCCCGCAAGGCAGCCACTCTGAAACTTGGCGGCGAAGTCATCTGTAACATTTGGTAATTGGAGCAATTATATGTCACGTATTGGTAAAAAGCCGATTGGCATCCCAGATAAAGTAGAAGTGAAGATCACCGGTCTGACCGTTGATGTAAAAGGTCCAAAAGGCCAACTCACTTATACTTTCAATAAAGATGTAAAAATCGAAAAGAAAGACAAAGAAGTCCTCGTTTCTCCTGCTAACGAATCAACTACTGCAAGACAGCTTTGGGGAATGTCCCGGACTGTTCTCGGTAACATGGTCACAGGTGTAACTACAGGTTTTGTGAAATCTCTCGAGTTCAATGGTGTAGGTTATAAAGCTGCCGTTTCTGGCACTACTCTCACTTTGAACCTTGGTTATTCACACCCTATCGACTACAAGCTCCCTAAGGGAATTGAAGCGAAGGTAAACAAGAACGTCATCGATATTCACGGGGCTGATAAAGAACTCGTTGGTTTCGTTGCCGCTCAGGTCCGCTCATTCAGAGAGCCAGAGCCTTACAAGGGCAAAGGCTTGAAGTACACGACTGAGAAGATCATCAGAAAAGCCGGTAAAACTGGCGCTAAGAAGTAAGGTGAATTTATGATGCGTAAAAATGCCGCAAAAATTAAAAATGAAACTAAAGCGAAGGAATATCGCCGCAAACTCTCTATCCGTAAAAAGGTAGTTGGTTCTGCTGAGAAGCCTCGCCTGGCAGTAACAAAGTCAAATAAGCACCTTCGCATTCAAGCAATTGATGACGTGAAGTCTGTAACTTTGTTCTCTGTTCAAACCTACGGGAAAACTAAGGTTGCAAACAGCGCTAACGCGGAAAATGCAAAGAAAGTTGGAGCTGAAGTAGCTGCAACTCTCAAGAAAAAGAACCTTAGCAAAGCCGTTTTCGATCGTAGCGGAAAACAGTACACAGGTGTTATTAAGACGCTTGCTGACTCTATCCGTGAAAACGGTATTCAAATCTAATAGGGGAACATATGAGCGAAGAAAATAAAAACGAATCAGGCGAAGAGAATAACGAAAATAAGAAAGGTGGAAAACGTCCTCAACGTGCTCCACGCCAGGAAAAGAAACCTGTTCAAGACGGTGCGAATCCTGATCTTGAAGAAAGAGTTGTAGCTGTAAACCGTGTAGCAAAAGTTGTGAAAGGTGGTCGTCGCTTCTCATTCGCTGCTCTTATCGTCGTTGGTGATAAGAATGGTCGCGTAGGTTACGGACTTGGAAAAGCTAAAGAAGTTCCAGATGCTATCCGCAAGGCTGGTATGAAAGCTTCTAAGCGCATGATCAAAGTATCAATTGAAAACGGAACTATCCCTCACGAAGTTCTCGGTCTCTTTGGTGCAGGTCAAGTTCTTCTTAAGCCAGCTGGCGACGGTACAGGGATTAAGGCAGCAGGTGCTTGCCGTTCAATCCTCGAACTCGCTGGTGTAAAAAACGTTCTTACGAAATCTGTTCGTGGATCAAACCCGCACAACATCGTAAAAGCTACATTCATGGCACTCAAGGGCCTTCGTTCACTTGAAGAAGTGGCGACAGTTCGTGGTGTTCAAACTAAAGGCCTGCGTACTCGGGCTAAAACTAAAGCTGTAAAAGCTTAAGGTTGATTTATGAGCAAACAAATTACTGTTAAGTTGAAGAGAAGCACTATTGCTTGTACTGAAAAACAAAAAGCAACAATCCGTGGCCTCGGACTCAGACGCATCAACCACACTAAGACTCTGGAAAATACACCAGCAGTTCGCGGTATGGTTAAAGCAATGATCCAGTGGCTCGAGATCGTTAAATAATTAGAGGTTGTTATGTTAACTCTTAGAACACTCAAAAGCACCAGAGGTGCACACAAGAATACTAAGCGTATCGGCCGTGGTCAGGGTTCTGGTCAAGGTACTCAAGCTGGTAAAGGTCACAAAGGTCAGAAAGCTCGCTCAGGCGGCGGGATTCGTATCGGTTTCGAGGGCGGTCAAATGCCACTTTACCGTCGTCTTCCAAAAGTCGGATTTTCTAACGCACCTTTCAAGGTTGAATACGCTGTTGTTAATCTCGAGAAACTTGCTGAGAAGTTCACTTCAGAGCCAGTTACTCGCGAAACTCTCGTAGAAAAAGGGTTCCTTGCAGGTATCAATAAGTCGATGCCGATCAAGATTCTCGCGAAGGGCGAATTAAATAAAGCTCTTACCTTCAAAGGCATTGAAAAGTTCTCTGCTAAAGCTTTAGAATTGATCAAAAAAGCTGGCGGCAAGGTTGAGAACGCCTAATTAAAGAAGGAAACGGATGTCTGCGAACAACTTCTCGAAACTAGAAGAGCTTAAAAAGCGCGTATTTTTCACTATTCTGATGTTAGGCGTATACAGGGTTGCAACTCAGGTTCCCACTCCGGGAGTCGACGGTGCGGCCCTTTCGTCGTTTTTCGGTGGAATGCAAGGATCGCTCTTTAGTGTCTTTAATACTTTTTCTGGTGGTGCTCTTGAGCGCTTCTCAGTTCTTGCATTAGGGATCATGCCTTATATTACTTCATCGATTATCTTCAGCCTTCTCTCTTATTCTATTCCAGCACTCGCTGAGCTTCAGAAAGAGGCAGATGGGCACAAGAAAATTCAGCAGTACACTCGCTATGCGACTGTTCTTCTCTGTATGTTTCAGGGTTACGGCTTGGCCGTTGGTCTTGAGAATGTAAAAACATCCAATGGCCTTCCAGTAGTTCTGGATCCAGGAATGGGTTTCAGACTTCTTACTGTGATTGGTCTAGCTGCAGGTACAATGTTTGTTATGTGGCTTGGCGAACAGATTACTGAGCGTGGTATCGGAAACGGTATCTCTCTTATTATCTTCGCTGGTATCGCTGCCGGTATCCCACGTGGTATCCGCGATACATTTAATCTTCTTCAAAACGGTGAGATGAGTATCGTGAATCTCGTGATCGTTCTTGCGATCATGTTAGTTTCATTCTGGTTCATCATTTTTGTTGAGAGAGCATTTAGAAAGGTTCCTGTTCAGTACGCTAAGCGTGTGGTGAATAACCGCGTGTTCGGTGGACAAACTTCTCACCTTCCTATCAAAGTAAATATTTCTGGAGTTATGCCGCCAATTTTTGCGAGTGCACTCCTTGGTTTCCCGACAACAATCTCGCAGTTTATTCCGCAAGATTCTCCGGCGAAATCATATTTCGATAATATTCAGAATCTTTTTGCTCCAGGGAAAATGCTTTATAACTGCGTTTTCATCGGCCTCATTATTTTCTTTGCTTATTTCTATTCAACAATTCAGTTTAAAACTGATGATGTTTCGGAATCGCTGAAGAAGAATGGCGGATTCATTCCTGGTATCCGTCCTGGTGAACAAACAGCAGATTTCCTGAATCAGGTTATCAGCCGTCTCACTTTGATCGGAGCCATTTATGTCGGTGCGATTTGTTTGATGCCTGCGATTCTTTTTAATTATGCGAAAGTGCCTTTCTTCTTCGGGGGAACTTCACTTTTGATTCTCGTGGGTGTTGCTATCGATACGATGGCACAAGCCGAGAGCTTCATGATCTCTCAGCGTCTGGATACTGCTTATAAAGTTAAGGGTAAATACTCAGGCGTTAAGAGGTTCTAAGCAAAATGAAATCACATCTGATCTTCATCGGAGCACCTGGGTCCGGAAAGGGTACCCAGGCAGGCAAGTTAGTGACCGACAAGGGATTGAAGCATATCTCTACTGGTGACCTTCTTCGCGCTGAGATTGCTAAGCAGTCTGCCCTTGGTAAAGAAGTAAAAGCTGTGATGGATGCCGGACAACTGGTTTCTGATGATCTCGTGATTCGTCTGTTGCAAGCGAATGTGGATCTGAAGAATTCTCAGTATATTTTCGACGGGTATCCGAGAAATTTGGCCCAGGCTCAAACCCTGGATAAAGAAGTGTTGAAAGGGTCTCCCTCTACTGCGGTCTATTTTGAAATGGACATTGCAAAATTGGTGAGCCGGTTAACTAACCGTAGGACATGTAAGACCTGCGGTGCGATTTATAACCTCATCTCAAAAGCGCCTAAGATAACAGGTGTATGCGACGTGTGCGGTGGTACCAATCTCGTACAGAGAGCCGATGATCAGGAAGACGTAATTAAAAACCGTCTTCAAGTCTTCCAAGACACTGTTAATCCGGTATTAAAGTATTACCAAGATCATGGTCGATTGATGAGAGTGGATGCGGAAAAGTCTGTAGACGAGATCTTTAGTCAGATCTCTTCTAAGGTTTGACGTTTCACATTTAAAGTTTATTGTCTTATAGAAATTATTTTTATATATAGTCACTTACTTTTTTAGGAAGGGCATGGCTGAGTCTACTGACACAATTGAAGTGGAAGGGGAAGTTCTCGAACTTTTACCAAACACACGTTTTAGAGTGAAACTTCCCAATGGGCATGTGGTTCTTGCGCACATTAGTGGAAAGATGAGGATGAATTTTATCAAAATCCTACCTGGCGACAAAGTAGTGATCGAGATTAGTAAATATGACCTAGATAAGGGTCGAATCATTTTTAGAAGTAAGGGTTAATTATGAAAGTACGTTCTTCAGTAAAGCCGATCTGCAAAGACTGCAAAGTTGTAAAGCGCCAAGGCGTTTTACGAGTTATCTGTAAAGTAAATCCAAAGCATAAGCAAAAACAAGGGTAGTAGGGGAAACATATGGCGCGATTACTAGGTGTAGATTTACCAAGAAATAAAAAAATGAGCATCGCTATGAGAGCAATCTTTGGCGTTGGTCCTAAAGTGGCAAAAGACGTTCTGGCTGTGGCTGGAATCGATGCTAACAAAAGCTCTAACGATGTGACTGAAGAAGAAATTCAGACTATTCGTACAGCTCTTGAAGCATACGCAGTTGAAGGAGATCTTCGTCGTGAGATCGCTCTCAACATCAAGCGCCTCAAGGATCTTGGTTGCTACCGTGGAATTCGTCACCGTAAAGGTCTTCCAGTTCGCGGTCAGCGCACGCACACAAATGCACGCACTCGTAAGGGTCCTGCTGTTGCGATCGCAGGTAAGAAATCAATCAAGGCAATGAAGTAATTTAAGGTAGGAAATATATGGCTACAACTAATGCTCAAAAAACTTCTGGAATGGCTACTGGCGGCGCTCAAACGGGCGGCTCTAAGGGCGGAAAGAAGAAAGTTCGTAAAAATTTATCTCACGGCGTAGTTCACATCCACGCTTCGTTCAACAATACAATCGTAACAATCAGCGATGCTGATGGTAACGCTGTTGCTTGGGCTTCTGCTGGTGGACTTGGATTCCGTGGTTCGAAAAAATCAACTCCATTCGCTGCTCAGGTTGCAGCTTCGGAAGCGGCTAAAAAAGCAGCTGAGCATGGACTTAACTCATGTGATGTTAAGGTTAAAGGTCCTGGCGCTGGTCGTGAAAACGCTATCCGCGCTCTCCTTGGTGCCGGTCTCAGAATCACTTCTGTAGCCGACATGAGCCCGATGCCACACAACGGCTGTCGCGCACCGAAGAGAAGAAGAGTCTAAGCTATTTTTTGTCCCTGCTGATTTTTTAGATTAGGAGTCTTTCGATGAATTATATGAGCAAAAACTGGGCCGGCATGATTCGTCCTGCTGCCCTTGAAGTTGATACAGAATCTCTCAAAGGTAATTACGGTAAATTTACTGCTAAGCCGCTTGAGCGTGGATACGGTCTTACTCTCGGTAACTCTCTTCGCCGCGTACTTCTCTCTTCACTCCAGGGTGCAGGGATTGTCGCTGTTAAAGTTGATGGCGTTGATCACGAGTTCGGCACAATCAATAACATCAAAGAAGAAGTTTCAGAGATCATTCTGAACCTTAAAGAAATCCGTTTCAAAATCGCTGATAAAGAGGAAGTAACTCTTATTCTCGAGAAGAATTCTGAAGGTCCAGTTCGCGCTGGTGACATTCAGGAAAACGGAAATGTAAAAGTACTTAACCCTGAGCACGTTATCGCTAACGTTTCTTCTGGCGGATCTATCCGTATGGAACTGAAAATTGCTCGCGGTAAAGGTTACGTTACTGCTCTCGATAACAAAGATGGATTCGACCTTCCGGTTGGATGGATCTACGTTGATACTCTCTTCTCTCCAGTTCACCGTGTGAACTACACTGTGACAAACTCACGTGTTGGTAAGAGAACTGATTACGATAAACTTACTCTCGAAGTATGGACATCTTCTGGTATTGATCCAGTAGACGCTGTTGCGATTTCTGCGAAGATCCTTCGTGATCAGCTCGCAGTCTTCCTCAACTTCGAAGATAAAGATGCTCCTGCTGAAGTTAAACCAGCTGCGGCTGCTGCTTCTGGCGGAGTTGCAAACGAAGCACTTCTCAAGCCAGTTTCTGAGCTCGAGCTGTCTGTTCGTTCTGCTAACTGTTTACAGAATGCTAACATCAAGTATATTTACGAGCTCGTTTCTAAGACTGAAGGCGAAATGCTCAGAACTAAGAACTTCGGACGTAAGTCTCTCAATGAAATCAAAGAGATTCTTTCTTCGATGGGACTTGGTCTCGGTATGAAAGTCGACAACATCATGAAACAGGTTCAGCACGCTGACTAAGCGTTCTTTTTAGGAGAATTTATGAGACACGGTAATCACAAATACAAAATGGGCGTTAAGCCTCAGCACAGAAAGGCACTCGTTCAGGGTCTCGCTTCTGATCTCATCAAGCACGGAAAAATCCGCACTGTTGAGACGAAAGCAAAAGCTCTTCGTCCTTTCATTGAGAAGCTCGTAACAATCGCTAAGAACGATACGATCGCTAATCGCCGTCTTGCTTTCACTAAGCTGAACAACAGAGATGCTGTGAATACACTTTTCACAAGCGTTGCTCCTAAGTTCAAACAGCGTCCAGGCGGATACACACGTATCCTCAAGCTCGCTGAAGGCCGTCTCGGTGACGGTGCTAAAGAAGCATTCATCGCTTTCGTTGAGTAATCACTAAGCAAAAGGCCCGCGAAAGCGGGCCTTTTTTATTTCACCTATGTTTATACGAATTGCCGCCATTCTTTCTGTGATCGCTCTCACCGTGGTCTATACCTTCTGGCAAAAGAAGAGTTTAGAGTCGCAACTTGTTCCCACATCAAAATCAGAATCAGTTTTAAAAAAATTGCCGAGTGCTGTTTTCGAAACACTCGATGGGAAGCCTTTCGCTCTGGATGAGATGGGAAGCTATGACCTCCTGGTTGTCCATTATTGGGGGACTTGGTGTGCCCCATGTGAAGCTGAGCTGCCGGCGCTGTTAAAGTTTATAAGCTCATTTAAACAGCAACCAGGCGTGAAGTTTTTGTTGGTCGCGGTTAACGATGATCTGATCAAAATCAAGAAGCACCTGAAGGCACAAGCGATTCCGAAAGATGCTCCTATTATCTGGCTCCTTGATAATAAGAACGTTCATAAAGACCTATTTGGGACGATTCGCGTTCCGGAAACCTTTGTGTTTTCGTCGGATAAGATGACCCTCAAGAAGTACGTGGGCCCACAGGAGTGGAATAAGACCATGTTTTTCCAAACTTTTGACGAATTCCTGCAGATATCTACCCGCAAATTGTAAATAAAATCCTCAATTGATCAATTCTCCTGTCAAGAAATCCGACAAAGTGCCGAAGAGTTAGACGATTAAATCTACGATGTTCACGGATTGGACATTTGAGCACAGGAGAATTCTCATGATTGATTGGAAATCGATTAAAGACCTACACACTACTAAGAGCCTCGAGAAGATCGTGGGTAACTGGTACGGACTTGATGTCCTATATGTGGATTCACAGGGCCGCGTGCAGTTTCTCCAGGATCAGGGCTATTCATTCAAGTCGCCGTTCCTCAAACTTCAGATGACTCATTCTTTCGGCCACGACTGGCTCGAATCAGATATCGAAAAAGTTTTCGAATTCTACAATGGTGGCAATGAAGAGAGCTATGAGTTCTCAGCATTCTTCCCGGGCACATATGGGTATTCTCATAAAGTGGTTGTGGATGGAGAGTTCTGTGGAGTGGTGATTGCTTATCCTTATTTCAAGGACACAACAACTTCAGAAGAACAGGAAGCCGTTGTACAAAAAATGATCGAATGCGGGATTGCTCAGGAAGATGCTAAGCAAGCTATCTCGAAAGTGAAGAAGTTCTCTGGTCGTTTCTATACAGAGATGAAAGAGCTTCTTTATATCGTGGCGGACGAAGTAGGGACTTTCCACCAGGAAATCTCGAAACGCGAATCACGCATCATGGATCTTAATTCTGAGCTTGGTAACAAATATCGTTATCACAACCTCATTGGTAAATCGAAGAAGATGCAGCAGGTTTATCACCTTCTCTCGAAAGTTTCGAACTCTGAATCGACCATCCTTATTCAGGGTGAGAACGGTACAGGTAAAGAAATGGTCGCTAAGGCCGTTCACTATAATTCATCAAGAAAAGATGCTGTCTTCATGGCAGTAAACTGTTCAGCATTCAACGACAACCTTCTTGATTCAGAACTCTTTGGTCACGTGAAAGGATCTTTCACTGGTGCGATCAAGGATAAGAAAGGTGTATTTGAAGTTGCTAACGGTGGAACACTCTTCCTCGATGAAATCGGGGATACATCACCGTCGATGCAGGTAAAACTCCTTCGTATTCTTCAGGAAGGAACGTACATGCCGGTGGGAGCTACGACTCCAAGAAAAGTAAACGTACGCGTAGTCGCTGCTACTAACAAAAATCTTAAAGAGATGATTGCGAAAGGCGAGTTCCGCGAAGATCTTTATTACAGAATCAACGTGATCAACGTTGCTCTTCCTTCACTTCGTGAGCGTCAGGAAGATATTCCTGTGCTGATGGATTTCTTCCTCCAGAAGAAATGTGAAGAAGCAGGAATGCCGCTCAAGTCTTTTTCTAAGAAATGCCTTGAGAAGATGCTTGATCACACATGGCCGGGTAACGTTCGCGAACTTCAGAACGAAGTTGAACGCCTCGTTGTTCTTGCTGGTGAAGAAAAAAACATCACTCCTGATATGCTTTCAGCTCGAATCTTTGAATCAGCTGATGCGAATGTCGGACATGGTAATGGCGGTGGATCAGCATTCCTTAAAGGTGTGAACACAAACGGTTCACTTAAGGATGCTCTGGAAGAACTCGAAATTCTCATGATTCGCGAAGGTCTTAAGCGCACTGGCTTTAACAAGTCGAAGCTCGCTAAAGAACTCGGAATCTCGAGAGCGGGTCTCATCATGAAAGTCGAAAAATACGGACTGGATAAGCGAGCTCAGAAAAGAGCAGCTGGCGAATAAGAAAAGGCCCCTCATGGGGCCTTTTTTTTGCTTCAGAATGACGAAGTCACGTTAATATAAAGCATGGTTTTTCATTCTCTGGCGTTTGTGCCCTTCATCGCGGCCTTCTTTGCGTGCTATTTCATAGCAAGAAAGTATTCTCAGCATCAAAAAGTTCTAATTCTATTCAGCTGTATCTTCTACGGTTGGTGGGATTGGAGATGTCTTGGTCTTCTCGCCCTGACAGTCATCATCGATTATTTCGCTGCCATTAAAATTGAAGATACCCAGGATAAGGTCAACCGTAAGAGATGGTTGTGGTTGAGCATTGGTTGTAATCTGGCCATCCTCTTCATTTTTAAATATTTCAACTTCTTTTCCACTGAGCTCGTTGGCGTCCTGAATTTTATGGGAATGTCTCTTGAGCCGATCGTTCTGAATTTGATTTTACCGATTGGTCTTTCTTATTACACCTTTCAGAGTATGGGTTACACGATTGACGTGTATCGGGGAGAAATTAAAGCAGAGAGAGATGCAATTAGTTTCACTGCATTTGTTTCATTTTTCCCTCAGCTGCAGGTCGGGCCGATTGAAAAAGCCTCACGGCTGCTCCCGCAAATCAAGGAGCCGAAATGGCCGAGCACGGAAGATATCCAGAGAGGGTTATTCCTTATTCTTGTTGGATACTTCAAAAAAATAGTGATTGCTGAAAGACTGCATCCCTTCGTGAATAGTTTTTACGATCATCCTTCTCATTACGAATCGGGATGGACGTTTATCATTGCTTCCTATTTCCTTTTCATATTTGTGTACTGTGATTTTTCTGGTTACTGCAATATTGCAAGCGGCCTCGCCCGAATTATGGGAATCAGATTGATGGATAATTTTCTGACTCCTTTCGCAGCGACAACACCCTCGGATTTTTTCCAGCGCTGGCATATCTCGATGACTCAATGGATTAAGAGCTACATTCTTTATCCGCTAGCCTTGTGGTCAGGGAGAATTGTTCCCTCATTATTTGTCGCACTATTCGTGATGGGGTTGTGGCATGGGGCAAGCCTGAACTTTGTCCTCTGGGGAATGGCCGTCTTTCTCATGACAATGTTCTTCGCTTATCTCGGAAGAGTTCAGAAGAAAGCAGATAGAAAGTATGCACCTGCCTTTCATCTGTTCCGCCATGTGTTTATGAAAACAGTTTTTATCTTCTTCTCATCTTCACTCATTCGCATAAAGGATCTTAAGGATGGATATGACATCCTCAGGAAAATAGCCGGGAGCCATAGTCTTGAAACTTTTTACGGGGATATCAGTCGAAATATTCATTTCCCGGGATTGGGGATTTCTGATTACATTATGAGCGTAGGTTTAATTACCGGGCTTTTAATTTTTCAAAATATTCAGGGGAAGCGGCCGATCGAGGATTACATTCTCACGAAGCCAAGAATGCTCCAATATTTGTTTGTTGGCTGTCTTGTTATAGGCCTCTTGTTTTTCAGGCCGCTGGTAATCGATGATCGGTATTTTTACTTTCAGTTTTGAGGATAGCTATGAGTGATGGTTTTCATTTATCTAAAATGTGTCGATTGTTTGATCAATCATTTCACCATGACGAAGCAGTCTTAAACGAAGGCGTCTCCTGGACTTACGGTGAAGTTTATCATCTCATTAAAAAAGAAGCAGATCAGTTAAGTGAAGCCTTATCCAGGGATAAGAGACAATCAGTCCTTCTCTATCTCCCGTCTGATTTGAGATTTATCACATATTTTTTTGCGACATCTACCGCCGGACATGTCCCTTTCATTTGCAGTCTTGATTTGAAAAAAGAACTGGTGGGAATTCTTCAGAATGTATCGGCCATCATTACGACTCACGAGGGGCTAACCCATCTGAAGCGATTTGCTGATGTCGATCAGCATTTAGTTATCATCGCCAATGATGCTCTGAAGGTTCCGGAACAAAAATTCGTTGATCCCGTTTATGATCCCTACAAGAACTTTGTTCAGGCCCATTCAAGCGGGTCCACGGGTGAGCCAAAGGTTATCAATGGAGTCCTGATCAAATTCTTTGAACAGGTTCAGGAATACAAAACAATTGGCCCCTACAAAAAAGGGGATGTCGTTTTGTCGCTTGCGCCCTTCGGGCACATGTACGGAACGCTTCTGGGTTTCCTGGTTCCTTTCTTTCTTGGACTCAAAGTTAAAACAATTCCGGGTGGTGTGAGTTTTGTTGATGTCTTAAAACCTGAGATCACCGAGTGTGCTCAGGTAGTTGTCAGCACACCCTTGGTTTATCAATTCCTGGCCGAAATGCTGGCAGCTTCGTCACTTGATTCCACCAATGCTTTTAACGATACGAGGGTTCTGGTTTCGGGTTGCCTGAAGCTTGATAAAAAAGTCATTGAGACCATCCGCGAGAAGTTAAAAGTTCAGATGTTCGAGTTCTATGGAACAACCGAAGGTCTCGTCAGTTCATATCGAAATCTGGAAGAAGAAGAGAAGTGGCAGTTCATGAATGGGTGTGTCTGGAGATTGAATAACGAAAATGCCCTGGAGATTCATATTTATCTTCATGAGGGGAAAGAAAAAGTCTGGTACGACACTGGTGACATTCTTGAAGTTGATCCATCAGCTTCTTCCACGAAATTTGCTTTGATGGGACGATGTAAGGAGTTTGTGAAGATTTCCGGGGTGAAAGTATTTACCTTCGAAATTCAGAATGCGCTCAAGGAATGTGAGGAAGTCAGGGACGTCGTAGTTCTCCCTCATCCAGCGAAAGAAGAAGCAGTGGCCCTTCTTCAATTAAGATCGGATGAAGCAACAGGGTTATCGAAAGTAAAAGCATTCTGTAGAAATAATCTCGGAGCTTCGAGAATTCCTTCGAAGTTTATTGTTCTCGATAAGCTTCCCAGAGATCGGGTAGGTAAATTGAACATGAGAGAACTTCGCGAAACAGTCAGGCAGTATATTGAAAAAGAAGAGGCATAAGTGGAAAAAATCAGCACGAGTGCCTTTCTGGTTTTGTCGTTCCTGTATTTAGCGGCCGTGTTTTTGATTGTTTGGCATGCGCGAACAAAAGGAAACATGAAGGAATGGATACTGGGCGATAAGCCATTCGGATGGATGGCCCTGGGACTTTCTCTGTTCAGTAGTATTTTCTCGGCTTTTACTTTTGTGGGATTGCCGGGAATGGTTCATCTCTACGGTATTTCCCCATTTTTTATGATGATTCTTCCCGTGAGTACGATCGGAGCCTTTCTCATCTTTTTAGTCGGTAGAAAAATTGCATTCGAAGGTAGTGGGAGAGAATATCTTACTCCTCTCGATTTTTTTAAAAAAAGAATTTCTTTTGCGAATGCCCGGGAAGAAAAAATAGTCCTGAGACTGATATTCTTTCTCTTTTGCGTATTTATAATCCCGGTTTTTATTGTTCAAATTGCGGGAATCGCAAAACTTGCCACCGGCTTTTTTGATAATCAGGGTGTTTATTATTTTGTTTCTTCCATCTTTACGATCATGGTTTGGTTTTACGTGAAGAAAGCTGGAATCAGAGGGCTAGTGGAAGTGGGCGTGTTTCAGGGGGCCGTAGCTTTCATTATCGTGATGGGATTATTTGGTATGGTTCTTCACTGGAATCACGATATGCCGGGAAATCTTCTTTCTTTGGGTAACTCAGGACATCTCTCACTCTCTGGCCCTGAAGCAAAACTTCCCCTCGGATTTCTTCTTGGGAACGTTCTGGCCTTCGGGCTTTCTACAATTTCAACTCCCCATATCTTTCATATTGTTCTTCGTCTGGAGTCGGTACAGGCCAGTAAGAAAGTTGCGATCCTTTTTGGACTTGCCGCTCTTAGTTTAGG
Organism: Bdellovibrionota bacterium; assembly: GCA_040387275.1. Taxonomy (GTDB): domain Bacteria; phylum Bdellovibrionota; class Bacteriovoracia; order Bacteriovoracales; family Bacteriovoracaceae; genus Peredibacter. The sequence continues at coordinate 1,355,687 of JAZKDZ010000002.1, read as the reverse complement.
TGTCATGATCACTGTTGTTGGTCTAGCTTCTGTCATCGCTTCACCCAATCTGGCGACACCCGATATGGCCGTGGTTGAAGTGATCAAGATGGTTTTTGGAAATCCAGAAATTATTGCACTCGCCGGACCGGTGTTTTGTATTTGTGTTGTAGCCGGTGCGATGTCGGTTATGGACAGTATGCTTTTCACTCTCTCAACATCATTTGCTGTTGGATTATTTGATCAGAGTACGAACGATGAAATGAAGACGAAGAAGAGAATCAGTATCTTCACGGCACTCATGATTTTTGTATGCTTTCTTGCGAGTCTTAATCCTCCGGCAATGATTTTTAAATTTGGACTAATTGGGATTCATTTCTCAGTTGTGCTTACGCCATTATTATTTGGCTTATTCTTTCTTAAAGATAAAATTACCGGAAAGAGAGCACTCATATCCATTGCGTGTGGAGTGTTATTCTTTGCCATCGGACAAGCAGCTCTCATCCACGTTACAGGTCTTGGCGGAGCTCCATGGGGCTTCCTGGCAGCATCAGGACCTGTGTTGTGGAAAAGGTAATCATGATTAGAGATGAGATAAAGAAGAAAGTTTTAAAAACGCTGGAGGACTCTTTCCCTTCAAATGATATCAGCGAGATTTCGGAAACAGATCTCTTTCGGGAACACCTTGAGCTGGATTCATTTGGTCTCATGAATCTTGTCGTATCTTTGAGCCGGAAATTTTCCATTCCTTTCAATCCTATGGACATCGAAAGGATGAAAAACGTAGAAAGTGTTATTGCAATTATAAGTGAGAAGCTAGATCAGAAATCGAAATAATATCCGTTCCCAGATTGTCTCTCATTTGTGAAAACCAATGATCACGATTATCTCCAGGGAAGTGAGATGTCCCGTCTTCTAAAAGAATTGTCTTAAATCCTCTTTGAGATGCACTCAGAAGAGATGAATAAACACAATTGTTGAGAGTTGTTCCGGCAAAAACAAGAGTATCTACATTCCTAGGAATCTTGTTCTGAAGATCTCCTGTCTGGAAAGCATCAAAATACTTTTTCTCAACGACGATATCTCCCGACTCCGGAGCAAGGTCCTTGTAGATCTCGCCGCCGAAACTCCCACGCTGAAGAGCGATCCAGTTATTGAGAAAAAGCGGACGGGATTTAACCAGAGGCTGGGGAACATCCTCAAAGCGGTCCCACACAACTTTCGTGTAAATTGTCGGAGCGGAATGCTTCTTAAAAATATTCTTTGCCGCAAGAATTAGCGGCACTTGTTTCTCGGCCATGGGGAGATACATCTTTCCATCCGGGTGAAACCACATATTCTGAGCATCAATGATAATGAATGCAGCTGTCATAGGGGTCCCTGGTAAGATTGAGTTTAAAGTATGTTATAATTGAAAATCAGAAGCAACTTAAGAAGGGCAACCAGGACTGATGATCAAGTACCTCGTAATTACCGTCGCACTCGTAGCTTCCGCTTTCCTTGCGGAAATTGCTCTTCTTTCAAAAGGCGGAGAAGAGATCGAGCGCGCCTTTGAAAACTTTGAGAAAACTCCAAGGCCGATCAAAACTCTGATCATAGGTCACTGTCAGGCTTCTTCCGGGATTGCTCCTGCTTACGTTGGAAGCAATGTCTTTAATTTCGCAATTAATGACATGAATTATTTCTATACGCGGAAGATGCTGGAGCAAGTGATCAATAAATCCGACCTGGAGTCAGTCGTTCTGGCAATTAATCCTCTCATGTTCATGGGAAGATATAAGTTGCCACCCTATACCCAGAGATATCTTTGGTTGAGAAAAGGAATTGCTCCCCCCTTAGCGGATCTTACCAGCGTAGCGCTTTCATTCGGGAACCATGCCAAGCTTTTCAATGACGAGATGAACCGGATTTTTTTCAAGGAAATAGTCCCCGTTAACCATCATCTAACGTTCTCCTCAGATGTAACCACTGCACCTCTTCAGGAAATAAAACAGGACACTTATTATCTGGATGGATTCCGCGCCCTTACTCCTTCATTTGAATCTGATAAAAAAGAGTCTATGCTTGAAGCGTGGATGAAAAATTTTGATTTCTCCGATGAAAAGTCAGAGATTCATGAATTGGAATTGATTCTTACGATTTTAAAAAATACTTCTACCAAAACAACTCTTCTCTTACTTCCCCAGGTTGCCGGAATGCAGGAACTCATTGAGATCCGCAAGCCAGGGACTGAAAAAAAATTGCAGGACACTCTCAGCTTCATCAGAAAACAATTTCCCGATGCCCGTATTCATGACCTGAGATCTGGACACAATATTCCCGACCAGCTTTTCGCTGAGCCGAACCTGATATCTTCTAAAGGCGCTGATATTCTTGGCCTCCAGCTGAGAAAAATTCTTAACGCCCAAAAATAATTACATTTTAATGTGCTGGCAACCCGAGTCAAATTCTTTACCCATGGGGTCTTCCAAAGTATAACTTTTGGATTCATTTCCAGGAGGAACCATGCTGACAAATGAGCAGCGTAACGAGCAATTAGCGAGACTGACGAAAGAGGCAGAACTCGGTGGTGGCCAGGAACGTATTAATAAGCAACATGAGCAGGGAAAATATACTGCTCGTGAGAGAATCAATAAACTTCTCGATCCGGATTCGTTCATTGAATTCGATAAATTCGTAACTCACAAATGTAATTCATTTGGCATGGAGAAGACGAAGTATCTTGGTGACGGTGTAATTACCGGGATCGGGAAAATCAATGGCCAGCAAGTGGCGATCTTCTCTCAGGATTTTACCTGCTGGGGTGGAGCACTCGGTGCTTCTCACGCAAAAAAAATCTGCAAGGTGATGGACTTCGCTCTGGATAATAAAATTCCTGTGATTGGTCTCAATGATTCCGGTGGAGCAAGAATCCAGGAAGGTGTCGATGCCCTCGCAGGTTACGCCGAAATTTTCTATCGTAACGTTCAGGCTTCAGGAGTTATTCCACAGATTTCTCTCATCATGGGCCCTTGTGCTGGTGGTGCGGTTTATTCTCCGGCGATGACTGATTTTATTTTCATGGTTGATAAGACGTCCTATATGTTTGTCACTGGTCCGGATGTTATCAAGACTGTGACTCACGAAGAAGTGACTAAAGATGCGCTCGGCGGAGCCCATACTCACAATGAAAAATCTGGTGTGGCCCACTTCCGCACAGATGATGAAGATGATTGCTTTGAAAGAGTGAGAGAACTTTTTGCTTTCATTCCTTCCTGTAACAAGATGAAACATACGACAAGACTTACAACGGATTCTCCGGTGAGAGCGAATAATAAGCTCAAGACATTCATCCCGGATAATTCACGCAAGCCTTACGATATGAAAGAACTCATCATGGAAGTTGTGGACGATCAGCACTTCATGGAAGTTCAGCCGGACTTTGCAAAAAACATTATCAATGGATTTGCTTCTATTGGCGGAATCAAAGTCGGAATTGTGGCAAACCAGCCGGCATTTCTCGCCGGATGTCTCGACATCGATTCGGCAGTGAAGGCGGCGAGATTTGTGCGCTTCTGTGATGCTTTCAATATTCCGATCATTACTCTCGTTGATGTTCCGGGCTTTTTGCCAGGTACAGTTCAGGAGTACGGCGGAATTATCCGTCATGGAGCGAAACTTCTTTATGCTTATTCGGAAGCGACAGTTCCGCTTATTACTCTCATCACCAGAAAAGCTTATGGCGGTGCTTATGATGTTATGGCATCAAAACACATCCGTGCTGATATCAATCTCGCTTACCCGACAGCAGAAATTGCTGTCATGGGTGCCGATGGTGCTGTGAACATTATTTATCGTAACGACATGGCCAATAAGGCTAAGCATGTTGAGTACTATGAGAATGAATTCGCCAATCCTTATCGTGCAGCTGAACTTGGATATATTGATGAAATTATCCAGCCAGAGCAGACAAGGCAGCGCTTGTATCAATACCTCAAGGCACTTGAGCATAAGAAAGTGAAAACACCTGAACGTAAACACGGGAATATTCCACTATGAAGGGAAAACGCGTTTTAATTATTAACCGCGGTGAGATCGCGATTCGTGTGGCGAAGGCCCTGAACGAACTTGGTCTCGTATCCGTGGGTGTATGGACTGACAATGAGACTGAACCTCCACATCTGGAATTTTGTCAGGAGTGGGTACGGCTTGAAGGTTCCAACAATAAAGATACCTATCTCAATATCCCGCGGATCATGAAGCTTATCGATGATTACAAAATCGATGGCGTTCATCCGGGATATGGATTCTTGTCTGAAAATAGAGAATTTTCGGAAGCTCTTGCGAAGAAAGGAATCACTTTCATCGGCCCGAATCCTGAAGCCGTTTATAAAATGGGTGCCAAGGATATTTCGAAGCAGATTGCTAAAGAAGCAGGTGTGCCAGTTGTTCCTGGTTCAACTGGCGAAGTAGAAACAATTGAAGAAGCGATCAGGATCGGGAATGAAATCGGTTATCCGATTCTTCTCAAGGCCGTTGCTGGTGGCGGTGGTAAGGGGATGCGTCCTTGTGCCAATGAAGCAGAAGTGAAAGCCAATTTTGCGGCTGTCCAGCGGGAAGCTCTCTCGAGTTTCGGTTATGCGGCTCTTCTCGTTGAGAAATATATTCTGAATCCTCATCATATTGAAGTTCAGATCCTGGCCGATAAGAAAGGTAACGTTTATCATATTTTCGAAAGAGAGTGCTCGGTTCAGCGTCGTCACCAGAAAATCATCGAAGAAGCTCCGTCTCCCTTTATCGGAACGGATGAGGCAGTCAGAAAAGAGATTTGTGAGACAGCTGTCAAATGTGCGAAGGCTGTGAATTACGATTCCGCAGGGACAGTTGAATTCATCATGGGTGAAGACAAGAAATTCTACTTCCTTGAGATGAATACGCGCATCCAGGTTGAACATCCTATCACAGAAGAGATTACGGGAGTTGATCTCGTGGCGAACATGATCAAAGCAGCTTTTAATCAGCCACTTGATTTCAAGTCACAGGATGAGATTCAAATTCATGGTCATGCTATTGAACTTCGCATCTGTGCGGAGGATCCGATTACCATGCTCCCGGCCCCGGGTAAGATTGCCGGATTTGAGACAACCTTTCCTCAGGGAATCCGCTTCGATCACTGCATCTATCCGAAATTCACGATTACTCCGGATTTTGATCCGATGATCGGGAAATTAATCGCAAAAGGTTTCAATCGCGAAGTTGCCCTGAGAAAAGTTCAGAATGCTCTCGATGGACTGGTGATTGAAGGAATTAAAACCAACATCGCTCTTCATCGCGTAATTCTGAATGAAGAAAATTTCCGTAAGGGTAAATACTCCACGAATTATATCGGGACAGTGAAGCCTCAGGAGAAAGTTGCACCGAAGGAAGACCTTCAGGCATTCATGGTTAAGATTGCGGCCATCGAGCAAAATGGAGCAAAAGCATGAGATATTATTTTGTTAACCAGGACATGAAAGAATTCTCGATCGATGCAGAGATAATTCCTGGAGCTATGGAGTTTACTCATGAAGGGAAAAAATCTCAGATCTGGATCCGGAAACTCGCAGGGAAAAACTATTATTCATTTGATCAGATCAGCTGGAAAAAACTCCCTTCACTCGGCGTGAATGAAGTTCTTGTTTCTCATTCTGAAGTTTATAAGGTCTATCGCGGCTTCAAGCCTTCAGGGCTCAATAAAGGCGGCGCAGGTGCCCTTATCACTCAGATGCCAGGGAAACTTGTGAAGATCTTCAAGAAGATCGGGGACACTGTCGTCAAAGGTGAGACGGTCTTAATTCTTGAAGCTATGAAAATGGAAAATGAAATCAAGTCAGGCGCTGATGGCACTATTAAGAGCATCAACGTTAAAGAAGGTCAGGCACTTGAGGCCGGATTCCTGATGGTGGAAATCGAAGAAGCTAAGTAGCAGGACATGAGCCGGGGGAAGGGCGGACTGCACTTTCTCCCGGAAGATCAATGACTTCATAGCTGATATCCAGAAGAAAAATTCCTTCCTTCTCAACAACTGGTTTTACTGCGCAATTTGTCCCGACAATCTGCGGGCACTTATAGAAAACGTATTCAATTTCATTAAGACCTTTGCTGACACGAATATGATTCCATGTTGGCGAGAGATCGACAGTAAACTGACCTTTATCACGTGAAGGCATGACAGGCTGAGAGCCATTTCTTCTGTTGAGAATTACGGTGCTCCAGGCATTCTTTCTGCCGGAGTAATCAATTGTAAAAGTTTTATCGAGATGTTTCTTCACGACCTTCATTTCATGAGAAACCACGTGGCCGTTGCAATCGTAAGTCGTGACCATTTGTCTCTTGCGATAGAAATGCGCCGAATCTTCCTGAGTCGTATCCAGCGGACGGCGGATGGATTCGTTCTGGCTGTGACTATTTTTTTTCTTTTTGTGACCATTATCGAGTGTGCTTAAAAGAATGAGCGGTAAACAGCCCGTAAGAGAAGTGAGAATCCCCAAATAGAGGCCGTACTTGATAAGTTTTTTCATGGGTAAGACACTACCAATCGGGATTCGGAGAGGGAATAGGGCCTATAAAAGTGACAGATTACAGGCCTTTAGTTCGTCTCTATCTGGATATTTTCGACGAGGCTTTCCCAATTACGCTCTATCAGCCCGTATTCCCATTTGATAAAAGCTGAATGAGGCCAGGCGTACCAGGGATACTCCAGAGCACTGATTTCCACTGTGTATTGAGTCTTCCAGAAGTGGAGAGCGTCTACAAACATCTTTCCTATTTCAATCGACTGGAGGGCGGGGCCTTCGAGTGATGCTGACATCTTGCCGTGAAGAAAAGCGATTAGTGGAAGTGAGGCTTTGAACTTAGAAGTAGGGCTCAGAAGTTTCTGACGGATGAGTTCGAGATAATTTTTCAATTCATTCACGTCATCAATTTCCTGCGGCATCTTCGTGATCATTTTTCTGATCCAGCACAATTGATTCCTCACTTCGAGATCATCCTGATGGGCCGGTGGAAGAAAGTTTCTTACATGGTAGAAGAATCCGGTAAATGTGCTGACTCCACAGTGGCGAAGTTCGTAGTGCCGTGTCGCCTGACCCGATAAGGTGCTGCCGGAATAAGCAAAGATTCCGAGAATTAAAAGGATCAGTGGATAAATGAACTTTTTAATATTTCTTTTCGCAAGATGAAGAGGAATAAGAATGAAAAATAGTGAGGAGAGCACAAAGGATATTGTAAAAAGGATTCTGGAATCGAGAATGAAGACCTGATAGTCGAGTCCCCGCCAGAAAGGGAAAAATAAAAGACAGAGAATGAGGGCAAAAAAAACTCGAAGACGTTGCATGTTCTCATTCTGACTCTTTATTTAAAATACAGCAATGGTATGATGTTCCCATGATTTTTAAAGTCGGTGCGGCGGTCCTGCTGTTTCTGGTCACATTGGAATACTGTTCCTCTTTGTGGTTTCAGTCGGATGAACCTTTACATTCAAGGCCTCCCAAAGGCGGAGTCGTCCTCAAATCCTGGAAGGGATTACCCTACAAAATTCCCATGAAGTCCGGTGAAATTAAGCGCCAAACTGCTGATGGGCAGATCATCGTTAATCATTCCTATGAAATCGATCAATTTATGCGTCGAGTGACCCTCCCCAGGGAAGTGAGTTCAGATAACTATCTCGCTTTTCTGGGATGCTCTTTTGCATTTGGTTTTGGCGTGCGGGATGAAGAAACGATTCCTTCTCAGATTCAAAAGAATTTGATGAAAATCAAAGTTTATAATTACGGTGTCAGTGGGGCAGGGCCAATTGATGTCCTCTTCAGACTGAAGAGTATTGAACCGGCCGAGCTTCCGGAAAAAAAAGGTGTTTTCCTTTATTTCTTTTTTAAAGATCAGATGAAAAGACTGTTTCATCATCCGGAATTTGTGGCCAATAGTGATGGCATGAACGTGGTCTATTCCAAAGATGCGAAAGGGGAATGGACATTCACAGGGTTTTATAAATTCATCAATCCCTATCGGACATGGTTCTACCAGAAGTTCATTCACTCCAGTTTCTACCGCTTAGTTGCGCCAGTGCTCTCTCAACCGGCGTATGAAGAGGAAGACTGGAGACAGCTGGTTGATGTCATCCTCGCAATGAAAAAAGAAGTCGTTAGACTTAATGGTAAGTTTGTCTTTGTAATCTGGCCGTACATTGAACTGGATTCAAAATTGGTAGAAATACTCAGAGAGAATCAAGTCGATGTTCTTGATTATTCCCATCTCGATATCTTTAAGCTCACAAATCAGAAAGTTTATATCCCAGGGGATGGACATCCAACTCCGGCTGCGGCCGCAGTTATGGGTAAGCAAATCGCCGCCGATCTTCCTTCAGTCATTTCATTACCTTGATTCACAGGGAAATTATTTCCGTGCCTTTTGAGTCAGGTTTTGGGTGATATGATAAAATCAGGGAAGGAGGATCATCCATGGTTAATTCTGGCAGGAAGATCATCACAGCATCAAATCTTCAGGGATTTTTCTTTGAAGGATTGAATGAGCTAAATAAGAAGTCACTTTGTCCCGTACCTGAATCCATCATCTATTATTCTTCGGAAGTGTTAGATAAGTTTGCCTTGTCGCAGGACTTTTTCGAAGTCACTGAAGAAGGTAAATTCCGTCAGAAAATTCTTGGTTTGAAGCTCCTTGAAGCGACACAGATGTCCCGGGAAGAACAGAAACGCACTTATAAAGAAGTCGCCGACATGTCCCTCATCGTATGCGGATATTTCTCAGAGTCAGTGAATAAGAAAATTGTTGATACTCATTACTATGCTCAGCTCGGCAAAATGGCGTATGGACATCTCAACTCAGTAAGCCCGACCTTTCTGGATATCCCATGTTTTTACAGCATGGTTTCGACTTGCTTTGAATCGATGACAACACTTATGTCGAATTTCGCATCGAAGAATCGCAGTGGTGTTGATAACGAGCTAATTTTCAGGAAAGTGATGAAGAACGAACCAGTGAGTGAAAAAGAGCTCCTGGTGAGTGGTATCATCTCACCAGGAACTAATAAAGCTTCTTAGTTTTTACGACCAGCTTCTACAATATTCCATTTTGAGTTGAAGAACTTCTTCAGGAACGCCTGGAAGTCTTCATACGTAGCACTGCGGATAATCTGATTCTGCTGATGATGGAAATCCAGTCCCAGATTATGAAGAACCGGAATCGAATAATACTGGGCATAGTCTTCGTTTGTCTGAATCGCGAGAAGGTTCTGACCATCAATCATTGTTTTAATTCTTTCAAAGTCTTCACGCTTGATTCCGTTGTCACGGAGATCATGAATGATTCCCAGAATCGCTTTGATCGCAGCTTCAGTTTTATCGTGGCCGGAACCAATATAAATTCCCCAGCATCCTGCTTCGAGAGCAGCGACGTGAACAGGAGATACGGAATAACATAATCCCTGGCGATCGCGGACTTCCACAAACAATGCTGAACTCTGTCCTGAAAGGTGAGTGGTAATCATTTTCAGGAAAATATCTTCTTTCTTGTTCAGTGGGTAGGCCGGAGCTCCGATCACAATCTGAGTCTGTTCGCGGTTGAAAGTGAGATGTTCACGCTGACCACTGACAGCTTTGATTTTCGCAGGAGCTTTTTTGACTTTCTTTCTTTCCGGAAGACCCTTAACCATATCTCTGACTAAAGATTCGATTGTGTGCACATCCTGATCACCACAATAGGTGATGACCATTTCAGAATTCTTCATGTGAGAATTATGCTGCTTAAGAAGTGACATAGGAGAGAAGGTCTTGATTGTCTCAGGACTTCCCGCCAGATCAAGTGAGTATGGGTGACCTTTGAAAACCATCTTGTAGAAAGTCTTAAACGCCTGCTTCATGGCATCTTCTTTCTGATTATCAAGCGCACGCAGGATCACTTTCTTCTCATGATCAAAAAACTTTTTCGGGATTTCAGGTGAGAAGAGTGTCCCGAAGAAATGTGACGAGAGTCTTTCAAAGTCTTTCGACTGGCCATGCATAGTTAATCCGTATGCATTCTTGCCGGAGAAACCATTGAGTGAAGAAGACATAGCTTCCAGTTCATTCTTCAACTTGAGATAGGGCATGCCTTTATACCCGTAAGTTGAAAGTCGGGAGAACAGATGGTGAGATCCGGCGGTGCGGGCATTTTCAGCTGACTGAGCACCTTTCAGATAGGCATGCATAACAAAAGTTGGAGTGAGTTCATTCTTACGGTGGATGAACTTAATACCTGGCTTGATTTCGATAACAGTGACCGATGGATCTTCGCTGAATTTTTCTGTCTTCGCAGTCGCAACTTTCGTTTTGACAGATGAAGATGCTTTCTTAAGTTCTGCCTGCCATTTCTGTAGTTCTTTCTCGAGAGGAGGAAGTTTAGTTCCTTTAGGGGCCTGGAGAGTGAAATGAGTATTGTTCTTCAAAATTTCAAGAAGCCCGTTTGATACCTGATCTACAGTAGCTGCACGGATTTTTTCAATGAACTCTTCTTCGCAATGAATGTTTCCTGACTGGGCAAACCCGTGGCCCAGACTGAATGCAAAAGACTCCAGAGATTCACGCTCATATACTTTTGAAGAAATATACTGGTTCTTAATTTTCTGAAGTTCATGCGGTTCAAATCCGCTCTTCATGGCCTCTTTCAGAGTATCCATGAACACTTTGCTGACCTTAGAAAGATTTTCCACAGGGAAATTCATCTTGAGCATGTGAGCGCCACCATCGGCAAAGTACATCGATGAACCGGCAACTCCATTACAAAGTGAAGTTTTTGCAACGAGGTTCTGGTAGAAGCGCGAAGTCTCTCCATGAGCGAGACAATTGATAGCAAGATCCTGAGCTGCAGTCTTGTCATCGTTATATTTGGGAGCCTGAATACAAAGTGTAATTGTGGCCTGGCGAATATCTTTATCATGAACATTGATGGTGTTCTCATTTTTTAAAACGAATTCACCGAATGAGGATTTTTTTCCGTGAGGGAGTTGATAACTGCGGATTTTATTTTCGAGACCCGAGCGTTCCTTGAGATCTCCGGCAACAACCAGCATGGCATTTTCGAGATTATAAAAATTCTCACGGAAAGATTTAATCTGTTCCTGAGAAAAATTCAGGATTGTATCTTCCCGGCCCAGAATCGGATGCGCATATCCACCCTGGAAACTTGTTCCCTGAACCTGAATGAAATTAAACTGTGAAGGATTATCCATGGCCCGACGGTACTCTTCGAATACTACCTGACGCTCGGCCGGAATTTCATCTTCACCGAAGAGCGGGTTCGCGACCATGTCCATCAGGATATCAACTGATTTATCAAGGAAGATGGAAGGGGTATTGATGTAGTAACAGGTGTAATCGAATGACGTGAAGGCATTCACTTCCCCGCCGTATGATTCAATATCATGAGCAAGTTGTGGGCCCGGGCGAGTGGGAGTTCCCTTAAAGAACATGTGTTCAAGAAAGTGAGCAATTCCCTGATTATCCTTCTTCTCAAGTGCCGATCCGGCACGAAACCAGATCTGCACAGTTCCGGCAGTTGAGCCAGGAGCGTGGATAAAGAGTGTTTTTAATTTGTTATCAAGTTCAACGAGATCGATTTTCATATCTTCCTTATTTGTGACTCAAAGCTTATGTTCTATTATCTCCAGAGCGTACGTCTTTTAGAAGGGATTTCTCCCAATGACTCAGGTGTCTAGCCTTTATTTACATGTGCCGTTCTGCAAACATCTTTGCAACTACTGCGATTTCTATAAAACCAAGCTCGATTCAAGTAAAAATCAGATTGAGGAATTTCATCAGTTTTTACGTGAAAGCTGGGATCGCCATCAACTCCTCATGTCTGAAAAAAACTTCTCATGGGGACCTCTTGAGACTGTTTATCTGGGTGGAGGCACGCCCTCACTTTGGGGAACCAGAGGAGCAGAATTTTTTCATGAGTTCTTCCTGAAAAAACTGTCTCTCAACTCACCGGAATTCACCATGGAAATTGATCCGGGCACATGGTCAGAAGATGGGATTGAATCCTGGAAACGCAATGGTCTCAACCGGATTTCTATCGGAACTCAGACTCTTGATCCGAAATTTCTGAAGATAATGGATCGGGTACATTCGCTGGAAGAAACCTTTTCGCTTCTTAAATATTGTAAGGATGGAAACTGGAATTTTTCTCTCGATTTCCTGCTGGGAATCCCTCATTCGCAAAATGAGAAAAGAGATATTAAGAACGAACTCGAAGAACTTTTGAAATATAGACCAAAGCATATCAGTCTCTATATCCTGAATGCCCGTTCAAAATATCCTTTGGTGGAGCATATTCCTGACGATGAATACGTAAGAGAAGAATATCTGCTGGTAAGTCAGTTCCTGCAGGAGAAAGGGTTTCATCATTACGAAGTTTCGAATTTTGCATCACCGGGTTTTGAATCTCGTCATAATATGAAGTACTGGAAAGGCGAATCAGTGGCTGCCCTGGGCCCAACCGGTGCGGGTTATTTTTCTCAGGCAAATAACGAAGCTTTTCGTTACACCTGGAAAGTGATGAATCCGGAAATTCAACCGGAAATATTAGGGAAAAGTGAACTCAGTCTCGAGAGGATTTATCTGACTCTCAGAACGTCAGCAGGTTGGGAACCAGAACAAATCACGCCTGAACTTAAGGCCATTTTTGACCAATGGGAATCTCAGCATTATGGACAGTTTCAAGTTCAAAAAATGGTCCTCAATTCACTCGGTTTTGTGATGCTTGACTCACTTATGGATGACCTGTTTCGTAAGGGCCTTGCGTAATTCCCCGCACTAAAGTTCTCGCCTCGGAAATCTGCATCCGATTTCAGGCACTTATCATTCACAAAAAACACATTTTTTTTTGACCTCGTAACATTGACAGTCATGGGGTCGAACCCATCTTAGAGTCATAACCTTGAACGTGTGAGCGATGAATGGAACAAAACGAAAACAACAAAGACAACCCGGAAACAGAAGAGAAGAAAACCAAGGCTGAAGCCGAGGTAGAAGCTCTTCCGAAAGAAGAGCCTAAAAAAGAAGAGATTGATTTCAAGGCGAAGTATTTTTACATCGCTGCGGAAATGGATAATTACCGTAAGCGCATGGAGCGCGAGAAGGAAAACCTTCTCAAGTACGGCAATGAAAAGGTCCTGATGGATCTCATTCAGGTCGTGGATAATTTTGATCGCACGATCGATATGCTGAAAGGTGATGAAGATCCTAAAGTCAAGAATATCGTCACTGGTCTTCATATGGTGAATAAGCAGTTTCTCGATACTCTCGTGAAACAGGGTCTGACTACTATTGAATCTATCGGCAAAGATTTTGATCCGAATTTTCATGAGGCACTTGCTCAGGAACATATGGAAGGAAAGAGACCGAACGAAGTCATTAAAGAATTTCAGAAAGGCTACATCCTTAACGGCCGGGTTATCCGCGCAGCTAAAGTCGTAGTCGCTAGTGATAAACAGTAACAAGAATAGATAAGGAGAATTATATGGGAAAAATTATCGGAATTGACTTAGGGACAACAAACTCGTGCGTAGCTGTGATGGAAAATGGAACATATAAAATTGTTCCGAATGCAGAAGGACATAATACAACTCCTTCAATCGTGGGCTTTGCTAACAACGGTGAAAACCTTGTGGGCCAGGTAGCGAAACGTCAGGCCGTTACGAATCCAACGAAAACTCTTTTTGGTGTGAAACGTCTTATTGGTCGTAAATTTACAGATAAAGAAGTTCAGCACTTTCATAAAGTCGCTCCTTTCGACATCTTCGCTAACAAAAATGGCGATGCATGGGTGAAAGTTGATGCGAAAGAATATTCTGCTCAGGAAGTTTCAGCGAAAATTCTTGAGAAGATGAAGAAAGCCGCTGAAGACTATCTTGGCCAGCCAGTGACTGAAGCAGTTATTACTGTTCCAGCTTACTTCAACGATGCTCAGAGACAGGCAACGAAAGATGCCGGTCGTATCGCGGGCCTCGATGTCAAACGTATCATCAACGAGCCGACAGCAGCAGCTCTCGCTTACGGACTTGATACGAAGAAAGATAAGAACATCGCAGTCTTCGATTTAGGTGGTGGTACTTTCGACGTCTCAGTACTCGAAATCACATCAGACGGTGTCTTCGAAGTGAAATCAACTAACGGGGATACTTTCCTCGGTGGTGAAGATTTCGATTACCGTATCATTAACTGGATTGCTGAAGAGTTTAAGAAAGAATCCGGCATTGATCTTAAAAATGACAAAATGGCGCTTCAGAGATTGAAGGAAGCGGCAGAGAAAGCCAAGCACGAGCTCTCAAGCGTTTCTCAGACGGATATTAACCTTCCGTTTATCACGATGGACGCCACTGGACCTAAGCATTTGAACCTCAATCTCTCGAGAGCGAAGTTTGAATCTCTGATCGGTGACCTCATTGAGAAGCTCGTTGCTCCTTGTAAAACTGCGATCAAAGACTCTGGTCTTTCCCTCGCTGAGATTCACGAAGTGATTCTCGTCGGTGGTGCGACCCGTATGCCGATCGTTCAGGCGAAAGTAAAAGAAATCTTCGGCAAAGAACCTTCGAAAGGTGTGAACCCGGATGAAGTTGTTGCCGCTGGTGCTGCGATTCAGGGTGGTGTTCTTGCAGGTGACGTGAAAGACGTTCTCCTCCTCGACGTAACTCCTCTGTCTCTTGGTATTGAAACTCTCGGTGGTGTCTTCACGAAAATTATCGAGAAGAACACGACGATCCCGACGAAGAAATCTCAGACGTTCTCAACTGCTGTTGATAACCAGCCTGCGGTTTCGATCCACGTTCTTCAGGGTGAGCGCGAGTTCGCGAATGATAACAAAACTCTGGGCCGTTTCGACCTGACTGGAATTACACCAGCAGCTCGCGGAGTTCCTCAGATTGAAGTGACTTTTGATATCGATGCCAACGGTATCGTTCACGTGACTTCAACTGATAAAGCTACCGGCAAGTCTCAGAATATCGTCATCACTTCGAACTCTGGTCTTACTGAAGAAGAGATCAAGAAGATGGTTCAGGATGCCGAGAAGAACCGCGAAGCCGATCACAAACGTAGAGAAGTGGTTGATGCCCGCAATAACTTAGACAGCCTTGTATTCGCCTCTGAGAAGGGGATGAAAGATGCAGGAGATAAAGTTCCTGCAGATAAAAAGGTTGAGCTTGAAGGAGCGATCAGTGAAGCAAAAACAAAACTCACCTCAGAGTCTCTTGACGAAATTAAAGCAGCGACTGAAAGACTTCAAAACGTCGCTCACAGCCTTGCCCAGTATATGTATGCCCAGCCAGGAGCGGATGGTGCCGGTGCGGGTGCCGGTCCGGAAGCCGGAGCTGAAGCAAAAACAGACAAGAAGGATGATGGAGACGATGTAGTCGATGCGGATTACAAAGAAGTCTAATTTTTAAAAACAGTTTTTCTCAAAGGCCCCTTACGAAAGTAAGGGGCTTTGTATATGGATGTTATGAGTACGAAACGCGATTTATATGAAGTTCTCGGTGTTGCCAAAGGTGCTTCGAAAGAAGAAATCAAAAAGGCTTACCGGAAACTGGCCATGCAACATCACCCTGATAAAAACCAGGGTAACAAAGAATCGGAAGCGATGTTCAAGGAAGCGTCTCACGCTGCTGACGTCCTTCTCGATGACCAGAAAAGAAAAATGTACGATCAGTTCGGTCACGACGGCGCTCAAATGGGTGGCGGAGGTGGTGGATTCGGTGGCGGTGGTTTCCAGGGTGGAGACTTCGGCGATCTCGGGGATATCTTCGGTGATATTTTCGGCGACATTCTAGGTGGAGCACGTGGAGGCCAGCGTGGTGGTCGTCGTGGCGGCAGACGTGTTGTTGCTGGTGATGATCTTCAGACTGATATGACGATCACATTCGAAGAAGCAGCTTTCGGCGTAGAAAAAGAAATTCAGATTACACGTTCATGTGTTTGCGAAACTTGTCAGGGAACCGGAGCTAAGAAAGGCTCAGGACCAGTGACATGTGATATGTGCCAGGGTCATGGAGAGGTGAGACGCCAGCAAGGCTTCTTCACCATCGCCCAGCCTTGTCCTAAATGCCATGGTCAGGGTCAGATGATCAAAGATCCGTGTGAAACTTGTCATGGACGCGGAAGAAATAAGAAACGTGAAAAACTAAGTGTGAAAGTCCCGGCCGGAATTGATGAAGGTCAGAGACTGAAACTGAGTGGTCAGGGCGATGCCGGCATGAATGGCGGTCCATCGGGTGACTTATATGTTCTCATTCGGATTCAGGAGCATGAATTTTTCAAACGCGATGAATATGATGTTCACTGTGAAGTGCCGATCAGTTTCTCGCAAGCGGCAGTAGGAACAGAGATTGAAGTTCCGACTCTCGGTGGACGGGTTTCGATGAAAATCCCTGAGGGAACTCAGTCAGGTCAGAAAATGAAACTCAGAAATAAAGGTATTACCAAACTCGGAGGCTATGGATTCGGTGATCAGATCATTACGATCCATGTGGAAACTCCGACCAAACTTAACAAAGAGCAAAGAGATCTTTTTGCTCGACTCGCAGAGCTAGAATCCAACACAAACCCTATGACGAAGGGTTTCTTTGACCGGGTTCGCGAACTTTTTCAATAAAACGTCAGGGGAACTTCGGTTCCCCTTTTTTTATCCTCCTCAATTTTTTGGCCACGGGTTAAACTCGACAGGATCATTCAGAACCAGGGGTTGTTATGCGTTATCTTTTCATTTGTTTGTTGGTGTTTCTCACGGCCTGTGGAGGCGTGAAGACTGCTCAGAAACCAATTGATGAATCGGAAATTTCTGCTGAAGTGAAGATGAAGCTCGATCAGGCACGTGATCTGATTCGTGCCAATCAACCCAAACCGGCGATTGCTAAACTTTCTGAGCTTGCTGATAACAATCTTTCTCCCGTAGAGAAGGCCCTTAAATATAATCTGAAAGGTGTCACTCTTTTCAACATGGGTGAAATTCAGAAATCCATTCTCAATTTTCAGGTAGCAGAAAAATACACTCCCAAAGATTCCCAGCTTCACTCTCAAGTTCAACTGAACATGGCGAGTGGCCACTTCATGCTGAATGAATATAACGAGCTGAAAGCGAGACTTGATCAGATCGAAACACGCTCACTGACTCCTGCAGAAGTAAAAAAGTTTGCTCAGCTTGAGCTCGCCTATGGGACAAAATTTAAAAATGACATGATGATTGTAAACTCTTCGGCCAATCTACTCTCTGATGCCAAAACGTTTGCTGAAGTTCAGGGTTCAAGCGTCTATGCTCCTATGAAAGAATCTTTTGAAAAACTTTCCCCGGGAGACAGAATCAATGTCCTGGAAAAATTTAATGGCACATCAAACTTAGCGACGGCCTATCTTGCGCGTACTGAAATTGAATCACGTCTGGTTGCCGGAGATAAATCCGGCGCTGGTGATATCGTGACATGGCTCAGAACTCAGTATGCTGCCAATGAAGAAGTGAACACATTTCTCAAGGAATATGATCTCAGAATTTCCAATTCAACCCGCATCAGTATCTCAGATATCGGACTCGTTCTTCCGCTTACGGGAGAGAAGGCTTCCTTCGGCCAGAAAGCTCTCGCAGGTGTCGATACCGGTCTCAAGGTGATGGGGCTTTCAGAAAACATTAAGATCCACACAAAAGACTCTCTTGATTCTCCTGCTCGTGGAGCAGAGGCCGTTCTCGAACTTATCCGCGAAGACAAAGTCTCAATGATTATTGGCGGACTTTTTCCAGAGTCTGCGACTGCTGAATATCTCGAAGCGAGAAAATTCGGAGTTCTTTATATTTCCCTTTCACAGATCAATCTTCCCAAAGAAGAAAAGAATCACCACCTGATTGAAGTTCAGGGTTCAATTGAATCTCAGGTCGCGACTCTTCTCTCAGATGAGATGATCAATAAGTTTGGTCCGCGCATTGGTGTGATCTATCCAGAGAATGAAGGTGGAAAAGCTTATCTCGAGGAGATCTGGAGAAAGAGCAGCCAGAAAAATCTTCAGGTCACAAGTATTGCAGGCTTTCCGAAAAACTCTCATGACTATCGCGATTCAGCTCAGTTGTTCTTAGGTCTCAAATATCCTCGTGAAAGATCAGAGGAATTGAAAATCCTCGAAGATGTTTACGAGCATGAGAGATCATCTATCCGGAGAGTTCAGACTCTTCCACCAGTCATTGATTTTGACTGGGTATTTGTCGCGAGTTACCCACACGAAGCAACGCAATTGATTCCGACTCTCGGATACTACGATGCCACCAGAATTAAAGTTGTCGGCGTTCCGAGCTGGGTTTCAAAATCCATGGTGAAGGAACAGAAAAATCTCGGGACACTTTATTTTGTGGGTGATGATCCGAAAGATATCAATCACGAGATGCTGACAAAATTTCAGGAAATTTATGGAAAGCCTGCATCACTTATTGAAGTGCTCAGTCTCGATGCGATGAAAATTGGCTCGGAAGCATTGAACCTCACCGGAAATGTCGGAAGTCGCGATGATTTTGATGCTCGCCTTAAATCGGCCGGAAAACTCAAGGGTCTGACCACGGAATGGGATTTCAAAGACGGCGTGTGGCTGAAAAAAATGAACGCCATGACCATCACTCGTGGTGAAATCGTCAAATTATTCGAAACCCCTCTGCAGTAAACTCGAAAAAAGTTAGTTCGGATATTTTAAATAGTAGATTTGCTCAAAGTTACGGCCGAAATCCTCGAGATCCAGGCCGTAGCCGATGATAAATTGATCATCGATTTTTCTCCCGGTCAGGTCTGGCTGGATGTTCACTGCACGTTTGTAAGGCTTGTCGAAGAGCGTAACAACCTCGAGTGAGCGGGGCTGGGCGAGAAGAATGCGCTTTTTGAGGAAGCTCAGCGCGCGTCCGGTATCCACAATCTCTTCCACAATCACGACATTCCGGTCCATCAGGTTCGTTGTGAAGTCCTTGGTGATCGTTATGGTGCCGTGGTTCTCTTTACTTCTTCCAACCGCCTGAAGTTTGACGAAATCAATATAGACTTTGACCCCTTTGATTTCCCGGGCAAGATCCGCCAGGAAGACCATGCTTCCCTTGAGAACGCCTATGAGAACTAAATCCTGCCCCTGGTATTTCTGTGATAGAGTGTTACCAAGAGTTTCCACAATGCCTTTGATTTCTTTTGCATCAATGTACTTCACGAACTGACTGCCCACAAAAGACCCTGGAAACTTATTCTTTTCGTCGCTCATATTTTTACCCTCAAAGTCAAAAAATCACATTCTAGCAGAGTACTTCGTTCGGTGAAAAGGAAGAGAAACGAAGAGAAAGGAAGACGCATTTGATCAAGAAAGAGTTTCCTCATCATAAATTCTTGTTTCAACCAGTCCTAAGTGATAAATTTTGTTAATAAATTAAAGGACCTTCTATGTTCAAAAAAATGCTCGATTGGTTTTCTAACGACCTGGCGATCGATCTCGGTACCGCCAACACATTAGTTTACGCTAAAGACCGCGGTATTATCGTGAATGAACCTTCAGTGGTTGCTGTTCACCAGGGTTTCCGTGGAGAACAAAAAGTACTCGCAGTAGGGAAAGAAGCAAAAGAAATGCTTGGCCGTACTCCTGGTTCAATCAAAGCTATCCGTCCGATGAAAGACGGAGTGATTGCAGACTTTGAAGTCACTCAGGCGATGCTTAAATATTTCATTCAGAAATCACTCAATGGTTCGAAGCTGATCAAGCCAAGAATTATTATCTGTATTCCTTTCGGTATTACACAGGTTGAGAAAAGAGCTGTGAAAGAATCTGCTGAACAAGCGGGTGCCCGTGAAGTTTATCTGATTGAAGAACCAATGGCCGCGGCTATCGGTGCAGGTCTTCCTATTACTGATCCATCTGGAAATATGATTGTTGATATTGGCGGCGGTACAACTGAAGTTGCCGTAATTTCTCTCGGTGGTATCGTTTACTCGAAATCAGTCCGCGTTGCCGGTGATAAGTTCGATGAAGCAATCGTTTCTTATATCAAGAAAAAGTATTCTCTTCTCATCGGGGAAAGAACTGCTGAGATGATCAAGATGTCGATTGGTAATGCTTATCCGTTCGATGATGAAATCAAAACTTACGAAGTGAAAGGCCGCGATCTTATCGCTGGTGCTCCTAAGACAATCGAAGTTACTTCTGACGAAATTCGTGAAGCTCTCGCGGATCCTATTTCTGAAGTGGTTGAAGCCATCAAAATCTCTCTCGAGAAAACTCCTCCTGAACTCGCTGCTGATATCGTTGATAACGGTATTATCCTCGCAGGTGGTGGATCACTTCTTGCGAACCTGGATATCCTCATTAAAGAGAAAACCGGTCTTCCAGTATCACTGGCAGAAGATCCTCTTACATGCGTAGTTCGAGGTTGTGGTATGGCACTCGAATCGCTGACACTCCTCCGTCAGGTAACGACACTTAGCTGATTTTTAAGTAGGGACGATGTCTCAAACCTTTTTCAGTAAACTCGACCAGACTGAGAAGAATAATCGGCTCATCGCTCTCTGTAACAATCGTGGCAGAGTTACCATCTGGGTAAAGGGTGCGAAGGAGAAGCATGTGCTCGAAGTGGTCATGTACGACACTGACAGCATGTCTCTCGCTCTCAATACCAAAGATGACATCTTCCCCAATGGATCTGAAGTGCTCTGCAGCTTCGAATTTCGTGGAATGAATTTCTTCTCGCAGACAGTTTTTCAAAAGAGTGTAGGTGATTTCGCCTGCCTGAAATTCGAATCCGATCTCTTTAAATCAGAAAAAAGATCCAGTTACCGTCTCATGACTTATCCGCAACACGATGTTTGGGCAGAGTTCAAACTGGATGAAGCGTATGAGGGTGGGAAGGTCATTGATTTCCGCACGAAGCAATCTACCACGATGATCTTCAATAAATTTCTCACACTCATTGAAGGCGATATTAATAATCCTGAAGCACTCAAAATCAGAGTTCAGGATTTATCGACAACTGGTATGGCCCTTCATATTGGTGAGCTTGAATCACGGTATTTCCCGAAGGATGCTGTCTTCAAAAATGTTAAGCTGAAATTTTCAGACGAAGAGATCATCATTCCTGAATTGAAGATTATCTATTCGGTAAATTTCATCGGCTCTGACAAAAATCTCAAAAAATGGAAGCTCGGTATTCATTTCGAGAATCTTCCCAATACCCTTGATCATCATCTCGGAAAAAAGATCAACAGCCTCCTTCGCGAGAGTGATCACAATAAAGATTTCGAGAATTTCAAAAAGTGAAATCAGTTTTAATCGCTCTCTTACTGATCTCCTGTTCAAGCCTCAGACGATCTGAACCACCAACAGGAAAGTTCACCTATTCATATACTGATGTGAGTGGTGATTTTCGATACCAGAGAGAAATCAAGTTCATCAAAAAGAAACTCGTCACCAGAACTCAGATCATGATTCCTTCCGCGGGATCTGACAGAATCGTGGAAAAGAGTGTGACGGTTTCCCAGCTGGGATCAGTGAAAGATAAAAATGGCCGTGCTCTGGTAGTGAGACCTCTCGCTTCGGAATTCACAGTCTGGCTGGAAGGGAAGAAGTATACGTCCCGGATGCAGCTGGATACTGCCCGCAAGGCCATGCGGGTGACACTTGATAGTCCTGAACCTAAATGGAAAGGGCAAACCAGTGTGCCTTTTCCGTCCGGTAAATTGTTTTGCTTCTTTTCTCAAATACCAGACTGCCTTTATCACAATCAGGTCCTCGAGAAGTCGCTTGCCCACAAGAGTCAGACCTATGACTTTTATGTCGTCTGGGATAATTATCCCTATGTGCAGGAGCAACTCACCAATGTTGGCAAAAATCTTTTTTCCCACGCCTCAATCAAATATGATGGTGAACCAAAGGGAAGAATTCGCTATATACTAGATGTAGAGGATCAGGTCCTCTTGTATCAGTTCTCGAAAAGCTTTGAGCTTACCGGTTATTCCTGGATCTCTCAGGGGATTAACATGGTGAGACCTGGTGAAGAAGTAAAAACAGAAGTCGAAGAAGAATGAGGTCACTTGGATAATTTCGGGCAATTCATCATCACAGGTATTAAAGGCACAAGCCTTACTCCGCAGGAAACGGAATTTATCCGCGAAGAAAAAGTTGGTGGAGTTATTCTATTCTCTGAGAACTTTCAGGATCCTTCGCAGCTGGCAGAACTCGTAAATTCCATTCAAAAACTCCGTGATGAGTATCCGTTATTTATCTCCACAGATCAGGAAGGCGGAAGAGTGATGCGCTTTAAAAAGCATTTCACGCAATTTCCTTCGATGATGGACCTTGCACGGATGGATTCTCCCAAACTGGTCTTTGAGGCCCATGAGATCATGGCCAAGGAATTGAATGCATGCGGAATCAATCTCAGCTATTCCCCTTCATGTGACATCCTGACGAATCCGGATAATAAAGTGATTGGTGATCGTGCCTACGGCACTGATGCTTTGACGGTTGAAAAATATATTAGTGCTGCCATTCGTGGACTTCAGACCAATGGAGTTATGGCCTGTGCCAAACATTTTCCCGGCCATGGTGATACTTCCAAAGATTCACATTTCGATCTCCCGATAGTGAAGACATCTCTGGCCCAACTTCGTGAGCGTGAAATGATCCCGTTTGTGAAAGCTTCAAAATCACGCGTGGAATTCATGATGATGGCCCACCTGATGGTGGATGCGATCGATGACAAATTACCAACTTCTCTTAGTGCTAAGGCATACGATTTCCTTCGCCAGGAAACGAAGTTCAGTAAGATCGTCGTTACGGATGATATGGAAATGAAAGCTATCTCCGACCGTTACACTACAGAAGAGGCCGCTCTCATGGCGATCAACGCCGGAGCTGACATGCTGATGTACCGAAGCATGGAAAATGCCATGAAGGCCGTGAATGTGATCAGAGAACATTCCAAGAAGCGCCTCATGAAGAAAGAAATGCTCGTGGAAAAACAAACACGTATCGAACGCTGTAAAAAAGAAAACTTCGCAAACTATCAGCCGATTTATATTCCTAAGATCGCTGATGTCTTTAATTCACAGGCCTCAAAGTCTTTGATGGACCAGTGGAATAAATTCCTGACTGCGAAAGTCTGAAACGGTCAAATTTTCCCTTTTACCTGATATTCCCATCGCTTAGCAATTTATTGCTAATCTTAAAGTAGATCTCATAACTGAGTGGGGTTGGGAAATTGATGCACGTTATATTACGTAATGTCCTGATTATTTTGGCGCTGCTGGGCCCATGCAAATTTGCATGGTCTCAAAACGTATGCTCAAAAGATTTTTCTCAAGTCAGTGCCGTCTGCATAAATTCCATCAACAAAAATTTCCAACCATTGAAAATTCCTTTAAGCAGTGAGCTCGAAGGAAACATCTACATTTTCAAAACTCCTAATGGTGAAGTTGGGAAATTTAAAATCGGATCAGTCTCACTCAGTAAAGACGTGTGCACTCTCTATTTAGATGCTGTGACTTATTCCGGCGATCAGACTTTTGTTCCTAACTCTTCCATCTCTATTGGTCGTGCCAGAAATCAATGGCTGGAAAACCGGATCTACCTTGATAAAGAAGGATTAAATGCCCTTGAGTTAAGACGAGGAAACAGCGGATGCGGAATTGTCTTCTCCAAGGATGTTGTTGTTGCTCTTTATGACCAACAGCCAGTCATCAAGAAATACGAAGAAAATAATATTCTTTTTTATGCTCCCCTCATTCTCATCTTCATTGCGATTTTTCTTATTGTTCGTGTCTTTCTGGAAGAGCAGGATAAATTCAAAACGCAGGAAGCTCTCGAAGAAGCGGAAAATGCCAAAGGTAAGAATCAGCATCTCTTTATCAGAGTGACACGACCGTTTTATAAGAGATATTTTGTTCCTCTTGTTCAGGGCTCGAAGAACAAGCAAGCCTTGCGGACAAAATACAGACAAAAACTCGCCAATGCTGGTCTCACGAAAGAGATGACTCCCGAAGAATTTGTCGCTTTGAAATTTTTTATGATTCTCGGAGGGCCATTTGTGTTTCTCGCTTTCCGTTGGGTTCTCGAAGAACAATGGGATCTGAGTTACACATTGCTCATGGCCGTCGTCGGATATTATTACCCGAACCTCTGGTTGTCTGGTCTCATCAGTAAGAGAAAAGACAGCATTCTTCTGGCGATGCCTTTCATCGTGGATATGCTTGCCCTGTCAGTAGAGGCCGGTCTGGATTTCATGGCCGCCATTCAAAGGGTAATTGAGAAAGCTCCTCCAAGTGCGTTGGTGGAAGAATTTGAGTCGTTGATCCGTGAAACTAAAATCGGTTCCTCCCGTGCTGAGGGTCTTCGTCAGATGGGTTGGAGAGTGAATGTCATTGAGATCAATTCATTCTGCGCGACTCTCATTGCAGCCGATTCTGTCGGTGCTTCTATTGCACCTCTGCTTAAACAGTTATCAAGTGAGCTAAGGGTGAAAAGGTCATCTCGTGCCGAACAATTAGGTGCGACAGCTGCAACGAAAATTCTTTTTCCGATGATCATCTTTATTATGCCGGCCGTGATCATAGCGATTTTCGCACCCATGGCCATGGAAATGCTGAAAGGAAACCCGTGAAAGCAAACGTAAAATATAAAGAGACGACATTGATTGAAAATGCTCAGGTGGCAGATGGCTTCTGGTTGAAGTTAACAGGATACATGTTCCGTAAAACACCTCATGTGCCGGGAATTCTTTTTGCGACGAATTCGATTCAA
The DNA here is from genome assembly GCA_040387275.1 of Bdellovibrionota bacterium. Classification (GTDB taxonomy): domain Bacteria; phylum Bdellovibrionota; class Bacteriovoracia; order Bacteriovoracales; family Bacteriovoracaceae; genus Peredibacter. Next base: position 1,330,905 of record JAZKDZ010000002.1, on the reverse strand, counting down.
ACAACATTCATGCATTTTCAACTTGATCTGGTTTTCATCGATAAGCAGAATCGTGTTGTAAAAGTGGTCAGAAATATCAAACCTTGGAGATTCACACCATTCTACTTCAAGGCCAAATGGACTCTTGAACTTCCGGTTGGACATATTCCTGCGGAGCTCTCTGAAGGAGATACTCTGGAGGTGACCTTTGTTTAAACTGGTCGCTGTCGGAGGAAGATTCCGCGGAAAAGAATTCGTGCTGGAAGAGGGCGAGAATACCATCGGCCGGGGACAGGAATGTACCATTTCCATCCTGACAGAGGGAGTTTCCAAGAAACACCTGAAAATCACAGTGAATGGTGAAAGTGCTTTTGCCGAAGATCTGGGAAGCTCAAATGGAACACTTGTTAATGAAAAACCTTTATCCAAGGCCACATTAAAAAATGGCGATAAGATTGTTCTTCCTAATCTTATCCTTCAGCTTGTGTATGTTATTGAGAAAAAAGTCATTATCAAAAAGCGTGTCCTGAAAGATGGAAGCGCAGATGACGATGCCTACGATGATATTGATCAACCTGAACCGATCCCGCAAGCGCTGATCGCTAAACCAATCTGGTTCTTCAAGTACAAAGTCATGCCTATTGTATACAGCTTTAACGAGCAATATGAATGGTCCGCACTTGTAGGAATTCTCTTATTTATTTTCATCGCGATTAACATCGCACTGACCATCCTTCCCGTTCTCAGGGACAGTAAGATTCTCCTGGTAAATGAGATCGCTCTTCGTGGTAAGCAGTATGCTGCCGAAGTTGACCGTTATAACAACATCTACCTTGGTGCAAAAAGTTACGATCAGATCAATACGTCATTCCTTGAAAGCGCAGATGCAGAAGGTGTGAAGAGTTACAGGTTGTTTGATCCAGAGGGCCGGGTAATCAGACCGATCGCAGAATTAAATACCATCACTTCGGATCCATTTGATAACGAAGCTAAGCAGAAGTTCAAACTTGAGAAACATCAGGATGAACTCCATCTGAAAGATCTCGGGGACAATACCATTGGTATTGCCCGCCCGATCAAGGCGCACGATAAAACAATCGGAAGAGATGTCGTGGTAGGTATCATTTCCATTAAATTCTCTCCAAGTTCTCTTGCGCGAGAAGCGAGTAAGAGTCAGAAAGCTTATCTTGAATCCCTCGTGACATCGGCAATGGTGGCCATCATCTTCTTCGGTATTCTCTATTACATGACAATCAGACCGATTGAAGAAATGAGAAAACAAACTGAACGCGTGATCAGAGGTCGTCAGAAAGAGCTTCAATCGAAACAGTTGTGGAAAGAAGTTATCCCTCTCAGAAATACGATCAACAGTATTCTCAGTCGACTCAGGGATTTGCAGAATACCGACATGGGTAATCTTACTGAAGTTGAGGATGATGGTGCTTATATCAGGACTCTTCAGGAATTCATGATGGGTGCTCAGGGGCCGGTGTTAATTCTTAATGCTGAGAAAGTGATTCAGAATATTAACCCCGAATGCGAAGACCTGATTGGTCTCAGAGAAAATGCTTCCCAGAACCAGTCAATTCTCGATACCGCCCGCGATCAGGGGTTTGCGGCCACAATTATTGATCTTTGTGACAAGTCGGCGACGAACGAAGGCTGTAACCAGAAAGAGACATACGAAATTAACGGTAAGGAAGTTGAGATAAACGTTGCGACGATTATCGGAAAAGATAAATTTGCAAAAGGGTTTTACATTACCTTCATCAGGAATACTTGATGGCAAGAAACGTTCTTGTCCTCAAACATTTTGAATCTCCAAAAGAAGCTGGAACTTATTTCCGGCTGGTTACCCTTACGGGTTCAACCAAGGGCGAATCATATGTTCTGATGGGGAACAGGATCGTCATTGGGCGTGGTGAAAAAACAGATATCAAAATCAATGATGCCAAGGCCAGTCGTGAACATTGCGAAATAACCAAAGTCGGAGATAAGTGGGTTGCGACGGATCTTGGTTCACAAAATGGTGTCATGGTTAATGACATGAAAATCACCCAACAGCCATTAGGTGAGGGTGACAAACTTATCGTGGGTCAGACAGTTTTTAAATTTGCGAAAGTAGAAGTTTCAACTAAAAACAAAGTCATTAAAGAGTATGAACCGGAAGAAGAGGAAGGAAAAAAGACTGCACTTCCTTTCATCATCCTGGTTGTGATTTTTGTGTCTCTGTTTTTGTTTGATGACTTTTCTCCGAAGAGAACGGCCCAGCCGGGAGTGGCGAGAACAAATCCTATCGAAATGACATCCGCAGAAGATGCGAATATCAGGAAGAGAAGAGCGATTGAGGACAAACAGACCAAAGAGAAGTTGAATGATATTTTTAACAGAGGGCTCAGAGAATACCGGGAAGGGAACTATTTCCGCGCAATTCATGAATTTAATCTGGCACTTATCATCGCTCCCCAGGATTCACAGGCAGAATTCTACCTGCGTAAGTCTAAGGAAGAATTAGATAATGCCATCACCTCAGAGGTCCAGAAGGCCCAGAGGGATGAATCCTCGATAAAATATAAGAGTGCCATTGTTTCTTATTGTTCGATTATCAGACTTCTTTATAGTGCGCCTGATGATCCGAGATATAAAAACGCGGAAAAGAAAATAAAAGACCTCGAAGCAAAACAAGGAATAGAAGAGGGTGAGACTAGCTGTCTTAAAAAACAACGCACCAATTGATACTGTCCTGGTGGAAACACCGGATGAATCTGAAAGGTACGAAATTTATGTGGGAAGGGCAGAAGACTGCCATGTGAGGATTGATGATCCTCTGATCTCACGTCACCATTTTGTGATCGCTAACGATCAGAGTGGATGGTATTGCCAGAAACTCACAAAGCTCGGAACAGTCACGATAAACGGCAAAGATGCTCAGAAGACAAATCTACGAAGTGGCGATGAAATAAAATGCGGAATTTATTCCATCCTGGTTTCTGAAATTGGCGTTTCCCGTATCATGCCGGACACCCAGGATTATCAATCTTCGCATTCCATCGTCGAGCAATCGATGGCAACGATGATGACTCCGATGGCTGCACCTGCAGCAGCTCGTGCAGAAGTCCGGGCCGTCATGCCACAAGCTGAGTATCAGAATGATAATTCTATGGGGCTTGAAGCTCTCAATACCGACATTAGTACTGAAGCTCTGCCCGCGGGCGATGTTTATTCGGATGAGTTAAATGAGAACCAGGATTTGAATCAGCAGAACAATGATTTTCTGGAGGAACCTTCTGCGGAAGCCTCTCTTGAAGATGCTCCTTCGGAAGAAGCCTTTGGTGGCGAAGTCGTTGCTCAGGATGAATTCGGAATGGCGGCTCTGGAGCCGGAAGAACGCACACGTGTGGATCAGAGTTTTGTAAACTATGAACTCATACTTTTTGGTGAACACGCGCCTTACGACAGATATGTCATTACGGAAGCCGAAACTTTCATCGGCCGGGATACAAAGAAATGTCTCATCATTCTGTCTGATCCGGAAGTTTCTTCTGTTCACTCTGTCCTGAGAAAAAACGGTAGTATGATTCTCCTGGAAGATCTGAACTCTTCCAACGGAACCATTCTCAATGGTCAAAGAATTAACAGGTCAGCTGTTATGCCTGGAGATGAATTCGTTATCGGAAGTACCAGTTTTACACTCTCAGTAAAATCCGATCTCATGAATGCTGAGCGCGACCGTTTGATGCCGGTTGAGCAGGGCCAGATCATTGAGACCGAAGAGATTGAAGAAGAGTTAGTTGACTCGGATGAAGCCGACGGAACCTTTGATTCCAATGCTCCTGTTGAAAAATCAATTCTCAAACGCATCTGGAAAAATCCAGATCAGCGCAAAAAACTGATTTACGCTTTGGTTTTCGGAGCTCTCATGTTTGCTATGTTCTATGAGGACACAACAGAAATTGAGCAACCCAAGAAAAAAATTGCCACACAAGCTGCACCTGCTAATCAGAAGCCGAAGCTGAATCTCTCCAAAGAGCTGGAGCAAAAACGTAATACTGATTATGAGCTGGGTGTTGCTGCCTTTGAAGCTTCTGACTTCAACCGGGCATTGCCACTCTTTGAAACAGTGAACTCGATTGATCCTGATTATAAGAACATTTCGTCATATCTGAAGCAGACGAAGGAAGCAATCAAGCAGATTGCAGAACTCGAGAAGCAGAAACGTGAAGAAGAAGAAAAGATTAAGCTGAAGAAGATTGTTGAAGAGCTTCTCGTGAAGGCACGGGAAGCAGTGAAGACCAGACAGGTGCAGGTTGCAGAAAATTTATTCTCGCAAATCACTGAGAAAGAGCCGGAAAACATCGAAGTTCAGCAACTGAAGCTTGAGCTTGAATCCTGGCAGAAAGAAGAAGAGCGTAAAGCACTCGAGCTTGCTGCCAAAGAAGCTGCCCGTAAGAGTATGGTGGATGCACTTTCTCCAGGGAAAACGCTTTACCTGAAAAAAGAATGGTACAAGGCGATTGTGAAACTGGAAGATTTTCTTCGCAAAAAAGGTATGGATGAAGATCTGGTGAAAGAGGCAAGTGACATGCTGAGTGATTCAAGAAACGAACTCACTTCCGAGCTGGGTCCAGTCATTGGTAAGGCCCGTTCTTTGAAAGAAGGACAGGATCTGAAAGCCGCGTATGAATCATTCCAGGAAGTTCTGAAACTCGAACCAACAAATGCTGAAGCTTTGAATGAAGTGGATGAAATTAAGAGCTTACTTGAAGCCCGTTCTAAAAAGATTTATAGGGAAGCGATCATTGCTGAATCTTTAAGCCTCTTCAATGATGCCAAAGAAAAATTCCAGGAAGTTCAGCAAATTTCTCCTTCCGATAGTGACTATTACAAAAAAGCTTCTGAGAAGCTGAAAAATTATCTGGAGTAAGGATGCGACTTAAAGCTTATGCGGCCCAGACACATCAGGGTCCTTATCTGCAGGTTAATGAAGACGGTTATGATTTTGATTTCGACCATGAGCTATTCATGATCTTCGATGGCTTTGGTGGTTCGGGCGTTGGTGATCGTGCAATTGAAAAACTTAAACAGGATATCCGCTATTTTTACAGCGAACTTTCCCGGGACCCGAACGCTACAATGCCCCTATACCATAATCCCAGAAATCTTCTTGAAGGGAATGCAGTAACCAATGCCCTTCTGAATGCCCATATTAATCTTCTGAAAGATAATTTTTCGAAACCAGTTAACCAGCGCGCGGGTGCCAGTGCCCTGGTCGCCGTCAGGGCCGAGAGTCTTCTGATTCTGGTCGGAGTAGGCAACTGTACGGCCTATCATTTCCGTCAGGGTGCACTTACCAAGGTTCTTATGGAGGACACGTGGCGACCGCTGGCCCAGGATCAGACGACCTGGAGATTCAAGAGTTCTCCTATGAACGCCGTGGGAATGTATCCCGAATTGGGACAGACTTTAAGAGAAGTCAGGCTCATGGAAGGGGATAAGGTTCTCTTTCTGACAGACGGGATTTATCCACATCTCACAGAAGATGAACTTCTCTATGTCATGAATAAAAATGCTCCGGATGCACAGGAAAGAGTGAATAGCTTACTAAAACTATCCAACACTCGCGGCAACCTGGATAATCAAACGGCAATGATTCTCGAGTTTTAAAGTTTTTTTTCATTCCCATTCAGTCACCGCGGCATTTATACTTTTTATATGAATCATCAAGTTTTGCTGGCAGATGACAGCATAACCATCCAGAAAGTAATCAAGATCACGTTGGCGAACCAGCCATACGATATCACTGAGTGTTCTTCAGAGGATGAGCTGTTTCAAAAGCTTCCCCTGATTCAGCCGAAAATTGTTTTTCTGGATTTCAATCTTTCCGAGAAATTCACCGGCTACGATCTCTGCTCAAAAATTCATTCTATTGTTCCTTCCACTAAAATACTTTTACTCCTCGGCACTTTCGACACTGTCGATGATGCAGCGATGGAGAAGTGCGGAGCGACTGATAAAATTGTTAAGCCTTTCGATTCGAATAAGTTTATCGCTCTTTGCCGGCAGATGATTGAATCATTCGAAGAGAGTGACGATCTTCCCTATCCAGTTAGTAAGAACTCAATTGAGAATTCTGTTTTTCCTGATGACGAACCTGAAGAAGATCAGTGGCAGATGAGTCACGCAACTGATCCATTCATTCAGACAGGTGAATTACCAAAAGCTGAACCAGTTGCCGCGCAACCAGTGAACGCTCTCAATGCAGAAATCAGTGACTGGGGCATGAGTGTTCCGGGCGTTATTGGAAATGATAATGCTTCACCGATGGAACTTCCTCCTGTCATCACGGCAAAAGTTGAATCCAGGCCAGTCGTTACATCTGCACCTGCGCCTGCATTGAAACCCGAGGCTATTCAAAAGTTTCCGGACAATACAGATTTAGATTATCCGACTCTGGAAGAACTCGCGAAGCCTATCATCACAGAAGAAAAACCTGCAGCTAAGAAGCCGCAACTTGTTCCTCTGGAAATGCTGAAGCAGGATGCTGATGATTTAGTTCTTGAAGGAAATTACGTAGAAGAGAAAACGGATATTGGTTCTTTAGAAGCACAGATACACGATGAAGTTGCTGAAGATCTCTGGGTAGCTGATGAATTTGAAGATCTGAAGCAGCAGGTTTCTTCGAAAATCGAAGAAATGAAATCCGGCTTTCAACCTTCCCGTAATGACTTTGATGAATCACTTTTCAAACCAACGGATGATTCTGATTCCATTACCTGGAATGATGTTGGTTCAGATATTTTTGCAAAACCTAAATTTGATCCGACAGTTTCCACAACTATCGCCAGTACAGAAGATATTATGAGCAAGATCCGTCCAGAGATGGAAGATCTCGTGAAGAAATATGTAAAAGAGTACATGGATGAAATGTTCCGGAAGAATGTTGAAAAAGTTTCATGGGAAGTTATCCCGGATCTCGCTGAGAATCTGATTCGTCAGGAGCTTGGTAAGATAGCTGACAAAATCATCAGTCAGACTAAATAATTCTCAAAGTTCCATTAAAAATTTTCTTCTCGCCTTCTTCTGTGTGAAGAAGAGCCTCACCAAATTCGCCTAGACCACGGAAAATCCCCGTGAAAACTTCCGTTCCTTCCGTGATTGTAACTGAGCTACCCAGATGCGGGCATCGAAGTTCCCAATCGCGACGAAGCGTATCGGTATCAGTGTAGCGATGCGAGTTAATGTATTCTGCGATTCGAAAACTCCAGGCTTTTTTATCAAACGCAAATGGCTCAAGATAGACTCCTCCAAAAAGAGGATTGTTGGAGTATAAATTAATTCCCACTCCTGCCATGAGACGTGAACCTGATCCTTGCACAAGAACTCCTCCGCATTTTGTCATGCGTGAATCCCATAGATCGTTGGGCCACTTCAGTCCCAGTTTGCATCCTTCAAATTCAAAGAAGCGGGCAACCAGAAGAGAAATTTCAAGGGCAGTAAAACTCATAACTTGATGGGGAAGGATATCGAGTGAAAAACAAATTGTACCGGGAAGATCTTCCCAGAGATTCTGGCCACGACCCCTGCCTTTCAGTTGTCGATCAGTACTGACAAGCAGAGTCTCCTGAGAGGAGCTCGTTTGTTCTTTAAGAAGATCTTGTGTAGAATCACAAACGTCTACATGAATATGCTTAATCACTGAGGTTCCCCATGTCTCTTATTAAACGCGAAACTCCACGCCCTATTAAGTTTACACCATCTATTAATCCTTATGCACACGGCTCTGTCATGGCCGAGTTCGGAAATACAAAAGTCCATATCACCGCATCTGTTCAGGAATCTGTTCCTCCTTTTCTTAAGGGAAAAGGTCAGGGCTGGCTCACAGCTGAATACGCTATGTTGCCTTCTTCTACCCATACCCGCTCAGATCGGGAGAGAAAAGGTCCTTCGGGAAGAACTCAGGAAATTCAGCGTCTGATTGGACGCGCTCTGCGCTCAGTGGTTGATCTGAATAAGCTCGGTGAACGAACGATCATGCTTGATTGCGATGTCATTGTTGCTGATGGTGGAACAAGAACAACTTCTATTTCCGGTGCTTATATTGCGCTTGAAATGGCAGTCCGCAAACTGATGAAAGATGGCCTTCTGAAAGAGAATCCTATTCGCGAAGGTCTTGCTGCGATTTCTATCGGCATAAGTAAAAGCGGTGAAATTATCGCCGACTTAAATTATGAAGAAGATTCTTCATGTGGAACGGATATGAATATTGTCATGACTTCCAATGGGAAATTCGTTGAAGTGCAGGGGACTGCTGAAGGCGCTCCTTTTTCGATGGAAGAACTTCAGGCGCTTCTCACATGCGCGCAGAAAGCTCTGACAGTCGTGATGAAAGAGCAGCGTTCGATCCTGGATAAAATTTGAAAACATTCCTTCTCGCTTCAGGAAATAAGCACAAAGCTGAAGAGTTCAAGGAATTGTTCGAAGGAAAAATGGGAGTCTATGCTTCCCCTGGTACTCTTGAAGTTGATGAAACAGGAAAGACGTTTACTGAAAATGCTCTGATCAAAGCGAAAGCATATTTTGATGTTTATAAAGTTCCCACTCTCGCTGATGATTCAGGACTTGTGCTGGAAGCATTTCCTGATCTCCTGAGTGTTCAGAGTGCCCGCTTTGCTCCAGATCTCAAGGAGTACTCAGATAAGTGCAATCGCATCCTCGAACTTTATCGCGAAAAAAATCCTACAACCCGAAACGCCTATTTCGTATGTGTTCTTTGTTTCTATTATTCCGACGACGAATACTATTTCTTTGAAGGAAGAGTGCATGGAGTGATTGGTGAAAGACTTCAAGGCTCAAAAGGCTTTGGTTACGACCCCATCTTTATTCCTGAAAGAAAAGAGAACGATGGAGCAACGCTGGCCGAGCTTCCGGAGTGGAAAAATGAGTTTTCGCATCGGGCAAAAGCCTCCCGAGCGGCCCTGGGGTTCTTCCAGCAACCTGCTGATCGCACAGTTTAGCTTGTTTAGACCGTGTTTCGACTAAGAAATCATGGACAAAATCACGAGAAAGCCTTAAAAATATTGTCTCATCTTTTGTGTCGGGGTGTAGCGCAGCCTGGTAGCGTATCTGCTTTGGGAGCAGGTGGTCGTTGGTTCGAATCCAATCACCCCGACCACTTTTTTTCACATCTTTTTTCAGTCCTAAATTCAAATTACGAGTCGTGATATCATTACTTTATGGTTTTTGATTCACTCAGCTACGCACTTTTTTTCCTCACGGTGTTCGTGTTGTATTGGTCCGTACCGACAAGATTGAAAATCTACCTTCTTTTGTTCAGCAGTTATCTTTTTTATTCCTTCAATGGTTTGCATGTTCTTCCGCTCATCTTCGCTTCCACTGTCCTTGATTATTTCTGCGCTCACAAAATTTCGAAAGGTGAGAAAAAGTATTTTTATCTCTGGGTCAGCATCATCGGTAACCTTTCGCTACTTGGATTTTACAAATACACTGCCTTCGCGATGGTCAACCTGAACTGGTTAATCAGCAATACGGGAAGTAATTTTCAGTTTACGGTTCCCGACATTCACTTCCCGGTCGGCATAAGTTTTTTCACGTTCCAGTCCATGGCGTACACGATAGATGTTTATCGAAACCGGATCGTTCACGAGAAAAATTTCACGCGTTTTAATCTTTTTGTTTCTTATTTCCCCCAACTTGTTGCGGGTCCACTCGAGCGCGCCGATAAACTTCTGCCCCAATTATCGGAACCTAAATTTGAAGCTGGAAAAGTTCCGGGTGCCGTTCTGCTCATCATGTGGGGACTTTTTAAAAAAACGATTGTTGCTGACAGGCTTCACTGGATTATCAAAGATGTTTTCGAATCGCCTGATGGAATGTACTCCGGTCTTCATCATGTCTTCGCTGCACTGATGATACCTTTCCGTTTCTATTGCGATTTCAGCGGCTATTGCGACATCGCCATGGGGTGTGCCGCGCTCATGGGAGTCCAGCTGACATTGAATTTTCATGCCCCCTTCTGGAGTAGTAGTGTCACAGAATTCTGGAGACGCTGGCACATCACTCTCTATGAATGGTTCCGCGATTATGTTTATGTTCTTTTTGCTGATGCCAATGGCTCGATCAGCACTTTGAAAAAGTTCCTCGCGATCTTTACGGTATTTCTTCTCAGTGGATTCTGGCACGGACCGAGTTGGACATTTGTCGTTTGGGGTGCCATTAACGGAATCGTTGTCGTTCTTCTCACTGTATCCCAGGATTGGAGATCATCCTCTGCGAGACTTGTCGGCGTTCATTACCTGCCACGTCCGGTTCTCTGGATCGTTTCTGTGTTGCTGACAAATTTCGTAATCGCATTCGGATGTATATTCTTCCAGGCCCACAGCATGACAGAAGCGATGTCATTTATTTCCCAGACGACAAACAATGCTTTTCTACCAGTCTCGGGAACGTTCTTCGCTCATTTTCACAAGTATGAATGGGATGCGATTTACGCGTTATCAGCAGTCATCTTCGTTCAGTTGGTCGATCTTGTAGAAATCAGAAAACACAAAATCGGAAATCCAGCGTCGTGGCCGGAAGGTCTCGTGTGGGCATCAGCGTGGGGACTAGCGATGATTGTGCTTTTCTTCGGCTACGAAAACAAAACTCCTTTCAGCTACTATTATTATTAGGCAAATATGCGTTCGGTATTTTTAAAGTTAGCACTCTTCATCCTGGCAGTTTACTTGCCATGGTTTGCTATCGTTAAGTTCGCGCGACACCGTTATGTTGCAGATGACTTTGCGAGCTGGATGAAATTCTCTGTCATTGAAGATGATCAGAAGAAATTCAATCCTCCTCACATTGCCGTAGGTGATTGTCTGCTTCTTGCGGGCATGTTACCTGAAAAGATTGATCAAAAGGTATTCAATCTCGGCATGTCGGGAGCAACACCGATTGAAGCTTATTTCCTGCTTAAGCATTATCTTGCTTCCGGTAAAAAGCCAGAACGAGTTTACCTCATGTTCGGCATGACTCATTTCCAGCTAGCAGATTCATTTCAAGAATACACTCTGGCCTATGGAAGACTCACAGTGGGTGATGAGCTTACTTTGATGAATGATATCCGGATTCATGGATCCCCTGAAATCGGAAAGCCACATTGGACGAAGACCTGGATTGATAGTGGAATGACTTTTCTGGGTTTGGATTCCGTCACATCTGTACAAATGAGGAAGCGTCTTTTTACCCCTTCTTATAAGTTTATCCAGAACAATCTCGATACGATGGCACTAACCCGCGGACAGCATCACTTTCGGGATGAATCTCTCGACCGCTTTCAGCCCGCACCGTTTGTTGATTACGATCACCTCTCATTAAATCCACTTATTACTCATTATTTCAGGAAGACTCTCGATATGCTTCAGGATGCAGGGATTGAAACCATAGTGGATTTTATTCCTAATAACATTGTGACCTGGAAAAAATTCTCTCCCCGGTTTCACCAGGAGTGGCAGGATTACAGGAAACAATTGAAACGCGATTATCCGAGAATCACTCTGGGTGATATAAGCCACTATCCACCGGAAATGTTCGGTGATCACAGTCATATGAATGCAGAGGGTGCAGAGAAATTCAGTTTGGCGTTTAAAAAGCAATACTATCAATAAAGAAGGCCAAGCCTCAGTAGGTCTGATTTCTTCGGCAGCCTGAATTTTCCGCGATGAGGATCTTCGACTTCATAACCTTCATTCGTTTCAGTCACCCAAGGAAGAAGTTTCGTTTTTCCTGAGTCCAACTCAGAAAGCGTTCTCATGCCATAAGCTTCGTAAAAAACCTGAAGCAAAACATCTCGATAATCATCGAAAATCTGTATGCCTTCACTCTTCTCATTCTGTGCAAGATATGAATTTCGTTTGGTGAGAATTTTTTCAAGGAGAACTGTGACTTCCAGAGGAAAAGGTTTGAGATGCTTTTTCTCCTCCATTCTCTCTCTGATAGAATCAAAATTTCCATGGATATTGAGTTCAGAATAGTATTCCGGCATGTGAGAAGGTGCAGAGAAAGATTGATCTGAGGCTTCAATAGCGCTCACCATTTCTTCGACAGAAATATAGGGTCCTACCTCAGATGACTTAACGGGAAGAAGTTCCACCTGGCCCGGGAAGTGAGCAGGATAATCAGCATGTCCGCCCCAGTCTGAAAGAATCACTCTGTGACCATTCAGGAGGCAGCGGAATGCGGCCATGCCAAAATTTTCGTCAGAGTGAATACTGGGAGCGATGAAAGTCCATAATTCTTTATCCATGAGACTTTCAATCTCTTCCCGCTTCATGAATCCGTGAAAGAAGATATTTTTAAGATTCATCTCACGGCTTAGATTCTCAAGATAAACCTGATAATCCTTTTCACGTCTTCCGACGAGAGGAGAGCCATAATCATCAGGCTTACCAAAAAAATGAAGCTCAAAATTCTTTTTTAATTGAGAGGCTGCCACAAGAAGAGTGTGGAGATTTTTTTGGGAACTGATTCTGCCAATGAATGCAAGTCGAATGGTTCCGGACTGATTACGCTCAGGAATACTTTTGTTCCAATTAAGACTGAATGGGATAATCCGGCATTCAATATTCTTGAATATAAGTTCAAATTGTTTTTTATCCCGGGAGCAACTTCCAACAAAAAGATCATGCGTATGAATCAGATCGCCGATTCCCCAGTTGAAAAGTGGCCAGCAACCAAATGAGGCCAGTCCATGGAGATAGTAAACCCAGGGAGTCTGAATCCCGAGGCTTCCCCGGATTCCCTTGAGAGCACGTGAGATTGGTGAATTAAAACATGTGACAACGATGAATTCTGATTTTAGTCCCGCCTTCGCAAATTGATTAAGGTTGGTGTCTTCTGCCATGAAAAAATGACATTCGTAGCCCCGCTCAAAGGCCCATCTTTTCCAACTGTCTTCAATCCAGGTAATGATTTCTTCCATGCTGATCCAGCCGTAATTCAGTCGACTTGTCAGGATGGTGATACTTTTGGTCATAATGTGATGATCACGCGTGCTGATTGCTCACGATTTTTAGCGGCATCAAAAGCCTCATTCACCTGTTCCAGCGGAAAAGTATGAGTGATGAGCTGTGGTCCTAAAACAGGGAGCTCGTCTTTCCAGTTCCTGATCGCTTCTTCGAGTGAATAACGTGTACAACCCTGAATCCAGTCAATGGATGCTTGCTTCTGAAAGTATCGGTCAGTTCGGACACTGATTGGCTGAAGATATTTAGCGAGCATGATTGTTCTGAAATTCTTTTTCCCAAAATGCTCAAGATAGGGCCAACCACCCTTACTGCCTAAATGATCACCTGAGGCGTCTACAATGAATTCCTGCGAGTCTTTAAGGGTCTGATCAAGAAGAGCCTCAGTCATGTGCCGGGAGTTAAGTCCCAGGGACTGTGCTCTGCGGATCCGTGAGGAAATAACTTCTAACAGAAGTGGATCATATCCGCGTTTTTTCAGGACGAGCCCGACAGAAAGTCCCAGAAGCCCGGCACCCAGGATAAGAACTGGTTGCCCGGGTTTAAGATGCTGGCGGGTTTTCTCAAAAACATTTTCTCCTACTGCGAGAATTTCAAAGAGAGTGGAATTTTTATCTGCAGGAGAGGGAACTTTAACGAGTGCTGCTTCAGGAAGTTGGGCCGTAGTCCGGAGCATGCCGTGATTAACAGCAAGCGAGTATTTCTTCGCGCATTCACCACTACCGGATAAACACTCGGGACAGGTTCCGCAATTGATCATGACTGTCGAAGTGACGAAATCACCTTTCTTCACACTCGTGACGGCGGAACCGGTTTCCGTTACTTCACCGATCCATTCGTGACCAAGAGAAAGTTCCTTAAGAAACTGGGTTTCAATGCTACTCAGATCAGATCCGCAAATGCCCACCCATTTCACGCGAAGTTTCACATGATGAGAAGAGGCGAGAGATTCGGGAGGAAGCTCCCTTAATTCGAAAGATTTTTTTTCTGTGGAAAATATTGCGATGAGGTCTTTCATCTATTTACCTTAAGAGAAGAAATATAGGCAGCCTTGTCGATCTTGCTGAGACTTTCTGCCAGCGGCATTAACACGGGATTTATTTTGAAAAGATCTGATCTTGGGATTTCGGTCAGGTAAAAATCAAAAATTTCTCTTCTCTTGTCTTCAGGCAAGGCCATGATCGACATATGAGAAGGAACATGGAGAAGGATGGTGAAAAACTCAATGCCATTTTTTTCAGCGAACCTGAAGACCTCAGGAAGTTCCATCCAGTTATCTTTTTGAACAAGAAAATTCCAGCCTAAGACGAAGTCCTGATTTCTCTCCTTGCGCTTCTTTCGATAGCTCAGAAGTTTTTCCAGGTTACTTAGAGTTATTTTCAGTTTTCCAGGAGGTCTGAGTCTTGCATAGACGTCTTCTTTTAAACTATCGATGCTGACTGAAATGGCCTTCAGGTTTATTTTATCAAGCTTCTCTTCAATGATTGAAGAGAGATTCCAATACATATTCGTCGTGAAGATCCATTGGCATTCAGGATTAAGCTCAGTAATGATATCCATGAGCTTGTAGGTGTCGGCCTGAATGAAAGGCTCGCCAGAGAGCATGTCGATTTGTTTTATATAGGGAAAGAGCGAAGTTCTCGCAGGAATCCAGAAATTTTCATCGGTGTAATTACCATTAGGAAGAGTCCAGATCGTACAGAACGGACACTGCATATTACATTTTCCGTTGAAATTAGCAGTGAGACGAAGGATCTTAGTCGTTTGCCGGGCCGCCAACTCAGCATCTGGCAGAAGATAATTAAAATCCAGATCGAGATTACATTTTCTGGTCTGAACTTCCTTCTTACAAATTTCAACTTTACCATCGAGAAATTCCTGGCGCCACTTCATCGCCTTTTCGGAATTTCTGATATCCCAAAGTTCCTCGATATTATTGAACGTAAGTTGCCCCATCGGGAAATCATTTCCTTTGTTCCGGCAGAGTCCCACTTTCCCATCTGGTTCCAGAATGATTGTTGTAAAAGGAACCGGACAGAAATCTTTCGGGAGATTTTTCCGTATCGCGAGGATCTCATCAATCACAGAAGACTTTGTCTTATTCATGATCGCCTCCGGCCATTAGCTGCCGGTAACTCCGGAAAATCCTCTGACCCTTCGGAGTATCAGCAAAGAGACTCATCTCTTCGCGGAAACACAGAAAAATTTCAGGTACTGCTTTTGCCATGAATTCGTTTCTCGCCTTCTGAAGCGATTTACAGGTTGTAGGTATAAAAGCAGGATCATTACTACGGAAAGAAAACTTCCCGTCTAAGAATTGGGTCACTATTCTTTTAGCCTTCAGTGCCTGGATTTCTTCAGGCATGAAAGCCTCTGGTAAAAGGCTTACCGGAATGTGATGCCCGGAAGCCTCAGCATGTCCCCCCCAATCTGAAACGAGAGCCGGCCAGTTTTTGCGGGTGGCGATTTCCACAGCTGTTCCATAATCCTCATACATGAGCGTGGTGAAGCTGATGAATGAAGGATTTTGTCTCTTCACCTGAGGCCAGTCAATTTGCGCAACTTCGCCGTGAAATACTGGTCTACTTGTCCAGTGGAGTTTTGCCATGAGGCTTGTGACATGATCCTTCAGACTAAAAGGAGAAAATCTTCCGAGTGACTCATCCGGGAAGGCATCAAATTCACCGAAGATATCAAGAGTCGCATCAGGAGAAATTCTCTGTAGCTCTGAGATGAAATGAAGAAGTCCCGGAATATTTTTAGTAAAAGATAATCTTCCCGCGTAAACAAAGTTTTGACCGCGAGGTACTTCCTTTTTAATTGGTCTTCCAATAATTCCGATTTCTTCTTCAGGCATTCCAAAAAGATGAACGAATATGTCTTTCACACGTTGGGAAAGCACCCAGATACGTTGATCTTTAAAAGGCCAAAGTCCCGATTCGAGAAAGCGCAGAAAAAAGCTTCCCGTGAAAATAATTTCAACTTTAGCTGTCTCTGCCGGAAATCCGGAGACGAGTGTCGAGTTATTGTCGGCAAACCAGATTATTCCGTGATCAGGCACATTTGTTCTGAGCCACTCAGTGACTTCCACGCGAAGCCAGTCCAGACTTTTCTGGCAGGTATCAACGTTCGTTGCGTCCGGGTTAATCTTTCTTGGATCCATGCAAATCTTTGTTTAAAAGGTTTTGGGTCCGGTTGCACTTGTCACAGGGGCTATAAGCATCACGGTTACCGAAGGCTAATTTTTTTCTCATTTTCTGAAACTTCTCATTTGCCCAGATGGTTTTGAGATCATCATTCCCAATGTTCCCCATGATCATTTCTTCGTGATAATCCTCAAAGCAGGGAAGGACATTTCCCAGGACAGTTATGGTCACAAGGAAAGAAGGGATCAGGCACGGAAGAAGTTTGAAAGATCCCTTCACTCCCGCATCCACAGCACCACCTCTGTTCGTGAGTTTGAGCTCTGTGTATTGCTGGTAGGTCACCAAAGATTTCTCTTCGCTGTTAAGTGTAGCGAAAGTCTCATCGAAAACATATTTCCCTTCGCCCATTTGCTTAGTCACGATGAAACGATTTACTCCGAGCTTCACGAGTTTATCAAAACTCGCGCGATCGAGAAGAGTTCCATTGGTATAGAAATCAATCCGGCTGGACGGAAGATATTTGTGAGTTGTTTCAACGAACCAATAGAGATTTTTTGCCAGCATCGGCTCGTTATAAAACTCGTATGAAATACTGCCCTTGTAATTCATGTCGACGAGCTGGAGCATGAGCTTTTCAAAAAGCTCAGGATCCATTTCACCTTTCGACTTTCTTTCCGTGACAGAATTAGGGCAGTAAACGCAGGCACGATTACAGTGATGGTTGATTTCAATTTCGACCATTTTTAGCTCAGGCACCATGTGGCTGCCTCTCTTTCCGATGAGCCTTCACTTTCTGAAGGTAGATTTGATAGTCCATGTATCGATCACGATGGTTTTGCTGTTCCATCTTCACAATCAGATTCTTAAAATTTTCAATTTGTTCGCGATCAGTGTCGCGTCTCGGGACAAGTCCATCCAGCGCCTTCAATGCTTCAGTTTTTCCTTCTACCCAGGCCCCTTCCGGGAGAACGCGTGGATGGAGAATACCAGGTGTATCGATTTCGACAAAAATAGGAATGATGTTAAAGCTCATAGGAAATGTTCTGGCAAAGAACCGAATAATCTCTCCGGTCTTCGTCCAGTTCGTGGCCGTGAGAACAGTATGTTGATGAAGATCGAGGTCATGGAACTTCTGTTGTTTGATCTTCTCAATATTCTGTAAGAGATTATTCCATTTCGCGGGAAATCTCATGAGTTCATAATTCTCTTCGACTGAATCAATACTCAGAATCAATTCAAGCTTTTTAAAAGCATTGAGATCTTTCAGAAGATCAACCGGTAGGTGACTGAGATTAGTGAAAACGCGTAAAACGATTTCATGTGCCCGACCGCTTGTGGCGAGTTGGCGAATAATGTCGACTGATTTTTTTGAGAGGAAAGGTTCTCCACCTGTAAGTGTAACCTGCTCCAGAGTGGGAATGAGTCCCGCAATATCTTCCGTCGTCAGAGATGTTACCCAGTTTTTATCAGCGGTAATTTTCAGTTCTTTCTCATAGAAACTATGGAGCTTCCTTGAGTAAAGAGGAGAGCACATGACACATTCAAGATTGCAGTCGTTGTCGACTGTCAGATCCAGATATTTAATGACGGGAGCTGACTTCTCTTCAAAGGAAAATCTCTCAAGATAATCCTGTCTGGGCGAGCGGCAGCTGGCGTCTTCCAGACTCGTACAGTGTCCACATTCGGCCGGCATCTTGCCCGCCAGCATGAGTTCCCGTGCCGCTTTGGCATGATCGAGTTTTAAAAGATTTTCAGACTGCGGAAATAATCCATTTTGATGACAGCAGAGTCTTGGTGCATCTTTGGCACCGACACTTAAGGAAATCCAGGGAAGGGGGCACATGCTTGATTTACTCATGGGTTTTTTCCAGGAGTTTTAACTGTCTGAGATAGGCATCGACAATTTCAAGGTCTTTATTGAATCCAAATTGCGCCATGACTTTCTTGATAAAGAAAAAAAGTTCCTTATCTTTCAGATCCTCGTTGGCTGCCATTGTTTCAATCAGCCAGGGACGAATTTCTTCCCGGGGAAGTTTCGTAATGGAATGCTTGTCAGGATAAACCAGGAGTATCGGATGGAATTTAAAACCATTCTCCTGAGTCCAACGGGTCATGGCGGCCAGTTCCCGGAAATTGGAATCCTGAACGACCATATTGATTTCAAGAATCGGAATTAACTTCTTGAGAGTGAAAATATTGTTATAGACCAGCTTGTATTCAGACCGCTGCCGAATTTGTTGAAAAACATCTGCCTTAAGGGAATCAAGGCTGACACTGATCGTATTCAATTTCATCTTGCCGAAGGAATTCACCAGGTTTTCAGTGATCGGAAAGTGCGCGTTGGTTGTCAGCCTCCACTCGCAATCCGGATTGATCGCAGAAACGCGGTCTACGATGCGATAAAAGTAGGGAGAGATGAGTGGTTCGCCTCCGACTAGTTCAACTTCATTCAGGGAAGCGAATACGTCATCATTGTTTTCCCAGAAAAACTTTTCCTTAAAGCCACCATTTTTATCATAGATGTTGGTGCACATAACACAGGTGAGGTTACAGGCAGAATCAAGCATGATGTCGAGACGGCGGAGTTTTAAGTCTGTTGCATGAAAATGTTTACGAAGACTGGTCTTGTCGCACATGAAGACTGATTGATTATTCTCACAGGTTCCCGGAAGAGTTCCGTTATGTTTGGTTCTGAGTTCTTCGGCCTTCGCCCCTTTCCAGATAGTAGCGAGACTTTCTTTCTGAATGTTTCCTAAAACGAATTCAGGATTATTCTGAACAAAGGCACAAGGATAAACATCGCCTGAGGAGTGAAGATAAAGCTGATTGAAGGGAACCAGGCATTTACTCATGAGGTGTAGTCCTCAAGAATTTCATCACGGACGAGATCGAGTGTCACGCAGTGGGCACCACCTGTGAAAAGTCGCGAGTGGCGAAGTCTCACATGGATGAATTCAACTTTATTCTGTTCAAGAACTTTTGAGAGTTTCTCATCCGGTTCCTCAGATTCATTGAAGGTAATTATTTTATTCGGCCCAACCGGAAAAACATTTGTGTAAATGTCTTTACTCGCCAGATTTAATTTGTAGTCACCAACGCTTTCCACTTCCACCGGAATCATATCCCAGGATTTAAGCCATGCCGGAAGTTTGTCCATCTTCGAAGGAAGAGAGCCTGTGTTCACCAAAAGTTTTCCGGGTGCAATCGGCATGAACATGCTGTCGATATGATGATCGCAAAGATGAACCGGATGAATTCGATAAGTGTCGCCAATCACACTTTGAAGCCACTTAAGCCCCTGACGGTGATTTTCATTGGATACATTCATAACAATATCTTTACCGAACTTAAGACACTGGGCCCCATCAAACATGATCTCGAAAAGATCCGAATTTTGATTACTGTGAAGTTCGGAAGCAATGTTCACATTATTTTTTGAATAGCTAAGATCATATGATTCATCCCTCATCATCGGACGGGGAGCGGATATCCACTGAGAACCGGCACGGAACTTTTCATAGAAAATATCTTTCAAAAGATCATTCTCGAAAAAACGCTTACGCCAGATGCTGGGAGTCTCGATAATTTTATTGCCCAGAATAAGGACCTGATCGCGTGGATTGTCTGAAGGCGAGGTGTAGTCTTCAAAATAAGGTGTGGTGAATTTTTTCACTTCCTTAAGATCGCGGGGTCTTTTCACGATAATACCCAGACCCTGAAGAACCCGGGCGAGGTTATCCATATCCTCCTGCCTCTCTTCAATAAGTTTGGTCTGAAGTGAGATAGAATTCTTAAGCAGAATGTTTTTTACGTTATCGTGAAAGAAGACTTTGAAGGATAAATCGACGTTATGGGGACTGATGTTAAAAACTGACCCCACTACGACTTCACGTAATGGGCCCCATTCCGTATGAATGTTAACCGGCGATGACATCTTATTCTCCAAGTGCTTCAATTATAGCCTAGAAGGTAACTATCGTGACACCTAAAGAAACAACCGCTGTGAGAGGGCAGACTACGGAATATTCCGTAGGGCTGGGGAAGACTATTTTCAATTCCTCTGTGGCGATCATTCCGGTAGCAAATTTTCGTGGCGCTCAGCTCGCCCTGACTGAGCGCTTTAACCGGATAAAAAACTCAGGGGCCTGGCCGGAGAAACCCCTTAATCTTCTTTCTCCCGTTTTCCGGGGGAAAAGTATCGAAATCAGAGAGAATAGGGACGTTCAGACGACACTTGAATTTGAAACCTATGTTGATTCCCGCTTACCCCTGAAGGAAAGATTGAAGGGACAAAACTTGTCCGATTTTTCAACGCTCCATTCTGAAATCAAAGTTGTCCCTCACCATGAGGCCCATGCCTGGGCTGCTGTTCTCTTTAACCCTTTTGAAAATGCCCTTCTCCTCATTCTCGATGGGGCCGGGACGAAGTCAGATTCCGGGTATGAGTACCTGAGCCTTTTCCGCTGGCGAGACCGGAAATTAGAACTTATCGAGAGGAAATATCTTCATTTTTCTCCCAGTAAAATTCCCGGGCAAAATTTCTGTGAAGGGGTGGGGATTTTCTATGAAAAAGCTTCTGAGTTCATTTTTAACTCGAAGACCGAAGCGGGAAAAGTTATGGGCCTCGCCCCTTTCGGAAAAAGTTCAGGAGTTGTAACAGATTACGCATCCTTTCTGGAAAGTCTCGACTGGAAAAAACAATATGCCGGCAAATCTAAGGCGGAATGGCAGTCATCAGAAAACTTAAAATATTATCAGGACCTGGCCGCAACTGTTCAGGAGAGTTTTGAATTCTTTCTCACGAATTATCTTTCGGAAATTAAAAGAAAGTATCCTGCGGAGAAGAATCTTATTTTCACCGGAGGATGCGCCCTCAACTGTACTTTTAATGGAAAGCTTGTCAGTGGAAATCTCTTCGAGCGCGTCTTCATTCCACCTAATCCGGGAGATGAAAGTATTGCTCTTGGATGTGCGGCGAGTTTTTTCTTTGAGACAGATTCTGAGAAATGGCAACCGACTCCCTGGGAAACTCTGACTTCCAGCCGGGGAATTGAAGCTTCTGTTCCAACGGCTTCTGACATTAAAAATGTATTCAGGGATTACGAAGTCTCTTTACCTGCAGATCTTCCCGGTGCGGTAGCATCGCTTCTCGCTAGCGGAGAAATTATAGCCTGGGTCCAGGGAAGAAGTGAATGTGGTCCGCGCGCACTTGGGAACCGGAGTCTTCTGGCCGCACCCGCAAAAAAAGGATTGAAGGATTATCTTAATCAGCACATTAAGTTCCGCGAAGAATTTCGTCCTTACGGATGTACAGTTCCCTGGGAACTTGCCCATGAATATTTTGATGTCCAACCCGGTTTTGAGAATCCGTTCATGTCTTATGCAGTTCCGGTAAATTCGAAATATAAAAAAAACCTGGAATCTGTCACTCACATTGATGGAACCAGCCGGATGCAGACACTTCATCAGGAACAGAATCCGCGCTTCCATGCTCTTCTTCTCAAGATGAGGGATTTTAATCACGACTCAGTTCTTCTCAATACAAGTCTCAATGTTATGAATGAGCCCATTGTTGAAACGGCAGAGGATGCAAGACGCTTTCTGGAAAGCTCCCAGGTTAAGATTCTCATCATTGGCGACTACATTATCCGGAAAAAGGAAAATCATCATGTATGAAATCGGGAAAGAAGAGCTTTCGGCTCTTGAGGATCTTTTCATCACAAAGAAATTTTTCCGCTATCAGGGTTCTGGTGTGGAGACTCAAACTACTTTTTTTGAAAAAGAATTTTCTTCCCTCATAGGAATGAACCATTCACTCTTTGTTACCAGCGGAACGAATGCTCTTATTCTGGCCATGGAAGCAATGGGAATTGGAGAGGGAGATGAAGTTATCATCCCGACTTATACTTTTATCGCTACTGCCAATGCTGTTCTTTCGGTGAAAGCAATTCCCGTATTATGCGGAACAGGAAATGGACTTACTCTTGATCCCGAATCCCTGAAAGTTAAAATCACGTCAAAAACGAAAGCTATCATACCTGTACACATGGACGGACTTCCCTGTGACATGGACGCGATCATGAAGATTGCCAGTGAAAAAAATCTGATTGTGATCGAAGATGTCGCTCAGGCAGTCGGAGGAAGTTATCGAGGAAAAAGACTGGGATCAATCGGAGACGCGGGATGCTTTTCCTTTAACGTGGATAAGATTATTTCCTGCGGTGAAGGTGGCCTGGTTACTTTCCGGAAAGAAGAGCATTATAAAAAGTCTCTCAAGCTTCACGATACACCGGTAGCTTTTGGCATGACTTTCAAAGAATATCTTTCTGATCTTCCGCCTTCTCCGGCCCATTCGATGCGTGTATCTGAAATTCAATCGGCCATGATGAGGGTTCAACTGAAAAGACTGGACCCGATATTGAAAACACTCCGCCAGAAAAAACAGGAATGGCGAAAGGCTGCATCGCTACTGGAAAGCTCCGATCCTGCTGGAGATTGCGGAACCACTGTGCACTTTAATCTCGGAGATCCGAATAAAGCTGTCGCCTTTGCCCAGAATCTTACTCGGGAAGGGATTATCGCTGTTCCATTATATGCAAAACCTGCACATTGTTTCTGGCAATGGTCATCCATCCTGGGTCTCACTGAGAATGAATCGAAGCGATTAAGTTTTGAGTTGGCCGATGAAAGAATGAAACTTTCATCGATTGTTCGCGTGAATGTTGATTATCAGTCATCTGTGGATGAGCAGATAAATAAAATAAAAGGCTACCTTTTTTGAGAGCGTTATTTTTTCTGATTTTCTTTCTTTCCTGCTCACATCTTCAGGATAAATCTCAGGAAGAACTTCTGGTGAAATGTGGTTATCTTCTCGATTCCACAAATATGACATGGTTAAAAGATCAGACGATTCTTATCCGTGACGGAAAAATCGTTGAATTGAATCCGTTGAGGATTCCTCCTGGAACCCGAAAGCTCGATTACAGTAGTCATTATATCATTCCCGGCCTCATTGATGCTCACTCGCATGTATTTTTGAATGATCCAACAATGGGTCAGGATTTTTCCAAGGGCTTACTGGAATTTCTTAATAAAACATCGAAAGAAGAACGCATAAAACTGGGTAAGAAAAGACTGAACTCTCTGGCCTGGAGTGGATTTACAACCGTCCGTGATCTCGGAAATATGGGTACGATTCGTCGTGAAGAATTACCTAAGTCAGGTGCCAATATTTATACAAGTGGTGCTGGTTTCACTCCTGATGCTGGTCAGTTTCCAGCCGGGACAAAAGATAGCTTCGGTGAGTATCTTCCCCTCAAAGGAAACTTTCCCTCAGAATACTCTTTTGATCTCGTAAAAATTTATGCTGATGAGGAACCCAATCCCATTATCGCCGACCAGAAAATTTTCAGTGAGTGGGTGAAAGCAGCTCGGGCCAAAGGTTTGAAAGTTTCTGCCCACGCCATTCTGAGGAAGGGAATTAAAGTAGCTATTGCCGGTAATGTGGACACAATTGAGCATGGAACTGAAATCAAAGCTTCAGATCTTCATGAAATGAAGAAGAAAGGAATTATCTTCGTTCCGACCTATGCCGAAGTTCTTTTCAAAAAACCGGAATTTAAGCTGAACGCAGAAAAGACCTGTCACAATATCCGGACCGCTTCACGCATGGGTGTGAAGATTGCTTTTGGTTCGGATAATTACTTCTCTCTTGAGGAAAAGAAAATCAGTTTTGGAGAGGGAACTCTGGATATCCTGCTGGCCTATCGCAGGTGTGGTCTTACACCAATGGAGATTTTAAAAATCGCAACATCCAACGCATCTGAGACAATCAGTTCGTCATCAATGGCAGGTAAAATTTCAATTGGATCATCTGGTGATTTCATAGTCCTGAAAGAGAATCCGGGAGTGAATCTTGAAGAATTGAAAAGGCCGATAGCTGTCTATCTCAGGGGGCAGAAGATCAGATAATCTATTCGACAATAGAACCTTTAGAAGCATTGATTTTAATTTCGGTTTCATCGCAATTCTTACGAATCTCACGAAAGGTATAATACCAATCCTTACCTTCCTGAGAGAATTCCCATTCAGAAGGTTTCATGTTTTTTTTCTGAGCGAGTTTCAGTGCTTCGGCTAAAGTGATGCCAAATTCTCCGACAAAAAGTTCGTCTTTTTCAGGATTTTCTCCCTTGGCCTTTCTGAATACTCCTTGAGTATCCAGAATCATATCAACGATAGTGCCTTGGGAAGTTTTCACCTGATAGTAATGATATTCTCGCGAGATTTCGCCTTTCACCATCCGAAGAGCTGTTTTGCGGAATGCATTTTCTTCAGCAAAAGTTGAGACAGTCAGGAGAGAGAGAACGAACAGGAACATCAGGCAACCGAGACGATGTTCAACTTGATGAGCTTCTCAATGAAAGGCTCAGCATCAGCAACGATCTTCTCTTCCTTCACGTTGTAACTGGTTTTCACTGAGGAAATGATATTTCCCACAGTCGTCTTGCCATCAATCTTCTCAAAAATTTCTGCCGCGACACCAGTCACGCGAAAGAACTTATCTTCTGAATCAATGGAAGACATAAGGAGAATGGAGCCATCTGGATTCTTGCGGACGAAAATATCGCGCGAAAGATTGAGTAAGCTGGCATGAGTGAAACTAGCACCAGAACTGAACATGAAGGCTCCTTATAGATTTTTAATTTTTGTCTCTAATCCCAATGTTAGTCAAGACATCAATCCCCGGGTGATTCCCCGTGCCCCTATAGGGAACTGACACCTTTTTATCTCACTTTTCTGCTCCGGCCTAATTCGCCTATAATGATGAGGCCTTTAAAGTCTTGAAATTGCTATTATATCAGGGACTTGCTTTACCAGGACACAGTTTGGCTGTATAACTGTTGAAAAGGAACTACATGAGTGAATCGGATAATAATGATCCCAAGTCGAAGATCATTAAAGAGTACAATTTTGGGGGCATCGAAGAATTTGATCTGGAGAAAATCCAGAGTGAGATTCTTAACGATTCCGTTTATCTCGATGTATTTGCCGGCTCTGATCCAGCTCTGAAGCAAGACGTTCAAAAAATGTCTGCTGAAAAAGCGGCTTCAATCCTTAAGCTTAACGTTTATAACTTCCAGTACGACAATCAGAAGTTCAAAGATAAGAAACTTCCTGAAGGCGAGCGCATGGGTCTCATGGCCGATGAAGTTGAAAAACTTTTTCCTGAATGTATTGCTAAGGATGCTGAAGGTTACCGTTACGTAAATTACACGATGATGATTGCTCCACTTCTCGAAACAGTGAAGCAGCTCGAGCAGAAAGTTTCTCAGCTTGAAAAACAGCTTTCCGAAAAAAAATAATCTATTTTCAAATTAATGTGTCACGCACTTCTCGGTAACAACCGGAAGTAGTGGCACGTAATTTACGTCTGAAGCCATCTTAAAGAAGATGGGTGCTTTCTTCCCCGTGAGGGATTCAGGAAGGATCAGGCTGAAGCTCTTCAGGTCTACCAGCTTCGGTGAATCGAACTGAAGGACAAATTCTTCTACCTTATCTTTTTTCGTCACTATGATCGTTATGAGCTTCACTGGATCCGTCTCGTTTTTGATCTGAATTTCAGTTTTAAGGAGTTCCTCACGTTCCAGCTGATCCACTGGTGCTGTAATCAGAATTTTAATGAAGGAAGGGTCATTACGCTCGGGAGTGATGGGAAAAAGAGGTAGGACAATCGGACCGGCCCACCAATAGGGATAGTAAACCGGCATCGATACGGTGAAATCACCTTTGACACTCTTATAGACAAAAATATTCTGGTCACTTTCTTTATCGCAAACACCCTGCATTCGTTCATTACCTTTTACTTCGGCAACGTAAGACGTTTCCTTGTAAAGGTGCGCGCACGAAGCGAGCATCACAGTTAAGAAGATAAGATGGAACGTCCGAAGCATGGATCAGGCCATTTTCAGCGGAGGTGGTTCTTCAGCTTCTGTCTCAAGAAATGGCGTCGTGGGAATCTGATGTCTCGCCATGACTGATTCTTTCCATGTGAGGCTCAGACAACTTTTCAGTTTCTCTGAAAATTCCTCATCCACTTCTTCAGAATCAAGAAGCGTATTCATGATGTTCATCACCACGCAAAGGATAATCCCTACAAGTGAGGTGTTCATCGAGTAAGCGATATTGATAAGGAAAGCGTCCATGGTTTTCTTCGTCATTTCGGGCGAAGTAAGGTCCATGTTGGAAAGTTCCGGAAGACCCTGCATGATCCCGACAAATGTACCGAAAATTCCTCCGATGACAAAAAGTCCCGGAAGAAGACTGATACAGGAAGTGAGGGAACGGTTTGAAAGAATCCCGAAGAGCTTACTGTAAGCGGGATTGGTAGAAGTTACATAATGGGTGATTTCATCGAAGTCAGGAAGAGTATCACTGCGGGAGTGATACCGAAGTTGAACGGCAAGGTCATGGTTCAGGCGTTTTGCCCCATCGAGAAGAAGAAACATTCTGTCAGTGACAGTTGTCACGTAATCCAGTTTTCTTCTCATCTTTTCAACTTTCATTTCATAAAGCTCATCATATGAAATATTCACAAGCTCTCTGGCAAGTGCAGGAAAGTTCTCTTTATGCTCTTCAATGTCAGGGTGAGTACGCTCTCTTTCAATGAGATACATATAGATTTTCTTCTCAATATGCTTGGCAAACACAAGCTGAGATTTCTTCAGGAAGTAGAGACAGGACTTAAGTCCCATTCCTGCAACAAAGACTGCGCACATGAAAGGAATTAACCAATCGTTTGCGGCAGAAAGAAGATTATTAATAATGTCCTGCATAGGGCCCTCTTTATTTCTGAGACACTTTATCTTTCAGGTTAAATCTCAATGTTACTTTCTGGAATTCATGGCAATCATACTGACCGCAGAAACCTTTAGACTTGTCCTGCTTGTCAGCAGGATATTCTTTCAGCTCTTCCATTGCCTGAAGGTATCCGGTTCCGGTGACTTTGATCAAAGGAATCATTTCGCTCTTATGTTCGAAATCAAACTTACGTGAAAGGAATGTGTGTTCGAAGATTTTTTTGGCCCGGCGATAGGAAAGATCCAGGTTGTAGTTCATGGCATTCTTCTCATCTTCAGATGCAATGGCGCGGGGGTTTACATACTTTCCTTTGAAAGAAGGAGAAGCTGAACCCACAATTTCCACCGAGGAAATAGAATCTTTATGTTTCTTGTTCTCAAAAAGGCTGCTGGCATAGATAGGGATGAAAGTTTCGAGTTCCTTCTTCATCACATCTTTCAGCTCAGAACTGTTGTAATCAAAGTACGCGTTGGTAAACCGGACTGTCACATCACCTGTCGACTTGTTAACGTCAGCAATAATACCTTTATCCTTGAGGCGTGAAGCGAGTGATGAAGCAATCTCCTTACGAAGACCTTCAGTTGCGCGACGATATTTCTTCTCAAGACTGGAGAACTGAGCATCTTTTTCGGATTTCACTTTCTGCAGTTCTGCCTGAGATGATTTCACCAGACTCTCTTTTTCAGCTTGCGATACTTTAACCAGATTCTCTTTCTCTGAATTGAGGCTTGCTTCTGTTTCCTTTGCAGAACTCAGTTGTCTTTCTTTAGCTGCAAGAGTGGACTTCAGCATCTTCAATTCTTCAGATTGCTTGCCAACAAGACTTGCTTTGGTGGAAAGTTCCGAGACCCTATCTTCAATGGCACGAATTTCATTTTCTCGTTTAGATACTTCTGAAGTCACACGTTTAATTTCGGTAGCCTTCGCTGTGAGTTCGTTTTCAAGCGATGCAATGGCACGACCATTGGCCTCCGCCATTTCATCGGCCACCTGAAGTTTTTCTGTATTCGATTTCAGCTCTTCATTGGCGCGTGCCTGGATGACGGCCATTGTTTTAATTGAGTCCTGAAATTTGACGAGATTTTTTTCTTTCTCAATCGCAACCTGGATCATCTTCTCCTGCTCAACTCTTGCGAGCTTTGCCTCTTCCTGGAGTTTCATGAGTCCAGCTTTCACTTCTTCATATTCGCGCTTCTGGCTCTCGGTGAGAGCTTCTTCTACTTTCTGTTCGTAGCGTGCGACTTTATTTTCGAGCTCTTGTTTATCTTTTTGAGAGCGGTGTTTTTCCTGAATGATCCGGATGCCGCTATTGAGAGATGAGATGACATACATAAATAAGAAAACGAATGACATGACCATGAAGAGATCTGAGTAACTTCCGAAATCGATGGCCGTTTGTTTTTTCTTATTTTTTTTCACCTCATCCATATCGGAATATATTTAGAGAACATAATTGAAGATTTGGCTCAGCTTTCAAGTATTTAGAGGAGATATTCAAGTCAGGGGTCGATTTGACCGAATAGCTCGGATATCGGGAGTCTCTGTATGTTGAAATATCTGACCCTTATGCTGTTAATCGCTTCGTGTGCTTCGCCGGAACCGGTACGGGTGCCATCGTCGACACCCTATCAGCGCACGTGGCATGAGTACGTTTTCCACAACTTCATCGATAAAAACGGGCTTGAAAAATATTTTCCGGATCCTGAGTATTTGAAAGAGTGGCAGGAAAATAGCGACTTCGTCCTGAACAATCCTATTCAGCCATTCAGAATTCAGGAAAAAGCCTTTAGCTGTAAAGTGCGCAAGGTCTATCCCACTCATCCCTCTCAAAGCACGAAAGAGTATCTGTACGCCGTTTACAACATGTACGATCACGGAAAAATTCCCCCGAGTTCCTATGCATGCCTCAGAAAAAATCCTACGGGACGTTTCTGTGTCCGTGCGGCGAGTGCAATTATGGCGGTGATGTCTGATACCTATGAAGATGAATGTGGAAATTTCTATCGGGGATATTGGCTGGTCACATACCTGAAGTCAGATGAAAGTATGGGAACACTCTTTGCTAAAGGGCGTTCCGCTTATGAGAAGCCCAATGCTCAATTCCGTGGTGAGTTTGTTGAAGATGGGACGCACTTTCTCGCACCAAAAGAGTTTATGCTTTTTGGGGACCTTGTTCCCGGAGATGTGGCGAAAATCCGCGCTGAGAAAGCTCGGGCCCTCCGTTCAGGTTTCAGAATGAACGGGAAGCTCTTCGTTAAATAGGCGACTGATCAGATTGCTGAAATATCCTGACTCATATCCCCTTTCTTCCCGGGGATATCGCTATCAATGTTCATTTCTGCTTCTCGCTTCTCTTTGAGATAGACGGCGCGTTCCTTATCCATGGCCTTCAGGGCCTCATCTACGCCCTTTTTCCTGTCTTCAGGACTGTCTGTCGCTTTACCTTTCATAATATGCAGGAAACTCAGGACCTCTTTGGCCTTATTCACAAAGAACTCAGGAAACATAACGCCCTCCTTGACCCTGATAAGTGAAGCAAGAGGGATGCCACCCTGTAAAAATGTCTGAGTGATTTGACCAGAATCCGGAACGGCTTTATCGTACGATTCCCCCCCGGAGGCCCCTATGAAAACATTGGCGCTTTTTGCTCTTGGTTTTTTTCTCTCAAGCCCGCTCTTTGCTCAAAGACAGGATCCACTCTGTAACGAGTTTAAATATATTCAGAGGACTATGCGTGCGATTGATTCTCAATCAGTCGACAGAGTCATTCCTTACGCTGACTGGCTGGATGTGAAATATCGCAGGCAGGATAGAAATGAAGCAGGGAAAAGTGCAGCCAAGATTGTGATCCTTACTCTTATCGGTCGTATTAACTTCGTCACATTCTGGATGATTCCCTCTCGTGCTGAAGCAGCTACGATCACTGGTTCATATGTGAGAAGTCCGCAAGCCTATTCGCGTTTTCTTCAGCTCACTCCTGAGCGCGCGTGTCCCGTTCTCAGCTTTGGTGGAAGTGATGGAGATCTTCTGAGAGAAGTCACTCATGAGGTCTATCTGGAACTCCGTCGGGCATCCCGCTAAACAGGAACGCTTTCTCCCCTAAATCTGGCGTTGAGTCATTGACTCCTATGATAGGGAAAGTAAGGCCGAAAAATCTAGACAGGCCATTCTCATTCTTGGGAAGATGTTTCCATCATTAAAATTATCTGATGTGAGCTGATGCACGGATGCTGATGTTCCCCTTGGTTTAGTGATGACACAAACACTTTTCGAGAGGCGATTTCATGAGGCTTAACCGGCTCATCATCCAGGGTTTCAAATCCTTTAAAGACAAGACAGTCATTAATTTCGACGAGGGAATTACCGGTATCGTTGGCCCCAACGGTTGCGGAAAATCCAATATTGTTGATGCCCTTTTCTGGGTAATGGGTGAACAATCAGCGAAGCACCTTCGTGGTACGTCGATGAAAGATCTCATTTTCGCAGGATCATCCAAGTACGCTCCGGCGGGATTTGCGGAAGTGACTCTCGTTCTTGATAACGTAAATGGAAAACATATTCACATCAACGGTACAGTCGCGAAGCCAACTGAGATTCAGCTGACTCGTAAGCTTTATCGTAATGGTGAAACTGAATATAGAATCAATAATGAGCCAGCTCGTCTGAAAGATATTCATGAAGTGTTCATGGATACAGGAGCAGGGGCAAAATCATACTCGATTATTGCTCAGGGCGAGATCAACAAACTCGTTCAGGCCAAGCCTGAAGAGCGCAGAGTGATGATTGAAGAAGTGGCGGGTATTACGAAATTCAAACTTCGTAAGCGCGAATCACTGAAAAAAATTGAACAGACTCAACTGAATCTCACTCGTCTCGAAGATCTTCAGAATGAAATCTATAAAAACCTGAAGAAGCTTGAGCTCCAGGCTGAAAAAGCTGAGAAGGCGAGAACTCTTCGCGAACGTATCAAGAAGTATGAACTCATTGTTGAGTCTCACCGTGAGCACGAATATCTTCAGGATTTCGTGAATGCTGAGTCCATGCTCGAGTCGCGTGCAACAGAATACGATAATCTTACTATCCGCCGGTCTCAGATTGATCTCCTCCTTGAAGACGAGAAAATCCAGAAGACTGACATGATGGAAAAAATCGACACTGCTCAGGACGACTACAATGAGCACTCAAGAGAACTGGCCGCTTCCGAAGAAAAAGTGAAGCACCTGAAAAAGTCTCTCGTTGATAAAGAAAAACACATCGAAAGAGCGACTCGTGAAAACGAAGAACTCTCTCTTGATATTGAAAAGCGCAGCGAGCGTCTAGAAACTCTGACTGCCCAGCTGGCCGAACTTGAATCAAACAATTATGAGCAGATGGATTTCTCAACTCTCGAAGAGAAAGTTGAACTCCTGAAAGGCCAGATGTTTGATCTCGAAGAAGAGCTGAATGAAAAGCGTCGTGAACTTTCTGCTTCGAAAGAAAGATTCCAGGCCCTGGATAACGAAGCATTCAAGAATTCTTCGAAACTCGAAGAATACTCACGCCTTCTCCAGGATCTGACTGCGGAAATCGAAACTCTCGAGAAGAGCACATCGAATTTCACTGACGATCTCATGCGCGACCGTTCTAAAGTAAAATCATCTCAGGCGAAAGTTGAAGAACTATCGTCCCTGTTGCCTTCCCTCAAGGAAGAAGTTGAAAAGCTCACGGCTGAGCTTAAGGCCCAGGATCAGAATTTCCGGGAACTTTCCCGCGATGTGATCCAGCTCGAAAGTAAGCGCAATTCATTGATCGAGATCAATAACTCAGCTGAAGGCCGTCGTGCGGGTGCCATGAAACTGGTCACTCAGATTGGTGATGGCTCAATTGAAATTCTCGGGAAGCTCATTGAGTGTGATCCTGAGTATGCTGTTGCCATTGAACGCCTTATCGGAGAGTCACTGGACGCTGTTCTCGCGACTGCCGGAAAAGATGCTTTCAATTCTCTCACTTCTGATTTCGATGCCACTGTTGATCTCATGTGGCCGACTGACTCGACTATTTCTTCTGAGTCGATCGGACGCCTTGAAACTCAGGGCTGCGAGGGCATGAAGGCTCTCTCTGAAATCGTACGAATCAATAATCCTGAATTTGAAGCTAAACTTCAGAAAATTCTGAACGGCTTCTTTATCGTTGAGAACCTCACCACGGACCTGGCTTCAAGGATCAATCCTGAAATCCAGTTTAAAGGTCTCGTTTCCAGGGATGGAAGTGTTCTCATCAAGAAGATCGGTAACTCAGTTGTTTATGGCGTAAGAAAAGATGAAGCTTCTGCACAGGAAGGGATTGTTCAGAGAAACAACCTTATCCAGGAAATGGGAGTCACTCTCGAGGCCAGACAGGCTGAACTCGCTATTCTTGAAACAACGATCATGCAGAATGAAACTTCACTCTCTGAGAAGAGAACTGAACTTGAAAAGATTTCTTCAGAATTTAACGAAATCAATACCATCTTCGCTGCGACGAAAGCCGCACTGGAATCTAAGGAAGCTAACCAGTCTTCCAATTCTCAGCGCCTCACAATTCTTCAGAATAGAAAGACTGAGACCTCAGGTCTTCGCCTCTCTCTCAATGAATCTGATGAAAAAGTGATCAAGCAGAAAGAAGCTCTTGAATCGACAGTGAAAGAACTTGCTGAATCCGTGGCTGACCTTGAGTCACGCTTCCAGGAAATCAAGATCAGCTTTGAGAATGAGCGCGATGAAATGATGGAGCTGAAAGTAAAAGCTCAGTCATACCAGGCACAACTCACCAGTCTCAAGTCACAGATCGAAGATGTGAACTCACAGATTGAACGCTACCGTGAAAAACAAAGCGCCAATATGGAGCTTCTCGAGACTTACCAGACTGAAATTGAAAATGCTCAGACGGAAGTTGAAACGACTGAATCATCTAACCGTGATCTCGCTGATGTTCTTTCTGAGAAAGAATCATTCCTCAATCTTCTGAAAGACCAGATTGCCCAGCTCCTCATGTCGATGCAGGAGAAAGAATCTGAACTTAAAGATATCGTTTCCCGCCTCAACAAGATCGAAAAAGAGAATGTTGAGCTCGAACTCAAGACAAAACAGATCATTGAAGAAGAAGAACTCCTCGTTAAAGATATTTTCGAGCGCCATAAAGTCGACCTTCGCGCGACTATGATGAAGCACCTTGAAATTACTTCAGACAAAGTGACTGAGCTGAAAGACATCTCTGCCATGTACATCATGGAAACAGAAGATGGTCAGAAGATTCTGGAAGCTCTGGAGTACGAGTTTGAGAAACGCTTCCCGGGCCAGATCAAAGAAGCGAAAGAAAAATTCAAAGACTATAAATCTGAATTCAACCGTCTCGGGGAAATCAACTGGGCCGCGATTGAAGAATACGATCGTCAGAAACTTCGCCATGACTTCCTGAAGACTCAGGAAGAAGAACTGAATAAGTCTCTCCTCGACCTCCAGACAGCTATCCAGCACATCGATGAGAAGTCGAAAGAAAGATTCAAGGAAGCCTTCACTGAAGTGAATGAGCGTTTCTCGAAAGTTTTCCCGATCATCTTCGGTGGTGGTGAAGCGAAACTCGAAGTGACGGGTGATCTTGATTCCATTGAATGTGGTGTCGATATTATCGCGAAACCTCCTGGTAAAAAAATGCAATCCATCACCCTTATGTCGGGTGGTGAAAAAGCGATGACTGCAGTATCGCTTATCTTCTCAATCTTCCTTGTGAAGCCATCTCCGTTCTGTCTCCTGGATGAGGTCGATGCACCACTTGATGATGCAAACGTCGGCCGCTTCAATGAGCTCCTCCGTGAGATGAGTTCTGAGTCTCAGTTCATCCTGATCACTCACAACAAGAAAACAATGGAACTCAATGACACTCTTTACGGTGTAA
Organism: Bdellovibrionota bacterium; assembly: GCA_040387275.1. Classification (GTDB taxonomy): domain Bacteria; phylum Bdellovibrionota; class Bacteriovoracia; order Bacteriovoracales; family Bacteriovoracaceae; genus Peredibacter. Next base: position 1,296,989 of record JAZKDZ010000002.1, on the reverse strand, counting down.
CCATGCAGGAGCCCGGCGTCTCTAAAGCCGTTTCGGTGCAACTCCATTAGTGGTTTGTGGACAGGGGATAAGTAGACTCCAGGATGAGGACGCTTTCCCCTTTTCCCCAATTTAGGATCATTATGAAAATTCTTATTCTCTCCCTCATGCTTCCGACTCTTTCTTTCGCTAAAAGTATTCTTCCGGCATCGTTCAGTGCTCAGTATGAAAACAGCTGGCAGTCGGCGATTGGTGGAACGAAAAAAGAATTCGGCACTATCGATTACAAGTATCCCAGTAATGTCCGTCTTGATGTGAAATCAGAACCGCATCTCACTCTGGTCACGAATAAAGCAACCAGCTGGTATTATCAGCCAGCATTTGTGAAGACGGAGCAGGCGCAAGTGACAATCCAGAAGAGTAGCTCTCATCCTGTGATTAAGTTTCTTGATTCTCTGAAAGAAGGTGTGGAGAGTTCTAAGTATTTCAGCTCAAAAGAAAACGGGAACGACTTAGTTCTCACTTTCAATAAAGAAGGACAGAAGGAATTCAGCCTCACAGAAGTCACTCTTCATGGAGCTAAACCTTATAAAGACATCACAGGTCTCAAGGACATTCAATCGATTGACCTGAAAGATGCGAATGGAAAGTTGAAGAGCCTGCGCTTTCTTGATCTTAAAGAAGGGGTCACTTTTCCGGCGACTCATTTCATCTTCAGTATCCCGCCAAATACAAAACAGATTAAAGGTTAGTTCAATAAACAGAGGCCCCTAACCAAATCGAACTTGGTTAAGGGCCCTTGTCTGGGTAGGGGGAACTGAGATCTATCTTTGGTTAACCTCCATAGGCCTGTATGAAGGCCGCCAAACCGAAAATATTCAGACATACCGTGAAAGCATAAAAGCCTAAGTTCATTTCCGTCCTTTGATATGGTTTAAGCAGATAACAATTGCTCTATATAGATGTCTGTTGTGTGCGACTCAGCCTTCTCGCGGAAGATAACTTCGTTACGGTTCCCGTAAGTCAGCTCCAGCAGACCTGCTTCCATCACACAGTCCTCAAAATTTGTTGAGAAGATCGAAGCTGCAACCCATTTGCAATTATTGAAGCTGCAATTCTTGAATTTGCACTTACGTAAGTGACTGAATTCAAAGTTGCAATTCTCAAAGACACAGTTCTCGAATGTAACGCCTTGAAATTGCGTAGCATAGAAAGTGCAGTCGGAGAAAACCACATGCCGGTAGGTGCTCATAGAAACGCGTGAGCCGGCCAGGATTTGGTGGGCGACGACGAGGAAGGCCAGGTGTTCATCCTTGATCATCTGATAGCTTTCCGATGATTCGATTTGAGTCTTTTCAAATGTTTGTGTGAACATGGTCCCCTCCGACTTGCGGGTTACAATAACCCTTTCCTGACTGCAATTGTATGGCATTTGACAATTTGCGTCAAGACATAAAATTGCATCAAGAAAATTTTTTGCAATCCGACAAGGAAATCAAGGGGGTGGACCATGATCCGCTTTAATCCAGAGTTCCTCGAAAACTTCCTCGCTGTTGTCCGTAAGTACATGCAGTTAAGAGGGGGTCTCACTCAGAAAGATCTATCAGAACAGATGAACGTGGGGATCTCAACGATGTCCCGTTTTCTCAATTTGAAAACATCCAATGTCGATGAGCAACTTGTTGCAAACATCATCGCGACACTGAATATCCCTTTGCATGAAATTATTGATGGAGTGGAAGAAGAGTCCACTGAAACCTTCAAACGACTCGTGCAATTTTATAAAGAACAGAAAACCTCCGAACAGCTACCAGGTGATGATTCCTACAAGGGTACGGATGCTAAGCAGAGAACGTCTGCAACGATCAATGTGGGTGGAAAGAAAACCAATGTGTCTTTCGGGGAAAACATTCTCGGTAATTCACAGAAAACAGAAATCACGATCAGGGAAAAGCTCGAAACACTTTCTCCCCGGCAGAAAGCTTATCTCACGGACTTTTTAAATCTCGATGTTTCAGACAGAGATTTGATTGTGGACCTGGGTGATGCCATCTTCCGTTACTTCCGTTCAAGGAATGTGGAATTTTAGATGATGGGATTTTTGGTTCTCACACTTATGTCTTTCACTGTGTTTGCAGCACCGGGCTCTATTGAAGTCTGGTTTCTTTCTAATGCCAAAGTTTCCGAAGTTCAGAAGCTCCTCGATCGCCCTCAATACGTCTATTACAAGAAGACGGCCGAACTCCAATGTCAGGAGATGGGGGATTTTTGTTTTGATCCGCAATACGGTCTCTACAAGAGAGATGATGCTGATGTTGTGGTGAATGATGAAGAAACGAAAATAGAGAAGAAGACTGCACCGAGTATTCCATCTGCTCAGTCAGTTGATCGCGAACTTATCAACTGTGATCCTAATAACTACTTTGATATTTTCTGCGGCAAGGCCCGTAAAGAAGCGAAGACTGATATCAAGTTCGATTTATGGATTGATACCAGTTCCTCCATGAAAGAATTTGATTTCATCGACAGTAGTGGCGGATGCAACAGAAAATCTCTCGTGAAAAAACTCGACGCCACATGCGGCTTTAACCAGAAAGTGAATGTGATGATGTTCGATACGTCGATTAAACAGGCCGGGAGCATGGATTCCCTCTGTAATAATCAGGGTCTTAATGATTATAAGAAACTGATGGATTGGATTGAGCGCTCAACAGCTAAAAAGCTCGTCATCGTCACTGATATCTATGAGTTCCATAAGGAATTCTCAGATTACATTGAAAGTAAGCATGGTCGTTTTCGTGGCGACAAAGATCCTTTGAAAGCTTCTGACCTGATGAATCTCGTCGACGAGCTTGAAAAATCCTGCCGATAATTGCAAAATCCCGACATGGACGTAAAAACACTTCTCACCTGGTCTAAGCAGGAATTTTCCGCACTCCCGTGGCGGAAGGACAGATCGCTTTACCGGACTCTCGTCTCTGAAATCATGCTCCAGCAGACGACCGTGGGAACAGTGAAAAATCATTACGACAGATTTCTCGTTACCTTTCCTGATCTCGAGTCGCTTGCCCGTGCAACAGAGAATCAATTATTGGTTGCGTGGAAAGGACTTGGTTACTACCGTCGCGCGAGAAGCTTAAAAAAAATTGCAGAAGCCATTGCCCGCGATCATGGGGGAGAGTTTCCCCACGACCTGGAAAGTCTCCAGGAAATTTCCGGTATTGGTCCTTATACCTCAAATGCCATTGTCGCGATCGGAATGGATAAAAGAGCTCTCGCTGTCGACGCCAATCTCGAGAGAGTTATTTCCCGATTGTACGGAATCAAAACGCCTAAGGGTCTTAAGCTTCAGAAAGAAATTTCCGGTTTGTTTATTGATGAGAAAATCTTCAAGGGAAAATATTCCTGGCGTGCGCTTAATGAAGCCCTGATGGATCTTGGCAGGACTTTCTGTCAGGCCCGCAAGGCCACTTGTGAATTGTGTCCTTTGAAAAAAGAATGCAAGGCTTACGAAACAGGGAGTCCTTTGAAGTTTCCCGTGAATCTGACTGAGAAGAAAAAAGTTCAGGAACACGAACTCACTCTCTTGCGTGCTTATATTGTGAAGAAAGGTAAAATCCTGGTTTATGAAAAAGAAGATGGTGAGTGGCTGTCAGGACAGTTCGAAGTTCCGACTTTCATTCTTTCCACTACGGATGAAAAGCTTTCTCAGTATCCGAAACTCAAAGGAAAATTTTCTGGTGAGAAAGTCATTCTCAAAACAGGGATTACCAAATACAAAATCATCAATCATCTCGTCACGACTGATGAAGGTCAGTTGAAGACGTGGAAATTCTCCCGAAAACTTGTCTGGAAAGATCTGCAAAAAGCTGAATCTAATCTCAGTACCACGACGTTAAAGGGACTTAAGTCTCTCAAGCTTCTTGAGTAACTCGGTTGTTCAACATTCGTGTCATGCCCCTGAATTCCTGAACTGATAAAATCATGCGATGGAAATCCTAAAGCTCACTTCTGAGGGACTTTACTGCGAACCCGGAAATTTTCACATTGATCCCTGGAAGCCTGTTCCCAGAGCAATTATCACACATGCTCATGGTGATCATGCGCACTGGGGAATGGGTGAGTATATCTGCGTGAACGAAGCTCTTCACATCATGAAAAAAAGAATCGGTGCTGAATCAAAGATTCAGACTTTCTCCTACGGAGAAATTTTCCGGATGGGTGATGTGGAAGTGAGCTTTCATCCGGCAGGTCACATTCTTGGTTCTTCTCAGGTACGAATTGAATACCAGGGAGAAGTCTGGCTTTTTACCGGCGACTTCAAGCGTGATGCTGATCTAACCTGCGCACCTTTTGAAGTTGTTCCATGTGACGTGTTTATTTCCGAAGCTACGTTTTCACTGCCTGTTTATAACTGGCCAGACTTCAATGCTGAGGTAAAAGAGATATATGATTGGTGGATGAAAAACAGAGAAGAAGGATTTAATTCCGTTCTCTGTTGTTATGCTTTGGGGAAATCTCAAAGAATTATTGCGGGCCTTCGGGAAATTACGAACGACACGATCTGGGTTCACGGCACGGTGGATGAAATCAATCACTGCTATGAGAAGACCGGTCTTAGCTGGCCCAATGTCATCAAAGTCCCTCTGGAGAGTAAGGAAAAGTTCCAGGGCGCCCTGATCATCTGCCCACCATCTGCGATGGGGTCAGGATGGGCGAAAAGACTTTCTCCGAAAAAAATTGCCTTTGCCTCGGGCTGGATGCGCTTGCGCGGTAACCGGAGAAGAAAGGGATATGATCGCGGATTCGTGGTCTCAGATCACGCCGACTGGAACAGTCTCATCCGGACGGTAAAAGAAACAGGCTGCAAGAAAGTTCTCTTCACTCACGGAAATACGGATTCCATCGTTCGTTATATGAAAGAAGTGGAAGGCATCCCGGCCTTTGATCTGAAACTCCCCTATGAAGTCGAAGGGGAAACCTGATGGAACGCTTAAAAAAACTATTCAGGGAAGTTGATGAGACAACATCTACAAACAAGAAAGTGGACAGCCTCGTAAATTATTTCAGTGAGGCGCCACCTGAAGACGCTTGCTGGACTCTCTCTCTGATTTCAGGGAACAAAGTTCCAACAAAGGTAAACAGGACATTTATTCAGGAAACATTCTGCGAATGGAAGGGAATTCCTTTCTGGCTTTTTAAGGAAAGCTATTATCAGGTAGGTGATCTCTCTGAGACGATGGCTTTACTTCGTGGACCTGCTGAAAAAGCAATTGAGCCACCCGCTCTTGGGAAATTTATCACGGAAGAGTTGCTGACTCTCAAGAATCTTTCAGATGAAGAAAAAAAGCTCAAATTCCGATCATGGTGGGAATCTTATGATGAGACAACTCTCTTTCTTATTCACAAATGTTTCTCCGGAGCACTTCGGATTGGAGTATCAAAGAATCTGATTATTCAGGCCCTGGCGAAAGTTGCAGGAGTAGATAAGGAAACAATGAGCTTCCGTCTGATGGGTGATTACATCCCCACTCCACAGTATTATAACAATCTCCTCGTTCCTGATGTGACGATTGAGAGAATTTCAAAACCCTATCCTTATTTTCTTGCGAGTCCGGTAGAGAATGCTGAAGAAGTTTTCTCAAACTGGAATGAATGGTGTGTGGAATGGAAATGGGATGGCATCCGCTGTCAGCTGGTAAAGCGAAATGGAGAAATCTTTCTGTGGTCAAGGGGTGAGGAGCTCATCAATGATTCTTTTCCCGATATTCTGAAACAGGCCGAACTACTTCCGGATGGCACTGTCCTTGATGGTGAGTTACTTCCTTTCAAGGAAGGGAAGGTGATGTCGTTCTCTGACCTTCAGACCAGATTGAATCGGAAAAAAATTACGAAAAAGGATCTCGATACAACACCTGTCAGTATCATGCTTTACGATATCCTTGAATGGGAGGGAGTTGATCTCCGTGATCGCCCTCTGAGTGAGAGAAAAGAACTTCTCAATTCTATCTCTGCCTTTCCCCAGTCTGAAATTCTCAAAATTCATTCAATCGATGAAGCCAAACAACTGAGAATTGAAAGTCGTGACCGGGGAGTGGAAGGTTTTATGATGAAGAGGTGGAGTTCGCCCTATCAATCCGGAAGAAAACGCGGTGATTGGTGGAAATGGAAAATAGATCCGCTCACAATCGATTGCGTTCTCCTTTATGCTCAGTCAGGATCCGGGAGAAGGTCAAATCTCTACACGGATTACACTCTCGCAGTCTGGAAGGATAAAGAACTGATTCCGGTGACAAAAGCCTACTCAGGTCTTACTGACGAAGAACTTTCCGAAATGGATCGCTGGATAAAAAAACACACTGTGGAAAAATTTGGTCCCGTAAGATCGGTTGAGCCCCAGCATGTTTTTGAAATTGCCTTTGAAGGAATTCAGGAATCAAAAAGGCATAAAGCAGGAGTCGCTCTCAGATTTCCGCGCATTCATCGCTGGCGTAAAGACAAAAAACCGGAGGAAGCCGACACTCTGGATAACGTGAAGAAGCTCCTATGAAAGAAATTGAATGGATCGAAAATTGGTTCCGTTCAAAAAATTGGGAACCCCGGGAATTTCAGCGGGCCGCCTGGGACGCCTATCTCCGCAAAGAAAATGGTCTGATTCATGTTTCCACCGGGTTTGGAAAGACCTACGCCGGATGTCTGGCGGCTATGGCCGAATTAGTTCAGGAAAATCAAAAAGCTTCAGGAATACACATCCTCTACATCTCACCACTTCGCGCTCTTAGTGGCGACATCATGAAATCCCTGCAGGTTCCGATTGATGACATGAAACTTCCCTTTACTGTCGATGCAAGGACGGGCGATACGACTCAGGCCCAGAGACAAAAGCAAAAAAGAAATCCTCCTTCCATCCTGGTGACGACGCCCGAATCATTTAATCTTCTTCTTATTCAGGAAGAATACCGGGAAGCCCTGAAAAAATGCAGATTAGTCGTGATCGATGAATGGCATGAGCTCATGGGAAATAAGCGAGGCGTCCAGACACAGCTTTGTCTGGCCCACCTGAAAAAAATTGCTCCTGAACTCAGAGTCTGGGGTTTGTCTGCAACAGTAGGCAATCCTCATCTGGCCGGAGAAGTCCTGAATGGGAGTCTGAAAAACTTTACCTTTGTGACTGAGAAAGTTTCCAAGGAAATAGATATCCAGACTTTGCTACCCGATGAAATTGATTCCTTCCCCTGGTCCGGACATCTGGGTCTCGCGATGATGAATAAAGTTGTGAATCACATCGATATCAATCAATCCTGTCTTCTCTTTACGAATGTACGTTCACAAGCCGAACGTTGGTTTAATGAAATCCGGATGATGAAACCAGAATGGGAAGATGTCATGGCGATTCACCATTCTTCAGTGGATTATGAGAAGCGCAGGAATGTTGAGGACAAAATTAAAACCGGTGAACTAAAACTGGTTATCTGCACCAGTTCACTGGATCTCGGTGTAGATTTTCCGATGGTGGAAAGAGTTTATCAGGTGGGATCTCCCAAAAGTATCTCCCGTTTTATTCAGAGAGCTGGTCGCTCAGGACATACTCCGACCGGTGTTCCGAGAATTTATTTTGTACCGACACATGCACTGGAACTCTTTGAGTACATGGCAACTGAGCTTGCTATTGAAAGAGGACTTAAGGAAGACATCATTCCCCCGGAAATGTCATTTGATGTTCTTGCTCAGCACATGGTCACTCTAGCATCAGGAGACGGACTGATGGCAGATGAAGCCTATCAGGAAGTGAAGTCGACGTTTGCTTTCAGAAAGCTTGAACCTTATCACTTCCAGAATCTCCTGAACTTCCTGGTTCATGGCGGAAGATCTCTTACCGCTTATCCTTACTATCATCGCCTGAAAGAGAAAGACGGACGCTATCTGGTTCACGATAAAAAAATGATTCACGCTCATCTTATGAATGTCGGAACGATCACTTCGGATCCGTCTATCAGAGTCAAATTTATGAAAGGTGGTTCCCTCGGTTCAGTAGAAGAATCTTTTGTGAGCAAGCTGAAAAAAGGTGATCACTTCGTATTCGCCGGACGGGTTCTGGAATATATCATGATCAAAGACCTTACGTTGATGGTGAGAATGGCCCCCGCCAATTCGGCCGTCATTCCCATCTGGTGGGGAAGTCGTCTTCCCCTTTCATCACTTCTCACGAGTCACCTGAAGGAAATTTTCGAGTTGATTGAAAAAGGAACCTATCATCATCCTCTGGTGGAGTTTCTTTCTCCTATTATCGAAGTCCAGAAAGCACTTTCACGATTACCAGGCAGAGATTACCTTTTGATGGAAGAGACATTGACCCGTGAGGGAAAACATCTTTTTATCTTTCCGTTTGAAGGGAGACTTGTTCACGAAGCGCTCGCTGCTCTCTTGAGTGTGAGGATGTCCCTTCGCTCAAAAGTAACATTTTCATTTGCCGTCTCAGAGTATGGTCTTGAGATTCTTGCTCCTGATGATTACGAATTTAAAGTAGACGACATGAAAGAATTTCTCAGCATGGAAAATCTCACAGGAGATATCCAGCGCAGTCTCAACATGACCCAGCTGGCGAAGAAACAATTCCGGGATATCGCACAGATCTCAGGTCTCATTCACCAGAACAGGGCAGGCGAGAGAAGAACAATGAAAAACCTGCAAATGAGTTCTTCATTACTCTTTGAAGTCTTCCAGAATTTTGAACCGGAACAGCCACTTTATAATCAATCCTTTGATGAAGTGAAATTCTTCCAGTTCCAGGAAAGCAGACTCATATCAGTACTTAAAAAACTTCAGGTCATGCCATTTGAACACTATAAGACTCCCCGGCCATCGCCTTTGGCATTCCCGCTCATCATTGAACGGATTGGATCACTCGTAACATCAGAGACACTTCAGGAACGACTCCAGAAAATGAAGGACAGATGGACAAAAGCAAAAGCCTCCTGATCGGAGAAGAAGAATTTATTTTTGACTGCCGGCGGGTCATTTACTGGCCACGCAGGAAAATACTCATGGCTGCCGATCTTCACTGGGGAAAAACCCAATATTTACGTAATCACGGTATAGCTGTTTCAGATGCTGTCCTGGATGCCGATCTCGATAGACTGGGTCATGTTCTGGAAGATTATGAAGTGAAAAGTTTTATCGTTCTCGGAGATCTGATTCATCATGAAGCTGCTCTCAGTCCCGCTATCATTTCAAAAATTCAGAATTTTCGCGAGAAGTATCCTGTGGAGCTTGTGCTGGTGAAAGGTAACCATGATCGCTTTACGACGTTTCCTCCTTCGTGGGGAATAGTCGAAGAATTATCCCTCAATGTAGATCAATTTCTTCTCGTGCATGATCGTAAGACTCGCGAGAAAAAATATCAATTCTGCGGTCACGTTCATCCTATGATGAGACTTCAGTCTTCAGTCGATTCACTCAGGCTTCCCTCATTCATGCTTCTCGATAAAGCTTGCTACCTTCCGGCCTACTCCCATCTCACTGGTGGGAAGGACATGAAGCTATTAAAGGGAGAAAAGGCCTTAGTTCTTATGCCGGATGGGATTGAACTATTCGAGAGATAGCGTCTTCCGGTGACAATCTGACCCCGATATTTTCGTCTTCATCCAACGTTTAGTTGAGGTTCTCAAATTAATTTTGCTACAACCCGGTCAAGTTTTCTTTCTTAACCGGAGTTCAAGATGAAAAACATGATTATTATATCTGTCATCGTTATGATTATGACTATCGTGAACACTCACGCAGAAGTTTATGAATGTGCTTCTGAGAATCAGGGGAAATACCTCGTCGCTCTTCAGGATGATTCAGGGATTCTTTTCCGCCATGAGAACGGATACTTTCAGGACATCAAGGCAAAAGTTCAGGTCGCTCGTGCAATGGACGGTGGGCCTGTTTCAGTCAGAGCGACTGGCAATGAAGAAAATGATTGGGGAAGCGGCGGATGTTTTGTGATGAACACTGTGACTTATCTCACGATCAATCATTCAAGCCGTGGAGATACGGGAAGTACGATTCAGTTCTTTCCGGATTTCGTGATGAACCCGGATCAGACGGGTTGTGAGCATCGTTCACTTCCACGTCCTCTTGTCCTTCCTCCGCAACCGATGAAATGTAAGCTCAAATAAATAAAAAAAGCCCTCAAGCGAGGGCTTTTTTCTTTCAATTCTTTTTAGTTAAATTATCTACCGCAGATCCAGACTCCGCCGAGAACACAGCTTCTGCGCTGAGTGCGGGCGTTTTCATTTGAACCAGAGTTAGGGTTACATTGTACCCATGCAGTGATTCGGCCGTTCTTGCGTGTACATGACCAGTCTTTCAGTGAAGGGCCACTGAAGAGACCGCAATCGTCTACGTTACCAAAAGCTCTTCTGAATGTTTCGTCTGCTTTAGCAACAGCATCGTTACAGCTTTTTGTTGAAACTCCACGAGCAAAATATTCACCAACACCAACGAATGAAAAGATTCCTTTCGTACAGCTTGATTGATTCCCGCATACACGTGGATCAGCTGCATCGTGCGTGTACCAGTCAGTAGCAAAACTGCTGAATGAGACCATGAGCAATGTGAACAATACGATAAGTTTCATAAGCACCTCTTTGTAAGGATCTTATGTGAACTGATGGGTAGTTAGTGAGAAGTTGTAAAAATGAGAAGGGGTGTCCAGTTTTTAGACACCCATGAATGGAAAAAACCGAGGACAGGAGTAAGCCGGATTCTGTATTCGACCATCATTCTTCTAGGCCATGAGTTGCCTCATGGCTCGAGCACCCTACCCGTGAACTCAGCGGATCGCCTCAACGTTCACCTACATGGGCTTGCACCTCGTAGAGTTTACCTGGTTTCACTACGCACTTCTTTCGAAGCCATACATACTTTCTGTTGCACTTGTCCTCGCCTCACGGCGGACGGGCGTTACCCGCTACGATATCCTGTGGTGTCCGGACTTTCCTCCCCCTTGCGGCGGCGATAGTCCCCTGTCCTCGGTAAGGCGCATAATACTCGTGACTTACCTGAGATACAACAATTTCTATAATAGCCCTCAAGTAATTCACTAAGGTACCGAAAAGCTTTCATAACCCAAGGGGGACCTATGAAAACTTTTAACCTATTTGTCGTCATTCTTTCACTCACGATGGCAGTCGCCTGCGGAGATAAATCAAAAAGCAAGGGCAGTAGTAACTCTCTTGGTTATTATAATCCGTATCAAGTGGGAACTCCCAGATCTGTGACCGGAACATTGAGAATGAGCGATGGACTCCTCACGGTGAGCGGAAGTTCTTTTTATCCCAACCAAGTGGGAGCGATGGGTCCTGGCGGACAACTCGTTTCTGGTATGCAATATGTTCAGCAGGCCGGAACTATGATCTCTCAGGCTTGTGGTCAGTCGACTTATCAACAATGTATTTACAGACAAGCTGCTGCTGGTACTTTTTATGTAACAGTAACCGGATATGTTCAGTCTCAGCAAGTTGGACAGGCCCAGGTTCCAGGACAAACTGGACAGAACATCCTCGTTCTCAGTGGCCCCGTCACTCCGAATCGTAACTAAGATATTTCTGATATAGATTTCTAAGAGAGGGCTCCTTCGGGGGCCCTTTTTTTATGTTCCGTAAGGAATGAAGATGCGGGAGCATTGAGGGCATTGTCTCAGGAGTTTCTGCATATCAATCTCAGATTCCATCACTCGAGAAATCTGATAACGACAAAAAAAGCAATGTCCACTTTCAATACGGGTGAACGGTCCGTGAGCAAGATTCTTTTTGAGAAGTTTCAGGAGAAGATCTTTAAACTCCGGAGGTAGGATTTCCATGAGTCCCTCAAGACGAAGATCAAGCTGAGATATCTGTCCTTCAAAATTTTTGATCTCCTCTTTGGCTTCGGTAGATATTTCTAAGAGAGTTTTTGCGAGACCTTCAAGAAACGTCTGCACATCTTTGCGCTCAACTTCGTTCTCATCGAGTTTTTGAAGAAGTTCAAATCCTTCTTCCTCTTGCCTGGCGAGTTCAGCTTCCATTGCCAGACGCTTTTTTTCATCACCGCCAGTATCGATCCAACGCTGCTTCTGCTCGGATTGAACTTTCATTTTCTGTTCAATTTCATGAAGTGATTGCTGGAGACGAATGTAGTCGGACTTAAGTACTGCGAGCTGCGCCAAATTGTCCGATTGTCTCGTATTAAGCCCCTCAATACGCTTTTTCTGCTCATTAATTGAGTTCAGGAGTCCCGATCGGGAGCGCGAAAGCGAATCGTACTCCTTTAATCTTGAAAACCATTCAAGGCTCACTTCATTTTCCCCTTAGAAATCTGGTAAGATTCTTTATGCCTTCAGAGCTTATTTACGTCAACAAGCCCGAACTTATCAAAGTCCTGGATAATCACCAGGACGGTGAGTTCTATGCGATTGCTGATTACAAAATTAAAAATCATCTTCCTCAGTGGATTCAATTCGCGACAAATATTTTTTGGGTGAAAGAGCCGGAAGAAGATAAAAACCTTTCCACCTATGGTGATGCACTGGAGTTCTTTCTTAAAGCGCATATTCATCGGTCTTCCGTCCTTTATGTCTTTGGTGGTGGAGCAACTACCGATCTGGGTGGATTTGTTGCTGCGACTATCCTTCGTGGAATTCCCTGGGTAGCAGTTCCCTCTACACTTCTGGCAATGATTGACGGATCTCTCGGTGGAAAAACCGCTGTGAACACACCTTCTGGCAAAAATCTGGCGGGCGCTTTTCATGAACCCCAGAAAGTTTATCTCTGCTCAGACTTTCTTACGACATTAAATGAAGAGAACTGGCTTTCCGGAAAGGGTGAAATAGTTAAGTACGGGCTCCTCTCTTCAGAAATCTATGAACTTATCTGTAACAAAGAAGAGATTGGAAAAATTGCTGAAGCCTGCGCCAAATATAAAATGGCGATCGTTAAAGAGGATCCGAAAGAAGAAGGAGATAGAATTCTTCTGAATCTCGGACACACGCTCGGACATGCTTTTGAGTCGACACTGAAAGTTCCTCACGGCCTCGCAGTCCTCATGGGTCTTAAGTATATTTTTGAAATTATGAATCAGGCCGCTGCACTTGAAGCTTTTGAAAAAATGTTGAAGGCGCTTGATCTTCCTGAGAATAAGCTTATCGCGAAAACATATCCGGATTTTGATAAGAAAAAAATCTTCGACTACATCCTGAAAGATAAAAAAAGATCTGGTGAACAGGTGAAACTCATTCTTGTTAAGAAACCAGGTCATCCCTACGTAGAAAATGTTTCCCTGAATGATTTCAAGTCACGGATAAATAAGCATGTCGAATTTGAAGATTAAAAAAGGGCATTTACCAGATGTGGTGAATGTTCCGGCTTCAAAGTCTTACGCTAACCGCGCTCTCATTCTGGCTTCTTTGAAAACAAATCCCGTACAGATCAATAACATGCCTCATGCAACTGACGTCACTCATCTCGTTACTGCCTTAAGCGAAGCAGGTCTGATTTGTGAAACTCATCATGATTCCATCACGGTGAAAAATTCCTTCCCACAGTGTGAAGTCGCTGACAAAGAAATATTTGTCGGGGAGGGTGGAACGACAGCAAGATTTCTCGCTGCGCTCCTTCTCCTCGGAAAAAAACGCTACACGCTGAAACTGGGAAAAAGACTTAAGGAAAGACCCTGGCAGGAATATCTGGAAACAGTTAAGTCCCTGGGAGCTTATGCAGAACTTCGTGATGATCTTCTGATTCTTCAGGGACCAATCACCATTCCGAAGTCGCTCTCTATCGATTGTTCCCGCACCACTCAGTTTGCAACAGCATTTGATTTGATTCTGGATCAATATCAGACAAAGATCTCACCAAGAAATCTGAAAAGTTCCGAAAGCTACTTGAAAATGAATGGTCCTCTCAAAGAACATTTCAAAAGAAATGATTCTTACTCAGTTCCATTGGACTGGAGTAGCGCCGCTTTTCCGATGGTCTTCGCTGCTCTCTCGCAGGAAATAAGTTTTCCCGGACTCAGAGAAGACTCTCTTCAGGCCGACTCCAAGATCATGAAAGTTTTGAAGCAACTAGGTTCAGTTTCTGAAACGACAGATGGGCTGATTGTGAATCCTATATCCCAATCATCGTCAGTTAAAATCAATATGTCCGACTGTCTCGATCTTTTTCCAGCGATGGCGTTTTTAGTTTCTCACATCCATGGCACTCATGAATTAAGCGGATTAGATAATCTTGCGCACAAGGAAAGTGATCGTTTAAATGAAGTCTGCGCACTCCTGACTCATTTTGAAAGATCTTATGAAGTGAAAGGTGACTCCCTGGTCATCGAAGGATCTCAGAAAATCTGTGGTGAGAAAAGCCTCTCACTTCCTGATGATCACAGAATTGTCATGATTGCTGCCTTATTTCTTTGTCATCATTCCGGTGGAACACTCAATAGCACTGAATCAGTTAATAAATCATATCCAGGTTTTTTTGATCTCATGAGGTCTCAATGAAATTTCTCATATTTTTTCTCTTCACGATTTCCCTGACCCACGCTCAGGTCGGTGAAGTTCTTTCTATGAAAGGAAGTCATGATGCATGGATTTCCCGCAATGGTAGCCGGATCAGCATCGCTGAAGGCTTATCACTTGAAACCGGGGACAACATTCATACTGAGAATGCGCATGTCACATTTCTGATTTATCCCAAAATCCAGATGAGCCTCGTGAAGGGAACAGAGATCACCATCTCCCGTCACATGATCGAGGAATCAACGGCTGAGAAATCGACCTCCCTCATTGAACTCATCAAAGGTCTTATCCGGGTTCAGGTCACAAAAGACGGAACAGAGGAAGTTGATCATAAAATCGATGCAAGGGGAGTGACCTTCTCGGTAAGAGGCACTGAGTTTGAAGTTTCTTCAACTGATGAGGATGCGGAACTTGATGTTTTTGAAGGTGAGGTTGAAGTCTCTTCACCTTACGTTCAGACATTTGTCCCTGAGATTGTTAAACCCAATGAAGGTTTTCGTTTTGAAAGGAAAGAGAAGAAGTTTGCCAGAAGAGCTTTGAAAGAGAGAAACCGCGAAGCGCGTTTCATCCGTAAAGAAGAGATGAGACAGCGTTGGAAAAACAAGAAAGCATCCCGCATTGAGAAAAGACAAAGCAGAGTTGAAAGAAAGCGTGAACGCAAAGAAAGAAAAGGCAGAGGTCGTTAGACCCCTGCCCGGAATAATTACTCTTCTTCTTCGATTTCGTCAGATGGAGTAGATGTCCCGCTGCCCGTCGATGTGTCCATCGTGTCTGTAGAATCAGTACTTGTTCCAGTACCAGTTCCCATTGTAGATGAACGAGATGAATCAGGAGCTGTAGATTGTTCAGTTCCCATCGGAGCTCTGTCTTCTTCCATCTGGATATCGGATGGAGTCGCTGTACCAGATCCTACTCCAGTTCCTGTACCTGAGCCTGAACCCATGCTGGCGTCAGAACCCATTGTTGAACCTGAACCCATTGGTGCAGTAGTTGTTGATGATGAAGACGATGTGTTAGCGAGTGCAGGGAGCGCGAAAGCCGCAACTGCCAGCGATGTCAGGATAAACTTTTTCATAAAACCTCCATTGTTTTAAAACCAAGCTATTGCTTGAGAACTAGACCATTCAAGCAGTAACCCCCCCGGCCATGGAACATGAGAAAACCCAAAGATCAAAGCGTTATACGTGAGCGTAAAGTCATTGGAGCTCCGCTCATACATCTCCTTACAGGTGCTTCCCCTCTTATGAAGATTTTTCTATTATTTCCGTAACCAAAATCCAGGAGATTCTATGAAGTTCGTTCTCGCAACAAGCTTACTCGCTATGTCTTTTTCGCTCTTAGCAAATACAAATCCGCAAGAGTGTCTCAAAAAGACAAAAGCACTCGACCGTCGTTACTGCCTCGATTCATATCTCGAAACGATCAGAGATACTTTAGGCACTGAAAGACAAGCGATGGCGAATGGTCTCCCTGAAGCAACTAAGACTGCAAAAGTCACTGCGACTGAGCAGGAAATCAACGCTAAGAAAGATTACATGAACGCGATCAAAACTGAGATCGAGCTTCAGGAAAAATATCTTGAAGAAGTAAAAGCTGCGAAAGTTGCAACGACTGCTGCTCCAGTTCCGAAGAAAGAAAAGAAAAAGAAAAAAGACAAAGGTTTCCGTATTAAGCTTTAATCCGGAATAAGGGGCCTTTGGGCCCCTTTCTTTTTATGCTTTATTCATGGTCAAAATTAATTGAAGAAGAATCTACTAAGCCCTACTTCAGGGAGCTTCAGTCATTTCTGAAATCAGAAAGAAAAAAATACGACATCTTTCCGCCGGAAAAAGAAGTCTTTACGGCCTTCGATCTGACTCCTTTTGAAAACGTCAAAGTCGTTATTCTCGGCCAGGATCCCTATCACGGTGATGGACAGGCCCATGGATTGTCTTTCTCCGTGAAAAAAGGAATCAAGACACCACCATCTCTCGTGAACATTTATAAAGAACTTCATTCCGATCTCGGAATAAATATTCCGGAGCACGGTAATCTTGAGAAGTGGGCCAAGCAGGGAGTGCTTTTACTTAATACTGTGATGACAGTGAGAAAAGCGGAGGCCGGAAGTCATCAGGGACAGGGTTGGGAAATATTCACGGATCGGGTGATCGAAGTTCTCTCCACTCAGAAATCAGATATTGTATTTATTCTTTGGGGTGGGCCATCTCAGAAAAAAGCTTCGAAAGTAAATCTGGAACATCATCATCTGATCATTTCTCCGCATCCTTCGCCGCTTTCCTCTTATCGTGGTTTCTTTGGATCCAAACCTTTCTCTCAAGCAAATGCCTTCCTGACAAAATCCGGCAAAGCTCCGATTGATTGGTCTATTTGAATTTTAGAATCCAGCCGAACTGAAGGGCGTAAAAGGCCCTGATGTCCTTATCACGATTGATCATTCCGTACTGAGCAATCGGGCCCACTTCCAGTTTTCCCCAGTCAATTGTCTGATAACCGAATCCGGCATAGAGCCAGTCATCACTGAAGAATGCATTCCTCTCCCCAGTTGTGGAAAAATAGAACTCATTGTACGTATTAAAATACCACTCACCCGGATCGAGTTGGCGTCCATCAAGGGGAACGTTGAAACCAATCTGATAGCGGAGACGGGTTTTAAACTCATGCTCTTCCCGTTCGTCAATAAATCTTTGCTCAAAACGAATCCGATGCGTGAACTGAAAAGCGTCTCTTGAGTGAGAGAAAGTTGCCTGCTCAAAAATCCTGTGTTCATTCACAAAATCGACATCGACCGGATTGTTCCGCTGGTAAATATGGCCCAGAGAAAGATTTATGTTGGGAAGAAACTTGTAATTGATCGCCGTCTGGAAATACGCCTGAAGATCACGGCTGGGATATTTCTTTCCGTGGAATGTCTTCTCGCGGGTGCTGAATGTATCTGAGTGATAAAAACTCAGATCAAACTTATTGTTGATACCCTTGCTGAGTGAAAGAAACGGAAGAACACCATAAGACTCAAAGCTTTCTGCATAGAGTGTGGGAGTGAAGAGAACGACGATGAATAAAATGATTGTTTTCATCAGTTCAATGTCTCAATTGCCTGTACGCCTTCTGCTTCCTCCGAGACGTAATTCCCTTCAGGAGAGAAAGAATATTCGGTGAGCCCGGTTTTCCCACCATCATGCGAGACTTCGACATCAATGAAACTCGATTCCGAAGTGGTCCGGATTTCTGTTTCATGAATCTTGTATGTTTTGAGCTTTTCCTTGAGATAGGCCTTTATCTTGTCCTGCACATCCTGCTTAAGGGAAGAAAATTTTCGGTCTTCTTCTTTTTCAAGAAACTTTCCGTCTTCCGAGTAAGAAACAGATACTTCGTCGTCATGCAGTTCGTATTTTATCTCGTAAGTTGTTTTGCCGGATGAGTAATGTTTCTTGAAATATTCCACGTCATCAATTTCAGAACCAGTTGGTGTGGCCTTGATCAGAAACGCCGGTGCATCTTTCTTTTTGAGGGAGCTATCGCGGTAAGTGTCTTCTGCGAATAATGAAGGAATCGATAAGAGGATCAGTAAAAAGAAGTTCATAAAATTTCCTTTTCATCATGAAAGAGGTGGTGGGACTAACAGGACTTGAACCTGTAACCACCCGGTTATGAGCCGGGAGCTCTAACCAATTGAGCTATAATCCCACTAAGAAGAACTCAATTTACTATTTTTCGCTCCCAACTGCCAAGGAAGATTCGCCGGAAATCCCACTTAACTTACTGAAAGTACTCGTGTCAAATGCACTCATTCCGTACATATCTGTAATCTTTTCCACTAATCCGCTCTCGACTCAGGAATTGGGTAGCATCAGAGGACTCAACCCCCCCGGAGTATCAGATGCTGACAAAAATTATTCTTCCCGTAGTTCTGTTTGCCATGACGGCAGAATCCTTCGCGGCCGTGAGAATTAAATGTCCGCAGGTTTCAAGTGAAGTGTCTGAAGGGAAAACAATCGCTGACTATCAGGCATTTTTTACGGCGAATAAAATCGTGGCGAAAACTGATGTCTCAGTAAATTTCGTCGAACAGTTTAAAAATGAGTTTATTAAATTCCCCACTTCGCTTCATGCTGAACTCATGAAGGCCGGAAACAAGATACATATTATGGAAGGTTCAGGAGTGACGGTTGATCCGACCTGGAGCCCGACGAATGAAAAAACATTCGATGGTCGTCCCTGGTCAGAAGTTCCAGGTGGTGGTGGATCGACGGCCCGCGGATATCGCAAGTCACCTACGAGAATCGTGATTAATCACTTTTATAGTCATCACGGCTCTGCAAATTTATTCCTCCATGAACACGGGCACAGCCTGGACTCTATCAACAATCTCCACGGGATTTCAAATTCGCGGGTGTGGGCCGATCTTCTCGTTGCTGAACCCGGTACTGAGAAATTTCTCTCTGAGATTTGCGGAAAATATTGTACGGAAAATATCGAAGAAGGCTTTGCCGAGCTTTTTGCCAACTTCCATGCCTGTCCGGAATCCCGCACACAATTGGAAACGGAACTTCCGAAAGTGGCCGATTTCTTCACCCGTTTCACAACGACTAAGAACCTGGACAGAATCTGGGAAGACCAGTCGACTTCAGTTGTCCATGAAACTCGTGCCGATCGCATCAGAAGACGTGCGGAACAGGTACGGGATCGCGCAGTCGATATCTTTGGCCGCATCTTTCCAGACAGCGAATAGACACTCCCTTCCGGGATATTTATGATGGGGACATGAAACACCCATTCGTAAAGTATTCCGGGAACGGCAACGACTTCATTATTTTTGAAGAGAATCCCTCCCTCAAATTAACAGAAGATTCTGTGAAGAGAATCTGTAATCGTCATTTCGGTGTCGGCGCAGACGGCGTCCTTCTTCTTGGCGTAGAAAATGGTGTCGATGGAACCATGAGAATTTTCAATGCGGACGGTGGTGAAGCTGAAATGTGCGGCAATGGTCTTCGCTGTCTGGCTACTTATCTGGATGCCAAATCAGCTGCTGCAAAGAATGCCTATACCATCAAAACGATGAACAACACTTACGAAGTAATGAAACGCAATGGTCAGTTTGCCATTCTCATGAGTGACATCAAGGATAAGAACGCTGCTGATCTCTCAGCGTTTAATGATTTCGAAAAAAAGTTTTTTATTAATACAGGTGTTCCGCATCTGGTTTTCTTAGGTAAAGAAATCAAGTCGATCGATATAAAGAAAACAGCTCCTCAGTATCGCTTTCATCCGGTCTTCCCTCGGGGGACAAATGTGAGTTTTGTGGAAGTTCTTCCGGGCCAGCAGTCTGCTTATGTCCGTACTTTCGAAAGAGGGGTGGAGGACGAAACTCATTCCTGTGGAACTGGTCTCACGGCAACGGGTCTCGCCCTCGCAGATTGGTTGGGATGGTCAGGGGATATTCATCTGAAAACTCTCGGTGGAAATCAGACGGTTTCAGTGGATAAGGAAGTTTATTATTCCGGCGAAGTGTTCTTCTGTTTTTCCGGCGAAGTCATCTTGTGAAAGAAAGACTCGATAAAATTCTTACTGACCGAAAGCTTGTCATTACCCGCTCACAGGCAAAAAGCCTGATTGAAAAAGGTGATGTCACCGTCGGTGGCAAAGTTGTTCAGAAGGCCGGCGAACAGGTAGATGTTGATTCAGAAATTGAAATCCATGCAGAAATTTACGTAGGCCGGGGAGCCTTTAAACTTAAGAAAGCTCTGGAAGAGTTTCGGGTTGTAGTAAAAGATAAAATTCTTCTCGATGTTGGTGCCAGCACCGGCGGTTTCACCGAGATACTTCTTTCTGAGGGAGCAAGCCTTGTTTACGCCATTGATGTTGGTCGGGAACAGCTCGCAGAAAAATTAAAAATTGATCCACGCGTCCGCAATATGGAAGGGACTAACATTAAGGACCTTACCGAGCTTCCCGATCTCGCTGATGGTGCTGTCATGGATTTATCGTTCATCTCGATTCTCAAAGTTCTCTCTTCTGTTAAACGTCTCCTGAAACCGGGAGCTTTTCTCATTGCACTCGTGAAACCACAATTTGAAGTGGGACTGGATCGATTGCCAAAAGATGGAGTGGTGAAAGACGAGAAGCTACGGGCGCAGGTTCTTCATGAAATTATTTCTGCTGCCGTAAATGACGATTGGATTCATCACAGAACTATCGTATCTCCTATAGAAGGAAAGAACGGCAATGTGGAATATCTCGCTTATTTCTCTCTTTAGAGATCGAAGTCGTATCTCATATTCAGAGCATTGATTGTGTTATTTTCAGGAAGATCTGAAAGCGTACGCCAAAGTCTGTCGCGCTGGAAAATCAGGTTGTAATCAAAAAAGAAACTCTTCGTGACATTGAAGATGACTTTAAAGTCATTCGTGAGATTCATATTACCTGAATCCAGTCTCCATGTTGCGAGTTCCTGGAACGGACGGTACCACAGAAGATTTTCCACCGAGATTTTGTCGTTGAACTTAGTGCGGAGTCCGAAGCGGAATCCATGGCGAAGGCCATTTTTCTTTTCCTGGCTTCTGGTGCCATCAGCATTGGAGATATCTGTGGTGCGGGTATCGTATAGAGGGATGTACGAGAGATCCACATACTCCCATGTTTTCGATTCCAGTATATGCCAGGTAAATCCGAGAACACCAAACTGCCAGTGACCTTTGGGAGTTCCCAGAGAACTAAAGCGGGTGGAATTATAATTAATGACTGAAAGAGAAGAGAGCCATGGTTTCAGGCGATAAACGGAAAACTGGGCATTCGCCATCGTACTGCGGGTAGAAACAGATTTGTCGTTTTCCGGATCGCGGAGTTTGTTCTGCTGCTGTTCGAATTGAGTGATCAGGCGATAGCGGGCACCGAAATTGCCGCCCCGGAAACCGTAGCGAAGACTTTCTCCGTCATTGATTGACTGACGGGTAAACGGGGAAGCGTAAACTGAGAAACGATAATCGGATAAATCCTGCTTTAGTTGATCTCTCTGAATGGCGCGTTCAATAAAAAGTTTTTCTTCGTCAGGACCAGTGGCCTGAATCAAATCTCTTTCCGTCAGACGCTGAGGAAGATCGCGTTTTACTTCAAACGGATTGGGACCAGGATCTGTTCTGGGTTTTTCATCTGCAAAACTGATTTCTTCATCACGGATTTTCGCGTTCTGATAAGGAATCTCGCGATCAGCAAGTCCGGCAATGGTGTAGGCCAGATCTTGAGAAAAGAGAGATCCATTCGGGATGCGATAGAGTTTCCAGTAAGAGGTTGTGGCCTTTGCCTGAAGGCAAATTGCTCTTGAGCTATAACCTTCGCTTTCCAGAGAAAACTTCACATGATCATTGCGGAGAAGTCCGTCTTCAATTCCGCGATCAACGAGGATGATATTTTTTGGAAGGACTTTGAGAATCTTGACGTTCTTCAATTGCTCGAAGGATGACAAGGCCGAAGCCGTAAGAGAAAGAAATAAAACCGAAAGGATCCACATGTATACCAGTGTAATCCATTTCGGTTTATTTAAAAGCGATTAGTAGTTAAGAACTGAGATAACCGGCAGACCATCTTCTTTAAACTTATTCAAAAAAGTCAGGTTAATGAGAAGGACCATGTTCACGACTTTAAGGTCATTTTTTTCACAGAGTTTCATGGCAGCCTTCAGGGTTCCGCCTGTCGCGAGAACATCATCCACCAGAACGATCCGTGCTGCTTTCTTATTCTCGATCATTTCCAGCGTATCTGTACCGTATTCAAGCGCGTAGGATTCAGCGATGACAGGGGGAGGAAGTTTTCCCTTCTTTCTCATCGGAACAAAACCTTTTCCATGCATCTGGGCCATCGCTGCACCAAGAATGAATCCACGGGATTCAATTCCCACAACGAGATCAATGTTTTTCCAGTCGATACCCTGAGACATCGCTGCAATGACTTCCGGGAAACGCTCAGTCAGGAGCGGTGTGATATCTTTGAAAATGACACCTGGTTTTGGAAAATCAGGAACATTCCGGATATGTGTTTCAAATGGGTGCATGAGTCGCTCCAGGTCTTAGGTTTAAATCAATATACTGTAAGAAATTATTAAATTCAAAACTCATTCGCACTCTTTATATTAGCCCTCCATCGGGATCAACTCCGATTCTCACTTTTACCCGTTTATGACATTTACCTGAGGTTTTTATATGGAAGAAAAACCAGTCATCATCATCGGTGGCGGACTCATGGGAACACTCCTGGCCTTGCGGATTCGCGAATGCCTTCCGCATGTGGCCCTGAAACTTTACGAGCCTGGCGCGCAGCTGGGAGAGAAGCTTTCTGTTTCCTTTCATGAATCTGATGTGAGTGCCGAAGCAATGAAATGGCTCTCTCCTTTCATCTCTCGCAGCTGGGACGAATTTGAAGTGAGTTTCCCGAAATATACCAAGCGAAACGCCCATAAGCTTTGCACGATGGAGCCCTCACACTTTCATGCGATCGCACGAGAAAAACTTGGATCCAATACTGTTTATCTCAATCGTGACATCACTCCGGAAGAAGCGATCAAGGAAGGAGCTTTCGTCATCGATACAGTGGCGCGTGGTTATTATAAAGGTCTTGGTTATCAGAAAACTCATGGTCTCGTCGTAAAACTCATTCATCCACATCGACTGACCAGCCCGGTAACCATGGATGCTTCTGTTGAACAGAAAAATGGCTTTCGCTACATCCAGGTTCTCCCGCTTGATGAAGACAGACTTCTTCTGAAAGATGTCCGCTTCTCATCAGATCCTCTTCTTTATCATGAAGACTTTGAACCTGATCTTCTTCGCGAAGCTCATCAGAAGAGATGGATCATTGGAGATATCCTCGAGAGAGAAACTGAGTTCAGAAAAATTCCCCGTGAATACTGCGATCAGTTTTGTGAAGGAAGAGTGATTCGCCTTGATGGATTTGTTCACGATATCACCGGGGACGCACTCCCTGATGCTGTGAGACTTATTGATCGCATGGTCCAGACGAGCTTTCGTCTCGGTGAACTTAAAGTCGTGATGAAAAATTATCTGGAAGAAAGAAAATCACGCAGAAGAATTTTGAGACTGATGAATCGCATGCTCTATCAGGCGAAGACTCCTTGCCGTGAGCGCTATCAGTTTTTTCAGTCACTTCATTCGATGCCACCACTTATTCGTGAAAAATTTTATAAAGGTGATCTCGAGATGATGGATATTCTCCGGAGCCTCGTGACGATCACTTTTTCATCCCGCCGGAAGCTCCCATCGATGGTCCTAAACAAGACCCAGGAAAGAGTGGCGATAGTTTAGACATAGGCCAGAAAGTGGACTGATTTCAAGGTCTAAGTCACTGATTCCTGAGGGGAAGTCTGGCCCCGCCCTTGCTCCCTTACCAGCATGATGAAACTCATCGCTTTTTGCCTTCTTCTCACGACTCAGGTCTTCGCTGCTACCAAGCAGAAGATCGATGTTCTGGGGACATCTTCCAAAGGTCAGTTTGTTGCCCTTGAAGAATACGGCTATCGTCCTGGTACACATATGTACTTCGTCAGTATCCGTGTCATGAATGTGTGGAAGAAAGAATACGTCGGTGACAATATCCAGATCGAACTTCCTGCTACGAGACCTTATATTTTAGATCGCGCGAGAAAAGAGGCGCTTGATCTCGCTCAGAATACTTTTAAGAAGTATAAGATTCACCCTTAAAAAATTCCGGAACAATATCCTTAGCATTTCCCAGAATCTCCAGATCAACAAATCTGTTCTGAGGAATTCCTTCCTTATTCAGGATCACGGTCTTCGCCCCGCAGGTTTTGGCGAACTGAAGAAATCCTGCCGCCGGATAAACCTGTCCACTGGTTCCAATGCTTACAAAAAGGTCGCAGGTTGAAAGTTCCGCTTCGATCCTTTCCATCGACAGGGGCACTTCCCCAAACCACACAATATGAGGACGCATGAGCTCCTGACAGCATGGCGAGAGGGGAAGGAAGTTACGGTAGGACAGCCGGTAGTGATGAAGATAATTAGACCCTGATTTCTCGGCCGGTGTGCAGATGATAGTTTCCTGAGGAGCATAGTTCCCGGCCAGATCAAAGTAAGCGTGATCATCAAAATAAACAGTCTCACAATGAGAGCAGCGGGACTGGTTTAAGGATCCATGCATAGTAAGCAGGGGAAGAAGCCCTTTTTCGTCTGCCCGATCGTGAAGGCCATCCACATTCTGAGTTACAAGAGTCATACGTCCGGGATACCT
Source organism: Bdellovibrionota bacterium (assembly GCA_040387275.1). GTDB lineage: Bacteria > Bdellovibrionota > Bacteriovoracia > Bacteriovoracales > Bacteriovoracaceae > Peredibacter. The sequence continues at coordinate 1,272,220 of JAZKDZ010000002.1, read as the reverse complement.
CTCAGCGAACTTCACCAGGGCATGATGGGCCGGGTTAGGTTGGGCATTGGCCGCATTGATTCTTCTCATGGAATAGAATTTCCATACCAATTGAGGGTCTCTATCAAAGGCTTCGGGGGTCGCAACGTCTTCAATCCTGTGCTCTTCCCAAAGACCATTAGAGTCCCGAAATGTTGAAATCCCCGAATCAGCAGAGATCCCTGCACCCGTAAGAACAACGATCTTTTTGAAATTTTCGCTCTTCAAATCCATAGACCTTCATTGTAACCTTTTGATAGGCAAAATTCACCTTCTGATACTGACTTAAGCCTTACGATAAGATAGCCTTCGACGCCGGGAAACAGTTCCCGACACTCAGGAATAGATTATGTGCGGATTACTCGCTTATGCCGGAGATGTGGAGACACTTCCGGATTTCACTACCACTTTCAAAAAGCTCGTTCATCGCGGGCCGGATGATTCTGAGATCATGAAGACCGACGGGGCCACTATGTGTTTCCATCGTCTCGCGATCATGGATCCTACGCAAAAGGGTCATCAGCCATTCGTTGATCTGGAAACAGGAAACGTAGCGATCTGTAACGGCGAAATTTATAATCACCTGAGCCTTCGTCATGACTATGAAAAGTCATACCCATTCATTTCTCATTCTGACTGTGAAGTTCTTATTCCTATGTATAAGGATCTTGGCATTGAGAAAATGTGTCTCAATCTTGATGCTGAATTCGCTGTCGTGATCTGGGATAATCAGAAAAAGAAACTCGTCGCAGGCCGCGATCCGATCGGCATTCGTCCGCTCTATTACGGTTATACTTCAGAAAATAAAATCATGTTCGCTTCTGAGATCAAAGTTCTCACACCTTTTTGTCAGAAGATTGAACCGTTTCCACCGGGACATATTTACGATGGTGAAAACTTCAAGCAGTACCGTGACCTCACAACGGTTGCGAACTATGCTCCGAAAGATTTAGACAAGCACCTGAAAGACATCCGCGAAAAACTTATTGAAGGTGTTCGCAAGCGCCTGGTGGCCGATGTGCCGGTAGGCTTTCTCCTTTCCGGTGGTCTCGATTCATCTCTCGTGTGCGGTATCGCTCATCAGATTCTGAAAAAGCCCATTACGACTTTCTCGGTAGGCCTGGATCACAATCCGATTGATATCGGTTTTGCTAAGATCGTTGCTGATTATCTGAAGACTGATCATCACGAAGTTTACTTCAACAAGAACGATACTCTCTCGGTACTTGATAAGCTCATCTGGCACCTTGAGACGTGGGATATCACAACTATCCGCGCTTCGATCGGAATGTATCTTGTCTGTAAGTACATTCATGAAAAAACAAAAATCAAAGTTGTTCTTACGGGAGAAATCTCGGATGAGATTTTTGGTTACAAATATACTGACTTCGCTCCGACAGCAGAAGCTTTCCAGAAAGAAGCTAAGAAACGTGTCGATGAACTTCACATGTATGATGTTCTTCGCGCTGACCGTTGTATTGCGGCTAATGCGCTTGAAGCGCGCGTTCCTTTTGGAGACCTGGACTTTGTTCGCATGGTAATGGAAATCAATCCTGAGATCAAAATGAACACAACGGGTGTCGGGAAATACTTACTCCGCAAGGCCTTTGAAGGTACCAATATCATCCCTGATGAAATCCTCTGGCGTGACAAAGCCGCTTTCTCAGATGCAGTTGGACATTCGATGGTGGATTACCTGAAAGAATTTGCGGAAGGTAAATACACTGACGAAGAATTCAAAGCTCGTTCCGCTAAATTCAGCCACGGAAAACCATTTACGAAAGAATCACTTCTTTATCGTGAGATTTTCGAGAAGCATTTTGCCGGACAATCACACACGATCAAGGATTTCTGGATGCCGAATAAGGAATGGCCGGGATGTAACGTCCAGGATCCTTCGGCGCGTGTTCTTTCCAACTACGGGAAGGCCGGAAGTACTGTCGGAAACTAGTTTTCGATTCCCTTCGCAAGATCAGAAAGAGCATTCAGGAAGTTCCAGGTTTTTTGCTGGGACTTCAGGAAATCAATCCCATATCTTTTCTCGAGAAGAAGAGCCGCCTGTTTCTTCTGAGTCAGGGGAAGACTGTGAAAAGCATAAAGCAATTCTTCGGAAGATAAATCCTCATCAATTGTCATAATCTCTTCAGGCATTTTAGGAACAGTGTAGCGGATTCCATCTGTGTGATAAACGCGAAGCGGACGGAGTCCATCAGTATTTGTTCTGATGCAAAGATTGAATGTGGATGTCTCATGGCTCACAACATGAATGAAGTGATCTTCGTCCTTGATGATTTCAATTTCACCCGGTGACACTTTTCGGCTGTGATCCTGAATCAGTTCACCTTTCTCCATTCCTTGAAACAGAAAAGTCCCGGCCTCGTAACGGAACTGCATCTGATGATTCAGACCCTTCAGGCACTGGAAAGCTCCCTGGAAATCATGATCATGAATAGCAGTGTCGCGATAATCCCAGTGATACATTTCAATCGAAAAGTTCTCACCCAGATAAAGGATGAAGCATTCATCGGAGAAATTGCAGGAACGCCCTTTAAGTGGCTCCATCTGCTGATGGCGGAGTCTCAGTTCGGGGAGAAGTTTTTCTGTGAAGAGTGAGGGAAGAGAATGTTTTCTGAGTTCAGATGATGCGAAAGCAGAAAAATCACCATTCGCCGGTAATTTCTCTGCAATCGCTTTTCCTATTTCATCAATCGTATCTAAAAAAGTCATTTTTTCGTGAATGTCTCAAATGTCATTACAGGTGAATCCATACCTTCAAAGTAGCGGTGACCACCGAGAATACCCAGAGTCGTATCTGAGAGAGGGAAGACTTGTGAGAAGCCTTTTGTTTCTTTCAGGTAACGACCAGTGTGACGCCACTGGGCCTTGTTGATATCGAGAGCATAGACGTGAGAAACGTATTCGTAATTCATGGCGCCGGTTTTGAACATCCCGCCGAAGACATAGAGTTCATCTCCCAGGACTTCTGCGGCAGGAGCAAAAGTCGCAAAAGGAAGAGGGGCGAGCTCTTCAGCAATTCCTGTTACCGGATCGATGCTGGTAACGTTCTGGATGAGCTCAAAGTGAGAAGCACCCTGCCCGAGACCACCGACAAGGACGATTTTGTTTTTGTAGTTCACACCTGTCAAAGCGCGACGGATGGGTGCCGGGATTTTGTAAGGAGCAAGCGTAATTTTCTCAGTCGCAAGATCAAAAATTTCAATCGTGTCGTGGAAAAATCCATCGGCATCATTTTCAAATTTCGGAGTCGCGTCCCAGCCGCCGGCGAGATAGACCTTGCCTTCGATTGTCACGGCTACGTTTGATGAACGCGGAAGAGTAAGGCTTCCAATCGTTTCCCATTTGTTTTCTTTGATCGAGTAACGATCAATGGCACTGAGAGATTTCCATTTCGGCTTGTGAACAGCTGAATAGGCAAATCCCCCGAAGGCGTAGATGTAATCACCTTGTGCAGCCAGCTGATAACCATGGGCAAATTGCGGACGGGGAGCGAGTTCCTTCCACTGATTATTGGCGATATCGTAAACGATAAACTGATTGCTGAAAGATTCCGGTGGATAAGTGTGCTCGGCACCCTGGTGACCGCCACACATATAAAGCATTCCATTGTGAGATACAGTTCCGAAAGATGAGCGTGGATTTCCCAGATAAGGAGCGCGTTCTTTTTGTACGTAATTTGTCTCGCCCGAAAATTGTGGAGAGTAGAGATCAAGATTCTCATCGCCATGATCAGTCAGTTTTACCCAATCATTGCCTTTGATTTTATAAAGACGATAGTGACCGGTTTTATTGGAAGCGATGACGAGTGAATTATCCTGAAGGAATGCGGGGGCCATTTCATCTTTCGCGTCCGTCGTCATTTGAGTGACAACTTTTGAAACGCGATCAATGACATAAACGTCCCAGCTTCCGCTTTTCTTAGAAGTGAAAGCAACAAGTCTCTCATCATAGGAAAGCGCGGGAGACATACCTTCGGCGAGAACCGTTTTTTCATTTTCAATCCGGTCAAAGAGAACAATCTCTTTTTTTCCGTTAGAGTTTCTCTGATAAACGACAAAGCTTCCGTCAGATGATGGTCTTGGGAAATAGGCTTCTTCCGTTGCATCGAGAGCCTTTGCATTCTCAAGGGAGAAATCGGCCAGGTGATTTCCTTGTCTTGCCACCTCTTCTTCACGGTTGAAGAAGTAAATGGTGTTCTTTCCGTTTTCCGCAGGTGCCGAATAGAAAACAATTTTTCCGTTACGGGTGAATTTCGGATGAAGGATCATCCCTTTTCTTGGTGAGTGAAAGCGGTAAGTGGAATTTGACCGCTTGTTCATATAAGTGAGGTGAAGATCGGTATTTCCCGGGCCTTCGACAAAAATAAATTCCTGACCATCGGCCGAGATATCCGGGTAGATCGCCCAATCTTTGCCAGATTCTGAAAGAGTCCGGGTACCCTGGGCACTTTCCCATTGGATCGTTTTCCCGGTTTCCGTTTCCTGCATATACACAAAATCAGCATGACTTACGCATGACATTATAAGGGCAAGGAGAATCAGTTTCATAAAACATCCTTTTTCATCTTTCTCCGAATATAAATCAGGGTGTTTGAGATATCAAACTCTCTTAGTCGGGTAAGGCCCGATAAACAGAAAATACGCTTGGAAAAATTCTCCTCCTTAAGGAATTTTCTGCCTTGGGTTAAGATGATTCCATGGTCCGGGCCTACCTCACACATTTTCAGCAATTCAGTCTCAACGTAAAACTCTTCCTGATAGGAAACGCTATCAATGGAATGGGTATGTCGATCCACGGACTTCTCTTCAATCTTTATCTGAAAGAACTCGGCTTTGGTGAAACGATTATCGGAAACCTGATCTCAACAGCCTCGTTGGGAATTTCTCTCATGGCGATTCCGGCGTCACTCATCATTGAGCGCTTTCACGTGAAACATCTCGTGATCACCGGCATGGCCTTCTGTTCAGTTTTTTATTTCATCCAGATTTTTCATACGGATGTTTCATCGCTCTTCATTTTCGGTCTGGTGGCAGCGATGTTCCAGGCACTCTTCAGTATTTCGGTTTCACCGTTTTATCTCCGGAACTCAACACCTGAAGTCCGGGTTCATCTTTTTTCGATGAACTCTTCCATGAACATGGCCGCACATTTACTTGGCTACGCGGTTGGAGGTTATCTACCCGCGATCATGAAGTGGTTTAATAATGATCTGACGAAACTGGAATCCATGCGGGGGGCGATCATCGCTTCACTGGTTATTGTTTCACTCTCAAATCTTATCTTCATGCGAATTCAGCGCGTGCCGATTCCTAAGTTGAAGAAGCGTGTCTTTGAGGGCCTTCGCGAGAAAGACTGGCTGATGCTCGGGAAACTTATCTCTCCAAAACTTTGCCTCGCTCTCGGCTCTGGTCTGGTTGTTCCTTTCATCAATCTCTATCTGAAAGATAGATTTAATTTCTCTACTAAGATGATCGGAGTCTCTTACGCCCTTCTGCAGGCCTTTATTTTTGTCGGTATTTTTGTTACCCCAACACTCGTGAAGAAAACCACGAATATTAAATTCATCATGGGCACGGCATTCCTCGCCATTCCTTTCATGGTGGGAATGGGGATGACCGGAAACGTCACCTTCGTTCTCTCGTGTTTCTTCATGCGTGGAATGCTCATGAACATGTCGAGTCCGATCACATCCATGTTTGAAATGGAAAAAGTGCGTGAAAAGGAATGCGTCTTCGCCTCTGCGATTATCGTCTTCTTCTATCATCTGGTTTATTCAGGAAGTACAAGACTTGGTGGATACCTGATTGAGACGTATTCATTCGGCCCGACCTTCTTCATGTCAGGTGCTGCTTACGCAGTCGCTATCGTGCTTTATCGGAAGTTCTTCAGGGCCGAGGAGAAAGTTCAGACGGCCCCTGAGACACTATCTAACGCCGCTTAATTATCGCCACAAATACGGAACGGCCTTATTCATGATCCGGGTAAAGGCTTCCGCATCGTCTCCTGTAAAACGATTCACCTTTGGTGCATCGAGATCCAGCACTCCCATCACAATTCCATTCCTGATCAGTGGGACAACAAGTTCTGACTCGGAAGCAGAATCGCAGGCAATGTGACCCGGAAAAGCGTGCACATCGTCTACGCGGAGAGTTTCTTTTTTCTGATAACTCGTTCCGCAGACACCTTTCCCTGATTTAATCCGAAGACACGCCACTTTCCCCTGAAAAGGTCCGAGAATTAATTCCTGATCCTCATCACTCCAGAGATAAAAACCACACCAGTTGAGTCCCGGAAAGCCGTGGTAAATAGCCGATGAAATATTCGCGAGATTGGCGACGAGATTTTTTTCGTCTTCAATAAGTGAGATGATTTCTTTTTCGAGTGGTTCCAGATTCATCTGATTTCCTGTTTTAATCTTCCGAGAAATTCTTTCATATATTCAATCCTCTCAAATCCTTCTTTCTTACCTGCCTCTGTCTGCATGAGCTCAGGGAGCTTAAAGAGTTTCACGAAATAATGATCCACCATGAAACTCTTATCATCGAGATCCCGATGTTCAGCAAAGGGATCGAAGGGATCATAGTACTTTGATTTCATCAGGGTGTTCACAGACGCACATCTGAGAATGCCGATGGCTCCCAGTGAATCGAGTCTATCTGAATCCTGAACAATGGCAGACTCCATCGTTGAAGGCTTGAGTCCTCTGGAGAAGCTATGTTCGATAATCGCATTTCTGGTGATTGCTATTTCTTCTTTCGTGAAACCGACTTCAACGAGCATTGGTTCCGCTTTATCTGCAGCAAGCTCAGATGCACGCGAGCGATCCGGATGGTTCTTCGGAAGATTCACAATGTCGTGACAATAAACGGCAGCGAGAATGCATTCGAGATTCACATTCTGGTTCGCTGCTAATTTTTTTGCTGTTGCTGCCACTCTGCCGATATGTGGCCAGTCGTGAGCAGGATCATCACTCCCGTAAAAAGGACGGACGAGTTCGCCGAGTTTATTAATTCTATCCATCTGTTCTTCTTGTTTTAAACCAACCGCGGTAGCGGAAATAGATCAGGCACACGATCCACACAACAACCATGAAAAGGGAGATTCCTCCCAATGCATGCGGAGAATCGAGTCCTGGCAGATATGTGAAATTCATCCCGTAAAAACTTGCGATAAAGTTGAGAGGAAGGAGAACCGTCGAGAAAACAGTAAGTGTCTTCATGACATCATTGGCCTTCTGATCATTCATCTGAATCTGAAGTTCCAGAAGATGTTCAAAGTTATCGGAAATTTCATCCAGCTGAAAATAGAGCTGATCGAGATTCTCTCGAAGATCCTGGAGCATGGATTTATTCTTGTCCCAGAATTCACGGAAGCGATAAAGACCGTCACTCGTTTGCTTGATAATTCTTTTCAGGACGAAGAGCTGGCGACGAAAGTGATAAACCTTCACCATCTCCATGTCGCATTTTTTCGAAAGCACTTCCTGTTCAAAATGATCGTATTGATCCTGCAGGCGATTGATCGGCTCTTCGTAAGTGCGGATCGTATCGAGAACTAATTGGTGAACAAGCATCTGGATATTCTTAGGAAATTGATCCGTCTTTTCACACTTGTTCATCACCCGGGATAGTGAAGGGAGCTCTACTCTGTGAATACTCACGACTCTGTCTGAGGAAATGAAGAGAGCAACTTTCCTGGTGAGCTCCTGAACTGTCGTCGCTTCAAGATCAGATTCCTTATCGAAGGCCCTCATCATGAGGAAGTGAAAGCCTTCTTCGGTCTCTTCATATTTCGGAAGGTGCTCTGGCTTCAGGCAATCCTGTACGAGAAGAAAAGGAAGATTGAATTCTGTGGAGAGGCGGGACATGTCGCTGTCATCGGGAGCGGTGACATCGAACCAGCTGAACTTTTTTTCGGGAAGGGGGATTTGATTAATCATTCAGAAATTAGAGCAAAAAAAAAGCCCTCTTGCGAGGGCTTCTTGTTTTTGATTTTTTTAAAATCTTACCAACGGTTTCCACCACGGTCTCCACCGCGATCGCCACCACGGCCTCCGCCAAATCCGCCGCCGCGTCCACCACGGTCTCCACCGCGATCGCCGCCACGTCCACCGCCGCCGCCGCCGAATCCACCAGTACGTGGCTCCATTGGACGAGCTTCATTCACAACGAGTGAACGGCCGCCATGATCTGAACCATTGAGTTTCTCAATAGCAGAAGCAGCTTCGTCAGCAGATGACATTTCAACAAAGCCGAAGCCTTTTGAACGGCCAGTGTCTCTGTCCATAACGATTTTTGCAGATTCAACAGTTCCGAATTTCGCGAACATTTCGTTCAGTGATTCAGAAGTTGCAGAGAACGGAAGGTTACCAACATAAATCTTACTACCCATAAAACCTCCTAAGGCCAGGGATGCGCGTTTCAGAGGATCATGAGCAACAGGCTCGAGAACTCTTACGACGTTAACTTATAAAATAAATAACATATCTTTTTTTATTCGCGTAGTGTTAATTCCGGGTTGGGCTGGCGCGGCAATTGAAATTAAGCTGCCTTTTTGCCCTTAGTTAGGGCCTGAAACGCGCGTTCAACGTTTGGCGAATAGTTTTTGAGTTCGCTATCCATGAAGTATTTTACCCTTTCGGGCGAGTAACCAGGATAGATCACGGTATTGAAGAACTCGTCAGAGACGCAAATGATCTCAGTCACGAGGTTCACCGAACTCGAACGGCGATTGGAGTTTTCTCCACGACGTCTGCGGTGATGATTCTCAATTGCATTACAAATCACTTCATCAAACATGCCGGTTGATCTCAGAATCTCTGCACCGTGAGCGGCGTGCTTCGCAAAAATTCCATTCTCATCTTTAGCGGCATCATCAGCTTCGTTGAAATGAGGATCAAGCGAGTAGAGTCCTAGGTCATGCAGGAGGGCCGCAGTTCCAACAACTTTGATCGATTTGGAAGATTCAAAACCCAGGTGGTTTGCAAGAATTCCTGCAATGAATGCAACAGCGGCTGAGTGTTCATCCTTATCAATATTCTGGAGATATGAACTGATCACATCATTCTTGATTTTCATGTGACGAAGAACAGTAATCGACTGATCGAGAAACATTTCAGCGTTATCCATTCTCTCGGGAGTGATTCCGCATTTCGAAAGATTGTTCGTAATATTTTTTCCGAGCTTCACCAGGGTCTTGATCTTGAAGCCCGCACTTGTCTGCTCGGAACTTACTGTCTTCGCCGAGAGACTCGCCAGCAGGTGAACATATTTTTCATGCTCTTCTTTCGGAACAAAAAAATCTTCGACACCTTTATCACGATATTTTTTGATGAATTCACCAGTGAGTTCATCACCAGCATTGATGATCTTGATAAAGCGACCGGACGTAAGTTTCAGATAAGTATTGAAATAGGATTTGGGAGTTACGACAAAATCACGCAGGGGAAGTCCGATGAATTTCGCTTCTTCAGCGTTGAACTCAGTGTCCTTAACCTGACCGTCGTCTTTGTTCTTTCTCCAGTCATGAGCACCGGAAATCTGCGCCTGGAAATGTTTAGCCAGATCCATATAGTTTTTCGGGGCCTGAATGAAACGGGGAATGAGATTTCTCGCCACATCAAAGGGAGTCTTGTCCTCAATGAGAATCATCTCTGTTGATTTAAAGTCCGCATGAAATTTTTCAAACTCTTCTTTGGTGAGAGTCCGCGAAAGCTTCTCCGAGACAAAAATCAGGCGGATCTCCTGCTTACTTCTTTCCATAAGCATCCGGGCGTCGCCGAAATGGCGAACGACGTGACAGGGAAACTGATCACTCAATGTGCGATCGAGCTGGATAAGTTCCAGGATCTTGCTGTCGGATTCAATGAGGAGGAATTTGCCAAAAGCGGACATGACCAAACCTTGTAAGTTCATCATCTTATCGGCAAGTTTGAAGAATAAGTTAACAATTCTTGGGAAGAAAAAGGCAAAAAAAAAGGCTCCCGAAGGAGCCTTTCTTTTAATTAGTGATTACCAGCGCTTGTTGCCGCCGAAACCGCCACGGTCTCCACCGCGGTCACCGCGATCTCCGCGATCACCACCACGTCCACCGCCGCCGCCGAATCCACCAGTACGTGGCTCCATTGGTTTAGCTTCGTTAACAGTGAGGTTTCTTCCGCCCATGTCTGAGCCATGAAGTTTCTCGATAGCTGCATCAGCTTCAGAAGCATCAGTCATTTCAACAAAGCCGAAGCCTTTTGAACGACCAGTGTCTCTGTCTGTGATGATTTTAGTAGAGCTTACATTTCCGAACTGAGAGAACATCTCTGAGAGAGACTCTTGAGTTGCAGAGAACGGAAGATTACCAACATAAATTTTCTTACCCATAAAACCTCCTAAGGCCAGGGACGCCAAAGAGGAACAGGAAGACTTTTCCGGGACTCTGCTTTAGCCAGTGATTCGCAAAAGGGTATAACACCGTGAAACAGACAATGCCCACTAAATCTTTTCCAAAGAGCTAATATACCGGAATATCATCCTTTAGACCCCCGGGACGGAGGAGTCCGGCCTTTAAAAGCCGTGATATCTCCCGTTTCAAAGACTTCCTCAAATCCCTTTCCGGCTGGGGCCTTTTCAGGGAATCAGCTTGCCGTTTTTTCGAGAAAGATTTCATGTCTTTTTCTAAGCGGAATAAAAAATCATCATTCATTCTCACTGAGAACTCCTTCGTTTGTGAAACTATCGAAGCTTGTTCTCCCTCTGTGAAGGACTCCCTCGTCAACAGTGCGTGTTTAAATATGAAATTATAAAATTCAGCGCGTCCGGCATGATTGATTCCAATTTTTTTTTGTGGGAGTATTTCGTCATGCATTTCTCCTCAGAGCCTCTCATCACTTGGACTGACAAAGGTCTCTACTGCGAAGCGGGTGGTTTTTATATCGATCCGCACAGGGCAGTTGACGTTGCCGTTATTACTCATGCGCACAGCGATCATGCGAGGAAAGGAAGTAAACTCTACATCACAGAAAGAACCGGTGTTGAACTTCTCAGAACGCGACTCGGAAAAAACATTACGGTGAAAAGTTTTCCTTATCGGGAGAGTTTTACTCTGGGTGATGTCACAGTGAGTTTTCATTCTGCGGGCCACATTCTCGGCTCGTCACAAGTTCGCGTTCAGAAAGGTAGTGAAGTCTGGGTCGCAAGTGGCGATTACAAACGTGATCGGGATCCGAGCTGTGAGCCTTTTGAAATTGTGACATGTGATGCGTTTATTACGGAGGCGACATTCGGAACTCCTGCGTTTGCCTGGCAGAAAGACCAGCCTCACGGAGAAATGATTTTCGAATGGTGGAAAGAAAATGCAGCGAAAGGAATCAATTCCATCGTCTTTGGCTATTCCCTGGGAAAAGCGCAAAGAATTCTTGCTGAGCTTGCTCCCTTCCCGGTTGATCATGTCATTGTTCACCCGACCATCGTCGCCCTTACACAATGTTATCGTGATGAAGGAAGAGTTCTCGCAAAAACGAAAACATTGAAAGATAGAATCGAAGAGAAAAAACATCTGCAGGGCGAGTTGATTCTTGCTCCCCCTTCCATCTTTACGGAAGAGTGGAAGGAATTTCTTGGCCCTTATAAAACGGCATTTGCTTCAGGCTGGATGAATAAAGGCGGATGGGGCAGAGGAAGTTACGATAAAGGTTTTGTGATGTCGGATCACGCCGACTGGAATGATCTCAATCGCACGATCTTAGACACCAAGGCGAAGAAAGTTTTTGTTCAGCACCGGAACGGTGCCCTTGTGAGACATTTACGCGGACAAGGCCTTGATGCTCATCCCGTTGAAGTTTTAAAACCACTCATTGAAAGAATTCCGAGCGGGACGAACCTGCAGCTCATATGAAAAAAATATTCATGGGAGTCCAGGAATTCGCAACTCCTTCACCCCTCACCGGAAGTATTGAGGCCAATTCAGGAATGGGACCTAACAGTCTCCAGAAAGGAATTGAACTCCATAGACAAATCCAGGATCACCGTCGTCGCGAGTATCCGGATTACATTCCGGAAGTACGCATATCGCACGAATTTCAGTTTGAAGATTTTTCTTTCGAGATAGAAGGCCGCATGGACGGGATGATTCCCGGAGATGAACCGTGGATCGAAGAAATTAAATCCAGTTTCAACGTCCATGAACTCCGGAAAATGATCCAGGAAAGATGGGACAATCATCCTTACATTCTCCAGCTCCAGACTTACGGTTACATGCATTGGGTTCAGACAGGAGAAGAGCCGAAACTTTCTCTTCACCTGGTTTCTTCCCGCAATAACGAAAGCTATGACTGGGAAGTTTCCTTCAATCCTGCCGTCTATGAGAAATGGCTCAATCGCCGCATGAAAGAACTCGTGGAAGACGCGAGACGGGCCGAGAAAAGAACATTACGCCGTAAGAAAATGGCGGAGACATTTCCTTTTCCTTTTGAAAAACCAAGAAGTGGCCAGGAAGAATTGATTGCGGCCATCTCTCAGGGACTGGATGAAAAAAGCCCGATGATGATTCAGGCACCAACAGGTTTGGGAAAAACGGTCGGTGTTCTCTATCCGGCCCTTAAAGAAGCTATGTCGCGCGGGCAGAAAGTGATTTATGTCACCCCGAAAAACAGTCAACAGCTGGTGGCCGAAGAAGCGATTGAAAAATTTCAGGAGAAAGGTTGTCAGGTGAAGTCCCTGACTCTCACGGCGAAGAGTAAGCTCTGCATGAAAGCAGAACCTCTTTGTAATCCTGACTACTGTGAATACGCCCGTGATTATTACGATAAAGTTTTTAAGCATGATCTCAAAGCCCAGCTTCAGAAGAAAAAGAAAATCTCTGCGCGGGTCATGAAGAACATGGCGGAAAAATATCAGGTCTGTCCTTTTGAGCTCCAATTGGAAGCGATCGATGAGATGGATACAGTAATCTGCGATTACAATTATGTTTTCGCCGCCCGCAGTGCTCTGGGAAGACTTCCGCATGTGCGCTTCGAAGAAGAGGGTAAACCGAATCTCGTCGTGGACGAGGCCCACAATCTTCCCGCCAGAGCGATGGGCTATTATTCTCCCATCCTTTCAGGTCTCGCACTTGAGAAAATGAGAAATGAGATTCAGGGACTTCAGAAGAAATTTTCCCGTGAAGGGGAAGAGTTTCTTGATTCGTGCCTCGCTCTTCTTATGGATCTGGCTCCCGAAGGGAAGAAGAAAGAAAAGATTGATCCCGATCTTGAGCCATTCCTTGAAATGAGAGAGAGCCTGCGCGGATTTCTTTCCAGGTATCTGGACAGCGATATTGAAATCAAACCGAGGGACATCGTTCTCCGGCTGGTATTTTACTGGTCGGAGTTCACAGACATCTTAGAACAGATTCATGGCGAGGATCATCCTCAGTTCTTTATCAGTTGGTGGCCGGAGGGTCATACGGGGGCCATCAAGATCACTTGTTGTGATGCTTCGGAATTAATTAAACCGCGGTATGAGAATTACGAAAACATCGTAGCCTTCTCCGCGACACTGAAACCCTTTGAGTATTATGCAAAACTTTCGGGACTTGCTTCAGAAAAACTTCTGACAGCGGAATTTCAGTCTCCCTTTGATCATAAACGCAGAAAAATCCTGATCATCCCTCAGATCTCGACGAAGTACTCCCAGAGAGAGACAAGTGCGAAGAAAATTGCTGAGACTATTGAGCGCGTAAGCAGCGTGAGAAAAGGAAACTATCTCGCACTCTTTCCAAGTTTCGAATTTATGGAAAGAACTGTGCGGGAGTTTCAAACTCCGACAGGTATGCGACTCATGGTTCAACCGCGCTTTATGAAAAATGATGATGTAGAGAGTGCACTTGATGTGTTGAGAACGGTAGCTATTCCGACCATCCTCTTTGCTGTTCAAGGCGGACATTTTTCTGAAGGTGTCGATTATCCCGGCGACATGCTCATCGGTGCATTTGTCGTGGGTCCACCACTTCCCAGTTTTGAATATGACCGGGAACAGATGCGGGATTTCTACGAAAGGAATTATAAGAAAGGTTTTGATTACGCTTATACTTATCCCGCGATGGCCAAGGCCGTGCAGTCAGCAGGAAGAGTTATACGTTCGGAAAAAGATAAGGGAGTCATTATCCTGATGGATGATCGTTTCCTTGAGAAAAGTTACAGTCAGTCCATGCCGCTCGATTGGTTTACGGATTCTCCGCGAGAGCTAGTCTCGGGAAGTATCATTAAAGATCTGAACGAATTCTGGTCAGGTTAATTTTTTAACGTTGTCGAGAAGCTCATCCAGGTCGAAAGGCTTCTTCATGTAGATATCCCATTTATAAACATTCTGTTCGTAAGAAGCGGCCGTGCCAGCGCTCATCAGAATGCATGGGATAGTTTTGAGATCGTCGAGTTGCTTCATCTCCAGAAGGATTTCCGGACCGGTTTTCACCGGCATCATGACGTCGAGGATGATGAGGTCGGGTCGCACTTTGCGGACTAATTCGATCGCTTTAAGCGGGTCAGAACAGCGACTGGTCTGATAACCATCGATTTCCAGGACAGCTTCAATACTGTCGAGGATATCTAACTCATCATCAATCACGAGAACTTTTTTCATGGTTAAGTTCTAATGAACCTTGATTGCGCAGTCAATGATTGAGGTGATATTCTGAAAAAATGAAAATGGGAGTTGTAGAAGGATTTTTTGGACCTGCATGGCCCTCCGGGTCGAGAGAAGGATATGCATCTTTCTTAAGGCACGCTGGAGGTGATTTTTATATCTATGCACCCAAGCAGGATCAGCACCTGAGAAAAGGCTGGCGGGGAGAATGGGAAGAATCCTATCTGGATTTTTTACGTAGCCTTTCTTCAGAATTCAAAAAGAACGGAATTCAGTTTGGTGTCGCTCTTAGTCCTTTTGGTCTCGGCAAAGAATTAACTGCCGACGATAAAAAACTCTTACTCAAAAAATTGAAGTTATTGACTGATGTTGGCATCGATATGCTGGGCATGTTTTTTGACGATATGCCTTCGCATGAAAACCTCGCTGCCGTACAGGCCGAAGTGATTGCCGTCATCCGTAATGCTTATCCCGGAAAAATAATCTTCTGCCCTTCGTATTATACGTTTGATCCGATTCTGGAAAAAGTTTTCGGCAAGATGCCTGAGAATTATCTCTCCGACATTGCCCGCTTGATCCCACAAGATATTTCGATGGCATGGACCGGGCCCAAAGTGATTTCTCCCGAGATTCCCAGACAGCATATGGAAGAAGTGGAAAAGCTCCTGAAGAGAAAGCCATTCATGTGGGAAAATCTTTTCGCTAATGATGGACCGAAGAACTGCAAATTCCTGAAGCTTCGCCCCTTCGATGGAAGAAATGAAAAACTGGATGATCTGTCAGAGGCGTGGGGCTTCAACATGATGAACCAGCCGGAGCTCTCTAAAATAACTTTTCTCGCTTCCAAAAAAGTTCTCGTCGATCATCTTTCTCCTGATCTCGCTTTCTTTGATAGTCTGATCGAACTCTGTACACCGGAGTTTGCAGCTTTCATCACCACTCACCGGAAAACATTCCTGGAAAAAGGACTCGATGTCCTGACTCCTGAAGAGAAAGCATCGTTTATAGGGCAACTCTCATCCTTTCCTGATTCCGGTGCACGGGAAATCGAGGAATGGCTTCAGGGCAGTTATATCGTGGGATCGGAATGCCTCACGGACTAAAACCGGCACGATTTACCCTTCTCCTCCGTTGAGCCTTTCACTTCGTTAAACACTCCCTCCTGACTCCGAAAAGATCCTTGAATGACATTATCAAGGATCGAAAAATGAAAAGAACAGTTCTCGCAGGACTCCTGCTGTCTTCGCAATTTGCGATGGCCCAGGATGTACGTGTAAAAATTCAAGACTTCAGTTTCAACTACAATGATCCATCCGGCTCGGGTGAAGCTTCAGTCTTTCAGCATAATCAGAAATCTCTCGAGGGTGTGAGAGTGGAAGTTGAAAAAATCGGCGAGGCCATGAACTTCAAGGTCACGGGATCTGAAGAGCATGAATTCAAGCTGGAGAAAGCTCCGGATGTTGTGATGAAAGCGAAAACGATGACCGTTGATGATCTCGATCTCAAGTATGAAGACTCTCTCAGTCTTTCTGTTCTTGAAGGGGAGTTCATTGGAGAAGATGAGCTGAAGCTCAAAGCGTTCGCGCTTAACTGTAATAAAGATCTGACTCAAACTGCTGCTGACAACCAACTCATTTTCGGATGTCTTCAGAAAATGACTGTTAAGTCTCAGAGTTTTTCCCAGTCTGCTGTCGAAGAAGGAATGGTCAATGCCTTCACTAAGGCGATGGGTGCTGTGGCCGGTTCGCGCGGTGATCTTTCCATCAAGTCGCTTGATTTCAAAATTAACGGCGGAAAGTATGAGCTGGGAGCCGACATTAAGGCCCAGGTTTCAGGACGCGCGAAATCGAACGGTGACATGTCTTATGATCCTGCGTCGGGCATCATGACGATCAAGATTAAGGAAGTGAAATTCGGAATTCTCAGTGTGACAGGCATGGTTTTCGATGAGCTTAAGAAGAATGAAAACGACCGCATGAAAGTGAAGCAGCCAAACGTCTATTATAAGATTAAGTAAGATAAGTCGCTAAGATCAGCTATTGACTGATGGAGCTTCCCGGGAGATTTTGAATCCCATGAAGCTCCTTCTTTTATTCATCCTTTTTTCATTCTCTGCTGTCGCAAAAGACATGACTGTCTTTTCCATGAACCTTCATTGCGGACTTGATGATTGGCAAAAAAGAATGGACGTCATTATTGACGAGGTCATTCGCCTGAATCCGGATGTCATTGGTCTTCAGGAAGTCTGTTACAACGCAGAAATGAACATGGCGAAATATATCGGAGACACACTTTCAAGGAAGGGTTATCCGGTTAAGTCTCAACATACGATTGATACTCATCGCTCATTTGTTAAGTATCAGGAGCAGCTCTTAATTATCAGTCGTCATGCTGCTCAGGATCTGGAATCAGGGAATCTTCCGGGTCCGGGTTTCCTGCAAAATGGATATATTTCTTTCCGCCTCGGGAATCTTCGTTTTCTCACAACTCACTTACACTTTGCACTTTCATCGATTCGTCGTTCTCAGTATGAGTTCATTCAGAAAAAATACGGCAAGCAAGCTGTCATTATTTTTGGTGACCTGAATAGTAACCCGGAAGATTCAGAAACAAATGTTCTGAAGAAAGCTCTCTGGACTCCTTTCTTTGATGGACCGACATTTCCTTCTGATAATCCGAAGAAGACTTTTGATGGTTACTGGATGACTGAGAAGTTCCATGAAGAAGTGATGGCGACTACGATCGACAGAATTTTCCTCAACCGCGGAACTCAGCCAAGTGATCACCTGGGCATCAATCTCTCAATCCTACTCAGGTAGATTTTCTTTCGCCCATTTCAGAACTTTCTTTAATCGCGGAACAAGCATGTCATCCGCATCTTTTATTTTTACCCAGCGAAATTCATGATGCTCCATAACTCCGGTAATGGGATTAGGAGTGATTTTGACATCGTCTCCTCCCACGACAATGCCCAGGAAATAACGGGCCACTTTGTTATTTGAGTAAGGTTCAGTGTCGATGAATAATTCGGGTGATGAAATAAGAATTTCTTTCAGATGAGTTTCTTCCGTGAACTCACGTCGGGCAGCAGAGATGGGTGATTCGTCAGGGTCTTTCATGCCCTTGGGAAAATCCCAATTCTTGAAGCACCTGAGGATAAGCACTTCCCAATGATTATTTTTCTTCCTGAGCGGAACAACTCCACAGGAAAGTCTTTGATTCATAATGTGAAGTTAGAACTTAGTGAGACTCAAGTCAAATGAAGAGCCCGAATTGATCGGGCCCTTCCATTTGAATTTTTCTATCGATGATAAGAGATGCTCTTGCGACCAACCACTGCACGGTAGATAGCAAGGAGAATGACAGCACCAATGACTGACGCTACGAAACCAGCTGGCTCGTTCGCCTCATAATAACCCATTGATGAACCGATGAAATTTGCTGTGAATGCACCAGCTACACCTAAAAGCATAGTGATGATCATTCCTCCTGGATCTTTACCAGGCATGAGAAATTTCGCGATAGCACCTACAATAAGACCGACAACTAATGTCCAGATCATGTGAAGCTCCTTTGATCGTTTAAGAAGCATTTAGACTTCTTGCCCGTGTAATTTGCAAGCTCGGTACCATCGTTTTGCGAGTCATTTTGGGTCAAAAAAGGCGTGCCTGCCAGATTTTTAAGTCACGATTCCTGAGTCGCATTTACAGTTAACTTTGCGTAATTCATGAAGACTTGAATCAAGTATGGGGCGTAATTTCCGGATCGTTTTATGATGGGTTCAGAAACAAGAATTTACGAAATGAGGGATTTTTTGATGAATGCTTTCACGAAAACTTCTGGTGTTATGACTACAGAGGTTTCAACAATCTGCTTTGTTTCTCTCAAATTACAACCGACGTAATTCAAATTACAGGCTTCATCATCAGTCATAAGAAAAAAGGCTCCCGGGGGGGAGCCTTTTTCTTGTTTATTGATCTGAAACTTCTTCAACCGGGATGATTTCAGGTGGGGCCTCTTCCGGAGCGACAGAAGAAGTGTCTTCTGTATCACTCGCCATCGCCCTCTCAAATTTGTCTGACTGCGTTTCCTCCGGAGAGGGTTCATCCAAACTCACGTCTGAAGCGTCAGGGCCGATATCATCATCCACTTCCGTTTCTGGATATTTAGGAACATCCATAGAAGGAGTTTGTTCGGTCTCGTCTTTGATGGTTTTGTATTCTGTGCGGGTGAGAACTTTGACTTCACCAGGCATGATTTTGGTTGTTTCTTTTCCTGAAAAAAAGAACGCAGAAAACCCGCCCCCGATGAGGGCACCTGATAAGAAAGTTATAACAAATTTCTTGTCCAGGATGAGTTCTCCTTCCTGAGGAATTTATCGGTATTTGATGGGTATTCTTGAGTCATTTGCAGAGTAATTGTCGAGGCCTGTATTCATTGCTACCGGCAACCCCCTGGAATAGAGTCGGGGAATGAAGAAGATAGCCATTATAGGGGCCGGAATTTCGGGATTAAAGGCTGCTCTCGAGCTCGTGGGACGGCATCAGATTTATCTTTTTGAGAAGTCACCTTCCGTCGGGGGAAGAGTGGCCACCCGGAGGTTTGGCGATTTTTTCATCAATCATGGAGCTGAAAGATTTGATGGTCTCGAAGGCAACGAGATTCTTCCGAAGAATGCCGCCACTGATTTTCCCAAAGCTATGCGTGATCAACTGATCGGCTCTCCGGATTTTTCGGCAAACTTCAAAACGAAAGCAGTATCAATTTCCAAAGAGAGAAGCATAACTTTTGAAGATGGAAAGGTTCTCACATTTGATCAGATCATCATCACAGCTCCCATTCCGCAGGTTCGGGATTTACTGAAAGCGCCTATTCTTCCGGAAATTAAATACTCCAAACAAATCTCCTTCATCGGAATCAGTCATGGTCAGCCGGTCAAGCACATGTTGACTGAAAATGACTCGGAATGGATTTTCGAAGAAAGCGATGACTACATCCGTGAATACGCCTCAGCACTTTTTGAAGAAATCGATTTACTCGATCTGAAGAAATGGCGTTACTCCAGAGTTATTCATGGGCACAAAGATTTTTATTACGCTTACACTCCTGAGATTCTCATATGCGGCGATGCCTTTGATCCCGAAGGGCATTTTAATCTGGGCTCAGCATGGAAATCAGGTGAGATGACTGCAAGGAAAATAGTATGAAGAAAGCAATTGTCGTAACTGGTGCCACTGGATTTGTCGGAAGGAAGCTTTGTCTTGAGCTCCTGAAAAAAGGTTATGAGTTAAAAATTATTTCCCGTGATACACATAAGGCGAAGGAAAAACTTCCTTTTCCTGCCTCATTTCTCGAATGGAATGGAGTGTCTCCACTTGCGCCTGGTTTTTTTGAAAATACGTATGCTGTTCTTCATCTCGCGGGTGAACCTATTGCCGACAGGAGATGGTCACCTGAAATAAAAAAAGCGATTGAAGAATCCCGCAGCAAAGGCACGGCTGAAGTTATAAAAGCCATCAACGGCTGTCTTGTTCCTCCTAAAATTCTGGTGGGAACTTCCGCTATCGGCATCTACGGCAATCGGAATGATGAGCTCCTCTCTGAAGAGAGTTCTCATGGAGATAGCTTCCTCGCACGAGTCTGCGAAGGTTGGGAGAAATCATATTCTGGTTTTCAGGGGCGACTTGCCGTACTCAGAGCCAGTGTCGTTCTTGGATACGGAGGAGCCCTCGAGAAAATGCTTCCTCCATTCCGCATGGGGGTTGGTGGAAAGCTCGACAGTGGCAAACAATGGATGAGCTGGATTCACCATGATGATCTCGTGCGGATGTATATTTACGCTTTAGAAAATGATTCCGTGAGTGGTGTCTTTAATGCTACAGCTCCAGGTCATGTGACGAATGCTGAGTTTACAAAGGCCATGGGTAAGGCCCTTTCACGTCCCGCACTGTTTCCTGTGCCAGGATTCGTCCTGAAAATCATGTTTGGAGAAATGTCATCTGTCCTTCTTGATTCACAGAAAGTTTCTGCAGAAAAAATAGTCAGTAACGGCTTTAAATTTCTCTTTCCGGATATTACGAATGCTCTAAGTGATCTTTTGAAGCCTATGGGAAAAACCGGTGGATATGTTCAGGAAGGAGTTAAGTGGATTCCTTACGATCAGACCCGGGTTTATTCATTTTTCAGCGAGGCAAAGAATCTCGAGACAATCACTCCTCCTTGGCTTCACTTCAAAATTCAAAAGCTTTCTACCCCTCAGATTGAGCAGGGAACTCTCATTGATTACAAATTAAAAATCAAAGGTGTGCCGGTTAGATGGCGGACACTCATCAGCTCCTGGTATCCGAAAGAAAGTTTTGTCGATGAACAACTTAAAGGTCCCTATAAGTTGTGGCATCACACTCATCGATTCTCAACGATTGATAACGGCACACTCATGACAGATAGAGTGGTCTACCAAATGCCCTTCGGGATTCTTGGTGATTTTGTGAGACTGGTGATGGTTCACCGGGATATTAAAACGATTTTCGCTTATCGCTCAAAAGTGATTGAAAGTCTTTTCCACTAGAGATGATCAAAACAGTTAGCGACGTTACGACAGAATTCGAATCCGATTCCTGAATTCGTATATGTCCCGCCCATACCCTGTTGCTCAAAAGTCGCTCCACCTGTGGTTGTTGCCATGGCAGAAGCAAAAGTCACCGTACATGCACCAGTCTGATAACTTCCATTCCCTTCAGAGCCGGCAAGAATAGTATTGGCACATGTCACTTCACCGTTATCTGCAAATTTTACGATCATAGGAAATGGCGTCCCCGACAAGTTCGCGCCATTCATATCAAGTCTCAAAGTCCACAGTCCGCCTCCCACCAAAGTCCATGAGGACAGAGTGTCTTTGTTCACTGTGATAATGCTGGTTTTCTTTTTATCGGCCGTATTACACGAAAAAAGAATTGAGGTTAAAAGGAGAGTCGCGAAGAGTTTGTTGCTTTTGTTCATGTAACTATTGTTAAGGAAAGGACGAAATAAAAACAGAGGCAAGAAGTACCATTGAGTTGAAGACCCTCTTCATAAATCTTTTTGAAAGTGCTATTTTAGGGGAATGATCCGTCTAAAAACCCCGGAAGAGATAGTTCTTTACCGTGAAACCGGCAAAATCGCCGGCGAAATTCTCACGACATTAAAAGACCATGTGAAGCCTGGGGTGGATACCTACACGATCGCCAAGCTCGCTGAAGATTTGATTATCAATAAGTACAAAGCCATTCCCTCATCCATTGGTCAGTACGATTTCAAATTCGCGCTCAATAGTTCCATCAATAATGTGATCTGCCATGGAGTTCCTTCGAAAGAAGATATCCTGAAAGATGGCGACATCATCAATCTCGATATCACAGTTAAGAAACACGGATTCATCGCAGATACTTCGCGTATGTATATGGTAGGGAATGTTTCTCCAGAAGCTTATCATCTCTGCAAGGTCACTCATGAGTGTCTGTGGAAAGGGATTGAGCAGGTGAAACCAGGAAACACTGTGGGCGACATTGGTTACGCGATTCAAAGACACGCGACGAGAAACGACGTCACTGTCGTCAGAGAATATTGCGGTCACGGTATTGGTCAGCAGATGCACGAAGAGCCGCAGATCGCTCACTACGGAACACAAGGCAAAGGCATCAAACTTCAGAAGGGTATGACGTTTACGATTGAACCGATGATCAATCAGGGTTCAAGACAGGTCATGCATCTCGCGGATGACTGGACGGTAGTTACGAAAGACGGGAAACTATCTGCGCAGTGGGAGCACACGATTCTTGTCACAGCTAAAGGTTATGAGATTCTGACTTTGCGGGAAGAAGAAAAAGATGATTTTGCGAAGTGGTTTATTCGCTAGAAGGGATAAGTGAAAGAAATGGGACTGAGATACCACTGTCCATATTTATCTCCGCGCACATAAGTTGAAACGCGCATGATCGATGGTGTCCAGAATCTGAATAGCCGAATAGCCGCAATGGATTGATTCCTGTGATTGGTAAGATCGTAAAATTCACTTCGTAATTGTTTGATGTAACTATACTTGAAGCTGATGGAAAAATTTTCAGATTTCCTCCACACCAATGAAACTTCCTGAGCATCTTCGCGGAAAATCTTAGAGTTCATGACCTGATAAGAACCGACGAGATTGACCTGGTCACTAAAAGGGAAAATGATGGAAGCCGCCGCGGATGTTGTGAGAAAATTATCAGCCAGCTTCTTACCGTAACGATTTTCTTCATTCTTTGATCCCACTAAACTATGGATATTCCTGTGATAATCTGCAAAAGCGTGATCCCCAAAATCATTGTAGCCGAGACCGCCATCCAGTTTTAAGACGGGCCAGATGCTGTCATGAGTGAGAATTGCAGATTGGTTTAACATGAGTTCAGCCCATTCTGCATATATACCAAGGGGAGCAGGCAATTCATCCTTCCCATATCTGGTTTTTAAAATAGGCTGAACAAAACGTCCCTTGTAACTCAAAGATGTTGAGTAAAAATCCTTCCAGTTAATCAGCGCACTCAAGCTTGAGGTTTGGGTCATTAACTTGTCAGTCTTTCCAAAAAAATCATTGGATTCATGCCATCTGACTCCTGCTACCGAAAGATGATTTCTTTCACTGTCTCCGGGAAGTGAATACGGATTAACACTTATGAGTTCAGGGAGAACTGTTCCGGCAAAGGATGGAAGAGTCATGAGAAAGAAAAGGAAATATTTCATAAGGGCTCTACCGTTCTCATCACTTTTACGGCCATTTCTTCCCCAACTAAAGACTTGATCATCCATCTCGAGAGATATTGGCCGGCCAGACAGCTGGATGCAGTTGCTATGTTATTTTCAATGACGAGAGATTCATTTACTAACTGAACATTGAACTGTTCAAGTTCTTTAGTGATAGGTGGGTAAGCCGTTACCCGTTTGTTTTGTAAAAATCCTAAGGCTCCAAGAATCAATGAGCCGGAACATTGAGCTCCGATGATCTGTCGATCCGGATCCAGCTTTAATCTTTTGAGATAGTCAGCATCTTTCAGTAATGGGCGGGTTCCCTTGCCACTACATATTATGACTCCATCAGCTCCACTGACTTCATCAATCATTCCCGAAGTGGGAATCGGTAAGCCTAAAGTTGAAAGATGTGAAGATTTCGTCCCGAGAATTTTTACTGACCAATCTTTTTTCCCGCCAATGGAGTTCACCCTGTTCAGTAGATCCCAGTGAAGAATCAGATCGAGATCAGTGAAGTCATCAAAGGCAACGATGGCTATTTTCATTGAGTCAGATTGCCACATTTGAGGTTAGATCTAAAGATATGAAAATTGAAAACGTGCCATTCATGACGACAGATTGGAAACATGTCCCTGTGACAACACACCCCGGTGAAACCGGAACTGCTTTCTGGCAGACAATTGAAGTGGGAAATATCAGAGTCAGGATTGTTGAATACTCATCTGATTATTTAGCGGATCACTGGTGCTCTAGAGGTCATGTCGTTTATGTTCTGGAAGGTGAGTTTACTTCCGAACTTCAGGATGGAAGAAGTTTTCTTCTGACGAAGGGAATGAGTTATCAGGTCGCGACGGATGCCGATCCTCATCGCTCATCAACAGCATCTGGTACAAAACTCTTGATAGTGGATTAGAGGGAATAAAAAAGCCCTGTGGGTTAAACAGGGCTTTAGTATCTTAAACTTCTTGCGAAGATTACGACTGAAATTTAAAAAGTGGGGTGACCGATGGGGCTCGAACCCACGACAACCAGAATCACAATCTGGCGCTCTACCAACTGAACTACGGCCACCACTTAGAAGTCAGTAATTTAAGGGAAAATCGGGTCCTAAGTCAATGGTTTAGCACATTTTTCGATGCGTCATTTTCCCGACGCCACTCTCATAACATATTGTTTTTTTTCCAGAGCATCAGATAATGAGAATATGAAATATCTCATCCTTTTATTTTTGTTTGTTTCTCCTCTCTCATATTCCTCAATTGTAGGAGTAACCACGCATCCCTTGAGTGATGAAGCGCGAGTGCTTTCGGCCGAAATGACGGGCTATATGAGCCAAAGAAACGAGATGGGCGCAGGTGTTCGCTACACTCAGAACTTCAATGGAAATCTTCTCGATGTGACCGCCGCAGGTGCGCAGGATTCACGTGCTATGGTTCTCGGAGCAGGAATGGATTTCGAAGTTTTACGAGAGGACATGAATCAACCACGCGTCTCTGTGAAACCATATGCACAGCAATTATCTTTTGAAGGGACATCATCGACTTTAGTTGGTGCTGCACCCACATTGCGCAAAGGGATTGCAACTTTCGGAAAAGAAATCTTTCCGTATGTCGCTCTTCCCAATGGCGTTCGCATTGATAGTGATTCTCAGGAATTTGTTTTTTATTCATCTCTTACTTTTGGCGCAAGCATGGCCATTCCTCAGAGTCAGGAAAGACTTGTCATATCTCTGGAAGCCAACAAGAATCTCGGGGCGTCTTCGGATTACGTGGGCGCCTTGATCTCATGGGTATGGAACTAACATGATTTTTTTCTCAGACTTTGATGGAACTCTCACGAAAGAAGGGCGCGAACTTACACGAGAGTTCTTCGAAATTCTTGATCATGTGAAAAAAAATAATCAGGAACTGGTGATCGTTTCCGGCCGCTCTCTTTCATGGGGCCACTTCTTTCTCACTCACTTTCCTCTCAAGGCCTGCATCATGGAAGGCGGCGGGGTGGTTTGTTATCTCGACGACCGTGGTGAAATTGTGGAAGAGCCACTGGTCCCGGTTTCTGAACTTGATCGGTTGAAAAAATTTACAACTGATCTCAAACATCATTTTCCGCATGTCCCACTGTCTGCTGACAGCTTCGGCCGGCTCACAGATCGGGCGATCGAATTTCACCTGATGGACGAAAATTGGGTGAATGATGTCATGAAGTTTATGAAGAAAGAGAATATCAATTTCTCGAAATCCAATGTGCATATCAATTTCTGGTGCGGAAACATTTCCAAGTATCTGGGTGTGAAGCATTTCATGGAAAAGTATCGTCCGAACCTGAAGCAAAATGAGTGCTGGTTTTTTGGTGATGCTCCCAATGATGAGAGTATGTTCGAACTATTTCACAATTCTGTCGGCGTCAGCAATATCAAGCATTGCCTTCACAAGCTGAATCACAAACCGAGAATTATTCTTGAAGGTGAGGAGAATGCGGGTCCGTTGGGTGTATTGAACTACATCAGGAACCTTTAATTACTTCAGGAATTCCAGGATTCTCTTTTCCATCAGAGCTTCTACCTCAGAAAACTTCAAATTGAGTTTCTCTTCCATCCATTGAGTCAGATCTTTCGGAAGGGGAGCGATGAAATGCGTGGGCTTCCCTTGGTAGAGAAGTTTTAAGGCCGCAGCGTGAAGAGCTTGTCTGGGAATCTGCATGCGCTCGTGATCTTCGTCTGTCGCTTTGTTGTCTTTAAATCTCAGGAATACTCCGGGATCACCGTTGTAAAGTTTATCTCCAAGCAAGGGATAGCCGTGAGTCGCTGCGTGTACACGGATCTGGTGTTGTCTGCCGGTCAGAGGAAAAGCGAGGGCGAGGACATAACCGTCTTTTTCGAAAAGAGATTCAAAATGTGTTTCCGATTCTTTTCCGAGTTCACCATCTTCTGGGAAGGCGAACATCATGGCGTCGGGGATGGCGCCCTCTTTCCGGTCGAGTTTTTCTTTGGCCGTGAAGGGGAATGGTTTTGCGTTTTCGTTTTTGTGCGCGATGAGGAAGTAGCATTTTCTCACAAGATCATCTTCGAAGAGCTGAGATACCTGCTGTGAGCTCTTGGGATTTTTTCCGAGAAGAAGAATGCCGGATGTTTCACGATCCAGACGATGAATTGAGTGAATGGTCTTCTTATAAATCGTTTCATAGAAAACAGTCGCGCAGTAGAAAAGATTTCTACCTGCCGGATGAGTGATCATATAGGGCGGTTTATTCACAGCGAGAAGCCCCTCATCTTCAAAGATGATGGTGGGCTCGGCGGTTTTCGGCACTACTTTGCCATACCAGAACTCTTCTTCAATCATTCCGTCATTGTGAGTGGTGATCGTGATGCGTTCGCCTGCATGGACTTTCACGCTGGGTTTGTGCGGAGATTTCCGGCCGGATATTTCCACCTCGCCCTTATCGATTTTCTTTTTCAGGAACTCGCGTGACATCGTTGGCATGCACTTCATGACAAATTGATCGAGTCGCCACCCATCCTGTTCTTCTTGAACAGGATGGGAAACGACGTATTTTTCGGTGGTAAAGGATTTCTTTATTTCACTCATCTCTGAGTGTCATATCGCATTTTGAGAAGATATTGAAGCGAGGAAATGGCACCATTTTCAGTGTAGTGATATTTCTCCTGTAAGCTTCTGATCACCATGATGATCTGCTCACGGACATCTGAATCGATATTTGAGCCTGTATACTCTTTCTTCTCGGCCAGATAGACGACGAGGTTCTTCCCGATCTTGTCGATAATCTTCTTCTGTTCTTTCCGGAAGGACTCCTGAAGGAGATGAACAATATCTTCAAATACGTCGCTGTAAACGATCGGCTTACCTCTGTTATCGAGAGCGTAGGCACCCAGTCGGGCGATGAGGCTCGAACGGAATTTCTCCGGCACTTCATTCATGTGAATGTTGCTTTCAAATTCCTTGATGAAATAAGAATCCGGTTGTTCAAACTTCCCAGTCACGGAGTTCTTAACCTTCTCGCCTTTAATAATGGCGTTAATGGAAAGAATATAGCGCGAGATATAGTCTTCGTAAGAACGCTCATCAACGAGTCCCAGAGATTCACGGACTTCGTTATCCAGGATATCCAGGCACCACGTTTCGATCAGATCGATGAATTTACGTGGATTATGGTATTCGTTCTGGTGAGAAATATTGAGGAAGTCATATTCTGATTTCTTCTCCTGAAGTTCTTTCAGGTATTCCAGGACTTCAACGAAAGTGACACTTCTGTGGTTGTAGGCGAGATCATAAATAATCTGCTTCACTTCACGTGGAGAAATACCAAATTTCCCTTCGTACATGGAATCGTTATCGTATTCATTCAGAACTTCATCGACACCCATCTTGAGAATCTGGCGTGATTCAGAATCAAAGGTATCAGGAGTTTCCTTATCAGCGTAGAGAAGGCATTTTTCAAGAGGTGAAAGAGCTTCACTGATTTTTCCGAGTTTCTCATCGCGATAGTTTTTCGCCACTGGAGCTCTCATTCTTGTCATGACAGACCAGAGACAGAGGGCAGCAAGCGAATGCGGCTCAAAGGAAGCTTCTTCCTTGAGTTTTGAAATCTGATCGAAATAAATTTTTTCCTCTTCGCGGTAGCTCATGAGATACGGCACGCGAAGGAAATTGAATCTTCCCTTGAAGGAATTGAAATCCGGGTGCTGCTTAAAGGCCGCAAAATGGATTTCATTCGACGAACCGATGAAGAAAATATCCAGCTCGGTGAGAATACCGTGAAGATTGATGGTTTTGGATTCCATCGTCATCAGGAGATATTTAAAGGTATCGAGAGGTCGCTTAAGAAGATCTGAGAATTCAAGAATCCCGCGATTGGCAAGAACCACTTCACCTGTAAGAGAGAAGAGATTCAGAGATTGAAGACTTGGCGGAAGACTGGCAAGGCGACGATCCATAGTGATCTGCTGAAGTTGAGCATCAACATGCAACTGCGGCTCAATCGTAGTCGCACCGATTGAGTAACGACGATTGATATTGAGTCTTTCTACCCGGATATGCTTGAACACTTCCTGGTAGTTTCCTTTGTAGTTCTTGAGAAGAGCATCGAAGATCAAACGGTTTCTCTGTGAAAGATCCCCGTTGTAAAGATACGACTTACGGATGGTATCCATTCGTGCGTTATCTTTCTTGAAAGCGTCCTCGATCATTTTCTGTCTGGTCTTGATCGGAATGAGAAGAAGGGGATGGTCCTTCAACTCAGAAGTGATGATGGCACTGATATCTTTATCTTCGAGGAAGGCATAAGAGTTGAGATTTTTATCCGAAACAGCTCCCCCGAGACCGAGTGAGCCTTTAACAAATTGATCAATCGGGAAGATCCAGCTGAATGAAAAGAGTGATCCTTCATCCGTGCATGAGTAATCTTCTGCTGAAAGCATGATTTTCTTGATGAGACTGGACTTTGAAGATCCGTTAGGACCCACAAGAAGAATGAATTTGTTGTTAAATCCTTCTTCCATGAAGTTCTGAAGGAATTGATAAACTCTCTTCTGAGTTTTGATCTGCCCGTGCACCGGAGGAGCATCAGCATGATCTCTCGTGAACAGCGAGAAACTACCATTCGGGTTCTGGCCGAAGTAATCAAACATGTCCCTGAGATAGATATTTGTCGGCCGCACTTCCTTGGCGGGATTTTTCTCGAACAAATTCATGTAGTCATCGAAGGCCAGTACGTTGTTGTAACGACCTTCTTCTTTATTTACTTCTTCAATCCATTTCATATAACCTGATCCTGTGAATAGGGCTTCTCGTACTTCTATTATACCAAAGATCATCATCTTCTTGGGGACCCTGAGTGTTTTAGGGATAATTTTGCTCTTCTTCAGGAGTAAACAGGAAGCACAACTCGCCCGCGTGAAGCCTGACACTGACGATAAGCTTTTCACAGAAATTATCCGTGCAGCTGAGCCACAGCTCTTGAAGCTTTGGACGCAAGGCCAGACTTTTCATCAAGGCTCCACTCAGTGCAAAGAAGAGCTCATCTCAGACAAAAAAGTTGGCGGTAGCTACTACAATTGCCAACCCCATTTCTGGCAATGCTTCTGGCAAGGTGGTGTGACAGGTTCCAAACCCGCCATCATGGTAGAGCTCTTCGGTCAGACTTACGAAGTGAGGGCCAATGCGGTCTTTCCCTCGATCCCTGCTTATTCTGAGTTCCCGCGCTTTTATGAATTGCTGAAACTTTCAGGAACTGGTCTCAATCTTCATTCCGGCTACAAAGTTGAGCTTTCGGTGAAAGAGATTCCCGGTTTTACGCAGACTCTTCTTCTCACGGATACCTGTCGTGATACTTATCTTCCGGAACGGATTTATGGCTACGGAAAAAGACCAGCTTCAGGAGAAGGCTTTATCTGGGATAATTTCGGGAGAAGAATTTTTCTCGATAAATTCTACGTCACCAATCAGATGGTAAACGAGTGGTTGATCCTGAATAATCTGGCAGACAAAATTATTACTGATCGCTCTCTCTGGCCATTACCGGCTTCCCTTCCTGTTGAAACTCAAAAAAAATATTGCTCCTACTTCGGGAAACGTCTTCTTTCGGCAGAACTTTTTGATGCCGCCACGATGACACCGACTGATTTTAAGAATCCACGTCCCTTAAAAGTTGTTCGCGCTCAGACACCGTGGCAGAGAGATCTTTCTAAATCTTTTCTGGGTGTCGCAAGAATCAATCCCGATTATCAGCTGACGCCACTTGATTGCCAGCTGGCCCAGGTGAAAGGTTGTCGCGAGAAATATTTCACGACAGATTCCTCCAGCTGGATGGGAATGAATTTCGCCCTCGGGTTTTTTCCCGAGTCACTCGCCAACACGATTGATCCCGCATCCACCCTAAAGCCGTCCTCACGATTTCTTGAAGCATCTTCTCCCTGGCATGAGCTGGGCGTAAGGACTTCATGGGACGGAAAAGTTTCTGAGAACATTGTTGCTTTCCGCTGTTATGAAGAGGTGGAGCCATGATGTACTTCTTTCTTTTCATTTCTTTATTCTCGTTTGCTGGCCCTCCCCGTAAATGGGAAAATGCCAAGGGCATTGTGGAAAAGCACGAATTTTACAAAAACAATGAAGTGATTTTGAAGCCTCAGAATTCCTGGCAGTCACTATTCGCTCTGACCTTTCTGGATTCGAATTTTAATCTCTCTAAAGACTGTGTCTATTTCAAAGTTCCGGGTGATGAAGCTGGTAAGTTGAAAATTAAGGCGGTCCCGCATGATGTGGAATGTAGTTCTGAAATTCTCGCTGCCGGTGAAGTCGAAATCGCGGATATTTCAGACTTCTCTTTTTCTATTGAAGAGAGTTCGGCACGGATGAGTTTTTTCCAAAATAAGAAACGCGAATTGTGGTCAATCACGACAGTTGCTGACTGGAAGAAACCTCAGCCTGCTCTTCTTCTTTCCTCTGCTGATTATAAATCTCCCGCCATTATCTATCTCGCTCCCGGAACAACCTCGCAGCAGAAACATACCGGCATTAAAGATGGTATTGTTTGTCACAACATTGCGTCTGATTGCCAGGAATTAAGTCCTTCTCAGTGTCGCAACTGTGATCATGGTTGGATGGAAATCCCTAATGGTTGTGTCACAGGACCCAAAATCTGCGGAGACGCGGTTTGCGGTGGTAAAGATCAACCGGCCTGTCGACGGGGAATTGTCTGGCAGAGAAATGAACAGACTTACGATTGTCGTTCAAATACAAGCTTTGCGTGGTGCTCAGGGAAATTATCAGTGGTGTGCGACGGGGATAAGGCTTACTGCCGTTAATCAGGCATTCTCAGTGGCAAGAGTTCCACAGTAATCATAAAAATCTCTATATTCAGGAAAGGCAGAATCAAAATCTGCATTTCGTCTGGTTTTCATCAGATTAACTCTTCGGAAAAAATCAACTCTGTCTCTATTAAGCTGGGGAGTGGGATTTTCAGAATTATTCTGAATACCTCCACGTAAAGATTCAAACAGGATTGAGAGTTTTTCGACACTTTCATTTGTCAGAAATTGATTTCCGAATTTTGAAAGGAAATACAGAGTTTCACCAATGTAAGGGATGAAATCCGTAGAAAGGATGAACGGGCTGTAACCCTGAGGTGTCGAGATATAGTTGTTACCGCACAGAAATTGATGAGAGGAGTTTTTCTT
Organism: Bdellovibrionota bacterium; assembly: GCA_040387275.1. Lineage (GTDB taxonomy): Bacteria > Bdellovibrionota > Bacteriovoracia > Bacteriovoracales > Bacteriovoracaceae > Peredibacter. The sequence continues at coordinate 1,240,624 of JAZKDZ010000002.1, read as the reverse complement.
CAGACTTCTGATAAACATCAGAAAGTCTGTCGCTGAAGTCATGGAAAGTGCATTGAAACTGGGTGAGAATCCAAGTTTGATTCTTTCCACACTTGCCACAGCTTTTACATTCGCCTGGGCCCGTTCCCAGCTGAGACCACTTCGGATAAATTCAGCTTTCGCACCGACAGATTCATTGCTGAACATGAGGTTGAAACGAAAGTTAGGGTGAATGGATTGGACTGTCTCAATGAATTTATTAACAGAAGATTTATTGTTGAGATTGGTAAAAACATTCAGTGTGATTTCGTGACTATATCCACCGCGTACGTAAATTTCATTTAAGCGCTTCATGAAAACGTAAAAATAATTATTGTAGAGAGTTTCACCGCCAATGAGGTGAATGATATGGATGTCTTTTATAGAGTCTTCTTCCATCCACTTCCAGAAAGCATTCAGGAAATCGTCATTGGCCTCGATAGGATTTCTCGCGAACTGAAGATTGGTCTGATTATATTTCCTGTCTTCGGCTTCAATCAGGGAGCTGTAGTTAGAGTCACAATACACACACATGAGATCGCAAATGTTTCCAAAGCTGACTTCAAGTTCCCGGGCCTGGGGACTGATGAGATATTTTTCCTCATAGTCAGGGCGGGTAATATGATCTTCAAAACTCTGAACTGTTTCACCATAGCTTTTAGAAAGTTCCGACAGCGTTGTTGCATAAGGAGTACGGAATCCATCATCTCCGTTTTCAAGAAACTTATAGCAACCCTTGCAATCGTCCTGATATTCACCCTTGAGCATGAGCTCACGGCCTTTTTGCATGTAGGGATGATTTAAAAAGATATTCTTACCGAGCTTCTTTACATCTTCGCGCGAGACGGAGGGACCGTAGGCACGCACACATGTCCTGACCATCCTGGTGGACAGATCGACGCTGGGAAAGTTCCAGCGCTTGGCACACGGTAAGATTTTGATCGTCATGAAAATCCTGTCTATTGCCTGTGACTTGCAGCCGCCATGGAGACTTCATCTCCGGCAGCGTTCCCTTTCCAGGACTCTTCCGTCAGGGATATCAATTTATCGGAACTGATGTATTTCCATAATTCAATTCGAGACTGGAGTGATTCAACATTCGTCAGGATACGATATTCTTTCCCCGCCATCAGAGCCTCACCATTGATTTTGAGAACCAGATCATCAGAGGAACGACTGAAAGGGGATGGCTTCCAGAGATGAGTTTCTTCTTCATTGTAACTGAGTTCCAGCCAGTGACTGAGTTCTGCGCCTGAGAGTTTGAGCACTACGAGATGAGTAGAATTGCCTGAAGCTGGGGAGTATATGATGTCAGCAGAATAATATTTTAGCAGTTCGTCAGCGGGTCTTCTGGTACCTACAGAAACATCATCAAAATATTTTCTGAATTTGGTCCGCATCTCTTCATTTCTTTCAACCTGCTCACCAAGGAATTTCGCCGGGATTCTTTCCTTATGATTAACCGAAGGATCTTCCGTGTAACAATCGTTAGTTTCTTTGAAGAACTCACGACAAACCATAACTGGTTGATGAACGACCGTTTTTCCGGAAAGAACTTTGCCTGATTTTTCATCAAGCGAAAGTTCGACATAGGAAAAACTCTTCGCAGATTCAAAACCTGAAAGAACAACAACACCATTGATGATGTTCGCAACTTTCTGATGATTTCTACCTGCAATTACGACATCCACTAGTTGAGCAGGAAGTCGCTGAAGAAATGTTCCCAGTGGACCCTTGAGGTTACATGAGTCTTCTTTCTTTGGTTCGAAATTTACTTTCGTCAGAGGAAGCCGTGAAGTTTCAGCGATAGAAGATCCACAGTCCAGACCCTGATGAGTCATGACGACGATAATCTGGGCGCCAAGTGAGCGGAGTCTTCTTGCCTGATGAAGAGTTGATTGAAGCATATTCTCAACATAGAGACCGATTCTGTTATCAACCGGAGTGAGTGATGAAATATCATCAGGAAGAATGCCGATCATTCCGACTTTCACTCCATTTACTTCTGTTACCTGATACTGATCAATTCCTTTCCATTCAATTCCACGTGCCGTTTTCAGTTCGTAGAGATTGCTGGCAAGGACGGTGACTTGAGAATTTTCTGAGAATTTTTTTATAGGGTTAGATCCACCTGAAGAGCGCGCACTGAGGTCAGTGAGACCTGGTGAGACCGCATTGTACTTGAGGCTGGAGTAGAAATCCTGCGCGTGCTTGTAATCTTCCGGATCAGACGGAAGAAAATCTCCCGAATCGACAAGAATCACGGATTTGTATTTTTCACGAAGGATCCGGAGATAGGACGAGAAAAAGTCCACTCCGCCAATTTCAATATGGAGGCGATCCTTGTTGTGACTATCTTTGATCTTGATGGCCTGTGTACCGTAATTTCCAGCGATATCATTGGTGGCCGCAATGACAATTTTTTTAATTCCAGCTTCTTCCGAAACTTCAATAGCTTCAGGTTCACTGTAAAGTTCTTCGTGCCCATTCTGGGTCTGATTCGCGAGTTCATTTTTTTTGAATGAACATGCAGCTGAAATCAGAAATAAACTGAGAAGGAAAAATTTCATCGAAGCTCTCTAATATGAATGAATCTTGCTGAGTTTATTATAGGCGTTTTTAAGCGCAGCGGAACAAAGGTCATAGTCTTTTTGTCCGTGCGAATAGCTCAGGCTTATGCGAATGACACCTCTGCCGATATCATCAGTCACACCCATCGCTTTTAACACTTGAGATGTTTCCGGCTGGTTATCCGTACAGGCCGCAGAGGTCGTAACAAATATGTCATGAGATTCGAGTTCGATCTGAACGGCCTGCCCATGTATTCCGGGGTAACCGATCAATGTTGTTCCTGGAAGACGAGTGGCTTTTTCTCCAATCACCACTGCCTGAGGAAATGCTTTCTTAATCTCATTTTCAAAATGAGTCCGGGCCTCAGAGAGGCCCTTAAGCTTATGAGCATTTTCCTTGAAGTCGGCCATCGCTACGGCAAGTGTCTCGATCCCCAGATAATGTTGAGTTCCACCACGAAGTCCTTTCTCCTGCGTACTTCCGAAAATAATCGGATGGAGGAGAGTGGGATCTTTAGCGATGATAAAACCGGTTCCGGAAAGAGCTCCGATTTTATGGCCGGCACAGACAGCAAAATCCATTCCGCTCTTTTCGAAATGAAATTCAGCCTTGCCGATATATTGAGTGGTATCGGAGAAAAAAGTTACTCCTGATTCATGACAAAGTTTTGCAATCTGTTCAAATGGTTCAATGACTCCCGTTTCATTCTGAGAAGCCATGATGGTAACGAGGGCCACTTTATTTTTATTCTTTTCCAGAAGGCTGCGAAGATGATCAAGGCTGATGAGTCCATCGCGATCGATATCGACTGTGAGAACTTCACATCCTCTTCTTTCCTTATACCAGGAAAGAGCTTTCCCGATTGCGGGATGCTCGAGTGGGGAAGTGATGATGATTTTTTTCTCTGTGTATTCAAGAACAGAATGGAGGATAGTGGATACACCTTCAGAGGCACCAGAAGTAAAAATAATCTGGTCGGGATATGCGCCGACGGCATCGGCAATAACCGTGCGACACTTTTCCATTCCTTTAGAAAGTTTCTGCCCCATAGAGTGAATGGCATTAGGATTGGCAAAAAGATCTGAATCGATCCTCTTATGAAGATAAGCCTTCACAGACGGAAGAAGGGGAGCTGATCCATTGTAATCTGCGTAGAGCATGTGACCTCAGGAAATTTTAAGCATCTGATCGAGAGCTTTCAAAGCGTATTTTTTCGTCGTCTCATCTACGGTAATGACATTGATCGGTTCATTCCGTTCAATGGAGCGGTAACTTTCAAGAAGCCAGCGCGGACGAACTCGATACATTGTCGTGCAAAGACACTGGTAAGGAGAAAGTGATTTGATATCAAGTTGCGGATATTGAGCGGCAAGACGGTTCACGAGATTGATTTCAGTACCGATCGCAAATTTTGTTCCCGGTTTCGCTGCCTTGATCTGATTCACGATATATGAAGTGGAACCATTGAGATCAGAAGCCTGAACGACATCAAAACTGCATTCCGGATGAACGATTACAATCCGATCGGGATCAGTTTTTTTCAGATGAGTGACCTGTTCTTTATTAAAACCCTGGTGAACGGAACAGAATCCGTACCAGAGAATCACTTTGGCTTTTTGAATCTGCTCTTTCGTGAGCCCACCATGCTGGCGTCTCGGATCGTAGACCACCATATCCTCAAGAGGAATACCAAGCTTAAAGCAGGTATTTCTTCCAAGATGCTGATCGGGGAAGAATAATAACTTCTCACCCTGATTCAGTCCCCAGGTAATGACTTTTTCCGCGTTGGAAGAAGTGCAGATAGAGCCGTTGTTTTCGCCCACAAAACTTTTAAGAGCAGCAGTGCAATTGATGTAAGTGATCGGGACAATTTTTTCGGAAGTACATTCGGTCATCCATTTCCAGGCGACATCAATCTCGCGACGGTTGGCCATGTCGGCCATCGAGCACCCTGCGCGAAGATCAGGAAGAATCACTTTCACTTCAGGACGCGTGAGCATGTCCGCAGTTTCCGCCATGAAGTGAACTCCGCAGAACATGATGTATTCGGCATCCTTCAGTTCAGCTGCCTTACGGGCAAGCTCAAGTGAATCGCCGGTAATATCAGCAAAGGCAATGACATCATCCTGTTGATAGTGATGACCAAGAACAACAACTCTTTTCCCCAGACGTTTTTTGATTGCGTGGAGTTCTTCGAGAACTTTTTCATCTGAAAGTTCTGCTTCCGGTATTTCCGGCAGATGCTCTTTGGATTTTAAGTCTTCGTAGATATCAATCATGTCTTTTCACACTTCACGAGGATTTTTACTTCCTCAGTCGTTGTCCCGTTGTAACCGGGTATTGTTTCCACTTTCGTTTCCACCTGCTTGAAACTTCCCTCGCACACTTCTGCAGCTTTCTCAAAACACTTACCCAGTTGCGAGCAAGTAATGAGCTTATGAGGAGTTCCATCAGGCCCTGTGACATTCTTCGAAGAAGCGCAGGCCGCAAGTATCAGGAGAACGAATAATTTACTTTTTCTCATCGCACTTCACGAGAAGTTTAACGACTCTGGCATCACCAGCGCCTTCATTGGATGTATTCACGATGGTGTATGTTCCGCAGATGCTTTTAGCTTTCTTGTAGCAATCTTCAACAACAGAACAGGAAATGAGTTTGTGTTTTGTTCCATCTGGTCCAATCATCGTTTTTTGAGTGACTGAACAACCTGCTATTAAAATCAAAACTGCGATGAGTTTCATAAGTTCCTCTCTATAAATTTTATGATCGAAAATTAACTCTCATGAGGGAAAATGGCCAGTTTTGCGTAACGCGTCGGGCCAACCAACACTTATTTGGCCACGCAGCAAAAATACTTTTGATTTTAGTAACATGGCCCTTTGACGGACTGTTTCTGATAACCCTACACTTTTATTAATAGGACCAATTAAAGGACCACTCTTTTTGTAGGAGAAAGTCATGAAAATTATCACCATTGGTAATAACAAAGGTGGCGTGGGTAAAACCATGCAGTGCTACCAGTTAGTATGCCACCTCGCTAACCTCGGACATCGGGTACTTGCTATCGATCTCGATTCACAGGCGAACTTGTCTTCTACCCTGGGTGTAAACATCCAGCGCACTCTGATTCCAGAGTGGCTTATCGGTGATGTAAAAGTTGATGAAGTGATCTCGGAAGTTTCCGGTGATTACGATTTCTACACGAATGTAAGATTGATCGCTTCTTCACGCCACATGGCCAATCTCGCTAAGCTTCTGATCCTTTCAGAATCTGAAGTAAGAAAGACTGCCGGCCGCAAAGAGCGCCTCATGAAAATGCGTCTGAAAGAAATTGAAAAAGATTTCGATTACGTCGTCATCGACACTCCTCCTATGCTCGGCGATGAATTGATCATGTCACTCGTGGCATCTGATCATATTCTTATTCCGACTCAGGCGCAGGATTACTCAATCGACGGTCTGGAAGAGCTGATGGATACATTTGAGATCATCAAGGAAACAGAAAATCCGAAGCTCGAGTTCTCAATCATTCCAAGCATGGTTAATCCACGCAGAAAGATCGAGCGCCAGCGTCTCGAAGAGCTTTCTCAGTCATTCAATGTCACTCCGATGATCCGCAATCTTGTTGATATGCAGGAATCAGTGGCAATGAAAAAACCGGTGTTCATGTTCTCCAACAATTCGAAAGGAAAGTCGGACTACGTAAAACTCTGGGAATCACTAGGTTTTAATTAATTCTTTAATAGACGTTTAAGGAGAGGCCATGGCCAAGGATTTTTCCCCACGTGTATCGAAACGCGAGCGCAAAGTGACAGACATTACATCAGGAATCGATGAACGAATCCTGCGTGCAAATGATCAGAAGCTCTTAAGAGGAGCACAGCTGGCGAATATTCAGCTGAATGATATCGAAGTCCGTGATCAGGTAAGAACGAAATTTAACGATGAATCTCTTCGTGAACTCGGTGAGAACATCAAAGTTAACGGCCTCATCCAGCCACTCGTTCTTCATAGAGAAGGTAATAAATTTGTTCTCATCTGCGGTGAAAGACGTTTCCGCGCGATGACGATGATCGACATGAAAGAAGCTCCTTGCTTCATTCTTGAGAACAAAACGAAAGAAGAATTGATGGCCATCCAGTTCTCAGAGAACCAGGCCAGAGAAGACTTGCATTACATTGATCAAGCTGATTCAATTTACGGATATCAGAAATTAACCGGAACATCTGAAAGAAAGATCACCGCTGCACTCGGAATCTCAAAATCAGAAGTTCATCGCTGCCTTATGATCGCCAAGCTCCCTCGTGAGCTTAAGGAAGCGGCTAAAAAGTTTAATACTGAGAAATACGTTCTTCTGGAGTGGGACGAGCTTCCGAGGAATGAATTCAAGGATGAAATCAAGGGTCGTATCCTCGCTGGTGATATCACTAAGCGGGTACAACTCAAGAGAGTAATTTCACAGCTTCAGATCGTGAAGCCGAAGAAGAAGAGAGACGATTCTGTCGAGAAACTCATGAAGGTTCTCAAGACACAGATGAAGGATCCAGCTTTGAAGGCCCGCGCGAAAGAGATGATGAAAGAACTTGTGGGTGAACGGATTCACTAAAAAACTGAGAAGGCCCCTTACGGGGCCTTTTTTATTTTCCTGATGAAGTTGAGGTATTCGTGATGAAAGTAGTTTTTCTCTTATTAAGCTTCACTTTGATTTCTTGCAGCAGTTCCCGGCCGGACGAAACGGCTGAAGTTCCCGCTACCACACAACCATCTACTGACAACTCTGATGAAGGCGCTTTTGATAAAGTCATGAAAAATAAAGAATGCGGACTCTTCGATGTTTTCTATGATGGTTGCAAGACTAATAAAAAAGAATAAAAGGCACACGTGATACAACTTCGGAAAATGAAGCCCTCAGATGCTACCGGAGTTGCTGCCCTTCAGGTGGAATGCTGGAGAAAGGCCTACGCCGGAATTATTCCTGAAAAATATCTCGCCTCGATGAGTGTCGATTCCAAGGCCAAGCTCCTGGAAAACGGACTTGCTGCGAATGATGATGTTCTTCGCTTTGTCGCACTCGAAAAAAATGTTCTTATGGGATTTATCGCGGGACTTGAGAATCGCTCACTGTCTTTCTATCCGGATGTTTCCTGCGAAGCCTGGTCTATTTATGTTCATCCTGATCAGTGGAAAAAAGGCATCGGTAAACTTCTCATCCAGAACTTCATGGAAGAGATGAAGAAAAAGAATCATAAATCCATGCTGGTCTGGGCCCTGGAAGAAAATATGACGGGGCGGGGATTTTACGAAGCGATGGGTGGGAAACTCCGCGATCAAAAGCAGACTGTCACTTACGGTGGAAAACACCTGGTGGAAGTGGCTTATTCATTTCAGCTCCAATAAAAAAGGCCCGCTTGCGCGGGCCCTTCAGAACTTAAAATAATTATCTTGTGATAAGAAGCGTAGTTGGTTTCACATTGATTGTGAGTTTCTTAGGCGCTTCGTTTGATTCAAGCACAACATTTCCGTCAAGCTGAATTCCCACAACTGTGTAATACACATTGTTTCTTCCGATCATCACAACATTGCCGACACAAGCTTTTGATGGACCATCAGGTGTACAACCTTTCGTCCAGGCGAGGGCATTTGCATTCGTATCGAAAGTCAGAATGTCATTTCCATCAATAGATTTCAGAACAAGTTGACCATCATATTCAAGGCCACCGATAGCAGCATATGAAGCAGAGGCGAGGACAATCACAGAATCATTCGCGCAGAATCCGGCAGCACATCCGCGTGTTACAGCAATATAGTTTCTTGCCACTTCTTTTACGATATCGCGGCTTCTTCCGTTAACTGGTTTCAGATTGTAGAAATTTGTATTCTCGACAGACACCACCATATGGAGAGCGCTGTTGAAGATAACTGTTTCGCCCGCTTCAATCGCGCGGATAGAATCATTTCCCGGAGTCGGCGCTGGAACCGGTGTCGGAACCGGAGTTGGGACAGGAACCGGCGTCGTGTTCGGTGTTGGATTCGGTAGAGGACGAGTTTCTGGTCTTGTTTCCGGTCTTGGTGTCGGAGTCGGACGCGTCTCAGGTCTTGGAACAGGAACCGGAGTTGGATTCGGAAGAGGACGTGTTTCCGGTCTTGGTCTCGGATTTGGTTCTGTCTGAGGAATGACCCGGCAACGTTGAGATCCGTCATCGTAATAATCACATACAGTCGTCGTAGTTGTTACAGTTCCCGTGCGTGTTGGTTGATTGCTTGTTGTCGTCGGAAGCTGTCTGCAGGTTTCTCTCCCGTATCTGTCGTAATCACAAACAGTCGTCGTCGTTGTTGTAGTCGTATTCGTGTTTGGTTGAGTGCGCGGCTGTGTGCGGGGAACGCGCGAATAAGGTGAACCAACATATCCGTAATAGTTATCATAATCCGGGTAGCGGATGTAATCGACCATCGCTCTTCCATCATCAACAACTTTGATACATCTTGAATCCATCGGTGCCACATACCAGACTTTCCAGTTGCGGCAGGCCTGCATCGCCATCATACACTGATCATCATTTCCCGTGCGGACACTGGTGATGAATTCGCCGTATGGTCCGTAGAGTTCAACTTTACATGTGCGGGAATACGCCACACTTGAGAAAGCAAGAATTGCTGTCAGCACGAAAAATTTCATGAAGGTCTCCATTGGTTTATGAAGCCTTCTCTCATTTTGAAATCGAATTGTGAGGAGAGTTTGTAAGAGTTACAAAAAAAAGGGCCCGCCTAAGCGGACCCCTTGAAGAACTTTTGAAGATCTTAAGAATTAGAGAGAAGGATCAATGTTGATCAGCATGGCCGTACAAGATTTGGCCGGAGTCTGCCACCATCCTGAAGTTGAGAGACGACGGAAAGGAGCGCCGTTTACCGAAACGTTCATTTCATCAGTCTGTCCGAGGTTCATCGCTCCGAAAGTTGTCATACACTGACGGAGAAGATCGCCACGATCATTTGAGATAATCTGGAACGGTCTGTTCTCAAGAGTACCAGTGATACGATTTGTGTTTCCGTAATTGTTTCTCGCAGTAGCGCGCGCCTGCTGTTCAATCAAAGAACAAACATCTGTATCAGAATACCATCCGCTTGTTGAACGGGCAGCATAACGACCGTTGTTGATAGTGACTAAGATCTCATCAACAGAACCGTAACTCACTCTGATAGCTGAGAGACAGTTGATATAAAGTTCAGAAGCATCGTAACCACGCATGCTCACCAGACGATCTTCGATGAGTGCAGTGACTTCAAGTCCGTAACCTGGAGTTGGAATCGGATTTGGAACCGGATTCGGATAAGGATTTGGAGTCGGGTAAGGATTTGGTGTTGGATAAGGATTCGGAGTCGGTTGTTGACCAACACGAACGCAATCAGCGCGATTGAGTAAACCACGAAGACGAATTTGCTTCCGGCATTCTTTCATACCTTCGAGACAATCATTTCCGTTGTCGTAAGCGCGGAAAGAATCGAGGCGTCTCCCGCGGAGATCAACCATGTCGACTTCACACATTTGAGCGAAAGCAGAAGTTGAGAGAGTGAAGAGAGAAACGAGAAGGAACTTATTCATGGGTACCCCTTTGTGGCGTCGCGCGTTGTACCATCATCCCGGGAACTTAGCTCTGGCCCTTGAACTTATTACACGGTCTTTGGCACACCCATTGCTCTATGAACTGTATATACAGTCTTCACTCCGGATAAAAACACGGAATTTTGAAGGGTTAGGCTGTCAGAGGGGTAAGGGTAAATGTCTAGTTTTTGGTCACATTCAAGAAAGTATCTAATCCTTGGTCAGTTAGCACTGATCCTGGGATCGACAGGGGCCCATGCCCTTGAGGGACTTTCTACCCCGAATTACGTCATGAAAAAAGACCGTATTTCCCGCGAGCCGGCCAGCTATATCCCGGATGACGATGTCATCGTGAAGCCGGTTGATAACGAACTCTCTTTTTACCAGCAATATGTTGAGTCGGATCAGAGTATTGATGTGGTGAATTCACGCAACCAACTCAAGGTCTGGAATGATAACCAGAATTTTGCTGATCAATACGGCATGGATTCTACTCTCACAGGTTCAGCGTATTTCGTTCCGACTGCGGATGAAAAATGGGAATACTTTAAGAGCCGTTATATGCGTTACCTTCGTCAGAAAGGTGAGCAGCCGCTGAAAGATATGCCAAAAAATTATTACAACGATTACCGTGCCTCGAATGAAGTAGATACCATCGATGAAATGGAAGCTCGTTTTAAAGCTTCGAATAAGAACACAACTGTTACCCGTACTGTTCTTCCTGGTGCTTTCCAGGAGAAAGAAGTGACTCTCTGGAAGAAAACCAAGTTCATTTTCCAGCCAAGAGTTGATCAGGGTATCGTGATCGTTGGATTAAAAACTCCTTATGGCCGCGCCCGCGCATGGGTTGGTGTAAACGGAGAGACGGAAGTTAACATTCAGCAAACATACGACAGTATCGGTCTGCGCGTTATGTATAACTATTTTGCTCATACCGGCCGCTACTTCACTTCTGTCGACCAGCGTCTGATGGAAAATGTTTATGCCCGCGTGACCAGTAACAAAGACCCACAGCGGGAGAAATCATCGGTTTACCAGGATGATACCTTTATGCTGCTTTACGCAAAGTCATTCTAAACGGCCTTTTCCCTAGCCGAAAAAAAGCCTCAGACTTATACTACTGCCACTCAAATTTCCCTTCTTAAAACTGGAGTAGTCATGAGTCTCTTTGAGAGCCCATTTTTCCAAGATGCGTTTTCGCAACTCGAGTCCGCTGGTAACACCATGAAGATGGATCCCAACGTTCTCGAACGTTTGAAATATCCTAAGCGCGCTTTGCAAGTTTCTGTTCCCGTTCGTCTTGATGACGGTACGGTAAAAGTGTTTGAAGGCTATCGCGTTCAACACAATATGACTCTCGGCCCGGGTAAAGGTGGAGTTCGTTTTCACCCGCACGTTTCTCTGTCAGAGACAGCCGCACTCGCGATGCTCATGACATTTAAATGTGCTCTCGTTGGTCTTCCACTTGGCGGTGCCAAGGGCGGGATCAAAGTTGATCCAGGTGATCTTTCACGCGCAGAACTTCAGGCCCTCACTCGTCGTTACACGACAGAAATTTCTATGATGATCGGCCCGGAAAAAGATATTCCGGCACCGGATATCGGAACTGACGGTCAGACGATGGCGTGGATGATGGATACATTCTCTCAGCTCGGCGGTTACGCTGTTCCGGGAGTTGTCACTGGTAAGCCAATCGCAATCGGTGGATCACTCGGTCGCGCAGAATCGACAGGTAAAGGTGTCGTCTTCTGTATCAATTTTGCCTATGAAAAACTGAATAAGCAGGTGGGAACAAACACAACTGTTTCTATTCACGGTTTCGGTAAAGTGGGTATGCCGGCAGCGATGGATCTCTACGCTCAGGGAGCGAAGATCGTTGCGATCTCTGACGTTTCTGGCGGTATCTATAATAAAAATGGTCTGAACATTCCTCAGTGTGTGGAATGGGTAAGATCGAAGAGAGTTCTCCGTGATATGCCTGAGTGTGAGCACATTTCAAACGAAGAGCTCCTCGAGCTCGATGTTGATGTTCTTATTCCTGCAGCTATCGACGGTGTTATTACAAAAGAAAATGCTCCACGTGTGCGCGCTAAGATGATTGCAGAAGGTGCTAACGGCCCTCTCACTCACGAAGCAATCGATATCGTATGTGCGAATGGTTGTTATGTTCTTCCGGACATTCTCGCTAACGCCGGTGGTGTAATCGTTTCTTACTTTGAATGGGTCCAGGGTCTCCAGATGTTCTTCTGGGATCTCGATACAGTTAATAAGAAACTTCACGACATCATGAAGCTCGCGTTTGATAAGGTCTGGAGAAACTCCGAGATCTATAACATCAACCTGAAGCAAGCAGCTTTCATTACGTCTCTCCAGCGCCTCGAAGGTGCGATGAGACTCCGTGGGATGTGGCCGTAATCTTTTCAGTAACTTCACCAGCTCTCTATCTCTTTTTGAGATAGAGAGCTTTCTCTTCTTCTATTTCCGATATATTTGATTCTGCCTTATATTGGCCCCACACACACGGGAGACCATTATGAAATTCGTTACACTTCTTTTCTTCTTCATCGTCACAAATTCTTACGCTGCTGTTTGCAGTCAGGAAATGCAGGCGCTTCAGCACAACCGTCATGGTTACGTTGAACTGAAGACTTCTAATTTCGATACGGGTTTCTCAGCTCTCGAGAAGAAGATGATTCATAAAGTTGTGACGATTCAGGATTATCTCGCAGCTAACTCGGTTGAAGAATCCTTTGAAAATTTCGGTGGATCAGCTGATGGTGAGATCGTTTACTTTAAAGTCGGACGTAAGGTGATTGCCAAAGTTCACTACTGGCCGGGAGATAACGAATACGGCGCTTACGTTGAAGTGGTAGGGACGAAAGTTCTCGTTCATGCTGAAATCGGCGACGGCGATATCTACTGCCTTTAATAAAACCCTTCCTTGCGACCATGATTCAGGTAAAATGAATCATGGTCTCGATCTTTCTCTTCTTCATTTCCTTCAGCTACGCCGGCGTCACTCGTGATGAAGTCACCGTTACAGACAAAGTAAATTTCAGCTGGAAATCAGTCTGCACAAAAATGGTGTCCCATGAATCACCTCTGATTGAGCCTGTCTCAGGAACGGAAATCGACTGCATGGGAAAAAAAGTCAGTGCTTCTGAATTCTGTGAAAAAGAAATGGCCCATGATCCTTACTACCTTCGTGGCTACGTCAATGAATCATCGAAAGAAGTGATCTGCCAGAGCGGTAAAAAAGTTATTTTCAAATATCAATGCGTACGACTGGCCGACAAAAGACTTTGTGGTCAGACGGCCCTGGAGAGCTGCAAGGAAATCCGGAAAAAGCTCGCGTATCGCCTGGATATCGTCCATCAATCCTTCACGAAAAATGAAAAAGGAATCAAGGAGCTGAACTGCTACTTTGAATCTCTTCCACGGAATCAGAATGGAACCCTATAAGAAATTCCTAGCTGCTGATAAAAAAGCGCAGGAACTTTTCAAAAATCCTATCGTGATGCCCGTTAAAACAAAAAACGTGACTAAAAGTCTCGTCTTCTCCATCATGTCCCAGCAACTTTCCGTTCAGGTCGCAAATGTCATGCAGATGAGATTTCTCGCCCTGTACGACGGGAAATTTCCTTCAGCGAAAACGATTCGCGAAACACCTGTGGAAAAAATCCGTGCCATCGGAATTTCCCAGTCCAAGGCCAATTACATTCACAACGTGGCTGAGTTCATTGACGCCAGAAAGATCACGGTCGCTAAGCTCGATAAGATGTCGGATGCAGAAATCATCGAACTCCTGACGGAGATCAAGGGAGTGGGGAAGTGGACGGTGGAAATGCTCCTTATCTTCGGACTGAAACGGGAAGATGTTTTTGCCTTAGATGATCTCGGTATGCAAAAGGCCATGATTCATCTCTTTAAGCTCCAGGATCTCGATAAGAAAACTCTACGCTTAAAGATGGAAAAACTCTCTCAGCGCTGGTCTCCTTATCGCTCATATATCTGTCTCCATATGTGGCGCTATAAGATTAATTAATAGGTTCATAAAATCTATTAATTTTCTTACGGCGGCATCCTTTGCTATATCTCCTTCCGGAGGTATTTATGAAAATTCTTTTTTTCTTGTTCATTATTTCTGCGGCCATGGCCCAGCATCATCACGGGGATATGCCCTCTGTTCACGGCATGGCGATCTTTGGAAAGAAAACCATCTATCTTTCACATTTACCCATGTTTCATGCGCCTCACGATTATCAGGCGATCATGGAAGCCGAATTTGATCCATCCGCTGTTACGACTTATCTCGGTGCTCAGGAAAGTGAGACACTTTTTACACTGGTGCCTGAAGAATTCTCACTGCCGGAGATGATGAATAAGCCTCGTCCGTTTAAAGCTCAGATTTTTGCCGGCCATTTTGAGCGTGGAGGAAAGTTGATTACAGAAACGACGGTGAAAATTAAGAAAGTCATTCTGTTTAAAAAACTGAATCCAACAGGACAGCGTCCCTCGAAATCGACTTACTATGCTCTGGGAAATGCTCAGGAACAATTTCTGATTCACAAAATTTCCGCGAGACCCGACTTTGATCACATCATTCAGGTGAAGTCGAATATCGGAAACACTATCGAAGAAAGAACATTTCCCTTTCCGGATTCGCAACCACTCGTCGAAGGGAAAGAAATTTACTTCGAAACCGGAGATCTTTCTCACTAGTTGTGTCAAACCATCAGTTCTTCCCGGCAGTTAGTTCATTCTCATTCGGTCTCCATTTTGCTTCCTCATGGTCGGAGGCAAAATGGAAACACAATTACAGACCTGTTACTTCACAAAAAAAGGCCCGACACTCGTTTCACTTTTCGGCTACGCCTCGAAAAGTGTCCCTGGTCTTGAGATCAATGGTTTGGGTAAGTATGGAAAAGCGATTAAAGAAAAAATCGTCTACATCTCCCGGACGAGACAGTTACAAATTCCCCTGAAAAGATTTGTTCTGAATGTTGAACTGAATGATGAGCTTGGCGATCTGGAAACAAACTCAGTCAAATGGCTCGAATACCCACTCTTACTTCATTACTGGTATCTCGCAGGATTACTTCCGATCACAAAGCTTGATAATTGTTTCGCTTCGGGATCGCTGACACCGAGTGGACTGGTGGAGGAGCCTCCTTACCAGTCCATCTCACAGTTAATTGAGAGTTTTGAATTACATCTGATCAGCGGACTCATCAGAGAGTGCCCGTTGGGCATTATCGATGGCAAAGACCTCTTCCACGGCATTTCCACTCTGAGCTTTAAAGAGGCCGAAGCCTGTTAAATAGAGAGTGTCTGAGCGAGGGTTTTATATTCGATGAAGTTATTGTCGGCCTTGGTCACGCATTCCGTGATCGGGGCCATCAGAACTTTTCCGGCCCTCACCACTGTGACAGAAGGGAAATTATCCGTACGCAAAGCTTCAACAGCGAGATTACCCATCTGCGAGGCAATGAATCGATCATTGGAAGCAGGAGATCCTCCGCGCTGGATATGACCGAGAATCACGACGTGAGTATCCATGTGATACATGTCTTTCAGGACATTCTGAATTTCATAACTGCGGCCTGCTGTCGGGCCTTCCGCCACGATGACAATCGATGAGTCTTTTCCACGGGCCATCCCGCGCTGGATATCATCAACAATTTTCTTGTGATCAACTTTTTCATGTGGAAGAAGAACGTTTTCCGCACCCGTACACACACCAACTTTCAAAGCAATTGCGGCCGAATTTCTTCCCATCACTTCCACGAGGAAAGTTCTGGCGTGAGAGTGGGCCGTATCGCGGATTCTATCGACGGCTTCAATTGCAGTCTGAACGGCTGTATCAAAACCAATAGTGTATTCAGTTCCTGAGATATCATTATCAATCGTACCTGGAATTCCGATCACAGGAAACTGATGCTCATCCCACAGGAGTTTGGCTCCGTTGAATGATCCGTCTCCGCCGATCACGACGAGCGCTTCAATTCTTTGGGCCTTGAGTATATCGACCGCTTTCTTGCGAAAGACCGGTTTCATAAATTCAGGACTCCGAGATGTCTGGAGAACTGTTCCTCCACGCTGGATGATGTTACCCACGGATGAAAGATTCATCGGCATGAATTCTCCGCGAAGAAGTCCGGCATAGCCGCGCTTAATGCCGGTAACCTGAATTCCGTGAAAAAGCGCCGTTCGTACAACAGCACGGATGGCACAATTCATTCCCGGAGAGTCGCCGCCGGAACAGAGTAGTCCAATGTGGGTAAACGCCATATTTATCCTTTAAACAAAGACCGATTGACCGGTAAATTCCTGAGGCTTGTTAATATTGAGAATTTTTAAAACCGTTGGTGCAACATCCTTAAGCGCCAGAATTTTGCTATCCTGGTTCACCATGATGTTCTGATCATAAAGCTTAGGATGAATGATACAGAATGGAACTTCCGCTTCAGAGTGCGAAGTATGTTTCCCGCCGTCATCGTATGTCATCTGGTCTGCGTTTCCATGATCAGCAGTGAGAATGATCGTCACATTCTCTTCAGCACAAACTTTCTTCAACTGTCCGACGCAGTTATCGAGTGCTTCAATAGCTTTCACTGTTGCCTCGAAATTTCCGGAATGTCCGACCATATCTGCGTTGGCGTAATTGACGACATAAAAGCTGAATTTCTTCTCTCTCAGAGCGTGGATAAGTTTATCCGTCACTTCGGCTGAACTCATTTCCGGTTTTTCATCATAGGTCGCAACATCTCTGGGAGACTGAACCAGGCAGCGTTCTTCGCCCGGGAATGGCTTTTCTTCTCCACCATTAAAGAAGTAAGTCACGTGCGCGTATTTTTCTGTCTCTGCGATCTTGAACTGATTCTTTCCGATTTTTGAAAGATACTCAGCGAGTCCTCCGCGGATTTTTTCTTTATCAAAGAGAACTGGAAGCTCGGGACACTCATCGGGCACATAGGGAGTCATGCAGAGAAAATATCCTGGTCTTGCTGGAACAGGAAATTCGTTGAACTTCTTGTCATTGAAAGCGAGTGTGATTTGCTTGGCGCGATCCGGACGGTAATTGAAGAAGAACATGGAGTCGCCATTTCGGATCGCCCCTTCTTCAGAAAATAAAACTGGTGTGATGAATTCGTCGTACAGACCTTTTTTATATTCAGAAAGTACGTATTCTTCGGGCTTCACTTGAGTTTTATCACCCTGACCGGTCATGCATTTATAAGCACCTTCAATCTTTTCCCAGCGACGATCGCGATCCATTCCGATCGAACGCCCTTGCATGCTCGCAAAAACAAATCCCGGATGTTGAAGAATATCTTTTACATACTTCACACCCTTGTCTCTCGCCGTATCCCGTCCATCCATAAAAGCGTGGAGAAAAATACGGAGATCAGAATGTTCACCGAGAAGGCGAAGAATTTCTTTCAGGTGATTGATGTGAGCATGAACTCCACCATCAGAGAGCAGTCCCATCAGGTGAATGCGCTTATTTCCTTTCTTCGCTGTCTCGATCAGCTCCTGAAAACGAGGCATCTCTCCCAGGGCATTCCGGGAAATCACTTCATTGATTCGCACGAGATCCTGGCGAACCGGTCTACCTGCACCAAGATTCAGGTGACCCACTTCCGAATTACCGGCAGTGCCCTTAGGGAGGCCAACAGCTTCGCCACCAGGTTGAATGGTTGTGAAAGGATAGTGAGAAAAAATCTCATCGATATTTGGTTTCTTTGCTGTCCGGATTGCGTTCTGGTGAGTGGTATCGGGATTGTGTCCGAAGCCATCGAGAATCAGAAGCAGAACTCTGGGACTTAAGCCTTGAATAGAATGCATAAAATTCTCCTGAGTCTATTTTATCCAAGACCCGGATAAATTGCATTCTCAATGACACGTTGACTCAGTTCATCAAATGAAGTTCATGGCGTTAATTGTGATAGGGATGTCGCGTGCGGATGGTTTGTGCGCGGTAGAGCTGTTCCACGAGAAGAATCCGAGCAAGCTTATGCGGAAAGGTGAGTTCAGAGAGTGAGATTTTTTCTTTCGCTTCTTTGAGCACTTCTTCAGAAAAACCTTCAGCACCAGCAATAACAAAAACCGGCTTATTTTGTTTTTCAATCAGGTCTCTGGTCCAGTCTGCAAAATCCACTGACGTTCTTTTCTTGCCCCATTCCGACATCACGATGAGGTGTGTGGAATTGAGTTCACGAACTTTTTTTAAAATAGCTTCACCCTCAGCTTCTTTGTTTTCAGCTGAGGCCTTGAGTTCATGAATAATGAGTGAAGGATTGGTGATGCGCTTAAGATAGTCAGCTTCAATAGCTGCCAGGTGAGCATCTTTCAGCTTGCCCACAACGATGAGATGAAGTTCGCGGGCCATTTTTTAGAAATAGCCCTTGAGGTCTGCTTTCTCGCGGGAAACTTCTGTTCCCTGGCCGAAATAGAAGTCTTCCGGAATTTTAACCTGAGGATTTTTTGCATACACGAGATCAAGATCATAAACGTCACGGGATGGACCGTGGAATACGTGAACCATGATGTCGCCTGTATCGAGAAGAATCCAGTCAGCTGATTCATAACCTTCGTAGGAAAGAATCGTGGCGCCGTTTTCTTTTAACTGACGGGAGATTTCATCGATCATCGCACGCGCCTGAGTGGCGTTCTGTGCGGTACCAACAATGGCGAAGTCACAAAGGGATGTGGACTTCTTCATGTCGAAAATTTTCAATTCTTCGCCTTTAAAATTAGCGAGAATCCAGGCACTGGCCATGGCGTGGTTAAGCGGAAAGGGAAATTCTTTATTTCCCAGAACCTTATTTACTTCACTCTGTACGTACTCGTTTGTTGCCATCTGCGGCCTTCCTTTCTTCTTCGATCACTTCTTTGGTTTTTAACATAAGTTGTTTCAGGACATCGATATTGCGGCCTGAAACGCCTGAGATCGGGAGAACGCGGCGATCAAGCTGCTCTTCCATGTGCGAGCGGAATTTTTCAATTTCTTCTTCCGTCATCGCATCGATCTTAGTGAGAACGACAATTTCTTTTTTATTCAGCATATCAGGGCTGTATTTTTCAAGCTCGGTACGGATTGTGGCATAGGCCTCAATCGCTTCAAATTCTTCAATGAACATAGAACAATCAATCAGGTGAACCAGAGCAGCTGTCCGCTCAATGTGCTTCAGGAATTTAATCCCGAGGCCTTTGCCTTCAGCTGCACCTTCAATGAGTCCCGGAATGTCTGTTACGACGATGGATTTTTCCCCGAGCTGAACAACTCCGAGATTTGGTTCGATTGTTGTGAACGGATAATCAGCAATCTTCGGACGAGCGGCCGAAATCGCACTGATCAATGTTGATTTACCGGCATTCGGAAGACCAATGAGAGCAATATCTGCGAGAAGTTTAATTTCGAGATGAATCTGAACGGCCGTTCCTGGTTCACCATTCTGCGCGAAGTTCGGAGTCTGTTTAACCGAAGTTTTGAATGCAGAGTTTCCGAGACCACCACGTCCGCCTTCAGCTGCGATGTAGCGCTGGCCGTGCTCAGTAATGTCAAAAAGGAGATTGCCGGTAATCCGGTCAGTGATCAGAGTTCCTACCGGAACTTTCAGGATGAGATCAGTTCCCTGGGCACCGGTCATATTTGAGCCGGATCCATTCACGCCCTCTTCAGCACGAAATGTCTTGAGACCGCGAAAGTGCATGAGTGTGTTCATGCCTTCGTCGCCAACGAAAACGATATCGCCGCCCTTGCCGCCAGTACCGCCGTCAGGTCCCCCTAAAGGTACGTACTTCTCTCTTCTATATCCTACGAAGCCTTTTCCCCCGTCTCCGGAGATCACTTCAATTTCAACTTCATCAATAAACTTCATAAAAACTCGATCCGGCCTCTCGGCCGTATTTCATATCAAAAAAAAAGAGGAGCTATTGCTAGCTCCTCTCTATCTCAAAGATCTGTAAAGATCAATTAAGCTGGAATAACTGAGATGATCTTTGTGTCTCTGTTGTAGAAAGAGAACTTCACAGTTCCTGGAACCATTGCATAGATCGTGAAATCACGACCCATCTTAACGTTCACGCCTGGGTGAAACTTAGTACCTTTCTGACGAACGATGATCATTCCTGTAGAAACGACTTCGCCGCCGAACTTCTTCACACCACGCATTTTTGGGTTAGAGTCACGTCCGTTAGATGTACTACCACCCGATTTCTTATGTGCCATAAACTGTATCTCCTAAACTTGAATCTTTAATTAATTACTTAACAGTCTTAGTAGTTTTAGCTGCTGTTGTAGCTTTAACTTCTGCTTTCGTTACTCCGCCCTGACCATCGTTAATCTCAGTGATAACGAGACCAGTGTAACACTGACGATGACCGTTCTTACGGCGTGATCCACCTGGCTTACGCTTGAGAACGAGAATCTTACGAGTACGGCCTTGCTTAACAACTTTAGCAGTAACTTTAGCACCGCCAAGAGTTGGAGCGCCAACGAGAGTCTTAGCTCCGCCAGCAACGAGAAGAACCTGATCGAAAGTTACAGTAGCACCTTCTTCAGCTTCAATTCTTTCAACATCGATTTTATCGCCAGCGCTCAGTTTGTACTGATGACCTTTGATTTCCACAACTGTGTACATGAGAACTCCTTAAGGAAAACCATCTGACGGAGGGACTCGAAAGTCCGCTTTAACCCTAGATGAGTTTAAATTTGAATCATGATTTTTAAGTGTTTACCCGGTTTTTGTCAAGCGTGGTCAGGGGAGAGTCCCTAGACAGTCCCATAGTAATATATTGAAAAACCAAGGTGTGCGCAGCATCATCTACAGGGATTTCCCTGTCAAATCCAGTACCAGGAGATCGGTAAAGAGGTCATAGGTCTTGGGCGAGGGGTGGCCGTCATAGGCTAAGTAATAGGAATCTCCCATCAAAAAGGGCGCCTGGATAAATGAATAGTCTAAGACTTTCATTCCATCCCGGATCAAAGTGGTCTTCATTTTCTGAAGCTGGGAATACGATCGGCCGGTAGGAAAGATCGCCACTATGAATTCCTTCACATTCAGTTTGGATCTCAAATGTGATTGGATTTTTTGAACCAGGCGAGAGAACAGCTCGTAGTGTTCGTCTCCCATGACGGGATATTCAGCACCGGAAACAGTCATGAGATTTGAGTAGGAAAGAAGTCTTGTTAAATTTTTATCTAATCCACCCTCAGCAAAGGAGGGGACTGAAACCAGATTTCCTTTCTCAAGATAATAGTAGGGATAATAAGTGTAGTTACTTTCCGAAGTTCCAAAAAAACTCGAGGTACCGACAACTCTTTGCAGGTGATCAGGAATGATTGTCAGGACAACTGTCGTGACCTCTTTTTTCAATTTATCCGGAAAGTTTACTTTTTCCTCTTCCAGGCTTTTAAGAATGGTTGAGGGAGAGCTCCCGGGAACTCCGAGGTTATAAGTGTTGAGACCTGTTCTCTTTCCGAACTGAAAGGGAAATGTCTCTTCATCATTTACTCCCTGACCGAAAGTAAATGAGCAACCTAAAAAGAGAACGCCTTCTTTGCTATCCGGTACGACATGACCTTTTCTGTTTCCGTACTCATCAGTTGAATAATGAACTTTATATTTCACCCGGGAAGATTTGGTGCCAAGGACCTGAAAGTTTTCATCGAGATTCGGATTTAATCTCCATGGCCCAAGGTACATTGATCTGCCCTTATCTGAGTTCTCATAAACGGGAGTCTCAAGTCTCAGCTCATTTTGAGAAATGGAACTTTGCGATTTATTCTGATCATAAGATTTTTTCAAAATCAGTCTTGAAATGGCTCCGATCCGATCTGACCTCTTTGCCAGATCCTGTGCATGTTGATGAGTCCAGATTTCTCCCGGAGAATAGCCACTTTCCCAATAGGCCCTGCGACCCATCTTGATAAGAATAAAAGAAAATCCTTCCACCAGAAAAACAAAAAAAAGGAATGAGCAAAATCCGAGGAGTACTTTTTTCATCGTTCCTTTAGATCATTTGCCAGAAGTGAGGAGTAAACGTCATAGGCAAGTGGGGAAGGATGAGAATCAAATTCCAGCACATTGTAGGGCTTTAACAGCGAATTGGTGTTGATCATTGAATAATCGAGAACATCCATCTTTCTTTTTACGAGTTCATCCCGAAGTGCCTGATAGCTTTTTTCACCGACTCCTCCCAGAGGATAGAACGCAACTTTAAAACTCTTCACGTGGGGATTGTGGGTCTTCACTTCTTTTTCAATTTCCTGAAGGATTCTGGCCATGAGATCAATCTCTTCCTGTCCGATCCGGGGGATATCAACCCAGAAAACTTTCATCAGATGAATGCGGGAAAGAAATTTGAGAATATGTTTTCCGTAAGTCCTGTCATCAGCAAAGCTGTTGAGAATCTCAAGCTCATTATCCTTTAAAAAGATATAGGGAGCAGTCTCAAAGCTTCCCGGCATGTGGCGGAATTGCAGGACAGTGCCAATCATGCGGTTAATGTGATCGGGAATCAGCGTGTAGATAACTGTCGTATCTTCTTTACTCATGTCCTTAAGATAATCACCTTTTAAATATCTGAGGATTTTCAGAGTCAGTGACGGTGATGTGCCACTTATGCCGTAGTTGTAAACATTGAGACCTGTTTTCTCACGCACTTTATAAGGATAAGTATCTTCGTTATTCACGCCGAAGCCGTAAGTAAACGAACAGCCCAGGAAAACAATATTTTTCTTTTTCTCAGATCCGGAAGTGTTACCTGTCAAACGACGCCCGATGGAATCCGTCGTGACATGAGAGCTTGCCTTCACCTTTCCTGAAAATTTTCCTTTCACGACGATCGTTTCATCGAGATTGGGGATGAGACCATTTTTCAGGGGAACGAGGGGGCGGCCCGAAAGAGTCTTGGTAAAGTCATTCGGCTCCATCATCAGCTTTGAGTCTTTGCTTAATGGTCGCGGGGACTTTACTTTTTTTTCCAGATCAAGAGAAAGAAGCACCCGGGAAATTTCGCCTGCCCTGGTTTGAGTTGAAGAGAATTTTTTTATGTCGTCAAACGTCCAGATATCACCAGCAAGCTTCGGTTGGGCGGTTGCATACTTCATGAAGTATTGATTCTTCAGGCAATAATAACCAATGGCCTGAATCACTATAAAGGAGAACCATAACGAAAAAACGACCAGACCGGTGTTAAGGAGAATATTTTTTGCTTTCCCTCTCAACACGGATCAGCCTTTATTCGTATGCTTTTCAAGAAGGCTTAGTTTGAAGGCACCTTGTGTGAGATAGAAAAACTCTTTCATCTCCGGATACACTTCAGCGAACTCGACTCCTCTTCTTTGTTTCATCTTCTGGATGAATTCAAAGAAGTGAGCACGGCTATCAATATCATATTGAGAGCGCTGTTCAGAACCTACACTGTGAATAAGACCATCCAGCAGGTCGCGGTTGTAGCTTTCCCATGACCCGTGATCGTAAATATGCTTTTCCTGAGCGAGTTTTTTGATTACGCGATCATTCTTCTCATAGTTTTTCTGGATGAAATCATGCGCTTCCACCAGGTACTTCACGTAATCCGGAGTGAGAATGTGTGGATTATGGTGACGGGGGAAACTCACGACATTTTTCATGAGACCAAGTTCAAAATTATATTCGTTAATGAGAGAGTCCACCCATTTCACAAATCCCGGAAGACTCGAAACACTGAAAGTGTTGAGTGCAATCTGGAAACCCATCCCGAAGTTTTTCTCTGAGAGTCCGTATTTTGTTCTCTCACTGAGAATGCGGCGGATGTTGTGTTCAAATCGGGTCCAGTCCAGACCATAACGGATATATTCGGCGCGAGGACCCATGGCTTCCATACTTGGCTGAAGTCTCAGGAAAATGTATTTCGTGAGCTCAGGAAGCTTGGAGAGAAATTTATCCATATAGTGGGCACTGGTATTCATGTTCGAAAGAACACCAAGTTCCACATGACGATCCTGTTTTCCGAGATCGCGGTAAGCCTCAGTCAGCTTATCGAGCACATCGTAGAACTGTGGCATATAAGTGGGTTCACCACCGAGGATGTTAATGGTCTGCGAGGTATGTCTTCCGACATCATAAAACCATTCCCAGAAAACCTTCTGAAGTTTCTCAGGTGCTGTCGGCATATGTTTTTCCATATCCGCTTTATTGATCTCTCCGAATTTCATCAGCTCTGTGGCCCACTGACTGCTGTAGTGAACAGAACAATAAGTGCATTTCAGATCACACACGTTGCCGAGAACGATCTCCAGCATTTCGGGCTTATCTGAACGAAGCAGAGGATGATTATAGGGCAGGGCTTCTGCCGTCTGAGGAACGTTATCGAGATACCATTTTTTTGTGTTCGCTACTTTATGCGGATAGGCCTTGTTCGTATCAATTAGCCAGTCATTCACAAAATTCTGAAAGCCCGCTCTTGGTGGCTCAGCTTCGTTCCACATAAGTCGCACACAGGATTCGCAATCCTTGTGAGTTACGCCAAGAATTTTTTCACGTCGGCGATCCTGCTCGTAAGGAAGATTCATCACAACATCGGTGCCGTATTTTTCAATGTCACTATCGGTGATGACTTGTTTAGGAACCCGGCAACAGGTGCGGACATGTCCACTCATGAGATTGATGATCGGATAATCCCACTTGAAGCGACAGGCGACGAGTTCAGGATCCACGTTGGCGCCCATGACAGGCTCCTTCATGTATTTACTCAACTTCTCCGTCGGAGTGTAGTGCTCATTATAATTCTCAGTTCCATCCGGCTGGCGGATGATCTGTTTTATTGATCTGAACTTTCGTTCCATAAATAATCGTACTCCTTAAAAACATCGCGATAGGAAACATTCCTTCTCGCCGCAAGAGTCTTCATTTCCTTCAGGAAACGCTTATGCAGAACCCAGTCTTTCATCTGATGACCAAAACGAAACCGACCATCCAGTGAATCAAGAAAGCCGACATAATTTTTATGATGAGGAAATTGCTCAAGATGGGCCATGCACTTCTTGATATAGAGATCATAGAATTTCGGGTGAGCGAGATCGACACTCAGCCACTCCGGATGAGAAATAAGATTCGGATATAGGATGACCTGCCGTCCGGTCTTTTCCTCAAGATCGGTGATGTAAGTCAGATATTCATAGAGGCTCGAAACACTCAGAACATTCACCGAAGTGATTGTTGAAAGTACAATCTGGTGATTGAGGGCAGCGAGTTTCTCAAAGTTAGCCTTGAAGCGCTCAAAGTCCAGATTGGCGCGGATCAATTCCGCTCTCTCGCCCCATGCTTCCATGGAGATATTGATATTGAATTTCACCTTGCTTCCGTGGCGCTCAAGGAGAGTGATGAACTTCTCAAGGGTGGCAGACGGAGTATTCAGGTTGGTAATGATATTGAATTCAAGTTCCTCGGGGAAATTTCCCTGGTAACTTTTCAGAATTCTTTCGAAGTAGTCATAAAAAATCGGACTGATCAGTGGCTCTCCGCCAAGGAAAGCAATGCGCTTGAAGTTGTCTTTGACTCCTTCAAACCAGCGGAAGAAATTCTTTTCCAACTCTGGATTCACATTTGATGAGCGGGGGATGACTTTATCCCCATGGCGTAGTTTCTCATTCATCCATTGACTGCTGAAATCCTCGTTGCAATAGAGGCATTTGAGGTCGCAGTAATTATCGAGCTGGATATCAAGATTGTCCGGAAAATCGGAACGTGACGGATTCGGCATACGGCTGAGGTAAGGCGCAAAATATTCATGCCAGGCTTCCGGTCCCTGACGGAAACTAAAAGAAGTACTCTCTTCCATCTTCCAGCAGACGCCACAACGCTCGGGTTTTCCACCTGCGAGCATTTCCTTACGATCCATTTTAAAAACCGGGTGATTTAAGAAAAGATCTTCACCCAGAGTCGAGACCTCTTTATCAGTGACCTGAATCGAAGGGGCCTTACAGCACGCACGAAAGCGTTGTTGGGAAAGATCCACAACCGCGTGATTCCAGAGCTGAGTGCATAAAGTCTGGCTTTCGCTTAACTTCTTCATTTCGTCTGCATGGTGTGAAGCTTCTCACCCAGTTTGTACATGATCTTAAAATCAGGAAAAACATTCGTAACGGATGTGTTCCGTCTCTGATCAAGTTGATTAAAGTAACGGTAGAAATAGAGCGCTTCTTCGCGCATCTCAAACATTGATTTATTTTTGGAAATAGCTTCTCGAGTATTAATGAGAAAGGTGAGGAAAGTTTTCCACGACCACTTCATTGGATTAGTTAATCCTTCCCAATCCTGCATGCTCTCAAGCATCTTAATCGGCTCATCGAGAAAAGCGGCGAACTCACTCGGAGCTGACATCGGACTTTGATATTTTGGATTTGATACAATGTTGTCATGAATGGAGATTGGCCCATGCTTCAGACAAAGTTCATGCCAGTAATCGAGGTACCGGAAAAAGCCCGGAAGACTCAGGAGGTTCAGCGTTGGCAGAAAATGAATTTCCACTGATGTTTGATTGAGGAAATATTCAATGTTGTTTTTCCAGCGCTCGAAATAAACACCACTCCGGACGTATTCCAGTTCTTCTCCGACATTTTCACCACTGGCCTGCATGATGATCTTGAAATGTTTTTCGAGCTTGGGAATGTAAGCAATAAATTTCTTGAAATAGGCAGGAGGCGTATTCATGTTGGAGGTAATGCAAAGTTCTTTCTTCACCGGAAGAGGGTTCTTCTCGTGGATTTCCAGAAGCTTGTCGAGAAATTCATAAAGGGCATCTACAATGAGGGGCTCTCCACCAATAAAGCCGAAGCGCCACATTTCTTTTGAACCGACATCACGGTACCAGTCCCAGAAATATCCTTCGAGAACCGGATCACGGTTATCGGCGGGGACCCGCATGACCGGATCACCGAATTTTTTCTTTTCCAGGTACCACTGGGTGCTGAAGATTTCACTGCAATAAGTGCATTTAGCATCACAGACATTGTTCAGGACAACTTCAATACAGTCAGCGTAATGAGTTTTTTCCTGGCCCGGATGCTTACGGAGATCTTCCATCGATTTAAATTTGATTCCGGTATTCTTCTGCATGTAATGAATCATCGATTCATCATGACGGGGACTCTTATAACCTTTTTCTTCGAGCTTCCAGCAAGTGTCACAGTCCTTGTGCTTAACTCCGTTCAGGATATCTTCCCGGCGCTCAACAAAGCGTGGAAGATTGGCAAAGACTTCCTGCTTGTATTGGTCGCGGACTTCAGGAGTGATTCCGATGCGGGGACTGCGACAGCAGTATCCAACGGCCGGATCAAAAGGAAAGAACATCAAATAATCCCAGGCCATATGGCAAAGGGTATCGGTCTTCATCATAGTGAGCTCCTGATATCCATAGTGATGATGCTAGCGAGCTCGGGAAAAAATTCTGAGAAGTTCTGGTTGCGATTCTTATCAGTTTCACCGATCTGCCACTGAAATAATGAATACCACTTCAGGGGTGTCGTAAATTCCGCCTTAAGCGGGAGATCAATGCTGTTGGTGAAGATGGCATGGTAATCATGATCGCCATCAAGCTGGTAACGAGTGAAATCAATTTCCTTGATTCGTTTTTTCAATGCCTCTTTAAGAAGTGGAGGAGCATTGTTCAAAGCGAGGACGGCGGGCTCATGAATAATGTTGTTGATATTAATGGGCTTAAGAAATTTTGAAAGATTATCGAGGATATCTTTCATGTAGTAGATATTGAGCAAGCTGAATGTCGGATACAGGCGAACATCAAAAGGAGCACCTAATGAGCAGAAGCGTTCCAGATTCCCTGAAATCTTCTCCCAGCGGGCAGGCCAGCGCTGATATTCAAAGCGCGATCCGATGTCATCAATGCTCAGGAATAAACTTACTTTCTTGAACTGAGAAAGTTTACTGATGATCCTGTCATTGCAGATTGTTCCGTTAGTATTCAGTACAAGATGAATGTTTTTGGCAATTCCCGTATCAGCACAATGGTCCATGAAGGCGAGGACTTCATCATTGATGAGCGGTTCCCCTCCGTAAACCAGAACATGTTCCAGTCCCGGCGCCCAATCGTAAAATGTCTTGAGGTTTTCGCCGGTAAGTTTATTGTCGCGAACATGTTTGAAGTATTCTTTATCTCCCGTGTCCCAACCTAATTTCTGAAACTCCTGCTCCCATAAGCTTGAAAGATGCGGTCCGCAGATGCGGCAAGCGAGATTACATTTGTTACTCAGCTTGAGACTGAGATAGGCAGGCTTGGGATTATTGGTATCGATCGGAAGATCTTTCGTTTGCTGGCGGAGACTATAATTTCCGACCTGCTCCTCTTTCCAGCATTTGCTGCATTCTGCAGGCTCTTCATTGTTCAGAAACTGAGTGCGGATTTTCTGAAGGTCTTCAGAATTCCAGATATCGGAAAGACTGTCATTGACGAGATTGAATTTCGTTCCATCCGGTTTCCGGATCTCTTTATCGATTTTACAACAGACCTGACATGATCCATCGGGACTGAGTTCAAGACTGTTGAAGGGGAGATTACAGAATCTTGCCATCGAATCAGCTCTCCATTAATTGTTTGAGGTCAGGGAAGACACTGATGAATGATTGATTCCTGATCCGGTCTTTCTTTTTAATTTCATCACGGAATTTCGGAAGAAGCTGAGTCTGATCTGCCATGTTCATGTAGTTCATGACTTCCATCGCATTTTTAATTTTCTCCGGTGAAACCTTTATCTGATGAAGTAGCGTGAGATAATTATCCCAGATATCAGTGACTTTCTTCTTCATCGCCTTAGGTAAGACCTGCATGCTGAAAAAATCGGGATCTGTGAGAATGATGTAGTACCAGAGATCAACGAGTTTTTCGTTCATGAGTTCTAAGTGGAGTTCCGGCAAAGTCATGACGTTCATGATTTGCACAGTGGGTGTCCACTCAAGGGAAACGTGAGGGCATTCTTTTCTGATCTGGTGAAGGTTAGCTTTAATGACATCCCACTTACTTCCATCACGGATAAATTCTCCGCGAGTTCCGGTATCATCGAGACTCATTCCGACACAGACATTAGGGAATTTTTTCCAGTATTCAGTAATTTCGTGACTGCGATAACGGATGCTCGTGCAATTCGTATTGTACTTCAGGAGTACATCCGTTTTGCCATGATCGATTAAAAGCTGGAGTAGCTTGTAATGGTATTCGAGAATAAGCGGCTCACCACCACAGAAATACATATTCTCGACAGAATCTATATTCTTGACCAGGAACTTACTGAATTCTTCAAAGTCATCAAATGGCTCGCGCAGGACTTTATGTTTTTTCCCGTCGTGCGAATTTTCTTCGGCGGCGATGGTACTACTGTTGATGTGATCACACATCCGGCATTTCAATGTGCAGAGATTCGAAAAGCGAACATCGTAGTAAGCAAATTTCTGATTATCGACTTTGCCATCAGGATGAATGGTCATTTTGTCGAGAACATGGCCGTATCGTTGATTGAGAAACATCCTGTAACTTTCAGCTCCGAGATCCTTTTCAGGATTCGTGCAGCGATAGCAGGAAGCAGGACTCTTTCCGCTCAAAAGTTCCTCGCGGAAGTGTCTTAGTTTGTCGTTGTCATTGGAATAAATCTTATCCAGGCTTTCAGTTTTAGCGTCACCGAAAATGACATCCTGATTGATACAACAGGGAATGGCACGGCCGTCTGTCCAGATACAGCTATGAACAAAGGGGGCTACACAAAACCCCGGCTTCTTAAGGTAATCGCTCATTGTCTTCCTGTTGATTTACCCTCTAAAGATAGCCCAAGTGATCTTGGTCTGTGAAAAGTTTCTGTCTTAAGAGTGAAAATGGGCGGTTCCAGACTGGGGGAATCGTGTATCCTCCTGTCAGCTTCTCCTTGTTTCACTGACTGGCCCATTATAGAATGAACCATATTTCAGCTTCCTGAGTGGTAATTTATGAAAAACACAAAAGTCCGGGCGAACCAGGACAATACTGTTGGCCGCCCTCTACGTGTCTACGGGAAAAGTGGAAACTTTTCAGACTGGAGCACTGACGATTTCGTCGGGAAAAAGCTCAATGTTTTCACAGGCTGGAGCTGCGGGGCCGGAACGCAGAATCTCTTCATTGGCATGGATGGTGACATTCATGGCGCCACTTGTCGTATCGGTGGCGAATACGGAAATGTCTATGAAGGCTTCAGTATTCCTACGGGATGGGTGACTTGCGATAAGGCCGTCTGTTCGTGTGGTGCCGATTTATTTATTCCAAAATTTCAGCAGGAAAAATTCAAACCTTTGTTGATCAAAACCAGTTCCGGACCCGTTAATCTCGCTTTGAGAACTGACGAGGACCTGGAAATCTTTGTGGCGACTGAGAGAACGTTTGTCTCTGACAGAAAACAGATCTACTGGGAGCTGGGCCGCAGATGCAATTATGATTGCAGCTACTGCTGGCCGTGGATTCATAATAAAACAGATCGCCATAAAACCCTTGAAGAGCTCGTGAATGCCACTGATCTTTTGATTGAAAAATTCGGTAAGGGCGAGCTCATGCATTTCATCATCTCAGGTGGTGAACCTACTCTGAATCCGGATTTCCTCGACTGGGTCAGATATATTTCAAGTCTCGGTCACTCTCTCAGCATGCACTCCAACGGAAGTCGCTTGCCGGATTATTATCGGGAACTGATTCATTACGGAGATGTCAATTTCAGTGCTCACTTCGAGCATCTTGAAACGGATCGCTTCATCAAAGTGATTGAAGCTGTCGTTGATGAGAAGGCACAGAATTTTAACCGTGGAGTGGGACATCTCGAGGTGAAACTCATGATGCCTCCGGGTGGAAGAAAAGTAGCAACAGATCTGAGAGATCAGATCGTCAATATTCCTTTCTTTAAGAATCTTTGCACATGGTCCTTTGTTCCAATCCGTGACATCAAAACTGGTGAAGAAATTGAAAGCGGATATGAATCTGAAGACTTCTTGCTCTTTGGAGATGGTAACCTCGCATGAGTAACCTCAGGCTTTTTGCGGAAGAAGGCCACTATGCTGAAGTTCCCGCAGAACAGCTTTTACACGCCCGCAAAAACTGGTTTATCGGATGGAAATGCCTAGCTGGCACTCAAAGCTTATTCATTGATCAGGACGGAGTAGTGTTCAGCGCGGGATGCAAAAGTACCGGTCAGTACGGACGTCGTAGTTCTTTGGGAAATGTCTTTAAGGAATTCCGAATTGAATCTGCACCGGTGAATTGTGCCCGCAGGTTCTGCGAATCTGAATTTGATCTCGCTATTCCTAAATTTCACAGACCCAAACATCGCATTGTTCTCGATGGGGGAATTGCTGTTCCCGAAATTTCTCAGCCAGTTGCCGTTATGGGCAGCGATATTAAAAGAGTTCTTTGGAACCTCTCCTTATTTGAAAGTAAATCTCTCACTGAGTGGAAGCTGGCCGTTCACAAGCTTGAACTGTTCTGCAAAGGGGAAAGTGTTCGTCTCATCCTTCAGGATCCGCCGTCGCAGTCGAAGGATTTTTTCGATTTTTTAAATTTTCTGACTGAAGAGAAAGGCCATCTGGTAACGGTTGAAGGCTTTCTTCATGTGAACATAGATTTTTATATCCGCTCACTGGCTTATGGTGATCTCTGCCTGAAATACGATGGCGAAGAGAATGTGTTCTTCAGGCATCTTGATAAATTAGGTGATGAATTTCAACAGCAGCAGCATAAAAGAAAAATTGAAGTTCAGCTGGATCAGAAGAACACGGATTATGACAGAATCCGTTACCGTCTTACCAGTGACCCTTATAAGAACTGGCTTGAGGCAGGATTTTATCCCGGACAGGCCACTCAACCGGTTAAGCAAGTTGTCGAACCAAAACCGGAAGCTGTCATCATTAAAGAATCTTCTGTGAAGAGGGTGAAAATTCTTCTCTTCATTCCCATGAGAAATTGTTCCGGAACAATCGGGAAAGTCATAGCTGGGCTTGAAAAACAGACTCTGGATTACGTTGATGAAATCCTCATCCTCGATAACGACAGTACTGATGATTCCATGCAGATGGCTGCTGAAGCGATTAAGACAATCAAAAGCGTGAAAGTTGTTCTTCGTAAAAATGCGCAGAATTATGGCTTTGGTGGAAGTCACAAACTGGCGTTTCAATATGCAGAACTTAATCGTATGGATTACCTGCTCATTGTTCACGGAGATAACAGTGGCTCACCGGACGACTTCATTCCGGTTTTAAAAAGTGGTGAGTATAAGAATTTCGACATGGTTCTTTCGAGTCGCTTGTCATTATTCTCGAACAGAAAGAATTATCCCCTCTACAGGTTTCTTAGTAATTGGATTCTGAATTTCATTTCCAGTCTTGTTACTTTTTCACCGATCACTGATTTTAGCGGTGGCCCTGTTAATCTCTTTCGTGTTCAAAGCTTCATTAACAAATTTGAAAATCCTGTGAAAAGATTCGATGATCGGATCTCGTTTCAGCAGCACGCTCTTTTATATGTTAACTATCGGAAGGGACTTACACTTTTTGTGCCCGTGAAATTTGCTGAGGCAGGTGGGAAAAGTTTCTACACAGCCGCAACTCAGTTCCTGCGTTCCTTGAACCTTCTGATGAAATATCTTTTCGCTAAAAACAAACTCTTCAGATAAATGTTTTCATCAGCTGATCAAAGGCATTCTGACGTTCTTCAGGTGAAGTGATGGCGTCAAGATGATCGAAAGCTTTCAATTTTTCATCTGAGCTTGTCTCATCTTCTTTCATGAATTTTTCGATAGTTCGATTGCCGAAGATTTTTGCTTCTTCTTTTTCGTACTCAACAAGTGTGTCACCTGTTCTTCTATCTTTAATTTCAATACTCTCATGTCCGCGGATGGGCATAACAGTAAGCGTGCAATAATTTCTGAAATCCGGTATTTCCCAGATTTCTTTTTCCAGAGCAGTCACTTTATCTTTTATCCCGGGAGACATCATCAGCATCACTTCAACATGATTGGCCTCTTTGCCTTCATCCCGGAGCTTACGGACAGTGGATGCCAGGATCGTGAGAAGCTCCAGCATCTTGTCTTTCTGATAGAACTCAAAATGGACGCTGATGTTGATATCTGAGAGTGTAATGAGTTCCTGATAATATTCCGGGGCACGGCTGCCGTTACTGTGGGTACTGAGTTTGTGGCCTTTACTCACGAGATAATGGGCCCATTCCAGGTAATCAGGGTTAAGGGTTGGCTCTCCTCCGCTGATAGCGAAGTTGATTTTATCACCCTTACTGAACGTCTCGAGCCTTTCGGTCGCGAATTTCAGCATTTCAAGAGTCTTATGTTCTTCAAAATTATTATGTACGTATTTATGACAGTAACTGCAGTCATAATTACAGCGGCGGCCTATTTCCCAGAAAATCTGCTTATTCCGGGAATTAAATGTTCTCTCTACACCCGCTGCGCGGGAGATGGTTGCAGTTCTCTTATCCAGTTCATGAGGAGAACCCTGAGTGAACTTGAGCAGGCTTTTGTTTTTTTCCTTCCTGACTTTCGGAATGAAGAGATCAGATCCGCAACTACAGTATTCCTGTGCACAGGTGATCCATTTTCCGTCCAGGGTGAAATCTTCAAAAACGTTTCCGTATTTTCCGCTTCTCCCATCAGGTCCGATGCTGCCGCACGAAGCACTCTGAACATCGCCATCAAAGTTGATACATAAATTATCAACGCCTGCTGCGCATTTCCATCCCAGAAAAGAATTGAGACGCCCGGCCACTACTTCTTCGGTAGAGAAATCATTGAAGCTTCCGTCTTCCTGGTAAATGCGGACCGGTTTCCCGGGAATGGTTCCGTCGGACAAAATATCCTCTCAGTCTGGTTAGATTTATGTATGATATTACAATGAAAGTACTGTGCTTTGTCCCGATGAAAAACTGCCAAACAAGGATCGGCCCTCTCCTGAGTAAATTCCAGGGGGAGATTCTGGAATATCTGTCTGAAATTCTTGTTGTTGATAATGCCAGTACAGATAGTTCGGTTGAGGAAGCCAAAGCAGCACTATCTCAAGTTACGGGTGTTAAAGTCGCTCTTTTACAGAACAGTAAGAACTATGGACTTGGCGGCTCTCATAAAATTGCCTTCAAGTACGCCATGGAAAATCAGTATGACTATATTCTGGTGGTCCATGGAGATAACACAGTCGATCCCTATGTCTTTCTGGATGTTTTGAAAAAAGATTATTTCTCCAGTGACATGATCATGGGTGACAGGCTTTCCCGCGAAAATGCCGGTAAAGACTATCCACTTCCTCGTCTCCTTTTTAATCGCATTCTTTCCCGGATCGTCTCGCTTGTGACCTGTTCATCGGTCGCAGATTTTACGGGTGGTCCGGTGAATCTCTATCGTGTGTCTTCATTTCTTAACTCATTTGAAAATTCTCTGAAAGGATTCAGTAATCAAATCGAGTTCTCGCAATATGCTCTCCTGTATGGAATCTATCGCAGGATGAAAATCAGATTTGTGGAAATTGAATTCACTGAGTATGAAGGAAAGCCTGCCGGAAAATTAATCACTCAATTTCTTAAGCCACTTCTTCTTCTGGTGAAATTTAAGGTTTTCCCGCGAAGAACAATTGCCAGGGATTTACGGGGAAGTTACTTCGGTCATACTTTTCTGAAAGTAAAAATCGATCCGACTGCTCTCATCCTTCCTCCTTCTCCCAAACCAAGAGTAACGGATCCTGAAGTTGTCAGGTTGATGAACCTGAATAAGACTCAGGAAACTGTTCAGGAGTTTCAAACAGAGTTGCCGGATCTTAGTGGCATAGAAGTCGCCTGCATAAGAATGAAACTCCTTCCGTGGCATCTGTCAGACAATAAGCTGGAAGAGATGATGACTGAGTTGTTGAAAACAATCCCAGCATCAAAAATCATTCTTGATATCAGTGGCGATGAAGTTGTTAAGAATAAGCAGTGTTATGATTTTCTGACTTTCTGTCTCGATCGCGGCATTGAGCCCCAGCTTGTCACGAACGCCGTGGGCGATGTGAATCTCTGGAGAAATTATGCCAAACTCGTGAAGAATCTCACGATCAATTATATTCCAGGGGAAGTTCAGCGTTCTTTTTTTGCTGAACTTTGTAAGGAAGTCGGGCCGATGGGGAATGTCTCAGTCAATGTGATGACCCATCCGGAATTTTTCTATCACTCGTTGGGTCTCAAGAAGATGATTGAAGCCGAAGGATCATGCCGTTCCGTTCACCTTCAGCCCTATTTTCTCGAGGCTGGGCAGAGTCTTCCGGATGATCATATGAATGTGCTCCTGGATCAGAATGCAGTGGTGAGCACATGGTTCAAAGATAATGTTGTCCGTAAGCACAACGTCTATCCACTAGGGCAAACCCTGAAAGATAAGAACCGTTATTCAACAGGTCTTAAATATGGCTTCATGGAAATTTCTCCCAAGAAAATTCCTAAGGATAAAGTACGAGTTTTTGAGCTGGAAGAAATTCAGGGGAAGGGCAGATTACTTAACGTGCTGACTTAGTTGCCATAATATCGAAACCGCAGAAACAGTTTCTGGAAGTGCAGAGAATCGGTCTCGTTGGCATCTGGAAATCTTCATCTGATACATTTCCAATCACGCCTCCCACACCACACCATCCGCGTAAGACATTCCCGTTCAGATCCACAACCAGGTTCTCAAGACCAATATTACAGTCCCATCCAACCCAATTATTCTCGCCACGAGCGATGAGTTCGGGAGGATTAACTTTCTCAGCTTTCCCGTCAGCATAGATTTTCTTCATCTCGCCACGATAAACTTTGCGGGTCTTACCGGCACGGCCGCGGAACTTGATATTTTTCCCCCAAGGAAGATCCTGAGTATCGAGAATGCGTTTTTCTTCCGGAGAATAATTGAAAATGA
The DNA here is from genome assembly GCA_040387275.1 of Bdellovibrionota bacterium. Classification (GTDB taxonomy): domain Bacteria; phylum Bdellovibrionota; class Bacteriovoracia; order Bacteriovoracales; family Bacteriovoracaceae; genus Peredibacter. The sequence continues at coordinate 1,204,499 of JAZKDZ010000002.1, read as the reverse complement.
CTCCACTCATGTTTTCGAAGAGTGCTTGCAGGGCAATGCTTGGCCCGTCAATCTCAGCAGCAATTTTTGCACCGAAAGCATACAGTTCGCTGAACTGCTCAGGCAGCATCATGATGTTCACATGAACCGTCGTCACTTCATTGAGAATTTTTACCACTTCGAAGAAGTGATCCATGTCCCCACCTTCAGGGTGAAAGCTGAGACATATATGATCAATGAGGTGTTTGTGCTTTTCCCAGTATGCGAGATCACGGCTTCCGTTAGAAATAAGACCCGTTTCAGCGCCTAAGGATTTCAGATATTCAAAAAGCGGAATGAAGTCTTTGTAGTACGTGACTTCACCACCGGTGAACTCAAAGAAGATTTTTTTATCTGGTTTTGAATCGATAACTTTCTTGCAGAAACTTTTTACTGTTTCAATCGGAAGACCGCGAAACTTACCGTCATGAAGATTGTCAGGACAATAAGTACACTTGAAATTACAGATCGAAAAAAAGCACCAGTTAACGACGAAATATTCGCCGTAGGTCGATGTGCCATGTTCAAGTTTCTGGTAGTCGCGGAGCATGGCTAGATACTATATGAGGGCCTCAAGATGATCAAGATAACTGACACTCAGCCTTTCCAGTTCTTCCCTTTTCAGGCGTAAATCACGGAACTTCTTCCAGTTTGATTCGATTTCCGGCCACTTATCAGGAAATTTCCCGGTTAAGGCATGATGGAATTCTGCAATATTATAGAAACAAAAATACAACTGTTCAGTATTTTCAGGCTCAAGCATGAGGGCGCCAATGAGGTCATGGGCCAGTCTCTGGCAGGAAAACTTCCGGTAATAAGCATGCTCTTTGGCCAGTCGGTTAAGGAGAGTCTGTTCCTGAATCCCGATCCCTTTCATCATCTGCAGATAAGAAGGTGTAACAATGAATCTTCCCGCTTTCTTTTTTCTTGAGACGAGAATTTGTGAAGGATCTTTCAGGACAAAAATCGGATGGCCTTTAAAACTAATGGCCGTCTCATATCCCAGATCATCTTCACTCGTAATTGTTTTCTTCCAATCATAAACATTAAGCGGAGGTTCAAGTTCATCAATTAATGATCGACAGAGGTTTTCAAGAATCGTGAAGAGCTCCGGGAGTGTTCCAGAAAAAGGAATAGAGTCTCTCTTCTTGAGTGTCCATTCGGGGTCTCTGGATTCCCAAAAGTTCTTTAATCGGAAAATTTCAAGACCGAGTTTCTGAATATCGCGTGAGTATTCTTCACCAGAAAAATTGCGATCGAGAATTTTCATCGCGATCTGTTTAAAGACCAGGTGAACTTCATAGGCGATTTCAAAAGCGAGTTCTTCAGTGCCGGATGAGGGAGAGCTGAGCTGAAAGGGGATACCGTGAATCTGTTTCCATTGAGGGATCTGGTAATTTCTGAATCCACCGGTTTCCAACCATGCGTTCAGAAATCTTGTTGAGACGAATTGAATATCCTGCATCAGTGGAGACGTTTTGAGATTTTTTCCTGATTTCATCTGGCTGAAATCAAGATCCTTAATCAGGATGGTGATATCAATATCACTCACCACTGGTAAAAAATCCTCATTGGCCGCACTTCTTCTTATCCATGCCGCCTCCACCATGTGGGAAGGAAGCTTATTTACAAATTTTGTCGCCATCCCGAAGTAGAATGAGCGGATCTTTTCCGAGAAACCGTTCTTTGCCAGAAATTGTCCGGCCAACCAGCGCAATTTATTTTTACTGATCAAAAGAAATACCTCAAAGCTGCTCCCACATCCTGGGTGACAAGTTTCTGGGTGATGTTATCAGCTTTATCCCCACGGGCAACCGGTGAATACCCAAAGAGTTCGGCTTCAGCATTATCAGACAGGCTGAAAGTGAACTTGGCGAGGCCATAGGTAAATCCGGACTTGATATCATTAATGAGTGTTGCACTGACTTTGACGAGAGGATGGATTTCATAGACGTTAGCTAAAGCGATGAAATATTCCGTTGGAAGAAATCTGTCAAAACCTGGCGTCGTCGTGAGTGAGCGGTTTTGTTTCTGGTATCCAGACTCCATTCTGAGATGCCAAAAGGTTGTGAGCTGCCGGTCATATCCAAGAAGGATATCGAGAAGATTATTCGAGTTGTTCCGCTTCGTAATGAGAGCCGTCTGATAAAGACCCTGGAAGAATAAAAGATTATCTCCCATCTGGTAGCTTAATTGTGTTCCGAGCTTGTCTCGATTCTGGTCCTCACCCACAACATAATCAATAGCGAGATCACCATTTACCTGTAACTCGCCATGAACCCAGAGAGTACGGTCAATCTGGCCTTCGTAGCTATCAAGTCTCTTGTCACCAAGGAGATAGAAATCAATCTTGTGTTTATCGCTCGAGAAAAGACTGAAACCTAAACCATCATTACCCTGAGCGACCTGAGAGATGCTGGTAAGACCCGTTGGTTGATTGAAGGGATTGATGGGGTTGAAAATTTCACCGAGACCATAATTGATATAAAGTCGACCACCGACAAAACGCGCTTCTTCATTTTCCCATTGATAATAGAATTTGTTCAGTATCACTTCATCACGGGTTTTATCGTTCTGATGAACATGTTGAAGCTTGAAGATGTCACGTGCGACCAGTTTTTCAGGGAAATTGAAAAATCTCGCTGCTGCGAAATTATTCCTGTAAAGATCAGAGCGTGAATGACGGGCAAAGACGTTTGCCTCGATGGTTGATTGACCGTAAGTCGCTTTCCCGTTGAGATTTCCGTAACCCAGGTAAAAATCTTCTTCTCTCCAGTTCTGGAAAAAATCTTTACGGGCCTCTTCGTTATTCCATGAATGCCGGCCCTGGATTTCAGCATTGCCTGAGATTTCTGTTTTCAGAGAACCGAAAACAGGAAAGGAAATCAGGAATAAGACTGGCCAGATTTTCATTGAGAAAGTGTCTTCTGCGTAAAGTGTCCAGGTGGAAACTTCACACCGAAATCAACCGACTTATAGATGAGGAGAGTTTCTTTGGTTTTATCATCGACCGGCAGCATTCTCCAGACGGTCGGAAGATTATGTCCTTCAAATGATTTGATTTCAGAAAAAGAAAGAGTTCTCTTCAGGTTGTTTTGCTTGTCGTAATACCTGCTCTCGCGGGGAAGACAGTCTTTCTTACTGGAAAGAGTCACAATCCTGGGCCACATGACTTTGGAATCTGATCTCGCTTTATTATCAATGACCTTCATTTCTTCGCCGTTTAATTTTTCGTCGGGAAGAAAAGAATGAGTATAGTCAGTACTCATTGAGCTTGCTTTCAGAATATCGTCATTGGTGAAATCTGAGCCCATCCAGCTGGCGAGAAGCATGGAAGAAGAAACGGCCACTTTACGTTTGAGTTTAGGAAAGTAATTCCACATATTATTTTCAATTCGAAGAGTCCTGATTCCTTTCTCTTTCGCCGGGGAAACAATCGTTGAGAGAGCTTCTGTTTTGCCATTCACATCGGATTCAATTTCCAGAGTTCTGGTCCAGTTGGGAGTCTTGATCGTCATGACCATGACACCTCTTGAACGATCTCCTCTCATTTGATCATCAGAATATTTCCACCATTCATCAGGATTATTGGCATTCACCCCGATAGCTGCACAGAAAAAAAGTTCTCTGGTTTTAATCTTGAACATCATGACCCGCTTTCAATGTTTTTCGGTTTTCACTATCTGACCATCTTTAATGTAAAGAACGGTCTGTACCTGGTCAATGAGCCTCTGGTCATGGGTGGAGAAGACGAATGTCAGCTTGAAATCCTGATTCAGCTTTTTAAACAGTTCGATAATTTCCTGAGCTGTTTTCGTATCAAGATTGGCCGTGGGTTCGTCTGCCAGAATGAGTTGAGGCTTTCCGGCAATGGCACGAGCAATTGAAACCCGCTGTTGCTGGCCACCGGATAATTGCTTGGGAAAACGCTTTCCATATCCTGCGAGTCCCACCTGGGCCAATGCCCATTCAACTCGCTCATGAATTTCTTTTTTCGGAAAGTTCTTAAGCTGCAGGGGGAATTCAATATTTTCATGAACGGTAAGGACAGGCAGAAGCTGGTAATCCTGAAAAATGAATCCCATGTATTCCAGACGGTGCTGTGTTCTTTCTTCCAGAGAAAATGATGTGATTTCTCCCTTGGCGTGGAAGAGTTTTCCTCCAGAGGGAAGGATGAGTCCGGCAATAAGATTCAGGACAGTCGTTTTGCCTGAACCAGATGGTCCCACCAGTGCCATGAAGTCACCCTCGTGGATACTCAGATTAATATCTTTTGCCCCGTAGACTTTATTCTCTTCGGACATCTGATAGAACTTTTCAACGTTCTTCATTTCAAACTGCATTCTTTCTCCTCTTCATCACGCGGATCAGCGGATAGATCATGGACAGGGCCAGGAAGAAAAACATCATCAAAGGGACTTGCCAGTAATATTGTGCCACCGGATAGAATTTCACGAGAGGCTTGATCGTCATACCACCCATTATGATGGCCTTGCCGTTTGTGAACAGCTCAAGATTTACCGGATAGTAACTGCAGAATGTTGTGGCGGCATGACCGACCAGACAGCCGAGGATCATGGAAACAATCCCAAGCATCGTCACTTCCAGTAAAAGTGACCATGCCACCCATGAAGCTTTAGCACCCAGGACATTAAGTGCATCGAATTCTTTTTCGCGTTCAAAGAATGTAATGATGAGCGTATTGGCAAGACCAAGACTGATCACAAGAACAATGATGACAGACACGATCCACGTGAAATTATCAACGAACCCGATGGAAACGGAAATTTCGGGAATAAGTTCTTTCCATGACCAGGCTCGCAGTCCTTCGATCTTAGGAAGCGTCTCATGTGACATATCGAATTGAACCAACTGATGATATTGGCCCGGTCCCATGACCAGAAGTTCCCGGGCACTGGTGATCTGAGTGAAGGCGAGAGTATCTTCAAGATCACCTCCACCGAAATCCAGAAATCCTCTGACCTGGTAAAGATCGTTCGCGACTGAGCCGTCCAGCGCCTGTCCGATCACGGCCACTTCTCCGCCGATTTTTACGTCGAGTCTTTCAGCGAGACGCTTCCCGAGAATAATTTCCTTATTGCCCGCCGGAGAAAGAAATTCTCCCTTGGTAACTGTATCCTTAAGTCTTGCGAGTCTCAATTCAGAATCAACTTCAATTCCTGTCATGAGTACACCGAGAGTTTTCTTTTCGCCTGAAAGGAAGACGGGTGCTGTCACTCTTCTGGTAGATGTCGCGAAGAGAGATTTGTCAGTGACTTGTTCGTCCGTCATCACTTTGTAGTTATCAAAAAGTTTTGAATTGGCGACTTCGTAATAATCGGGATGTGTCAGCTGGTATCGGCCGGCATATTGAGAAAGAAATTCTTTCATCACTTCTTTGGATCCTGAATTGGCGAAATTGAGATCCCAGATGATGAATCCCGCGGCCAGCGAGAGCGAAAGCACCATGATCATCGTTCTTTTCGGAGCACGCCAGAGATTCCGGTAACTGAACTTCAGAAGAAAAAGAAATGATCTCATTCAGTCTTCTCCAGTTTCTTGAGAGTGCGATGAATCGCCCACATATAGGAGAAGCACATGACAAAGACAATAAAACCAAAAGTCACAAAAATCTGATTAGGAGAAAAAATCGGATAAACAACTCCTGTCAGCCGGATGCCGGCGCGCTCAATGTTGAGTCCCTGCTGGTTATAACGAAAGTCGACTCCGGTTTTTGACTGGATACTGAGAATTGTCACCAGGAGGATACTTGAGGCCAGTCCTGAGAAGAATATCATCTGGATCACTTCAAATAATCCGATTTTCCAGAATCTTTTTTTGACGACACCGAGGATATTCATCATCCTCAGTTCCGGAAATCTTTCCTGCCACAGCATCTGAATCGGAGTGAGAATCGTCATCATGATGGTCATGCCGATGATGATGAAAAAGAACTTAATCATGCCGTCATTGAATTCAATAACAACTGACATCTCAGGGTTGAGATCTTTCCAGGTTTTTACAACCTCTTTGTCGTTCCTGAATGCTGACTTAAATTTTTCCTGGCGTGAGAGATCACGCGCCATGAAAGGAATGCGATTATAAAGAATTTGTCCTGAATCTTCATTGAGATAGAGTCTATGAATCGTTTTCTGACTGGTATAAGCAAATCTCTTTTCAAATGAATTACTGCTGAAGTGATAGATCCCTCGAATCGTGAGAATCTCTGAACGAAGTTCGCCTTTGATATCCTGATAATTCACCACCATCTGATCACCCGGACGATAGCGGAAAATGGCAGCAAGTTCCTGACCGATCACAATTCCTTCCTGATCAGTCTCATCAATAAAATTTCCCGAAGTAATACCGGCAGATACTCCCAGGAAGTTTTTGTGAAGTTCAGGGACGATTCCGAGTAAAACGAGAGAAGCATTTCCTTCAGGTGCAGAAATGTTCGCGTCGACAACCATCTCAGGTGAAAACTGTTCGATACCCTGATCCTGGAATTTTTGCCGGAGACTTTCCTGAAAAGGAAGGGGATGACTTGCGTCAGTTGTGCGTGCGTAAGAATTTTCCTGAAGCTGATAAAATCCCGTGTTGGTATTCACGACAGCTTTTTCAATCTGTCCGTTCATGCCATCAAAAAAAGCGAGGACCCAGACAGCAATGAAAACTGCGAGAGAAACAGAAAATCCGATGAAGAAACTTCTTCCTCTGTTTCTGAGAATGCTCCGGAAAGCGAATTTAAATAGGTAGATGTTTTCGTCATTCAGCATGAAGGCCGCAGGTATGGGTTTAGACGTTATCTTAGTCTAAAGAGAATGACCCTGAAAGGCATACAGAGGTTTAACAAAGTACCTGATTAATGAGCTCTGACACTTCTTCCGGAGTATGAGCGTGAGAAAGGCGATGAAGAAGCCAGCTGCGGCGATCTTCTGGAAGATTCATGGTGAGAATTTCGCGCGAAAGTTCCACCCGTGTTTTCAGGAGGTTTTTTTCCTGGAAGCGGGGATGAGATGTGGTGAATATGGTGAGCTTCTGCTCAACTGACAATTCCATGCATTTTACTAAGCAAAGTAAGTGCCAGCATGAGTCGAAAACAGTGCCATTTCCTCAGGGAAATCGAAGGTTTTTTCGACAGACTGTATAAACTTTAGACAGTCATGGTTTTCTCAGTATTTTCCCTGTGACTCCGAAGAGATTGTCAGAGAGGTCTCGCATGGAACAGCGTTGGAACTATTATCAGTACAGAAAACTTCATCAATATCCCATTTTTGTAAGGGTTAATGCTGATGACGTAAATCCAAAATTCCAGCATCTCATTGGTGAAATGGGATTCTCACTTCTCACAGATATTGAAGTTAAAAAAATCAATCTGCAAAAAGCTCATTCAAGAATTCTCACTGTTCAGGGTGCCGGTCCACGTGTGCAGGCGCAGATTTCAGGATCTGATCTGCTCGACAAATACGGAATGGAAAGTCTCTCTTATATGAATGGCCTTCCCGTTTACACTTATCGCAAAGTCGGATTACTTGCGATGCCGATGACCCGTAATCTCTGGGATCTCGCTGTGAGTTCTGACATTCATCACACTGATCAACTTGTAGGACTTCGTGTTGTGCTCGCCCGCTTTCTGGCCATGGCCCTCGCAGACATGGGTGTTCTCTGTTACTGGGGAACAGTGAAAGATGGTGCAGTTGTCCTGATGAAGCAGTCACAGTCTTTCGGTGAATCTGTCCTGATTGATTTCGAAAGAAGAACAATCTTTTCCCAGGGCGGAGAAATGCGCATCGGGAACAATCTTAAGATCATCAGACGTGATGGAGAGAACAGAACTTCTTCACTCATCTCTCGCGAAGAATTGATCAGCTATCTTTCCGTGACGTCATGTCTTTTGAGCTTCACCGGAATCACACCTTCCATGAAGCGCTCGATTTATTCATTGAGCGCAGGAGCGATGGCGAGCTACGGACTTTCTGAGCCTGTTCAGAATGTCTAGTTGTCACCACTAACCAAGTTTATTAATCTAAATCCATGGAACAGAATTGGATTGATCCGGTAGTATTCGCCGTGGGCCCTTTGCAGGTACGCTGGTATGGCGCTATGTACGTCATCGGCTTTCTTCTTGGTGGACTTCTTCTCAAATATCTCGCCAAGAAAAAAGTATGGCCTCTTCCGGCAGAAACAATTGATAAATATGTTACGTGGCTGATCCTGGGAATGTTCCTTGGTGCCCGACTTGCTTATGTCTTTGTTTATAACTGGGAATATTATTCGGTAAATCTTGGTGACATCTTTGCTGTTCAGAAAGGTGGACTCTCATTTCACGGAGCTCTTGCCGGTCTTTGCTTTGCCACCTGGCTTTTCGCCAAGAGACACAACGTAAATTTTTATCAGATCTCAGATTGCCTGGCGATTGCCGGAACCCAGGGACTTTTTTGGGGCCGGGTTGGCAATTACATCAACGGCGAACTATATGGTCGCGTAACAGATAGCTGGGTGGGAATTGTTTTTCCAGGTGGTGGACCATTTCCCCGTCATCCCTCACAGATTTACGAAGCTGTCCTCGAGGGGATCGTTCTCTCGGTTATTGTTTTCATCGCTCATCGTAAGCAAAAATATTACGGTGTCGCAGGTGCCTTGTTTGTCGGTGGTTATGGAGTCATGAGATTTATCGTGGAATTTTTCCGGGAGCCGGATCCGCAGCTTGGTTACTACTTTGGATATTTCACCATGGGCCAGATTCTCTGTTTGATCATGCTGCCTGTTGCGTACGGAGTTTATAAGCATTCTCAGTCTTACAAAATTCCGAATCCACTTCAGAACTAGTCCCGCTTACCGCCGGTATTTTTCATCTGCCTCAGGATGGAAGCAACCGGCGAATCTTTTTTTTCCACCGCATAGAAAATCGGAAAACATGTAATCGTGCAGGCACCATCATAAATGTGCTTCTGGTCTTTATTATCCCAGACATAATGAGCGTGCTCACCGGTTTTTTTATACGTAGTCTGCTTGCCCATTCTGTTCACGAGTGACTGCAAAAAAACATCGTGCAAAAAATAACTGGGAAGACGCGCGTACATGTCGAGAACTTTTCCTTCACTGATCTGAACCAGCACCGGAAACTTGTAGCGTATGTGAGCGACAAAAAATTTCTGCGTCTGAGCTCCTGAGAAATTACGCTCAACAGATCCTTTGCCATATTTTTTTTCAATCGAGTCGAGTGATGATCCAGGCATAAAATCCTGTAGGATATCGACGCTGAAGTTATAATTAGGTGCTTCAACTTTTGCGTTTAAAGGTTGAAAGATAATGATGAGCCATGGCAAGATCAGAATGAGTTTAAACATTTGGCCATTATAACATGTGAGACACGCAGCCGTAGCCTCGCATAGTCGACTGTTTTTCTCTGCTTTATAAAGGCATCGCTTTGTGTTTAAGTAAAGGGCCTTTGGTCCGATGAGATAAGACGGTCCAAGTGGCCGATAGTGCAGCCAGAATAGCTCCGTAGGGACACATATTTTCCGGGTATGTGAGAATCCTCGGCCGAACTATTCTGATATTGATGGAGTACTGCCTACTTCAGGAAGATTAAGGAAGTGAAATGATGATCAAGCTGGCCTATTTGCCGCTCACACTAGTGATTTTAACGACGGCATGTTCACACCAAAAATCAGCCCGTAATAAAAAAGAATATAATCCTACCGTTGCCGAGCAGGCAGAGTATTACCGTGTTCAGGAACAGCTTATTGAAGCTGATCTTCCCAACTGCACAGGCTGTATTCACGGTTCGGCTCACGAGAAAACTTTCACAGCTCCACTCATGACTTATGAGATTGAGCCGGAAGCTGCAGCTGAACTTGGTCTTCACAACACAAAATTTGATATTCCTGTGACATGGAATAAACAAGTCGCTGGCTGGGTGAAATTTTTCACTGGTCCGCGCGGTCGTCAGCATTTCCTGAACTACACTCAGCGTGCTGGTCGTTATGCACCAGTTCTCTCAAAAATCATGGCGGATAACGGTCTCCCTCGCGATCTTATTTATCTCGCGATGGCGGAATCGGGATTCACTAACCACGCTCGCTCATGGGCGAAAGCTGTGGGTCCGTGGCAGTTCATGCCTTACACAGGAAAGAAGTTCGGTCTCAACATTGATTTCTATGTTGATGAAAGACGCGATCCTCTGAAAGCGACAATTGCAGCTGCAAACTATCTCAAGACTCTTCACAATCTTTTTGGTTCATGGGAACTCGCTACAGCTGGTTACAACGCTGGCGAAGGCAAAATTGCCCGCGCTATCCGCATGTACCGCACGAACGATTTCTGGAAACTCACAAATGGCAGATACCTGAAGCCTGAAACGAAGAACTACGTTCCGAAGATCATGGCCCTCGCTATTATCGGAAAGAACCTGGATGTTTTCGGATTCAACGAAGTGAATTTTGAAAAAGCTCTCGATTACGAAGAGATCATGGTGAAAGGGAATGCTGACCTTTATGACGTAGCTGATGTTCTCGACATCGATTTCGATGAACTCAAACGCTACAATCCTGAAATCGTCAGATGGCAGGTTCCGCCTTACGTTGAAAGCTATCCACTCCGTTTACCGGTTGGTACACGTGAAGCGTGGGATGAGTATAAAGAGAAAGATTCAGTTGTTTCTGATAACTACAAGACTTTCGCGACAAACGGAAAACAGTCTCTCGAGCAGATTGCGAAAAAATTCCGCGTCCCGATGGAAGTCATGACGACACTTAATCCTGATCTTCCTGAGAAGCGCACTCTCGAGAAGAGATCGATCATTTATCTTCCTTTCCGCGAAGATCACTCACTTCGTTCGAACATGTACGCTGATCTTAATGAAAAGCCGAACAAGCGTGAAAGAAGAAAGAGTCAGAGAAGCCGCATGATGGCTTCTGCGAAAGGCGGAAAGCTCATTCGTAATCCATCAGTGTTTTATACTGTGAAAAAAGGGGATACCCTTTGGCGCGTGGCCCAGAGAACAGGTGTTCCGATGAGTACAATCATCAGAACAAATCAACACCTGATCAAACGCCGTACGATTCTTCCTGGCGATAAACTCGCTATTCGATAAAATTACTCGAAAAATACCCGATCAAAACCACTCGCAAGAGTGGTTTTTTTATTTTAAGCTCTATTCATGAGTTTCGGATTACTGAAGCATTTTAAGGAAGCCCGCAAGGGAAGCCACGAAGTCACTACCACTCGTCACACGCAACATGTGATTGTTGGTTACGATCTTGGTGCTGTTCTGAAACTCGTTGAGCTGAAGAAAGCTCATCCGGGCGAATCTATAAAAATCATCACGAATCGTCCGCTCTCACGTCAGATTCTCCTCGAAAATTTTCAGTACGGTGTTTCTACACTCAGAACAAGTGAAGCTGTTGAAGGAATTTATCGCAAGCATTTCAATGCCCGCATTCTTCCTGAAACAAAAGATCCTGTTTTCTACAAAGACGGGAAGTTTCATGAGTTCGGTTTGCGCGCGAAACCGATGAATCTCCTCGCTGGCGAAGAATTTTTCTCTACAAAGGGCCACAGGCTTGAGCTTGCGAGCTTCTTCGACGAAGAAACATGGAACACTCTCGACACCCTCATTAACGAAGCTCTCGATCATAGAATTTTTGAGTCGATTGAAAAAACGACTCCCCAGGATCTCGTTGAGAAGCAGGAATGGACTCTTTTATTCAAAGATTTCACCCGCATGACATGTGAAAATCTCTACGTGTCTTTTTCTCCGAAGAAGTTCCTTAATTATCTCGCGAAAAAAGAAGATCTCACGGCTGAACTGATTGATGTTTGTTCAGCTGCTACGACTCGTGGAGCGATCAGCGTCACCTGGATTCTGAATAAAGAGTTCAGCCAGAATGACCAGACACTCTTTATCCCTCAGAGCATGACTCATGAGTGGGGCCATTTCATCGTTGAGTTTGAAAGATTCGACCATAAAACAGGTAAGGGTCTTTGCCATGTTCTCTTCCTCATTCACGAAGAAGAGCCTCAGAGTGAAGATCTCGCTACTAAGATCAAACTGATGAAGCGTGTTCTTGACCGTGTCTTTCCTGATCTTGAAAAACATATCGAAAAAGAGTTCATTCGCTTTGATGAAGAGATGTTTATCGCAGACATCAAAGACCAGACAGCGGAACAACTCGCTTTTGATTATCCCACTCTTAAGTTCCTGGGGCAGGCTGCACCAATGCCGTCTACCTATACTCAGGAAAAATATCTCGCCCGCACACTTTTACATTAATTCATAATCAGGAGAAGCCAAATGAAAGTGCTTATCGCCCTCATCGTTCTTGCTGTGTCTGCATCTGCATTCGCACAAAAAAGAGTCATCTCAGTCGACGCCTTCGATCTCGCGTATTCTTCAGGCCTCAGCTTTAAACACGACAGCGGCAAAGGCCCGGATCGTGACGCTACAAATTTCCGTCTTAATCTCAACTTCGCACAGTCTATTGAGCAGTACGTTGGTCTTATGTGGAAAGCACAGGTGAACTTCAACCGTGAAGACACAGATTTCGGTGGTCTTGATACGTTCTATTCTTCTTATGGTGTGGCCGGTGGATTTCTCTATAACTTCCAGGCCGATGACATCAAGAACTCTATCCTTGCTGGTGCAAGTGTAGGGATCGAGCGCGCTACTTATGAGTACGGATCTTCAGATGACGAGTCTGGATTTAACATGTTTATGCAATTCGAGGCCGGAAAACGTTGGGATCTTGGATCTTATTCAGTCGCAAATATTTCTTATGCCCCTACCGTTTCTGTTATGTTCAAACGCTACGGTGGAGACATTCGTGACGAGTATTTTAAGAGCGGAAATGAGATCAGATTTAACTTCTTAAAGTTCGACGTTCTCTTCTAGAAATCACAAAAAATTTCTCTACGATAAGGGCCGCATCTCGCGGCCTTTATTTTTTTTAATGTCAAAAAACTGCCACTCATCGGACCACGATCAATTTCTACAAATGCCATTCGTTCTAAAAAACAGATTTACAAAACTATTTGGGCTGAGTGACACTTTTAGTATTAATTAAGTTTTGCTTTCCAACCATGAATGAAAATGACCAACGTCATTTTAGAAAAAGGAGATTTCATGAAAAGACAACTTACAGTTGCTCTTGGACTCGCAGTTATCGCTACACCGGCTCTCGCTACTAAAGCTCGTATGGAAGCTCTTGGCGAAGACTCTTTCGGTTCTTACTACATCCAGGACAACCGGAACATCTTCCTCAACCCAGCTCGCATCACTGAGAACAAAGACTTCGTAACTTACGAATTCGGTCAAGGCGGAGATGTTACAGCTGTTGATTCAGCTTCTTCTCCACGCGCTGGCGGCGGTTTCGCTAAGTCACACGGTAACATGGTTTATGGTCTTCACTTCGGTGACTCTTCTCCATCTACAGGCGCTCTTCGCGGTCTCGTAAATGGTCCAACAGGTGCTGGTACAGCTAATCTTCAAGAGCAGCAGCCTTGGGATCTTCATGTTGGCGGCGACGCTGGTCTGAAATGGGGTGCTTCACTTACTTATGAACAATTCGATGGAACTGTAGGCGCAGCTGGTGCTCGTCTCGCTTCTAACGGACTCCGCCTCCGCGGTGGTGTTCTCATGGGTGACCTCGACCTCTTCGCTCACGTTTCTCTTAAGAACGAAGCAAAAGATTTCGCTGGTAACTCTATGGAAGGCGACATGGGTCTCTTCTTCGGTGCTGGTTATATGCTGAACAACTACAAACTCTTTGCTGATTACCGTATGATCGGCGCTGAGTACCGTTCTACAGCTGCTGGTATGAACACAACTAAAGAAGATATCGATAACACAATTCTTCGCGTTGGTGCTGGTCGCCAGGAGCGTCTGAATGACCGTGCTACTCTCTTCGCTAAAGCGATGATCACACGTCAGACTGTTGATGATGAAGGTAACGGAACTCTCGGTGCAGAAGGCGAAGTTACTGCTCTCGCTCTCCCTGTAACTGTTGGTCTCGAGTACGCAGCTACTTCATGGCTTGATCTCCGCGCTTCAGTTATCAATAACGTTTTCTCTCAAGTTGAAGTTGATCCAAAAGCTGGATCAAAAACTTCTGAGCACGCTAACGTAACTTCAGTTCGCGCTGGTGCTTCACTCAAGTTCGGCGAGTTCTCTGTTGACGGTCTCATCGCTACAAACGATGGTTCTGGTGTTGGTGCAAATGCTGACGGTTCTACAGATTCTGGCGGTGTTATCCGTACAGATTCTCTCCTGACTCGCGTTTCTATGATCTACCGTTTCTAATCCCTAGCGGACTTAGAACTTAAAGAGGGGCCGGCGAAAGCTGGCCCTTTTTATTTGTGAGAGGTTTTCCTCTACAATTCAGTGTCAGAGTGAAACCACTCTCGTGGTTTTGCCCCTATCATTCTTAGAAAATTCTTACTGACTCGTGGCGCAAGATTAAATCAACTTCATTCTTGTAAACAACTTGAGTACAATGTTCAGATACAAGGAGTCCCTTCAAATGAAAAAAGTGATTGCAGTGGCAGTGGCCCTCATGGCCTCAACGGTACAAGCGTCTTCAGGCCTTGATTTTGGTGATTTAAACTTTTTCCAGAAATCTGGTCAGTTCAATCTCACTTCAAACGTCAGCGTAACTAATGCTGAGATCGAAGATGAAGGCACTAACAGCAAATTCGAAAGAAACGGATATATTTTTGATAACCGTCTTGCTTACGGTCTCGCTGATAATCTTAACGTGTTTGTCGGTCTCGACTACGCCTTCGATTATAAAACTGAACTTCGCGGTTCAAGCAGATCAAAAAATGATGGTATTTCCAATCCAAGACTTGGTGCTAATTACCGTGTGATGAATCAGAGCGATTCAGCGGTTAACCTCGATTTTGGTGTTGTTGCTGATATCAGACTTCAGGACGCTGAAGATGGAATCGCAGGAGAAGACGGACAATACAATCGTGGAAATCATTCTCTCCAGATTAATTCAAGCATTGGTCGCAAGTGGAATGAAGCTAACGAATGGCGTGTAACTGTAGCAGCTACTCAGCAGTTTGAAGGCGAGACAGAATTCAAAACACCTGCTGGCAATACAGATATCGAAACAGATGCTTCAACTGATCTGTCACTCACAGCTGCTTATCAGTACCGTCCAGTTCAGGAATTCATGCTCGCTGTTGCTGGCCAGGCAATCAGAGTCGGAGAAGTTGATTCTAAGAACAAAGGCGCTGGAACTGATTCTACTGCTGAAGATCACATGGATTACAATTTCACTTTCTCTGCTAAATATCTCATCACTGAGACTTTCATCGCTAAATTCAACTACGGCATTTCCCGCCTTGCTGAATACGATGTTGAGACAAGCGGAACTGATTCTGAGCAAGCTGATCGCCAGGCCAACTTCTATGGCTGGGGAATCGACTGGCTCTTCTAAGATTTTTTATCATGCCTGCCGGTTTCACACTGGCAGGCTATCAATAGCTCCATCAGATTTTCTCTTTCCCATTCAATCCCACGCTCTTTCATCACACTTTCCAGGCGCTGAATTTTTTCTTCCAGTTCACTCAGATGTTCTAATAGAAGATTGCTGTTCATGATGATCATAGAAACCCCGCTGTTGGTCTAAGTATATTCCTGTTCGGTATATCAAACAAGATGGGAAATACTTTTCCCTAAAATGGGCTAAGTCCTCTTATTTGCTTTAACATTCGCCCTGCGCTGTTAGAATGAAGAAGTCTATAAATAAGGAAGTTCATGGAACGCAGGCGTTTTGCCCTCTCTTGGGGGAGAAAGATATTTTTTGGTCTTGGTTGGCCTCTTCTCGCCATCCTCAGTTTGATATTTTTGAAGAGTGGGATCATTCCTAAAGATACGGCATCACTTATTTATTACACCGTAACGACTGTTGGATATTACGGTCTCATCACAGCGATTCTCTATTTTGTTTTGTATGTTCCGTTCGCGCTGATTTTTCCCACATATTATTTCGTGAGACTGTGGTCTGCATTTCTGATTCTCACAGCTGCTTCAGCAGTGTTAATTGATGGAGTTGTTTTTAGTGAATTCAGATTTCATATCAATCATCTCATTCTGAATATTGCGGCCACTCAGGGACCTGCATATATTTTCAATGGATCGATGGCTCCGTTTATTGTCACTGCGGGAGTAACTCTTTTTCTTTTCTTCGTACTCTGGATCCGTGGTGAATGGCTCTGGAGAGTCATGCAGAGGAGATTCAGTAATCCGGTGAAGAACTGGTATCTGCTTCTCATTGTCGTTTGTCTGGGTGTCTCTCATCTTGTTTGGAGAAATCATCGGACAGTTTTCTTTGGAAACGAAATTACACTCGCTTCTATTTTCCCTATGAACTACCAGGAAATTCTCTATCCAAAAATTCACACAGTGGAAGCGATGGGGAAGACGAGTATCAATTATCCGAAGAAAGATCTGAAGTGTAAGCCAAGAGGGTTACCAAATCTTATTTTTGTGATGATGGACGGGATGGACAGCAAGTCTGTCTCGGAAACTGAAACTCCTTTTCTTATTCATCTTCAGCAGCACGGAATGAACTTCACGACTCATTTAAGTGGTGGTGGCACGGCCGAGGATAATCTCTTCCGTCTGATCTATGGTATTCCAGCTTCCTATCGTCCGGAGGCAACTGAACCTGCTCTCATTCACGAACTCGAAAAAAACGGATATGAACTTGCGATTTTTTCCTCTCGCAGAATTCCGGGACTTCCTTTTCAACAGAGTGTCTGGGCAGACTGGAAGGCAAAAGAAAGAGACCCGGTTAAGCCGGTTTTCCTTTTCTTTGATCTTGGTGAAGGCTCTCCACTGGAGCTTGATGAGAAGTTAAAGACGACATTTAGTGATCTTGAATCTTCCAAGCTTCTTCAGGGAAGTACTATTATTGTGACCGGTTCTCAGAAGTCTGAATGGGAAATGGTTCCAATGACGATGATTACTTCTGATCGTGAGAAAGGGCAGTGGGAACATCGGACAACTCATTATGATGTCACGCCAACTTTGATGAGACGTATTCTGAACTGTTCAACAAGTCTTTCTGCCTACACATATGGGAAAGTGCTGACTGATTCTCCTTCGCAAGACTGGGAAATTTTTGGGAATGAAAGTTCGTTCAGAATTGTCGATTTTACCAATCACAATATCATCGAGTCTGACTGGCACGGAAAAATCAGTTCAGGAGATACCAGCAGGGGTGATCTTGTTCTGAAAGCATCACGGGAAATCTCACGCTTTTACCGGAGATAGCCTTTTCAGGAGAACAAGAGTTTCGAAATGCTCTGTGTGCGGGAACATATCAAAAATCTGCGCCCGCTCCGGAGTATAGAAAGGGATTAAGGATTTCAGATCCTTCCCGAGAGATTCCACCGAACAACTTGAATAAATAATATATTCCGGCCGCGCTTGAAGAAGGATATTGAGAGTATCGGCAAGTCCTCGTCTTGGTGGATTCACCAGGATGAGTTCAGGTTTTTTCTCAGCAATCATCTTTGCGGAATTTTCAGCGGGAAGTGGAACGAAAGTAAGATGCTTAAGTCCCAGGGTTACAGCAGATTCATTCGCCATTTTTACGGCTTCAGGATTGAGCTCAATGCCCGTCGCTTCTTTTACAAATGATGCCGAATGAAAACTGAAAGCTCCCTGGCCTGAGAATAGTTCCATGAAGCGGGAAATTTTCTGTTCATCTACCCAGGCAGCTGCCGTTTCATACAGCTTTCTTGCGACCTGCTGATTCGTCTGAACAAATCCCTGAGGCCTTATGTGCAAAGAAAAGTTCTTATATTTTTGTCCGATAAAATTTTCGGGGCCTAAAGGAATTTCTTCGTCACCTTCAAGAATTGCCTGGTGAACCGGCTGGATGTTCACAGAGACAGATTTTATTTCCGGATGAAGAGTCAGGAGAGAAGGGAGATTTTTCCGGATGCGATCAAGACCTTCTTTCGAGCGGAGAACAAAACGGACATAAGATTCGTCACCACTAAAAATAATGATGCCCTTCAGTTCTCCTTTCTTTTCCTTAATCTGATACGGCTCAAGCTTGGCGACCCTGATAAAAGGAATGAGGTCATGGAGGATTTTGTTAATGGCAGGATCGTGAACAGGACAATCTAGAATCTCGCGATCTATGAGACCCAGAACAGGAGTTTCGGATGTCCCAGTGACCACCAGCTTCGCTTTGTTCCTGAAACCAGTTTCCGAAGATGTGACTGTTGCAAGTAAAGGCAGGGAGACCGGGGAGAGTGCATCGATGAGAGCTTTCTCTTTCAGAAGAATCTGCGCGGAGTAATCCGTCTGCAGGAGAGTGCAGGAACGGCAAATATTCTCCTTAAAATAGGCGCAGGAAACCGGCATAGGTTATAATCTAACCTGAGAACGAGATGAATGAAAGTACCTCAAAATAAGCAGATTCTGATCTTCGTAAGCCTGAGCATCCTCCTTTTAATGGTGGCGATTCCCTTCGTTATGTATTTTTCTCACGATGGCGAAGAACTTTCGGCCCAATATCCGCATAGAAGTTCAGATAATGATGATGCTGAGATCGTTTTTAAAAAGAACAAACCCAAGTACTGGACTGTTCTCTCCTCCATTTCAAAATACACTCAGTCCGCGATTGTTCTCTCGGAAGACTGGAGCTTTTACCATCACGACGGCTTTGACAGTAAACAGATGAAAGTTGCATTCGATGAAGCGGCCAGCGGCGGAAGAGTGAGAGGTGCTTCCACCATCACTCAGCAAATGGTGAAGAATGTCTGGCTCTCCGATGATCGTACTCTCTGGAGAAAAGTGAATGAACTGATTCTCGCTTATAAAGTGGATAAGGTTCTCTCAAAAAAGAAAATCCTCGAAATTTATCTCAACGTGATTGAATTTGGACCTAAGATCTACGGCATTACGAAAGCTTCTTATCATTATTTCAAAAAGCCTCCTTCTTCACTCACTCCCCGGGAGTCTGCTTTCATTGCCATGTTACTTCCGAGTCCAAAACGTTATTACGTTTCCTTTCGTAAAAAGAAACTCACTAAATTTGCGAAGAAAAGAATTGATCAGATATTGATCAAGATGAGGATGGGGAAATCTATTACCCCTGAGCAGTATGAATCAGAAGTTCAGTCCCGATTTGATTGGGAAATCTGATTCAGAAATGTCTCTGGCACTCATACGCGACGGTCGTCGCGACATTGGAAAGATTTAAAGATCTGATATGTTCTGAAAACATCGGCAGACGATAAGTTTGCGAGGCGAATTCATTTTCGATTTCATAAGGAAACCCACGCGTCTCTCCGCCGAAAATCAGGTAGCAATCTTTCTGATAGGGAGCTTCGTAGTGAACCTTCTGCCCGTAATTTTCAAAGAAGATCATTTTTTCTTTTTGAGGTTTCTCGCGAATGAGAAAGTCTTCCCATGATTCGAACTCTCTTAGCTGGACGTGTTTCCAGTAATCGAGTCCGGCGCGTCTCACGGCCTTTTCATCAATCTCAAAGCCGTAGGGTTTAATCAGAATGAGTTCGAGATTGAGGGCGACACAAGTGCGCCCGATACTCCCGGTGTTACCGGGAATCTCGGGCGCGAGTAGAACAATTTTGAAATTACTTGGCATTCATCATGAGGTGAGTGAGCGTTCTCACGATCAGGCCTGAAGCACCTGATTGCGGACAATAAGGAAGGTGAGATTGTGAATCCACAACACCAGCAACATCCAGGTGGGCCCATTTCACGTCATTCTTGATGAATTCTTCGAGGAAGGCAGCACCAATCGCAGTTCCCGCTCTCATCGGAGTTCCGATGTTTCTGAGATCAGCAACTTTCGATTTAATATCCTGTCTCCACTCGTTGATGATAGGAAGTTGCCACATATATTCATCCTGAGCTTTTGCAGCACCAAGAATTTCAGTGATCCACTTCTGATCGTTTCCGAGAATTGCACAGACCTGATTACCGAGAGCAACTAGACAAGCACCTGTCAGAGTCGCTGCATCGATGATGCAATGAGGATTCTGGTCACAGGCATAGTCGAGAGCATCAGCGAGAATTAAGCGGCCTTCTGCATCTGTATTGAGAATTTCCACAGTCTTGCCATTTCTTCCTGAGACGATAGCATCCGGGAAAGTGGCGAGAGAGTTGATCGCATTATCTGTGATCGCAAGGATACATGTGATTTTCACAGGAGCTTTTTCAAGAACTGCGGCACGGAATGCTCCGTAAACAGTAGCTGATCCACCCATGTCATACTTCATACCCGCCATGCTTGTGCCTGGCTTGATACAATATCCACCAGTATCGAAAGTAATACCTTTCCCTACGAGTGCGATGTGTTTTGTTTTTGCAGTTGAACGGGCCGGTTCATAAGTCAGGTGAACAAGGCGTGGTTCGTAAGCAGAGCCGGCATTCACTGAAAGGAAGAGATTCATTTTTTCTTTCTGAATCTGAGCCTTATTGAGAATTTTCATTTTCACTGATTTAAGATTTTTCTTCACATCAGCTTCAATCCGGCGTGCGTATTCTTCAGAATGAAGGACGTTAGGAGCTTCATTGATAAAGTCTTTTACGACATTGATTGAAGAAGTGATATTGCGGACTGAAGTGAGAGACTTCTCAAGGCGTGCAGAGTTTTTCTTTTCAACATGTGAAAGAAATACTGACTGCTCAAAAACTTCCGGCTTCTTAGACTTGTAAACGTCAAAAGAGTAATCCGTCATCTGGATGGATTCGGCCATGAGAGTTGCAGCGAGTACTTCGTCGCGAACAACATTGAAACCAGGGACATCGAAAGCGATAGTCTGATATTTTTTTGTGCCCTTGATTATTTTTGCGATTGTCTTGCGAAGATCTTCGGCATACATTTTTCCGCGCTCACCAAGGCCTACAACGAGAACTGTTTCACCCATTGCACCGCTAAAGGTAAGAGTTTCATCTTTCCCTGCTTTGAAATTCTTGAGTGCACGGAGACCCTGAAATTCTTCTTTCAAAGTTTTATCGGCCCAGTGGTCAACAGAGAGAGATGTCTCAGCTTTCGCACCTTTTGTTTTTGCAGTAGTCGTTTTTTGAAACGCAGAGAGAATCTTAAGCTCGGCAGAGAGAAACTTATCGCCATTAAGGTCGATGGAAAGTTGCATGGGGGACTCCTTTATATCCGGCTATTTTGCCATTTCTTGAAGGAAAGGTGAACCTCGTGTACCTTTGATTTATGAAGTTAATGCTCCAACGTTATCTTGCTGCACAGTTTATTTTACCGCTTCTGGTGAGCACGGTATTCTTCATCTGCTTCCTCCTGACCTTCGAACTCTTCAGGATGACTGATCTTTTGGTGTCGAGGGATGTTTCTCTCTGGTTCACCCTGGGTCTCATTGGAAATATCACCCTGACCTTTGTTCCCCTCTCCATTCCCATCGCAGTGTTTTTCTCAACTATTTTTTGTCTGAACCGGATGTCGGCGGATTCTGAATACATCGCTATGCGAGCAGGTGGGCTCACCAAAGAGAGGATCATCCTTCCTTTTCTGATTGTTGCCGCAGTCCTCACTCTCAGTATTTATCACCTGAATCAAAGTCTCATTCCGGTTTCCAATAAAGAGTTTAAAAAGAAGATTATCTACCTCACTTCCAGTGGTCTCCTGGCGGGAATTAAAGAAGGCCAGTTCTTCACGATGATTCCTAACGTCACTCTCTTTGCCAGTAAGGCAACGAAGTACGGAAGAAACCTGGAAGAAGTTTTTCTTCACCTGAAAGAGAAAGAAGGGCAGGAACGGGTTATCTTTTCCAAGAGTGGTGAGCTCGTCTTCGAGAAAAACGCCGATCAGATGGCAGACAAGCTGACGCTGACTCTCTTTGATGGGAATATCATCGGTCAGGGTAAGGAAAGTGAACTCGAAAAAATTATTTTTGCGAAGTACACTTTCCCGATCACTCAGGGACAGTTCGGGGATAAGTTCAGTCTGAAGGAAACGATGCTTTCTTCTGAGGAGATCCTGCAAATCCTGAAGATGAGCCCGGCAGACGCAGATAAGTTTTATAGTTTCAGTAAAAAAGATCTCTTCAATGCCCGGTATGAATTCTGGAACAGAAAAAACGGCGCTCTCATCTGTTTTGTATTCTGTTTTCTTGGATTCACTCTCGGCATCAGCGGAAACCGTGGCAAGGGAAGGAATTCAGGACTGGTGGGTTTACTCTGTCTCATTATCTACTACGGAATTTACTTCTCTCTCGTGAGTGTCGCGAAAAAAGAAGTCATCCCGATTCCGTTAGCTGTCTTTACGCCGGCCTTCATCCTGGCAGGTATCGGCCTCTACTTCTATCGCAAGCTCGACTGGCAGTCATAAGACCATAAAAAAAAAGCTCCCTTACGGGAGCTTTTTTCAATTCACTATTTATTCTTGTTTGCGTTTAGCGAGTTCATCTTCTTCGAGTTTCATCCGCTTCATATATTCTTCAGCAGTATAAAGGATGTCATCCTTGGCCTTGGGAAAGAGTGGCATGAGATATTTCTCATTGCTCTCTTCAGGGAAGATCAGGCTTTTCACGCCGGACTTGGTCGGCGTCTCGATCAGATAGTTATTATAAAAGATGCGTGTGACATTTACGTTTCCGAGGAAAAGTCTGATCTCATTACCCTGAAGGAAAAGATCATTTCCCTTCGCGACGATCACACTGGCAATCGGATTGTTATCAATCTTATAGCTTGTCCATGTATTGCCATCAACAGCGCGAACGTAAACGTTCTGCATGGATGAGTTCATCGATGACTTGATTTTCTCGGGAAGAATTTCAACGTTCTCATTTTCCGGAGCATCAGTTTTTACTGTGAAGAGTTTTGTCTTAACTTTTTTGAAATCAACCGTCGGGAAGTTACGTGGGAAATCCACCATCGGCTTCTCTTCCGGTTCTTTAACTTCTTCAACAGGAGGAGTTACGACGGGAGCAGCAGTCTGGGTTCCCTGTTCAACAACCTTCGGTGGTTCTTCTTTCTTCGGATAAGTATTCACGAGAGCGGCACTGGATTCAATCTTGGAACCCATGTCTTTTGACTTCTGATCAGTCACTTCATTTTCAACGACTGATGAGATGAGCTTATATCCACCAACGCAAAGAAGAATGATCGTTGCGAAGATAGCGATAGGAAGAACGGATTTCGTATTTTCAATCAGAGAATCACTGTTCTCAATAACTTCATGAGGAGTCTGTTGAGGTGTTACAGGTGCATGGCTGTCTTTAGGGGCCGGTGCTGGAGTTGTCGACGAAAGTGAAGCCGACATGCTCTTCGTATGATTGAGGGCCGGAAAAGGTTTTCCGAGAATGTTCAGATACGTGTATTCCATCTTGTTGATGGCTTCGTTCATCGGAAGTCCGAGAACTTTCACGTAACTTGTAACGAACCCTTTAATATAAGCAGCACTTGGAAGATGTTCGAAATCATTTGCTTCCAGGCTCTTCAGGATATTGATACTGATTTTTGTTTTTTGCGACAGTTTCTCGAGAGAAAAGTTTTTCTCTGTTCGTCTCTGTTTCAAGTATTCACCAAGTAAAACGAAATCTTTACCTTCGTTACTGGTTGAACCTTTTTCCTGCTCCATCTTTTTACATCCTTGTCTTAGTATTCAGGAGAAGTCACCTTCCGTGGTGAACTTGCTTCAATCGACTTGTATTGTCTTTGTAACTCATCAAGCTCCAGCATTTTCGTGCGGGCCTTCACAGCGTAAGTAGAATTCTTAAAGCGATTTTCAACTTCATCAAGCTTCATGCGTGCATCGCTGAATCTTCTGAGTTCAATCATCGCCATTGCCTGTTGATAGTGAGCAGCGGCTGAGTTTAAACATGTTCCCATCGTTGCTTCACGGAAACTTCTGTAGGCTTTGTTGAAATCTCTCTTAGCGAAAGCGATTGATCCGAGCTTGTAGTGAGCGGGGCAATAGTCTTCAGCTTCTTTGAGAGAAAGATTGAAATAAGTTTCGGCTTGCTTCGGATCTTTCTTTTGCTCGAGAGAGATGATTCCGAGATTGTAATACGTGCGGGCCTGTTTATCGTAAGTCAGATCTTTCAGGACTTCTTTGTAATGAGTTTCTGCTTCCTGGAAACGACCTGATTGATAATAGATCGAACCAAGGTTTGTTCTGGCATCTGAATTCTTAGGATTGATCTTGAGTGAGAGAGTAAGTGCTTTGAGAGCAAGATCAGTATCGCCTTTGAAATAGTAAGCCATTCCAAGGTTGTTCAGGATGTCGGGATTATTTGGCGCAAGTTCATTGGCCTTGAGCATATTGGTGAGTGCTTCGGTGTACTCTTTGTTCATGAGTGATGAAGTACCAGCATTGAAATAAATCTGAGCAGTCTTATTGATTTCTTTTGGCTTGGAAGCACACGAAACGAGGCCCGCCAGAACAATCGTAAGGATAAGACCCATTGGATTTTTGAACATTGCATTCCTCCACAATAAAACTCTATGAATTCATTCTAAGGAAGGGAGGCTTCAAAGTAAAAAGAAAACGCTTATTTTCTCCCGAGAAAGATCAAGCTCTCAAAGTGAAAAGTTGAGGGGAAAAAGTCGAGAAGAACAGCGCCGGTCAGGTGATAGCCGGGGATTTTTTGCAGATCGCGCACCAGCGTATGAGGATCGCAACTGACATAGGCTATCCGCGCAGGTGAAATTTCATTTACCCATTCATTGAGATTACTGAGACCCGAGCGTGGAGGGTCAAGAATCAACGTCTCAATCTGAATCTGTTTTTTCTTCAGATTTGAGAGAACAACCTGAAGAGCATTTTTGTCGTAAAGCGAGAGCGAAAGAAAATCCGAGCTTTTTTGTTCGTTATAGATATCGACACATAAGCGTCTGGAATAAGGGAGGTCATTGGTAAGATTTCCATTTCCGGCAAAGAGATCGAGAACATCCTGCTTCTCTTTTCCAAACCAGTTAGTGAGCTCAACCTGCAGACGGCGATTCATTTCCTGATACACCTGAGTGAAGCCGCCACTGGCATAATCCTGGTTCCAGGAAATCTTCGTTTCATTTTCTTTCCGGTAAATTTCGACATGGCCGCGCGAGAGGTTTTTAGGTGCAAGACTAAGCCAAAGGTCATTTGCGTAGAGTTCTTTTAGCTTTTCCTGAACAGGTTTTTCCGCAATCAGGCATGAGGGAACCGGGATAATCTCCGATGAACGGGCATCCAGCATCCCGAGCTTTCGGATTTTAGTATCATAGTGGAGCTGAATGCGGTTGCGGTAACCGGTTCTTTCCGGTGCCGTGACAACTTTCAATTCCGGTAGGGGCAGATTCCGGAAAAGTTTGAGGAAGTTTTCTTTTTTCGATTCAATTTCCTGCTCGTAACTTGTGTGCAGGTAGTGGCAGGAAGGACAATTTGAAAAGTGAGGACAAATCGAATCGATGCGGGCCTGAGATTTTTGAGAAAGCGAGGAGAGTCTGGCAAATGCCACACCTTTTTTCTCAGAATGAACGATCGCTTCACCTTCTTCACCCGGAAGTGTTTTAGGGATAAATGTGATCCTTTCACCAATTTTACTTACACCCTGGCCCAAACTATCCAGCGAGGAAATCTTGAACGGAACAGGTCGATTTTGTCTCATGAACATTTCCTTGGGGATTCTGCAGGAAGAGCTTAAAATCTAAAGCATGAATTACGTTCTCGGAAGATTACCGCTCCTCCTGGAGATAGCTATTAACGGCTTCTTCGTTGTCGTATACACATTTCAAAAATCTAAGAAATTTCCAGAACTCCTGGCGAAGCTTCCGATGGAAGCAATTCTCACTCACGCTCTCTGGATGATCCCACTTGTCTTGCTCATCACTTTAGCATCAAATTTTGCGAAGAGCGAAGGTGTTGAGGACTTTTTAAGACGCTACGTCTTTTCCCTGATCATTTTCGTACCTATGGTGATTACCTGGGGAGATCTCGAGTTTTTATACTGGCTTTCGGCAGTTCACTTATTCTCTTCGGTCATTTCAGTTTACGAGAAAAAAGAAATGGCGAAGCAGGCAGAATTCGGAGCATCCAGTTTTCTTTTTAAATTAAAACTTCAGCCCGCCCAGGTCGTTCTTCTTTCCTTCGCTGGCTGGATTCTTCTCGGGGCCCTCATTCTGGTTTTACCAGTGTCGGCCGCACCCGGAAAAACCATTCAATTCATCGATGCGCTTTTCATGGCGACATCGGCCACTTGTGTAACAGGCCTATCTTCAATTTCTCTGCCGGATCAGTTCAGTATCTTCGGACAGATTGTAATGCTCGTTCTCTCTCAGGTGGGCGGTCTCGGAATCATGACTCTTTCGAGTTCCATGGCCGTTATCATGGGAAGAAACCTGCAGATGAGAGAACAGGTCATCATGCAGGACGTTCTCGATGCATCGAGCTCGCAGGAACTTCTCCAGCTCGTGGCAGACATCGTTCGCTTCACCTTTGTCATTGAATTTATCGGTGCCGTTATCCTGACTGTCGGTTTTTACCAGGAAGGATTTGAAATCGGTCAGTCGATTTATTTCGGCTTCTACCACTCGATCATGGCCTTCTGTAACTCCGGCTACGCTCTCTTTAATAACAATCTGGAAGATTTTAAATTCTCACCGATGATTCACTTCACCGTGGCCTTTCTCATTATCATGGGTGGTATTGGTTTTGCGGTGATGAAAGACATCCTGGAAAATCTGAAGACCAGGCGTTCGTTCCGGGCCTTATCCGTTCACACCAAAATTGTCCTCTCGATTAACTTCGCCCTGCTTGCTATCGGGACTATCTATCTCTTCTTCGGCGAATTTCTTCATGCCTTTCAGGACATGACGATGTGGCAGAAGTTACAGGTTTCATTCTTCCAGTCCGTAACGCCGAGAACTGCCGGTTTCAATACCGTGAATCTGAATACTCTTCACCCACATAGTCTCTATATGATCATTCTCCTGATGTTCATCGGTGCTTCTCCCGGGTCTACCGGAGGCGGTGTGAAAGTCACGACATTTGCCGTCCTTCTCCAGTCGGTGACAGCTACACTCCGGGGAAAACATGAAGTGGAATTCTTTGAACGGAGAGTTCCTCAGGCCACGGTCGTAAAATCCATCGCGATTTTTATCATCTGTCTCATTCTGGTCAGTGCAGGTCTTCTCATCATGATGAGGATTGAACACGATAAAAGTTTTCTCTCTCTCTTCTTTGAAGTGACGAGTGCTTTCGGAACAGTCGGGTTATCGCTCGGCATAACTCCATTCCTGAGTTATCTTGGTAAGCTCGTCATCGTCGGAATGATGTATCTCGGAAGAGTGGGTCCACTGACACTCGTTCTCGCAGTGGGCTCGAAAGTTGTTCTTCCCAATAAAGTTGAATACCCGGAAGGGAAAGTACTCATAGGATAATTTATGATTGTTGCAGTAATCGGACTTGGTACATTTGGCGCTAAAACAGCTCTTCGCCTTTTTGAAAAAGGTGCCGAGGTGCTTGCCATCGACTCTAACCCGGAACTCGTTGACCGGATTAAGGACAGGGTTTCCCACGCCATTTGTATTGATGTCACTCAGGAACGATCACTCCGCGCAGTGAATATTTCTGAAGTTGATACCGCAGTTGTCGCTATCGGTGACAACATCGAGATGAGTATCATGTCAGTCGCGATGTTGAGAAAGCTCGGAGTCGGACGTGTAGTCGCCCGTGCCACCAGCCCACTTCATGAACACGTTCTTCGGGAAATCGGAGCATCAGAAATCATCAAAGTAGAAGAAGAGATGGGAGAGATTGTTGCGAGTAAGATTGCAGCTCCTCACGTTCTT
Source organism: Bdellovibrionota bacterium (assembly GCA_040387275.1). Taxonomy (GTDB): domain Bacteria; phylum Bdellovibrionota; class Bacteriovoracia; order Bacteriovoracales; family Bacteriovoracaceae; genus Peredibacter. The sequence goes on along the minus strand of JAZKDZ010000002.1, from coordinate 1,176,685 downwards.
CAGCGCTATAACTTCGCTGCCGGTTATTCCATCGTCGAGTTGAAACTTGGTAAAGCATTTGAAGGAAAAACTCTGGTCGAATCTCAGATTCGTCAGAACTACTCCCTGAATATTGTCGCCCTTCAGAAGAGAGTTCCTTATATCAGTGAAGAAGGAAAAGCGGCCCATCGGGTAGTCATTAACGACTCCCCACTTCCGATGGATGTGATCGAAGCCGATGACATCGTCGTGCTCGTTGGTTCAGAGAAAAATTTCGATCGGTTGTTTGCCGACTTAGAGGAAGCTTAGTATGAGAATGTCGCTCAAGCGAAGAGTCACTTACAGTTTTATTACAGCGATGGCGGTGATTCTGATTATGGGATTCACTGTCTTCTTCTTTCTGGATGCTCTCAATAACCAGATTTCAAACATCACTGTGAACTCCAATAAAATTTCTCTCCTTACTGATGAAGTGAGGATTTCTGCCGTTTCGATTCTCAAAATGCAGAAGAAAATTCTCATTCAGAAACCGACAGCTGAAGATTTGAAACGCCTGGAAAATCTCTGCGAAGGATTCCAGTCGCAGCTTCAGCGCCTCGATAGCTTTTACACTGAAGTCGAAGCCAAAAAGACCATTTCCCGTATGCAGGGTTATGTCGATTCCCTGAAAACGATTGTGAGTAAATCCTCCCTGTTCTATCGCGACGGAGAAGGCCTTTCGACAATTGACGGACTCACAGACAAGATTCTCGAAGCATTCTCAGAATTCCAGGACATTCAGTATTTCCAGAATGAGCAGCGTGATAAACAGGTGAAAGCGATTATCGGTGAAACCCGCCGGAACATGCTTATCACTCTCATCATTACCTTCCTCGGAACCATTATTCTCTGCCTCGTCGTCCCGGGTAAAATCGCGATGCCGTTCAAAAAAATCAATGATGCTATTCGTGAACTTCAGGAAGTGAATTTCGACGTTTCGATTTACTACGAAGGTGACGATGAAATCGGCGAGCTTTCTAAAGAGCTCAATAAAATGATCAACAACATGAAACGCTTTGAGCAGCTTCGCACTGACAGGATTTCTGTCGAGCACAGGAAGTTTGATACACTCGCCAACATGGTGAAGAAAAATATCATGGTCGCTAATGCCAAAGGCGAGCTCACGTACATGAACAATCCGATGTACGCGCTTCTGGAAATGCAATCGGATGATGTCATTAACAAGAACATTACCGACACTCTGGTGCCGGATTCGATCATCGAAACATTCGAAGTGGCGATTAAACGTCGCTCGAAAATCGAGAATGCAGAGATTTCTATTCCAAAGAGAAAGCGTGTCATTGACCCGAATACCGGGGAATATATCTTCGAAGAGACAGAAGAGGCCTTCCACGGGTACGCGAACGTCATTCCTATCCGCGCAAAAGAGTCCAATCTCGATTACTACATGATGATTATTAGTAAGGAAGTTTTCGTTTAAAAACAATGGGCCCTCTCAGGGCCCTTTTTTTTGACCACAATCACCCTAACTCAAAGTTTGGGGTCGAACCTTTAATAGAGTTCATGTATATTTGACCCACTTCGGAACTCATTATTGCCGCCAAGGGTCAAGCTTACATGGACACCAGTCTCATTCGCAATTTTTCAATCATCGCTCACATCGATCACGGGAAATCTACTCTCGCAGATCGTATTATCGAAATGACGAAATCTATTACTGATCGTGAAAAGACAGATCGTCTCCTCGATAACATGGATCTCGAAAAAGAGCGCGGGATTACGATCAAGGCGCAGACGGTTTGTCTTCAGTACAAGGCCAAAGACGGCATCACTTATTTTTTCAATCTCATCGATACTCCGGGCCACGTAGATTTTACTTACGAAGTTTCGCGCTCACTCGCCTCGTGCGAAGGTGCGCTTCTCATCGTCGATGCCTCTCAGGGTATTGAAGCTCAGACTCTCGCTAACGTTTACATGGCCCTCGAAAATAATCTCGAAATCATTCCGGTCATTAATAAAATCGATCTTCCTCACGCTGATCCGGAAAAGGTGAAGAAGGAAATTGAAGATGTGATCGGTCTTGATGCTTCAGAAGCTCCACTCGTATCGGGAAAATCCGGTATCGGTGTCGATATTCTCCTCGAAGAAATCGTGAAAAAAGTTCCACCTCCGAAAGGAAAAGTGAACGCTCCTCTTCAGGCCCTCATTTTCGATTCATGGTTCGATCCTTATAGAGGCGTAGTTGTTCTCGTCCGTATTATGGAAGGGACACTCAAAGTGAAAGATAAAATTCACTTTAAGTTCTCAGGTATGGATCATGAAATTCTCAAGCTTGCGATTCACACACCTTTCTACAAGGAAGTGAATGAGCTTGGTGCAGGCGAAGTAGGAATGGTTGTTTGCGGAATTAAAACCGTACGCGATGTGAAAGTCGGGGACACCATCGTCCACTCAGATAAAAAAGATACTCCGGGTCTCGCGGGTTACAAAGATATCAAGCCGATGGTTTTCTGCGGTATCTTCCCGGTTGATTCTGAAGAATATGAAGTGCTGAAAGAAGCTCTCGAGAAACTCGCTCTGAACGATGCTTCGTTTACGTATGAGCCGGAAGTTTCCCAGGCGCTTGGATTCGGTTTCCGCTGCGGATTCCTGGGTCTTCTCCACATGGATATTATCCAGACAAGACTTGAGCGTGAGTTCAATCTTGCTCTGATTTCGACAGCTCCCTCGTGCTCGTATCATATCGTCACTCAGAACGGAGAGACGATCATCGTCGATAACCCGGCGAAGCTTCCTGATCCGACATTCATTGAGCAGATTCTTGAGCCGACCGTTAAACTCTCTATTCATTTACCTAATGAATTTGTCGGAAAGATTATTAAGCTTTGTGAAGATCGTCGCGGCAGTCAGCAGGCGATCAATTACATTACGGAAGACCGCGTTCAGTTAATTTATATCCTTCCGCTTTCTGAAATGATGTTTGATTTCTATGACCAGCTGAAGTCACTGTCGAAGGGTTATGCCTCGATGGATTATGATCTTCATGAGTATCAGGAATCAGACATGGTGAAACTCGACGTTCTCCTGAATGGAGACAAAGTCGATGCTTTATCCATGATTACTCACCGTACAACCTCCGCCCAGAAAGGAAAGGATCTGACTTTCCGGCTGATGAAGGTCATTGACCGCCAGCAATTTGATATAGCAATTCAGGCCGCTATCGGTTCCAAGATTGTTGCGCGTGAAACAATCAAGGCCCTCCGTAAAAACGTACTCGCTAAATGTTACGGTGGTGACGTTTCCCGTAAACGGAAACTCCTCGAGAAACAAAAAGAGGGTAAGAAGCGGATGAAAATGGTCGGAAACGTAGAAATTCCTCAAGAAGCCTTCTTGGCAGTTTTGAAGACGGAAGAGTAGAATACCGTATGCTAGAAGTTGTCCACGATCATCTCGATAAGGTCTTGAATCTTTACACCAAGGGTGAATTCTTCGCTGATTTAAAAACAGCGAAGGAAAAATATTTTTCAATTACCGGCAAGCTCGACGAAGACAAAGAAGAATTCGAATCACGCATGAACTGTTTCAATGACTGGTACATCTTTCAGTATCGTCATGATGATGGATCAAAAGTTATTGAAGAATACATCCGTTCCAATCATCTCGATGAAGAGCTCTCGCAAGCGATGCTCAACGTGAACCACTCACTCTTCGAGTTCAGTAAAATCAGTTTCCGCAAACAGATCGTCCTGAAAGATATTCTCCACGATGAAAAAATCACTCTCGTAAAAAATCATCCTACTATTTCCCTGATGGAAGGTGATGTGTTTACTGGTCGAGTGATCAAGTACAAAGGTGAGTATTATCTTCTCCGCGGTCTCTGCACACTTCCACAAGGTGTGACTTCGATTCTCAAGAAGCAGTCGAAGAAAGTGCGTAAGGCAAACAGCTTTGAAGAAGAATTAAACTTCCTTCTTCAGCTCGAGTCTCTCAAGACCAAAGCCATGCACTATTCACACATCGACCCCGCCAAAATCTTTATTTTCTGAAAACCTTTTAATCGCGCATCTTCGGCGTTGTCATCGCAGACTCTCACTGCGGCGTACTTAACGTACGCCTCGATCGAGTCTGCTCGACGGCCTTGAATCTGCATCGATTAAAAGATTTTTGGGATCGGGGAAATTCGAATTAATTTAGAGGAATCCAATAGTAGCGCTTGAGAGGTTTGCCTTCGGCAATTTTCTTTGTTTCTTTCAAGACGCCGCCATTTCTTTCAATCACTTTGATCGATGAGATATTCGTATCATCAGTCGTGAGAAGAACTTCAATTAAACCAATGGTCTTTGCGAGAGGAAGAATTTTTCTCAGCATCTCTGAGGCCACTCCCTGATTGCGGAATAGTGGTGAGACATCATAACCGATGTGGCCACCAAGAATTCGAAGAGCGGGAGTTAATTCATGCCGGAGACTGATTCTGCCGGCGAACTGATCATTCACAATGGCCCAGAACGAAGTTTCTCCGGTGCGTTCGAGAATTTCATTCACGTACGTTTCAAAATCACGATTCAGTAGATCAGGATCAACGCCGTCATACCACCAGAGACCTTCGCTCTTAAATGCCCGGATGGCCTCAAGGAAACTGTCTTTGTAATCAACCGATGGACTCACCAGTGTGAGTTTCATGCAGGCTTATTCTTACGGGAAAGAAGGTACGGAATGATTCCCGCGATGTTCACGAGAAGAGTGATGAAGAAGAAGAGATTGAAGAGTGAGGCTCCATTGTTGATTCCAGAGAATTCAAAGAGCTTCTGGAAAATCGCGTGACCAACCCCAAGCCCTGAAGGCGCAATCGGAAGAGCGAGAGTCATAAGGCCAAGCGGGATGAAAGCGAGTGCCTGGACGAAATCCATTTTCCCGACAACGAAAGGATAGATCAGTGACCAGAAAATCAGGACACCTGTAAATTGAACAACCAGTGAAAGACAAAGGGCCTTGAGCATTTGTTTTTTAATAGATACGAGATCATTCCAGAGATCACCGAATTTTTGCCAGATTTTCGGAAAGAGAATCTTCTCACCGAGAGCAAAGATCTTATGCACGAATTGATCAAAGAAAACGAAGATCGCCATACCCACGAGTACAGCTGCTGAGAGTGCGTAGTTGAACATGAGAAGGGGCTTTGTCGCCGGAGCATTCTCGATAATGTGATCCTGAAAAAGAACGGATGTCATACCAACGAGAAGAATGAGTCCGCAAAGTCCCATCACCCGATCAATCAGAATGGTAGCGAAGACAAATTTCTTGGAAAGATTTTTATCATATTCCTGAATGTAGATGATCTTGATCAGATCACCGGTGACACTGCCGGGAAGAACGCTTGAGAAAAACTGGCCAATCCAGTTAGCGCGCACAAGACCCAGAAGAGGAATGTGAACGGAATTTCTGGCCTCGAGGATGCCCCGCCATCTGACAGAGATAATCCAGATGTTGGTCATCGCGAGAAGAACAGAGATGAGAACACCCATCGGATTCTTTCCGAGTTCCGCAATGAGGGAAAGATCGAGTTTACCGGACTTTAAAAGCCAGTAAATCAGGGCAAACGCCACGGCGAGCTTCAAAAAGGTTGTGATCAGGGTTTTCAGCATGTCCCAATGATCTTATAACTAGGCTAAGGTTTGGTAAACGGAGGACCTATGAAAATTGCGGCCATTCAATTGCAGTCAGTACTTGATCCAGCGGTGAACCTGAAAACGATCAGGAAGTTTCTGGATGAAGCGAAGGCGCGCGGCACAGAAGCAGTTTTTCTTCCTGAAGTCTTCTATTCTATGTCTGACGGGACAAAACCTACTCCTTATCTCATCGACGGAAAAAACGAGCACTACGAAGCGATCCGGAAACTCGCAACAGACTACAAGATGTATATTCTTGGTGGATCGGCCGCGACGAATGTGAACGGCAAGGTGATGAATCGCGCTTACAATTTTGATCCTGCCGGAAATGATCTCGCCATTTACGACAAGATGAATCTTTTCTCGTGTGATCTTTCCAAGCATCCCAGCAACACTGTAATCAATGAAGGAACTGTCTACACTGCCGGGAATACGGCGAAGATGATCTCTGTTGGTGACTGGACACTCGGACTTTCCATTTGTTTTGATCTCAGATTTCCTGAACTCTTCCGCAGCTACTCTGCCAAAGGGGCCAACTTGCTTTCGATTTCATCGGCCTTTACTGTTCCGACAGGCAAAGCTCACTGGCACACACTCGTTCGCGCACGTGCGATTGAAAATCAGTGTTACGTGGTGGCCTCTGCTCAGTGGGGAAAACATAATGAGCGCATGACAACTTTCGGTCACTCACTGATTGTTGATCCATGGGGCGAGATTATTGCTGATGCGGGAGAAGGTGAAGGAATTATCTACGGTGATCTGGATAAGGAAAGAGTGGAGCAGGTGAGAAATCGTCTGAACGTTCTTCGCGAGCCAAAAAACTACATGTAGGGATTTGTTCCGTTCTGGTGATCAGTGACATCCACCACTTCCTTGATATCGGGGAAGTTTTGCTTAATCAGCTGTTCAATTCCACCCTTGAGTGTGGCCTTTGATGAAGAACATCCCTGGCAACCACCGAAGAATTTCACGAACAGAACGTTATTATCCACATCAATAACTTCAACGTTTCCGCCGTGCTGAGCGAGTGCCGGACGAATCTGTTGGTCGAATAATTTTTCAATTTGCGTGATCATAGGAGGACTCTATCACATGTTAGATAGATGAGAACTGTTGAAATCTCTGAGGAGGGCCTGAACGTTTTTAGGCCGTTGTGAATGGAGAGTAAAAGGCTCAACCCAAGTCATGCTTTCGATAGACCCTTCGGCCGTGATTTTATAAATCAGACCCTGCTCAGGAGCACCGGCAAAAAACCAACTAGGTTTCTCATCTGAGAGAGCGGGATCCATCTGAACCAGAGTGAGACGACGAAGTTCCGGGTCAGTGACTTTCACGAGTTGGATGAATTTAACTTTGGCACTCGTCACCACCTCATCACGGAAAGTAATCGTGAGAACAGATGAGTCCGGAAGAATGTAAGTGAGGATGTTACGGTTTTCAGAAGTCGGAGCACCAAATGAGATTTTGATTTCTTCGAGATTCATTCCAAGTTTCAGAGCAGAAAGGTCGGTCTTTGTGGAGATCTTAGATTGTGCAGTGTAATAGGCTCCGAAAACGGTACCGATCACTAAAGTCATAATGAAGAGAAATCTCAACACCTTTCAACCTCTTAGATTTGAATAGACCTATTAAATCACTCCATTCCGCGTTTTGACACAAAAAAAAGCTGACGCACCATAAAATGTATTTACGCTTACGCTCCTAAAATCGATGTCCCGCACAGCAGTAAGAATGTTTCATATCAACAAATTTTCCTCGATTGGAAATTTCACATGCTTGGTCGAGGGCCTTCGGATGCTAAATGTTTTTTCATGGCGCAGCTTCTTCTTCTCACTTCACCTCCAGCTTCGGGAAAAACTTTTTGGATTCGGTCTTTCGCAGAAGCTTCCGAAAAAGAAATCCTGGTGATTTCTCCCCTGCGTGCGCTCGCGGATGAATGTCGCATTCACTGGAAAGAAAAAATCCGCGTGATGACTCCTGAAGAATGGTCCATCAAAAAAACTTATTCCGATATTATGATCTTTGATGAGTTTCATCTTCTGTACTATTGGGGTGATTCCTTCCGGCCGGTTCTCTGGGATGTTTTTGTTTCTCTGAGCCTTGAAGCAAAACTGGTGATTGGACTTACGGCCACACTCTCAGAAAAAATGCGTGATGATGTTCTATTACTCCATTCTGGTTTTGAAGAAATTCTGTGGCTGAATTTTGGGAACCAGGAGTTAAAGAATTTTCCGGATAAATATTTACGCCTGAATCAGAAGCTGATTCACGAATCACTTATCCATCTTCCGGTGAACGGAACGACTCTGGTCTTCTGTGAATATCGTGAGGAAGTGCTTGAGTGGGAAAAAAAACTGAGCAGACGAGGTTATAAAGTCTGGACTTGCCGGGGAGGGGAGGCAGCAGCCTTCGGTGAAAAAGTGCGCAGGGAAAATCCACCTGATTTCATTGTGTGTACGACTGTTCTTTCTCACGGTGTGAATCTTCCGGTCATAGAAAGATTGTTTCTGATGTATCCGGTTAAGAATAAAGATTTCTGGATTCAGATGGTTGCACGCGGTGGGAGAAAAGGTGAAGCCTATCGGGTGTTTGCCTTGGAACCTCCCCATGGTCTAAGATGGGACAGAAGAAACAACCTCTGCCAGATCGGAATTCTCCGCCTGAGAATTTTATTTTCGATCTTTATGGATCAGCTGCAAGAATGCTTTTTGAAGGAATAGTCATCAACCGCGTTCCCTACAAGGAACGCGATCTTATCGTAAAACTTCTCCTGAGAAATGGTCTTCTCGGAAGCTTCTATATTTATGGCGGACAAGGTGGTGGGAAACACCACAAGCCATCCGTGTTTGAACCGGGATCGATGATGAAGATCCAGGTGCGGGAAACAAAAACCCGGAACATGGAAGGGACAGAACTTCTGGTGGCTCAGGAATTCACAAGGACATGGGAAGCGACAAGTGTCCGCCATAACATCCAGGCCTTCTATCTCATCTGCTTATATTTTGAACTCGTCATGAAGATCGCTCCTACTCATCAGGGTGATGGCGAAACAGCGACGACTGAAACCGAAGGGATTTTTTCGGTGGTGAGTAATGCACTTTTTTATCTGGAGAATTCTCTCGCGAATGAAAAGTTCGAAGCTCCCCAGCAGCTGATGCTTTTCATGGTAAAACTTCTTTTTCACATGGGGATCATGCCGGATACGGATCGCTGTGGATATTGTCAGGGAAATCTTCTGGAGTCGGAGACTGTCTCATTTGTTCCCGCGGAAGGACAGTTCTCATGCAAAAACTGCTTTACCGGGGAGAATGAGAAAGGATTTCTTCTGCGGATCAAGAAAGGATATCAGACCCGCTATCAGGATTATCATGAGCTCTTCGGAACGAATTTTCAGGAATCAGATCGCCTCATTCAGTATTTCTGCCATCAGTTCCATTTGAAAACGATGGATCTGCGCTCATACAAACTTCTCTTTAAGGCCTAGATCCGCCGAATTTTAAAGTGGCAGAAGTCTGAGCTCCACAATCACGAAGACCACTATTATTCTGGCGACAGAAAATTCCACCGGCCACTGCATATCTATTTGTTTCATAGCGTGCATCAAGTGTGATGCGCTCGCGTGATCCGGGGATAAACACGGGTGCTTCACCAGTTACCTGGCCTTCATGTCCGAGAATTAAACTTGTGAGTGATCCATCCTGATTTCTGCGGAGAATTCCCACTTCCTGGCGTGACTGAGTTCCGAATTCCGGACGCGCGATGATTGTTCCTGTCGCAAATCCATCAAGGTTAGAAGTGAGTCTTTGAGAAACTTCAACCGATCCGGCGACATTACGAAGATCAAAGGAGATTGCTTTCGAATCTCTCACGTCAGGAGTCGAAAGACCTCCGGTGACTTCAAGTCTGGCATTCGCTGTCGTATTTCCATTCGTAGATTGAAAGCGTGTGTTGATCGCTGCAGATGTTGTGACATCGCGGCTTCCGCTGATTCCGGGACCTGCTGAACTACCCGAGAGCTGACTGCGTGACATGTTCATATTGAGATTTACCCGGCCTTCAACGTTTGTTGAAAGAACACCACGGCCAGTCTGAATCGAGAGTGGATCAGAAACAATTCTCTGTTCACCTTCCAGGAAGACACCGTTAGAAGTGAGATCACCACGACGATCTGTTTCGCGTTCATTATGATAAAGGACAACGGAAAGTCTCATTGGGAAATGTGCGCTGTCACTTTCAAGACTTGATGTCACACCAATCACGCGGTCTCCGTCCGGAGTGGAAGCAGCACCTGCTCCTACAGTAATTCCGTGACCAACGTTATATCGGGCAGCCGCGACAAGACTTTCATTTCTTAACATCGGGTCAACATCACTTGCTCTGCGACCAGCGATCTCATTGAGAGCGAGTCCCAGATGGGTCGGAAGGTTTTGCAGTTGTCTTCCTTCGGGAGTGTAAATTCTCATATCAGTTCCGACGCTCGGGATAGAGGAATCCTGTTGAACGTGAGAGAGAGCAGAACCAGACTCAGTTGAAGTCTGATAATTGTAATTGATGTTGTAAGTTTTCGAAGGATTGTTCGGATCCTGAACAAGAACAGTTGCGTGACCGGCACCAACAGTCTGGTAAGCAAGAACATAAACCTGATCCACACCCATCTGTTTCAGGGAAACAGCGATGGCCTGGGACATATCACGGCAGACTCCTGACGGGTCGCCACTTCTTCTTCCATTAATCATATCGCGAATGGTGACCACGCCTTCTGAGTGAGGACCGCCACCAGCGCGTTCGTAGTCATAGTTTTCCACCAGCATTCCGCCAAGGCGTGAAGCGAGTTCAATTTTCTTTTCAAAAGTAAGTTGCGAGCCAAGATCAGTGAAGACCTGGCGAACTTCATTATCATTCTGAGAACTAAAAACTCTTGAAAGGCCTAGGCGCATGGCGATCTGGTCAACAGGTGCTTCGATATTACAGTCGCGAAGATAATTGCGGAAAGCTTCCGCTTCCTGCCAGACTCCGTAAGTGAGATTGTTCTGTGCTTTGAACTCGCGATAAGCGGCATCGAAACCGCCACGGGAAGAAAGAGTATTTTCTAACCCTGTGAATGTCGCCACTCCGATACTTTCAAACTTTTCTCCGCTCGTAAGAGATCCTTGTGCTGTTAACTGGAGACGCCAGTCTCTGTCGCCGGCAGTGGTCTGAGCAAATGAGAGGAAAGGAACTAATGTTAAAAGTAAAAGCGAGCGCATCCGGGTACTCCTGATACGGAATACAATGCAATGGAAATGCCAGAGGGGAGATTAAGATTTTCCGAACTTAGCTTAAGAAAGTGTCTAAAGTTTAGACAGACTGTTATTTTTTCAGTGACTGGGCGAAGTCGAGAAGTGTTTTGAAATAGGGGAAGTCTTTCGATTCGGCAGCACGGATAATGGCCGATTTTATCCCGGCATCTTTTCCGGATTCGGCATCGATAATCTTATCGCCGATCATCCATGAATGCTCAGGAGAAAGATGATATTTCTCCATGAGATCTTTGATCATTTGTCCTGATGGTTTCCGGCACACACAACCTTCATCCGGAGAGTGAGGACAGATGGCAAAATCACGAAAGGGGGCGAGTTTTTGTTCTCTGAGGTCGTTCTGGAGCTGGCGATGAATGACATAAACGGCTTCGAGGGAGAAATAACCTCTTCCCACGCCCGATTGATTTGTCACGATGAAAAGCTCATATCCCATACCCTGGAGAAGCTGAAGCGCCTTCATGGTATCCGGGAAATATTCCATATCTTCCACGCGGGAAAGATAATTCTTGTCCAGAATCAGTGTTCCGTCTCTATCCAGGAAGATGGCTTTCCGCGTTTTCATTTACGAAGCCCCCGTGAAGGAATAAGATTCATCTATGTTAAAAGTCCTCAGGTTAATGTTCCCATATCTCCGTCCTTTTTGGAAGGAGGCTGTGTTCGCATCACTTCTGGCCCTTCCTTTGTCGGCCATCAAGGCCTATGAAGCTTATTTGGTGAAGGATGTTTTTGATAAAGGCTTCGCTCCGGGATCTGATTTCTCCCATGCCCGTAACCTCGCCCTGATTATCATCGGCCTCGGAATCCTGAACTACCCATTAAGATACTTTCACTATTACGGCCTCCGGATGATCGTTGATAAATCAACAAGACTCATCCGCGCCAAGATCTATGGCAAGTTTCAGAATCTTCCGGCCGCCTACTTTTCCCAGCAGAAGCAGGGAAATCTCATTTCGACGATCATGAACGACACCCAGGTTTTTTCGGAAGCCTTCAAGAACTCGCTTGAAGTTGTCAGAGAGCCCATCACGGCTATCTCTCTTCTGGGAGTCGCCTTTTATCATGACTGGCAGCTCACTCTGATTATTTTCCTCGTGGCCCCTCTTTTCATCATCACTTTTCACTACACCGGAAAAAGAATCAGAAAATATGTGAAGCGTGCTCAGGAAGATACGGCTGAGATGACTCACATTGCAGGCGAGGCACTTTCCGGGCAGAAGATCATTAAGGCGTTTGGCCTTCGCGATTACATCATCGCGCGTTTTGAAAAGACTCAGGAAAAATTCATCGCGAACAGGACCAAGTCCAATTCTGCTGAAGAGCATTCACATCCACTGATCGAACTCATTGGTTCGATTGCATTCGGCGGAGTGATCATTTTCGCCCATCACCGGATTAATACCGGTGCACTCACGACCGGCGGATTTATTTCATTTGTAGCGGCACTTGCGATGTTCATGGATCCGGTCAGACGTTTCTCCAAGGCCAATGCCAAGATGAATCAGGCGCAAGCTGCGGCCGTGAGAATTTTCGGACTTCTTGATGTGGAAGAAGAAAAAGAAGAGAACCTCGAAGAGCTAAAAGAATTCCGTTCAAGCATTGAATTTAAAAATATCACTTTCTCTTATGGAGAAGGCGACATCCTGAAAAACTTCAGTCTCACGATTAAAAAAGGTGAGAAGGTTGGCCTGGTCGGTTTATCTGGTTCAGGAAAATCAACTCTCGTGAGTCTTCTCCTTCGCCTTTACAACGTGAAGTCCGGGGAAATTCTGATTGATGGCGTGAATGTCAATCGTTACAGCCTGGCTTCTGTCAGAAAAGTTTTTGCTCTCGTGAGCCAGGATATCTTCCTGTTCAATGATACCGTCCGCGAAAACATGGTGACGGGTGATATTCACACCGATGAGGAAATCAATCACGCTCTCGATATTTCTTATGCCCGCGAGTTCGTGAAAGACCTTCCTCAGGGTCTCGAGACAATTATTGGCGATCGCGGCATGAGACTTTCGGGCGGGCAAAGCCAGCGTCTCACTATCGCCCGGGCGTTTCTTAAGAATCGCGATGTTCTTTTGTTTGATGAGGCCACATCGGCGCTTGATAATGAATCCGAGAAAATTGTTCAGCAGGCCCTCGACAGAGTAGCGGGTCATAAGACGGTTATCGCTGTCGCTCACAGACTTTCCACGCTTAAGGACTTCAATCGCATCGTCGTCATGAAAGACGGAGTGAAGATTGAAGAGGGCACTCACGAGGAGCTCATCTCGAAGAATGGCGAGTATCGTAAGCTCTTCGAGCTTTCCCAGCGAAATTAGTCGGAAACTTGACTAAAGTTGGGCTTCCTTAAATAATTAGTCATGTCTAATCCTCAGCTCACATTCTGGTCTTCCTACTGGGGACTTCTCGCTCATGAAGAAATAAGCGGGCATAAATTTGAAATCCTGGGTTTCGAAAATATTTCAACATCTCATAAGTCAAAATCATCATTTGTTTTTCAGGGTCAGGGTACTCTCTGGGGTTTTACCCAGGAAGGTACTCTCAAAGCAAAAACTGGTGACGTGAGTTGGGAAGTAAAGCCGCTTCAATGGTTTTGTCTTCCCTTCAAAAAAGGAGCGGAATTATTTCTTGCACCAGGCACGCGCGTTTTTATCATGCACGCCGATCGTCTTCAGGGGCTGTCATCCATGGGTGGTCCGGTTGAAGCGGAAGGCAGGCTTCGTTACATTGATGGTTGCACTGACTCCGTTCTTTATTCTCCTCCGATGATAGGTGATCCCTGCATGAATCTCCTTCATTTTCCTGAAGGCGTTGATCAGACCGAACATTATCATCCGAGTTTTCGCAGTGGAATTGTCTGCAGAGGAACAGGGGTCTGCGTAAGCGCATCAGATGATGCTCTTGAAGTAGGAACCATTTTCTATCTTCCCTCAAAAATGAGACACAAATTCAGAACCACTCAGCACTCTATGGATGTGATCAGTTTTCATCCGGACTCTGACTGGGGCCCCACTCACGACATTCATCCGATGATCAACCGGACATGGGGAACAAATGGGACTGATGGAAATTAGTTCTGTCGTTTATTTTTTCTCACTTAGTTTCATTGTTTTTGCTCTTGCGACTCTCGCTCTGTACTGGTCTTCCCCACGGAAGGCCAGAAACGTCATACTTCTCATCGCATCTTACGTTTTCTATTGCACGTGGGATTATCGCTTTCTGTCTCTCGTTATTTTTTCTACGGTCGTGGATTACTATGCTGCGAGAATGATAGAAGACAAAGAAACGAAGAGAAAATTTTTCCTGGTCGTGAGCCTCTCAACCAATCTGACTGTTCTCTTCATCTTCAAGTATTGTCAGTTCTTTGTTGATAGCTTCGTGGAGTTCGCCTCAGTCTTTGGCATGACTCCCGGCAAAACAGAATTGAACATTATTCTTCCCTTGGGCATTTCCTTTTATACATTTCAGAGCATGAGTTATGTCATCGATGTGTACCGGAAAAAAATGCAGGCCCATCGCTCATTCCGGGAGTTCGCACTTTTCGTCAGTTACTTCCCTCAGCTGATTGCAGGCCCGATCGAAAGAGCGGGCTATCTTCTCCCTCAAATCCTTCGTGAAAAAAAATGGAGCGATGTCCCGGTGAAAGAAGCCATTTATCTTTTCTCATGGGGATTTTTCAAGAAGAGGGTGATTGCTGATTATCTTGAACTGGCCATCAATAATGGTTACGCCACTCAGGAAAAACCGGGACTCATGACTCTCTTGGGGTTTCTCGCGATTGTTTTCAAACTCTATGCTGACATTTCCGGCTACGCTGATATGGCACGTGGTGTGTCTCTCTTATTTGGCATCCGCTTATCGACAAATTTTCTCTTTCCTTATTTCTCGAAAAATCCATCAGAGTACTGGAAGCGCTGGCATATCACACTTTCAGTCTGGGTTCGGCATTACGTCTTCACGCCGCTCATCACGCGTTTCAGAATTCCTGAACTGGCCATCATAGTCACTTTTCTTGTGATGGGCGCATGGCTGGGACCACAATTGCACTTTCTCCTATGGGGGCTCTATTGGGGAATCTGCGTTCTGACCTATCAGTATTTCCTCAAATGGAATATCTGGCAAAACTGGTTCATGCTGGTCATGATTTTTCTGGGGCAGACATTCTTTCATGCCACCGGGCTCACGTCGTACGTAGATCTTCTTCTGAGCATTGGTCATAATTTTTCGGATGTCTTCTTTCTCACGCCTTATTATTACAAGGCGATTTTTATTGTAACCCTGTTTATGGGTTATGATTATTACCTGTATAAGAAGCAAGATGAACTTCTGGTGAGTAAGCTCAGTTTCTATCACCAGGCCGCGTTTTACGGCGGACTATTTTTCCTTTACCGGAACATTGGTCAGGTAGCAGCGACTGACTTTGTTTATTTCCAGCACTGACAAGAGAATTTATGAACGAACTAAAAGATAAGCTGATTCTTGGTGTGAAGGAAATTTCCCGGATGGAAGTCCGTTGGGATGAAAACCTTTTTGGAACCGCGATAGATTCCATGTCCCTCGTAAAGATCGTCAACCTCGTCGATGATCTTGCCCGCGAGTACAAGCGAAGTGTGGATCTTGATTCCCTCATCAGTGAAGATACTTTGAGCCTCCAGGATATTTATCAGGTTCTAGAAAATGGGAAGTAATCCCCTTCATCTCTATTCAGGTGAAGCTTCTCCTTATCTGGGAATGGGTTTTTCCACCATCTCCCGTAAGGCCAGCGTGAGTGATCTTCCGTATCTCTCTTATTATGAACGTGGAAAAAAAACAAAGACGCTTTCTTTTCGCGAATATTTTTCCCTCGTCGCAGGTCTTAATTCTCTTATTCGGGATAAGGTAAAAACAGGCGATAAGGTGATTGTTGCTCTGGGAAATCGTATCGAAGCATTCATCGCCTATGGATCCCTTTTGAGTCTGGGTTGCACTATCGTGCCGGTAGATCCGAAAGAGGGGAGTTCTTATTTCGAGGAGATCATTCGTTGCACGGGATCAGTCTTCACGTTAGATCATGGTGTGTTTCAGGTTTCCGACCTTATTCCGGAGACGTTTGCAGATTTTCTCGATCACGATCCTGCTTCCCTGTTTTTTACCTCGGGGACTACCGGGAATTCCAAAGGCGTGACTCAGAACTTTTCATCACTTCTCGCCAATCTTGAAGCGACTAAAAGAATTGCCGGACTTACAACCGGAGATACCTTTTTCTCCTGCCTTCCGGTTTTTCATGTCAATGCTTTCAACTTTTCCTTTCTCTTGCCTCTCTATCTTGAAACGAAAATTGTTTTCAGCAGTGAGTATCCTCTGACATTCTGGAAAATTCTCAATGATGAAAAGGTCAGTGTTGCGAGTCTTACTCCACCAGTTATCCGTTTAATCAACGCAGATTCAAGAAACCACGCAGCTCCTGAATCCTTGCGATTTTTTATTTCGGCATCTTCCCCGATTTATAAGGAAGATTTGCAGAAGATGAAGGACAGATTCGGTGTCCGGATTCTTCAGGCCTATGGATTGTCAGAAACTGTGAACTTCACACTTTTTAATCCTTCCGATCTTTCAGATGAAACCTACGAGAAGATTCATTATGAAGCCGTGGTCCCTTCGGCCGGTATTCCGACGTGGGGAAATGATGTTCAGGTCATGGATGAGAACGGAAAACTTATTACGGAAGAAAATCGTGAAGGGGAAATTGTTATCCGGGGATGGAGTGTTCAGACCGGATATTTTGCTAATCCTGAAGCGACAAGAGAGGCTTTCCACAACGAATATTTCCATAGCGGTGACATTGCTTTTTATCGCATGCATGAGGGACGAAAGTTCTTTTATATTACGGGTCGAAAAAAAGAAGTGGTGAAGCGGAAAGGAAAACTCATTTATCTTTCTGAAATTGACGGTGTCATTAAAAGTATGGGTTTAATGGAGGCCTGCGCTGTTGGCTTTTCCAATTCTTATTCCGACGAAGAAGTAGGTTTATTTCTCGTGAAAGATTCTACGACCATGAATAGCGAAGAGATTCTTATGAAACTCAGAAACACGCTCCATCCTGCGAAATGCCCGAAAGTCATTGTCGTGGGTGAAAGCATTCCCAAAACGTCGGTGGGGAAAATTAAACGAAACGGTTTGAAAGATCTTTTTCTTCCTTATCAGGAAACAAAATTCCATGAATAAAGATTTGTTCAAAAAAACAGGTTTTGTTCTTCTGATCCTGGGATTGGGATTTTCTCTGGAGTATTTGTTTTACCGGAAAGATGAAACATCTTTTATCTCGCCGAAAAATACGGGTTCCCGCAGAATCCTTCTGGTGGGCGGTTCTATCATTGATACGATAACTCCCGGTCTGAAGTCGGCACTCGCGGCAAAAAATCGTTCGGATGTTGAGTTCTTTCATCTCTCTCATCCTTTAATGAGTTCAGGCCTTGCCTCAAAGTTGATTACGGATCATCTTGCTACTTTGAAACCGGATATGGTCCTGCTTCTGGTGGGCATGCATGAAAAAAACAAGCCGAGAATTATGGCCAAAGAGCATCGTGAGACTTTTTTGAGACATGTTCTGAATAAAGACTCCGTATCATTGAATAAATACATCCTGACTTTTCTGAAACAAATTCTCAGCAGGGAAGATCAGGACCAGCAACTCGGAGAATTTCACATCTTCCTGCATGCCAAAGATATAGTCGATATGCTGAATCCTGCCGTTCTTGAACCCGAACTTGTGAAGATGATCGATACGGAATTGAAACGACGTCCCCGCAAAGAAACAAGAATCCTGAATCTCTTTATGATTGCCGAAAATCTCCTGATTGACCGGACACTCATGAGAAGTAAAAGGCAGGAGTTTTTCCTCAAGAACTTCGATGACTTCCTTGCGAATAGAAATAGTTCTGAAAAGAGAGAGCTCTTTATCGATACCGATTTTCAGTGGAGAAAGCAGATTTCTGAAATTGCGGGAAAACAGGATCTGAGAGAATTTATCATTCAGAGGCCGAATGCGATCCTTGGATTTGGAAGACGTCTTTATTTATTTGCCCAGATTGATCATCTGGGAAGAGAAATGGTTGATCCAAGAACGCTTCAGATTATCGCAGCGATGAAGCGGAGACAGACTGATTTCGGCATGCATGGTGATTCTCATCCAGGTATGAACCGGGAATTTATTGAAAATATCCGGAACATCAAAGAAACTCTCGCTGAAAATAATATTCCCCTGATTCTTCTCCAATATCCTGACGCTGAATGGGAAGGTATCAAACAGGCAGGAGAGAAATTAAATATTCCGGTCGTGTCCAACCGGGAAGCTTTCAATGGTAAGGTGACGAATGAAAACTACTTCAAGTTCTTTATTGATAAAACCGGTGATACCGGTCATCTGACGGAATACGGATCAGAAATTTACGGCAAAAATCTGATTGAGAAAGTTCCTGAACTCGCTAAGTAATCTGCTTTTGATTGGTTTCTTTCACAGCGAGATCCATTCCCCAGCCAGCAAGTTTCACATTCCATGATGAAGGAATCAGTCTCGGGAAAAATGAAAAAATCTTATTCATCAATCCGGGAATAATCACAACTTTTCCATTGAGTGCACCTTCGAGACCGATACGTGCCACTTTTTCGGACGACATCAATGGGTTGAAACCCTTCAGCGTCTGATTATTATTTACCAGGAACTCGGTCGCAGTTCCGCCGGGACATAAGCACGATATCCGTACGTTTGTTCCTTTCATTTCCTGATAAAGAATTTCAGAGAAAATTTTCACGTAAGTTTTTGAAGGAGCATAAACAGTGAATCGCGGAGCAGGTTGAAAAGCGGCAACAGAGGCCACGTTCAGGATGATGGATGGTTTTTTATGACCAAGCATGTGAGTGGCAAAAAGATGAGTACTCGTTGTGAGGGTCACCATATTAAGCTGCATGATTTTTTTATGATCATCGAGTGTGGCATCGACAAATTTTCTCCAGGGACCTATCCCGGCATTGTTAATCAGAAGATCAACATCCCCATTTTTCGTCGCTTCTCTGAACAGAATTTCCGAAGCATCCGGGAGCGAGAGATCGAGTGACAGAATTTCTACCTGAACACCGTGTTCTGAGCGAAGACTTAAGGCGAGGGCCTCAAGCTGTTCTTTTCTCCTCGCAACGAGGAAGAGATTTGTCTTTCTGGCCGCAAGAAGCCGGGCAAAATCTGCACCGATTCCACCTGAAGCACCTGTGATGACTGCGCGAGTAGGATTTTTCATGAGAAAAGTATATCTCTAATGCGGAGCTCTGCCCGTGAAAATCTTAGTCACGACTATGTCTGCATGATAAAATCTCGACGTCTAATCAACCTCAGGAGTGCATTGTGTCAGAAGAGAATCTGAAGTCCATGGCCGATCTGGTCGCTCATAGTAAACATCGCGGATTCATTTTTCAAAGTTCAGAAGTCTACGGCGGATTAGGTTCTTGCTGGGATATGGGACCACTCGGGGTCGAACTGAAAAATAATATCAAGCAGACTTGGTGGAAAGCGATGACTTTCCGTGATGACATCGATGGTGTTGATGCTGCCATCCTTATGCACCCGACGGTATGGAAAGCTTCTGGTCACGTTGATAACTTCAGTGATCCGATGGTGGATTGTAAAAATTGTAAAGGCCGCTTCCGCGCAGACAATATTGATCTCAAGGCTCCATGCCCGACTTGTAAGGCGAAAGATTCTTTCACTGAACCAAGAAATTTCAATCTCATGTTCTCCACTCAGATGGGACCAGTCGAAGATACTTCTGCGAAAGTTTATCTCCGTCCGGAAACAGCTCAGGGAATTTTTGTGAACTTCCCGAACGTCCAGACAACGATGAGAAGAAAACTTCCTTTCGGGATTGCCCAGATCGGAAAAGCTTTCCGTAACGAAATCACTCCCGGAAACTTCATCTTCAGAACCCGCGAGTTCGAACAGATGGAAATGCAATATTTTATCAAGCCAGGCACTCAGGCAGACGCAATGGAGATGTGGAAACAACTCCGCTGGCAGTGGCATCTTGATAACGGACTTCGTCCGGAAAGACTCCGCTGGAAAAAACATGATGAGCTCGCTCACTATGCTGATGCCGCTTTCGACATTGAGTATGAATTTGCTCACGGTTGGGGAGAAATGGAAGGGATTCACTCACGCACAGATTTCGATCTGAAACAGCATGAGCAATTCTCAGGAAAAAATCTCCATTACACAGATCAGATGGATGGAAATAAAAAATACATTCCTTACGTTCTCGAGACTTCAGTCGGATGCGACCGTTGTATGCTCGCTGTAATGAGTGATGCTTACCGTACGGAATTCCCGGGTGATCCTGAGAAAGAACGTGTCGTCATGAGATTCAAACCAAGTCTCGCTCCGATCAAAGCAGCGATTATGCCGCTCATGAAGAAAGCGGAACTTGAGCCGACAGCGCAGAAACTTCTTCGCGAACTTCAGAAAGATTATAAGTGTGAGTACGATACGGCAGGATCAATTGGTAAACGTTATCGTCGTCAGGATGAGATCGGAACTCCGGTCTGTATCACAATCGATTACGACACGATCACTGATAATGCAGTCACAGTCCGTGACCGCGATACGATGGTTCAGGAACGTGTCGCACTCGACAGAGTAAAAGATTATATCAAGGCAAAAATTTCAAATTAAGTGGAGCCGTTGCTTATGAAAAAATGGGTTTATAAATTTTCAGCTGAACTCACTGACGGAAACAAAGACATGAAATCACTTCTCGGCGGTAAAGGTGCAAACCTCGCTGAGATGTGTGCCATGAAACTTTCTGTTCCCCCGGGATTTACTGTCACGACAGAAGCCTGTCTTGATTTCTATAAAACGAATAAAGAAATTTCCAAAGAGATCCGTGATCAGATGATCGAATCTCTTGGTTGGGTGGAAAAACTCACGAATAAAAAATTCGGTGATCTGGAAAATCCATTATTGTTCTCAGTCCGCTCAGGGGCCCGCGCTTCGATGCCAGGAATGATGGATACTGTCCTCAATCTTGGTCTTAATGATAAAACAGTCATTGCCCTTGCAAAGAAAACGAATAATCCAAGATTTGCCTGGGATTCATATCGTCGTTTCATTCAGATGTTCTCGAACGTTGTTCTCGGTGTGAATACCTCTCACCTTGAAGGAAACATGGAAGATCTGAAAGAGGCACGTGGAGTGCATGAAGATACGCAACTCACTGCTGAAGATCTTCAGGAGCTGGTGAAAGTTTATAAATCAGTTCTTCTTGAAGACCACGGAGTGGTTTTCCCGCAAGACCCGATGGAGCAACTCTGGCGCGCTGTCGGAGCTGTTTTTGGTTCATGGAATAACAATCGTGCGATGAAATATCGCGAGATGAATAACATTCCTCATGACTGGGGAACAGCGGTTAACATCCAGTCGATGGTTTTCGGAAACATGGGTGACACTTGTGCCACGGGTGTTTGTTTCACGCGTGATCCATCTACCGGTGAGAAAAAATTCTTCGGTGAATTCCTCGTGAACGCTCAGGGGGAAGATGTTGTGGCAGGTATTCGTACACCTCAGCCGATCAACAATGACTCAAAAATGGAATCTAATAAGCATCACAAGACTCTCGAAGAGGTGATGCCGAAAGCTTATGGCGATCTCGTTGAAGATTATAAAATGCTCGAGCGTCACTATAAAGACATGCAGGATATCGAGTTCACGATTGAGAATGGCAAACTGTGGATCCTTCAGACAAGAAATGCCAAGCGTACAGTAAATGCGAGTCTCAAGGTGGCTGTTGATCTCGTCGCCGAAGGGCTTATTTCTGAGAAAGAGGCGATTCTCCGCATTCATCCGGAAGATCTGAACCAGCTTCTTCACCCACGTCTTGATCCGAAAGCTAAAAAAATTCTCATCGCTACCGGTCTTCCAGCTTCTCCAGGAGCTTCTTCAGGTCAGATGGTATTTACCTCTGCTGCTGCCGAAGAATGGCATAAAAACGGGAAGAAAGTTGTTCTCGTGAGAGCGGAAACTTCTCCGGAAGATATCGGTGGAATGGTCGCTTCAACAGGTATTCTCACGGCCCGTGGAGGGATGACTTCTCACGCTGCAGTTGTTGCCCGCGGAATGGGTAAACCATGTGTCGCGGGATGCACGGCCCTCGTCATCAATGAAAAAGAAAAGACTCTCACCGTAAAAGGCAAAGTTTATAAAGAGGGTGAGTTCATCACTTTCGACGGGGCCAACGGTGAAGTCTATGAAGGTGTCGTTCCGACTATCGAAGCGAAGATCACGGCTGATTTTGCCACATTTATGAAATGGGCAGATGGCGTGAGACGCCTTCGTGTCAGAACAAATGCAGATTCACCAGAAGATGCGAAAACTGCAATTGAATTCGGAGCTGAAGGGATTGGTCTTTGCCGGACAGAACATATGTTCTTTGCTCCGGACAGAATTCTCGCTGTAAGAGAGATGATCTTCGCGGAAAATGAAAGAGACAGAAAGAAAGCTCTCGATAAACTTCTTCCGTTCCAGAGATCTGACTTCAAGGGCATTTATCGTGAGATGAATGGTCTTCCGGTCAATATCCGCCTTCTTGATCCGCCTCTTCACGAGTTCCTTCCTCATGCTGAAAAAGATCAGCAGGAGCTTGCAACGGTTCTCAATCTTTCCATGAAACAGATCAAGGAAAGAAATGAGGCCCTACATGAGTTTAACCCGATGCTGGGTCATCGTGGGTGTCGACTCGCGATCACTTATCCGGAAATTTATCTCATGCAGGTGAGAGCGATCATTGAAGCTGCAGTTGAAAGTGATAAGGAAGGAATCAAAGTGATTCCTGAAATCATGATCCCTCTCACGTCAGAGCTTCGCGAGTATTCTGTGATTCAGAATGAGTGCAAGCTAGAGATCGAGAAAGTGTTCAAGGAAAAGAATCATACAGTGAAATATAAGATGGGAACGATGCTTGAACTTCCCCGTGCCTGTATCATGGCCGGCGACATCGCGAAGGAAGCAGAGTTCTTCTCATTCGGTACCAACGATCTCACACAGACGACTTTTGGTCTCTCCCGTGATGATGCCGGAAAATTCCTCCCAAGTTACACGCAAAAGGGAATTTATCCCCGTGATCCGTTTGTTTCGATTGATCAGGAAGGTGTGGGCTATCTCATGAAGCACGCTATCACTGAAGGGAAGAAAACCAATCCTTCGATCCATAATGGAATCTGCGGAGAGCACGGAGGAGAACCTCAATCAGTTGAGTTCTGTCACCGTATCGGTCTGGATTACGTGAGCTGTTCACCATTCCGGGTTCCGATTGCGAGACTCGCAGCTGCCCAGGCGGCCCTTCGTTAATGACTATTCAAAAACTTCTCCCGGGATTCGTCCTGGGAGTTTTTTTTCTCCTCTTGTCCTGCGCAGAAGCTCCCGTTTCTGATCCTAACCGTCATGACGACGGAGTTTACAAGACAACACTGGTGACAGGTCGCTTCGAGGGTTTTGATGACTACAAAGACTGGGTTGTTTATCTCAAGGGATACAATTACAAGTCAGTAGTTTATAAAGTCGAAGCCTCGGGAGCCTTTCATATTAATGCTGTGAATATCCCACCGGGTGAATATCGACTCTTCTTCGGGAAGATGAGAAAAGACGCCCTTGGTTCTATGAAATTCAGAATTGAGTCTCTTAGAACTCATTTGGGTATCATCCAGGCGGGACATTGAACGAAAAAATTAAACTCGTCCTGCAAAGCGCTCTGGAAAGGGCCGATCTGGAACTTGCCGGTGTGAAACTTCTCGACCTGAAATCCGATCAGCCACTTTTCGGTGGTAAGGGCAGTGCTCTGGATTCCCTCAATCTCGTGGCCTTCATTTTTATTCTGGAAGACGAATTTAAAAAGATCACAGGTAAGTCTGTCAAAATCTCCACTCAGGATATTCTCTCAAAAGAAGAATGTCCGTTCCGTAACCTCGATGCTCTTGGTGTCTGGCTTGCGAAAAAAGAAGAAGTTCTCAAGTGAAAATTAAAGGCCTTTCTTTTCTTGATGAATCCGGCCTTCATCATGAAGCAGAGACATTTTCTCTGATCACAAAAACAGCTGAAGATATTGGTAAACTTCCTCCGGGAATTGTTGTCATTGAAGCGGATCGCTCGCTTCGTACGGTCATTCGTTTTCTCTCATCCTTACACCGCGGGGACATCGTCTTCATGCTGCCTCCTCAGGAATTCAGGAATACTGATTTTCTTGAATACTTCCGGCAATCGGCCGGACCGCTTCACCTCTGGGCAATGGATGAGAAGTCACCTGTCATTTCACATGAAGGAAATCTTTCGCCGAAACTTCAGGGCATGAAGAATGTCTTTCTTGTGAAAACTTCAGGGACTAGTGGGATGAAGAATAAGTTTGTCCTTCACAGCACAGAACTTTTTTTACAGAAGTTTTCAAAACGAGTTCCGGATTTCGAACGGACAATAAATTTCTTTCCTCCTGATTCCATTGCTGGCATTGAAACTTTGCTTGAGTGCATGGTTCATGGGAAAACCCTCGTGAATCCGTGGAAAGAAGTGGAACCATCTGCGGTGACGAATCTTTTAGAAAAAGAAAAGATCGATTACCTTCACGTAACACCGACTTTTCTGAATCTGATGCTCCTCTCCGGGGGACTTAATTCCCCTCATCTGAAAAGCGTGAAAATGATTTCTTTCGGATCAGAGCCTGCTCAGAAAAATATTCTCGAAAAAATCAAAACTCTTTCTCCTCAAACATCCTTCAGGCAGATTTACGGGATGTCTGAAATCGGACTTCTCAAAACGGTTTCTCATACGGATGACCCTGCCTGGTTCCAGCTGGATGAAAAAGTTAATCCCTGGCGGGTGAAAGACGGTTTTCTTGAAGTGAAGAGTGAGTCTCCTATGATCACCTATTTGAACCACGATAAAGAAGTTGTGGGTGGATGGTTTGCTACAGGTGATGCTGTTCAGGAAAATGGTTCACTTCTCAAAGTTGTCGGTCGTTCGGACGATGTCATCAATGTTGCCGGTAAGAAGTTTCATCCTATCGAGTTAGAAGAGCTTCTGATGGAAATGGATGGGATGGATGATGTGATGGTAACCAGCGAACCAAATGAACTCATTGGAAACTCTGTTCATGTCAAAGTCTCAAGCCGGATGGATGAAAGAGAATTCAGGATGAAGCTTAAAGTCTTTCTCGAAGAAAAAGTCCCTGCCTGGATGAGACCTCAGAGAGTGATCTTTGATAAGAGTACGGATTTATCTGTCCGCCTCAAAAAACGCCGCAAGACTTCAGTTTAATTTCAGGTATTCTTCCGCCAGCCATTTAGCAAAAATGTCCTGACCATGAATGGTCATATGCGTCCTGTCCCAGAAGAGCTGGCCCGAATGCATGACATCCGGATTAAGGAAGACTTTGTTTGGATCAAGAAAGATGAAACCGAATTCTTTCTGTGTCTCTTTGATAAATGATACGTTCCTGAGTGCCAACCACAGATAGTTATCGGGAATATCTTTTAATTCAACATTCAACCCTTTCAGAAGTTCAGGAATAACCGCGGTGGCGGCTGTTTCATCATAATTAAAGATATTCTGAGGAGTCCTGAGAAGAATCACCCGAACGTTTCTTTTTTTACATTCTTCGAGAAATCTTCTGATCGCAGGATATTCAATCTCTGCCACTTTGCTCTCAATAATGATGGTATCGATATGAACATTGGGGAGATATTTTCCAAAGGCATTAAGCCTGTCCGGAAACTGTCCAGGGGCAGAGATATTAATTGTCTCAATATTGGGAATTGATTTTCTGATTAACTCATCAAACCTGAAGTGAATGCTTTCTTCGTACTTTCTGATCAGAGCATATTTGGATTGTGAGCCACCGAAAATAGCGATGCGGGGGCCTTTTTTCTGCGGGAGGGGAACATGTATCTGGGTACGGACACATCCTTTCTCGCGACACAAAAACATGACCGTATCGGAATCACCTTTTTTAAGTTCTTTCAGTTTCTCTTCTAGAGTCTTCGATCCCGGCTTCCACCAGTTATCCATCATGCGGAATTTATCAGCGACTTCAAGAGGCTTTTGATTGACCTGGAATCCGATCAGGATATCCCAGAGAAGAAAAAGCATTCCCATGCTGGTGAGAATGAATGAAAGCTTTACTCTTCCCGGATAAGGGAGAAATCCCAGGATAAGCACGATCCCGGCGAGAATGGCAAAGTGACGTAAATAGAGTGTGAAACGATCTCCGTCTGGCAAAAAATTTAATGTCTGATCATTTACTTTCACGGCCAGGACTTTTGCATGCGCTGGAGTAATTTGAAATCCGAATTGACCCATTTCAAATTCAAGTTCTGGCACAATGAATTCCTCGGTCCCAAAAGAAAATTTACTTTCTGTGATCGTGACCGATTGAAAGCCTTTCTTCAGGGGAATGGAGAGAGGGCGGAAGCGAGTATACTTTTCCGTGGAATCAGATTCATAAATCCCGGATGGATAAAACTTGGAGCGACTCAGTCTCAAGGCTTTGTAGGATTCGGGAGAGGCGTTGAAGATGACGTCGAGGTATCCGCCATCCTGGAGAGAAAACCAGAACTCAGCATTAACGGGTTTGATTGAATTGTCAGACATCAGTCTGATCAATCCCAGGTCATGGTCAGATTTCAGCTGATAGCCATTCAGAACATAAGTTGAGGCAAGAATCGGGAAAGTCACAATATTAGGATTGAGGAAATCCTGATGATAGAGATGCCAGTCCTTCTTAAAAGCGAGGACATTTCTTTGCGACAGGAAGAATTCTGTCCAGATCACTGATCCCAGGGCCGTAAGGAGAAGGCAGATCAATATTGATTTGAGCTTCCGGACATTCATGTGGATATTATATTGAGCTTAATTATAATAAGAAAGGAAAAGGAAACAGAAGATTGGCCTACACTTCATCGTCTTTCATCATCCTCCTTCTGTCGGGCCTCTTGGTCTTTGCCTTCCTGCCGTCGCGTGCAAAAAATCCTGCTCTTATCCTTATGAGTCTCGCCTGGTTTTCAACCTGGAACATCTACCTTCCTCTGGTTCTCATTCCTGTGATCGTCATTCACCATTATTGTGCGCTCAAGAGAAAAATCTGGCCCGCGGTAGCGATTTCCATACTGGTCCTCATTTTGCTTCGTTTTGAAGGAACCTCTCTTGTCGTCGGAAGCAGCTTTTATCTTCTCATCCTGCTGGCCTATACACTGGATGTTGCCCGCGGAAAAAGTTCGTCTCTCACAGTAGAAGAGTCACTTCTTCTAGGATCATTCTTTCCGATGATGATGGCGGGCCCCGTAGTGAGAAGCGAAACTTTCTTATCCCGAATTAAAAATGCGAAGGTCAGCTGGGAAAGTATGGTTGATGGAGCTCTGGTCTTTTCTCTCGGATTTCTTAAGGTGCAGTTTCTCCATCAGACGCTTCAGGATCTCTCGTATCATTATGCCAGACAGGAAAACTTCCTTCTCATCTGTTCCTCGACTTTGATCGCGACCCTCGGAGTCTACGTTTCTCTCTCTGGTTTTGCCGATATGGGGAGAGGAATTGCCAGAGCGTTTGGTATTGTCCTTGAGGATGCCTTTCGTCCTGTGATTTTTGCCAAAGATCCTTCGGATTTCTGGGAACGCTGGAATAGAACCGTTGCCGGATGGTTCCGCGACTACCTGGTTTTCCCTTCACTTCTTCGTTGGGGAAGAAAAGTTCCAGCGCAGATTATTCTCTTCGGTGCATTTGTCCTTCTCGGACTGTGGCACGGATTTGAAATTCTCTGGCTTCTCTTCGGCGTCTTTAACGGGCTGATGGTAGTTGCTGGTTCTGCGATCAGAAAAAAATGGGGAGAACATTTCTCAGGCAGAGTCCTCGTTGTATTTCTTTTGATGGGTAATGGACTCATTCATGTCTTTGATGAAGTCTTTCACCAGGGTGAACATCATTGGCTGGAGAAATTGCAGCAAGCAGAGCGATTAGGTAATATTTCTCTTCTCTTTTACGTTGGGATTATTCTGTTGATTGTTGTGGATTGGTTCCAGGAAAAATCAGGTGAGAATGATTTCTACCTTAAGTGGCCGGTCTCTGTGAAAAGAACGATTGCCATCGTTCTCTTTCTTCTTTGGGTACTGATGGTCGATCACCGCGCCCCACCACCGCAGGACGGGCTTCCGCTTTACTTCAATCTTTAATTTTGTAGCTTTCAGCGAGCCACTTCGCCAGAATTTCCTGACCCCATGCTGTCAGGTGATAGCCATCCCAATACAACTGGCCTGAAGTCAAAGTGGACTCTGTGAGAAAAACGTCATTTGGATCAAGAAACTCGAAAGAAACTTCATCCTGCATTTTTCTGATTAAAGGAACATTGCGGAGAACATGGGCCAGTTGCGGATCCCACTCCGTCGGTATGTCGGTTTTGAGACCCTCGCGGATTTTGGGAATGAATACCGGAGTGAGTTTTTCACCGAAGTTTTCAATATTCTGGGGCGTCCTCAGCATGATGATCCGGACACCTTTTTTATTCCATCTCCCGATGAACTCTTTGATCAAATCAAGTTCGTGAGAGAAGGCGAGTGTTTCAATGATGATTTCGTCAATCTCCATTCCTGCCATTTGTTTTTCAAACTTCAGGCGGTCTTTAAACTGACCAGTGGAATTGATGTTCAGGAGCTCAAACCCGGGATTTTTCTCTCTTAGATACTGATCAAATTTGTAGAAGAAACTATCTTCCAGCTTTCTTACGACAGATGGTTTTATCTGAGAGCCGCCGAAGATCACGATTCGCTTCCCGGTTTTCTTTGCTGGCATTTCATTTTCCGCAAGCATCCTGCATCCGGATGAGACACAGTGAAAAATTCCGGGAAAGTATTTGTTGCGACGGAGCTCTTCAATTTTGTTTGTTAAAGAGGGATTGATGGCGAGAGCTTCATCAATTGAATCTTCCTGAGGCTCAATTACAATGCCTGAAAGAAGCGCAAGAAGACCAATCCCCAGAATGCCGGCCGCGGTTATTTCCTTCCGCGAACGGGGAAGAAATCCTGAGAGAAGCACCAGAATAGCTATGAGAACGAAATATTTTCCATAAAGTTCCCAGCGGGTGCCTTCAGGAAAGAAATGAAGAACCATCCTGCTTTTTTTCGATTTCACTTCATAGGCAAAGACTTCGGCTTCCATGGTGGAGAGCTGAATCCCGGCTTGCCCTTGGGAAATTAAACCATCTGGGAGAGAGAGAGTTTCTTTTCCGATCGTCAGCTTCCCGTTTTTAACGACAACTGATTTAAATCCTGAGTCCAGGCGAAGATTGAGCGGAGTGAATGAAGAAAATTTCCCGTTGTCATCGGAGCGATAAATTCCAGAGGGAAAAAGATCTGAACTACTTAAGCGAATGCCGGTGAAGCCTGCTTCATCAGCATTAAAGATCATATCAAGATAAGAATCACTTCCTATCCTGAACCAGAGTTTACTTTCTTCCGGTTCAAGAGTTTCGTTGGAAAGGATTCTCATCATGCCCATGAGATTATCTGTGCTCAATCGGTAGCCAGTCAGATTTTTCCGGAAGACAAGATTTGGAATAACATGCAAACCCGGATTGATGAATCCTTCCTGTGCCAGATGCCAGTCTTTTTTCAGAGCTAAGACATTTTGCCGGGACATAGTGAACTCGGACCAGATGATAGTCGCGAGAATCGTGAGGATAAGCGTGGGCAAGCTGAATTTCAGCTTTTGATTAAGCATGAGCTTATTATAAGGGATTATTCCTTAAGCTCAACCGACATGCGTCCTGATTGAAGGAGATCAACTGATTCCATCATGGCCTCTTTGACGTCTATCCCGCACTTCATGCTGTAGACCTCGAGGGCCGAAGCTTCATCTGTGGTGAAAGCAAGATTCCAGCGGAACTTGATCGCTACCCACTGCTTTATGTATTCACAGTGGAAGCTTTCGAGGGGAGGCATGTAGAGCCCGGGATGCTTGGCACCTTTTGAACGATTCTCGCGTGCGCTGACGGAAACAAGGTGAAGGGAGTCTTTCATGTAATTGGCGTAATTTTCTTTTTTCCACCACGGCCACTTCCATCCGCCCGATACGTAAGCATTCATTAGAGGGACAAAGTGATCAATGTCGATCAGCTTATGATCATCGATCATATTTCCTGAATAAAGATCGAGCCAGCGACCGCCAGTCAGGTCCTCGCAATTTGTCGCTTCCTTATTTTCCAGTGGATGAACAGTATCGCGCTTAAGTGACTCCATCCGGGTGTGACAATTTTGGCCCGGAAGTTTAGACCAATGTTTGAAAAGCTCGCGGTCATAAGCATCCGGACTCGAGCAAAAATCGGATTTCTCTTTCAGGAGATTTTTTTCATCTTTCCTGAACTTGATTCCCCACTTATCTTTCATGTCTTTCCACATGCCGAAGAAAGCACACTGGTTTGCGATCACTGTCGGCGCTGATGTGGGAGAATAAGTATTTTGTTGATGAAGTTTGTAACCATCACCTGATTTTTTCAGAACGATCAGGAAATCGTCATCGCGATTCATAGCACTGATTCTGATGGCCGGCATGTCCTGAAGACCTTTGTGACGTAAGTGCTGAAAAGGAACGACAGTTGTTACGACAGCATCACTGGCCTCGGTGAACTCTTCACCGGTAAAAAAATCTTTCCACTTGCCGGTAACGACATGGCAATTTTGATTAAGTTTTTTCTCATAGGTGACTTTGAGGGAGGAATGGCGGGCAAGGAAATCATCCTTTTTATTCTGACAGCCTTCGCGTTCCAGTGGCCACGCTTCCCAGGACAGAATACCTTCCGTCACTGCTGAGGGAAATCGTTCCGCCTGTTGATGAGCGCAGGAAATGAGAAGGAAAAGAATCAGAAATTTTGTCATACAAACCTCACTCTCTTTTCGGTTTTCAACAAATTAAATGTAGAACCGGAGCTTCCTGCTCGGGATTGTTCTCATTGGATTTTATCCCAAGCTCTTTTAAGCTAAGAGCATGAAAAGTCTTATGCATATTGTTCAATCCCTCCTCCCTCACGGACCCTTTGATGCGATTGGTGTGGGTGTGGTGGATTTTGAAAAAGGGACTTTTGAGGCTTTTGAAGTGGAGAAAAACCATGGAGATATTCTCTCCCGTGGTGAACCCATCATTTATTATGATCTCGCTTCACTCACCAAGCCGCTCTCAAACTCGCTTTCTTATTTTCTCACTCCTCAATCCTTTGATGAAAAAATGAAACTTTGCCTTTCTCATCGCGGAGGACTTCCTGCCTGGGGACTACTCCCGAAGAATGGTTGGGAAAAAATCATTGAGAGTTATGAAATAAAAGAAGCTGAGACACTTTATTCAGACTTTTCTGCGCTACGGGTGATGCTCGAACTTAGAAAAAAAGGGATTAACCAGAAAGAAATCTGTCAAAAGATCTGGGACAAAGAAACCATCTACTGGCTTGATCTTCCACCCTGGTATCCTACATTGCAAAATGGTTATGTTGATGGTCATCCGAACTTCAAGGAAGTGCATGATCCAAACGCGAGAACGCTCAGAGCTTTCTGTTCTCACGCGGGACTTTTTTCAACAGTCGATGGGGTATGCCGCACTCTTCTTAATTATGAGAAAGAAACCGGCATGCTGGAAAAAGTGAAGAAAGACCTGAAGACTCATACTCATCGTTTTGCTCTCGGTTGGGATCGTGTGGAGAATCCTGAATCTACACTCGCCGGAAAAGGTGCGGGCCCTTCAACATTTGGTCACCTTGGTTTTACTGGTCAGTCGATCTGGATCGATCCCGATCGTAAGCTTGGTCATGTGATCCTATCAAATGCGACCAAACATTCCTGGTATGACAAACATGGGCTTAATGATCTGAGACGTGCTTTGGGTGAAAAAATCTGGGAAATGAAATAATTTCACGATCCGGTTTTAGTGTCTTTTCCTGATCTATACTTTCCGGATGAAAACCTTACTCACTCTCGCCTTACTTTTCAGTTTCAATTCCTTTGCCGGAATCACTGTCATCAGCGATCTCGATGATACCATCAAGATTACTGATGCCGGTAACCTGGGGAATGCCACTTTCAATGGCGTCTTCACTGAGAAAGTCTTCACAGGTATGCCGGAATTTCTGAAGATGGCACGCAAGTATTCTGATGCTCTTCACGTCGTGAGTGCCGGTCCCAAGCTCATCAAAACCAGAGTCTCTTCTCTTCTTAAGAAACATCAAATCCAGCATGAAGGAATCCACATGCGGGCGATTCCCGGGAAAGAAGGGAAGCTTGAATTTAAAGTGAGAATTATCCTCGATATCATGAGCAAGACTGAGAATGACATCATTCTCATGGGTGATGACGTGGATCTCGATCCTGAAGTCTATACGGAAGTCATGAACAAGCATCCGGAGAGAATTCTTGGTGCCTATATTCACACAGTAAAAAACCGTGAAATCTCAGAGAAGTTCACCCGCTATTATACAAGCCTTGATCTGGCCCTTCAGGAAAATATCGCCGGCCGCCTCGACAACGATTCGGTTTCAGCAGTCATCGAACCGATGCTGAAAGAGACGAAACTTTCCCGGATTATTCCTAAATTCGCAGACTGCCCAACGACTTCAGTCGTCTGGGAATGGCAGGTCTCAACGATGTTCTCAGCTGAGGCCCTTGAGATCACCCGCAAACTCAATGAGTTCTGCCTTCGCGGGAAGTAATTCCCGTCTTTTACTTGTCTAATCTTTAAACACCTAAAGACCTTTTTTCAAGGAAGTCCCGGCCGGGTCTTCCTTTCTTTATAATCCCGTTCAGGAGCCCATTATGAATTACCTGAATGTTGCATTACTGCTGATGTTATCTTTTTCTCTGCCAGCGGTGAACGCTTCGGAGAGAACACCTGCAGCCGAAAGACGGAACAGTACGGTTGAGGAATTGATCAAGCAGGCGCTGGAATCACGTCAGAGAGGTGACTTCGAAGGTGCTCTCAAATTCCTGAGAGAAGCTCAGTCTATTGAACCGAAAAATGCAGATGTTAATTTCTATACCGGACTCACACTCTATAATCTTGGAAAATTTGATGAATCTGAATCAACTTTAAGAGGCGTATTAGTTGATGCTCCTCTTTATGTGGATGCGAAAGTTATCCTGGGCCGTGTTCTCATCGCTCAGGGAAAACTGCCTGAATCAGAAAGACTTCTCCGTGAAGCTATTGCCCAGGCCCCTGACTATATGGATGCCTATGACGGACTGGCATCCAATCTTCTCGCTCAGAAAAAAACTGATGAAGCCATCTTCATTCTCGATCTCGGGCTTGCCCGCAAACCGGAAGAAGCTATCCTTCTTACGAAAAAGGCAAAAATTTATTTCATCGGAAAGAAATATTCGAAGGCCCTTGAGGTTGCCCGCATTCTCACCAGCATCACTGATATCTATGGACGTTACCAGGGTCATATTCTGATTGCGAAAATTTCTTTCGAAGAAAACCCGATGCAGATTGAACTCGCGGTCCCAGATCTGGAAGAAGCGATTGATCTTGCTCCTTCAGAAGCTGAAGCCTATCTGGTTCTCGCTGACGTCTATACTTCTATGTGGAAATTCGAGAAAGCGAAAACGCTTCTTGAGCAAGCACTCGATGAAGTGAAAGACCGTGCGATTATTGAAAAGAAAATTGTTGATGTAGATGCTGTGGCCAAAGGAGTGCTTAACTTTTCAGTGACCACAACAGCAGCGCAATGGAATTTTAAAGATGGCCGCGCTCCCTGGCGTGAATTCTATCTCGATGCCGTCTGGAGAATTGATCCTTACAAAACCCTGGTGTTTGGATTTGAGAAGTTCTCACGCGGTGGCGTTAATGATGAATCAGTCAGAGTTGAGTATATTGAGAAAGTCAGCAAGTGGGTTTACATCTACGCTTCTGCGAAAGTGACAGCAGATCCTGACTTCCGAGAAAAATCAGCTTTCAAACTCGGAACAAATTTCATCACGAATCCACTCAGTATCGGTTCAACTGTCATCGTCGCCGAGGGGGAAACCCGTAACTATGACACGGGAAAAATTTATTTCATCACTGGTGGTATTGATCAATATATCGGTGAATCGTTAATCATCAATGCCCGCGTCTTTCGGGTTCTTTCAGACACCGGCCCGGACTTTAACGTCTGGAGCGTAAAAACATCATGGCAGCTGACTCCAAGACTCAGTGTCTCAGGAAGCTACGGGACTAACACGGAAGATGTGGGAGGAAGACTTGCCCGCGGAAATTCCGCCGGAGTAGGGGCGCAGTACCGTCTGAATGACAGAGTATCCGTGACTGGAAATTATACGAGAGTGAACACAGATACCTACCGCGCCAATCAGGTGAGTGTTGGTCTGAAAGTCAGCCTCGGTGGAAGAAGAACAACTCCGCCAAGACAGGATTACCGTCCTATGCCTGAATATCGTCCGGCCCCTGAACCGAGACAGGAACCAAGACCAGAAGTGAGACCGACAGGATCCAAGCGCGAAGAAGTGAAAACTCCTCCCGCAAAACCTGCTCCGGTACCAACTCCTGCGCCGGTGACGCCTCCTAAGAAAAAGAAAAGATTCTTCTTCTTTTAAATATCCGACGCAATGAACCCGGGAGCTTCGTTTGAGCGAACCTCTCGGGTTAAATTTCATCCGCTTTACTCACACAATCCTTGGCCTCTCTGATAAAATAATCAGACAGAAAAAGGATTTTCATGGACCTCAAAAACCTCATCTCGCAGGAAGACCTGATCGCTTCCCGCCATAAGATTAAAAAAGTTTTCTTCTACCGCATTTGTGGGGCCGGCATGGGACCTGCTGCTGTTCTCGTAAAACAAGCGGGCTTCGACGTGGAAGGAGCTGATTCAGCTTTCTATCCTCCGATGAGTACGTTCCTGGAATCAACGGGAATTCCTCTTCATAAGCTCGAAGCTGTTACTCCGGAATTTCTGAAACAGTATGATCTCATCGTGGTGGGAAATTCAGTTTCCGGTAAGGCCGAAGGCGCACGCATGATTGAGAAGACGGGTGTTCCGTTTACATCTTTTCCTTCTGCACTTGGTTCACTTGTTCTGAAAGATAAAAATGTCGTGGGAATCTGTGGGACTCACGGAAAAACCACAACAACATATTTTCTCACTCAGCTTCTGGAAAATCTGGGCCAGAATCCGGGTTATCTTGTTGGCGGAATCATGGAAGGTCGTGAGCCAGCGAAACTCGGTGATAAGTATTTTGTGATTGAAGGGGATGAGTACGACTCAGCTTACTTTCATAAAATTTCCAAGTTCCGTCTTTATGAACTGAAAAACATGATCCTTACTTCCCTTGAGTTTGATCACGCGGATATTTTTTCTTCAGTAGAAAAAATTGAAGATGAATTCCGTGCCGTTCTCCCCAACATGAAATCCACAATGATCTTCAATGCTGAATATCCTTCGGCGATGAAGCTTCACCGCGAATACTCTTCTAACGATCGCCAGAAATGGTTCCTCTATGGGAAAGATGCTAAAACCGGCCCTCATGAAGTAAAAACTTTTGAGAATGGTTCTGAATTCAAGGTGACATGGAAAGGCGAAAACATTCCTTTCACTTCAACAGTCGTCGGAGAGCATAACGTTCTTAACCTCACGAGCTGTATTCTTTATCTTCTCTCAGAAGGTTTTGAAGTGTCGAAGGTTCAGAAAGCTGCACGCGAAATGGGTATGGTGAAACGTCGTCAGGAAGTCAGAGGCAAATACAAAGGCATGACTGTCATTGATGATTTCGCCCATCATCCCCGCGCTATTACCGTGACGATGGATGCTATCCGCGCGCGCTTCCCGAAAAGAAAGCTCATTACGATATTCGAACCGATCTCGGCCACTGCCCGCAGTTCTATTTTCCAGAATGAGTTCCGCGATTCACTCGCTGCTTCCGATAAAGTTATCATCGCCAAACAGGATCTCGCGACGACAGCTCTGGGCGGAACAGATCTCGACGGAGAGAAACTCGCCAGGGAAATCGCTGGTAAAGGCTCGCAGTCTGTTTGTGTGAAAGCACTTCCTGAATTAAGAAAAATTATCGATGAATACGCCGAAGAGAATGCTGTTCTTCTTATCCTGAGTAACCGGACCTGTCTGGGTCTTTGGGAGTCTGATTTTGTCCAGGCGCTTAAGACTTAGTTCCGCCCTGCTGGGTGTGACTCTTTCATTTGTTTCGTGTGCGCACTCAATTCCCTGGGAAGGGAACATCAATAAACACGTCAAAAATTACATGACTTCTTTCGAGAAATTCCGGAAGCAGGTTTGTGTTCCGAAGACTGAGGCAGGATTTGAGCAGCAACTGCGCGCTTATCGCGGGCAAGGTTACTGGATTCCTGAGCTGAATGATGATGTGGATGTCGCTTCGATCACTGTGCTTCTCCCTGAAATTGAAAAGAAGATGAAGTGGATCCAGGATGAAAGAAAAAAACTCGAGAAGGGCAATTTTCCGAAATCTGATGTCACCGCCGATATCCGTTCCGTTCTTCGTAAGCTTCTTGACCTGAAAAAGAATGAACTTTCGGGTGATGAAGCGGTCAAAGTGAAATCGAGAAAAGAATCCCTGAAACTTCTCACGAGTCTTCAGCATGAATTCTCCGTTCTGATGAAGAAGCTTTCTTTCGTTACCAATCACGCTTTCCCGGTTGATCACCTGAAAAACAGAAAAGTGTTTGATCAGTTCCGTGAAAGTGAAGAACCAAGTTCAGTGAAAATTGCCAACTATACATTCCTCTACAGGAAGATCGTGGAAGACGGTGCCTGGAACAAAGAGCATACCTCTTCGGATATTTATCTCCGCACGACACTCGATACACTTGCCTTTGAACTGAAAGAGCATGATTTTTATCTGAGTGAAGACGCGCGCTATGACCTGGAGTTTGTTCTCTCTAAAATTGAAAGTGAACTCGGTAAGGGGAAAGTGAAAATGGTCGAGCGTCTCGTTGAATGGGAAGAGCGCACCAACAAGCTTTATTCTTTCTACAAGTCACTCACAGATCCCGAAAACCAGAAGCAGATTGAAATCGCCGGTGTGAAAACAACTCACAACCGTGAGCTGATTAAGGAACACAATAAGGCGACAGAAGAATTGAAGGAATATGTCTACACGAGACAGGCCGAAGTATATAAGCACTGGTTTCATCAGCCGGAACTCGTGCGCGCAATTTTTGTTCTCGAAACAATTCTCCTTAATGAAGTGGGAGGCGTCGATGGTGAAGATGCGCTCGAGCGGATTGATGTCGCCAGAGTTGTGATGAATCGTCTGGATAAGCCAAAGTATCTCGCGATCGGAAAAAAAGAATTTCTTTATCCTTACCTTCTGAAGAACGTGACAGAGAAACAAGTGAAGAACGAGCGCTGGCTCAACGCTCTCTTTAAACAGGGAGAATTCTCTTTCACTTATTACTACATGTCAGGGGTGCCGAAAATTTTCTGTCCGGACATCGCTCCAGGTGCAAAAAAACTTCGTCGTCAGAATGTGGAAATTGCCTTGAGAGTTCTCAAAGAAAAAGACAACGCCCTCAAAGCAACCCGCTATTTCTCACGCTCAAGTATGATCGGCCGGATTCATATGGATTCAGTCTGGGACGACTATGTCGTGTATCCGGAACGCGCGGGCCTCCTTGCCCAAGGTCAGGAGAAACTTCTTCGGGCGTTTCATGAAGGCGATTACACCTACCTTTATGCCTTTCAGGACCCTGATAAGCGCCAGTTTGAAGTGGTTCAGATTAAAGGAGATATGTTTGCTATAGGGGAGGAAAAAGGTTTAAAGCTGTTTTTTCACCACCGTAATCCGCACTACTTTAAGTACTTCACCAAAACTCAGAAATAATTCCACATTTCCTTTTGAAAATCTGACGCGTCCACGGTATAAAATCGCCCATTAGTTTATTATTTGTTTAGAAGATTGAGAAAGATCGAGGAGCTCACTATGTTGAAAGATTATATGTTTACCTCTGAATCAGTGACGGAAGGCCATCCGGATAAGATCGCTGACCAGATCTCTGATGCTGTCCTCGATGCCATGCTGACACAGGATCCTAAGTCACGTGTTGCCTGCGAAACTCTCATTACAACTGGTCTCGTCGTTGTTGCCGGAGAAATCACAACTGGTGCAAACGTCGACATCAATGAAACAGTTCGCAAGACGATCAAAAAAATCGGCTACGATCATTCAGATAAAGGCTTCGATTGCAATACCTGTGGTGTAACTGTTGCTGTTGGAAAACAGTCTCAGGATATCGCGATGGGTGTGAATGAAGGCGAAGGAAAATTCCTTGATCAAGGTGCTGGTGACCAGGGTCTCATGTTCGGATATGCGATCAATGAAACTGATACATATATGCCGCTCACGATTGATCTTTCTCACAAGCTCGCTCAGAAACTTGCAGAAGTCCGTCACAACGGAAAACTGAAAGATCTTCGCGCTGATGGTAAGACTCAGGTGACTGCTGAATATCGTGACGGAAAACTTTCACGTATTGATGCGATCGTTGTTTCTACTCAGCACGCTGAAAGCATGACTCAGAAAATGATCGAAGAAAGCATCATGGAAGAAGTCATCAAGAAGACTGTTCCTGCTAATCTCATCGATAAGAATACAAAATATTATATCAACCCAACTGGTCGCTTTGTTATCGGCGGTCCAATGGGGGATGCAGGGCTTACAGGCCGTAAAATTATCGTTGATACTTACGGCGGACACGGCGCTCACGGCGGCGGAGCTTTCTCTGGTAAAGATCCTTCGAAAGTTGACCGCTCGGCTGCATACGCTGCCCGTCACATCGCGAAGAACGTTGTTGCTGCCGGTCTCGCTGACCGCGCTCTCGTTCAGGTTGCGTACGCAATCGGTGTAGCGAAGCCAATGTCACTTCTCATCGATACTTTCGGAACGTCGAAAGTTGACGAGAAGAAGCTCACAGCTGCTATCAACGAACTTTTCGATATGCGCCCTAAGGCGATCATTCAGCGCCTCGATCTCCTTCGTCCGATTTATTCCGAAACAGCGGCTTATGGCCACTTTGGAAGAACATCAACGACTGGATTTACTTGGGAAAGACTGGATATGGTCGAAAAACTCAAGAGTATGTTCTAGATTTTACAGGGGGCCGAAAGGCCCCTTTTTTTTTGCCTGCGTCACATGATATAGATTTCTTCTAAATAAATCCCAGGAGGATCTATGAAAAAGTTTTTCTTTGCTTTAATCGTTTCAGCACCAGTCTTCGCAGCTGAAGTTGTTGTTATGGACATTCCTTCTCGCGATCTTCGCGGAGCAACCAGCATCGACACTCGCTTCATCGTCAATGAAGCTGCAGGAACTGTAGATGCCAAGCTCGTTGCGAGCGAAACATTCACAACTTGTATCGGCGGCCCGATCGGTTATCCAGGTCCTTATTACCCACACCCAGGCGGATACAACCGCGGTGGATACTACCGTCAGAATTGCATGACTTCTGTTCGTGAGCTTCTCACGCAGACTGAAGAAATCGCAGGCATGACTGTTGCGGATAAAGTCGTTTCTTTTAACGGCGTTAATTGCGGCAAAATGGGTCTCTCACGCGTTCTTAAAGTTCCTACGTTCTTCATGAACGGAAACTGTAAGCTCGTCGAGAAATCAGTGAGAATCGATGGCGAGAGAAGACTTCAGGTTAAACTCATCACGAAGTAATCATTTCCGATTTTTTTTATTCTGAAGGGGTCCTATTGGGCCCCTTCTTTTTTGTGCATGTCCGTTCTACAATAACTCCATGGTCGAATTTTACTTCATCGTCAGACACACGCCCTGGTGGGCCGTTCCCTTCATCATTCTCGGTGGAGAGTTCACGTATTTTTTCTGGCTGAAAAAGAAAAAGAAGACGGCTTACTTTTTTGTTCTCATGGCCTTCATCGGATTTCTGTTTCTTGGCTTTTACATCTGGGCCGGTGGCCCGAATAAATCGGTGAAGATTCTCAAAAAAATGCACCGCGACTACGAATAGATAATATTGTCTTACATTTGACACCCCCTACTTAAATCACCAATCTTATTCAACTTTGTTCAGGTTAGAAAATTGACACTCGTTTCGACGCTACAGTAAATTGGTCTCTTCCCGGAGGACCTAATGGACGATCTGAATTTCCTTCATCAAACATTTGATGGGACTGACAAAGCACTTCCGCCCGTTATCATTGTCGAAGATGACAAGCTTTTGGGCCTTTCCATCCGGAAATATCTCGAACAGACATTGAAACTTAAGGTTGAACTCTTCGAGAGCTCAGAAGACTGCCTTCTGAACTTCGCCAAGAACCATCCGAAAGATCAGCCTTTCTGTCTTGTCACTGACATCTCGCTCGAACAGGGCTCAGATGGACTTCTTCTGATCGATATCCTGAAGGATAAAGGTTTTGAATTTGTCTCTATCGTGATGACAGGTTTTGCTTCGATTGAAACTGCAATCGCTGCTACCAAGAAGGGTGTTTTCCATTACCTCACAAAACCATTTGAACTCGAAAACCTGAAAAAACTCGTCACTCTCGCTCTTGAGACAAAACTCAAGGCCCAGCTTCCCCGTGAAGTTGCGATGGAAGGCGAAGGCATTTTCGTTGATGGCGGAAAAGCGCGTCCTGTTTCTAAACTTCGTCTGGATCGTCCGACTGTGGAAGATACATTCGAGGGCATGATCGGCCGCTCACGCATCATGAGAGACGTTTTTGACCGCATCCAGCGTGTGGCCAAGACTGACTCTACGATTCTCATCACAGGCCCTTCTGGGACTGGTAAAGAGCTCGTAGCGAGTGCGATTCACAGACTCTCATCTCGCACAACTAAGAATCGTATTTCCGTTAACTGCGGAGCAATTCCTTCTGAGCTTTTAGAGAGTGAACTTTTCGGTCACGTAAGAGGTGCCTTCACCGGTGCTATCTCTACCAGAAAAGGTCGCTTTGAACTCGCTCAGGGTGGAACGATTTTCCTCGATGAGATCGGCGATATGCCACTTCTTCTCCAGGTAAAACTTCTCCGTGTCCTTCAGGAAAGAATTATCGAGCCAGTAGGATCTAACGAAGGTGTCACGATCGATACGCGCGTAATCGCAGCGACTCACCGTGATCTCGAGAAGTCTGTAACGGAAGGAAGATTCCGCGAAGATCTTTTCTATCGCCTGAATGTGATACCTATTCGTATGCCGGCGCTGAAAGAGCGTCGTGAAGATATCCCTCTTCTTATTTCACACTTCCTTGACCGGTTTGTTTCAGCTGACCGTTCAAATGAAATCAGTTTCGCTCCACTCACGATGGATCTGCTCATGGGCTATGACTGGCCAGGGAACGTTCGTGAACTTGAAAACGTTATTGAACGCCTGGTTATCTTACGTGGAGGAAATGAAATCCTTCCGGAAGATCTTCCTGCGAAAATCTTCCGTTCTAACCCACTTGCAACTCATCAGTATAAGACACTGTTTGAGCTTCCTGAGCCGGGTGTGGATCTGAAGCAGATTCTCTCTGATATCGAAGATTCACTCATTATGCAGGCGATGAACCGCACGGGTGGAAACAAGAATCAGGCCTCGAAACTCCTCACTCTCAACAGGACAACCCTGATTGAGAAGATGAAAAAGAAAAACTTAGAACTCTGACCATGTAAAAAAGGCCCCGAAAGGGGCCTTTTTTTGTTAAGGATCTGTGGGCCTGTTAAGGACTTGCAGAGCTTCTGTCAGGGTTCTCCTGACCCATTCCCACCGCCAACATCCTTCGATAAATCTCCCCACACAAAAACATTGGTCATTTCGACCATAGGAGATTTTATGAAAAACTTACTACTTTCCCTGGCACTTACTTTCTCATCAGTGGCAGCTGCAGATTCTGCAAAAATTTTTGAAGTCCGTAACTGGGGCGCTTCTCAACATGACGTCACAACAACATTCCAGGTTAACGAAGAACTTGGTCGCGCGTGGGTAAACGTTTCTATCGCTGATCGCAGCTTTGAAGATACAACGTATGACGATCACAGAGTGAAGCTTGCTGGTCTCTCACTGAACGCTGAAAAAACAGCGGTTGTTCTTGAGCAGGACGGAGCACTCGTTGATTGCGCTACAGTGACTCCAAAACGCGGAATCTTCGGTCGTCGCAACCTCATCATCCGTTCAACTGGTCGTTGTACTTTCGAGCCGAAAGTCGCTTCAGTAGAAGTTGATAACGGTTTTGAAATCCGTAAGGTTCGTGTTCTTCAAGTATTCATGAACGTTCAGTAATAATTAAATTAAAAGGAATACCAAATGAAAAAGTTAATCGTTCTCTTCGCCCTCATTCTCTCAACTGTAGCTTCTGCTGAATCTGTTCTCATCTTTGAGACAAAAAACTATTCGAACTACGATGTTGCTCCTGAATTCCAGATCAACCGCGAGTTGGGTCGCGCCTGGGTCAACATTGTTCTTTCTGAGTACAACGGTGACAGCTCAACTTACACAGACAACCGTATTCAGATCGAAGGTATGTCTTTCAATGAAGCGGATAAGACAATTGTTATCGAGAAAAACGGCGAGTCTATCGTTTGCGGAACTCTCTACAACAGAAGATGGGTCATCGATTTCGGTGGAAGTATCCGTGAATCAAAACGCTGCACTTTCTCAGTCAAGAAAGTGAAAGTGACTGAAGATAACGGCTTCGAGACTTATAAAGTCCCTATGATTCAGGTTTACCTCAACGTTCAGTAATCCTTTCTCTCCGGGTGGTGCCGTTTAGGTACCACCCAACTTTGTAAGATCACTCCCTCTCACTCTCAAAACTTACATAATCACCGGGCCAAAAAGCACCTTTGACGTCACTCATCAGAGTGAATTAAAAGTAGAGTATGGAAAAGTTCAAGATGAACCCTGTGCTCTGGATTTGTTTTTTTATGCTCGCCCTTCTGTTGGCGAGTCTGAGATTTATCGCCCTCTGATCATCCCCGGAAAAGACAGAATGACGAGATAGAGTGCATCGACCAGCAAGGTGATGACGACGGCGATCTTAATGGTGGCCGGACCATTCGTGCGGGTGAGATTCCACAGAAAAATCATCCAGATCACTTCACCAAAAATTCGCAGCAAATGGGGAATCTTCGGCGGTAGCACGGATTTTCTTCTGATGAGATCAACCAGAAAAAAGACAGACAAGACAGGAATGAGAAATGCATCCAGCTGCCAGTTGTTGGTATGGGAAGATCCCAAACCATATGATGAAAACAGGATGAGCGAGAGTGCCAGGAGATATTCTCCTGCGACCTTGAATTTCAGACGGCGAACGGAAAACGGCCACGCCAGCTTTTCCGGAACGAACTTCCACGAGGTGTAGAGATTCAGCATCGTGAGAAAGGGCCAGAGGTTGGCGTGAACGTTGTGGTAACTGACCGCACCCGGAACATCAGTCCAATAGCGGATATTGAGTGTCACTTCCCACGCCAGCACCATCACGACGGCCCTGGTGGGGAACCATGCGGTTTTATCTTTCAGGGAATGGATGAACAGCAGGAACCAGCATAACGTCCAGGAAGCGTTCACAGACCACGCAAACCAGTTATCGTACTGAGTACGCAGAACAAGCTCGAAAAGCCCCCAGCCGACGTAATAGGGCCACAGTTTCATGGAGCTCCCAGGAACATCAAGGCCCGTTCGCTGCAGAAGACGATGATCATGGCGATGAAAACGATACGGTAGAATTGGCGGAATTTTTCTGACTCAAATGTCAGATGGTTCTTTCCGATACAGCTGATGAAATAAATGCCAAGGACAACAATCGTTCCTGCACTCACGAACTGATTTTCATGGAAAGAAATGTAGGCCAGAAGAATCAGC
Source organism: Bdellovibrionota bacterium (assembly GCA_040387275.1). Classification (GTDB taxonomy): domain Bacteria; phylum Bdellovibrionota; class Bacteriovoracia; order Bacteriovoracales; family Bacteriovoracaceae; genus Peredibacter. The sequence goes on along the minus strand of JAZKDZ010000002.1, from coordinate 1,132,898 downwards.
GCGAGAATTTCAAAGGACACAATCAGCCAGAAGCTTAACGTCTGATATTTTGTTGCCACAGTTTCAAGTGAGGCTTCGGCATCTGCTTTTTTATCCACCAGTTCATTGCCCAGGCTTCCCACAGAGAGAAGAAGCGCCCAGAAAATGGAAAGGACAAGTGCAGTTTCGGAATGAGCAAATGGTGCCAGTGATTCGATACTCCGGAAGTAAACAATTCCCAGGAGAAAATGAATGCCCGCCGGAAAAAACAAACGGGATTTCAGGTGAAGCCAGGGTGATGAATAAAGGGCCGAGGCGATACTGATAATGGCAATGGTGGTGAAAAAACGAAAGGAAAGTGTCATCGCGAGAACAAGCGAAAGTCCAAGACTCGCAAACGCCAATATTTTTAAATTCCTTGCTGAAGGATGACGGACTTTACGGGGATTCTGGAGATCACTCTGGAAATCAAAATAATCATTGAGCCAGAAAGCTGAGCCCGTTGCGAGGAAGAGACTGGAAATCCAGATAAGGAGTTTAGGGATGGGGGGAAAAGCTTCGACAAAGAGAAGGGCAGACAGCGATATCCAGAGGCACTGGAAAATTTCAAGAATTCTGTAACGTAAGATGAATGTCATGGGGATGACTCTTCCAGGTATTCAGCGTCCTGATTGACGAGCCATGGATCGAAAAGTTCTTTGCCGGCGATAATGTTTCTCGCACAGAGAAGACCAGTCATCATGGCGTGATCCTGATTGTTATACCGGTGCATCCCGTTTCTTCCCGCGAGATGAAGTCCGGGATAATTGTCATGGAGATCTTTTCTTATTTTCTCAAGATTCTGGGCATAGTCGGGAGAGTAAACGGGATAAGCTTTTTTCTTCCGGACGACACACGCATCGACGACGAGAGACGGGTCAAGAAGTCCGAGAGTGCCGGCTTCAGAGCGGGCCATTTCTTTCAGCTTCTCATCACTCATCGACCAGAGTGAGTCACCTTCATTGCAAAAATATTCAAGGCCCAGGCAGTTGTGATCAGCATCCGGAACAAGTTCGGGTGACCATGCTTTAAAATTCTGAACACGGCAGGTTTTCACTCTTTCATCGTGAATATAGAGCCACTGATCTTCGAAAGTCAGTGGAGCTCGAATGATGAGAGCGACAATCATGAAGTCGCGATACTTGAGACTCTCAGCTAATTTTAAAGTCGCAGGCTGGGGATTTAAAGCACGACAGAGAAGATTGATCGGCATGGTGGAAATCACATCGGCCGTTTCGAGCTCTATTTTTTCTCCATTCTTTTCACAGGACACGATCCAGGAATTTTCTTTCCGGGTGAGAGATTTCACAATCGTCCCAAGCTCAACATGTCCGCCCTGTGATTTTATTTTTTTAGCCGTTTCATCCCAGAGCATACCCGGACCAAGGCGGGGATAACGAAATGATGTGATGAGAGTCTTGGGACCTTTTCTCATCCTGAGGAATGCCGGGATAAGCATTTCTTTTAATGCCGTCGTAAGGGAGAAATCCTGAACCCGTTGCTCGGCCCAATCAGCAGATATTTGCTCACAGGGAATGCCCCAGACTTTTTCAGTGTAGGTTTTGAAGAAAATGCCAAATAATCTTTTCCCGAATCTACTCACCATCCATTCTTCAAAATTTCTGGGCTTCATGGCCGGCGTGACTTTGGTCGAGAGATAAGAAAAGAGGCAATGAAAACTTTCAACTGCTCCGAGGCGGAAAAAAGTCACAAAAGGCTTCAGAGGATAAGGAAAGAATTTATTACGATAAAGAATTTTGGAAGAACGGGGACGGATAATAAAATCATGCGGGAGTAGTTCGGTCCAGAGATCCTCGATCTCTTTTGACTTCGAAAAAAAGCGGTGACCACCGATATCGAAACGATATCCCTTGTAGAGATGGGTCCTGGCAATTCCACCTACATACTCAGGATCTGCCTCTAAAACGAGCACTTGCCTGCCATTCCGACTTAATTCGTAAGCCGCAGTGAGGCCAGCAGGTCCTGCTCCAATACAGATAACGTTCTTAAGCATGCAGACTTTATATCAAGAATAAATGGTCACTTCAACACATGGACAGAAATTCAGTCATGGCATACGCTCTTCCCATGGGGAATTCTTCATTTCACGTGACGTTGATCCGGCCATCATTTGTCCTGCCGGTCACCTCTCATCAGGCCCAGCAGGGAGTGCCACCTCTGACACTCGCCCTTCTTGCGGCAACACTGAAAAAGCACCAATATGATGTGAGCTGTATCGATGCCACTGGTGAGAAACTGGGAGAGTTTCACGGTTTCGGAAAATCTGATCTTCTGGCCCAGGGCCTCACGATTCAGGAAGTCACTGAGAGAATTCCGACGCACACAAATGTCATCGGAATCTCCTGCATGTTCGCCAATGAGTGGGTTTATTCACGCCAACTCTTAAAGCTGATTCGCGAAAGGTTCCCCCATGCCGTGATTATTGCCGGTGGTGAGCATGTAAGTGCCGATTTCACCCACATCCTCAATCAGGAATCCGGCATTGATATCTGTGTCCGTGGTGAAGGGGAAGAAACTCTTCTTGAGCTCCTCACAAAAATCAAATCTCAGGAAAGCTGGAAAGAGGTTGTTGGGATTTCTTTTCTTGAACAAAATGTCATTCAATCAACTGCCGACCGCAAACGGGTTCTGAAAATTGACGAAATTCCCTGGGCCGACTGGTCGACAGTCCCTCTCAGAAAATATCTTGATCAGGGAATGGGAAATGATACCCAGAGAAAGCGCAGTGTCCCCTTAATTGCTTCCCGCGGTTGTCCGTATCAATGCACTTTCTGTACGAGTCCTCAGATGTGGGGAACCAGATGGATCGCACGTGACCCGCATGATGTGATTAATGAAATGAAACAGAACATCCGCATCTACGGAGCGGATCATTTCGAGTTTTATGATCTCACGGCCATCATCAACAAGAACTGGATTCATACTTTTTGTGATCTTCTGATTTCAGAGAATCTCGGAATCAGCTGGTCGCTTCCTACCGGAACGCGGACAGAAGTTCTAGATCAGCTGACACTCACGAAAATTAAGAATTCCGGCTGCATCAAGATGTCTCTTTCCCCTGAAAGCGGGTCGGTGGCAACTCTTGAACGGATTAAGAAAAGAACCAAGCCTGAAGCGATGTTGAATGTGATCCGCAATTGCCGCAAGGTCGGCATGATCACCAAGTGTAATATGATTTTCGGATTTCCCGGTCAGACAATGAAGGAAGTCGGAGAGAGCTTTATTTATATTTTCCGGATGGCCCTTGCCGGTGCCAATGATGTCGCCTGCTTTTCTTTCGTGCCTTATGCGGGATCAGAATTATTCAATCAGCTTGTTACTGAGGGCAAAATCATCCGTGATGAAAACTACGATGATTTTCTTTCCCGGTGTATCTATAACGATACTTCCGATATCCGTTCGTGGTCGGCATCCATCCCTCAGTGGCTGATGCCAGTCCTCGTAATGGGGGGAATGCTTTTCTTCTATGCTTCCAGTTTTCTCATTCGTCCGTGGCGCTTCTTCCAGCTCATCGGAAGACTTGTCACCAGTAAACCAGTGACGATGCTCGAAATGCTTCTCGCAGGCATTTATCGCAATTTTATCGAGGGAAAAAAGCTGAAGCCCAGGTCAGACCTGAAAGAATCAGGACAAGCAGGATAAGAATTCTCAGAGACACCGGCGACAGGAGAATTCCTTTCAGAAGCTCAACAGGTGTCATTCTTAACTGATAAAATTCCAGAAACAATTCGTAAGTCACAGGATCACGCTCGAGAAGATAGAGATAATATTTTCTGAGTATCTTGTGTGCGACGGAATTCTTTTCTTTTGCTACTTCAGACCATTTTTTTAAGGCATTCCGGAAACCCGACTTTAAATCAGTGGCAAGAGTTTCAGGCGATCGAATGGATCTTAATTGAAGAACAGTCAGGGAGATTCCTCTTCCATAGACGGGATTACTGAAAAGAAGTCCGTCACCCACGACATAAAAATTCTGAAGTTCAGAAGTCAGACCCGACAGATAAAAATTTGAAGCGCGATTGATGATGTGATCCCGCTTGATCCAGTTTCCGGAAGGAGTACTTCCCTTGAAATCCACCTCTCCACCAATGAAACTGATAAATCGATTGAGAATTGTTTCCGGATTCTGCGGAACATTTTGGGCCGGGACAATCATGCTGACAGCAAACCTATTTCCTTCCATCGGATAAATCCCGCCACGGAATTCTTCTCCTGACCTGAGTCTCAGGTGAGGAAGTTGCGACGATTCATAGAAACGAAGAAACATAACTTCTTCCCGGCCGGATGACTGAACGATTTCACCAGTACGCACCAGACCTTTGAGCCAGGCGCTTCTGCTTCTGAATGTTCCGGTACAGTCGAAAACATAATTGGCCGTAATATTTTTATTTTCTGTTGAGATGCCGATGACCTTATTTTCGTTTGTCATGAGTGATGCCGTATTCTCTTCACAGAAAATGATTCCTGCTTTCATCGCATGCCGATAAAGATAGTCGATGAGGAGTTTCCGTCCCATAAAGAAAAATTCTCCCTTCTTCTCCGGAAGGGCATGGGGAAACTTTTCGCGGATCATTTCTTCATGACTGGAGTGCCGTGCTCCCAGTTTAATGAAATCAGACCGCGAACCAGGAATGAGCTCTTCCAGAAAATCCATGACGATTTCAGGACAGATGAGGGGAGAGTCGCCCGGATCGGAGCTCGGCTGAGACACAACAGTTACATCCCACTGTTTCCTTGCCAGTGTCAGGGCAAGGAGAAGTCCTGAGATTCCATTTCCAATGATGAGGGCCGTTGTGGTCATGCTTCATTGTACTTTCTTGGCTGTTGAATGAGAACAAAGTATCATTTTCTTATGCTTCAGCGTTTTATTCCCCGCAAGAGTCCCGAACTGGCGATCCTGATTGGGTATTGCCTCCTTATTCTGACGGGTCTTTATTTTCATGAATTCCGCACTGATGAAGTGAGGCCCTGGCTTATTGCCCGGGAATTGAATCTTTCTGAGCTTGCTCAACATCTGAGAGTCGAATTTCATCCCTTTGGCTGGTACTTCATCCTGAAATTCATGAGCTGGGTTCACCTCCCTATTGAGTCTATGAAAGTCATCTCAGGGATTTTTGCGATGTTATCGTTCGGGGTCCTGGTTTATCATTCCCCATTTCATCGCTGGCAAAAAGCCTTACTGGCCCTCAACGCTTACTTACTTTATCAATATGGAGTCATGGCCCGTCCTTATACGGCCGAAATCTTTATCCTGTTTCTTCTTTGTGCAACTTACGGAAGACGAAAAGAGCTTCGAGGCTATTGGCTGGTCCTGATTTTTTGTCTTTCGATGGTTCATGTCTTTGGATTTTTCATCGCTCCACTATTTCTTCTCCGTATGCTCGCTGATGCCGGGTCGGGAAATTTTCCGGTCAGAAAACTTCTCCTCTTTTCTGCTCCCGTCATTCTCAGTCTGATTATTTCCCTTTGGCTGATGAATCCTCTGGATTATCAGTTCGGCGGTCTACTCAGGCAGACAGAGTACATTCCGCAACGTTTTTTCCAGTCCATTGCTTTTACTTTTCAGGGTCTGTTTCTACTTCTGTCTCCTGTGAACTGGTGGGAACATACGCTCATCAGTGACCTGAATCTCTCTCCCAGATGGTTTCTGATTGTTGTCATTCCGGGTTTTATTCTTCTTTATCGCTATCTGAGAAATGAGCGTTTCGGATTTTTCCTGTTCACTACCAGCTGGGTCATCATTATCTCTCTCATTGTGGTGTACGCTTTTTCCACGTTCAATATGAATCATCTGGGACAAGTCATGGTGATTCTTCTTTGCGCTCTCTGGATCGCGGGAAAGAATGGCGGACATCTTTTTACATTCATGCTCATCCTCCAGGCCTATTCCGGAACCGTGATGTATCTTACCGACATCAAGCGGCCCTACTCGAGTGGTCCGAAAGTCGCACAGTATCTCGCTGACAAAGGTCCACTCACTCTCGTGGGTGATGTTCCTTTCTGTACGGCTTCCTGGATCGCCTATTCCCAAAGAAAAATGATTTTCCCGGATGGTGTTTCACGTGCCATGCCGATGGGGGATCATTCGATCCTGACAGACATGGTCATTCCGAGTTTTCTGCTTTTGCCATATACCGGTGGCTATCTTCGTTCCAGTGAGAATTTCCTGAGAAATAGTCTTCGCGTGGCCCGCTGTTCATCAGAAGAGCCTGTGAATCTCATTACTAATTATTTTATCCGGGAAGAAGAGAGTAAGAGACTTTGTCTGACGAAGCTTCAATCTTTCACTGGTGCCATTAACCCGATAGAAGACTTTCATCTCTATGAGTTTGACCGGAGTTGTGTCACTAGCTGTAGCGGGAAATAGTCGTGACAGTGTTTTCATAGCGGATGCTTTTTTCAAAGCGTCTTTCTTTCAGAGAATAAATTTTCAATTCGCCCTGACTCAGGATCAGGACTTTTCCGTCGGGAGTGGCAATCACCCCATTGGGTAACGGAACATCTACGAAGTGATCAACCGAAAGCCCGTTCCAGATGGCCACTGTATTGGAAAGAGTATGACTGGAAACAAACTTATTTTTCTCTCCGGGGATTGAATCGATTCCGAATCCAAAGCGAAAGAGCTGCTCTTTCTCATTGGGCCAGAATAATTTCGTCTCACCAGAAGTGCTTGCATAAATAAGGGGAGAGGGTGAGCCGAAATCAAGATCCCAGCTGGAGGACTTCATCTGAGAGAGTGGTGCTGAATACTTATTCTTGGTCCAACCGTCCGCGTTTCCGGTGCTCCGGAGCTGGTTGGTGAGACAGATGACTTCAGTTTGCGAAATAGGGAGAAAGTGGCTGACCATGATGTTTTTCGGAAGCTCAGCGAGTGATGATGTACCGGTGACTGAATCATAGAAACGAATACAGGGTTTCTTCTTTTCCAGATCATACCAGCTGGAAGCCAGAAGATTTGTGCCTGGAAGTTTTGTTATGTGATGACCACCCGGGAATTCATGATTTTTCCCGTTGAGTGGTTTCAGATCAACGGCTGATCTCGCTCTCACCACAGTCTTCCCGTCTCGGGTCATTTCAGTTGTCCAGATGATCGTCCCATCATTTGTCTGGGAGGAGTGACCCATGAAGACACTGTCGGTAGCAGGAAATTTTACCACTTGGCCAGTTGTGGGATTCGCTTTCACACCGGTGCCCATGAAATCGAAAGCGATGATTTCATTTTGCGAACTAAGAATTCTCTGGGCGCTGTGGGGATTAATCAGGGGAACATCCACATCCGTATATTTCATGCTACTCAGATCAAGAAAACGAATGGTGGAGATGCCTTTATTTTTTTCGAGGAAGAGATAGGCGCCACCGCCATTTGGATAAGAGCGCAGCGGGCTCCGGCAGGATGTCGCTATCCAGGAAGTGATGATCGCGGCCATGGATGATTCAAGAAAATGCCTGCGATCCATTATTTCTCCTTCAGAGGAAAGAGGATAGTGAAGAGCTGCGAATTTTTCTGGCCACCGGTTTCCTTCTGATAATAAGCTTCATCACGAAGGAGAATGTGCCCATCAGATTTTAGTTTTTCCGGAAGTTGATGGAAGACATTTCCGATGAAATTGAGACTACCTTCATAACGGGCCTCGAGATATTTTCCCGAAGCACGGAATTTTGCTTTCGCCGTTCTTTTTTCCTTAATCTCAAGACCCACTTCAAGGACTTTACCGGCCCTGAGATCAAAGCGGAAAAAAGCTGGTTTGATAAAATGAAGCTTTCGGGTTTTTGCTTCATGAATAAGTTCTTTCACAGTATCCAGCGACTTCTGATTAGACTCTGTATTTTCTTTTTCATTCCCGAAGGCAATACCATGCTCACGGTAAAGATAAGTCATTTCCGGAAGATTTTTTAATTCCCATTTGATTTCTACGGAGGCAAAAGCACCGGAGAGAATAAAAGCCTGAATGAGGAAAAAAAATATAGATTTCATCATTAATATTTTGAAAGTGTATAAAGAGGATATTCATACCGGATGTTCTTAACCTGCTTCCCGGATTCGAGAGAATAGATGCGGAGTCCGGCATCACTCTGAACAGCAACTTCCGATCCATCAGCTGAAGCGACGACGACCAGAGGATTCGGAACATTCAGAACTTTTGTCACTTCAAAGTTTTCCCAGACAATAACTGAGTTCGAAGAATAGTGAGAGGTCACATATCTGCCGCCGGGATTCAGGCGATCAAGACCAAGTCCCAGTTGAAAGATTTCTTTCCTCGATGGATCCCAGTGATTTCTCACTTCCCCATTCAGGTTTACATAGAGAAGGGGAGAGGTTCCTGCGAAATGAAGTTCTTTTTCGGACATCAAGGCCCGGGTCACTGGATTGGCACTGCGATTAAAGTTTGAGAGCTCACCTTCACCCATAATGTGCTCTGTGCTGACTGAAACAACTTCCGACGAGGAAATCGGCAGTACGTGGACGCCAGGATAATCAGTGGAAGCTGTTTTTTTTATCTCCCGATTACGAAAATCAAAGAAAGAAATAAAATGTTTCTTATCACCGAGAGAACCGGCCGAAGTCAGTATATTCGTATTGGGCAAGCGGCTGACGTGATGGCCGCCGGCAAATGAATAGTCCTTACCATTGATGAGTGAAAGATCATCTGCTGAGCGTGCCCTGATGACATATCCCTGTTTCTCGGTGATTTCTGAACACCACAGAATCTTTTCTTCCTGATCATGAATGCCGTGACCGTGAAATAAACCCTGGCCGCTGGATGTGTGATCAATTTTTGCCAGGATTTCACTACTTCGGGTGTTCACTCTCACAGCGGAACCACGGAAATCGAAAACATAAATTTCATCAGGGCTTGTTGCAGAATTTGTCACAGCATGAGTGCGGCCTATGGGAACAACAGTATCTGTGTATTCATAAGTTGAAAGATCGAGTTTCCGGATAATACTTTTTTCCGGACTCACCAGAAGTCCCAGGTAAACGAAACCTTTTTTTGACTGATAAGAAGATGCTTGAGGGATTTTTGATGAGCAGGAAGCACCCGCTGATAGAGCAATAAAACTGAGGACTGAATGCTGGATGAATTTCCTGCGCTCCATTATTCTTTTTGCCCCATGGTTTTCAGATAACCGTAGTGAGAGAGATAACCATCCCAGACAGAGTTGTAATACGTGTAGGCCTTATTTTCCTGACGGCAATATGAGCTCAGTTCTTTTGTTAATTCCGGATAGTGAATATGACAAACTTCCGGAGCGATATGATGAATGATATGCAGATTGATTCCGCCTAAAGCCCAGTTCCAGAATGGACTGAAGGGAGCGAGATCAGATGAGTGCTTCAGAACAAACTCGAGATTTTTATCCCACTCACGTGAAACATTCTCTTCCGAGACTGATTTTGTGTTCATGTTAAAATGCGGAACCTGGATCACAATGATGAGCTGACCCAGGATAAACTGAGTCAGGATAAAAAGTGTCACGATTTCAATTTTGTGATCAGGATAAAGAGTTATGGGAAGAATGATCATGTATCCGATGTAAAAAATCTTGAACACCAGACACTCAGCGAGTGCCATCCAGATTCTTGAATCAGTCGGTGATTTCCGGAGGTATCTTCCGAAATCAAGAAAGTCCCTGATGAAGATGTAATTTAAAACGACGGCACTGTAGATTACCGGCGCGTATAGATATTGATAACGGTGGAAGAATTTCCAGGGAGCTGAATTGGTAAACCGCATGATGGTTCTTCCGTCAGCCGTGACATCTTTATCCTTAATGGAAGTGTAATGATGATGAAGACCGTTATGATTTTTTCTCCAGCAATACGAACTGATACCCACGAGATCAAAAGAGCGTTTCAGAATTTCGCGAATAAATAAATTGCTGGTGATGGCATTGTGGTTAGCATCGTGTCCGATATTCAGAGCGATAAATAAATGTGAGACGATGTGGAAAACACCCGCAATTAATCGAACACTATCACTGACGGGTGCATAGATCGCGATCAGCCATGTGCATGACCAGAATGATAACCAGAAGACAATTTTGGCTGTCATGGATGCGTTTCCCAGCCTCTCGGAAGACTTGCTGAGAAGGGTGATTTTACGGGAGAAATCTGAATTGTTCATTCCTCCATATTTTAAGCGAAAACACTCTTCCAGAGAGCATTATTTAAATATCAGAGTATAATTATTCTATGACCCGAAAATCCGGTCTTATCCTCCTGATTCTCCTTTGTCTGGCATTCGGACTGACCGCCTGGTTCATGCCCGTTTCGCACAATATAGTCCGGCTTCTCTTCATCGAAGATGCCTGCTGGACTGTCAGTTGGCTGATCTTCGCCTGGACGTCATTCAAGCTTAAGAGAGCAGAGTATCCCGTAAAGGCAATGGCGGTCACTTTGGCGGTAGAAATTTATCTTTTTTATCACTACACCATCCGCACATCCTGGCCCTTTGATCACTGGCTTCTGATCAACTATCTTCTCTGGCCACTCAGTTCATGCATCAATCTGGTTGCGACTTATCTTTATGGAAGAGAGGAGTTAGTGAGCGGTGGCAAGCGATCTTCTTTTTTCGTACGACTGATATTCGAAACGGGGATGTACATACTCATCTTCTGGTATGCCGCTGGTTCCATTCCTCAAAACCTGGTGATGGTATTTCTCGGGCAAACAGTGATCGGAATGATTTCTCTTTATTTTCTCACCCGCACTTTATCTGACCGCGACCCCGGGTCACGAAGTCTTGCAGGGAATCTCTTCCGGATGGCAGGAGGAATACTGTGCTATTACGCGAATTCTGTTATCTGGAAGGATGAACACGGATCACTGGCATACCTGAGAATACTTATGCCAGTGGTGATGATGATGGATCTGGTGACTGTGCTGAAAATCGCTTTTACTTCACAGATAAAAGAAGAATGAGAGTACCTTTATCGGTTCCAGCATTCTTTTGATAAGCGTATGCACCGGGCTCTCTGGAAACGAGCTTCTTCGTTTTAAACTCTTTTCCGATAGACTGATAAAGAAGACGTGGAAGTTTTCCTACGTACTGACCAATGAGAAATTTCCCACCTGCTCTGGTCTTAAGTCGATCTGCAGGAACTTTGGCAACGTTTGGTCCAGTCACTTCCAGACCAACTTCCGAAGTGCCTTTATTTTTAAAATCGAGTTTGAAGAAAGCAGTTTTTGAGAAAACGAGATCATACTTTTTAGCTTCTTCTACCAGAGCATTAGTAGCAGCAGTTCCGGCCTTCGGATCTTTGTTGAAGTCGCCCTGTACCGACTTGAAGAGATACTTTACTTCCGGCATCTCTTTCACAATCCAGGTTTCCTTGGCAGTGGCGAGGAATGAGAAGAGGATAACTGAGAGGGCGAAGATAAGTTTTTTCATAAACAATAAATTAACACTACGCACTTATTTTTGTCTCTACCCACTGTGTCCTTTTTTTGAAAAAAATGTATGAGCAAAACAGTTCAGCAAGGTATGCTGAGAATATGTTTTCCCTTAAACATCTTTTAATTCTGATTTTCTTCATCCTGTCGTTGATGGGTGCCTTCCACCATGAGTTGTCCCTGGACGAAGCGCGGGTTTGGATTTCCATGCAGGAAATCGGATTGACGAGCCTTGTGTCCGATACCCGCTGTGAAATGCATTGTCTTCCCTGGTTTTACGTCGTGAAAACACTCACGTCAGTCTTCACTCATCCCCTGAGTATGCAGATTCTGACTATCATCTTAGGGACCGTTGTTTTCGCCATCATCTCCCTCTTGTCTCCTTTCACTATCCTTGAGAAGTGCCTCCTTCTTTTCAATTACTATTTTTTCTTCGAGTACAATCTCCTGAGTCGTCCTTACGTTCTCATGACCATGGGGATGGTTCTTGTTTGCCTGACTTTTGCGGACAGAAAAGTGAAGCCCTTGCCTTTCGTGTTTGCTCTTCTCTTTCTCGAAAACTCGACCTATTTCGGAATTTTTCTGACCTTTCCTTTTGTCTCACTCTTCATCTGGGAGATCCTTTCCGGAAAAATAGAATTTGAACGCACACTACTCCGTAAGATATCAGCGCTCGGTATTCTCTATCTGGGATTTTTCATCTGGTACGCCCTTCCGGTCAGCAGCGTTTACAACTGCTTTAATCTTTCTACCAAAGATCTGAGTGTGAATTTTGTCCGTTTCCAGGAAAGTATCTGGGACGTTGCCCGCGCTTTCTTTCCGGTCGCTACAGATACCTGGAATGAGCATCTCTTCGATACATCATCGACCGGAAAATCGATCCTGAGTATTTTCTGGATTTCTTTTATCGGCTTTACTCTTTGGTCTATCCGGAAGAATCGCGAAGCCCTTTATCTTCTGGGAACCGGCGTATTTCTGATCTTTGCTTATCGATTCTGCAAGCCCATTTATTTTGGAAGTTTTCTGCGCCATCTCGGAGCTCTCAGTATCATGTATGTCGGTTGCATGTGGATCGCGCGGAAGGCCCAACCAGATAACAAATCGATGAAAATTCTTTTCCTGATTTTCCTTCTTCCCGGAGCTTTCTCCGGAGTCAGAATGTATAAGGAAGACTATTTCCGCAAATTCAGTCATGGCATTGATGTGCATGAGTTTATTTCGAAGAAAGAATATGAAGGATATGAAATTATTCCGGACTCATTACTCTTTACGTCTTCTTATCTCGTTTATTCTGATCTCAGGTATTTCAGTTTTATCGATAAGAATCACGTCCGGGTTTTCCCTCTCTCGTTTAATCGCCAACAGGTTCCTGTTGCTCCTGCTCATGTAAGAGGAATTCATATCGTGCCCAGATTACCGGAAGGAATCTTAAGGGATATTGTCAGAGAGCAAACGCGGTCTGCTGATTATCGCGGATTTCTCATCCTGAACTATCCGCCAGGAAATCTTCCTGCAGAACTGGAATTGAGACCGGTGATTGAATTCACCGGTGCCATTAATGCCAATGAGGATTATTACATCTTCAGTAAATGATTACGGATTTTTCTCAGAGTTTTTGATCGACTCTCGAACGAAATATTTAATAATCTTATTTCTTTGAGCGCCGCCAAGAAGGCCTCTCAGCTCTTCATGAAGGGAGTCATCGTAGATCATTGAGTTCAATGTTCCCGGACCTTTCTCAATTCTCGTCATGATTCTTTCCATAGAGCCTGAAGCGCCATTCAGCTTCTCCATGCTCATATTTACGTTCTTCACCATGTTGCCGAGGTGAGCGTTCTTAAGTTCATTGGTAATCGCTTCAAGGTTCTGAGAAGCACGGTTGATTGAGTCCATCGTATCTACGATCTTTTTCCCGTCCTGAATGTTAACCAGGAGATTATCAACTTTCGTGAGGATACGATTCGTGACGTCTGCAATATTCTCACCTTTGGTCATGATCGCAGCGAATCCGGAAGCTGCTTCTGAATGAAGAATATCTTTTTCAGGATCAAACTTTCCACCTTCCCTGGAACCGCCTTTAATCTCGAGAAATTTATCCCCGACGAGACCGGCATTGGAAATGAGAACGGTTGTGTCTTTACGAACCCACTCAAGTTCTTTTTCCAGCATGGAGAAGATAACTTCAACTTCATCCTCACCAACAATCTCAATTGATTTTACAGATCCAACCTGAATACCTTTCAATTCAACGTATGAACCGGGCTTAAGATTTGAGACGTTCGAGACGCGGGCCTTGATCAGAACCTTGGAATCGAAAATGGAATTCTCCTTTCCGATACTGGCCACCATGATCATAAGAACCAGGGCCAGTCCGCTGAGGAAAGCTCCGACTTTTACCAGATTCTGTTTATCTTTTTTACGCGTTCTCATATCTGTTCCTTAAAGTCCCGTCAGAAAGCTCTGAACAAAAGGGTCATTACTATTTTCAAATTCTTTGATGGTGCCCATGAAACCAACTTTACCCTGCTTCAGAATAACAACCCGGTCGCAGATCTTGAGTGCAGCAGGAATATCATGAGTCACAAAAACTCCGGAGTATCCCTTCGCCTTGAATTTTTTCATCACTTCAAGAACCATCTCGACGTTGATGGGATCCAGACCAGCAGTCGGTTCGTCGTAGAGAAGGATATCCGGTTGAAGCGCCATGGAGCGGGCAAGTCCCACACGTTTCTGCATACCACCAGAAAGATCACTTGGTTTCAAATCACGGGCGTCGGCCATGTTCACGACTTCCAGGATCTCCATGACTTTCTTTTCGACTTCATGTTCTTTCAATTTCGTATGTTCAAAAAGCGGGTAGGCGACATTCTCAAAAACAGAGATGGAGTCAAAGAGCGCTCCGTTCTGGAATGAGTAGGAGATTTTCGTGCGCACCTGACAGAATTGTTTTTCAGAGAAAAGATCAATTCTTTTCCCGCGATAAATGATCTCGCCTTCATCGATGACATCCAGACCAATGAGCGAACGGAGTAAAACGGATTTACCCGTTCCCGAAGGACCGAGAAGACCCAGTGTCTCACCTTCATTCAGGGTAAAGCTCACGCCACGGTGGACTTCTTTCCCCTCGAACGACTTAAACACATTTTTTACTTCCAGGATGCTTTCCATATTTACTCAAATAAAAGAATGATGGCCTTACTTAAAAAGAAATCTGAAATCAGGATGATGATCGAAGTTCTGACCACGACCCATTGAGCGGCGGTTCCTACGCCCTGAGTTCCTTCGGACGTTTTGAATCCGCGGTAACAGGCGAGGAGAGCAATTACCATGGCAAAGAAAAAACACTTCGCCATACTCCCAAACACATCGACCAGTTTGATCGTTGTGAGAACTTTATTGATGTAGAACCCAACCGGCATATTGAACTCGGTATAGGCGATGATCAGACCGCCCAGGATTCCCACAAAACTCGAAAGTGTTGCAAGAAGCGGAAGAGAAATAATCGTGGCGAGGAGTCGTGGCACAACCAGAACTCTGGTGGGAGAAGTTCCGAGGGCCCGGATAGCATCCACCTGTTGCGTGACCTGCATCGCTCCGATTTCCGCACTCATCCCAGACCCGATTCTTCCTGCAATCAGGAGAGAAGTGAAAATGGGACAAATCTCTTTTACGAGTGAGAGAGAAACAATGGCCGGTACATAAAGTGTCCCGCCAAATTTAGCGAGTCCGTAACCGAATTGAAGAGTCATCACGAGTCCCGTGACGAATCCGATAACAAGAGTGATTGAAAGCGATCCCATGCCGAGATGGATGATCTGTTCAAATAATCTTCCCCAGTAAAACGGGGGAGTGAACATCCCGTAAATACTTTGCTGGAGAAGCCGGAACACTTCTCCGGTTTGCTGGAATTGAGATTTCACGTTGGAGATCATTGGAATTCAACCCCTTTAAGAAATCTGTCAAAAAGGTCTCTATCCGTGCCAATGAATTTTTCAGGAACAATAGATACAAAATCAAAGTAGCAATTATTTCTGCGTGTATTGAGAATCTGGAGACCAACGGGAACGCCATCCACTTTCCCCTTTCCCGCGAGACGATAGGCTTCGCGATTTTCGAGTGTGGTGTATTCACCTTTTTCTGACTGGAATGACCCAACGGATTTGAACGTTTTGTTTGCGAGGTAATCCAGTGATTGATCCTGAAATTCTCCGCAGAAACTATTTGAGAGAAGAATACGTCCATCTCCATTTTCGAAAACGTAATCTGATCTCTCATCTTTCTTCATGAGTTTCCAGCCATCTTCGGAAAAATTGATTTTGTATTCCTTGCCCTTGGCACTGGGAGGCGCGCCTCCACCCATCATGATGGAACACGAGCAAGCTAAGAGCATGAGGATGAGAATTCGCATAGTAATCTGATTTTAAAACATTCCTGTGATTTCAACAGGTCAGACTTATATGGTCGTTATTGCCGGGGTTACTGACGGTGATCAAAAAACGATGAGAGTGGCTCGAGCTTGATCATAAAAGTCGGAATGCCTTTTACCTGAATCATTCCTTTGAGGGGAGCTTGTTTAATGAGCTTTCCTGATTTCCTGTCAGCGAAAAGTGGCCCGCTGAAATTTCCCGCATACATCATGAGTTCATGACTCACGAACTGGACGCTGCCACAGTTGGGTGAAGTAAGCTTCTTCTCTTTATCTGCTACCAGAGAAGTGGTGACTTGAGATTCAGGATCAAATAGTTCCGGTGCCGCGAGCTTAGGCGAAGTTTTGAGGGAGTTGTTGAAATAGAGAATCTTTCCGTCGGCCGTTACCTGAACATCATGGACTGTGTGATTCACCGAAGATGGGAGCTGGATAGTTTTCAGATTCTGTTTTAGCTCAGAATCAAAAATCATGGCCCCAAGATTAAGGGAGTTCACAATAATGTTTCCCGGCTTGAGATAGGGCAGAGTCGAAGAATTCTGTGGAATTTCATAAACAGAATTCAAATGACTGACTTCCATGCTCGCTTTGGCATTCTTGATAAAGGGGGCCACCGGCCATTTCTTATTCAGGCCCATAAACTCACTGAGTTTTTTTTCTGCGAGGATCTTGCCTTCCCGGGAAATGACCATGAGAGTCCCTTCCAGAAATTTTTCCCCCTGAGTTTCCCGGAGCTCATCTTTAAAGGCAAAAATCAATTTTTCATCTTGAGAGATGTTCATCTGGTGATGGAAATTACCTTTCACTTCCCACAAGACATCATTCTTTGAGGAAAACATCCGCAGGGATTCGTTATTCATTGATACAAAACTTCCGTCGGATAAGAATTTGCAGAAGCTTCCGGGAAATCTTTCCCTGAGCTTTCCCTCGCGGGTGAAGACCATGCAGCCATTCACAAAAAAGCGCTCTTCCAGTTTGATCAGGATCTGGATTTTTTCAGAGAGAGCATTAAGAGCAGACTTTTTATAATAGGTGATCACGGCACTCTCAGCATTCACACCGGCTTCCTTCAGGAGTTCCGGAATACGGCGGAAGGTCTTATCAATCTCTGAACCGGGACCTTCAAAGTTAACGATGAGATAGTCGCCGCCTGGAAATGTCCGGATTTTATCTGGCGGAATTTTTTCATTCTTTTTCAGAATCATCTGACCCACATCGAGCATCTGGAATTTCAGGACATCCATCCGGAAAAATCGCGGTTCATATTTTCCGGGATACTTCTTCACAAGTTCGGCCAGTTCATCTGTGCGGGAATGTGCCGCTAACTGCAGGTCTTTAATCTTCTCGGGTGAGATGTGAGCGTTGATGTCACTGAAGAGATAAGAAGAGGAAGGAAGATTTTTGATCTCGTAAGTAGTGACCGCAAATGCATACGAAATCTGAGCTAAAATCAGGAGTAAAATCTTCAACATTTGTGACCGTTTCATACGGGTAATAGTGATTCAATTTTAAGTCATTGTTATCTGTTTGCATGTCAAAACTACGACTGGCCTTTTTTGCCGGTAGGTAAAAATGTTCTTTGAGAATGTGAAATTTCAGATACACTCGAACTTAGGTAGGTAAAAAAGGCCACACGGATGTAGCCCGTCTCTACCAGTAAAGACAGGAAGTCTTAACGAATGACAAACTTTGCGGTTCTTCTGACAACTCTTCTCCTTGCCAGCGCTCTGACCGCGACTTCCGTCTTAGCTGACATCGTTAATCAGGAAACATTCAAAACACATCTTCGCTGGAATCTGGTTGTTCCTCGTGATCAACTCACTGTCGTTAAGAGAGATCAGACTCTATATATAGAGACACTCAATCTCCAACTCTTCGAAACACTCGCCGGCGATCTCGCACGCATGAAGACGGAAGGCTCATATATAGAGAGCGTTTCCTATTCCAAGGATAATTTTCCAGCGAAGCCTGCTACGGTCAGCGTGAAGCTGAAAGATCCGTCAGTTGAACTCTTCTCTTTTTATCGGGATGCGGACAAGAAATACATCCTCGACTTCTGGATCAACTCTGATCTCATTTCAGAGAAAGCTCCCTCTATGTCAAAACTTCAACCGCTTCCGGTTGAGCCACTCGTTATCAAGAAGAAAGTTGAACTCCCGGTTAAGAATGACCTTCTGACTGCTAAGAGTAAGCTTCTCACTTCAGTTGAAGTAAAGAGAAGTGATGAGGCCCGCCTGAATCCCGGATACCGTGACTTCCGTTACGGTGCCTCGTTCATGTGGAACTACAATGCGATGATCCCGTCACTCGAGAAAGATATCAATCTCGCATCCAAGACTCCTGAGTCTCTCTTTCCTGTGAAAGACAGGGGCAATCTTGATGATCCAAAAGAAGCTCACATGCAGTTAACTGTGAACTTCTTCCGCGAATCAAGATGGGGATTGATGAACAAATCCATCACTCTCTATGAAAAGAAATACGGCACACGTGACGCGAACTATGTCGTAAACGAGTACATGAAGGCTAATGCACTTCTCAAAGGTAATCTCGCGAAACCTAATCGCGGTATCACTCAGTCAGCGATGGTGATCCTTTCGAATATCAAAGACCTCACGACGGATTACGAACTCAAGGGTTCGATTCTCCGCTACCTCATTCAGTACAATGCTGACATGAAGGACTATGTCCGCACTCTCGAGCTCGCTAAAGAGCTCTATGTTGAGGCCCGCGGAAATTTTGATCAGACTCTTGTCATCCAGTCAGCTCTCACGATTCTTCACTCACTCGCTGAACTTAAGCAGCCTGAGAAAATTGAAGCTTTTCTTTCTGAGACGGAAAATAAGAAGCTCCAGAGCATCCTTCCTCCTCAGATGAGCATGGCCTACATCACTTTCGCCCTTCTCATGAAAGGTGAGACAAAAGACATCATCAAGCGCTACCGGATGGTCGAAAAGTCTCTCATGAAGCCGGTTCACCCTGCGATTCTCTTCAACGTGGGAGAGAGCTTTTTCCGTCACGCTGAATATGAAAACTCGATTAAAGCATTCGATGAATTCGTTTCTGTTTACTCTTATGTAAGAGAAGCCCCTCACGCGCGCCTGCGCCTTGGTCTTGCCTACGAACTTCTTGATCGTCCGGTATCAGAAACTCTCGTTCTTTATAAGAACGCCATCGACCGCTCAACAGATCCTTCTATCCGTTACGAAGCTAAGCTTCGCTATGTGGGTTTAAGAGTCGCGAGAAAAATGAAGCCCGATATTTCTGACTTTGAAACAGAAGTCTTTCTTGAGCAATCTCCTGATGAGGCGAAAGTTCTTTCACATGATCTCAAGAAACTTCTCTGGCTCGTAAGACTCAGACTTTTCATCACGACTAAAGACTATGATAAGGCCCTGGCTTACCTCACTGGTATTCCACTCGATGCTTTAAGACCTGCTGAAAGAAGAGTGTTTGAAGGCGACGGCGCAGAAGTTGTTTTCGGTCTCATTCAGGAAGCTTATCTCAAAGAGGATTACTCGAAGGCCGTGAAGATCTGGGAAACTTATCGTGCTAAGTATGAGCAGAAAGTGGCCTCAAATCTCTATCTCAATTTCGTTATATGCGAATCGTTCTTAAAACTCGGTATGTATAAGAGCTATGATCGCGCCCTCACGAACTTCAAAGAAGTGCAGAAGGCTGAACCCCGCAATTTCCCTTTGTGGATCGATCGTACGAAGTCGACTGACCTGGGTCTGATGATTGAAGAGCTCAATATCATCCGCCTGGTTGCGGACCAGAAGTACACCGAGGCAAGTGACAAGCTGACCACTCTTCCGGTGTCACTCCGGGACTCTATAAATTATCCGTATTATGTGGGCCTTATTAAATTCAACCAGAAGGCCTATTCCGATGCCGTGGTGGAATTCGAAAAAGTGCTCGTTCGCCAGAATCCTGCGAACATCCTGACCCCCCGTCAGACTGCAGACCTTCTCATGGGTTACGTGGAATCCCTCTATCAATTGAAGGACCAGGAACGCTTTAAAACCGTCGTAAAAGCACTGTCTGATGATGTGTCGTCTTCGAAGTCGGCACCGATCTTGAATATCTCGGAGCGAATCAACTATCTCCTCATAGAAGCCTATGCGGGGGAGGGGAATCCTGAATGGAAGGAGCTTGAGATGATGACAAAATCTTTCAGAGAGAAATTTCAAAAATCTCCTTACACCGCACGTATCGGATACCTTTACGGGTTATCATTGATAAAGAACTCTCGTGTTCAGGAAGGACGTGGAGTATTGAACGATCTGACGACTGATAAGAATGTTCCTTCGCACATTAAAGAAATGGCAAGGAGCGAGCTCGCGACACTGGAATTGATCGAAAAGAAATTATAAGCAAACCACATAACAACGGACAGGAGGTCTAATGTTAACTCAAGGTTTAGTACTCGTAGGTAATCACCCAAAATTCAACAACGCTCTGGAGACTGCTCGTAATGTAGCTGTCACTAAGACTCCTGTTCTGATCTCGGGTGAAGCCGGTTCAGGTAAGAAAGCGCTTGGATCGTACATCCACAACAATTCTGCGAGAAAAAATGCACGCCTTGAAATCGTGGATTGTGGTGAACAAGTAGTGATGGTTGAAAAGATCGTCCTTGGTTACCGCGATGAAGATTCTGGAAAGTTCAATCGTGGAGTTCTAGAACTTGCCAACGGTGGTACGGTAATTTTTGCCAACATTGATGCACTGGATGAAAGTTTTCAGAAACGCCTCTATACTATCCTTCAAGAACTACCTGATTACGAGTTAGACGTCCGCATCCTTGCTACTACCTCGAAGAATCTCTCTAAGTTGGTTGGTGCAGGAAAGTTCTCACGTGCTCTCTATACTTATTTTAACGGCGCTTCGATCGATATGATCTCGCTCCGTGAAAGAGGAACTGACGTGGAATTGATCGCTCGTCACTTTATCGAAGAGTACGCTGTTGAGACTCAGTCTGAACAGATCTTCCTCGCGGACGAAGCTGCCCGCAAACTCTCTGACTACAACTGGAATAACAACATCGCTGAACTCAAGTCGTTCATCCGTAAGACCATGACGAACATGGACGGCACGACTCTTGATCTCCAGGCGATTGAAAATGGTGAGCGTAAAGCTGAATTCACAACTGGTGAAGTTGATGAAGACGGAATGAAGCTCATGTCTCTGAAGGATGCTGAGAAACTTCTTATCAAGAAAGCTCTCGTGTTTACTTCTGAGAACCGTACACAAGCTGCGAAAATCCTCGGCGTATCTATCCGTACACTCCGGAACAAGATCAATGAGTACCGTGGTGAAGGTGCAGTTTACTTTGTTAACCTGAGATAAGTTTTAAAAAAGGTTTGAGGCGCCCACGATGGACGTTAACGACAAGACACTACACGCACTGACGACGGCTTTGAATTTCCGGGAAATGCGCCAGGAACTCATTTCGTCGAACGTTGCGAATGCCAACACTCCTGGCTTCAAGGCCAAGAAATTAGACTTCGAAGAAGCGTTGGCACGTGCTCTTGATGTTGATGGACAGATGAAGATGAATGCCACAGATGGACGGCATTACAACGTCGGCGGTGGGAGCTTCAATAATCTTGAGCCTGAGATTTACGACAATCCTAACGGTGTTGTTTCTGAAAATGGAAACACCGTGGATGTCGAGGCTGAGATGGCACAGATGGCAGAGAACAAATTGATGTACGACGCCCTTGTGCAATTGATTAATAAGAAGATGGGTATCATGAAATACGCCATCAACAGTGAGAAGTGATTCTCACAAAGGTTTAGCAAATGGATTTGCTATCTAGCTTACGGATTTCATCATCGGGTCTCGCTGCTCAGAGAAAACGCATGGAAGCGCATTCTTCGAACATCGCAAATGCCCAGACTACCAAGACTGCCGAAGGCGGTCCTTATCGTCGTAAGGAAGTTGTGTTCGGTTCAGAGCCGGCACGCGATACCTTCTCAGAGATTCTCGAAGGAGAACTCGCAGAAAACGCTCAGACCGTTCACGCGACTGAAGTCGTTCATTCAGACAAAGTACAAATGAAACATGATCCTACTCACCCGGATGCAGATCCGGTGACAGGCTACGTGGCCATGCCGGATGTAAATCCGATGGTCGAAATGGCCAATATGATCGAAGCACAGCGTGCTTACGAATCAAACATCACAGCGATCAACACGACCAAACAAATGGCCATGAAGACGCTCGAGATCGGGAGAGGTAACTAATGGCTATTAAGGACATTGGTTCATTTCAACAGACTCTCGGGAATGCTGATGCCAAAGGCTGGTCTCGGTCAGTTGATAACAACAGCAGCGACAGTTTTAATATTGAGACCGGTAAAGGTTTTGATATCGAAGAAAGTGGCGGGGCGAAGTCTTTCGGGGAAATGCTGTCGGAATCGATTGGCAAGGTAAATGCAATGCAGACGGAAGCAAACGTAGCGATGGAAAAACTCGCTTCGGGAGAGTCACAGAATTTGCATGAGACATTACTGGCAGTAGAGAAAGCGGATATCGCTTTCCGTACGATGAACCAGGTCCGCACGAAAGTGATCGATGCGTACCGTGAAATTATGAAAATGCAGATCTGATCATAGGATTTGATCAGTACCGTTTGAACCAGGAGGGTTCTTTTGGGTTTAATAGTTCAGAACTTCGTTGATTTCTTTAAGTCACTCAGCATGATGAGACGCCTCGGACTGATCGCAGTCGGAGGTATTCTTTTTGCGGTGATGTCGGGAATCGTTGTTTACTCCTCCAAGACTGATTACAAGGTCCTCTATACTGATCTCACCAAAGATGATTCAGCGACTATCGCCAGAATGCTTGAGACAGGAAAGATTTCCTACCAGGTGAAAGACGACGGGAAGACCATCATGGTTCCTGAAGACCAGGTTGAAATCTGGCGTCTGGAAATCGCCAAGAAAGGTGTGAACTTCACAGGGACTGTCGGCTACGAAGTCTTTGATAAGCAAGCTTTCGGAACAACTTCATTCGTACAAAAAATCAATAAACAGCGCGCCCTCGAAGGCGAGCTTGTTAAAACAATCATGCACCTTCGTGGTGTGACCCGCGCCCGCATTCACCTTTCTATGCCGGAGTCTTCTCCGTTTGTATCAGAAAGAAAACCACCAAGTGCTTCAGTCGTTCTCGATGTTGAGCGTGGTGTTACGATGACCGGCGATGAAATCAAAGGGATCCAGTCACTCATCAGTTCTTCTGTCGACAGTATGAGAAGCCATAACGTTGTGGTCATCGATTCCCGCGGTAAGAAGCTTTCTGAGAACGACGGCGACAATATGTCGACTGAAACGGCTAACCGTATCGCTCTCGAATCAAGACTGAACTCTCAGTATGAGAAAAAAGTAGAAGAAATTCTCTCGCGCGTAATCGGCGAAGGAAAAGTCATCGCGAAAGTCGCAATCAAGATGGATTTCACTGAGAAAGTGGAAACACAGACAAGCTACGATTCAGAGAACACTGCCGTTTACTCTGAAGTGAGAAATGAACAGAAGATGGTCGGTGTTCGTCCTTCACCACAAGGTATTCCGGGCGCGCGTTCGAATCTTCCAGGCGAAAATCCACAGCCGGGGATTCCTGAAACTCGTAATGATGTTGATAAGTCACTTGTCACAAGAAACTATAATGTACCGACGACAGTAACGAAGTCTAAAAAGCCAACTGCTGAAATCTCAAACCTCTCAGTTGCAGTCATGGTAGACGGGAAGAAAATCCCGGTTATCAAAGATGGTATGCCGGTTGTTAACGATGACGGCGTAACAGTGACAAAATATCAGGCGTGGTCGGAAGAAGAACTCCAGAACTTCCAGCAGATCGTCGCTTCTTCACTCGGGATCAATCAGACCCGTGGTGACAAGATCGTTATCAAGAACATGGAATTTGCGAAAGAAGATCTCGCCGAAATGGACGCGATCATGAGAGCGCGTGAGAATCGCGAACTCTATAAGAACATCGTGAAGTACCTCATCATCGGTGCGATCATTTCTCTCTTCTTCTTTATGGTTGTTCGTCCATTCATTCAGTGGCTCACAGAGAACTCTGTTGAATCAATCGAAGACTTCCTTCCTAAAACGATTGAAGAACTCGAGAAGATCCAGGCCGGCCAGAGACTTCCAGGTCTTGAAGATGTCCTCCCGAGTATGGATGACAGACTTAACCCTGAGAAGATTGAAGGGAATATGATCCGGGAAAAAATTATCGCTCTCGTTGAAGCGAACCCCGGTAAAGCTGCTCAGGTGGTTCATGACATGATCCATACAGCAGAGACCAATAAGGAAATTGCTTAATTTTTTAAATATTGATCTTAGGGGTGGTAAGTGGCCGACGAACAAAAGAGTTTAGAACCTGATGTGCAATATGCACTCTTGTCCGGACAGGAGAAGGCAGCGATCCTTCTTTCTGCATTAGGTCCGACAACTACCAAGCTCATCTTCAAGCACATGAAAGACAATGACGTGAAACGGATGATCAATACGATGTCATCCATTTCAAAATCACCTATCTGGATGGTGAAGAGAGTTCTTGAAGAATTCTATTCATCGATCAATGAAGATTCTGAGCTCCTCTTCTCTGAAAACAAAGGCCGTGAATTCATCCTTGGTACACTCGGTGAAGAGCGTGCGAAGCAGCTCCTCGGTCAGATCGTTGATGTCGGAACAAACAATACTCTTGAGTCACTTGAACTCGTTGATACCAGAACTCTCGCTAACTTCCTCGTAAACGAGCATCCGCAGACAATTGCCCTTATCTGCGCTCACTTACCGGTTGAGAAGAAAGTGGATGTTCTCCGGAAACTTCCGGAAGGTCTCCAGGCGGAAGTTGTTCTTCGTGTGGCGAACCTCGATTTCGTTTCTCCTGAACTTATCGCTCAGCTCGATGATGTTCTTAAAACGGAACTCTCAACTCTCGGTTCGATCGATACCCAGCAGCTCGGTGGTATTGAGCCAATCGCAGATATGCTCAACCTCATGGACAAGACTTCTGAGAAGAACATCATGGCCCGTGTTGAAGAAAAAGATCCTGAACTCGCGGAAGAAATCCGTAAGCTCATGTTCGTATTCGAAGATGTTATTTATGTGGACGACCGTGGTATCCAGGAGCTCCTCAAGATTGTCGACAACATGAAACTTGTGACGGCACTCAAGACTGCTCCGGACGATGTCAAAACCAAGCTCTTCAAGAATATGTCGAACCGTGCAGCGACCCTCCTCAAGGAAGATCTCGAGTCCATGGGACCTACGAAGATTTCCGATGTCGAGAAAGCGCAGCAGGAAATCGTGCAGCAGCTTAAAGACCTTGAAGCGAAAGGTAAGGCCCTCATTGCTCGTGGTGGAGAAGGCGATTCATTCGTTTAACAGGATAAAAAATGCAGAAGCAGCGTGATGACATCAAGCCTTTTATTTTCTCTGAGATCAACAGCGAGCACGTTGTTACGGGAAATAATTTTCAGGCCTTCTCATTCAAGACCCTGACCGGGGAAACGATGAGCTCGAAAGGTGCATCTGAACAGGATATCCGTTCAGAGAGAAATTTCGCCGCTAAAAATGATTTCAAAATTGATGACATGGTGAAGGACTATCGCGGTCTTTCCCGTCAGGAACAAACTGATCTCGAAAAGAAAATCCAGGCAGAAGTGAATAAGCGCGTAGAAGCGGCTTTTCAGAAAGCTTATGCTGAAGGTCTCGCCAAGGGTGAGGAGAAAGGGAAAGCTGAAGCTTTCGCCGCTCATGAAGAACAACTCGCCGGTAACGTTGAACATTTTATTTCACTCATTAACGGACTTCAGGAACAAAGTGCGGGCTACATGGCCGGGCACAAAACTGAGGTGATTGAATTCACGAAACGCTTCACGAAGTGGATCGTAATGAAAGAAATTAACGAGAAAGTATATCTCGAGCAGCTTCTCGAGAAACTGATCCTCGAACTCAACAGCAGAAAAAATCTCATCATCAAAGTCGGACGCGAGCAGTTTGCAGCAATGCCGGAAGTGATGAAGACAGTTGAGGCCCGTCTGGGTCAACTGCAGAATACCCGCATCGAAATCGTTCAGGAAATCCGTCACCCGGGAATTATTCTCGAAGGTGAGAATGGACTGATTGATGGATCGCTTGAAGGTGTGTTTGCCAACATCGACAAGATCTTCGGGCAGGTCCTGAACCATGAGTGAGAATCTTGGTCTTAATCAGATTCTTCGTCATATCGAAAGCAAAGTTCCTTACGAAAAAATCGGTAAGATCATCGCTTCGCGCGGAATGGTTTATGAAGCATCGGTTCCCCGTGCTGTCCTCGGAAGCAACGTGGAATTTATCGCTGAAAACGGTGAACGTTCCCTCGGAGAAGTTGTCGCCATTCAGGGCCAGAATTGCATGGTCATGCCGTATGATGAAATCTCCGGCATCAACTCTGAAACCCGCATTCATCTAAAAGATATCGTGACGGAGATTAATATCTGCGCCGGCATGCTCGGTCGCGTGATTGATTTTCAGGGTAAGCCACTTGATAACAAGGGTCCGATCGAAGGAACATTTGAGCGGAGATCAATTTTCGGGACACCGATGAACCCGCTTGATCGTCCACCTATCCGCGAAGCTCTCGATACAGGAATTAATTCCATCAATTGTTTTATCACCGCAGGAAAAGGCCAGCGTCTCGCGATCATGGCCGGTTCAGGTGTTGGTAAGTCAGTTCTCATGGGTATGATTGCACGAAACACCAACGCTGATATTAACGTGATCGCACTCATTGGAGAGCGGGGACGTGAGGTTCTCGAGTTCATTCAATCCGATCTCGGCGAAGAAGGCCTCAAGCGCTCAGTTGTTGTTGTTGCAACATCTGATACTTCTGCACTCATCAAAACAAAAGCCGCTTATACAGCGACAACTATCGCAGAATATTTCCGTGACCAGGGTCAGGACGTACTTCTCATGATGGACTCGATTACCCGCTTTGCGATGGCCAATCGTGAGATTTCCCTTTCGACAGGCGAACCTCCGGGACAGAAAGGATACACGCCAAGTGTGTTCGCAAAACTTCCGAAGCTTATGGAGCGCGCTGGTACCAAGAAAGATGCCGGCACGATCACAGGAATTTATACCGTACTCGTTGAAGGTGGTGATATGGATGAACCGATCGCAGATGCGGTCCGGGGGATTTCCGACGGTCACATTGTCCTTTCACGTCAGCTCGCGGCCCGTAACCATTATCCGGCGATTGATGTTCTCGCTTCCATTTCGCGGGTTATGCCGAAGGTTGCAAGGAAAGAGCATCGTATCGTTGCCTCTCACTTGCGCGATCTCCTCGCCGCTTATAAAGAATCAGAAGATCTTATTACCGTTGGTGCTTATGCCCGCGGTTCAAATGCCAAAGTCGACAAGGCCATCATGATTTATGATGACCTCATTAACCTTCTCCGCCAGCAGGTGGAGGAATCGTTCTCCATTGAAGAGCTTTTTGACCGCATGATCGACATTGCGAGAAAAGCCGAGAACATGTCAGGCTGATAGAAAATGAAAAAGTACCAGTTCAAGCTCGATGCTGTTCTCAAGCTCCGGAAGCTTAAGGAAGAGAACTGTCGTACGGAGCTGGGTCTTCTCAATCGCCAGCTCGAGGCTATCGTCGTTCAAATCGCCAAAGAAAAAGAAGAAATCGAAAAATACTACCAGATTCAGGAACTCGCCCTGAAGACCGGTGCAACGGCCGGTAAGCTTCAGGCATTTCCCGCACTCGTAGCAGCGAAAGAAAAGAGTATTCAGCTTTTTGAGCGCCAGAAGAAAAACCACGAAGATATGATCGTGGAAAAGAAAGAAGAACTCGCAGCACTAAGAGGCGAACTCAAAGTGATGGAGAACTTAAAAGAAAAAGATTTTACCGAGTGGAAGAAGGCCTATAATAAGGAAGTTGATCAGAAAGTTGAAGAGCAGACGCAAATCTGGCTCGATAATCGTAAAAAGGCCGGTCTATGAAGTCTTTCATTCTCCTATTCATCATTTCCTTCGGAGCATCGGCGGCTGCCGATCCCAAGCTTTATACTGAGAAAGATTTCGTTAAGAAAGTGAACGATGAAGTAAAAAAGAAAGTCGATACCATCAAGAACAAGTCAGTCTCTGAACTCACCAAAGAACTTCTCGATAAAGAAGAGAAACTTCGCCTGCGTGAAATCGAACTTCAGAAAGAGCAGGATTCACTTAAAGTTTCAGAAAATGAGCTCGCTAAGAAATATTCGGATTTTGAGGCCCGCCAGCGCTCATTCCTGGGCTGTGTGAAAGGGAACGAAGAAGAGAGTAAGGGGAGAGTCGGTCAGCTCGTAGAAACGATCTCCAACATGAAACCGCAAAAAGCCGCCGAAATCCTTTCCGTCCAGGATTCGGAAATCGCAGTCAGAATACTTCAGTCAATTAATCCCAAGACTGCCTCGAAGATTTTCAATTTCATGGATAAAGATGTTTCCGCTAAGTTGCAGAAACAATATCTAGAGATGAAGAAGTAGTCCCAGGCAATTTCTTCCTTCACAAGATTAGCAATAATTTAACACACGGTTTACTCCGACCAGAGATTAGACAAATCTCCATGGAAGGAATTTATGCGCGCTCTTTATTCATTATTCTCACTGATGTTCCTGATCATATCGTGTTCAGGTAAGTCACCTACCAAAGCAAAATTCGTTCTCGAGATGAATAACATGGCCCTGAATGCCGCAGGCGGATTAGTCATTACCGGCAAAGGTCCGAACAAAGAAACATTCTCAAAAATTGTCAGTTCAAATAGTGTGGAAATGGATCTCGCGAAAGGGTCGTGGGAATTCTCAGCTGTCGCGTGGGCGGGCCCGGAAGTTTTCGAGGGAGAAGTCCGTTGCGCCAGTTCTGTCGCTGTCATTGGTGGTGATAAGGCGCAGATCAATCTTGCGCTCACAAACGGGAGTTGTTTCACAGCTTCTTTCTCTTCAGACCTGGGTGATGGAACTCCACTGGCAGCGGGTGTGATCTCGCCTCAGTTTTGTGAGGGTGATGTCTCATCTCAGACAACGAACTGCCAATATGATCCATCAAGCGCCATTCTTCCTCCCAATAAATCAGGATTTGTCGGAAGTTATCGCATCAGTATTCAGGGTGATAAAGAAACAGGAGATCTCTCAAGTTCATGTTATGACCCGGATACAAATATCGTCGTTGGTGATTCAGATAACCTGAACGAACTTAATATTCCTGCCTTTGCCTCGATTACAGGCATTAACGTTATTGTTAAAGCTTATCTGGGTGAAAGCTGTGAAGAAGCCAAAGGTGTGATTGATCTTTCGATGGCAGATAACACGAAAGCCAGATTTTACGTACCGAGTGCCCTGAGTAAAACGATGTTTGCCAAAGTTTCGCTGGCTGAAGTTTGTTCACTTTCAATTTCAAAAAACGTTTCCAATACTTTTGCTTCCGGTACCGGCAACCCATCTAATCCTCATGTGATTTGTAACCGTAAGCAACTCATCCATCTTCAGGAAAACTGGGATGTCGCAGGTTTTACAACAAATTCTTATATCCTGGGTAATGATATTGATCTCTCCACTGGAATTTATAAAGGTGTGGCGAGCCCACTCGTCATGAGTAATTGCCTCTCCCTTGGAGATTCTTTTGTACCTATGGGTAAAGTTTTCGATGGAGTCTGTGATATCCAGGACAGAGCGAATCTATTATTCGGAGTCTTTGATGGAAATAAGAAAGCGATCAAGCATTTCCGTTTTAAAGATTCCTCAACGGCCTGGGTTGGCTTCTTCTCCCGAATCGGTACTGGGGGAGCCGTCTATGATCTCAACTTTGAATCTGCGGATGTTGAAGGTGGTGATGAAGTTGGAATTGTTGCGGGCCAGGGTGTTAATGGATTCATTCGAAGAGTTCGCCTGAAAAATTCCCGTGTTCATGGGAATAATAAAGTTGGCTCAGTAATAGGAATTGCGAATAACTGCGTCCATGACGAATTTTATGCCTCAAATATATTTGTGAAAGGTCAGAGTCAGACTGGTGGCCTCATCGGAAGTTCTGACAGTACTTTCAACAAAGGTCTATTCAAGGGCAATATTGAATCTCAAGGGGGCAACCTTGTTGGCGGAATTGCCGGACTAGTCGGTCAGCTGACGGAAGTGGTGGCAGAAGGCTTAATGTCGGCCAATGGTCAAAAAGTCGGCGGACTGGCAGGAGAAATTTTCGGCGGCTCTAACATAGTCATGTATTCCCGTTCAGGAATGTTTATTCAGGATATGAATCCATCATCGAGTGGTAGTCGCCTGATGGGTGGTCTCGTCGGGACTTCTGCGAATGTTGTTTCACGCAGCTATTTTAATGGTGCGATTAAGAGTAATTGCAATGGTCCGGGGTGTGACATTGGAAGTGTCGCGGGATCCGCTTCAGCAGCTCCCTACACTTATTCGCCTGTCGATTACACATCAACCGGTGGAATTGAAGCCGGTGCTTTTCCCACTCTCGTGGCCATGTCTCAAGCGGGCTCAACACTCGTAACAGATATCTGTCTGGCAGACGGAGCATCTTGCAAGTGGCTCGCGCCGCAGGTTAGTGGTGATTTTGCCCGACTCGATTTTGAGCTGGACCCTACAGATCCTGGTCATTGTACTCAGGCAATTAACAATCTTCCGTTTGCTACTCAGGCGGGAAGAGGAAGTTCAGCAACCAACCCATACATTATCTGTAAAGCCTCTCAACTGATTGATGTGATGAATTTCGGTGGAAACTTTTATTCTGTCAGACAAAATATTAATCTCTTCGAACTTGCGGGTCTCGGAACTTTTCCAGTCCAGGCTTCAAGAAATTTTGCCGGCAATCTTGATGGCCATGGAAACGCTTTTTTCTATTTCAATAAAATTAATCCAGGAAATTCATTCGCCCTCTTCAATCTGATTTCTTCTGGATCAACTGTTAAAAATCTCGATCTCGGTGGATTTTATATCAGCGAATCCGGAACTTGTTCATCCGCTCCCTGCAGACTTTCTACACTGGCCCTCAGTAATTCTGGGACCATTGAGAAAGTCCGCGTACTCGAGGCTCAGATCGCTGTTGCCACCAACCCTGATTTTTCAATCGGAGGTCTGGTTGATTACAACAATGGCGTGATAAATGAATCGGAAGTCACAGGGCTTTTAAAATATGAATCTAAAGTTGGCGGCATCGCTAACGGCCAGGGAGTCAGTGGAGTAATCTCTGGTTCTGAATCCTCTGTGGAAATTCATGGTCAGGGAACAAACGCTGGGCTGTACATCGGAGGCCTGGTGGCCCGGAACAACGGCACTGTCGAAAAATCACGATTCTCAGGATCGATTACTAATTTTGTCGAAGCATCTTTTGTCGGTGGGATTATCGGAGAACATATAAACTCTGCTCTTTCGATTATTAAAGATAGTGAAGTCAGTCGCGATGTCGTGATCTGGCCCTTCGTAGGTGCATCTACGAACATTGGCGGAGTTGTAGGCTGGTCGGGAGCTACTTCAAAAATCATCCGAAATGTTTTCCAGGGATTTCTCCAGGATGAAAACTCACTCGCCGTACCTGTTCTTGGTGGAGGATCTGGTGTGTTGACCAATAATCATTTTCTCACTTCCACGTATCAAACAATTGATGGTTCAGCGACAATCAGCGGTTCAACTTATAACTCATCTACGAAAATCTGCACGATGGCTTTCACGACAGCTTCAGACCCGGGAACCATTAACAATGGCTCAGCTGTTTTCTATGGTACTGATGCTGTGATGGGTACGGCCATTGATACCGGAGCAAATACCTATGACCTTCTGGTCCGCACTTCTGGTGATCGCTGTACGAATTATGGTACCGCGGGGGTTGCGGAATTTTTCAAAGCTCTCATTACTCCCGAGACAGTTACTCCGGCGCAGCTCGCAACGGAAATGTATGACCTCGTCGACATGGCAATTGCACTCGATCTCGAGCGTGCTGTAAAAGCCTACATCGACGTTCTATTAACCGGCACAACCGTCAATCCTCCTGTCTGGGAATACGACGTGGATGAGCCTGTTCAACTCAAACTCTTTGGACGTCATGACTAAATAGAGCGGCAACTTTTTCCGCTCTATTTAAGAATCATTTAACAGCTCGTTTCCCCCGATGAGAGATCAGATAAATCTCCATGGAAGGATATTATGCGAACTGTTTTTACATTGCTCTCATTGATGCTCTTACTTGTATCGTGCTCCGGTAAGGGTCCTTCTCAGGCAAAATTTAAACTTGAGATGAGTGGCTTTCCACTTGCGGCAACCGCGCTTGGGGGAGTTGTGCTTTTTGGTGATAATGGAAAAGATAGATTTACCAGAGTTGTAGATTCCGATTCTACTGATCTTGAACTTCCTCCGGGCGCATGGAAAATCGGCGCCATTGCATGGGCCGGTCCTGAACCGATGTCAGGAAACGTGATTTGTGCTCTTACAGATGCACAGATTGAAGGTGAAACTTCATCCGTAAAACTCAATCTCGATAATCCAACATGTTTTACTTCATCTTTTTCAACTGAAACGGGACCGACAGCAGGTGCTATCAATCCACAATTCTGTGAAGATGATGTTTCCTCATTTACAGGATCATGCAATTACAATCCGACTGGTTTTCCTGAGGCGCAAAAGCGTGGATTCGTAGGGAGCTACCGTTTCAGTATTCTCTCCGGCCAGAGTTTTGCCAGCACAACCACTTCAAAAACAATTCTTGAAACTCATTGCTATCAGTCCGATTCCAACCAGACTTCTGACCTCGCTTTTAGCGTCGCAAGTTTAAATATTCCAACCTTCGTTGCAGGCCTCGGAATTCCGCTGAACGCTGACGCTTACTTAGGTGAGGACTGTGAAGCTGGGAAGGGTATGCTTCGTGCTTCATTTGATAATCCTGGAGTCGCAAGATTCGATGCTGCAAAACGGGCCTATGTCAGAACTCCGATGGCCCTGATCTGTCTTGAATCCAGAAAATATCCTGGAACAGGTTTTGCTTCCGGACAGGGAAATAACACCTGGCCTTACGTGATCTGTACAAACGACCAACTGAAATCATTGCAGGTGGGATACAACGCAACGATAGCTTCAAACTATTACATCCTTGGTGATGATATCAATTTAATCACCGGCATTCAGAGAGGAACGGCTTCGGCCTATGATCCTGATCTTGAAATCGGAGATACGTTTATCCCGCTTGGACTCTACTTTGATGGAAGCGGAGATATTCAGTCACATGCCATTCCTTTCTCAGGTGGCTTTGATGGAAATGGAAAAACCATTCATCACTTCAGGTTCCACAATAATAACGAACTCACTAAAACCGGATTCATCTCAGACATGAGCGGTGCCTATTTCGCCAGTGTGAAATTTGATAAACCTGCTGTTGAAGGTGGAGATTTTACCGGAGTTGCTGTTGGATATTCCTCCAACACAGAGTTCTTTGATGTCGTTATTGATCAAGGCGAGATCCGTGGTGATGATCAGACGGGCGGGATTGTTGGTTATGCGAATGGAACCTCAACTACCATTGAACATTGTCATGTGAAAAAAACTGAAGTCGAAGGCAAGACCTGGACTGGTGGTTTGGTGGGTAGAAAAGGCATAGGTTACATCCAACGCGCAACATTTGACGGAAATATCTACGCAGAAAATGGAAGTTCAAAAATCGGTGGTATTGCCGGTGAATCTCAAAGTCATTTCACAGAAGTTTTCTCTTCGGGATATCTCCGTTCAGAATCTACGGTCATGGGTGGAATTGTCGGACAGATTTCCGGCAAGAATCTGGAAATGTCAGGCTCATCCATGCTCATTAAAGACCTCAGTTCTTTCTCAGCTTCACCAAGATTCATTGGGGGAATGCTGGGAAATGCTATGGCGACCGTGAATACAGACCGGAATATGTTTCGTGGACATATTGAAAGTCCTTGTTCACCAGGTGCCTGTGAGATCGGAGGGATTTCTGGTTCTGCAGTGGCTTCCAATGTTTTCAATTTCAGTACCGGTTCATATGCAGATGGTGCAGGTGAAGATGGCGATATGGCCTTTACCCTGGCTTCTGCACTTACGGTTTCGGCTGTTAACCATGTCTGTAACGGATATGGCGCTGGTTGTCCCTGGACACAAATGGCAGGTGATTATCCCAGATTACCAACTGATGTGAATCATCCCTGCAATAATGCTGTGAATATTCTGTCTCCGGCTTTCCAGGCCGCATCTCCTCACTTTCGTGGAAGTGCTGCAAACCCTATTCTCATTTGTAATCCCGATCATCTTTCAGTCACTGGCTTTGCAAAAAATTTCAAAGTTATGCAGGACCTGAATTTATCTCAGGCTTCGTCCAACTCAGGATCTCTCACCGGGAACATTGATTTTAATAATCAGATCGTTCACTCGCTCAAACTTCAGGATACCGGGAGTGAAGCACTTTTCAGTCTCGTGAGTGCAGGCAGTACTGTTAAAAATGCTCTGCTTATCAACTTCAGAATTACTGATACGACCTCTTGCGGGAGCTGTAATAAAGCTATTCTTACCAACATCAATGCCGGAACGATCCTGAATGCAGAGGTGAGAGATTCTGAAGTCTCAGTGAATACGATCGCTTCTTCGGCCATGCTTGGGGGAATTGCGACTATCAATAACACGACAGGAAAGATCTCAGGTTCAAGAGTTAAACGGATTAATATGAAAGGCTACCGGATGGGTGGTGTTGTCTTCAACAATTTCGGGACAATTGAAAATACATCAGCTGAGCCGGAAATGGATGGCTTTGGTTCACCTGCAGATTACGTTGTAGGTGGAGTGGCCGGATATAATTATGGTTTGATTGACCGGGTTGTATTCGAAGGGAAAATAAATAATACGGATAATAATACTCCCACTTCTGGTGTCGGAGGTATTGCCGGTGTTCATGCCTTGTCGGGCGCAATTCCTGAGATCATCAACTCAGAAGTTTCCCAGCGTGCGATCATCAATTTCTTCACTCCTGCTCTCTCTGGAGGTGGTCTGGTTGGATATTCGTCAAGCTTAAGCAACAAAATCACAAAATCTATCATGCAAGGATTTATTCTGGAAGCCTCTGCTTCGACCTCAATCAGTGGAATTCTTGGAGCTGGAAACTTTTCTCCTACTGCCGTTTATGATTTCACAGCCACGAATTTCCTGCGTCAGCCTACAGCCTCTGTCAGCATTACTTACTCAGCTCCTTATTGCGATTACAATTTCACTTCCTCTGATTTCATTCCCGTCACCCTATATGGAGCAGTGAAAATTAATGATAAGTTTTCAAGTGGTTCGCTAACGAGAATTGCTGCCGGATCTTTCCTTATCAGATCAACAGAAAGTGAAAATCACTGTGAAGAGATGAATGACATGTCGATGTCCATGGGGAATACGGCCGATCTTTTTGAATCACGTGCTTTACCGACAGTTCCGACTCCAGTGGCCCTTCGACTGGCAGGTTATGATCTGGCCCGTTTCGATATAACTCTTGAGAAAAAGAGAATTCTCGACGCTTATCTGGCCTACCTGAAAGGTGAGCCGCTTGTTTCTCCTCCCGTCTGGGTCTATGAACCAGAAGAGGACGGGATCAGGCTCTTCCGGATCAACGATTAAATTTTTCCCGGAATAGTGTCGTAGTAGGAAAGGATGAAGCAAAGCCTTTCCTACGGACGGATCAGACTGGGCTACGAAGAGGATACTCTTCGTCCTTCACCACTTTTATTTTTCACTCCCATCCGCTATCAAGGCCGCCCCAGAGTTCCCAACATTTCTGACCGTGATTCGCTTTCCCTCATGAAGCTGAAGGGTGAGAAGAAAATCTCTTTTCGTGATGCTTACGTAGAATCTGTCTGTAAAGATTCGCGTGATGCTAATGAACTCGGTGAGGGGAGAGCACTTCTTCGCTGGCTCCGGAAAAATAAGATGATGATCCTGTGGAAAGACGGCGATTTTAAAATGCATTCTTTCTTCGAGAACGGACCAGGTTTTGATGAGAATGATGAGCTCTCTCGCGATCATTCTTTTTCCATTGTTCCTGTGACAGTGATGGGAAGACTGATCAAACTTTACATAGAAGATGAAGCGATGCTCGCTCTCTTAAGTCTGGACTTCGGTGAAGAAGAAAATTTTGTTTCTCTCGTTCGTCGTTACATTGCCCGCAGAATTCAATGGGAACACTGGCGCGCTCCTGCCCCTACCTTTCTCGATTGGGTCCGGGTAGAAGGTAAAAAACCAGTGTTTAATTCCGGCGAAGTTGGCTTCCATCCTCCGCATTCGCAGAACTGATTCCACTTTCACTCCACAATCATTCACACACTTAGCGTCAGACTGTAAGAACGGGCCCGGCAAAATTTGCCGATCGCGAGATTTTCCTCAAGGTATTTTGGAAGTTATTGCCCGGCTTCAAAAAGGTGTAAGAATTGTGGAAAATAACTGTAGGACCACTAACACCAGATTAGGAATCAGATGATCCAGTCTTCTTACAAACCAATCGAACTTCCGAAGGCACCCGCTGCTCCTGAGCGCGTGAAGTCTTCTCCGAAGAACGAGAAGAATGAGAAGATCTCTAAGGATGAATTCAAGTCAGAGCTGAAGGCCGTAACAGATTCGGATGAGCCGAAAGTTAAGGAAGTAAAAGTTTCTGCAGATAAAGAACTTCGCAAGCCATCTTCAATCATCACTGAAGAGAATGAAGAAACAAATCCAGATTCAATCAGCCCGAAAGTTTTTGACCCATCGATGACAAAAGATGTTCAGAAGCTGATCAGCCCTGAGACCACAGCTGTTGAAGTTCCGATGTCAGATGAAATGGTGAAGGCACTTGCTGAAGGCGAGCCAGTCACTGATGCTGATCTCGTAGCTGAACTCAAGACACAACTTGAAGGCAGGGCAGTCGAAGCTGGTCGTTCACCAGCAATTGATTTCGCTGAAGCTGAAGTTGATCCTGAACTTCTGAAGATGGAAGATTTCGTCGCTCAGAAAAATCTCGTTAACAAAAAAGTTCTTCCACAGAACGTATATGGCATGAATCCACAGGCGAACAAAATCGCGATGGAAAATGGCCTTAAGAATTCTCAGATCGTAAAAGATGCTGCCTCTGCCAATGGCGAAGCAGGATCTCAGCCCATGAACTCTCAGCAGTTCATCCTGAACATGATGTCGGAAAATAAACCGACAGGTTCTCAGGAAGTGGCAGCACCAGTGAAAACTTTCGACATGTCACAGATCAAGTCATCTTCACCTGATAAGATCATGACTCAGATCACAGACTATATTGTCCAGGCGAAAGCAGCGAAAGAACCGACAGTTTCTATGCGCATGAATCACGATGAACTCGGCATGATTGATATCACAGTTTCAAAAACTGGTGCCCTGAATGCTGATGCCATCGCGATCAATATCGGAACGCACACTGCTGACGGGAAGAACTTCTTCCAGCAGAATTCAAAAGATCTTTTCTCACATCTTTCAAACGCGGGACTTAACGTCGCCGATATGAAAGTAGAAACTTCTTCGCAAACTGCTAAGAATGATTTCGATATGAACGGCCAGAATCAGAAAGGCAACTCTCAGGAGAAGCAGTTCGGATCTGAGTCGAATCAGCGCCGCCACGATTCACAGAAACGTGAAGATCTGTGGAAACTTCTTAACAAAGAGGCGGCATAATGCCTGAAATGGGAAGACCAGTCTCGGCGATGGAACAACGCTACCGTCAGGTAGAGATGGCACCAAAAGGCCTTGGCGGAAAACAGAAGTCTGAAGCGCAGATGAGAGAAGAACTCATCAACAAAGCGACAGGTAAAAAGCCAGAAGCAAATTCGATCTATAAGGAAGGTCCTCATAACCAGATGGGTAAGGACGAATTCCTGAAACTTCTCACGTATCAACTTCAGCATCAGGATCCGATGAATCCGATGGACCAGGGGAAGATGACGGGAGAGCTCGCTCAGTTCTCGCAACTCGAGCAGCTCGCTGAACTCAATAAGAAATTCGATCAGGGTAATAAGACACAAGGTCTTCAGGATAAATTCTATGCCGCTTCTTTTGTCGGCAAGAAAATTGTTACTCACGGTTCTTCACTCGATCTGAAAAACTCCGGCGATCCTGCGGACGTTCTTTTCAAACTCGATGGCGAAGCGATGAAAGTCATGGTGAGAATTCACGATGAGAAAAACAATATCATCGGAGAAATCTGGAAAGAAGGAATGTCTGCCGGCGGTCACCAGGTGACGTGGGATGGCGTTTCTCTCGACGG
Organism: Bdellovibrionota bacterium; assembly: GCA_040387275.1. Classification (GTDB taxonomy): domain Bacteria; phylum Bdellovibrionota; class Bacteriovoracia; order Bacteriovoracales; family Bacteriovoracaceae; genus Peredibacter. The sequence continues at coordinate 1,094,758 of JAZKDZ010000002.1, read as the reverse complement.
AACTCCTGCAGTGAAGGGCAAGTACAGAGTCCAGGTGAAAGCTTGGGATCAGAATGGCCAGGATGTCGGAACACGTACTGAAGCAACGGGTGTTGTTCAGTCTGTAACTTTCGATGAAGGTGAGCCAGTACTCACAGTGAACGGACAAAAAGTTTATCTTCGTGACGTAGCAAGTTTTCATACAGCAGACACACAGACTCATGAGGCAGCGCGGGCATTAAATACCGGCTTGTCGGGGCAGGGTGCTCCTATGGTAAAATCTAATAGTAACGAAGCTAATGCGGTAACTCCTCAAGCGATGAACGCTTACAAAGAGAACGCAGGAATTTACGAATAATGAGTAAGGTTAATTCTTTTCTGATTCCTAATGTGAGCTCTCTTCCTTCTGATGTTCAGAAGGCCGAGAAAGCAAACACACTGGCGAAAGGTGAGAAGAGCGAATTCAAAGGCCTCATCGATAAAGAACTTCTGCAACCGCAGGTTTCGAAAAAAGATGTTGGTCCCGAAGTAAACATTTCATCTCATGCAATGAAAAGATTGCAGGAGAGAAATATAGAGCTTGATGGAAATGAGTACATGAAGCTTAAAGAAGCGATTAGTAAGTTACGTTTGAAGGGCGGGCACGATTCACTCGTGGTCACCAACAAAGCGGCTTATGTTGTGGACGTCGATAAAAACACAGTAGTGACTGCTGTCGACAGGAACAACATGAACGAGAACGTTTTTACTAAAATCGATTCGACGTTATTCATGATGTAATTCTGCTAGGAGTGGCAGAGGAGCATTTATATTAATTAGGTTGAGGTGGCTGGTCCTTCTTGGAAGCCATGGATGAGAGCCTGTAGTGCTCAAATCCCCTCGCCAGGGTCTAGGAGGGACTATGAGTATTCTTTCGTCTTTTAACATCGGTGTATCTGGTCTTCACGCTGCCGGTTCAAGCATGGGTGTCATTGGTGACAACATCGCAAACGCAGGAACACACGGATTTAAATCATCACGTGCAGAGTTCCAGGATCTTATCGCAAACTCACTTAAAGGTATCGACGGTGGTGACCAGATGGGTTCGGGTACAAAACTCGCTCACATTACATCACAGTTCACTCAGGGTGCAGTAACAAGAACAAACAACATCACTGACCTTGCTATCAATGGTAACGGATTCTTCCAGATCCAGGCTCCATTCGGTAAAGGCTTCACACGTGACGGTGCTTTCCATTTCGATAAGGAAGGCTTCATGGTTAACGGTGACGGTTATAAGGTGGAAGGTTTCCAGACTGATGATAAAGGTGCCATCACAAATAAAATGGGCCCTATCAAACTCGGTAACACAAACATTCCAGCTGCTTCGACTAAAGAAGTTAAAATGTCTGTGAATCTTGATTCACGTGACAATCCGAAAGTCTTCGATCCGAAGAACCCGGACAAAACTTCAAACTTTAATACATCTGTAACTGTTTACGATTCAGTAGGTACTGCTCGTCTCGTAACAACATATTTCAATAAGACTGCTGATGGGTCTAACTGGGAATACCACGCTATGGTTGACGGAGCAGACGCTGCTGCCGGTAAGCCAGGTGAAATGGTAGAAATGGCAAACGGAAAACTGAAGTTCAACCAGCAGGGTCTTCTTGAAGAAGAAACTCCGGGTCTGAACAGCTTCAACTTCAATAAAGGTGCTGTTGCTAACCAACAGGTTGCATTCAACTTCGGTGAATCAATCAAAGAAGGCGGAACAGGTCTCGATGCTGCCACTCAGTTCGGTTCGAAATCATCTGTGGCCCGTCACTCACAGGACGGATCTTCAGCTGCGACACTTGCTTCTATGTCATTCAATGACCAGGGTATTCTTACTGCGGTTTATGACAATGGTAAGTCGATCGATCTCGGTCAGGTTGCTATCGCGAAATTTGAAAACAACGAAGGTCTCTTCAAAACAGGTAAAAACCTCTTTAAAGAAACTCGTAAGTCAGGTCAGGCCGCTTCTGGTAAGCCAGGTCAGGATGGTCGCGGTGATGTTCTCTCGAAGTCTATTGAGCAATCAAACGTGGATATCGCGAATGAATTCGTGAATCTCATGGGCGCTCAGAGAAACTTCCAGGCGAACACAAGAACGATCACAACAGCTGACCAGATGTTGCAGGAAGTTCTGAATATCAAGCGCTAATAGCGGCTTGAGCTCTCTCCCTAGATTTTAAATAATACTCCAGTAGGGGACACCGAAAGGTGTCCTCTATTTTTATTCTGGAAGAGAAATAGTTTTGATTGCAGTTACCGGATCTACAGACTCTTCCGTGCTGATGACGGCCATCACGCCATAGTGATCGGAAAGATGAAGCATCCCATCCTTATCATCACGTTTCCCGCAATTCAGTTTCACTTTCTTATTGAACGCGAGTTCATGTCGCGAAACGATCATCGTATCAGGTACAAAGATATGATCGAGAGTTGAGTTATTCATATCCCAACCGGTGTAGCCGTTCTTATATTTATTCACGATACGAAGAAGAAGTGGGGGAACACGTACAAGCATGTTGTTCTCTTCGTCCCAGGTCGCCCCAACTGATTCCAGAAGACGCATGTTCTGGTTTCTCATGTAGAGCATGATGCCGTCTTCCCAGATGGTTTTAGCAGCATCAAACTTCACGGCCTTGTATTTGATATCCGGGCCGGCATTGAAATCCCCACCGACAACAAAATAATCCGTGAGTGGCTTATAGACTTCCATCGCCTGAGAGATCTCTTCGAAATGTCTTCTGTGTTCTTCAGAGAAGCCGGTTTTCTCGCTGTAACCGGTATGAACGTTAATCACACCGATAGTTTTTCCACTCGTGAGAGAAAGGCGGGCGTAGATAATTCCTTTCTGGGCATACTTATCGCGTGAAAAAGGCGTTCTCTTCATTTCCTGTGCAGAAAGATTCGTGATGACGAGCTGGCCTGAATTTTTCACATCATTATAAGCTTCCGGAAAAAATGTCAGTTTGCGTTCGGTCGCCGCTGCTTTTAAAGCGAGGAAAGATTTCTTGGTCCAGGATTCCTGGATGAGAAGGACAAAATCCTTGCTCGCAAAAATCGGAGACGCAGGATCTTTAAATATGGCATCAACCTGGAGAGATGTTCTGCGTTTAGTGCAGGCAACAAGGTCAAGGCCCTTCTTTTTCAGCTGGGACATGTTGTAGGTGATCACCGTGACATCGGCGATGGCAGAGAAACTGAAGCAAAATAATAGGACGAATAAAATTCTCATCGATCGTAGTTTAAGACGGTCTCTTGACGGAAACAGGGAGTTTGAAAAGAAAGACTGTCTGTCTAAAGATTAGACACCGTAAAGCCGATAGGAACAGTGATGATAGCCTTCTCTCTCATACTTTTTTTAGTGTCCGGATTCACGCAGGAAAAGTGCGAGGTCCCTTGTGGTCCCGGGTCATTCCCGGACTTAGAAGCGATCATGGCCGAAACCTCAGGTAGAAAGGCCGAAGCATCTGCAGAGTCTTCTGATGTCCTGGAAGTTCCCTACCCTGAATCACGCGCAGCTAATCCCGGACACAGAACCATCTTAACCAGAGGCCTCAATCCCTGCATTCCCCTTCTCCTTACCGGAATATCGTCGGATGGAAAAAAACTCGCCTGCCTCTCACACGTTCCTGCTCCACCTATGGATCAATCCCGTGAGTGGCATCAGCCGTATCTGGAAAATCATTTCAATGACTGTAAATCGCAGCTGGAAGCTCAGGGCCTCAATCCTTCTACACTGAGAGCAATGACTCATGCTCGCTTCCAGGGAGATCCTGATTATTTAAAGAACACTACCCCCCAGGCGCGTAATGATGCCAGTCTTCAGTTCTTCCTGAATCAGAAAAAAGAAACTGGCGTTTTGTCAGAGGTAAAATCTGTGATTAATGACGGTGCGGAATATCGGACATTTTTTTATGACATTCAGACGGGTGCTTATCGGATTACTTCCGATGCAGATACACAGACTGTTCTTACGAGTGGCGAATTTTAATTCGGGTACATTTCTTTCAGTAAGCTCACATCACCATTACTCAGTTTTTTTAACTTAATCGAGCAATAGCTCATGATGGAAGCCGGATCAAAATCCGTGTATTCAAGCTTAGTGGAAAAGCTGCGTTCATAGTGCGGACAGCTTTTATCATCTTTGGGAGCATCGTAATGATTATGCTCGTGGGCAAGGCCCGCGACATGACCGAACTCGTGAATGACAGTTCCTTTGTTCATGCCGGTTTTACTGATCGCCACCAGGGAACGGGCGCCAGGGAAACCATCCACTTTATCATTTTTTCTCGGACCGAGATCTCCGGCCACACCATCAATATCACCGAGGACAAAACGCTTAATATAGCTGTTACTGTTATAGAAGAGAATGACGTCTGCTTCAGTCTCCTGGGAACAGGATTTGAATCCTGTGAAGTAGATTCCGGTTCTGGCTTCTGAGTATTCTTCGTTCACCCATTTCTGAACATTTTTTCTGTTACTCTTACTCCAGTTTTTGACCTTAATCTTGAATCCATTCTCCACACGGATATCTTCTTCTGCATCTGCAAAACACACGATGATCTGGGGATTCTTCCAGGTATTTTCGGTATACACTCCGGCGAGTACAGTCTGGGTGAGAAAGAGGAGAGTGAGGAAGGCAAATTTCATTTCAACAGTTTAAGTGAAATGTGCGTGTTCTGATGAGGGATTGAAATATAGAAAAGGGGTGTCTAGTGTTTCGACACCCCGGAGAGATTAATTTTCGTCTTTCAGAGCACCTGTGCGGTGATTGAATTTCACTTCGCACTTATAAGTATCATTATCCACGAGAGCTTCAGTCACCGCGCGGATACAGGTAACACCGCCGCCGGACTTCTTACTCTGAACAGCACCTTTCCCACCCATCGGGATTTCCGGAACGGCCATCACTGAATAAAGAGCTTTCGCATCCATACCGCTGACAAAGATTTTCCCGGCTGTGTTGATGAGGTGAAGCTCAAGATTGTCACCACGATAAGTGAGGATCACTCTCTTGGCTTTAGCAGGGTCAGACACTCTGTCGTTTTCTCTTACATCACCATTTTTATAATCAATATAAACCCAGCAAGTATCCGGGCGACACATAACGTGCTTACCAACTTTTGATTCCAGTTCACTCTTCACGTGTTCAGACTGAAGCATGATGGTTTTGAGCGCCATGTGCTTGTGAAGTTTCACAGCATCTTCGCCTTTCACTCTGATGAGACCGAGGTGAGTGCGGGAATTGTAATTAAGAACAACATTGCTTCCGTTATAAGTTCTTTCGAGTTCGAACGGACCATCAGTCTGTTGTTGCTGATCACCTGTATTCAGAGGATCTGCAATTTCCTCGATAGGCTTCTCGGTAATCGGATTTGATCTCACCGGATTAGATTTAGTGCTGCTGCTTTCTTTGCTGCAGGCAACGAGAATAAGTAACGCAAGAATTGTGAATTTCATTTTAAGCTCCATGTGCGGCGGAACTATATCTCAATTCTGGTTACGGAATTTGAAGGAGTGTAATTTTTATAGAGCTGGATTTATTCTGAAGACTAACCGTTGTTTCCGATGGCCTCAACCGGACAAGCGGCCATGGCGTTTTCGGCTTCGTGAAGTTCTTCGGGAGTTTTCGGCTGGAGGGCAACGTAAGCGTGACCGGCATCATCGTTCATGAAGAAAAATTTCGGGGCTTCAATACAACAGGCGAGACAGGCGATGCACTGATCGTCGACGTAGTAGGTACCTGGGACATTCTGAGCGTAAGCGGATTTCTTGTCGGCCATAAAAAAAGGCTCCTTGCGGAGCCTCTTAATTACAACAATGCTTTGTTTGTGACAACCTTCGCTTTATCTCCCACCGCTTTTATCAGGTGGTCGCGAAGTTTTCTCGAATAGGCCTGAGTCTGAGCACCAACCTCTGCTTTCAGTTCTTCAGCGAGTTTGGCATCGTCCTTAGACTGACCTTTTCTCACTAATTTCACGAGATAGATTGTTCCCGGGTTACCGAGGTTAATGATTTGACCTGCTTCAGCTTTGAAGATTTTATCTGCTTCAAGGGGAGCGAGGCTTGATCCTGAGATCGACTGATCGTACTGATTCACTTCAACGTCTTTAATCAGCTGGCCATCCACTTTCTTCGTGAAGGCTTCAATCTCACCCATATTGTTAGAAGCAAGAGCTGAAGAAAGTCTTTCTTCTTCCGATTTGAGGAGCTTATCGAGATCCTGTGCTTTTGTTTTCTGAAGAGCGAGACGGGCAAGCTCATCTTTTACAGAATCAAGAGTGCGGCTTTCCGCTGCTTTTTTATCCTGAACATAAATCAGGTGATAACCGAACTGAGTTCTTACCGGCTGAGAGATTTCTCCCGGCTTCATGCTGAATGCAACTTTCTCAAATTCCGGAACCATTCTGCCTGCTGAGAACCAGCCAAGATCTCCACCATTAGCTTTACCAGTTGGATCCTGAGTTTCTTTCTTCGCGATATCAGCAAAGTTTTTTGCTGTGACTTTCCCGCGGAGTTCATTTGCTTTCGCGAGCACTTTTGCATCGTCACCGTTTAAGAGGATATGACTTGCTTTAACTTCTTCAGCTTTATTGTAGCGTGAAGAGTTGTCTGTATAAGCTTCTTCGAGTGCTTTCTTGTTAGCAGCGTTGGCTGTGTACTCTTTGATCTCCTGTTCAGAAACAGTGACCAGAGGAGCGAGTGATTGGCGGGAAACTTTCACACCCTGAACAACAAAGACATTGTTTTTGAATTTCATAACGTCGCGAACGTGATTTTCAGAAACCAGTGAAGTGGAGAAGAGAGCGTCGACTTTCTTCTGTTTCATGTCGTTTCTCACCAGTTCTTCAAACTGAGCAGGAACATAGCCGTTAGATTGTAGTGCATTGCGATAGAGATTCACATCAAACTGACCATTGGTCTGGAAGTAAGGCATTTTCCGGATTTCATCCTTCACTTCTTCCAATGACACCATGAATCCCATTTTGTCGGCCGTATTAAGAATGAGTTTGAGCTGGATGAGACTGTTAAGAACTGACTCTTTAATCCCCATTTGCTCCATTTGTTTCTCAGTCATTCCGTTCCCACCCATCATTTGATTGAAGAATTCAACCTGACGCTGAAGCGCCATCCGATATTCTTTTGTCGAGATTGGAGTGCCATCGACACTTCCGACGTTTTTCGAGCTTCCCATAGAGAAATTGTCGAAGTTCGAGAAGAGAAAGCTGGCGATGATGATCAAAAAGATGAACATCAGAATGAAGTAAGACATCTTGTTGGCAACGGTCTGTTTCATGGGGGTCCTTGAAGGTGTAAAGTGCAAGTTATTTTATCGGGGTTCCCCCTGCGCGGTCAAAGCTTTTGTCTCGAAACTTCATTGCGAGGTTTGGGTCTTTTGGATACTCTTTGTGGATAAGAAATTAACCAGGGTCCTGATTTGAAACTAATCCAAGAGTCTTCAAAGACCAAAATTGTCAATAATGTCATTGTCGCGATCCTCGCGATCTATGGCATTTCGCAAAAAAACTTCAACCTCGACGAGCCGACACTCTTTACACAGATTGTGACTGAAGTGATCTCGCCCGTTCAGGAAGGAATTGCGAACTCTAAGAGAAGCATGTCTTCATTGTGGGAGAACTATCTCCTCATCGTGAATACCTCGAAAGAAAATGTCGTTCTTAAGAAACAAATTTCGCGTCTCGAAAGTGATCTCACCAATATGGACGAAGTGAGAAAAGAAAATCTTCGCTTGAAGCAACTTCTGAACTTCTCTGACGGGATTTCTCCGCAGCGGGTTCTCGCACAGGTTGTGGGATGGGATTCGGCTAACGAGTTTAAAGTGATCCGTCTCAACAAGGGAACGAATCACGGAATTAAAGTCATGTCTCCGGTCATCACTGACCAGGGTCTGGTTGGATATGTTTATCGCGCAACTCCTAATTACTCAGACGTGCTCACCATTCTCGATCAGAACAACCGCGTAGATGTTGTGGTTGAGAGAACACGCACGCACGGAATTGTGGAAGGTGTAATGAACTTCAAGTGCTCTCTCAAATACGTCATGAGAAACGAGCCGGTAGAAGTGGGCGACAAGCTCATCACTGCTGGTGTCGGCGGTATTTATCCTAAAGGTGTCAAAGTCGGGATGATTACTGATATCCGCAAAGAAAATTTCGGAATGACTCTTTCTATTGAAGTCGTTCCTTCTGTTGATTTTGATAAACTCGAAGAAGTTCTCGTTCTTCTTCCGGTTGAAGAACCCGCGACGACTGCCTCTGCACAAGTTGTTCCTCAGGAGAGTAAGCCATGAAACTCAGATTCTCCCAGGTCATCTTCTCATTTGCGATCACACTTGCTCTTCTCATCGGATTTGAGATTGTCACAGCAACCATTCTCCCGGCACTTGGCTGGAAAGAATACCGCCTGACTTTCAATGTTCTGATTATTCTCTTCCTTGCTATCCGCCTCGATTCTCCGGGAGTTCCGTGGATGATCCTGGGCCTCCAGGTTGTCCATTCGATTTTCTCAGTGGAAGGTTGGGCACTGGGAACTCTTGCCGGAGTCATTGTGATGATTTCCGCGAATTACTTAAAAGAACTTCTTCACCTCACGACTGCTTTCATGACAATGCTCATCGTTCAGTTCTTCCAGGTCATCTGGTTTGTGACTGTCAGTGTGGTGATCTGTCTCAAGGTCAGTGACTTCTCTAAGTTCGGCATGATCGTCTGGAGTTTCATTCCGGGATCCATTCTTCTTTCTCTTATTTCACCAGTTCTTTTCTGGCTCCTCGGAAACATCTGGCGCGTACCAAGCGACTCTGGCCATCGTGGGGTTGAAATCTAATGTTCGGAGAAGAAGAACTCGTCAAGATACACAAAGACCGGGCCACGCTGATTTCCTATATCATCACAGCGGCCTTCGGCCTCGTTTTATCGAGGCTCTGGTATCTTCAGGTCTACAAGGGTGAGACCCTCCATAATTACTCCATCCAGAACCGTCTTCGTAAAGAAGTCGTCTGGGCCCCGCGCGGACTCATTTATTCACGTGATGATCAGCTGCTGGTGGATAATATTCCGCGCTTCGATGCAATTCTCACGCCTCAGTTCCTGATTGATAAGGAAGAGACACTTAATAAACTTTCTAAGATTCTTTCTCAGGAACGTACTTCTATTGATGCCGTTCTCAAGAAGAACTCGAATCAGGCAAAATATCGGCCGATCATCATCAAGAAAAATATTTCCTTCGGTGAACTCGCTCAGATTGAGTCACAAAACGCGGAACTTCCGGGTGTTTCAGTGGATACGTTCATTTCCCGCGAATATCGCGATAAGGAAGTCGGCGCACATCTCCTCGGTTACATTTCAGAAATTTCCCAGATTCAGTTACCGAAACTTCGTGAGCGTGACCGTGTGGACTATCGCCTCGGAGACTTCATCGGCCAGTTCGGGATTGAAGAACAACTTGATCGCTACCTGCGCGGAGAAAACGGACACGAGTTCGTGGAAGTGGATGCCCGCGGAAGAAGAAAGCGCTACATCAACACGGACAACCTTTTTAAAGGTATCGAAGATGAACAGCCGCTTTCCGGGATGAACGTCAAACTTACCATCGATCGTGATATGCAGATTGCTGCTTACGAAGCTCTCGAGGGAAGAGTAGGCGGAGTGATTTCCATTGATGTGGAATCCGGACAGGTTCTTGCGATGGTCTCGCGTCCTAGTTTTGATCCTTCCCAATTCTCGCGCGGATTATCTCCGGAATACTGGCGTTCGCTCGTTAATAATAAAGAGCATCCTCTTCGCGACAGAAATATTCAGGAACACTTTTCTCCGGGATCAACGTTCAAGGCGATCACTGGTATTGCTGCTTTTGAAGCAGGTGTGATTGATGAACGGACTGAAGTGAATTGCGGCGGATCTTTCCGTCTCGGGACACGGGTTTATCACTGCTGGAAAAAAGAAGGTCACGGAGCCACGTCTCTTGTGAAAGCGATCCGTGAATCTTGTAACGTTTATTTCCAGAAAGCTGCTTTCCGGATGGATATTGATGATATCTCGAAATATGCCTTCGCCTTCGGCATGGGTGCCCGCACGGGGATTTCTCTTCCGCGGGAAGTTTCAGGACTTATTCCTACGAAAGACTGGAAGAGAAAACGTTTCGGCCAGGAATGGCAGCCGGGTGAAACACTTTCCTGCTCAATCGGTCAGTCATATGTTCTTTCAAGTACCATTCAGTTAGCGACGGCCTATGCAGCGATTGCTAACGGCGGGAAAATTTTCCGTCCTTATGTCGTGAAAGATGTATTCGATAGTCAGGGTGAACTCGTGAAGACTTTCCATCCGGAACTTCTCTCTGAGATCAAAATGAAAAATCCGAAGACACTTCAACTTGTTCGCGAAGGTCTCTTTCAGGTTATGAACAATCCGAAGGGAACTGCCTTTGCCCGTCGTGGTCCCGGGATCATGATGGCAGGAAAAACCGGAACCAGTCAGGTGAAGACAGCGAGTGCGGACAAGGTTTATCAGAAATGTGATCTCATGGATTATGAATCCCGACATCACGGTCTTTTCGTCGGATTCGCTCCGTACGACAAACCGAAAATTGCGACAGCAGTTATCATTGAACACGGTTGTTCCGGATCGGGAGCAGCAGCTCCGGTTGCGGAAAAAGTCGTGACTCAATATATGAAGAAATATCAACCAGAGATGTACCTGGAGAATCTTGAAAAAGACAAACTCATCAAGGACAACTGGGTGAAGACGCTTAAAGCTGAGGCCCCTAAGCAAAAGCCGCAAGCAGCGACACCTCCCGTAGAGGCGGAGTAATATGAATCAATCCATCCTTCAGTTTTTGAAACGATATGATTTCAGTTTCATCGGCTCGATGTCTGCTATCTTCCTGGTGGGTGTTCTGAATCTTTATTCAGCTACGCATTCTCAGCAGCATGAAGGCCTCGACTCTCTTTATAAATCTCAGATGATCTGGTTTGCGATTTCCATGACTGTCGCCATCAGTATCAGTTTCTTAAATCCAAAAACGATCGAACGGTTTTCCTATGTCGCTTATGTTCTGACGCTGTTTTTGATTTTCCTCGTTCTTCTCATGGGGAAAGTTGGAATGGGTGCTCAGCGCTGGCTCGTTCTCGGACCGATCAGAATGCAGCCTTCTGAGTTCATGAAGATGGGACTGGTTCTGGCCCTCGCGCGATTCTTCACCAAAGTTTATCCGGAACGCGAACTGGGTTTTAAAGAACTCATCTTCCCGGGAATTATCACGATGGTTCCTGCCGTCATGGTTATTGTTCAGCCCGATCTCGGAACGGGAATGCTTCTTCTCTTTATCTTCGCGATGATGATCTTTTATAAGCGTCTGAAGTGGAAGACGATCATGACTCTCGGGATAATCTCTCTGGTGTCAGGTGTGCTGATGTATAACTTTGGTCTCAAGGAATATCAGCGGAAGCGTATTCACACGTTCATTGATCCTTACGAAGATGCCAAAGGCTCCGGATACAATGCCATTCAGTCTGAGATCGCCATTGGTTCCGGCCGTCTGTTCGGCAAGGGTTTCAAGAATTCTTCCCAAGCGTCACTCAACTATCTCCCCGAAAACCACACCGATTTCGTGTTCGCCATTTTCAATGAAGAGCACGGCTTCTTCGGTTCAGTCTTTCTGGTGATCCTCTACATTGTTTTCTTTATGAGGCTTGTCTGGCTCGCGAGTTCCGTGCAGAGGTTTTATGATTCCGTTCTGGTCATAGGAGTCATGTCGATCTTTTTCTGGCATACGTTCATTAACATGTCGATGGTGTCAGGACTTCTGCCCATCGTGGGGATTCCGCTTCCCCTCATGAGTTATGGGGGATCGTCCATGCTCACTTTTGGAGTCGGCGTCGGCATAGCAACTTCCATCTCTAATACGAGAAACTTCTTCAATTAAAAAAAAGGCCGCTTTCGCGGCCTTTTTTTTCATTAAGCATTTCTGTCATCATCATCGTCATCATCACCAGTGACATGGTCCCACCAGTCACGAATATCATCAATCACGTCACCATTATCATCGTCTTCATCCTCATCTTCTTCCGGTGTCGGAGTTGGTTGAGGAGTTGGACCAGGAGTAGGAGTTGGAACTGGATTTGGATTCGTGTTTACGTCCGGCCCTGTCGGAGTCGGAAATGGTGTTGCAGGTCCATCATTTGGTTCTTCACCAACAACAACAGTTGTCTCTGCTTCATCAGTAATTGAGTCGTTAGACTTGAAGAAAACTCCGCAGGCAATCGGGAGTGAACGAACGCGGGAGAGTCCGTAGTAACTGGAAACGCTGTCCGGAATATTGAAATCTTCCGAAGCTCCCTGAACGAGAACGACTTTCCCGAGGAAAGTGAATCCGCTCTGGTCTTCCAGCTTTCTCACGCGATCGCGGGTATTTTCATCCGGCGATTTCAGATCTTCGAAGAAGCGCGAGAAACTCGCAGTTCTCTTGTAGAAATAAGATCCGCGCGCATTCATGCCCGATGGATAATTTCCAGTACCAGATGATTGTGAATCAAGATCCCCGTCGAGAGGAATGATCACATCACCGAGAGTGGATTCAATCTCGGTCATGTCGAGATATCCATCTTTGTTCGTGTCGGATTCAATTCCCGGACAACGATTTCCCCAGTAAACGGCCTGACGGTAGTAAGCGCCTTGAGCACCTACAGTCAGTTTTACTTTCGCAATCAGCTCATCACCTTTTCTGGTGAATGTTGCCATACCTGCTTTAGGGGCATGGAGGTTGATGTTTACCGGAAAGAGATTGGCAGAGTAGGTTCCACTAATGTTGGATCCATCTGACTTCAATTCTTCCTGATAAGGAGTCCCAACTGGTTTTCCGGCCTTTCCGCAAGCGGCGCCAAGAAGGAGTAAACTCATCGTGAGTGGCCAACTTAAACTTTTCACTTTGCTACCTCGCATTTTTCGTTCCATAAAAAATCGACACCCGATAATCAAACAATTCGTGTTCATTAGTCACCTAAATCACTCCCTTGAGTTTCCGCTTGGCGTGCGCAAAGAGCGCGATAAGGTTCATGTCTTAAACAGCGCATGAATGTGAAGGAAAAATAAACCACGAGTTCGCTCTGTGCTGGAAACAGGTGTCTAAACTTTAGACACCTAATCAGGCCCATCCGCTTGATTTCGGGAGGAGGAAATTGGCAAAGAGATTGCGATAGAGAAGGGAATTCAACCTATCATTTTCGAGGTCGCATGCGTTTTCTTTTACTCTTCACACTTATCACGATCACCGCCTCTCCCGCTTTTGCTATGTCGACGAAAGAAAAAGTGCGTATGATTTTGTGGGTCCAGGGAATAAAAGAAACTCCTAAAGAGCGCGCGAACGTCATCACTTATCCCGAAGAAATTGAAAAACCGCTTCGTAAATTCTGATTCCCTAGGATGCAGTCTCATAGTATGATAATGAGACTATGAAGCGTATAGCGAATATTGGAAGTTTGCTGAAGAAGATTTACCGCGTGTATTCCATCGAGCTCATCAAGGAGCTTCAATCCCGCGGCTTCAATGATCTCAGACCAAGCTTTCTTGAAATTCTCATGTATCTCACGGAAAACGACGGCCCATCTATCAAGATGATCGGGAAGGCGTGTGGTCTTAAAAAGCAGACCATGACCTCACACCTCAATGAACTCGAAAAACGCGGATATATCAAGCGTACGGTCTCTGAGCACGACAAACGCGAGCAGCTCGTGCATCTTACGGATTACGGCGAAAAATTTAAGCTGAATCTTTTAGAAGTGACGAATGATCTCGAACGCAACTACACCACCAAACTGGGTGAAGTGGAACTCGATCGGGTTGAGCTCATGCTGGATAATCTCTATCGTGAGCTTTTAGAAAATCAAAGAAAAGGTTCCCTGATTTAGGCCGTCTCTCTACTGAGCAGCTTGAAACCTTTCCAGTGGAGATATCCGCCGGAAATATTGCTGCAATTGTAGAATCCACGCTTCACCAGAAATTCACAGGCAAGAATAGATTTCGTTCCATCTTCACAGATGACGAAAATCGGTGCCGAACGTGACTGGATTTCAAGCGAGCGCATGGTGAAATCATCCCAAGGCATCTTGATGGCTTCGGCCAGACGGTGAGGAGGTTCGTAATCAACTGAGCTCACGTCGATGAGAATGAAATTGTAATCCATATTCTGGTAGAGCTTCCACGCCTTGTCGGGCGAAAGATCCTGATATGTTTTTCCTGAGATGATGAAGTCATCAGAAATTTCTTCTTTGTTCTTCACACGAATAAGGTGAGTACGATCGAGTTTGATCATTTCTGTGATCTTGTTTTCAAGATCTGCGACTTTATTTTCGAGTCGGTCGATTTCCTGTTCGAAAACTTGTAGCTGTTGAAAAATGTTGTTGGCTCGTCTCATGGTTCACCTCTGGCATTCATTTTACCAGAGGTGCCCCTATCTAGAAGAATGGGTAAATTGTACCGAACTGGATTCGATTCACGATCATTGTGGTCAGGATTGCTGCTGAAATAAACACGCAACCCTCGTAAAACCCGTACCCCAGACTCTGGCGATCGAGGTCGATCTGCTCTTCGTAGCCACGCTCGCTTCCGAGTTTGATCGGGAAGATGTAAACGATCCCTTTCTTGAAGATCGGGAAGATGATGAGAGAGAGGATCGTTTTAAGTAAGACCTGGATGCAGTAAACAGTGATGTCGTAGTGTTCCTGGTCAAAACAACTGGCGATAATAATCCCTGCTCCGAGAGAAAATCCCCCGTACGAAAAACACAGCGATAAGTTCTGTTGAATGAGAAGGCGATTGAATGTGAGTTTCGTGACGAAAGTAAAATACTTCACGGAGAAGCCCACAATCACGAGCATGTACAGCCAGAGAACGAGAAGAATCACGATTGAGTTATCAGCTTCAACCATCACGGTCTTCGTGAGATAGGCGATGACGATGGCGTGACAGAAAGAAATCACGGCATAACTCATGTTCTTCCGCTTCAGGATCTCATCAGTGTAATCAAAATTATAAAAGACGATGCTTTCTACAATGTAGAGGGAAAGAAGATAGAGAACGATCGAGATTGAGCCCCAGACCGTGAAATGAAAAATGGAAAGGAGAAAGCCCGAAGTTTCATTGAAAGTCACAGAAGAGAAAATAATGGCGATCCCTACAACGCGTGAAAACAGGTGAAGGGAATCTGCCGGATTTTCAGCCGGATTGATTTTCTTCAGCACCTGGCGCTTCACTGAAGGATAAAAAATCACATGGGCATAACGGTAAAGGTAGATCATCAGACAAACAAAGCCTGCGAGAAGAATTCTGATCACCAGACGGTCAAAGATTTCGGCCATTAGAAATTTTCCTTGAAGTATTCTATGAGAAGGTCTTTCATGCTGACTTTTTTCGTGCGCTCACTGCGGAAGAAGTGCGGGAAGTTTTCTTTCGTCACCGGGCCGTTAATACCGAACTCTTCATTCACACCATAAAACGCCTGATTATTCACCTGACTGCTTCTCATGAGCTGATAGAACTCTTCCGTCGGACGCCACTTGCCCCAGCCAAAAAATTTCGGAAAGTCCTTGAAGGCTTTCCAGAAAATCCATTTTACTGCACCGGATTTGGTTGTCCGCCACTCGCCGTATTCGGGATTGCCGACATAATTACTGCCGGGAGGGATAGGAAGGAATTCTTCCTTATTCTCAAGTTTCCGGTAAAGCGAGAGACCGATGTTCTTGAGATTCTTTTTTGCATACTCGCGGGAAGTTCTCACGATCATCTCTTCAATGTTGTCGTAGCCGGAAATCACCCGGTATTTCTGATAATACGTTTTGATAAGAAAGCCAGTGGTATGCGTGTCGATGAGAATGACTGCAACCGAGGGCTCTTTCAGGATTTTTGAAAATCCTTTTTCATTCTGCAGGTACTGAACTCCCACTTCCGACGGAGAGAGCGCTTTCGCGAGCCCAAGATAGGAGATGGTGAGAACAAGATACAGGAAGAACTTGTACATACTCACGACTGAATGATCTCCAGCACTTTTTTCTGATGCGCTTCCGGAAGATCTTCAAAGTCACAGTGAATGCGGTTTACGGCATGTGAGTCACTGTACTTCTGGAAAAGGTCAGTGGCTTCCTGGATGTTCTTGATGGTTTTGTAATCTTTGGAGAGTGCTGACTCTCTCATGACTTTCATTGGATAAGTCTGCTGAGGAGAACTGGCACTGTAATATTTCGAAAGGCGTCCCTTGGAGGAACACTTGATGTAATCAATGTTTTCCGACTGGAAGAATTTCTCAAGAGTCGCCATCTTATCCATGTGAACTGTGCCGAAAGTTTCCAGCACCTTTTTCGGAATATCATTGCGAACAACCCGCTGGGCCCATTCATTCTTGGAAACGCGGAGAACTTTATAAAGATAGGGATCATCGTGCTCAAGATAAGCTTCGATGTCTGCAGGAATGGCGTATTCGTTCCATCCACTCTGGAAATAACGGAGAAGCATCTGTTCAAGGCAAACAGCGCGGTAATGGAAGTACACCATCATGAACATGTGAAAGCGTGAAAGAAGAAAGTCATCAAACGTCGAAATCGCGCGTTCCGAAATTCCCAGGTACGCATCGTTGTTCTCAACACAGATCTTGAGATTGTCGATGATCCAGTCGAGATCAAATTTCCCGTACGAAACTCCGCAGAAGTAACTGTCGCGGAGAAGATAGTCCATGCGGTCACAATCCATCTCTGAAGAGACGAGCTGATGCAGGAGAGGAAAATAATTAATTCCGCCAACAGTGAAGAAGGCCTTATCGAGACAGATCCCTGTTACGAGCTGGGCGACGGCTTCCGGATGGACACCGTAGGCATTCCGGACTCCGGCAAAGGAGCTCGTGAAAGATGAATCAACGATCGACTTAATGGTGTAATCCTCATGAGTCGCCTGACGATCATGAGGTTCTGTAAAAGCTTTCGGAAGTTTCAGCTTACTCACCATCGGCATTACGGATTCCGTTGAATGCGAAAGGGGAGCGTGGCCAATATCATGAAGGAGACAACCCAGGCGGAGAGTTTCGCGCAGACGATGAATCTCAGAACTTTGATTGCCTTTAAAAAGAGAATTGAAAACCATCGAAGCGACGTTCATCACTCCGATTGAATGCAGATATCTGGTATGGGTAGCACCCGGGAAAACATATTCAGAAAAACCGAGCTGCTTGATGTTCCTGAGACGTTGGAAGAAAGGAGACTCGAGAATTTCTATTTCCGCATCATCTATCGGAATACTTCCGTGAACTGGGTCCCGAACTTCCACTAAAGGCTCCTGTTAGCTTCTGGGCTCAGGTTTATTATCCTGCTGCTCCATCGCGTATTTGTGGATCCAGTTCGCGATGTCTTTTGATTCGTGCATCGGTTTGCCATCGATATACAGACAAGGAACAGTTCCCCTTCCAGTATCCCTCACGAGTCTCTCCTTGTAATGCGGATTATCGTGGATATCGAGAAGTTCAACATCATTCTCCAGTCCGGTTGTCCGGAGGGCCGAAAGAACAATCTGGCAGTACGGACATTGTGGGAAATAAAAGAGTTCAAGTTTCTTCATAGGTACCTCGCTAAAAAAAGAAAGGCTCCTTGCGGAGCCATTCTTAAACTATCTAGAGATCGTCGTCTTCTTCTTCATCTTCTTCTTCGTCTTCATCATCAGCAGCTGGCTTCTTCTTCGGACCTTTTACGTACTCGACATCTTCGTCTTCATCGAGTTCTTTCTCTTCTTCCTCTTCAGGAGAATCGAGTCCTTCTTCGTAACCCCAGCCGTAGCCGTATGAGCCTTCTTCTTCATCTTCGTCAGCATCTGCTGGCTTGGCAGGTGCTCCTTCCTCTTCTTCGTCTGCATCGAATTCAGCATCAAAATCGTCGTTCAGAGAATCACTTGTGTAATCTTCGTTGATCGCACCTGCGTGAGCTGGTTTCTTCGGTTCTACAACCGGAACGAGAGCTTTCTTTTCTTTAGTTGGTTTAGCTGCAGGAGCTTTTTTCGCTGGTGCTGCTTTCGCCGGGGCTTTTTTAGGAGCCGGCTTCGCGACCGCTTTTTTTGCAACTTTTTTAGCAGCTTTTTTCGGTGCCGCTTTTTTTGTTACTTTTTTAGCCGTTGCTTTAGCAGGAGCTTTTTTTGCTACTTTTTTTGTAGTTTTAGCTGGTGCTTTTTTTACCGCTTTTTTAGCCTTTTTCTTAGCCACAAAGAGATCCTTTTGATGAGTGAAGGGGTGGTTTGAAGACAAACACATTATAGGGGCGGCTAGGCCTGCTTTTCAAGCCGGGAATTTTTAATATCTGATTGAGTTGAGATCTATCCCGACGGCATTCGCATCAAGGGGATTTCGGTAAACTTTTTGACCGCTGTTTTCCTGAGGCTGGTTAATGGGACCTTCAGAATACATAACAAAGTTTGATGTTTTCTCGTTCCAGGGCCCAGAACCCACGAGAGAACCTAATTGGACGAATTTGGTTGAGTAAAAATTGCGCCGCATAGTTTCATCTTCCGAAGTGATCGGATTGATCGAAACGCCATTGACTCCTACACCCGTATACGTTCCCGGCATGTAGGCAGAGAAAAGCGCATTCGGTGCTCCTCTCATGGCGGAATTATAAATGTAGGTCATTTGATAGTGTCTTGGATTGAATCCCGCGGAAGATCCGGCAGCACTGAAGTACTCACGCAAATTCACACCGAGAGTTTGCGGACAACCGGCATTGTCTCTCACAATAGAGGGATCGAGGGCGGCATCACCATAATAGAACCAGAGAAAAACTCCGGCGAGGCTGGTGCACGATCCGATTTGCTGATCCGTGCTTGCAGCGGGAGTAAGATCGGCCACATCTGCGACACCTCTGGCGGCGCGCGTATATCCGGCCTTGGCACCAACAGCATCGGCGTTCAGGTCATCACCTTCTTTATTGATCGTGATGGCCGCCTTCACCATATTGCGGCGGTATTTATCAATCCCTGGTCTTTGTTCACGGAGAAATTCAAAAACTGTCGTTACGACATCCTGACCATTTGTCCAGAAAACATCTTCCTGTTCAGGATCATAAAGCGGGGCGAATAATTCAGCATTATATTCTGTGAGTCCTCCACCGATATCGCGACCAGCACCGGGAATCAGTCCTACCGAATCAAGATTCAGAGATTCGTTTAATTTATCAGGAGAAGGAACGAGATAGTTTGCCGCTTCATAGGCCGTTGGTGCACTCACTCGTTTCAGTTCGCGATCCAGAAGTTCCTGAGTCACGCTGGTGTCGAGAGCGGTCCCTTTAAACTGTTGCATCTGATATTTGCTGAAGAGACCGATCGCCTGATCGTCACCGGGAGGATTCGCAGTTGTAATCGTATTGATCTGAGCTGTTGCATTGGTGTAACTGGCATTCGAAAATCCGGACTGGTAATCGTAAACCATATTCGGAAGACCAAATTGAACTTCATTCCCTGTGACAAATCCTCCGAGAGGACTCGTTGGTGACTGAATCCAGAAAAAATCTCCCGGAAAATTAATCGGCAGGGGAGTTCCTGGAGCAAAGTCACCTAATCTCAGATTCGTGTTGTCCTTGATATTTTTTGTGCCAACGAAATCAAGAGACGCGATGTACGGAACAGAACGGAATTTTCCTCTGTCTGTTCTGCCCTGGAAAAATTCTGCGTTCGGTGGTTGAAAGAAAAGCATCGGTCCGATTCTTCCACCGAATGGCTTGGCCGCTGAATAGGCCGTGAGTTTCACGCGTCCATCACCGAATGGATTGAACATGCCAACAAATTCAGATTCTCCACGAACAGCATAGTAGGTGAGGATGTCCGGATTTTTATAAAACCCGAGCGGATATCCGGGAACAGGCATCGCAACTTTCGAAACATCGCACGCACCGGAAATCGGAGCTCCGCCCGGACCACTCGCAGTCGTTGTACTTCTGGGAACGAAAGCATTGTAGAAAGTGGCGTAGTTCACCATCTGCAGGTGAAGATCGAGATATTGTTTTTTATAAGACTGAATTTTTTGCTGAGGAACAAGTAAGTAACTGGCCGAGCGCTGGTTACCGAGATCGGATTCCTGCGGAGGAATTTCGGTGAGAGTGAAACTCTCTTTCATCTCATCTTCAATATCATTCCCGAGATTTCTGTAACCACTGAAGTAAGCCTTGATGATTCTTTCATTACCGTAAGCTTTCTGGTTTCCGATTTCAGCAATTTCTTTTCCGCATTGAATGTTACCGACACTGGCGCGCGAGCCGCAGACTCCGCCCGTTTCCGGACGACGGTTCACAGCGAGTTCGAGATTTCTGATTCTCATGGCGACTTCGACGGCCTTGGGCCACGCACCCTGTCTGTCAGCGAGAATTTGCGGACCCTGATCGACAATCGTTTCATCGGAAATTGTTTTTACGTTATAGGCCCATGTGAGATTCACGAGCATGTTGAGACGAGTCTGGTCAACGCAGTCGAGAACCTTGGTTCCAATGAGTGTGTTGATGAACGCACGTGATGCTTCTTCCGCTCCGGGAAGGTTACTCGAACCAAATTCCGGAAGACCCGGAACTGAGTAACGCTTGCAAAGATTGGTTTGTGATCCTGCTAAGTGAATACAGACTGACGGAAAATTGTAGGGATCGTTGTACGTGATGTTGTTCAGAACATCTCTCGTCGGGCGGAGACGGAAACTGATGGTATCGCCATCAGCACCACTTGGATCTTCGATGTCTTTTACGTTCAGGTTTCCCACGACGTAATATTTGAACATCCATTCCTTGTAAATATTTCTCATCTCCCAGTTGAGATGGCCGATGGTCGTGAGGTGTCTTGCCTGGACAGCGGCACCAGCGAAGGCCGAGGCATCAGTTGCATTCTGGAGATTGATCTTTGCTTTAACGAAGAGACCGATGTTGATTACGAACGCGACGATAGTGATGAGAACCACCAGTGAGGCAGAGAAAAAAATACTGATCTGGCCATCCTGGCCACGGAGTGGGGCCAGAGTGCGGGAGCTTTTTGTCACTGAGGATGATCTCATCTGGTTTAACACGGTAGATTCACGTCCTATTATTTTGGTACGGCATTTGCCTTGTGTAAAGCATCCCAAGGGTGCCGATCTTGGGTAGCTGCACGTTAGGTGAATTCGGTGTTCCTCTCCCAACAGCCCCACCAAAAAATTCCCCCTCAATTTTATTCCCCACCCTAGGTATCGCGGGATACCTAGAGGCTCGTCCAAAATCGAAAGGGTAGTTTTTGCCGGGACAGTTCCTTTGCCCAATCATGATCTAATATCCCTTGAGGAGACCTGATGAAAAAAAGCCATGTCCGCGATTGTTTCTGTGCCCTTTGCCGGACCCCGCGCAAGCTTCGCTACACGCGCTCAATTCAATCGAGACACTATTTTCAGATCCTCGTCCTGACACTTGTGGCGGCGGCCGGACTTTCACCCTGGTTCGCCTGGAAAGGTGTCCTTTCACTTCCTATTATATGGATCATCTTCGATAGCTCCTATAAGTCGCTCTACCGTAAGGACCTAAAGTGTCCATATTGTGGATTTGATCCCGCCTGGTACAAAAAAGACGTGAAGTTTACCCGCCAAAAAGTTGAGGAGTTCCTCAAGGCCAATCCGGACAGCCCGGTTGCTCAACGGGGACGTGTAACCGAAAATTATTTCTCGAATCAGTAATTATTTTTCCGGTCTGCATTAAGCTCCATAAATTCCAGCATTTTTTCCCTAAACAAATTGGCCTTGTTTTTCCATCTCTTCAGGTAAGGCTTGGACAGGAAATATTCTTTTCCGGCCTTAATAACCTGCGGTAAGAATGTCTTCATAGGAAAAACCCTTACCAATTTTATTCGCAACCTATGCGACTAAGGAGAATTTATGAGCGTGAACAAGGTCATCCTTCTCGGAAGACTCGGACAGGATCCAGAACTGAAGTACACACCAGGTGGATCACCAGTGTGCAACTTCTCTCTTGCAACAACTGAATCGTGGACAGACAAAGGCGGACAGAAACAAGAGAAGACTGAATGGCACAGAGTTGTCGTTTGGGGAAAACTCGCTGAACTTTGTAACCAATACCTCGCAAAAGGCCGTCAGGCTTTCCTCGAAGGCCGTCTCCAGACTCGTTCTTGGGATGATAAAGATGGTAACAAGCGCTACACAACTGAGATTCTCGCTTCAACTGTTCAGTTCATCGGCGGAGCTTCTGCCGGAGCTGGTGCATCTGCTGACAGAGGCAACAACAACGCTGGTAACAACGTTGATACAAGCTACGCTCAAACTGCTGCTCCTACTCAGGAATATCAAGTTTCGAACGACGCTCATTTCGCTGCTGACGACATCCCATTTTAGGCAACAAATTGGGCCTGCATTCGTGCAGGCCTTTTTTTTTGCCTTTTTCCAGAGTTAACCGCACAGAATCATGGAACAAAACTGCCTCCTTTCCCCCATTTTTTCCCGTAGTGATACAATATCCGGATGCAAGGAAAGCAAAGTTACTTCTCAGTCAGGCGCGACTCGATCCAGCTCGATAAACCCATCAGCTACGATCTCTTCATCAATTCTTCTGTCGTAAAAGGCAAAGAAAAATTCGTACGCATTTTTCCAACGGGCCAGGTTCTCTCTAAAAACGAAGTCGAAGAATTTCATAAAAAATACATTCAGCTTTATATCTCGGAAGATCAGAGACGGATTTATCTCCGCACTCTGGTGAAAGAATCCGGCGTGAATGATTTAGAGAAAGCGAATGTCATCAAGGACGCCGCTCTCGATTATCTTCACAATATTTTTGATAAAGACAAAGAGTTCTCCACCGAAATTCTCACTCAGGGAATTGAAGGTTGCCGAGAAGTTGTGGCCAACATGGTAGATGTTCTCGACCATCACAACATTGAATCGCTCCGTGGCCTCATCGGGAATCTTTCGTTCCACGATTTCTATACTTACGATCACTCGATCAACGTATCGATGTACTGTATTACGATTTACAAAGCCGTGAATCCGAAGGCGACGAAAAAAGAACTCATGCACGCGGGCCTCGGCGGACTTCTTCATGATCTTGGGAAAATCAAAATTCCCACTCACATCCTGAATAATCCCGGCGGACTTTCGGACGAAGACTACAAAGAAATTAAAAAGCATCCTGACTTTGGTCTCGAACTTCTTCTTGGTGGTCATTGCACTGTCGACAAGGACATTGATCTTAAAATCATTGCCCGCGTTGTTCACGAACATCACGAGAATTTCGACGGCACAGGCTACCCTGCGAAGCTCAAGGGGAAAGAAGAAATTCATCTCCTCGCGCGCGTTTGTACCATTGCTGATTTCTTCGATGCCATCACCACGAAACGTTCTTATAACGAAGTTCTCTCAATCACTGATGCCATGAATACGATGAGAAAATTCCGCGCGATCAAACTTGATCCGGATATTTTCGATATCTTCGATCATCACGTTCGTTATGTGCGCGCTGATCAGGCCCGTGATCTGCGTCTCTCAGATGCTTTCGATCCGACTCTTCCGTACGCCAAACTGCCTCTCGAAGAAGTGAAGCGCATGGATAAAGATGCTGATTTCGGTAAGATCAAATTTGTTGATGCGGACAAGAAAAAGAAGGCCTGATTTCAGAGGCTTATCTTCCCACCATATTTATTCGGTAAGAGTGTCGATGTAGTAACGTCTCGTTCAAAGGAGAGTTCTATGCGCTCTTTGATCATTCCGGGCCTGATGTTGCTCGCAGCTTGTTCTACGCCCCGTGGACTCGATCCCGCTCGCTTACCTGCGAATATCGATATGGAGCTCGAGACCGAGATTCAGTCAGATTTAAATTCTGATAAAATCGAAGATGCTGTGAAAATTATGGCGCCGTCTGCGAACAGTAATTTTCATGTCCTTCACATTTCTCTCTCTGACAAAAATAAGTCCCAGACTTATGAGAATAATCATCTGGTGTATTCTCTTTCAAAACCTGGAGCATCGCTTGAGATGCTGGAGAATGGTTCATTTAAAGTGATTATTGATCATTCAGCGGCGGGACCTTCAGCGTCCCTTCGGGAGTACACGATCTCATATCGTGACGGAAGTTTTCTCGTCTCAGGCATCACAGTTTCCGAGTATGACCGGAACGATCCTGAGATCGGAGGAAGTTGCGATATCAATCTGCTGACTGGTGATGGTGAGCGGAACAGTAAGCCCATCAAGATCAAAGGCATGAAACTCGAACTGGCTTCCGCCAAATTCGACTGGCTACCCAACGAATGCAAATTTTGATCGCGGCTTTTGTCTGACTTCGTCGTCGCATTCAATCTTTTTAGACTGCGACGTACTTTGCGTACGTCTCCTCTAAAAAATTTCTGCTTCTTGAATTCAGAACAAAATCCACTGATCAAAAATATTCTGCAAAATTAGGTTTAAGGCAAAAAAAAAGCCCCTCGAAAGAGGGGCTTTTTTTATTTGGTCTGCACGACATGCAGACCTTTCAAAATTACTGTTGAACTGGTTTAGCTGGTTCCGGAGTCGTTGTCGCTGGAACAGTAGCTGTTGGAGAAGCAGTGGCCTCTGCCGGCTTCGCTTCAGATGAAGGAGTTGTCGGCTTAGCATTGAGGTTCTCAGCATCAGAGTTAAGAGGAGCAGCAACCGGAGCTTCGTTATCGAAGAGTGAAGAACGAGCTTCGCGTGATTTAAGAGTTGTGAGGATGATTGAGTTCACCATGAAGCCGATTGCCAGAGCAGTCGTGAGCTTCGTCATGAAGTTACCTTTCGCAGAACTAGAGAAGACGGCCTGAGATGCGCCTCCACCCATGATAGCTCCTGTTTCAGCGCCTTTTCCGAACTGGAGAAGTACTGTCACAACGAGAAGAACACAAATAACGACGTGAACAACAATGAGCGTAGTAATCATATAAATCGATTTCCCTTAAAATGATGAGTCTCTATTTTTACTATTTATCCCCGCAGAGGGCCAGAAAATCCTTCGCCTTGAGCGATGCTCCGCCGACGAGACCCCCGTCGATATCCTTCTGAGAAAGAAGTTCTTCGACATTATCGGGTTTTACGGACCCACCGTAGAGGATTTTGATCTGGTCGCCGAGGCCTGGAAAACGCTCTTTCAGAACCGAGCGAATAAAGGCGTGCACTTCCTGGGCCTGGGCCGGGCTGGCCGTCTTGCCTGTTCCGATCGCCCAAACGGGTTCATAAGCGATGATCAGGTTTTCCGCAGTCGCCGAGTTGATATCGTTGAGCCCCTGGCGAAGCTGGTCTTCAACAATTGAGAGAGTCTGTTTTGCTTCTCTTTCAGCGAGTGTTTCGCCGACACAGTAAACTGCCGCGAGACCTTCACGAAGGCATGTTCTGATTTTGAGAGCACAGGTTTTTGATGTCTCACCAAAAAACTGTCTGCGCTCAGAGTGACCGATGATCGCGAAATGTCCGCCCATCGCACGGAGAGTTTTCGGAGAAGTTTCTCCCGTAAAAGCTCCTGAGAGATGTTCCGAAACATTCTGAACGCCGGCACGGATGTCTTTTGTTTCACCCATACTGCGGACGAGGTTAAAGTGAAGCGCCTGAGGGGCAATCCACGCTTCGCGCTTAGCTGTGAACTTCGGAACGAATTCTTCCATGAAGCGAACACAATCCAATACGACGTTATTCATCTTCCAATTTGCGATCATGAGTTTGTTATTCATAAATTACACTCCGAACTTGAGGGCTTCAACACCCGGAAGTTGTCCGCGCTCGATGAACTCAAGACTTGCCCCACCGCCGCTTGAGACGTGAGAAAATTTATCAGCTTCTCCGGATTCCTGGACAGCGGCGACTGAGTCTCCACCACCAACAACCGAGAAAGCTTTTGTTTCAGCAATCGTGTGAGCAATCGACATCGTGCCTTTCGCGAAATCTTTATTTTCAAAGAGTCCCATCGGGCCGTTCCAGAAAATCGTTTTCGCGGTTTTCAGGTGATCAGTATATGACTTGATGGTCAGAGGCCCGATATCAAGACCCATTTGATCTGAGGGAATACTTGTTCCGGCACACGGAAGGGGAGCTCCACCGAATTCCATTGATGTCACATGATCCTTCGGAAGCTGGATCTTTCCTCCACGATCGGCCATGAGAAGTTGTTTGGCGAGGGCCACATCTTCATCAGAGCAGAGAGATTTTCCGACTGTTGCACCTTTGGCCTTGAGGAATGGATACGCCATCGCTCCGCCGATTAATAATGTGTCGACGAGAACGAGCATTTTCTCGATCGTTTTAATTTTGTCTGAAACTTTCGCTCCACCAATGACAGCGACGAATGGCTTAGCAGGTTTTTCAAGGAGAGCACCGAGAGACTCGATCTCTTTTTTCATGAGAAGGCCTGGATAAGTGCGGTTTTTAAAAAACGCATTGATGGCGTGAGTGGAAGAATGTTTTCTGTGAGCAGCACCAAAGGCATCGTTCACATAGACATCACCGTACTGAGCGAGTTTCTCAGCAAGTTCCATATCATTTTTTTCTTCACCCGGAAGGAAGCGGATGTTCTCAAGGAGAACCACTTTCGTTTCCGGAAGCTGAAGAAGATTTTTCACGCCATTATCAATCGCACTTTCAGAAAGGATGACATCCGTTCCGAGTTTTTTTGCGAGATATTCTGCAACTGGTTCAAGTGAGTACTTCGGGTCGACCTTTCCATCAGGACGTCCGAGATGACTGATCATCGTGAGCTTAGAAGCTCCCTTTTCAAGAATCATCCGGATAGTGGGAATGGCCATGTCGATGCGGGAAGTATCCGTGATGGTTCTCGGTTCCGTTTTTGTGAGCGGAACGTTGAAGTCAAAACGGGCGAGAACTTTTTTTCCCTTGAGATCGGCTGACTCGAGTGTCTTGAGCTGCATAAGTTTTCCTTAGAGTTTCTGGCCGATGAAGTTCGCGAGATCAATCACACGATTTGAGAATCCAACTTCATTGTCATACCAGCTCACGATCTTAACTGTGTTGCCGATAGCATTCGTGAGTTTAGAATCGAGAATTGAAGATTCTGTTGTTCCCATGAAATCCATAGAAACGAGTTCTTCTTCTGTATAGCCGAGAATGCCTTTGAGATTTCCCTCAGAAGCTTTCTTCATCGCTGCGTTTACTTCTTCTTTCGTGGCTTTTTTCTCAAGAACAACTGTGAGGTCGACCATGGAAACATCCGGAGTCGGGACGCGGACAGCATAACCATCAAGCTTCCCTTTCATTTCCGGGATAACTTCGCCGAGAGCTTTCGCAGCTCCGGTAGAAGTCGGGATCATCGAAAGGTTAGCGGCACGTGCGCGACGAAGATCTTCGTGAGCATTGTCGAGAAGGTTCTGGTCAGAAGTATAAGAGTGAACTGTTGTCATGAGACCGTTCACGATTCCGAAATTCTCATGGAGAACTTTTACAACCGGTGCGAGACAGTTAGTCGTGCACGATGCATTTGAGATGATGTGGTGTTGAGCAGA
Source organism: Bdellovibrionota bacterium (assembly GCA_040387275.1). Taxonomy (GTDB): domain Bacteria; phylum Bdellovibrionota; class Bacteriovoracia; order Bacteriovoracales; family Bacteriovoracaceae; genus Peredibacter. The sequence goes on along the minus strand of JAZKDZ010000002.1, from coordinate 1,067,246 downwards.
ATCATATTTCTCATTATTGATTCCCATGACGAATGTGCCGTCGAGGTCTTTCCCCGGAGCGCACATGATCACTTTTTTCACAGTGCCTTTCAGGTGAAGGCCCAGTTTCGCTTTGTCTTTGAAGATACCAGTACAGTCGATCACAATATCAGCACCAACTGATGACCAGTCGAGTTCTGCCGGATCTTTTTGAGAGAAGAATTTAATTTTTCTTCCGTTGTAGCTGATCGTGCGTGATTCCTGGTCAAAAGAAAAATCACCTTTCAGATGACCATGAAGAGAATCATGTTTCAGAAGATGAACATATGGTTTCGGATCACCAGGATTGTTTACGGCAACGATTTCAATATTCGTATTCGCATTTGCCTGAAGGCGATTAAAGTAAGCGCGAAGAATTGTTCTTCCGATTCTTCCGACACCATTCACTCCAACTTTTACTGTTTTCATAAGACTCCTATCTCACCGTCGTGATCTCAAATATGGTTCAAAAACAAAGACATTTTAACGGTTTAGATATACTCCCAGTTTCTGATTTTGTGTAGCGGATTCCCTCAATTAAGGGTAGAAAGAAAACCTTATTCTCATCACTTGACGCGAGTACTCTCACATGAAGAAATTATTTGTCTCTGACCTCCAGGGAAAAGAAGAATTTGAGTCTGTTTTCCTTGTGAAGATCATCAATTGTCTAGAAGACAAGAGCGGGAAGAAATACTTCAATATTATCCTCTCAGATGCCACGGGAGACCTCGAGTCACGCCTCTGGAATTACTCTTCAGAAGTTGAGAAAGGCATTCAGAAAAACGATTTTGTCCGCGTTAAGGGAAAGCTCAATTTCTATCAGGGCAGAAAGCAATTCATCGTTACCCAGATTATGAAACTTCCTCAGTCGGACGTTAATATGGATGATTTCCAGATGAAGGCGAAAGAAGACCCGGAAGTCATGTACAAGAAGCTCCTCACAATTGTGGACGGCCTCACTGACGTTTATATCCGCGATCTTCTCCGGAACATCATTACAGATGGAGAAATCGCAAGACGCCTCAAAACCTGGCAGGCGGGCAAGACTATTCATCACGCTTACAAATCAGGCCTCATCGAACATATTCTTTCGTGTTCAGAACTGGCGATCACACTTTCGAAGCATTATAAAGTGAATGACAACTATGTTGTCGCCGGTTGTATTCTCCATGACCTTTGCAAGATTTACGAACTCACTGACGGAATCAACGTTGAGTACACGGAAGAAGGCAAGCTCGTGGGCCACCTCGTGAAAGGTCTCGAGATCGTCGATCGCTATTCTTATAAGATCAAAAATTTCCCGCATTATACCAAGATGCACCTGAAACATATTCTTCTCGCTCATCATGGTGAGTACGAATACGGTTCGCCGAAAATTCCCCAGACATCAGAAGCATTCCTTGTTCACCTGATTGATCTCATGGATTCGAAGATGGGTTCACTCGAGATCGTGAAGAAGACCGATTCTCAGACGGGCCACTGGTCGGGCTTCGTGAAACACCTCGATCGGATCGTCTATAAGTCTGAACTTCCGTTTTATCCGGAGTATGTCGCAGATGAACTCACAGAAGAGAAACCTAATACTTCCTCACATCCGCAAGCAAATCATAAGAGAGATTCTCATCGTGCGGAGCCTAAAACGAGTCTTGGCAAGATGTTAGGCGCGATTAAGATAGAAGACTAAGCGCACCTGACATTTTTTAACATCGCTTTCCGGCCTGTAGAGTCTTTTGCCAGAATCAATTTCCATGGAAACACTAATTCAGTCCCCGGATGGACAAAAAAGAATGAAGAGAGTGAGAGAAATCCTGCAGCGTCACGAACGCTACAGAGTTCTTGAACTTTACTTCTGTCGAGAAGGTGGAAGACTCCCTGAGAGTATTCCCCCTGAGAGAATGGAGCTTCTCGATATTTCCCAGGCGGAAATGAAAGAGTTTCTTCTCGGGCAGTTCCCACAGGATCCGCTTCTTCATAAATTTCTGAAGATTATTCAGTAAGTTTGGGGAAGCACTTGAGGGAATTTTGATAAACCTGAATTTTCAGGGGCTCTAATTCAGTCCCTTTAAGTTCGGCGACTTTCGCTGCCACGAAGGGAAGAAAGTAGGGAGCATTCTCTTTTCCCCGGTGAGGAACCGGAGTGAGAAACGGAGAATCCGTTTCAAAAAGAATTCTGTCCACGGGAGTGATCTTCACCACTTCCTGAACATTCTCCGCCTTCTTGAAAGTAATAATCCCATTAAAACCAATGTAGAAACCTTCACTGAGAACAAACTCAGCAAGTTCCTTGCTCGAGGTGAAGCTGTGAACCACACCTTTTCTTTTTAACTTAGATGAGAAATTTTTGAGAATGGCACGCGTGTCTTCGTCGGCATCGCGCGTGTGAATGATCACAGGAAGATCCTGGTCACAAGCGATCTGAAGTTGCTTTTCAAAAACCGTGCGCTGAATTTCCGGTGGTGAATTGTTGTAATGATAATCAAGACCAATTTCACCGACAGCAATCATCTTCGGGTCTTTCGAGCGCTCGATAATCTTGTTGAACTCTACGTCAGTAGCTTCTTTGGCATCGTGAGGATGAATGCCCTGAGAATAGAAAATCTGAGGATAAGTGTGGGCCAGCTCTTTCACTTTATCGAGATTGCCCGGGTCCACACCGATCGTTACGACTTTTGAAATCCCTGCCTCTTTGATTTTTAAAAGAATCTCCTCGAGAGGCAATGCTTTTAAGTAATCTAAGTGGCAGTGAGTTTCAATGTACATTACTTACCCTGGTTCGCGAGGATGTCATCCATGATCGCAAAAAATTGCGGCGTAGGAATTGAGCCTTCAATCTTCTTACCATTCAGGATCATCGTCGGAGTTGATTTCAGGTTGAACTTTGTTCCCTGGTTGATGGCCACAATGATTTTCGTATTGAGATCGGGGTTACCAATACAATTTGAGAGTCCGTGTTTTTTCATGATGTCCTGAAGTGCACCAGAGCCGAGTTTTGCCTGGTTTTCAAAGATCTCATCATGGACTTCATGGAACTTCTTCGCATCACACGCGGCAACAGCAGCGGCGTCACAGGCATTTCTGTGCATGGGGCGTTCCATGTTCGCGTTACATTTATTGTCGAGTGGATAAAACATGTACTGGATATTGATCTTGCTCTTATATCGGGCAATGAAATCCGGAAGCTGCTCAGAAACAACCTTACAAAATGGACATTCAAAATCTGAGAAAACGACGAGACGAAGAGGTGCATCCAGCCATTTCTCTGTCGCCATATGGATTTTGAATTCTGATTCAACATCCGGCTCACCTAGATTCGGGAGCGAGCGATACTGCTGAACCACACTTGACGACATCTTCGATTGATCAGCAAATTTTTTCGAAGAAGTGGAATAGAAAAATCCCGCACCGGCGAGCATAATCACGGCCCAAAGAGCTGAGGTCTTCACATCAGGTGACCAGGTATTCACGCCGTATTTCCACAGGAGGAAAGCTGCAATCCCGGAGAGAACATAATAGAGAGTACAGAAAGGACAAAGGCTTCCTAAAACAATGAGTGAATAGAGGAAAAGGGCCACACATCCGATGAAATTAACTTTTGAGACAACACTCGCCGTTTTCTCGAGGGCGAGGGAAGGCATGAGGGCCGTAATAGAGAAAAGTAATCCTACGATAATGCCGAAATAGGCGATCGGAACTCCGGCAATATTCGAGACACTCGAAAATGTCGCTGTATCGCAGTTGAAGAAGCTTGAGATGTCACAAAGACTTTTTGCTCCACCCAGTTGAGTCGGGAAAACCGTCTCGTAATAATGGCTGGTGAGATAAACCGAAACTCCCATCATGACGAGAGAGTTGATGATGAAGAGAAAATTCTTCCCGGTGATCCCGTTCATCGTGAGTGTGCGTTGATTGTTTTCCATAACTATCCTTTGATATACATATTCCAGTTTCGTTCAGAGTTCTTATCCCGTCTCCAGCTGTGGAAATCGGGACGACAGGCGGTACAAAGGGGAGCGATCTCAATCAGCAGATTCGGAAAAATGGCACGCAATCTTCTGCGCGCTTCCTGCTGGAGATCAAAAAATAATTTTCCGTTCTCCTCGCGGAAAAACGGACTATCAGGAAAATTCGCCTTAAAGTCCGGCTGGACTTCAAAACAACAATTGTGAATCGATGGGCCGATGAAAACTCGTTGAGGTTTAATGAGATGAACTTCCGGCCGCTCAAGAATTCCATGAGCAAGACCCTTCCATCCGGCGTGTACAAAAACTACTCCGGCTTCGCCTTCAATCACAACGGGAAGACAATCGGCAGTCTTAATCGCAAGTGGTGTCTGAAATTCTTCCCACGATACAATAAGACCGTCTGCTTCTGACGGTAAAGTTTCCGGGCCCACAATATCAATTCCGTGAACCTGATGAACCGAAAGGAAATCCATTTCTGGTTTCTTCGTCCAGGTTTCAAACCGGCCGCGATTCAGGCTTTCTCTATAGGGAATGTGCATGCAGCGATTGTAACACATCCTGAAAGATGGCGGGAGGAGGAGATGTGAAGTGAAGAGGAACTCCTGTCATGGGATGCTTGAATCCCAGGATTTTTGCGTGAAGAAGCTGGTAGGGATAATCCGTAAGCTTGTTCCTGATTTCTTCAGACAGTTTTCTCAGATGAGCGTCGCCAGAACCATAAAGTGGATCACATAAAATCGGAGTGTGCAGGACTGATGATAAATGAACCCGGATCTGATGAGTGCGACCAGTCTCAAGTTTCAGTTCCATATGCGTACAACCCTGATATTTCTTAAGTACCGAGTAGTGAGTGATAGCGCGCTTACCGATTTTTACGTTGACCGCCATCTTCAGGCGATTCTGGGGATGACGACCGATGATGGTATCAATTTTCCCGGTGAGATCTCTCGGCTGTCCTGCCACCAGGGCCTCATATCTTCTTTCGATATCATGCGTGGAAAATAATCCAACTAAGGCTTCGTGCGTTTTTTGTTCCTTGGCCACGACCATAACACCTGAAGTACCCATATCAAGGCGGTGGACGATACCTGGACGCTTTTCCGCACCAATGCCTTTCAGGTCAGGACAGTGATGAAGGATCGCGTTCACTAAAGTGCCGGTGTAATGCCCAGGTGCCGGATGAACGACGAGTCCTGCCGGTTTATTGATGATGATAAGAAACTCATCTTCATAAAGAATCTCAAGAGGAATGTTTTCTGGAATCAGGTCTGTAGGAATAGGCGGAGGGATTTCAATCTCAATGACTGTTCCCGCAGGAGGCATCTTATTCAATGACAGTTTAATGGATGAAGAGATTTCATCTTCTTCAAACAGGCGCTTGATGGTTGAGCGTGATAGATCAGGGATTCTGGCAGCAAGATAAACATCAAGGCGCTTGAACTCTTCACGATCAGCATCCGTGACAGTGAGCTCAAAGTCGGAGCTGCTCTCCGTCGCCATTACTTTTGCATCTTGTACTTCTTAAACTGAAGCATAAATGAAGTCGCGACCTGCTCAGGATTGAGCTTCAGGACTTTTGCATATTGGTAAACGTAACCGCGGACGTAAACGTCAGCAGGAAGTTTAGCGATATCCTGATTTTCCATCGCAATGAGATGAGTTTTAGAAATTCTGGTCATCTCTGCCATTCTTTCCATCGTCACGTTTTTATATTCGCGGATTTCTTTCAGGAAATTTCCGGTGAATTCAGAACAGTCACGAATGCGTGAATCCATTTCAGTGGATTCGCTGTAATCAAGGCCGAATTTCTTCTGAGCTGTGATTTTGGAAACTTTCGCTTCGATAAGATTCGAGCCGAAGTCTTCGTATTGGACCTGATCTTTCGGAGTTTCTTTTTTAACGGGATTAGCGCGGGAAGTATCCTGATGATGATCGTAAAGTGGAGCACCTGCAGTTTTGTTGAAACCACGGATGCGGTCGTACTCACGTCTTTTCTCAGGGAATCCGAGAACAGAATAAGCTTCCTCGATCTGTCCCAGGATCTCATTACACTCTTCACGAGTCATGAGTGAGTAAAGGGCTACGCTGTCTCCCGAGTAGGCATTTCTCGCACGCACGTAAGCGCTTTCAATTTGCCCCGGACTCGAGTTGGTTTCAATCTCGAGGACTTCGTAATAGTTTCTTTTTTCGGCATCCATGCTGGCCCTTTAAGATTCGATGAGACGGTTTACGATGCGGTCAAAATTGTTCACGAGCTTAGAGTTCGGATACTCGATGAGAAGAGGTTTTCTCTTTCTCACACTCTGCCACACTGACTGGTCGTAATCGAGGTAACCCGGAAAGGTCATCTCGATGCCGAAATATTTCCGGCAAATACTCTGGATAGAGTAGCCGATATCAATATCCGCCTGTGAGCGGACCTGATTGATAATTAAGTTCGGGCGGAAGAGTCCCATTTCCTGACGGACGCGATAGCCGACATCAGGATTTAATTCAGAAATCTTTTTCATAAGCTCAGCAGGAGAAGCCTGGCCTGCAGTCACTTTCGCATTCATTGATTCATTGATGAGATGCTCGATATCCGAAACGCCTTCAATCATTTTCAGGCGACGATAAAAAACAGATTTAATAAAGCGGTAAGTGTTTTCAATGGAGGTTGGTTCTGGAAGAACAACCAGGACACCTTTATCAGCAGTGATAAAGAAATCGATGGTATTGAAAGCTGTCCCTGCACCAAGGTCGAAGAGAATGTAATCCGCATCGAGCTCGTGAAGCTTTCTGATGATCTGATTCTTGTGCATGTGCTTTAAGTTCGCCATGCCCAGTTCATCCTGTGCTCCGCTGATGATCTTAAGATTCGCGATCGGCGTAGAAACAAGAAGGTCTTCAAAGTTTGTAATTTTTTTGGAAACGTAATCAGAGAGAGTGACTTGCGGAATCGGTAAACCTAAACACGTGTGAAGATTTGCGCCGCCGAGATCGAGATCAACAGCGACAACTTTGTTTCCCATCAGGGCCAGACAGATCGCGACATTGGCGGAGACGAGGGATTTCCCTACGCCACCTTTACCACCACCAATCGCCCACACTTTTTTTGTGGAGACGCCTGGAAGTTCTGCATGAGCTTCACTGTTCATCATTTCCCTGATTCCTGTTAAGGAAAATTATATGGGGCCAGAGACATAAATGGAAATGATTCTTTCGAATGATTTCCCCGGGATATGAAGTTTCTGACAGACGGATTTCGTTCAAAGTGTAGACTCTCGATGAACTTTCCTTTAAATTGGAAGGACGTTCGTTACAATTGTAGACCGATTTTGTTTATCTCCCGGAGGAGATTTGAAGACTACGCAGGCACAAAATTACGATTCATCGTTTGAGCAAGTTCTGCACAAACGTTCTGATTTACATATCTTACGTAAGCTCTGGCACATCAGCACGGGCTCACTCTGTCTTTTTATTTTTCTTCGCTCCGGCGATCCCCAGATTTTCTGGGCCCATGCCATCATGGTTATGGCGATTGCGGGCTTTGCTGTGGATTTCTTCCGGAAAAAATATCGCCGGATGAATAGCATCGTGATCAAGGTGATGGGCCCGTTAATGCGGCGCTCAGAAAAAGAAGGAATGACCGGACTTCCGTTCTACGCTTTAGGTTGCTCCCTTTCTTTGTATTTTTACGACCGTGATATCGCGATTCTTTCCATCATGTTCCTCGTTTTCTCGGATCCTATTTCCTCATTTTTTGGCGTTCTTTATGGAAAAGATAAAATCCTTCCGAACAAATCGCTTCAGGGTGCAGTGGCAGGATTTTTTACCTGTTATCTGATCAGCCTTTTCTACACGATGAATACCGCTACGATCGGAACACACATTCTGACGTATTCCATTATCTCGGGACTGATTGGCTCTTCGTCTGAGCTCATCTCAGCCTTTAACGTTGATGATAACCTCACCATCCCGGTTCTTTCCGGTCTGGGAATGACGTTACTTAATCACTTCATCCCAGTTTTCCTTTAATGAAGATTTTTTCGTACATCTCCGAGAAATGGGAAAATCTATTCAATCGGTTGCTCTTACTTTTTTTTGTTCTGGTTATCTTTGTCGCTTACATCAGCCGTCCCTTAAAAGTTCATACGATTTCAGGAAGATTTGAAAAACTGGAATTCATGGGAAATAAAAAGCCCGGCAGGCATTACAATCTACGGCTTAGAAACTATCCCAATACGTTTGTGATTTATTCGAAAACTCAGTTTGAAGAAATTTTTCTCGCTTCCACACCCGTAGGATCGGAAATCACGATCAAGGTCGATGGGAATCAAATCACTGAAAATGATCCCCAGGTTGAAGTTTTTGAATTGTGGGGACTTAAGGGTAGTTTTCAGTTCCGTAAGATCTAGACGGACAGCACTCTCACATTCACATCCAGTTTCGCATCATGAACAACCGGTTTCGGTTTGAGGGAAGGGAATTTGTCTTTCAGTCGCTGCCAGTCTTCTTCCGTCACAGCAATTTCCATGGAGTCAGCATATTTCTGAATTTTGGCCGATCTGTTGACGGTACTTCCGAAATAATCCACACCCACATTGAGATTCGCACAAAGAACATTGCCCTCATGAAGTGAGGCCCGAAGTTTAATCGGGAATTCCTTACGGGTTCCATCGAAAGCTTTGTGAATGGCGATGGCACTTTCCATCGCGCGTTCCAGCGATGGGTAGGCGGCCATGACAGCGTCACCGATAAATTTCACCACGGCACCACCATGGGCCTCGATGATTTTTGCGACTTCCAGGTAATGGGTCTGAACAATCTGCAGAGCTTTGGCATCTCCCACTTCATGATAGAAAGGAGTGGAACCGACAATATCCGTGAAGAGAATGACCTGTGTTCCGACGTTAAGCTTCAAACCAATATTCAGATGATCTTCGGAAATAAAATGGCGAATGGAAGAATCTGAAAGGGCTTCACCAATCAGTAAGCGGTCATCAAACCACCAGGCCTCTTCCAGGATGTGAAGGCCAGGCTCAGTCAGTTTAAGGTCGAGATGATTTTTTTCGGAGGTAATCATCTTCGATTCGAAATTCTTTCTTCTCAGGCGATAACGTCCGGTAGGAAGGTCGAGAGAGAATTCTTTCGTCTCACCGGGAGCGATTTCCTGAATGAGCTTAATATGTTTTTTCTTCGCTGGCTCAGCTGCGCAATAAACCATCTTCGGGATGAGACGAAAGCCCGGAGAAAGATGAAATACCACTTCCACGGATTCTTTCGTATCCAGGTTGAATGTCACGTCACAAGGGTCACATTTATTTTCTTCCTGAAGAGAGGAGAGAAGATTGTTGGTCGTGCGGACTCCACGGCAGTGAGGACAGACCACATCCCAGGAAAGAGACATGTCGCCTTTTTTAACCATGGAGACAAATTCTTCAATCACATCATGAAGAGGCAGCTTGAGATCAGCAGCAACTTTTTTCACATGAATGCGATCCATATCCAGAGGATCTGCGGTCAGAAGGTATTCTCTTAATGACTGAGATTTTGTTGATGAGGCAAGGGGAGTGGAATTCTGAATCAGTTTCACTTTATCGTTAAAAAACTGCTCAAATTTTTTCTTCATCACCCCGGGGACGAAACTGAAAAGGAAACGGTTGAAGGAACTTGAAAATGACCAGCGAAAGTAGACTCCGACTTTGCAGCCAGTGGATGTCGGTTGCACAGTGAAAATCCCGCGCTGTTCTTTCATCCAGCCTTTGAGAAAGACCCGGTGATTGCGGACTTCTTTGCCGTAAATCCAGGTCCAGGGCTTTTCAATCCATTCTTCCTTGCGTCCAAGGGTAACGGTGGTGATGTGATTCTCACCATTGATTTCTTTTTCTTCGCGACCAGGGAATCCAAGATCCCTGTTCATGCGTGAAGTATCGATGAGGTATGGCCAGATATCTTCCGGAGTTACCGGAAGATTGTATTCAAGCGAACACTCAACGAGTTTTTCCTTCATTCTTTCACCACGAAACTGCAGATTTTTCCGGGAACATAAATTTCTTTTACGATTGTGCCCTTGAGATATTTCGCCACCTGCTCATCCGCTTTCACGATGGCAAAGAGATGCTCTTTATCAATCTCACGATCCACTTCAAATGTTCCGCGGGTTTTCCCGTTTACCTGAACAGCGATCGTGATCATTTCATCTTTAGCGAGATTCACGTCGTAAGAAGGCCAGGTTTCATGAGCAAGAGTTTTCGTATGTCCCAGGAAGTTCCAGATCTCTTCGGCAAGGTGAGGAGCATAGGGAGAAAGGACGAGGGCAAATTTCTCTGCCGTACCTTTTGTCACTTTGCCTGTTTTATAAACGTGATTCGTGAACATCATCATCTGAGAGATGGCCGTGTTGAAGCGCATCGCCTCGATATCTTCAGAGACTTTCTTGATGAGCTTATGCATTTCCTTGATGTTCGAAGAATCTTCCACACCTTCTTCTGTGTAGTTTTCTTTATTCAGGAAAAATCTGTGAGCACGAGTGAGGAAGTTGAATACCCCCTTCGTCCCGGCAGATGACCATGGTTTTGTTTTCTCAAGAGGGCCCATGAACATTTCATACAGGCGGAGAGTATCGGCTCCCATTTCTTTTACTACATGATCAGGGTTCACAACGTTTCCGCGTGACTTCGACATTTTCTCGCCGTCTTCGCCGAGAATCATTCCCTGGTTCACGAGTTTATGGAAAGGCTCTTTGGTTGAAACAAGTCCGAGATCAAAAAGAACTTTGTGCCAGAAGCGTGAGTAGAGAAGGTGAAGAACAGCATGTTCCGCACCACCGACATAAAGATCTACCGGCATCCAGTAATTTTCAATCTTCGAATTCCACGGTTCAGTTTTATTCAGAGGATCGCAGAAGCGGAGATAGTACCAGCATGATCCTGCCCACTGAGGCATGGTGTTCGTTTCACGGCGCGCTTTTTTTCCGGTCTTCGGATCAATGACATTCACCCATTCATCAATGGTTGCCAGTGGTGATTCACCTGTGCCGGCAGGTTCGTATTTTTCAACAGGCGGGAGAGCGACAGGAAGTTCATCCACGCCGAGACAGCGAACAGTACCATCTTCAAATTTGAGAATCGGGAAAGGTTCACCCCAGTAGCGCTGGCGCGAGAAGAGCCAGTCACGGAGTTTATAATTGATTTTCTTGGAACCGATTTTCTTTTCTTCCAGCCACGCGATCATCTTCTTAATTCCGTCGGCCTTGTTTGTGCCGTTTAAGAATTCAGAGTTCACGTGTTCGCCGTCTTCGGTGAAAGCAGCTTCAGCGACATTTCCGCCTTTCAGCACTTCCACAATCGGAAGATTGAATTTCTTCGCGAATTCGTAATCTCTTTCATCATGAGCAGGCACCGACATGATGGCACCTGTGCCATATGTATTAAGAACGTAATCAGCGATCCAGACCGGAACTTTTTTTCCATTCGCAGGATTGATGGCGTAAGCACCGGTGAAGGCACCGGATTTATCTTTATTGAGTTCTGTTCTTTCAAGATCAGACTTGAGAGCAGTGACTTCGCGGTATTTTGCTATCTCGCCTTTATGAGCATCAGTTGTAATAACATCCACGAGAGAATGTTCCGGAGCGAGAACCATATAAGTCGCACCGAAGAGAGTATCTGGACGTGACGTGAAAACGGAAATTTTTTCTGAAGACCCATCTACCGCAAAATCGATAAGAGCACCCTCAGATTTTCCGATCCACACTCTCTGCATTTCTTTCACGGATTCAGGCCAGTCAAGAAGTTCGAGATCCTGGAGAAGTCTTTCAGCGTATTCGGTAATTCTCAGCATCCACTGCTTCATCGGCTTTCTGATAACCGGATGACCGCCGACTTCTGATTTTCCGTTGATCACTTCTTCGTTCGCGAGAACGGTTTTGAGATTCGGGCACCAGTTCACCATCATGTGAGATTCGTAAGCGAGACCCTTGTTGTAGAGCTGAACAAATATCCATTGAGTCCATTTGTAGTAATCAATGTTCGAGGTCGCGACTTCACGTTCCCAGTCGTAAGAAAAACCAAGCATCTTCAACTGACGCTTGAACGTCTTGATATTTTCCTGGGTCGTTGTATCCGGATGAGTTCCGGTTTTGATTGCATGGTTTTCAGCAGGAAGACCAAATGAATCCCAGCCCATTGGATGAAGAACGTTGAAGCCCTTCATGCGCTTGTAACGGGCCATGATATCGGTTGCTGTATATCCTTCCGGGTGACCGACGTGAAGGCCCGCACCTGATGGATAGGGGAACATATCGAGCACGTAATATTTTGGTTTCGACATATCGAGGGTTGTGCGGAAAGTATTGTTCGCATCCCAGTATTTTTGCCACTTAGGTTCTATCTCGGAAAAATTGTAATCCATTGCCCATTCCTTACTCTGTAATTGATCAGGAAATAGCTTAGTCTTAGATGCAATTTTTGGGAAGAACCGAGGAGCGCGTTACTTGCGTTTTGTCTTCAGTTCCTCGAGTTCCTTAGGAGTGAGCTCAGGGTATTTTGACTTGAGTTCGAGGATGGTGGAGTTTTCCAGATCTTTATAGAGAAGATCGAGTTCCAGGTCGTCATATTCTTTCAGGGCTTCTTTGGGATTGGCCTCGAAAAAGACTCTGCGTTCTTCACGTAGTTCCGTGATGCTTTTCTTGTCAGCGTAGGCCGAAAAAGAGAGGAAAAAAATGATGGGAAGAATGAGTTTCATGAAAGGCGTTTCGGAGAAGAGGGCCTCTGGCCTTAAAAATGAAAAAAGGGGCATCACGCATCCGGCGCTAGCCCCTTTTTCAGGGGGGGTACCGCTATCAGACCGAGTGACAAGTCAGTGGATATGTCATCTCGTGGCCTTTAGGGGACATGATGGAAAGGTAATCGTCTACATCTGAGAACGAGTTCACGTTCTTAACATTAATACGGTGTTTGTTACCGTCGATGTAGAGGGTTTTAGTAAAACCCTGGTGTTTTGTATGAGTGCGGACTGATTCTCCCTGTACGGAAGAGATCGAACGAGAAACTCCTGCTTCATCTTCCTTGTGGAAAGAGACGCGGCTGTCTTCAATAGTGAAGGACTTTTCACCGAAAGCAGTTTCACACTTAATAGCTGTGGATGCTGCCTGAGCGCTGAAGGTGTGGACCATGAGAACGAGTCCCATGAAGCCAAGTAACGTTGGAATTGAAAGTGTTCTAGTTTGCATTGTGTACCCCTTATTTCCCTGTTTGAGCCGTTCATCCTGATCAGCTTGTGTGAACTCCTTATTACAAGACCAATGCCATATTTTGTTTAGTGAAATCAGGTGGTTAGGCTGTCTAAATTGAATACAATCCTGAACAGGTGTATAGACTTTTGACATCTTTGGAAAAAATTCAAGGGTCGAAAAAATCGAGTTTGATACTATTAACTCAAGGCAGAAACCCGGAGTTTCTATGGATATTCGGATCAGGTATCAGGGAGTAGAAGGATCGCCCTGGATGAAGCAATACATGGAAAGACAAATTGAGCGGCTCGATCGCTATCTTTCCACTGGTACGGTTATTTTCATTGAACTCATTCACGGACCGGTTAGTAGTTGTTCCAACCTCCGGATTCAAAGTCACAAGAAAAGTTTTTCCTTTGAAGGTTGCGGGGGAGATGTATTTGAAGCTTTCACAAAAACATTGGAAGAGGCTTGTCGCCTCATGAAGCTCGAACACAAAAGACAATTAAGCAGATTTCACCAGAGATTATTCTTCACGGAAGCTGTTGATGAGTGATTGATGGGCCAGGGCCTCACCACTTACACTTCCTTCCAGCGTTTCGCGCGCAAGAAGCGGCGGAATAAGAGACATAATTCCATAATCAATCACGAGAGTTTTATTTTCCTTGAGGGTCAGGTAAGCAGTCACGTGAACAGCACCATTAGAGCCCTTGGAAAAATCCCACATCTCTCTCATATAAATGGAAGAAGCACCCTGCACCTGGATGTCCATTTTCTTCGCACCCGTGATGGCACGGATCGCGCGTGAGTTCGTGGTTGTGCTGATATCATCCGAATCAAAATGCATGCGGAGCTTATAATGCTGAGGATTTCCACCCGGGATATCGACTTTAAAAGTCCGCTCACTCAGTTCCGAAACTTTCTGTTCGCCCATCAGATAACGGATGAAACGAATACTGGCCGCCTTCTGGTGATCAAAGACACCGATGGGCTTGTTCACAACATAGGCTGACTTACTGATGAGTAGGGGAGAATTTTTTGATTTCGTAAATCCACTCGTATCCAATTCCAGATAATGCGGAAGAATTTTTGAAAGCTGTTTTTTTGTCATCACATCAACGGAATACCAGACATCACCCTTCAGGAGATCTTCTCCCTTCACGGTGAAATTGAGGTCTTTCTGTTTCACTGAAGCAGCATAAGTGCTAAAGTGTGTGAGTAAAATGAGGAGAGTCAGCAATTTCATATGCTGAACCTATCGGAAGAAAAGAAGATTATATGATCAGGGAAATATGTCGCATGGGTCATCCCGTGCTCAGAATGAAGGCCGCTGAAGTTTCAAGAGAGTTATTGTTGTCTGACGAATTTCGTCAGCTAGTTGTAGACCTGCGGGATTCCATGAAACATTACGGGGGAATCGGTATCGCCGCTCCTCAGATTGGTGTTTCCCTCCAGGCCGCGATCATTGAACTGGGATCTAGCAATCGTTACGGGGAAGAAGTCAGTCTCCCGTTCACTGTGTTCGTGAATCCGAAACTTGAATTTCTGACCGATGAATCGCAGGGATTCTGGGAAGGGTGTCTTTCTGTTCCGGGTCTTCGTGGTTATGTCGAGAGACCAAAAAAGCTCAAAATCAATTTTTTGAATGAGAAAGGCGAAGAGAAAGAAATTATCGCCGAAGGATTTCTTTCCACTGTCATTCAGCATGAACTCGATCACCTCTTCGGTGTTCTCTATGTCGATCGTATCAAGGATATGAGTCTTCTTTCCTATCAGGAAGAGTACGATGAATTCCAGTCCGGGAAAGAGGACGAACTCGAGTGAACCAACTGACGAAGAAAATTGCGCTGAAAGAGCTTTTGATTTTTGCTCTTCCGATTATCATGGGCCACGTGGGCATCATGCTCATTGGTACCGGCGACATGATGATTGCCGGACGATTCTCACGTGAATGTCTCGCGGCGATCGGGCTTGCGATCTCTATTGCCAATCCCGTGATGATGCTCGCTCTTGGTTTGCAATTTGCGATCTCACCTTTACTCGCTCAGAAGCGGGGAGCGGGAGAGGACATCAAAGATTATTTCTGGACGACGATGGGAATCAGTTTGCTGGTGGGAGTAATGGCGACAGTTCTCACTTATTTATCTGTGAACATACTTCCTTACCTCGGATATTCCGAAAACCTCAATGTCATCATCCGCGACTACATTATTATTCTCAGTCCTTCGATGATTGTTCTTTGTCTCTATCAGGGAGTGAAAGAATTCTTTCAGGCGCAGGAGAAAAATATTTCCGCGAACGTGATTGCTTTGGTCGGAGCTGCTCTCAACGTCGCTCTCAATTACGCTTTTGTTTTCGGTGCCTGGGGATTTCCGGAATTAAAAGAACCAGGTCTTGCGTGGGCGAGTCTTACTCTGAGAGTTCTCATGGCGATCGCACTCTTTCTTGTCGCTTTCCGCTTCTGGCCCTCGCGCTTTAAAATGAATTTTTCTTTTTGTAAGGAAGTTTTCCGCGTGGGTGTGCCGATATCGATTTCCATCTTTTTTGAAGTGATGGCATTCTGCTCGGTCACTTTGTTTGTCGGAAAATTCGCTGAGATTCAGACTGCGGCCAATAATATAGCTCTTAACTATGCTTCTCTCGTTTTCATGATTCCGATGTCGATTGCTTCAGCGGTCGGTGTAAAAGTCGGTCATGCTTATGGAGAAAAAAATATTTCCAATCTGCGTACGTTCTCCATCGTGAGTATGATGGCCGCTGTGACCTTCACCGCCATCATGGGTCTTATCACTTATACTTTTCCGGAACATATTCTTACGGCTTACTCCGGCGATGAAGAAGTCCTTCACTGGGGGAGAAAGCTTCTCTTCTGGGTTGCCTGCTTTCAGATTTTTGATGGAGCACAGGTGACACTTTCAGGAATTCTGCGCGGGCTCTCGCTTACGAAAATTTCTTCCTTCGGAATTTTTATCGGATACTGGATTATCGGAATTCCCCTTGGCTACTTCCTCGGTTTTCACCGGGGTCTCGAAGCTCAGGGATTCTGGATGGGACTCGCGTTGTCGTTAGCTTTAGTGGCGCTGATGTTGGGCTGGATATTGGTGAGAAAAATGAAGTCCCTGGTGAGAGAAGGTCTGTAATGATTTTCGTTCAGGCCTTCACTTTTATAATTCGGAGCTCTTTCCTCGTGTTCGGAATTTACTATTTCTTCAAAGACCGGGAGAAATTTTTCAAAAATCTCAAGGCAGGATTTCGCAAAAACATTTCCGGTTTGTTAGTTGCTGGTTTTCTTCTCTTTGCGTTCACTTTGGCAGAGCTCTTAAAGCATATCTAAAATTCTCTTCTGAAATAATGCTTTTAAATCTATCTTCAAAGTCCCCTTTGATTAACAACTGACTTATATATGCCTTAATCAATGAGGGCATATGAGACAATTAAAACTGAATATTTATAAGGGAACTCAAGGTGGCCGACGTCCGGGAAGTGGTCGAAAGCGAATTCATTCAAAAGGCGTGGCCCACAGAATCCGAGAAGAAGTGAAGACGAGGAATGTCCTTCATGTGAATTTCAAATATAAAGCATATATCCGGAATAAGGTTTGTCTCAAACTTTTGAAAAAGGCAATTCTCAACAGTCGCCGACATGGGTTAAGAGTTCTGCATTTTTCACTTCAGTCCAATCACATTCACCTCATTGTTGAAGCTGACACGAATGCACTTCTTACCAAAGGTATGCGCTCCCTAACCGTCACATTCGCTAAAGGACTTCAGAAAGGGAGGATTCAGCTTGAGCGTTATCATCTCCATGTTCTGAAATCGCTCAGAGAAGCCCGAAACGCCATTCACTATGTGCTATTCAATAAGCAAAAACATGAAAGCCCTCGGCGGGGGCCAGGCACTTATTCCACGATAGATGAATTCACGTCTCCAATCGGCTTGGATTTAGTGAAAGAATTTGCGAAGAAATATAAAATGACGTTAAAGATAGAGAAGAAAGAGGAATGGAAACCGGATGAGAGCAGGAGCTATATAATGAAGTCCCTCGTCCGTGAGGGACTTTGATCAAAACTAAGGAGCAAAATCTCCGTTCCCTGGAATTTCAACATGCTTACAAGCGTATTTTAAGAGTTGATTGAGAGTCGATTTCTTCGAGTAGACTGCGTGAACAGCAGGAACGAGGATCGCTACCATTCTCTTCGACGGTGTACGAAAGTGAGAGCGAATCCAGAATTTTCCACCTGCAGTGAGATCAGAGTATGAATAACCAGAAGGCTGGCTTTCATTGAACTGATACGGATGAACGTACCAGCGGTTTGTTTTTACATAAAAGATCATTTTAAAATCTTCCAGTGAGCTTTCTTTGAGACCAGTGACATATCCCTTGATATGACTGTTCTTCACAATCTCCTGCACTTTGACTTCTGCGACTTTGCATTCTTCAGCGTGAGCAGCGAGAGTTTTTTGAGCGAGGGGAACCCAGCTCATGTTAGATGCTTTTGTGTGAGCGGTTACCAGCAGTCCTGTAACCAGAATCAGGATTTTCATGTGAACTTCTCCGTTCTAAGATGAGTCTCGGGATAAAAAATGTATACCAATATGCTTGACCAAATAGTTCGGGATATCAAGGAGAAAGGCTGGAGCTTTTCTGAAAATATTCTTACTCCACATGACATATCTTCTATTACGGCATTTTTTGATGACCATCGAGGAGAGTTTGTAGCGGCCAGGATAGGGAAGGGTGAGTCGCGTCAGAGAATGGAGAACGTTCGTGGTGATTACACTTTCTGGATTGATCCTTTAATTCCGCCAGCACC
Organism: Bdellovibrionota bacterium; assembly: GCA_040387275.1. Lineage (GTDB taxonomy): Bacteria > Bdellovibrionota > Bacteriovoracia > Bacteriovoracales > Bacteriovoracaceae > Peredibacter. Next base: position 1,049,239 of record JAZKDZ010000002.1, on the reverse strand, counting down.
ATTCGAAAAAATTATGACCTGTCTCGAGAGTCTTAAGACAACTCTCAATCGTGAACTCTTTCTGGGAGCGCGTGAATACGAATGTCATCTGGCCTGTTATCCGCCGGGAACTTTTTATCAGAAGCATGTGGATCGTTTTGAGAATGATTCCTCCCGTGTTCTTTCCTTTATTTTTTATGTTCACGAATATTGGCGACCGGAAGATGGCGGTGAGCTTATCCTTTACGGAGAAAAAGAAATTTCCATTTCTCCTAAGCCCGGAAGTCTCATGGTTTTTCTAAGCGAGAATGTTCCGCATGAAGTGAAGCCGGGTCTGAAAGAAAGACGAAGTTTCACTGGTTGGATGCATACGAAAATTATTTACTGAGGCCATTATGAATTGCAGTCTTTGTGACAGAGTGAAAATCACGCAGGATAAAAAGTATCCTTATCTTATTCATGAATTCACTCACAGCTATCTTATGCTGGGTGAACATCAATTCTTTCGCGGATACTGTGTGCTCGTTTCCAAAAATCATTTTAAAGAAATGACGGATATGCCTGAAAAGATCCAGCTCGAGATGTTTCAGGAAATGATGAAAGTATCTTCCGTTCTTCAGAAACATTTTCAACCGGCCAAAATGAATATGTGCAGTCTGGGAAATGTTGTTCCCCATGTTCACTGGCATTTCTTTCCGCGTTATTCTGATGACCCACAATTTAAAGATCCGCCGTGGCTTCGCATGGAACAATTTGAAAGTGCCAGAGTGACTCCTTCAGCCGCGCGTGAACTTATCGAAACTTTGAAGCGTTTTTTCTGACATCATAAATTATCTGTCATGATCTGATTAAGAGATTGCCCCTATCTACTTTTGAGTTGCCAGACATAGGCCAAAAAGACTTCAATTTAAGGAACAAACTTTTACATGGATGTGAACATGAAGTTTACTTTCTTAGTCCTGCTCCTCATTTCAAGCTCAGCATGGGCCCGTTGGAGCGTCTCCACTTACAACATCAGAAACTTCGATCAGGATCCGGGCGCCGGAAAAACTGATTACGTTGAACTTCAGCGAATCATCGGAACAGTTAAGTCTGATGTGATGGCGTTTGAAGAAGTTGTGAATGCTGAAGCATTCACAACCGTTATCGAAAAAGCATTACCTGGATATCGTTACTCTCTTTCATCATGTGGTGGCAGAGGGAAACAGAAGCTCGCAGTTGCTTTCAATCCCGCTGTTTTTGAATTTGTTTCTCAGAAAGAAGATCTTTCTTTCTCAGGAAGCAGTCAGGAAGCATGCGGTTCCCTTCGTCCGGTCTTTCTCGTCACTCTCAAAATGAAAGCAACCAAAGAAGTTTTCGTGTTCGCCGGCATTCACCTGAAAGCTGGTGGAGATGCTCGCTCAATGGAAACGCGTTGGGGTCAGTATCGTAAACTCATCGCTCTTTCTAAAAGCATGACGAATTCACAGCTCATCCTCCTCGGGGATTTTAATACGACTGGTTACAACATCAGAAATGATGACTTCACTAAGTTCGAAGCTTTCCTCGATGGCGCGGGCCTCAGAACTTCTGCTGAAGGCACAGCTTGTACGAACTATTGGACAGGTGCTGATCAGAACCCTGACTTCCTTCCTTCGATTCTCGATCATATCGTGATGTCGAATGCGCTTTCAGCGAAAATTGCTTCAACTGTCGTCGGTGCTCACTGTCAGAAGACCAAGTGTGAGCAGGTTTCTGAAGACGAGCTCGGATTGTCGTACGCAAAGGTTTCTGACCACTGCCCAGTGCAAGTAAATTTCAAGTAATCTTCTCTTCAAAAATCTAAATTGTTCCTGATACACTGTGGGGGTCTAATCCCCCACCAGGAACAATCATGACCTTTTTATCTTCTCGAGTAGAAAAGCTTCAGGAATCAGAAACTCTTGCCATGTCCAGACGAGCTAATGAGCTGAAGGATAGCGGGATCGATGTGATCAACATGAGTCTGGGTGAGCCGGATTTTGTGACACCTGATTTTGTGAAGCTTGCTGCAAAAGAAGCGATTGATAAAAACTTTTCTTTCTACACACCGGTGCCGGGAAATAAAGATCTCCTGGAAGCGATCTCAAAAAAATTCAAGCGCGATAACAACCTGGAGTACAAGCCAAACCAGATTGTTGTTTCAACAGGTGCCAAGCAGTCTATCATCAACGTTGTGATGGCGACCGTGAATCCTGGTGATGAAGTGATTCTTCCTGCTCCATATTGGGTAAGCTACATTGAAATGGTTCTCCTGAATGAAGGAAAACCCGTTGTCATTGAATCGGATATTTCGACAGAGTTCAAAATCACGCCGGCCCAGCTTGAAAAAGCAATTACACCAAAAACAAAAATGTTCCTCTTCTCGAATCCATCCAATCCAACGGGCTCGATGTATTCTGAGAAAGAACTCCGCGCTCTCGGTGAAGTGTTCAAGAAACATCCTCAAGTCCTGATCGTCTCGGATGAAATTTATGAGTACATCACGTTCGAAGGAAAAATGTTCTCGATTGGTTCCATTCCCGAACTTCAAAGCAGAACTGTAACAGTGAATGGTCTTTCGAAAGGTTTCGCCATGACTGGATGGCGCCTTGGTTATATCGGCGCACCTCTGGCAGTGGCTCAGGCCTGTGTGAAAATTCAGGGACAGTTTACTTCCGGCACATCTTCCATCACACAAAAAGCTGCTGTCGCGGCGGTGAATGCTGATCCATCAGTGGTCACAAGCATGCGTGAGGCTTTCCATAAGAGACGTGATCTTCTCATCAATCTCATGAAAGAGGTTCCTCACGTAAAAACTAATAATCCTGGTGGGGCTTTTTATCTCTTTCCGGAAGTTTCTTATTATTTCGGCAAACGTGATGGCGAGACTGTTATCAAAGATGCTCGCGAGCTTTGTATGTATATTCTTAATAAAGGAAACGTTGCTCTGACTCCGGGCGGAGCTTTCGGTGCGCCAAATTACGTTCGCCTCTCATACGCAACATCAGAAGACATTATTCGCGAAGCCGTGAGACGTATTAAGAAAGCCTTAGAAGATTTACGCTGAGCTTTTGTCACTCATCTTGATGACGTACGAGGAGAGTAACCTTATTCTTTCCTCATGGGACAAATACAAAAAAACAGAATTGAACGTGACTCTTTCGGGGATATAGAAGTTCCCTCTGAACGGTTGTGGGGTGCTCAAACCCAACGATCGCTTCATCACTTTGCCATTTCTCATGAGAAGATGGATCCCAATCTTATCCGCGCACTCGTCGTCGTAAAAAAAGCAGCGGCCGATGTGAATGCCGAAATCGGTGCCCTTCCGCTGGAAAAAGCACTCGCCATAAAAGGTGCGTGTGATGAAGTTCTTCGCGGCCTTCATCCTGATGAATTTCCACTCTCTGTCTGGCAAACCGGCTCTGGCACTCAGACCAATATGAACGTGAATGAAGTGATCGCGAATATTGCCACCGAAGTCCTGGGTGGAGATCGTGCAGAGAAAAAACTTGTTCACCCGAATGATGACGTTAATAAATCTCAAAGCTCCAATGATGTCTTTCCCACGGCGATGAGTATTTCAGCCACTCAATCAGTGATGCTCGATCTTCTTCCAGCTGTCGAAAAGTTAAAAAATACACTCAAGGAAAAATCCGAAGAGTTCATGAGTATTACGAAAATCGGACGCACTCATTTGATGGATGCGACTCCGATTACTCTCGGTCAGGAAATTTCCGGATGGGTTTGTCAGCTGGAACACGGAATGAAGCATGTTGAACTGACACTTCCGCATCTCTCGCAACTTGCGCTGGGTGGAACAGCTGTCGGTACCGGTCTCAATGCACCGGAAGGTTTTGCTGAGAACGTCACCAAAAAGATTTCTCTTTTCACAGGAATCACTTTCACTTCAGCTCCAAATAAATTTGAGGCACTTGCTACGAGTGATAATTTAGTCCAGGCCCATGGTGCGATCAAAGGTCTAGCCACTTCTCTCATGAAGATTGCCAATGATATCCGCTGGCTCTCATCCGGACCAAGAAGCGGAATCGGTGAAATCACGATTCCCGAGAATGAACCCGGTTCATCTATCATGCCGGGGAAAGTGAATCCCACTCAGTGTGAAGCGATGACTATGATTTGCGCCCAGGTGATGGGCAATGATGTGGCGATCGGCATCGGTGGAGCTTCAGGGAATTTTGAACTGAATGTGTATCGTCCGATGATGATTCACAATTTTCTTTTGAGTGTTCGTCTTCTCACTGATTCATGCAATTCCTTTGATGAGTTCTGCGCTCAGGGAATCCAGCCGAATCGTGAAAGAATCACAGAGCACCTGGAAAACTCACTTATGCTCGTCACTGCTCTTAATCCACATATCGGATACGACAAGGCCGCTGAGATCGCCAAGAAAGCTCACAAAGAAAATATGACATTGATGGAAGCAGCGATTGCTCTTGGCTATCTCACTGAGAAACAATTCCGGGAATGGGTTGTCCCTTCGCAAATGACGAATCTGAAAAGTTAAGGATCCTGGGCCATGATGCTTTCGATTTCCATGCGGTGATCTTTCGCTTTCACTTTGCATGATTCAAACGCCGGTCCCAGCTGGAATTCTTTGTAAGCGTCCACACAACCTTTCATATAAGACTGTTGAACCTGGGCCATTACCAGGGAAACATGAACGAGCTCGTCTTTTTTTCCTGCAAGAGGAGAGCGGTGGGCACACGAGACCATCAGTATCAGAATAAGAATTTTCATGAGTTTTATTGTGGGCCGAAAGAAGCGGTAAGGCCAGAGGCCCTACCGCTGTATGAGAATCTTAAATTAGATACACTCGTATCCGCAGTCTTCGTAACAGATACCAGCAGAACAGTAGTCATCACATGTATAGACTTCAACACAATCCTGGCCATCATTGATACGTGCATTCCCACTTGCGAGAAGTGCTACAGCAACGATGAGGATAACAACGATTGCTCCACCGATAGCAGCTCCGCCATTCCAGCTCGCTCCACGTGAGTAAGAATCATTCATGACATCCATGACATATTTCTGAGCTTCTTTCTGATCCATCTTGTTGATCTGAACCATTGTGAAAGCTGTGCGAAGGTCTTTCGCAAGTTTCTCGTCTTTTACCTGAGAAACAGTGAACTCAACGAGCTCCTGATTTGAAACGTTAGCAGTGCGGAGAGCCTGAGCAAACTTCTCCATTTCAGCATTGTAGAAAGCGCGATCTGTCTGGTTCCACTCTACAGAAAGAGAATAGTTCAGATTGTCGAAAGCAGCTTTGAGGCCGTTGTTAGTGGCAGCAAATGACTGAACAGTGAGCATGCAAAAAGCGATGAGAGAAACCATAATTTTCTTACACATTCTTTAACTCCTTAGAAAGTTGAATGGACCTCGCGTTTCTAACGCTCTTAATTTTCTTTCGCAAGTCGGGTTCAGGGAGTTAGACTCGTATTAGAAAAATATTTCCGATTTGCGGAGGGCTAATGTTTAAGTCATTTTTCATACTCTTAACACTCTTCATGAATGCTAAAGCTTTCGCCGTTAACGATAAGCTCGTCTCATTCCAGACTGATTACTGCACAGGAATTCCCGAAGGTGTTCCACAAAACAGAACCGCGTGGAAAAATTGCTGTCTCAAGCACGACATGTTTTTCTGGGCCGGTGGAGATAAGAAAGCTCGCGACGAATCTGATCTCGATTTAAAAAAATGCGTTGAAGATAAAGGCTACCCGAAAATTGCGTGGGTGATTTATCAAGCAGTGAGACTCGGATCATATTCACCGATTAAGTTTGAAAACAAGAAATGGAATTTCGGCTGGCCCGAAAGACCTGAACACCAGAAGCTCTCTTCATCAGATATTGATCAGATTGAAAAAGAAATCTTCAGCGGCTACTTGAATGTTCCTCTTCATATCAAAATCTCTTTCCTCTACGAACTCCGCACCAGGAACTAATTCATGCTTTCATTGATTGTCTCTCTTCTATGGGGAAGTATCAGCTTCGCTGGTACCTATTCCTGTGAAGCGACTTATCTCGAACTCGACGTCGTGAAAGTGGAAGTGAAAAGCACTGACGAGTTCTATTATTGCTTTGGCTATCATCACGGAAAAGACCGCGCCTGGATGATGGATTACTTCAGAAGAAGTGCCAGGGGAACGAATGCCGAAGTTCTTGGCATGGATCATATGAAATCAGATCTCATGATGAGACTCCTGAATCTTCCAGGTCATGCAGAAAGAATCTGGCAGGGATATTCTTCCGAAGAAAAAGAAAAGCTCTTCTCTTACAGTCGCGGAGTCAACGAAGGCTTCAAAACAGGAAAAGACGCGTATGAATTCCGTGATGCCGGATTTTCTCCGGAAGAGTGGCTGCCGGTTCATACAATAGAAGTCCTTCTCCTTCAGTCATTCGATCAGACAAGAAAAACATTCACTTCGGACTGGGATCAGGAGAAGTGGAAAGCAAGATGGGGAGATAAGGCCTCGACCCTCATGGATAACGACGGCGCTCCCTGGGAAAATACGATTCTCAAAAGCGGCGAGTATGTGACTCAGAAAGCGGCACTCATTCCGCAAAATAAATCCAAAAATATCATTCCCGATCTCTGGTCACCCTTTCCGGAGATTTTCGGAAAAGAGTCCGGCTCCAATAATTGGGTTGTCTCAAAAAATAAATCGGCGAGTGGAGTAGCGATGCTCGCTAACGATCCTCACCTTGATCTCAAAACTCCACTCTTCTGGTATTGGGTCCACCTGAAAGGTGCTGATGAAGAAGTCATGGGAGCGAGTCTTCCCGGTGTTCCGGTTGTGGCGAGTGGAACAAATGGAAAAGTGGCCTGGGGTCTCACCAATGCATATATCAATACCGCTGATGCTGTTTTCGTGAGTGACCTTGATGAAAAAAATCTTGAGACGATCCGCCCTGTCGTGTGGATCAAATTCTGGTTTCTGAAACTTCCCTTTTTCTTCAAGAGCTTTGAACGGACAGTTGAAGGAACGCCGGTTCTTCCTCTGGATACACAGAGAGATGAGCGGATTTATCTCCGCTGGACCGGTTTCAATCTCAAGGCTTCGGATATTACTCCGATGTTCTCCTTCAAATCGGTGAAGAATGTCTCAGAGATGGAAGAGAAATTAAAATCCCTGGGAATTCCTTCATGGAATTTTGTCTTCGCCGACACTGAAGGAAATATTGGTTACCGGGTGGTGGGAAATATCATCCGCTCTGTTGGGGCCACTGTCTTTGGCATGCAGACTATTCCGTATGCTTCTCTCAATCATTACGAAACACTTTCTCCGGAAGAGCGTCCGCATCTTTTAAAACCAAAACGCGGTTATGTATATTCGGCCAACAACCGTCACTTGCCACCCGATTCCGAAATTAATGGCGGCCGTGGATATTCGTTCTCATTCCGTGGAAACAGAATTGATGAACTTCTCCAGGATAAGCAGACACTGGAAAGCTTCAAGAGGATCCAGTGTGATCGTCAGGCAGTGGATGCAAAATATTTTGTCCCGCTGTATCTCACTCATATAAAGATTCCGGAACTTGAGAGCTGGAATTTTGATGCTTCAGAATCAGGAAAACAAGTTGGCATTTATCGACGGCTCACAGATCTCCTCATGATCAAGTGGGAAGTGAATGAATATGGACTCTGGCGTCTTCTCGGGGAAAAGTCTGAAGAAAGAACCAAAGACATGCAGGTGGCTTATCAGACAGCCTTGAAAGAGATTTCCGGAAGACCTTGGGGTGAAGTTCACAAACTCGCGTTCGCGCATTTATCAAAGAATGCAAACTGGAAATTTGCTCCGGAAGTAGGAGCGGGTGGAGATAACCACACAGTGGATCCGGGAACAGCTAAATGGAATGAAGACCGGAAAGTGTATGAACACAATTCCGGTGCATCGATGAGAATGATTATTGAAATGGAGAAGAGACCGAAGATTCATCTGGTTCTTCCCGGCTTTAATCGTGATTACACAATGAAAACCGAAAAGAACCCGTGGGCAGACTGGAAAGACTGTCGTTATACGACAGTAACTTTTTAATCTTCCTTAGCGAGACCGAGATATTCCTGGCACTTCTTCTTCTGACCGCCGAAGACTGATCCTAAACGTCCAGCAGCTGCTTCTTTGCAGGCCTGGAGAAGTTCGCTCATATCATATTCATCGCGTGTGAAACGGATAGGACGACCTTCAGAATCCTGCTGAAGAGCACCCATTGCGACAGTTGCCGGAGTCCAGAACATGCCTGGAGTGATGACTGTGTAGCAATCGTGCTGACCGTGTTCAGGTGTATATTCAGGATACATTCTGCCAGCGAACATTCTCTCGAAGAGATCATGATCACGTGACTCGATGACTTTACAGTTTGGTGTGTCGACAAATTTTGTGAGCCATTCAGAGACGAGCATCGGGCGTTTCACGAAGCCAGAGAAGCCTCCATCAATAACCCAGATTTGTCCGCCTTCATTAATCACCGGAGCAACGTGGTACCACCATTTCTTGCTTCCGATTTCTCCGTTCTTACCTGTGTAGAAAAGAAAAATTTTCGCAGCGTTGATGTTGTGATTTCTTTTCATATCGTACGTCCAGATGAGGGCGCGATTTGAACAGATCGAACTACCAGTCTTAACCAGAGTGCGATTGAGGCCGCTGAAAAGCGTGTCTTTCGTCTGGCCGCGTGTGAGAACGTCAGTCAGTGTGTAGCGGTATTCAGGCAAAGTCTGAGCAACTGCTGCGAAAGAAAAGACAAAGAGAGCGACGAATGAAAGGGTCTTCATGTTTGTTCACCTCATAGAAATAATTGTGAGCTTGCGCTCGTAAAGGAGCTGTTGAGTATCAAAATGACACTGAACTTACAAAAATTTCTCATAACAATGTATGACAAAAGCGATAACGCGGAGATAGCGCGAGAGATTTGCGAATGCCGCAGCAAGCAGGCTCAGTGCGTGATGGGTTCCTTTTTAATATATCGGTAACTACCTGATACTTTTCGGGTTTTCTTAATCCCGACAAATGCACTCAAGAAAGGTCTCAGATGCGTCGATAAGACTGTGAGCATCTTAGATTATTGTGCTCTTTTATGGAGGTACGTTTATGGGTGATAAAACCAAAAAGAAATTAACGAAGAAAGAAATGAAAGCTCAGAACCACGCCAAGTTAATGGCGAACAAAGGTCACGGGCAAGGAACACCTGCAGCTGGTGGTAACGTGGTAGACATCAATGCCTTCCGCGACGAGAAGAATAAAAAAGCCGCTTAAAAAAGAAAGGGAGCTTCGGCTCCCTTTTTTTTGTCAAAAATTTACCAAGCCTTAAGTTCAACACATCCCTCACGTCACATAGAATTTCTTTCGTAAACATCGGAGGTCACTATGCCACGTGGAAGTAAATCCAGTTATTCCAGTAAACAGAAGAGACAAGCTGAGCACATTGAAGAGAGCGAAAAAAAACAGGGGCGCAGTTCTAAGGCCGCTGCACGCATTGCCTGGGCTTCAGTGAATAAGCAGGATGGCGGAGCTAAGGGAAAGAAGTAGGCGAAGAAAAAAACGTCTTAGAAGAAGGCGACGAAGAAAAAAACCGGTAAGAAAAAGACTTCTAAAAAATCAAAGAAGAAAACTTCCCGTCGGTAATAAACTGGTTTCCTTCAAGGTGAAGAGTTTTCACCGAAAGCTCTGACTCTGAAAAGATGATTTCATTAAAACTGTTCTGTTCCGTCCTGATCCGCGAGGAAATGGAAGTTCCACCTGCAACGGCGATCGTATCCGGAAAGCCCGGGAAATGGATCACCTTGCTTTGATGCTCATGACCCCAGAGTAAGAGCCGAGGATTTGCTTTCAGGATACGCTGAAGGTCTTCGGAAAGATTTTCGGATGTAAGCGGGTGGTGAGAGGCAATGATTTTTATTTTATCACCTGCCTGCGCGAGTCTTGTTTCGATCTGAATCAATTCATGCTGGTGAATCAGTTCTTTTTTTACTGTGAACTTGTTGGTTGTTCTGAGTCCGCAAATAAGGACTTTCTCGTCCTCATAAAAAGTCGGCGACCAGGGAGAGAGATATTTGTTGAATCTGTAATAGGGTCTGAAAAATCTCTCAGCAAGATGATAAAGGGGAATGTCATGATTCCCTGGAATAACATAGACAGGAAGTTCGAGAGTTATTAAAAAATCCCGGGCGAGAAGAAATTCTTTCTTACGCGCTCTTTGAGTTAAATCACCGGTCATGATGACCATATGGAGTGAACGATGATGATCACGCAGGTAAGTTCTGAGTCCATCCATGGCGGGGGGAAAAATTCTCCCGAAATGAAGGTCGGACAAATGGAGGATGCGAAGTGGGTTCATAAAGAACATCCCGTCGTGTTTCTCGTAATCAACCCACACTCACGCATGGGAGAGAGTGTTCGTGATGAAATCATCACTACTCTGAAAGAGAAAGGCGCAGTGGTTATATTGCCGGAAGATCACGAACAAAAAATGGATGCAAATGATCTGATCCTGAAGCACGCAGAGAAAACGGATTTGATCTGTGTGGCCGGTGGAGACGGATCTGTGAATCATATCCTTCCTTCTCTCCTGAAAATTCACAAGCCCGTCATGGTGATTCCCTGTGGGACGGCCAACAATCTCGCGCGTACATACAAGATTCCGCTCAAACCATCAGAAGCAGTTCATGCCGCTATAGATGGTGAATGTCGTTCCGTGGATGTCGGGATGATTAACGGCATTCCATTTTTAAATGTTGCGGGCCTGGGTCTCAGCACGGAAGTAAATCTCCACGTGAATAAAAATTTGAAAAAAATTCTGGGGCCATCGGCCTTTGTACTCACCGCACTTTCGATGGTCTATCGGATGAAACCATTTCGTGCAGTTGTCACTGTTGATGGAGGCAAGCCAATTTTCACCCGTTCATGGCAGATCTCGATTTGTAATGGAAAGCATTACGGGAGTGGGCTTACTGTAAAAGACGATGCGACGATGGAAGACTGCAAGATTCATCTTCTTTCGACAGAGGTGGCCCGCTGGTGGCACAGCCTGAAGCTCGTGCATTGTTTTTTTAAGGGTAATTTCACCAAAGAAGATCAGGTGATGCTGATTGATGGAAAATCTATTACGATAGAGACAAGAAGAAGATTCTGGGTGGATGTTGATGGGGATGTGAAAACCACAACCCCGGTCAGTGTTTCAGTTCTTCCTAAAACTCTCATGCTGATGGTACCGCAGGAATCCTGAATGAACGTGATGGAAAATTATCTGACAATCGGAACTCCTTCCGGAGCGATGTCCGTTTTTACGGCCGCTCCTGAGGGAAAAAAATGTCCGGTCGTTATCGTGATCCAGGAAATCTTCGGCGTAAACAGTCACATAAAAGATGTCTGCAGAAGACTCGCGAAAGAAGGATTTCTGGCGATGGCGCCTGAGATTTTTCATCGTGAAGGAAATCATGTCACGGCGGACTACACGGAAAAAGAGGCGATCATGCCTATTTTCAGAAATGTGACGAATGAAAATCTGATTTCCGATATCCGTGATGTGATCAGTTTCCTTCCGGAGCTTGCGTGTGCCGATACCGGTAAAATATTTACTCTGGGATTTTGTGTCGGAGGATTTGCAGCAACGCTTGCGGCGACTGAACTTCCGCTCGCTGGAGCTGTTTCATTTTATGGAGCTGGTGTCGTAAGACCGCGTGAAGGCCTTAAGTTAAAACCACACATTGAAAAACTTCCTGACGTGAAATGCCCGCTTCTCCTTTTTTACGGAGAAAAAGATGTGAGTATTCCTGAGATTGACCGCTTCGAGATCAGACGCGTACTCGATGAGAATCATATCCCTCACGAAATGGTGGTCTTCGGCCATGCCGATCATGGCTTTTTTTGCGATGAAAGAAAGACCTATCATCAGGGCTCGGCAGCCGAGGCATGGAAAAAGTCCCTCAGCTGGATGAGAAGCCTTTAAATCCACCTTAATACTCCCTTAAGAGGGCCCGGATTTCTTGAATCTGAAGGCCATCATTGCTATATCCCATAGGGGGTAAAATCATGAAATGGCTCATCATATTAAGTCTCGCTTTAGCGGGGAATTCCTATGCTCAGAATGCTTCACAAATCGAAGCTTTAACGAAGAGAATCGAGCAACTGGAAAGTCAGCAGGAAGAGCTGATTCTTTCGCAAGGTTCACAGACTAATCGGGTGAACTCTTTTCTCCGTGATGATCTTACTTTCGGTGGTTTTTTTGAATCAGGGTTCTCTACCTTCGATGGACCTGACACGCGTTTTCAATCCATGTATTCGGGTAGCACATTCGGTCTCAATCTTTCTGCGCAGTTTTCTGAAAAACTTCGCTTCGTCAATCAGACCATCACCGTTCTTTCGTATCCACTTCTCAATGCCCATAACAACCCGGTACTTACACCTAAGCACCGTGAATACGGTGATCCGATTTTTGCAGCGACTGTGACGATTGGTTACCTCGAAATGCCATTATCTCCGAATCTGATTTTGCAAACTGGTATTGGATACGTTCCCTTTGGTTATGCTGCCCAACAAAGAGAGACAGTCTTATTCATCCGAAGAGGCGGACCGCAAGTCTTACGCACATCCAACTTGATTCAGCCACTGTGGGGTGGTGTTCATCTCGCTGGTACTTTCCGTCCAGCAAATGCAGGTTTTAATTTATACACTGTGAATCCTCTGGATAAATCTAACACTTCAGGATTAGGCGGCAGGCTGTGGGCCAATTCCGCAGATGATATTCTCCGCGCCGGAGTTTCCACTCAAATCATGAAATTTGGCGGTCATACCAGTGAAATTATCGGAGCTGACCTGGTCCTGAACTCGGAAAGATTTCTCGTTACGTCTGAGTATGTGAATCACATGACTGGTGAAGGGAGAAATCCCTGGACCGCATATATAGAACCCGCGATTAAGCTGCATGATGGAGAAGTTCTTCTTTTTGTTTTCTCAGATTATGCAGACGACGCTCTCGTAGAACTAGGCCCGGTTTATGATCCCATGATTCGTTGGGAAAACGGTGTGGGTATCAACTGGCTTCCCACTTCCAATACACGTTTTCGTGCAACTGCTGCGCGCGAAGAATATCTCGGGAAAAATTCAACTATCGCCGGTCAGAATAGAGACTGGTGGTACTTCGATCTTTCAGCGGGGGTCGCGTTTTGATGCCTTTCTTCCTCGGGATTCTATTGCTTGTCTCTGTTGCCCGCGCCGAAGGGATCGCACTCATTGTGAATGTCCAGAATCCTATGACTTCAATTTCCAGAACTCAGGTTGCCGACTTCTTTTTGAAAAAAAACAAAAACTGGCCTGATGGTGTGCCTCTCAGATTTTTTGACAGGATCGACAACAGTCCTGAAAGGAAAATCTTCTTGCGTGATTACATTCACAAATCGTCACGGGATATTGAACTTTATTGGATCGGACAAAAACTTTATTCCGGCCATTCTGCTCCTACTCAGATTACAACAGATTCGATGGTCGAGATTATGGTTTCAAAATTCCCTGGAGCGCTGGGATACATTTCTGAACGTTATGAACTGACCAGAGACGTGAAAAAAATTCCGACAACGGGGTTGTAGTGAAGGCTTTGTTCGAACAACAGACTTCTTTCATTGAACGGCTCCGGATAATTCTCCTGATCATCGCTGCTTTTTTTATTCTCGGAATCATGGGTCTTTATTTTTCCAGCCGGGGATTTTTGAGCGGCCTTCAGGATATCTCCCGCACCAATCAGATTCTGAATTTCACCAGTACTTCACTCCAGGCCTTAAGTGCCTCTGAGGAGAATCTTGAAAAACTGACTGCGAAATCAACCAGCCAGAGTTTAATTCCCTTTCATGAGGCTTCCCGGATCTCTTTGCAGAACATTTTCGAGGCCAGCAGGATTTCAGGACATCTTCCGGGCATAAGATCCAAGCTTACTGAAGCTGAGCAGGCTGTGCTCCATTATCAATCTGCTGTTGAATCCATTGTGGGAAGGAATGATCTGAACTTTGAAACTCTGAGAAGTGAAGTTCTGGTGGCCAAGCAGTTTGTTATGGATGCCGAAGAGGGCCTTCGGGAAACTCAGATTCTTTTGAAAAATGAAAGTGATGATATCTTCAATGACATTTATAATAATCGTTTTGATCCACTGATTGTTGCCAGTTTTTTATCACTCGTATTTTTTGCTTTCGTGGTGATTGTGGGACTATCCAGTGCGAAACGATTAGGACTTTCTCTCTCGAACCTGACGAAGGCCACAGATGCCGTCTCAGAAGGAGATCTCAACTATATCGCACCTATTCTTGAGTCGGATGAATTTGGGAAGCTCACTTTTGAGTTCAATAGTATGGTTCAGTCCCTGCAGGATAAGCAGTTGAAATTGACGGAGGCGATGGAGAAAGTTACTCGCCTGCAAACCATCACCAATTCCTTTTCCGGTGCACTTTTACCGGGCGAAGTTTTTGATGTGATCGTCATGGATGTGTACAAGGCACTCAAAGCCGATATCGGGACACTTTCCCTTTTGAATGAAGAAGGAAACTTGCTTAACAATCGCCTGATTGGTTTTAGTCAGGAGCATGAAGTGCAGTTCGCTTCACTCAGTATGAATGCTGTCAGTCCGATGGTGACTCTCGTAAAAACGGGAGAACCCCGTTTCATAGAAGATGTGGAAATTCTCAAAGCCGATTATCCAAACGGTTACAATAACCTTATGAACCTCAGAGTTCAGTCCACTGCCTATCTTCCCCTCATTGTGGGTGACCAGATTTATGGTGGTCTGAACTTTGGATTCCGAGAAAAAAGAACATTCTCCGGCGAGGATGAAGAGTTTATGATGGCCTTAACCCGTCAGTGTGCTCAGGCCCTGCACCGGGCACGTCTTTATAAATCAGCCACTGATGCCATTCAGGTACGCGATGAGTTTCTTTCGATTGCCAGTCATGAATTACGTACACCTCTGACTCCACTTAAACTTCAACTGCAGAACATGTCCCGTCAGGTCCGAAAAGGTCAGATTCAAATTGAAAAACCTGAGCAAGTCCTGCGAGTCATAGATAGCTCCGATCGTCAGGTGGACCGACTGATTACGCTTATTGATGATCTGCTGGATGTTTCCCGCATCAGTGCCGGAAAGCTTTCGCTGAATATTGAAGTGTTTGATTTCGGAGCGATGGTGGTAGATGTGATCACGCATTACACTTCACAGACCAAGGACTTACAGGACCTGGTTCAGGTTGAGATTGAAAAAAATATCTACTGCTCTGCTGATCGCGTGAGGATGGAACAGGTTGTGATTAACTTCCTGACCAATGCTGTGAAGTACGCTCCAGGAAAACCGATCAAGGTGAAAGTCTCTCGCTATGGAATGAATGTTCGACTGGAAGTGGAGGATGAGGGGGAAGGTATTTCTTCTGAAAACCAAAGCCGCATCTTCGGTCGGTTCGAAAGAGTCAGAGACAAAAACAACATCGGAGGCCTGGGTCTTGGCCTCTATATTTGCCGGCAAATTGTGGAAGCTCACGGTGGAGAAATCAGCGTAAAGAGTGCCACCGGGAAAGGTTCCACTTTTATCGTGGAAATTCCAGCCATTAGCTAACCCGACTGATTCCCTTTTTCTCTTTAATTCATCCCTTACATTCCGAATAGATTCCATATGATCCGACTCCTGATCTTAGCTGGTCTATTTCTGTGCGCATCTTTGCCGACGGGCAAAGTCATCGTTTCATCTCCTGTGATGAAGAAAATTTTTATTGGAGTCGATGGAGTTTCGCGTGACGATTTTTATCACGCTCAGGAAAAGCTCGGATTGTTTCCCACTCTTCGTTTTACAAAAACTCATATCGCCACTTTTCCATCCATCAGCGATTATTCGTGGAACGTGATGGTGAACGCCCGGAAAGTTTTTGGTCCGCGTGGAAGAGTGGGAACCTATGAAGCTGCTCACTTTGATCGCGAAAGAAATGAACTCGTCACTGATCCCAGAGAATATTTTCGCCGACTCGGGGAAGAGCATCACTACTTCACGGGTGCTTTTGAACATTGGCTGAATCCTTTTGTGGAATCGCTTCTCTACATTCCGACAGAAGAACTTCCTAAGCTCGAGTTGAAACAACTCCTTGCTGCCGTAAAAAATGACCCTGATCAATTAGTCACTGTGATGATTGCATCAAGCGATGCCCTGGCGCACACCCGCCCTGATGGGAGTAAGTTTCTTCTTGAACTTGATAAATTCATCACCGATCTTGAAACACACTACGCTGAACAAAATGTAAAAGCAGAAATCATTCTGGTATCCGATCATGGCCAGGCATCCCGTTTTCTTCCGGGTGAAAATCCGAAACCACTCCTGGGGGTGAACCTTCAGGGTGTGTTCAAGAGAGCCGGTCTCAATGTTTCAACAAAACTTTCTCATGACTCTGATGTGGTGATGCCGGTGATGGCGCTTGCTAACTATGGCTCTGTCTTTTTTGCTGACCAGGCGAAGAGAGATGGTTTTGTCTCTGAACTAAGAAAAGAGAACTGGTTTTCCTTTGCTGCTTTTCGACGCGAAATCGCTGCAAAGGAAGTAAAGCTCTCCGTGTTTGATGGAAATGGAGAAGCCTTCCTTACGATCAGAAATACAAATGGCCTTGAATATTTTTATGAAACTGTTTCCTCGAATCCGCTTCAAGTGCCGGACGATTTTCATTCGCGCTGGATGAGTGATTCCGAGGCCAGAAAAAGTATTTCCTTAACTGAGTTCCCGGATTCTTTTCATCGTCTGGCATTCAGTGCGTTCGAAGAAGAGGCCACTTTTCCGGATGTCCTCTTTACCCTGAAAGATGAGTTTTTCCTCGCTGGTGAACTGAATTCTTTCACAACTATGTATCAGACACATGGTTCTCTCGGAAGACGATCTTCTTCCGGGATTGTGACTTCCAATTATCCGTTGCAGTCGAATCATGACGAATTAAGAACTGATGAAATCCTGTCTGCAGTGGGAATCACTCCGGAAGAAATCTTTGCCAGTACCAAACGGGAAGTTCTTCCAGCTGTTTCCGGCGAAATTGCAACGGGCTCAGAGAACTGGGACAATCGTCGCATCTTCGCTCTGATGAATCGCGGAGTGCAGGACTCCCGTTATGTATTTGAGGCGAAGAGTTTTGATGTCATCCTGGGAGTGGTTAAGCCACTTCTCAATCAAAAATCTCCTGAACTTCCGACTCAGAAATTGAAAGAGGCCATGAGTCTCGCAGATGCAGCACATCTGGTGGATCTTATGATCAAGAACGGAAATATTGACAAGATTCAGACGGATCCGAAATTCCTCCAGATCAAGGCGAGACTCGCAGCTACCAGCACTGATTCCCGTCGCTCTCCTTCTAACGATCACCATCAGCACGCATGGGAAGATAAAGCACTTATTCAGCGCGCCGATGCTGCCAAGAAAATTGCCATGAAGTCATACAGTAGTATGTTCCTCCTGGAAAAAGCGATGACTTTGCCAGAGATGCCGATGATGACGGACCTGCGCGATCATGAGTCATCAGGATCTCAGGATATTCAGAAAGTTTTCTCAGAGACATTTAAAGAGAGATCCATGCTTCGGGAAATTTTCCCTGAGAAATTCTCTCTTCTCTGGGAACCAAAAGTTCCGGGTGAAGAGTTCACTCTGGTTTACGTACCGGGAATTTACAATTCTCTTTTTGATGATGAGATATTCAGAAGCGGTCTGGATCACCTGAAACACAAGTGGGGAATGCGCATCATCACTCCCTCAGTCTTCAGTACTTGCTCTTCTCAGGTGAATGGTAAAATCATCATGGATGAAATCCGTAAGGATGCTGACATCCAGATCAGTCGTGGGAAGACGTCGCCGAAGTATTTTGTCATGGGTTATTCCAAAGGGGGAGTCGATGCCCTTCATGGATTCAGTCAGGATACAAAATTTGTTTCTCAATATATTGAAGGCCTGATTACGATTGCTTCTCCCATTAAAGGAAGCAGTATCCTGAATAAAACCGATCTTCCTCTGGAAGTGATGAATGTCCTGGGGCATGAGAAGGCTCCGGCGATTTGTAAAACGGAAGAGCGGGCAGCGAAGTCCGTGACACCAGCAGGTGCTCAGGCGTTCCTGAGAAAGTCTGCAAGTGAACTCATTGGTCTTACCCGTTATTATTCACTCTCATTTACTTCAGACATAAAGACTTCTCACCTCTTCATGCGGGCCACGAAAAATATTGGGCGCTTTGGTGAGCCGAATGATGGTGTCGTTGCCCTTTCTGCTTCGAAATTTCCGGAAGATTTTGGTGCGATTGACCTGGGTGTGGTGAATGCCGACCATCTTTCCGGTATTGTCGCGAGCCATTTTCCTCATGAAGCTTTCATGGAATCAGTATTGTTCACACTGACACGTTCGGGTGCCTTTGATTCTTCTCACAACCGCATGCTGAATGAGAAAATTCTTTATCATGCAAAAAAATCGAATCCAGAAAGACATCTGAGTGTTCTCACGAATAAAATCGGGAAACTTGTAAGCAGTGTTTTTCTGTCTGATTCTGATGTCACTGGAGTTGGCGGAGCAATCCGGAAGAGTCTCAAAAACTCCGAATACAAACTCAGTCCCTTCTCACTGATCAGAAGAAAGGGTCAGGTCCATGTTTCTTTCCATGACGGGCGCTGGCCGTCTTTTACGGGAGGAAATCTTCTCCCTGTTAAAAACCAGGAAGAGCTGACAAGAATTTTCCTGACTTCACTTCAAGCTTCGGGAAGAAATCT
Organism: Bdellovibrionota bacterium; assembly: GCA_040387275.1. Classification (GTDB taxonomy): domain Bacteria; phylum Bdellovibrionota; class Bacteriovoracia; order Bacteriovoracales; family Bacteriovoracaceae; genus Peredibacter. The sequence goes on along the minus strand of JAZKDZ010000002.1, from coordinate 1,030,496 downwards.
TCTGAAAAGTAACAGAAAGATTGTACCAACTTCAGATCGTCCGGCGATTTCACCACCGTCCAATGAACTGGGCTTTCAGGAAGACCTGAGGATCAACGTTCGTGAACTGGATAAATTCATCAGCGGAAAAAAAGTTGTTCCAGTGACCTATGTCACTCATCCGGATGGCTTTGCTTTTACGTATGATCACTCGAGCTCTGCAGAGTTCCGTACTGAGTATCAGTTAAGTTTTGAAGATAGTGCTCCTCCGGAAGCTGATGATCATGCAGTGTCTGGCTGGGAAACATTTATTGATCGTGAAAATAAAGTCTGGGCCCGTCTTGCCAGCACCAGTTCCAGCATCAGACTTTCGAGTTACTCCTGGAGATTTCTCGCCAATGAGTATCCCGAGCTTGATCTCGAGATTCAGGTGAATGACGATGTGGAAGGGGCGAACGTTCTCTTTGGTGGTGACGGTAAGGATGATTCCGCATTTCAGTTGTGGTTCACTTTCCGCATCCTGGATGATCAGAAGAAACGTGAATATCTGAATCCTGAAGAAAAAATGATGACGATTGGTTACTATTTCGGTGACCAGATTGCTGGAAAGAATCTGGAGCTCAACCAGATCTACTTAAACTACTATTCCGAAAAAGATTTCGTTGTGGCGAAGCTTCCTCCCGCGAGACAGAAACTGATCGGTATTGGAAAAGACATGATGGGGAAACCACTCATCACCCGTCACAATCTTCTGGAAGATATCCGCGCATCTTATCCGGATGTTGATCCGATGAAAGCGGAAATCGTGGCGATCACCATTCAGCATGATTCCAATGATACCCGCGGAAAATCGGAAGCTCTCTTCCGCAAACTCGCCCTTCGTCCGCGTCTTCAGCGCACAGTGAAAGCTGATTAAATAGTTCACCTTTCTTCAGAGACAATTCAGGATAAAATCCTCACGCCCTTCAGTGGTCTTTGCTAAGATCATATTCAACCGGGGTTCATCAGATGCATCATGATGAATTGTGCAAAGGAAAAAAGCTAAGGCTGGATTTCTGAGGGCGTACTGGTAAAAAAGACTCACGAAGTGAGTCTTTTTTTTTGCCCTTTGCTCACATCTATTGATAGCCTTTCCGGATGAAAATACTCTTCTTCCTCCTTCTCGTGAGTTTTCACGCACTGGCAGATTATCCTTCTGCGCGTCTCAATCAGAATGTCTGTGAGGAGATTGCTGGTCAGAGATATCGACTCATTCCCAAAGGGGAATGGTTTTGCGGAGCTGTTGACGGCCAGGCCTATGGGCGCACAGTCGGCAAAAGAGATTTTTATCATGGAGTCGGTCACTGGTCGCAGGTGAGAACAGAATTTCACTGGGAAGACAGTGTCTCAATCAATTTTCGTTCCATCATTTATTCGGCCACGAGTTCAAGTGGATATGCTGCTTCCAATGAAGCTTATCATCTGGGAACTTTCAAATTCACTTATCCGGAAAAACTTCTGGGTGCATTTGTTTCCATCAGGATCGTTGATCTCGATCGCCAGACTGTAGGAGAGGGGCTTTTCATTGAGACCCGGGAATCCAATGGCGGACTTATGCTTTGGGACTGGGATCAGGTTCAGTTTCGCTGGCTGCAGGAAAGCACAGGATTTTTAGTGGGTGATGATGATGTCTCGAATCCGGAATTAAATTTCTGGAACAGAAGACTGGGTGTCGGAGCTTTGTGGTTTTATAAAGAGCTCGCATTCCAGGATAAGCGGAAACCGTATTTTTATCTCTACTCGAGTATTCCCTATGAAAACTGGAATTTCAGTGCAGAAGCCGGCACCAGAAATAAAACTGCCGCATACATGGCGAAAGTTTCTCACGATCTGACTGCTGGTGGATTTTCACTCCAGAGTATTCTTCAAGGACGCTATTATCAGAATGGTTTTGCGCAGGGATTTGCCGGACAGATTGAGAACCAATATGTTTCCTACGATCAATACAATAAGTACTACACCAACTCGATAAATGTATTCTCCCGCGACGATCAGGTGATGGTTTCTTCCCTCGCTCTCAATCTCCGTTATGAGTTTTCTCATGCCCATCGCCTGGGATTACTCAATGAAGTGGGGATGTTTGACTATAACGGCATTGAAGATGATCGTTTTTATTTCGGGCGCTTTGAGTACAATCACTATCCCTTTCCCCTCAGAGAGGATTACTTCTCATTCTTTGTGACGAACAAATTACTGAGAGATTCTTACAATGCCCCTCCTTATTATGAGAGTTCATCATCCACGCCTCTCTTCCGGACTTATGTTTACGCTGGTATCGAGGGAAATTTCCAATTTTAGCCTGACGCATCTTAACCTTGGTGCGGTTCCCTGCTAACATTCCCTCCATGCGCATATTCGTTTTGATTGTCGTACTCTTTGCACTCAAGGCCCGGGCCTCTGGTTTCGGTCCTTATGAAAGTTCTCAAAAGAGTGCATGGGATTCGGCCAATCATCCGGCGATCCTCGTAAAAAATCCTGAGACGCATTTTCCTTCACTTCCTCTTTCAGCAACCCTGGAAAACGAACGGACACTTTGGTCTGATAGTTACTGGCCTAGAAATGCCGGAGGAATTGCCAGACGCTGGCAGGATATCAGTGGCAACATCAAGTATAAGATTCTCTCTGAAAAACAAGCTCGTGCGTTGACTCCGGAAGAGATTGCCAAACTTTCTCCCGCTGAAAAATTTGATCTTCTTCAGGATGATTATTCTTTTTCATTCACCAGCAAGGTGAAACGTCAGAATCCACTTAACCGCCCTGACTGGGAAGGTATCTGTCACGGATGGACTCAGGCCTCTGTTCACCATGAACAGTTTTCGCCAATGACTCTGAAAAATAAATCAGGAAAGGAAATCCGGTTCGCTTCTTCTGATGTGGCTGCTCTTATCAGCTATTACTACGCAAGAGTGGGCGGAGGAAAAGTCCGATTTCTCGGCAGGCGTTGCTGGGAAAATGCAGGCAATACCGGAATCAAATGTACTGATATGAATGCCGGTGCTTTCCACGTTGTTCTCACGAACAGACTACGCGAAAGAAAATCTTTCATCATGGATCTTGATCCTTATAAGCATGTCTGGAATTTTCCCGTGCTGGGATATGAAACACGCGTTCTTGAAGAGCATGCTCCTCAACCGGGATCTGCGAAGGGAACAGTAAAAGAAATTCTCGTCTCCACAAAACTTTTCTATTCACAGGAAACAGGCGCGGAATGGAATCCACCACTGCGTGTTCCTGGCCACAAAGACTACTGGTATTACCTTGAACTGGATTCTTCTGAAAAAATTATCGGCGGCAGCTGGTCCGATGCGAATCATCCTGACTTCGCATGGGCGAGTGAGCCGGTTAAAATTCCTTCACCTTATTCGGTGTTCATCACTCAATAGCTCTTTTTCCGAGACATATTTGCCGTGACGCGAAAAGCCATCAAGGACTTTGCCCCTATCGTGGGATGCATTTCTTGCCGCGTGGATTGAAATCAAACTCACCCTTAGCCTTAAAGGACAAGCTAAGGAGAGCGAATGAAACGTTTATTAATGGCGACTGTGCTTTTTGGATCGGTAGCTGCTCACGCAGAAACAATCCGTCTTCAATCTAACATCAGAGGAGCAAGTTCTGTTGATGTGAACACAGTCTCTACTCTGGCAGGCGAAATTCATCAGATTCAATTCAATATGACGAAAGTGGAAGCTAACGCTCTCGCTGGTCACGCGGAATTCAAAGTTTTCTCTGAGAAAGAAATTTCTTTCTCTCAGGACGTTGGACTTCCAAGTGTTCCTTTTAAATCGATCGTCGTAGCAGGCGAACCAGCGACAACTGATGTGGTTGTTGATCTTGGTCAGGCCGTTACAGTGAAAGGTCTTTCAGCTCCTGCGCAGAAAGAAATCAGCCGTAATGCAAAAGCCGGAGCATGGGTTTTCTCTCCTAAGGCACGTGCCGGTGTGAAAAAAGAATATCTCGGAACATATCGTGGACAGCCACTCACTCGCGTAACGATCTACGCTGGTGGAGCTGATTATACAAATAATCAGACTCTCTTCTTTCCTAACCTCCGCGCACAGATCACGACTCAGGGAACTGTTTCTGATCTCTTCCAGAAAGAAACTGATGCTGCTTATGATTACCTGATCGTTTCTCCAAAAGCCCTTCTCGCTGGTCTCTCTGATTTGGTTTTCTACAAAAATATGCGCGGACATGTTGTGAAGACAGTGGTTCTCGAAGACATCGGTTCTGATGTTGCGAAAATCTCTGCTTTCTTCAAGTCTGAATATAAAGAGAACAAGTATAAGTACGCTCTCATTGTTGGTACGGACACTCTCTTCCCGAACCACCAGGTGAATACTTCAGGTTCTTCAAAAACTCCTTCTGACTATCCTTACTTCCTCATGGATTCAAACGATATGATCCCTGACGTTCAGTATGGACGTGTAGTTGCTTCAACTCCGGAAGAAGTAAAACGCCAGTCACACAAATGGATGGATTATCAGGAACGCCGTTCTGATGTTGCCGGTCTTCTTCGCATGATCGGAATTGCATCTAACGAAGGATCAAATCCCTCTGATGAAGATTATGTAAAAGGTATCGAGACTGATCTTGCTGCTGCTTACGGAACGACAACAACTCACTTCCATCAGGATAGCCCGACATCAAAACCGGGTCCTATCAACGACGCTTTCAATAAAGGTGTTGGTTACCTCACTTATCTCGGTCACGGTTCAGGAACAAGCTGGGCTTCAACTGGTGTGTGGTATGCAACTGGTGATGCTAAGAAAATTGAAAACGCTAACGTTCAGCAGCCGATCATCATCGATGTTGCCTGTCAGAACGGAATTCTCAAAAAGGGTTACCTCGGCGAAACTTTCATGAACTCAGTTGATTCACGCGGTGATGCTGTTGGTGCAGCGATGTACCTCGGTGGATCTGTAAACATCTCATGGCACCCACCTGCAATCATGGCCCGTGGTATCGTGAAGAGAACGATCGCGAACAAGCTCGGAACTATTGGTGATGCGATTCTTGCTGGTCAGCTCTACCTCCTCGAGAACCACACTGATGTTGAAGCTGTACGCGACAACTTCGAGTGGTACCATCTCTTCGGTGAGCCAAGCTCAAACATCTACTTCAAGTAATAAAAAAAGCCCCTCTTTGGAGGGGCTTTTTTTTTGTATTTATCTTACGCTTTCAGGTTTTGCTAAAAATGATTTCCCCATCTCAGAGAGGGGAACGGCCTTCCCGGGGTCAATATAGGGCTTCACGTTCTTCATGAGGCTGGTGAGCGCCAGAGAATAATTCTTTTTCTTGTCGGTGGCATGTTTGGATGTGAGTTTCACGAGACCAATAGGTTTGGCTTCATCACTGATCCAGTAATCAATGGTCTGACCATTAGATTTCGTCCGGTAGTGAGTCGCTTTGTCTTTGCCTGCTGGTACTTCGACTTCTTCCACACCGACTTTATTTTCATTCAGTTCCGATTCACTGGAGAAGAGAAAGTCATTCACTTTCACGCCATCAAAGCCGTTCAGATAATCACCAGTGAGCGTTTCCGGATTCTTCAGCTCTTTTGTCTGAACATATCCTTTGGTCACTTTAGCTTTTCCGCCAGAAGGCGAAATTTCAAACTGTTGCCACATCTCAACCGGAATAAGACTTTCACGTGAAGAAATATAGTACTCAATGCTCACGCGCTCTTTAGCGGAATTGGCGACATAGATGGAAACGTCGACAGGAATTTTTTGTCCTTCAACTTCCAGCTGATAAAGACAGCCTTTTCCGGGAGTGAATGTCTGCGTGAGATCAGTCGCAAAAACATGAGTGGAGATCAGGAGTCCGAATAATAATTTACTCTGCTTCTTCATCGAGTTCCTTTAATGCCTGTTCTGATTCGGCCTGGGCCTTTTTATATTGCTCTACCGTTTTCAAAATCTCTGCTCTTTGCTCGGCCGTCATCGCCGGTTCTCCCGAAGAGGGTTTAAGCGTATTATCTTCGGTCGTTGAGGATTTATAATCAGTGGTTTTAAATCCGGTACCGGAATCTTTTTTCTCAAGCTTATTCACACGATCTTTGAGGCCCTGAACTTCATTGAGAAGAGCCTTTTGCTGTTCCGGTGTGAGGTCCTGAGACCAGGAAACGGAGGAGTAGAGGAGAGCGGTAATCAGGAAATACTTCATAGGGAATCTCCAGGCGTAAAACTGTAAAAAACTATTATCTCACAATTAGACAAAACATCCGCAGGAATGCCAATGGCCATGAGATTTTGCTACGATGGCCTATGGACCTTAAAGAGAAACTTTCGATTCTTGCGGACGCTGCCAAATATGATGCTTCCTGCGCCTCTTCCGGGGTCAAAAGAAAGGCCATTCCGGGTGGCATCGGGGATGTCCAGGGCTCCGGCATATGTCACTCCTATACCCCTGACGGAAGGTGTGTTTCTCTTCTTAAAATTCTCCTCACCAATTTCTGTATCTTCGACTGTTCGTATTGTGTGAACCGGATTTCAAGTTCCGTGAAGCGCGCCAGTTTCACGGTTGATGAAGTGGTGAAACTCACCATGGATTTTTATCGCAGAAATTATATCGAAGGGCTTTTTCTCAGCTCCGGGGTGATGTCGAGTCCTGATGAAACAATGGAAGACATGATTTCCATCGCAAAAAAGTTAAGAGTCGAGGAGAAATTCGGAGGCTATATTCATCTGAAAGCTGTCGCCGGATGCTCAGAGGCGCTGATTGCCCGCGCAGGATTATATGCTGACAGGCTGAGTGCCAATATCGAGCTTCCACTTCAGAAAGACCTGGATGATCTGGCGCCGGCGAAAACACACAATGAAATTGAAAGCTCCATGAATCAGATCCGTGAAAAGATTCTCGAGAGTGAGGAAGAAAAAAAGATTTCCCGGAAAGCCCCTGTCTTTGCTCCCGGTGGGCAGAGCACCCAGATGATTGTGGGAGCCACGGCCAGTACCGATCGCGACATCATGATGAAGGCTTCGGATCTTTATCAGAACCAGAAACTGAAGCGAGTTTATTACAGCGCTTTTTCTCCCATTCCGGATAGTGATCCCAATCTTCCTCTGGTGAAACCACCACTCATGCGGGAACACAGGCTTTATCAGACGGACTGGCTTCTGCGTTTTTATGGATTCGAAATAAATGAAATTCTCCCGCAGGATACTCAGACGCTTGATCTGGATAAGGATCCCAAGCTTTCATGGGCCCTGAGAAATCGTCATCTTTTTCCGGTTGATGTGAATACAGGAACGAAAGAAATGCTCTTAAGAGTTCCTGGTCTGGGAGTGAGAAATGTCGAAAGAATCATTCAGGGACGGAGAACCAGAAAAATCCGTTACGCCGACTTAGTTTCCATGCATGTTCAGCTTTCCAAGGCAAAATTCTTTCTGATCACTGCTGATGACAGCTCGGGCACTCGTCTTCTCGAATCTCCTTTTCTCTCTAGTCTTCTCTCTGACAAAGAAGAAGTACAGTTGGATTTGTTCGGCGGAAATTCTGCTGTGACGGGAGAAATATGATCCAGGTTGATGATTGTCTTAATTTTGAAGAGTGGAGAATACTTGCCCGGAGTTTACTTCAGGAACGTGTTCACTTTGATGACATCGACTGGACAGGAAACAATGCTTTCAGTTTTCATGAAAAATACATAACCAAAAAATCAGAGGTCATCGTTCCTGTCCCGAAAGAATTTATGAAATCGGCTATGATCGTGGGAGCTTTCCGGGACGATTCCAACTGGTCCCTTCTTTACCGACTCGCTTATCGCCTGGCCTATGAGAATAAGGAACTCCTTAACGATCCACTGGACTCCGATATTCTCGAATTTCATCGTCGCCACAAACTCGTCACACGAGACATGCACAAGATGAAGGCTTTTGTGCGTTTTCGTGAAGTGATCATTCATGGTGAAACACACTATTTTTCCTGGCATCGTCCGGATCATAAAATTATCCGTTTAATCGCTCCTTTCTTTCGTGACAGGTTTAATGGCATGAACTGGACGATCATGACGGATGATGAATGTGTATCCTGGGATAAGAGTGAATTGTCTTTTTCGGAAGGTGTGCCGAGAAGTGCGCTGCCGGAAGATGAAGCGGAAAATCTCTGGAAGACTTATTACTCATCCGTCTTTAATCCGGGAAGGATTAAAGAGAAGGCGATGAAAAAAGAAATGCCCGTTCGCTACTGGAAAACACTTCCGGAATCGGAACTTATTTCTTCACTCATGCAGGAAGCTCCCGACCGTCTGGAAAAATTCTACGACGATCAAAGGGAAGCGGGGACGGGATCGGTTCTGGAGAAGTGTCGCGCTTGTGGAATCTGTTCTCACTCTTCGGGCCCCGTCAAAGGGCAAGGGCCACTCAACGCGAAAATCATGATTGTTGGCGAGCAACCGGGAGATGAAGAAGATAAGTTGGGATTACCTTTTCAGGGCCCCTCAGGAAATCTTCTGGATGAGGTCCTTAAAAAATCCGGCTTCAAGCGTGAAGATATTTACGTCACCAATGCTGTGAAAGGTTTTAAGCACGTCATTATCAATTCATTCAGAAAACACCGGACAGCATCCGCTTCAGAAGTTGCTGCCTGCCGTTCCTGGTTAAAAGAAGAACTCCGTCAGGTCCAACCGGAACTTGTGATTTGTCTCGGAAGAATTCCTGCTCAGTCACTCTTTGGAAAAATGCTCAAGATGAGTGATGTGAGAGGAAAGCTTTTGAGTTCTCCCATGGCACCCAAAGTCGTTATTCTTCCTCATCCTGCCTCTATCCTCAGGGCCGACCCGGAAATGCAGGATGAACTCAGGGAGAAGTATCTCAATGACTTCCTTGAAATCAGAGCACTTAGCAGCTGACAACTTTTCGTTGTCCAATCACCTGTTGCTGCCAATTTTCCGGGATTCACTCTAAGTGAGAGTGGGAATGAATTTCAAATCATGGAAAAATCTTGGAGAATGCATATTCGTCACATTTTCCCTTCCTTTTCTTTTTCCTGAAATCCTGTAGAAACCTAAAATGGGTCTAAGGGATTTCACGGAGGAATCATGAAAAAATCAGGGATGATTTTCGCCCTTGCGGTTATTGTCGGATGCAATACCTCAAAGGATGTGTCGACCGGGGAGAAGGCAACTATACCCGGAGAAATCGATGTCACAAAACCATATCCGGTTTATCCGGGATGTGAATCTCCTGCCGGTCAATACAACCGCACGATCGTATTAGATGGGAACGCCGGTCAGACTCTTCAGGCCGAGCTCGATGCCAAACGCATTCTTCCTGGTGATCATATTATTCTTACAGGCCCCCAAGGTTCGGTTTCGGCCAGCCGTTATTCGCAACCAGGTCTCGTCAATTCCTCTCAATGGATCTGGCTTGATTCTCAGGGAGCGACTTTCACGAAATTTGATCTTCGTGATATCTCCCGCATCTTTATCTCCCGCGCGAAGATTACAAGTCCGACTGGAAATCTTTTTGCTCTCGCAGGAGCTCAGCAAATTGTTCTCGCGGATTCCGAACTTTATGGAACTCAGGATTCTTCATCATGGGATCCCGCCGCATGGATGGCCGCTCCCAATGGAATTAACTCTGATAATGCGACCTGCGTATCCTTTGTCCGGAACAATCTACTCAATCTTCGTTTCGGCATGAGTATCTTTACCCGCGGACAAACCAGTGATGTGACATCACTCAAGGCGCTGGCGCTTAATAATGAGCTGAGAAATCTTTCAGGGGACTTTATCCGTCCCAACGGTTCCGATATCACGATTCAGGGAAATAAGGCTTATGATGGTTATCTGAACGCAGCCGATGGAGATGCCAATCACGACGACTTTATTCAGGGATTCGCTTACCCACTGGGGATCCGGTATTCAAATGTTCAGATCCTCCATAATTATTTTCTCCAGACCACGGATTCCTCGCGACTCTATCAATCGGATTATCAGGGAATCTCCGTTTTTGATGGAAACTTCACTGACTATCTTATCCGAGGCAATACAGTTCTTGCAGGTGCTTATCATGGGATTGCAATGTACTGGGGCGAAGATGGTGTGATTGAAAACAACACCGTCCTCTCTATCTATCCGGGAAATGCGAGAAAGCTCTGGATCTCGGCACCTAAATCCAAGCAGGGAGATCTCTCTAAGAGAATCGTTATCCGTAACAACATTACCAATCAAATTGTCGCTAATGCCGATAATACCGGTGTCTCATATTCTACGAATGCCGTTATCCTTCCGGGCGATGCCGGAAATCATTTTGAGTCCATGGATGTTATTAACAGCGATTATGATCTTCGCCTTTTGATGAATAGCGTCTGGTATGGTATGAATGTGGGAGCACCACAGGAATGAAAAATGAAAAGATGTCGCTGGGCCCAGGAAGAACCGAATACCACTTATCACGATGAGGAGTGGGGAGTTCCGGTTCACGACGACAAGATTCTTTTTGAATTCCTGATTCTGGAAGGGGCCCAGGCCGGGCTCAGCTGGACCACGATCCTGAAACGCCGGAAGAATTATCACAAGGCCTTCAAGAATTTTGATGTGAAGAAAGTGAGTAAGCTCACTTCCAAAGACGTGACTCGTCTCATGCAGGACGAAGGAATCATCCGCAATCGCCTGAAGATTGAATCCACGATCAGCAATGCCAAAGCTTTTATCGAAGTTCAGAAAGAGTTCGGATCATTTTCGGATTACATCTGGACTTTCGTTGATGGAAAACCTCTGAGAAGAAATCACCAGTCGATGCCGGCGACAACTCCTGAATCAGACAAAATGAGTAAGGACCTGAAGAAGAGAGGATTTCGTTTTGTGGGATCAACCATCTGTTACGCTTACATGCAGGCCTGTGGTCTGGTGAACGATCACGAGAAAACCTGTTTTTGTTATAAGAAATAAGAAAGGCCCCATTCGGGGCCCTTTCTCAAAAAGAACTACTGGGCGCCCAGTACTTCAGCACATTTTTTCGAAAGCTTTGTCTTATTTGCCTTAGTGCAGGCAACATCAGCTGCCTCGTTACCTTTTACACATCCCATCTTGCGGGACTCTTCGTAACAGACTTTTTCATCATTCTGATCAAACTCTGTTCTTTTCGAAGCAGCGAAAGTTGAAAGTGAAAGAGACAACATCGTAACCAGTGTTAAAAATTTCATGAGATTCTCCTTTTAGTATTTGGCCGCAAGCTCTTCCATGATTGATCCGATCGCGTAGGGAACTGAATAGTTGCGCGAAGTCGAATAAGAGACTGCATGAGAGAAGCCCAGTTTATGGAGCCATTCGTGAGTCATGTTGCGGGCGACCTGATTGGAAGTATAAGTATTGAGGAACTTAGTATTCATATTGATGTAGCTCGACGTGGTTGTCGTGTACCCAACAGTGGATGAATTCTCGTAATAGACTTTTACATTAAGATCCATCGAGTTGTTCTTAGACTTGAAGTAACTTTCCATCCCTTCCAGAACTTTTGTGTAAATCTGAGAATTTGTAAGACCATTGTTGTTGTTGAACTTTTTTACTCCGCCGTACGTGTGATTCAGGATACGGGTGCGGAAAGCTTCAGAACCAATGACCTTTTTGATTTTGTATTCAGCTTTCTGAATCTTCGCTTCCTGAGAACTCGTCATTGAGTAAGTGGCAACGTCTGTGTCGAAAGTCAGTGCCAGGGTAGGTACGGCAGCTAAGCTTTTTTCTGCGATCATGACTGAAAATGTCGCAATCGTAAAAATCTTCATCTTCTTCATCATCAAAACCCTCCTGGTGTATTTCCGTCTGCTAATCCTAAGCGAGACATACACGTAGCCTAATGCGGCCCGGATTTTTCACAACCCTCAATCTTCAGAAAACTTAAGGATGAACTAAAATTTGCAGGAGTTAGATGCCTTTCTCGAGTGAAAGGTTCAGTTTAATTTATTCCAATCGTCTTTAGTGAGCTTCCAGTATTCGCATTCCGTGATGGTGGGATCAACGTATTTCGATGGCCGGACTTCAATGAGTGTTGCACCTGTTTTTTCTTTTACCCGACGGGAACGAAGATTTACTTTGGCATTAGCGAAAGTGAGTTCACTTAAATTAAGTTCACGAAAAGCAAAATCCATCACAGGCTTCACGGCCTCAGTCATGTAACCCATTTCCCAATATTTTTTCCCCAGCCAGAATCCACGATTCTCGGGAATGCCCGGCACGAATAATTCCACCGCACCAATAATTTCTTCCGGATTGGTTTTTAAGCGGATTCCCCAACTCCATCTCGTCACACCCTGATTGGGAATGACGAAACTGCGGATAAAATCTTCGGCACCGTTATCAGGATACGGCCACGGTACCCGGAACGATAAATATCTCAGGACTTCATAGTCGTTAAAATTCTTCTGATAAGAATCTGCATCGGTAAGCGTGATGGGTTTCAGAATCAGGCGTTCAGTTTCGAGAGTGGGTATCGTTATCATCCGAGAAGATCCTTCGGGGGATTTTTTCCGGTATAGAGTTCCATATTCTTATACCAGCGCATGAGGGAAGGATATGTTTGCTCAATCCATGTTGATTCTTCAATATCGGGAGAAAGGAAGCCCTGAATAACCATGAAAACATAGAGATCGGTGAAGGTCGGATATTTCGCGAAGGCCTCAAAGTAAGGCTGTTCTTCAACAATAGCGGCCAGTGAGGAAAACTGCTGAGTGATCAACGTCTGATAATCTTCCGTCTGCATGTCACCCATGGCTGTCCGTTTAAGATAACTCAGAATGTACTTTCTCAATGTTGTCGTCATGTCCGGGGTGACATGCGAGCCGAAATCAACACCGGAAATAAAGCGCTGGTAGTTCTCTTCTTTTTTCCACCTCGCATAGATGAGCGAGTTAATGAAACTTTCATTACACCACTGACGTGTGATGAAACTATAAATAGAGTCATTCCGATTGAGACGCATCTTGATTTTTGAATCAGTGATGTGAGAAATAAAATAATCCCAGATTTTCCGGCTGCTCCGGAAATGCTCACCTTCGAGTTCCAGATAAGGAAGTCCAATCAAGCGATTCTCAAGTTGTTCCTTGAAGTCCGCGCCGGCCGGTGGAAGGGGAACATTCACCACATTGATTTTGAAATCAGCGATGTTACAGATTCTCTGAATCAAAACCGCGCGTGGTAATACCGATTCGCAGTTCCGGCACGAGGGCCACTGGTAGAAATTATTTTCATTCATCAGGAAATGATAACGCCACGACCTTTAAGTGTCGCCTCAAGTTTTTCCTGATACAGCTTCATCATCACATCACCGACAGCTTTTCCTTCGATAATTCCCAGGGCCTGGGCAATCGCCTCGAGCGTCGCCATGCCATGATCGGTATTCTCAGCGCGCATGTGCTGGGGATTCAAATTTGGTGTACTGATCTTCACCCGTACAACATCTTTCAGTTCATGATGACGGTAGTGAACCTTGCTCGCTTGTCTCCAGTTACCGTCAGGAACGATTAACTGTATGGGAAGCTTAGACGAAGCCACAAGTTTTTCATCAAGCTCTATCGCTTCATCTGATGGGTAAAAAAGATACGTCTGATATTCTGGGCTCAGAAGATCACTTAAATCCAGCGCCTCTTTTCCTTCACCACGAATTCGCATCTCGCAATTCACCAGCGCCTTAATCGCAAGCCTTCCCGTGTTGGTCGTTCGCTTCAATTCTTTAGCGTGAATGATGAGACTGATTTTTGTTTTAAGAGTAAGCGAAGGAATGAGAGCGCAGATGCAGCGATCGACATGCAAAAAACATGTCTGACAGGGGGCCACGGTCTTTCTTTTACGCGAGAGAATCATGGCACCGTTATAGCATAAATTTCTATCCGGAGGTTCTTATGATTCATCACGTTTCGGTCGGTTCTAACGACATCCCGAAAGCTAAGAAATTCTACGATGCTATATTTGGAGTTCTTGGATACCGATTACTCCATAGTCATTCGACATCTCTTGATTACGGCACAAGTTCGCTTGTCTTTAGTGTGGAAACTCCCAGCGATGGGCAGCCCGCGACTTCCGGCAATGGCGTTCATATTTGTTTCTCGGCCGAAGACAGGGAAATGGTGAATAAGTTTTACACTGCCGGAATGGAGAATGGAGGAAGGGATGCGGGAGCACCTGGAATCAGGGAAAAGTATGATCCCAATTACTATGGTGCCTTTCTGTTTGATCCGGATGGAAACAAAATTGAAGCTGTGACGTTCATGTCGAAATGAGGGAAATAAAAAAGCCACCGCAAGGGTGGCTTTTTAAAATACATTTAAAGATGGCGGGAGAGACGGGACTCGAACCCGCGGCCTTCTGCGTGACAGGCAGACGTTATAACCAACTTAACTACTCCCCCGGAGCTATAAATGTTCACCAAATATAAAGACCTACCTCGTTATCGTCAAGCCAAATCCATGGAAAAATACTGATTTCGGGGCGCAGCATATGTTATCATTTACGCACTCAAAGGATTGAAATGAAATCTGTTTTCATCACTGGTGGAACCACCGGCATAGGTGCCGAGCTCGCGAAACATTACGTCGAGAAAGGCTGGAAAGTCGGCGTTTGCGGGCGGGATAAACTGAAATTCGAAGAGAGTTTCACGCATCAGCGCGAAAGCATTTCGTTTTATAAGGTCGATGTCGCCAACCGCGATGAGCTGAAAAATGCCATCAAGGACTTTTCTGGGCCCATCGGACTCGATCTTCTGATCGCCAACGCCGGGATCGGCTATAAATTTAAAACCAAAGTTCCGGATTTCGAATTCAGCTATAAGATGGTTCACGTAAACCTTCTGGGTGTGATGTATGCCTTCGAAGCGGCTCTCGATGTCATGATTCCGCGCTCGAAAGGGCAGCTCGTGGCCGTCGCAAGTATCGCCGGCTACAACGGTCTACCTGGTGTCTCGGCCTACAGTGCGACGAAATCTGCGGTTCAGAAATACTGCGAGTCCCTGCATCTCGATCTTCGTCAGTTCAATATCAACGTGACGACAATCAATCCTGGTTTCGTGGATACTCCGCTCACAAAAAGTAATCATCACCCGATGCCGTTTCTCATGGATTCTACGAAGGCCGCAAAACTCATCAGTCGCGCGATTGAGAAAAAGAAAATGACCTATCACTTTCCATTCATGTTTGCGGGAATGGTGAGACTCATGGGCATTCTCCCCCGCACCTGGTACCGCTTTCTGTTCAGTCTCAAAATGTTCAACTACAGCAAGGACAAATAATGAAAGTCTTTATTCTTATGATGGTTGTTTCTCTTTCCTGTGAGGCCCGCACTCTGAAACGCGGGACAACTCCTAAAACAATTCAGCCGAAAACAACGGAAACTAAACCTGTTCATCCAGCACTGAAGAAAGAAGAAGATTGTGATGATAAGGCGAAGAAACCGATTGAAATCAAGCCAGAGACAATCTCTCTTGGCGGCGGAAACACTGGTTGTTCATTACCAGAATAGTTTTTCCGCAATCAGATGAAACGATAATCCCGCCATCCAGATGACGGATGCGAACATCGCGTGTCCGATCGCGACGAGTGCAACATCCTGCTCAAGAAGTCCGGCGCAGATAAAGAAAATACAGAGCGCCGGAATAAAATTGGAAAACGGAATCGGCAAGGGAAGCGAGAGAAAGAGAGCAGCGAGTGTAATCGTGATACCGCTCAAAATATGCATCCCGCGCGATTTGAGCCCCGGATGCTTGAACGTTGAAATCTTAGATGTGAACTTATCAAACTTCACAGCTGCCTTATAAATCATCAGCATTTTTTCGTTTGAAAGTTTCATTTCTTTCATTCTCTTCGTGAGAAGAGGCTTCCCTAAAAAAATCATCCCCAGGCCCTGAAGAAGAACGACAAATCCCAGAAGTGTTGAAAGTCCGGGAATGGGGATGGGTTGCATGAAAGGGAGAATGGCGATGAGACAGACGATGAGAAGAGCATCATCGCCGATACGATCGACGATGGAGCCCAAAGTTATTTCAGGAAGGTGTTTGACCTCATCAATGGCCTTGATGAGTCTCTCACTCATGCGTGTTTTTTGTTATAGCTGATTGAAGACCAGAGAGAGAGACCAATGAAGGCTGCACCAATGAGTCCTGTAATCACTTCCGGAATATGGAAGATCGTGTTCGCAAACATGATGATCGCGAGAATTCCGATGGCATAAAAAGCACCGTGCTCGAGATAACGGAACTCAGAGAGAGTCCCTTTTTCCACGAGCATGATCGTGAGGCTTCGTACGAACATCGCACCGATACCAAGACCGATCATGATGATGAAAAGGTTATTCGTGATAGCAAACGCTCCGACGACTCCGTCGAATGAGAACGAGGCATCGAGAACTTCGAGGTAAAGAAACATTCCCATACTTGCTTTGTTGAGATCGAGTTCTTTTGTTTCATCCGGAGAATGAAGGAAGGCACCGATACCATCCACAACGATGTAAGTGATAAGTCCCCAGAGACCACTCGTGAGGAATGTCATGACTTCTTCCGGCTTCTGCATTTGTGAGCAGAAGTAGAGAGTGATGATCGTAATACCGATGGAAACAGCTTCCACGCGGCCAAGTTTTGCAATGGGTTTCTCGATAAAGGCGAGCCAGTGAACTTCCTTCGCTTCATCGAAGAAATATTTCAGTGCCACCATCATGAGGAAAGCTCCTCCATAGGCAGCGATAGGGACGTGAGCAGAAATCATGATTTGCGCGTATTGATCCGGCTTCGTGGCCGCAAGAACGAGAGCATCGATAGGATTAATGTGGGCCATGACTCCTACGAGAGCGAGTGGAAATACGAGACGCATACCGAAGACGGCAATCGCGATACCCCAGGTAAGAAAGCGATGCTGCCATAGCGGAGTCATTTTCTTCAGCACGATCGCGTTGACGACGGCGTTATCAAAGGAAAGAGAAACCTCAAGCACACTGAGGACAGTGGCGAGAAAGAGTGCTGATAATCCGCCAGAAATTGTGCCGGAATAAAAATGACCGACTCCGAAAGCGCACACAGCTCCGACGAGGGACAACCAGATTGAACCTTTAAAATACTTCATCATTCTCAATGCTCCTTGAACAATCCCTATCATCATCTAAAGGATGCAAAAAAGCATTATTGATGCGCAAAGTAAGTGCAGTATTTTTAGCGGATGTAGGCGCGCTGAGACGGACCCTCAATGATGTTCCGTTCGGAAATCATTTCATTGAGATTCCAGAAATCGTAGGCGACACCCATGAAGAGAAGCCCCCCGGTGCAAAGCCAGATAAGACCCGAAAGCCACTTCCCCGTGTAGAAGCGGTGAAGGCCAAATACTCCTCCGAAAGTGAGAAGGATCCAGGTGAGATTGTAATCGTATTTTCCTTCCGCAAATTTCAGATCACACTTGCGGTCCATCGAAGGAATAAGAAATGCATCGACCAGCCAACCAATTCCGAAAACCCCGAAGGTACAAAGCCAGATTGTCCCGGTGATCGGTTTCCCGTAATAGTAGCGATGAGCTCCTGTGAATCCGAAGATCCACAGGATATATCCCATTGCGATTGAGTGCGTGTCTTTTCTCATCAATGCCAGGTGAGGTTAAGCTCTTTGGCATTCTTCCATGAAGTTTCTTTCGGAGTAAGAACGAGAGTTTTTACATCCTGAAAGTTTGCTTTCGGAGCACAAGTCGTGAATTGATTCTTCCACTCCTGGTAAGCACCGTAAGGAGCAACAACCTGGCCGCCGACCGGAGTCGAAGCAGGGTCACGCTGATTCATGTTCAGAAGATGATATTGATTCTGCTGATCAACCCATGCAACAGTCCAGTTGGCGGGAAGAATTTCCTGCTGATTGGCACCTTTCATTTCAAGATTGATATCGAAGCATACATCCTGCTTGTCCATTCTCTTGGTTGCGTAAGCGAGAACATTTCCCACTGCCATGGTGTCATAAGCGACCTGACCGCCGTGTGAGGAAGCTGGTTTTCTGTCATGGGCACAGCTGACCATTGCGATTAAACAAATAAAACTTAGAATTTTCATTACTTCCCTCCTTGGAAGGTCCCTCCTATTTTATCACGCAAGGACTAGAGATGGGACCCGGACACTTTTTCCACAAAAGATGCTCCCCATTATTGGATTAAATTGGTACGAAATGAAAAATCCTTAAGGAGCCTTTCATGATTTCGAAGTTCTTTGCGCTGTTACTCGTTTTGGCCTTCTCAAGCAGTGCCATGGCGACAAGTTTATCCCTTCTCCACGGAAGTACTTTTCGTGACGACCAGGGTTATGAAAAAGAACGCACCACATACACGATTGAACATTTCGGCGTATGGGAGCTCGGAACAGTCTTCTTCTACTACGACATCACTGATCCTTTCTCTGAACAGAAAGCAGGACGAAGCCAGTTCTTCGGCGGAACTTCAGCAACACTCAGCTGGAACAAATTATTCGGAATCAATTTCGGTAATGGCGTTTTAAGAGATCTCTCTTTCCGCGGAGAGTTTGAAAACGGTTCTGCTAACGGAACATTCGCTTTCAGAAACTATTTCTACGGTCTTCAGGCAGATCTCAATGTGCCTGGCTTCGACTTCTTCTCTTTCAACACAGTCATTCGTCAAAACCCAACTGATCCGGGAACCGGCATTCAGTTCGGTACGTTCTGGCAGATGTCTCACGAGTGGAGCAGATGGAGACGCTTTAAGTTCACAGGATTCATCGCTACTTCTCCATGGGAAGGCGATGCTGATCAGAATGGCGTCCCTTTCGGAACAGATAAGAAAGGTCGCTTCTTAACCTCACAACCACAGCTTCTGTGGGATCTTGGTAACGGTCTTTGGGCGAAACCAAACAGAATGGAAGTCGGCGCAGAGTATGGCTACTTTCTCAATCGCTTTCAGCAACGTCACAAAGACGAGAAAGTTCTTCAGGCACTCCTCAAACTCTCTTGGTAGGAATTTTTCCGAAAAGCAGCCATCTCCTACGTTAACATCGTCATCCTTTTCCTGCGGCGTACTTGATGTACGCCTCGGAACGGATTCCTCGTTGCCTTGGACCTGACTACTTTTGGAAAAAATTCTGTGCTTCTGCCTTATTCTACAGAAACACCCAAAAGAAATGAAATGATGAGAAGTGTGAACACAAAGAAAGCGATGAGTGCCATCGACTTCTCTTTCTGTTTGTAGAAAAGAATTCCTGTGAGGAGCACGCGCCACACGGGGAGAGAAACGAGTCCCGCGAGACCCACGAAACAAATAATCGCTCCGTAATTTCCTGTACGCGTGTAATGGCCCACGAGTTGCCAGAAAGGAATCGGATCGTAGTCACGATATAATGAGAATGGATTTCCTTCCCATTTGATATTCAGTAACCAACCGGTAGCAATCATGACACCGCAAGTGACAACTCCGTAGCGGAGGAATTTTGCGATCGTGAGTTCAAGTTCGTATGTGCGCTGATCTGGTTTCATGCGAAGGCCTTACGTAACATCTGGAAAGCGAGGATCGCCATCGCGACCACAAAAACTTTCCGGATGGTGGCGACTTTCATCTTCGGCATGGTCTTGCCTCCGACGTAGGCGCCTATGATAATTCCCACTGCAACCGGGCCCGCGATATCCGGACGAATATCTCCCTGAAGAAGAAAGGCACCGGCACTTCCGGCAGCGGTTACACCGATCATGAAGTTGGAGGTTGCCGAAGAAACTTTGAGTGGCATCTTCATGCCATTATCCATCGCGAGGACTTTGAAAATTCCTGAACCGATTCCTAAGAGAGCGGACATGATTCCGGCAAAATACATTGTGATGAGACCGAACTGAGGATTGGCGATTTTGTATTCAATGATCTCGCCTTTTTCATTCTTATAATTGCCGGCGAGATTGAGTTTTTTTGACAGCGGATGATCGACATCGGTGAAGCTGTCTTTCTTTTTCAGAAGCATCATGATGCCCGAGAAAACGAGGAAGACGCCGAAGATGAGGTAGAGCCAGCGGGTTTCAATTTTTGACGTGATAAAAAAGCCCGACATCGCTCCAAGGACAGTTCCGATTTCAAGAAATACTGCAACTCGGAGATTGGTCAGATGATCGCGAAGGAAGCTTGCGGCCGCTCCTGAAGAAGTGGCCACAATGGAAATGAGGCTGGCAGCGATGGCGTAACGGATATCAACGCCGAGAACGAGAGTGAGAAAAGGGACAACAATTGTCCCTCCGCCTAAACCAAGAATGGCACCGTAAAAACCTGCAAGGATCGAAACGCTGAAGAGAATGAGTGAGAACATTATCTCACGTAAACGCAGGCGATATTTTCACCACGATAAGATCCGCGTCTGACTTCAACAGATTTTGTCTCTGGATTCCAGAAAGCTGTGATGCCTTCATCGCGGTAGTTACCAGAATGAACTTCGACTTCACCTGTTTTCGGATTGAAAGCAGCAGCGATATTTTCTCCACGGTAAGCTCCGTAGAATTTCTCAACGAGACCTTTTTTTGGATTGAAGACAGCGGCAACTCCGTTATCGCGGTAAGCACCGTGAACAACTTCCACTTCACCAGTTTCCGGATTGTAAGCAGCAGCGACTTTATCTCCACGATATTCGCCGAAGAAAAATTCCACCTGACCTGTGCTTTCGTTGAAAGCAGCAGCAACACCTTGCTCGAGATAAGTTCCGCCTCTCATTTCAACAACACCAGTATCTGCGTTCAGAGCAGCGGCCACACCTTGTCCACCATACTGACTGGTCTTACAAATAACCTCGCCGGCGAAAGAAAAAGATGACCAAAGAATGGCGATGAGAGTGATGAGTTTCATGGAACCTCCGAGTGATTTCAGGCGGTTCTATCATATTCTCCAAAGGAGTCAATCAGTCGGAATAGGGGGGTGGAAAGAAATGCTGTCTAGGGCGAAAGGAGGCCACAAGTTACGATGTTTAGGACTTTAAATAATCCCAGGAGGGGAGAATGAACCTGAAAAAGACCCAGCTTTTGGCACTTGCCGCCCTGATGTCATGTTCGACGAACCAATACGTTGCTTATAAGGACCAGGACGTCGCTAAGGAGCAGGTTAGCCGCTCGGTAGCAAATACGAAAGTCTCTAAAGACTTCACTAAAAAAGTGGCGAGCCTTACTAAAAGCATTTATCACTCTTATCTTTACGGCCAGGTTCTCCTGGAAAAATATGATCTCGAACTGGATAAAGATCCTGCGAAAGCAAATTCAGGAAGCACCTATAGCGAGCTTCTTTCTGTTCGCACTTTCGTTGATCAGTTTGAAGAAGAGATCAATGATCTCTACGTCCATCTCGTATTAGTAAGTGCGATGCCGGAACATTCAGATGAACAGAAAGCAAATGCTCAGGCCGCCCTTGCTCAGATCGGAACATTTCTTGATGGTATCCGCACTGATGGAAAAGAACTTCCTGAGAATCTTCGTCCAATGGTTCTTTCAAATCTCACAGAAAAACAAACTCAGCTTTATGATCTCCTGAAAGCAACCCGTGATGGCATGGGTTCGGAAAAAGGAATGGAAGAAGCAAGAAAAGTTATCTGGGATAACATGATTCTTCTCCGTGCTACACGTCGCGCTTACAATAAAGATCTCGCATCTTACGAAGTTGACCCTGCTGCCCTCAGCGCTGCAGTTGAAGAAGCGTCCAAAGATAAAGACTTCAAGTCTTTCCAGAAAGATGTAAAAACAGTTTCAAAAGACATCAAGAAACTCATTCAGGAAATCAAGACAGGAAGAAGCACTTCTTCTGATGTGATTTTCCCTTCAGTAGGAGCTTCAGGCAACATCACTGGTCGCGGCTTCCCGGCGAATACATGGTCAATTACTTATGATGATGGTCCGGGCGGAAGAACGACTCCGACGGTTCTCACGAACCTTGCGAACCACAACATGAAAGCAACTTTCTTCATGCTGGCGCAGCAGGTTCTCGCACTCCCGACAATTACAAAAACTGTTGTGGATGGCGGACACGATATCGCTTCTCACTCTTATACTCACGCGCAGATTACTAAACTGGGACCACAGGGGCGCGATAAGGAAATCGTTCAGTCAAAGGCCGTGATTGAAAAACAAACAGGTAAGTCGATCAAGCTTTTCAGACTTCCGTATGGCGCTGGCGTAAGTGTGGCAAACATCCGTCAGGTGATTGCTGATGCCAACATGATTCACGTTTTCTGGAACGTTGATACACTTGACTGGCAGGATAAGAATCCTCAGTCGATTCTCGCCCGTGCTCTTAAGCAGATGAGTGCTTATAAGG
The DNA here is from genome assembly GCA_040387275.1 of Bdellovibrionota bacterium. GTDB lineage: Bacteria > Bdellovibrionota > Bacteriovoracia > Bacteriovoracales > Bacteriovoracaceae > Peredibacter. Next base: position 1,008,248 of record JAZKDZ010000002.1, on the reverse strand, counting down.
GTGGAGTTGTTCTCTTCCACGACATTCACGCGCAATCAGTTGTTGCTTCAAACCTTCTCATGGATCACATGAAGAAAGCGGGTATCATCGTTTGTACTGTTCAGGGTGTTGTTGATCAGCAGAATAAGAATCTTCCAAGCTGTAACTAATTTTTCTTCTCAGGTGTCGTCTTTCGGGGCGACACCTTTCTCCGCCATCCTCGTCGTCAGATCAAATTTATCATTCTTAGAAAGCAGATGAAGTTTCACATTGAAGATTGAGAGTGTCGTATCTTTCGGAGCTTCCGAAATATTCAGTCCATTTGCCTCGTGAGCATCAATCACATAAACTGCACCATTACCGATGACCTTGAAGCATTTAGATTCATCCATGATGATCGCCGTATCTTCATCAATCCCCACACCGAGATAGCGGGGATTGTGGGCGACAGCTGCGATGAGGCGACCGATCCTTCCGCGTTCAGCGAAGTGCTGATCAATGAGAAGTCTCGGAGCAAACCCCATTCCGGGGGCCATGTTCAGTCCTGAGCCGATCCGGAAAGATGAATCGGAGTCACCCGATACCATCATGATTTCTCCCATGACAGATGCACCGGCCGATGTGCCGGCGATGATTCCGCCGTTTTCAAAAATTTCCGTGATTCTGTCAGCGACCAGCGTTCCTCCCAGTTCGGAAGTAATTTTCAACTGGTCACCGCCGGTGAAAAAAACGGCATCTGCATCTTTGACTGCCTTTAGAGCTTTCTGATCGACAGCCTCAGTACGATGTACGACATCCAGGTGTGAAAGTTTTTTCACTCCGAGATTTTTAAAGATGCGCGAATAATCTCCCCAGAGTTCATCTCCCACAGAACTGGCAACGGAAACAATACAAAGCCTGCCATCACCAACGCCCTTGGCAACTTCACGGAGAATATCCATTTCTTTTTCTTTATCTTCGCGCCCACCGATGATGATGAGTTTACCGCTCTTTTTTCTGGCCATGGAGTCCTATCTTTCTGTTGGAGTGGCTCATGCATTGTAGATCCGGGACGAATTCATAATCACGAATAAATATTTTTCCTCTCGCCACAACATGTTTTACCCGGAGGGTTTTTTTATCAATGACTGCGAAGTCCGCATCCTTATCAATTTCAATTTTACCTTTCTGATGGAATTTCAATATGCGTGCGGTGTTCGTCGTTACCATAGGAAGAATTTTTTCCCAGGGCCAGCCCAGATCTTTATGGACCTTGACCATTTCCTGCCACATGGTTGTGGGAGAAGTGTGAGAGGCATCTGTCGAAACAGTCACGCGACTAAGATCTCCACCCCAGTCGACAAATTTCTTAAGTTCCTCCGTGAGTTTTTCATCAGTCGTATCCATGTCAAACTGATAACCCTGCTGAGTAAGTTCAGCGGCCTGTTTTAAGAGTCTGTCATTTCTATTGATGTGAGTAGGGTAGAGAGAGTCTTTGCAGACGTCATGGTTCTTACAAAGATCGAGCAGGGGATCAAGACCGCGTTCGGAATCTCCCATGTGAAAATGAGTGATCCCACATTTTCCTGTGAGACTTCCCCCCACATAACAGTCTGCCACGACTCTTGCTATTTCCCAGGTCGTTGGTTGAGATCCCCGGAAATCGCTGATCGCCATTTCTCCGGCACCAATTACCTCACTGATGAGAATCATATCCGTGCGGACGTTACCCGTAAGAGTGGAGGGAGGAACGGCATATCCACCGGAGTAGATAAAAGTCGTTATGCCTTCTTCATTAAACTCTCTGGCCTGCGCCAGGAGAGCCGGCATGTTGCGGGAATAAATATCTGTTCCGATACACCCAACGACAGTTGTGATTCCACCCTGAACGATTTCCGGGAGAGTGATCTGAGGAGAGCGTGAAGCAAATCCTCTTTCGCCAGATCCACCGATAATGTGTTCATGAGGATCAATGAAGCCCGGAAAAACAAAGCAATCTGTCGCATCGACAGTCTGAATTTTCAGATTGAGACGTGTGACATCTTCATCGGCGATTGCGCCGATTTTGACGATTTTCTCGCCGATGCAAAGAATGTCTTTATTCCCTATAGGGCCGGGAGAGTAGACATCTCCGCTTCTGATGATGGTGGCTAATGCCATGCCAGTTCCTCATATTGATCATCCTGAGAAATCGGAATGAATCGCGAATAATCATGAATCACTTTACCGTCTCTTTCACGAATCACTTCACGCGCGAGTTCGATATCTTCATAGAGATAAACTACGACTTCATTATCTTTCATTTCATCAATTGCTTTTTCCAGAGACGCTCGTGAGTCCTGTATGACTTTCACATCAATATCCGGAAAGCCACTTCTGATATAGCCCATGAGAATTTCTGCGACTTCACCATCTTTTCTGTCACGGAGATCATCGTCCTCTCGAATAATAATTTTTTTAAAGACCTCTCCTGCAGCAAGACCTGAGAGCCCGATCATTTCATCTGATCTGTCTCCCGGAACTCCGAGGACAAGGGTTGATCCGGAAATATTCCAGCCCGCTACCATGTTACCGATAGAGCGGATGGCTTCCGGATTGTGACCGTAATCGACGAGAACAAATCCGCTTCCGACCTGATAGAGATTGGTGCGGCCAATATTTGTTGAGTTATGAAAAGAACGGAGTCCATCCAGGCATTCCCGAAGAGGAACTTCCATCACGTCACAGGCAGCGAGAGCTGCGAGAACATTCTCAATCTGAAAGCCCGCTGTTCCACCGACAGTCAGAGGAATATCACGGGTATGGGAAATGAATGTTTCTTTGTTCCCGTGAAGTTCGTAGATGGCACCTTCGCGTTCAACATAGGCGCGATTTCCTTTCTCCACATGATTCATGATGAACTCAGAATCAGGATCACGGGAAAAGTAGACGAGCTTTCTTCCGTTTGCTTTTATCATCCTGAGAGGTGCCGAATCAGCATTCAGAATTATATGTCCGCCTTCTCGAACGCGTTCAGCGATGAGACTTTTTACTCTCAGAATATCCTCGAGATCTTCGATGCCATCCTGGCCAATGTGATCAGGCTGGATGTTGGTAATAATTCCTACATCACTCCAGTCATAACCAAGACCTCGTCTCATGATGCCTCCGCGGGCCGTCTCGAGTACTGCGACTTCCACACCCGGATCATTCAGAACAACTTTGGCCGACGCAGGACCTGTGGTATCACCTTTAGCGACTTGTTTTCCGCCGATATAAATTCCGTCAGTGGTCGTGTTACCGACAACAAGATCAAGTCCTGAAATAATATGCGTGATGAGACGGGAGACAGTTGTTTTTCCATTTGTCCCTGTGACAGAAATGACAGGAATGCGACTCGGACGGGTAGGTGGATACAGATAATCGATGATCGCACGTCCCACATCACGGGATTTTCCGTGTGACGGATAGAGATGCATGCGGATACCAGGGCCCGCATTCACTTCGATAATTCCACCTCTTTGCTCCATCCATGATTTTTTGATGTCTTCGAGAATAAGATCAATCCCGCAGACATCAAGACCGATTATTCTCGCGGCTCTTTCACACATTTCGCGGTTATCAGGGTGAATGTCATCTGTGACATCTTCGGCACTTCCGCCTGTTGAGAGATTGGCCGTCTCTTTCAGGAATACAATTGTTCCAGATTCGGGAACCGCGTCCAGATTCACTTTTCCATTTTCTTCCACTTCAATCAGAGTCATTGGTTTTTCATGACCTTCGCCACGAAGAGGATTTTTATTTTCTTCAGCAATGAGTTCGCGGACTGTTGATTTTCCATCTCCCTTCACATGAGCGGGAAAGCGGTGAGCGGCTGCCACCATTTTTCCACCTACAACAAGAACGCGATAATCCTGTCCACGGAAAAATTCTTCAATGATCACGTTCGGAGAATATTTACTCGCAATCCGGAATGCTTCGCGAACTTCGAGTGGGACAGAGATATTTAAACAGACACCATTTCCGTGATGGCCGTCATGAGGCTTCATCGCAACAGTTGTGGCAAGATCATGAAAAGCAATCAGTGCCTCTTCTTCTGAACCCACAACAATTCCGCGAGGAACCGGCAGACAGGCTTGCTCCAGGATTTTTTTAGCTGAATCCTTATCCTGGGCGATGCGGACAGCAATGTCGGAAGTCACACCAGTTGTGGTTGCCTCAATGAGCTTCCGATATTTTCCGTAACCAAATTGAATGAGACTTTCATCATTCAGACGACTCCAGGGAATTCCCCGTGATTCAGCTGCCTGAATGAGTGAAAGAGTACTCGGTCCCATGGCATGTCTGGATGTGATTTTTTTTGCCAGATGAATTTTTTCTTCGACAGGATATTTTTCTCTACGAACGACAGCATCGACAAGTTCCACAGCTGTTTCGAGAAGAAAGCGCATGGTGTTTTCACATTGGTATCTCACAGCAACCTGATAGACACCTTCGGCGCCACCATAAATCGTTTTCCCGTAAGTTTCTCCGATGCCGGCGAGTTCAGAGAGTTCGAGTGCGACATGTTCCGTGATGTGCGCGAAGTATGTTCCACGTTCGAGTCTTTCGACGAAACCACCTTCATGACCGGGAGAGCAGTGATGCTTCCGGATTCCAGGTAAAGCTTCGACCAGCCTCTCATTGAAGCCGGGTATATCGCAGCTCGCTTTTTCCGTGAGTGCTTCGAGTTCAAGGATCATCAGAAGAACAGGCTTGTGATGAAAAACATTAGGGCCTGTAAAGGTGCGGATGCTCCGGATTTTCATATGTCTCCTGCGTTGTTCAAAACAACAAATTGCCGGGAAACATGTGCCAGAAACTTGCCAATCATTTGGAGGAAAAGAGGTGAGTATTTGTCCCGTTTAGGGGAATTTTGTCCGGACTTTAGACAGGTCTGATAATTATTACACGCCATGCTTAACCGGTGCTCCGTAGGGCTATAATCGCTCCATGACTCAATTGATTGTCTTTCTCTTTACAATGATGCTTGTCGCGCCTGCAGCGCACGCCAGAGATTATCGCCAGTCTCAGGTTGAAGCTGCGATTAAAGATGCCGTGAAAACTATTGATTCCGCTCTCACAAGAAACTCACCGATGCAGGAAGTTCTTCTCCAGATGAGAGAAGCATTCGGAAACGTTCAGTATCTTCCGCGTGGTCAGAATTATCCTCATTGTGAAAAGAAACCCGGTGTTCGCGCATTCGTCACCCGCGGTTCGGGAATCATACGTCTTTGTTCAACACTCTTTGATGAAAAATGGGACCGCTCATCTCTCGCTCAGATTCTTCTTCATGAAAGTGCCCATGTGGCGGAAATTCATGATGAGTGCATGGCCACGAAGTATGAAATTGGTGCTTTGAAACTCGCTAAGAAAAGCATTTCATTTGAAAGTGATTACTGGAAAACGTGTAAGATCACCCGGAAGTTTGATCCTTTTCAGATTGTCGGAGCGGCCAATCCATAGGACAATTTCTCCATAATCCCCTTATGGAGAATTCATGAACTGGAACGTAGATCCCGAAATAGTTAATATCGGTTTTTTTTCTCTCCGCTATTACAGCCTCATGTTCATCATCGGCTTTCTCCTGATGGGCGAATATGTGAAAAAACTTTTCGCAAAATACGGCCGTGATCCTGAACTCGTTTCTTCCCTCACCACTCACATCATTGTCGGCATGCTCGTAGGTTCAAGACTCGTTCACTGCTTTTTTTATGAACCACAATATTATTTTTCTCACCCGCTCGATATACCGAAAATCTGGCAGGGAGGGCTTGCGAGTCACGGTGGTTACTTAGGAGTGATCATTGCCGTCTGGATTTTCATGAGAAAAAATCCTTCACTTAAATTTTTCTGGATCATGGATCTCATCGCCGGACCTTGTCTTTTTGTTGGTGGACTCATTCGCGTCGGGAATCTTTTTAATTCGGAAATCTACGGCAAGGCGAGTGATGTTCCCTGGGCGATGGTCTTTCAGAGAGTCGATCCTTTCCCGAGACATCCCTCGATGATTTATGAAGCTCTCGGATATTTTACGATTGCCGGTATTCTCTTCTGGATGGAGAAGAAAAAATTTGCGACCTGGAAGAAGGGGAGTATCTTTTCTCTGGCCCTCGTCATGAGTTTCTTCTTTCGCTTTCTGGTGGAATTTACCAAGGACGAACAGGCCACGATCGTCCTCTCATCTGCCATCAATATGGGTCAGCTTCTTTCTCTGGCCTTCGTGGTCGGTGGAACTATCCTTTACCTGCGAATTCAGAAGAATCCCGAGTAGTCCGATCGGATTACCCGGGCATACCTGTGATGCCGACTTTCCCCGATTTTGCGAATTTTCCCCAATAAGCTTATTCTTAAGGTGGAGTCATTCTCAAGGGGGATGTTATTCAGGACCAGGACAAAAAGAAGATTCTCGACGTGAACGCCATTCAGTCAGACCGCAAGGGCCTTACCGGTGTTCTTGAAACTGTTATGAGAAAATTCCGCGACGTAAGTTTCTTTCTCATCATGGCACCCATTGGTGCTCTCTATGTTTTCTGCGTAAGTGTCGCCCTCATTCCGGGTGTTTCTCTTTATCGTGAAGTCTCGGCCTGGACTGCTGGCTCAAATCAGTTTCTTCAGAATGCGGGTCTAGCCTTCTCTATCAGTGCCGGATTCTTCTTATACGGGCTTTCTATTATTTTCGTGGTTCCAGCTGTGAATAAGCTCCTTCCCCTCAAGGTGAAGCCTCACCGCGCGACCTGGTACTCTCTCAGTGTTGTCCCTTGGTATTATCACAACGCTCTTACTTATCTTGTCCGTTACACTTTCCTCGAGTTCCTCACACCGACTCCTCTCAATAAACTTTTCTATCAGATGATGGGAATGAAAATCGGGAAGGGGACAATCATCAACTCAACAAATATTTCTGATCCCTGTCTGATTGAGATTGGAGATTACGTGACAATCGGTGGCTCGGCCCACATTGTCGCTCACTACGGCATGAAAGGTTTCCTCATCATCGACCGGGTAAAAATCGAAGACAAGGCCACGATCGGACTCAAGGCCACTATCTTTGGTGATGTTGTGATCGGTAAGGGAGCTCTGGTGAAGGCCGGAGAAGTCGTCATGCCGAAGGCCCGCATTCCTGCGAGGGAAGAAGGCCCAAAGGAAGTAGTTAAAGACGAACGGGAATCCCAGACAGCTTAGCTGACTTCGATTTGAAATCGAGTTCAACTGCTAAAATTTTTCCATCAGCATTCAATTGATAACTGACCTTCGCGAGATTTCTCCGAAGGTTCGTTATTTTTCCTTCAGAGATAATGGGATTTGATTTCCGCATTTTCACTAGTCTCTGATAAAAACTCCAGAGTTCAGGATCGTAAGAAGACATCTTTCGGGATGGATCGAAACTCGGTAGTTCGAATAGATCATGCTTATTCCCAGCTTCCTGGCCGTAAAAAATCAGGGGCACTCCCGGAAGCAGGAACATCGTTGTAGCGGCCCATTTAGACTCTTCTTTTGAATGATGGCGAAGAGATCCGGGCGTGTCGTTATTCTCAATGTAACGAACAGGTTTTACTTCGGTCTGATTGCTCATCAGAATACGATCATGGAATTCCTCAGCTGCTTCTACAGGACTCTCTAAATTGAAGACTGAAAGTTTCTGTTCATCATCAAGTTGAAAGGCCCATTTTGAAATGAAATAAGGATCAAGATTGTTCCAGTCGTAGGCCCAGTCAAAACCGGAATTCCTGAGATGCGGATGCCGGGAATCTTTATAGGCCACCGGATAACCGGCCATATCTTCGGCCATGAGAATAATATCAGGATTAAGACTGCGAAGACGCTCGCTGACAGTGCGATAAAATAATGGCCATCTGGTTGAAGGTCCCCAGGAAGCATCGAAGCGGAATCCGTCGATGCCGAAATTTTTTACCCAATGTTCAAGTGAGCCCAGAAGATAATCTCTGAGAGCTGGAGACTCATAATTAAAATTAAGAAGATGTTCCCAGAAGTAATGAATGAATCTTCCCTGGCCAATCTGTCTCTCGTGAAAATGTTGAGCGTAAGGAATTCCTGAAATTGGTTCATGCTGATAGAAATCGTAGTAGGGAGATTTTTTTCCATTGGCTTCGATATCTTTTACAAATGGATGTTCAGCTGAACTGTGATTGAGCACGACATCCAGCATGACTTTTATTCCAAGGCGATGAGCTTCATTCACAAGATTTCTGAGATCAGTTTCAGTGCCCAGAACCGGCCAGACTTCCGTATAGTTCATGACATCGTAACCGTGACCATCCTGCTCGAATGGTGTTGTGATGGGTTGCAGCCAGATAATGTTCACACCGAGGTCTTTTATTTCTGCGAGACGATTTTTCACAGCACGGAGGCCGGGAATCGAATGACCATAGCTTAAATACAGAGGGGAGATGCCATAAACGACCGGATTGCGCTTGAAGTCAGGAAGCTCTTTTGCCCAGATAAGGGAACTAATAATCAAACAAAAACCGATGATGCAGATTTTCATTTCCCTACGATATAGGATTCGAACTTCCTATGACAATGGAGGCAATAGTCTTTAGGCAAATTTTTGAGTCCGATTGGAGTAACTTATGGCAAAACTCACAAAGTTTAGATGTTTTATTAACTTCAACGCAGGAAAGAAACATGAAATCAGTTCTGACTTTTTTCGCTCTCCTCATTGTTATGAAATCCACCGCATTCGCAAAAATTGTCATGATCGATGACAAAGTCTATCTCCGGAAAGATGGTCAGCAAGTTCCGGTCTTCGTCGTGAATGAACTGATTGAAAAAGAAAAAGTGAAGAAGGTTCATCTCTTCGGTGAAGGAAAAATTCATCTCATTTCATTTGCTGAAGGCAAGGATGAGGAAAAACTTTATTCTGTTGATGATAAGGGTTACATCTACGCTATCGCTCCTTACTCAAAATACAGAGTGAAGGATGTGATTGATAATGAACGTTTTGTTTTTCAGGAAGTACCGGGGAAACGCTTTCGCGTGACTGGCAAAGGCTTCTTTATTTCTGACTATCGATAAAATACTGTCATGGTGGCGGAGACTTCGTTTAAGAGAAAGTAATTGTAATGGACTCCGACAACAAGTGGCCGCCACCACGAATACTGAATCCCCGCATAAGTCGCTTTCTTAATCTCCGCAGGCACCAGCTTATTATCTTCAAATTTTGGCGTGTCTGAATCTTCAGTTCGCATGCCGTAGTTGAAGAGCCAGTTCCTCCATGCAAGCGATGCCGAAAGAATCGTGATGTCTACTTTCTGGTCATCGAACTTATATTTATCAGCGATGATTTTTCCCCAGTCGAGTGAAAGATTCCAGATCTTCACCCCTGCAGAGAATGTTCTGACCTGATAGCTCTCGTCATAACTGTTTTTTCCATAGAGAACGCTATAGGGAACTCCTGTTCCTTCAACTTTCGTATTCTTCAGATCGAGCCAGAAATCATCTTTGTAGTATGAAGCTCCGAAGTTGAATATGTAGGCACGTCCGGCAAAGCCGAGACCGGTTCTGATTTTTTTTACTTCAGAATGTCTTTTAAAAAGAAGTCCGAAATCAAGGCCGTAGTTTTTCTGACGGGCGATTTTCCCGGCGAGAGCAAAGTTCAGCTTCTTATTATCAAATCTCTTCTTATCCTGGTTTCTTTCCAGAAAGTTCTCTGGCAGTTCCGGAACTCGGACGCCGAAAAAACTGTTTTCCAGAGTCGGACTGATGAGAGCTCCGCCAAATTTTCCGCTACCTCCAACCAGGTTGAACGAGACCGGATTATTCGCCTGAAGAAGAACTTCACCACCAATCCCGCGGTCAACACTGACGTTTGCCGGGTTGAGGTTGGCCGCTGTGGCAGGACTGGGAAGGGAGTAGTTACTGGTTCTGCGGTTCTGAGAAGAAGTCCCGGAACAATTAGGTAAATCGATCAGGTCGCAAATATCCTTGGGTCCGGCATGGACCATCGGCACGATAAAAAGAATGATCCAGAGAAAATACATAGAACTATGAGCCTAACAGAATCTATAATTTCTGTATGAAAAAATACTATATGGGACTGGCCTTTTTCGGGTTGATTACTGAGGTGGTAGTGGTCGTCGGGATAACCGGCCTCCAAAGTGTTGAAGACTTGAAATGGTCTCCTTTTTTAGGCGGATTTTTACTCAGTCTCCTGACGGGAATTGCTGCAACTCTCTATGCGGCAGAATACGTCTCCCGCCAGCCTTACTCAGCAAGAACCGTTTCGAAAATGCTCTTCAATCCCTTTTTTATTTTTGTCTCCGGCGTCCTGGCCGGTGTCCTCGTGAATTTTATCTATCAGGGCCTGATTCTGGATTCACAGGCCGGTTTGGCTGATAATTTTCACGCCTGGTTCATCAAGCCATTTTACTGGTTGATGGTGATCGGAGCTCCCGCCAGTATCGTAACTGGTATCATCTATTTTCCGCTGAATATGGTACTGGGGAATATTAGTAAGAAGTAATGTTGAGCTCTTTGCAGACAACATCTTTACCAGGAAAGTTTCTACAGAGATATTTGAGAGAGGCGTAGATTTTTCTGCCGTCTGAACCTTCAACATAGTTTTCTTCCGGTTCCAGAACTTTTTTCAGCATTCCCGTGCCTTCACGCATCTCAAAATCATTTCCTTCGGCCAGTGTAAGTCCGTACCAGGAATTGTAGATAATGTGATCGACGTAACACTCTTTCATAATCTCGATCTTCTTCTCAATCGGAAGATTCGACGTGTAGATAGTCGTGAGGAAATATTTCAGAATTTCTCTATGGGAAACGAGATCAAAATTCCTGGCCCCTGCTCTCAGAAACTCAATGCCCTTTTCCTGATCAAGCGGAATAAGAGACTGACTGAGTTGAATCTGTGAATAAGGCGAGCCCTCATTTTCCCAGGAATAGCGCCAGAGATCGAGATCAGACTTCCACATCTTTGATGCCGATATAGTTTTCAGCACTAAAAGCGATAAACAGAAAATCAAAACGAAGTTCTTAATCACAGAAGGAAGTTTCAGCGGCCGTGCCCGAAAAGAATAATTGAATGCAATCAAGAGACAGATAAGTGGCAGATAAAGGTAAGTGTCATTCACAAAAGCGATATAGGTAAGTGCGTAGGCGAGTGCACCCAATAAGATCCACAAAAGCGAATCCCATGCCTTCTGTTTGTAGAACACGGCCATCGTCATAACAATGAGAGGGATTCCCAGAAGGTTTAAGGGATGACCCTGATCATATGCTCCGGAGATAGATACCGGAAAAAGTAATAAACTCATCGCCCGTCCAGAGGACAGAATGAAGCGTGAGATATTTTCAAAGAATGAAAAGGTTTCGTAAGTCGTATTTCCCATACCCATCACGAAAGTCTTGTATGTACCAAGAGCAAAAAGCAGAAACCCTACAGCCGCGAGGATAGAGAACTTTGTCTTATCCTGAGGGAACTTCTTATACTTGCTGTAAAGGAAGACCCAAACAGGAAAGAGAATAAAAATCTGATGAGAAAGAACGGAGAGAAAAAACCAGCCGATCATCGGAATCGTGATTTTCTTTTCTTTTATAAAACTGATCAGGGAGAGGAGAAGAAAAACCAGGGCGAGTGAATGTTTTCTCGCTGAAATCCAGCCAGTCGCACTGACCATGACCGGATGAATAGAATAAATCAGCAGGGAGAGATAAATCGCCTGAGAGCTGAATTCCAGAACCTTCAGGAGTTTCCGGAAAAGGATGATAGAGACAAAGAAAATCAAAAAATTCACTGCATGGAAGAACGGATATCCCAACATATGCTGGAATTTAAGGTTGATCCACAATGTGAGATCTCTTAAAGGCTGCACATCGAGAACAGTATTGTTCATGGCAAATTGAAGATATTCACCAAATGATCTTATCTGATCCAGAGGACGTATCAGAAGGATGTCGTCACGCTGGAGAACCGGATCGGTGAGCCAGTAGTGAGAATAAACAACGATGAAAAACAGCGCAAGAGCGCCGAAAAAAGCGAAGTCGAAATACTTCTTTAGATTGTTCATTCTTCTTTAGAGCCTATCCTGCTGTTTATTATAAATAAAGAAGGATTTCCTGATAAGCTTAGGGTGAATGAGAAAGTACCTTCCCTTCATCATCGCTGGTTTGTTCCACGCCCTTTGCGTGAGTCTCCTTTCTCATTTTTCACTGACAGGATTGCCTAATACAGGTGATGAATTTGCGCTGATCTTTCAAAGTGAAATCTTCTCCGGATTTTCCCTCACAGCGAAGGCTCCGCCTTTCCCTGAGATGTTTCAGACTCATTATCTTGCTATCAACTCAGACAACTGGTTCTCGCAATATCCTCCAGTCTTTCCTCTCATGATCCTGCCTGGAGTCCTCATCGGCTGGCCTCACCTGATGGTTTCTCTTTTCGCCGGACTTACTCTCATTTCTCTTTGTCTTTTTCTTCTCAGGGCTTTTGGGGAGGACTACCGCCGTGAGGTTGTGATCTTTTCCATTCTCTTTTCACTCTCACCAACTTTTCTCTGGCACGGATCTTCTTATTACAATCATATTGGATCCCTTTTCATCTTTTCCCTGATTCTTCACACATGCCTGGGAAATAAAATTCTTCATCTGGCCATGCTCTCACTCTTATTCGGACTGGGAGTAGGGATCAGACCATTCACGTTTTTTCTCATCGCTTTTCCTGTTGGTTTTTTTCTGATCAGGCAAAAATCGATCTGGAATGTAAAGTCCATGCTTTCGGTTACTCTTCCTTTTCTCTCACTCATCTTTCTCATCTCGCTTTATAATTTTCACCTGACTGGAAGTTGGGGAGACATTGCTTATCTCCAGGCCGGAAACAACTATCAGAAGTTGTCTCTCAGTAACTTTAATATTTCCTCCCTCGTACGCATTGGCGAGATGATGGAAAATACCTCCCGCTGGCTTTTTAGCTTTGGCTATTTTTCCCTGGGAAGTCTTCGGGACATTGATTCATCCGATATCAATCTGGGAATCATCCTTTATCTTCTGGGAGCGGGCTGGCTTCTCTATCGCGCCATCAAGACGAAGGAGTCGGTTACTCTTCTGCTTGTGCTTTCAACTTTAACCATTATTTGTGGCCATGTATTTTATGATTTCAGAGGCGGGCGCTTTGGAGAGCGATTTTTCTATGAATCGAATTGGATCATTCTTTTTGGTCTGATTCTCATGTTGAAGGAATTAAAAAAATCCGGTTACTTCATCGTAGGACTCATCATTCTCTGTAACTTTTTATATTTACCCGGCACATTTAAGGCATATCTCGCGGGCAACACCAGAAGAATGGACCCCTTTATCAAAGTGAAGGCTCTTGAGGATGAGAAGATCGTCATTCATCTTCATCAGGTCCCGGATTTTGACGTGTCCTTCTATACCCGAAATCGGCCCGATCTATCCGGTCCCATCTATGTCATTCTGAGTAAGGACTTCAATCAGGTCATCAACCACTTCAAAGACCGGAAACACTACCTGTACTCTTTTGATAGAAAGACTAACAACTCGCAACTTCTCCCCATATCAGACAAGTTACTTCCCTAAGCGACGAAATGTTTTATAATAAGGGCACCATGAAATTCCAGAGGGCCGTCTATATTTATGACACGAAGAAATTCATCTTCCGCGAAGAAGAGATGAACGATTCGGTGGATCCTCACCATGTCCGCGTTCTCCCTATGTGGGTGGGAATCTGTGGATCAGATCTGCATGCACTCGAGCAGACATCGCGCAAAGAAATCAGCTTAGGCCATGAATGGGTCGGACAAGTTCAGGAAACCGGATCCCAGGTAAGTACTCTCAAGCCAGGTGATTTTGTCACCTCGGCCGTTCAGATTAAATGCGGGCAATGTCCAAAATGTCTTGCTGGCTCTGAGGATTGCGAGAATCAATATTCTCTCGCCACTGATCACGGCATGCTCGCGACCCTTTCTGATTTTCCGGAAACAGCTCTTCTGAAAATGAATAATGATGTCAGCGCTGAAACGACCTTAATTGAGATCCTGGCGGTTGCTGAAAATGTCTACACCAACATCCGCACCGAACTTGAATCAGAGAAAAAAATCCTGATCATCGGTGCAGGATCACTTGGTCTCTCGGTTGGATTAGTCTTAAAACATTATGGTCACTGTACTGATCTCATCGAAGTCATTCCTCAACGTATTTCCCGAGGTCAGGCGCTGGGACTTAATTGCATAAACGCCACCCGCTTACTGATGGATCCCCAAAGTAAGGCGAGCTACGACATCATTATCGATGCCTCCGGCGATCACCTCGCGAGTAAAGGTGGCTGGAGTTATCTCGAGCACTTTGGCAAAAAACAATTCCTCGGAATTATATTGGCGAAATATTCTCACGTTGATTTCAGACCGACCGTTTTCTTTCTGAAGAACGCCACGCTGAAATGGGTACAGGGTTGTACGAATGACTCCCTAAAAGCAGCGATGAAAAACTTCACCGACAAGATTGCGCACATCGGTCCGCATATGGTGAGTCACCAATTCGAACTAACTCAAGTGAACGAAGCCTTTGCGATGGCGAAGGATAGAGAGAAGTCGGGAAGAGTTGTAATTAAAATTCAGGATAAGAAATAAAAAAAGGATCCTACGGATCCTTATTTTATTTCTAGTGGTGGCTCCCCCGAGACTCGAACTCGGACGTTGTTGCCAACGGCGGATTTTGAATCCGCTACGTCTACCATTCCGTCAGGGAGCCACTTTGAATCCTGATGATAAGGAATGGGGCCTTCTTCGTCAATTTCCTTCTTCATCTAAGTCTTTGATATCCTGCCCGAAAATGCTCCAAAATCGTAAAATTCTTAGTCACCAGAGATGATTTTTACAATTCAAACTATGCTGCAGCCGGAGTCATGAGAAATTACTCCCATGAAAACCATGACGGCCTTGTTCATTCTGATGTTCTCACTTCTCTCGTTTGCGGATTGCCGCTTTCAGAAGCCCCAATGGGGAGCATCGATCAAAGCAAAACTCGGTTGTACTTCTACGAGCTGTCAGTTCTATGAGCCGCCTCGTTTTATTTCCCCACCTTTGGGATGCACATCCACTGAATGCAAATTCATTTCACCGGCCTTGACCAATACCCGCGATGCTCAATTAGGATGTACTTCGAAAGAATGTAAATTCTACGAACTGACTGCCGGGAAAAGTTATCTTTCCAAACTTGGTTGCACAGCAAATAGTTGCCGTTGGTATGATCCAGGATTTGCTCAGGCAGATGCGGAACTCGGCTGCACGGCCACGTCTTGCAGATTTTATGAGCCACCTGCATTTTCACGCGATATGAAACTCGGTTGTACAGCAACTGAATGTCATTATTATCAAAAGAGTCTTTCACACGGTGCGGGTGCAAAACTCGCGTGCCTCAAATTTATCTGAGCTTGATGAGTTCGAGTGCTTCTTTGATAGAGAAGCGCATGAAATTCTGACCGAGATGTTTTTTCATCTCGCTGTTTGAAATGAGACAGGAAAATTTCAGGTAATCGATGAGGTAATCCGGAACATCAATATTAATTTTTCTCACGAGATTATTCAGCGGTTTCCCGAGAATCATCGGAAACGGCACACCTTTGGTTCCCACGACATCCAGAGCATCACGGAATGAAATGTATTCATCGCCGGCCACGTTGTAGGTACCCGTCGGAAGTTGCGCCATCGCTTTATAAAGAATCTGCGCCATATCGAATTCATGAATAAACTGAAAGACCGGATTGTAATCAACAGGACGAAGGGCGATCGGACCCGCGAGAAATCTCGTCATAGAATTCTGAATGAGAGTTCCTACGATGTTGCAGGGACGAAGGACGACAGTTGAAATGTTATTCTGGTTCTTCCACATCCAGCTCGTGCAGATCTGATCCATCTCAACCACGTCGCGAAGTTCAGGATGCTTTACGGAAGCACGCAGGGGAGCATCTTCTCTCAGGAAAATTGAGTTATCCGGGTAAGCGCCATAAACGTGAAAGGTAGAAAGGATCACAACTTTTTTCACGCCGGATCTTTCGCACAATTCGAGAATGCGATTGGTGCCCATAACGGAGAGATCAATTCTTTTTGCGAGAACGTTATCAGAATTATTCGAATGACTGATGCGGCCTAAGTGATAAACGACATCAAACTCATGTGTACGGAAAAGATTTTCAAAGTTTCCGCGTGAGTACTTGATCTCCATCGGAGTGAGACCCTTGAGCTGAGGAACACGTGAAACTCCACGTGAATCCACACCCAGGATTTCCCAGTCAGGATGCTCAGTGAGAATCAGGCGCGCCGTCATCTGTGCAAGACCACCGGCGATACCAATGAGAAGGATTTTCTTTGGCTTACTCACGTGTTCCCTTTCGTGCGGAACTCGCGGATGACATACTTGGAAATTGGTTTTCTGATCGGGTCAAAAAATGGACGACGATTCTTGAGGCCATGTACGATCATTCGCTTAATCGTATTCTCGATGTGGAAAACGTTTTCTTTTACTTCTTTCTCAGATGTCTCTTCTTCAAAATGTGAAGGAATACTGATCTCTTCACCGATGTAGATATCAATTGGTGAAGGAAGCGGGAAATAGTTAAGTGAAAGCGGGAGAGCTGGTACGCGAAGCATCTCTGCAAGTTTCTTTGAGTGAAAAACAAACGGGAACATTTCCTCAGCACCAATCACGCACACTGGAAGGATCGGAGTCTTTTTCTGAATCGCGATCCGGTAAAATCCCTGATGGAAAGGACGAAGCTTGTAAAAGTCCGGTGAGTTTTTTGAAATTCCACGGACACCTTCCGGAAAAACCAGAATCGATTCCCCATGATCAATCAAATACTCGCAGTTTGCCCGGTCACCGAGGATGGCCCCGGTCTGTGCCGAGAAATCTCCGACGAAGGGAAGCTGGGCCATGAATCTTTCCACCATCGCGCGCAGAACGCGTGAGGGAGATACTTCCATCGCGAATGCCAGAGTGATGAGTCCTGCATCGATCGGGAGTTGTCCCGTATGATTGGAGGCCACAATGTAGGGATGATCTTTGACGTTCTCAGTTCCGAACACGCGGACTTTGAAATACGAACGATAAAGCGGGAAGAGGGTGCGGACAGTTTTCTCACACAGATCGAGATTGAATCCCCAGGGATCTTTATAATCTTTGTAACGTATCCGGAGTTCGGCGAAGACTTCTTCAATTCTTCTTTCGTCATCAGGTTGCAGAAGTTCGAGGTGGGGCAAATTCATCATTCAGAGATTATAACTCTCGCGGGGTTCTTCGGGAAACCTGAACATATTTCCTGTTCCGAGCTGGTTACTCGGGAATCCGATTCAGGAAGTTGATCATGGCCTGTTCTACTGCGGCGAGACCATCACCTTTCTCGGCCGAGATGAAGTGAATTTGCTTCACCCATTTGAAGCTTTTAAAGATTTCCGGCTGGATCGCCTTGAGTCGTGAGCGTTCGCTCTGAGTCTTCAGCTTATCGATCTTGTTGAACATGAGATAGGTCTCGAGTTCGAAAGATTTTATGTATTCATGAAAAGCATTGTCGGAGTCCTGCAGTGGATGGCGCGCGTCCTGAATGTTCATGAGAAGAATTTTCTCAGAACACATTTTAAAAAAGACATCGAGAAGTTCGCCCCAGTTTTTAGCCATCTCTTTTGAGACATCGGCATGCCCATAACCAGGAACATCGAAAAGATAATATTCTTTTTCGGCTTTCGTGGAAGGCTCTATCACTGTGAATCCGAAAATATTAATCTGGCGTGTGCGGCCGGGAGTTTTGGAAACGCGCGCGGTGTTTTTTCCAAAAAAGGAATTGATAAGAGATGACTTGCCGACGTTCGAGCGTCCGACAAATGCAATTCCGCTCATGAAGGGATGTTCGTTCAACCAGGATTGCAATTGATCAACCTTGTCGATTCCCATCAGAAATTCGGTAGTTCCTTTCTGTATATTCACTTCTATGCCCCGGGCTTTTTCTTTTTTCTCTGTTCATCCTAGCAGATAAAGACCGCTAAAAACAGGAGTGAACATGTTCCATCGAAAAATGATTTTGCGCCAGATTGAAGAAGGCGGGGTGAGGCTCGGTGATAGTTGCAGCATTTTCCCCTCTCATGGGAGGAAAAAGGAATTTACGCTGAACCGGAAAGTCATCGATCTCGTGTCCCATCATTTCCGGCCTGATAATCTCTCCCTGGCCTACGTCGAACTTCCCCAGACCTCCGTGAATCCTTTCCATTACCGCCTGGAACTTGAAGACATCGCTGAAGGCCGCTTCGTCCTGAAAACACTGAAAGGCCAGGCCTTCTGGTTAAATGGTCTGGCCGCAAGAGAAGCTTACGTGGAACGATCCGATCGCCTGTATGTTGATGAACATCGGATGAATTTCGATACTCTTGGTCTTGAAGGACTCACCGCCAATCATTTCGAACATCCCGTTCTCTCAGAATTATTTCTCATGCAATCCGATCTCCGGATTCTTATTGAAGGAGAAACTGGAACCGGGAAAACTCATCTGGCCGGAAAAATCCACGAGAGGAGCGGTCGCTCTGGACCCTTTGTTCCGATTAACCTCAGTTCTTTTAATCCGCAGCTTATCGAGAGTGAACTTTTCGGTCACAAGAAAGGATCGTTTACCGGCGCACTCGCAGATAAAGTGGGAGCTCTCAAGTCCGCTAACTTCGGGACACTTTTTCTCGATGAAATTGATTCCCTTCCGATGGATATTCAGACGAAACTTCTGACGTTTCTTGATTCCGGAAAATTCAGAAGAGTAGGTGATATGAAAGAAGAGTCAGTTAATGTCCGCCTTGTTTTTGCATCGGGGAGAAATCTTTCACAGATGGTGGATCGGAATGAGTTTCGTCGTGATCTCTTTTTCCGCCTGAAAGCAGGTCAAAGTGTGGCCCTCACTCCACTCAGAAATGAAAGTTCCAGGATCCGGGAGGCTTGCCAGTTTTTCTCACTCAAGCATCACGTGACACTCACCATTCGACTTATCGAATTTTATGAAACACTCGCCTGGCCCGGAAATCTCCGGCAACTTCTTGGTCATCTCGAAAAGAAGAAAGTTCTCTCGCGTTCCACCCGCCTGGATTTTGATTCCACTGATGAAGCACTTCTTCTGGAAAGTTCAGATCTCGTGACTCTCGGAAGTCACAGCGAAATTATTTCGCTTGATCAGCACAAACGGGATTACGTAAAAAAAGCTTATTCAGTCTGTGAGGGAAATGTAGCGATGACAGCGAGAAAACTTCAGATTAATGAAAGAACGGTGAGGAGTCTGATCAGTTAGCGAGGATGTAAATGACTTTCATATCTTCAACATGACCGTTGATTTTGTTTGCTTTAAGAAAGACATCGAGTTCCGCAGAAAGTTTCTGGCGGATAATTTCTTTTCCTTCTTCTGTGAGAGGGAAGCTGGCCACCGATGGTTCTATTTCAAGGATCAGATGATCACGGACCTTGAATTCACTCTTCTCGAGGAAATGCTTACTTTCGCGTGTGCTCATCGTCGCAGTGAAGTCGATATCCACCGAACGAAGCTGATTCACTTCGGGGACATAAACAGGAAGTCGGAGATTTGAAAACGTCAGATGCTTCTGATCTTTCTTATAATAGTCGGGACGATCATAGCTGACTTCTTCATCACTGGCAGGAGCGCGTCCTGCTTCGTCACCCTGAACCAGGCGTGAACTCGAAGAAATAATACTGATTCCTGAAAGGACAGAGGCTCCGGTAAGGAACAGAAGAAGAAGGGATTGAGCAGGATTGAGATCTTTCAGCCATTGTCCAACAATTAAAAAAGGAGCGAGAAAAATGACTTTGAGCTGGCCCGCTTTTTCTTTCTGACCGGCATTGTATTTCGCCAGACCTTCTTTCAGTGGCTCGAGAACTTTTTCCTTGATATCAAAGTTCTTCGCGTAGGATTTTAGCCCCGGAAGTTTTTCTTTTACGAGAGAAGGAAGAGCTTTCGCAAAAATAATAAACTTCGCCCAACGTTCATCAAACGTTTCAAAGAAGACGCGGATTTTCACCGGAACCAATGAAAGAAGTTTTCCACCGATACGGAGAATAAGCGCGTTCAGGAAATTTTCAATTTTATACAGAAAGTCCATCACTTGCCTCATCGGCAAACCGGACTCAGAAACTTAGGGGGAAAGCTTTACCCACCCCTCGGGAAGAGCTCAAAGTTCGCCCTCCAACATCCGAAACGTCCTATGTCATGTAACAAGGATGGTTTTATGACACGTTATCTGATCCTGACAATTATGCTCACCTTTTCTGCCTGTGCAGAACTTCCTACCGGAAGAACATATCTCTCTGAAATGGAGCACGACGATTCCACCTTTTATCATCCGGATGAAGACTTTCCGGTTGTAGGGGGAGATGCCGAAGTGACCGGGATGTCGGCCGATGAATACCGTCGCAATCGCCTTCCAAGGACCGAATCTGAAAGAGGCCTCGATCGTGAAGGCCAGATTCTCCGCAAAGAACTTCGCGCTTTGGAAAGCTCTCAGTCTGAAGAAGAGCAGGAATTTTATCAGCAGTATAAAAAGAAACTCGCCACTGATTCTGAACGGATTTATTACCTGAAACTTCCTCGTAGTGAGAGACAGGAATATCTGACTTCTCGCGGATTTGTGGAGAAGAAACGTTCTCCGGCATCCGTTGGTGACGCCTTTACCGCCAGAAGAAATGAAGTCGGGATGGGTATGTCGAAAGACGATGTGATGGGCTCACTCGGAAAACCGATGCGAGTGGAAGTGGCGGGCAATCCTTCGTATGAAAATGAACGTTGGTTGTATCAGTTCAACGGCTCTAACAAGTATATCTACTTTGAAAGTGGAAAAGTTCAAGGCTGGGAGTAAGCTTTTTACTGGCCTCAATTTCTGCGTTATCTCCTCACTCATTCCCTGCGACGTACATTAATGTACGGCTCGGTCTTCGCTCGTAGCTGCCTTGAACTTGAAGCCATTAAAAACGCTTACCTAACTCCGTGGCGCAGACCGGCAAGAAGACGTAAATTAGGTGCATTTCTCTTCTGAAACAGGTAGTTTAATCCTTACTTTATAAGCGTGTTGTTACCTACTTACCTGAGAGGCAAGGATGGATTTTACCCTGGAATTTGAGCGCCCGGTTTCGGAACTCGAAAATCAGATTCGCGAACTTCGCCAGACGACTAACAAGAATATCGACATCTCTCATGAGATCGCGGCCCTCGAGGCCAAGGTCAATCAGATGCTCGAAGAGATTTATAAAAAGCTCACTCCTTGGGAGCGCACTCAGCTTTCCCGTCACCCGGCCAGACCTCACACAATTGATTACATCGAAAAGATCGTTACTGATTTCCATGAAGTTCATGGCGACAGAAGATTTGCTGATGATATGTCGATGGTGACTGGTTTCGGTTATATCGATGGCCAGAAAGTGGCAGCGATCGGAATTGAGAAAGGCAGAAAGACGCAGGAAAAAATCAAGCGCAACTTCGGAATGGCCAATCCTGAAGGTTACAGAAAAGCACTTCGTGTGATGCAACTCGCTTCACAATTCAATATTCCGGTTATTACTTTTGTTGATACTCCGGGTGCCTATCCGGGGATTGGCGCTGAGGAGCGCGGACAGGCCCTCGCCATCGCGGAAAATATTCAGGAGATGTTCAACATCAAATCTCCGATTGTATCTGTGATCATCGGCGAAGGTGGATCAGGTGGAGCACTCGGGATTGCCGTGGCCGACAGAGTGTTCATGATGGAGTACTCGGTTTATTCCGTGATCTCTCCTGAGTCATGCGCTTCCATTCTCTGGTCTGACCCGAAGATGGCCGAGACGGCAGCGAACTCACTCCAGCTCTCACCAAATAAAGCTTTCGAACTCAAAGTCATCGATGCAGTTATTAAAGAGCCGGCCGGTGGAGCTCACCGTTATCCGGATCAGGCGATCGCGAAAGTGAAAGAATCAATCGTGACTTCGCTCAATCAATTACTCGCGATGGATACGGATCTCATGATGGAAAAGCGTTTTGAGAAATTCCGCCAGATGGGTAACAGTACAATCATCGTCGACTCTGACGACGCTAAGGAATAAGATGGCCGTTTATTCGATGACCGGATTTGGAAAAGGTGAAGCGCAAGGCGAGAGCTTTACGATCACGACAGAAATCAAGACGGTGAATAACCGCTTCAAGGATTTCAAATTCCGGATGAGTACACTTTTCAATTCACAGGAACTCGACCTCCGTTCGAAGCTCGATAATGATTTTCGTCGCGGAAGTTTCGATGTGAGTGTTTCGTATAAAAAAGTCGACAAGGGTGAAGTTTCTTTCCAGATCGATCCGAAAAAAGTGGAAGCTTATATCAATCTCATGAAACCGGTTTTCGCGAAGACGGGTGCAAACTTCACTGTTTCACCGACTGAGTTTCTGAGAAGTGATTTTTCTTTTGATGATGACGGTGAACGTGAAAAAGAAATGATGCCTCTTCTCGGGAAATCTTTCGATGCTGCGATCAAGGCCCTGAAAGAATCACGTGCCATTGAAGGGAAAAAGCTCGTAGAAAAACTTCTCGAACATCTCGCTATCTACGAAGAGCGCCTGACGAATGTTGAGAAGATGAAGGGCGAATATCCGGACATGATGAAGGAAAAGCTTCAGGCGAAATTTAAAGAGAAGATTAAAGATATCCAGGTCGACGAAAGCCGCTTCCTTCAGGAAATTGTTTATTATCTGGAGAAACTGGATGTAGATGAGGAAATTACTCGGGCAAAAATTCATCTCCAGAAACTCCGTGGCACTTTAAAGTCTTCCGGTGAAATCGGACGCCAGATTGATTTCCTTTTACAGGAACTCGGTCGCGAGACGAATACTCTGGGATCAAAATCTGCCCATCAGGAAATTTCCTCACACGTAGTCGAGATGAAAGTACAATTAGAGAAGATCAGAGAACAGGCACTGAACCTGGAATAAGGCCATCATGCGCGGACGGATGATTGTGATCTGTGCTCCTTCGGGCACAGGCAAATCGACATTATTAAATCGACTGAAAAAAGACCATCCGGAACTCGAGTGGTCTGTTTCCTGTACGACACGTCCCAAGCGTAATGGTGAGACTGACGGAATTGATTATCACTTCATCGATAAATCAGATTTTGAAAAGCAGATTGAAGAAGGGATGTTCATTGAATGGGCGAAAGTTCATTCGAACTATTACGGTACTTCCCAGAGATTCGTGGATGAAGGGCAGAAGCTCGGAAAGAGCATGCTTTTCGATCTCGATGTTCAGGGTGCCGATGCCATGAAGAAAATTTATGGCCAGGCCGCGCAGATTATTTTTATTGAGCCGCCTTCAGTGGAAGAACTGGAAAAAAGACTTCGTCTTCGCGCAACAGATGCCGATCACGTAATCAATGAACGCGTTCAGAATGCCCGCAAGGAAATTCTCCGTAAGCATGATTACGATCATATTGTTCTCAATGATGACGTCGACCAGGCCTACGGGCGTCTGGAAAAAATTGTAAAAGGGATTCTCGCATAAGCATGTTCGCCGAACGGATCGATTTCTCGCACGAAGCAACACTCACTATTGATGAGCTGATTAAACGCGCCGAAGTTCTGATTCCTGATACCGACATGACGATTCTCCGTAAGTGCTACGACTTCGCTGAAAAACATCACGAGGGTGTGAAGCGCTCTTCGGGTGAGCCTTATATCATTCACCCGCTCAATGTGGCGGCAACTCTCATCAAGCTCAAGATGGATCTTGATTCCATCATGGCGGGCCTTCTTCACGATGTTGTAGAGGACTGTGATGTTTCGCCGGAAGAGATTTCCAAACTCTTCGGCCAGCCAGTTGCCCAGATTGTTGTAGGTTGTACCAAGATCTCTAAAATCAAATTCAAGACGAAAGAAGAATCTCAGGCGGAAAACTT
The DNA here is from genome assembly GCA_040387275.1 of Bdellovibrionota bacterium. GTDB lineage: Bacteria > Bdellovibrionota > Bacteriovoracia > Bacteriovoracales > Bacteriovoracaceae > Peredibacter. The sequence goes on along the minus strand of JAZKDZ010000002.1, from coordinate 984,347 downwards.
CCGTAAGATGGTTGTCGCGATGGCGCAGGATCTGCGCGTGATCATCGTGAAGCTCTCGGATCGCATGCACAACATGCGGACCCTTCAGTATGTGTCGAAAGAAAAGCAGGCCGCCAAGGCCCAGGAAACTCTCGATATCTATGTTCCTCTTGCTTCACGCCTCGGTATTAACTCGGTCAAAGGCGATCTCGAAGATCTCTGTCTTCGCTATCTCCACCCGGATATCTATTACCGCCTGGCCGAAAAAATCGCGATGAAGAAGCGCGAGCGCGAATCTTATATCAACGAGACTCTCGCACTGATCGAAGAAAAAATGCTCGAGTATTCTGTGACTGGTGAAGTGACAGGACGTCCGAAACATTTCTATTCAATTTATAAAAAGATGCAGCAGCGGGGAGTGGATTTCGATCAGATCCAGGATCTTCTCGCCTTCCGTATTCTCATCAATAACATCACTGAATGTTATAAGGTTCTCGGAATTATCCACTCCGCCTTTACTCCGGTGCCGGGGAGATTCAAGGATTACATCGCGATTCCCAAGGTCAACAACTACCAGTCACTTCACACAACAGTCATTGGTCCGAAGGCCGAAAGAATTGAAATCCAGATTCGTACTTTCGAAATGCATGAAGTTGCCGAGCGCGGAGTAGCTGCACACTGGAAATATAAAGAGCGTAACAAGTCTCCTGAGGCCAATAAGCTCAAGTGGGTCGAAGAACTCATGGAGTTCAATCAGAACGTCCAAAGTTCATCTGAGTTCATGGATGTCGTGAAGAACGATCTCGATGTCGGAGGTGTCTTTATTTTCACTCCGACCGGTGACGTGAAAGAACTTCGTTACGGAGCAACACCTCTCGATTTTGCCTATGCTGTTCACACTGAAGTAGGAAATAAAACTGTCGGTGCCAAAGTAAACGGTAAGATGGTTCCGCTGAAATATCGCTTAAAATCAGGTGATACTGTTGAGATTCTCACATCCAAGACTCAGACTCCTTCCAAGGACTGGTTGAAGATTTGTAAGACCTCACGCGCGATCACGAAGATCAAGCAATACCTCCAGAAAGTGGAGAGAGAAGAGCATCGTACTGCAGGTGAAGAGATTCTTGAGAAAGCGCTGAAGAAATTCGAGACGTCTATCAAGGCCGTTGATAAGAAGCAGGAATTCAAACCTCTTCTCGAGAAACATCATTACAAAACAGTTGAAGAAATTTTCGTGAACCTCGGTTCCGGACATCTGCCGCTGAAAGAAATTCTCGTCAATATTCCGTCCATTGCCTTCACCGAAGAAGATGAGATTGAAGTTCCGGTCGAAGAAGATGATTCGTATCACTCGCGTCTTCAGAAAACGGCACGGAAATCGAGTTCTAATGACAATGCTGTCATCGTCGATGGGCTTGATGATATTCAGGTGAAAATGGGACGCTGTTGTAATCCGATCCCTGGGGACCCGATTGCAGGGATCATCACGCGCGGGCGCGGGATCACTGTTCACACCCTCGGTTGTTCCCGTATCTCAGATATTGAAAAAGGCCGCCAGGTACGTGTGGAGTGGAATAAGAACTACAATTTCAGCCATCCGGTGAATATCAAGGTTACGACTCACGACAAGCCCGGAATCCTTTCGAAGATCTCAAAATCAATTAATAGCGCCGGCATCAATATCCGCTCGGCGATTGCCCGCTCTATGCCTGATCAGAAGGGACATTTCATCTTCGAGATCGAAGTGAAGGATTATTCTGAGCTGTTAAAGACTATTTCTTCTATTGAGCAGATGGAAGAAGTCATCAGCGTGAATAGGGCCTGATCACTTGCCCCTACGGGCGAAAATTTGACACAAACACGTGAGGCACGGGATAATTTTTGCATGACAAAATTTATCCTTCTCGCCCTCATTGTCTCACTCCCTTCTTTTGCCCAGAACACTGACGAGCTCACACTCGAAAGCACAACGGCACCGACTATTATCGAAGACGGGACTGATCTCTCAAGTGCACCGGCCGAAGAGCCTCTTGAAGCTCCGGATACGGTAGACGTGACTGAGAATGTAGAAACAGTGAATCCTGCTAAAGATATTCCAGCGCAGCTTCCGGATACAGCTCCGATGGAGTTAACGGATAAGCCGGTTGAAACAGCTCCCATTGCTGAACCTGCCGATGACATGACAACTGAAATGGCCGATACAGCTCCGGCCGAAATTGAAACTCCAAATCCAATTGCTGAAGATAAAAAGCCTGAAGATAAGCCGGAAGAAGTGGCAGTGGAAGACCGGGCACCTTCTCCGCAAGTTTCAACTCCAGTAATCACTTCTGAGATGCCGACAGATGATCGCTACCTCAAGCATCGCGCGAGCCACTGGCTCACGACTTTTAATTTCGAAGGTATGAAGTATGAACTTCCTTTCGATTTCGAAGGGGCCCGGAAAAATATCAGAACTCGTGATCAGGAACTATACGGAGGCCGTCTGGGTTTCGGTGGACAGCTCCATATCGGAAAAGGTCTCTTCACAACTTCCATGGCAGAAGTATTTTATAACGGAACACTTTTCACGAAGAGCCAGAACGCAGGCCCGGATGATGAAGACGAAGAAGCCGGAAATATCAAGCGCACGAGTGGTTTCTACGGAGTCGATCTTTCTCAGAGTCTTGGTTACATTTTCGAATTCCGCACAAAAAATCCCTTCATGGATGAGTGGGCGTACCTGACGTTTGAACCATTTGTGGAAGCAGGTCTCGGAGTAGCGAAGTCGTATAACAAAGTCAGATATAATTATGACACTGGTACTGTCGGCGCGGGTGTTCAGGAGAATTACAAGCGAACTATCCGTGATGACCTTACCAATGCGCGAATTGGGGCTGGATTTAACCTCACAGGACGTTCAGGATTCTTTTTGCAAGCGCGGGTAACTATCAATAGATACGATGTTACTGAACGGAAAATCGACACTTATCGCAAGCAGGATGACGTGGCGGGAGTGAAAGATCCCTCCGTCACTGATAAAGATGTTAAAATAGACCCTGTCACGATGTTCACTCTCGGGGGCGGCTATAAGTTCTAAGATCCTTTCCTTTTTATTAATCGCGACCCTTTTCTCTTGTGGAGAAACGGAACAGATCGGTAACAAGCTCTCACCTGAAGAACTTGCTTACCTGCGCGCTCGTGCTGCGGCCAAATGTATTTCAGAAAATACGTCCGCGATGAGAGAATACACTGAAGAGAATAATCGCTCCATTATTGAAGATCTTGAGCGCGGAGATTCCTGGCCTCTGACTTATAATGATAATGGTACGAATCGAACCAATAATATTTACGTTTGGAAAGTGGATGAGACGAACGGGATTGTTTACCTGCGCGTGTTCATAGACGACCGTTCAGACGCCAATATTTATCTGAAACTTTCCGTTGCTCAGAACACAACCATTCTCAATAATCTTCTGGTCCACAAGTGTGCGAAGGATTATGACTCCGTAAATATCGGCGGTAGTTCCATTACAGCAACCATTGATAATGACCGCGTGGTTGCGACTTCTTCGACTCAAACCGAAGATGACTTTTCTTATCGTTTTACGAATATTTTTCCGGCCTACTTCACGACTTATAACAATACCCTGACAAGCAAGACATACGATAATGATGATGTCCTCACGAAGACGGAAACATTCACGTACACAATCGGATCACGTACAACAGTGACTCTCACGAACTCGTACAAAGATCCTTCGCTGAACAACATTGAGTATTGCATCCCGGTCGTCAACGCGACGACAACGACATACGATATCCCGTTTGAAACGAGTTGCACGACAGACGATACGGCCGGTCCCGCTGGCTTTGATCCCCAGGTCGATCTGATCGGTTATTAAATCTGAGAGTTATTTTCTTCAGTATCTTCGATGATACTTTTCTCGCCTAAGACATTGAGCTGGATATAAGACCGGACGATCTTAATGGATTCTTTCAGAAGCTTCTTCACATCTTTCCATTCAGTATACGAACCAGAGATGGAATCAAAATAAATTTCAGGCTTCTTCCCTTTGATGAAATGGGAAATGATGAGCTTGATTCTCATGATGTGATAGTCGCTGGAGATGATCAGGACTTTATTAAGATCCGGATTCTTCGAGAGAAACTTCACTGTTTCAACCACGTTCTGAAACGTGTTCTTAGAGATGTAATCGAGTTCAAATTGCATGCCTGATTGGCTTACGGCTTCACCGGTTGCGGGATTTGCCTGGGCATTCAGGATGTTCTGGAACGAATTGGCCGCGTAAACGCCGGAGATAAAAAGTTTCGCCGAAGGATTCTTGGTCATGAGTTCGAAAGCGTAGGAAATTCTTCCGCGGTCACCGGTGAAAACGGCAATCGCATCGGGAGACTTCTGGAAGAAGGCACCGGCCGCGCGGCCTTTCTGCATTTTCGCGTAAATCGGAATATAGACGATGAAGGAAATGATAAGGGCGAGAGTAATGAGCGAGACTGAGCCCACACCGATAAAGATGCGTCTCAGCCTCGTCGATTTACTTTCAAACGTATACTTCCTGCCAAACATTATTTAGCCGCCACCACTTCGATTTCTACCACTGCGCCTTTAGGAAGAGCAGCAACCTGAACTGTTGATCTTGCAGGATAAGGAGCAGTGAAGAACTTAGTATAAGCTTCGTTCACTTTCCCGAACTGAGCGAGGTCAGTCATGAAGACTGTCGTCTTGATGATATTGGCGCGGGTAAGATCCTGTGACTGAAGGAGTCCATCAATGTTCTTCATGATGTTGTCGAGCTGGCCATCAAAGCCGTTCGCCATTTCACCAGTCTTGGCATCGAGTCCGATCTGACCTGAGAAATAATAAACACCGTTATGGAAAACACCTTGCGAGTACGTTCCTACAGCTGCGGGAGCTTTATCAGTTGCGATGATTTTTTTATCGAATGCCATATATTCTCCTTAAGAATGCTTGTTAGCTTTATAGGCCTTGATCTCCTGAGAGATAAGGGCCGTGAGGTGAGACATATTTACGATCTCATCAATCGTCGACGTACGCTGAACGATGTTGATCGCGTAGCGGAGTGGAAGAAGGATAGGACCGATCGGAGTCGCTCCACCGAGCTGAGCGAGAAGCTTGTAACTGATGTTCGCCGAATTGAGATCCGGGAAAATCAGAACGTCAGCCGCTTTATCGAGTGTGCAGAAATCAAAAAGGTTCTTCATGATTTCTGTATTCGTCGCAACGTCAGCCTGCATTTCACCGTCAGCAATCAGCGTCGGATCTTTTTGTTTCGCGATCTTCACAGCTTCAGCCATCTTCGAAGCTCCACCTTCACGGTTTGATCCGAAGTTTGAGTAAGAGAGGAAGGCCACTCTTGGCTCAGCTTTCATCACATTCCGGTACATCTGAGCAGCGTTCACAGCAATATCAGCGAGGTCATTTGCATCCGGATTCATCTGAACAGTACAGTCCGCGAGGAAAACAACGCGCGATTTGAAAACGAGCATCATGATCCCGGCAACTTTTGATTTACCAGGAGTGTGAGTGCCGATTGTTTTCATGATCGGACGAACGCATTCAGGATAGTTCTGAGTTGCCCCAGTGATCATTCCGTCCGCATCGCCCATCTTCACCATCATTGAACCGTAGTAGTTACCACGCTTCAGAGTGTCTTTAGCGTAGTTATAAGAAACACCTTTTCTCTGACGGGCAACGAAGAATTCTTTTACGTAGTCTTCGTATTTCGGAGAGTCTTCAGCAGAGATAACTTCAATGTCCTTGAGACTTGAAACTCCCAGTGAATCCATTTTCTTGTGAATGACTTTCTTGTTACCAAGAAGGATCGGCTGAATGAGTCCCTCGTCACGGAGAATAGCAACGGCCTTGAGAATGCGCGCGTTCGATCCTTCCGGGAAAACGATTCTTGGTTTATCAGCTCCACCCGCACCCGGAAGGCGAGAGCGGATATTTCTCATGATAGATCCAGTCTGACCCAGACGTTCCTGGAGAGACTTGGCGTACGCGTTCATGTCTTCAATGCGGATTCTCGCCACACCTGAATCCATGGCAGCTTTTGCGACAGCGGGAGACACGCGCGTGAGAACGCGTTTATCGAATGGCTTAGGAATGAGATAGTTTCTGCCGAAAGCAAAATCTTCGTTTCCGTAGGCGCGTTTCACATCATCAGGAACTTCTTCTTTCGCAAGAGCCGCGAGAGCGTAGGCAGCTGCTTTCTTCATTTCTTCGTTGATCTTTCTCGCGCGCACATCAAGTGCTCCGCGGAAGATGAACGGGAATCCGAGAACGTTGTTTACCTGGTTAGGATAATCCGAGCGACCTGTGGCCATGATGGCATCATCACGGACTTCGGCCACTTCTTCGGGAGTAATTTCCGGATCAGGATTCGCCATCGCAAAGATGATCGGGTTTTTCGCCATGGATTTCACCATGTCTTTAGAAACGAGACCTTTGGCTGAACAACCAATGAAGGCATCTGCATCTTTCATCGCATCCGCGAGAGTTCTGCATTTTGTGTCGTTCGCGAACATGTCTTTATACTTATTCATTCCATCAGTACGACCTTTCCAGATCACACCTTTAGAATCGGCCATGAGAACGTTTTCTTTCTTCACACCGAGTTCGATCATAAAGAGAGCAGTCGCAATCGCAGCTGCACCGGCACCTGAGACAACAACTTTTACTTTCGCAATATCGCGCTTGGTGATTTCACAAGCGTTGATGAAAGCGGCACCACCAATGATAGCAGTTCCGTGTTGGTCATCATGGAAAATAGGAATGTCACAGATTTCCTGAAGACGTTTCTCAATTTCAAAACACTCTGGTGCTTTGATATCTTCGAGGTTTACTCCACCGAATGTCGGCTCGAGAGCTTTTACCACTGCAACGACTTCATCCACTGTCTTTGAATTGATTTCAATGTCAAAAACATCAATGTCAGCGAAGCGCTTGAAGAGAACACCTTTTCCTTCCATGACAGGCTTACCTGCGAGAGGACCGATGTCTCCAAGACCGAGAACGGCAGTTCCGTTTGAAAGAACAGCGACGAGATTTCCTTTCGCTGTGTATTTGTAAACGTCTTCTGGATTCTTCGCGATTTCAAGACAAGGAGCTGCTACCCCCGGAGAGTAAGCGAGAGAAAGATCGCGGGCAGTAAGACATGGCTTCGTCGATGTGATTTCAATTTTTCCCGGACGGCCGGAAGAATGGTAATCCAGCGCCAGACGGTATTTTTCCTCGGCGGAAGATGTTTCCTTAGGAGTCGTGCTCAAAGGTGATCCTTTTGTTAGCAAGAAATGGACGAAAAATTATTGGGCTAAGATACCAGTTTTGGAGGGAAAAGACAGCTTCTATGCTCTGCGTTTTCTGATGAGAATCGAAGGAAGAAGGGGAATGGTGGTGAGAAGGAGTCCAATATAGAACTCATCCAGTGTCGAGAAGGAATACTTCTTATTGAGAACGCGCCATAACACGATGCCAACACAGCCCAGAATGACTGAGAAACTGAAATTTTTATCTGAAATCCTGCCCGGAAACCATTGACCAACGAGAAGGGGAAAAAGAAGACAGGCCGCTGAGAAACTTCCCAGTGTTTTCCAGACTTCCACGACATTGCCTTCAAAGTGAAGGCCGAGAAAAATAGAAACGACGGCCACAAAAATTAAAGCGAGATGATGATGAATAACTTTGAATTTTTCTTTCAGTCGAAAAAAATCATAGCTGATACAGGTGGCGGCATTGAAGAGATAGGCATCAAGAGTAGAAAGAATGATCGCGAGAATCCCTGCGATAATGAGGCCCCTTACTCCGTGAGGAACAAGCTGGATGGAGAACTGAAGATAAGCGTCCTGGGGATTGGCATCAGGCAAATAGGCGCGCGCATAGAGAGCTCCTAAGGTCGTGCAACAGTCGAACAAAAACCAGATCACCGTGGAAATGATGATTCCTTTCTTGGCGACTTTGTTTGATTCCGCTGCAAGAGCGCGCTGATAAAAATTCGGATCCACCAGAGTGGAAAGTGCAATAAATCCCCAGATCATGAGGTTAGCGCTACTTTCTCCGCCGGTCCATTCGAAATGAGTCGCAGGGAGTTTATCCATGAGGTGCAGGGGCGATCCAAATTGTGCCCAGGCGAAAACAACAACGAGTATCACAGATAGAATCATGAAAAAAAACTGAACGAGATCAGAAAAAACAACAGCGCGAAATCCGCCCCAGATAGACCAGACTGTAACGATGGCCACTCCTGCAACTGTATTCAGAAAAAGGCTTCCACCAATGAGGGAGTGCATGAAAATACCGAGGCTGATAGTGTAGGCGATCGGGAGAAGATTCAGAAAGTTAAGGCCAGCAGTAATTCTCTGAGCACGCGGACCAAAAAGTTTTCCTGCGAGATCGGGTATTGTCATGATGTTGTGAGAGCGGATTTTATCTACGAGGAAAAAAGCAAAGATCAGATAGGTTCCGTACCAGAAAATTCCCTGAGTCAGGAGATTGTAAATTCCTTTCTCAAAAGTGAGTGCGGTGACACCGAAAATCCCGCCGTACCAGGTGGCCACAAGAGTGGCGACAAAAACCGGAAGGGTCAGCTTCCTGCCCATGAGAAGGAGCTCGATCACGGTCTCTTTTCCGTCTTCAGATTTCCGTGTTTTAAGGGATTGACCGTACAGAACACTCGCCAAAGTGGCCCCCAGGACCAGAGCGAAGATTGTCCAGTCACTCCAGTCGAGAAAGTCTATAAGATTGGCATGGGAAAGCATGGCTTGATTATAGGTTTTGGTTTATTGTTTTGCTATGTCTAAAAAGCAAGGTTCCCTCAAATACGTTTTGATTTTCGTTGTGGCGATTGTCCTGATTCGTATCGACGTGATCATTGGTCTCGGGGAAAAAGCCTGGATGATGGTGAATAGTGAAAAGTCTCAGAACAATTCAAATGATCTGGGTGATTCTCCGGTCATCGTTCGCTCGGACAAGAATGTGGAACTTACTCCGAGACAAAAATATATCGGCTTTCTGGATAGTTTCCGTGTTTCACCGGAACTCGTTTATCGCGAAGAGGCCATGACCCTTTTCCGCGCTCATCCCCAGATGTTCACGGAAAAATTAGACAAGGATCTCGAGGCGCGGATCTATTCCTGGCGCGACCTGGTCGTTTCCAATGAACCCGAAGTGCCGAGCTTCCTTCTTGATCTCTTTAATATCCTCAGAGGTGAAAATAAAAATATCATCCCGGGATTTTTCAGTGTCGTGCTGGATCTTAATCCGGAAATGTTTATGACTTCTTATCCGCGCACTAAAGATACGACCTGTGCTCCGGTCACAATGATTGAATCAGCTGTTCCTCCGGAAGAAAAATTTCCTGAGCTTTATGAACGCATGGGACTGATCGAAGATTATCTGAAGAAAGAAAATCTCGCGGCCGACAAAAAGCTCTATGCGACGATCTGTTTTAATACATTAAAAATTTATCTCGAAAAAGAAGCTCCTCCGCTTCCTCCGGCAGGAGAAGCAGGTACGGAAGAAAGTTCCGAACCTCTCCCAACCGCTAACGAAACACCAGCAGGTACGACTCCGTGATCCAGGCAAATCAACTCTCAAAAGGCTTCGGGACTCAGCTCCTGTTTGAAGACGTCAGTTTCAACATGACCAAAGGCGAACGCGTTGGACTTGTAGGAAGAAACGGCTCGGGGAAAACCACCCTTTTTAAAATTATTCTCGGAGAAGAGCACGCTGACAGCGGAGAAATCATCTATCCGAAAAATTACACTATCGGTACTTTGAAGCAGCATCTTCATTTTACCGAAAAAACAATTATCGCAGAATGCAGTCTCGCTCTCAGTAAAGAAGAGGAGTTTGATACCTATAAAGTGGAGAAGATGCTCCACGGTCTTGGTTTCAAGACTGAGGATTTTGAACGCCCGCCTTCGGATTTCTCAGGTGGTTATCAGATCCGTCTCAATCTTGCGAAAGTGCTTCTGGGAAATCCTGATTGTCTTCTCCTCGATGAACCAACCAACTATCTCGATATTGTTTCCATGCGCTGGCTTTCGCGCTTCCTCCGGAATTTTTCAGGTGAAGTCATCATCATCACCCATGATCGCGCTTTCATGGATTCCGTTACCACGCATACGATGGGTATCTGGAGACAGCGTCTCGTGAAGATCAAGGGTAGCTCAACCAAGTATCACGAGCAGATCCTTCTTGAAGAAGAGGTCTATGAGAAGACCCGTCAGAATACAGATAAGAAGAGAAAAGAGCTGGAAGAATTCGTGGCACGTTTTAAGGCCAAGGCGAGTAAAGCTGCTCAGGCCCAGTCACGGATGAAGCTTCTGGAAAAACTTCCGGAACATGAAGCCCTTGCTATGATGGCCTCTCTCGATTTCGAATTTAATTACAAGGAATGTCCGGGAAAAGTTCTCGCGGAAATCAAAGACATAAGTTTCGGCTACAACAAAGATAATCTTCTGATTGAAGATCTTTCCTTCACGGTTCTTCGTAACGACAAAATTGCGATCATCGGGAAAAACGGAAAAGGGAAGTCGACTCTTCTGAACCTCATTGCAAAAGAGCTCACTCCTGTTGAAGGATCAATTTCCGGAAATGTGAATCTTCTCATGGGACATTTCGGTCAGACGAATATCCAGCGACTCCGTCTCGAAAATACGATTGAAGAGGAAATTTCCTCGGCTGATCCCAACCTTGGGCGCGAAAGAGTGAGAAGCATCTGCGGAGTCATGATGTTCTCCGGTGACCTGGCGAAGAAAAAAATCAGTGTTCTCTCCGGGGGAGAGCGCGCGCGGGTTCTTCTCGGAAAACTCCTCGCGAAACCTACGAATCTCCTTCTTCTGGATGAACCTACCAACCATCTTGACCAGGACTCTGTTGATGCCCTTTCCGAAGAGCTTCAGAATTATCCTGGTGCCGTTATCATCGTCACCCACTCCGAAGGAATGCTTCGTGAAGTGGCGACGAAACTTGTTATTTTTCATCACGACCGCGTGGAATATTTCCCGCAGAACTATGACGACTTTCTGAAGAAAATTGGATGGGAAGAAGAAGAGCAGGTTAAGGTTGAAAAGCCGAAAGAAAAAATTTCACGCGAAGAGCAAAGACGGCTCCGTCAGGAAATTATCGGGGAGCGATCAAAGGCCCTCAGTCCTCTTAAGAAAAAAATGGAACAGCTCGAAGCCGCAATCATGAAGTCAGAATCCGATGCTGCGTCTCTGGAAGAAGGTCTTATAGCTAAGCCTGACCCTGAAGGTTTCAGGAAGCTAGGCGTTCTGAAAAAGAAAGTAGATGAGGAATTTGAAACGCTAGCGGCCATCACTCTGGAGCACGACGAAAAATTTTCTCTTTTTGAAAAACGACTTCAGGAACTCGAGTAACGGGTTAAGTAAGTCTTAACTCAAATTATGATGCTTCCCATTTGAGACCCTGATAAAAATATATCATGCTGAAGTCACTTCTCTCCCGCTTTCTCAAGCAGGATGAACATTTTGCCAATCCCGATTCTTCGGCCAAAATCAGGCTGGAGCTCGCACTTGAATCATCAGGTCTCGTGGATTGGGATTTTAACTATGAGCTTAATACGGCCCATCGGGGTATGCGCCACGATGAGCTTTACGGTTATAAAGAATTTCTTCCCGTATGGAACTTCGACAATTTTTTTCATCACGTTCTTCCCGAGTATCATGAACTCGCCAAAGAAAAGTTTGCAAACATTCCTGAAACAGGCGAAATCTCTTTTGATTATAAGATCCGTCGTGTGGACGGAGAAATCCGCTGGATAGCTCTCAGAGGCAAAGGCCAGCGTAACCCTTTAGGAAAAGTTGTCCGTGTTGCCGGGGTCCTTAAAGATATTACTGCCGAAAAAATCCTTGAAGAGAAAAATTCCCTTCAAGGAAAGAATATTGAATCGCTGTTTGAAAATTCAACTGAGTTTTTCTGCGTTCTCAACTCTGAACTGGTTTATGAATATGTGAACCCCGCGCACATTCGGCTTTTTGAAGGCCGGAATATGAAGGGACTTTCTGTTGATGAAGCCCAACCTGAACTGAAAGGAACAGCTTTCGTCGAGAATCTCCGTCGAATTTTCAGGACGGGAGAGACGATCAATTTTCAGGATGCTTTAGTCCAGATTGGTCGTCGGTTTCTGTATGTGGATATGATGTATTCCCCGAAAAGAGATGTTTTTGGAAACGTGAATGGAATCTATGCCATGGGGTCTGACGTCACCGCGAAAATCGAAGCACTGAAAAAAGCTCAGCAAAGTGCTGAGCAGATGAGACTCATCACGGATAAGTTACCCGCTTTCATCAGCTACACTGATCAGAATGGGAAATACCAATTTCTTAACCGTAAGTATGAAGAGTGGTTCGGCAAGCCGGCTTCAGAAATGATCGGAAAAACTCGTGATGAAATTGCTCCTCCAGAATACGTGTTTGAATCAAAACCTTTTGAAGCGAAGGCCCTGCAGGGAACTCCCAGCCATCATCACGGAATTATCAGTAAAACTGATGAGTCATTAAATCTTGATATCCATTTTGTTCCCGATATTGATCCGCTCACAAAAGCAGTAAGGGGAATGGTTGCTGTCGGGGTAGACGTCACGGTTCAGATGCAGGCACTTAAAGATGCAGAACTGGCCCGTAAAGAACTCCATGAATTGCTGATGCAGGCACCAGCTCCGATGTGCCTGCTGACAGGATCGGACTCTGTTTATACTATGGCAAATCCCGAGTACCTGAAACTCATTCAGCAAAAAGACGTTATCGGTAAAACATTGAATGAAGTCTTCGGAGAAAACGACATTGATCTTTATCGACATATCATTCGTGAGGTCTATACCTCAGGGCATCCTTATCATATCCGTGAGGCTCCCTTCGACATCATTGCTGAGAATGGTGAGTCCATTCATAAATACCTGAACGTCGGCTATCACCCATATCTCGATTCTCAGGGGAAGGTGAAAGGGGTTCTCGTTATCTGTCTGGATGTGACTGAAGAAGTGAAATCAGTGAAAGCTCGCGACAGTTTTATCGACGTCGCTTCTCACGAACTGAAAACTCCCCTGACAGCATTGAAACTTCAGGTGCAGCTCCAGAATAAAATTCTTCAGGACTATCCGGATAAAATGAACCCGGATCACCTGAGGAAATTCCTGGATAAATCACTGGGGCAACTTGATCGGCTGGATCGCCTGGTAAATGACATGCTGGAAGGATCACGGACTTCCTCAGAAAAACTCGCCATGCAATTTACTCTCAATGACTTCTCAACATTAGTGAAAGAAACTTTTCAGTTCTATGACCCACAGTTTGCCAATGCCAGAATGGAAATCAGACTTCATATAGAACCGGAGTTGAAATTTGTCTTTGATGAATCCCGCATGGAACAGGTACTTCTCAATCTCATTACCAATGCGATTCGTTATGCACCCGGAAAGTCCGTAGAAGTGACGTTGAAAAAAACAGGTACCGATGCCGTTCTGGAAGTGAAGGACCATGGGCCGGGAATCGCCGCCGCCGATCAGGAAGTTATCTTTCAGCGATTCGGAAGAGTGAACCCAAGTCGTGATGTCACAGGATTAGGTCTGGGACTATTTATTTCCAAGAAGATTGTGGAAAATCACAACGGAACGATTACCGTCCGGAGTGAGCGAGGAGAGGGTGCAACTTTTTCGGTAAGACTTCCAATGAGAATGGATTAATACTGTTGGAAGCAAAGTACATCCATGCCGTTCCGGCCACAGAGGATGAAGTTGTAAAATCTGGATTTGTTGTCGTCGTCGCATAACCAATTCCGCCATCAGCTCTTTTCATTTTCTGTACTGATGAAATCAGCTCTTTTGCCTTTTTAGGGCCACATTCAAAACCGGCCTTTTCCATTGCCATCACTTGCCCAAGGGTACCTTCTGACCAGACGAATTCATATTTCCCGGGACCATTAGTAGGTTTACTGTCGATGAAGCCGGAAATCCCTTCATGCTCGACATAGAGCATTTCGCAATTAAGAGCGAGAGCAGAATGGGCATCAATCTCTTTCAAAGATTCGAAATCAAGTGCCAGTAAACTCCAGGTCTGATTATCAAGATAGAGTTCTTCTTTGTTGATTTTTCCGGTCACAAGGTTGGCCCCTGACCAGAAGTGAGACCGCTTTTTATCCCACATCGCCATGATAAATTTACGGATGCTCGCGATTTCCATTTTCCATTCGTAATCAGGATTGAGCTGGGCAAAATGAGTGTAGGCCGAAAAAGCATCAAGGTTATGCTCGAGTGCTACGGTTTCTTTTTCGCTCCATGGAGATTCTGCGACATCAGAAGGACCAAAGCGGAGAGCTTCGTGATAGGTTCCGCTGATTGTGAGAGGCTTAATCTCTGAACGTAACCACTGAAGAAGTTTTAAATTGAAAGAAACAAATTCCTGATTCTTAAACTGCGATTGATAGTGTGTGGCCGCGAGAGCGACCCAGGAAATGGCACCAGCATAGCGACGATCACCTTCGGCCGGATAAGGAGAAGTTCCATCAAGGTTATAGGAAAAATAAAGTGAACCATCTTTCAACTGAAGGGCAGATAAACCCTTCAAAAGTCTCTTTGCCGTTTTTTGTTCACCAGCTTTGGAGAATGCGATGATTGCGAGGGCCTGATCGTAAATGTAACTTTGCGTATGCGTATCGAAACTTCTAATGAGAGCGCGATCACCATTAAGTGAGACGATGCGGGAGCGAAGGTTGTTTAAAATTTCCTGGTTGGACACAGCATATGTTACTGCTGAAAAAAGCCATAGTCCCACCAGGGCAAACAATTTGCCCGCCATAAAAGGTTCCTCTCCCGATGTGCCTGTGTAAGAGACTCATCGTCGGACCCATTTACTATCTTGAGTGCTTTTGTCTGTTATTCTTGAATTGCTTGCGAATTCAGGTGATTAGGCCACGCCAGTAAGGAGACGTTTCGGCCAGTTTCCGGACGTAATTATCGATATCTCCCTGCCTTTCCGGTGGAAGATTCTTGAGCGGATAAACGTGTTCTTCGGGTACGTAACGGAAGGTGAAATTAATCCGTCTGGTTTGAAAGCCATCAATCACGGGACCCAGTTTTTCTTTTTTCTTATCTTCTACCCGCTGCACGCGATGAAAAACTTTTTCCTTCCATTTTTCACCGGCAAAAATCTGAAGCGAAGAATCTTCCAGCCACTGTGAGAACACAACGTTCTCATCACCCAGCGTAGATTTCCCGTTTACGAATTGAAAGAACGCACGATCGCCTAAAGACATGGAACCAACCGGTCCCGGTTCGAAATCTTTGTGCTCACCCACGCGGGCGCGATCGACCCATTTTCCTTCTTCCAGCTTATCGCCGTAGAAGTTGATGAGGCAGGTGTTGAGTTTCCATTTTTCGGGAATATAACTTTTCGGAAATCTTTTTCTTGCGATGAACTCAATCCGGTCGACAACTTCCTGGAGAAATTTCGGATAGGGTTCAGCCTTCACACAACGATGAAGAGTTCCTTTCGGAGGATGATAGTAATCGAGACACGCGAACTGCCAGTTCCCCAGCCAGTAAACCGGACGGAGAAGGGGGCGCTGCTTATCGCCCTCGGGAGGTGGATTGTGTTCGGAAAAACGCATTTCCCAAAGGGGAGTGAGAGTGGCTATCCACTCGAGAAAACGCGCGCGCTCCTTCCGGTCAATGAAGGGAAATTGGTAGTATAGACCGTGGGGAAGCTCTTCTTTTCTCATAGGCGTGCCTCTCGAATACCAGAAGGGACGTGGAATGGCCCAAACCCGTGTAAAAAGGTGGCGGTTCCCTTGTGGCGAATTCAGCATGGGAGTAGAACCATCTCCTATGAAAGTACAACTCGCGACTGAGGATGATATCTCTCAGATTTCGCAACTTTATTACGACGTCTATGAAGGCTCCTATCCGGATCCGATGATGAAAGATTTCCATCTCATCAAAAAATTCATCACGTCCGACTCTGGCCTTTGGTTCATCACATCCGATGACCAGGGAAAAGTTATCGCTTCCGTTCTCGCGGCATACGATAAAGAAAATCTCGTCGCCAAAGCTTTCGGTGCTGTTGTCCGGAATGAGTTCCGCGGTAAACACATCATGGAAGAACTTCTTGGCTACGCAATTACTTACCTTCGGGAAAAAACTGAAGGTGTGGATGTTATTTATTCCACCACTCGCACGGTGAACGAAGCGGCACAGACTCTCACTGAAAAACTGGGCTTTAAGAAACTCGGGATTTTTCCCAACGCTCATCGCACGAACGATTACGAAACTCATTGTCTGGCCGCGATTATTTATCCATCAGCTCTTGAGAAAAGAAATTCCAATTATCAGATCCATCACGAGATGGAGAATCTCTACAAGATCGTTGAGAACGAAGTGGGACTTGAGCCGAAGACACCGATCGTGCCGGAAACTCCGAGCAAGGTCCTCGTTTCTCCGGGAGATCTGGAAGTTGTAAACTCGCCGAAGTTTGTGACCTACAGATACAAGAATCTTAAAGCTGAGAAAAAACTCGAGTTTGAATTCTTTCCGTTTCACCAGCCAAATCTCATGATCATCACTCCGGATCAGTCGATTGAGCTTTTCTGTCATCTCTCTCCCGTTGATGGGTATTGTGTAATTGTCGGCGGAAAAATGCCGAACAATCTCAATTTCTCTGAACTCTTCCTTTCAGCGAATAAACTTTTAAGAAACGCCGGGGCCCGATATATCGAAGTGATTGTCCGCGCTGATCGTCCGAAAATTCTCGAGAGTATCCTGCGTGCGAAATTCATCCCATGCGGATTGTTTCCCGCTTTTCAGATGATCAATGGCAAGCGCCACGACTTCGTGGTCTTCAGCCGCTCCTTCGAGATCTTTGATTTCCAGAACGTGAAATTAAAGGGCCTCAACCAGGTTTATCTCGAAGAGTATTTCAAGACATGGAAGCGCATGTCGCTTAACCCGAAACTTCTCCAGTTATGAAGGCAACGGACATACTTCTCGAATCGGACCCCTTCGAGTTCTCAGAGAGCTCTAAAAAAGCTTTCCTCGAAAGCATGCGGGAAAATGCCCTTCATCATTATAATAAGCACGAGTTCACGAGAAAGCTCTGGGACAAATTCAAGTTTCATCCCGATCAGCTGAAAACGGAAACTGATCTTGAAAAAATTCCCGGGACGATGGTTCATCTTTTTAAGGAACACGAATTCTGTTCCGTTCCGAAAGAAGATCTCGCGCTTATTCTCACGAGTTCCGGAACCGGCGGACAAAAGTCACAGCAGTTCCTGGACGCTAAATCGCTGGAGAATGTGAAGCGCTTAGCTCTCACGATTCACCGTTCGCTCGGCATGGCTTCAGACAAAGAATATAATTATCTCTGCTTCACTTATGATCCTAAAGTCGCCAATGATCTCGGCACGGCCTTTACGGATGAACTCCTCACCAATTTCACTGGTAAAAAAGAAGTTTACTACGCCATTCAGTGGAATGGTTCAGATTTTGAATTGAATGAAAAAGGTGTGATAGAAACACTGAAACGTTTTGAACAAAGTGGAATTGCTACCCGCATTCTCGGATTTCCGGCACTTCTCTTTGAAATGATCGAAAAACACGATCTCCGCATGAATCTCGGTAAGGAATCCTGGCTTCAGACCGGCGGAGGCTGGAAAGGTAAGGCCGATAAAGAAATTCCCAAGAGGGAATTCAGAAAGCTTATTCAGGAACGCCTCGGTATTCCGGAAGATAACCAGCGCGATCTTTTCGGCATGGTGGAGCACGGAATTCCGTACGTGGATTGCAAAAAAGGGAATCTCCATATTCCTAATTACGCGCGCGTTTATGTCCGCTCTCCCCATGATCTCTCAATCCTGAAGAAAGGCGAGAGAGGACTTCTTCATTTTTTATGCACATATAATTTCAGTTACCCGGCACCAAGTCTTCTCACGACAGACTATGGGCGCTTAGGAAGCTGTGACTGCGGAATTCAAGGCGACACGCTTATTCTCGAAGGAAGAGCGGGAGTCTCCAAACATAAAGGGTGCGCGCTCAAGGCACTCGAAGTGATCAAGTAGTATGTACTGGTTTGGCGAAGAGAAAAATAAGCTTAGCGAATGGCTGTCAGAAGAAGGCGATTCTCTTCTTGCGCGCAAAACCCAGCTTAGAAAAACAAATGTCGCTGACATTGTCAGTGTGTTGAACGATCTCTCGCAATACTGGAAAAAAAATCCTCACGCGGAAGAAATCATTCGCGCTGTGGAATCCGAATCTGGATTCTCGCGTAAGGAAGTGGAAGACACCCTTGCGATTCTTCCGTCACTTCTCTCCGAAGAGAGTCTCATGAAGCGCTTAAGAGCTGAGTTCACCAACATGAACATGCTCGATCGTTTCTCGAAGCTCCCGCATCAGGAAACGCTGGTGAAGGCGCAACCGCTGGGACTTATTCTTCACATCACGGCAGGGAACGTTTTCTTGTCTTCGATTGATTCGCTCGTTATGGCCCTCGTCACGAAAAACCTTTCTCTTCTTAAAGTAAGTTCCGAAAATAAAGCGTTTCCACTTTATTTCGCCAAAACGCTGAAACAAATTGATACGAAAAGCGTTCTTGCTGACAAGTTCGCCATTCTTCACTGGAAAGGCGGCGATCAATCGATCGAAGCACCACTCAAAAAGAAAGTGAATGCGATTGTCGCCTGGGGTGGGGAAGAGATGATCTCTTCTTACCGGAAAGATCTTTCTCCGCAGGTGAAGCTTCTCGACTTTGGTCCCAAAGTTTCCTTTCAGGTCATGACCCGCAAGGGTCTGTCTTCATCCAGCCTGGAAAAAGTAGCCGAGCGAATTGTGAGTGATGTGATCCCGTGGAATCAGGGTGCGTGTGCTTCGCCACAAGATCTTTATATCCAGGACACTATAAACCAAACAGAACTCATGACAGCTCTCGAACTGGCTTTTCATAAGGCCCCGAAAAGAAATGCTCTCTCTGACGACGAAGCGACAGAAATTCTCAAAGAAAAATATCGCGCGCTTTACTCTGAGCTTATGGAAGGGGGAAAACTCGCCGAAGGCGAAAGTTTCCTGCTACATCTAGAATCGAATAAGTTTCTTCGTCCTTCACCCCTCAATCGCTCCCTCATCATCAAAACGTTTAAGGATGCCACCGATCTCGCTGATCACCTGCGTCCCTTTTCATATTATCTGCAATCCGCTTCATATCTTCTGTCCCCTGAAGAAAAAGACGATTACCTCGATGAGCTCTCCTCTGTCGGCGTAAAACGTCTCGCTCCGCTCGGTACCATTACTTTTGGTAAAGACGGCGCCCCTCACGACGGTCGTTTTGTCCTTCGTGAGCTCGTATCATTCGTAGGGGATGAAATACGTGTGACTGAAACTGATTCAGGCTCTCTCACCAACTCACAGGACATCAAGAAAGCTTTCGAATCCACCGCTCATCCTCCGGGATATATTTTCTCTTCCGGCGGAACAACCGGTGAACCAAAATACGTTCACTTCAGTTACGAGGAATTTGATTTTGTCTCCGATATGCTCGCAAAAAGCCTGCGTGCTCAGGGAATTAAACCCGGCATGAAAGTTGCCAATCTCTTTGTTGCCGGAAATCTCTGGTCATCGTTCATGGCCGTGGAAAAAGCTCTCGAGAAAATCGGTGTGATCCAGCTTCCGATCGGCGGCATGTGTTCTGAAGAAAACATCGCCATGTATCTCGCGCGCTTCCAGCCGGATGTGGTGATGGGAATTCCGTCGATGCTTGTGAAAAATGCCGAATACATGGATGCAAAAGGAAAAGATATTTCAGTTCCCATGGTCTTCTATGCCGGAGAGGCGCTCTCTGAACCGAGACAGGACTTCCTCACAAAAACATGGGGAACAAGATATTTCGGATCCGTTGGTTATGCCTCTGTTGATGCCGGAGTCATTGGTTATCAGTGTTCGCATTCTAAACCAGGGGAGCATCATCTTTTTTCTGATCTCATCGAAATGAAAGTGATCGACGGGGAAGCGGTGGTGAGTTCCCTTTATCGCACTAGTCTTCCCATTATAAATTATAAGACCGGTGATCGCGTGGAACTGATCGGAACTTGCAGCTGTGGGGATCCGGCGCCAAGGTTTAAGCTACTGGGACGCGCGGATAATCTCATCATGATCTGGTCCTGCCGGATTCAGCTGGATGAAATCGAGAAGTCACTAAAGGAGCTTGATCCGGGAATTCTTTCTTTCCAGGTAATCATCAGCGAGGAGAAAACTGACGAGATTCTCTCTCTATACTTTGAAAAAAATAAGTCGTTTAAGGAAGAAGATCTTTTTCAGAAGCTTTATCTCAATGCCCGTGATCTCCGGGATACCATCTCTCTCGTTGAATTTTATTCCCGCGTCCGGATTATCCCGGTGGATTCCGGGATGATTCCGAGAAATCATCGCACCGGTAAAATCAGCCAGATCATTGATAAAAGAATCTGACTATTCAGAATATCGCATACGTTCCCACTTGATGATTAGAAGTGAACCCGTGTTTTTAATTACTCTGAAGCCTTTTCGCCGATGGCGAGAATAAGCTGTCGATTTCCGAGAGCGTATAGAACGACATTTTCCAGCGGTATATTCTTAAAGCGGAGGTCCAGTTCTATTACCATCCTATCGGTGATTTCTTGTTTAGAAATAAGTCCGCATAATCCCGCGATCCATCCGCCTTCATATGAGAGAATCCACTCATTCGTTAAATTTAATCTATTTTTTAGTGCTCGGGCCTTCTGACATTTCATCCAGCTAATAAAAGAAAACACGAGCATGCCAGTACAAAAGATTCCGCTGAGTCCTAAGGCGGGTATCAAGGCATCATAGTAATATCCTAGTGCCCCAAATATGAGAGGTGATAATAATCCTCCCGCGATCCCAAGCCGGCCATCATCCATTAATTTTTCGACGTTCACTTTCTGGATATAGAGAGGATGCACATCAATATCGGTTCTGGTAAGAAGACCTGTTCCCGTTCTCGAGCCATAGCGATCGTTAATTTCGAACTCAATTTCACATTGCGATTCGTGGATGGGAAGAACTGATTTCACAATCAGGAGAGACCTGGTTCCCCCCGATGAATGAATTTTTCTGGATGTGCTGTCAGCATCTTTGCGCCCATGAATCGGAGCTCCGGAGAAAAGAAGACCCTTTATAGCGTTGGCAATTTCAACTGGAACTTCAGCCGGCGTTCTGACCTCTAAGGCTTTCCAGTTGATCTGCATGACCCAGGCGAAAAGAAATCCCAGGCCCGATGTTATGTAAAATCCTTTGGAACCCATGCCGAAAAGCAGCCAGCCCAAAGTAGTCAGGGGGATAAATCCCATCATCACAAAGGTGCAAAGTTTCAGAAACTTGATTTTTTTCAAAAAAACCCTCCCTCATGAACAAAGCCGAACGTTCTTTGGTAAATCAGATAATCCGGTTGTATGTCTGTCAGAAGTATAAATTATCAGCTCATCAACTTCCTTGCTGTAAATATCCCCGAACATGTCAACACGGTCAATTCTTTAAGTTACCTAACTATTCGGAAATTGAGTGTTATCCACTTTCGAAATTATCTTCATCGTTTCAATCATCAGTATCTTGCAGGGGTTTCTCTACGTTTCTATTTACCGGTTGTTAAAAAGACTGGGTAAATAGATAAGCGAATCTGACCTGTCTAAGTTTTTGACACCCCATTCATTATTTCCTTGTACCCTTCTCAAAAATTCTCATCGGGATAGTGTACTGCCACATGCTTTAACCCGGAGGTTTTATGAGAAAACTAGCTATTGCTCTATTAGTAATGACATCATTTTCGGCTCTCGCTCAGAACTTAGATTCAGATATTCAGCGCAAGATTGAACGCCTGAATAACCTTTCAATCCGTGGAGAGATTTCACGTCTTTCTTATGGTGAGAAAACTGAACTTGATCAGACATTAAAATCTGCTCTTCGTATCGCTCGTGATCAGGACGATCGTCGTCCAGGTCCAGGTCCAGGCGGAAACAATGGTGGGAATGGTGGAAGACCAGGCCGTCGTTTTGAAACTCAGGCTGTTGTTATGGTGACGGACAATATCGGAAGATCAAAAGTGTTAACTCTGGGTGGCCGTAACTCTGGTGACATTCTTATTGAATGTACAAGACAGATTTCGACGACTGGTTTCTCGTTCTTCAGCTCAGTGACAATGACTTCAAACAATGAAGCGTACGAATCTTTCAACATGAACAATGCCGGCGGCAGTGCTGTTTGTACGAACGTTGTGAATCGTATGAGACCAGGTCGCCCTGATTGGGCCTTCATTGACGTTTCCGGTATCGCAACTGACAACATCGGCAGAACAGCTTCGATCAGCTTAACTGGTGATCGTGGAGAAGTTCTTGAGCAGTGTCAGGGAGCAATTGCCCGCACTGGTTTCTCTTTCTTCAGTAAGCTCACAATTTCTGTTAACAGAAGCTCGCTTATTGAGCAGCAAATGAACAACGCAAGTGGTTCAGGCGTTTGTAAAAAGATGACTGATGTTCTGAATCAGTACGCTCCGTAATTCTTTTTAAGAATCAAAAAAAAGGGCCCCTCGAAAGAGGGGCTTTTTTTTATATTTTGTTCCACAAATCGAGAAGGGCAGTCGGTAGCGGACTTTTGTCCCAGGTAATGCCGTAGGCAGTTTTCATCGATTGATTTTCTTCTTCGTCCTTTATCTCTTCCAATAACTTTTTATCCGAATAGCAATTCCCGTCAGCTTTGAGTTCTTTGTGATGAGTGTTGAAGGCAAGACATCCGTAAGGTTTCACTTCACGGGGAAGGGGACAACCGAGTTCTTTAAATCCAAAAAATGAACAAGTGTAGGTTTTCCGGAGATATGAGCGCTTTCCGTTTCCGGGAGCGTGATCAAGACGATAAGTGCGGACAGTTTCTTCGAGTTTCGCTTTCAGCACATCATCAGCAAGTGAAGTTGAACGCAAATACTGCATGAGTTCAATGGCCTCAAGCGGTGTGACCATCATGGAATTTGCCTCAAAGGTGCAGCAAGTGCCGGAACATCCGCTGCAGGAGATTCCTTCAGCTTCAGCTCGGTTCATTTCATCGATGAGGGCCTGTCTTCTCATCCCTGAAACATAGAGCTCTGCTGGATTTTCGTCAAGCTGAGGACTATATTAATCAGATGACTAATACGCTTGATACGATTCTTCTCTTCCTTGGTGCCGGTCTTATCCTTGTTCCGGTGTTTAACCGCATGGGATTTGGTTCCGTCCTGGGTTATCTCATCGCCGGAGTTCTCCTGGGACCGCATGGTTTCGGATTATTCAAGGATGTTGAGAAGTCGATGCATCTGGCGGAATTCGGCGTGATATTCCTGCTTTTTCTCATCGGCCTTGAAATTCAGCCGATGAAGCTCTGGGAGATGAAAAAAAGACTCGTCACTCTCGGCATGTTTCAGATTGCTCTTTGTACTGTCATCATTTGCGGGGCCCTTTTATATTTCATGGATATTTCCATGGGACTCGCACTCATTATCGCATTCAGCTTATCTCTTTCCTCAACGGCCTTTGCTCTTCAGACGATGGAAGAGAAGAACGAATTTCAGACTGAGTACGGACAGGGCGCATTTTCCATTCTCCTTTCTCAGGATATCGCCGCAATTCCAATTCTCGCGATCATTCCCATAATGTTCGCAAAAGAGGGTGAGCCTTTCACTGGTGCCCTCTGGTTGTTTCCGGTTGTTCTCATCGGACTTATCGTCACAAGTCGCTATCTCATACGTCCTCTTTTTCGCCATCTCGCCGCTTCACATTCTCGGGAAGTCTTTACGGCTTCTGCGCTCTTTATTGTTTTAGGTGTCGCGGCCCTCATGATGAATATCGGTCTTTCGGCTGCTCTCGGAACATTTATTGCCGGAGTTCTTCTTGCTGAAAGTGAATACCGCCACGAACTTGAAGCGAACATTGATCCCTTCAAGGGTTTGCTAATGGGACTCTTCTTCATTTCAGTCGGGATGGGTGTGAGCGTGGAACTCATTGTCGCAAGACCTGTGGCCCTTCTCGGAAGTACCCTTGCGTATTTTCTTCTTAAGTGGGGGCTCATTTATCTCGTGGGTCGCCTGAATAAAATGAATCATGCTGTCTCAAGTAAGATGGGTTTCACGATTGCTCAGGGAGGAGAATTCGCTTTCGTCATCCTGGGAATTGTTCTGCAACTTAATCAGGTCACGCATGCTGCTGCAGAATTTCTCGTCGCGATGATTACTCTTTCAATGCTCTTTGGTCCCTTCCTCGAGAAGGCGATTCAATTTGCCAAACGCATGACTCCCAATACCTTAGTGGATGAGCCAAAATTTGATGTGATCAAGGATGAGAATCCGCAGGTCATTATCGGCGGCTACGGAAGATTCGGACAGATCTTCGGGCGAATTTTGAAAGCTCAGGGAATTCCCTTCGTGGCGATTGATCAGGACTCAAATCAGGTGGATCTCGTGAGACGCTTTGGTAACAAAGTTTTCTTCGGTGATGTTACACGGCTTGATCTTCTTCGTTCGGCCGGTGCGGAGAAAGCGAAATATTTTGTTCTCGCTATTGATGATGTCGATGAATCTTTAAAGGCAGCAGGAATTATTCAGCAACATTTTCCGAATCTCACGATCTTTGCCCGCGCGAGAAATCGCGGACACGCCTTTGATCTCCTCGAAATGGGAATTACAAAAATTAAGCGCGAGACATTCGATTCCAGTGTTAATTTTGTCGGCGACCTTCTGGTGGAAATGGGCATGGAGCAGGAGCGGGCGAATAATATTGCTCACAGATTCCAGACTCATGACGAGCACATGTTGCTTGAGCAGGTAAAAGTCCGGAAGGACGAGAAGATGTTTATCAGTCTTAACACTCAGGGGAACGCGCAATTGGCGGATGTTCTGAACGAAGAGAGTACGAAGAGTTATATTTAATGGAATGACGCGACGTCAAAACCCTATATTTGTAGCCTTTTGATTTACGATACCTGTCATTTTTAGTACAAAATTCTGTACCCAAATTTATATAAGTTCATTCATCACCATATAGGGAGATCTCTCATGATGGAATCTTGGCTGACGTGGATTAAAACCCCCGTGATCTTCGGTGTGCTCGCTCTCGCGATCGCCGGCTTTTTCTATTTCCGCATCCTCGGACTTGGAAAAGGAAATGAAACAATGGAACGTATCGGTGGATACATCCGTGAAGGTGCGATGGCATTCCTCTTCAGACAGTACAAAGTACTTGCTGTTTACGGAGTCGTTGTTGCTGCTCTCATCGGATACGGACTCGGTAGCCTCGCCGCTGGTTCATTCCTCCTCGGCGCATTCCTCTCACTCCTCGCTGGTTTCGTAGGAATGAAGGCCGCGACTTACGCTAACGTAAAAACAACTCAGTCTGCTCGTGAAGGTTCAAAAGCAAACGCTCTCCTCACTGCCCTCGATGGTGGTGCGGTTATGGGTCTGTCTGTTGCCGGTCTCGGAGCTATCGGACTAGGTGTTCTTTATCTCGTGTTCAAAGATCACGACGATAAGATTATCTCCACAGTTCTTCACTCTTTCGCAGTAGGTGCTTCTTCGATTGCACTCTTCGCGCGTATCGGTGGTGGTATCTATACAAAAGCAGCTGACGTTGGTTCAGACATCGCTGGTAAAGTTATCGAGAACATTCCTGAAGATGATCCACGTAACCCAGGTGTTATCGCAGATAACGTCGGTGATAACGTTGGTGACGTCGCTGGTATGGGCGCAGATATTTATGAATCAATGGTTGCTGCTATCGTTGCTGCCATGGCGATTGCCCTTACGTCATCTCAACTTCCACAACTCGTTAATGATCCATCAATGGATAATAAAGTAGTGGCAGTAGGTCTTCCTCTCGTTCTCTCAGCAGTCGGGCTTCTTGTCTCGATTATCTGTATCTTCATTGCTCGTATGCTGAAGAATCAGGATCCTGCGAAAGTTCTCCGCGCAGCTCTCATCATGCCACCAATCGCTCTTGCGGTTGCTTCATATGTCATCCTTAATACGATGAACATTAATCAGGAAGTAACAATCATCATGTTCATCGGTGCACTCGGTGGAACACTCATCGGTCTCGTGACTGATTATTATACGTCGATGGGTCCGGTTTCCCGCATTGCTGAAGCATCAAGAACTGGTGCTGGTACAAACGTGATTCAGGGTCTCGCTGTTGGTATGGAATCAACTGCTGTTCCGATGATCATCGTTGCTGTCGTTGCTTATCTTTCTAACCATTACCTTGGTCTTTACGGTATCGCTCTCTCTGCGGTTGGAATGCTCGGTGGAACAGCAGTTGTTATGACTGTTGATGCTTACGGACCAATCTCTGATAACGCTGGTGGGATTTCGGAAATGTCAGGTCTCGGACCTGAAGTTCGTGCCATCACTGATGAACTCGATACAGTTGGTAACACAACTGCAGCTATCGGTAAGGGTTACGCAATCGGTTCAGCTATTCTGACCGTTCTCGCACTCTTCTCTGCTTACAACATTGAGATCAACCACGTTCGCGCTCTTTCAGGTCTTCCTGAACTTGCTCTCGTTCTCACGGATCCAAAAATTCTCATCGGTATCCTTCTCGGTTCAATCCTTCCGTTCCTCGTTGGTTCAACAACGATGCTCGCTGTAGGGAAAGCTGCCGGAGCAATCGTTGTGGAAATCGGACGTCAGTTCAGAGAGATTCCGGGACTCATGGAACTAAAAGCTGAACCAGAGCCGAAGAAAATCGTTGATATCGCAACTGCTGCTGCTCTTCGTGAAATGATCCTTCCAGGATGTCTCGCGATCTTCGCACCAGTTCTCGTTGGATTCTTCATGGGTCCGGCATCACTTGCTGGTCTCCTGGCCGGTTCACTCGCTGTAGGCGCAACAATGTCTCTCTTCATGGCTAACGCTGGTGGAGCTTGGGATAACGCTAAAAAATACATCGAGAAAGGTAAGCTCGCTGGCGAGAAGAAAGGAACTGATGTTCACAAAGCTGCTGTCGTCGGTGACATGGTCGGAGATCCGTTCAAGGATACTTCTGGTCCGGGTGTTGCGATTCTCATCAAGGTGATGTCGGTCGTTTCTCTCCTCATCGCTCCTCTGATCGCTCTATTATAAAAAAAAGGCTCCTTCGGGAGCCTTTTTTTTTGCTTAAATTTCTAAAGTTACGACTCGTGGCCGGTGATCAGAAAGAGGACACATTTTTCCTTTGAGTTCAAACTCCGGAAAAATGATCTGATCATCTTTAAATGTAATCTTCTGATCATGTTCAAGATAGAGCACGTGATCAAGAAGCTTCGGACTGGATTCATTTCCTTCTTTCAGACAAGTGACAGCGAATCCGGCAGAGAAGAAATCTCTGATTCGTTCAATAACTGGTTTTGTTTCAACAGATGTCTCTTCTGGTTCCGTTTGTTCTACGACATCGTTCATAATCTGATTCATCTGGAGCATCGCCAGAGTATTTTCGAACTCAGTTCCTTTGTAGGAATTGATGTTGAGATCTCCCACCAGAATCTGCGGAACGGCTGACTTATTATTGTCCTTCAGAAGTTTACGGACCTGATCCAGTTGATGACTTCTGATTCCTGCTTCTTTCTGATCACTCCCGGACTGCATGTGAGTATTGGCGACCTGAATTCTCTTTCCTGAAGGAAGAGTTACTTCCAGAAGCTGAACCCCTTTGGAAGCGTGGCAATCCGCTTTGGAGCACTTGTTGTAATAAACGTGATCAATCTGTTCCATAGGAAACTTACTGTAAGCGATGAGGCCCGGGCCCATGATGGGGTAGAGACCGAATTTCTTTTTCAGGCGTTTATAATAAGGATATTTCGTTTTCAGTGCATGCTTGAGAGTTCTGCGAAAGAAAGGTGAGAAAGCTTCCTGTAAGAAAACGAGATCGTAGTCAGACTTCTTTAAAAGATCGGCAATGGCGTGGCTTCGCTGCTTCTGGTGCGAGCTCTTGATCGGCTTCGGTAACATGTACGTATTCCACGTCATGATTTTCAGCTCTTCAGCGATAGAGAATTGGGGAACTAATAAAAGAAGTAAGAGGTATTTCCACATGAGCTTATTTTATTTAAAGGAGCTCAGATATATAGAGGGCCCGGGAATTTTACAGGGGACTGTCGAAAGTTTAGTCACCCTCTGTAGAGTTTCCCGGTTGAGTTCTTTCAGGCGTGATTTGGGTAAAAATGGAGGGAAGTTATTTTAACCCCAGGAGAGAACCCATGAAAATGTTCATTGCTATCGCATTACTTGCTACTTCTTTTGCTTCACAAGCCGCTCAGATCGCCAGCTGTTCATCAGTTGAGCACCACGGCCATTATGTAGAAATCAAAGACGACAACAAGAAGATCACAGTTCTTCTTTCAAATGACGGTGAAGTCGTAGAAGAATCAGTGAAAGTTGCTTCCATCACAAAAAATGGTATGGCATTGAAAGATGCTCCGGCTGCAAGCTGGGCAATTCGTCAGGGTATCAAAGGTTCAGCTGAAGTTGATCAGTCTGGAGTGATTGCTATCAAAGGTTCTATCAAGAAAGATTCAGTTCTCATCAACATCAACACATACTCTGGTCAGAACTTCCTCGTAAGAGGCGACTATGTTGAGCAACTGAATTGCACAAAAGCTGAATAATTTTTAATTCGATTGATGATTTAACAGGAAGCTGCTGACATTCAGCAGCTTCACCTGTTGAGTCGGAGTGACTCCGCCTTCAGTTCTTGTCAGAAAATCCCCGCTCATTGTGATCTTCTTCAATTTTTTATCGTAGAAAAATACACCGGCGTAATTGTGCGAGATAAAATAATATCTCTCGTTAAGTTTCTGAATCCCACCGCAGAAGAGTGAGAAGAAGAAAGGCCCGGGTTCGGCCTTTATAGTGAACATGACTTTCATATTGCCGGGATTCACTTCATTGATTTCCGAGTAAGGATGTTCCTCAGTCGAATTCATGGAGAGATTATTGAAGATAAGATAATTTCCTTCAGGAGTAACCTGAACATCGTGAGTGTAGCTTCTTACGGCCATCGGAAACGTCCCATGATGAAGGACAGTCTGAAGATCAGGGGAGAGGATGAGAAAGCCGGTGTCCTTTTTGCTGTTCACAATAATGTTGCCGGCCTTGATGTAGGCAGGAACATTCTTTCCTGTGATGGCCGGAATTTCATACATGCTGTTGAAGTGAGTGATTTCCATCTCAAGATTGAGATTAATTTTACTCTGGTTACTTCTCATGGCCTGAACGGCGAGATTTTTCTGAATAAGGAGAGACCTGGAGGAGGATTGATGAAGAACTTTTCCGGTCTTTAAATCCAGAATGATGAATATGTCTCCACGAACTTTTTTCCCATCGAGTGCGATGATTTCTGAACCCAGCAGTAAAATTCTTGTTCCGTCAGCTGAGAGATTCATCTGATGGTGAAGCCAGAGATCCTTATGGGCCCAGACAACTGAGTTGGTGGGGGAAAACAGACGGACGGTATCGTTTGAGGCGCTGAGGAAACTTCCGTCGGGGAGAAAGATACAGCGATTGCCGGGAAATACTTTTGTGTCCCGAAAAGAGTTCGCCGTTACCTTACAACCGTCTACAAAGGATAATTCCGGTGAAAGTCCTTCAACAGGGGCGGCGTGAACCTGAATGATGAGAAAAAGAAGCAGGAAAATTTTCAAATCTTACGTCCCTTCTCAGAGCTCACATCTTTTACCATGTTTCCGAGTTCAATGAGTGCGTTTTCAATTTTCGGGGTCCAACGGAGGCCGCAATTAATACGGATATGGTTCTTGTGATAACCACTCGCTGAGAAAATATCTCCCGGGCAGACAACAATTTTCCGGGAAATTGAACGGCGGAAAAGTTCTACGCCGTCCACATTCATGGGAAGCCCGATCCAGAGGACGAGCCCACCCTTGGGAGAGCTGATCCATGTTCCTTTCGGAAAGTGCTTCAGGACAGTTTCACCCATGCGGTTAAGTTGTTTTCCACATTCTGTCCGTAGCTGGAGAAGATTTCTTTCATGTTCTTTGGTTCCCAGATAGCGGGCAACAATCATTTGTGAAAGTCGCGACACACCTGTCGACGTACTTCGCTGGATACGCTGAATTTCATCGAAGTATTTACCGGGTGCCATCCAGCCGATTTTGAGACCGGGTGAAATTGTTTTTGAAAATGTTGAGCAAGTTATGATTTGCGAAGGATCTCCGAATTCTTTGAGAGACTTCGGTCTCTTACCGTTATGGACGAGATCCGAGTAGGCATCATTTTCGATGATGGCAATATCCTTGGAAGTTAAAATCGAAACCATTTCTTTCTTGTGGGCGTCGCTCACAATGCAACCGAGTGGGTTATTGAAGTTCGGCATGACTACCGCAGCTTTTACTTTTCCGGATTTCACGGCCGCTCTCAGTTTATCGAGATCAATTCCAGTCACGGGATGTGCCGGGACCTCTACCACTTTGAGTTTCAGCGTTTCGATAATCTGGAGAACAGTCCAGAATTGAGGAATTTCAATCAGGACAGTGTCACCGGGAACACAAATTGCGCGCAAGGCAGTCATGATGCCGTCGATAGTGCCATTGGTAGCGACTATTTCGTTGGGAGAAATGTGCGTGCCGTGTTTTGCGAGATATTTTGAGACACTCAGGCGATAGGCCCACTCACCCGGAGGATGAGAGTAGCGTCCAATGACCTCTGGTTCTTCGCGCATGAGCTTTGTTGCTACTTTCTTAACGGCTCGATGCGGATAGAAGTCAGTGTCAAGAAACCCCAATCCAAAGGGGATAGAGCTTACCGAAGAGGTGAGCTCGAGGAGAAAGCGGATAAACTCATCCACCTTCACGGTCTGGGGAGTGTAAGTCCATTTTTCGGCCGGAATATTTTTTCTTATATTTTCTTTCTTCACAAACGAGCCGGATTGCGACTTTATCGAGATAAAACCCCGGCCTTCGAGAAGTTCAAGCGCACGTTCTACTGTATTGATTGATAACTTAGTGTCTTTGCTTAGCTGACGAATGGAAGGAAGCTTTTCACCTGGTGCAAAGATGCCACCAGCAATATCAGTTTCTAGCTTCAGGGCCAGCTTCTGATACTTCTTCACAACTGTGTCCTTTTTTTGTCTAAAAACTGTACCTGTCTCAGAATCTGTACTTTTGATACTTTTATTAAAGAAATTACATTCGCGCGAACTGGTCAATGACAAATTTAAGTTTTGTTCTAAAAAAGTACTTACCCGAGTCTGCTCAAGATTCGTCTGTCGCTATTGCAGACGATGTTCTGATAGATGGGATCAAGAAGCATCATGCTTCATCCCATGGCCGCAGACTCACCAGCTATACTCCCGGGGAATCGTTTTCTCTGGGAAATCTTCGCGCTTCCTTTGTCTACAAACGAGACTCACTTTCACTTGAAGTTGAAGAATCGCAGCTTCCACTCTGGGGAGTGAACGATTATTCCGGCGAAAAGAAATGTTTCCTCACGAACTCTGGTCAGGCTTCTTTATTTGCCGGCCTCACGTACTGCCGCTCCATTTTGAATGTCACTTCGATCGCACGACTTTCACCGGTCTATATCGGCGCACGTGAGGGTGCTGAAGTTCTCGGAATGAAATTCGAACAACCTGGAGATGCGAAAGTTCTCTGGCTTTGCAGCTCTTCTTTTTTTAAAGAGCTTATTATTTATCTCAGGAAATTTATCTCAGGCATTGAAGTTGTTTTGATTGATACAACCTGCTGGAGCCTCGATTCCTCTCTTCTTCAGGAACTGATGGAGATGTGTGCCGATAAAACCATCATTCTCATGCGCTCTATTTCCAAGCTTGATATGGCCGGAATAGAGTATGGCTCCCTTGGATCACTTGTTCTTCTCACCCATGACGATGTGGAAGAGAAGAGTGCTCAGCTCGACAAAATTCTGAAGATTACCGGAGGGGCACCCAGCCTGGATGACATTCCTCCGTATCTCTTTGATCAGGATTATCACAGGTTTTTATCCAGCCGAAATATTGAGATGGAAAAGATCACGGGAAGTATTCAGGAGATGGCGAAGACATGGACTTATCCTGAACTCGTGACAACATTTTTTCCGGAACATAAAAAATACTTTTTTATCTACCTTCACTCACATGAATTTGGAGACGGAAAAGAAATTCTCAATCTTCTTTCCCGGACTTTTCAGATCTATGAAATACCGGTGAAGGCGATTGCCAGTTTTGGTTTTGAAGAAACTGTTATTAGTGCCTTTAAAGAAAACGACAGTGATGTCGGTATTCTCCGTATTTCACCCGGAAGGGGTTTTGACCGGGATCATGCCATTCACAAAGCCGTGGCATATTTTTTTGAACTCCTTACTCATTACAGGATGAAATTTAATGAAAGAGAATGAATTGACGGCGGAAAAACTGCGCCAGGAAGAAGAGTTGGTTTTTCCGGATGAGTTCGGGACGATCAAGGTCATCAAATCTGTAGTTGATGTGAATGCGACCTTTAACCATAATGACTGTCCATTTTTCTGGCAAACATAGTATGAGTTTCACACGATACAAACTCACCATCGATTGCATGATCCAGAGTACGGAAAAACGCACCGTCATCTATCAGATGAGTAGTGATGAGTTATTCAATGTCGATGGTGACCTGGCCCTGATGTGTGAATTCCTGTCCGTAGGCAGGAAAAACAACATGTCGTACAACAGAGATGAAATCAAAGCTCATCTCTTAACTGTCTCAACTGGTTTTGTAAAAAATCCTGAACAGGATAATGTGATCGAATCTGCTCTCAAACTTTTGAAAGAACTGCGGGTGATTGAAGATGCCTGAGTTCAGTTTCATCGTTCCCCTGAAAAATGGCGAATCCACTATTGAGAAATGTCTCACTTCAATTGTTTCCCAGACGGGAGACTTTGAAGTCATCGTTGTGAATAACGGTTCCACAGACAGGGGAGTTGAGATTGCCCGTACTTTTAACAGAGTGGGAATACTCTCTTGCAAGACACCAGGACCTGGAGCCGCCAGAAATTTTGGTTCTCAATTTGCCAGAGGAAAATATCTGGTCTTTATCGATGCTGATGTTGAGCTTTCTTCCGACTGGCTGAGTGAAGTCAGGGATTATCTCTGGGACAGTCCGATGGATTTACTGGCAACGACAGTCGTTCCTGCCGGTAGTGACGGTTTAGTTGATGAGTTCCGCTATTTCTTTGCTTATTTTAAATCTCACGGACAATTTCTCAGCATCAGGAAAAGACATACACTGGCCCCGGTTGTAAACACGGCCGCTTCCGTTTGCCTCTCATCTAGTTTTGTTGAGGCCGGTAAATTCAATGAAGACCTCAAACATAATGAAGACCTTGATCTCTCGGTCAGAATGTTTTTTAAAGGAATGAACATCGGAGCGTGTTCTAAAGCGACTGCGAAAGTCGAGTTTAGGGCCAGGTTTCGCATGTTCGCCTATCTTCGCAGGACCTTCGTTAAAAGATCCCACTCTCTGATGGAGACAGTTCCGTTTCTGGAATCCGTATTGCCTCAACTCCGGGTAGCGAAAAAGAAAAGCTTATCCCTGAAACTGTTTATCATCTTTAATGAGATGGCAGGTCAGGCAGGAGAATGGTTCGGAAGACTTAATCCCCGCATGAAAAAAATCCGGAATTCAGTTCGGACAGGTTGGAAGATCAAGCTCGGCAGGAAATTTGAACGTTTCCATTTCGATGACGGAGAATCACATTATTATCCGCGCAAGGATCACTTTTTCCTCTTTCTTGATGAGAGTGTACATCTCCTGAAATTCCCCGGTCTTGCTTCTCAGGCGCTGGGACCTGATATTGCTCCGGCCCTCCGTAAACTCAATCGCGGATTTCCATTGAATGAGGGAGAGCTCACGAGACTTCGTGCGCTTGAAACATTTCAAACATGATTGAATTAAAATCAATTGCTGAATTCATCCGCACTTCACCTCCATTAATTCAGGATGGGGCAAGTCTCATCATGAAAAATAGTCTCGAGGCGGGCGAACTTCAGGATCTTATTCATGGCAAACACTGTGCTATTCATGTTCCCGGGTATTTTTCCGGACATTCTGCTCAAATCGCAGCGGAAAAAATTCTCAGTTCTTCTCCATCGCAAACTAATTTCTACGATATCAGTTACCTGATGGTGAACCCGAAAAAGCTCGCGATGAAAGAAGAAAACTCACGTGAAGAATATTACACAGGAAGTTTTCGTAAGAATCGTGAGCTAAATGAGCTCTTCTCTCCCGGTCCATCACCAATTGATAAACTCATGATCGAACTTGATAGAGTCTGGAATGCAGGAGCGCAGATACTCAAAGATGAGGGACGACTCAATATTGCGGCAAGTGTCCGCTATATGAGTCCTGAAACCTTTATCCGCGGTATTCCCGGAGGCTACAAGCACATTGATGCTCCTCTTCTTCCGAATCAGAAGGTTTTCAGCGCCTGCCTTTATCTTAAAGTTCCTTCGCCCGGTGGGAATTTGAAAATATGGGATATTCAGAGAGAAAGAAATCCCGGACATCCTGCGCTCAAATATTGCAACAGTACTGAACCAGAGATCCAGAACGCTTTGGATGAAATTTTTCCGGAGCCGCTTACTTTGAATGTTTCAGCTGGAGATCTCGTGATCTTCGATACCGGTAGACCGCACGTTGTGACTCCTTTTGAAACCGGCGAGAGACTTTGTCTTCAATCATTTTTAATTTACCGCGGACCTGATCTTCCACTTGAATTCAGTGCCTGATGATAAGGAGTTTTATGAAATTGTTCCTGATGAGTTTTTTTCTGATGATGGCTGCCCATTCCCAGACAATTGATCAGATTAACCATGCGTGCGGAAGAGATTTTAAACTTTGGTGTAAGGACCAGCCGATTCCTTCAAAGAAAAATCAGTTCAAGTGTTTCAACATGAGATACACCGAGCTTTCGTGGGAATGTCAGACTTATATCTCCAAAGAAATGATGGGCACGACTTGTGGAAAAGAAATCGTCCAGCTTTGTCATGGGGCCGACCGGAATCTTGCCCGTACATCTGCTTGCCTGGCAAAACATCCATCAAAGCTCGGGGCTGAATGTGCGGCTGCTCTGAATTCAAGTGATGAGACCAGATCAAAAGTCGCCAGTGCCTGCGATGAAGATTTCAAAGTATGTGGAAATAAGATGAGTCGTACGGAAGGGGCTGATTGCAGAATTAAGCTTTATAAAGAAAACAAAGTCAGCAAGGCCTGTCACGATGTCATGACACCTTTATTGAGAAAGCAAAAACTTCTTACCCAGGGCAGATAAAATCTGTGGTCATCTTCCGGCCTGTGACCAATCAGATGATTGAGACTTCTTTCCGCATCTGTACCGGGATGCACTTGGGCCAGTAGCATTTTCCAGGTGGGATAGAGTCCTTCGAGTGACGGAATGAAATCCGGAATTTTATCCAAACGGATGGAAAGAGAAGCCGCTTCAGAAAGATACTCCACACGATGCCACCACCACGGTGGAATCACCAACGCCTCTCCCGCTTCCAGGATAAAAGTCTGGGATCCTTCTGCATCATGGTTGAAGGAAAAGTTTGCATAACCGCCAAGCGCACGTGAAGCCTCCGGCGGGTAAAGAGTTATTCTTTTTGAACCCGTCAGATTAAAGAGAATATTAGGAAAGGGATTCCAGTCGAAATGAAGACTCGAGGAGTCTCCGCTCTTACCAACAAAACATCTCAGGTCTTTAATTTTTCCCAGACCACTCAGGGAAGGGAGTCTTTCTTTTTCAACTAATTTTCCGGCAACTGAATGGGCGACTGGTTTTTTCCAGTAGTCCTTAAAATCAATTTCACCAACAAATCTTCCTTCGTCACGAAACATGGGAGCATAGGCTTCCGGTGGAGCGTCCTGTCCGGTTTTTTCCATGAAACCATTCACGAAAAGTGAGTGCTCCTGGCCATAGGAAAACGTAACGCCTGAAAGAGAGCGGAAATACTCCATCGGGGAGTGATTCAGAAGGGTGGATATCTCTAAGAGGGCAGGTTTCATCTCCCTTATTATGGCACCTGTCTAAAAGATTGGCACCCTGTAAGAAATCCACTTTCTGCGCCATCAGAAGAATTCCAGAGGATCATAGTTGCACTTACTAAGGAGATCCCATGAAGAACATTTTCGTTCTCGCTTTTGCCCTTGCTACGATGAATTCTTTTGCCAGTGAAATTGACTGTGCTAAATCCGGTTCAAAAATCACCATGGATAAAAAGAATGTTGTGATTGAAGCTTCAAATATCCCGATGACAGATGACCTTCGTGAACTCGCAAAAAATACGTCTGGATTCATTGACCCGAATGCTAACGTAAATGTTTCCGTCTCTATTTCTTTTTCCAAGAAAGATCTGAAGTGTTCAGTTGGCCTTCCTAAAGTCTTCAACTGTTCTGGCTCAACTAAAAAAGCTTCTGTCTCGATCAGCGTTTCTCAACAGAGCATGATGGGATCATCAAGCATGCAGACGATGAAAAAGCCGGTGAAGATTGAGAACATTGATATTTCATCAAGTGTTGGCGCGCAGGGACCAATCGTTCTTGGTGACGCTCCTGTGACTGTGAATCTTGATCAGGTTACAGTGAAGTCTTCTATGTTCGTTAAGATGAGCGGGGATTTCCAGCTCGATCTGGAACAAGCGTTTAAGACATCTTCTGAATGTAAATAATTTCAAAAAAAGGCTCCCGGAAGGGGGCCTTTTTTTCGTATAATCAGAAGAAAGGCCTTTCGTGAAACCTTTCCTCGCTCTCCTTTTCATTCTTGTCGGATGCTCTCAGGTCCAGACCGCTTCAAAAAAAGAAAGTAAACCCAGCCCTTATCCGAGAATTGAAACGGGCATTAAGCGCATCTGTACTGTGAACCAGGAACTTGATGGTTACGAAGAGCGCTACATCTTTGACTGTAAGGAAGATTACTCAAAAGACTCCCGTATTATTGCCGGTTATGGATTCAGGTCTAAGCCCGGCCATCCCTATACTTCAGGAATCCGATCTCCCTATCCCAGAGGGAAAGTCGCAAGAACTGTAGATATGATTTCTCGTAACCATGCGCTGAATGAAACCTATCTTCACATCATTGATTTTGCCGGCGGACCAGATTCGCATGATAAGAAATCCGTCATCTATTTGTTTCCGAGAACAGATATTCCCAAAGTAACGGAAGTGGGAAATGAAGTGGAACTTCTTCTTCCGACTGGTGAAAAAGTTTTCTTCGATGCCGGAACTGGTGCCATCAATGGCGGAGTCATGAAAGAAGGGGCGATTGATCTTCACCGTGAATACAAAAGACGGGCCGAACCGAATGTTCATTATACCGGTGATTACATCAGCGTAAGACTCACACACTCCTTTGATGAGCCCGCCATCGCTGCTGAAAAGGCCGTCATTCAGCAGAAAGATAATATCTGCATTCTCATGAGAGGAAGACTTTTTAACCGCGAAGGAAAGCTTCTGACAAAGAGTGATGATGAGTTTCTCGCGGCGATCAATCGTGAGTGCACAACTCCCTTTAAATTCTAGGAAATTCAAGTTTCTGGCCCTGATCCCCGATAAGAACGCTCAAGGGGATTCCTATGCCATTTGCTTACCTCGTTGCAGGTCTTATATCTCTGTCTGCTTTTGCGCAGACTCCGAGT
Source organism: Bdellovibrionota bacterium (assembly GCA_040387275.1). Taxonomy (GTDB): domain Bacteria; phylum Bdellovibrionota; class Bacteriovoracia; order Bacteriovoracales; family Bacteriovoracaceae; genus Peredibacter. The sequence goes on along the minus strand of JAZKDZ010000002.1, from coordinate 946,680 downwards.
CCGGAATTTCGTGAAGCCTTTCGCGATCTGGAAAGACAGTCTAACGAAGCTGCACTTCGCGACAGTGTGAATCGCCTGTCAGAAATTGAAGATGTTGTCCGTTCTTTGAATGACCAGGAATGTGCCGAAACGAACGAAGCTTTCACACTCATCAACTCCGGAATTCCTGTTGCGTGCGGAAGCGGCTCTTCACGTGATGGTTACGAAGAAACGAAGATCATCGACTGTACCAGAGATAATCGCGAGTACCCCAGTGGATTCAGATTCCGCGCACAGAATGAAAATCCTTTTACCGCTGATGCCAGATCTCCTTATCCGGGTGGTTCGCGTCCCGGACGAATGATTGAATTTATCAGCCGCAATCACGCTCTCAACGAAACTTATCTCTATATGTCGGACACGGCCGGTGGACCTGATTCTCACGATCAGAAATCAGTAATGTTTCTTCTTCCAAGAAAAGTGATTCCTACTGCCCAGACGATTGGTAATGAAGTTCACGTGACGATGAATACCGGTGAGAAAGTTGTCTTCGATAAACGAACGAATCAGATTAAAAGTGGATCACTTCGCGAAGGTCCCTTAGACCTCACCGCAGATCGTTTCCGTCGTCAGCCACCAAACGTTCAGTACAGCGGTACGGGTGTGAGTATAAAACTCAGTCACCGTTTTGAGGATCCACTTCAGTTCACAGAGACAGCGGAAGTGAAGCAGGGGAGCCGCTCTTGCCGGGTTCCACGCGCCACTCTGCTTGATACTCAGGGGAAATTGAAAACTCAGAATGACAGGGATCTCATCCGTGTTCTCAATCAGAGTTGTCCGAGCGGGACGGGACAGTCACCTTTCCGGATCTAGTTTGCTCCGAAGAGCATTTCAATTCCTACGAAAAGAAACGGCGTTCTTCTGAATGACCACTGCTTGGGAAAACTAATCCCGGGAGTGATGTCTATATACAGGATTTCCCGGTACAAATTTCTTCGATAGTTCGGGGACAATGAGTAACTTGAAACGTACCAAACTCCATCTTCAACAGTAGTCGACATGGATAATGAATACGACATGGCATCCCAGTCAGAGAGACGATGGAGAAGAGATGGTCCATGGTTGGTATTGAAGTCCTTATTACTGATCCTCCAATCCACATTATTCACGAAACGAAGGAGAAGTGCAGGATCAAAACTGTAGTCGGAATTGAGTGTCGTGCGCTGACGAAATCCATCTCGCGTACTGATCCAGGTTCCTTCCTGCACGAAACGATGAATGACGGCCCCGGTTTCCTTACTCTTACGGAGACGGGCCCGAAAAGTGATACTGGGATGAATGGAAGCGTTAACGTTTGCATCTGCATTAAAGAGAAGTCTCTCATCAACTCTGTGACGGCTGAGATAATCCTCTTCTTTTTTTTGTAATTCTTCTTTCGAGAGCTTCTTATTTTTCTTTTTTTCTTTTTTATCATCGGGGTCGTACTTGAAGCGTGATTCAAGTTTCGGAAGACGTAAATTGAAGCGGATCTGGATATCATCGTTAGGAAGGGAGCGCTCTTCGACAGTGTAATTTCCGCGGATACGAAGCCTGCTTCTTCCTAATTCATCATCCGCTCGTTCAGTGGCGAAGAATGAGTCGAAGTCATTGGCGACATGGTTCACCCGTTGGCCGAAAAAATCATCAACTGTATCCATAATCGGGATACGGGATTCTTCCCGTTCTTCCGCGGGAGAGGCGAAGACGGAGAGGGAGGCCAGCAGGAGAAATAATCCAAGTAACGGACTCATATATTCATTCTAGCCTAAAAGGCTGAAGTGCCAAATTTAATGGGCGATTTTTAATGTTAAGAGGGTTCATGGCGTCCAATGCACCCTTCCGGAATCCATGGATAACAGTCAAAAATCTCATAAATCTCGCACTGTGACCGATAAGGATTAGAATCAATTATCTCAGGAGGCTCCCCTTGAATAAGAAACACCTTATCATTGCTGCATCATTCTTCGTTGGTGTTTTGAGTGTTGGAAGTATCTGGCATCTCTCAAACACAACGACATCTACAAATACAAGTTCCGACGGCGCTCTTCTTGCTCTCATTAAAAATGATCAGGCAGGATTTGAAGCATGGGTAAAAAATGGCGGAGATCTCTCTGCGTTTCTTCCGGTGATTGACGGGAAGACAATGACGGTCGCTGAAGGTCTCGCGTATTTTGAACGCGCGGAATTCATCAAGTATCTCCAGGCCAATAAGATTAAATTCATCAAGCAGACCAAAGACGGAAAAGACGACATTATGGTTTTTGCCGTGATGAAGAACAATCCGGATCTCTTTTCTCTCCTCATGAAAGAAAATCCTGATATGACTGTGACGTACGGGAAGAATGGTTACTCACTTCTTCACGTGGCCGCGACGAATTGTTCTCACAAGCTGAACGCCCTTCTCCATACTGAGAAAAAACTCACGTTCGATCTTCGCGCGAAAGATGGTTCGATGCCGATGAATCTCGCAGCGGCAGGTGACTGTCTTCCGATGCTTTCATATTGGAAAGAACAAGGTGCAGACTTTAAGAAGAAAGACGGTAGGGGCATGAACGCCATGTCGATTCTTCGCACGAAGAAAGATGCAGCGATGCTCGCTTTTCTCTTATCATTCGAAACAAATCGCAGTGCAGGTACTCGCGCTCCTGCGTCTGTAGAACCAGAAATCAATTTCTACAAGAAGAGAGTGGTTCCTAAGGATCAAAAGGTCGATTACTCGGCCCTCATCGAACCAGAAGATCGCCCACTTGATGCTACCGAAACGGCCGAACATTCAGAGTTCGCAGACTAGAAAACCTAAAATTCCGACTTATGACGCAAGGGCACTGTGAAAACAGTGCCCTTTCTGTTCTTGCACAAAATCCGAATGAACATAAAATGGAAGTATAGAGAGAGGGAATAACATGGAAGTTGTCCGACGCACGAACGCCGAGATCGAAAAAGAATTAGGCGCAGTAGCTTACTTCGTCAGAAAGAAAAGAAAGCAGCAGGGAGTGACCCAGGAGAGCCTCGCAAAAGGCGCCGGAGTTGGTCTCGCATTTCTGAAGCGCCTTGAAGGCGGAGATGAAAATCTTCACCTCGCCAAAGTTCTTCAGGTACTGCGTTTTCTTAACGCTGATCTTTTCCCGAAAGAATACCAATAGAAGAATTCGATTTTTTCCGGTAGCGCATATTAAGCATTTCCACTGTGAGTGAGAATGCCATCGCAAAGTAAATATAACCTTTCGAGATGTGCGCGCCGAAACTTTCTCCCACCAGCATCACACCAATCAATAAGAGAAATGACAGAGCAAGAATCTTGATCGTCGGGTGACGTTCAACAAATCCGCTGATTGATCCGGCAGCGACCAGCATGATGATCATCGAGATCACCATCGCCACAACCATGATTGAAATTTGTGAAACCATTCCGACTGCTGTGATCACAGAATCGAGCGAGAATACAATATCGAGAAGAAGAATCTGACCGAGCATCATCATCGGATCCGCTTTCTTCCCTTTGCCTTCGGCAGAGTGCAGATGAATTTCCGGATCACCTTCCACTTTGTGGTGAATTTCAAATGTTGATTTCGCTATAAGGAAAAGCCCACCACCGAGAAGGATAAGATCGCGACCTGAGAAAGACTGACCCAGGATTGAGAAGAGTGGCTCTTTCAAAGTCATGATCCAACTGATCGAGAAAAGAAGTCCGATGCGGATGACGAGAGCAAGGCCAATCCCGAGATTTCTGATTCGCTTTTGGTGCTCCTGAGGAAGTTTTGCCACGAGAATAGCGATAAAGATGATGTTATCAATCCCCAGCACTGTTTCCAGGGCAGTCAGGGTCAATAAAGCAGTCAGGGATTCAGTGGTCATTTCAAACATAGTCACTCCGGTTTCCCTGCTATTGTTGCCTTGTCGCACAGCCTTGGTAAAATGAATTATGAAAAAAACACCCTCGTTTCTGCTTCTCGCACTCCTCGCCATTTCGGCCTGTTCATCTAAACCGAAACTTTATCCTAACGAGAAACTGAAATCAGTTGGTATGGAAGTTGCCCAGAAAGATGTTGATCAGTGCATGGCCGAAGCTGATCTTTATCTCGAAACATCAGAAGCAAAACGAATCACAAAAGGTGCCGGACGAGGCGCAGTTGTGGGTGCAGCGATGGGTGCTGTTTTCGGAGTCTTCACCGGTAGTCTCGGTCGAGGCGCTCTCACGGGGGGAGCAGTTGGTGCTGCCGGAGGGGGAGCATCGACGGCCATGTCTCCCGATCAGCTGAAGCAGCGTTATGTGAATCATTGTCTTGGCGAAAAGGGTTATCATGTTCTCGGATGGGATTAGTTTTCGAAATGCAGATATCAATGACGTAAATTTTCTTTTTACGTTTCTCAATGCCGCTTATCGTGGGGACACTGCCCGGCAGGGATGGACCTTTGAGTCTGATCTCGTGGGAGGTCTCCGGATCACTCCGGAAGAAATTGCAGACAGTATTGAGAAAGCGAAAGAATCTTTTCTTCTCGCAGTCTCGGGTAATAAAATTGTCGGCTGCGTTCAGCTCGTGGATGAAGGCGACGAACTTTATTTCGGGATGATTGCGGTTGATCCGAAAATGCAGAATCAAAAAATCGGTGCAAAGATTCTTGAAGAAATTGACCGCATTGCCCGCTCTCAGAAAAAGGTTCGGGTCAGGCTGGTAGTCATTCACACCAGGGCCGAACTCATTGCTTATTATGAGAGAAGAGGTTTCCATTCAACTGGCATGAGTGAGGCTTTTCCCTCTGAATATCCTGCTAAAATCCCGGGCCTTCTCCTCATGGAAATGAAGAAAACCCTGTAAAAATCACCCGGTCGCTGCGAATTTTCACACTCTTTCCTTAGATTTGTTAAAAAGCCCAGCGCTCAAACAAGGAGAGATCCATGAAAATTTTAGTTCTTTCACTCATTACATTATTAGTTTCTGCTGAAGCTTTTGCTCAACGTGGCCCTCGTTATAATCCACCAGGTGGAAGAAACGATCGTCATGATAACCGCCCAGGTCCAGGTCGTAACGATAACCGTCCAGGCCCGGATTATGGCCGAAATGATCATCGCCCTGATTATCGTCCGGACTATCGCCCTGATTACCGCCCTGACTATCGTCCAGGTCCTGTGATCACTGGAAGAGTTGTGATTAACCCTCGCCGTGTTTACCGCACTGGCCGCGTTTATCGCTCTTACCGCCGCACTCCAATCATCTGGTCACAGCCTTTTGGTTATAGCTGTACTATGTACGGTGATCTCGCTCTTAACGGCAGACCTCTTCATAACTTCCGTTTCTCAATGGACTGTAATGAAGCGATCAATGACATCCGTATCTACGGTGACTTCTGTGATGACAACGTGATGTTCGACCAGACTGGTTACATGGAAGCGGAATTCGCTTCTCGTTACGAGTGTCGTGATGCTCTCGGATGGTATTACTAGATTTTGGAATTTGAATAAATGAGAGGGCCCTTTAGGGGGCCCTTTTTTTTTGGGAATTATTGACAGCGAAAACTCATGTCCGTCGTATAGCCTTTCCCGAGTGCTGAGTCCATGGAAGCTCCACCGAGCGTGCCCACTCCACCAGCATTGCGCTCTTTTTTTCCACCATAAATATAAGCTCCGCTTCCGGCCGTCTTCACAAAGCGTGAGAGAGCTCTCCCTTGCTTATAAGTTTGTTCATCCACATCACCCGAGTAGTGCGTGCGCTCACTCGTGAAGGCCGCACTTTTCTGGAATTCTTCGCAGTAATGGTTGGCCTGGCGAATGGCCTGCTGTTCACCCAATTCTTTTTCTTCCGCACGAACAATCACACGGTGGATCCCACTGGCACCAGGGCGTACGTCCCGGTGGTGACCACATGAATAGAGAAAAAGAAATGAAGCGATAAGAAGAATTGTTTTCATTCCTCTATTTTACGAGAGGTAAACCCGGCCCTCAAGAGCGGCAAGGATTCCCTTTTTCTTCCCATGGGTACCGAAATCCGGCAGTCGGGAAGGTTCCACAATGCCTTCGGGAATGAAAACATCATGATGAGCGAAGTTGAGTACGATGATTGCCTTTTTTTCACCCAGTGATCTCTCAAATATCATGAGGTCAGAATGCTCAGGAATGAGAAAACGGAAATCACCTTTTCTGAGAGTTTCATCATTCTGCCTGAGAGCAATGATCTCTTTGTAGTATGAAAGAAGAGAATCAGGATTATTTATTTCGGATTCTACATTCACGCGATGAAATTTTCCATTGATCGGGAGCCATGGTTCTCCGGTAGAAAATCCTGCATTCCTCGCTCCTGACCACTGCATCGGAGTACGCGCACGTGCCCTACCCGGAATCAAAGGAAAGCGCTCAAGCGGATCCATCGCTTTTCCTTTCGGAACGGCCGTGTTTTCCATACCGATTTCTTCACCGTAATAAAGAAACGGAGTACCTCGTAAGGTCATCAGCATCGTGATGGCGAGACGAAGTCTTCTTTCCGTGAATTTACCCCAGCGATAACGGGTTCCGTGACGGATGTAATCGTGATTGGAGAGTGTGAAGTTCGGCCACGCTCCTTCAGGGAGGGCCTTGTACCAGCGGACAATCGAACGATAAAATTTCTTCGCTCCCCAGAACTGATACATGAAATGAAAATTGAACGCCATGTGGAGTTCATCGAGAGATTTTCCGTGATAGCTCGCAGCTTCTTCGGCATTGTCGGTAAAGATTTCTCCTACCAGCATTTTTTCTTCGGGATATTGATCCACGAGCTTTCTGATTTCTTTGCAGATCTCATGGGTCTCGGGACGATTCCTGTCATAAATATGTTTCTGAAAAATATCAGGAAATAGTTTTAAGCTCCACGGATTGTCACGAAACTGATCATCTTTAATGTACCAGTTCACGACATCCATCCGGAAACCATCGACACCCATATCGAGCCAGAATTTAAGTACCTTAAAAATTTCTGCTTTTACTTCAGGATGACGCCAGTTGAGTTCCGGCTGATGCTTCGTGAAAGTAGAAAGGTAATACTCTTTTCTCTTTTCTTCCCAGAACCACGCATTCGTCAGAGCGAGAGACGCAATCCAGTTGTTCGGTTTTTTTCCGTTTTTTCCCGGATGCCAGATATACCAGTCGCGCTTGTGCGTATTTCCCTCGCGGGATTCCACAAACCACGGGTGTTCTTCTGAGGTGTGATTGATCACGAGATCCATCAGGATCTTTATGCCTTTAGAGTGAGCATCAGCGAGAAGTTTTTTGAAGATTTCAATGTTACCGAACAGCGGATCGATATCAACATAGTTTGAGATATCGTATCCGCAATCCTTACCGGGCGAGGGATAGACCGGGGAAATCCAGATCGCGTTTATGCCAAGATCTTTCAGGTAATCAAGTTTCTGCCTGATTCCTTCAATATCACCGACACCATCTCCGTCAGAGTCATAAAAACTCCGGGGATAAATCTGGTACACGATCGCTTCTTTCCACCAGTCCTGATTCGCTCTCATCAATTACTTCGTAAGACCTTCAGCTTTCATTGCCGCCTGGACAGCAGGACGCGCAGAAACTCTTCCAAGATATTCAGAAACAAATTTCGGAAGCTCAAGTTTCACATGACCTGACCAGCTGAGAACAGTGAAGAGGTAAGCATCCGCACAGGTGAAAGTATCACCCATGAGGTAAGTGTTTTTTGTGAGAGCTGTTTCGAGATAATTAAATTTCGATGTGAGGTTCGCGCGCGCAGCAGTTTTTACTTCTTCTGTGTTATCACGGAAAAGGGGTGAGTAACCTTTGTGAAGTTCTGACGTAATAAAGTTCAGCCATTCGAGCTGCTGGAATTTTGCAAATCCTTCAGGGATCATTTTGCTTTCAGGCTTAAGGCTTGCGAGATATTGAACAATCGCCGGACCTTCCGTGAGGACCTGACCGTTATCGAGCTGGAGAGTGGGAACCTGACCCTTGGGATTGATCGCAGTGAAGCTATCGCCGTTTTCCAGAACTTTCTTACGGACGTCAGCTTTCACTAATGTAAGCGGAAGACCAAGTTCCGAGGCCACAATATGAGGAGAGAGGGAACAGGCACCTGGTGAATAGTATAATTTCATGGGATGACTCCTTAAAAAGTTGAGTCATCAATTTAACATTATTTCTTATTCTGCGTAGATCATTTTGACCGACATCCCACCGTCGATGACAAAATCCTGTCCCGTCACAAATCCAGCGGCTTCAGATGAAAGATAGAGGCACATTCTTGCAATGTCTGCGGGGCGTCCGACACGCTTCACCAAATGTTGTTCGTGATCGACTTTCCTGAGCTTTTTCTTCGGGTCTGCGATCCAGCCGGGACTGACAGAATTCACTCTGACTTTTCCGGCAAGGCTCACGGCCATCGCTCGTGTCAGAGCATCCACTCCACCTTTAGCTGCGGAATAGATCTCGGTGTTGGGTTCACTCATCTTGTGTCTCGTAGATGACATATTGATGATGCAGCCATTGGTTTTTTTGAGAAGGGGAAGAGAGTGTTTCGTCAGAAGAAAAACACTCGTGAGATCTATAGAGAGAAACTTTTCCCACTCTGAAAGCTCCATCTTCTCGATAGGCGTATTTTCAGGATTGGCCTTCGCTCCGTTATTGATGAGGACATCGAGCGATTTAATTTTAGAAAGTGATTTTTTAATCTGAGCTTCGGATGAGAGATCCGTTTTCAGCCAGGTGTAATCAGGATGTGTGAGTTCCGTATTCTCTTTGATATCGATGCCGAAAACCTTATAACCCTGCGCCAGGTATTCGCGGACAATCTCTGAACCGATGAGACCACTGGCCCCGGTCACCAGACACGTTTTCATTCGACAACAACAACCGGAGTTGTTTCGGGGACTGGCCCTGCAACAGGTTCTTCTGCAGTGACTTCCGGAGCTGGAGTCGTAACTTCCGTCGTCGCTTCTGGTTCAGTAGCTGGTTCCTCAACTTCTATCTTCGGAGCAGCTTCAATTTTTTCCCACTCGTGCTGGAACTCTTTCACGGCCGTTGCATTCAACTGACACCGGAAGAATTCCGTAATTCCTTTCTTCGACATGTCGGTCACATAAAAGTCAGGCAAGTTTTCATAAAGCTCTATCGTAGATGAGCCCGAAATAACAACACCAGCAGAGTCCGTGTCTTTCCAGCTCACATCAACGGTCGCAACCGGAGTATGGGCCATGACATATTTATTTTCTTTGAAATCAGTGCGGGTAAGATTTTTGAAAACACCCAGAGTCTTGGGACGGATTTTCACTTCCACTGTATGACCATCAGCTTTTAAATTGATGGGAGAGATTTTGAAGTTAGAACCGACAAGATTTTCTTCGCGGAAATCAGTGATGATACTATTTCCCGCTTTCACATCAAGAGTACATTTCAGCGTGACAGTGTTTTCGTATTTAATCCGGAAGACTTCGCTCACACTGACAGTATCGAGATTCGTTTTTCCATCCACCAATTTTTCTCTGGTCATAAGACCTTCAGGACGACGCTCGAGCTTCGGTGCAGGACCGCAGCTTACGAGGGCAGATAAAACAGCAAGCGAAAGAATGGCTTTCATAGGGACTCTCTTGGTAGGAGGCATTTTTACCATGGGCCCGGATGGGGAGGGGGACTGTTGTAAAGATTACTAAACAAGGCCTCATGCACCTGGTCCAACCTGTGGAAATCCCGAAATTTCGACCCTCCGAACCTCCCGTGACCGGGCATCCAATGATAAATTTCCTCCCTATGGCGATCCAGAAAGAACTAAAAGATCTCGTTTTTATCTCAGTCAAAATTCTCGGTGAAGCAATCCGCGAAGTTCATGGAGAACCCATGTACCGGCAGATTGAATCTCTCCGTCTGCGGATGAAGAAAGTGAGAAGTGCTGAAGCTTCTCTGGTTGAAAAAGAGATGAACGCTGTTTACAAAAAACTCTCGGGTTCAAAAACCGAAGAGCTTCGTCAGATCGCCAAAGCATTTTCGCTCATGCTTGAGCTTATCAATACCTGCGAGACCGCATACCGCTCGCACCTTCTGGCCGATTTCCAGATTACTTCAGAGAAAAAACCTCGCGCCGTCATTTATGTTTTCACCAGTCATCCCACGGAATCGAGAAGCCGTGATTTTCTCCAGCTCATGGGCTCGGTAGAAAAACTTCTCATTGAAGGATTGAGTTCCGGGACTGATTCCATCAAAGATCGTCTCCTTTATCTTCTCCGCATTGCCGTGAGACTTGATCTTGCCAATAACAGGAAGCCTCAGGTGAAAGATGAGATGGATCAGATTTTTCATTTTGTTCTCAGTCCGAAAATTCTTCTTGAGCAGATTGAACTGAAAAAGAAAGGTTATATGGTCAATTTCAGAACATGGGTGGGTGGTGACAAGGATGGGCATCCCAAAGTCGGTAGTTCCACGATGCTCGAGAGTTTCACTAAATCCCGCACGCGTTTTCTCGATGGCATCACTTTTCAACTCACCAAATTTGAAAGAGAGATGGAGTTGATCGATGAAGGGAAGAGAATTAAAAAAGAACTTGTTCAGTTTCGACTGGCGATGAGGGAAATCCGCACAGTCAAAAAAGGTGATGGCAAACGGATTACGAAATTCAAAGAGAAACTCTCAAAACTCAGAACTCATTCTGACAAATGTAAACTCACCTCTCCGGATCTCGATGATGTCGAACGACTGGTAAAACTCTATCCCGCCCTTGTTCTTCCTCTTGAAATCCGTGAAGACAGTGAACTCATCCGGAATGCCGTCATCGATCGAAAAGAGCCGATTGATAAAATGCTTCTCACCTTAAAAGATATTTCCGCGGGCATCAATGCCAAATGGTACGTGCGGGGATTTGTGATCAGTATGTGTCAGACTTCGGAAGACATGATTGCAGCGATCACTATTACCAGACGGGCCCTGGGGGCGATGCTGATTCCCATCATCCCGCTTTTTGAAAACGAAAAAGGTCTCGTGAATGCCCGGGACATTCTCCTGGGTACATTCCAGAAATTAAAACTCCCGGCAGAACATAAAAAGCGCTGGGATGGTCTTTATGAAGTGATGGTGGGGTATTCCGATTCCAGTAAAGAGAACGGAGTCCTGCCGGCGCGACTCTTAATTGAGGAAGCACTCTTTGATATCGAAGAATTCCTCCTGAAACACAAGCTCACACCTGTTTTCTTCCACGGCTCCGGCGGAAGTACCAGTCGCGGAGGCGGAACTGTCCTCGAGCAGATTTCGTGGCTTCCGCAATCGGCCCTGGAAATTTTCAAAGTCACCATTCAGGGTGAGATGGTTCAGCGCACTTTCAGTAATCCGGCGATCATGCGCTCGCAGGTGGGAAAAGTGATTGAGGGTTACGGACTCTTTAGGCCCAAACGTCCCAGACATTCCAAAGAAGTGACGATCTTTTCAAAATACATTCAGAACTCTTATCGCGAACTCGTGAAAGATCCGACGTTTCATGAACTCACATCGAAAGCGACTCCCTATGACTTTCTTGATCTCCTGAAAATGGGATCAAGGCCCACGAAACGAGCGACACCCGGAAAATTCTCACTAAGGGCCATTCCGTGGATTCTCTGCTGGACGCAAACAAGGCTTCTCTTGCCCGTATGGTGGGGAACGGGAAGTGGCTGGAAAAATCTTTCAGTCGAGCAGAAGAAAAAAATCCGTCATGCTCATGAAACGTCGCCTGTCCTTCAGACCTATGTGAAGAATCTCGGTTTTACTCTGGCAAAAGTGGAATTAGGCGTCTGGGATTTCCATCTGGATAATTCAACACTCGCACCAGCTGAAAAAAAACGCTGGAAAAAAATCATCACGGAAGAGTTTGATCTCAGTCAGAAGTTTTTCAGAGAGATCACGGGTGAGACAGACTTCACCTGGTTCCGGCCGTGGCTTGCGGAAAGTATTTATTTCCGCTCCAGCATGATTCATCCCCTGAATGTGATTCAGAAGCTCGCTCTTGAGCGCAGAGATAATGGTCTTCTACGCGAAACAGTGACGGGAATTGCGTGTGGGATGCTGACGACGGGGTAACGCAGGGCTTCGACGGCGGCGTAAACCTTAAGACCCAAGGGGATTGGCGACTTCGCCTCCAGCTCCGTCGCACTTCGTGCCGCCAGAGCGGCCCCTCTCGGACTTCCTGTCCTCGCGCTCGAACCTCGCCTCCGGGAGTTTCGATAATCCTCTATGGAAATACGAATTTTTATAAAAAAAAAGCCCACCTTGCGGCGGGCTTTTTCTTTATAAAATTTGGTACTCCCAAGGGGATTCGAACCCCTGTTACCGCCGTGAAAAGGCGATGTCCTAGACCGGGCTAGACGATGGGAGCATTACCGGGAATTCGCTCTGAATAATGTTTTCGTTGAATGGTGATCCCGCTGTGACTTGAACACAGGACCCCCTCCTTAAAAGGGAGGTGCTCTAACCAACTGAGCTACAGGACCACTTTCAAACGAAGGACTACAAATTATTGTTTCTGTAGTTTTTTGTCAAATACAAAGTTGCGATAAATTGGGAATTTCTTAGGCCCTAAACTTAGATTTTTTAGAGAGTTATTCTGAGAAAAATAGAATCTCAGGGATTAAACGTCGTCAGATCCTGAACGTTACGGGAAAGGCGGTTTATTCCTATGTAACAGGCCTCTACAGAGTGATTACCGTCGTTATGTTGGGCCTCGGTACATTCATCTACCCACGCACCAGTGGTTGTGTTTTTACACAGGCATTTCTCATTCTGGTTCCAGCTACCCCAGCCATTACCCCAGGTGTTTCTCACGAGCATGTAGCAGTGTTCGCCAATTTGTTTTCTTCCGACTGCAAGCGATGAGTGCATTCCGCAATCCTCGCCTGTAGCAGCGCGATTCATGCTGTAGTTGGGATTATCCCAGGTAGTCGAGCAATAGGCGAAAGTGAACGGGCCCTTACCAATCTGGTCTTCAAGCGAAGCCTTGGCGGTGGCGTTGTCGGCCAGCTCAGCAATGAGAGGTTGGGGAATATTGTATGAGCGAAGATTCGCAGGAGCACACGCATCGCGGACGATCCGGTTAATTAACTGAACTGAGGTTTCGTTGGAAGCCCTGAGTTCAGGTAGAAGTCTGTCGAAGAGTACACCTTCAGGGCAAATGTCGGCGGTTGCTGTGATTGCTTCGAGGAAAGCGCGTCCCTGCATTTCTTCCGTAATCGAAGTTCTTCTGCGATTTGATTCTGTGAAAATGGCAGTTTCATATGCTTCGATAAAGGCGAGTAGTGGTTGGGCGGTGATGTTTGCCCTCTGACCAAATAAATTTAAAGCGCCTTCAACCTGATCATAACTACAACTACCGGCAGTTCGCAGATCTGTGATCGCCTGCCATTCAGTTCCGGCATAGAGAAGTCGACGACTGCTTTTCAGCGCGAGCCAGGCAGGATGCATGACAGCTTCTCTGGTCTGGCGGGTTTTCAGGAGGTGATAATCCACGAGTTGAGAAGCTGTATAAGCGTAACAGATTCCTACGCCATCCTGATCGGCTACAGGAATATTACTGAACGGTGAATTAGGTTGAGTGACGTAATTCACCGTCGGACAATCCTGAGCGAAAGCAGACGTGATCATGAGAATAAAAAGAATGAGCTTCACTTGAGTGACCTCACGACGGCATTGGTGTCGACGAGTGAGCCATCAGGAAATTCGCAAAAACTCTGTTCGGACATTCTGGGATTTTTTAAGACGGAGACTTTGTATCCGAATGTTTTACAGATCTGGGCAGCAGGATTTTTCCCGCCTGCGCGTTCAACCGATTCCGGTCTTGGCATGTGCTTGTCGAGAAAAACGCGGGCCTCGCATTTGTCGCTGCACTTTTTACTGAAGTAACCTTTGTACTCGCTGATCCAGCAGATTTCGCGATCTTCACCGTAACGGGTATACGTTTCGCATCCGGCGAAGGCTTCAAACGAAAAAATGAGAGTGATAAGGATTAAGAGTTTCATCTCTCTGATTATCCCTAAAAACCGGACTTCTTTGAATAGGCAGTTATTTCACAAAAGTGATCTGACCAATGTTACGGGCAAGGTCATTTCCCTTGATCCAGCAAGCCTCAACACTGAATCTGCTGTTGGCGTGAGTGGCCGGTCGGCAGTCGTCGAGAAATTCTCCCGTGACTTCATCTTTACAGACACAGGAATACGCACTGTTGTGTCCCGTCCACTTGTTACCCCAGGTATTTCTCACGAGGAAATGGCAGGAATTGCCGAGCTTCTTCTGACCGACCACGAGGGATTCGTGATACTCGCAATTTTTTCTCACAAGATCCCGCTGTCCACGGAAGTTGGTGTCAATGCCATCAAACTCCGGAACCTTCCAGACGTTTGAGCAATAGGCGATGGAAACTGGTGAAGGTGATGTCGAGAGTTTTGCCGTCAGGAATTTTTCATACGATTCATCATCATTGAGTGTCCGGTAATTCAGGCGCTCAACTTCCGGAACCATGACGAACGTTCTTTTTTCCGGAGGACAATATTTATGAAGTGCCTCTTTCAGTGTTTCGACTGCTGTGTAACCGGCAGGCGAGCGATAAGTCCCGCGTTCAATCGACGTGAGAATCTTCACTTCCGATTCTCCCGGTTCTCCAAGACTTTTGACGGCCGCTTCGACGGCTTCATAATCGCAATTGAGTGAGGAGCGCATGCTTTCCATCGCTTCTTTTGGATGGCCGATCTCGAGCTTCGGACGTTTCTGAATAAGCGCGTATTGAAGGGCCGCCCACGCCGGATGAACATTTCTTTTCACCGCTCCGTTTTTCATCTGATACCAGTCAAGAATCTGGGCCGCTGAATAGGCGTAGCAAATGTTCAGTGTTCCCTGATTGTAGACAGGAATTTTTTTGAAAGGTGATTCAGATTCTGTGATGAGATTAACGGGCGCGCAATTCTGGGCGAAGACATTGAAACTAAGAAGAAAAAGAAGGAGAAATCTTTGTGTCATGTGATGACACAATTATGAAGATTTCTCCCTCACGAGATAGTGGGTAAGTTTTGCTTTTACTTGAGGAAATTGTCTCTGAAAACAATCTGGTTGCGATCAGGCCCATAGGCATAAATCTTAACCGGGATTCCGAGCGCATCCTGCAGGAAGCTCATATACGCTTCGAGTTCCGGAGAGGCCTTGTCACCTTCAAAGGAATCTTTGAAAGGTTTGAAGTCCTTATAAAGTGGCTTGGCATCGAAAAGGTTAATTCCCGGATAAGCGCAATCCACTGTCTTGCCGTTTACTTCATAGGCATAACAGATTTTCAGAGTCGGAAGATCTGAAAGGATATCGAGTTTTGTGAGAGCGATACTTGTGAGCTGAGAACATTTCACAGAATAACGGAGAAGAGGAATATCGAGCCATCCACAACGTCTCTTACGACCTGTGGTTGCACCGAATTCATTTCCTTTGGTCTGGATGTGAGCGCCGAGATCATCAAAGAGTTCTGTCGGGAATGGACCTTCACCAACACGGGTGGTGTAAGCTTTCGCGACACCGATGACTTCTTCGAGTTTTCTACCGGGAACACCTGCGCCGGTGTAAATGCCGGAAGCTGCTGTCGAAGAAGATGTGACGAACGGATAAGTACCGTAGTCAACATCGAGAAGAATTCCCTGCGCTCCTTCATAGAGAACGCGTTTGCCTTTATTGAGCTGATCATCAATGAGACTGAAAGTATCAGTGACGTAATCTTTTAATTTAAGTCCCATGCCGTAGAGTCTTTCTACTTCTTCTTCAATTGTCGGGAAGTCGATCTGATAAAGATTCTTGAAGAGGATTGCTTTTTCCGCGTAACCGTTTGAGAGGCGACGGATGAGAGTGTCTTTATCCAGAAGGTCTTTTACTTTGATCGCGCGACGGGAAACTTTATCTTCGTAAGCCGGGCCGATTCCTTTCCCGGTTGTTCCGATTTTTTCCGGTCCCTGTGTCTCGCGGGCAGCATCGAGAAGCTTGTGGTAGCTCGTGATCACTGTTGCAGTCGAAGAGAGCTTGAGATTATCGGGAGTTACTTTCGTGATGTTTTTGATTTTATCTAATTCTTTGAGGAAGTTTTCCGGCTCAAGAACAACACCGTGTCCGATAACGGAAGTACAGTGCGGATGAAGGACACCAGAAGGAATCACGTGAAGAACAGTTTTCACTCCGTTCACCCAGATCGTGTGGCCGGCATTGTGGCCGCCCTGGTATCTCACGACGAGATCGCATTTTTCTGCGAGAAGATCAGTGATCTTTCCCTTACCTTCATCACCCCATTGAGCACCAATGATTGCCAAAGTCTGCATGTGACCTTTCCTTCGAACTAAATGTTAAGCGGTACAAGGAACTATACAGAAGTGTCCGGGGGGTGAGAATGGATATTCTTGGCCATTTGTTAGTTTGTGCGTCGTGGCCAAGGGTAAAGTGTTTATAATAGTGGCATGACCAAACACTTTCTCTCTCTCTTTTTATTGAGTCTACTTTCCTGTTCGACTGCGGTGACGCCCAAACCAAGCCGCGAAAAATGGAAAGTATTTGAAATAACGCTCACTGAGGGGGAGGCCCTTGTCCTGATTCATCAAAAGAAAAATTTTCTGACTCTGACCTTCGAGCAATTCTTCGATCCTTATTATCAGACGTTCAAATGGTCTAATGCCTGTATTGAAGGAAATAAAATCGGGGAAGTGAGGGAAGAAGAGAAAGTCATCCTCTGGCATTCTATTCTTTATACCGGTCCGGATTTCCGGACAGGATTCTGTCCTGAATATATCGGATCCGTTCAAAGTTCTTTCGTCATGCTCTATTGCCGTCAATCTAAGAAACTTATTCAGGTGAATTGTTCTCTAGAGGACTGCGGAAATATTTCCTGGGAACTCCAATGCTGAAAAGTGTATTATTTTTTCTTCTGCTCGCTTCGCCATTCTCTCACGCAGCTGATACCATCATCGCCGAATGCCGTCTTCTCAATGAGATGAAAGTTCTCCTTATGACTTTTCCGGGAAAGCAATGCTCATTCCTCGATGACGGCACAGTCATTTCTCTCGGGAGTTCAGAACTCCGCAGGTTCGGGAGTAACGGCGAAGTCATGTGGGCCGTTAATCTGATCTCGATGGAATCAACCTTCTTCCTCTCACATGACAGTAAATCAGTTCTCATCATGTCAGTCATGAACGGCAAACTTCCCTATGACCCGCGCGTTTATTATCTGAGAGTTTATGATCTTGATGGATTTATGGTCAGCGAGAATAACTCTTTTGATCTGTTCGGTTCAGAGAAAAGTGTCCGCATCACAGATTTTGGACAAACGATCGAGGGAGATTATTTTATCAATGTCTTTCATGACAGTATGTACATTCTGAATAAGAACCTGACGAAGATTGTGAAGTCCTTTAAGTTTCCCGGCACGGATAATCATCTTGTGAAAGATGTGAAAGTGACGGAGAAGGGGAGCTATGTTTACCTTCACCTGCCTAAGAGAAAACTCAATCAGGATTTAGCATCAGTTTCTGTCGAAGAGTTTCTTCCGGGGAAAATCAAAGCGGAAAAGATTTATCCACCAGGGTCTGGAGCAAGTTTTTATTTTCCTCACGGTGGATCCCTGACTCTTTCTAAAAATGCGTATGTTATCAATCATCCTCTTTCCGGGACCTATGTGGTTTCGCGGAAGACAGGACTAGTTGAAAACTTTTTTGTCGAGTCCCATGTCACAGATACATTTCGTCCACCCAGAAGTGTGAGTCTGCAGAATCTGGAAACATTTTTCAGCAGGTGGACATTTTGAAAAACACACTCGTCCTTTTTATTCTCATTTTTATTTCTTTACCACTTTATGGTGTTGCAAAATTCTCAGACCGGTACTTTGCCGCGGGTTGCTCACTCTATAACTACCAGGGTGTCCTGATAAAAAACTTTCCGGGATCAATCTGCGTTTATCTGGAAGATGGAAGAGTCGTTTCTGGCACTGACAAAATGATCCGGCTGATTTCTCCGGACAGGGAAATTCTCTGGGAGAAAAACGGGAACTATCATCATCAGATTAATCTTTCTCCTGACGGAAAGAGGATTTATGCCCTTAGTTCAGAAGTCCGTGAAGAAAAAGGGACGTCAGTTCGCTATGACTGGTTTGTCATTTTTGATCTTGATGGAAATGTCCTGGCAGAAAATTCGATACGGCATCTGGAAAAAGATTTTCTGGATAATAACATCAGTTTGTTTTTTCAGGACTTGTTCCAGAATACGACGAAGGAGCGCAGTCACTTCAATAGTATTTTTGAAATTGGTGATGTGAAGGTGAATCCTGCTGTCCCGGCAATTGCGAAAGGGAATGTCATCGTCAATTCTCTCTTCCTCGGCGTTTACATTCTGTCTCCCGATCTCAAAAAAGTCCTTCATCATTTTATGATTCCCGGCTCTGCCGGTCATCTCGTTCATGATGTTCAGATTCTCTCCGACGGAAATATCCTGATCTTTAACAATGAAAGTAATCCTGTGGATGCTCCTTATCATTCATCTGCTCTTCAGATTCTGGACCCGGTTTCACTCAAGAGTATTTATTCATTCAGCGGAGAAAAAGGGATTCCACTTTATTCAAGTCATTGTGGGGGGGCCCAGAAACTTGATGAGGAATTTTTCCTTTATTCCCATATGGTCAATGGTGCTTATATTTTCTCGAGGAAAACCGGGAAGATCGTGAAATCAATTTTTGAACCAAATGTCATTTTTGGTCGCACCAATCCCGTTCAGAATCTTCGTCTGGTGAAACTTTCACCTACATTTATCAGTAAGCATCTGAGTGGGAAACAGGGAAGGGATTAACCCCTTCCCCGGAAAGGCCTAGAATACAAAATCCTGGGAGGAGATATTTTCTAGGCAATCGATCTTAGTTCAAGGCGACTTTGGAGTGTGTTCAGAACATTCTGGAACTCGCTCAAGGTCGGAAGATTTCCGAAGTGAGTGTTCTCGTGCATGTTCATTGAGACAAAGTCGAAGATTTCTACTGGTGAAGATTTCTCCGCACCTTTCTGGAAGGCCCGCCAATTGGACTTTCCTGTTCTCCGGTAACAGGCAAAGAGGTCTTCAACTAACTCCTCTTTGCTTTTCACTCCGACACTGACGACATGTCCATTGTCGTCAATCTCGAGGTACCAGACCCGGTAGTCATTCTGGTTTTTAGGATGTTGCTTTGATTCAACCGCGATGGCGAGTTTCATGGATTGCCTCCTTGTCTCTCTCGATTTCTAACCTAATCCTTGGTCAAAAATCCGGTGTGTGTGTGAGTGAAGGTGTCCCAAAATTCCGTCCTGGAATAGTGGAGGGGATCGTCCTTCCCGCATCCTGCTTAAACTCATCATTCCATCGTGCCCCTACAATTGTAATTATGTTTCGGCTAACATCAACTCACCTTTTTTAGAGGGAAAGTAAGAAGAGATAGGTGACAAAAAGATACCTTGTCGGATGTTGTCGACAACTCAGACACTTGCCCCGTTGAGTAGGGGCGAAAGAGAACCAATTTCTGAGTGAAATGTTTTGTTTTTTGAGCGAAGATGTATCCATGTCAATAATCCGTTCCTCAATCAAGATGGCGATCGCTACTTTCTTCTCAAGAATACTGGGTCTCGTGCGCGAGCAGGTGATGGCCGCGTATTTCGGAGCAAGTGGTGTGACAGATGCTTTCTTAGTTGCGTACAGAATTCCGAATCTTCTTCGTGATCTCTTTGCTGAAGGTGCTTTTTCCTCTGCGTTTGTTCCGACCTTCGTGGAAGCGAATCAGGAATCTCATCAGAAAGCGCGCGAGCTCATGTGGTCTCTCTTCTGGTTACTCGCGATGGTCACGGGATGCATCTGTGCCGGGATTATGATTTTTGCACCAGAGCTCATTCGTGTTTTTGCTCCGGCGTTTACGAATGATCCTGAAAAATTTGAATTGTGTGTGAACCTCACCCGGATCATGGCGCCGTTTCTCACTTTCGTTTCTCTGGCGGCCCTTTTTATGGGTGCGCTCAATTCTCTCAAAGTCTTTTTTATTCCGGCGCTCGCACCGGCTTCCTATAATGTGATGAGTATCCTCGCGATGCTGACACTTTCAGGAGTTCTTCACCGGAATGGATATCATCCGATTTACTCATTAGGTATCGGGGCCATGCTTGGTGGATTCATGCAGGCCGCTGTGCAGATCCCGATTATTTACAAGAAAGGTCTGGGTCCGATCTGGCCCAAAGAGTTCTGGACGGAAAGAGCGAAAAAAATTCTTCGCCTGATTGGTCCTGGGTTAGTGGGGTTCGCCGCCACTCAGGTCAATATTCTCGTAACAACAATTCTGGCGACAGGAACTGTGGTGGGAGCAACGTCATGGCTCAATTATAGTTTCCGCCTGTTCCAGCTGCCGGTGGGAATTCTCTCGGTCTCAATCGGAAACTCCAATCTCGTGCATTTTTCTGAAGCATGGAAAAAGAAAGACGTGGAAGGGGCCAAGTCCCAGCTCCAGTCGAGTTACTATCTGTCGTTCCTGACCGTGATGCCCGCTCTGGTCATCCTGTACTGCCTCTCAGATGAAATTGTGAACGTGATCTTTGAAAGAGGTCGCTTTGATCATGAATCGACGATAAAGACCGGTGAGGCCCTCCGGATGTACGCTTTGGGACTTCCTTTCTACGGTCTCTACAAAATCCTGGTGCCGACTTTCTATGCACTGGACCGTCAGAAGATTCCGGTGATCGCATCTCTTGTTTCCATCGTCTTTAACATCGCTTTTTGTTTATTATTGACGCCGATATATGGGTTCAAGGTTCTCGCTCTTGGAACAACGCTTTCTGTCTGCGTAAACGCCATTATCCAGAGCTGGTTTTTAAGAAAAGATTTGCATTTAAGCTGGGGATTCTTCTTCTCCCGCAGAATATTCAAAGTCTTAGCGGCCACTCTCGGAACGGGATTCATTCTGCAGATGTTTCTTAAAGTGGAATTTTTCTCTCAACCATTCCTCACAAAATGCATCACGCTTACGGTGCAGATGAGTGCTGTAGGGATTCTTTATGCTTCGTTCCTTGTCCTTATGGGGGAACGTTCGGCGGTAAACGCTATGGCGTCGAAAATCACAAAAAAGTTCACAAAAAAGTAAAATAAATCAACGCTTTAACTTGTGGGCAGTTAAGTTTTTAGATATCCTGTTAGGGAATACCTATTTAAGGAAGTTTTGATGAAGACTGATTTCGAAACGCTGAAAGCGCTCTCAACATACACGATCAATCACCTGAAACAGGCAGAGATGATCGAGTTTGCTGCTGATTCTCGCGCTGATCTGATCGAGGCGATGGCCACTGAATTTGGTGTGAGCTTCGCGACTGATGAAAATATCAAAGAGCAGGCGATTGAAGAAGTCGAAGAAAAATTCGGCGAAGATATCCCTGGTGACATCACTGAAACTGAAATGTTCAACCACGCACGTAAAGAGATCATCAAGTCTTTCAACGGCGAGAACATCGGTGGACTCTATCTCATGGAATCTCTCCACAATATCGCTATTCGCGTGAAGAACTTTCTTCTCTCGAATGAACTCGTGGAAGATGTTTTCTCATCTGATGAAGAGCTGATTGATTTCGTGATCGACAAGATCCGCGGATTCGCACCTAAGAGAAATTAATTCCAAAGGGAGCTTCGGCTCCCTTTTTTTTATGTCGCGAGCTCAAGCTCAGAAAGACTCTCTTCAAAATACGGACCTTCCACCAATCCATTTAAGACTGAACTTCGGGATTCAAAGATAAAGTATCCAGCGTCGTTCTGCGCACGCATGAGATAGAGATCATAATAGAAGCGCTCAATGACTTTCTGCGAGCCTTTGCCTTCCACCCTGATCACTTCCTGGAAATATTCCTGAACGCGTGAATCGCGGAAGAGAACACGGGAATCCGTTTCGAAGACAACGTCTTCATCAAATTCCATTTCTTCGAGATTGAGTTTCTCTTTTAAGAGTTCAGGCAGGTCTTTGCCTTCATGAGCAGGATGATATTGAAAGACAGCATACCAGTCGTATCGGGTATCGGTTCGTTCAAACCGGATCGCATGATCAGTCTGAGAAACGATCGACCACCAGTTCGGGATGATCAAAGTGAGAGGACCAAAACTCACTTTGTAAGACTCATCTTTAAATGACGACTTTTCTTCACCGATGACCTTCATCGTGTAAAATCCGGCACCTATCATAATAAGTACAATGGCCCAGCCGAGGATGTGATCAGAGAAGATGTTCATAACGGCTTGAGATTACAACAACATCCCTCGTCTTTCTAGTCATCGATTCACCTAAAGTCCTGAAGAGCATTTACCGATATGAGACAGACGAGATGGTGTCGTGCCCGGCGAATTTTGCCGAGACATCGCCTCTGTCGCATCAAGTGTTAATATTTAAGTGAAGAATTCTCCCACGGGTAGGGAGACAAAAAATTGGGTAGGAATATGAAAAAGTTTTTCCCTGTACTACTGGGCCTTATGCTTCCTCTTGCAAGCGCAATGGCGGACAGCTTCGTTGATGAAGCCGTTGCCTTTTGTCGTTCGAAGGGAGGGGCATACACCATGGCAGACATGATCGCTGAAGGCGATAACTACTGCCGGCAGGTAAGGTGTACACGTACTACCTCCGACCGTTTGGAAATTCCTGCAGGAGCTCCGGGCCCTGAGGCAAACGTAGAGGCCACGAAAAAAGTCTGCGTACCCAAATCAACAATCGATGGAAACTTTGAACCTGGTCGTAACCAATCTGGTTCCGCTTCAGGCGCTCAATCAGGATCACAATCCGGTTCGCAGTCAGGCTCACAGTCTGGTTCGCAATCTGGATCTCAATCCGGTTCACAGTCAGGCTCACAATCCGGTTCGCAATCAGGCTCGCAGTCTGGTTCACAATCAGGAGCGCAGTCAGGCAGTACAGGTGGAGCTGATGTCATCATCTGCGAAGAACTCGAAGGTGAAGGCCGTCTCTATCCAGGTGACCCTTGTTATAATGAATGTAAACCTCGTCGTGCTATTCTCGGAATCATCGGTGCAAGAAGAGAAGGAACAGAGAGAGCATCTTGCGTAAGATGTCTTCGCCTTCACCCTGATCGTTACAGAATCCGCGGAAGTATCGGTGGAGGAGTTTCAGTTTCTGGTGTCACAGTTCGTACCGGAGAAATCCGTTGTCGTAACTCCCGCACTGGAGAAATCGTCACGATCACAGGTTCAGGGGCAAACTGTCCAAGCGGTCACGTTGTTGTGACTGGTGGTGTAGCTGCAGGCGGAACTGGTGGAACAGTGATCGGAACAACTGCTTCAGGCGGAGGTTCAGGTCAGGTGATTATCGTTGGTGGCGCAGCTGCCGGCGGAAATGGTGGAGCTCAAGGCCTTCCAGCGATCTGTCAGTCGACAAGAAGACAAGATCAGGAAGCTTGTGATCTCTGGATCAGAAACAATGCACGCTTCCAGTGTTCTTCAGGCGGCCGTTGTATCGATGAAGGATCTGTTACTTCTCGCTACGATCGTGACTGTCCGAATTGCGGACCTGGTGCTCGTCAACAATCTACACTCTCTGGTATCGCGGAAATCGCAGGGGCCATTGCTCCTCCTCTCGCGGCACTTGGTATCGGTTACTTCCAGTCACGCGCACAGATTCGTTCAAACGAAGCATGGGCCGGAGCTGCAGCAGTCGGATACGAGCAGTGTCAGATTCAGAATAACAATTATCTTCAGTACGCTGCTTCGAACGAGCTTCCAGGTATTACTCCTGAACAGCAAAGAGCTATGCAGTGTAACAACCAATCAATGGGTCAGTTCGCTGGTCTCGGTGGAATGTACGGTGGCCTCAATGGCGCTGGATACTCTAACGGATTTATCGGCGGGATGATGGGTCCTTACGGCGGGTACAATCCATATGGAATGGGTGGTATGGCCGGTGGTTTTGCTGGCGGCTTCGCTGGTGGAATGCAGGGCGGATTCCAGGGTGGCTTCCAAGGTGGAATGTTCCAGGGTGGACTCCAGGGCGGCGGCTTTGCACAAGGTATCTCTCTTGCTGGCGGTATCGCTGGCGGAATGTATAACGGCGGATTCCAGGGTGGTATGTATCCGGCAGGCGGAATGTATCAAGGTGGAATGTTCCAGGGCGGAATGCAGGGTGGAATGTTCCAGGGTGGATTCCAAGGCGGAATGTATCAAGGTGGATTCCAGGGCGGTGGCTTTGCTCAAGGTATCTCTCTTGCTGGCGGAATGGCCGGTGGGATGTATCAGGGTGGATTCCAGGGCGGCTTCCAGGGTGGAATGTATCAAGGTGGTTTCCAGGGTGGTGTGATGTGTGTTCAGGCACCATGTAACGTCGGCGGCGTAGGCGGCTGGGGTTCAGGTGTTGGTACAGGTTACGGTTATCCAGGTGCTGGTGGTGGATACTTCGGTGGTGCAGGCGGCTTCGGTGGAAACTACGGCGCGCTCTCATCGCAAACTTCTAACTACGATGCCATGTTACAGCAGCGCGGTCTCGCGTATAACATGGGCCAGATGCAGAGTGGGGCAATGGGCGGCTACGGAGCTGCTGGTTATAGCCCGATGAACATGGGTGGTCAGCTTGGTATCGGTGGACAGTTTGGATTCGGTGGCCAGATTGGCGGCGGATTCTACTAAGAACTAAAAACAAATCTCAAAAAAAGAAGGCCGCTTACGCGGCCTTTTTTTTTACATTTTCTTGTTATGAACGAGAGTCTTAATCTCGTGGCGGAAGATGACTTCAATCTTGTCATCTACCACTTTCTCAACAATACCCGGGCCGAATTTCACGTGATCCAGGATATCTCCCTGAACAAATTTCTGGTCCATTGCGTACGGAGTAGATTTCTTCTTCGTTGAAGACATTTTTTCCATCCACAGATCAGAAACAGAAATCACTTTCGATGGGCTGAGACCAGAAGCTTTTTTGCGGGTCTTGTTTTGTTTCGAAGAAATAGAAGCGTCTTTGAAAGCTTGAATTGTATTACATGTATTACATTTGACCTTCGCAATGTGCTTAGCATCTTTCATTGCGACGATGGTATGGCCAAGGTTCAGTTTACACTTTGTGCAATATGAAAGCACATCCTTGCCAACCGTTAACTGAGACATAGTTTTCCTTTTCGTTTATATTAGGAGAAGCGAACATACTGGGTCGGCTTCGAATAGATTTGAACCAATCTATTATGCCAAAATGAGCACAGTCAGTCAAAGAATACCCCTATGAAGAAGACCGAAGAGCTCCTCGATAAGGCCAATTCTCTCCCTCAAGCACCCGGTTGCTACCTCATGAAGGACAAGAATGGTCGGGTGATCTACGTCGGAAAGGCCAAGAAACTTAAGGCCCGGGTAGTCACTTACTTCAATCAATCAGTGAAAGGCCTCAAGACTGAATTCATGGTGTCGCATGTCCATGATTTTGACTTCATTGTGACACGCTCAGACGCTGAATCATTTGTCCTCGAAAACAATCTGATTAAAGAACAGACTCCCAAATACAATTTCCGTTTGCGTGACGATAAATCCTATCCCTACGTTCAGGTAAACTGGAACGAAGAATTTCCCCGTCTGGAATATGTCCGTCGCCCGAAAAAAGCGAAAGGCAAAGAACTCATGGGGCCTTATCCGACAGGATCAAATATTTCCATGATCATGCGGATTCTCACCAAGTCATTTGGTCTGCGCGATTGCAGTCTTTCGGAATTTAACTCCCGCAAAACTCCCTGCCTCCTTCATCAGATGAAACAATGTTCGGCACCATGTGTGGGACTTCGCTCAAAAGAAGAATATGAAGGCGACATGAATATCGCGACCGGATTTTTTCAGGGGCCGATCAAAGCGCGACGGACGATTCAGAAGCTTCAGGAACGCATGAGTGCTTACGCGGAAAATGAAGAATATGAAATGGCGGGAATTATCCGCGACAACGTTCAACTTCTCGACGAGTTTCTTTCCAAGAGTCATGATCAGAAAGTGGAGAATCTTCAGTCGGATAAAAATATCGATGTGTGGTCTTACTGGAATGGAAAAGATGAAGTGGATATTTCCATCTACATGATCCGCGCGGGACTTCTTCTCGGTCAGAAAAATTTCAACTTCGTGAAGTCAGAGTTAATTGAAGAACTCGAAGATGAAATACTTCAGAAAATTGTTCAGTACTACTCTGATCCGGAAGAGATGAATCCCGATATCCTCGTCCTGGATTTCGAAGAAGAGAAACTGGAAGACGTTCGTCCGGCCCTTCTCACTTTCGGTGAAATGAAAGTCACCGGTCTTAACAAAAAATATTATCCGCTCATTGAAATGTGCCGGAAGCACGCGGAAGAATCCCAGCGGGTGAGAATTGCCAACGCTGACTCGGTTTACATGGGACTTCATAAACTGAAAGATCTCCTGGGTCTCAAAGAACGTCCGCGGATTCTGGAATGTTATGATGTCGCCATCTGGCAGGGACAATCACCGACGGCATCACAGATTGTTTTCGAAGAAGGAAAAGCGAACAAGAGAAAATATCGCTACTACCATCTCGAGACACGACCCGAGGGAAATAACGATTTTGCCATGATGAGAGAAGTGATTTCGCGAAGACTTGATAACGGTGATCTTCCGGATGTTCTCGTGATCGACGGCGGGATCGCCCAGGTCAATACGGTCTGTGCCGTTCTTCGTGAGATGAATGTGGAACTTCCTGTCGTGGGAATTGCGAAAGCAAAAGACCTCACAAGTGGTGATCTCAGTGCCACCGAAGTTGTCCGCTCAGAAGAAAGACTCATTATTCCCGGCAGAAGTAATCCGTATATTCTTCAGAAATGTCCGCCGCTTTTTAAAGTCATTGTCTCAATGAGAGATGAAGCGCACAGGTTCTCGAGAAAACTTCATCACAAGGCCGAAACGAAGCGCACTCTTTCAACCTGGCTGGATGAAGTGAAAGGTCTCGGAGAAGAAGGAAAGAAGAAAGTCCTCACACAGCTTTCAATGACTCAGGAAGAGTTAAAAGATTTTACGGTGCCGGATTTAGTGAATTATTTCGGTCTCAAGAATCCGCAGGCGAAAGCTCTGTGGGATCATCTTCACGCTGATTCAAAGACGGAATAAAATCCTCACAATTCCACAAATTCACTCCCACTCCTCTCTATGCTTGATACATGTGCCGTATTCAAGGAGAGGAAAATGCAACTCAATCTTAAAGTTCACTCGTGGGGTGGAGCTCGTAAGAAAGCTGGAAGGAAGAGAATCCATTCCCGGGGAGTTGCTCACCATACAAGAGAGAAAGTTTCCGGGCGAGTTCCTCTTCACATAAATTTCCGATACAAATCTCATGTTCGAAATAAAGAAACGTTGAAGATTCTTAAGCGATCCATTACCAATGCGAGAAGACATGGACTTCGGATTCTCCATTATTCCTTTCAAACCAATCACGTTCATCTCATTGTTGAAGCAACTTCCAATGAAATTCTCTCCCGCGGAATGCGTTCCCTCACAAATACCATGGCCAAAAGAATGGCGAAGGGAAGAATTCAATCAGGACGCTATCACTTACACGTTCTGAGATCTTTTCGGGAAGCCAGAAATGCCATTCACTACGTACTCTTTAATGAACAGAAACATGATAAAGGCACATGTTCAGCCGTGAATGAGTACTCGTCGCTTCTTTCGATCAAGGAAGGCCTGGAATTAATCAGAAAATTTGCTGTAAAAAGAAAGATTAGTATCAGAATTGAGAAAGGGGAGAAATGGATAGGGGATGAAAGCAGGAGCTTCGTATTCAGGAAAGCCTGGGAGACTCTGGTGAATCCCCCAGAAACCTGTTTTTAATTCAGGATATGAATCACGCGGCGATTTCCGCAGCCGCAATCCATGCAACGGGCAGTTTCCTGCACCAGAAGATTTTTGTAATCCGGCATGTGCGAAAGAAGAAGCTTCGATCCGCATACCTTGCACTCATCCATCGTCTTCTTAACCTGCTCAGCTCCGCCGAAGTACTCTTCAAAATTTTCAAACTTAAAATCGATGTCTGACATTGTGTTCTCCTGTCCGTTCACATGTCTTATCGGGCAGAAACAAAGCTTAATTTAAGAGAATTATCGGCTAGGAAAGATCGTCCCTTCTGTGCTAAAAATGCCTCACATGGACCAGTTATTTAAGCAGAAATTATTGAATCTGAGGGCCCCACCGGCAGCAAAGTCCTTTAGCGAGGCCCTGATGGGCGAAGGCTTTAGTGCGCCTGATTCCGTTAAGAATGCCAGAAAGATCGATAATGAGCCTGCTAAAGGCTTCACAGAGAAGCGCCAGGTGATCGAGTCTCTCGAGCGATTCGCGAAGGAAAAGGTCGAGGAAACGCAAATGCCAGTGATCAAGTTTGATCGCGGGGAAATTCATGTGAAACCGGATCCAGTCTGGGATGACGTGAAGAAGGCGACTGATATTCAGGAGCTCATGAGCGGCCTTTCTCTCGAAAAAGAGATTCTCGACATACTCTTCAGAGGGAAAAAACCGGGTGCTGTGAGAGTCATGTTTGTGACTGAGAACATCCGTCCATGGTCGGAAGTTAAAAACGATGTGAAAGGCTCTTTCCTGGATGAAGTCCTGACGGGCTTTCCTTTAAAAACAGCAGAATTTTTTGAACGCATGATTCTCGCGATGAAACTCGATCCCTCAGAAGTCATGATCTATCCGGTAGAAAAGAATGAAGAGAGTGACCTTTCTGCAGAAGTCATCCGCATCTCTTTATCTCTTAATCCCGAAATCCTCATCACTCTGGGAGCGAAAGCTACCCAGAAAATACTGAAGTCAAATGATCGGCTTTCGCAGATCCATGGCCAGTTTTTCGAGCGCAAGGTGGAAAATCAGGGGAGTCTCCAGATCGTCCCACTCTTTCATCCTTCTATTATTGAAACCAATATCAGCATGAAGAAGACCACTTGGGCGGACATGCAGATAATCATGAAGCATCTGAAAAAAATTCCCTAAACCGGCGACATTTCAGGATAAGATGTTGTTGGGTCGACTTATCATTTCCAGGGATTCGGGAATAGATGCGAAAGACAGGATGTTTTCTCCTCTCATTATTGTGGGCACAGGCCTCGCTTTCTGCCGTTCCAACAGTCAAAGTCCTCATCGCAAAATCACTGAAACATGTCGTCCTTGAAGGTACTGATCTTCAGAAAACCATGCACACGCAAAAGCGTTCAGAAAGTTTTCTGGGAAGAAAGCAGGTTTCTTTTAACTGCGCTCCCGGCAAGGCCTCTTATCGTCTTCCGAAAAATCCCATTCTCGTGGCCTCTCTCAAATCTCCTACGGGTTTAATCTCGTGGGGAAAGAATAAGTATCAGGGAGAGCTTCAGCTTCTCACCACACCTGGTAGCGAATCCTGTGATCTCGTAAACGATATTCCGCTGGAAGCTTACCTTCGCACTCTTCTTTCCAAAGAAATGAACGGCACGTGGCCCCTGGAAGCTCTCAAGGCCCAGGCGGTAGCGGCACGCACTTATGCTTACGATCGACTGCTCAAATCCGGTGGATTAGTTGATGATAAAAAACTTTATCATCTCGAGTCTTCTGAGCGTGATCAGGTTTCCGGATCATTCTTTGATGTCACAGAAAAAACTCTGCGCGCTTCCCGCGAAACTGAAGGCGAGATCATCGTAGGTCCTTCCGGAAAAGTTTCGCCGGCATTCTTCCATTCGAAATGTGGGGGAAAAACTCTTCGTCCGGATCAGGTCTGGGGTGGAGTGGAAGAGGGATACCGTTCTGTGAATTGTACCTTCTGTCAGAAAACCGGAATGAAAGACTGGCAACAGAAAATAAAAAACAGAAATCTCACGGGCATGGTGGATAAAGTTCTTCGCCGCTATTACTCGGAAGAACTTCAGGCGCAGGAGCTTAAGCTCATGCCGGATTCGCTTCATAATTCGGAAATCCGTTTCTATGCAGGAGACCGTCTCCATATCGTGAAAAAATCTTATCTGAGAAATCTCGCCGGTCGCGAAATTCTTCCATCAAATTATTATGTGATGAACCAGAAAAATGGCGAGATCACTGTGGAAGGTCAGGGTTACGGTCACGGAGTGGGTCTCTGTCAGCTGGGTGCGCTTGAACTCGCCAAACGCGGATATGATTATCAACAGATTCTCTCCTTTTATTTTCCACGCCACCGGATGAAGAAAGTTTACTGACATGAAAGCCTTTTTCCTTCTTCTCCTATTTTCAATTTCCATTGAGGCAAAAGTTGTTCTGATCGATCCCGGCCACGGCGGAGATGAATCAGGTGCTGTCGGTTATTTCGATGCCAAAAAAACGCGGAGAGTTTACGAGAAAGATCTTTCCCTTCGACTCGCAAAACGCGTGAAGGACGAGCTTTCTAAAACCACCACAACTTATCTCACGCGGAGTCTCGATCGCCAGGTGAGTCTGCAGGAACGCGCGGATCTTGCTGACATGGTGAAGGCCGATTTATTTCTCTCCATTCATTTCAATTCCTCACCCAATCCGAAAGGTCATGGTTTTGAACTTTATTATCTCGATAACAATTCCAATGCTGCCGCCAGAAAAGTGGAGAACCACGAAAACCTGAATCTCAAAGGTGAGGAACTCGTGGTGAATCAGATTCTCGTTGATCTGGTTGTTCAGCAGACTGTTTCCCATTCACGTGAGCTTGCTGCGAAAGTTCATGAGAAAGTGAAACCCATCGTGAAGCAACATAAAGTGATCGATCGGGGAATCAAGCCTGGATTATTCTATGTGCTCGCTCTCTCAAAACGTCCGGGGCTTCTTGTGGAAGCAGGATTCATTTCTAATCCGGGTGAACTCGGAATCATCAATCAGGAAAAGTACATGAAGGATCTCGCTAAAGCGATTGCGGCGGGAGTTCAGAGTTATCTGGATAAGAAGTAAAAAAAAAAGGCTCCTTTCGGAGCCTTTTCTATATTCAAAATCTTTTTTAAAATTAGCGACAGTAAGAGAAAGGCTGCTGACGAGAGTTTCCGTAGTCCATCGCGCGGAAGTTAGCGACACTTCCGTCAGAGAGACGAAGACTCGCGTTCATCTGCTTGATACGACAAGTTGTATAAGGAAGAAGTGTTACACCTGATGGTTGACCAGCAGCTGAAGTCACCTGGCTTCTTGGACAAATGTAAGCTTCCATGATCGGGCCCTGAGCTGTACCACCGATAACAGCAACGTCACCGAATGAAGTAACACCTACCCACACATCACCGTTAGAGATTACTGAATTCACCGGAGCGGCGAGAGTCACACGTTGGCGATACTGATCGGGAGCACCACTTAAACAAGGGTTTTCGACTACGACCTGCTGAACGGAAAACCCGTTGTAAGCAATCGAGGTCCCTCCGTACTGACTGGTTGTACCCAGCTGGTTAAAGCCGTAGTAGCCATTGTTCTTCTTTCCGGACTTATTGTCCTTTCCGCACGCTGTGACCAGCGCAAAGAGAACAAGGATCATAATTGTAGACACCGGTTTCATGAGAGCTCCTTCGTCTTTGGACGATTCACCGACCTATCGGACGAAAACCCCTCAGGACTTTAGGAAAAAGATTGAGGGGGGAATACTTTAGTCAGGCTTTAGGATCATCCTAGTCGAATTCTGCCTAGTTCTAACCGTTTACAGTTTTTTGATTTAAGATATTTGGATGAAACCAATCCTTAATCTTTTCCGGCCTCAGGAATTCAAGCGCATATTCCGGAACGAAGACACCCGTTTTATTATGGCCGTGGGTCTTAAGGTATCGGGCATTTCTTTGGGAATCTCCCTTTTCATCTATTACTTTCTCTTTCAGGTCTCCCGTCTTAACTATGCATTCTTCGAAGCGCAGGGTTTTCCCGTTCAGGATGAGACACTGTTCTTTGATTACATTCTTAAGGAAGTGCTCGAGAGTGCTCCCGTTCTTTTTGCCTTTCATATCTTTCTCTTTTTTATTGGCACCTATGTTGGGTGGTTGATTCTCCGTCCGTTCCGCGTGATCGGGGAGTATTGCGATGAGGTGCTGGATAATCCGAACGCTATTTATAAGATTGATGAATTCTCGAATTACAAACTTCTCACGAGGTTCTCTGAGTTCTTCTTTGAGTTTCTCCGTGAGTCCAGAAGAAAGGGCGAACTCGTCAGTAACAGCATTCCTCCGCAGTACTCAAGAATTCACAAGCCATTAGTGGACTGGGTCTTCCTTCTTCACTTCGGGATTCTTCTCGTCATTATCTCAATTTGTAGTGCTGTCTTTATTATTGATAACTCATCCATTCTTTTTCACGACATGACTGAGTTAGCAATGAAGACTTTGCAGGATCCGGTTGCGGTCGGGAAATATTTCACCAAGCAACTCTTCATTCTGGATGAGCTCGTCTTTATGACGATTACTCTCACATCAATTTTTTATATCCTGCTGGGACTACATTTATACGGACGAGTCTCCGGTGCTGCTTTCGGAATTTTTTCAACGATGCGCGCCTTCATGAAGGGGAACCACTTCAGTCGGGTTCACCTTGTTGGATATGCTTACATCCGCGACTACACCAGGAAGCTCAACAAATATCTCGACTACCTCGAGAATAATTTAACGAAGAATAAGCCCAAAGGTTGAAATCCATCCGGTGTGGCCTTACCATAGTTCTCATTAACGCTTTTACTTACCCAGAGAAAGGATTCGCATGAAAAGATTTGCATTTGTTATCGGCGCGCTGGTTTTGGCCGTGTCGTGTACGACCTCTAAAGAAGACATCAAAAAAATGCTCAAAGAAAATCCGGAAATCATCACGGAATCAATTAAGGCAAACCCTGCTAAATTTATCGAAGCTCTCAATGAAGCAGTTAAGTCTGCTCAGGAAGGAGAAGGGAAGAGACGTGAAGAAGATGAGAAGAAGCAACTTGAAGCTTCTTTCAACAACCCACTCATGGCCGAAATCCGCTCTGACGAAAGCTTCCGCGGAAATAAAGATGCTCCGATCACTCTCATTGAATATTCAGATTTCGAATGTCCATTCTGTTCACGCGGCTTCAACACTGTGATGGAACTCATGAAGAAGTACGAAGGCAAAATCCGTTTTGCTTACAAGCATCTTCCCCTTTCATTCCACCCACAGGCGATGCCAGCTTCTCAGTATTACGAAGCAATCCGTCTTCAGTCACCTGAGAAAGCATGGAAATTCCACGATGCTATCTATAAGAATCAGCGCAAGCTCCAGAATGGAGAAGCATTCCTCAAAGCCGAAGCGAAAGCTCTTGGTGTTGATATGAACAGACTTGCTAAAGACGTTAAGTCTGAAGCTGTCCAGACACGCATTGATGCTGACATGGCAGAAGCTGCTAAGTTCGGATTCCAGGGAACTCCAGGATTCCTTCTTAACGGTATTCCAGTTAAAGGTGCATACCCGACAACTCACTTCGACGGTCTCATCGAAGAGCTGAAGAAGCGCGGGAAGATCACTCTTTAATTTTTTCAGACAATTTCAAAACGAAAGGCCCGGGTAACCGGGCCTTTTCTATTTAATAGAGGGAGTTGGATGGGCGGCAAACTTTGCCGATGTCAGACGAACTACTCTTCCGGCCCTAAACACGGCAAAAAATACCCTGCCCCTAGGACCTTCCTTGCTTCTAACGCCTCATAAAGTTATAATTTTGACAGATATCCCTCAGGATGAGGGAGCCTAAAAAGGTTTAGTCATGGCAGACACAAATTCAGCAGCGGCACCGGCCCCTTCCGCAAAAAATCCCCTTCTTACTATTCTCATGGTTGTAAACATCGTTGCGATTAGTGCGATTGCTTATTTCCAGTGGCGCTTCATGCAGATGGAAGCAACTCGTCCGGATCTTACGAGACTTCTGAAAGAGCAACAGGATGGAACTGTTGTTGTTGATACAGAAGCAGCTGGAGAACAGAAGACAACTGAAGTGGTGAAGAAAGAAAATCTTCTTACGCTCGATAGTTTCACTGTGAACCTCGCGAGTGGTGATGGTCCAAGACGTTATGTTCGTCTCGATGCTGTTCTCAAGATGAGTGACGATGCCAAGGCTCCGGAGTTTGAGGCAAGAAAGCCGCAGATCCGCGACACCATCATCAGCATTCTCAATACAAAACGCGCAGAAGACCTTCTTAAGAAAGAAGGAAAAAGTTTTTTAAAGGAAGAAATCAAATCTTCCATTAATTCATTCCTTGTTGATGGCAAGGTTGAAGATATTTACTACATCAGCTTCCAGATCAACTAAGGCAGGATGCCGTAGTTTGAAAATCCCAGGAGGGGAGCCATATGGCCCAGGTTTTGAGCCAAGACGAAGTAGACGCATTACTTAACGCTGTTAACGACGATGGTGATACATCGTCCGACGGTAGCGAAGGGTTTAATGAGGTTGAAGAGTCGGATGCAAACATCCAGCCCTACGATCTCACAAACCAGGACCGGGTTATCCGCGGTCGAATGCCGATCCTCGAGATCATCTACGAGCGCTTCATTCGTCAGTTCCGTGTATCCCTTTCCAACTCACTCAGAAAGATTTCGACGATCTCCATGATCTCGACCGATCTCCTGAAGTTCGGAGAATTCGTGAACACCCTGCCGATTCCATCGTGCATGTGTATCATGAGATTCAACGAACTCCGCGGACCGGCGCTGATCGTTTTCGAATCAAAACTCGCATACGCAATCATCGATTCATACTTCGGTGGTACTGATCGTCCGTTCACAAAAATTGAAGGGAAGGAATTTACTTCAATCGAGCTCTCATTCATGAGACGCGTGATGGACATGGCGATCAACGATCTCGAAGAAGCATGGGCACCGGTTCACAGAATCGACGCTCAGTATTCGCGTACAGAAATTAACCCTCAGTTCGTGGGTGTGGTTCCTCCTTCAGATGTAATCATCACGACAACTTTCGAAGTGGAGTTTGAATCTGCTTCGGGAACGATCATGGTGGTGATTCCGTACTCTACGATTGAACCGATTAAGCAGAAACTTTCTTCAAGCTTCCAGGCCGATAACGACGTTGTAGATACTCTCTGGACACGTTCTATGCAGGAACACGTTCAGCACGCAGAAGCGACTGCGATTGTTAAGCTCGGTGAAACTGAGATGACAATCGGAGATCTTGTTGGTCTTCAGGTGGGAGATGTTATTCCACTCGCGCAGGAAGTATCGGGCGAACTCGATCTTGAAATTGAAGATGCGAAGAAAATGAAGTGTCTTATCGGTGTCTATAAAGGCAACCGTGCGGTCCAGGTCACAAGAAGAATTACATAAAGGAAATATAACCATGGCGAATCCAGAGATGTCTGAAAACAATAAAGATGCCATCCGTGAACTAGCGGACCAGTTTAAGGCCGGTGACGATGCCTTAAATAAACTTAAAATCCAGAACCTGGATTTTATTCTCGATATCCCGCTCAAAGTCAGCGTGGAACTCGGACGTGCGAAAGTGATCATCAAAGATCTTCTTCAGCTCGGTCAGGGTTCGGTGCTTGAACTCGATAAGCTCGCCGGTGAACCACTTGAGGTTCTTGTGAATGGCAAGCTCGTTGCAAGAGGGGAAGTCGTTGTGGTGAACGAGAAATTCGGGATCCGCTTAACAGACATCATCAGCCCGCTTGAAAGAATTGAATCTCTGAAATAAGTCCTGATTTTTAAGTTAGTTATCTCGATAAACCAGGAAGGAATATCGTATGTACAGGAAGTTTGTTGTCGCAGCCGTTTTGACTCTGGTCACCTTTGGATCCTTCGCGGGTGTCAAAGTGACAAATCTTGATCTCCGCACGGATGGCCCGAATGGGTTTCTGAATGTGGCGCTTGATGGCAGGTCAAATGATCTTCCTGATGTGAAGGTTTTCGGGAATTCCATTGAGATCACACTCAACAATGCTCTTCCTTTCAATGCCATCACTAAAAATGTCCGCGGTGCCATTCTCTCGGCCAACGTGCTGAACGGAAAGGCCATCATCCGTGCGACTCTTCCTTACGCAGTCAACGCTTCGGCGGTTGACCTCGGCTGGAAAAATTCAGATATCGAAGTTCTTTTCCCACGCGGAGTTGCTACGACAAATATCAACCGCGCTCCGACAAAAGAAGTGACTGTTGCAATGGAGACTCTGGCCCCGGCCGCTGTTGTTCCAAAAGCAGTCAAAGCTCCGGCTCCTGAAAAGAAAACAGATGCAAAACCTACGTTTGAACCGGCAGCTGCTTCATCGAAGCTCGGTGCTGTGAAAAAAGAAGAGCTGAACGAGGATTACCTCAACAAGCTCATGAACGAAGGCAAAGACACTCCCAAAGCTGTTGAAACGAAAAAAGATGAAATCAAACTCGGCGCTGCTGCTCCAGAGCGTTCTGGCACTAAGGCCGACGTTCCTAAAGTTGCGACGGATACATTCTCATTCGCAGGTTACGCAGCGAAGTTCACGATCTTCCTCGCTCTTGTCCTTGGACTTTTCTACGGAGTGGTTCAGGTTCTGAAGAAAGGTGTCTTCAACAAAGGGAAACTGGGTTTCCTGAATAACGGAAAAATGATCGAAGTCATCTCGACAACATATGTTGCTCCGAAGAAGTCGCTCATGATCGTGAAAGCTCACAAGCAGCTTTTCCTGGTCGCTAATTCTGAGACTGGTCTTCAGTTCCTCGCGGAGATGAAAGACACGACCGGAATTATCAAAGAAGGTGAGAAATCAATCACCGGAACAAATTTTGATCTCAACATGCTGAATGCGGAAGCAGACAGCGAGTCTTCTACGATCACTCTGAAAGAAAACATCATGGAGTCCACTCCTGTAAGAGAGGAAACTGCACTCTCAAAAATTGCGAAAGCAACTGATGTCGTGAAGTTTTCTGAAGAGCTTAAGAAGAAGGCACGTAAACTCAAGCCAATTGAGTTTAACTAATTAAAAGGCTCGGCATGACCGGTTGTTTTAAGTTCATCATTGCCTTGCTTTCGCTTTCCCTGACTGGAACGGCACTCGCGCAAACAGCTAATCTCCCCGGAGTTGCCGTCAACTTCGGACAGGGGACGAATCTCGTTGATACGATTGAAGTTCTTCTCCTCTTCACGATTCTCACTCTCGCTCCGGCGATCATTATTCTTTGTACATCGTTTACAAGAATTGTAGTGGTTCTCTCTTTCATGAGACAGGCCCTCGGAACTCAGAACATGCCACCCAATCAGCTTCTCATTGGTTTTGCCATGTTCCTTTCGATCTTTGTGATGATGCCGACTGGTAAATCAATTTACGAAAATACCATCAAGCCTTACCAGGCAAAACAGATTGATGGAGTTGCTGCTCTAAAAGGTCTCGAAACGGATCTCCGTTCGTTCATGGAAAAGCATGTCCGTAAAAATGACATCGGCCTTTTCTTCGACGTAACCGGTGAAGCAGCTCCCTCGGACATCAAAGCTGTACCGACTCATTATCTCATTCCGGCATTTATTATTTCGGAACTCAAGACTGCTTTTCAGATCGGCTTTCTTCTCTATATCCCTTTCATCGTTCTCGATATGGTCGTGGCCTCTGTGCTCATGGCGATGGGGATGATGATGCTTCCGCCGATGCTTGTTTCAATGCCTTTTAAACTATTGCTCTTCGTTCTTGTGGATGGATGGCAACTTGTAACGGGCGCGATTCTCCGCTCGTTCAACACTTAGGAGTGATGAATGGAAAATGAATTTGCCATTGAAGTGGTAACTCAAGCCATTAAGGTCGCCCTGATGCTTTCAGCTCCTATGCTGATCGGTGCTCTGGTCGTGGGTATTCTCGTATCCATTTTCCAGGCCGTCACTCAGATCAACGAGCAGACACTTTCCTTCATTCCGAAGATCCTCGTGATCATCGCGGCCCTGGTTATTTTCAGCCCGTGGATGATGGAAACGATGGTCAGCTATACGCATGACCTGTTCGTCTCAATCCCGGAACTCATCCGTAGATGAATCTTACTCTCAGTGACCAATTCACTTACCTGGCCTTCTGGCTGTCTTTCGCCCGTTGGACAGCGGTTCTCATGCAGATCCCGCTTTTTGATAACGTCTCAGTTCCCGGCATTGTAAAAATTCTCACGAGTTTCCTGATTTCCTATGCCTTTTTCCCTGCGGTACAGGGCACGCTTGTTGCAGAAGTCAGACAGGTGGGGGCGGATAATATCTGGATCCTCATGATGTTTCATACAACCGCGGGGTTAATCATTGGATTTCTGGTTAAGTGTATTATGAGTTTATTCATTGCCACCGGTAGCATTCTGACCCAGCAGATTGGTTTCGCCAGTGTCAGTTATTTTGACCCCACTCAGGGCCAGCAAGTGGGTCCTTTCGAGCGTCTGATCGAGTGGACCATGATCATTCTCATTCTGTCTTCGGGAGCACTTGTTCCTATGTTCAGAGGAGTGTTCCAGTCGTTTTTTACTGTAAATTTTCTTACCGCGGACAAACTCCTGAAAACCCCGGAGTATTTCGTGTTATTCTTTAAGTCAGCGTTCAGTGCTTCCGTCCTCCTGGCCGGACCACTGATCTTCGCGAACTTGCTCATGAATCTCGTCTTCGGAATTGTCGCAAGAACGGTACCTCAGTTGAATGTTCTGATGGTGAGTTTTGTGGTGAATATCGGATTTGGACTTCTTCTCTTCTTAGGAATAGCAGAGGAGTTTTTCCAGGTGAGTTTTGATCTGTACGTTGAGAAACTCGGAGAGTGGTTCCAGTTTCTCACTTCAACCTAGGAGGGGTTGGACATAAGGTCGATTCCAGCGCATCCTTGCGCCCATCGACATACCGTTCATCCTGAACATAATGGCTGACGAAAACGACAACGACGCAGAAAAGACGGAAGAGCCGTCCCAATATCGTATAGACGAGGCCCGCAAGAAGGGTGATGTTGCTCAATCAAAAGAGCTCTCTTCCATTTTACTTCTCTCCGGTTCGCTTCTCACTCTCGTCCTCTGCGGGATGTTTGTGTACGAAGTCTTCACCGATTACATCGAATACGTTTACAAGATCGACTGGAAGCTCGCTTACGAGAAGGAAAAGTTTAACGACATTTTCCGTCAGACAGCATGGGCACTCGTGAAATGTGTGGCACCGACTTTCGGCGCTTCGCTTTGTCTCGGCGTCTTCTCGCAATTCGTTCAGGTCGGTTTCCTTTACTCGCCGGAAATTCTCTCGGCCGATATTACAAGACTTGATCCGATCAAAGGCTTCGGGAAACTTTTCTCGAAGAAGGCGATCGTTGAAGCCGTCAAAGGTATCTTCAAGTTCACTGTGGTGATCGTGATCACTTACAACGTGATGAGAGACAACGTCGGATCATTCCTCGGGTTTCTTCATTCGGATGCGGCCCAGTCGCTGATGTTTGGTAAATACCTGATGGTGAAACTTGGATTCTCGATCCTGTTGGGTCTTGGTGTGATTGCGCTGGCGGATTTCGCCTGGGAGAAATGGTCTTATCGCAAGAAAATGATGATGACCAAACAGGAAGCGAAGGAAGAGGCGAAAGAGAAAGACGGTAATCCGGAAGTGAAGAACAAGATTCGTCAGATCCAGCGCCAGATGGCGACGAAGCGGATGATGAATGATGTGAAAAAAGCTGACGTTATCGTCACAAATCCAACCCATATTAGTGTAGCATTGAAGTATGACGGTGATGGGATGGTGGCCCCCGCGGTAGTGGCAAAAGGTGCCGATCACCTTGCGCTTCGCATTCGGGAGCTTGCGAAGGAGAATGACATACCCATCGTCGAGAATATCATGCTGGCCCGTACTCTTTACAAGACAGTGAAGGTTGGCCACGGAGTTCCGAGGAATTTGTATAAAGCGGTCGCTGAAATTCTCGCGTTTGTTTACAAACTACGCAGAAAACAGAAAGCGCTTAAATAATAAAAGCTCAGGATGAGCGGAGTTATCCATGGATAAGTTTTTTGAAAAGCTGAAAGTCTTTTCACAAAATTCGGATTTAGCAATTGCACTAGGACTCATGCTGATTCTCGGCGTGATGGTTGTTCCACTTCCACCGATAGTTCTCGATCTTTTCCTCGCACTGTCGATTGCAATCTCGATCGGAATTCTTCTGATGTCGGTCTATGCGAGAAAGCCACTGGATTTCTCGACTTTCCCGTCCATCCTTCTCGTAACAACACTTCTTCGACTGTCACTTAACGTGGCTTCGACCAGAAATATTCTTCTTAACGGAGCAAGTGACGGAACAGCTGCTGCCGGACACATCATCGAAGCCTTCGGGGAATTCGTGGTGGGTGGTAACTACGCAGTCGGTATCATTATCTTTATGATTCTCGTCGTAATTAACTTCATCGTTATTACGAAGGGTGCTGGTCGCGTAGCTGAAGTAAGTGCACGATTCACTCTCGATGCAATGCCAGGTAAGCAGATGGCAATTGATGCTGACTTAAACGCCGGCCTTATCAACGAAACGGAAGCAAAAAGAAGACGTGCGGAAGTGGCACAGGAAGCAGACTTTTACGGGTCGATGGACGGTGCTTCAAAGTTCGTCCGCGGAGATGCCATTGCAGGTATCCTTATTACTTTCATTAACATCATCGGCGGTATCATTGTCGGGGTGGCCCAGAATGATATGTCTTTCGCGGATGCCGCGAGAATCTTCACCCTCCTCACAGTAGGGGATGGACTCATCGCTCAGATTCCTGCACTCATTATCTCAACTGCTGCCGGTCTCATCACAACCAGAAACTCAGGCTCAAATGCCCTCGGTGCCCAGGTAAGCGCAGAATTCTCCGCTCATCCGAAAGCGTTTTACATTACTGCTGCAGCGATTTCTCTTTTCGGATTGATTCCGGGATTCCCGGCAATTCCCTTCTTCATGATCGGCGGCCTCATTGCCTTTGCCGGATTTAAGATTGAGAAGAACAAAGAGACTGCGAAAGTTGCTGAAGCAAAATCCGCGGTCCAGGAAACAAAATCAAAGACAGAAACGCTCGAGTCACTTCTTCCGGTCGAACTCGTCCAACTCGAAGTTGGGTACGGAATCGTATCAATTGTCGATGCCGAACAGAACGGGGATCTCCTCGAGCGTATCTCACACATCAGAAAACAGTTCGCGATCGACTGGGGGGTTATTATCCCTTCAGTTCGTATCAAGGACAACCTGGAGCTCAAGCCTGGTGGATATTCCATCAAATTGAAGGGTGTTGAAATTGCCAAGGGTGAACTCCAGCCGGATCACCTCATGGCAATGGATCCGGGAACAGTCATTGAGCAGATGGATGGTCAGCCGACAAAAGAACCGGTCTTCGGTCTTCCGGCCATCTGGATCACTGACGACAGAAAAGATGAAGCTCAGTACAACGGTTACACCGTGGTTGATCTTTCAACCATCGTTGCCACTCACTTAACAGAAGTCCTGAAACAGAATCTCTCTGAACTCTTCGGCCGTCAGGAACTTGTGAAAGTTCTCGATACCTTCAAGGAAGAGAATCCGAAAATCGTTTCTGATCTCGTTCCGGATATCATGCCACTAGGTATTGTGCTCAAGGTTCTCCAGAATCTTCTGCGCGAAGGTGTTTCGGTCCGCGATCTTCGCACAATTCTTGAAACACTCGCTGAGTTCGGCCCGGGCTCGAAAGATCCTGAAGCTCTTACTGAATACGCGCGCCAGTCGCTCTATCGGACCATTACTGAGAGAATCAAAGGTTCTCAGGGTGACGTTCCACTCTTCACACTTGATCGCGCTCTCGAAGAAGCAGTGGCCCGTTCGATCATTCACACTGATCACGGTTCGCAGCTGAATCTTGATCCGAAAGTTACACAAACAATCCTCGCTTCA
The DNA here is from genome assembly GCA_040387275.1 of Bdellovibrionota bacterium. Classification (GTDB taxonomy): domain Bacteria; phylum Bdellovibrionota; class Bacteriovoracia; order Bacteriovoracales; family Bacteriovoracaceae; genus Peredibacter. Next base: position 904,923 of record JAZKDZ010000002.1, on the reverse strand, counting down.
CTCAATGAAAAAATTGAAGAAGCGACATCTCAGGGTGAGAAAATGGTCATTCTTTGTTCGCCGGTTATCCGTCGACACTTCAAGAAGCTGACCGAAAAATTCATTCCCAACATGATTGTGGTAAGCCATAATGAATTAAGTCCAGATATTAACATCCGATCTCTCGGTACCGTGAGGTTGTAAAGAATGTTCGTCAAGAAGTTCGAAGCTGACACGTTGGAAGAAGCCCTCAAGGCAGTTAAAGTCGAGCTCGGGCCCGATGCGATCATCCTTAAAACCATCACTAACAATGGCCTCAAAGGTGCTTTCAAAAAGAAACGCATCGAGATCACCGCTGCTATTTCCGAGCGGAGTTTTGAGAAAAAGGCGAAGGTGGATAAAGTGCTTAACGACGAACAGAAAGAAGCTTTTCACCAGCAGCCTGCCAAAAGCATGAACAAGACCATTCAGAAATATAACAATTCTCCTGGTGTGGAAAATTCCGCTGGTGGATACGGTAGTCTCGGTCTCAATAAAGTTGTGAACACTATCGCTCAAAGCGGAGCGAACATTGCTGATGTAACGTCAAAAACCAGCAAGCTTTTAAAAAACAGTCTTGATGATTTCCTCGGCGAAGAAGAGCAGGATTTCATGACTGACTCTGCTGAAGACAGAGTTGTCCGTCCGGCGCCTGTTCGCCAGCCTGCTCAGCCAAAACAACAGGCCCAGCAAACTGCTGCGGATTCTCAGCGTGGAAGATATGCTGAGCCACCTGTGAACAACCATAAAGTTGAAGAGGCCAATCGTGCGGCCGCAGAGCCCGCTTCTCACGTGAGCCGCGAAGCTTATAATGAACTCCGCCAGATCATGGCGACTCAACAGAATAAGATTCAGCTTCTTGAGCAGAAGATTCTCGAGTTCTCTCAGAATTATCAGTTCAATCAGAAACATCTCAATGAATCAAAAGGGCTGTTCCAACTGAGAACGACTCTGAAGACTCTGGACGTAGATGAATCTCATATCCTGGATCTCATCAAGAAGGCCCAGTACGAACTTTCCAAAGATGACCTGGAAGATACAGATGTGGTTTTTGAATTCGCCCTGAAAGAAATGGCGAGCTCTATCAATACGTCGATCCCGCTCTTTGCCCGCGTGGAAAATGGCGAGCCGGTTATTACCGTTCTCGTCTCAGAAGCCGCTTCCGGACAATCGACGATGGGAATGAAGATTGCGATTCTTAAAAAAGATGTCGTTTTCCTGCAATACTCTCAGGATGCCCAGAATAACGGAACAACTGACTTCGCCGCTCAGGTCTTCGGGATCAAGGTGGAAAAGGTCCAGAATTATCCGGAGCTCGTTGGTTTAACCAGAAAAGCAGTGGAAGCCGGCAAATCTGTCCTGGTCGATGTCCGCCTGAATGGGAAACATTCCGACGAAACCAAAAAATTTGTTGAGACCCTCAAACGTGGTTTCCACCATGTAGAGGTCCTTACCACTTTATCTGCGATTCACTCTGAACTTTATAACCGGAAAATTCTTGCTCGTTACAAGGATATTGCCGACGGTGTTATCATTTCTCATGTGGACCTCTGCATGAACTTTGGAGCTCTCTTCAATGTTCACAAAGGCCACAACAAACTGCCCCTGAAATTCTTTGGAACTGGCCCCGTGGTTCCGGATGATATTGAAGGTGCAACTGCTGAGAGATTGATGGGCGGTCTCTTCCAGTTCTAAAGTTTTCCGCCCCGAATTCAGAACCCCGACAGGATGTCAGGGTTGTGCGCTTACAGGAGTTTCAATGCACAAGACGACCGAATGGTTGCAGACCTTTTCTTCCGAAAAATCTACCAAATCTCATTCTTTAGATTCGTTCAGACCTTGCGTGAAGATTTCTGTGACTGGTGGAAAGGGCGGAGTAGGGAAGACCTCTATCGCTCTGAAAACGGCCAAGGAACTCGCGATCGCCGGTTACCGCACACTTCTTATCGACTGCGATTCGAATCTCTCTAATACCGCAATTAAGCTCGGTCACCCGATGGACAACAAGTTCGAAAAACTTCTGTCTGCCGAAGCGACTTTTGAAGAATGCCTCATCGTGAATGGAAATTTCCATCTTCTTCCGGCCTGCAACGGCTCGATTGAAGTCTTTGAATCAAAACTTCATTTCGATGAAGTGATCATCGACATCATCCAGTCTCACGAGCACGAGTATGATTACATCATCCTTGATTGTCCGGCAGGACTCTCAGTTTCCACTCTCACATTGAATGCTTTCTGCGATCACCGCTTCGTGGTCGTCACACCTGATAAATCGTCCATCACTGACTCTTATTCGCTCATTAAAGTGCTTTCAAACCGCTTTAACATCATTGAGAACCATCTCATCGTGAATATGTTCCAGCATGAGAAACAGTATCAGAAAGTGGTGATGACCCTGACAGAAACAATCGAGAACTACATCGGAGCACGCACTCTGGTCCTCGGTGGTATTCCAAAACTGGATGTTTCTGCCGAGGGGTTTGATACTTTTTTCCTCTCTGAAGGGAAAAATGAATTTCACAAAAACTTCGTTAAACTTTTATATGGGTTCACCGAAAAAACAGGTGAGCCACTGATCCGCCCATCGAGCGCTGGTCATTTGGCCTTTGGACACGACGTTCAATAAAACGGCAAAGCAGGAGAGCTAGCAAATGTCATCACTCACGGCCAAACTGAAAAACCTCAAAGACTACCGCTCTACCGTTGACCCTAAGGTCAAAGACGAAATCATTCTTGAATACGCTCCCTTCGTTCGTTATATCGCTCAGAAGATCGCAAGCCGTCTTCCACCGAATATCGAACTCGATGACATGATTTCATGCGGTGTTATCGGTCTCATGGATGCGATCGAGAAATTCGATCCAACCCGTGACAACAAATTTAAAACTTACGCTGAATTCCGTATCCGCGGAGCCATCCTCGATGAACTCCGTTCACAGGACTGGGTTCCCCGTTCAGTTCGCGAGAAGGCCAAGATCGTAGAGAAGGCTTATGCCAAGCTCGAAAAAGAATTGGGCCGTCCGGCGACTGACGATGAAATGTGTGAAGAACTCACATGCTCAATGGAAGAGTTCCATGAGCTCATCAACAAATCAAAATCAGTGTCTCTTCTCAATATCGAAGATGCAGCAGCGATGAGCAAAGGCGACAAGAAGCTCATGGTTTCTCTCATGGAGACTTCTCGTGGTGCGAACCCGGCAACTGCCGTTGGTTACAAGCGCGCCCAGGAAATCATCAAGGACGGAATCAAGTCCCTTCCTGAGAAGCAGCGTCTCGTTCTTTCTCTCTATTACTTCGAAGACCTTAACCTGAAAGAAATCGGCCAGGTTCTCGACGTAACTGAGTCACGCGTGTCTCAGCTTCACACTCAGGCCATCCTGAAACTGAAAGCAAAACTCCGCAATCAATTCGAATCGCACGAAGATCTGGCGAGCTAAGATAAACTCACCGATCATTATTCAAAAAGCCCGAGTCTAAACCTCGGGCTTTTATATTTTATTTAGCTCTTTCCAATCCGTGTCATTTTGTCTGAGAATTTAACTAACTGAATTCTCTCAAAAGGTACCTTCTATGGATTGGAAAAAAACCTTCACTAAGGGCTCATGGCTTATACACGGGATCTTTCTCGTCGCCATCCTTACGACTCTGGGAAGTGCTATTTTTGCGCTCAGATTATCGCAATATCAATCCACCGAAGCCGAGAGAAATCTCAAAGTAAAAGAGCTCATCACTTTCTTTAAGGGTGACGACACTTTCGAAAAGATTGCGAAATATTTATCATGGGCCCAGTCAGAAAAAGCATTCGAGAAACTGAAAGAACTTTCTGCACGCATGGCTGAGACAGAAACTCTTCTCGAAGTAAAACCAAACACAGAACTTCAGAAAGCGATCCGCACTTTCAATAAACTCATTACCAAAGGTAGTGAGATGTCTGATCCTTCAGACGCTTTGAAAGTCATGGTGACAAAAATCAATACACTCAATGATGTTGCCCGTTCAAATGGTTTCCGTCGCATTTCTGCAATGACGGAGAAAATGCAGTCACGCCTTTCCAGTCTCAACTCAAAAAATGTCGCTGGTTCCGTTCAGGTGAGTTACCTGAGATCAGATCTCAAAGCTCTCACGACTCTCGTTGCAAATTCCGCTCTCACCGATGGTGAGAAGAAAGGCCTTCAGGCGCGTTTTGAATCAATCGACAACGAACTCTCTCTTCTTGCGAGTCTCTCTTCTTCGTCACGTAACATGAAAACTGAAATCACAGGTGCAACACTTGCAATGACAGCATGGGTGATTGAGCTCGATAAAAAGGCCCTCACTCTTTCTTCTGTCCCCGTTCAGAAACAGAAACACCTCATCATCTTCCTCTTTGCGATTGTGGGATTCCTCATGTCGACATGGATGGGAGTTCTCTATCTCTTCCGCTGGCAGAAAATTAAAATTGGCGAGCAGGTTGAAGTGGAAGTGAAGAGTGTGATCGAAAAAGGCATTCTCGCTGACCAGCGTTTCATGGTGGATCATTACTCTGATGCCACGAGAGAAGATATCATCCGCCTCCTGGATGAACTCAAAGTGAAACTCAATCTGGGTTCCATGCTCCACGAAGGACTTCCTTTTGGTGGCTGCATGCTGGACAGTAACTTCAAAGTCACATGGTTCAACCAGCTTTTCCTCGAGCAGTTCTATCTTTCTCCGGAAGAAGTGAGATCAGAGTCTTTCCACTGGGATTATCTTCGTGATTACCTGAACCTTGATGCTGATCCGGTTTACGAAGCTCTCGTGAATAAAGTGGCGGGCATTTATCCGGTTAAAATCAAGCAGGATGAACTCGCTCCCGCTCAGCCATTTGAAATGTATGTCACTCCGATCAACATCAATCGCGAAGACCGAGTGATGGTTTTCTTCTATCCACTTATTTCCGTAAAAGATGCGATTCATGAACAAGTGAATCTTTCCCGTGAAGTCGTAAGACGTTTTGCTGATCTCTGGAACAGCGACGCTCTGGATGAAGATGAACTCGCAATGCTGGAAAAAGATTTTGCTTCAAATAATCTTGAAGACGCTTTCACTGACATGCGTGACCTTCATCACCGCATTTCTATGGAAAAACATGAGTATCTCCGCACAATTCAGATGATCGAGTCAGAAAACTCCGGATTACGTGCTGCTGTTGATGAAATCGCGAAAGTTGAGATTGAGAAAAAAGAAATTATCCGTAAGGAAATGTCGATTGCGAATGATCTTAAGACTTCTCTCATCACAGTTCTGGAAAAATGCGAATCTCTCACGATGATCAACCGGGGAATTCTCCAGCAGAACGATGAGCTTCGTAATGAAGCAATGAGAATTCAGGACAAAGGCCAGGAAGGAACAAAACGCGTTCGTGAAGTGATGGACATCGTCACTCAGATTGATGGTCTGCGCGCTGATTATAAGAAACTGAAATTCGAGCTCATGGAAAATAAAGCACGTCTTATTTCCATGAATAATTCTCTTCTCTCAGGACTTCCTGCTCTTGATGAAAATCAGCAGAAACTTGCTATCCGCTACAAAGATGAACTTGCCCGTCTCGATGTGAGCGTCAGTCTCCTTGAGAAAAAACTCGGCACTCTGGATGTTCTCGTCGGCAAGATGAATATGATGAACGACTCGAAAGTGACTGAACAGATTCAGTTTAACTTCCAGACAACACAGAAAGATCATGCGATGAAAGAATCAATCCATGAACTTCAGAAGACATTCACAGCTGAGGAAGCGAAGCTCATCAATAATCTCCAGTCCCTGCGCGAACTCATGAAGCAGGACATGGAAGCTTCCCGAAAGTCGACTGAGCTCACAGAAAACGAATACGGCCAGCAGCTCTACTCTTAATGAGAGTTTTTAAAATGACGGCCCGGGAAACCGGGCCTCTTTCTTCTCTTCTCATCACCACCTCCCGATTATCATCCGAGATCATTACTGAAGCCTGTGTGAAAGGGGCCGTCTGGTTACAGAAAGGCGGGAAAGGGAAAATCCTCCGCGAAAGAAATCCTGCCTTTCTTCTCAAAGCACAGGACCTCATCACCTTTTATTACGACCCCAAAGTTCTCTCATTACCGACTTTGGAATCGGCCGAGTGTATCGATGAGACCAGACATTACGGTGTGTGGATTAAAGAAGCAGGAGTTGTCACTCAGGGAACTCAGGCGGGCGATCACACTTCACTTCTTCGTTACGTGGAAATCATCCGTAAAAAACCAACGTTTCTCGTTCATCGCCTGGATCGTGAAACTGAAGGTCTTACCATCATCGCTTACACTTCCGAGGGAGCAGCGAAACTCAGCGCACTTTTTCAGGAAAATAAAATCAAGAAAACTTACGAAGCTGTTGTCCTGGGCTCCATCACTCCGGGGATCAGTCGATCCATCACCGCTTCTCTTGATGGAAAGGAAGCTGTCACTCATTACAAAGTGGTTGATAGCTCGGAAAGTAAAAGCCTTCTGCGCGTGGAAATTGAAACCGGAAGACTTCATCAGATTCGTCGCCATCTGGACTTTGCCGGATACCCCGTCATGGGCGATCCTAAATACGGGAAAGGTAACAAGAACAGATCGGGTCTCAAGCTTCTGGCGAGCTCCCTTTCCTTTACTGATCCATGGGATAAGAAATTGAAAACATGGGACCATCCTTCCCATCTTTCTGTCTAAACCTTAGACACCATTTCCTTTTTTACCTCGCCGCCCTCCCTTATCCTTCCTTAAGATACAATCCGCGAAACAGGAGTTTTCCATGTTCCGTTACAGCTCGGCCATTTTGATCGCCTTATTCTCGCTCTCTGCGTTTGCCCGCGTGAGTATGGAAGAAAAACGTACGCGTGTTCGTTTCCTTGAGCGCATCTCGCGCGCCATTCCCGCTCTTCACATTGAAGGTTATCACCGCGAATTAAGATATGAAGAACAAGGTCTCTCACTGGAAGACCGTGCTGAGAGCGAGTCTCAGTTGATGACTGAAAAAATTAAACAGCAAGTGGTTCTCTCATACGAAAAAGCTTTTGCCGAATCTTCAGACCAGGAACAGGCGAAGACTCTCGTTCGTGAATCCATCGATCGCGATCTTGAACTTGCTGAACCAGGCATTCGTGAATCAATTCAAGTCATCGCCTACAAAGCTCTCGAAGACGCTGCCAACGGGGTGATCACTTCAGAAGAAGAAAGCAGTGATCCTCTTCAGCGCTACATGCTTAATGAAGTAACTGAGCGTTCGAGCTTTCTGAATATCGAAGGCATTACTTCAGGTGGGGGAGCCACGAGTACATCGAACTCCGGTAACGATGCTGAACGCATGAGATACAACAACAAGAATGAACTTCTTGAATCACTCACTTCAGACCGTTCGAATACCCGCTGGTTAAATTCAGCGAGTGTCACGACCAACTCATCTGTCACAAAACGCGCTGATGCTAATATCAGTTACACTCTGAAAATCAGCTTCCTCGGTGCTGATCTCTCAGGTGGACCAAACATTGCGTTTCATCGTCACTATGAATCACGTGTCATCATCATGTCGGAAGGGCTTAACCCTCCACTGACTCCAGCTGGTGAATTTGATTTCAATAAGCGTGACCGTGCCGGCCAGGTTGTTATGGCAGGTGGACGCGCTCAGAAACGATACATTTCTTTTTTCTGCGAAACATCCCTTAACTTCAACACAGAATATTCGGGAAGCGGAAGCTTCAGCATCGTCGGTATTGGCGGCGGCGGTTCATTTGGTTCACGTTACAGTAATGAAGTGACGATGACTTCACGTCGAATCCTCGTACCGGAATATATCGGAAACTCAACCGTCACTCTTCCTTTCCTTCAGCGTCTTTGTATCAATGATTTCCTGGGTGCCAAAATCAGCGGACAGATGACGGTTAAGCAATCTCTCAATATCCAGATGAGAAATACAGTGGCTTCACTTCGCTTCTCTCATCCGAATACAAAATGCGTGAGAGACGCTCAGTGTGTACGTTGGTTCAATTCAGGGATGAAAGCTGTCGTCGGAAATGCAGCTGTTCCAAGATGTGTGGAAGAATCGAGAGAGAAATATTTTGCCTGCCAGGTTCGCTCAGTTCGCGGCCAGAAATGTCCGGTCTTCAAAGCTGGTAAGCATGTATCTTCAGGAAATTTTGAATATGCCTGTGACCGCGGTCTTGTTTGTAAAACAGTGAAAGAGGGCGGTTGGTTCCAGTCGATGAGAATTTTTGAATATGCTGAAGGCCGCTGCGAGCCGAGACGCTAGTCCTGAATCTGCCGGAGAAATTGATTCACTTCTTCGGCCAGTTCCACCAATGTCGCTGAATTATCGATGATAAAATCAGCTTTGTTTTTCTTCTCTTCAATATTCATCTGACTATCCATGATCGTACGGGCCATGTCTTCTTCATGCCCGTCACGTGCCATAAGCCGCGCGCGCTGGATCTTTGCCGGTGCGTACACGAGCACCTTCATATCCACGACACTTTCCAGATGCTTTTCAAAGAGAAGAGGGACATCGTAAATGACCATCGCCGGACGACCCAGTTTCTCATAGGCAATATCGAAGGCCTCTTTCATGCGGGCATAGATAAAGGCTTCAATTTCATCCTTCACCACGGGAGCCGTGAAAAACTTCTCACGCAGAAGCTTGAAGTCAATCTCCGTGCCTTTCATGACATCCGGATAATTCGTGCTGATAAAATTCTTCGTATCAGACCTCACGTAAATATCTTTGACGAGAAGATCGGCATTAATAACAGGAAAGCCTTTTTCAATCAGGATTTTTGCAACAGTAGATTTGCCCGTTGCAATTCCACCAGTGAGTCCGATTACCGGAACACTCAAACTATGAAGTCTCTTTTCGGGACGGAGTTTATTCCATTCTTTTTTGAGATTCATTTCTTCTTCACCTCAATCCAGATTTTCTCCAGATCCGCCTGAGGTGTTTCTCCCAGATTCTGGCCGCGGGACTTCACGACATCTTCCACCTGCTTGAAGCGGTTGATGAATTTCCGGTTAGCGTCTCTCAGACATGCTTCCGGATCGATATCGAGATGGCGTGCGAGCTGGGCAACACTGAATAACAGGTCCCCGATTTCTTCTCTCACACGCTCTTTATTGAACTTATTTCCGGGAGGAAGTTCTTCTTTTACTTCCTGCCATTCTTCTTCCACTTTACCCGCGACCTGGTGATAGTCATCCCAGTCGAAATTGGCCGCGGTGGATTTCTTTCCGATATTAAAGGCCGAAACGAGAGCAGGGGATTGAAGAAGCTTTTCATCAATCGTGTACTTCTTCTCGCCTTTTTCTTTTCCTTTGATCGCCTGCCAGTTCGCGACGACATCATCAGAACCATTCACCTTCACGTCACCAAAGACATGCGGGTGACGGCGGACGATTTTATCGGCCAGAACTTTTGCGACAGACTCAAGATTGAATTTTTTGGATTCGGAGGCAATGGTGGAATGAAGCAGAACTTGCAGGAGTACATCGCCGAGTTCCTCTTCCATGAGTTCCGGTTTTCCGAGTTCAACTGCTTCCATGAATTCGTAGGATTCTTCGAGAAGATATTTGAGAAGAGTTTCGTGAGTCTGCTCAAGATCCCAGGGACAGCCGCCCTTGGGGTCGCGAAGTTTTTCAATCACCTGAATGCAACGTTCGAGTTCGGGGTGTGCCATTGTCTCTCCTCTTCGCTCAGGATATCATGGCCGGCATGAAGAAACCTATCCTCGAAACTGAATTTCATTCCACCGCACCTCTCTCGAGACGCGACACGAAGACGGTCAAGTTTTACATGAATCTTGCCTCTGAGGTTTTTTCGGAGCTTCTCGCTTCCCAGATTATTCCCTCCCGCTCTACCCAGCGATTTGAAGTCTCACTTCTTATTTGTGGAGATAAAAAGATCCGGAAACTTAATCAGGAATTCCGGAACAAAGACAAGGCAACCGACGTCCTTTCTTTTCCTTCTCAGGAAGGGCTTCGCAAACTTTCGGCCGATGACGATATTGTTTTCCTGGGAGATATGGCGATTTCCGTTCCGACTGCCAGACGTCAGGCGAAGGAATTTAACATTTCCGTCTGGGATGAATTCATTCATCTTTATTTTCATGGTCTTTTGCATTTGATGGGATACGACCACGATCTTTCTGCTGCTGAGGAAAAACTCATGCAGAGATGGGAAGACAAAGCACTCGACTTACTTTCATCTAAAAAATCAGCAAAAAAAAAGGGCCGCTAAAAGCGGCCCTCTTTTTTTAAGAATCAAATTCGAAATTATCTTCTTACCGGAGTGCGGGCAGCTTTCTCAAGAGCGAGCTTGAGATTCACGCGTCCACCACTCACCATCTTGCCTTCGAAAGCCGGAACTTTCACAGCAGAATCGAGAAGAACTTGCTTCAGTTTCTCACCCTTGAGGTGAGGGAAGTAACCAAGAACCATCGCCGCAACACCAGAAAGGTTCGGAGATGCCATTGATGTACCAGAAGCCATGGCATACTTGTTGCCATTGATTGTTGAGAAGATATCTGAACCTGGAGAAGCGATATCAACAGTCTTCGCACCGATGTTTGAGAATGAAGAAAGTTTACCAGCGCTGTCTGTAGATGCGATCGTGATCAGGTTTGCTGAATCAAGAGCAGCAGGAATTTTCGGATCAGTATCATTGTCATGCCATGAGAACGGGCCCCATGAATCGTTACCAGCAGAAGCAACAACGAGAACGCCGTACTTCTTACCGATTTCGTTGATCACGTCACGAACGACGTTATCGCCTTCCATAGGAGCTTTACCGAATGAACAGTTGATGATCTTGGCACCGTTTTTAGCTGCATATGTATAAGCTTCAACGATGTCAGAGTTAAGTTCATCAGAAGAATCCGGAACAGTTCTGATCGCCATGATTTTTACGTTAGAAGCAACACCAGCGATACCGATAGCGTTGTTCTGAGTAGCAGCGATTGTTCCAGAAACGTGAGTACCATGCCAGTGACCTGCCATTGTATCCATAGTCGCACGGCCTTGAGAATCTCTCACGAGAACGTTGATTCCGTGGATATCATCGATATAGCCGTTACCATCATTGTCTTTTCCATCGCCACGGATTTCGCCGCGATTTTCCCACATGATGTCTTTAAGATCTTCGTGCTTGTGATCTACACCAGTGTCGACAACAGCAACGATAACTTCGTTAGCTGAACGAGCAGGAAGTGAACGGTAAGCACCTTCAACATCCATACCTTGAGCTGATGTGAAGGCCCAGAGTTTTCCAGCTTGTGGATCATTGAAGTCAGCGAACTGTCTTTCAAAAAGACCTTTCATCTTCATTGATACAGGATCCATTGGCTCGAGCTTCGGCATAGCTTCGCGACCAGCGTAGAAATCTTTTTCTGTATAAGCGATAGCAGATGAACCTTTGAGGCTCTTCTGAAGAAGAACAGCATCAGTTGTTTTTACGAGATAAAGATTCCCGAAAATCTGAGTTGAACTCTTGATCAGGGGAGATTTCACCAGGGTCTGACCTGCTTTCATTTTGATGAAGAGGTTATTCGGGTGAAAACGGCTTTCCGACGCCACTGCTGAGAGGGCGAAAATGCCTACGAGAAATCCAATAGTTAGCTTCATTTTAGACAGTCCTTTAGTTGAGTAGGGAACTCTGCTTAGGACACTATAAAAATGACCTTCCTAGGGCAAATAAAAAAACCTGTCATTAACGGGGTTTAACTGTCTTTTGACTGCCTTTTTGCCAGGTATGAAACCTTTACACTTGGGCCAAAGGTCAGTTCTTGCCTTGGTACTATGTGTCAAGTGTTTAGAATCGGATTCATGAATAATGAATCTATAGGATAGAGTTCATGTTGCGACGTTTGATCATATTAACGTGCTTAGTTTCACCGGGTGCCTGGGCCATGAGTCCTGATGCCATGGTTTTTGCCAACACGAATGTGAGAAACGAAGGAAGAGTGAACGGATACGTCGGCGGACTTTCTAACCAGGCGAGCTCATCAGTTGGTGATGTTCCCGGTAACCGCTACAACGGCAGCATGGAATTCGATTACTTCGACAAGCCAGCTCAGCCGTATGATAAAGAAAGTCGCTTCACCTTCGCAGCTCAACACAACGATCAAAGTCTTACTCAGTATTCAGTTCAGGAAGCGTACATCGTTCTTCCTGCTTCAGAAAAAAATTCATTCAAAGTCGGTCGTCAGATTCTCCCATGGTCAGCAGTCGATGCTAACTGGGGTTTCGGGAAGCTCAACAATCGCAGAAATTTTGATTTCTTCGAGCCGGGTCAGGAAGGACTTGTCGGTCTTCAGTTCGAGAGAAAATCTGCAAACGGAATGAGATACCGCGCTTTTTATTCATCACTCTACGTACCTGAGACGAATCCATCACTCGACATCAATAAGGGTGATAAATCAATCAAGAGTCGCTCGCCCTGGGGAAATCCACCGGCGTCTACAACAATGTATAACGGGAATGAAATCCCGGTTCTTTATACGGTCGATTATCCTTCACTTTCTGAAGTTGTTTACCGTCACAGTGTCGGAGCCAATGTTGGTTTCGAATCCAAGCACTGGGTGATGGATAACTTCATCATGAGAAAACCGGAAAACCAGCTTTCTACGAAAGTCGATTTCAAGCTCAACACGATTGATGATGTGGTGGAAGTAAAAGTCCGTCCGCAGTTCTATTACCATGATGTCTACGGTTCAACTCTTAAGTGGCGTAATAAAGATGTTGAAATATATGGTTCAGCTATCGCGATCCGGCCTAATACTTTTCCGGACGGAGATGCGGAAGCATTCAAATACACAGAGATTAAGACGGAAAAGAGACGCGAAGATTATCTTGGTGTCGGGATTTCCAAAACCAATGACCTCTATGGTATAGGTTTCAATTACGTTGCGAGATTATCGCCATTTGACCGTCAGAAAGAACAGCTGGCCGAAGATCCTCGCTGGAACCAGGCCGTTAACGTTTTCTCTTACTATGCACTCACTCGTAAGCTTACAATTTCCGGTGATGTGAAATACGACATGCTGACAACCGATCGCCTGATGAAGGCGAAAGTGGCCTACAGTGCGACCCGGAATTTTCAGCTTCTTGCTGGTGTGAATTCCATCGGGACACCAACTGACGGAAAGTCTTATTGGGCGACTTTTACGAACAACGATTCAGTCTACGGAGCTCTGAGGTATATTTTTTAAATGATGAGAAGACTTGAAATCCTCATTCTGGCCCTCATGCTTTTCACGCTCACAGCGTGCGGGGATCTCCTCGGCACGAAAGTCGTTCCGAAGGAACTCGATACGACCCGTTTCCGTGCTGACTGCGAACTTGAAATCGACGCTTTCAAAAATATTCTTCACCAGAATATCAGCCCACAGCTCCGCTGCCTTGGTGCCAATCTCAGTCTCTTTATTAAAGTCGTTAAGAACGACGTGAAACCCGGATATATGAACCGCGCGGCTTTCGAAGCTTATCTTCGTAAGCATGAAACAGGAATCACTCCGGAAATTCTCAAAGCTCTCAAAGCTGTTTACGATCTGAACTTCCTTATCCGTGGTGAAGACCGCGAATATATCTCGAAAGAGAACGTTGATGACGTGATCAATCTCGCGATCGTTTTCAACGAGCAGATGGCCCTCAACTTTGAGCCGATTTTCCAGTCGGAGCAGGAAGCGACTTACACTCTTCATAAGATTCACAAGCAGCGCGTTCGCGAAGCTGCTAACAAAATCATGGTGGCCCTCCTCCGCACTTTCCGTAAGGAAAGAGCAGGAAGAATTGATACTCTCGATATTCCGCAACTTCTCCAGGCCTTCTCTTCAAAAGACACGGATGAAGTGATCAAGAAGATCGAGAAAGTTCTTTTCGTGAAGAAAGTTCTCCTGGGCGGCCAGAAACTTATTCTCACTCATGTCGAGCTCGAGCGTTTCATGTACTCGTTCCCATACATCGCTGAGATCGCTCTCGATGCCGTTCGCTACGAATATATCCTTCTCGAGCAGGAATCGATCCTCGCACTCCTGAAGATCGATGTGGAAAACCTCGCCGGGATTATCTTCAATCCTAAGCTTGGTAACCGCGACACAGAATACTTCTTCTCCCTCGAAGATCTTTATGAAACGGTCCGCATGTTCGTTCCGAAAGAGTCCTTCGACATTGATAAATTCAAGAATCTCGTGGTCTACGGTAAGAAAATTATCATGGGCGGAAACGGGAAAGACGTCTACGGAGCTGACTTCAAGAACCTCGTTTATCACTCGGAACAGATTCTCAAGATGGGGTGGGTCTTCCACAGAATGTACGACAAGTTCCGCGTTCCACTTGAATCGAAACTTCCTGTTACGATCAATTACAATCAGGCGATCAACGCTTTCCCTGAGTATCCGAATGAGCTGAAAAAGTTCATCCGTATTACCCAGAATTATCGGTTCATGAAAGGGGAGTTTGAATCCGCTTTCTATACACGTGACTGGCGCCGTAACCCGGACGCTGTTTTCGAAATCTCTCTCTACGAATATATTCTCGATCTCGTCATGAGATTCTCTGACCAGGATGAACTCGATTCTCAAGGCAAGCCTACTGCCTGGGGAACGAAATTCGCTTATAGCGGAACCACTTTCAGTCACGCGATTGACCAGATCCAGCTCGGAAAAGTCGTTCAGCGGATTGAAAATGAACTGATTGAACTTGAACTCATCATGCCTCAGCGGGCGATCAGTATTGCTGATACGATTTCACTTCTCGGGACACTCTTCCAGTATCAGTCAGATGAAAACCTGAATCCTACGACGAAGAAAGGTCTCCCGATTCTGGACGTGAATGAGGCAACTGAATTCGCAGTCTCTCTCGTTTCTTCTATCAGCATGGCTTCGGACATGATGAAGAAATACAAAGTTGCCTGTGATGCGGAAATGGATGATTTTGACCGTGTTTCACCGTCATGCTTCCGTAAGAACTTCCTGCCTTTCCTCTGCGAAGAATATCGTTCCTATTACCCGCTTCTCTTCGACAGTTTAGGTGCAGCAGCTTGTGATATCCCGAATACGGATTACAACAAGGCCTATGTTGATATGACGATCAAGGCATCACGTACGTGCCAGAATTATACTGATGCTAATGGTAAGCCTGCTGAAGAGATTTACTATTCTGAAGGCGATATCATGTCGATCCTCGTGGCGATGATGCACGTGGAAGCTACCTTCCTTCGTTGGGACAAAAACAAGAACAACACTCTCGATGCAAACGAAGTGAACGATGCTTACCAGATCTACTCATGGGCCCTCGACGGGTTCCTCGTAGACAAGCCTTCGTACATCAAGCTTTTCAAAAAACAGATTTATCAGTTCATGATCAAGTTCGAGGAAATTCCTAACGAGAAAGATCCGAAATCAATCGGGAAGTTTCTCAAGTTCCTCGTGTCGGTAAATAAGAAAGCTCCTGCTACCCGTAAGACTTTCGCGAGTGTTCTCTACGGAATCTCGGAAGAGAATAAGAAAATCCGTATCGCCAACGGCACGGAAACTTTCCAGTGTAACTGGCTCAAGGATCCGAACAATATTCCTCGTGAACCAGAAGCAGTTCGTCCGCTTCCGCAGGCTTCTGAAGAATCGTATGCTCCGCTTCTTAATCTCGTTGAGAATAAAGGTGTTTCTGAGTCGGGTGAGCCGGTCTTCGAAATTCCTAAAGACAAATGTATCCGCGAGAATGGAAAAGATTTCTGTTCAGGTGAAGGCTTCGAAGACGAAGACCTCGATAATCCCTCGTCAAAACCCCGTCAAAAACTTTGTGTCAGAGTCCTTGGCAGAACGCTCTTCTGTTTGTAGAGTTTTCGCAATCAGAAGGCTAAATTCCCATGGATGACTCGCTGCTTTTAAAGCTGGGTGATTACAAATCCCAGTTCAGCTCAATTAAGGACACTCTCGATCACATTCGGAGGTCACTTTGACGTCGAACGCAAAGGTCGCCGTCTAAGAGAAATTTCCGATCTTGAGGCCCTTGATGGCTTCTGGAATGACACTGCCAACGCCGCTAAGATTCAGAAAGAAAAATCCCTCCTCGAAGATATTGTGGGTCTCTACACAGGTGTGAAGGGACAGTCCGATGATTTCGAAATCCTTCTCGAAATGGCTTACGATGGAGACGAAGCTTCTGCGAACGAAGCACTCGAACTTTTCCCGAAACTTAAAAACAATCTCTCTGAAGTTGAAAAGAAAGCTCTTCTCTCCGGGGAGACTGATGTCAACAATGCGATCGTGACAATTAACTCAGGTGCCGGCGGAACAGAATCCTGTGACTGGGCAGGAATGCTCCTTCGCATGGTCACCCGCTGGTGCGAGAAAAAAGGCTTCAAGGCCATCGTCACAGATTTCCAGTACGGAGATGCTGCCGGAATTAAATCCGCGACTGTCATGGTGAATGGAAACTACGCTTACGGATTACTCAAATCGGAAATCGGCGTTCATCGCCTGGTCCGTATTTCTCCTTACGATTCAAACGCCAGAAGACACACATCTTTTGCTTCTATCTTTGTGGCCCCTGAAGTGGACGACACAATTGAAATCGAAGTGCTGGATAAAGATCTCCGGATTGATGTGTATCGTTCAGGCGGATCGGGTGGTCAGTCGGTCAACACCACCGATTCAGCAGTCCGACTCACTCACTTTCCTTCAGGAATTGTTGTTGCCTGCCAGAACGAACGCTCTCAGCTTCAGAACAAAGCGACAGCGATGAAGATCCTCAAGTCGAGACTCTACGACATGGAGATGGCAAAACGCTTTAAAGAACAGCAGGAACTTGAATCAACTAAAATGGATGTCGCGTGGGGATCTCAGATCAGATCTTACGTTCTTCATCCTTACAAACTTGTTAAAGACCATCGTACCGGTTTCACTTCTTCGCAGGCAGAAACTGTCCTCGAGGGAGATCTCGACGATTTCATGAAAGCTTTCCTTCAGTGGAAGAGCCTTGGTGGAAAAGCTGTGGATACCGGGAACGACGAATTATAAAGGGAATCTCATGAGTAAAGACACGCACGTAAATCGCTGGACCGAACTCTTTAATGAACAGATGGGTGTTCGTCTGGATAAGCGAAAGAAGCTCGAAGAGTCGGGATCTCATCCTTATAAAAATAACCTGAAACCAAATACGACATTCGCTTACCTGACTGAGCATTACGGTCACAAGACGAAAGAAGAGATCGGCGAAACTCCACGCTATAAAGTCGCAGGACGTGTGATGATGGTCCGCGATTTCGGAAAGGCCGCTTTCCTTCAGTGTGATGATGGCTCAAGCCGTTTTCAGCTCTATGTAAATAAACAAATCACGTCAGAAGCAGGATTCAAGGAATACGGTCATCTTGATTACGGCGATATCGTTTACGCCGAAGGGGATGTGTTCAAGACAATGAAAGGCGAACTCGCTCTCAATGCGCGTGAACTTTCCATTCTCACAAAATCTATCCGTCCACTCCCGGAAAAATTCCACGGTTTAACGGACGCTGAACTCAGATACCGCATGCGCTATGTAGATATGATCATGAATCCGGAAACGCGTGATAAACTTCGCCGTCGCTCAGATATCGTCCGCTACATCCGCGAATATTTTTACAAAGCTGATTTCCTTGAAGTGGAAACTCCGATGATGCATTCAATTGCCGGCGGAGCTGCAGCAAAACCATTCAATACTCATCACAATGCTCTCAACATGGAACTCTTCATGCGGATTGCTCCTGAGCTTCACCTGAAGCGCCTTATTGTTGGTGGCTTCAATAAAGTTTTCGAGATGAACCGTTGTTTCCGTAACGAAGGTCTCTCGCTCAAGCATAATCCTGAGTTCACAACGATCGAATTCTACTGGGCCTATGCCACTTATCATGACCTCATGGATTTTACGGAAGATCTTATTTCCGGAATTGCCCGCGACGTTCTGAAAACTGAGATCGTTCGCTTCAATGAACATGATATTAACCTCAAAGGTCCGTACGCGCGCCTTACGATGAGAGAAGCTGTTGCTAAATACACGAACTCAACGATGGCCCAGGTAAATGACAAAGCTCATCTCCTTGGACTTCTGAAAGGTGTTGATCAGGATCCGAAAAAAGTTGCGGCACTCTCATGGGGAAGACTTCTCGTTCTCGCTTTTGAAGAACTGGTAGAAGCAAAACTCATTCAGCCGACATTTATCACAGAGTATCCGACTGAAGTTTCTCCGCTTTCACGTCGCAATGACGAGAATCCGGACTTCGTTGATCGTTTTGAATTCTTCATGAATGGTTGGGAAGTCGGGAACGCGTTCTCAGAGCTTAACAATCCTACTGACCAGCTCGATCGTTTTGCTGATCAGGCCGTGCAGAAAGAAGCAGGCGATGATGAAGCATCGGATGTGGATTACGATTTCGTGCGTGCTCTTGAGTACGGTATGCCGCCGACAGCAGGTCAGGGTATCGGAATCGATCGCCTCGTGATGATTCTCACTGACAGTCATACGATTCGTGACGTGATTCTTTTCCCGCTTCTTAAGAAAGAGCATCTCTTCGAAGAAGAAAGTGAATAAGAGCTACAAACATCTTTTAAGCATCGTCCTTCATGGTCGCTCATCAGGAAAAATCCTGATGGCGACTTTTTTCTCGTTCACATTTTCTATCGCCGTCATCCTTTGCACCTTTGGTCTCATGGACGGCTTTGATCATCTTTTAAAAACAGGTCTTCGCCAGTCCACGGGTGATGTCATCATCACTAATAAGAAAGGATTTTTCCGCACAGAAGAAGTGGCAAATGCGATTGATCAATCTCATCCACTTGCTGTGACATCTGTTATTCAGACTGAAGCTTTCGCTCTTGCTAATGGGAAGAGCCAGGGTGTGCTGGTGAAAGGTGTGGAGAGTGACTCCTTCATGAAGGCTTCGGGCCTTCAGATAAAAGCCGTGAGTAATGAAATTGTTATCGGTGCTGAACTTGCACGTTCTCTCAATGTGAAGGCGGGCGATTCACTTGCTCTTGCGATGGGAACAGGGAATGAATCCGGAAATGCTCTTCCCGGTATTCGTCTTTTTAAAATCAGTGACGTCATCAAACACGGTATTTATCAGAAAGATCTCCGCTTCGTTTATCTCAACCGGGATGATCTCGCTTCTCATATTGGTGTCGGTGATCGCGTGAATACGATGATCCTCACTTATTTCCCTCTGAATAAGGCGATTGCTGATCTTGAACCCATTTCCACGAAGACACTTGATCTTCGCATGGGTCTCATTGGTGATTACCGCGTCCGTCCTTTCTGGGATGAATACGCCTTCCTGATTGAGGCCGTGAAAGTGGAGAAGTTCTCCATCTCTCTTATCCTTCAGTTAATTGTTCTGGTCGCAGTTTTCAACATCATTGCGTTTGTTATTTTTGTGATGGAAAAAAAAGCGCAGGATTTTTTCTTCCTCCGCGCGGTCGGCATGTCCTTAAAGGACATCATGTCTTTCTGGCTGAGATCGATTCTTATTCTCTGGGGCGCTTCGTGTGTCGGAGCATGGGTCTTATCTCACGCCTTCAACTGGTCACTTCAGAATCTTCCGCTCTTTAAGGTGCCGGGCCAGATTTATGTTCTCTCCGAACTGAGTATCAGGCTCGATGCCATGGCCTACCTGACTGTCTTTGCTATATCTTTATTCTGGGTATTGGTTGCGGCCCTCTTCGGATATTTCCGCTTGAGAAACCGCCCGATCATCCAGGGCCTTCGCCAGGAGTTCAACTGATGAGTTTCATTCGTCTGGAAAAAGTGGAAAAGAATTTCGGGAAAACAAAAGTTCTCCGCGGGATTTCCTTTTCCATTCAGGACCGTGAACTGGTTGCGATTCGCGGAGCTTCGGGTTCGGGAAAATCCACCCTCCTTTATCTGTTGGGTGGACTCGATACTCCATCAAGTGGTTCGGTCATTATTGATAATCAGAATCTCACGTCGAAATCCGATGAAGAGCTTGCTCAGTTCCGGAACTCTTCTGTGGGATTTGTCTTTCAGTTCCATTTTCTTCTTCCTTCTATGACGTGCCGGGACAATATTTTACTCCCTGGCCGCATCGGCGGGAAAGATCTCGCGGAAACAGAGAAGACCACCAAAAAGCTGGCCGAGATTCTCGGAGTCACTCATTGCCTGGAAAAATATCCCTTCGAAATTTCCGGCGGAGAGCAGCAACGAATTAATATCATTCGCGCCCTTTCGCTTCGCCCAAAAATTCTTCTCTGTGATGAACCCACCGGAAATCTTGATTCCAAGAACACCGAAAAAGTCGCCTCACTTCTTAAAAATCTCGCCCAGGAATATGGAGCAACTTTGCTCGTTGTGACGCATGACGATCGAGTGGCGTCCTTCTTTCCCCGCAAAATAGTGATTGAAGATGGTCAGATAATTGGATAAAATTTCGACCTAAATAAATCTGCTGACATACTGTATTGCGTTAAGGAATTTTCCCTTTGAACAGATCGCATTTCTTTTTCTTCATCCTCCTGATTTTGAGCGGTCCTTCGATGGTTTTCGGCCAGGAAATTATTGGTCCGATACGCGAAATGTTCAAAGTCGACGCGATCGAAATTACCGGTAACCGCAAGGTCGAAGCTGAGGCCATTCAGGAAAAAATCGGCACTCGTGCTGAAATGGTTCTCGATAACTATCTCCTCCGTAAAGATCTCTCCCGCATCTACGAAATGAAATATTTCGAAGAAGTG
Organism: Bdellovibrionota bacterium; assembly: GCA_040387275.1. Lineage (GTDB taxonomy): Bacteria > Bdellovibrionota > Bacteriovoracia > Bacteriovoracales > Bacteriovoracaceae > Peredibacter. Next base: position 884,195 of record JAZKDZ010000002.1, on the reverse strand, counting down.
GAGGCCTATCACAAGCAATCGAAAGGGAAGGACATCCTCCTCTTTAAATTGAAAGAGAAGCCGATCATTTCGAAAGTGACCTTTGAAGGGAACGACGAAATTAATGATGATGACTTAAAAGAGCAGATCAAAACGAAAGAATTCAACATTCTCGATGTCTCGACTCTTAAAAACGACATTCTCCTTCTCCAGAAGCATTACGAAGAGAAGGGATATTTTCTCGCTCTTGCGTCTTACACACTGAAGCCTACTCAGGGCGGATCAGTGGAAGTGAAATTCAAAATCAAGGAATGGGACAAGGTCCGGGTTAAGAAAATCATGTTCCTCGGGAACAAGGCGATCCAGGACGAAGAACTGAAAGCTTTCATGCAGACGCGTGAAGAGACTTATTTCTCCTTTCTTTCGGGCTCAGGGAACTTTAAGGAAATCAATTTCCAGACGGATGTTGAGCGCCTGAAATATTTCTATAAGACCAAGGGTTACCTTCAGATCAATATTTCAAATCCTGAAGTGACTGCTTCAGAAGATAAGAAATGGATTTTTATCACGGTTCGCCTTCAGGAAGGTCCACAGTTCTCCGTCAATGACATCTCATTCAATGGAGAACTTCTCTTCACTGAATCTGAAATGATGGAAAAACTGAAGATCAAGAAAGGCGATATCTATAACGAAGAAAATCTCCGTCTCGACATTCAGACTCTGACGGAAATGTACCAGGATAAAGGTTACGCCTTTGCCAACGTTCTCCGGACACTTGAAGTTGTTCCTGGCGAAAACAAAGTTGATATCGTCTTCTCATTCGAGAAAGGTGTGATTGCCTACTTCGGTAAGATCATCATGAAAGGGAATACGAAAACCCGCGATAAAGTCATCCGCCGCGAGCTCAAGATTAAAGAGGGCGAGATGTATTCCGGAACTAAACTCCGGACCTCAAAAGACAACGTGAACCGTCTCGGATTCTTTGCGCAGGAAAGTGTTATTTTCAACACGATCACGCGTAAGGGGACTGATAATATTCTTGATGTGGAAATTTCCATTAAAGAGCGTCCAACGGGACAGATCTCTCTCGGTGCCGGTTACTCAACTGCGACGAAAGGGTTTATCCAGGCAAGTATCGCGCAGAATAACTTCCGCGGTCTGGGCCAGAACATCAACTTGAACCTTTCTTATTCTGATCGCCAGCAGATTTATAACGTTGGTTTCACTGAGCCTTATCTCTTCGATACGAAGTGGACGGCCGGTGCTGATTACTACCAGACAGTTTCTTATTTCATCCGCTCGTTTGCTTATAAAAAGCACGGGGGAGATATCCGCGTCGGTCACCCGATCTTCGATTACACACGTCTCTTCCTCACTTATCGCTATGAAGATAACAAAGTGGAAGGCGTTATTAATGAAGGGATTAATGAGAAAGTTGAGAATGGTTCAGGATCATCACTTCAGGCCTCCATCATCCGCGATCGTCGTAACAACATTTTCGAACCGACGGGTGGTTACTATACCAGCACGTCACTTGAATATACCGGTCTCGGTGGAACGTATCGCTGGATCAAGGGTGAACTCGAAGGTCGTTACTACAAGCCGATCTGGGGCGACCTCGTCTTCCGTACACGTGCTTCTGCTGCCCAGCTCTTCAAAACAACGAACCGTGATATTCCACGCGTGGAGAAATTCTCCATGGGTGGCGCGCGTAACATGCGCGGATTTAACCTTGAAGATATCGGGGTAAGACGTCTTGCACGCAACACGGAAACAGGAAATCTCGAAGCATTTAACTTCGGTGGTCTCTTCAGTCTCCTCACAACATTCGAGCTCGAGCATCCACTGATTAAAGAAGCCGGTCTTAAGTGGGTGGTATTCTATGATGCTGGTAACGTCTATGAGACACGTATCGGAGAAGAAGGGAATTTTGCCCTCCGCTCCAACTACGGTTTCGGTTTCCGTTGGTTCTCTCCTATCGGAGTTCTCAGATTTGAATTCGGCTTCCCGATCAATCCGAAATCTGACCGTCTCGGGAAGAAAGGTGACAATGAGGCCGGGAACCAGTTCAATTTTGACATAGGACAATTATTCTAACAGGTGCTAAAGTTTTCACTCTTAAGGAGAACATATGAAGTCGCTAATCGTTTTACTCGCACTCGCTATTTCACTTCCGTCTTTCGCTTCTACGCTGGTCGGACTTGTTGATATTCAGAAAGTCATCACATCGATCAAAGAAGGAAAGGGAGTTCAGAAGACTCTTGAGAAATCTTTCAACGATAAGAAAGCTCTCCTGAAAAAAGATGAAGATAAAATCAAGAAAGCTCAGGAAGATTATAAGAAGCAAAGCATGGTTCTCGCTGAAGCTGCTCGTCTCAATAAAGAGCGCGAACTTCAGGAAATGATGATGGGCCTTCAGAATAAGACGATGGAATATCAGCGCGAAATCCAGAAAATGGAAGCAGATCTCAAGAAGCCGCTTCTTGAAAGACTCCGTCCGATCATCGATGAAGTTTCAAAAGCAAACGCTGTTGCGATGACTTTCGAACTTTCTGCTGCTCCGATTGTTTATGCCGAGGCTAAAAAAGATCTGACGGAAGACGTGATCAAGGCCTACGACAAAAAGCATCCTGGAAAATAAATGAAACTCCAGGATTTGGTCCGGTTTGACCAAAGTCTCAAATTTATCCACAACCCTGAATGGCCAGAAGAAATTCTGGCCATTTCTGCTTTAGATGCACCACTTGAGAAGAGCATTGTGTTCGTTAAGAACTCTAAGTTTCTCAATCGCTTCAAGGCAAAATTCGATGAGCTCGCTGGTTTAAAAATCGGCGCAATCATTGATGAGAAATTTTTCTCAAATATTTCTCCCGAAGATAAGGAGCTTCTTCAGAAGCTTTCCTGGTTCGGAACTTCCTCCAATGTGGCGATGGCCCTTACCCTGCTTTCGAAACCTTTCTACGACAGAAAGTTCGCTGGGATGAACTCACAGGCCGATGGCAGACAGATGGGCACGACGGATATCAATCCTACGGCACAGATCTCCCAGAATGTTTTCATTGGCGAGCATGTGAAGATCGGAGCGAATGTTGAAATTCTTCCTGGTGCCGTCATTCTTTCGAATGTCGAAATCGGGGACAATACAAAAATTCATGGCAACGTGACGGTTTATCCTTTCACTAAAATCGGAAAGGGATGTCGCATTCATTCCGGAACAGTGATTGGTGCCGATGGTTTCGGTTACACTTTCCATCAGGGTCAGCATCACAAGATCTGGCACATGGGCGGCGTGGAAATCGGTGACGATGTTGAAATTGGATCGAACACTTCGATTGATCAGGGAACGTTTTCTCCTACGAGAATCGGATCCGGCACTCGTATCGATAATCTTGTTCAGATTGCCCACAATTGTAAAATCGGTAAAGGCTGTATTCTTTGCGGACAAGTCGGTCTCGCGGGATCAGTCACGTTTGAAGATTATGTTGTTGTTGGCGGCCAGGCGGCCATTGGTCCGGATGCCCATATCGGAATGGGAACTCAGATTGGCGGGAAAGCTGGTGTCATGGAAGCGGCCGTGTGGCCCGCAGGTTCGAAGATTGCAGGCTTTCCGGCACGCGATCTCAAAGAATGGTTGAGAGGTCTCGCTCTTGCCAAGAAGTTAGCTGAAAAATAAGGAGTCCTTATGTTATTTGATAAGAAACAGGTCATGGCATTTCTCCCTCACCGGGATCCGTTTCTTTTTATCGATGGAGTGAAAGAAGTCCAGCTTCCGGAATCTCTCAAAGGTAAAACAGGACCGTTCAAAGCAAATGAGCTCATCGGTGGAAAAAGTGTTTGTACTTTCCGCGTAGATAATTCCGTGAAAGTCCTCGAAGGACATTTCCCCGGTAATCCTATTCTTCCGGGTGTGGTTCAGGTGGAAATGATGGCCCAGGCGGCATCTTTTCTCTGTCTCCATATGCTCACGAAGCCTCTCGAAGAAACAAAACTCGACGTCGCCCTTATCACGGTTGAGAGTGCAAAATTCAAGAAGCCCATCATTCCTCCGATGGATCTTGAGATTCATTCAACACTCATGAAGTCGCGCGGAATTTTCCAGAACTATAATTGTGAAATCTTTTCAGGTGGCGAGCTCGTGTCCCAGTGTTCGGTCATGGCCACCATCAAACTCTCATAAGGAATTTTATGTCTAAGAACTACGAAGCTCACCCGATGTCTTTCATTCACCCTGAAGCGAAGATCGGTAATAATGTTAAATTCGGCCCATTCTGTGTCATCGGTGCCAACGTCACTATCGGTGACGACTGCATTTTTCACTCAAACGTAGTTGTTGATGGTCACACGACAATTGGTAAGGGAAATAAGTTTTTCCAGTTCGGTTCAATCGGCGCTCCTCCACAGGATACGTCTTATAAAAATGAACCGACTGAAACCATCATCGGTGATAACAATACATTCCGCGAATATGTTTCTATTCATAGAGGAACAACCAAGCAGGATAACAAAACAATCATCGGCTCAAATTCTTTGTTCATGGCCTACTGTCATATTGCTCATGATTGTACTCTCGGAAATAATCTTACTTTCGCGAACTCCGTGAACCTTGCCGGTCACGTGAATATCGGCGACCGCGTAATCATCGGTGGTAACACTGGTGTCTCTCAATTTGTGACTCTTGGTCGTGGTGCTTATATCGGAGGCGGTTCGGGTATCGATCGTGATATCCCGCAATTCTGTACAGCTTACGGAAACCGCGTGAAGCTCAAAGGGATCAACATTATCGGGCTTAAGCGCCAGGGGAATTCCAAAGAGATCGTTTCAGAAGTTGTGGATTTTTACAGAACGATGGAAGCATCGGCACTTTCTCCGCGCGCATTCATTTCTCATCCGGAACATATGGAAGAGTTTAAGAACAATATCATCGTTCAGGAAATCGCGAGTTTTATTAAAAAAAGCGAAATCGGTATCGCTCCGTTTATGGCAGATTAATTATGAAAAAAGTAAGAGTAGCAGTTCTTGGTTATGGTCACCTCGGAAAATGGCATTGCCAGAAAGTCGAGGCCCACAAGGATGTTGCTGAGTTCGTAGCAATCGTAGAAAAATTTCCAGCGGGGCAGGAAGCTGCGAAGGCTGCTCATCCTGGTGTGAGAATCGTTTCAGATATCAAGGAAGTGATTAACGATATCGATGCCGCATTCATTGTGACACCGACATCAACTCACTTCGAGCTCGTAAAATATCTTCTTGAGAACAACAAGCATGTCTTCTGCGAGAAGCCGGTTTGTTCAAACGACAATGAAGCCGCGAAACTCAAAGAAGTGGCGGCCGGGAAGAATGTCGTTCTTCAGGTCGGACATTCTGAGAGATTCCACGAAGCGTGGGAAAAACTCCGCGATACATTTCAGAAATTACCGACACCTTATTCTGTCCGTATCAATCGCTATGCTCCTTTCAAAGGAAGAGCGACGGATGTGGATGTGATTCAGGATCTCGGGATCCATGATCTCGATCTTCTGATGTATCTCTTTAAGGCAAAACCAGTGTCTGTTTCCGCTCAAGGATATAAAATCCGTACGGATAAATGGGATCACACATCGATCAACTTAAAAATGGAAGATGACTGTGAGGCCCTCGTCGTCGTGGGAAGAAATTCCACGAAGGAAGTCCGAGATCTTGAAGTTGTCTCAAGAGACGGCGCAATCCATGTTGATCTTTTCACTAATAAGTTCGCGATTGCGACTTCCGGGAAATTTGAAGACGGCACATTCGTAAAAGAAGAAGCTTACGGGAAGCGGGATCATCTCTTTCTTGAGCATACAAACTTCTATGAATCCATTCGCACCGGACGCCCGGCGATTGTGAACCTGAAAGATGGTATGAATGCCGTTCATCTTGTGGACTGCGCTCTCAAATCGCTCGAATTCGGAAATGCTATTCCGGTGAAGCTTGCCTAGTTGTCTCATCATCGCCGGTGAAAAATCCGGCGAGGAACATGCACTCAGTTTTCTTCCGGAGCTCGTGAAGCTTTGTCCGGATACCAAATTCTATGGCGTGGGCGGCGAGGACATGGAAAAGCTCGGCGTCGAGCTCCTGTATCATCTGAAAGATTTCTCCAGCATGGGTTTTTCCGAGGTCATCGGAAAAATTCCTTTCTATTTTAAAGCGCTCAAGAAACTTGAAAATGAAGTCGTGAAGCGGGGAACGAAGACGGCGATCGTCATCGACTTCCAGGATTTCAATATGCGTCTTGCTCAGAAACTTTCTAAGCGCGGAGTGAAAGTCCTTTATTACGTGGCCCCTCAGGCATGGGTCTGGAAACCGGGAAGAGCGGAAACTCTTAAGACCGTCGCTCACACTCTCTTTACGATTCTTCCTTTTGAGAAGAAATGGTTCGGCGACAGGGGAGTCCGTCAGGTGAAAGGCATTCCTCATCCCCTGAAACTCACTTATAAAAATCTCCTCGATGATATTCCGGCGAAGCCCTTTGGTTCGTGGGACAAAAAATTGAAAATTCTGATTCTTCCGGGATCACGTCGCTTTGAAGTGGAGGGACTTCTTCCTGAGTTCATGGCCACGGTTGATGAACTTCGGAAAACTTATTCTGTTGAAGTCCATCTGGTGAAAGTCGCGCATATTCCGGAAAGTTATTATTCTTTTTATTCCCGAAAGATCGATGTCGTTCACGATTCCCAGGATCTGGTGAAGGCGATGAAGGAATGTCATTTTGCCATGGCGGCCAGTGGAACGGTAACTCTCTCGACGGGACTTTTTGAATTACCAACAATTGTTGCTTACCGGGCCTCTCTTTTAAATGAGTTCATTTTTAATAACTTCATTAAGTATCGGGGAATGGTTTCCCTCACCAATATTGTTCATGGGAAAGCTATCTTTCCTGAGTTGATCCAGGCCGATGCGAATTCGAACCGTTTCCTTCGGGTAATTAGGTCTTGGATGGCAGATGAAAAGACCTATAATGAAATGAAGAAAGACCTGAAGGAGACCAAGAATCTCCTGGCCGGTGATAATTTTTCCGTGCCGGAGTACATGGCACAGGTGATTAATGATTGAACCTATTCGTAAGGGAAAACTCCGGATCAAGTCTGTCGTGAAAAACACGTCGCTGATGCCGTTATCGTTTGCCTGGGAATGGGTTTATCGCATCCGTCGTTCGTTCTATGAATACGGGATTCTGAATAAGACAGTTTTTAAAGTTCCGGTAATTTCTGTGGGTAACTTATCCTTCGGTGGAACCGGCAAGACTCCCACTATTATATGGCTCGCAGAGTGGCTGATTTCTAACGGCCTCACTCCGGTTGTTCTCACTCGTGGATATAAGGGACAACTCGAAAATTCCTCAGGACTTCTCAAGTCCGGTCAGAAATTCCGTCTTAATCCTTTCGATTACGGTGATGAACCACTCATGATCTCTAACAAGATGAGTAAGGGGGCTGTGATTGTCGGAAAGAAGAGAGCGGAGAATCTCCTGAAATATTTCTGGGAAGTTCAGCCGGATGTTGTGCTTCTCGATGATGGTTTCCAGCATCTGCAGATTTATCGTTCATTCAATATTGTTCTCTTCGATGCAACGATGGCGCTCGATCTTTATAAAGTCGCTCCTCTCGGATATCTGCGAGAGGGATTCAGTGCTTTGAAAGATGCTGATGCGATCGTGATTTCCCGCACAGATCTCGTGACCCCGGAAAAACTCCACAAACTGAAAGCAACGATTGCTGAGCACATCCACCACAAACCGATTGAGGCCTATACCCGTTATCACTCGGTGGGTGTATTTGATGTGCACGATAAATACATTTTTTCGATGCATGAACTGAAAGGTCTTAAGGCCATCGCCGTGACTGCCATTGCTTCGCCTGATTCTTTTTACCACTACCTTGAAGGCGCGGGAGTGGAGATATGTGAAAAAGTGAGCTTTTCAGACCACTATTTCTTCACGCCGGAAGATGTGAATGATCTCCTGATCAAGGCCTCTCAACAGTCTGCAGTCATCATGTGCTCGGAGAAAGACATGGTGAAGATGAAGAGAGTGTCGCTGGATAGCCGCATTCTCTTTATTAAAGTTAAAGTTGAGTTCGTTAGTGGGGAAAAGGAACTCTTAGGCGCTCTAAGCAAAGTTCTCCATCTTGATTCCCGGTCCTAATCACTTAAAATTAAAGAAGAACATTTAAAGGACTTCATTTGAAAACCTGGTGGTTGGCGCTTCTTATTGCGGCTTCATGCTCTTCCTGGAAACAGAAAGATTTCGAGAAAGATCTCGAGAAGTCTCCTGATTCCGCTCCCGTTATTACGGAAGTTCAGGCACCCATCATGGAAAAATTTGAAGTGAAGGAAGTTGCTGCTGAAGCTCCTCCGTCAGTAAAGAAAGTCGCAGTCACTAAGAAAAAAGAAATTCCTGCGAAGAAAGTTGTCGTGGAGAAAGCAGTCGCTCCCGAAGAAAAAAAACTTCCCGCTGATTATCCGCCGGAGTTGTTAGCAACTAATGAGAAAGCGAAGAAAGTCTGGGACGCGTATAAGCCGAATCATCACGTCGATGAAAAAATCTATCTTGATATTCATTATCTCGGGATGACCGTCGGTAAGATCATGGTGACGAATAAAGGTAAGAAGATGATCGACAACAAAGAAGTGTGGCATCTTCACGCACGCTTCAAGTCGGCACCTTTCTACTCGAACATTTATGAACTCGATGACACCGTTGATACTTATGTGAGCACAGATAAATTTCTCTCGATGAAATACACTGTGATCCAGCGTGAAAGTAAAGTGAACGTGGATGATATTCAGCTCATCGATCACGAATCACTCAAGGTTTACTGGCTTTATCACTCAAAACGCCTTTCTGACGGAAAGAAAAAGAATAAGAAAGAAGAAAAATTCATTCCTTATTACAGTATCGATCCGTTCTCGACACTTTTCCTTTATCAGGGATTACCGCTGAAAAACGGTGATGTTTATGAAATTCCCGTAGTGAACAAAGGAAAAGTTCTCATCATGCGCACGCGGGTGGAAGCTAGAGAGACGATCGAAACCGAGACGGGGACAAGAAAGGCCATTCGCCTTCAGGCCACCACTCAGTACACGGGTGATCAGTTAAAAAGTGGTGATATCACTTTCTGGTTCAGTGATGATGAGAAGCGCTCCCTTCTGAAAGCCAAAGCAAAAATCAGTCTCGGCTCAGTCACTGCCGATATCGTGAAGGAATAATGAGAGAAAAAATCCGTCTCTCTGATCTCTCCGTTCTCTACGTCTGTCTTTCTGACGAGTGGGGAACTGTGGAGAGAAGATGCCTCGCAGATGCGGGCTATTTCCGGAATATTGGTGGAGCATCGTTCATTCTTTGCCATGAAAAATCTCTCGTCGACCAGGAAGCGGCCAGGGAAGACATTCCCCGTCTTCACTTCGGTGCCGACCTTCGCACCTGGCGCAGTAAGCTCAATTTTTATTTTCAAATCCAGCATATTCTCCAGAAGCAGCAAGTGGATATCATCCACACATACAATCAGGAATCGCTTCTTCCACTTGGGATGATTCTCAAGGGGATGCCGCATATTCCGATCATTTTCACATTCAATGAGAATGTCCCATGGAAGAAAAAACATTTCTGGGACCGCTGGTTTGTTTCCCGCACGGATTCGATTCTCACTTTCTCACCGAACATCCGAGATCTCGCGATAGAAGCTTTTCCTGTCAGTCAGAGAAAAATTCTTGTGACGGGAGCGGGGATTGATTTTCCTGTGAAAATCACGCGCTCAAAACATCCCGAGAGTAAAAAGCGGATCATGACTTTCATTCCGCGAACGGAAGATGATCTCGGTAACCTCAGGCTCTTCGTGGATTCGATGCCACCACTTCTTCATGCACTGGAAACGCAGGGTTTTAATCAGAAAATCATTTTCACATTTCTCACAGATGTCTCTTGGTACAACCATCCGATCTACGATGGTTTGAAACGCATGATCCTTGAGAGACATCTCGAGATGCACATTAGTTTTGAGACGAGACCTCTTGAGAGTAAAAGTTTTGAAGACTGCGATATTTTCGTAGGCCTTCCAATGAAAGAGCTTTTTAGTGATCTTGATCTCTACGCGCTTGTGACACAGACTCCGGTTCTTCTCCCACGCACTTCCACCCGCCAGCAGATCGTGAAGCAGGGGAAATTCGGTGAGACTTATCACCCGGAAGACGGCCGCGAACTGAAAGATAAAATCATCAAGATTCTTCTCAATTACGACAACTACGTCGAGGAATTGACCGGAGTGGAGCTCGAACTTCAGGAGCAACACCACTTCGAAAGATACGCCGAAACCCTCTATGCCCACTATGAGAAGCTCTACTCCCAGAGACTTCGCTACTCTCAGAAGCAGAAAAAGTTCGCTTCTTAGAGGCCATCCTGCCGAAATTTCATATCTAAAATAACACTCTCATCCAGTCGGTGACACGCATCGCCATAGAGATGAGATAAGTCCCCCGAATCCTTTGCTTTTTGTCCCTGCATGATTTATATTTTCCCCTCTCCAGTAGGAGAATTAATGTCTAGTAAAAGGGGGGCTATATAATGGCCACCACAAAAACTGCTGTCGCTACTAAATCCTTTGAAATCCCGTCATGGGTAAAAGGTTTTGATTTCGAAATGGGAGAAATCAAAGAAACTGTCGTAAAAACCGAATTCGGAGACATGATTAACGGAGCTGATGCGAAGAATTTCGCTGAAGGCGAAGTGTTCATGGGTAAAGTCGTTGCAATGAACGATGAATTCGTAACTGTCGATATCGGATACAAGCAAGAGGGTCTCGTACTCGCTCGCGAATTCCGCAATTACGACGGAACGATGAAGGTTAAAGTTGGAGATGAAATCCAGGTTTACCTCGAGAAGCTTGAGTCTCAAATGGGGAACCTCGTTCTCTCTAAAGACAAAGCTGAAATCCTTAAAGCTTGGGATAAAATCTCAGAAGCTTGCGAAAAAGGTGAGCCTGTTGAAGGTACCGTTATCGCAAAAGTTAAGGGCGGTCTCTCAGTTGATATCGGTGTTAAAGCGTTCCTTCCAGGATCGCAGATCGATATCCGTCCAGTTAAGAACCTTGATAAGTACATTGGTAAAACAATGGAATTCAAAGTTATTAAGTTTAACAAGAAACGTGGGAACATTGTTCTCTCTCGTCGTGCAATCCTCGCTGAAGAGCGCGGTAAGATGAGAGATGAGACACTCACTCAGATCCAGGAAGGCATGATCGTGAAAGGTATTGTGAAAAACATTACTGATTACGGTGCATTCATCGATCTCGGTGGTGTTGATGGTCTCCTCCACATTACAGACATGTCATGGGGTCGCGTGAAGCATCCTTCTAACCTCCTTAACGTAGGTGACGAAGTTGATGTTAAGATTCTGAAATACGATGCTTCTAAAGAGCGCGTATCTCTCGGTCTTAAGCAAGTTCAGCCGAACCCTTGGGAATCTGCTAAAGACAAGTACATGCCAGGTTCTAAAGTCTCTGGAGAAATCGTATCTGTTAAAGACTACGGTATCTTCGTTGAACTTTCTGACGGCATCGAAGGTCTTATCCACGTCTCAGAAATGAGCTGGACGAACAAAAAATCTGCTAACAAGACTTACAACGTAGGCGAAAAAGTTGAAGCTGTAGTTCTTGAAGTTGATGTTGAAAACAAGCGTATCTCTCTCGGACTCAAGCAGCTCATGCCGAATCCTTGGGATAATCTCGTTAACAAATACAACACTGGCAAAGTCGTTGAAGGTACTGTGAAAGCGATCGTTGATTTCGGTCTCTTCATTGACCTCGGCGAAGAAGTGGATGCACTCATTCACGTTTCAGATCTTTCATGGACACGCAAAAACGTGAACCCTGCTGAAGAATTCAAAGTTGGACAGAAAGTTAAAGCTGCAGTTGTTACTGTTGATGCTGATAACCAGAAGTTCTGCCTTGGTCTCAAGCAGCTCGAGGAAGATCCTTGGAAGCGCATCGAAGAGCGTATGCCGGTCGGCTCACCTGTTGAAGGTGAAGCAGTTCGTATCACTGAGTTCGGCGTATTCGTTGAACTCGAAACTGGTATCGAAGGACTCGTACACATCTCTGAGATGTCTGAAGAGCGCGTAGAGAAGCCGTCTGACAAAGTTGCTAAAGGCGACAGAGTTAAGGCGATCGTTATCTCTATCGACAAGTCTGCTAAGAAAATCGCTCTCTCTATGAAAGCGGTTCTCTCTGGCGAGTACAAGTCGAACTACAAGCCTGAAGTTGCTCAGCCAAGTACGCTTGCTGATAAACTCAAAGGTTTCAAAGTCTAATTCTCTCAAAGAGTTTTATACAAAAGAGGGGCTCCGAAAGGGGCCCTTTTTTTATGGTCACGAAGCAAGCTAAGTATTCGAAAAATTAGACGAAATTCAAGCATTCACCTATGACAGCCGATAAGTCAGCGTGAAAATTATCCTTCTTATAGCAGTCCTATGGAGTACCTCAACTCTCGCGTCCCGCCAGTGTGGGGAATATGAATTCCAGGGCAATCTGAGAATCATGGAAAACGGATTTCTCGTTACCGTGAATGAGAACACACTTTCCGAAATCAAAATCAAAGTTCCGAAAACAGAAGAGCTGAAGCTCGTTCCCTTTCACAATAAATTAGTGAGCGGGAAAGTGATGATGAGAAAAGAAAATACATTTTCGAATCTCGAGTTTGTAATTCCTGATGGAAAACAATTTCTCAAATTAAAAAAATGGGAAAAGTGCCCATGATCGCACTTCTTCTCATGACTCCATTCATGTTGTTAGCAGAGACACTTCACATGGCCGTTCTGGGTGGCAGTGGTGAGCCTCATAATGTTGAAACAACTATTTTTGATGCGGGTTTAGAAAGGATGGGACAATTCCATCGTTCGCATCCGGATATTAAATCAGAAGTTTTATTCAATGGTGGTCATGCGCAGACTGAAGATATTGCGCGCAGAGGTTTTGGTGGCTCCCGTCCGTTCACGGCACAGGGATATTATCAAATTATTGAAGAGTATAAGCGTAAATTAAATAGCGGTGAAATCAGAAACGGGGAGAAGATTCTCATCAATCTTTATTCTCATGGTGCCACCCGCGATCATGGTGAAACCACTCACAAAATTGCAGCAGGCTCAGGCCCCATCACGAACTACGATGACATGGCCGGAACAACAACCGTAAGTGTGGATGCGCTGAAATCTTTGCGTGATCTCGCCAAAGCTAAGGGTGTAAAACTTGGAATCATTGATCTCAGTTGTCACTCAGGAAACTCGCTGAACATTGCTGATGATAATACGTGTGTGATTTCTGCCACCGGACCTGATCACTATTCGGGAGCTGGTACTTCTTCATTCGGTGCTTTGATTTCTGGTTCTCTTCAATCCGGTAAAAGCCTGGAAGAGGCTTTTCTTACGGCTCGGGCCGGTTTTGCGGATTCCTCTTTTCCCATGATCTCATCTCCGGCGGGGAAAGAAATTCAGCAGCGTCTCTATAACAATGAAACACCTTTTCTTTATTACTATAATCCTCAGTCGGATAAATTTACTCCTTACCTCGAGCAGATTGCAACTTCAGTGGGCGAGTGCCGGATTGATGGAAATCTCATGGGACTGAATACGGAGATTGAATCTCTTCTCCGCGCGGGTGCGACTCCCGAGGTACAAGCGAAGCTCAATGCATTCCGGACTGCTCTCACGGACTATCACGCTTACATGCGGAATATCAAAAGACAGATGGATGAGTTCGGAATTGGTGAAATTGGAAAAGAGTATAAACTTTGCAGCGGGAATGAATGCGAAACATATACGGCGAAGAAAATTGCCTCGACTCAGTATCCTTACCTGATTACTTATTACGAAGAACAAACGCGGACAGGTTCACAGTCTGATCGTGCGCTCGCGCGGAATCAGTTGAACATCATGAGACAGGGTCAGGCCCTTCAGACACGGATACTGAGTGAGAATCCTAATCTCGCGAAGTCTGCTGAGTTCTGGAGAAACTTCCCGGATCTTCAAAGGCAGACATCAATCATGCAGTCGAATGTCGCCCGTTCACAGCGCGAATTATATCTCGAAATGTATCGGCGTTCTGCTGCCTCCGGCCCCAATCCGTGCCGGGACTTTAAGCTTTAATTCCAGACACATAGCCGCCAATCATTAAGTTTTCTTGGGAGTTGCCGAAAAGGAAACCATGAAGGAAATCTTCTGGTCCAAATACCTCTATGTCGTAGACGACACCGCATTTATGCGGGCGGGCCTCATCAAGCTTTTAATCGAACTTGGTTTTGATAAAGATAAAATTCTGCAATTTGAAAATGGTCAGGCCGCTCTCAATGCTTTCATGCTCGGAAAGCACGTCGATCTGATTCTTTCCGACTGGAACATGCCTCAGATGACCGGGATAGAACTTTTGAAAGAGATTCGTCAGTCCAAGAGTTCGTGGTCACAAGTTCCAATTGTCATGATCACGACTGTATCGGAAAAAGATAAAGTGATCGAAGCACTCGCATTTAAAATCAGCGGTTATCTACTGAAACCTGTTGATATCGATAAACTCAGTAAAACAATGAACTCCGTATTTCTTGGTGAGAATGATGAAGAATAAAATTACGTTAGGTGAAACTCAGGTCGATGCTGACTTAAAATTCTTCATTCTGGAAGATACACCCGTTTATCAGAAAAGAATTATCGCCTGTCTCCGAGCTCTTGGATTCACCGGGAAACCTGTGTTTGCTCCGAGTATCAAGGATGCCAAGAGTATGATTCGCGATAATACGCCGGATATTTTTTTCTGTGACTGGAATTTACCTGATGGATTCGGCATTGATTTTTTAAGAGAGCTTCGCAGGACTGAGCGTTTTAAGAATACTCCGGTAGTTATGGTCACCACAATGGATGATCCTTCCAATATTCTTGAAGCGATCAATGACGGTGCTGATGGTTACGTTGTGAAGCCTTACGAAACAACTGATCTGGAAGATAAAATTGCTTTTGCCGTCGAGAAGAGAAGTACTATTCGACTTTGAGCTTAATCTTCATTTTAGGATGAATCGCGCACTGGATGACATAATCACCCTTATCTGTGAGCTTAATATTCCGGTCATTCGCCTTTCCCGGTTCCTGTAACTTCACATCAAAAGTTACTTTATCGCTTTTTGAGCCGCTGACGTTGTGAGCGACTTCATCCCGGTTTTGGAAGGTGATTTCATCACCGACTTTGGCCGATAACTCTTCAACTTTATATTTCTCTTCAATCTGTGGATCGTCGTAAGCATTCGCGGCTTGATCATCGGTGACATTACTCAGGAAAGTCTTTCCACCCTGAACGAGTTTGATGTTTTTCGCTTCAGCGGCAAAAGAGATGAGGAGAAGAAGAGATAAAAATTTCATACCTGTCCTGAGTTGGGAAATTGGATTTCAAACGTCGTGCCTGTGCCTGGTATGGATTGAAGAGTGATGGTTCCACCTTTCTCCTCCAGAAATGTTTTCACGGCATCCATTCCGATACCGCGACCAGATACTTCAGAAACTTCTGCTTTGGATGATAGTCCTGAAGCAAAGACGAGACGGAGTTTTTCTTCATGGGAGAGTGTAGCGTTCCCGGAAATGAGTCCCGAGGAACGGGCCTTCTCGAGAAGCCTGTCTCCATCAATGCCTTTTCCGTCATCGGAAAGCCTGATGACAAGACTTTGAGGATTTCTGTGGCAACCGATGCGGATGATTCCCGTTTCATCTTTACCCATTGAAGAACGTTCATCCATTGTCTCAATCCCATGATCGACAGAGTTGTTGATCAGATGGACTAAAACAGAATCAAATCGTCTCACTTCATCATAAGTCACTTCATCCGAAGGTTCGAAGTCCATGCGGATTGATTTTTCGCCCAGCTTTTGAGCAAGATTCTGGGCATGGAAAGCATATTTAGCGAAAACTTTTTCAACCGGAAATTTCTCGAGGTCCTGAAGTGCCTGGACGAGTTCTGGTGAGGAAGATTTCTCTGCCAGCTTCCTGATATGATCAATTTTGCGCTCTTCATAGGCGCGGGTACCGGAATCTGATTCGAGGTTCAGGAGTTTGTTAATTTCCTGAGATTGGGATTGAAACTCGAAACTAAGCTCTTTCATCATGCGGGGAACAGCTGTGGAGAATTCTTCTGTTGTTGCCTCGACTTCCGATTCCAGGTGATGAACTTTGCGGGCTATAGAGTGAAAAGAGTAAACACCCAGAATGCCTTTCAGCGTATGGAGATTACGTTTGAGATCGGGGAGCTTAGATGTTTCGAAATGATCAATGCCATATATGCAATCAGCGATAATCTGATTCACTTCCGGCAGGAATTCTTTGAAGCCGGTCACATCAGTCGAAACTTTTGAAACACGTTCCACCCGTTCAGTCAGTTCGAGTGTTTTTGCCTTGGCCTGCTCTTTTTCTGTGATGTCCTCACCAAGGATAATGACTTTCTCAAGTTTCTTCTCAGTGTTTCTTTTGGCCTGATAAGACAGGCGAATAGTTCTCAGCTTATCTCCTGAGCTCGTCGTGATCACCTGAGGAAGAAGATCAGCAGCGGATTTAAAAGGAATGGCATTCGAGAACATTGTATTGAGGACTGCCGGAACATGAGACTTTGCAAAACCATTCCGCTTAAAAAAATCTTCGAGCCCGGTGTAACTGGTAAATTCAGGGAAAATCTTATCAGTCGCTTTTGATCGCTCGGTTGAAATCTGACCTTCCTGATCGAAATAAAAAAGAGCGAAGGGAATGGTCGTCAGGAGGGAGGCCATGTTCTCGCGTTTCTCTTCAATGTTATCCAGCATGATATTGAAGGAATCTGCGAGAAGTCCGAATTCATCTTTATTTTCGAGATTCGCCCGTACCACGAAGTTGCCTTCAGCGACTTCGTGACAGACACTCTTCATCTTTGAGAGAGGACTGATAATAAGATAAGAGAGAAGAAGGGAGAGAATTAAACTACCAACGATACTTGCACCAAGAGCTAAAAGACTCCGCTTTGTATTCGAGGTGATTTCTTCTTCGGATGTCAGGCGGAATTTATAGCCGACAACAGCGGCGTCATCATATTCGGCGGTTAAACTGCGGTAAGCCTTTTTCAGGAGCTTGTCTTCACGCCAGGAGTTCACGAGATTTGCTGAAGGAAGCTTTCCCCTTTGAGCAAAGAGCGCTTCTCGGCGAATTTCAAGCTGCTCAATATCTTCAAGAGTGCCCTGGACAGATTTCTCTTCCAGAGCGCGCTCACGAAAAACATCAAGGTCTTCTCGCAGATTTTTCAATGCTCTTCTGGCCTTGGCGGAATTTTTTCCAAACTCTTCATCACTTGATGACAGGAGAGCGGATTGAACTTCCATGTCGTACTGGGAAAGATCAAACTTCGCGGCGAGAGCGAAACTGCTGCTCATGAGGGCCTGATCGTAAGTCTTTTTCACAAGCTTCCCGAGGTCAGTGATAACCTGAAAACCCATAGCACCAGTCAGTCCGTTAATAAGGACAATCAGAAGGAACCCGGCAGCGAGTTTCTTCTTGATCGAGAGATCTTTAAAAAAAGCTGTGAACTTATTTATTGATGATGTCCTTATGCATAGGAGCTAGTTTTGAAAGGAGCTTATTCTGCGCTCTCTGGGGAATACGATTCTTATCCATCGCTTTCTGAAGTGATTCAACTAATGCATAGAAATGGCCGCTGTTAATGTCGTGACCTTTATGTGAGCGCTTCATCGTCTGACCCGTGTAAGTGCACGGACCATTGAGCTCCACGCAGAATTGTTCAACGAGCTTTTCTTTAATTCGTGTCTGGTCAGCTTTTTCGAAGAATGGCTTAGTTTTTGAGTCGGCAAGAAGATTGATCATTGTATCGTCTACCACTTTTACTAATCCTTCCTTGCCGCCAAAATCTTCGAAAGGACCAGCGAGGGCAGAGAGGGAAAAGAACAGTACAAATAATTTCATCATATTAAAATCCTAATTGAAGAGAAGTGTAGACGGCAGATTGATTATCCTGAATGGCCACTTGCCCGAGCATGGCGTAGGCAAGAGTAAGGGAAATATTTTTGGTCGGTGCCCATGCGAGGAAAACATCATACCAATCTTCTTCTTCAGCAACTTTCAGGTTATCAGGCTTGGATCGATACTCAGCACCGAGAGCGAGATCCCGATGAAGCAGGTAAGCGAGTGAAGCTTCGAGATACATTTTGTGTTTTTGATTGGCATCGCCGCCGAAGCCCAGAATTCCCAGTTGATTGGCATTCGTGCGTCTGAGAGTGGCGTTGGCGAGTAAGCTTTGTCCGAGAAATATCTTCGTAGCACTGACGTAGTAGTCAATGCCTGTATCATTGCGGGCGCCAAGTGCGCGGACGAGATTTCCCTCGTGGTTCCATTTGTGTTGGGCACCGACTGCAATCTGTGGAAGCCACGAAGCCTGCTCAAGGACCGCATCTCCCAGAACTTTGACTTTTACACCGAGAATATCCTGCTTGATCTTGAAGCCTTTTCCGAGACCAAGTTTAGTTCCGACATTCTGAGTATCAAAAGTCTGACGGGCCGCTGATAATTCCACACGATCATACAATCCAACTAAAGCGCCGTAACTTTCGAGAGCGTATTCTGAAACTTCAATGTTTGTGTAATAAGCGTTCGCGCCGATCTGATCACGAGTCCCGTATCCACCGATGAGGGCCCAGGGAGTAATTCCTCCGCCGGCCGAACCTTCAAGAGATGAAACTCCTCCTGTGAGAAGAAGTTTTCCGGATGTCTCAATTGCATAAGAGGGAAGGCAGAGTGCGAGTAAAGGTAAGAGCAGTAAAAGCATAATTTCCTTGGAAAGATAGTCTGTAGCTATTTTTCCACGAAACTGGATTTTACACTCTTAAAAAAATGTTGGACAAGAACTCTGACCCGATAGCTCAGTTATCTCGATTGATAGACTGACTGGATAATTTCGAGGCTCGCTTTTGCGCCTGATTTCTTCAATTCTTCAAAATCATCCAGGAGAGTTTCATGAGAGGACTGAACGTACTGAACGCCTAAGTCAGCGTTGTAATGATATTCATCCCATGCTTTGAGGATCTCATTTCTTTTTTCTTCATTGATTCCGGTGAGCTTAATAGTTGCAGTCAGCGGATGAAAAGTGTTTAACCTCTGATCGTAAACGACGTTGGCATTTCCTTCTCCCGCTTTTCCCCGGTAAAAGATAAAACCATTCTTCTTCAGTAGGATTTTTCCTTCCGAGTATTGATCTTCTGGAATCGCACGAACTTTGGGAGCGAATTTCATTCCCCGGGGAAGGCCTGGGAGTGAATTGGACTCTTCGCTGGATGGATCAAAGGCATCCACCTCTACCGGAATCACTTTCGCAGGAGCTGTGACTAAGGGAGAAGGGGCAGCTTGAGAAGTACTGACAAATTCCTGCTGGTGAAAATCATCCTGGATGGATGCCGTTTCTCTTACTGGTGCTTTCATATAGTAAACAGCTGCTCCTGAGAGAAATCCCAGAAGTGCGATCAAGTGTCTTCTCATAATTGACCTCCGTTAACTTTCAATTCCCATGAAACAAGTCGACCGGTGTTGCCGGATTTGGCATCGAGAACCCTGATCGTCCAGTTTCCGTGGGAGTTTTCTCCGTAAAACGCGTTTGATAAAAGAGTGAATCCGAAAAGTCCGCGATCCTTGATATTGCTGTTGATCCGGAGGATCTTACTCACTGTTCCCGAAGGAGAAGTGAGTTCCACACCAAGATCACTCACAAAAGGATGGTCAATTTCCACCTTGATCTGAACAGCTTCCACTTTTAAATTGTGAGTGACGTTGAGGGCATGAGTTGTCCCGGCCGCCGCTCTGTCAGGAATCGCCTGGTTGATGAAGTTCGAACGATAATCCCAATCACCATTAGTTTCAGTTTCTTTATAAGGTTTTAAAGGAAACACGTAGTCTTTCGCCGCCTGTACGGCTTTTTCAGCGTCCACTCTTCCGAAGCCAAAGGTGTTCGAAAATTTCATGCCTGCTGCATTCACCACATAAGAGAAATCATAAGTGTGACCAGAGAGATTGGCTCCCGCAGGGTGAGCGTATGCAGAGGTACTATATTGAATCGGATTCGCTGTTGTCGCGAGAATGTGTTTTACATCTCTCCATGTAAGATCAGGATTCGCCTCCAGCATGAGGGCCACTACACCTGCGAGAGTTGGTGTGGCCGAAGAAGTCCCGTTCATGGCACTGGTGTAGTTACAAAGTGAGTTGAGAGAATGCTGACCGCGGTTGAAAGCACTTGTCCATGAACCAGATACTGAGAATCCTTTCGAACAACCCTGAAGATCGGTGGTGATCATCGCAGGAGCGGCGTCGCCGAATTCTCCACCGGCCGAAGAGACCCAAACGTTACTGCCCGGACTTGAGTATGATGATGCTTCACCCGAAGCATTGGTCGCAGCAGTGACAACGAGATAGGGATGGTTCTGATCTTCGTTGGTGTTTGCATTTCCGTAAAAAGTACTGCTGTCGTTCTGGTAACAAGTGGAGTTTGATCCCTTGTAATCATTTCCGGCAGCCTTAATATAGATCGCCCCTTTCCCGTCACGAAGAGTCGTCACACCTTTTTTATAAGCGGCGAAGATCTCTGCACTCGTCGGAACAAAGAAGCAGTTTGCGTATCCATAGCTGTAGTTAAAGATATCGAAGTCACCGATGATCTGATCAAGCACTCGTGCTTCGTAAGATGAACTCGTGTCCTGAAATCTTCCGATGAAATAAAATCCAGCAAACTTTGCACCGGGTGCTACACCCATCGAGCCGATTCCATTTCCTGAGACAGCATTGATGAGTCCTGTTACTGCAGTCCCGTGACCGTCACTTCCGATAGGAGTGGGAGACGATCCATGCCACGTGGAGGGAGCTCCGTTATAACTTCTGTGTTCACCTGAAAGTTGATTCGCTGAAAGATCAGGATGTGAAGTTTCGACACCAGAATCTGAAACAGCAATTCTGATTCCTCTGCCGATATATCCGAGATTATGGGCGCGAAGAATTTTGAGATCATTTCCCGCAATGCCAGACCCTGAAGAGAAAGCTGACTGTCCGGTATTTTGTAAATGCCATGCTTGAGTCACAAGTGGATCTGCTCCTGGAACCTGGATTTCAATTTCCACAGGCTCATCAGGATTGGCAGGATTTTCAGTGGTTTCACCCGGATCCGTTCCTGGAGTAGGGGAATTACACGAATAAAAAAAGAACAAAAAGAACAGCAGGGTCGTGGTTTTATTCATCCTCACTCCTTGAAAATGAACCGCTTACGAAACGATAACTCAGGCAAAATGCACCGGGGGGATGGCATCTTTTGCCGGAGAATTTTTACAAAATATGGTAGAATCCCCCTATGAATCACTAAGCCCGCCACCTGTTTTCTTTTATTTTCACTACTTACTTAAATTCACCGGAGTTCCGTCATGAATACCTTCATCCTTGATGTCGTTCTTTTATCTACTTACTTCAAGGACCCGTATGACCAAATTTATTCAGATATTACTGATATTAATCAGCGCCCACTTCCCTCAGATAAGACGAGAGAGTTTTCAATTACCGGATGAAATTGTCAGGGAACTGACCCGTAAAAAAATCAGAAGGAAAAGACCACCACCGAAGAAGAGAATTGAGAGGAGAAGAAAAGAATTCATTCATCCGAAATACCGGAGCACGAAACCTCGTGATCACCGGTTTTCGAATCAAAAGAATTTGAGACGCATGTTCCGCAATACTTAGTAATAAAACGAGTATGAAGCCTGGGCCTCTTCCACAGGATGCTGACCTTTTATGGCAAGCCACGATCTTCCCGTGAGGCGGAGTTCGTGGACGAGAGCATGACTGAATGAGAGGCTCGCTTCATGCACCAGGCGATTGTGGCGCATGAATTCGTTACGATTAAGATCGTGATTGAGTTCAAACTCGTACTGGAACTTAAAATTATCGGCCATGGTCCAGACTGTTCCGACACTCACACCAGGTGCAATGCGGTAGCCGCGATAAAGTCTTCTTCCCGCCTCGGCACTCATATTAATGAGCGAGTAAACGTTGATGCCCGGAAGAGGTAGTGCCTTCGCGAGACCAAAACTACTTTTGATATTGTGAGAAAGACAACGATCACAGCTTCCATCATTTACGCGATAAGATTTTCCAAGAACCCGCCATGACCACTTGAATTCATCGCGGGTAATGGGAAAGAGTGAAAAGGCTTCAGCATATTTCAGTTCTTCGAGATAAAGATTATCAGTTCCCGTCGATCTGAATTTCCAGCGGGACATCTCGATCTGGGAATTCTGCGGAAATCCTGCATCGGGATCGAGAAGATCATGAAGAGAGGCCCGTAGAGTTAATTCTCCATACCTTCCGAATGAGGAATTGTTTCCGTAGGTGAAGCTGTATTTCTGGGAATCATGCGAGAGATCGGGTCTTAATTTATTCTGGGGAACAATTTCAACGGGTGTTTCAACTTTTCCGCCAACCTTTGCGCGCTGGATGAGTGTCTTCTTAAGAAGGGCTTCCTGTTCCGTCGTAAATTTCTTTTCTTCAAAGCGCTCGTAACGAAGTTGAGCAATCGCCGCTTCGAGAACCTTGGCCGAACTCACTTCAGAAGGTTCCACTTTTCCGGAAACGAGGGACTTCATCTGTGTCCGTTCAAGATCAGTAAGAGATTCCAGTCTCTGGGTCACTGTTTTCTTGAAGGCCGGACGATAATGAACTTCCTTGATCGCACCCTTGGTTCTCGTGATCGCTTTCACGGAATCCACGGGAATTGTTTCAAGATCAAATTCATCTGAGAGATGCCACTCGGGACTTGCGACTTCCAGAAGAGTTAACAACTGGTAGGAACAATTCTCGCGAAAGAAATAATAATCAAAATAGGTATTCTTCTGAAGTTCCCACAGGTGACCCAATAAGCGGTCGATCTGCTCGGCATTGAGATTGAGATCGTATTCCCAGAGGTCGCGGTTTTCGTTCTCAATATACTCATTCATCTTCATGTAATAGGGCTTGAGATTATATTGCCCGACATAGCCGCCAAGAATTCCCCGGACTGCGAAGACCACACCATGGTCTGTGTCGGTTAGAGCAGAGAAATCCACACCGTAGTCAGAGATGTTTTTCTTATCCGAGGAATTGATCCGCATGAAACTGTGACCGAAAACAGAAGCAGGATTATTCGCGTAGTAGCTCGCAAAAATAATAGTGACGGAATGGAAGGGGAGGTTGTCTCTCCACCATTTATAGTCCTTGCACTCAACCGTTTTGGGGTTGAGGTTGAAAATCTTTTTTAAATAATTAAAACGTGCCGGAAAAGCACACTGAGGATGGCGGATATCCACCGCGCGGGTTTCATCCTGGAAAGCATTCACCGAGGCGAGCATTTCTGCCTTCGGATCGTATTTCCCGTTTTCCGCATAAAAGAATCCAGCTCCGTCGGCCTGGGATTCAATCTGAAAATAAATATTTCTCTTGTAATGAAGAAGCGTGTGCCATTCGCGGGATGAAGAAGCTTTTTCAGCGATTTCTTCAGTCGTGGCAGCATGTAGTGAAGGCAGAAGGAGAACAAGCAGGAAGAAGATTTTCATTTGAAAATTGTAGAGGGGACTTCCGAAGAAGTCCCCCAAAAAACTATGCCTGGCAGTTAAGTGACTGAGCAATCGTCTGAGCTTTCTTCACGAGATCAGCTGGAGTTTTACCTTCAACGATTTCAGAGAAGTTAGACTGAAGAGCAGAAGAGAATTCTGCAGAAGAACAACCCATAGTTGCAGCGAAACCTGAAAGGTACTCGCCCTGACCTTGAGCAATTTCTGTCATGAGGTTTTCGTAGTTAGCGTCAGCGAAGTGAAGTGACTTCATATCAGCTTTAACGAGGCTGTGTTGAGCGCAACCGATAGTTCCTGAAGTCATACCGAATGTCGGTGGAACAACAGCGTTCGTAGTTCCGCGAGTTGTAGTAGCAGAGAAAGTTTTCTTCTTAGTTACCTGCCAGCCGAGACCGCAAGAATCTGTGTCTGGATCAGCAAAAGCTGCGAAAGAACCGAGAACAAGAGAAGCGATAAGTACGAACTTAAACATCTTTCCTCCTAAGGAAATTGTGATGGACCCTCGTCATTAAGGATGTCCAAATTATACCCTGAGGAAATTTTGATTCAGAAGTTAAGATCGCAGTTTGCGTCGTGTCGAAATAAAAAAGGCCCCTTTCGGGGCCCTTTTGAGGGAAGAAAACTTAATTTAGTTAGAGATCATCGCTTTCATTGAACCATCACCAGAGATGTAGATGGTGTCGTTTCTTTCAAACGCCTGAGTCATTGAGCTGATTGAATACTTAACTGTAATCATCGCACCAACGATCGGGTCAACACGTGTTCCGTGGTTAAGCATACCAGTGAGTTTCATTGTCGAGTTGAGTGTCCAGCCGTGAGAAACTTTTACGGAAGCAGGAATGATGTTGATACCAGCGAGGTACTTACCAACGCCGTTATAAGATCCACCGTATGAGTAGATAACTTTGTATTTGAACTCAACAGCAGTTCCACCAGTTGGAGTTTTGATTTTCGCTGTGATGAGTTTTTCCTGTGGAAGCGAGAAGCCTTCCATATCGAACATGCTGACAGCGTATTTCTTAGCAGGATCTGCTTCTGTGTTTGAAGGATCGCGTGGAACGATATCGATGGGAGCGTATTCAGTAGTGACTTTAGGGCGACCTTTTTCAACGAGAGCGTAAATCGCTTCACCGAGAGCAACAACATCTTTAGCAACAGAGATGACACCGCCGACCTGTTGAACACGGTCATTGAATGTTGGAGCTGGAACTGCTGGGGCCGGAGTAGCAGGAGTTGTCGGATCAGGATTGATATCAACCATCTTAGATGAAACATCTGAGATTTCGATGCTGCCGAGAGTGCTTTCTTTAATAGATGTCTTGGCCTGAAGTGATGTCGCGAGTACGAGTGCAGTTAGTGCAATAGTCTTTTTCATTTTTCCCCCTATGAAAATCCATGGAGGGACTTCTATCAAGGGGAAGCTCAGTCGGTCAAGAATTGTCCTTTAGTGTTACATTCCTACACCGGCAGGGCGTCAAACGATGAAATCAAGGTAGTTAGGGCCATCTTTCAGTAGCTGGTCTAATGGTAAGTATTAGTCAGGCTAATTCTTGGCCTGAATTTGCCAGGCCCGGTGGATTTCTGTGAAGTGGAAATCCAGAGGGATGGTCCACTGGCTGATCTCTTTCACCTGATAAGCAGACGTTACAATAGAATGAATTTCGAACTTCTTCTTATTGGTTGAGAAGATGAGCGTTCCTCCGGGAGCGAGAAGATTCATGCAGTCTCTAATAAGGAGGGGATGATCTCTTTCGATATCCAGATCTTCTTCCATGCGCTTGGAATTCGAGAAACTCGGAGGATCGAGGAGGATGAGATCAAACTTCTCTCCTGCTTCCCGTCTCTGAACCAGATCCTTGATGACATCCGCCTGGCGGAAAGTATGCAGATCCATCTGGAGATTGTTTCTGATGAAATTTTCCTGTGCCCAATCGAGATAGGTTTTCGACATATCTACTGAGGTGACATATCCGCCACCCATCGCCGCTGCGACACTGAGTGAGCCGGTGTAACAGAAAAGATTCAGGACTTTTTTGTACTTACAATTTGTGAGGAGATATTGGCGAAGGGGACGCATGTCGAGAAACAAACCAGTATCGAGATAGCGTTTCATGTTCACCAGATATTTCATCGGTGGCTCGTTCACCAGAAAGTAATCCTGATAAGTCGAATCAGGGGCCATGATCTGATACTGATCATTTCCTTTCTGGCGTTCGCGAATCTTGAAGTGCTGGCGCTCAGCTGGAATGCCGAGAATTTCGGTGAGGGCCTGTTCAATGTGATTTTGATGCTTCTCTCTTAATGCATCCTCTTCTTCTCCAAGTTTTTTTCCCTGTTCATAGATCACAGCATCTTTGCCATAAACATCGATCAGGTAAGGATACTCGGGAATGTCTTTATTATAGAGACGGTAAGCTTCGATACCTCCTTTAGTGAGGTATGATTTCAATTTTTTGAGATTCTTTTGAATACGGTTGCGAATGACGGTGTAATCTTGAGACACGCTCTTGCCTTTGATATCCTAAATGATAAACTTCACCTCACTACTATGTCAGATCCAAATCGGGAAGAACAATCAGGTGTTGCGACGGAAAAGAAGATAAAACTTCAGCAGCCTCGCATGTACAAGGTCCTCATGCATAATGATGACTACACCACTATGGATTTCGTCATCCATGTTCTGGAAAAATATTTTCAAAAAGCTGCACCTGAGGCGCACGCCATCATGCTGGAAGTCCATACGCGGGGCTTCGGAGTTTGCGGCATCTATACCTATGAAGTTGCTGAGTCAAAAACGGCCAAAGTTATCAAGTATGCACGGGAAAATGGTCATCCATTGAAGTGCAGTACAGATCCGGTAGATTAACTTTCTTCTAACCTTGTCATTTTCCCAAACGGTCCCATCTTAACGTATAATAGTTCACGTGAGGGACCACATATGATCAGCCAAAAATTAGAACAGATTTTAAATAAAGCCATCAAGCGCGCCAATGACAAGCGCCACGAGTTTCTGACCCTCGAGAATGTTCTCTTCTCCATGCTGGACGATGAGAGTGTTAACGAGATCCTGGTCGACTGTGGGGCGAACATGAACGATCTCAAAAAAGATCTTCAGACGTTCATCAATGACGATGCTAATTTTTCTTTGCTCTCAGTTGATGAGATCCAGGAATTAAACAGGAAGCAATTCGGAAATGAGCAGCTGAGAGAGATCGCCAAAGAAAACGGCATTCTTTATCAACCGGAAATTTCCCTGTCTCTTCAGCGCGTGATTCAACGTGCAGCGATCCACATCCAAAGCTCAGGCAAGAAATCCATCCATGCGATTAATCTCCTGGTAGCGATGTTCAGCGAGAAAGAATCGCATGCGACTTATTTCCTGGAACGACAGGGAGTGAACCGTATCGACATCGTGGAAAAGATTGCCCACTCAACGGACAAGCCGGTGAACAGTGGAAATGAGGACATTAATGTCGAAACCGGCGGAGAGACTTTCCGTCGTGAAGAAAAATATGAGAAGGCCCTCGCGGAATTCACCACCAATCTGAACGTCATGGCAAAAGACGGTAAGATCGATCCGATTATCGGCCGCGAAGATGAAATTCAGCGGATTATCCAGATTCTCTGTCGTCGCCGGAAAAACAATCCGATCCTGGTAGGGGATTCAGGTGTAGGGAAAACCGCTATTGCTGAAGGCCTCGCCAAAGCGATCGTGGAAAAGCGTGTTCCTTCACTTCTTGCCACAACAACAGTCTATTCACTTGATATGGCCTCGTTACTTGCCGGAACTAAGTTCCGTGGTGATTTTGAAGAGCGCCTGAAGCTCGTTCTTCAGGCCCTTGAAAAAGTAAATGATGACGGCGGTTCGATCCTCTTTATTGATGAGATCCACACGATCATCGGCGCTGGTGCGACTTCCGGCGGAAGTCTCGATGCTTCGAACCTTCTGAAGCCCGCCCTTTCCAAAGGCCAGATCCGTTGTATGGGGTCCACAACCTTTGATGAATACAGAAAATACTTTGAAAAAGACCAGGCCCTCAATCGCAGATTCCAGAAAGTGGATGTGCTTGAACCATCGGTCGAAGATTCCGTTTCTATCTTAAATGGTCTCAAATCGAAGTTTGAAGAGCATCACCATGTCTCATATCCGGATGAGGTGATTCGCGCGGCAGTTGAATTATCGAACAAGCACGTGGCCGAACGGAGACTTCCGGATAAGGCGATTGATGTGATCGATGAAGTCGGGGCCTATATCCGCTTGAAGCCTGAAAGAGGTGAGGGATCAACAGTCACGATGGATGATATCGAACATATCGTCGCTAAAATCGCCCGGATTCCCCAAAAATCGATCTCGATGAACGAGAAAGAGAAACTGCGGTTCCTTGAACGTGACCTTAAGATGATGATCTATGGCCAGAATGAGGCCGTGGATAAAGTCTCAAATGCCATTATTCTTTCGCGTTCGGGCCTGGGTCATCAGGAAAAACCAATCGCGAGTTTCCTCTTCGCCGGTCCAACCGGGGTCGGGAAAACCGAACTTGCCAAACAATTGGCGCTTTTAATGGGCATTAACTTTGTCCGCATCGATATGTCCGAGTTCATGGAAAAACACACGGTCTCCAAACTTATCGGGGCCCCTCCAGGTTATGTCGGCTTCGATCAGGGCGGAACTTTGACGGACTCGATTCATAAAAATCCTTACTCAGTCCTTCTTTTGGATGAGATCGAGAAGGCCCATCCGGACGTCTTTAATATTCTC
The DNA here is from genome assembly GCA_040387275.1 of Bdellovibrionota bacterium. GTDB lineage: Bacteria > Bdellovibrionota > Bacteriovoracia > Bacteriovoracales > Bacteriovoracaceae > Peredibacter. The sequence goes on along the minus strand of JAZKDZ010000002.1, from coordinate 855,817 downwards.
CTTCAGGTCATGGATCACGGGGCCCTGACGGATTCTAATGGCCGCACCACCGATTTTAAAAACGTCATCCTGATCATGACGTCGAATGCGGGGGCCAAAGAGATGGAAGCAGGATCGATTGGATTGTCCGGAGCACGCGGAGGGGAAATAAATTCCTCTAAGCGCGACCAGGCCATCAAAGGATTCTTCACTCCTGAGTTCCGGAACCGTCTCGATGCTGTGATCACCTTCAATAAGCTCGAGAATAAGAACATTGAGATGGTGGTGAACAAGTTCCTGATGGAGCTTGAGAACCAGCTGATCGATAAAAAAGTAGAGCTCGATGTGACCGTTGCCGCGAAAGCATGGCTATCTGTGAAAGGGTACGACAGCAAGCTTGGTGCAAGACCAATTGCCCGTCTTATCAATGACAAAATCAAGAAGCCACTGGCCCACGAAATCCTCTTCGGCCGGCTTGAGGGTGGCGGAAAAGTGACAGTTGATGTGAAAAGCGACGATCTCGATTTCATTTTTCCCTAAATGTTTCTCAAAGACCAACCGATCTCTCATGCATGCAAATTGATCACTGATCATTTGATGTGCATGAGGGTTCGAGGGTTCTAAAAAATCTCCGAAAACCCCCTTCATCAGAAAAAAAGTAACGTTTGAATAAAATTTGTATTTTTTATTTGCGTTAGATCGAATTTGTGTTTAAGCTTTAAATAAGAAAGGTCAATTATATTAACCACACATTTCCTGGGAGGAAATCATGGCTAAGAAAGCAGCGAAGAAAGCAACTAAGAAAGCAACTAAGAAAGCAGCTAAGAAAGCTACTAAAAAGAAAGCTTCTAAGAAGAAGTAGTTCTTTCGAAAAAAGGCTCCTCACGGGGCCTTTTTTTTTGCCCTCTTCTCTCATTCCCCTCTGTGATATCCTCTAATTAATGAAAAAACTGAATCAAATTTTCTTCAAGGGACTGATCGTAGTCCTCCCCATTACTCTCACATTTTATCTTCTGTATTGGGCCAGCATTAATGTTGAATCCATCTTCGGACCTATGCTCGCAAGAGTTCTCGGAGACTGGCTTTATGTTCCGGGCCTTGGGATTCTTCTCTCACTTATCTTCATCATGCTGGTCGGGGTTCTGGTCAGTAACTATATTACCGCCCGCTTTTTTACCTGGATCACGGGTCTTCTTGAAAAAGTTCCGCTGATTAAGGCCATTTATAGTCCACTTCGCGATTTAATGGGCCTGATACCGGGTAAGAGCAGTGATGGATCAAAACTTCAGCGGGTCGTTCTGGTGCCGCTGGAACCGATGGGTGTGAAAGTTCTCGGTCTCGTGACCCGCGAAGATCTGGATGAACTGCCTGGAAAGAATCTCATCTCCGTTTATATCCCGCTTTCCTACATGTTGGGTGGAGTGACCGTGCTGATTGAGCCATCCAAGGTAGAAAAAGTGGATATGCCGGTGGATGTGGCGCTGAAATTATCAGTCACATCGTGGATCAAGGCCAAGGCCGATAACTAATGAACTGCCCTTTCTGCCAGAACTTTGGGGCAGAACTTTTTCATCAGGACGATGTCCGGGATTTTTTCCGTTGTCCTGAATGCACGATAATTTTCGTGCCCAGATCATCACTCATCTCGCATGCCGAGGAAAAAAAACGTTACGATTCTCATCAAAATGAAGAAAGCGATCCTGAGTATCGCCGCTATTTCCTGAAAACCGTCAATCTTGTGACAGCTCAGGTTCCGAAAACTTCCCGCGGCCTCGATTTTGGATGTGGAAAGACCAAGCTCATGGAAAAACTTTTCATGGAATGCGGACTTGAGGTCGATTCCTACGATTACTTTTATTTTCAGGATGAATCGATCTGGCAGAAGTCTTACGACTTCGCGGTTTTGAACGAAGTGATCGAGCATCTGAACGATCCGATCCAGACACTGGATCGTTTAAAAACGATTGTTCATGGTCCGCTCTTTGTCCGCACCAAACTTTATCCGGAAACTGAGAAAGCCTTTGCCAGCTGGTTTTATAAACGGGACATCACGCATGTTCAGTTTTTCAGCATGAAGGCACTTTCGAAATTGGGAGAGGTGAAGGAATTGGGAACGGATCTTTACAGGATTGACTGGAAGTAGCTCGCGAGATCCGACACAACATTCGGACGCATTTTCAATTCGCGATACTTGATCTGAGACATATCAAAAATTCTTTTCGCGATCAGATTCTCAACTGAGCCGCTGTATTTATCAGAAAGAAAAACCACTTCCTTGATTTTCACTGTCGCCATCATCTTGGCACATTCATGGCACGGAAAAAGAGTCACGTAGCAACGTGAGTTTGAGAGATCCGCCTTGGCGTGAAGAATGGCATTGGCCTCGGAGTGAACAACATAAGCGTATTTCTGCTGATCCAGCGGAACGGACTTCACATTTCCCCACGGAATTTTTGTTTCATCAATCCCGGCAATCTGGCCATTGTAGCCCATCGAAAGCTGGTGATTATTATCATCAACGAATACGCAGCCGACTTTTGTATTGGGATCTTTACTCTTAAAGGAGGCCATCATGGCCTGAAGCATGAAGTACTCATCCCAATTGAGGTTGGATGAAACCGGCATATAATTGACCTGAGTATTCATGACGCGATTATTTTCCACTCAACATTTAGGGTTAATCGCAGTATCTTTGAGAGGTCCAAAACTGTCAATCAAGGTGCATTCCATGAAATACGAAATCAGCCGTGAATCCTTTAAACAACGCCTCGAAGAGCGTCTCAATTTTGTGATGGTCGATCTTCAGCCGGAAGCCAAAACTGCGGTGAAGTACGAAAACGCTGTTTTCATGAATTTCGGTCCTTCTTTCAAGCAGGATTTCTCTGCGAAATATCCCAACAAGAATCAGAACGTGATCCTTTATAGTCTCCAGAAAGGTGATAACTCACCGGCCGAAGCAGCTGATGCTCTCGCGGATGCTGGATACAACTTTGTGTATTACTACAAAGGTTCTCCGGACGACGTCGTTCTCGATAAGGGATTAAACTAAGACCAAAAAAAAGGCCGCTTTCGCGGCCTTTTTTATTTCTACCAGTATCTGCAGTTGAAATTTGCCCATCCATTTACGAACGGAGCGTAGGCATTCGTGTACACGAAAGCAAAACGGTGTGTACCCGGTGTGATGAAATGCTCGATGAATCCAGAAGTCACAGTTGGACCATAATAAGTCTGACCGAAAACCTGGCCTGAGCAGATGATCGAAGAATAATGAGGATTAAAAATCTGTGCTACCACCTGACCAGGAAGAACCTGAACAGTAGCAATTCCCGGGAACCATTGAGCAAAAGAGCTCATAGATGCCGTGAGCATGAGAGACATAACGAGTGCCTTGATTTTCATTGAAACCTCCGAGTATTAGACAAATTCAACCTCTTATAGAAAGGCTTGGCCAGCCTTGTCAATAATAGGATAAAGACAATTAGCTGGGCGAAAGGTAAAACGCTAAATATATTCACGACTTAGTCGAAGGATTCAACATGCAAACTCCTGCACATTTTCCGGCAGAACCCAAACTTGTCTGGGGATATTTCCATGCCATTAACCAGATTCCCCGTCCTTCCAAGAAAGAAGACAAGATGCGGGAATTCGTTCTCGAGCACGCCAATCGACTGAATCACAAAACTCACGTCGATGAAGTGGGGAATGTGATCGTGTATGTGCCGGCGACAAGTGGTTACGAAAATCATGAAACCGTTATCATTCAAAACCACATGGACATGGTGACGGATGCGACACCCGATAGAAAAATTGATTTCAATAAAGATCCTATCGTCACGGTGAAAGAGGGTGACTGGATTAAAGCAGATCGCACGACTCTTGGTGCAGATAACGGCATTGGTTGCGCTGCTGCTCTGGCCCTCATGGAAGATAAGACGATTCAACATCCGGCACTTGAACTTCTTTTCACGATTGATGAAGAGACTGGTTTGAAAGGGGCATGGGGTGTGGATGCTTCTTACTTAAAAGGAAAGAAGATGCTCAACCTCGATACGGAGGAGTGGGGATCTCTTTATATCGGATGCGCCGGCGGAATTGATTACGAATTCAAGGCACCTGCTAAAATGGTTCCTGCGAAATTCACAAAAACGGTAAAACTTACGATTGGTGGATTTCTCGGCGGTCACTCGGGTGTTGATATTCACGAGCAAAGAGGGAACGCCATCAAGTTCCTGATGGATTGCCTCGTCACTCTTCCGCGGGATTCTTTTGAACTCGTGGAATGGAGAGGAGGGAAAGCCCACAATATTATTCCCCGTGATGCTTTCGCAATCGTGAATGTGAAAGACACTTCAGCTCTCGAGAAAACAACCAAAGAAGTTTCTGCCCGCTGGCAGTCGTTCATGCCGGAAGCTGACCGCAGCTTCACCACAAATATTGAATCAATGGAAACAGCGACTGAAGTTGTTTCCGCAGAAGATACGGGAAGATTCCTTTCGTTCCTTCTCGCGTTTCCACACGGAGCTCACGGATACGATCTCGCGAGTAATAAAGAGCTCGTCGCTCTTTCCAACAACCTTGCGATCACACTTCTCGTAAGAGGACAGTTTTATCTGCAAAGTTCCCTTCGCTTCTTCGATCGCGGAGAGTGTGTGGGTCTAGAGAACCAGGTTGTGTCCCTCGCCCGTGGATTCAATATCGAGTTTACAAAAAATGGTGAGTATCCGAGCTGGAAACCGGTTCGCGAAAACAAGCTGCTCGATCTCGTCGGGAAAAAATATCAGGATCTATTTAACAAGAAAGCGAAAGTGACGGCGATTCACGCGGGACTCGAGTGTGGAATTCTCCGTGATAAAATCGGGCCCATCGATGCTGTCTCATTCGGCCCGACCATCATGGGTGCGCATTCCCCACAAGAAAGAGTCCTGGTCCCGACTGTCGAAACTTTCTGGAAACTCTTAAAAGAAGTATTGAAGGAATTATGATCAACTACGAAATTTACAAAATCATCCACCTGACCTCCATCATGATCCTCTTTTCGGGACTCGCGATCAGTTTTTACGGGCTCAATGTCAAACACATCAAGATCCTCACGGGGATTGCGACACTTTTCACTCTCGTGGGCGGAATGGGACTCATGGCAAGACTCGGCATCGGTCACACTGGTGGCTGGCCTCTCTGGATCATGGTCAAAATGGCGATCTGGTTTATCGTGGGAATCGGGGGAGCTGTGCTCTCAAAACGTTTTCCGAAATACGGCCGACCTGCTTATTTTGTCTGCATCGTTCTCTTCATCGTGGCGAGTACCATGGCGAATTACAAATTTGAGTGACAGCCTTTTTTGAGAATTTCCCAGTCTTTCTTACTCATGGCCGGGTAAGTCTTCTTCACTGGCGCAAATGTTTTCACCCGGTCAGCATAGTCCGGGTGAGACAGTGCCAGATACTTCGTGAACACATCTTCTTTTTTTCCCTTCTCTGCAAAAAACGCCTGCACACCTGCGGGATTAATCTCAGCATGCTGAAGGTCTTTGGCGGCCAGGGCATCGGCTTCTTTTTCTTCGGATTGATTATATTTTCCTCCGAGAAGTGAAGTGATCATGCCACCGCCGTCACTTCCGAATACTGCGAATGAGGCGTATTGGAAGAAAAGGGATTTCACCACCTGCTTCCGGATATGATCTTTTTCCACGTGGGCAATCTCGTGGGCAAGCACACCGGTGAAAGCTTCAATCGACGTGAGTTCTTTTAAGAGAGAATCATGAAAGACAATGATTTTTCCGGGCATGGCAAAGGCATTCACTTCCGGTGAAGGAATGAGGAAAAACGTGAATTCATCGCGATTCTTCCCGAGCTTCATGAAAATGCTTTCGATAATTTTTTCCTGTTCCGCATTCAGGCAATTTTTCTTACCCATGTCCTTCCGGATATCTTCTTCGGCCGACTTGAAGATGACGTCAGGAAGTTGCGAAGCGAGAGATTCTACAATCTGATCATGCCAGAGGAAAAAAGAGACAAAGACAGTAAGGGCGAGACCTGCGGGAATCGCGAGTTTCTTCCAGCGGTCGGAATGAGTGGGGGCGATCTCTTTCCAGAACGCGGCCGGCACCATGATGGTTTTTCCCTCGAAGGTGAGGATGAATTCGCTTCCGTCTTTTTGGGGGTGTAAATCGGAAATACGGAAAGAGTGTTCTTTCCGGAATCCGTTTTCTAAATAATTGACTGAGAGGTAAGAGGCACTCCGGATGACTTCTGCCTCATGCTCACGAGGCGTTTCACCATCAAAGAATCGTGCCTTGATCACGCAACATCCACATCCAGATCGAGAGCATCAGCGATAGAATCACTGAAGCTATGATCTCCGCCCTGAGAAGCAGCGGCTTGAACGATACCTTCAAAATCAATGGCACCTTTGATGACAAGATGATCGAGATGATAAGCAAGGTTCATATTCATGATGTACGGAGCAGCTAAACCGAGAGAAAAGATGAGGAAGAAAGTTGATTTTACCGAAAGCCAGATGAGTCCGCCGCCGGTCACTGTTGATTCCACCTGAGCACCTTTGAAAAAGAGGTGCTTCATCTTGAACTTATTCAGGTTGGCCAGCGCCCACGGAGCATAAATCCCGAGAGTGATGAAACAGAAGAAAATGTTTTTAAAGACCTGAAAGGCGAACTCACCATTTTTCATCTTAAAGACGAAAGGCACGTTTCCGTAGCTTGTGTTCGACCATTTAATACGAGTGAGATTGGCCGCCAGATAAGGCGCGTAGAAACCGAGAGTGAAAACCGTCAGGAATGATCCTTTGAGTGAGGCACCCATGAAGTCCCAGACTGCGTCTTTTTTTGCCTGAAATCTGATCGAGCGATAGCTGGTGTTATTAACCAGGTAAGCATATCCCGCATAACGGGCACGAAGAGCAAAAGCAAAAATCATGAGACCGGGAATCAGGGTGAAAACCGGAGCAAGTTTCGGAAACATGGCCCCGCCGATTCCCACGAGTGCAAATGAGACCAGCGCAATCGCACCCAGAAGGAGATAGCCCTTCAGGAGATTTCTGGGATCAGCATGAAAAAGAAACGGATGACCTTCAAGCTTCGTTGATTTCCAGATGTACTTCCGCATATTGGTGCGGGCATAGGGAATATAGAGTCCAAGAGTGAAAATGGTGAAGAGAGTATTCTTGAAAATGAGCAGTAAAACTTCACCAAATTTACCCGTAAAACTGAAACGATGCTTTTCAGACGTCATCGGAGCTCCTTATGATAGTTTCTCCTTATCGGCAGTCTTCTGAATCGCCCATCTTAAGATTTACTAACTCCAGTCTTTCTCAGCACTTCACGCGCTTTTTTCTTTCCATTCAAATTGTTATGGCCCAAAATAGATACTAATGATCGATGCAATACTGCAACTATTCACGTTGATCATCTTTTTCGACGTGATCATGAGCTACGCCCCCGACATTCGTAAACACGAGTGGGCGCGTACTCTGCATAAAATTGCCGATGCTCCCCAGAAGCCGATCCGGGATGTACTCCCTCAGGATTTACCTCTGGATCCAAGTCCGATGATTGTGATCTTTGTTATTCAGATCCTTCGTCAGTTACTTTAAGGAAGATGTATGGATGAGATCGAGATGATGGTGCAGGAAACGTTTAAACACTTTCATGAGAACTATCAGCCACAAGAAACAGAAGCAACTCAGATTCCTTCTGATTTTGTCCGCCCGGGTCTTCCGACAGATCCCGGAGTTCTTTATCACATTCAAAAAAGCCCATCGGTATTTGTTATCAGAACCCTCGTTTCGCAGAATATCCGCGAAGACTATCTGAAAATTCTGGAAAACCCGGAAGATTATCCAAGCCTCCGCCTGGTGGATGAAGCTTCTGATGAACTTGAAACGAAACTCCGTTTCTTCATGGTGGAAAATCATTATCAAGCTGAAGTCATTCACGACCAACTCAATAATCGCCGCTTCCCGGTTGATGAAGAAATGATGTGCAATCTTTCTGATCCCGGTTTCAGCTGGTGGATGACGAGATCAGAGGACACGCTTCAGGTTGCATTTAATCTTTCAAGCGCTCTCGATAGTGGAGCAGTGAAACTCGGGCCTCTCGGAGACCGTGAACTCGCTGTGAAAAGCTTCCTTGAATTTGGTGAGCTTCTGATGAGCAGTGGCCTCATGCTTTCCATTCAGAACGAACCGAATCGCGTGATCTTTGAAGAAGAAGAGAAACTTCTGATTCAGGATATTCAGGATCTTTTCGAGATGGGTGTGATCGGCGATGGTCTCTCAGAACTTTTCCGGCTTCTCGCGAAAAAGTCAGTAGAGAGCGGAACGATGGAGAGTCTTTGGTATTATTTCCAGGAACTCGCCTGTATCCGCCGCTTCTGGATTCAGATTCAATATGATCTGGAGTCGCGTTAAGAATTCAGATTAATGCTTTGTGCCCTTCAAAGAATCTTCGTGCTTCGCTGCCATGTATCCCGTCACCATAAGTTGGGCCAGCATGCCTAATTCTTCATCATCATTGATTCCGTAGAACTGCTCGATGTGTGAAACAAATGTTTCAACGTCTTCATCCGAGAGATGTTTTTCCACCAGCGCCATCATCGCTTCTGAATCTAATTTCTCGAGTGACTCGAAGAAGGAAGTAAGAATTTGTCTCTTTTCTACACTCATCACGGACCCCTTGGTGTCAGTATTGCACCACGCCAATTTATGATTGTCTTTTAATAAAGTCTATGGGAACAATCGATTATTCTTTGAGTTCAAAGCATTCTTGCTTAGAATCGAAAGGTATTTTTAAATTTTAATGATTGTAAGGAAGGCTGAACCGCTATGAAAAGTTCTTTTGTCTTAACTCTGCTCCTTAGTGCTCTCGTCAGTTTCTCTGCCATGGGGCAAACGAATCGTGCGAGACGTGTTCAGCAAAAACCAGTGACGGTTGGTAAACCAGCAGCTGCTAAACCAGCTGCTTCAACAGTTGCACCAACAACTCAAACGAGCACACAATCAACTGCAACAGCTTCAGCTGCAGATAAAACTCCCTTCCAGAGATTTTATGATCGCCTCGCGATCGGATATTTCGGAGTATTCACTTCACCAGTTCTTGAAAACTGGAATTCAAACAACGCTGCGATTTCTCCGGCACTCGGTGATACTCGTAACGATCCAACTGATGACACTGAAACAGGCCGTTGTCGTAAAAACTGCGATACCTATGCCATGAACATGTGGAACCAGGTTAACTTCGCGTATGACTTCGGCTGGATCATGAAATTCGTTTTCATTCCACGCTGGACACTTTATTTAAACAATCCGGGTGATATGAACCGTCAGGTTGGTGAAGACCGCGCGATGATTGGTCTTGAAGACTTCCTCGTTGGTTTCGCCGGTTCAGTGATTACTTCTGAAGATAAAAAGTTCAACTGGTTTGTTCGTCCAGCGATGAGACTTCCGACTTCTCACTTTTCACGTAACTACAACAGCGGCGCTTTCGGTGACATCACTCACCAACTCGAGCTTGCTCACTTCGTAACATACGATCCAAATCCACAGTGGCAGTTTGGTCTCCAGATGCAACAGCGTTTCTGGATTTATGAGAACCGTTACGGCGCTGACCGTCTTCGTTTCTACACATCTCCTTACGTTTCATACGCACCGTCTGAGAAAACAAAAATTCAGGTTTATTATCAGTCGATGATCGAAAACAATAAGAGATCAAAAGCTATCGGCGACAGAAAAGAGCCAAGCTTCCGCGATATTTATCAGGACGTCATGCTCGGGGTTGCTCACGATGTAACTCCAACAGTAAACATCATGCCGTACCTTGGTTTCTTCGTGGATGATATCCCTCTCACAGGTAAGTCTGCTTACCTCGGAGCTTGGGTTTCCTGGAAAATTAAGTAATAAGAATTCTAAAAAAAGCCCCTCTTACGAGGGGCTTTTTTTTGCCTAATTCTCAGTCGTGACAAGGGCCTGATAGGTGAGCCAGGTGTCCATAAAGGCAAGTCGTGATTCGTGGAATGCCGCCTCGGCACGGGTCTGAGCTTCTTCCCGGATATTCACTAAGAACAAATTTCCGCCTCCGGTTCTGAACTTATATCCTTCAGAGACAACCAGTTCTTTTGCTTTGGTAAATTCAATTTCAGATTGTGTGACTTGCTCCAGGCGGAGTAGGAGTGATCTTCTGAGCGCCATGATGTCATTCTTGTAAGTCTGAACACCCAGGCCCATTTGTTTCTCGGCAACCATCCGTCTGGCACTGGCAGCTGCGATGTTACCGTTACCCAGGTTTCTTTCAATCGGCACACTCACTTGTGCCATTACCATTAAGTAATCGCGCGGCATGATGGGACTGGCGACAGTTCTTTGAAAGTATTCTGTCGTCACATCAATCTGTGGTCTCAGATCCTGTCTGGCGAGTTCAAGATCAACATCCATTTTCGCGACAGTGAGGGCCAGGTTCTTCATGTCGGGACGTTTATTAACAAGTTCATCAATATTGGAATTGAGGTCCAGTTTCTGAAGAAGAGTGGCGAGATCAGCAGGGTAATCTTCGAAATTTTCTGTCGGCGTGGGAACAATGGGTTCACCATTTTCATTCCGGTAAAATAACGAGAGTGCGTATTCCGCCCGAAGAAGTCTTTCCTTTGCACCCTGGAGTGTTCCTTTGCGGCTGGCGACGTACTGTTCATTCTCAGTGACGACGATCTGGGCAATGTCACCTTTCTTCGTGCGGGTGACGAGATAGTCATTTCTTGTTTCACCGTTTTTCAGAAGTTCTTCATAGGCATGTTCAACTTTCCTGGCGGTCACCCATTCCCAGTAGGCGAGCTGACCGAATCTTTCAATCGCGAGTTCCGTTAACTTTTTTTCCGACTGGGCCATCGTGGCATTGTATTTTGCATTTTTATACTGAGCACGAGCGGGATCAAGGGTGAGATTCTTCCACAGCGAAAACTTCAGCCCGAGTAGATTATAAAGTCCAGGCTGTCCGGTGGTTGCGGGGTTTCCGGTGTTATAGATCGGAGCAAGTTTTCCGTTGAAGTTACTTATCTGTTCACTTCCAACATATACTCTAGAGTTGGCAACACCAATTGGTTTTTCAATCTGGGTTCTGTGAAGAGTCGTGTTGTAGTCATGCTTAGTCTGTCTTTTGTAGTCAGAAACAATTCTCGCATCGAACGAACCTTTCGAACCTGTAACTGTTTCTTCAGCTGCTTTCATATTTTCCAGGGCCGCCAGAACGGTCGGGTGATACTTCAGCGCACTTTCTTTTACGACAGCGGGAGAAATGGCACCGTATGCGGGCAGGGCCAGCAGGGTAAAGAGTAAGTACTTCATTCCGGAATATCCTGTGTAGATGGTTCAAGTTTAACTTCCGGAGCGATATCAAGTGATGGCGGGAATCCGTTAAACTGTCTCCAGAGTTCATAACCAAGGGCAACGTTATTAAGTAGGATCCAGCCATTTACACGAGTACCCTGACGGATGAAACGGGGATCAGGCCATGCTTTACCCTGTTCCGGAACGATGATGACCCGGAAAAGTCCTTCAGCTGTTGCTGTCTGATCGACGAAAGTGACTTCTCCACCAAAGGTTCCTACAGCAACGGATGGCCATCCGGAAAACTGAATGGCAGGCCATCCTTCAAACTGAAGACGGGCCTTTCTGCCTTCATGAACAAGCGGAAGATCGCGGCCACGGATGAAAAGTTGAACGGAGAGTTGCGTGCTTTTCGGAACGAAAATCGCAACGACTTGTCCCTGGTTCACAACCACCGAACTCGTTCCGACCTGAAGTCTCACAATTGTTCCGTCTGTAGGAGCTGTTACGAGCTGAGACTGCTGACGAGTGAATTTTGACTGCATTTGCGTATAGGTTGCGAGTGCCTGTGCTTCAGCGGATTGAGCGTTTTTAAAAGCGATGATTGCTTGTTCCATATCCTTTCGCGAGGAGATTCCTCGTTTGAAGAGATCCTGCTGGCGATCGTAATCATACTTGGCAGTGTTAACGACTGCGACAGCGGCATCGTACTGGCTTTTGACTGCATCATACTCTGTTTTTAATCTCGCCATGTAATTGGGATCAATATCGATAATTTCGATAATCGGATCACCTTTCTTCACGAATGATCCTTCACGGACAAACCATTGTTTAATTCTTCCGGAGACTGTCGCGTGAATGTTCTGGACACGGTCTTGTGGAAGATAGGCCATGACTTTCCCGCTACCGTCAGCGGTTTGCTGCCACGGAATCGCAATAAGGAAAATCATCATGAAGAGGAAGAAAACCACAACGAGTCGGGTGAGCATTTTCGCTACATCCGGGAGTTCGTGGATTTCCAGCATCTGTTCCGGAGTTTCAGCATAGTTCTCTTTATATGTTTCCGGGGTCACGTCATAAATTGTGCGGTTATTTTTTTCACCCATAGTTTTCAATTTCCTTCAAAAGCTCGCTTTCAGTCTTCAGTTCTTGAAGGGCCGATCTTTCGAGCATCACGGTGCGGTCGAAATTCCCTTTATAAAATCTCTGAGTGAAAAAGAGGAGAGTCCATTTATTGGAGAGAAGTTCTTTGTAAATGAGTTTTCTCTTGTACGTGGAAATCTGCTCGTAATCGGGTGTCACAAAAAGAATTCTTGGCTTCAGGAGAAGTGCTCGGGCGATCTGAAGCGCCAGAAGCTGAGACTTTGAGAAAGGGTATCCATTCGGACGGATTTTTGTCTCCAGTTTTTCCGGCAGATTTTCAACGTTTTCAAAGAGACCAGTACGAAGAAGGACATCCTGAATTTCCGTTTCAGTGAACTTCTGGTCACCACCGAGGCCCACCAGATTTTCTCTTACTGTTGCTGCGAAAAATTGATCATGACTCACGATCTGGATGTGATTCCTGATCTGGCTGATGTCCAGATCCTGCATAAGGGTTTCATCATATTTTACATTGCCGTAAATGTGATCACTGTTCCCCATGATCGCCTGATAAAAATACGTCATGGAAGAGAAGCTTTTCACGAGAATAAGATTTTTCGATCCTTCCTTGAAAGCGAAGTTGAAAAGATAATTCGGCTCAAAGGTCAGATTCTCAAGACTGATATCAAGTTTCTTAGGCATGATCGCCTTTTCTTTTACGGTCTCAAGCGGGTAATCGTAAAAGCGTGCGATCATGTCGAGGGCCGTGCTGTAATTATAGATACTGAAAAAGAAATTCTGGAGATTAGGAATACTCGCGATAATGCTGTTCACGACCAGGGCCGCTGCGACCAGCTGACCAGCCGATAGTTCACCCTGGAGAACAAGAAATCCTCCAAGTGCAAGAAGAAGGACGTTCATCACCACACCGAAAATCTGAAGTCCCACGTGCTGTCGGAATTGAAAGTTAAAAAGGTTGTTTCTTGTTTCCAGCCAGCTATTAAAAAGCTGATTCATCTTATTATATGAAAAGTCCCGTCCCTTATCGGACGTGAAGACGTTTCTCACCCGGCTCATTTCTTCCACCCAGCTAACAACATCATATTTTCCATCTGCTTCCGGTGAACCTGCACGAACCCCGTCAGGGCCGAAAAGCATCCAGGTGACAACGAGGAACTGCGCCATGAATCCGGCAAAGCCGAGGAAGTAGGGATGGTAGAAAGCGAGGAGCGCAAATCCAATGATGAACTGAATGATGAATCCAAAACCGTTCACGAAGAAGACAACCATCTGGGACTGCATGATGATGATGTCAAAATATCGGTTGATCAGATCAGGAGTATTGGCCGAACGAAATTTCTGATCCTGATACTTGGTAATTCTTTCAGCAATCACAAAACCGTAACGGACAAAAAGTCTCCGTTGGAGAATTTCCACAGTGTAAGTCTGGATGGTCTGAAGAACTCCGCTACAGGACAGAATGAATAATAAGAGAAGACACATGACGACGAGAGGCTGGGCCATCGTCCGCACACCAATCGAGTTAATGATCGTCTGGACAGCGAGTGGAACTCCCAGGTTCAGGAATGTCATGGCGAGAGTAATAATGACAATCGCCCTGATAAAACCAGTTTCAGGCTTCGTCATGATTTTGAGCTGGTCCCGGAATCGGGTGCCCGACTTAATCATGTCATCAAACTTAGAATGGAAAACGAGTTTTTTCATATCATTAATCTCTTTTTTGGGTAGTGAAGTCCGCGATCTTGGAATAAACCCACATGAAAGCGATCGTGGTGATTAATCCCCACAAGATCGTTAACTGCGGATTGAATCCAAAGCGGAAATGGTTAATCCCGAAACCAAGGAAACAGGAAATGACAGTGACAAAAATCAAGACCGGAGAATAACTGATGCGGATATATTTCGACAGGAGCATCCGGCACATAAAGAAAGCGAGAAGAGGTCCCGTAGAAAGATAAGCAAACTGCAGTCCAGCTTTCATCGCACCCGGAATAAGTGAGAAAAAATAAGCCACAATGATAATCGAAACAGTGATGATGAAATTGTCGATGTTGATGAAAACCCGGAACATTTTTGATCGCTCCACACTCATCAGGTCATTCCAGAAAACTGCGGAGAGAGCATTTATGGCAGAATCAAGTGACGACATACTGGCGGCAAGGACACTCGCAACCATGAGCCCTTTCAGCGGTGATGGAAAATATTGTTCAATAAGGGCAGAGAAAAGTTTGTCCGGACTTGGAAGTTCCTGACCATGTTTTGTGTAATAGGCCCAAAGGATCACACCGAGGGAAAGAAACAGAAGGTTCACAAAAAATGATCCGAAAGCAGACCAGGCGAGAGCCTTTCTTGCAGTGGCCAGATCTTTTGCTCCGAAAAGTTTCTGCACGAGATCCTGATCAACCCCGTGAGTGGCGGCATCGTAAGCAATCCCCGCGACAATTCCATAGAGGAATGTGAGAAATCCACCGAAGCCATCGAACAACGAGAATTTTCCAGCGGTCCATCCCATGCTGAAAAGTTCACCCCATGTATAAGGGCTGATCTGCCCCACCACATAATGGGCCATGAATCCTCCGAGAATAAAGATTCCCGCCTGGATCATATCTGTTCTCACGACTGCTTTAAGACCACCCAGCATGATGTAAAGATAAGTCATGAGAGCAATCAGCATGATTGCAAAAAAAAGTGAGATATCAAAAAACTCAGCGATTAACATGGCCCCGCCAAGAAGCTTCACACTTGTTCCGATCGTTTTTGTGAAAACGTAGAAAAAGGCAAAAGCGCGTTTCCCTGCGAGACCTTCTTTATTTATATTGGTGTAACCATGGATTCCGCGGGCCAGGGCCTCAAAAATGGTCAGACCTTTGTCGTAAACTTTCGGTATAAAGAATGCGGAAATAATCACACGCGAGATACATGCTCCGATCACGAATCGGAAATAACTCATATTCTCAAAATAGACGTAAGTAGGGATCGTCAGAAACGCCATCGCTGAAAATTCCGTAGCGATGATGGAAAGCAAAGCTTCCCAGAAGGTAATAGATTTTCCCGCGAGATAGTGATTCTCGATCGGACGCAAGCCTTCTTTTCTTCTGAGAAAGTAGTGCCTTCTCATAAAGAAATTGGCCCGGAGGGCGATCGTAAAAATAATCAGGATGTATGCAACAACGACTGCTACATCCCAGGAACTAAGGTTCATAACTCATCCTTGAGTATTAGTACTGAATGTCTGAGAGAAGTTTTCTAAACGATGAGGAAGAAATCTTTCTGGCGGAGGAGTTCATAGCGGGTGAGATAGAAAGTGAAATCTCGCACTTCATAGAGCGAATCAGCAAGGAGAACGATTGCAATAAAAGGTTCAGCAATATAGTTCAGGTGCTTGTTGCTGAAAGAGATTCCTGGATTTTGAATAGGATCGATCTTAAGTTCAGGAGAATTAGTCAGTTCATAATGACTGCCTGAAAATGAGGGAACTTCCAATGCATGACCATCGATGACCAAAAAGGCCATCAGCATGAAAAAGAGGGTGGTCAGACGTGAATTCATATCTTGATTGTATGGAAGACTGGGTTGTGTTCAAGAGATTTAATGTATTGAAACCTTTACATTAATCCGATCAAAAGGCTTCAGCACTTAACGCAGTTTGACTAAGTCTTAAGGTTTGTGATACTCACCCTCCAGACGTTTATTTTGTAGCCCACTCCCACCCGGATCTTGTCTGTTTTCTCATTAGGTCTAAGTGGTTCTGTAGGTTGTTTTCGAGACCATAGACCGGCCTCATCACATTCAAAAAGCGCATAACTTATTTCTTTCTCCAAAGGAGAACGCATGTCTTTTACTACCCTGGGGCTTAAGGCCTCATCACTTAAAGCAATTGAAAAGATGGGGTTTGATACTCCTTCTGAAATCCAGACACAGGCGATTCCTGTGCTTCTTGGTGGCGATGTTGATTTCATCGGCCAGGCACAAACCGGTTCAGGTAAAACTGCCGCTTTCGTCCTCCCACTTCTCGAAAAACTCGATTTCAAATCACCTGCACTTCAGGCGATCATTCTTGCTCCCACTCGCGAACTTGCTAACCAGATCAACGAAGAAATTCAGAAACTGTCGGCCTTTGAACCAATCCGTTCAATGTCTGTATACGGCGGTACTTCAGTCGGACTTCAGATCAAGGATTTCAAAGCGAAGAAACCACAGATCGTTGCCGGTACTCCTGGTCGCGTGATGGATCTTATTGAGCGCGGAGTTCTGAAATTTGAATCGACGAAATTCGTGATTCTCGATGAAGCTGATGAAATGCTCGATATGGGCTTTTTCGAAGACGTGACAGCGATCATCGCTAAGGTTCCTGAAAAGAGAATCTGGATGTTCTCAGCAACTATGCCGGGTCCGATTACAGCTCTCGTTAACAAAGAGTTCTCTAATCCTGTTACGGTAAGAGTGACGAAGAAAATCCTCACTGCTGATTCAGTTGAGCAGCTGGCCGTTGTTGTTCGCCGTGAAAACGGAATCGAAGCACTTTGCCGCTATATGGATTTCAATGACAGCATGTACGCGATCATCTTTACCCGTACAAAAATCGGCGCAAAAGAGCTCACTGACGAACTCAATGCCCGCGGTTATCCGACAGACGCTCTCCATGGCGACATGGACCAGGCTTCTCGCGATATGACGATGAAGAAATTTAAAGAGAAGAAAATTAACCTTCTCGTTTGTACAGACGTTGCTGCCCGCGGGATCGACGTCAACAACCTCACTCACGTTATTAACTTCGGGCTTCCACAGGATAACGAAGCTTATGTTCACCGTATCGGACGTACTGGTCGTGGTGGATCGAAAGGGATTTCTCTTTCAATCATCGAGCCGAACGAGCAAGGACGTGTGGGCCAGATTGAGCGCCTGACGAAAGCACAGATTCAGAGAATCTATCTCCCGAAAGTGGAAGAAATCCGCGAGAAGATCCTCGAGAAATCGATGGTTCGTTTCAATGAAAACGTTTCAGCTTTCTCAGATCAACAAGCTCTTCACTTTGATTCTTTCAAAGAGAAATTCGCTGATATGTCGAAAGATGATCTCATCAAAGGAATCTACGGATTCATGTTTGAGAACACTCTCAAGCGTTACCAGAAAGCTCAGGAAATTGATGTCACTCCGAAGAACCAATTCGATCGTCCGCAAGGAACCCGCGTTTCTGGTGGAATGCAGAAATTCTTCATCAACCTCGGAACGATGGATGGTGCAACTGCCGGCGAACTTCTTAAGTTCATTTCAACTGCTGCTGGTGTAGCAGGAAGAAATATCGGGAAGATCGATGCTAAAGAAAAATTCTCTTTCCTCGAAGTTTCTTCTGAGTTCACTGATGCTGTTCTCGCGATGAAAGGGGAAATGTGGGGCAGTCGCCGCGTTTCTATCGAACTCGCTTCTCCAGCTCCAATCGGAAACGGTGGTGGTGGACGTGCCTTCGGCGGTGGAAACCGTGGGGGCGGGTATCGGGGCAAACCATCTTACGGTGGTGGCTCACGCGGTTCACGTTACTAAGACCAAAAATAAAGGGTCCCTCACGGGACCCTTTTTTTTTGTACTAGGAAAAAAGTTCTTCATTGTTCTTCATTGCGGGATATTAACCGAGCATGTTAACTTGTTATTAAGCACACAAAATTTAATGTTGGGTCTATAAGCCCGACGAAATACAGGATGTATTTTGCGTGGAACTAAGAATGAATCGTAATACTCATGAGGAGTATGAAGAGGTGGAATCCCCCTTCGCTCCTTCATCAAATAGCGCTACCAAAAGTAGCAGACTCCGGACGAAGAAGAACGTTTTCAACCGCCCATTCGCGGCTGAACCCTCGACTCCGCCTGCAGTCTTTGAAACAACTTCCCGTCGCAAGGCCATGGCCCATGCTGACGAAGCTGAACTCATTCAACATCGCTCATCCGAACTGACTCAGACTGAAATCGATTATCTCGACGAAGATGAAGAGGAAACGGAAACGCGTCCGGCCCGTGTTACTCCACGTGCCCAGAAAAAGCCGAAAGTCAGAAAGAATATTCTCGCAAAGATCGGCTGGTCAGTGATCGGCCTTCTCGTTCTTCGTCTGATCTGTATGGATCGGGGAGTATGGGATTTCTTCACGACTGAAGGTGCGATCAAAGAAAATAAATCTGAACTCAGATCGATTCAGGATGAAAATAAATCACTCCGTACAGAGATCGTGAAAATCCAGTCTGATAAAAATTATCAGCGTCAGCTCGCGAAAGAACATCTTGGTGTTATTGCTGTTGATGAATTTCTTATTCTCTTCGCTGGTGAAACGCCCGAAGTTGAAGTGAAGAAAGATCAGATTTAATTCTTAATGATTGAGATCGCCTTCCGCACAGATTTTATTTTCATAAAATCTTTCCAGATTGATGTCCGGCCTTCCATATTCTGAACACTCATGTATTCAGGACCTTTGGTAATGCCGAGAACATAGGGAGAGAACCAATTCTGCTTGAGATCGATACTGTCGACGAGACCATAACGTCCCCAGAGTTTTCTTCCGTGCTCGCCATTTTTCCAGTTGAAAACATCCATCATGACAATTTCCGGAGCAAACATCGCGGAACCTGCGGCACATCCGATACAAAGGGTGGTGGAGAAATTGATTGGTGAATAAACGGAGTAACCTTTCGGAGATTCTCCGGCAGAGTATCCCCAGAAGCCAGAGCGATTCATATTCCGGTGAAGGAATGTGGCCTTAAGTCCTGCCTGGAAATAATTTTCAAATCCATCATCGAAATTTCTGAAATCAAAAAATGAAGGAGAGTACTGATGAATGAAAAGCGGCATGGAAATTCCCATGAGCTGTCTCTTCCATGCAAACCACGTTTCACGCGGTAAAGGTTTTGTCGGATGACCAAGCCCCAGGATCAGCATGATTTTTTGTTCAGCGTAGATTTCCCACTGATACGAGGTCCAGCCTTTTTCAGGTGTCCAGGAAAGGGAGAGAGTTTTCTTGCCGGGTTTTGTTCCTTCATCTGTGAGGGCCGAAGAAAAATCCACGCGCTCATAAATCTCTTCTGCCACTTCTGTAATTGATGAATCTTTTAAAACTTCTGCCGCGTATAAGGCACCTGCAATAAAGAGAGCGGTATCAATCGTCGAGAATTCACACTTCCAGGCGCGATCACCGGTTTTCCAGTCAGCGAAGTGAACCATCCAGCCCTTGTGGTGAGGAACATAGTCGCGGGTAAATTTGAGTGTCTTATAAACATAGTCACGCGCAAACTTCAGGGGGATTTTTCCGGATGCACCAGCATGGGCAATAACGGTGAGTCCAAAACCTGTTGCAGCAAGTGAAGAGACGTAATTACTTTCAGGTGTCGCTGAGAAATTTTTGGCCTTATCGCGCACGAGTCCGGATTCCGGATGTGCGTGATCGATGAAATAGCGAATAGCGGTTTTTTCAACTTCCCCACGGATCTGAATAAGTCTCGGATCAAAGGCAAAGGCCTTGAAAGTCAGGGTAAAAAGAAAGAAAACCAGCGTCCATTTCATTTGCCCATTCTCCTATAGAAAGCCGGGTACCAGTCTCATTGTGAAACAATGCCACTGTGTCGAAAGATTACTCACTCTGTACATTCTGGACCTTAGAGACGATTTCTTCGAGAGAGCCGTTTCCTTTCCAGCTGAGTTTCTCCCCAATCTGGATTCCCGAGGCGATTTTTGAGCCCGCCTTCATTTCCAGGGTATGACGGCACCAGACTCCGCGGGCACGGGGAATCAGCGCCTCATTGTGACGGCCTTTATGGTGGGGAAGCTTCCTTACGATATCGAGAACCACAAGATCCTTATCAAGATAAAAAAGATCGAGATCAAAATACGTATCCGGCATCCAGAAAAACTTATCGCTGTCTTCGCCGTAAAAAAAAAGCATGCCCTGCTCATCACTGAAATCATCCGGCTGCACTCCGGAAAGACCCTGCTCCTGCTCTTTGGGAGTGATGGCGAGCCTTGTCTTAATCGCCTCGCCCCGGGGAGTGGTGAGGACTCCTTCACTCAGTGATTTTCGTGACTCACTCTGGCAAGAAAGAAGAACCGTCAGAAGGCAGAGGGTAAGAAATTTTGTCATGAGTTTTATCTCTAATTCGGGTATGATTTTGGGCACTTCATACGATAGTCAGGAGCCATGCAAATGTCATCAACCAGAAAAGAATTGTCAGGATCAATGAGATCTCATCACTGCGGTGAGCTTCGCGAATCTGACATCGGAAAAACAGTCACTCTCTGCGGTTGGATGAACAAGTACCGGAATCTCGGCGCCCTTCATTTTATCGATCTTCGCGATAAGTATGGCGTCACTCAATTAGGCTTTGAATCTTACAAGGGTGACATTAACGATCTTCGTAAATTTTCTCTCGAGTCAGTTCTTCTCGCGACCGGCAAAGTGATCGCGCGTCCTGAATCAGCAAAAAATACCAATATGCCGACGGGCCAGGTAGAAGTTCAGGTCGAATCGATCCGTCTTCTTTCCCTCGCTGAAGAAGTGCCATTCCTTCCGCATGGAATGGTTCAGGCAACAGAAGATCTTCGTCTTCGTTACCGCTATCTCGATCTTCGCTCAAAAAGACTTCAGGATATTCTCGCTCTTCGTTCTAAATCGGTGAGAAAAGTCCGTGAAGCCCTTTACGCTCTGGATTTCGTCGAAGTGGAAACTCCGATTCTTTATAAGACAACTCCTGAAGGCGCCCGCGATTACATCGTTCCTTCTCGTGTTCATCCCGGCAAAGTCTACGCGCTTCCGCAGTCTCCTCAGACTTTGAAACAGCTTCTGATGATTGCGAACACAGATAAGTATTTCCAGATCTGCCGCTGCTTCCGTGATGAAGATCTCCGCGCTGACCGTCAGCCAGAATTTACCCAGATTGATATTGAAGTTTCTTTCCCGACTCTCGAATACATGAAAAACCTCGCGACTCACGTCGTGAAAGGTGTCTTCGACATGCCGGAAAATTTTGAGATGAAATCCATCGCGTACGATGAAGTGATGAGAGACTACGGTTCGGATAAACCGGATGTCCGTTTTGGTCTCAAGCAATTTGTTGTCACCGATCTTTTCAAGACATCTACGTTCACAACATTCGCTGAAGTGGCCGCTGCAAAATACGGTATGGTGAAAGGAATGTTTATTCCTGCCACGATGGGAACTCTCGCAAGAAAAGACATCGATGGCCTCGTGGAGATCGTAAAGCCTTACGGTGGGAAAGGTGTTGCCTGGTTCAAGGTTGAGAATGGCGCCGTCACTGGTGGTATTTCTAAATTCATTGATGCCAGTATGCTGAACGCTCTCACAGAACGCGCTGTTGCCCAGGAAAATCCGAAAGGGGACGGCTGGTTCTTCTTCTCTGCGGATAAGAATGAAAACATCGCTCACGACTGCGCGGATGCTTTAAGAAGACATTTCGGTAAGACCTTTAATCTCATCAACCCTGACGTCTACGCTTTCCTCTGGGTTTATGATTTCCCGCTTTTTGATTACGATGCTGAGGCGAACACCCTCCACGCCAAACACCATCCGTTCACACGTCCGAAAGATGAAGATGTTGAACTTTATTTCTCGTCAGATAAATCGAAGATTAAAGAAGTGAAGGCCTACGCTTACGATATCGTCTGTAACGGTTATGAAATCGGCGGCGGATCGATGAGAATTTTTGATAATACTCAACAATCAAGAATGTTCGAGCTTCTCGGATTCACTCCGGAAGATGCTCAACATCAGTTTGGCTTTTTCATTGAGGCCCTGAAATACGGAACTCCTCCTCACGCGGGTATGGCCTTCGGGATGGATCGTGTGACTATGCTCCTTGCGAAGACGGATTCTATCCGTGATGTGATCGCATTTCCGAAGACAGCTTCGGCCACTGATCTTATGGCGAGCTCGCCATCGAAGCCGAGTCCGGCTCAGACGAAAGAGCTTGGCTTCCAATGGCTTAAAGAGGACTAGTGGCAATTTTCGTTGCCACTCAGGAACGGCTTTCAGCAGCTTATAAACCTTTAAGCCGCTGAAGAAACATTAATTTCAGGCAAATAAAAAAGTCCTATCCTGTACTTAGATAGCGTCTCTCAACATTCCTTGTTTTCACCGGGTGTAAAATACCTGAAAGCAAAGAGAGCAAGATGCAGCGCTACCTCCTCCTGGTTGACCGGGATGAAAACATTTTGGAGTTACAAGAAGCCACACTTAAATATTTTTACGGTGGTGAGATTGTTACTGTTCAGTCACGCGAAGAAGCGGTGAAATCCATTCTTCGTCTGGGTCGTCCAGAGATCATCATTTCTGATCTTCAATTATTAAAAGACGGTTTCCATAATTATCTGAAAGACAGCGGTGCTTATCTTCCTTTAGTGGCAACGAGTTTCTCCAAAGAAAGACAAGTTACACCAGCTGAACTCACTCTCGTGACTTCAGTCCTCACGAAACCCATTTGTCCGGAAGAGCTTTCTCACCTGGTGAAATCTTTTACGCAAGCACCACCCACCAGTCCGACACACGTTCCGATTAAGCATAAGGTGGCGTGCGAAGTGGCCTCAGGGAAGTTTGATATTTATCTCAAACTTTCCGGAACCAATTATGTGAAACTCACGAATAAAGGTTCTGATTTTACAGAAGCCGAAGCAAGTAAGTTAGCCTCCAAGGGAATCAATGAGGTTTATATCAAGGCTTCCGAGAGCAGAGAGTTCCTGAGAGTGTGGGAAGAGAGTCTTTATTTCCGCATGAGCAGAAGACAGGATGGACTCGACGCGATTATTGCGACTGATTGCCTGGAGCAGATAGAAAGAATCTCGCGCGCGTTCGGCTGGTCGACTGAAACTGTGAAAGCTTCCCAGAAAATTATTAAAGAAGCGATTATCGCCCTTAATAAAGATGAAAGGATGTCGCAGCTTCTGAAAAAGAAATTTTCCGACAAGGGGAGTGATTATTCCCGTCACGTCGGACTTCTTTGTTATCTGACTTGTGTGATGTGTGCGCAGGTGAAAAAGCCTGAAGCTCAGGAAAAACTCGTCATGGCCGCACTCATGCATGACCTTGCAATAGATGAATCACTCTATCCACAGATTGAATTATGGAATAAACAGGCAAGTGACCTGGAAGATCGCTCTCCGGAAGTTGTTCGTTATCGCCTGCACCCGCTTCACGCTTCGCAGACGGCACAGACTCTGGATATTCTTCCGCCGGACGTTGATCAGATTATTCTCCAGCATCACGAAGCACCCGATGGATCAGGATTTCCGAGAGGACTCTCGGCGAATCGCATTCACTATCTGGCCTCAATGTTCATTATTGCTGAAGACCTGGTTCACTTTCTCGATGATGGTGACAATCTCGAGACAAGCATTACCGACTTCCTCATGTGGGGAGAGAATCGCTATACCCAGAGTAATTTCAAAAAAATCTTCGACGAAATCCGCCCAAAAATGGTCTAGGCCGCAATTGAAAGCTTTACTTCTTCTTCCACAGCTGGAGTGAGTGTTCTCACGTCCGGAGCTGCCATTTCCTTCTGTGCGACGAGTTCGTGCCAGAGGTGATCATGTGGGGCCATTGATCCGGAAAAACGCTTAGAAACGAGTCCAAACGTCGCGTAGGTGGCAAAGGATTTGAGGGTCCAGCGCAGAGACTCGCTGAAGTTATGCTCATTCATGCGGATCCGGCATTTCATGATTTTCATGCCTGCTGTCTGTCCGTTATTCATGAAGTAGCTCGAGAAAAAATAAGCGAAAGTGTAGGCCATGAACATGAAACCATCGACTGGTGAAAAGTTCACACTTTCCCAGGCCGAATTCAGTCCACGCGTGCTCATGAAAGATTCGAAGGTCGACTTCACCATAAAATTTGCCGTGGCATTGATAAAGAAGAGTGCCCAGAAATCGAGAAAATGTGACGTGAGATATTTCCCAAGATAATTTTTCTCCTGCGCCGGACGCAGATGAGAAGAAGGAATCTTGATTTCTTTAACGGCTAAATCGGAGAGATTGAATGGGGCCATGTTTACCTCGATATTCTCTTCGGTAAAATGGCCCCGGATTGTGAGGATTAAACGGGAAGGACGCGGGTTTTCATCTCATGGAGTTTCTGAAGTGCCTGAATCGGTGTGAGATTCATCACATCGAGACCCATCAGATCCTGTTCCAGATCCACCAGATGGGTGGGAACGGGAGTGACACCATGGAAGAAAGTTAACTGGTCAGGTATCGCCTGCTGCTGAATCAGGTCTTTACC
The DNA here is from genome assembly GCA_040387275.1 of Bdellovibrionota bacterium. Taxonomy (GTDB): domain Bacteria; phylum Bdellovibrionota; class Bacteriovoracia; order Bacteriovoracales; family Bacteriovoracaceae; genus Peredibacter. The sequence goes on along the minus strand of JAZKDZ010000002.1, from coordinate 831,143 downwards.
GGCCGTGCCCTGAGTTTTTTCGAGACCTTTTAAAATCTCGCGCGAACGTTTGAGGACATCTTTCGGAAGGCCCGCAAGTTCTGCCACGTGAATACCAAAACTCTGAGTAGCACCTTGTTCAATCAGCTCATACATGAACTGAACTTTTCCATTTTTCTGCTCGGTTCTCACGGTGAAGTTTTTTGCACCCGGAAGGCTTTCCACGAGTTCAATCAGTTCATGATAGTGAGTGGCAAAGAGTGTGAGGGATTTCTTTTTCACGAAATGCTCAACCAGTGCCCATGCAATGGAAAGTCCGTCGTACGTGGAAGTTCCGCGCCCGATTTCATCGAGAATGATGAGCGATTTATCAGAAGCATGACGGAGAATTTCTGCCGTCTCTGCCATTTCCACCATGAATGTCGACTGACCTTTGATGATGTCATCCGAAGCACCGAGGCGTGAGAAAAGATAATCACAGATGCCAAGTTCCGCACTCGCTGCCGGAACAAATGATCCCAATTGGGCCAGATATTGAATGATCGCCACTTCTCTCATGACAGTGGTTTTTCCTGCCATGTTCGGTCCCGTGATGAGTCCGAAATGAGAGTTCTCATCGAGAGTAATGGAGTGAGTGACAAAACTATCGCGGATATTGGCCTTGATCAGCGGATGCCACGCACCTTTCACAGCGACTTTTGTCTTGTTCACATCAAAGCGTGGACGGACAAAATTTTCCTGAAGACTGGTCCAGGCGAGAGCCTGGAAAACATCGATCTGAGCGAAGCGTTTCGCCACATCAAGAAGAAGGTGAGCGTGATCAGCGATATTCCGGCAGATGCTTTCAAAAATTTCTTTTTCCAGCTTCATCAATTTATCGAGAGCAGTCGTAACATCTTTTTCAAAAGCTTCAAGTTCTGCAGTTACATAGCGCTCGTTATTCACAAGCGTCTGACGTCTCTGGAAAGTCTTCGGCACTTTCGAGAGATGAGAATTGGAAATCTCAATAAAGTAGCCGGAGATGTTGTTGTGCTTGATTTTGAGATTCCCGATACCGGTACTATTACGGTATTGAGTTTCAAGTTTCAGGATTTCATCAGCGGCGGAATCAGAAATTCTCGCCAGACGGTCACGCTCTTTTGAAGCACCCGGCTTGATGAGATTTCCTTTATCAACATGGGCGCCCATTTCGTCACTGATCGTTGTTCTGATTTCAGCAGCGAGGGTCGCAAGATAGTCAGTGTCTTTTTTCGGAAGTTTCTGGAAGAAGGTAAGGTCATTTTCCTTCATCAGATTTTCAACCGTCGCGAAAATTTCAAGAGCACCAGCCATGTTCAGGATATCTCCTGCGACAGATTTTCTCGTCGAGATTTTTGCCATGATCCTGTCGATATCGCGGACTTCTTCAAGCTCGCGACGGAGAGTTTTCATCGCGTCCGGAGTTTTCGTGAGTTTCTCCACGAGATCGTGGCGCTTTTCAATCGTTCCGAGATCACATGACGGACTCTGGAAGAACTGGCGCATGTGACGTGAGCCCATCGACGTTTTTGTTTTATCCATGAAACCGAGAACGGAGTTCATCGCTGTTTCACGAGAGCGTGGGAAAATCTCAAGACCCGCGAGAGTCGAGAAAGTGACCTTCATCGTTTCATCATTATTGATGAGACGGAATGGTCTTAAGTGGCTCACGCGCTCAATCGTCTGAGTCGAAGACACATAATAGGAAAGGGCACCGAGAGGAGAAAGAACCGCCGGGTGACTCTGAATGATTCCGTCACGCTGGTAAGTCGGAATCAGTTTCTGAATATAAAATCCAGAGTGCTTTTCCTCAAAGTATTCCTGCGAGAGGTGAGTCTTCAGGACATCCATGCTCGCGAGGTATTCTTCGACGAGCGGGAATTTCTCCCACTGACCAAGATACGCAATAAATTCTTTCGGACGGATCATGAGAAGTTTTTCGCAAAACTCTTCGATCGTCCGGAATGTCATGCCGAAGAAATCACCCGTGGTGAAATCTAAAAGAACGAGTGTAAATATTCCGTCATTCACAAAGCCTGAAGCAATAAATTTATTTTCTGATGTTGTTCCCTTGTCGAGATCGTAAGGGATACCAGGACTCACGATCTGGCTTACTCCGCGCTTAACAATGCCTTTGGCTTCTTTCGGATCTTCAAGTTGTTCGCAGATCACAACTTTTTTTCCGAGATTGGAAATGCGATCGACATAAACTGCAGCAGCATGATGAGGAATGCCAGCCATCGGAATCGGCACATCACCGAGTTTTCCACGGTTAGTAAGTGAGATGTTCAGAAGGCGCGCGGCTTCGCGGGCATCTTCAAAAAACATCTCGTAAAAATCTCCCATGCGGAACATGAGAAGGATGTCGGGATAGAGTTTTTTGACGGCGTAATACTGCTCCATCATGGGAGTCAGCTTCACACCTTGAGCAACAAGCTCGGCCAGTGTGCCGGCCTCGGGAAGTGTTTGATTTTGCATAAAGAAAAAGTATCAAAATCTGACCAAAAACGTCACCTCATTTCACCTGACAAGACAGAAGGAAGCTTTTGATAACTACCGGGAATTGTGACGGAGGAGTAGAATGAAATGATGATTATCCGGAACCCCCGTTCAACAATTATTATTTTGAGTTACGTCGTCGGCAATTTCCTGGTGGTGATGACAGCGATGAACACCCACGGACCCATGGAAGTGCTCGAGAAAAAAAAGAAAACTCTCGCACCAGAGTACACGCTGATTGAGAACCTTGAATACTTTCATGTGAAAGATGGATTACCTCAGATGTCTCTGTCGGCAACTCTTATGAAGTCCCAGGGACAGGAAACAGCAGAATTTGATTCGCCTGTGGGAATTTATAACCAGCACGCACGCAACACGACTTTGAAATATCAGGCGAACACAGGTCTTTATAAAAAAGCGAAAGACAGTCTGGTTCTTGAGGGGAATGTAAAAGCTTCTTCTGAAGAAGCAAATTACGAAGCGGCGAGAGTTCGCTACTCATTCAAAAAAGATCTCATTCAGGCGAGCGGAAATGTGAAGTTTTCGGGCTCTGATTTAAAAACGGGAGATCAACTCAAGATAAATTCAGACCGCATGAAAGCCTACCCCAAGCTGAAACAAAGTGAGTTTATAGGCTCTGTGCAAGGGGTTCTCCAGCGCAAGCGTCAGTACGAAGGATCGATGAATTTCACCTCCCGGGAGCTCAAACTGGACGGAATTCAGTCGCTTGCCCACCTCGAAGGTGACGTTTATATGAAACGGGATAATTACCGTATAACCGCTGGAAAAGCTGATATCTACCTCGAGAACTTTAACAAATCCCTCAAGTATTTCGTCCTGAATGACGATGTGAAAATGACGGAAACTCTTAATAATCCGCAGACCGGGATTATGGAACGGAAGGCTTTTGCTGAACGTCTCGAAGGCTTTGGGCGCGAAGAGAAAATGATTCTCTCTGGTGCCCCGCGAGTGGAGCAAGGGACCGATGTGATAAAAGGTTATCGCATTACTGTTCGTGAGAATACCGATCTCATCGAGGTGGATGATGCAATGTCGGATGTACAAGTGAAGAAGAAGAAACTAAAGGATTAGTCCGATGAATGCGAGCTTTCACGCGAGAGATTTAAAGAAAACTTATAACGGCCGGACGGTCGTGAAGAACGTGAGTATCGATGTGGAGCGCGGAGAAATTGTGGGCCTTCTGGGTCCCAACGGTGCCGGAAAAACCACTTCGTTTTACATGATGGTGGGTCTTGTGAAAGCTGACGACGGACAAATCAATCTGAACGACGAGAACGTAACGAGAGATCCTCTGCACGTCCGCGCGAAAAAAGGGATTGGTTATTTGCCTCAGGAAGCCTCTGTTTTCAGAGAACTTACGGTAGAAGAAAATATTTTTTCGGTCCTGGAAATCCGGGATCTGTCCGATAAGGAAAAGCAGAATAACCTCGATAATCTCATCCGCGACTTTGGTCTGGATCATATCCGGAAATCAAAAGGAAGAGAGTTGTCAGGTGGTGAGCGGAGACGTGTGGAGATTGCAAGATCACTCGCACTTGATCCGAAGTTTGTATTGCTTGATGAACCGTTTGCAGGTGTTGACCCTCTGGCCGTCCATGACATCCAGTCGATCATCAAACGCCTGAAAGCGAAAAATATCGGTGTTCTCATCACGGATCACAACGTGAGAGAGACTCTCGGGATTGTCGACCGCGCTTACATCATGAGTGCTGGTGAACTTCTCGTGAGTGGAACGCCGGACGAGATTATTAATAATGAAGTCGCACGTAAGTTTTACTTAGGTGAAGAATTTAAGATGTAGGGAGTTTTCCTATGGCAATTAAGATGAGTCAGGGGTTGAAGCAGACGCAGAGTCTGATGATCACACCCCAGCTACAGCAGGCGATTAAGCTTTTGACTCTCACTCACCTTGAGATGACGACACTTATCTCCCAGGAGATGGTGGAAAATCCGATGCTCGAGGAAATTGACGGCGAGATGGATTCATCGGCGGAAGTTGAATCTTCCCGCGAAGAGATGGATGCCCAGGAAGCCAAATCAGATGACTTCTCAGGTCCTGAACTCATCGAAGGTGCCAAAGACACTTTCGACTGGGAATCGTATAGCGAATCGTTTAACACGACCTCTTCATCATCTCCGAACATGAAAGAGAACGTCTCTCCGGATGATCTTCCGAGCTATGAAAACATGGTTTCGAAAGGGCAGTCACTTCAGGAACACCTTGAGTGGCAGATCCGCATGGAAAGTCTCTCAACCGAAAAACTGAATTTCGTTCTCGATCTCATCGGTAACATCGATGATGACGGATATCTCGAAGTTTCATTCGAGGAAATCGTTGCGCGCTCAGAAATTGAAGACCGCGATGAAGCTCTGGGAATGCTGGGCCTGGTTCAGCATCTGGATCCGATCGGATGCGGAGCTAAGAACATCGAAGAGTGTCTTGGTGTACAGGCGCGTATGCTGCCTGAGCGTTCACCACTCGTGGAACTTATCATTGAAAGAAACTTAAAAGACCTCGAGAAAAAAGACTACGCGAAGATCGCGAAAGACTTCGGTGTCTCAAAAGACAAAGTCAAAGACGCAGAGATTGTGATCATGGGTCTCAATCCGAAACCAGGACGCCTGGTTTCTGCTGAGGAAACTCAGTATGTCGTTCCTGATATCTTCGTCGCTGAAGTGGGTGGAGAGTTTGTGGTTCAGGTGAATGATGAAGGTGTTCCGCGCCTTCGCATCTCGAATCTCTATAAGTCACTCATCAAGTCAGGCGAGAACAATACGGAAGCCAAAGAGTTCGTGCAGGACAAGCTCCGCGCGGCGATGTGGCTCATTAAATCTATCGAGAACCGTCAGAAGACGATTTATAAAGTCGCAAACTCGATTGTGAGAACTCAACAGGAGTTCTTCAAGAAAGGTCCAGCGTTCCTGAAGCCGATGATTCTGAAAGACATCGCCGGCGAAATCGGAATGCACGAGTCGACGGTCTCTCGTGTGACGACGAACAAATACATGCACACACCAATTGGTACGTTCGAGCTGAAATATTTTTTCAACGCCGGTATCGGCGGGAAGAATGGCGGTATCGATATTGCCGGTGAGTCCCTGAAGCTTAAGATTAAAGAGATGATCGGGAACGAAGATCCCAAAAGGCCGCTCTCCGATCAGAAAATCTCTGAACTCCTGAGTACGAAGGACATCGTGGTGGCACGCCGTACAGTGGCGAAGTACCGCGAGATGATGGGAATAGCCCCATCGTCGAAGCGTAAAAAATAAAAGGAGGACGTAAAAAAAGAATCTTAAAAAAATGTATTTTTAAGGGTGTACGAACACAATTTTTATTAGAGGCACGTAACCGCATGAAACTAAAAATTTCCTTTAAGCATCTTGAACACACTCCTGCTCTTGATTCACGTATTACTGAGAAATCAGAACATTTCGAAAAGTATTTCCATGGGAACATCAACGTTCAATGGTTGTGCTGGGTTCATAATGATGAACATTGGGCCGAGGTGAAAATCCACGGACCGAAATTCGACTTCTTTGCCAAAGCTTCTGCTGACAACATGTACAAGTCACTCGATCTTGTCGTGGAGAAAGTAGAACGTCAGTTTGAAAAACAAAAAGATATGTCCCGAAACAAGATTCACAAAGAACCTTACGGATCGCCTAAGCATAGGGCCATCCAGGAAAAGATATACGAGGAAGAAAAAGTTTATTACGAAGAGTGGGATGAAAAAACCGCTTAATAAAGAAGGCTCCTTTAAGGAGCCTTTTTTATTTTCTTTCGTACAGCTTGATACCAACACCCGGTTCAAAGATCCACGTTGGTTCAGTTACGGTCCGGCCATTAAGCTGCTTATAGATCGTTTCATGAATCGATTCCAGATCTGCCGGAACATCAGTGCGGCTGATGCTGACAAACGCTGATAAAGCGATATGCCACGGTGACCAGACGAGAAGTGAAGCAGGGGTCAAGGCCGTGTTGGTCCGATCAAAAGCGACGTACGTAACATATTGTTGAACTGCGAGATCGGCACAGTTATTGGTAGGCTGCTGAATGTTGAATTCATCAAAGCCAGCAGTGTTCGCTGGTGCATTCCGGGACACAATTTCCTTTTTTAGAGGTCCCAGATAATTCGTGGCATCGGTCACATAGAATCCGGAAAATCCAACATAAGTATCAATAAAGTTGGCCCATAGAGGTGTGTTTTCAATTGAGGTCCCGGTCGACTTCATTTCAAAATTACATTCTGTCGCTACGACAACAGGTGCAGTACCACCGTTAGCCGGACCAGGAAGTAATTTCAAAGGATAATTCCAGCGGGCATCGTTCAGATAATAAATTCCATTCGCAGTTCCGGTGTTTGATCCAAAGGTTGCTGAGATATGTTGTTCCCATTCCGCATCGTTGGCAGGAGCTCCGTTGGGAACCGAAGTCCGGTCGAGAATAGTTGTCTCAGTCTCATTCACCACACCGATTATGGTTCCAGAATTTGTTTTCGCGATGGCGTGGTTAGCATCACCCGATCCACGGAAGTATCCATTAGATGTCAGGTGAACACTGCCGATAGATCCGGAATTGGTGGTAACTAATTTGGAAATGTTGTTAGAAGCCGCAATATCAACAGCGTATAAAAACTTATTACTTCCGGTCACCCGATTGAGAATAGCTCCGGCCCCATTGTCACCCACGAAAGCTGCGATATTTGTTCCTGCTCCAAAGCTGAAGAAGTACAGACTGTTTTTTACATCGCGAATGGTTCCCAGATTCTGAGCAGTGAGACCATACGTTTTATCGAAGCCGACCATGATTCCGTTGATTTCAACATTTACAATCGAGCTAAGATTCGAATTTACTAAACCAGCAGCTCCACCCGGAAATGTCGGAATGAATGTTGATTGCAAACCAAGGACCTTTACGTGGGAAATGGTTCCGGTATTAAAAGTAGATAGTGTTGAGGCTGATCCTCCGGCAAAAACACCATTGGAAAGATATGGGCCAAGGAGCGAGAGATTTTTAACAGTTCCTGTAATATTGGCAAACCATGAGTTTGACTGGTTGTTTGAAACAGCTTCGAATGTTTGCCCGATAATTCCGTAACCATCTCCATCAATTGTTCCGGAGAGAGTGACTGAAGCGTTGCCCATCGGAGTAAAGTCTGAAACGTAAGTCAGAAGTTTGTAGTGAAGAGATGCATTCGACTGAATTTCCAGAATCTGGTCACCATTACAAAGAAGAACAGGACTGGCACTAGTTCCTCTATTATAGGGAGCTGCTGTTTGAACAGCGACAGATTCAAAGGCTCCATTCGCGCGACAGGGATGATCGGTCGCTAAATGTTTAACTCGTGGAATATCTCCCAAACGACTGGTGAAATATGTTCCGTTCATAAAGTTAAGATTATAAAAATCTGATCCCGGGAGGCCGGTGGCATTGATGGGACCTGCCATAGTGGCCGTCATCTCGGGTAGGTTATAATAGACGTTCGAAAAATTCGCCGTAGGAGTGAGCCAGTCCCCGGTTGGGAGTCCTAAAATATTTCCCGCAAAACATGCGACTGTATTATTGGAACAACTATGAGAAACGCGTCCAAAGAAATAACTGTCTTTTATATAAGAGGTTGCGCCAGGACCTGTTCCGACTCTTCCGATCAGACCACCGGCCATCTGCCCGGAGACGCCAACAATTGGTCCGGCAAAATTTCGCGCGTGGATATTTCCGTGAACCGAAATTCCCTGAAATTTCATGAGTCCAGCTTCACCGGCAATACCACCTACCGAAGCATTACCTTCAACATATCCTTCAAAGCTTGAGTTGGTGATTGAGCCTCCGAATGCATCAGAGATACCGCCGACAAGACCACCGGAAATACTTTGCGATCGGACATCTCCGGAGAAAGTACATTTATGACAGCTATTGAACTGGAAAAATTGTCCGATGATTCCACCAGCGTAAGAACCAGCAGTAGAAATAACTTTAGTTTTAGATACTTTTACATTGAATGCATTTGAGTTAGATCTCAGATATCCAAAAGCCCCACCAACGCGGCTTCCTGAAATTTTAACTTCCGATCCGGTGACTTCAAAATCAGAAAGATGTTGTGACCCCGTTATTTGTCCAGCAATCACTCCTGCTTCGGAAAGTCCCTCTACATAAGCATTTTCAAACTTTAACCTGCGTATGTATCCATTATTGGCTTTTCCGATAAATCCTACCTGTGCGGTTCCAGGCATAATAATCCGCATACCTTTGATCGTTTTTCCGCCGCCATCTATGGTGTTGTCATAGTTACCGAGACCAGTACAGGAGAATGTGTTGAACCCGAGAGGAAAGAAGTTACTTCCATCTTTCAGACATGTATGAGTCGGTTGAGAAGGATGTTTGTTAACGCCCTGGTAATAAGAAGTGAGATCGATATCTGCGAGAAGTTTATAATTGTTAACGGTCGTTCCATTGTCCGGATACATGTTGTAAAGCTGGTTCACATTACAAATCAGATAAGGGGAGTTGGCAGTTCCATCTCCACCACCATAAGTCTGAGTGCGCGCCTCTTTCATGTAGCAGATTTCATCTCCTGCCATTTTCACAAAGAGCATTTGCTTACCGAGCGGCAAAGTCGTATCTATAAATTGTTTCGTGCCCGGGGAATTGTAGGCGATACCAGTTGGAAAACTGACTGTCGCTTTTCCATGAGTGCTGGAGTCGCATGTCGCAGAACCGGGAAACGCTTCCATCTTGATATAAAACGGAGTGGCTGAGCCCTGAATCCCTGATGGAACCTGCCATAATTCTTTGGTCGCTCTTCCAGAATCAGCGACTGATGGAATTCCGCTCACGCATGATGAGACGAGAGTTTCTGAACCAAATTGATAAGTGGAACCATTGTCTCGATCATAGGAAACAAGTGAGAGACGATACGACATGGCATGTCCACGAGCCTCCACTCTGGTGATATCGATCAGAAGATCATCAGTGCAGGTATCATCGTAGGAGTTAACAGCAGTGAGTGCCTGACAGAACTGAACTTTCACTCGCGCTAAATATTTCACACCGGCGACATCTTCCACGACCGAAGAATCAGTGCCTACGAAAGCAGAATCCGTACAATTCCCATTGGAGAAACTGAGAGTGATAGCGCGTTTGCCCTGACCGGAAAGAGTTTGCGGAGTGACGGCACACTTGATTGTTCCGGCGAGGGGATCATTGGCATTACCGTTGGCATTTTGATCAACACCATTTTCTCCGGTCCACGCCATCGCGTACCAGGTCCAGCTGCCACCGTTGGCATCGACAGTTACAGTTTTGTTTGAAACTGCACGCGCGAAGGAATCGCCGTTCGAATTTTTTCCCCAAATCATGAGGCCACCAGCTGCTTCTGCATCTGTGACATCTGCTGTGAAAACAATTTTGAAAGGTTTCTTTTTATGCAAATCGAGTTCAGCATTTTGTGAAATGCATCCTCCGATAAATAAAAATAAGATGAGGTAAAAAAACTTCATTGTTCCATCCGGCCAGCCATGGCCTTTATTCGTTATCTTTTCGGTATTTGGGAGGGGTTTATGAGGGAAACTCAAGATGAGAATTCATTAATACAGAGTGAAATAGGCGACTTTTCTAAGTGTAATGAATCAGGCGGGAAATCGGAGTTCAAAACATGACGACGAGATATTAGAGTTGAGTAAAAGAGTTCCCTGATGCTCTTCCATGATTTTTTTGGAAATCGGAAGACCCAAACCTGAGCCCTTTCCATTTTTCTTCGTCGTAATAAATGATTCGAAAATTTTCTCTCTCATATCATCTGATACACCGGGACCGGAGTCCGTAATCCTGAGAAAGACACCGTCATTATCCTGACCACTTTCAATGCAGATTTTTCTTTTATCGACATCAGTGTCAGCCACAGCATCGATGGCATTAGAAAGAAGATTGGCAATCACCTGCGAGATTGCAGCTGAACGGCAATTTATGGCACCTTCGAATTTAAGGTCTTTATCTACACTGATGTTTCCATATTTGATTTTAGGGGCCAGCACTTCCAGCGCATCTTCGATCACAGAAGCGATAGAAACTTTTTCCAGAGAATCATGAGAAGCTTCACGTGATTGGGTTGAAAGAGATTTCAGAATTCTGCTGATGCGATCAATGTTTTTAGAAATGTTATCGTGAATATGCTCACGCTCGACGATGTTCTGTTCCGACATGAGCTTAGTCGTATAATGTCTCACTACAAAAAGTGGGTTTTTAATTTCGTGACCAATGCTTGAAGCAACTTCTCCAATCAGTGCGAGTCTTGATGCCAGGAAAGACTGTTCTTCAATCTGATTGAGGTGATCAAAGGAATCTTCCACTTTCCTGGCCATTGGACGGAAGATGAAAATAATTTCAAACGTCAGAATTCCAAGATTGATGAGAAGAAGAAAGATTTCAAGAAACAGATGATCTCCAAATTCGACTTCCGAGATATGTTGTTTCAGATATGTGACGTTTTCATATTTATGAAGAAGCGTCTGCGACATGGCGAAGATTTTTTCTTTTTGTGACATGGACAAGTCATCTGACTCTGCCATCTCAAGATAAGCACGTGACTCAGCTTCGAGACCCTTGGGCCCCGAATAGATCGAATAAATCTGGTTGTATTCTGGTTTCACGAATCTTGTCTGAATCAGAAATTCAAGCCCTGCACGGAAATTATGAATGGCTTCTTCCCGTAGAAGTATTTCTTCTCTCATCGTAAGAAGTGCAATCCGCTGTGAAAGCATCCGCTGACGACCCGAAAGGTTTATCGTCCGGAAGTCTTCATTCATTCTGCGATTCAGAGTCTGGTTCACGGTGAATGTGAGAACGGCAAACGATCCGATCAGGCAAACTGCGAAGACATAGCGAATCCTGATCTCGCGCAGGATCTTCTTCTGAATGCTATCCCGTTTCTGGTTATGATCAGTCATCGCTGCCTTTGATTAGACGCCATTATAGAAACTAAGTCTGAACTAGCAAGGAACGAATGCTTAAGTGTACCTTCAGGCTCTCTCAGGATGAAATACAGGGACTTTAAGGGGATTTCTTCATGTGAAGCCTCTGTGACTGTGTCTTTCCATTGGCAACTTCAGAGGACACAGATTATTCTGGTCATTCATGAACACCCGGAAGCTGGTGAGAATCCAGCACTGTCCCGCAACTGTAACCGCAAGGAAGTCAGATACGGATTCATGAAAAAACGACATTCCCGGGGAGGAAATCATGTCGGCCTTTTTCATCCTGTTCTTTTTTTTCTCACTTTCCTTTGCTGCTGAAACTCTCGACACGATTGAAGTAAGCGCCAGTAAACGCATTGAGGATTACACTTTTTCTCAGACTGAAAATCTCTCAAAAGAAGAATTGGAAACTCAGCCATTACCATTGGTGTCACATGTCCTGGAGCGTGTACCGGGACTTGTGAGTTCACAAAACGGAGGTCCTGGTGGAAGGACTACCTTCTTTATCAGAGGTACAGAAGCTCGCCACGTTTCCTTCACTCTTGATGGGTTGAAACTGAACGATCCCACCAATACTGACAGACAATTCGATGCGGCTTTTTTATCTCTTACTTCGGTAGAGGAAATCCGCGTGCACAAGGGTCCGCAGGCCGTGCTCTTCGGATCAGACGCGATGGGTGGTCATATTGAAATGCTCAGCCGGAAAGGGTCAGACAAACCCGAAAAGAAACTCACTTTGAGTGGGGGAAGTTTCGGAACTGTCGGTGCCTCTTATCGGCAGGACTGGAAGAAGGGAACCCTCAGTGTTGTTCGACAACATACAGATGGAATTTCCCGTTATAATGAAAAGCGTTTTGATGCCACAGAACGGGATGGAAGTGACATCACTCAACTCACAAGTTCCTCCCGTCATGAAATTTCCCCACAATTAAAAACAGATCTTCTCGCCTCGTTTATTGAAGGCAGGAATGAGCTTGATGTAACGAGTGATAATTCTGATGAGCGCAGTAGAAATCATCAGTATCTCCTTCAACAAAAGACGTCTTATAGCATTGATAAGAATTCTGCGATTTCCCTTCGCAATGGTTTGAACCGGAACGACAGAAGAATTAAAAATCTCACGCGCGGAAATCTCGATTTCACTGGCAATCTTTTTCAGAACGAACTCCTCTGGGAAAGAGGGGAGAAAGATGCCCGTATTCTGACCGGGATCTCAAATGAGAAAGAAACTTATGATCTCAGCGGTACAAAAAGTTTTGATCTCAATTCCTTTTTCATCCAGGGGCTTCTCACGGAAGGGGATTTTTCCTTTCATGGCGGACTTCGGGGCGATCATCATTCCCGATACGGAAATTTTGTCACGGGATCAACTGGTCTCGAGATGAGAAGTTATACCGGTACATGGGGATTTCAGTATTCCCGTGGATACAAGGCACCCTCTCTTTATCAATTACATGATCCCGTCCTTGGAAATAAAGAGCTGAATCCTGAAAGTAACCAGTCCTATGAAGCTTCATGGAAAAAGAAATTCTCAAAACTCGAGCTCGCGAATGTCTTCTTCCACAATCGCCTGTCGAATCTTGTCACTTTCACGGGAAGCGGATTTCGAAACCAAAACCGCTTCATCTCAGAAGGTTTTGAGCCTTCCATAAAATGGACAGATGATAGTTTTGAAGTGAGAGGCAGTTTTACTCATCAGCAAATCCGCGAAGAGGAAGAACCTGTTCTCCGTCGTCCCTACAACATGGCCCAGCTCTCAGGGACAGTTTTTCCCACGGAGAATTCCGAATTGTTCGCCAAAGGCCGGTGGTTTGATTCCCGGAAGGATTTTGATTTTGTCGGAGGAATCGCGAAGCTCAATTCTTTTGAGACGTTTGATCTCGGAGGAAATTACCGCTGGGGGAAACAGACGATCTCATTACAGCTCGTGAATATTCTGGGACGTGAATATGAGGAGATTTTCGGATTCAGCGTGATGCCGCGATCGCTGTTCGGAAGTTACAGTCTGACTTTCTAGTGAACTTTTTTATCAGCATCTTCGAAGCAGCATCCACCATCGTGCTCTTCAATTTCCTGCTCTAGACTTGCTTCATATTTCCGGCGGTCTTCGTTGGAAAGTCCCAGACTGCTGGTAAGTGTCTCACTTAAAGTCGGGTGAAGGACTTCGATGGAAAGTCCCATTTCTTCCATGCCGGCCGCGAACTGATAGGCCTTGTCTGAATCATCAATGGCGCACTCAAAGAGCACCTGACGGGTATCAGTGTCGACCACGCGGATTTTCGGCATTTCTTTTTCCATAGGCTGATGGTAGTTATCCACGGACTGGGTTGTCAAAGGAACACATGGGTCTCATTCTCTGGATCGATCAGAATACATTTGCGTCAAGTCTTCTGGAGAAGGTCTTCAAGAAGAAGGGCCTTGAATTTTATACGATTCCGCATGCCAGGGATTTTGTTTACCTCGTGGACGACCTCAAACCTGCTCTTCTGGTCATTGATTCCGCCACTATTAAAGCCGATCTGGAAACTTTCAGAAATCAGTATGAAGCCTCTGAAAATCTGCGGAAAACACCTGTGGTTGTGATGGGAAGCTGGTCCGGGCTGGAGTTTATCACTGAAAAGAAAGGGGAATTAGGAAGGACTTTTGATCCTTTTGAGATTCCTGCTTTGTTAGAACGCCTGTCTGCTTTATAATTTTCGTATGGACAGCAATAAAGACAAATACATCATTATAGGCGGACTACTCGTTGCCTTCATCATATTCGGCGTGACGCTTTATTTCCGTAGTGGTGCCTTCTAGCATCTTCGGTCCCATCATATGAAGCGGATCACGCTCAGATTGAGAAATAAAAAAGCTCGATAATCTCTTATCCAGAACAGAAAGAAGAACATCCACCAACTCGTGATAATGAGTGTGAATCCATTGCGCGTAGAAATGGTTGGGAACTTCGAGAAGAATGACGTTGTGGGAAATCACTGTGGGTTTTACATCTTTAAACCACTGGTGATGAACTTCAGGTCCCAGAATGTCACCAAGCTGCTCAGAAACAATTGACCAGATGTAAGAAGCACGAACCACCGGATGTGCCAGGTTGGCATTCTTTTCTCTGAGAGCAGCTTTCTTTTCAGTCCAGCGTGCTTTCAGATTATTTTTTCTTTTAATAATCCGTGTTTTTTTCATGAGGCCCATCAGCCTAATGAATTTGTGGCGTAAGTTCAACTTGATTTAACGAATGATCAACCCAAAGGAATTTGATTTTCCCATTCTTTAGCTTCCTGAGGAGCGAGAACAAAAGACTGAAGCCCCAGTTGCTGGAAAATAAAATCAGGAATACGAATGCGATAAAAAATTCCCTGCTCATGCGAAGTGAGATTCATGATGTTGGCATTCCCGCGAACTCTCGCGTGCGCGTCTCCAGCTTCATATGGGATAAATAAATCGTAGTGATCCTGTTTAGAGAGGAAGATATCGATGATGTAATTTCTGAGCCCTTTCATGTCATCTTCATCATAAGAAGAAACGAGAAAGGAATTCGGATAATTTCTCATGATAATCCGTGCACGGACCGGATCACTTAAAAGATCTTTTTTATTGAACACGATGATCTGTTGCTTCTCATCGATCTTAAGTTCTTTTAATACATCCTGAGTGACCCGCATGTGTTTGGCGTAATTGGGATCAGAGATGTCGCAAACAATGACGAGAAGATCCGCTTCGAGTGCTGATTCGAGAGTTGTCCGGAATCCCTGAACAAGAGTGTTCGGGAGATTGGAAATGAATCCCACTGTATCAATCATGATCATCGGTGGCTTAGAATCGGGATTGAGAGTGCGGAAAGTGGAATCGAGAGTGGCGAAGAGCTTGTTCTCTTCCAGGACATTCACCTTACAGAGGCGATTCATGAGAGAGGATTTTCCGGCGTTGGTGTAACCCACGAGGGCCGCAGTGACGGCCTGGTTCTGCCGTTTCTTTCCTTGTTGCTCTCTGGTTCTCTGAACGTCCTCGAGTTGTTTTTTATAAAACTCAATTCTTTCACGTACCATACGTCTGTCGAGCTCGAGCTGCTGCTCACCCTCACCACCAATCGCGGCACCAGCAGCACGCTGCTTGGAAAAGTGACCCCACATGCTGGTGAGTCGGGGAAGGAGATATTTTAAGCGCGAAATCTCGATCTGGATTTTTGCTTCTTTCGTACGCGCATGATGAGCAAAGATTTCGAGAATAACTGTGTTTCTATCGACGACTTCGAGTTTGGTGATTTCCTTGATATTTCTCGCCTGCGAAGCAGTCAGTTCAAAATCAAAAACGAGAAGTGCTGATCCCTCGTCTCTGGCTGCATCAGCAATCTCGGCGAGCTTTCCTTCACCGAGCATAGTCGCCGGATCAATCTGCTTTCTGTTCTGAACATATTCTTCACCGGCAGTGATTCCGAGTGTTCTCAGAAGTTCACGCAATTCCCGGAGCGAATTATTTGTTTCTATGACCGTCGAGTGATTCTCAAACTTATCGCAGACAATCGATACAAGCGATGCTTTCTGGCCCAGCGGTAATTTGTACTCTTCCTGATTCATGCAAGCTCCATCTGAAGATTATCGAGAAGTCGGGTCGTTCTCAGCTGAAAGACAGCTAACAAGGTAGCCGTCTTCGAGTGAGTCATATCATCGGAAAGATTATTTCCGTCGCGAAGTTCAAGATAATTCCAGCGCGGATCCTTCATGGTCTCTGCGATGAAATTTTTTGCTTCAGGAAGATTCTTTTTTTGTCCGTTCAAAATCGTTTTTACCTTATTGAGTGTGCGCGAAAGAGTGAGGGCCTCTTCTCTTTCAGTTGCATTCAGATACTGATTGCGACTTGAGAGTGCCAGTCCATCATGGTCACGGATAATCGGCATGCCGTTTACAATAACCGGAAGCTGGAGTCCTTCCACCATATTTCTGATCACAAGATACTGTTGATAGTCCTTGAGACCAAAATAAGCTTCACGTGGTCTGACAATTTCAAAGAGGCGATAGACAACAGTCGCTACCCCTTCAAAATGTCCGGGACGGAATTTCCCTTCCAGGACGTTCGAGAGTTCCGGTACATCTACTTTCTGATTGTAGCCCTGGGGAAAGACTTCTTCAGGACTCGCCGGAGCATAGACAACAATTTTTGCAGACGGAAATTCTTCGTTCACCTTGCGGATGAGTTTAAGATCGTCTTCTAATGTACGGGGATAATGATTAAAATCCTCGGAAGGACCGAATTGCTTCGGGTTTACGAAGATAGAGAAATAGACAACTTCGTCATGGTGCAGGGCCTCGCGTAAAAGCGAGATGTGTCCCTGATGCAGGTTTCCCATAGTAGGAACAAAGCCTACAGTTTTTGTTTCTGAATTTCTTTCTGAAATAAGGGCCGATGTAGAGTGATGGACTACGACCATGAAGTTTCACCTTCATACCAGAGTCTCAGTTTCTCGCCCACTTCAGTTTTGGAGAGAGCAATTGGTCCCTTCACATCTTTGCCTGTGACAAAGAAGTATTCTCCGCCTGATGTTTTAAAGCCCGTGACTTCATCACCAAATAATCCGTTACTCACTTTGTTGCCGACCATGAGATCAACCGGCTTACGGTTCATCTTTTCCATAAAAACTTCTTTCGTCGTTTCTGTTTCAGCAGCAAAACTCACCACTTTCTGATTTGGTTTTCTGATACTCAGGATTTCTTTCATGATGTCAGCGGCCTGGCGGAAAGGAAGTGAGTTCCCCATGCTTTCTTTTTTTATTTTCGATGTCGCCGGTTCAAACTCAATATCAGCAATCGCACCAGTCGAAATATAAAGTGAAGCTTCCGGAAAGCGCTTGAGAGCTTCTTTTTTCATCACTTCTGTCGTTGGTGCCTTCACCAGAGTGAAATGCGGATGACCAATGAGATTTTCTACAGAGCTATCGCACTGATGACCTGCGAGAACTGTCACTTCATATCCTGCTTTGAGAAACGCGCGTCCGACAGAAATACCCATTTTCCCGGAAGAAGGATTGGTGATGTAGCGGACGGGATCGAGCGGGGAAACAGTCGCCCCCGCTGTCACGATCACTTTCCCGCGGGATTTAATCCCCGGGGTAAGTGTATAAATAAAATCGGCCACGGCATTCACATCAGGAAATTTTCCTTTCCCGATATCTCCGCAGGCGAGTAATCCTTCAGCAGGATTGATGAGAGCAATATGATCACGCTTTGAAATCGCAGCGACATGTTCCATCGTGCGTGAATGATTCCACATTTCCGTATTCATCGCTGGAAAAAGAAGCATGGGCTTTTTCCCGGAAGCGAGAACAACACTCATCAGAAGATCATCGGGAAGGCCCAGTGAAATTTTTCCGAGAGTATTGGCCGAAAGGGGAGCAATTACAATTTTATCGGCCCACTTAGCGAGTTGGATGTGGAGGACGTTTTCAGTTTTCTCAAGATTAGCGGGGATGAAATCATCCTGTGGACCAAAGACATTTTCCACACCGAGGTAGCGGAATGTTTCGGACTTCACGAACTCCAGCGCTCCACGGGAAAGAATCACGATCACCTTGTCGCCGTTTTTCACGAGAAGACGTGCGAGATCATAACCCTTGTAGGCAGCGATTGATCCGGTGATACCAAGAATGATTTTCATAGCGGTTCTATCTGTGTCGTCATCCAATAAAGAAGGGAAGAGTGTATCAAATCGGGAAGAGTCTCCACAACCGGAGGTGCTTTCAAATCAGCGAGGTATTGTTCCCAGAGTGGAGAGCCCCCACCAGTTATCAGTACCTTCTGGATTTGATGCTTCTCAATAAGTTCACGGGCCAGAGCAGCGAAAGCTCCATAGCTTCCGGACATGGCCCCGGGTGTATCGTGGGGAAGTGATCGTTCGGTTGTCGCATTCAGGGTAAAACTTCTGAGATTTTCGCCTGAAGAGAAGTTTGTGAAGTAGGTTTCCGGACCCGGGATGATGTATCCGCCTTCAAATCCTGAAGGTGTCACGACATCCATCGTGACAAAAGTTCCGGCATCGATGATGAGACAATTCGTTTTGAAATTCTTGAAAGTGTAGAAAGCAGTGATGAGACGATCTTCACCGACAGTGTCCGCATAGTTCACGGTCATGCCGTGAAACTTTTTTCCGCGCCAGTATTCTCTCACGCGGGTGATGAGATAACCTTCTTCCACAAATACTTTTAATTCCTCATCGCGGGGTTTGACGTCAGAGATAGCGATCTGGGCATTGTGGGCCGAGAAATCCAGTTGAGTTAAAAAAATCCGGAGCTCAGAGAGTGGAACTTTTTTAATGAGGGTGGCAGTTTTTCCTTCGATCGAAAAAATACCGGCCGTCGCATTCGTATTGCCGAAATCGAGGGTGATGAGCCCGGTCATACTATTTCCCCTGATCCTTCAGGTATTTCGTAATGAGATCTTTTTTCAACTGATAAAAATCCGCAATAGGCGGGCAGAATTTCGGCGGTGTCTTCGGTCCCATTTTGAGAAGGTCATTCACGACCAGGACCTGACCGTCTGTTTTCTTTCCTGAGCCAATTCCAATGGTGGGAACAGAGATTTCTTCCGAGATCTTAGTCGCGAGATTTTCTTCCACCATCTCAAGAACCATAGAGAAAACACCGGCCTTCTCAAGAGCTTTCGCTTCTTTCATCAGACGTTCCTGAGAAGCATCGGTTTTTCCGTGAGTATAATACCCACCTTGCTGGTGAACGGATTGGGGAGTGAGTCCGATATGTCCCATGACAGGAATTCCTGTCTGAGTGAGGCGCTCGATTAATTCAAGTTGGTAAGGGAAGGCCCCTTCCAGTTTGATTGCTTCGGCCTTTGTTTCTTTAAAAAGTTTAGTCGCTGAGTGAATGCCCTGAGAAACAGTCGAATAAGTTCCGAAAGGAAGATCGAGGATGAGAAATTTTTCAGGAGCACCCCGTCTTACGGCCTTACCGAAGATAATCATTTCTTCGAGTGTGACTTCTACTGTTGTTTCGTAACCAAGAATCACATTCCCGACGCTGTCGCCGACGAGAATCATATCGAGTTCCGATTCGTTCATCAAAGTGGCAGTCTGGAAATCATAGCAGGTAAGTACCTGAAGATTTCCTTTCTTCGCTTTTCGGATGTCACGGACATTTAATTTTTTCATTGATTGATCCTGAGGAATGTCTTGTTGAGTTCATCATTCAGCCAGCGTTCGCGTATTCTTTTTCTGAGAGAGGGAACATCAGCTGACTTGACTTCGTTATCAAACTTCCCGGACTTGATATCTTCAAACAGGGAATGCATTTGCTTTTTAAATTCAGGAGTCATGAGAACTTCATATCCCTTTTCTGCGCCGATAAGCGCATTGGGACTGATGAGATCAAAGAAACCTTCGGGGCCTTTATCGATCATGGCATTGATAATGAGTTTCAGTTCGTGCCAGCATTCGAAATAGGCCAGTTCCGGTTCGGTTCCTTCTCTTACAAGATGATTGAACATTTCCGAGGCGGCGTAAGGGATGAGTGAACAGAGCAAGCCTTGTTCAGAATAAAGATCCGCATTTGTTTCACGCAGGAAAGTCGTTTTGTATGGACCCATCGTGATGCCGATCGAGCGGGCAAGATCTTTTACCCAATTTTCAATTTCCACAGATTCCGCGACATGCTCAAGTGAGAACACGGCCCCCAGTTTTCCTTTGGCGACATATTGTTTTCTGAGTTCAGTCCCGATCGACTTCGGTGCAAACAGGACGTGGCGAAGTTCAGAATATTTTTTTTCCAGAAGATTCCGGGAAAGAGCAAATCCATGTGCATAGAGGATGATCGTTTTCGCAGGAAAATTCCTGGCATGAGCTTCCAGGAATGACGCCTGAGCATCATCCGGTATGAGAAGAGCGAGAGCTTCACTTTGATAAAACTCAGGAGATCCAATGAGAATGAAGGGGATTTTTTCGCGCTTAATCTCGGAAAGTTTCGGGCTTTCAGGGCGGAGGGCCACTCTGAAAGGAAAGCCTGAATCTCTGAGGTTCAGTGCCCAGGATCGTGCCTGGTTTCCAAAGCCAATGATGGTTAATTGCATCATAATTACTACTAGTGTGAAACTCCCCATCAAAGCTATCATCAGGGGGCCATGAATGAAAGTGTTAACCGGGCCTTCATGTACGGAGAATCTGTCTTCACCACCATGCGGTTGGTGGATGGGCGAATCCGCGAGTGGGAGAGCCACTATGATCGTCTGAAAAAGAGCGTAGAGTTTCTCTACGGTCCTTTCATTGAAGGTGAGTCATGGCACACTTTCCTGCGTGACCGTCTCGAAACCCGTCTGGAAACTGAAGATGGCGACAAGATCGTGCGTCTCACTCTTTACCGGGAACATGATCGGGGACTTCAGGTTCACGGACTTTTTTCCATTCTTGATCTTCGTCTTCACATCGGTCACTTTCCGTACGATGCTGTGAGATTTGAAGGAAAAAGATTTCATCTCCGGACTGTACCCGTTATCAGTAAACCGACATGGTGGCCTTCGTATCTCAAAGTCGGAAACTATCTTGAAACCATTCTGGCGCAGAAAAAATTTCTGGGACCTGATGATGACGATATTCTCTTTATCTCACACGATGACACAATTCTTGAATCATCCGTCGCCAATATCTTTATCTGTCGTCAGGGGAAACTTTTTACCGCACCTGCCGGACCGAATGTCCTGGAAGGTGTGATGAGAAAGCGTGTCCTGGAAATGGCCCATGAAACGTTCATCTCTGTTTCAGAAACCGAAACCGGTGTGAAAGAAATTGCAAAGGTCGATGGAGTCTTTGGAACAAATTGCATCAGGGGGCTTTTCTTAATCACGCGGATAGATGATCATGAAATAATTCCTTCCGCTGATTTTGTGGAAAGACTGGAAAAATTAAAACAGGCCTTGAAGTTATGAAGTACCGGGAAGTAAATTGCCCCACTTGCAAAAAGAAGTTTAACTATTTTGATTCAGAGTTTCGCCCTTTCTGCAGTGAAAAGTGCAGGATGGTTGATCTTGGCCACTGGCTCTCAGAATCTTATTCCGTTCCTGCCGAAAAACTGACTCCGGATGAAATTTCGACAATCGAGCAATTACATGAAGAAAAAAACAATAACGAAGAAAACAGCGAAGAAAGCGACAACGACGAAGAAGGCGACTCCTACTAGTACGCTTGATCTTGAAGTTGTTCTTCAGAATATGCTCGAATGGGCCTTTGATTGCGGAGAAATCCTCAATGCCCATCTCGTCATGTCTTACGAAAAACCACTGAAAATTCTCGACAAGGGAAAACAAGGACTCGCTACCGAAGCCGATCTTCTCTCTGAAGAATACGTAATGAAAAAAATCCGCGATCTGTATCCGGATCATCTCATCCTGTCGGAAGAAGATTCTTTCAAGCGCCAGTTGAAGACCGGCATTCCCAAAGATGAATACCTGTGGCTGATTGATCCTCTCGATGGCACAAATAACTTTTACAACCGCGTTCCTTTCTTCTGTGTGAGCCTTGCTTTCAACAAAGGAACGGAAACTCTTGCCGGCGTCGTCTACAATCCGGTGAACTGTGAGCTCTTCTACGCGATCAAAGGTCAGGGTGCCTGGCTCATCCGTTTGATCGGGGAAAGTGAAGTGAAGGTGAAGCTGGAAGCCCCGAAAGGGAAGAAAGGTTTCAAGGAAGCGCTTTTGTCAGCTAATCTCACCAGTAAGCGGGTGGAGAAAGATTTACTCAAAACTTTTCCCGAAGTTCGTGCCATGAGAAGGCTCGGATCTGCTGCACTTGAGATGAGTTACGTCGCTGCCGGGATGCTTGATGCTTACTGGGAATACAAGCTTCAGCCGTGGGATATGGCAGCTGCCGGACTCATCTGTCGCGAAGCTGGAGTAAAAATCTCAAATATTGACGGCGGTGAATATCATCCCTTCGGATCTTCTGTTCTGACTGCTGATCCTGCACTCTATGATGAGCTTCACGGGATCCTGAACAAGAGATAATCACTTTCTTACTTTGACATAAATTCCCATGGCTTAGATAATGGACTAAGAGCAGCTATTTTCAGCTAATCCATGGAGGGGTTGTGTTGGATCCTGTCAGTAATTACGTCGCCAATTTTTCCGAGCCGATCTTGACTATCACGTCGGGACTCCTCGTCATCATAGTTACTTTAATTATGTGGTTGTGGTTTTCGAACCGCAAAAAATATCACAACTTAAAGCATGCTATTCCCGCTCACGTTGTAAAAAATTATCTCGATTCCATTATCCAGAATTCGACAGCTCTCAAGTCGTCACTTTTCAGAGGCGGCGGACTTGATCTCAGTGGTGTTCCTTCTGTCATGCCTCTCCAGGGTCTTGGCGGAGGAGATGGGATTGCTCTTTCAGGTGCACCATCTACTGCGCTTCTCGAAGAACTGAATCAGAAAAAAGCTCTCATTGCTTCACTGGAATCACAACTCGGCTCTCTTCAAAGTGCCAATCGTGACCTGGAAGCGAAATACGCCGCATCTCAGGCAGCACTTGCTGTCGCTGAAGCGAAAATCAAAGAACTCGAAGCTCTTCTTGCGAAACTTAAAAATGGTTCTGTCGGCGGAGATGAAGCTCTCAAAGCTGAACTCAAGATGATCACTAAAGAGCGCGATGAAATCCGTGATCGCCTGAAAGAATTCGAAATTATTTCTGATGATCTCGCGAATCTCAAACGTCTTCAGCAGGAAAATGAACAGCTCAAACGTTCACTTGCTGCTCAGGGTGGAATTGCTCCTAAACCGGTCTTTAAAGAAGAACCGATGCAGGCCCCGGCCGTCACAGCTGATGTTGCCGAACTTCTCGAAGATATCGGTGGAAATGAAACAGATACTTCTGAAGACAACAAGGCCCTCGAGGATTTCCTCTCTGAGCCTGCAGCAGAACCAGAAGCTGAACCGATGGTCGCCGCGGCTCCGGACGTTGCTCTGGATACTCAGGATACAAAACCGAAATCAGATAAAACTCCTGAGGATCTTCTTTCAGAGTTTGAAAAAATGTTGGGGTAAAAATGAAATTGTTCCTCGGGTCCCTGCTTGTCCTGTCGACAGTTGCTCAAGCTGCTCCTTATAAACCATCCGCCGAAGCGATTCGTCTTCTTCAGGCCCCTCAGGGTGGGAAAACCGTTAAATTGGTTAAAGAAGATGTGATTTCTCTTGAGCGTCTCGAAACGATGTTCACGATGGATGCAAAATCTCCCGGTATGTCGGCCATGTTGAAGAGAAATTCTCTTCGTCACGGACACAAGGCCGTTCCTCTTCTCATTAAAGTCATGAAAGAAAATAAGTATCCTGAGCAGCATCGCTGGCAGGCCACTATGCTCCTCGGTCAGATCATGGGTAAAAAATCGGCCCCGTTCATTGCGAAATTTGCTGATCATCCTCACTGGATGATGAGAGTGGCTTCCCTCAAGGCACTTCTCGCTTTAAGACAGGATTCTTACCACCACGTTTATTCCAAGGCCCTTCGCGATCCTTCACTTATTGTCCGCGTTCAGGCGCTGGATAATATTTCTCGCATGCAGATCAAGCCACTGGCCCCCCATGTCTGGAACATGCTTTACGACAAATCCAATTACAGTGGTGATGCAGGAGCAAGAAAACGCACGTCGATCGTGAAGTCTGTGATCCGCACACTTGGTGATGTTCGTTTTGAAAAAGCGCAAAGACCGCTGGCGAAACTCATTCAGAATCCTAAGTATCAGGACCTGATGGATGACCTGGATTATTCACTGGAAAAAATTACGGGTGAGGTTTCACCTGATAAAGCTGACCAGAGAAGAAAGTTCTGGTCGAAAGTCGCTCAATCATCGGCGACAAAAAAGATTTAAATTTTTAGTTTGTTGGCAGAGTAGGTGTAGCAGGAGTACCTGATGGTGCTTCTGTATTCTGAAGCTGCTCTTTTTCCCGCTGTCTGTCGATTTCCTTCAACTTATTATCAGTCGCGATCAATCGTTCTATCCGGTAGAGAAGAGTCTTCTCCATGATTCCATCTGTCGTTACTTCTTTCCAGCCCTGAAGAAAATCCTGCTCAACCAACTGACGCTTGTAGATCGTCACTTTCGCCACTTCACGGCCGCCACGGAAACCTTTCACCACGTTCAGGACGAGTTTGAATTTTGCGGCCTTAACCGTATCAGATGAACCGAAGGCATCAGCGAAATTCACTTCAAGAGTATTATCCATCCAGCGGGTCTTGATGAAACCTGCTTCCTGGTTCTGTTGTGCGATGTCGTATTTACGCATGACCTGAATGACGGCCTGCCATGTCTGGTTATAGTCGGCCTTGAAAACTTTCGTAGGAATTTCTAATTCTTCAGTAATTTGGCGGAATTTCTCATAATTCGCACAGCTCACAGCAAGGATAGACAGTGCGATTATAAGGATAATTTTCATGACTTTTATGTTATCAATGATTCAAATAAAAACAACTCGGAACCCCTATGGAACACAAAAACGTCCTCGTTCAGGTCCTCAAGACAGAAGCAGAAGCGCTTCTGAAGGCTTCTGAGCGTATCACAGAAGAGAATGCCCTTGCCCTCGTCCGTACTTATGAGCTTCTGGCCTCTACCGGCGGCTCACTTGTTATTTCGGGTGTCGGGAAATCAGGCCATATCGCAACGAAAATTGCAGCGACATTCTCGTCGCTGGGCCTTCCGTCCTTTTTTCTTCATCCCACTGAGGCCATGCACGGAGATCTGGGTCGTTTGACCAGTAAAGATGCTTTGGTCATGATCAGTAAGTCAGGAACAACCGAAGAGTTAATTAATCTCATTCCTTATCTTTCTCTTCCGAAAGAAAGAATTATCGCCATCGTGGGAAAAATGAATTCTCCGATTGCAGATAAATCCGGCATCGTACTCGATGCTTCGGTAGAAAAAGAAGCTTGTCTCAACGATCTCGCACCTACAACAAGTACGACATTGGCACTTGCCCTCGGTGATGCCATGGCCGTGTTGTATGAAAATGTTCTTGGAGTCTCGAAAGAAAAATTCGCCGTGAACCATCCGGCAGGTCTTCTCGGAAAATCTCTTTCACTCACTGTTGATCGCCTTCTGATTCCAGTTAAAGATTGCCCGGCCATTATGGAAGACGCGACCCTTCAGGACGCAATTCTTGCGATGACACAAAAACCAGTTGGTATGTGCGCGGTTTTGAAAGGGGAAAAAATGGTTGGCATCATGGTGGAAGGGGACATCCGTCGCGCCTTCGCGAAAAGTAAGGATGCTATCCAGACGAAAGTCTCAGAACTCATGACAAAAAATCCGATTTCTGTTCAGCCTACGATGCTTGCGTTTGATGCTTTGAAGATCATGGAGAATCCGGAGAGATTAATTAGCGTCGTTCCGGTTGTTGATCAACAGGGCCACTTTAAAGGTGCACTTCGCCTGCACGATCTCTTTAAAGCGGGATTTAATTCTTCGATTAAGGCTTAGTTTTCCATTCTCTGATGGCGGTAAGACCGAGAAGAATGGCCGCAAGAATTAAAAGCGGCCACACTCCCCATAATTGATAAAAAGTCGCTTCGCCCGTTCCGAGGGGAACACTCACATCCAGAGTGTTCTTTTCTCCAATACCGAGTCGTCTGGATTCAGAACCATCCGGGAAAATGACAGAGGTCACTCCCGTGTTGGTAGATCTCACGATCGGCAATTGAAATTCCACTGCACGCCATTTTGAAAGAAACAAATGCTGATAAGGTTCCGCCGTATCGCCATACCAGGAATCATTTGTGTGATTCACGATGAAGCGGTTTTTTCCATGCTGATTGAGAAGGCTTCGCATGTAATTGGTTTCAAGAATTTCGTAACAGATAGGAGTAACGAATCTTGCACCGTCTCTTGTTTCCATGAGAGGAGTTCCGTTTCCGCGGGCGAAAAGTGAAACCGCCGGGACAATTGAAACAATCTGACGATTGAGGGGACCGAAAGGGAGTGTTTCACCAAAGGGAATCAGGATATTTTTGTGATAACTCGACTTGATACTCCGGTCAGACATGAGAACTGAAGCATTGAAGACTGATTCAATCATGTCGCCAAAACCCTTACTCGCGTCCTGAACATAACCACCAATCAGCATCTCAGCACCGGTTGTCTGCATGATGTCGACAAAGAGCTGCGGAATTTCTTTAGAGGAACTGTAAAAGGAAGATGAGAAAGCTGTTTCCGGCCATACGATGAGATCAGGAGTGAACCCCATTTTCGCCATGGAAGAAAGTCGATAATAATCGTTATTAATCGACTCAAAAGAATTTGTGTCACCGCGCTCACTCTCGACTTTCAGGAAGTTTCCGACATTCGCCTGAACAATTCTCACATTGAGATTTTTTCCTTCAGGGTTTTTCACGGGAAGAGCGAGATTGATTCCGACAAAAAGAATAAAAACAATATAGACCTGATAGCGGATTTTTTTCATCTCAAACTGAGTCACGACTTCCTGAGATAACCAGAAGGTGATGAAACTGAATGTGACCGCACCAACGAAAGGTGCTGTTCCGAGATAGGGAGCGAGATGCAGCCATGGACTTCCGGTGTATGTCGGAAACTGCTGGGGGAAATATCTTTCCATTAACGTCATAATAAGAGCGGTAAGGAGAACGCCTTTTTCCGAGCGCCAATTGAAGTCCGGACGGAACTTTTTCCAGAGAGCGTAAAGCCACCAGTGGGGCTGGAGAATAAATGAGAACAGTAGCCCAAGAAGGATCGAGATAATCCAGGGAAGCTGGCCGAATTCACGGAGCGTATGCGGAACCCAATAGAAGCCCACGACATTAAGGCCGATATTATAAAAGAGAATGATGAGGAGAGTTTTCTTTGTTGTTTGTGCGCGCTCAAGGAGCCAGAGAAAAAGCGGAAGAGCGATAAAGAGAAGTGGAAAAAACCCTGGCATCCAGGTGGCCGGATAAGTGAGAGCGTAAAGTCCGCCAGCAATGAAGGAGAGAAGAAGAGAAAGGGAGAATGATTTCATTCCCCCATTGTAGTGGAGGAATTAGTGATTTGCTACCTGACGAGCAGCAAGTTTTGAATTTACTGTTTCAGCGAGTTCAAGAGCTTTACCAGCATCAAGTTTACCAGCGCCGAGAATCTTACCTTCGAAAGTCTTAACTTTAAGTGAAGAGCTCAGGATGATGTTTTTGATCTGTTCAAATTTCATGTTCGGGTACTGAGACTTGATCAGGGCAGCAACACCACTTACGAAAGCAGTTGCCTGCGAAGTACCAGTCATATAACCGGCAGTGTTGTTCGGGATTGCTGAACGGATGCGGTGACCAGGAGCTGCGATATCAACCGAGTTCTTTCCGTAGTTAGAAGAAGGAATGATATTGAGAGCGTCGTCGTGAGCACCAACAGTGATGATGTTAGAAAGACCGTAAGAAGCAGGGTAGTAAGCGTGGCGCTTGTCATCGATGTTTGAACGCTCGTTACCTGCAGCTGCGATTACGAGGATACCTTTTTTCTCAGCAGCTTTCAGAACGCGAAGTTCTTCAACAGAAGCTTCCGGACCGCCGCCAGAGTAATTGATGACATCAACATTATTATCAACTGCGTACTGGAGAGCTTTGATGGTTGCATCAAGGTTCGCCTGACCAGAAGCTTTCGGATTGTAATATTTAAGAGCGAGAAGTTTTACATCAGGGAATACTGACTTCACGATACCGGCAACGTGAGTTCCGTGTCCGTGAGCATCGACAGGAGTTGCTGTCACTTTATCACCAGAGAAATCTACGCCGTAGTTAGCAACTGATCTCTTACCGTTAATAACTGCGATATTGTCTTTCAGGAAAGGGTGATCACCCTGGATACCAGTATCAATAACAGCAACAACGATTTCTTTATTCTTTTTAAACTTAGTCCATGAATCTTTGAGATTGATTGAAGCGAGGTGCTTGTCCGGGTCAATTCCCCATGAAGCGAAACGAGAGATAAGGAGTTCCGGGTTATAAGCAAGCGGCTGAGCAAGGGCCATTCCCATGTTCAAGCTGAGTGCTACGGCGAAGATGTTTTTAACAGCGTTCTTCATGTCCAATTCCTTACCACGTTTTGGGGGGCCCGATTCATCACCGGGAAAACTTGTAATACTTAAAGCAAGGGGCTTGCCAGAAAGGGGGGTGGGGAATCCGGGGGTTAGCTGGGCTTTAGTGTCTGAAAGCTGATGGGTGTTTAAAGTTTAGACAGGGGGCCGAAGCCCCCCTGGAATTACTGGATCTTTTGGCCGTTAATAATAATCTGAGAACCCTGGGAAATTGAGCAGTCATTTGGCAGAATAATGCTGAACTTCTTTACCACTTCCATTGCTGCCTCACACTCGACTTTATTTTTATTCTTCATTTCGAGTGAAAGAACGCCATTTTCACAGCTCAGAAATTTTACCTTGTACTTATTGCCTTCGAAGAGGCCCGCGCATGAGTTCACTGAACCTTCAGCGTAAATAATCACTTTGTTCTGGAGGGAGATCCCGGACTTCACGATTACTTTTGTAGGCGTAAAATTATCCCAGTAAGGATAGGCGTACGCTCCGGTAGACAGCATAAGAAATAGTAACGAAAAGATTTTTTTCATGTTGGACCCCTTGAATTGATATGCGAGGTGTATACAGGAAATTCGTTGAGGAATAAGAGATTTGAAAAAATGACAGGCAAAAAAAAAGCCTCCCAGAAGGAGGCTTTTTTTAGCGATTAAGCTTGGCGCATGATTTGAGATTCTTCTCTTTCTCTTTCCTCAGCATGCTGGATACAAAGATCCGCCCATGGCTGGTTCTCGAGACGCTTGGCCCCGATCTCTTCTTCGCAGTCTTCGCAGTGGCCGTAAGTCTCTTCCGAGATACGATCCAGGGCCGCATCGATTTTACGAAGCTTGGTATATTCGCGATCACGGATCGTGCAATTCAGCTGCTGCTGGACCAGCGACGATGCCAGGTCAGTCTCATCCGAAAGGTCGTCTGCTGAAACGTGTAAATCGTCAGATTTATTAAGCAGACCAATATTGAGGATTTGCTGCCTGTGCTTCAATAGCAGCTGCTTGTAATGTTCAACCTTCTTCTTATCCACGCATCCTCCTCATAGGGTAAGTGAGCTCGCCATTATATAGCAGAAACCCACATTTACCTATTTTAAAGCCTCTGTGGGTGGCACTCAAGTGAGGAGTTCTATCGGCAATAATGTTCTAAAAATTGAAATTTAAATCTGTCATTTACACTCAATTAAGCCCCTCGGTTTGACATGCTTGTTAGGAACTCGTTAAGGTTGAAGAAGCACTTTAATAATTTTGAGGCGTTATGCTGCACAGTGACGTTGCGACAGCGGTCGGACACATCCCATCGGGATTGTTTATAGTTACCGTTATGGATCCAGAAACCAAGAAGGTCGACGGATACCTTGCGAGTTGGGTTCAACAAGTTTCATTTAATCCCCTGCTTATTTCCCTCGCTATCAAGCCGGGAAGGCCTGCTTATGACCTGATCAAATCAGGTAAGACGTTCACCGTGAATGTCGTGGGCGATCACGATAAAACCTATTTGAAGCATTTCTGGAAGGGATACGACCCCAATAGTAATCCTTTTCAGGACATCAAGCATGCGATCGGGCCAAATGGAGGAGTGACTCTTCTCCAGGCGAAATCGGCAATTGAATGCCAGTTGGTTGAGAGCGTGAAACCAGGGGATCACGAAATCGTGATCGCAAAAGTTCTCTCTTCTACGCTGATGGCGGAAGAGGCGAAGCCTATGGTTCACATCCGTAAAACAGGGATGGATTACTGATGCTGAAATTCTTATGTCCGCTATTTATGTTTGTGTGCATTTTTTCCTGTGGGAAAAAAGAAAAGAGCACAACCGTAGAGCAGCTCCCACCAGAGCAGATTGAAACTGAGAAAGAAGAATTACTGAAGAAACAGGAACTCCTTTGCGAGCCTGGAACATACTGTCCGGATTATGTGGCGAAAATTGTCGTCTTTGATCGCGGTCAGGTCCGTTACTGTACCGGCACTCTCGTTGGTAAAAATAAACTCCTCACATCAGCAAGTTGCCTTCCTTCCTATCTCCGTTCAACTGAAGCGGATTGTAGTAATGATGTTTATTTCTTCTTCGGGAAAGGCAATCGTCCACCTGAAAGAATGGGATGCAAATCCATCCTCCAGGTTTCCGCTCTTGATGGAAATCTCGCTGAGTACTGGCGTGACGATGTGGCCATTCTTGAACTTGAAAAAAACCTGAACTGGCGTGAGTTTAAAGATGTAAGTCGTCGCGGTTTAGATGACAGCGACAAGATCCGCTTCTTTGCTGTTGAGCAATCCAATGAATTTACCGGTGTCATCAGAAAAGAAGAGTGTGAAGTTGTTCTTGGCTCTTATCTCTATCCACTGAGTTCTGAAAAATCTTCTCCTAATATTCTCGCTGCCGGTTGTTCGAAAAAAACCGGTTATCGGGGAGCAGCTATCCTGGATAATTTTCCAAGGATCCGTGGCGTTCTCTCGGATGACAGCAGTCTTCGTGCCTCACTTGAAAACTCAAGCCTTCTCATTAAACCCCTTAAGGCCTTTGTTCATATTTCGAATTTTGCCTGTGCACCTTTTCTGGATGAGACATCAGCTCTGAATGAACAAGAGTGTGCGAAGGAATTGAATTATTCGAACATCGCAAAGCTTCGTGATCATCTTCTCTCTGATCAGGAACGTTATGGTGTGCTGGTCGACAATCTCGAAGCGACGGCCAATTCAGCAAGTAAGTACTACCGCATTTCGGCGATACTCAATACGGTTAACGATCGTCAGGTGGTTAGTTTTAAACCGGATTGTTTCAAGAATGTAAACTCATGGATCAACGGAGTTAAGGCGGATGGTGAAGTGAATGAAACTCCACAATTTCCGGCCCACACTTTAAGAAAAGGTGTCGATTCTTATGGACGAGCGGTCACTCAGGAAGTGGAAGAGAAAAAAGAAAAATACTCGATGACCTTTTCCGGGAAGCGCCTGTTTAAGGAAAAGCTTTCCGACATCTTCCTCTCTGCAGGGAATCTCCCTTCACGCAGAATCTCCGGAATCAAGGCGTGTCCGGCAGCAATCGAATAATTACTGCTTGAGATCGCGCCAGCTTTTTCCTTGTCTCGCCTTATGATTTCTCTGCCATTCATTCACGGCCTGAACATGATCCTGATAAGATTTTGTGAAGACATGTGTTCCGTCATTCTTACTCACGAAAAATAAGTATTCATTCTCTTCAGGATCCAGCACCGCCTTGATGGCTGCAAGACTGGGATTAGCAATCGGCCCTGCGGGAAGAGCAGGAACTTTGTACGTGTTGTAAGGGGTCATCTCAAGGAGATCATCTTTTCTGATATTTCCTTTATAGCGACTCCAGATTCCGTAAATTGTCGTGGGATCAGATTCGAGGCGCATTCTTTTTTTCAGTCGGTTCGTGAAAACACCGGCAATCGCAGGGCGTTCCTGCTTGGCCCCTGTTTCTTTTTCTACCATCGAGGCGAGAATCACAACCTGATGCTTATTGAGAAAGGGATGGTTGAATTCGATGTCTTCCGTTTTTTTCCGGAACAGATCCACCATTGTTTTTACAACTTCCTTAGCAGGAGTATTGGGCGCAAACTTATAAGTTTCAGGATAAAGATATCCTTCGAGTGATGTCGCCTGGATCTGAAGATAAGAAATGATATCCGGATGCTGAACGGCCTTCAGAAATTCTTCTTCACTTGCGATACCTGATGCGCCCACGAGCTTAGCTATCTCAAACATGTTCTTCCCTTCCGGAATAGTCATGCTGGTGAGATTCGGCTGACCAAAGACGAGTGTCTCGAGAACATCTTTCATCTTCGCACCACGGGGAATCGTGTACGAACCCGCGCGGAATTTTGTGAGGAAACCTTTGTATTGAGCATAACGATGGAAGACCCGGGCATTGGAAATGAGATTCGCATCAGCAAGACGCTGGTTCACTTTTCCGAATGTATCTCCGTTCTTTACGACGAAAACTTTATCAGGCCCGTCGTAGCCTTGATTCATGATGAACCAGATATGGGTTCCGACCATGAGACAGGCAAGGAGTGGTCCTACGACAAACGTAAAGAGAAGTGCTTTTTTAATCATGTGAAAATGATAAACCAGAAGTTTATTTCTTGCGGAGAATAAAATCTTCGAGAATCACACTTGCCGCCACCGCATCGATTTGTTTGAGGTCGACGGTGAAATTATAGCGGGGAGAGGTCTTCATCCGATTCTCAGCTTCATAAGTAGAGAGGGTTTCATCCTGCTCTTCTACCGGAAGACTAATTTGGTTGCGTATAAATTCAACAAAAATGCCCGCTTTAGCGGTCATCTTTGTTTCTTTCCCGTCCGTAAGCCTTGGTACGCCGATGACGACTAAATCAATCGACTCATCATCAATAAGTTTATTCAACTCTTTCACGACATGAGGCATACCAAGATTTTGTATTCTTCCAAACGGAACCGGATAGGGATCTCTGTTCACGCAATAAGTAGCGACACCAATGAATTTCTCACCGAAATCCATCGCCAGGATCGTCTTCATATTGAGTTCGTGAGAGGTAGGGACGTGAAACTCGTTCATGATAGTTTTCTAGCTCAGGCACCTTCATCCGTCAAAAGATCAAGCTGGAGTTCTTCCTCTTCTTCGCAGGCTTCATCATAAAACTTCACACCAACTCCCAGAAGTCTTACAGGTCTTGGGTCCTGCGACCATCTTTCCTCGAGAAGAAGAAGGAAATTCTCCTCTTCGAGTGGAAGCTGCCGCTCAATCGTGGTCTGGCGGAAATCGTGATACTTGATTTTCACATGGAGGTTTTTGACTTCGCGGTCTTCGTGATCTTTCAGTGACTCTTTGAGGTCCGCGACCATCGTCACGAGATAAGTTTTCATCTCTTCAAAGTCAGTAAGATCGCGGTCGAAAGTATTCTCACTACTCAGGGATTTTCTTTCATACTCAGTAATGACTTCGCGATCATCAATTCCCCGGCAATAATCAAAGAGTGAGTCTCCAAATTTTCCCATGAGATGAATGAGGTCACTGCGGGTATATTTCTGTAAATCAAGGCAGGTTTTGATTCCCAGGTCATGGAGATATTTCGCTGTGACTTTGCCGATCCCGTGAATCTTTTCCACTTTCACTGTTTTAATAAAATCATCCACCATCCAGGGAGCAATCGTGCACTGACCATTGGGTTTATTTAACTCGCTGGCCATCTTCGCGATGAGCTTATTGGGGGCAATGCCGGCAGAGGCAGTGAGACCGGTCTTTTCGAATATTTTTTTCCGGATATCTTCGGCAATCCACGTGGCAGAGTTCTGAAAGAGTTCACAGTTCGTTACATCGAGATAGCCTTCATCGAGAGAAAGTCCCTGAACGAGATCCGTGTACTGATGAAAAATCTCAAAGACCTGCTCAGATGCTTCGGAATACTTTTTGTAATTCCCTTTCACCAGAACCAGCTGCGGGCAAAGTTTCATGGCCGTGGCCGTTGGCATAGCGGAGCGGACGCCGAATTTTCTCGCAAGGTAATTGGCAGTGGATAGAACACCACGCCGATCACTGGAGCCGCCAACCGCCATAGGGACATTTCTCAGGGCCGGGTTGTCCCGCATTTCTACCGACGCAAAGAAAGCGTCCATATCCACGTGGATAATCTTTCGCATGGAAATCATTCTACGGAAGAAGTACGGATGATGCAATCCCGGAATCTTTGGCCCTTGCGGGAAGTTTAAGGTCATAAAATATTGGAATCAGGTCATTTTTCCGAGTTTCGACACAAACTTGAAATTGACTTCTGCCCGATTCAGGTTAAGATAGTCAGGAAATCAATAACAGATTTTTTCTCCGTTACTCTCGTCACCAACTGGTCGCCCGAGAAACAAAAAATCCCAAAAAATATTTTTGAATGAGTCACGTTTATAAAAATTTTCATTAACATTACCTTGGAGTCATCCAAATGCACTTAAGTTCATTACGTGAGAAAGACATCGAAGAGCTGACCAAAATGGCTGAAGAAGCCCAGATTGAAAACGCTGCTGGTCTCAAAAAGCACGAGCTTATCTTTGCTCTCCTCACTAAGAAGGCCAAAGACAACGAAGAAATTTCCGGAGATGGGGTTCTCGAAATCCTTCCCGACGGATTTGGATTCCTTCGTTCACCTTCTTATAACTATCTTCCAGGTGCGGATGATATCTACGTTTCCCCATCTCAGATCAGAAGATTCGGTCTTCGTACCGGAGACACGATCGAAGGTCAGATCCGGACACCGAAAGAAGGCGAACGTTACTTCGCTCTCCTCAAAGTTAACCACATTAACTTCCGTGATCCTGAACAACACAGAACAACGGTTCTCTTTGATAACTTAACTCCACTTTATCCTCAGAGAAAAATCAATCTTGAGTCGAAGCCGACTAATTACTCGACACGAGTCATTGATCTTTTCGTTCCTCAGGGATTCGGCCAACGTTGCCTCATTGTGGCCCCTCCGAAAGCTGGTAAAACCATGCTTATGCAGGATATCGCCAACTCTATTTCTGACAATCATCCGGAAGCAAAACTCATCGTTCTCCTGATCGATGAGCGTCCGGAAGAAGTGACAGACATGAAACGTAACGTTCGCGCGGAAGTTGTTTCTTCAACATTCGATGAACCAGCTACCCGTCACGTTCAGGTTGCTGAGATGGTTATTGAGAAAGCAAAACGTCTCGTAGAAGCAAAACAACACGTCGTTATCCTTCTCGATTCAATCACTCGTCTTGCCCGTGCTTACAACACAGTTGTTCCACCATCAGGAAAAATTCTCTCCGGTGGTGTGGATTCAAACGCACTTCACAAGCCGAAGAGATTCTTCGGAGCTGCCCGTAACATTGAAAACGGGGGATCCCTCACTATTATCGCAACCGCCCTCATTGATACCGGTTCGAGAATGGATGAAGTTATTTTCGAGGAATTCAAAGGTACTGGTAACTCAGAAGTCCAGCTCGACAGAAAGCTCATGGAAAAACGTATTTTCCCATGTCTCGATATCAACAAGTCTTCTACCCGTAAGGAAGATCTCCTTATGCAGGATAAAGATCTTCAGCGCGTGTTCGTCCTTCGCCGCGTGCTTAACCCGATGAACACTATGGATTCCATGGAGTTTATCCTCGAGCGGATGAAGGATACAAAAACCAACATCGCATTCCTCGACAAAATGAACGGATAAAAATGAAATCGATCCTCAAGCGCATTATTCTCATTACCACTAAGCAATATACATCGATCGGCGGTCAGGCCGTGATCGAAGGTGTGATGATGAGATCCCCGAATGCGTTTGTGGTAGCGGTGAGAAAGCCTGACGGCTCAATCCGCCTCCGTCGTGATCAGTGGTATGGACTCTCTAAGAAACTCGACTTCATGAAGAAACCATTTCTTCGCGGAGTCCTGATGCTTGTAGAAACCATGGCCAATGGTCTGGTCTCTCTTAATTATTCGGCCAACATTGCGATGGCGGAAGAAGAAAGAGAAAAGGCCCTGAAAAAAGGGAAGACCATTGAGGAGTTCGAAGCTTCCCAGAAGAAAAAAGAAAAAGTTGATGTCGCCACCTTCTTAACGATGGGTGTGTCTTTTGCTTTCGGAATTGGTCTCTTTGTTTTCGTGCCACACGCAGTGGCCTTTTTCATCGGAGATCTACTCGGTAAGGACTGGACGCTCGACAGTTTCGCATTCCATGCCGTAGATGGCGTTGTGAAGGCGCTGATCTTTGTTCTTTATATCTGGGGTATCAGCTTCATCAAAGATGTTTACCGCGTGTTTCAATATCACGGGGCTGAACATAAATCGATTGCGACATTTGAAGCAGGAATGGATCTTACGGTCGACAACGCACGGAAGTTCACAACACTTCATCCGCGTTGTGGAACAAGTTTCATCTTCTTCCTCATTCTTATCTCAATTATTCTTTTCTCTGCTGTCTTCACATTGATTCCGGTGGGAACAAATCTTCCGCCGATTCTCCGTCACGTTGTGGCCGTTCTCTTCAAGGTTGCTCTCATGCTCCCTGTTGCCGGCATCAGCTACGAGCTTATTAAGTTCAGCGGAAAATGCTCTACTCAATGGTGGGCAAGGGCGATGAGTGCCCCTGGCATGCTTCTTCAGAAGCTCACGACGAAAGAGCCCGATGACCAGCAGCTGGAAGTGGCCCTTTCAAGCATCAAGGCCGTTCTGTATCTTGAAGAGAAATATAATCTGAAAGATGCGAAGGCCAAGATCATCAACCTCGAAGAAATTGATATCAAGGCCCTGACGGATATCGAATCGACCAACACTACTCTCAAAGAATTCCTGGAATAAAATCGTGTTTGATAAATTAGATGCCGTTGTCCGTCGCTATGAAATCCTGACCGAGAGACTGGGAGATCCTTCTCTCTATGATCGCGCGCAGGAACTTCGCGAGACAAACACTGAGCGCTCTAATATCGAACCAATCGTCATCAAGTACCGTGAATACAAAAAACTCAAAGCCGACATCGAGAACAATAAAGATCTTATTCATAATGAAAAAGATGAAGAGATGCGTGAGATGGCGAAGGAAGAGCTCTCAGAACTCGAGGCCAAACTTCCCGGAATTGAGCAGGAGCTGAAGCTTCTTCTTCTTCCGAAAGATCCTAACGATGATCGTAACGTGATTCTCGAAATCCGTGCCGGTGCCGGTGGTGATGAAGCTTCAATCTTCGTGGCCGATGTCTGGCGCATGTATAAGAACTATTTCGGTACTATGGGATGGAGATCAGATGTGGTCTCTTTTTCTGAAGGTGACCGGGGTGTGAAAGAAATTATCGTCAACGTTTCGGGCGATAAAGTTTACTCGAAGATGAAATACGAATCAGGTGTTCACCGTGTTCAGCGCGTGCCTGATACGGAAGCGCAGGGAAGAATTCACACATCCACGATTACAGTTGCTGTCATGCCGGAAGCCGATGAAGTCGGTGACGTTGTGATTGATATGAATGAAGTCCGTATTGATGTTTATCGTTCAGGTGGTTCGGGCGGTCAGTCCGTTAACACCACCGATTCCGCTGTCCGCCTCACTCACATGCCAACTGGTATCGTGATTGCCATGCAGGATGAGCGCTCTCAGTTAAAGAACAAAGATAAGGCCTTCAAAATCTTAAAGACGAAACTTTACGATCTCCGCCTTCAGGAAGCTCACGCTAAAGAATCTTCGATGCGTAAGGGACTGGTAGGAACGGGTGACCGTTCAGAAAGAATCCGGACTTATAATTTTCCGCAGGGAAGACTTACTGATCACCGGATTAACTATACCATGCACAACCTTCCGGCCTTCATCAACGGTGATATCCAGGAAGTGATTGATGCCCTCATCGCTCACAACCAGGCAATCCTTCTCCAGGGAGCTGAGGAATAAAAACTCTCAAAGAATTTTGGGAAAGTTTTTATGTCACTCATGCCACTGAACTTTCCGTTTCTTATCCGGGTCTATCCAGCGAGCGCTTCTTGCGTGAAGCTGGAGATATTCTCAATCGGAATCTGAACGTTTCAGAATACTCTTTCTCGCCTCTGACCTTAAAGTCACTCTCAGAAAAATTTTTGAGAGGAACTCCTTTTTCCTATCTCCTGAATGAATCGGAATTTTTTCATCACAAGTTTTTTGTGAATGAAAATGTTCTGATCCCCAGACCTGAGACCGAACACCTCGTTGATTTGATCGTTCAGAAGGGAAAGAAATTTCAGAAGCTCTTAGATGTCGGAACCGGAAGTGGAGTCATTCTACTTTCTCTCATGAAAGCGAGTGTCGCTAAAGAAGGGACTGGTTCGGATATTTCGAAAGAGGCCCTGGCCGTTGCAGAAATCAATCGCCGCCGGCTTCGTCTCAATTGTCAGTTCCTTCAATCGGATAGATTTCAGAATATCTCAGGAAAGTTTGATCTCATTGTTTCCAATCCTCCTTATATCAAGGCCCATTCTCATCGCTCTCTGGTTCAGGGAACGGTGGATAGTTTTGAACCTCATCTGGCGCTTTATCTCGATGATAAGGACTATGATGAGTGGTTTCAGAATTTCTTCATGTCCGTTCGCGATCACCTTCTTCCCGGCGGAGAGTTCTGGATGGAAGGGCATGAGAAAGAACTCGCTGCGCAGGCGGAAGTGCTTAAGAAACTCGGATTCGTCAATCCACAGGTTATCCGCGATTACTCGGGACTCGACCGTTTTCTTCACGCGGAAAGAGCTTCCTGAACCATCCTGAATTCCCTAAAATATCCCTAACCAGGATGTTTTTATGGATAAGCTCATTGTACAAGGTCCCACAACTCTCAAAGGGACTGTAAAAGTCTCCTCAGCGAAAAACGCCACTCTTCCGATTCTCGTTGCGACCCTGCTTTGTCCTTTCCCCGTAAAATTCAACGGCATTCCTGATCTTATGGATGTTTCCACGATTCTCAAACTTCTCCAGAGTCTTGGAGTGAATGTTACAAAAAACGGCGATGAGATGATTGTCGATGCTTCAAAGCTTGATAACCAGCACGCTGACTACGCTCTTGTTAAAACCATGCGCGCATCTGTTCTCGTTCTCGGTCCGCTTCTCGCAAGATATGGAGTGGCCTCAGTTTCTCTTCCTGGTGGATGTGCTATTGGTGCACGACCTGTTGATATCCATCTCATGGGCATGGAAAAACTTGGCGCAGAAATCCAGATTGAAAATGGTTACATCAAAGCA
Source organism: Bdellovibrionota bacterium (assembly GCA_040387275.1). GTDB lineage: Bacteria > Bdellovibrionota > Bacteriovoracia > Bacteriovoracales > Bacteriovoracaceae > Peredibacter. Next base: position 791,931 of record JAZKDZ010000002.1, on the reverse strand, counting down.
AAATGCAAAAAACTTATCGGAACAACGATTCCACTTCCTTTCCCGAGTGTCGGCGCTACTGAAAATCTCATGATGGCAGCTGTTCTCGCTGAAGGTGAAACCATCATTGAAAACGCAGCGATGGAACCTGAGATTGATGATCTCGCGGACTTCCTGATTGCTCACGGTGTGAAAGTCACTGGAGCCGGGACCTCGAGAATTTCAATTCAGGGAACAACAATTGATAAATTAAAACCAGCTCCCTCGTATCGCGTGATTGGGGACCGCATTGAAGCGGCGACTTATATCATCGCAGGCATCATGTCGGGCGGAGATGTGAAAGTTGAAGGATATAATCCGAAGCATCTCGGATTTGTTCTCGATACTCTTTCCAAAATGGGAGCGCAGATTGAAAACGGCGCCGATTACACTCACGTCAAAAAATCTTCCCGCCTAAGAGGCGGGATCGTGGAAACTCAGCCTTATCCGGGATTTCCCACTGACGTACAAGCGCAGATGATGGCCCTGATGAGCGTTGTGGATGGAAACTCGATCATTACTGAGACCATCTTCGAAAATCGCTTTATGCACGTCCCAGAGATGAGCCGCATGGGTACCAAGGTCACGCTCAAGGGAAATATCGCCATCATCGAAGGAACGGAGAAATTAAGCGGAGCACCTGTCATGTGCACCGATCTTCGCGCCTCAGCAGCACTTATTCTCTGCGCGATTGTCGCGGAGGGTGAGACTGAAATTCAGCGTGTCTACCATCTCGACCGTGGATATGAAAAAATCGATGAGAAACTCACGAAGCTCGGAGCAAACATCCGGAGAGTGAAAGGATAAATGATGAGCGATTGTATCTTCTGCAAGATTGTTAAAGGCGATATCCCATCCACTAAAGTTCACGAAGATGAAAAGGTGATTGGGTTTAAAGATCTCCGCCCTCAGGCAGCGAAGCACTATCTTTTCATTCACAAAAATCACACCAAAGACGTTACCGATATGGTGGCGCATGACCCGGATGAAGCGAAAGACTTATTCCGGGCGATGACTCATTTTGCGAAAGTTGATGGACTCGATAAAGACGGATTCAGAATCGTCACCAATCAAGGCCGCCATGCCGGGCAAACTGTATTCCACACCCATTTCCACTTACTCGGTGGCGAATCTCTCGGACACTTCGGCTCTTAAGATTGCAATCCGTTGAACACAGCTGCGAGAAGTGTTCTCTGTAACTGATTCAGTTGCGGCGTTCTTGCCATGAAAAGCATCGGACTGCGGTCAATCTGAGCCGTCGCTACAAATTGTCCCTTCGTTGAATTGAATTCTGTGATCTCAAACACATCGTGAAATTTATCGATGTATGTCTGCATGAGTTCTTTTTCTTTCAATCCACCCTGCATGAAGTTGCCTTTCTTCGTGCCTGAGAGAATCGACTGGATAAGTTTCGGGCGATCTTTCTTTTCGTTGTTCTCGTCTTTTTCTTCGGTGTGAACGACGTCATTGAAAACAATCGACATGTCGCTGGCACCGATATTTCTCTTCATCCAGTACCACATCTCTTCAAAAAATGAGATCCGGTCTTTTTTCCAGAGATCGCGGAAGTGATTCGTGATCTTCCAGATATGTTCAAGTGAGTTGAAATTCTGGTGCATGGTCCAGCGATTCTGGATCTTGAGATACATATCGCGGAACTGCTGAGGCTGGAGGGCCTCAAACTCGCTGAAGGACATACTGTCGTCATGAGCGTCGAGAATTGGGTAGTGAGATTTTTCTTTTTCGAGGATACCGACGAGTGAGTTGAAATGGTCATCTTCGGTCACGAACAGGGCCTGAAGGTTCTGATCCACGAGATCCGTCACATCGATCAGACGGGAATCAATCGTATTCTGGGTCCAATTGAGCTCTCTGACGAGTAATTGGTTGGCGGAGCGGACAAATCCGACAGAAATAATCATGCAAAACCTTCCTTGAATCTCGTCATACTAACAAACGGGAAGTTAAGTTACAATAAACTCATGCTGCAGCAATGGATACTTTTTGGCCTTTTCCTCCTCGGAAGTACTGAGATTTTCGCTCAGGACGAAAGATATTACCGTCAGATTCTGACAGGAGAACTCCCTCAGGTGGTTGATCCTAAGGAAAGTTTCGTCCGGAATTATCTGGTGAAGGGTTCCGAATACATGGTCGACCTGGATGGAGATGGGATCGAAGAAATCCTCCAGCCGGAAAAGCGCGATGGCATCGACTGGCTTACGATCATGAATTCTTCACGCGCAGTTATTTATTCAGCGAAATTTTATTCGGCCGGTGGAGAAAGTTCTATCTACAAATTGAGACTTGTAAACCTCACGCCAAAAATTAAAACGTTGATCGTTTTTCTGGATGAAGGAATTACGAAAGGTCTCCGGTTTGAATCAACTGCCAGAATTTATTTTTTAAGCTGGGAAGATAACAAACTTTCCACACTCGCACTCAATCCCGGTCCCCATATTTACCAGGAGAAAGAGGCCCAGCGCGATCAGTACTGGCGTCGTGAGTTTGTTGTTGATGTCAGTGATCTCAATGAAGATTCAAAACGAGAAATCATCGTCCACTTCGGACATATCCAGCATATTTACGAATACAGAGGTAGTGGAGAGTGGACGAAAATCTAAGAAGCTTTTCTTGAAAGATCTTCTTTCTTTTTCGACTGTTCTCTTTCACGACGGTATTTTTCCAGCACTTCTACATTAGAAGCACTTTCCACACCAGCGCGTTTCCGCAGACGATTCATGACAAAGAGCCATGAAAAAAGAGGAAGACCAAGGATAAGGACGATCGCCATTGTATTGGTGAATGTCCATGTGATGGTTTCTGATTGAGGTTCAAAGGTCTTTTTAGGCTTCTTTACGGTGTAGGCTTCCGCACTGATCGTCTCAATGTCTTTCTCGAGATTCACGAGCGAATCTGTGCCCTGGGGAGTGGTCTCAGGATGCTCAATATCGATCCCTACGAAGTCTTCGACAGCAGGTTTCCTGCCGACTGCCCATACCTGACTGGATAGCAGAAAGCTCAGAATGATAAAGGTCCGAAAGTGCATATGGGGAGGTCTCCTTCAGGCCATATCGTCCCTAAAGGCCAAAAACTTTAATTTCTAAAGGAAGAATCGTGAATGTCCGATAAAGATGCGTGGCCTATTTTTGGCCATTTTAAGGGTGATAGCATGAAAAGCTTTATCGTGTTTCTTTTAGTCTCTGCCGGCGTAGGTTACTACTCCTGGAAAGTGGAGAAGGTTCATCTCGGCTTCGCTGAGAAGATGGACAAGCAACTTCAATTTGAAAAGAAGGCGCTTCAGCTCGCTAAAGAGAACCGTGAACTTCGCGCGAAAGTTTCTGATCTTGAATATAAGATGAACGAACTCGACTCAAAAAATAAATTCTTCGCTTCTCAGGCGAAAGGCAAGAGCCGCTCGATTGCATCTGTTCCTCAGATGAATGCAGATGATCTCGTGAATTACGATGTCTATAAATGGTCTCCGGAAAAACTTCTCGCAATCGGTGAGAAGGAACTCCATTTCAAAAACTATGAGAAGTCAGCACAGTTCTATAACGAGCTGATTGATCGCTTTCCTAAGAATGAAATCGTCAGTGACCGCGTGCTTTTCGGAGCTGGTGTTGCTGCATTTGAAACAGGAAAACGTTTTGACTGGGCCGAAAAACACCTTTCACGCCTTGTGACTGGTCATCCGAAATCTGAGTTCTATCGCGGGGCCAAGCTGTGGCTCGCTCTCTCTCAATATCAGCAAGGAGATCACAAGAAATTCCTCGCGACTGTTGAAGAGTTCCGTCTCAAATATCGTAATACAGAAGAATGGAAAATATTAAGCAGGTACTATGAAGACATTCATTACAAAGTCAAAAAGTAGTCTTTTTCTCCTCGCTTTCATGGCCTTTCCCCTATGGGCGAAGCCAGTAGCACAGGTAACAGAGCTTAGCGGCTCTGTGTTCGTCGTTAAGCCCGACGGAAAAACCTCGATGCTGAAAGTGAATGATCATCTCGAGGATAAATCCGAAGTGATGGTGGAAGAAGGCGCATCGATAACGATGAATGATTACTATGATGCCACTTATCACCTGATTGGTGGAACACACCTGAAATTTTTTGACCGCTCTGCCCAGCTGAAAAGAGGGAAGACCTGGATTCAGTGTATGAATGGTCGCTTTCCTCTTGCTCTTACAACAGCGAATGGTCACGCCAATTTCTGGAAAGGTGAATTCATCGTTACCTTTGATCAGGCCACAAGTCGTTCACAGTTCCTTGTTGTGAATGGAGATGTCGAAGTTTCCAACGTTCTTGAACGCGATCTCAAATATACTGTTCCCGCAGGAACATTCACTCTCGTTGATCCGGAAGTTGAAGACGGAGCACCAAGAGCTCCGACGAAAGTGGGACTCGCTTCTCTTGATAACGCTCTCTCAGAATTTAAAAAACTTCCTGCTGATCTGAAAGAGGGTGCTACACCAACACGCTCAATTGCTTCCGTGGAAGAAGCTCCTAAGAGAGGAGAAATCACTTTCATCAAATCAAATCGTCTTCCGGCATCAGTGAATGGCGGCGCCCATAAATACTTCGCGAAAAAAGTGAAGAAAGAAGCGATGAACGATGCTCCGATTCGCTATATCGGAACCAGCTGGAAGCCTTTCGTTGCTCCCCGCAGACCCGCTTCCGTGGCCCCAATGGCCATCTCGCCCAAAAAATCGGCCCCTCAGACCCTCGATCCTGAGTTTGGTGACTCCCTTAAGAGAAAGGTTTCCGAACAACCCAAGTTCCCGAAAGAACTCGACAGCCTGATCGAAGATTTAAAGAGTTACTAGCGTTTATGTCGGGTATATTAATTACACCTTAATGCATTTCCAAGCCCTTGTTTCTCAAGGGCTTTTTTCATTCTGACAGCCTAATTGTAAGAATTAAGAAATCTTGAGTTCCTACTTTACCTATAGGAGCCTTAATATACGTGCATGGAAAAGAACAGAATGCATGTGACAATCATCGACGACAACAAAGACCTCCTGGAAGTGCTCTCGAGCTCTCTCTCGGATTCTTTTACTCTGGAAACTTTCACGGAGCCGGATAAGGGCCTTGAATTCATCCGTAATAATCATACGGATGCAATTCTTCTCGATCTCCATATTCCGGGGAAGGATGGATTCCAGGTGTATGAAGAAGTGAAACGTGCGAAGTCTAATCTTCCCGTTCTCTTCCTCACTGGTGACTCAGATATGGGTGCACGTGTGAAGGGTCTTGAGATTGGTGCCGATGACTTCCTTATTAAACCCGTACAAACTGAAGAGCTCGCAGCGAGAATTCGCAACCGCGTCTCTCTCTCGAAGAGAAATCTCCAGAATAATAAGGTTATTAAGTTCAAGGATTTGACGATCGACCTCGATGGTCATCAAGTCATTCTTAACAACCAGGCGGTTCGTTTGACTCCTAAAGAATATCAACTTCTTTTGGTTCTCTCTCAGAACCCGAACAGAGTTATCCACAAAGACGACCTGATTCATATGCTGTGGAAAGACGTGCACGTTGAAGTGAACAACCTCGACACACACTTTTCTAACCTCCGCCGTAAACTGAAACCGTTTTCGACTCACATCAAAACGCTCAAAAACCTCGGCTACGTTCTCCGCATCTGATTCTCCAATACAATCCATAATCATTTCAGCTATCCTTTTGTTAAATCAAAAGGATGGCTTTTATGTTTTATACTGAAGATTCAGCTCTGACGTATGATGATGTGCTGATAGTTCCGAACTACTCTGAAGTCCTCCCTACCGAAGTCGAACTCAAAACCCGTTTCTCCCGCAACATCACGATGAACATTCCGATCGTCTCCTCCGCTATGGATACGGTGACGGAATCGCGTACAGCAATCGTCATGGCCCAGGAAGGCGGTATCGGTGTGATTCACAAGAATCTCACTCCGGAAGAGCAAGCCTTCGAAGTGGAGAAGGTGAAAAAATACGAATCAGGCATGATTCTGAATCCGTTTACTGTGACACCCGATCAATCCATCTCCGCACTTTTTGATCTCATGAAAAAATATAAGATCTCCGGATTCCCGGTTATCGATAACGACAAAAAACTTGTCGGGATGATCACCAACCGCGATCTGCGTTTTGTTTCTGATACATCAAAAAAAGTAAAAGACGTGATGACCTCAAAAAATCTCGTCACAGCACCTGAGGGAACGAATTTCGAAAATGCGAAACTCATTCTTCAGCAACACCGTGTGGAAAAACTCCCGGTGGTAAATGACAAAGGTCAGCTGCGCGGACTCATCACGATTAAAGATATTGAAAAAACCATCGCCTATCCTCTCGCGAACAAGGATCAGTTTGGTCGTCTTCGTGTCGCTGCTGCTGTCGGCGTAGGGGACAAGGAATTAAAACGCGTAGAGGCCCTGATTAAGGCCGGTGTAGACGCCATTGTAGTTGATACCGCTCACGGACACTCGAAAGGTGTCATTGAGATGGTGAAAAGCATCAAAACCATGTCCAAAGAAGTAGATGTGGTCGCTGGAAACGTGGCGACTTCAAAAGCTTGCGAAGATCTGATCGCCGCTGGTGTTGATGGAATCAAAGTCGGAATCGGTCCTGGATCCATTTGTACCACCCGCGTGATCGCAGGAATCGGTGTTCCTCAGATGCAGGCGATCTTTGATTGCAAAGTTCCTTGTGAAAAAGCGAACATTCCCTTTATTGCTGATGGAGGAATTAAATTCTCCGGAGATATCGTGAAGGCCCTCGCAGGAGGTGCTTCCACAGTCATGATCGGATCCTTGTTTGCCGGAACGGATGAAGCTCCAGGCGAAATGGTTCTCTATCAGGGTCGCGCTTACAAAATGTATCGCGGAATGGGATCTCTCGGTGCCATGGAAAAAGGATCGAAAGACCGCTACGGACAAAGTGCTGTGGATGAAGTTTCGAAACTTGTTCCGGAAGGAATTGAAGGCCAGGTTCCGTATCGCGGATCTCTCGGCAACAATCTTTTCCATCTCGTGGGTGGTATTCGCGCAGGGATGGGGTACGTCGGTGCTCCGAACATGAAACTTTTAAAAGAGCGTGCGAAGTTCATCAAGATCACAGCGGCTTCTCTGAAAGAGTCTCATCCTCACGACGTTATCATTACGAAAGAAGCTCCTAACTATCGCCAGGTATAAGATGAAAAGTGCCGTCTGGATTGTTGATTTTGGTTCCCAGTATACCCAGCTCATTACGAGAAAATTTCGTGAGCTCGGTTTTTCTTCCGAGATCATCACTCTCGAAGAAGGTCTTGAGAGAATCAAGACTTCTAAACCTCAAGCACTTGTGCTTTCTGGTGGTCCGCAAAGTGTGTTTGAGGATAAGACTGATTACTCACCATTTTTTTCTGACGAAAAACTTCCTATCCTCGGCATCTGTTATGGCATGCAGATCATGGGTCAGTATTTCAAAGGAAAAGTGGAGAAGGGTGTTCAGGGAGAATATGGTCTCGCAAAAATGAGAACCGTTCCCGGATTTCTGATTCCGGGTTGTCCTGCAGAAAGTGACGTGTGGATGAGTCACTCGGATCACGTAAGTGTTCTTCCGAAAGACTTCAAGCTTATCCTCCAGAGTGAAAACGGTCTCACTGCCGGCATCAAGCATGAATTCCGTCCGGTGATCGGTCTTCAATTTCATCCCGAAGTTCATCACACGATTCACGGAAAAGAAGTTCTCAGTTTCTTCTTAAATAATATCGCTCAATTAAAACCTGACTGGTCATCAAAAACCATGCTGGAAACTTCACTCGAAGAAGCGAAAGCTGTGCAGGGAAAAAAAGTTCTCTGTGCCTTCTCAGGTGGAGTGGATTCACTCGTTGCGGCCACTCTTTGTGAAAGAGTGCTGAAAGATGATCTCTATTGTTTCTTCGTGGATAACGGACTTCTTCGTCCACAGGATCATCATCACATTAAGCTCCTCATGGAAAAAACTAATCTTAATATCGAGATCATCGATGCCAAAGATTATTTCATGAAGGCCCTTCATGGATTAAAAGATCCGGAACTTAAACGTAAGACGATCGGAAAAACATTCATTGAAGTCTTCGAGAAGAAAGTTCACGAATACGAAGCCTCTCATGGAATTAAATTTGAATATCTCCTTCAGGGAACTCTTTACCCTGATGTGATTGAATCCATTTCTCCGCATAAAAAAGGCGGAAAATCTGTCACGATCAAGTCTCATCACAATGTGGGCGGTCTTCCTGAGCGCATGCACCTGAAGCTTCTTGAGCCTCTTCGCTTTCTCTTTAAAGATGAAGTGAGAGCGATGGGACTGCAGTTGGGGCTTGAATATGAATGGGTTTATCGCCATCCTTTCCCGGGTCCGGGAATTGGTGTGAGAGTTCTCTCTGATCTGAATCCGGAAAATATCCGTAAGGTTCAGGAGTCCGATCAGATTCTTTTCGAAGAACTCAAGGAACACAGACTTTACGATTCTACCTGGCAGGCGTTTACCGTTCTCATTCCGGTTAAAACCGTGGGTGTAAAAGGGGATGGTCGCGCTTATGAAGAAGTGATTGCTCTTCGTATGGTCAATTCTCAGGACGGAATGACGGCATCTGTGACGGAACTTCCGTGGAGTTTCCTCAATAAAGTCTCATCGAGAATTTGTAATGAGGTTCGTGGCATTACTCGCGTAGTGTATGACATTACATCAAAACCACCAGGCACTATTGAATGGGAATAAACCATGGGGCTTCGGAATAATCACGAAGCCCCACGGAGCCCTAACGGGCAATATTAGAAAAGAATGTCTGAGAAATCGCCACGTGTGCAGTCTGAATTATCAGCGTCATTGTTCTCGCAGAAAACAACATCCGTTAAATTCACAGTGTTCACATCAATATCAGCTGATTCAGCTGTCTCAACTTTGAGGCTTGCTGACTGACTGAGGATAAGATTTTTGAAAGATGATTTTGTGAGATCGTATTTAACTGTGACGAGCTCGCTTGCCGTTGTTCCGTCAGCATTTGTCACAACACCATTTACAGTCATTGTGACGATTTCTCCGGCGCGTACAATTGTTTTCACATCACTGTCAGTCAGGTCTTTCAGATCCTGAGCGAGAGTTGGCTTCGCTTCAAAGAAAACAACATTTTCCTGGAATGCTTCCATTCCTGACTGAGCACAAGCTGCAGTGAGAACGGGCTGAAATCTTTCCTGGCTGTAGACAATCATCTTGTCGCCTTCAAGTTTCAGAATCGTCTGAACAGAGCTTTGTGTGTAATCACATCTTGTGCCGTCTTCGAGAGCGACAAAAGAAGTTGTCGTCATCGACTTCGACATACCTGGTTTAACATTTTCCAGGACAGCCTTTTTTGACGTGAGGACAGTTGCGAGCTGGGCCTTGGTAAGGTTCTGCGCAAAGGCAGTTGTGGTACAAAGAGCGAGAATTCCAACGATTATTGCTTTCATAAGTTCTCCTTAAATCGGTCCGGATACTAATCAAATAAACGTAACTCTTCTTGGGTTTATCAAGGAGAAGAGAATATTTACAGACCCCAAAATGGCACCAGTGGAAGCTGGAACTCCGGGGGAAATCATGTTAAAAAAACCCCATTAAAGAGGTAAATATGCAAAAAGTCGCTGTCGTCACAGGTGGATCATCAGGCATCGGGCTCGCTATTGTTAAATCCCTTTCATCTGCCGGCATTAAGGCCGTCTCATGGGACATCCGTCCACCCGCAGAAGACGTACCTTTCGTTGAGTGCGACGTCACTTCTGAAGAAAAAGTTAAGGCGGCGTTTGAAAATACAGTGAAAAACTTCGGTGAACCCACGATCCTCGTGAATAACTGCGGTCTTCAGTTCATGTCGCCGGTGGAAGATTTCCCGCTCGAAAAGTGGAATCAGCTCATCTCCATCATGCTCACAGGAACTTTCCTCTGCTCAAAAACTGTTATCCCGACCATGAAAAAACATAACTGGGGACGCATCGTGAATATTTCCAGTATTCACGGAAAAGTGGCGAGCCCATTCAAGGCCGCTTACGTCTCTGCAAAACATGGCGTGATAGGGCTGGCGAAAGTCATGGCGATTGAACTCGCTGAACATAACGTGACAGTGAATACGATCTGTCCCGGCTTCGTGGACACTCCGCTTATGCGCGCTCAGCTCACAAAACAGGCCGAGTTGAATAAGATGACGGAAGACCAGGTGGCCACTGAGATCATGCTGAAACCGGCATATATCAAGAAATTCACGTCGACTGAGCAGATTGCGGATATGACGAAGTTCTTTATTTCTGAGTCTGCGAATACGATCACCGGCGAAGCCTTCAGCATGACCGGCGGCTGGGGCATGGGCCAATAATTTGCCTGAAAATGGCTGATTTCGTCGTCATCATCGTCATCTCTACCTTGCGGCGTACTCATCGTACGCCTCAGTCGAGACATCCTCGATTCCTTGAACTCAGCTCATTTTGAGGCAAATTCCGGTAATAAATTCAAAGAGCTGTTCAGGAAGAATCGCGAGTCGTATTTTCCCCTCAAACAACCAGGGGATATTTATGAAAACGCTTCTCACAGCTTTCATTCTCTTTTCTGCAGTATCAGCAAGTGCTGAAGTTCTTGAGATTAAGATCAAGAAGGCCGGAACTTATCTCGTTACTCTGACGAAGGAAGCATCGTGTATGCCAGCTGAGTTTGCACTCACACCGAAAGAAAGAGGACCGATGGAAGTTGGTTCGGGCGAGTATGTGAATGTGACTGTTTCTCAAGTCGTGAATACATGGGGACGCGCACAGATGTGTGGTGGTTCGCATAAGGCGACGGGATATTTTGTCGCAAGAGCGGATACAGTCCTGAATGTGGAATTGAATGAAGAGCTTCTGAATCCTGAAATCACTCTTACTGAAATCAAAAAATAGACAAAAAAAAGCCGTCTTCTTTCGAAGACGGCTCCGTAAAACTTTCTTTTAGAAACTTCCGAACATAGAACCGAGAACAATGACCGTCGTAGTAGCGACGACTGGGACGGCAACCGCTACCATGAAAATATCGAGGTAAGATTGTTTGTGAGTGAGTCCGCAGATCGTGAGGAGTGAAATCACTGCTCCGTTATGGGGAAGTGTATCGAATCCACCTGAAGAGAGTGAGGCCACACGGTGGAGCAGTTCCGGGGAAATATTCATCTGGGCAGCGAGTTCGAGATAGCGGGCACCCAGAACTTCGAGACCAATACTCATACCGCCTGAAGCTGAACCGGTAATTCCGGCAAGCGCATTAATCGCAATGGCTTCAGAGACGAGAGGATTGGAAGGAAAGATTCCGAGAACAGCTTCTTTGAGAATCGCAAAAGAGGCGAGTGAGGCAATCACGGCCCCATAACCAACTTCCGAAGCAGTGTTGAAGATCGGAAGAAGTGAGCCCATTGTTCCGCTGTTAATCGAATCAATCATCTTAGTGTTGTAACGACGGAGAGTCGCGATGATGAAGAGGATCGCCACAATGAGAGCGATGATGATGGACCAGAGACCTTTCACAGCTTTCAGCGATGCTGATCCAAAGACCGGCATTGCGAGATATTCTGTGTCCCATTTAGGAATGAGAACTTCAGAGAAGAGGTAGTTGAGACCGATCACGATGAAGAGCGGAGTCATCGCGAGCCAGAAATTCGGAAGATTTTCGCTCGCTAGCGGAACATATTTATCTACACCTTCAGGCTTCGATGATTTCGCATGCCAGGTCATCCACATGAGTCCAAGTCCACCCATGATGATACTTGCGATAATTCCGAGCCCAGGAGCAGCGAAAGTTGTTGTTCCAAAGTATGGCATCGGAATGGCGTTCTGAATCGCAGGAGTTCCGGGAAGTGCTGTCATCGTAAATGTAAATGAACCAACAGCTATGGCCCCCGGAATGAATCGTCTTTCGATTCCTGCCTGAGCATAAAGGGTGACAGCAATCGGGAAGACACAGAATGCTACGACGAAAAGAGAAACTCCCCCGTACGTGAGAATCGCACAGGCCACAATCGTCGCAAGGATAGCTTTTTGAGGGCCCAGTTTCTCTGAGATGAAGACACCGATAACCTGAGCGGCCTTTGTGTCGTTCATGAGTTTTCCGAAGATGGCACCCAGAAGGAAGACCGGGAAGTACATGATGACGTATTTCCCAAGTGAGGTCATGAAGACCTGAGTGTAGTAAGCGAGTGGAGCTCCATTTCCGTAGAAATCGTGGCTCTGAAACATAATCGCGAGAACTGCGCAGACTGGTGCAAGAACGAGAACGTTCACACCTTTATAGGCAAAGTACATCAGTGCCGACAGTGAGAGCCCTAAACCAAGTAGTCCGATCATAAAAAACTCTTATAGGTTAAAGTTGGAAAAAATTGAAAATGAATTCATTGGTTGAAGGAGCTTTCGGATCGAAGTTCTCGGAGATCGGCTTACCGCCGCCCCATGCATGGGCCATGCCCTTCACCATGATCAGTCGCTCAGTGAAGTTCACTGTCTGGTAGCGCTTTTCGGTGATTGTGACTCCGAAGTTATTGCTGAGTTCCCGCACAGTCTGAACAGACGTGTAGGTTGCGGAATTGTTTTTGCGGCCATCATCGTAATAATCAAGAGTCACTCCATTCACATCGGAGATCAGTCCTGAGTGGAATGGGTCAACACGTGTATCATCTTCACCGTGAACAAGAAGCATCTTGTTTAAACGACGTTTCGTACTTTCGCGACCACAGTTATAAGCAGCTTTTCCGAGATAAGCAGGAGTCTTGAAGTGATGAGAGTCGAGAACCGTTGAAGCTTCGTAAAGATCCTCAGCGATTTTATAGGCAAGTCCTGCTGACAGAGCGGCCCCGCGGAAGACATCCGGGTAGCAAGAGGCAAGATTATGTCCCAGAACTCCGCCGGCACTGATACCTGCGAGATAAATCTGCTCGGGATCAACCTGAGAATTCATGATCATTAATTGAATGGCCGCAATCATCTGGCCCATCTGATTCATCGGAATGCGTTTCTGCTCATAAGCAAGAAACCAATTCCAGCAATGGTCGAAGTTTTCCAGGACACTCTGTTCAGGTGCGATGACAAAAAAGTTTTTGGCCACTGCTGCCTGATCCAGGCGCGTACCTTCGAGAATGATTTCGGGACTTTGTTTACAACCATGAAGAAGAAGAAGGAGCGGACGTTTCTGCGCGGGTCTCTTATCAGGACTGACAACAACGAAGCGGCGTCCTTGAACATTCATTTCACTTTTTTTAGCGAAAGACGCAGTTGTGGTGAGTAGCATTAAGATCGCGATAATATTCTTCATTGAAAAAAAACATACCTTTTCCGCTTCGCCTTGCAAAGCAGAAGGGCGAGATTTTCACGGTTCTAACTTATCGTTATCACTAGTCATACATCGAATGACATGATATCCAAGCGACCTATGAAAATTTTAATCCTCCTTATACTTACTATAAGCTGCACACAGAAATACGCCGGCTATGATCTCATCCGTAAGGTTGATTTCAATAAAGAATCTTTTGAGAGACCCGTCAGCGTTTATCAGGTCTTGCCTGTAGGTAAGGATCAGATGGAGTCATGTTTCAATCAGTGGCTATTTTTCTCAAACGCTGAAAAAGAAAAAAATACGGCGATTCCCGGGATGGTGAGAACTCTTTGTCCGGGAAAAGATTATCTTCTCGATACCAATATGACCGAAACATGGTGGACGACACTCGTTTTCACCCGTTCATGCGTTGAGATGGATACGAGCTGTGGTGTTCAGAAGAAAAAATAATTCTTAAAAACGAAACTCCGAAAAATTTCTGATGCCGTGGAAGCTCGATGGTTCTGTGCCTTCGCGAATGACGTGCGACACTCTGAAACCGGCGAGTTCAGCTGCCTTCAACTCCTCAGGGATATCCGAGAAAAAATGAATTTCAGGCGGAGGCAACTGCGTTTTGATAGCGATGTTCTGGTAAGAAACTTTTTCTCGCTTCTGACCCACCTGAGTATCAAAGTAAAACTTGATGAAGGGAGTGAGATCACCTGAAGCGGAATTGGCCATAATCAGTTTCTGAGCGTGCACAGAACCTGAAGAGTAAATGCCGATAAGATATCCGCTGGCGCTGAGATTTTCAAAGAAAGGACGGACATCTGGGTAAACGTGACCCTTGAAAGCTCCGCTCTTGTAACCCTCATCCCAGATGAGACCCTGGATTTCTTTCAGCGCTTTATGTTTTCTGTCTTCATCAATCCATTTGATCAGAGTGCTGATGATCGTTTTGATATCCGTTTTCTTTCCACCTTCTTCGTTGATGGTTTTTTTGACTTCTTCGAGATGAGTCGTGAGTACTTTCTCATTCTTCAGAACGAAGTCGCTCATTCTTTCGCGAGAATATGGGAAGAGTGTCTTGTGAACAAACTTGATATCAGTTGTTGTTCCTTCGATGTCGAAAAGAAAAAGTTTACGGCTCATTTCTGGTATCTCTTTTCTACACCGGATTGAGTGTAGTTTGCGACCCAGCCTTCCGGTGTCATGAATACGCGGATAGCCTTCACATGATATTTGGGAGCAAGGTCAAACCAATGCGTGTAGCCCTTGGGAACAGAAATAAAATCACCTTTCTGGCAGAGAAGGGAGAAGACTTCGTTCCGGTCTTTCAGATGGAAGAAAAATTCTCCTTCACCGTCGACAAAAAAACGCACTTCATCTTCTGCGTGAGTGTGCTCTGAAAGAAACTTCGCGCGGATCGCCTCTATATTCGGCGTATCCTTATGAACGTTAATTACGTCTGCGTTTATGTAACCATTCTTCTTCATGTAAGGACCAAGCTCATGCTCGTAAGCCTTGAGGATGGTCTCCTGAGAATCGGTGTCGTTGAGTCGTTGCGATGCTTTCCACTGCTCGAAAATAATTCCGCGATCATTCATGAATTTTTTTATTTCGGCAGGCTGGGAAATTTCTTTTCCGCCCTGATCAAGAAGCCTTAGCACTCCCATAATTGTCTCCTCATGGTGTGATAGCATTCAAACAAAAATTCAAATGTTTCAATATGTCTTTTCGCTGTCGGAATATCTTTGCCCCAGGCATAGAGTCCGTGACCCGCGATGAGAAATCCGTGAATCGGCTGGCCGGAAAGATAAGGCTGAAGATCACGCATGATATCCGGGATATGTTGCGAGTTGGGAACGATGGGAAGAATCTCTTTCATCTCGTGCGTTTCATTTCCCTCGAGGCCTTTGAGAATTTCAAGTCCTTCGAAAACGACTTGCTTGTTTTTTGCCTGGGCAAAAGAAAGGGAAGTGGAAAGAACGGAATGCGAATGGAGAACGCAGTTTACTTCCGGATACATGCGATAGAGCTCAGTGTGAATGCCGGTTTCTGCAGACGACTTCACCCCGGGACGCTGGAAGCCAGGATGAATATCTCCGGAATTGTTAATCAGAATCAGATCTTCCGGAGAAAAAGTACTTTTATCAACTCCGGAGCGTGAAATAATGAATTGCCCGGGGACATCGATAGAACGAACTGAATAATTTGTAGAAGTCGCAGGAGTCCAGTTTTTTCCTTCGAAAAAACGAATGGTCTTGGCCAGTTCAGATGCCAAAATTTTGTCATTTCCCGTAAACATAATTTGCTTCTCCTGCAGAAACTCTTTCTACCCGGAACTAGCTAATTTTTGAAGGATAAAGATGGGCTATTTCACTGGATGACGCAAGATTCCGGAATGGTCGGATATGAGTGAGAAATTGTAGGCCGAATTAGGGCCCTTCATTTTGTCTTTTGATTCGAAAGGTGATTATCTTACCTAGACAGCCACACACACATTTCGAGGACTCTTTTCATGAAAAACCCCTACGTTGGTAGTGATTTTCAGAATACCCATAAAGGTAATTTTACCCACCTTCATCTGCATAGTCAGTACTCACTTCTTGATGGGGCGATCCGCTTAGGCGATCTCATGAAAAGAACAAAAGAGCTGGGGATGCCGGCGATTGCCTGTACCGATCACGGAAACATGTTCGGGGCGATTGATTTCTACACCCGCGCACTTTCTAACGGTATTAAGCCGATTCTTGGTTCGGAAATTTATTTCACACCGGGCTCGCGCCACGATCGCCGTCCGCCGAAAAATCTCAAGACTCTTGATTCGCAGGATGAAGTCGAAGGGAAGCACCAGATTCACCACTTGATTCTTCTTTGTAAAAATCTCACGGGTTATCAGAATCTTTGTAAACTTCTTTCGAAAGCCTATCAGGAAGGCTTCTATTACAAGCCCAGAGCTGACGCTGAACTCCTGCGTGAATTTTCTGAAGGATTGATCGCGACGACCGCGTGTCTGAAAGGGGAGGTTGGTTACAACCTTTTTACCGGTCAGGATGAGCGCGCTGTTCAGGCGGCTCTCAAGTTCCGCGAAATTTATAAGGATGATTTTTATCTCGAGATTCAGGAGAACGGAATTCCTGAACAGATGATCGTTAACGAGAAAATTCTGAGCTTCTCGAAAGAGCATTCTATTCCGATGGTCGCGACAAATGATTGTCACTATCTGACTCGTGAAGATGCTGCCGCTCAGGAAGTACTCATGTGTATTCAGACGGGAAAAACGTTTGAAGATGAAAAGCGGATGAAGCTTTCAACGACTGAGTTTTATCTCAAGTCGCCGGAAGAAATGCGGACAGCTTTCCATTACGCACCTGAGGCGTGTGACAATACGATGAAGATTGCTGATAAATGTAATCTTGAGATCAAGTGGCAGGATGATAAAGGAAAACAGATTTATCTCCTCCCGAAATTTGAAATTAAAACTCAGGAAACTGAGGATCAATACTTCGAGAGACTTTCCAAAGAAGGCCTTGAAGAAAGATTCGCTGGTCCCCACTTCAAGCATCTGGTGACAAAACCTAACTGGGAAACAGAACTTAAGCCTCAGTACGTGGATCGTCTTGATGTGGAAGTTGGTCTCATCAAGCAGATGGGATTCACTGGTTACTTCCTCATCGTTGCTGACTTCATCGGCTGGTCAAAGGCCAATGGCATTCCGGTCGGTCCGGGCCGTGGTTCGGGTGCTGGTTCGATTGTTGCTTACGCTCTTAAAATTACCAACGTTGATCCGATTCCTTATAACCTTCTCTTCGAACGATTCATTAACCCTGAACGTATCTCTATGCCGGATTTCGATATCGACTTCTGTCAGGACCGTCGTCAGGAAGTAATCGAATACGTCACAAACAAATACGGAAAAGAAAGAGTCGGGCAGATCATTACGTTCGGAACTCTTTCCGCTAAAGCCGTTCTTCGTGACGTTTCCCGCGTGTTTGCTCTTCCTTATTCGGAAGCTGATACTCTCGCAAAACTCGTTCCGGAAGAACTTGGGATTGAACTCCAGGATGCAATTGATAAAGAGCCGAAGTTAAAAGAGCTCGAAGATAATGATCCGAAGATCAGAAGAATTCTCCAGATCGGTAAACGCCTTGAGGGCCTCAACCGTCACGCGGGAATTCACGCTGCCGGCGTCATCATCACGAACGAACCCCTCGTTACTTATTGTCCGCTTTTCCGCGGGGCCAATGATGAGCAGGTCGTTCAGTTTGATAAGGATTTCTCGGAAAAAATCGGTCTCGTTAAATTCGACTTCCTCGGTCTCAAGACTCTTACCGTAATTTCGAATGCTGAAAAATTTGTCCGTCGGGATTTCAAGCCGGACTTTGATATTGAAGATATCGATATCGATGATAAGTCTGTCTATGACATGATCTCTGACGGGAAGACAGTTGGTGTCTTCCAGCTCGAGTCATCCGGTATGCAGGATCTCTGTAAGAGAATTAAGCCGGGATCAATTGACGATATTACCGCGATCAACGCTCTCTATCGTCCGGGTCCGATGGGCTCAGGCATGCACTTAGAGTTTGCTGAGATTAAAAACAAAATTAACGGCAAAGTTGAGCAGTACTCGTTCGATGCACTTATTCCGGTTCTCAAAGACACTTACGGCATTATTGTTTACCAGGAACAGGTGATGAACATCGCCCGTGTGATCGCTGGTTACTCACTCGGACAGGCGGATATGCTCCGCCGGGCGATGGGTAAGAAGAAAGCCGAAGAAATGCAGATGCACAAAGAGATCTTCAGAAAAGGTGCAGTTGAACGCGGCTTTGATGAAGTGAAGGCGATTGCACTCTTTGAACTCATGGAAAAGTTCGCTGAATACGGATTCAACAAGTCTCACGCCGTGGCTTACTCAGTTGTGGCTTATCAGACTGCGTTCCTGAAGAAATATTACCCGGCACAGTTCTTTGCCGCTCTTCTGGGTACTGAGATTAACAACAAAGAAAAAATCACTTCCTACATTCAGGAAGCCAAAGATTTTGGCATTTCAATTCTTCCTCCGGATATCAATGAATCTCTCTGGCTCTTCAACGTTATCGGAGACACGATCCGTTTCGGATTGGGAGCTGTTAAAGGCGTTGGAGAAGGTGCAGTTGAAGAAATCGTTCGTGAAAGAACGGAAAACGGACCTTTCACAGGTTTCGTCGATTTCTGCGAAAGAGTGAATCTGAAAGCGGTTAATAAGCGCGTTCTGGAATCTCTTATTAAAGTTGGTGCTTTCGGCACCTGCGAAAAATTTAATCGCAAGACTCTTCTTGAGAACATGGAGCTCATTACTTCTTACGCTGAAAAGCGCCAGGAAGATAAACTCAATGGTCAGACTTCGCTTTTTGATATGGGCGGGGCCCAGCAGTCAGCCACTGATGAACTTCATATTTCTGAGTCTCAGGAATTTGATGAGCGCCAGATGCTTTCTCTTGAGGCGGAGTTACTCGGAATTTATGTTTCCGGACATCCACTTTTCCGCTTCCGCGATATCATGGCCAAGCTCACCTCGATGAATCTTGCCCAGATCCAGGAACTTCCGACGATGCCGAAGCCGGAAGGTTTCAGCCGCGTTCCGGATGAACATGATCCGACGAAGAGAACGATGGTTGTGGCAGGGATGATTTCTGAATCCAAAGTCATTCTCACTAAAAAAGGTGAGAAGATGGCGTTTGTGACGATTGAAGATCTGTCAGGGAAAATCGAGTGTTTATTCTTCCCGAGAACCTACGCTGAATTCCAGCAGTTCCTCACGATGAATGAGCCTCTCATTTTCCACGGAGTCGTCAATCTGACGGAAGACCCTAAGAAATTCTTCCCGAATAAAGTGGCACTCTTAAAAGATGAATCTGATAACCGTGTGACTTCGGTGAGAGTGGCACTTCCTCTCGATAAGCTGAATCCTTATTCCCTTCAGCAGGTAAAACAGATTCTTCTGTCTTATCGCGGTTCGGTTCCAATTCACTTTATCTTTGAGACAATTGAAGGGAAGGCAAGACTTCCGCTCGATGATAATTTCCTGGTGAATCCTTCTCCGCAAATGGCCGCGAAGATCAATGAAGTGCTGAACACAAATTCAGTCTCCTTCATTATCGACGGGAAGATTGAGGAAGTACGTCAGTGAAATTTCTTTTTATTCTTCTTTTTATGTTTCCTGTCTACGGACAGGAAACAGTTCCGGCAGAAGTTCCTGCAGCACCAGTTCATGCTTATTCAGGTCTCTACCTTACGAGTGAAGTGAATCTTCTCGGATTTGAGTGGAAAGACATTGGTCTTGAAAGAGAAACTCAGTTCACATCGCCGCTTTTAAAAAGTTGGGAAAAGTGGCTGAAAGAGCATCTTCCTAAAAATCTTGCTGACGCAAAAATTTGTGATGCTGCCTGCCTGATTTACCATTCTCAATGGGAAGAAAAACTTCCGGAAGAAATTTCTGCCATTCAGGATCCTGCTTACCAGAATTCTCTCTGGCTCAAAATCAGTCTCTATCTTCGCCGGACGGTGCTGAATAATATTCAGTCTTATCAGTGGGAGGGGCGAGTTCATCTTCTTGATGGCAATACGAAGAGAAACATCGCGAACGTCACACTTCCGAAAGAAATGAAAGAGTGGCTCAACACTGTTCAAAAAGATGTGAACTCAGGTCTCGTCACCCGGGTTTACAAAACTCCCTTGGGAGCTTTTCCCGGTTTGGTTCAGAAAATTGAAACTTCCATGCCTTTAAACCGAGCTATCAGGTTGGTCATTACCGGCCATAAACACATGGGAGACGTCACCAAACTGGTAGAACTTCTCCAAACCCGAGGATCTTCGTTGGGTTTACAGGCAGAATTGGGTCAGTTTGCTTCGAAAGAGGCCGTGATGAAGGTTTATTATCGTGGTGAGGAAAAATCGTTTACTGATTTATTGTCACAGGTAAAAGAGTTAAAATCATCCTATAACTACTCGTTAGTAAATGAGGTCACTCCGTCAGGGCACGTGATCAAAATGGTGAAAGAGTAGTTCAGGAAGGATTACTCATGTCTCTAATTTCTCGTTCTCTCTCACTTCTTATCGCGTTGGTGATTGCTGCTTCGTGTGCACCGATCTCTCGCAGAAAACCCATCAGTCAAAGTTCGCGCATGAACAGCGTGAGCGAATTCAGTCCAATCAAAAAGAAAATCGCACTCCTGGGTTTTTATAATGAATCACCGATGGGCGGAGATGATCTCGCGATCACTGCCACAGAAGAATTCCGTCGTGAGCTGAATAAATCACGCGAGTTTATTATTGATCATGAAGCAGAAACGCTTTTTGGAACTTCGAAAGAAATTTACGCTGGCGGAGGTATTAAGCTCGCTCAGCTCGCCCGCAAGGCGAAGATGTCCGGTGTGAACATTGTGATTTTCGGAAGGGTAAAAGAAGCACGTGTCCGCCAGAAGAGTGATGAAATCGGTTTTGTGAGAAAAATTAAATCTCTCGCCGAAACTGTTGTGGAAATCAAAGTCTATGATGTGCTCTCGAACAAGGAACTTTTCTCTGAGACACTCGATGGTGATATCTCGGATGATAACCTGAGATTTTATAAAGCCGATTCAGAAGACAATCTTTCTTATCGCCAGGATCTTCTTCGTTATTCAGTGAAAGTTGCCGTGAGAAAGATCGTTCCCCGCGTGGTGAAGATCGGATCTAAACTCGACTGGCTGGGACGAGTAGCGAAAATCATCGGAACAAGAATTTATGTGAATGCCGGTAGAACTTCCGGAATCAACCTCGGAGATATTCTCAAAGTCGTGACGGAAGGGCAGGAAATTTACGATCCTGAATCCGGCGCGATGATTGGTATGTCTCAGGGTGAAGTCAAAGGTACTCTGGAAGTTGTGGATTATTTCGAGCCGAATGGCGCTATCTGTATTCTCCATTCCGGCGGATCAGTGACTGAAGGGGACTTTGTCCAACTCTACTGATGGAAGCACAATCACAAATTCCTATTCTCGTTGTTTCCAAATCTCCCTACATGCGGGGGATTCTGAAGTTTGTTCTGGAAACACTTCTCCGCACTGATGTGACGGAGCTCGAGAATGAAGAGAAAGCACTGAACTTTCTCAAGGATCTCGACGGCGCTCCGGCGATGATTGTGTATGACTACACCTCGAACGCTTATCTTCTTGAGGATTTTGTGGGCTACCTCAAGGCTCACCAGAAAAAAGTCAGAATTATCATTCTCGTGGATGAAGTGCGCGAAGAAGGTGTGGAACTTCTGAAGCATCTTGAGCAGTTTAAGCTGATCGAAGAGTCGACACTTCCGAACTCTCTCGTGGATGAGGCGAAGGGTCTCTTTCACAGTTCCGAATTCATCAATGAGAATCCTTACTGCCGGATCAATATCGATTTCTTAGGTATCCTCGATGGGATTAACAAGAATCTTTTTATCCGTATCGGTGACAATAAATACATCAAGATTTTCAACGAAGACGACACGACTGATATCCTCGATATCAAAAAATATAAATCGAAGGGCATTCAGTATCTTTACCTTCAGCGTCCAACGGCGATGTGGGTGATTAACCAGATTCAGAATCAGATTTCGATCTTTCTTCGCGCGAATAATTTCCGCTTTGTCCTTCGGGGTGCCTCGGATACTCCGGTGAAGAGATTCGAGCAGAAAATCCTGCGCATTGATGACGAGGTCCATGTCGACAAAGAATTCAAGGAAACGATTGACCGTGCTGTAGATAAGATCCGTCACATGGTGGAAAAAGAATCGAAAGTTGAAAGTTATCTCAAGGCCTTCAAGGATAAGCAGGACGATTACGCCCTTTTTACCCAGAAGATGAATCTCACGAGTCTCATCTCGTGCCTTCTTGCTAAACAGCTCGACTGGATTTCCAAGAGCACAATGGATAAACTCGTCTATGCTTCAGTTCTCTGTGATATCACTCTCGCTGTCCGTCCACATCTTCTCTCCATCAGCGGATATCATGAGTTTGAAAAACTCAAAGATTCACTCTCAGATGAAGATCAGAAGATCTACCTGTCTCATCCAAAAGATTCTGCCTTCCTGATTAAAAAATATTTCCAGACCGCTCCTCCTGATACTGACAATCTGGCCTATCAGCATCACGAGCAGCCGGATGGTCATGGCTTTCCCTTAAGCCTGAAAGCAGAAAAAATCTCTCCGCTCTCGGCGCTCTTTATTATCTCAAATGATTTTGCTTATTATTTTCTGAAGGATGATGAGCCTTCAGTCGATGATTTCGTCCTGAAGGCCCATTCGAGATATGATTACGTCAATTTTCGGAAAATTATCAAGGCCCTGGAAAAACTGAAGAAGTAACCAGCTTACTTCTTTTTTCTTTCGTCACGTTTCGATTTTCTTTCAGACTTCATGCCTTCCTTAAAAGACTCATTACTTTCTTTCAGAGACTTCATCGCCGTTTTGTGAGCGTCACGACAGGCATTCATCGCATCTTTTGTTGTGGCCGCTGATGCACATGTCTTTTGTTCCTGAAGAAGGGCAATGCGCTTATCAAGATTAGAAAGGTGTTGCTCTTTTGCTTTGGCGAACATTTCGCCGTCCTGAGCGGATACAGATGTACAGAGAGTGAAGAGAATTGCAGTTAACAACGTTTTCATGAAGGATCTCCTATTGATATTCAATGGGATCAATCATACCAGCTTCTTTAAAGCCACGGAGGCGCAAAGCGCAGGAGTCACATTTGCCGCAAGCCTTGGTTGAACTTTGATAGCACGACCAGCTGAGCTCAAAAGGAACCTTAAGATCATTTCCCTTAAGGACAATTTCTTTTTTCTTCATGCTGATCACGGGAGTGACAACTTTGATGTCGGTGGCCTTCGTTCCTTCCTGAATCACTTTGTTAAAAGCTTCATAGAATGAAGGACGACAATCCGGATAGCCCGGAGAATCTTCATGATTGGCACCGATATAGAGAATCAAGGCATTCATGACTTCCGCCCAGGATACAGCGAGTGAAAGAATGATCGTATTCCGGAAGGGAACATAGGAGTCAGGAATGACATTGCTGTCACCCTGATAATTTTTCACGGAAATACTTTCATCAGTCAGTGAGCTTCCTCCGATCTGGCGAAGAAAGTTCATGTCGATCACCTTACGGTGCTTTTGGGGAACTTTATAAAAGTCAGCGATATCATCAAAAGATTTCCGTTCACGACGGGAAGTTTTCTGGCCGTAATCCATATGAAGAAAATGAAGCTCATGACCCGCCTGGTGGGCAAGTCCTGCACACACCAGCGAATCCATCCCACCACTCACTAATACAATCGCCTTACTCACTTACGCCTTTTCGCAACACTCTTTGATCTTATCTTCGATCGTTTTGACTTTCTTCAGAGCATTGATCTTCTTATCTGCAATTGTACCCGAAGTTTCTCTGACCATGGTGTAAAATTTGATTTTCGGTTCTGTCCCGGAAGGACGAAGGAAAAGCTTATTTCCGCTCTCAAAGGTAAATGAGAGAACGTTACTTTTTGGTAATTCAATTGCGCGGTTGTTTTTGAGAATCACGTCTGTTGCCATCGAGGCCTGATAATCTTCTTTTGCGACAATCTTTTCTCCGGCAAAGTGGCTTTCCGGATAGTTTCTGAAGTACTCCATGATCCTGTCAATTTTCTGAGAGCCGGCAACCCCTTCATAATCCTGAGAAACAAGTGACTCAAAGAAGAACCCATATTTATCGTAGATAGAATCCAGGGCTTCCATGAGATTCATGCCCT
The DNA here is from genome assembly GCA_040387275.1 of Bdellovibrionota bacterium. Taxonomy (GTDB): domain Bacteria; phylum Bdellovibrionota; class Bacteriovoracia; order Bacteriovoracales; family Bacteriovoracaceae; genus Peredibacter. Next base: position 767,842 of record JAZKDZ010000002.1, on the reverse strand, counting down.
TCTTTTTAAAGTAGAGGGCAATTTCGGAAATGATAGCGACCGAAGAAACACCGTCTTTATCGCGTGCTTCAGCGTGAAGCATGTATCCGAATGATTCTTCAGAAGCGAAGACAAAATTCATCGGCGACTTCTTCATTTCATGTTCGCGGAGACGTCCGGCCATCCACTTAAAGCCGGTGAGAGTGTCTTCCACTTTTCCACCGAAGCTTTCGACAATTGCATTCTGAATGGGGGAAGTCACGATGGATTTCAGGACCAGAGGATTTTTCGGAAGTTTCCCTTTCTCCTGACGGCGGCTGAAAATATAATAGAGCATAAGCGCACCGATCTGATTTCCATTCGGATAAGCGGCTTTTCCATGATCATTCACCACGAGACCCAGGCGATCGCAATCGGGATCAGTTCCGCAGACGATATCAGCATTTGTTTTCAGCATGAGATCAACAGCGAGAGCGAGTGCTTTCGGATCTTCCGGGTTCGGATATTTAACTGTCGGAAAATTTCCATCAGGCTTAGCTTGCTCAGGAACAGAAACGAATTTCGTGAAACCGAGGCGCTTGGCAATCTTCATGCACGGAATCTCACCCGTTCCATGAATCGAAGTATAGACGACAGAGATTTCTCCACCATGATTCTTGATCATTTCAGGATCGAGAATTACTTTCTCTTCAATCACTTTATAGAAAGCTTCATCCACTTCAGGAGATGTCCAGCCTGCGAGATTTTTCTTCTGAGCTTCCTCGAAAGAAATATATTTAACCGTTCCCCAGTCAGTCAGAGCGTTGTAAGCGGAAATAATTTCTTTGTCATAAGGAGGAACAACCTGAGCGCCGTCATTCCAGAAAGCCTTGAAGCCGTTATAGATCGGAGGATTATGACTGGCGGTAATCATGATTCCTGCCTGAGCACCCAGGTGTCTCACGGCAAAAGAAAGCATCGGAGTCGGAGTGAGTTCAGAAAAAACATGCGCCTTCACACCATTGGCCGCAAAAACTCCTGCTGCCTCGAGGGCAAATTCTTTCGAACAATTCCGGGAATCATAGGAAATAACAGCAGAGCAATTTCCCCTGAAGTGCTTGATCATCGTATTGGTCAATGCCTGAGTGGCACGACGGACATTATATTTATTCATCCGGTTCTGGCCCATGCCCATAGGAGCGCGGAGTCCGCCGGTTCCGAATTCGAGATCACGATAGAATCTTTCTGTGAGTTCAGTTTCCGAGTCGGGGAGGCGGTCGATGAGACTCGCGATTTCCTTTCTGTCGGCTTCCGAGAAGTAAGCGTTCTGACCCCAAAGTCTGGCACTTGCTAAAATCTTCTGATCCATGATTTTTCCCTTCCTTTCAAAGGGTTTCAAACTACCTAGGGCCCGCGCCTAAGTCAAAAATGATGCGCGGCAAATTGGCTATAAACTCTTGATACTCCCCGAAAGCGGCACTAAACTAGGGGCCATATGGCGAATCCAAAACACAAACATCCAAAGAACATTCCTGGTGCATTTTATTGTACTGATCCCGATGATGACGGAGGCGAGGGTTGCATCGCGTGCAACGTTTGCTATTCGGGCGCGCCGGAATTTTACGCTGAAGATGATAATGGAAATGCCTACATCAAGAAGCAACCGACAACACCTGACGAAATCAGTCTCTGTGTGGAACAGATGGATGCTTGCCCGGTAAATTCCATCGGGAAGAACGGCTAAGAATTTTTACAAAAAAAAGATTTCCCCTTTAAACTTTAAGAAACATTAGTTTTCTAAGGGGAAGACATGCAACCGACTACCGTTCAACTCGTAGCGACGATTATTTTCGCGCTCGCTATTTTGCACACATTTCTGGTGAGTAAGTTCGCCAAAATCGCTCACCACTATCCGGAAGGATCGATGGGAGAAAACTTCTGGCACTTCATGGCAGAAGTTGAAGCTGTCTTTGGCATGTGGGCCGCTGTCTTCATGATCGCTTATTGCGCGATTGAAGGAACTGGCGAAGCTCTGAAATACATCGAAACCGAAGTTGCTTTCATTGAACCAGCGTTTGTTTTCGTCATCATGGCGATGGCCGGAACAAGACCGATTATCAAACTCGCTGAGAAAACGATCGTCGCTCTTTCAAAACTCATTCCGATGAATCGTAAGATGGCGTTCTATCTCACGACATTAGTTGTGGGACCACTTCTTGGTTCATTCATCACAGAGCCCGCTGCGATGACAGTGACGGCACTTATCCTTCTCAAAAATTTCTACTCGAAAGACATGAGTCCGAAATTTAAATACGCCACCCTTGGACTTCTATTTGTAAACGTATCAATCGGCGGAACTCTCTCTCACTTCGCTGCTCCTCCGGTTCTCATGGTAGCGACAAAATGGAACTGGGGTTTCTCGCATATGCTTCTCAACTTCGGTTATAAAGCGGCAATCTCTTGCGTGATCAGTGCTCTCACAGTTTCTCTCTTCTTTAAGAAAGAACTCGCTGGTGATTTCCAGCTTCGTCCGGATAACAATGAAAAAATGCCTCCTCCAATGTGGGTCACGATCATTCACCTTCTCTTCCTTGCTGGTGTTGTTCTCACTGTCCACCACATGGTTGTATTCATGGGTCTTTTCCTTTTCTTCCTCGGCTTCACTGCTGTGACAAAAGAATTCCAGGATGAAGTTCAGGTTAAGTCTTCACTCATGGTCGGATTCTTCCTGGCTGGTCTCGTTGTTCTCGGCGGGAAACAGGCCTGGTGGCTTCAGGGTGTGATTGCTTCACTCGGTGAGCAGCCACTTTATTTCGGAGCAACAGCACTCACTGGTGTGACTGATAACGCCGCTCTTACTTATCTCGGAACACTTGTTGAACTCTCAGACGCGAAGAAATACTTCCTCGTTGCTGGTGCTGTCACTGGTGGTGGATTAACTGTTATTGCGAACGCTCCGAATCCTGCGGGATACGGAATTCTCAAGGATTCATTCGGTGCTGACGGGATCAGCCCGCTTGGACTTTTGAAGGGTGCTCTCTATCCGACGTTCATCGCAATTCTTTGCTTCGAAATCCTGCCTCACCTAGGCTAATTTATTTGAAGAGTGGGACGCACGACATGCGTCCCTTTAAAATGAAAAGGGCCCGAAAGGGCCCTTTTTTTTTGCTTAGATATTCACTTCTTTTACCTGATGGAGCCAACCCTTTGGCGCATCCACTCTTCCGGACTGCATGCCGATCAGTTTCTCTCTGATGCTCATGCCGATTTTCCCCTGAGCTTCAGTTACTTTATAAACGCGACCATCTCTGTCCTGAAACGATGCAATCGGTGCAACTACAGCTGCTGTTCCACAGACAAAAGCTTCTGTGCAACGACCTTCTTCAATCGCTTTCAGAACATCATCGATAGAGAGGCGGGATTCAACGACTTCGATATTTTCTCCGCGGGCAATATCAATGACTGATTTTCTGGTTACACCATCGAGAATCGTATCAGTGAGCTTCGGTGTATGAAGAACATTGTCCATCACGCAGAAGAAGTTCATGCCTGACATTTCTTCAATGTATTTATGTTCGAAAGCATCAAGCCACATTGTCTGGTCACAACCGAGCTTGATTGTTTTGTCGTAAGAGTTAAGAGAAGCGGCGTAGTTCGCGCCAGTCTTCGCGAAACCAACTCCACCCGGAGCGCAACGGATGTCTTCGCGCTCGATATAAACTTTCACTGAGTCTCCCGAGAAATAAGATCCCGAGGGAGAAGCGATGATGACGAAAAGAAATTGTTTCGCCGGCTTGATTCCCATTCCCACTTCAGTCGCAATCATGAAAGGACGAAGGTAGAGAGATTCGCCAAGGCGTTTAGGAACAGAGTTTTTACAGTAAGCAGAAATGACGTCACAAGCTTCCAGGAACATATCTTCAGGAAGAGAAGGCATCGCCATTCTTTTTGCTGAAAGATTGAAGCGACGGGCGTTCATTTCGGGACGGAACATATGAATGGAATCGTCCGGGTGACGGAAGACTTTCATCCCTTCAAAAATTTCCTGACCGTAGTGGAAGACTTTGGCACATGGATCGAGGGAAAGATTGCCGTAAGGGAGAAGTTCGAACTTCTGCCATTCGCCTTTATCATATGCGGAGACAATCATGACGGGGCATACATACTTACCAAAGCCCAGGTCGTGATCGGTCACACTGAATTTCTTGATTCGTTCCACGGCATCCGGATGGATTTCGACTTTCTTCATGGTTTCCTTGCCTTTTCTGCGCGGCTCTATGATAAAATTTCCCTGCATACATAACACGGAAAAAATAAGATGAAAAACCTTAGAAACCTCTCGCTCTCGGCCGGGATTTCGCTTTTGATTACCGCCACTTGTATGGTGATCTGGAGCTCAATCTCTAAAGAGAATTCTCCTACGTTTTACCGGATATTGATGCTGCTCGGTGCCGATGTGGTGAGTGGTGGGTATATTCAGCTCTTCACTTACTTCGCTTTTTTCTGGGCCTGGTTCGAAGTGAAGGACAAATTGAAGGGAATTGCCCGCGAACGGAAAGCCTTCAAGATGAACATCATTCCGACTCATGAGAAGCTCGTTTTTCTTCCGGAAGACATCAATAACTTAAAATTCAAGCTGATCGAGTTTGAGAAAAAAGACAAATACATCCTGAGTGATCTCCTGAAAAAAGCGACCACCAAATTCCGGACGACCGGATCTCTTTCTGAGCTCATCGATATCGTGAGCATTCAGATTGAAGTGTCCCAGGAAAAAGCGGAAGGTGATCAGTCCGTGATCCGTTATCTCGCATGGGTTATTCCTTCTCTTGGATTTATCGGAACAGTTATCGGGATTTCGCAATCACTCATTTATGCCAACTCCGGTGACATGGAAAAGATCACGTCACTTCTTGGTGTGGCGTTTGATACCACTCTCGTGGCCCTCGTCCTTTCGGTTTATCTCATGTGGTTTGTTCACCAGCTGCAGGAAGAAACGGATCGTTTTCACTCTGACCTGAAAGAATTCGTGATCGATAACCTCATCAATAAGATCGAAATCAGATGAGGAAGCGCCGTCAGATCGAGCTTTTTTCTCTTTCGTTTCTCGATCTCATATCAGGTGCTCTTGGTGCCGTGATCATTCTTTACGTTGCTATTCCTAAAGCACAGAAAACACCGACTCTGGAAACAAAACCCACTCCCGATCGCTCTCAGGAAATTGCTTCACTCGAAAAGAAAATTGAAGAGCTGAAAAAAGAGAACACAACTCTTCAGAGCTCTCTGGCAGAAGCTAAGAAGCCAGTCGAGCCAGTTGCTAATGGTATGGACATGGATGTGGGATTCAAATTCAAAGGAAAGCGAATTGTCTTCATGATTGATACTTCCTACAGCATGACTCAGGAAGATCGCATGGGGCAGGTGAAGGCCGGTCTCAAGATGCTTCTTACCGCTCTACCGAATAATTATCACGTAGAGATTCTTCAGTTTCCCTACGGGGATCGTGCTCCTTTTAAATCTCTATGGGGAGATCTGAAAGAAACGAATTCCGGAAATAAGTATGAGGCATTTGAATATATCTACGCGATGAAACCTTATGGGGGAACTCCTACCAGAGATGCTCTCACTCATGTCCTTTCTAACTACAAAGATATTTCGGATATCGTCCTTCTCACTGATGGAGCACCCTCGCTTCATAATTCCAATCAGAAAGATGATATTCATGACATCCTCCGCGCGGTCCGCGAAAAGAATACGTTGAAGATTCAGATTAATTCAATTGGTGTGGGTGCCGATTTTATCCGCGACAAAAACAGCGATCAGTATAAGTTCCTGAGTCTACTTTCAGGTTATACCGGCGGATTTTTCGTAGGGTTTTAGCGCTTAAGTGGGGCGGGAAGAAGTTTGTGTTTCATCACAATACTTCCGATCTTCTTTTTGTTCTGAAGTACCTGGGTGTAAACCCATGGATATAATTTATCCTTCGTAATCAATTCCTGGATGATTTCCTTTGCTTCACTTTCCCCGAGAAAATGAACAAGGGCACTATGCTCAAGATAACAGATGATCAGATGGAGATAAGTAGAACGGGGACTAACATTTCCTTCACCGGGAAGTTTCGGATAAAGAAGTTTCAGTTCCTTGAGTGCCTTATCATGATTGGCCATGTTCATTCCCACCCACCAATGAAATTCCTCATGCAGCCACGTGGCCAGAAGCTGGTGAGGTTTTTCCGCATTTCTGGTATTGAGCGTGAGAGTGGGATGTGAATGAGGAACGACGTAGGACTGAACGTGAATTTTCCTGGTGTAGAGAAATGGTTTCATCTCATAGACTTTTGCGAGATGAAAAATATTCTGCTTGGTAAGAGCAGTCAGGCGATTCGGGTTCACTTCGGTGATCTCGATCACTTCCTCATAGACCCGCGGAGCTTCGGGAGTTGTGGCGCAGCCGCTGAAGAGACTAAGGGTAAAAATTATAAGTAAGAAACGTATCATTCTTTTTCCATCCAAGTTTCTCATACAAGCTTTGGGCATTGGCATTTGTGACAGCTGTCTGAAGTGTGAGACCCCGTGAATCATCCCGGGTTCCGAATTCCATGGCCGCTTTCATTAATTTTTCACCTGCACCGGACTTGCGTTCTTCCATTCTCACATAGAGATCATTTAACACCCATTGCTTTTTCATCATGGTCGAGGAAAAGAGGGGATAGAGCTGGGTAAATCCGCAAAGCTTGCCATCTTTCTCTGCGACAAAAATAACCGACTCTTTTTTGTTCATCCTCTCTGAAAGAAAAGCGCGCGCCCCATTGAGATCAGGATTTTTCTCATAAAACTGTCGGTAAAGATCAAACAGCACAGCGAGTTGTTCAAGATCAGAAATTCCGGCAGCACGAATCATCATGGGAACCTCATTTCAGTCGGGATTCAGGGCAATATAATCCCCTCAATTATGGGAGAGTTTAGTTGAGAAGTGAAGACGGCAGAAAGGAAAATGAGGGCATAAGGAGTTCTCATGAAAACATACTTTCTTTTAGGCCTGTCCCTTTTTACTCTTACGGCCTTCGCAGCACCCTATCAGCTGAAGGGATCTTATTTCTTCCGTGGTGGAGAAAAAAATCCCGTTAACTTTAACCTGAGATGGGTGGAGAAAAATGGCAGAGTGACAGGCTTCTATTCTGATAATCGTTTTACCGAAAGATCAGCGGTCACAGGGCTCGCCAGTGATCACGGTAGAAATTTTGATATCGTTCTTCCTCAGGCAGATGGAGGGGTTAAATCATTTTCTCTTCTTACTTCATCAGCAGGTTCCTCCGAAACCGGAAAGAATGTTCCGCTCCAGCTCGTTACCCGTGATGAAAAGGGAAATCCCCTGACGACTGCAAAATTTGAGGCCCAATTCACAGAAATTACTCCGCGGGAAACAGCTCAGGCACAGGAAGAGCAACCTTGTTCCGAAGGTTTCGGTGAACTCGCCGGTTATTGCGGACAATATGGTGGGATGGTTTCAGAGGAATTTGATTCCAACAAAATGTGTGATTTTGTCACCACTAAAGATGTGAGACTCGAGATGGATAATGAGGCGAATGTTATTTTTCATACAGTGGGTCCAGGTGATCGTCGCGCGACAGAAGATCATCTCATAGGAAGAATTCCCTCAGGAACAGACTCCCGATCTGTTGATCTTATGAGCCGCCATTGTCGACCATTACCGGGTACGAACTTTCCTGGTGATGACTGCAAGAGAATCAATCTGATCGGAACATTTACAAGCCGTAATGGAAATCCGCATTTTACCGGAACCTATTCCATCATTGATGAAAAAAGCGACAGAAGCTGCCGCTACAGTATGACCATGGATCGTGTTAACCGAATTTAGCGTATTTCTTGATCGCGTTTACGATATTGGAGCTGGCACCAGTGACATTCTCACGGCATTTCTTCGCGCGGACTTCTCCGTAGAAAGAATCATCCTCAATAAGTTTTTTCGTAAGAGCTTTCTCTTTGGTCCCGATCGAAGGGAAGAGAAAGTTTTTTCCGGCATCAATCAGTCGGGTCCATTCCGTTTCCTGACGGAGAACGAGGCAGGGACGGTCAAAGTGAGCGGCTTCTTCCTGAATGCCACCAGAGTCACTGACAACCAGACGACAGTCACGCAAAAGAGCGACAAACTTCAGATGAGGAAGGGGACCTGTTTGTCTGATAAATGGTGAAAGATGAATTTTTTTCTGCTTCAGAAATTTCTGAGTTTTCGGATGAATGGGAAAAATCACCGGAATCATCGTTGAAATCCAGTTAAGAAAAGCAATCTTCTCCTTGAAACCTTCCAACTGATCCATGTTCTCTGCGCGGTGGAGAGTGCAGAGAACATAATTCCCCGGCTTGAGATCAAATTCTGTCAGCGTTTTCGGAGAGGCAAGTTTCTCGGAACGGGCGATGGCATCGAAAGTTGTACTCCCGACCAGAGTCGTATTTTTCAGCATTCCTTCTTTCTTCAGATTATTGAGAGTCTTATCATCAGGGCAAAAACGAAGAGTCGAAATCCCGTCAATCATGATGCGGTTTTGTTCTTCCGGCGCGTGCAGATTTCCTGAACGGCAACCGGCCTCCACGTGAAGGACCGGAACTTTCATTCTTGCTGCCACCAGTGCACCGGCCAGGGCCGTATTCGTATCACCCTGGACAATCACCATGTCGGGTTTTTCTTTTACCATGGCCGCGTGAATGCTTTGAATCTGCTTAGCGAACTGTTCCCCGAAGTTTCCGGAACCAGTTGCGAGTCTTTTAATTTTTGATTTTAACTTCAATTCCCGGAAGATCACTTTATCGAGATTGGGATCATAATGCTGACCACTATGGATGATCTTATGTTCAAAATTTTTATCAAGAAGATCAAAGAGGGGAGACATCTTAATAATTTCAGGTCGTGTTCCGATGACTGTCACTATTTTCATAGTTCACCTTTCAGAAGACTGCCGATTATTTTTATGTGTGACTTTATCGTACGGACAAGACTCATCTTGGAGACACCAAACTTTCTCACCTGGAGAGTTGCCGGCACTTCCGCAATCTTATATTTCGCGCGAATGGCCTTGATGAAAAAGAGAGCAACGAAAGAAAAGTCATTTCTCTCATTAATAAGGGCCGAGGTTTTTTCGGCGCGAACAGCACGAACCATAGCTGTGTAGGTATAAAATGGCGTACGCAGGATGATCCGGTACATGAGAGAAAGTCCCTTGGAGAGAACAAGTCTCCACGCAGGAACACCTTCTACCAGACCTTTCGGGTGATAAGGCGAAACTGTGCTGAGGTCAGCACCTTTATCAAGTTCATTGAGAAGTGTATTCAGAATATCCGGTTCGTAAGTGCAGTCACTGTCGAGAAAGGCGATGTAGTCACAGATTCCCGCGTGCGAAATCCCGGTTTTCAATGCTCCACCGAGATTCTTATTCACTTCATGACGGACAATGCGGTTCTTGAGATGACCGGCATTTTCGTTCAGAAGTTTAAAAGTCTGATCCTTACTTCCATCATCTACGAAAAGATAATTGCAATCATACGAAGGAGCGAGGATAGCATTCAGTTCTCCCAGCTTTTTCATGAGCTGGGGAATGGATTCTTCTTCGTTGTAACAAGGTATGATAATCGTAACAGTTTTCATTTAAGCTTCTTTATCTCTTCACGGGCAATGATGATCATCTGGGGGAGAAGACGGCGCTCGCAACATTCTTTGATATATTCTTCAGGAACGGCGTCAAATTCCATGCGGGTTTCTCCGCAAGCGCAGATTTTGGAAACAATTCGCGCCGGCAATCCGTAACCCAGGTGAAAGGGTGGAATGCTTTCTGTGAGAACCGAACCTGCGCCGATAATTGAGAATGCTCCGACCGTGACATCTGAAACAATTGTTGTTCCGGCACCGATAGAACAACCCGGCATCAGACGGGTCTTGGAAATATTCCATTCCTTAGAACCCGCACGAGGATTTCTATCATTGGTAAAGGTTACGTTGGGTCCTACGAAAACCCACGGAGAGATTTTGACACCATTATAAACACTGACTCCGTTCTGGATCCTGCTTCCTTCCGCAACTTCAACATTCTTATCGATGAAGACATCTTTACCAAGAGAAACATTGTTTCCCAGGATAGCACTTTCTCTGACATGACAGTGATGCCAGATATTTACGTTTTCACCAATCTGGACATTGTTTTCCACGATAGCAGTGGGATGGATGTAGGAACCGTTTGGTAATTTGCTCATTCAATTTCCTTAAGCAGGCGTTGGCCTTTTTCTTTGTCAATATCGTCTCCTTCCAGAAGGAAGAAGGCAAAGGTCCTTTTATATTTTGGATCATCTTTCATCGAATCTTCAAAAATCTGCACTTTCTCCGCCCGGCTAATAGGGGCCGAGATCACAGACTTAAAGAAAAACGGCATGAGATTCGGATCTTCAAAATTATAGTTTTTCGCTCCCCATTTCAGGAGCTCAAGTCCTTCACGGGGATCCTGAACAAAGCCACTTAATCCGATGGCATTGTGGGGGGAAGGCTCATTTTCATATGAGGTCGCCCACATATTCTGAGTACTCCTCCACATGTCGGAGACACTGATTGTTTTTGCTGACAGGAGAACTACCATCAAGCTGGTGATGATTTTCTGATTGCGAATGGTGAATCTTGAATCATCCAGGAAAATGGAAAAGCAGATGATCATGCATATAAGAGGCAGATAAAGATAAGTGTCGTTGATAAACGCAATGTAGGTTGGTGCATGGGAGAGGACTGCCAGGAGAAACCAGGTGAGAATCTCATTTCTCCGGGGATGCCTCCATGAGACGAAAAGAAATCCTGTGAGGAGAAACAGGCCCACAATATTCCAGAAACTTCCCTGCCAGTAAAAGGCAGATATCGAGACCGGAAGCATAACTAGTGAGAGTGATCTTCCGATGGAGAGGACATACCGTGAAATATTGGCAAACAAATCCGGCTGAAGATATTGGGCATTGGCCTGATTAATCAAAAAAGTTTTGTAAGTCGCAAGAATGATCACAGACCAGGAGAGTCCTACCATCAGGCCCAGCATCAGGCGATTGAGTTTCCATTCCTTTCTCCATGCGTAGAAAACAATCCAGAAAGGAAGAAGGCAAAAGATCTGATGGGAAAGGGATGAAAGGAAATACCACACAGAAGTTTTCCAGGTGATATTTTTATTCTTCAGAAAATCAATAATCGCGAGTAACACAAAGACGATGGCCAGACTATGCTTTCTGGCCGAAACCCATCCGACTGCAGATACCATCAAAGGATGAAAAGCAAACAAGGCCATGCCTGAAAGGACAGTCGACTTTCTGAAGTTCAGGGTTTCAAGAAGTTTACCAACAAGAAAAATCGCTGCCAGAAAGAAAAGAAGATTGAATAAATGGAAGGCGGAAAAGCGCGTCCATTCGTGAATTTTAATATTCACGAGAAAACTCAGATCACGCACCGGCTGGATATCAAGAATTCTGTTTTCTGCGACAGCAGTAACGTAATCGCTGAATCCCTCCACCCTGGTCATGGGAGGAACGAGAACGTTGTCATCACGATTCAGCATCGTATCGAATTGAACGTAAGGGAAGTACACGCAGGCAACTGCGAGCATTATAAGTACTTTGAAGACCATGGTTAATTATATTACAATATTCCTATGAAGAAAGTATCGATCGTGGTCCCCGCTTACAATGAATCAGAGAACGTTCAGGAACTTTACCTGAGGCTTTCTGCTGTCTTTGAAAAGCTTGGCACCCACGCCTGCGAACTCATTTTCGTTGATGACGGAAGCAGCGATAAGACTTTTGAAACCATCCAGACCAAATGTCCTCGGACTAAATTTCTTGAATGTGTCGGCATAAAACTGACCCGTAACTTCGGCCATCAGAACGCTCTTCGGGCAGGAATTGAGTTTGCCACGGGTGACGCAGTTATTACGATGGATTCAGATCTCCAGCATCCTCCGGAACTTGTAAGCGAATTCATAAGTAAATGGGAGTCCGGGGTAAAGATTGTTCACACGATCCGGAGCTATCATCAGGTGAATTTCAAGCAGCTGACTTCGCTTTTCTTCTACAAAATGATCAATTTCCTGAGTCCCACTTTCATTTATCCGGGTATTGCAGACTTTCGTTTACTCGACCGGGATGTGGTGGAAAATCTCAAGCGCTTTAAAGAATATGACCTTTTCTTAAGAGGGATCGTTCAGACCCTGGGGTACCGACAGGAATATATCAAATACGAAGCTGCCGAACGCTTCAAGGGTGAGACGAAATTTACTCCGCTCAAGATGGTGAAGCTGGCCCTGACTGGTGTCACATCTTTGAGTACCATACCGCTTTACTTCGCTATTGTGACGGGTTTTGCTGTCATTCTCCTCGGGATGCTTTATCTCGTGTACATCCTCTACGCAAAATTTTTCCTGAGTTCAGTCATTCCAGGCTGGTCTTCCGTCATGTCAGTTGTCCTTCTTATCGGGGGAGTGCAGATGCTCATCCTGGGTATTATCGGAATTTATATTTCGCGTATTTTCTGGGAAATCAAATCACGTCCGGCCTATCTGATTGAGCAAGTTGTCCGATGCTAAGAATCGCGGCCCACTCAGTACTTTTTCTGGTGGTATTAGCGACGGGACTCGTAACTTATTTGGTGCGTGAAAGAAAACTCGAAGATTTCACCATCCTGAATTTTCGCTCACTCTTTAATCACAACAACATCAATCAGATTATCTCTTCGTTATCCAGTGGCGAAACACTGGCGCGCCTTTCGACAGTGGATGATCCTGGATTTTCCATTCTCTTGTCCCTGACAACATTTCTTTCGGGTAGCGGTCTCATTGCGCCTCAATGGATGGCGCCAGATTTTCCTGCTCTCTACATCCTTGCAATTCTCGCTTTTCATTTTCTCACCCTGATATTTGTTTTCACTTCAAAACAAATCAGCGATCGCCTGAAACTCTCAGTAGGTGTCTTTTTTATTTTTCCCGTTACCCTCGCAGTCTTCACTGGCTTTGATGTTTATCTTTTTCCTGTCTATGCCATGAGTTTCTGTCTCGTCATTGTGAGTGACACTGAACGCACTAAAATTCCACATTTCAAGATAGCGGCTCTTTCCGCTCTTATCGGATTCTGTGAACTCATGCGATCGGGGAGTGGGCACTTCCTGATTCTTTCGCTGATTCTTTTTTTCTTCACATCAAGCATCGGGAAAATGGTGAAAGGAAAAGTCATCGCCATCGCTTTTCTTCCTTATATCGTGATCAAGAGTGTTCCATTCATTTTCTTTCAGCGTTCCGGTCACACATTCTGGCATGCAGTTCACGCAGGTCTATTCGAATTCGGTGGATGTGTGGGACAGAAAGGTGAAGCTTATCCCTTTTTTATTTTTCCTCAGGAAGATCTTCGCGGAAAAAGCCTGGCCTTGTGTAAGAACGGTTGGGATGACATGACTCAGAACCTGGTTGTCCGTCTGGCCGGAGTGAAAGAAGTTTATACTCCTGAGTATGATCAGGTACTGAAAGTTCAGACCTTAGATTTGATTAGTAACCATTTTCTTTCCTTCGTTAGTCTCATCGTGGAAAGACTCATCCGCATCTTCTCATTTTTTCCCTATTATCCTTTCGGAAAACCCGGCACGATCAACATGGAATTTGGTCCCCTTACTCTCGTCTGGGGAATCACCTGCCTGACTCTGACGGGATTTGCGCTCTATAAAAATAAACATTCCAGAGTCTTTCAGCTCCTCGCGGGTTTCCTCCTTCTCTCACTGGCACCGCCACTTCTCGTTCATTCGGGCTACGTCATTTATAATATTCCCGTTGTTTTTGTGATCACTCTCATCTGGATACTTGCGGTAACTGAAAAGAAAAAGGTGAGTGCGTGAAAGACTGCTATAACTGCGGCTCAACCGGAACTGTGAAGCCTCATGATAATCTGAGGATGATCTGCTCGAATTGTGGAGCGTGGATAGCTATTCTTGAAAATACATCTGATCTTGCGAAACTCTATTCAGAGAAATATTTCCAGGGGGAAGAGTATATTGACTACGATCGGGGAGCGGATGTTCATTCCATGAATTTCCGGAGAAAACTCAACATCCTGAGAAAAATCCAGCCCGATTTTAAATCCGTGAGACTCCTGGAAATCGGATCTGCATCCGGGGAGTTTCTACGGGAAGCAACGAAACATGGGATTACAGAAGCGATAGGAATTGAAATTTCTGAATACGCACGGGAAAAAGCGCGGGCAAGAAATCTTAATGTCATGGATCCCTTTGATAAGGATCTCATTCAGAAGATCAAAGAATTTCGTCCCAATCTCATTATCATGTGGGATGTGTGGGAGCATTTACCGGAACCCTCACAGATTCTGAAAAGCTATCTCTCGCTTGTTGAAGGCCAATGCATTGTTGCCGTCACGACGGTCGACGCTGGAAGTGCTGTCGCCAAAAAGCGGCAGGTGAAATGGCGTCAGTTTCACCCACCGACCCATATCAATTATCCGACCAGGAAATCCTTTGAATTTCTTTTTGCGTCACTTGATTACAAGATCGTCGAGCGCCACTATTTTGGTTACTACCGGCCTTTAGCGGAATATCTCGTCGCGATACTCGGAAAGAAAAGCTGGATTCTGAACTCGCACATTCTTTTTCGCATCCCGCTCTTCCTCAATCTTTTTGATACACAACTGGTTGTCGCCAGGAAGTCGTGATAAAAAGTCCCTATGAAATTCGATATCCTCTATCACTTCTCACACGGAACTATTCATCTCATTGAGACAAAACGTCTCGACCTTCCGGCCTCTGCGGGGCCTTCTGAAGTTTATCGATGGAGTCTCGTTGAAGACGGGACAGTGAGACCACTCAAATTTGTTTCGATGAATCTCACGCCTCAACAAAGAATATTCGGAGAAGGGTCAATAACCTTTGATCTCAATTCCTGTCAGGGAAAACTTTTCGGGAAAGATTTTGATCTTCTCCGCCACGAGGGTCTGAGTGATCGATTGAAAATGTTATTAAGTGAGTCTCTTAAAGAGCGTTCAGTTCGCTGAGTTCCGGAAAGACAGCAAAAGCATCCTGGCCCCTGATCCTGTCAAATTTGCGTACTTCATGTAAAAACCTGCTCATCTGATCATGAACAAAATTTTCTTCAAGCGTATTAATGAGGCCCTTAACCTGAGCGGCGAGACCTTGATCTTCCGGTTCTTTGTAGGTTGTTAACAGGAAGATTTGAAATAGAGAAAGTTTCTTAATGGCCTTCTTTTTAAGTGTCTCAGGAAGAATCTGAAAATTAAAATCTGTCGGAGAGGTAACGGGATTAATCGCAATATCCGATGGCCTGAAATATTTCTGTGTCAGGACATAATCCAGAAAATCACTGATATGGAAAATATTAAAAATGGAAACAGTCGGAAAAAGTTTTAACTTGATGGAAGGATAGTTTTTCAGGAAGTCTTTTATCCTCGATTCTGTCTCTGCCCAGTTCATCCCATGTCTTAAATATTCACCCTGCTCAAACATACCGTCGAGGCTGAGAGATAAGGTTACTGACTTAAACTGAGTGAGGAGCTGGAAAATCTTTTCGTTGGGTTTGGAAAAATTGGTGTTAATGATGAGTTCGATATCTTCGCGACCTTTACTCAAAAGAAAATCCAGCATGGACTGAAACTCGGGAGTGATAAGAGGTTCTCCACCAGCGATGTAGATAATTTCCAGATCTTCCACGGAAGTCGTAAGTTGCTTCATGAAATCATCAGTACTGGTGAATGCTTTAACAGTGCCTTTGGTAAACTCTTTGTCTCCTGCAAGCGCAGCATCTTTATGCCAGGCCGTACTTAAATCGGGACTACAGGTTCTGCAGGCATAATTGCAGAGATTACTGAGGCGAAGACCCAGATATTTAATTACCGGTTTTTTATCTGTAGGGACTGCAGGGAATTTTGCGAGTGAACTTTCGCGAAGACTGATTTGTCCCAATCTTTCGGCATCCACACAAAGCTTACACTGCGAGGGAACTTCTCCCTTTAAAAACTGCTCGCGGATTTTTTCCATCGCGGGGCCATGAAAAATCTCATCTAGAGTTTCGTTTTTCACATTACCAAGTGGTGCGAACTCATAAGCATTACAACAAGTGAAAACAGTTCCCTTGGGCTCCAGTGACAGATGGACCCATGGTAATGGGCAGGAAAATTTAGAGCTACAGTTCATCCATGGAGAATACTACTTCTTCGTTGAAACAGGAACTTAGGTGTAGAATTGACAATAAACCGACTGGTTGGTATATTAACTGTCATGGCTAGACCAATTACTGATTCTTCAAAGAAACCCTCCCGCGAACTTCTTCTTGAAGCTGCTACGGAACTCATCCGCACTAACGGGTACACGTCAACAACGGTGGATGATCTTTGCCAAAAAGCGGGCGTAAGTAAGGGTACTTTCTTTCATAATTTCATTTCAAAAGAAGAACTCGCAATATCTGCGGCCAACCGCTGGTCGGAAATGACCTCAGGATTTTTCCGGTCAGCTCCTTATCATCAGCACAAAGATCCCTTCGACAGATTTCTTGGATACGTCAGTTTCCGAAAAGAGATTCTGAAAGGAGATTTGCGGGACTTCACCTGTCTTGTAGGAACGATGGTTCAGGAAGTTTATTCCAGTCATCCTGAAATTAATCAGGCCTGTTATCAGTCCATCGCCACTCATGCTGAAAATCTTGAAGCCGACATCGAGGCAACTAAAAAACTCTATGCTCCCAAAGCAACATGGACTGTTAAAAGTCTCGCCCTTCATACTCAGGCCGTTCTCCAGGGAGCTTTCATTCTGGCCAAAGCGAGTGGAGACGTGAAGCTTGCATCTGAAAGTGTTGATCATCTTGAAAATTATATTCGCCTGCTCTTTAACAAAGCAGGACTCCCAGGAGAAAAATAATGTCCAATACAGTTAATCTTCACAGAGTATTCAAAGCTCCCGTATCACGGGTCTTTAAAGCCTTCACCAGTGCCCAGGCAAAAGCATCATGGATTTCTCCATTCGGATTTATCTGCGAAGTTCAATCATTCGATTTCAAGGAAGGGGGAGCTTATAGGATGTCGTTCACGAATTTTACGAACGATCAGAAGCATTCATGGGGCGGAACTTTCAAAACGATTAAACCCAATCAACTTCTCGTTTATAGCGATAAATTCGATGATCCCAATCTTCCCGGCGAGATGACAGTGACCATCCAGTTCAAAGAAGTGATGTGCGGGACAGAAGTCACATTCAAGCAGGAAGGAATTCCGGATATGATTCCGACAGAGATGTGCTACCTCGGCTGGCAGGAATCTCTGATAAAGCTTGCTCAGCTCGTTGAACCGGAAATTAACCAGTGAACCGTTTTAGTTGCCTGACCGGCATTCCTGAAATGACCAAGGGCCTGGTTCGCGAACTTCGCGTGCGCTGGATCCATGAGGAAATGGGCCTTCCATACGAAGCGGTTGTTTACCCTCATCCGGAAATAAAGAAAGAGCCTTACAAGGAACTTCAGCCTTTCGGACAGGTTCCTTTTTTCTCAGACGAGAATGTCACGATGTTCGAAACGGGTGCAATTCTTCTGCACTTAGCTCTCAAGCATAAAAAACTTCTTCCTACGGATGAAGTTGAACGCGCGCAAGTATTCACATGGATGTTTGCTGCTCTCAATTCTGTTGAGCCGTATATGTTTCATTTCTTCCTTCTGAAATTTGATCCTGATGCGCAGGAAACGACGAAGGCGAAAGCGAAAGAAATTATTGATGGGCGCCTGATCGCCCTCTCAAAAGAACTGGGAGAGAGAGAGTTTTTCGGCAAGAGTTTCAGTATCGCAGACATCATTATGACTACAGTTCTCAAAACAGCAGGCTTCCTCGGAACGATGGACCAGTATCCAAACCTGGTGAAATACGTTGAGAGAAATGAATCAAGACCGGCTTTTCAACGCGCTTTAAGTGCTCACTCAAAACTATATGAGGTGAAACAATGAATAAGACAAAAGTGACAATTGAATCAACTGTAAATGCTAACCTTCCGAAGGTCTGGGACTACTGGACCAAACCAGATCATATCGTGAACTGGAATTTTGCTTCTGATGACTGGCAATGTCCGAGATCAGAAAATGATCTTCGCCCAGGTGGGAAGATGAGCTCGCGGATGGAGGCCAAAGACGGAAGTTTTGGATTTGATTTCGAAGCGATCTACGATGAAGTGATCAATCACAAGAAAATTGCTTATACGATGGGTGATGGAAGACAGGCGATTACGTTTTTTGAAACCGTTGGTGATCAGACAAAAGTCACGACAACTTTTGATGCAGATAACGCTCATCCGGTGGAGTTTCAGAAAGGCGGCTGGCAAGCGATCCTGAACAATTTTAAAAAGTATGTGGAATTAAAATAGAAGGGATGAAAAATGGTGCGAGGTACAGGATTTGAACCTGTGACAACTTGGATGTCGACCAAGGACTCTACCGCTGAGCTAACCTCGCACTGTGCAAAACATATTAGGAAAAAATGCGGGCCCTGTCACGAAAATCTCTCATGGGTTTCGATGACTTTGAGCAGAATCCACGTTAAATTTACCCCTCTATGACCACGCGATTACAACGCCGGTTCGGACCCTGGATTCTCGCCCATGCGTGGGAATTCTGGAAGTTCTACCTTGGTGCCTTCCTATCTCTCGCCTTCCTGCAGTTCCTTCAGGTTCAGATCCCCGAAAGAATTCGTACGCTCACTGAGCTGATGGGGCAGGGGAGACTTTCGGAAGTTTCCGAATGGGTGTTCGTGGGACTGGCGCTGGGAATTCTCATTTTCAGAACACTTTCCCGCTTATTGTTTTTTTATCCCGCCCGCGTTCAGCAGAAACTTCTCCGGATGGAGCTTCTGGAAAAACTCGAGTCGGTACCGACATCCCGCTTTAAGAGTTACTCGCAGGGACAGGTTTTCCAGATTCTTTTTGATGACATCAACAATCTTCGCGCTTTCATCGGCTTTGGTCTTCTCCAGATCTGTAACCTGATCATTGCTGCATTTATCCTGGTGCCGAAACTCAACTCCACTGATCCCTATCTGTGGCCGGCCTTCATTCCGCTTTTCTCCAGTGTTCTTCTTTTTACAGTGATGACTTTCATTAACCAGAAACTTTTTAAGAAGATGGCGGATAAAAAGGGCGAAGTTCAGCAATACATTATCGAAGCCTATGAAGCGAAACAAACGATCAAGAATTTCCATCAGGAAAAAAACTTCATCGTGGGCTTTGTGAAACTTTCCGCCCAGGAACTCTCACTCTTCTTTAAGTCTTCCATCGGGTTTGCCATCTCCGGCCCGTACGTAAAACTGGGTCTGGGTGCCTCTCTTCTGTGGGCATCCCTTCTGATCAAACAGCATGGCGGCTCAACATCTGATCTCGTTTTCTTCTCAGGCTTTCTTTATCTTTTTCTTGAACCCGTAATGTTCATGTCATGGGTGGCAGTGGTCATGTCTCAGGGATTTGCGGCATGGAGAAGAGTGAAAGACCTTCACAACCTGATTGATGTTCCGTCGGAGGAAGAAAAAGAACTTGCGCATATTCCGATCAATGACTCTGAAAAGAGCCTTTCGCTCTCTCTGGAATTCTGGAATCGACCGGTGAAACTCGAAATTGAGAAAGGCCGCTGGAATGTTCTCTTCGGTGAGACAGGAAGCGGGAAAACATATCTTCAGACGAAACTCGCTGTATCTCTCATCATGAGAGGCGACAGAGTCTCGATGGTTCAGCAGGAGCCGTATCTTTTCAACGATACCATTCAGGAAAATATTTTCCTGGGACCGGTACCGAGTGATGAAGCACGCGATCGTGCGAAATATTTTCTCAACATGTTTCAATTGGATTCTCTCGACTCGTCACCTGAGAAGATTTTAAGTCTCGAAGTCGGAGAGAATGGGAAGCGCTTGTCAGGTGGTCAGATGAAGCGGATTGCGCTCATCCGCTCTCTCATGTCAGGAGCAAATGTACTTATCTGGGATGATCCTTTCTCGTCAGTTGATATCATTCTCGAAAGAAGAATCATGGAAGCTTTAAAAACTAGTCCCGAGTGTGTCGGCAAAACTTTTGTGATCTCCAGTCATCGTCTGACGACTGTGAGACTTTCACATAAGGCGATTTATATTTCGCGTGAAAATGGAATTGAAAGTGAAGGACCTGTTACTGAGGTCCTGAAGGAAAATAAAGTTGTCCACTTTTTCAAAGAACAGCTTATTGAATTACCTCTGGCTTAAGTCAGAGTGGTTCCTTGCTGTATTTATCTTTATCAATCTCGGTGTTTCGGCACTGACCGGATATTTCACGCCAAGATTGATCACGCAGTTTTATGAATCACTTGGCACCGAGAGTGCTTTCAAAACAAATCTCATGCTCCTTGGATTCCTGTTCTGCGGTGAATACCTGAACCGCTTCTTATTTCAGCTGGCCACTCACCGTTATATTCAGCTTCTTCTCATGTCGATTCGTGAGAAAAGTTTTGGTCTCTGGTTGCGCGCTCCCTTTAAGCAGAAAGGAAGAAACAAGCAGGAAGACTATCCACTTGGGGAAGTTCTCGCTCGTCTCATGAATGATACAGATGCCGTTAGAGAAATTGTGAGTGCAGGAGCGTTTGCGATTTTCATCGATGTGATCTTCATTCTTTCGTGTCTTATCAGTTTCCTGCAGTTGAACTCGACAACAGGACTTGCTCTTTTTATCGCTGAAGTATTTGCCTGCTGGCTTCTCGTGAAGGGAAGTAAATTTATGGCAGTGGTATTCATGGATGTGAGACGCCTGACGGGACTTATGGCCCGGATCACAACAGATCTCACTTCTGGTCTCCGGGAACTTTTTTATTCACCGAACTTAAAGTATGCATCCCGCCGCGGGGAAAAAGTCTTTGAAGAGTTTCTGAGAAAGCAGCTCAAAGCAAACATCTGGGATGCTGGTTATTACTCGGCTGCTGAGTCTCTTTATCCGATTCTCGTGGCCCTCGTGATGGTGATTGTTCCTTATTCAAAAATCGTTGAAGTGGCGATCATCGCCGCCCTCATTGATCTCATCCAGCGCTCGATTACACCGATTAAGGATGTCGCTTCAAAAATCAGTGTTCTTCAGAGAGCAGGGGCAGGGTTAGAACGCCTTCATCAGTTCGATGAAAGTTATCATCAGGAAAATTTCGAATCACTTTCTTACGAAAGGCTTGATGCAGATACAATGAAATTCGATCTGCAGAGATTCCAGTATGATCAGGGATTTTCTCTCGAGAATATCGGTTTTACACTTAAGCGCGGAGAGATTCTCGGTATCTTAGGTGAATCCGGATGCGGAAAATCGACACTTTTGAAGCTTCTCTCAGGCCAGTACCAGACGTTCGATGGAACGATTGATCTTGATGGAAGAGTGATTCGTCCATCCTCCGAGCAGGAACTCCGGAAATTCTCTTCCTTTGTCAGTTTGATTTCGCAGGATTCACATGTCTTCTCAGAGACATTGAAATTCAATATCACTCTTGGTGTGGAAGAAGATTTTGAAGTCTTCTGGGCGAAAGCAACATCTTCGATTCCTTATCTTCTCCGCTGGGAAGTTAAGCCTGAGGATAAATTGAATCCGAAAACGCTTTCGATGGGTCAGAAGCAGCTTCTCTCCGGACTTCGTGCCCTTTATCTGAAAAAACCGATTATTCTCATGGATGAAATCTCAAGTGGTCTCGATTCTGAGCTTGAGTCGGCCCTGCGCGATCTCATTAAATTTTTCCAGTCTCGCAGTATCACAATCATCGTGACCCACCGTCTGGAAACAATTCTCAAATCAGATCAGTTACTTCTACTTGATAAGGGGAGAGTGGAAGCACTCGGTCCACATGAAGTACTGAGAAAAATTCCTCAGTATCAGAATTTCCTGAAGCATCTCAACTAAGATCAAGACGGTAGAGAATGGCACTGCACTGACAGGGTTGAATCCTGCAGCCGGGGCAATCAAAAGGTTTTTTGATACTGGATTCGACGAAAAAGTTATCAACTTTTTTGACGGCCCTGAATCCCATCTTTTCAAACACTCTATCTGACGTGTGGCCCATGCCACTGACCCATGAGCACCCAACAATGAAGCGAATGTTTCTTGATTTCAGAAATTCCATCCGTCTGTGACTTAAGGCCTGACCGATACCCTGGCCCTGGAGACTTTCTTTCACACACAGAGTGGAGAATGATCCGGCCAGTTCGCCGTTGTGTTTATTTATGGTGGAGTCGAAGGGGAGATACCAGTCGAAATTATTGATGAACTCAGCTACGGCCACTGCCACCAGTTCATCTTCCTGAAAAGCACCTAACATCAGGACGTCGGAAGAGGTCGTTTTCTTGATCATATAATCAGTGGCAAATAAATCTCTGCCCTGAGTCCGGTTCAAAAGTTCTAATGCGTCGGGAAAGATTTGTTCGTCAGCGATGGTTATCTGGCGAATGTCCACGTGGGTCTTCATAAAAAGTATTTTAAAGCAAAACTGATTAAACTGGTTAGTTTTTATTCACACCCTGTTAAGTTATGATTGTCCCATTCAAAAACAGGAGACTCTATGAAACTTTCTCTGAGCTTTACTGCTCTCGCCATCCTGCTGACGTTCTCGGCCTGTACGGATGGAAATTCTAAACCAAGCTATCTTTTTAAAGCGCCTCAACCAGGTCTCGCTGCTCAGGTTGGTGACATGAAAGTCACGAATGAAGAGCTCGTTGATGGAATTGAATCGGAACTCTTCGAAGCAGAATCAAAAGTCTTCGAAATCAAATTCAATCGTCTTAAAACAATTCTTCTTCAGCGTTATATGGACAAAGATCCAAGAAAGAAGAATATGTCGAACGACGAGTTTCTTGAGAAGCACATTTCTTCCAGCGTAAATATTTCTGATAAAGAAGTGGATGCGTTCATTAAAGACCAGAACATTCCTGCTGAGCACATCAATCCACAGGTTCGTGAGAAAATTAAAAACTATCTCGGCATGGAAAGAAAAAAAGAAGCAGTTGATAAATGGCTCGCAGATCAGACGAAGAAATCACCGGTTGAAGTTTTCATTGAGAAACCTCGCCGTCCAAGCTTTCCGATTGAAGTGGGCACAGCTCCAACTGCCGGCGGAAAAGATGCAACTGTAACAATTGTAGAATTCTCTGATTTCCAGTGTCCTTACTGTGCGAAGGGTGCTGACCTCCTGAAAGAGATCAAAAAGAAATACGGAAACAAAGTGAAAGTTGCTTTCAAGAACTTCCCACTTCCATTCCACAATCATGCTGAGAAAGCCGCTGTTGCAGGCCTTTGCGCGAATGAGCAGAACACAGAAGCTTTCTGGAAAATGCATGACTCTATGTTTGCTCACCAGGACAGCCTCGATGAAGCAGGCCTCAAGAAACTTGCTAAAGATGTAGGGCTCAAAATGGCCGATTTCGAGAAGTGTCTCGCTGAAAACCGCCATCTCGCGAAAGTTCAGTCAGACATGGAAGAGGGTCGTAAGATCAAAGTGAAATCGACTCCTACCTTCTTTGTGAACGGCCAGCTTATCAACGGCGCCCAGCCGATGGAAGTTTTTGCCGAGCTGATCGACGAAGAACTCGCTAAGTAACCGACCTTTCGACTTAAAAAACCAAACCTTGGGGAAAATCAGCAAGATTTACCCAAGGTTTTTTCGTTTCCTGCCGGGTGCTAAACTAATCCATAAGGCCAATTGTTTTGGCCCCAAGGAAACACCATGAACGGCGTAGATTACACAAGACGTTTGTCCAAAGAGCGCGAGTACTTTCAGGACTCGATCAAAAAAAATAACGAAGCTCATAAGCAACGTCTTACTGAAACGGAAGACCGTGCAAAACATGTTACGGAAAAACAATCCGAAAATTTTATCAAAGATAAAGCTGAGCTTGAAAAGTCGTATCAGGGAAATCTCAATAACCTCGTAGATAGAAATCGCGAGTCGATGGACACACAGACTGACAGATTCAACAAAGACATCTCAAAAGAAAGAACAGAGTTCGCTCAGCAATCAAATGCCAAGAGCAAGGATTTCGATCAGCGTTTAAATGATATTAAGCACAGCTACAAACGCGCATTCGGTTCTGAGAAAGAAAACAACACAGAAATCCGGGATGCTGAGAAGAAGAGATACCAGGGGAACGTGAAAGACCTGGTAATTAAGCAGGACGGTCAGCTCAAAAAGTATCAGGAAGAGATTGCAGGTGCCGGTGCTGACATCAAGGATTCATTCAAACGTGAGAAGCAGCAGCTCGTCCGCAATCAGGAAGAGACACTCGCGGCAACTCAACGTCGTCACTTCACTGAAAAAGAGGGAATCAAGAAACGTCTCTCAGGTGAACTTGCGAAGACAAAAGAAATTCATGAAGACGAAAGCAAGCAGCTTCGTGACTATACTCAGGACAAGATTGTCAAAACTGAGAAGTATCATTCAGGAAGAAGCAATCAGCTCGCTGCTGATTACACAGACAGATACGCTACTGATGCTGAAAAACAACATCAGCTCGCTGTGAAAACCAATAAGCAATACGAAGATCAGTTCGATAAAGTCAGACGTGATGCTCAGAATGAAATCCGTCAGGCAGATAACCTTGCCCGTCGTCGTGATAACGGAGAAGGCGAGTTCAATGCCGCTGTTTCTTCAAACCGCGAATTCAACGGCAAGAGTATTCAGGATCACAAACTCCAGAATATGAAAGGTGCCCTCGAAGATACGAAGCGTACTTACGAAGAAATGGCTGCGGCTGATGCAAACAACCACAAAGTGACCAATGATAAGGACCGTGCAGAGAACCAGGCCTTTATTGATAAGAAAACGAATCAGCTGAAAGCTGAAAAAATGGTCACTGTTGCAAATGAAAGATTAGAAAATCAGGAAAAACTGGATCACCAGCAGCGCCAGAACCTGGTGAAGAGCCGTGACTATGAAAAACAAGTCATGCAGGAAAAGAAAATGGGAGATACCCGGGTTAAAAACCTGAAGGAAAACTTTCATAAATCAATCACTGAAATCGAGGACAAGCTTCGCCAGAATATCGAGGATGTCACTCTCACTGCCAATGCTGACAAGAAAGACTTCCTGAAGAAAAACAGTGAACGCACGATTGAGCAGCTCGCGGATATGAAGGCTGAATACAACCGTCATCTTGACCAGACTGTTCAGGGATACGAGTTCCGCCTTGCGAATGCTGAGAAAGATTTTGATGAGCTTAAAACTCATTCAGAGCAGAAAATGTCCAGCATGGCCCAGCAATCCGAAGCTGAACTCAATTATGAGAAAACCACGGGTGCAGAAAGACGTAATGCTGAGGTCCGTGGACTGAAAGCTGCTATGGGTGAACAGGCCCATCAGCACCGCATGGAAGTCAATAACATGATGGTCAACTATCAGAAGCAGATCGCTAAAGTTCAGTCACAGAATGACCTGAAATTAAAGTTGATCACCAATGATTATGAGTCTAAATTGAAAGAAGCTCAGGCCTCTAAATCCCGTGAAATCGCGGAAAAAGAGAACATTGGTCGCGCTGAAATGGAACGTCTGAAGGCCAATTACTCAGATGACAAACAGAGAACAGTGGCGACTTATGAGACCAAGTTACAGCAGATGCAGGATCACCACGATACGCAGATGCAGCAGCTGAATGAGTTTAAGAAATTAAGTTAATTTAGTTAAACCATATCAAAAGATCATCTATGTCTATCCGTCGCGCGAAGATATTAGCGACCATCGGACCTAGCTCAAACACTATCGAGATGCTTGAGAAGATGATTCTGGCCGGAATGAACGCCGCCAGAGTCAACATGTCCCATGGAACGTACGAAGCCCACGAACAATCCATCAAAAACATCCGTCAGGCCTCCAAGAATACCGGAAGAGAAATTGCCATTCTTCTCGATCTTCAGGGTCCGAAAATCCGGGTGGATAAACTTCCTGAACCTCTGCAATTAAATGATGGTGATGTCTGGGTGATCGGACCTTCCCATGTGAAGGATCAATACCCTCAGTACGCAAAAAACTTCATCCCCACAATTTATAAAGATCTCGTGAAAGATGCTCACGTTGGTGCGCGTATCCTTTTCGATGACGGTCTTATTGTTGCTGAAGCCATTGAGAAAGAAGGTAACGACATTCTCAAAATTAAAGTCAAAGTCGGTGGCATTCTGAAATCCAATAAAGGAATTAATCTTCCTTACGTGAATGTCTCTGCTCCGAGCTTAACGGATAAAGACCGCGAAGATCTCATGTTTGGTCTGAAGCAGGGGATTGATTATCTCGCTCTCTCATTTGTAAGAACTGCTGATGATGTGAATGAAGTGAAGGCCATTCTTCACAAGATGAAGATCCAGGTTCCTATTGTTTCAAAAATCGAAACTCCGACAGGTCTCGATAATATCGAAGCTATCATTCAGGCATCAGACGTCATCATGATTGCCCGTGGAGACATGGGTGTTGAAGTTGGTAACGAACTCGTTCCCGCTATCCAGAAAAAAATCATCAAGGCCTGTAACTCTATTGGTAAGCCAGTGATCACCGCCACTCAGATGCTTGAGTCGATGATCACAAATTCTTCTCCGACACGCGCAGAGGCTTCAGATGTTGCCAATGCTGTCTGGGATGGAACTGACATCGTGATGCTTTCAGGCGAAACGGCTTCCGGGAAATATCCCCTCGAGGCGATTACGATGATGGGAAAAATTGTTGAGGAAGCTGAGAAAGCTCCAGCCGAACGCCCGATGCTTCGTCATATGGAAATTTCCAGCGTCACGGCATCTGTTCAGGTTGCTGCTTCGATCGTTGCAGAAAAAACTCACGCCAAGTGGATCATTTCTATCACGGAAGGCGGGAATTCATGCCTTCGCATGACTCGTTTCCGTCCGAAAACTCCGGTTCTAGGTGTGACGAACAATATCAATGTCATTCGCAAAATGAGTCTCTATTGGGGTGTGACATCGTTCTACTTCAATATTCACGAGCAGGATGATGTTCATAAACTTGAAACACTGATGGTTGAGAAATTGAAGAAAGATAGCCTGCTCCTCAATGGCGACAAAATTGTCGTTACGATCGGAGATGGGAAGTTCTTCAAGCAGGGAAGTACCAACTCGATTCGCGTTGAAAGCATCAAGGATATTCCGAAAGAAAGTCACAAGAATACCAACCAGGATTCCATCCAGGAGGTGTCTTTTGACAAGGGAAAGCTCTTTCTTGATACATCCATCTGCGCTTCATGCCAGGCATGTATCAACGTTTGTCCTTTCGATATCTGGGAAGTTTCCGAAGCTCATAACTTAGAGACGAGAATCAATCCGGTTAATGCAAAAAAATGCACTCTCGACATGGCCTGTGTGGAAGCGTGTCCGACCGGTGCTATTGAGATCATCCCAGCTTATACATGATATCTCCGGAGCTCCTGAAAGAATTGCAGGTCGTTGACTGGGGATACACGGAAGAAAGCAAACCCGTGAGTTTTGATCGCTATTCAAAATGGGTGAGCGAGGGAAATCAGGGCGCTCTTTCCTATCTCTCTGATCACAGAAAAGACATTCGTAACGATCTCAAAAATCTTTATCCGGAATTTCAATCCGCACTTGTTTTCCTTTTCAGTTATCGTCCCGCTAAGAAATGGTTGATGGATAACAAACGACATGAAATTGCCTCCTATGCCCTGGGCTTTGGTGGCGAAGATTATCATCATTCGCTTAAGCGCTCCCTGGAATCGATTCTCGCCGAACTCAAAAACAATCATCCGACACTCGAAGGATATTTTACGCTTGATGCGCAACCTGTTCTTGAGCGTGATCTCGCTTTCCGCGCGGGCCTTGGTTGGTTCGGGAAAAATTCAATGCTTATTCACCGCTCTGAAGGGAGTTACTTCATCATCGGAAGCATTCTTCTCAATCAGAAAATCCAGGAAGAGAAAAGAGTTCTGGAGACGGATCATTGCGGCCAGTGCCGCGCCTGTATTGATGCCTGTCCCACTCTCGCGATTGATGAAGAAACACGCACACTCAAAGCTGATCGCTGCATTTCTACTTTCACGATTGAGATGATGAAAGAAGTTCCCGCACCTGCCGGGATGGAAAACTCTCGCGGAGAAATTTTTGGCTGTGATATCTGTCAGGATATCTGTCCCTGGAATTCCAAACCTCTCATGCGAACCGATGGTGCTCTCTCATTTGAGAAATTCCCCTCGGTAGGAACACTCTTTACGAAATCTCCCGAGGAACTGATTACTTTTTTTGAAGGAGAGTCAGGCAGAGGCATTCAGAAAGAACTTCAGGGAACGGCGCTTTCGCGACCAGGGAAGAAGGGCTGGCTCAAAAATCTGAAGTTTGTTACTTCCAGGCGAAGTGGTTCTTAAGAAAAGAATACATGTGCGCAGTCGCAGCACCCGGCTCGTGATGAGGAAGTCGTTTCGGTTTTTCTGACGTCACACTATTACCATTATCTTCCAGAACTTTTACGAACGCTTCCATTCCACCCGGACCCACCACCACATCGTCCTCACCAGTAATAAGATGAATCCGCTGATTTGATACCGTCATATTTTCCTTTTCAGTTTTCAGCCAGCTGAAAACTTCTGTGGAATTGAGGGCAGGTGAAACGAGTTGGCGTCTCACGGCGAGAGTCTTCTCATAAAAAGCAGTCTCAAAAATATGAATCGCCTGACGCTGACCGATTCCGATCCCAACACCGATAGCGAGACGGTTCAGATCTTTGAAGGCAGGAAGTTCGAGGGCCTTAACCGCAGTAAAGGCCCCTAATGAGTGTCCGGCGAGAATGATCGTCTCAGGCTTCGGATAATTTCCAGGGCCCAGATTGAGCTCCATAAGCTCTGAGAGACGCAGGTACGCTTCACGGAATAATTCATGAACATGCTCTTTAAATTCTTCCAGGGACGTCACTTCGTTGAAACTTCCCAGATAATGGCCGGGTTGATCGAAGATTATGCACGGGACATCGGCCTCCACCAGTCGAGTGGCCCAGTTCAGGCAATCGCCTTTGTGAGAGGTGTATCCGTGAGTGAAAACCGCCCATTCTTTCTTCACGGGAGCGTCTGTTTTGAGAGAGGGAATGAAGGCCAGAGCGTTCACATGGAAACAAGGAAGAGTGAGTTCAGTACAAACAACTTTTATCGGCATGATCTCTTCCTGTCGCAATCCGTCATGTTGTGATTTTCTCTGAATTGTCGTTGACGGAAATTCTCCAAAACATTAACTTAGAGTTCTCTTTTTTAGAAGTCAGTTTATTGCCCGCTTAGCTCAGTCGGTAGAGCAAAGGATTGAAAATCCTTGTGTCCGTGGTTCGATTCCGCGAGCGGGCACCAACTTTTCAAGAGAGATTTTAAAGCCACCTTCGGGTGGCTTTTTTTTTACTTAAACATCGCCGAGAGTTGAAGCATCGGCATGATGTGACTCACACTATCCGAAACATTTCGTTCATTAGATCCGACTTTCGCCTCATCAATCTTCGTTGATTGGTAGTGAATGCCGGCACCGAGACCAATAAAGCGTGAGATACGAAAGCGATAGCCGAGACTCGCTCCATAACTTGAACCACTGATATCTTCATTGGTCGCACCGAGTTTCCGGTCTCCACGAGCGTAGGGATTCCATTCGGCGGCCACATACACATTGTAATTTTCATTGAGAAACCAAAGAAGCTTCGGTCCCATCTCGAGCATGCTGTATTCATTCTCAGTCGTGCCAGATTTGCTTTTTGAATCCCAGCTGTTGATGTTCCAGCCGAAGAAAAAAGTTTTCCTGTCGTTGAGAGATCCACCAACAAAGATTTTATGATACGTGCGGGATTTTTCACCCTTCGTATTGTTGGAATCTGAATCTTCCGAGGAGTAGTTCAGGTCATAATTGATGATCAATCTCGCCTGAGCAGAAAAAGGAAGAAGCAGGAGGAAGAGAATAATTGTACGCATACAGTTATTCTCTTCGGGGCCGTTTCTCCCGTCAATAAAATCTAGATTGGTGGTAAGCAAGCAGTCAGGCGCGTCTCGATTGCCGGATAGATCTCTTTGGCCAGATCACATTCGGCCTGGTCCATTTTTGAGTCAGTTTTCGCGACTGTCATCTCGATAAACAGCTTGAAAGATTCGGCGAGGAATTCTGAAGGAGCAAGTGTGCTCATTTTCCCGCTGTTAGCTTTCATTTCCTGGAGCCAGTTAAGAACGATAGCAAGGCGCTGGTCTTTCGTGTCAGTAGAAAGAGTAAGGAAGCGGTCAACACCGTTAGCAAAAACTGCTCCGAGGATGTGAATATCCTGGAAGTTTGTTGTGTCACAAGACTCTGCGGCAGGTGATGATTTTTCAGAGAAAAATTCTACGAGAGCTTCAGCGCTGAAGACTTTCGCTTTCCCGTCAGCAAAAACACGTGAACCAACATCGCGTGAAATCTGAAGACAGCTCACACCTTTAAGACCTCTTTCGTTATTTTCAAGAGAGTAAAATGAAATCAAATCAGCGAAGCCTTCATTCAATCCGCCCATAACATCTTCGTTTGTGACGACACGTTTTTCTTCTTCTGCTGCTTCCGGAGTTTCAGTCTGGAATCCGAAATGACCGAAGCAGTTTTTCAGTGCAGAAGGCGCCGGTGAATTATCAGGGTGAAGAGTATTGAAGATATGGTGACCATATTCATGGGCCGCAACCATCGGCACTTCCCAGAAACTGAAATTCATACCGGCCTTACGGAACTCTTCGCTGTGAGGAAGAAACGTAATCGAATTCGCTCCCGGCATATAATAAGCGTTATCCGTTTCGAACGCTTCAAAGCTCCACACCACTTCGCCTTTAATGACGACGGAAAGTGCTTTCTTGATCATCGGAGTGACTTCAATCGAAATCGCCGGGATATTTACAGCAGGAAGTAACTCAGAAACTTTCTTGTTAACTTTCGAGATGTAGAAAGTGGCATTGAGAGCGGCGCTTTCCGGAGTTCCCTTCACATACTGACCGTCATCGGGACAGATCGAAATGACTGAAGGTGTGCTGAGTTGTTTTTTATCACCAGAAATCACATCGTCAGTTGAAGTGTATGTATAGAGAACACTTTCGCCTTTGTGACTTTCCGTAATAATTTTCGAGCCCATGTCCCGAACGAGAAGTCCGTCAATGAGACCAGTGAAGAGTCTTTCTTCCTGAACTTCTTCACCACGAACATAAAGCGCGAGATTGAAATTCTTCTGAGCGTCTTCATATTTATCAACTGAACAGGTAGATTTCATTTTATTGGAGTTGATCGAAGTCAGAATGATCGGATTCGAAGAAAGTTTTGTCGCACTCACTTCACGAGGACTCACGGTCTTTGATTTCTCGTTGGCCTTTTTGCCACAACCAACAACGAGAAGAGCGAGGAACAGGGGCGACAACTTGAGCAACATACAGACTCCCGGAATGAAATGATTCGGAAACTATACATGATGCGCAGAGTCATAGCATTAATGAAGAAAAGAATACATAGGCGGCCCAAGTCTTCAAATTAACAGTTTCCTGACAAACAAAGGGCCCCGGAAAGTATAAAAAAATTACACGATTCATCCCCTTAAGGAGTTTATTCCATGAAGACCCTGCTTCTTCTCATTCTTCTCTCACTTCCAGCTTTTGCTCAGGCACAAGAGGGGACATCCCTTGCTGAGATCCAGAAGGCCGTTAACGATACACTTGCTTCAAAATGGTATGAGCGGATCCAGCTGAGAGGTTATGCTCAGTTTCGTTACAATCGTGCTCTTGAAACCAATGAAAAATACGCATGTTCTACCTGCGATACATCAGTAGGAAAAAACCAGGGCTTTTTCATGAGACGCGCTCGTCTCACTTTCTTTGGTGATGTTTCTGACAGAGTGTTCATTTATATCCAGCCGGATTACGCGCAGACAGCTACCAACGGTGTCACTGCCGGAACAGCAACTCAGAACCAGAACTTCCTCCAGATCCGTGATGCGTATTTTGATTACGCTCTTGAAGGAAGCAAAGAGTGGAGAATCCGCACAGGTATTTCGAAAGTTCCGTTTGGTTATGACAATCTTCAGTCATCAGGAAATCGCGCGGCCCTCGATCGTACAGATGCTGTGAACAACGCTGCTCCTAACGAGCGCGATCTTGGTGTCTATCTTATGTATGCTCCCACTCACATGAGAAAGATTTTCAAGGAACTCACTTCGAACAATCTTAAAGGGACAGGCGATTACGGAATGGTTGCGATCGGTGTTTATAACGGTCAGACTCTGAACCGTGGTGAGCAGAACGAAGATCTTCACCGTGTTGCTCGCTTCACTTATCCATGGAAAACAGGAAGCGGTCAGTACTATGAAGCTTCAGTCGCTGCTTACGAAGGAAAGTTTGATACTGACCTTTCAGCGAACCAGAACAATACTTACGATCAGAGATCAGTAGCATCTTTTGTCATGTATCCTCAGCCTTTCGGATTCATCGCTGAATATAACGTTGGTCAGGGTCCGGAATTTTCTGTCGGCAAAGGAACTCAGACGAAGAAAAATCTGAAGGGTGGTTATGCTCAGGTAAATTACCAGCTTCAGCATGATAATCACCGTTTCTTCCCATACGTCCGTTACCAGGAATATGATGGCGGAAGAAAGCTTGATAACGCTGCCAGAGTTTTTACCTCAGAAGTAGAAGCTGGTACGGAATGGCAACCGAATCAGGCGCTTGAGCTCACCATCGCTTACGGAAAGGGAACGCGCCTTCGTCAGGCCACTTTAAACGATAAGCAGAATGAATCAGGCTCTCTGGTACGTCTCCAGGCCCAGATTAACTACTAATTTAACTTTTCCTCATGGCAAACCGATAAGGAGTAACATCCCCGGAGGTTTGCCATGAAATTTTCACTTCTCACTTTCGCTCTTTTTTCCACAACAGTTTTTGCGATTGGTACAAACGAACTCAGTGGTAGTTTTGAAATCTCGACAAATGTTCCTGCAGTGAGTGCAGATGCCAGATTTCTGACAGGTGCAACATCGACAGACGCAGTAGATAAAACGCGCAGTCCCGCATCTGCTGCTGAAGAGAAGAAAGAAATTTCGCACGTGACCGAGCTCACAGGTACTTTCGAATAGTTGTTACTCTTTTTAAGAAAACATTTATTTAATCAGGGCCACTCTGGCCCTGATTTTTTTTTGACCTCATGAAAATTTCTTGAACACCTAACTCCTGATTGATAACTCTTAAGGAAGAACTTTCCATTGGAGGAATCATGAAGCATGTTATTTTTGCTCTCGTTCTTTTTGTCACATCACTTTCAGTGTTTGCACAAAGACATCCAGGTAACCACAACCGTGGTAATGGTCACTATCGTCCAGCTCCTGGTCATCATCGCCCAATTCCAGGTCATAACCGTGGACCGGTTGTTATCCGTCCGCGTCCTGTTCCGCCAGTTATCATCCGTCCACGTCCGATTCCGGTTCCTACTCGCAGCTGTCAGGTTGTGATGACAGACAGAGTGAATCGCGTTGTTCGTCGTTACTGGGGTAACTCAAACGGAAACGGCATGTGCCGCGATGGTCTTCGCCAGTGTAACTACGATCTCCAGAGAATGGGGATGTGGGGATACCGTTGCGCGACTGTTAGATGGTAATCTGAATTTTTTGAATTCAATGAAGGACCCTTCGGGGTCCTTTTTTTTTGCCTACGGACGAGGTTCTTCGAGTTCGGATTTGATTCCATTACAACTCGGAACGGCGACACTTTCTTCTTTGTCGACAATGATGGTGCCGGGAATTCTTTTGAAGGGTGCGTGAATCACTTTCTTCACAGAGTTATACGGAGCAATCTCAAACCAATATTCACCCTGCAATGACATTCCGCCATTGAACGAACTCGGCGTGAGTTCAATCAGCTGACTTTTTTCGAGATACGACTGCGTTCCTTCGATGGAAAGCGAGAATGGCTCTTTGGTATCTTCTACTCTCATCGAAGTGATTTTTTTATTGTGACCAAGAGGTGGGCACTTCGCATTCCGGAATCTTTCTGAAGCATAAGCGGCGGCGTAATAAATTTTCAGGGCCACACTTGTGGCAGCTCCCGTTGATGTGCGCGAAAGTTTTCTCGGACGGAAAAGAGAATAGAGTGAACCGAGATCCTGCTTCTCAGAATTTTTATAAGCAATCACGCGAATGATCCAGGAATCCACATCCCGTTGTTCAATCAGATAATCGAGATCGTCTTGTTCGACTTTCGGCATGCCAATCATGAAGGTAATACTTTGTGTGACGACAGCTTCCTTGCGGAAACCTGCCGGCCATTTGATTTCTGCAGGTTTCGAAACCGGCATGATCACATGATCCAGATGAGCGCTGGCAGTATTACGTGAGAGACTGGCCTCACGGGTACATGAGTACATGACTAGAAAGCTCAAGATCAGGAGTTTCATGGCCCATTCCTTTGGTGCTGAGTATGATTATAAGACAAATTCAGCGAAGGAGTACTCATGAAGTATCTGATATTGATTTCTTTGGTCGTTGCCTGTTCCAGCCGCTCTGAAAAGCTCTCAGATAAGGCCAAGGACATCGAAGTTCATCAGGTGAAGCCTGCTCAGTGCAGAGTCATCGGGAAAGTTGAAGGGACGAATGAGCAGGGTTCGAAAGAACTCGCCTTAAACGATGCCCTCAATCAGGCGGCTTCAAAAGGTGCCAATGGATTGTTTGTGAATCAGGAAGTGCCGAACGGAAATAAAATGTCGGTGTTCGCGACTGCTTACGATTGTGACTAAGATTTAAATTTTTTAGCTAAGAATTCATCCAGGGCCTGGAGAGTAGGAAAGAACTGAGTCTTTTGCTTATCCAGGTCATTTTTCATAAACCCTTTGATATTCCCACCCAGCATCAGATTCACAGGCACGTGCAGATTCGAACGTAACTGCGAAAGATAATCTTCCAGCGTGTTGTGATCATCCAGTTGATAGCGGGTTGTTCCCAAAAGAATGGCACTTGGTTGAAGTGCATTCGCCGCTTCTGCGAGAGATACAGCAGGAAGACTTGCTCCCAGAAAAATAAATTTGATGGAATAGTGAACGCATAAAAGTGCTGCTGCAAGAATCCCGATCTGGTGCATTTCACCTTCAGGAGTCGTGATCAGAATCAGATCATTCGTGGCGGAAGTTTTCTGATAGTGATGACCCATCATCTGACCGATGTGCGAAGAAACAATCGCCGACAAAGTGTGTTCCTGAGCAACAGAAAGTTCTCCGCGAGAAACTTTCAGGCCGATCTGCTGGAACAGCGGGATCAGGATATTGAGACAGAGATCTCTCGGAGTCACGAGATTGCGGGCCTTCTCAAATTCATGGGAAATGATATCGAGTTTGTAGGCCTCAAGAGCAAGATGAAGACTCGCCAGAATCTTATCGTAGTCCACCTTATCGTGATGAGGAGTGACAACATGGCGCTCATCATAGGGACGATGAAGAAGAGTGGAGTAAATGAGCTTGAGTTCTGAAAGTTCCAGGTGCGCAATTTTCCCGATACTCTGGCCCAGCTCCGTTAATTTGTAGAGGAGAGCGAGTTTTTCAATATCTTTTTCTGAGTACAAGCGATGCTTGTTTTCAGCGCGGTCCGGCACCACCGCGTTGTAGCGTTTTTCCCAGGCCCGGATGGTCGCTGATGCGACACCGGATAATTGAGAGGCCACTTGGATGTTGAAGTATTGCATGAGGAATAAGTACCATGTTTATATGCCAAGAGAAAGAAAGGACAGACGATGAACGCGCCAAAAACATATCCCGTAAAGAAGAGCCTCGAAGGGAAAACCTATCTAGCGGGAATGAAAGAGTACCGCGAGAGATATCAAGAATCCGTGAACGATCCGGGCCAGTTCTGGCTAAAAGCGGCAAAGAATCTGGACTGGTTCCGCTTTCCCGAAAAGGGTCTCGAAGGCGACTTTCAGGGCGTGAATTATTCATGGTTTCTGGGTGGGAAACTCAATGCTTCCTACAACTGTCTGGACCGTCATCTGGCGACCCGTGGAAATAAAAACGCTTTGATCTGGGCCAAGGATGAACCTGGTCAGTATCAGGAAATCACTTACCGCGAAGTTTATGAAAACGTCTGTCGACTCGCAAATCTCATGAAAGCTCATGGAGTGAAAAAAGGCGATCGCGTCTGCATTTATCTCCCGATGATTCCGGAACTCGTTTATTCAGTTCTCGCTTGTTCCCGCATTGGTGCCATTCACTCAGTGGTGTTCGGTGGTTTCAGTGCGGAATCTAAAAAGGGCCGCATCCTCGATGCTGAATGCCGCTTTGTCATCACCGCCAATGAAGGTCTTCGTGGTGGTAAGAAAATTCCTCTCAAGGCCATCACCGATGAGGCGATCAAAGAACTTCCTTTCGTTGAAAAAGTTCTCGTCGTTCATCGCACAGAAGTAAAAGTGCCGATGAAAGAGGGAAGAGATATTTCTTACGAAGATGAAATGAAAAAATTCCGTCCGGTTGCACCATGTGAAGAGATGGATGCAGAAGATCCGCTTTTCATTCTCTATACATCCGGCTCAACCGGAAAACCCAAAGGTGTTCTTCACACAACAGGTGGTTATCTCACTTACTGCTCTTACACTCACAAATATGTTTTCGATTACAAAGAGAATGAAGTTTATTTCTGTACCGCTGATGTTGGTTGGGTCACTGGCCACTCTTATCTCGTGTACGGCCCGCTCGTAAATGGTGCCACGTCAGTTCTGTTCGAATCCATTCCGACATATCCCGATGCCGGCCGCTACTGGAATATCATTGAAGATCTGAAAGTGAATATCTTCTACACCGCTCCTACAGCTCTTCGCACGCTTGCGGCTTCCGGTGATGAGCTCGTAAAAAAATACAATCGGGATTCTGTCCGCATTCTCGGAACTGTCGGTGAGCCGATCAATCCGGAAATCTGGAAATGGTATCACGATGTCGTTGGTGAAAGCCGTTGTGACATTGTCGATACATGGTGGCAGACGGAGACGGGAGGAATTCTTATTTCTCCGATTCCGGGTGTGACGCCGACGAAACCTGGATCAGCGACGCTTCCATTCTTTGGTGTGCAACCTGTGATTGTAAAACCAGAAACGGGAGAAGAATTAACAGGCAATGGAGTGGAAGGTGCCCTTTGTATTAAAACATCATGGCCCGGCCAGGCGCGGACGATTTACAAAGATCACGCGCGTTTCATTGATACGTATTTCACCCAGTATCCAGGTAAGTATTTTACCGGAGACGGATGTCGCCGCGATGAAGATGGTTACTACTGGATTACGGGAAGAATTGATGACGTCTTAAACGTATCCGGACACCGTTTGGGTACGGCGGAAATTGAAAGTGCACTCATGGAATCTCCTCACGTTGCGGAAGCGGCGGTGGTGGGGATGCCTCACGATATCAAGGGGACGGGAATTTACGCTTACGTAATTCTTGCGACCGGGAAAAAAGTAACTCCTGAAATCGTGGAAGACATCAAGGAAGTCGTGAGAAACAAAATCGGGCGTTTTGCTGCGCCTGATGTGATTCACCCGACCCGGGGGCTTCCGAAGACCAGATCCGGGAAAGTCATGCGCCGGATTTTAAGGAAAGTGGCCGCTGCCGAATACAACGGTCTGGGCGATATTTCGACCCTCTCGGACCCCTCTGTCGTCGAAGAGATCGTCAGAGAGCATATGGAGCGTAAGTAGGGCTTGTAAAAAGTTCATATTTTTGGGATACCTCCCTCCCGGATGCTATAGTCCGCGGAGGAGAACCCCTATGAAATTTACGTCTGCATTTGTCCTCGCTACTCTCATGGCCACACCGGCTTTTGCAGGGATCATGAAGTTCAACGCTTTCAAGATCAATGAGGCCCGCGCGAAATATCTCATCTCTTCAGAAACAATAATCGTAAAAGTAAAATCACCGGAAGCATTCAACCGTCGCCACAGTGACATGGGTGAGTTCTCTCCGTTCTTCGTGACAGAAAATGGAACATGGGGATACTTCAAACTTCATATGTTGCCGGACGCTCTTACGGCAGCCGGAATCATCAATGATCTTTCGGAAGACCGCGATATCGAGCACGCTTACTATGCTCCGATTCCTAAGCCAGCAACTCTTGATGACAACACAGCTTCTGAAACTGTTGAAGCCGATTACGTTCAGGAAACTCCTGATTTCGAATCTCAGCAGAATTACCTTCAGGCCTCACCAGTTGGTGTAGGTGCGATCGCTGCCTGGGAAATCCCGGGTGGAACGGGTAAGAACGTCAAAGTGATCGATATCGAAACTTGTTTTGAAGATCGTCACGAAGATTTCGCAACTCCATTTTATGTTGGTGCCAATCCACGCAACTGCGAATCAACCGATCACGGGACTGCCGTGTGGGGAGAAATTGCAGCGAAACGTGACGGCAAAGGTGTGACTGGTATTGCTCACGAAGCTCAATACGGTATCTACGGATTCATTGAAGGTGATCTCGCTGATGTTGATGATCAATATATCAGAAGCATCAACCAGGCGATCCAGGGTGCCACTGACAATCTTGATGCCGGTGACGTTATGGTGATCGAGCAGCAGATGGTTGGTCCGGATCTTAAAAAATATACTGCTGTTGAATACTGGCCGCACATTTTTGATCAGCTGAAAGCAGCGACCAAAAAAGGCATTCATTGCGTACAAGCTGCTGGTAATGGGAATTCAAACTTTGATGAAGCGGCATACGAAGGTGCGTTTGATCTCAGTAAGCGCGATTCTGGCTGTATTATGGTCGGAGCTGTTGGTCCAACTGATAAAGAAAGACTTTCGTTTTCTAACTACGGTTCACGCGTCGATGTTTCCGGTTATGGCCGCGGTGTTGTGACGACTGGTTACGGCGATCTCTTTAACCAGGCACCGGAAAGAAAATATACCGCGCGTTTCTCAGGCACATCTTCAGCGACTCCGATTGTTTCTGGTGTTGTTGCTGTTGCCAGTTCTATTGCTCAGGAAAACAGAAAAACGATCACGCCAAAAAATATGCGTGAGATGCTTCGTAAGTCCGGTGTTCCACAGGGACCTGCGACGCTGAGACAGAGAGTAGGGAATTTTCCTGCGATCGAGCAGCTGATTAAGAAAATGAAGATTAAAGTTCGCCGCTAGATTCCTTCCATAAAATTTTCCAGATACTGCTGCTCCTTTGGTGTTAATTCACCAAAGGGTGGCATGTGCTCATTTTTCACCATAAAATTAATCGTAATGCTGTTCTGGCGGGTGAGAGTTCCTCTGGCATGAAGGCCATCTTCCTTGTGACAGGACGTGCATCTGGAAAGCTCAAGGGGAGCGTTCGATATCTTCCCATCATGACGAAATGGTGTCTTACCAATGGACACACCTTCTGACTTCACACGTCCATAAAACTTGATCCTGAGATTCAGCATTTTCACTTTAAGTGAGTCGCTGATATTCAGTGATCCTTCAACCGGCCTGATTGCTCTTGGTCCATTCGAGTGGCACATGAAGCAGGAAACTTTATATTCAATTCTTTCTTGGGTTCCCGGCTTCAGCTGGAGGAAGGTAGCTTTCTGATCCATGACAATAGCGAGACTGTCCCATTTTTCACGCGGAAGATTTTTTCCCTCGTGAGACTGTCTCATCTTCCAGATTTCTTTTCCCTCCTTCCAGCCCCAGGTAATTTCATTGAAGACGGGCCCACCCTCTGTCGTCAGCGATTCCGCTGACTGAAAGAGAATGGGTGCAGTGAGGAAGGAGTAGAGGAAGATCCCCGCGACGATGATCACGGGGATGAGGACTATTTTTTTCACAGGCAGCTAAAGATCTTATTGAGACCGTTAACAGTCAGAGAGGCTTTTTTTGAAGAAAGAGATGACGTCTCATTGCAACCGCCCCGTCCGCATCCGCCTCTTCCCATCATTACTCTTTTTGTCAGAGTAATCGGAGAAGGCTGACCGACAGAATTTATGAGCTCATACTTTGTGACTTCGTAGAGAGCTTCGTCTTCGTATGTAAATGTCCCTTTGAGAATCTGATTTGTCAGACCTGTCTGAAGAACTGCGACGGCATGATCCGGCTTTTCCTGGAAGATTTTGAGTTTCTGTCCGTCAGCGTGAGTGCAGTCGTAAGAAACGGCAAATGCCTGGGACATTGAAAGAACTGAGAGAACAGCGATGATAGATTTCATTTGGGCCTCCTTTGGCTGAAGGCAATCTATAAAAGATCCAGCTATAGATAAAATGAATTGATTTTATAGACCAATAAGTTATTTTAATGGGATGAAACTATCCCATCTTGGACTTACCGCTTTTTATGAATGCGCCCGCACTTTGAACATGACGGAGGCTTCCCGCCAGCTGGGACTGACCCAGTCTGCTCTCTCGCAGCGTCTGGCCCAACTGGAAGACGAAGTCGCCTCGACTCTTTTCATCCGGGACAGTAAGGGGTTAATTCTCACAGAGACTGGAGAGAGGCTTTTGCGTTTCACGGAAATGAATGCAGGTCTTGAAGAGGAACTTCTGCGTGATCTTAAAGGGAAGAAAGGGGAGCTCGCGGGAAATCTCAGGATCGCAGGATTTTCCAGTGTGATGCGTTCGATGATCATTCCGGCGCTCACACCACTACTCAGGAAAAATCCGGACATCCATCTTTCCTTTCAGTCTTATGAAGTCTCCGAACTTCCGCAGGTCCTCACTTCTTCACGCGCTGATTACATCATCATGGATTATGAATTAAATAAGCGCGGGATCGGCCAGGAAATCCTTGCTCAGGAAGAATACGTCGTGATTGAAAGTGTGAAGTACGATTCACCGGAAGATATTTATCTGGATCACGGCCCGCAGGATAATGCGACCGAATCCTTTTTCTCTGCCCAGGGAAAAATCCCTCCTTATCGGAGATCATTCATGGGCGATGTATACGGAATTATCGAAGGGGTAGAAGAAGGTTTAGGCCGCGCGGTGATGAGCAAGCATCTGGTGGAAGATAACAAAAAAGTGAAAATTATCCGGGGATTCAAATCCTACAAAAGACCTGTCACTCTTCATTATTACGAGCGTCCATTTGAAACGGAACTTGCGCGAAAAGTGCGTGAGGAATTGAAAAAATCTATTTAAGGTTGGCGGATTTTGCGCGGGATTCTTCTGCCATCTTCTGGCGATACGCCTGGAGTTTTTTATCAAGTGTATCGTCGTTCGTGGCAAGAATTCTCAGAGCGAGAAGTCCGGCATTGGTTGAATTATCAATGGCGACAGTCGCAACAGGAATGCCTTTAGGCATCTGAACAATCGAAAGAAGGCTATCCATACCGTTCATCGCAGTGACATTCACCGGAACGCCGATCACGGGAAGAGTTGTGTAAGAAGCGAGCATACCTGGAAGGTGTGCGGCCCCGCCGGCACCGGCGATGATGACTTTCACGCCATTGGTTTTTGCCCACGTTGTGAATTTTTCGAGATCTTCCGGAGTGCGGTGAGCGGAAACAACTTCAGCGTGAACTTCAACGCCGAATTCCGTCATGATATCTTTTGCGGCCTTCATGACTTTCCAGTCAGAATCACTACCCATCACTACAGCTACTTTCATAAACGGTACTCCCGGAGAATTTTCTCTCCCAGACTTTTTAAATCATGCGTTCCGGCTTCGTCCACGAGATTTACATGTCCCATCTTCCGTCCGGGTGCGCATTTCTCCTTACCATAGAGCTTAGGAGTGACCTTAACGGAAGTTGGCAGGTCCGGAAGTGTCAGAGGAATATCGTTTCCCTGAGTCTGACCCAGAATATTGACCATGAGGGATGGTTTCGTCGTTATTTGTGGCAAAGGTTGATTCCCCAGAGCAAGTGCCAGTAACTCAAATTGGGAGACATTGGATGCGTCGATGGTGAGGTGCTGCGAATTGTGCGGACGGGGAGCACCTTCGTTGATCGTTACATGGTCATTTTCATCAACAAAAAACTCAAAATTAAAAATGCCGATGAGAGGATAATCTGAAAGTTTTTTGAGAGCATTTTCGACCTCTGCTTTTACTTTTTCACTGACCCTCGCAGGATATTGAACCAGGTGGCAGATACCGTCTTGCTGAAGAGTTTCCACGAGTGGAAGAAAACTGATGTCGCCATCTTTTGTCCGGACAAATCCCCGGGCCACTTCCGTTTTGAGGGAAACTTTCTCCTCGAGGAGAAGTGGAAGGCCGAAGTCGATAGAGACTTGATTCAGTTCCTGAGATGACTTGATAACACGCACACCTTTTCCGTCATATCCGCCAGAGCTCGCCTTTGCGATGAAGGGAAAAGGAAATTTCTGAGAAGCGTTTTGTAATTCAGTCGCATTCGTCACCGTCATCCAGCGGGGAGAGGGCAGACCCAACTCCTGATAGAGATTTCGCTGCGAAATCTTGTCACCAAAATGCTTATAACTTTTGATTTCCGGAAATAACTTATCGGATTTTTTCCCCAGAAGACGGGATAGCTCCTCTACCTTCAGGAATTCGTTTTCCAGAGTGAAGACGTCGCAATCATTCACAAATCGCTCGGGATCCCTGGTCACTGACGCAGGAAAAATTCTCTCCATCGGAGAATTGTCGCTTTGGAGAAGAGCGAGAAAAGGCGTCGCTTTTTTCGTCAGCGATTCCGCCAGCATAAGAGCGAGTTGGCCGTCGCCGAAAATACCAATTATGGATGGTTTATTATGAGCTGTATTGTGCTGAGTCAAAGCATGGCCTCTAGAGCGTAGTGCATTAGTTTGGCTTATAGATTGTATTAGTAGAACTAATTTATCTTATTGGCAACTTCATTTCTTTTTTCTACTCTCAAGGAAAGATCAGGAGACATATATGTGCGGAATAGTCGGTATCACCGGATCGCAGGACGCGAGCCTCAAGGTGCACCAGGGGCTTCTCATTCTTCAACACCGGGGTCAGGACTCCGCGGGGATCATCTCGCACGATCATAATTCGTCAAAGTTTCACACTCACAAAGATCTCGGTCAGGTGTCACAAGTCTTCAGTGGCAATCACCTTCAGAAATTAACCGGCGACACTTCCCTCGGTCACACTCGTTATTCAACTATCGGTGACATCAAGGATTGTGATCTTCAGCCAATGATGGTGAGTTATCCGTACGCCATTGCCATGGCCCACAACGGAAATCTTTCCAACTGTGCCGAACTCAAAAAAGAACTCACTCAATCTCAGCATTTTTTTACCAGCGATAATGATCTCGAAGTTCTTCTTCACCTCCTTACTCAGAATCTGATGAAGGCCACTGGTGAAACATTCTTTGATAAACTTTGCGTCGCTACTAAAACCGTCATTGATAAAGCCGAAGGCGGATTTTCTGTCCTCGCAACAATTGGTGGCGAAGGCTTCATGGCCTTTCGTGATCGCTTCGGCATCCGTCCACTCGTTTACGGAGTGAAAAGAAATCCCGACCAGACTATGTCTTATTGTTTTGCCTCAGAAACATCAGTGCTCAATTTCCTCGATTACCAGGTGATAGGAGAAGTGGGAGCGGGTGAACTCATCCTTATCACCCCGGATGGAAAACTTTTAAAACGCGATCTTCTGAAATCCGGCAACCTTCCCTGCATGTTTGAGTGGATCTATTTCGCGGGTGCAGAAAGTAAAATCGCAGACCACAGTGTTTATGAAACCCGTCTCCAGCTTGGAAGACAGCTGGGTCAGAAAATCCACAGTGAAAAATTTGAAAACGAAATTGATATCGTTGTTCCGGTTCCGGATACGGCTCGCGCTAGTGCGATTGCGCTCTCGGAAGAACTCAATCTCCCATATCGCGAAGTTCTCCTGAAGAACCGTTACGTTCAGAGAAGCTTCATCCAGAACGGCCAGGATCGCCGCAAGATGACTGTGAACCTGAAGTTCAGTGTCATACGTGAGCAGGTGGAAGGAAAAAATATTCTCCTTGTAGATGATTCGATCGTGAGAGGAACAACTTCCAGAAAGATTGTGAATCTTCTCCGTGAGCACGGAGCTAAGAATGTGTATCTCGCGAGCACATGTCCTCCCATCATTTCACCCTGCTATTACGGGATTGATTTTCCGACTCCAAATGAACTTGTGGCCCACGGGAAAACCCGTGAAGAAATTGAACAGCACCTGAATGTTGAAAAAGTTTTTTATAACGATATCTCGGACGTTCATGAATCTTTGGGGAAAAGAGACTTCTGTCGCTCATGCCTGAATACTGAATATCCATATCCTGTCCGTGGAGGCTGTAGCCGTGGGTAGTGCAA
Organism: Bdellovibrionota bacterium; assembly: GCA_040387275.1. Lineage (GTDB taxonomy): Bacteria > Bdellovibrionota > Bacteriovoracia > Bacteriovoracales > Bacteriovoracaceae > Peredibacter. The sequence goes on along the minus strand of JAZKDZ010000002.1, from coordinate 723,626 downwards.
AACTCGTTCACAAAGGTTCTACCAAGGATGTTTTCCAGCTCGGGGAAAATTATCTGTTCCAGTTCTCTGACCGCTATTCGGTTTTTGACTGGGGAGAGATGCCGGATCATCTGGAAGGAAAAGGCATCGCTCTCGCTGACTTTACTAAAAAGATGTACGCGATTTTAGGCCAGCGTGGAGTTTCTCATCATCTCCAATCCGTTCCCTGTTCATCCAATGAAATTGTCGTGAAACCTTTCCGTGTCGTTCGTGATCAGAAGATCATGCCGAAGGAAGAAAATATTTTTGTTCCTCTGGAAGTTATTTTCCGGATGGGAGTGGCGAAAGGTTCTTCGCTTCTCAAGCGCTTTCCCGGACAGTATGTCGAAAACCAGATGTTCGATAAGCCGATGATCGAGTTTACGACTAAGCTTGAAAGATTCGATCGTCCTCTCACTCATGAAGAGGCGAAAGAAATTTCTAACCTCAATGATGTCGAGTGGAAGAATTTAATTGAGACTACGGAAAAGATTGCGATGACTCTTAAGGAAACATTCGCCTTCGGCGAAATTACACTCTGGGACGGAAAGGTTGAGTTTGCAGCAGGAACTGGATTCAATCGCGAAATCGTCCTCGTGGATTCCATCGGCCCGGATGAGCTTCGTCTCACCAAAGACGGTGTTCAGCTCTCAAAAGAAATCATCCGTCAGTACTACAAGGGAACTGAATGGCAGATGCGTCTCGATGAAACTAAGAGAAAACATGGCGAGCAGTTTAAAGATTATATTTCTCCTCCTGAGAAACTGAACCGTGAATTCAAGTCAGCAGTGGAGGAGATGTACAAGCTCCTTCCGGATCTTCTGGAAAATTCAACAACTGCTCAATTAAAACTTCAGAAACTCATTCCCAAGCTTAAAGGCAAAGTATGAATCTTCTTATTCTGGGATCCGGTGGTCGCGAACACGCTCTCCTCTGGAGACTTGGTCAGGATGAAAGCACCAAAAATATTTTCGTGTGGCCAGGTAATGCCGGCATGGAATGCATGACAGGTGCGGCCCGTGAAAAGCTCAAATTCTTAAAACAACCATTCAATCGTCTTAACTTCCGCGATATCCTGAAAGCGGAAAAAATCGATCTTGTTATACCAGGTGCTGAGAAATTTCTTTATGAAGGGGTTTCCGACTGGGCGATAGAAATGGGTGTCGCCTGCCTGGGGCCGACAAAGAAAGCGGCCCAGCTCGAGGAATCAAAATTATTTTCCAAGACAGTCATGACGGCAGCAGGAATCCCTACTGCCCGTTATCGTGATCTTACCCGTTGTTTCCGCGAAGATATTGAAATGGCCTTTGAAGTCCTGAAAGGTTTCAAGAAGCCAGTGATCAAGATATCCGGCCCTTCTCTCGGTAAAGGAGTTTTTGTCTGCAGTTCTCACGGGGAAGCTGTTGATGCTCTCATGCAGATTAAACAGAATCCGATGCCGGGAATTGAAGAAGGAATTTTCGTTGAAGAGGGTCTTAAGGGGAAAGAAATTTCTCTTTTCTATGCCTGCCACGATGAAGAGTTTCTTTTCCTCGGTGCAGCTCAGGATCACAAAAGACTTCTCGACCAGGACAAAGGTCCGAACACTGGCGGAATGGGAGCTATCTCTCCTGTCAGCTGGGCCACACCGAAGTTTATCGACAACGTGACTGAAAAATTTCTCCTTCCGACTTTAAGGGAGATGAAATCCCGCGGAACACCCTTTACTGGAATTCTCTTTATCGGTCTCATGGTGGATGGCGAAGAATCAAATCTCCTGGAGTACAATGTCCGCTTTGGTGATCCTGAAACTCAGACCATTCTTCCCTTGATTGAAGGAGACCTCTCTCTGGCCCTCTTTAATCTTGCGAGTGGAAAAAAATCGGCTGCACTTACTTTAAAAAATGAAGTGGCCGTTCATATCGTGAAAGCTGCCCGTGGATATCCCGGACTCTTTGGTGAGTCTGTGGAAAAAGGGCAGAAGATCTCTTCTCAGGTTCTCGAGGACGCTCATGCTCAGTTCTTTTACGCCGGAGTCACCAAAGTCGGTGAAGATCTCCTGACTGATGGAGGAAGAGTTCTCGGAGTAACGACCTGGGAAAAAAACCGTGATCTCGCCCGCGCCAGTGCTTACAGAAAAATTCAGGAACTCACATTCTCCGGAGAACAGTTCCGGAAAGATATCGGAGCTGGCGAATGAAAAATGTCGCTCTCATGGCCTCAGGCACAGGAACGAATGCTTTGAATTTAATTGAAGCTGCCAAACAATTTCCAAATGTCCGCATTGCCTGCCTCATCGTCGATACAGTGGATTCACCACTTCCGGAAATGGTGAGACAGAAATATCCCATGCTCCCGGTTCACCGGATTCTCCCGATGGGGGGACTTAAAGGTCAGGACCGGAAAATTGAGCATGAGAAAAGAATTCTCGAAGCTCTCACCAATCACGAAGTAAATTTTGTCTTCCTTGCCGGTTACATGAAAATCCTCGGACAACTACTTCTCGATACATTCAGAAACCGGATTGTGAATATTCATCCGTCTCTTCTTCCTCTTTATCCAGGCATGGACTCATACCAGAGGGCATTCGAGGATAAAGTGACCGAATCCGGAGTGACGATTCACATCGTGGACGAAGGAGTGGACACTGGCCCGGTTCTTATGCAGGAAAAATTTCCCAGACTTGATTCCGATACGCTCTCAGATTTTATCCAGAGAGGAAAAGATCTCGAGTGGAAACTCTACCCTAAAGTTCTCGCTAAACTTAATGATTCGGCAACGCTGTTGCCGGGAGCTTAGATATGGCACGTACCTTACTCACGATAGCGACCTCAGGACATAAAACCCACCAGGTCTTCTGGATGGATTACGAAGGTTCGTTGTCTGCTAAAGACAAAGATAATTTAAAGAACAGGATTACTGATTCTATCGACCAGCGCTTCTTCTTTGACCTTGGCCCTGAATTTCTGAAGAGCATGGAAAATCTCGGAACTTCAGTGGAATTGGTCTTCATGAAGCCGGGCGTGACAGATAATCCGGCGAAAAGTTTTCAGGAACTCATTTCCCGGGATGAATCGCTGAAAGGCCGTCACGTTACAGTTCACTCAGGTCTCATCTCGCTTCCCGGCATGCTTGATTTCAATCCGCTCATTCAGATGAAAGACACATTCTCCTCGCAGAAAGATTTTGCGCGCATGATGAATATCGATTTCACTGTTCCTCTCATGACTGAAGTCATGGTGAATGAATATGACATCAGGAAGCTCAGTGATGAAGCCCTCATGAAACTTTCCAAAGAGAATTCATGGGCACTTTCACTCATAGAAATGCAGATCATTCAGTCTCACTACCTCACACTTAACCGTGCTCCGACAGATGTGGAAATTGAAATGATCGCCCAGACTTGGTCTGAGCATTGTAAGCATAAAATCTTCAACGCAAAAATTGACTACGAAGATGCCGGTCAGAAAGTTCAGATCAATAGTCTTTTCAAGGACTACATTAAGCAGCCTACCTATGATCTGAAAAAGCCATGGGCGATTTCTCTTTTTGATGACAATGCTGGAGTGGTGCGATTCCGTGATGGTATCGACATCTGTATCAAAGTCGAAACTCATAATTCTCCCTCAGCACTTGATCCCTACGGCGGGGCCCTTACCGGGATTCTCGGTGTGAACCGCGATATCATGGGAACCGGGCTTGGTGCTCGTCCGGTTGCAAACACGGATGTTTTCTGTGTCGGCATGCCTGATGAAGATGAATTGCCGAAAGGTCTTCTCCATCCGGAAGAAATACTTAAAGGTATTCATCGCGGCGTGATGGACGGCGGAAACAAAAGCGGCATTCCGACTGTGAATGGTGCAATTTATTTTGATGAATCCTATTCCGGTAAGCCTCTCGTTTATTGCGGAACTGTCGGTGTTCTTCCACCGGATATCAAGGGAAGAGATGCCTGTAAAAAAGGTCAGCGTCCGGGAGATCTCGTAGTGATGGTCGGTGGAGCGGTCGGAATCGACGGTATCCACGGAGCAACGGCTTCATCACTCGTTATGGATAAGACAACGACTCTTGGCATGGTTCAGATCGGCGATCCATTCACACAAAAACGTGTGATGGATTTCCTGATCACTGCCCGCGACAGACTGCTTTATAATTCCATCACGGATAACGGCGCCGGCGGACTTTCATCATCTGTTGGTGAAATGTCTGGAGCTACAAACGGTGCAGTCCTTAATCTGGATAAAGTGCCGCTTAAGTATCCGGGCCTTCAGCCATGGCAGATTCTTGTTTCTGAATCCCAGGAGCGAATGACTCTTTCTGTTCCTCAGGAAAACTGGGCCGATCTGGAAGAGCTCGCGCGCATTTATCAGGTTGATGCAACTGTTGTCGGAAAATTTACTGACGATGGGAAATTCACCTGTATGTTTCATGATAAGACAGTGGGTGAGATTGATCTTTCTTTCCTCCACGATGGTCTTCCGAAGATGGAACTCAAAGCACGCTTTGAAGGGTCATTCAAAACGTGGAAGAAAAATCCTAAATCAAAAAATATCCCGGTCGGCAATCACCGCGAGCTCATGAATGAGCTTCTCAGTCATCCAACGATTGCTTCCAAAGAAAAATGGGTCAGACAATACGATCATGAAGTCCAGGGAGGGACGGTCGTTAAGCCCATGGAAGGGCTTTATTCCTCAGCACCAAATGATGCCGGGGTTGTATGGTATGGAGCTCACGGAGTGGAAGGGAATGATGGCTTCGCTGTCGCTTCCGGACTTTGCCCGCATTTTTCCATCGATGATACTTACCTCATGACTCAGATGGCGATTGATGAGGCCGTGAGAAATCTCATGTGCCACGGAGTTGATCCTGATAAAGTCGCACTCGTTGATAACTTCTGCTGGCCTGATCCTACACCTGGAGACAAAAATCCGGATGCGGAATTCAAACTCGCTCAGCTTGTCCGTTCGTGTATGGCCCTGAAGGAAATGATGGGCATTTACAGTATGCCGCTTGTTTCAGGCAAAGATTCCATGAAGAACGATTATCACGGCGAAAAAGTGAAGATCAGTGTTCTTCCCACACTTCTCGTGACAGCACTTGGACATGTTCCGGATGTTCGCCATCTTCCGAAGTCTCAGGCAAAAAACAATCAGTTCGTTTACCGGATCGGGATGAAAAGCTACGGAAAATATTTCGGACACTTCCTCCATCAGCTGACGACTCTTGATCGCGACAATCGCGACACATTTAACTGGAAGGCTATCCGCGAGATTTATACAACGATGTTCACGGCCGGTCAGAAGCAACTCATCTCTTCGATTCACGATATCTCTGAAGGCGGTATGCTCGTCACTCTTTTCGAATCACTTATGATGGATAAGCTGGGTATTTCTCTCACCATTCCGGAAGGCGTGAATGAGGCAGCGTGGCTCTACTCTGAACTTCCTGGACAGTTTGTTGTGACGATCGATCGTAATAAGAAAGAAGCATTTGAATCTCATTTTGGAAGCGACGTGAGAGAGTATCTCGGTGAAACGGATACTTCCGGGCGCATTCGTATGAAAGGTGAGGAACTTTCCATCCAAGAGATGACGAAAGTCTGGAGGAAAGAATGAGAAAGGTACTTGTACTTTGTGGAGACGGAATTAATTCTGAACGTGAACTCGGTCGCGCATTTTCTGACCACGGTGCAGATGTTCAATATATGCATGTGAATGAACTCCTGAAGAATCCTGAGAGTCTCGGAAACTTCCAGCTTCTCGCTCTTCCCGGAGGATTCAGTTTTGGTGATGAGCTTCGCTCCGGGAAAATTCTCGCAGAGAAACTCCGAGATGTTCTCTCAAATTCACTTACAAAATTTTTAAAGAATGACGGTCGCGTGATCGGAATCTGTAACGGCTTCCAGGTTCTCGCTCAATTAGGAGCATTTGACTGGGAGACGGGTGAGAGAAGCTTTACTCTTGCGGAAAACAATCACGGAAGATTCATGGATAAGTGGGTGAGACTCACGATTTCCAGTAAGGCCCGCACACTTTCTCCGTGGTTCAAGGATATGGATGGAAGTCTCTTTCTTCCTGTCCGCCACAAAGAAGGGCAGATTGTTGGCAACACAAGAAATATCAAGCTGCCATTTTCTCCTCTTCAATATGAGGAAGACATCAATGGATCTCATGAGAGATTCGCTGGTGTAGTGAGTGCTAACGGACAGGTGTTTGGACTTATGCCGCATCCGGAAGTTGCTACTCGTGGATTTCTTCATCCGTTCCGTGAAGGGGCCGATGAGAATGCTCAAAAAGTTCAGATGATTTTTAAGAATGGTCTTAAATAGAGAGATGACTATGACAAAATTTCTTCCTAAGCGTGCCCTCGTTAGTGTTTCAGACAAGGCCCACCTTGATGGACTTGCTCCCATTCTCGTAAAAATGAATATCGAGATTGTCTCGACCGGCGGCACTGCCGATTACCTGAAGAAAATGGGAATAAAAATTATTCCCATTCAGGATGTAACAGGAAATCCGGAAGCTTTCGGCGGAAGAATGAAAAGTATTTCCTTCCAGGTTGCTTCGGCCCTTCTTTATCGCCGGGATCACGATCAGGACCTGAAAGAAGCAAAAGAACTGAACATCCAGGATATTGATCTCGTTATCTGTAATCTTTATCCCTTTAAAGAAGTTGCGGCTAAAGAAAACATTGTCCGCGATGAGCTCATTGAAAATATCGATATCGGCGGACCCAACATGATCCGCGCTGCTGCTAAAAATATGAAATGGGTGACTGTCATTACGGACCCGTCAGATTACGAAGCTCTCGGCAATGCACTGATGACTGGTGGAACTGATATTCATTTCCGCTCGCAGATGGCTTTGAAGGCATTCTCTCTCACGGCCCAGTATGATCTGGCGATCGCGACTAAACTCGCACGTGAGTTCGGTTCGGAATTTCCGAATGCTTTCTCTCACGAGACAAAAGCCCTCCGTTACGGTGAAAATCCTCATCAGAAAGCCAAACTCTTTGTGATGAATAACCAGAATGAAAATAAATCCCTCGCAAATGCTCCGATCCTTCAGGGGAAGGAAATTTCCTTTAATAACTATCTCGATTCTGACCAGGCCTATAAGACTGTTTCAGAGCTTGCTCAATATTTCCCTGATCTCCAGCATTGTGTGATCGTGAAGCACGGAATTCCCTGCGGAGTTGCGAGTTCCACAGATCAGTTAAAGTCACTTCAGCGCTCATGGTATTGTGATTCAACGTCTGCCTTCGGGGGAATTATCGCATTCTCACATCAGGTAGACGGAGCATCTGCAGAATGGCTTGCCCAGAACTTTATCGAAGTCGTCATTGCCCCATCATTTACCCAGGAAGCAATGAATGCCTTTGCTAAGAAAAAGAATGTCCGGGTCGTCGAAGTTCCTCTTAAAAAAACAGGAGCACAGGAATGGACTGTCCGCTCCATCAATGGCGGAATTCTCTGGCAGGAAGAAGACGAAAAACTCTCTCTAGATTTCAAAAATGTTACCAGCAATACGTTCGATACTAAGAAAAATGAAGTCGTGAAATTCGGATGGGCCGTTACCAAATATCTCAAATCAAATTGTCTTCTTCTCGCAGACTACCGTGATGGCGCCTTCTCACTTCTCGCTAGTGGTGTCGGTCAACCCAATCGCCTGGAGTGCCTCACACTCCTTGCAGGTCCGAGAATGAAAGCAAAAAATATTGAAGTCGGTGATGCCGTTCTCTTCTCAGATGCCTTCTTTCCGTTCCGTGATTCGATTGAAGAGGCCAATAAGTGGGGAATCAAGTTCGTGGTTCAACCAGGTGGATCTATCAAGGATCAGGAAGTGATTGATGCCTGTAATGAGTTCGGAATGGCGATGACTATGACTGGTGAAAGACACTTCAGACACTAAGAGGATTTATGGATTATAAAGAAGCCGGAGTTGATGTTGAAAAAGGTGATCTTTTCGTTGAGAAGATCAAGCGCTTCATCAAAGACACATATACTGATCAGGTCGTAAGTGGAGTAGGTGGTTTTGCCGCACTCTATGAAATTGATGAAGATCGTTATCTCGCCGCTGGTACAGATGGAGTCGGGACAAAAGTAAAACTTGCTCAGGAACTTGGTATCCATACAACCATCGGTCAGGACCTCGTCGCCATGTGCGTGAACGATGTGATCTGCACTGGTGCCCGCCCTCTTTTCTTTCTCGATTATCTTGCGAGTGGAAAACTCGATCTCGAAGTACACACACAACTCGTTGAAGGAATCGCGAAGGCCTGTAAGGAAGTGAAGTGTGCTCTTATTGGCGGAGAGACGGCAGAAATGCCCGGAGTGTATGCGACAGGTGTTTATGATCTCGCTGGTTTCTGTGTAGGAGAGGTATCGAAGAAGAAATGGCTCTCTCCTGAAAAAGTTTCACCTGGTGATACTCTCATCGGGATTGCTTCCAGTGGCTTTCACTCAAATGGCTACTCACTCGTAAGAAAACTGGTGAAGGACAGTGAAACGGAACTTAAAAAAGAACTTCTCACTCCCACAAAACTCTATGTGAATCTTGTGATGAATTTACTTAAGACTCAACCGGATAATATCAGCGGCCTCGCTCATATTACTGGTGGTGGCTTTCACAATATCCCGCGCATGAATGAAGATCTGGGCTACGAGATCACGAATCTTCCCTCTGATGAATTCCGTCCGGCCGCCATGAATGAAATCGTGAAGCGTTCAGGAATGGACAAAGAAAAATCCTACGAGACCTTCAACATGGGAATCGGAATGGTCATTGCCTGCAAAGATGCAGCTCTTCTTGAAAAAGAGCTCACCCGCGCAGGCGAAAAATTCATGACTCTGGGGAAAGTTACATCGAAGACCGGATTGTTTATTTAGTACAAGGTTTTACGATCTGAGTTTCAAACTCACCTGGTACAACTTCGTCTTCAAACTTAAGTGCGATATCGTAAGTCACAATTCCACGGATGAGTGTGAGACTTCTGAGAACGTGCCCACCACCGTCACCTGAAAAGAACTGGCCTTTCTTCTTCCATGACCGGATTTTTGTCATCACGGCACTCGGATCACCCTTGTAGCAGAAGCTCTCAAATCCATAAACAGACTGAATGTCCTCTTCAGCAGCAATCAGCTCTTCCACATCCAGAAGCTTGCCTGAATCCTTAACGAAGAGTGAAGGCGTCTTTGCCATGGCAGAGAAACTAAAGAGAAGTGCGAGAAGAATCGAATATTTCATATGGCCTCATTGGTTTAATAAGCGGCTATATACCCTGAATTCTTCCAGGCCTCGACCATCAGGATAATTATTACAGTAGTCCCAGGGACCCTCCCTTGGCGAAGCTCCATATTCAGGATAGTTATCCCCCCATACAACAAGGGAATTCTATGAAATTCATGGTCGCTTTCGTTCTTCTTCTGAGTTCGGTCGCCTTTGCCCAGAATACTCCGGGCCCTCGCCTTATGTGTTCATTCGTAAACGGAACCTTCAAAGTTTTTGATGGTGCTCAAAAATATGAAAGATATGTCGGAGGATCTGAAGGAACTTTGGATTGTGGAAGAGACTACGGTGCTCTTGTTGCTGGTCCAAGATTTGTGACTTACTTCAAGGGTAACTTTCAGGATAAATATGTCGGTGGAAATGGCGCACGCAGTTTCATGCTTCGCGGTCATCTCGCCGTAGCCGTCATGAGTTCATATCTCATCGTCGCCAAAGCGGGTGGACAGATTGTGGAAAAATACATTTCCGGAAACAATACTCCTGTCATTGAGCTATCCAGCTCTCTCGGAATCATTGCCAACAATCCTTATCTACTCTTCACTGACGGAACGAATATCGTAGAAAAATATGTCGGCGGTAATATGAATGCTCCGATTCTTGTGACCGGCCGAAATGTCGGTGGTGCTCTCGTCGGCAGTTACCTCATTGTTTATAACAATGGCTCTGTGACGGATAAGTACATCGGTTCGCGCACCCCAAATGACACATTGGTTGCAGGACGTTCAGAACTTCTGGGTGCTTCCATTGGAAATTACTTTTACGTCTACGATGCTCAACGCTCATCTTTCAAGGATGAGTATGTAGGCGGACCTGGCCGTGTGGAAGTTCGTGAAGAGGGTGCTTATATCACTCTGCCGAATGGCCGAATCACAAGATACAATCTTCTCAATGGATCTTTCGAATCAATCTGAAAATGAAAAAGGCTCCGTAAGGAGCCTTTTTTTTATACTCTCGCCTGAATTTTTTTAAACTCTGAATGATAGTGCTTCCGCAGATTTTCAAAATCAATCCACTTCGCAGCTTCGTGTTTTACAGTTAATACGGACAGATTCTTCTTCAACTCATCTTTATTTTTCGAATCAAAGAAAGCTTTCTGAACAACTTCATAAAGCTCTTCACGTTTTTTATCCGGATTCATCCGGATGAGGTGATGGAGCACATAACTGGAATAGATTTTCTCGTTACTTGAAACTTTCGCTTCGATTTTCTCGCGATCAATCACAAGATTCTCCACAACATTCTTCATGCGGCGAAGAGAATAGGAAAGAAGTCCAAAGTGATCGGGAAGAAGCATGCGTTCAACTGACGAATGAGAAATATCTCTTTCGTGCCAGAGAGCACAGTTTTCGAGGGCAGGAATCACATGCGAGCGAAGCATGCGTGCCATGCCAGCGATATTCTCAGAAGAGATCGGATTCTTTTTGTGAGGCATAGTCGATGAACCTTTCTGGCCTTTTGAGAAACCTTCGCGGACTTCATCCACATCAGAATGCTGAAGAAGACGAAACTCGGTCGCCATTCTCTCGAGGAGTGAACCGATGAGAGCACCGATCTGAATGGTAAGAGCGTAACGGTCACGTGGAATAACTTGTGTCGAAACCGGTTCTGTTTTGAGACCAAGTTTTGAAAGAGTGGATGTTTCCTGCTCGGGAGTCACAACAGTGTAGTTTCCGACAGCTCCGGAAAGTTGTCCGGTGAGTTCACCAGTTACATGTGTCCAGTCCGTCATTCTTCTTTTGAGTTCAGCTTGAAACGAAAGAAACTTCTGTCCGAAAACCATGGCTTCAGCATAGATGCCGTGACTTCTTCCAATACAGAGAAGATCACTCGTTTCATTTGCCTTATTTTTGAGAGCAGCCTCGAGAGCAGCGAGATCTTTTTCAATGACCGCCATCGAATCTTTCATAAGAAGAGCATGAGCGGTATCAATCACATCTGATGAGGTGATTCCGAAATGGAAGAAGCGTCCGTCTTCCGGTGAATACTGTTCTGTCACACTTGTGCAGAATGCGATCACATCGTGATTCGTGACTTTTTCAATTTCAGCAATGCGATCAGGATTTATTTTTGCGTTGGTCATCTTATCGGCCGTTCCTTTGGGAACCATGCCTGATTCTTCCAGAGTGCGCAGATGAGCGAGTTCAACTTTCAGGTAATAACGGAAGCGGCTCTCGTCAGTCCAGAGATCCGAGATGTCTTTGACGTCGTAACGATTGATCATATTTCCTCAGAGGAAGAGTATGGAGTCTTTAAGTTCGCCGGGGTGTTTGTTTCCAACCTTACCACCAAAATCCTTCAAAATCTTCTCTTCCAGACTCTGAATACTTTCTGTGAAGCCCAGTGCCATGTTCCCTGCGCGAAAGTGGGTCTGCATGATGATGACAAGATCATCTAGTTCCTGCTGGGAAATCTGCTCTTTCAGAGTTTTATCGACCAGGACATGGATCTGCCGCTCAAAAACGGAAACCATGATCATCGCCGTCACCTGATGGGTAACCCGCGATGTACCCTGGGTATGGAAAAGCTCGATCGCTTTTTCTTTTGATTCACGATTCACTTCCCATTCGGAGAGGGCAAATTTCCGAATAGCGGGATATTTCCCGATGAATGTGAAAATAAGAAAAGTGGCGAGAAACATGATGGGCCAGAGTTCTGCGTGCTGAAATTCAAAATAGTGACTGAAAACGAGATTGAATAAGAATGAAGCCACCAGACCAAAACGGAAAGGGGCCGCCGGATATTCATCAGAACTTCCTGCCACCACCAGAAGAAGCTCACAGCCGGTATTCTCTTCGAATTTACGGAGTCTCGCTTCAACGATTTTAACGTCATCCTGTAACATGATTACGTTCATTACCAGCTCCCTGATGAGCCGCCGCCGGAGAATCCTCCGCCGCCGCCACTCCAACCACCACCGCCGCCTCCGCCAAAACTTCCGCCGCCTCGTCCACCGCCACCACTCATGAGCATACCCATGAGAAGATTGCCGATGCCGACGACTCCGATAAGAAAGCCGATCACGACTAAGAAGATGATAGCTGTTCCGATTCCCGGAACCATAAGCCATCCGACTCCACCCATACCAAGAGCGCTGAGTGCTCCTCTCATGACAGGTTTTTTTCTGGCGACCAGATAACTGATGACAAGAACACCAATGAAAAACGGAAGAGCAGGACCAAAGGGAGTTCCCTGTCTGGCCGGAGCTGCACGTCTTACATATTTATTTTCTTCGGAACTTTTGATGTTAAATCTTTTCGCGACGTCTTCCATGAAGAGGCGAAGGCCACCGTGAAAATCTCCGCGACGGAAATATTCAGGGAAAATTCCTCTCGTGTACTGAGTAGTATCGTAATCCGTGAGTTCGCCTTCGATTCCTTCACCGACTTCAATTCTCATCTTCCTGTCTGCTTTCGCGATCAGGACGAGGATTCCGTTTCCGGCCTTTTTCGTTCCGAGTTGCCATTTTTCCGCCACCCGGATTGAGTAATCTTCAATGGCATAACCCTGAAGATCGGGAACAGTGAGAATGGTAATCTGTGGACCATTGTTGGTGTAAATCTCATAGGCAAATGCGGCTAGATCTTCACGCTCAGTAGCGGAAAGAAATCCCGCCATATCCATCACGGGAGAAGTGAGAGCAGGAATATTTAATTCCTGCCCGCGAACTTTGAAACTGATTAAGAAGAGAAGAGCGAAAAGAAAACGCATCAGAACTGAACTTGAGGAGTGGCCTGTTCAGCTTCAGTTGCTGTGAACTGAGGTTTTTTATCCATATGATGGATCAGCGAGTTCGTAAGACTTGTCGGGAAGACCGTCACGAGATTGTTAAATTCCTGAACCGATTCAATATAACGACGACGGGCAATCGCGATTCTGTTTTCTGTTCCTTCAATCTGAGACTGGAGGCCCAAAAAGTTTTCGTTCGCTTTGAGATCAGGATACTTTTCTGCCACAACCATCAGGCGACCGAGTGCCTGAGAAAGTCCTGACTGAGCTTCCTGGAATTTTTTCATCGTTTCAGGATTCAGATCTTTGGCATCAACAGTAACGGCCGTTGCTTTGGCGCGTGCATTGATCACACCTTCGAGAGTTTCTTTCTCGTGCTTGGCATAGCCTTTTACAATGTTCACGAGATTGGGAATCAGATCAGCGCGACGCTTGTACTGGTTCTGCACTTCGGACCATTGAGCTTCAACATTATTATTCGACTGCGGAATAGATTGAAGGCCGCAGGAAGTGAGTGTGAGAGTCGTGAGAAGAATGAGGATGGTAGAGAACTTCATAAAAACCCCTTAAAAAAGAAAAACCCAAAGTATTATTCATACTTTGGGTCTTATTCTTAAAAATGCCAGGGTTAATGGCAATAAATTATTTGAGTCCAGCAACCAGCTTCGTGAGACGCGATGTCTTACGAGATGCAGTCTGCTTCTTCATCGCTGGTGACTTAGCGAGTTTAGCAAGAAGTGACTGTGCTTTTACGAGGAGAGTTTTTGCAGTTGCAGCATCACCCTTCGCAACAGCTTCGCGGAGAGACTTAACAGTAGTTCTCGCACGTGCAGTTTTTACTTTATTCGCCATACGACGAGTTTTTTCTTGTTTTGCTCTTTTTTCTGACGACTTGTGATTGGCCACTTAATGTTCTCCTGATTGCATATTTATTCAAAAATATTGCGATGTTATAAACAATCTCTGACCTTGTGGCAATAGTGAATCTCATTGACCCCGGAATATCGTCGACATATTGTTTATCCACACTATTTTTCTCTCTTATTTCAGGCGGAGGATTGTTTCCCATGAGGAATATTCAAACTATTGGAATTGTTGGTGCTGGACAGATGGGAAGGGGGATCGCTCAGGTCGCCGCTCAGACTGGTTTTCAAGTTATCCTCTTTGATGCCTTCAAAAATTCCCTCGATTTTGGTCACAATTTTATTAAGACGCAGCTCGATAAAGGCGTCGAAAAAACCAAGTGGACGGCCGACGATGCGAAAAACGCTTTCGCAAAAATCAAAACCACTCTCGACATGACTGAGCTCAAAAATTGCGACCTCGTGATCGAAGCCGCGACCGAAAGAAAGGATCTGAAATTCGACATTTTCAGAAAACTGGATGAAGTTGTAAAACCCGATGCCATCCTCGCAAGTAACACTTCCTCTATCTCTATTACGGAAATTGCGGCCGTCACCAAGCGCCCACAACTCGTGGCCGGTATGCACTTTATGAACCCTGTTCCGGTGATGAAACTCGTGGAAGGAATCCGCGGTCTCGAAACAACGGATGAAACCTTTAATACTGTCGCTGCTGTCTCGGAAAAAATGGGCAAGACCTTTGTCCGCGCGAAAGACTATCCGGGATTTGCCGTGAACCGCATTCTCATGCCGATGATTAATGAAGCTGTTTACGCCCTCTATGAAGGTGTGGCGGAAGTAAAAGATCTCGATACGGCGATGAAGCTTGGAACAAATCAGCCGATGGGTCCTCTGGAACTCGCGGACTTTATCGGTCTCGATACGTGTCTTGCGATCATGAATGTTCTTCATGAAGGTCTGGGCGATACGAAGTACAGACCATGTCCGCTTTTAAAGCAGTACGTGGCCGCCGGCAGATACGGCAGAAAGAACGGGAAAGGATTCTACACTTATGACAAATAAATACGAGACGGTCACCCTCGATACGACAGGCGAAGTGGGAATTCTCACGATCAATCGTCCGACAAAACTCAACGCTCTTAATATCCAGGTTCATCGTGAGTTAAAAGACTGCCTGACAGAACTTCAGAAGAGTTCTTTGAAAGGTCTGATTCTCACTGGTGAAGGCGAAAAAGCTTTCATCGCGGGTGCTGATATTGCGGAAATGCGTCCGATGACAACGGGAGAAGCACGCGCTTTTTCTGAACTCGGACAGATGGTCACGATTCTTCTCGAATCACTTCCGTTTCCGACGATTGCGGCCGTGAATGGTTTTGCCCTCGGTGGGGGATTTGAAATGGCGATGAGCTGTGATTTTATCTTCGCTACCAATAACGCTGTCTTTGGTCTTCCGGAAGTGAAGCTGGGTCTTATTCCTGGTTTCGGCGGAACGCAGAGACTTGCTCGTGTTGTGGGTGAGAGACGCGCGAAAGAAATCATGTTCTCAGGAAGAAATGTCACAGCAACAGAAGCAAAAAATCTCTTCATTGTCCTTGAGCTTTTTGAAAATAAAGCAGCTCTCATGGAAGGCTGCCAGAACTGGTTCAAGCTTTCTCTCGGCAACTCACCGGCCGCTATTACCCGCGCGAAATCAATTCTCGGACGCGGCTTTGAGAGTGAAGCTGTTGAGTTCGGAAACATTTTCCAGACTCCCCAGATGATTGAGGGAACGTCGGCCTTTTTAGAAAAACGCAAAGCTAATTTCACAGGGAAATAATTATGATGCTCGATGAGAAGTACAAAGAAATCCGCGATATGCTCAAGAAGTTTTCGGACTCAGAAATCCTACCTCATGCCATGAAAGTGGATCATGAAGGGGAACTTCCGAAATCTCAGATCGCGAAACTCGCAGAAAACGGATTTCTCGGATCATACGTTCCGGAAGAGTACGGCGGAGCGGGCATGGATTATCTTTCTTACTCACTTATCGTGGAAGAAATTTCCCGAAACTGTGCCTCTTCAGGCGTGTTTGTTTCTGCTCATACATCTCTTGGTATCTGGCCGATTTTAAATTTCGGAACAGACGCTCAGAAGAAAAAATATCTTCCGAAAATGGCGAGTGGCGAATGGATCGGTTGCTTCTGCTTATCAGAGCCAAATGCTGGTTCAGATGCCGGGTCGCTGACGACTTTTGCTGAAGATAAAGGTGATCACTGGGAAATTAACGGTGTAAAAAACTGGATCACGAACGGGAAAGAAGCAAACGTTTGCATTGTGTTCGCAAAAACAAAAAAGACTCCCGACTACAAAGGGATTTCGTGTTTCATCGTCGAGACTTCGACTCCTGGTTACTCAATCATCAAGGAAGAAGATAAGCTCGGCATCCGCGGTTCATCTACATGTCAGCTCGCTTTCGATAAAGTGAAAGTGCCGAAAGACGCTCTTTTGGGAGAGCCGGAAAAAGGTTTCCGTGTGGCGATGGCAACTCTTGATGGGGGACGAATCGGAATTGCGGCCCAGGCGCTGGGAATTGCCCAGGGCGCGTTTGATTATGCCATTCGTTATACCAAGCAGAGAGTTCAGTTCGGAGCTCCCTTGTCTGATCTTCAGGGAATTCAGTTCATGCTGGCCGATATGAGTACCAAAATCGGGGCTTCACGCCTTCTTATCTACCATGCTTCTGCCCTCAAGGACGCAGGGCTTCCTTATTCCAAGGAATCTGCCCAGGCGAAACTCATGGCGAGTGAGTCGGCGATGTGGATTACCACAAAAGCGATCCAACTCTGCGGTGGTAACGGATACACCCGTGAATATCCAGTGGAACGCATGTTCCGGGATGCCAAAATCACTGAGATTTACGAGGGAACTTCCGAAGTTCAGCGTATGGTGATTGCCTCGAATGAACTCAAGGCGATCCATTAGGCCAATCTAATCAATTTACCCTTCACAAATGGACGCTCCCTTTGCTAGAGTGTCCATTAAATTTGTTTTATACGCAGTGAATCCGCTTAAGTATTATTTGAGGAGAAATCTATGGCTAAAAAGAAGCCGGCCGCTAAAATGCAGAAGAAAAAACCAGTTCAATCTGCTGGTAAAAAATCTCCTTCAAAAAAAGTAGCAAAGATGGCGAAGAAAGCTCCCGCGAAAAAAGCACCTGCAAAAAAATCTGCACCAGCAAAAAAACCAGCTAAAGGTATTGTTTCGAAAGTTGTCGCGAAAGTGAAAGCGATGACGAAAGAACAACTTAAAGCTCTCAAAGCAAAAGAGATGGCAGCAGCTGCCAAAGAAAAAGCTCAACTCGCTAAAGAGAGAGCAAAAGAAAAAGCAGCTGAGGAAAAAGAAAAGGCCCGAGATAAAGCACTTCTCGCAAAAGAGAAAGAGCGCGAGCTGAAAGAAAAATCCAAGAGCAAAGAAAAAGAAAAAGAGCAGAAAGAGAAAGCTAAGCTTGCTGCTGTTCAGGCGAAGATCCAGGCCAAAGAAGACGAGAAAAGAAAAAAGATCGAAGATAAGCAACGCGCGAAAGATCAGAAAGAGCGTGAAAAGCGCATCGCTCGCGGTGAAGAAGTGGAAGACGAAGCTCCACGCCGTCGTAACGATGAAGAAGAAGGCGAAGACGAGTTCCTTGAGTACGCTAAGAAATCGAAAGGCGGAAAAGCGACGAAGTCTAAGTACGACGAAGAAGTTCAGGTTGATCTCTTCGAAGGAAAAAGCAAAAAGTATAAAAATCAGGTGATGAATGACCTCGAAGGCAAGATTGCTGACGAGATCGCGGAACTCCGCGAGCACTTCAACTGGAAAGATATCGCTGAAGCGATCGGGACAATGGATTTCTTCATTGATCCGAAAAACGATGAATGTATTGAGAAGGGTTGCGATAACATTCGTACGACTCAGTCATACTGCCGTCTTCACTACCTCCGTAACTGGAAAGTGGTTCAGAAGAAACGCGATATCCTGAAAGAAGGAAAACTCCAGGAATACATCGAAGAACTCCTTTCGAAATATCCTACGAAGTATATTGAAGCTCTCCTCTCAGATCTTTCTGATGATAAAGACTTCTACACAGTTCTCAATCAGCTCAACATCACATCTGAGTTCGACTTCGAAGAAGACGAATTTGAAAATGCGGTGGATGACGATGATGATGGGGACGATATCGGAATCGAGACGATTTCGAGCTCACTCAGATACGAAGACGAATGATGAATAAAAAAAGGCTCCGAAAGGAGCCTTTTTTTTTGTGCTTATTGATCGAATTCTTCTTTATCCCATTCTTCTTCTGCTTCCTCGGCATCGATAAAATCATCGCCTAAGAGCTTATTCGCTTCCAGAGTCGCGTTGATATTCTCGCGCGTGATCTTAAAGAAGTAGGTCTGGCTCTTATGGGTCACTTCCTGCCAGTTCGGCTCAAAATTATCCCAATCGTCAGATGAGAATATTTCGTCGAAATAAAGTCCGATCAGGTCGATGTAGTTCTCCTGAGTTTCCTTCACTTTTTTCTCAGAATTCATCTGCTCAGCCTCGCAGCTTAAGAAAAGAGTGATGGGTGAGGCGAACTGGTCTTTTTCCGAGAGCCACGAAGCGATAACCAGGAGCTCATCAGGGTAAACCTGGCCGTAAACATCGAAGTAACGGTCCTGTTTCTTACATTCAGTCTTATAGGACTCATTCATCAGGCGCGCGACACCCTCTGACCATGAGAGTGGAATCACTTTTCCGTTTCTCGATTTCTTATTTCTCGCCAGCATGACTTCCTGCTTTATAAAGGGTTTTTTAGGTGCATTTCAGCTTGGGATTCGTTTAAAATATTTCAGGTAGAAAGACAATCTTTCATTCTTAAAAGGACCTCTTATGGCAGTTTATATTCTTGGTGGCGCACGTACGGCAATTGGCTCTTTCATGGGTACTCTTTCGCAGGTACCTGCACCGAAACTTGGTGGAACAGCAATTGAAGGCGCGATTGCAAAATCAGGCGTTGATAAAAATAAAATTGATGAAGTGTTCATGGGTAATGTGATTACTTCAGGCGTTGGTCAGGCACCTGCCCGACAGGCGATGCTGGCGGCCGGTCTTCCGAATACCATTCCAGCTACAACAGTTGGTAAAGTTTGCGGCTCTGGTCTTCAGGCCGTGATTCTCGCAGCTCGTTCGATCATGACTGGCGATAATAAGCTTGTTGTTGCTGGTGGAATGGAGAACATGTCTCTGGCACCACACCTTCTCATGAATTCAAGAACTGGTTTCAAATACGGTTCAACGGAAATGAAAGACTCAATGGCCTTCGATGGTCTTACAGATGCTTATCAGAACGTGGCGATGGGTGTTTGCGCTGAAGAGTGCACTAAAAAATATAACATGACCCGCGAAGAGCAAGACACGTTTGCCATCACTTCTTTCAAGCGCGCTCAGGCCGCTCAGAAAGATGGTGTCTTCAAGGATGAGATTGTAGCTGTCAAAGTTCCGGCCAAGGGTGGAACTGTTGATGTGGCAGAAGATGAAGGTCCGGGAAAAGCAAATTTTGAAAAAATGCCAACGCTGAAACCAGCGTTCGATAAAGCGGGAACAATCACAGCGGCCAATGCTTCGACAATCAATGATGGTGCTGCTGCCATCGTTCTTGGCGGAGATGAATACGCTTCTCAAGCGGAGTTCAAAATTGTTTCTTACGCTTCAAACGCTCATGATCCGACATGGTTCACGACGGCACCAGTGGATGCGATTAAAAAATCTCTGAAGAAGGCCAATCTCAATATCAATCAAATCGATCTTTTCGAAATCAATGAAGCTTTCGCGGCCGTTACGATGGCTGCCATGAAGGAATGTGAAATTCCTCATGAGAAAGTGAACATCTTCGGTGGAGCAGTTGCTATCGGTCACCCGATCGGAGCTTCGGGTGCGAGAATTCTCGTCACTCTCACAAACGCCATGAGAAGAAAGAAAGCGAAATATGGTTGTGCTGCTATTTGTATTGGTGGAGGAGAGGCCCTTTCTCTCATCATCGAAAGAATCAAATAATGACAACTGCCGCGGCTTCTAAATCCGGGATCAGGTCTCTCAAAGCTGGAGAGGTCCTTTTCAATGAGGGTGAATTCGCGGATTCCCTTTTTATCATCCAAAAAGGTCAGATCAGACTCTATAAGCCGAAAGGCAAGGGCTTCATCGAGCTCGCCGTTCTCCGTACAGGGGAAGTGATCGGGGAGATGGCCTACTTTGATGAAGATGGCTCCGGAAGAAAGCGTTCGTGTTCGGCATCCGCTGTAACAGGAGTAGAAATCATCGAGATTTCTTTTGCGGCCTTCGGAAAGACCATGCAGTCTCTCAATCCCTGGTTTAAGACCATTATCAATACATTGGTGACGAGACTTCGTAAGACGAATTTCCGGGTGAAAGAACTCGAAGACAATGCGGCCGTGAATTACGGAAAGTCGGCCGGTGCTTACGAGTTCATGAAACCAATGGAAGTCATGCGTGTCCTGGGAACGTTGTTTCTCGTTTTCAAATCGCACGGTGAGATTAAATCGCAGGCGCTTTCTGTTCATAAGCGCACACTCACTTTATATACCAATGACATGTATCAGATCATGGAAGTGAAACTCGAGACGGTCATGAATCTTCTTGTTCAGATGGGTCTCATGGAGATCCAGAATGACGAAGACAAGCTTCCTCAAGTCCTTCTCCTGAGAAACGTCGAAATGATCCGTCAGATCTTCATTTTTTATAATACAGAAAGACATCTCGCGGATGAGAAGAAGATGAGAATTTCTGATAAGTGCGAAATGATGATCGCTAAGATTCTTGAGAAAGGATCAGGCAACATTATCGATATTCCGAATGTGAGAAGCACAGAAGATGCACCGGCGAAGTTTACGAAGATGTACAACCTCAATCCAGTGCTCGAAGAATTTAAGCTCAAAAATATTTCGGTCAATCCTTCTGCTCTGGAAGATGGGAAGAATGTCGGACTGTTCGGTGAAGTTTTAATTCTCGAAGGTGTTAACTATATCGAAATTGATTTTCCTAAAGTTCAGAAGATCTATCCTGTGATCCGCTTCATGAATGCGGTCAGGAAAATGAATCAGGAAAAATCAGGCGATCTTTAGTTCTTCTTACAGGACACATTGAATTTTTCACAGAGCTCCAGCTGCAGCTTATCTTCATAGGCGTTCTGGTCTGCTTTCACACTCTTTGTGCACTCGAAATGCTTATCGTAATCAGCATGGGCGCTGTCGTACCACATCGGGAAAGTTGCTTTGCATTCCTTTTTATTTAAATCCCATTTCTTTCGCTCGTGATGGCGCTCTTCATTCTGCCGATCAAGGACATCTCTCAGAACTTCTGCTGCGGAAGCTGAGCTGGAAATCATGATGGAAAGGAGAAGAAGCATTTTCATAGGCACCCCTGATAGAGAGATCATACATCCAGACAGGAGTGTTGATGGATCTTAAGGCTGTTTCTGGTGACTTGGGAGGATGAGCTGGAGAGGAGAGTGCCAAAAAAAAGGCTCCCGAAGGAGCCTATGCTAGCGAGGGAAAGGATATCTGATGATTTTCTTTTTCTTGAGGATGATTTTTCTCGGGAAGCGGATGTTGGAGATTGAACAGGCCGCAACACTTTCTGAGAAAGTGATTTCCTGTAGGGCCCCTTCTTCCGGGAAAGTTTCGCCCATATAATTTCTGATAGTCACAGTCATGGCGTAACTGCATGACTCGACGATGCTTTTCACATGCGTGAAGGAAACTCGTGCGCTCAGTACCTGGTAGTTCGGACAACTTCCGCGAGGACCTTCTTCTTCAAAATTCTGATCGTAGTTCGTGATAGAGATTCCACTTACAGCTGCGAGAGAAAGATCGGCGTGGCTCACGGCATGGGAGATGATTTCATTTTTCTGGGCATTCTCATCGACCTGGAAAGAACAGGCGAATGATTCACTCAAACCAACAATCAGCATCATCACGAATGCGAGAAAGAATTTGAGTTGAAAGTTATTTGATCTTTGTGACATGTGAACCTCCCCGTGGTCTGTCTTAATTTCACAGTACGGGAGGCATTCTGCTTTTCAAGGGGAGAAAGTCCAACATCTTCTCCCTGGTCCTACGGGGTCAGAATGGAACTCGTGGTGGAAGAGAGCACCGTGCAGAGGGCAAAAAAAAAGGCTCCCGAAGGAGCCTTTAAGAAGCTTTTTTAGTTTTAAATTCCGGCCGGTGTGTAGAGAGATTCTACGTTATCACCCGAGCGATAGAAGTACTGAGGATTCGTGATCTGAATCATGAAACCTGTTCTGAGAACTGGTGGATTCTCATCGGCAGCTGTCGGATAGCCGGCCTTGATGTTGAGAGTCTGAGACGTATTCACCTGAGCAGTACTAAGCGCTGATTGTGGAATCTCCACACCATTTACTTTGATCGTCACAGGGAGAAGAGGTTTTCTCGGGAGAACAACCCAGTCAAAATATTCTGTTCTTGAAACCGAAGTCACAAGGACGCAATCCGGATACATGAGTAGGTTATTGAAGCGGACGAAGTGACGACCTGTTATCGGCTCACCAGCTGTTGGTGTTTCGCGTGTGTTCACCAGCATCGCTGAACCGTTGTCGATGTGAGTCCAGTCTGTATTTTTCACCAGATTAACTCTTGAACCGTTCGAAGAGATTTTCACAACCTGAATTTCATTCACATCAACAGTTTCATTGTTTTCAGCAAATGTAATCGGCCAGAAACGGTAGCCGTGAGCAATAAGAACTTGTTTGATTGAGCTGTTCACTGATCCGAAGATCGAAGAGAATCCGCTTCCGCAAAGATCGTAAGCATCAGGAGTTGAATCGCTGTCCTGATCTGTCGCTGTCGAAGTCGCATAAACTTCTTTCGACATCTGAACATATGACTTAGCTGAAGAGAACCAGCCTGACTTACAGGATGTGTGAGCAGTGACAGAAGCAAAGCGAAGCTGATAACCCGGGTTCTTCTTACTTCTCAGCTGCGAGAGAGCAGAGGCAAATGCTGAAGCATTATAAACAGTCTCACCGTTTCCGTATGGTCCTTGAGCTTCGATGTCTGCATCGCGACCGTTAGAAAGAAGAACGACAATCGTATGAGCATTTGAACGGATGAGTCCGCTTGCTTTATGAGTAGAGAGAAAGCTGTTGGTACGGTTAATACCACGCTCGTATCCACCGCCGGCCGGATTCGAGAAGAATGTGAACTCGCTTGAGCTCTGAATTCTTTTTGGTGAGCCTGGAAGACCGGCGAGGTCACTTGAGTTGGTCATAACCTGAAAGTCATTGTCACCATTGGCCGTCGCGATCAGCGGAGTTCCGATCACGCGGTAATCAAAGTCACTTGAAAGTGTATCGACTGTACTACGGAGAGCGTTCTTGATGTCGTTCGCGAGATAATAAGTAGAGGCAGAGTTATCGACGACATAAATAACGTCGACTTTGGGTTTAATCAAAGTGAAGTTGGAACAAGACTGATGCGAGTAACTCGTCAGAGGGTTCGCACTTGATTCGGAAGTTTGTCCGCCAGTCCCGAATTGTTCATTCCCGCAACCCGTGAGGATCGTCAGAAAGAAGAGAGAGAGAAAAGCTGACCAATACGTTTTCATATATACACCTTATTATTTCTCAATCTACTCATCGGAGATACCGCGGCTTAACTTTAGCCTAGTGGGGGAGAAAGGAAGTCGGGAACAACCCTGCTAACACTCGGAAAATCTTGCCCTTAGAACGAAAATCTTCCAACTTCAGGTTATGATTGGAGTAACAATTATTTCAATAGCTTGAGGAATAGCTTATGGCAGACAGTTGGTATTATGTTCAGAAAGGAAATCGTCACGGACCTGTAGCTCTGGAAGTGATCCAGCAGATGGTGGCAAACTCTGATCTCAATTCTGCAGACTACGTCTGGAAAAAAGGATTCGAGAACTGGAAAAAAATCAAAGAAGTTCCTGAGCTCGAAGAAGGACAAGCTGCTCCTCAATCTTCTCCTGCTCCTGCAGCTCCTGCTGCTTTCAAAGCGCCGGAACCGACGAAAGTAAATGATTCTCTCGGGCCGAAACTTGAATTCAATAAAGAGGCGAGCCTTAAAAACGTAAATCCTGAAGAAAGAAATATGTTTATCCGTATCGGTAACGATCGCGGACTTCCTCCTTCTGATTACGGTCCATTCAGTCTGACTCAATTGAAGCAACTCTTTAAAGAGAACCGTGTGAACGGAAAAACTCTTATGTTCATTCCTGGTATGAAAGAGTGGAAACTTCTTGGTGATCTTCCTGAGTATCAGGAAGTTTTTGAAGAAACTCCGCCGGTCATTCAGGATGCTGATCGCCGTTCAGCTGTGAGAAAGCCGTTTATCGCGCGTCTCTTTGTTCAGAATAATAAAAAAGTTTTTGAAGGTATCTGTCGTGATATTTCCATCGGGGGAATGCAGATTCTCACTGACGATTTCCGGGGACAATCCGGCGATAAAATTTCGATCAACGTTCACCCGGAGAATACGGATTATCACTTCACAGCAAGTGGAGTCGTAGTGCGGATTCTTGACGGTAACTCAGGATTTTCTTTCCGCTTCCAGGGTCTTTCTGACGAAGCGAAGAAATCTGTGGAGAGATATCTCCAAGAAAACTAAGTGAGCAAAGTTCAGGCAAACTATCAGGCAGAGGATTATTCACTCACGTCATCTGACGGAGAGTCGTCTCTGTATGTGAAGCATTTTGTCCGCGGAACTCCCAAGACTCATTTTTTAGTTGTTCATGGTGCCCTTGAACATTCAGGAAGACACAGAGACCTGGTGGAATTCTGGATGGGGAATATGAATGACGTTGCAGTCACTGTATTCGATCTGCTCGGCCACGGTAAAAGCGGCGGCTCCCGCGCTTATCTCACTCACTTCAAAAACTATGTTGAAGACATGCTGATTGTGGCGAACTTCGCCTATGAGAAACTGCCTGATGGATGCAGAAAAATGATCTGCGCTCATAGTCTTGGTGGACTCATCACTCTCAGCCGTTTTCTGGATTCTTCATTCGGCTGGCCTCACAAATGTGAGGGGATTATGTTCTCGAGTCCATGTGTGAAGCCTAAGCTTCTTTTAGGTGCATCGTCTGAACCTCTTCTTTTGAAACTAGATAAAATTGCGCCCAGACTTCATCTGCCGATGATTTTCAAAGGATCCCAGCTCACCCGGGACACCCGAAGGGCCAATGACTTTGATACTGATCTCTTAATTCCCCGCTTTATCACGATCCGGATGATGAAAGAGATTCTCGATGCCACTCACAGGATCAGAGGCCTTTCCTACTATATGAATGTTCCGACTATGTTCATGATCGCGGGTGACGATTGCCTGGTTCAGCCAGATAGCACGACTCTTTTCGCTCACGGTATTGATAAGAAGCTCGTGACAGTCATACAATATCCGGAGCACCACCATGAACTCTGGAATGAGATTGATCGCTTTGAGATCTTTGCTACCATGAAGAAGTGGGTGGAAAAGACCCTGAAGGAGAAACCATGAAATCCCTGATCGTCGCTGCACTTTTGTTTGTCGCCGCTTGCGCGTCTTACAAGAGCTATAACCAGACGACGACCGGTAAAGTCACCCTGAGAGGGGGAAACTTTAAAGCGGAAGCATGGGACGATAAACTCATCTTTACCCGCATGAGCTGGTATCACGGGATGACACTTTATTACGATGCCCTCGTTTATAAGGCCGATGTGGATTCACCTTTTTCACAATGGTTCTCACCTGCTGAAAAAGAGTTTTTCAGCAAATGCGAATCGCTGATCGTTGCCGTCAACTACAGCGCAAGTCCGGACAGAATTTCTCACGTGAACTTCCGCGAACAGATGAAGCTCAATGGTTATGATGATGTCGTTGTTAACACCTTTGCGACCTTCTTAAGAACCCACCCAAATGCTCAGGATTGGCGCATATTTAACTATAAAATCATGGGTTACTGTAAGCGCGCACCCACCAGTTTAAATAAAGAAGGTTTAACTATAAACTTTCCTAGTTTCAAAGAATTAGCCGTTAAAATCTAGCCTTTTTCAGCCGATACATTACCTGGACCGCCAGTTTCAGATTTCATGTTAAGAAAATCTGCCACTGTCCGATAGGGTATTGAGGCACTATGACTAGCGATAAGAAATTTCAACGATTCGGGAAGTATTTGATCCTTGATCATCTCGTGGACGGCGGGATGGCGAAGATCTGTCGCGCCCGTTATCTTGGTGAGCAAGCGAACAAAGTCGTTGCTATCAAGATGGTTCAGCCTCAATTCTCAAATGATGAAGCTTTCGTGCGCATGTTCCAGGATGAGTTGAACATCACATTCGGCATGCTCCATCCGAACATCATGCAGGTTTACGATTACGGTAAGACCAATGGCCAGCTCTATACGGCCATGGAATATATCCACGGTGCAAACCTCAAGCAGTATCTTGATCGCCTGAAAGAGCGCAAGGTTGTGTTTCCGGTTGAGATCTCTTGCTACATTATTTCGCAAGTGTGTCTCGGTCTTCACTATGCTCACACATTCACAGATAAACTCACTGGTAAACCATACAACATCGTTCACCGTGATATTTCTCCACACAACATCATGCTCACGTATGATGGTGCGGTTAAAGTTATCGACTTCGGTATTGCGAAAGCAAACACCAACTCTGAGGCAACTCAGGCCGGTACGATCAAAGGTAAGCTCTCTTACCTCGCTCCGGAATATCTCGAAGGTCTCGAGCTCGATTCACGTTACGATGAATTCGCAGTAGGGATTACACTTTGGGAACTTCTCTGTTCAAGAAAACTTTTCCAGGCGAACAACGACCTCGCAGTTTTGAAGCAGATTCAGGCGTGTAAAATTGTTCCTCCTTCTCAGATCAACCCATCAGTTCCGAAAGAACTCGATACGATCGTGATGAAGGCCCTTTCGAAAGACCGCGCTCATCGTTACGAAAACCTCGATCAGATGAACCGCGCTCTCGTGAAATTCCTCTATTCAACATATCCGGAGTTCAACGCTTCCGATCTTAAGTCATTCGCTGATGACCTCTTTAAGAAAGAGATCTCTGATGACCGTTCGAAATTCGTTGAATATGGTAAGATCGACATCCAGACTTATATCGATGATATGAAGAAGGAAGAGTCGCGCACTGGTAAGATCGCGACGAAAGATCTCAAGTCTGCCGGAACGAAATCAGGTGTTAAAGAAGAACGCGTAGAAGGTGAGCCACGTACGAAAGTCCGTGAGATCGACCTTGATCTGTCGAAATCCCAGGACATCCGTCTTGAGATTGAGAAAGAACCTGATGCCGCTACGACAACGAAGAGATTGAACAAATCAGCTCTTCATCAACAGCCTAATGCCAAAGCTGCGGCTTCTAAAGCAGGGTCTGCTTCGAAGAACTCTGTCTCTAATCCATCGCCAGCTCAGTCGACTAAGAAGTCTGACCGTTCAAGCAGCCGGATTACGACAAGAGAGAAACTCAAGCAGCAGGAAGAATCGAAGAGCGGACAACCACTCCTTATTCTCCTTCTCGCAGCATCTCTTGCAGGTATTTCATACTTCCAGGCAGATATGGTGGAATCGATCACAGGCTTCAACCTGAAAACGATGATTCATGGTGAGAAATCAAGAGGACCAACATCCGTGAATACGGATATGGACGATATTGATATTAAGCCGGCCAATGAGCAGACTGATGATCCGACTGTAAAAGACAGCGAACTGATCCTCGGTGGACTTGATATCACCATGGAACTTTATATTGATGGTAACAAAGCGAACTACGTCGGTAAGCCGATCAAAGTTCCGGTAGGGAAAGAAGTCAGTATCATGGTGAAAAAACCAGGATACCTTCCATACATGACGACCCATACATTCACCAAAACCGGTGAATCAAAAGTCATCACTGTTCCAGGGCTTGAAAGAGCAAGACTTGGTCTCCTCACGACATCACAGAACTACACCGCTGGTTCCGTTCTCGTGTTTGAGTCCAATGGTGAATTAGTTGAAAAAAATCTTCCTCTTCGCGATATCCAGATTCCGGAAGGAACGTATCAGGCGAAGATCGTGAATCCAATTCTCGGCACCGAGAAGAAGGTTGAATTCACCATCGAAGAAAACAAAAAGCATTTCCTGGAATAAACATTTTGGCAAATTCCTACGTTGTCATCGCACGCATTCTCCCTGCGATGTACTATCCGTACATCTCAGTCGAAGCGTACTCGACGCCTTGGACTTTGCTCAAACTGATTATTCCAGCTTTCTGCGACGACCTATAAATTTCATCAAAATCAAAACTCCTACCATCACTCCTGAAATCCATTTTACACCTGAGATCGTTCCGAGAAATGTCGGAAGTTCCATCATGTGATTCAGATGAAGAATGATGGGAACTGTTTCGATGAGATCTAGGATTCCGGGGATGAGTCCCAAAGGTCCTGCAAGAAGAAAGAACATGCCGGTGTAGCCCAGGAGATAGCCAAGATCTAAATACTCATTAAGAAGATAATCAGCTCGCTGTGATTCGGAAAGTGAGGTGAGCCAGGACATGGCCTCGGCATGAGAATAGAAAAGTCTCACATCGAGAGTTTGTTTGAGGCCGATCATGAGCATAGGAATTCCGGAGCAAGCTGCGACGAGAAGAAAGAAGACAAACGTCTTCTTATTTTTCATCATTCTCGTCAGGAGTATCGAAGCGCTTAGATTGCTTGAAGCGGTTCACTTTGCGCATGTTGAGAAGTTTCATGATTTCGGCAGCTGTTTCTTCAAGTGCTTTGTTGGTGACGTTGAATACAGGCCAGCGTTTATTCTCTGAGAAAAGGCGATTGGCCCATTCAATTTCTTCAACAACTTTTGCCACGTCAGCGTAGTCGCCTTCATCTTTAGAAAGACCGAGTCGTGAGAGACGATTCTTACGAATATGAAAGAGGGCATCCGGATCAATGGTGAGTCCGAAAATCTTTCTCTGATCTACCTGGAAAAGTTTTTCCGGAAGGATAGTTCCCATCACAATTGGGACGTTCACCACTTTCACTCCTTCGAGAGAGAGATACATGGAGAGTGGAGTTTTTGACGTCCGCGAAATACCTACGAGGATGACATCCGCTTCTTCGAGGGAACTCAGGTTTCTTCCGTCATCATGATTAAGAGTGAATTCAATCGCGGCTACGCGTTTGAAGTACTGGTCATTCACAGCGTGAAGAAGTCCCGGCTGATAATTAGGTTCTGATTCAAAGAAATTTGAAAAGGCCGTCAGAAGAGGGCCCATGACATCGACAGACCGGACGTGGTCGCGCTTAGAGAGGTCAGCTATGTAAGCGCGCAGTTCGACGGAAACAATTGTATAAACCACGATGTCGTGGTGAATGGCCGCTTCCTGAAAGATCGCATCGATCTGTTCTTTCGTGCGGATGTTCTTATAGCGAGTGAAGAAAATTTCTTTTTCCTGAAATTGAGTCATTGCCGCACGGGTAATGGCCGACGCTGTTTCTCCGGTACCATCAGAAATCACAATTACTTTTAGTTTGTCGTGGGGTTGCATAGGCCTGTGCTACTTGCGGGAAGTACGTTTCCCTTTAAAATATTCTTAGTTCGATTTTAACTTAAAAGGATGTCGTATGCACTTAAGAAATTCTCTCCTCATTTTCGCCACAGTGATGTCATTCACTGCGCGGGCCGAATTTAAGGCCTTGCCTGATAAGGCACCTGAACCAGCAGATAATCCGTCGACTCCTGCTAAGCGTGAACTTGGTAAAATGTTGTTCTTTGATCCGCGTCTATCAATGGATGGAACTGTATCTTGTAACAGCTGCCACAATGTCATGTTTCACGGAGGAGATGGTCGTCCGGTGGGAGTAGGAATTCATGGTCAGCGCGGTGGACGTGGAAGTCCGACGGTGTGGAACTCTGCTTTTCAGACAGTCCAATTCTGGGATGGTCGTGCCGCTTCTCTCGAGGATCAGGCAAAAGGTCCACTCATTAATGGTGTGGAAATGGGAATGGGCTCACATGATTTCGTGATTGAGCGCCTGAATAAAATTCCAGGTTACATTGCTGCATTCAAGACTGCCTTCCCGAAAGATAAGAGTCCGGTGAACATCGATAATATGGCCAGAGCAATTGCTGTATACGAAAGAACTCTCATTACGCCGAATGCTCCTTTCGACAAATATATGAAAGGAAATAAAAAAGCGATGACTCCGCAACAAGTTCGCGGAATGAAACTCGTGGATGAAATCGGATGTACATCATGCCACACAGGTGTGAACTTCTCTGGTGAAGAAAAAATGGGTGTAGGTAACTACAAACCATTCCCGCAGGTGCCCGGATCGAAGTTTGATAAAATGTATGACCTCACGAAAGATCTTGGCCGCTTTGAAGTGACCAAGAATCCTGAAGACAAAAACCAGTGGCGTGTACCAACCTGGAGAAACGTTGCTATTACGGCTCCGTATTTTCACAACGGTGCTGTGAAGACGCTGGATGAAGCAGTCAGAGTCATGGCCAAGACCCAGCTCGATGCTGATCTCACTGATACTCAGGTACAGGATATCGTGTCCTTCCTGGACGCTCTGACAGGGGAGTTTCCGAAGCAGACCATGCCAAGAATCCCGAATACATCGAATTTCACAGTCACTCCAGAACCATAAGCTGATTTATAAGGGGAACCTCCTGGTTCCCCTTTCTTTTTTACCCGGTCCCGGGACAGACAGAATTCAATGAAGATATCCACTCCGCAGACAAAGGGAGTCCATGCGATACCTTCTTCTTCTTCTCATTTCATTTCCCGCTCTCGCCATAGAAACGAAAGGCCCGTGTTCACGGAATGCTCTTCAGCATGCGATGAAGGGCAGAAAAAAAGCTCTCTCCGAATTCTCATTGAAATTAGACGCTAAAGAAAATCCTGTGGAGCTTCACCTCTATGAGATTGGATTCATCGAGAATAAAAAGTTTTATCATGGTGAAGTCGCGGTGGAATTCATCCGCGGAAGATGCCAGAAGCCTCAGATTCATTACATTACGATGCTCGAGTAGTTCTCAGAAAATCCCCGACAGTTGCGATAATTTTCTGCTCATCAAGGAGAGGATGGAAAATCAGTTTTGTATCATCACGATTAAACCAGGTCCGCTGAGATTTTGCGAGCTGACGGGTTGAGATCACAATCCGTTCACGACATTCAGCTTTTGTTTTATACACTCCGAAAATAAAATCCAACGCCTCTTTATATCCAATGCTTTGAAGAGGTTTCTCGAGTCCTGTGAATCCCTGTGCAAGAAGAGCTTTCACTTCTTCAATGAGACCTGATTCAAGCATGCGGTCAGTTCGCTGTTCAATAATATGAAGATGCTCTTCTTTGGGAATATCGAGATAAAGATTGAGAATGTCCCAGCCGCGGACATTATTTCCAGGAAGAGTGGTGTTGCTGATTTCTTTTTTACTCCGCTGTTCAGACAGGCGTGAGTGATTGGCCCACCAATGTTCAACGGCACGGCGGATGCGGTAATGATCGTTTTCATGATAGCGCTCAAAACTCGCCGGATCATGCTGGCGTAAAATATCCCGAAAGGGAGTGATCCCCTCAGACTCATATAAATCTTCTGATCTTTTCTGAATCTCCGGGGGAGTCGTGGGAGAGTCGTACATCCCTTTCATCAACGCCTGTAGATAAAAGCCACTTCCTCCCGTGAGGTAAACATTTTTTTTATCTTTCAGAAGTTTCTCAACAACAGGAAATGCGGCTTTTTCATAGTCGGAGGCATTCATCGGATGAGAGATAGATGTGACATCCACCATGTGATGGGGAATTTTCCTTCTTTCTTCTTCAGTGGGCTTGGCCGTACCTATTGTTATTTCTTTATAGAGGAGGAGAGAGTCGAAGTTCACAATCTCGCCGCCGAAATTCCGGGCGAGTTCAATCGCCATATTGGTTTTTCCGGTAGCAGTGGGGCCTGAGATGATGATGACTTTCATCTCAACTTGCCCCGGAGCACTTCCTCGAGACTGCAGATGACATTTTGTTTCATGAGTTCAACTGTGCCGATATAGAGAAGCATCTCTTCCCAGACGGAAGTCGACCAGTCATTAGGTCTCACGGTGAGTTCCTGGAAATCCTGACCATGGAGAAGTTGCGAAACGATGTCCCGTAAAGGAAAGCCATTCATCCATTCGGGAATTGCGCGCATGACGAGAGTCTCTGGACCAAGCTTTTCAAATTCAAAACCTTTCTGATTTAAGCTCAGAACGATTTTTTCCTGAATGCCCTTGATCGGATAGGGTTCACTGACCATGAGAGGAATAGGGAGAGATTCAATCTCCAGCCTGATCTTGATATAGGTCGAAATTAATTTTCTGGTATTGATCGCAATCCACTTCTCATCTTCCCGCTTCAGGAGAAATTCCCCTGCCCAGAACTGATCCGCTTTATTGGTCTCAAGTCCGTGCGGAGAAAATAATCCATCCATGTTGTAGTCATGGCGCTCCTGCAGGAGCTGGTAATTTTCCTGAACTTCTCCCAGAGGAAGAACGGGGGCCGGCATTCCGGATGAAGAGGGAACAGGTCGCGAACTTTGAAGAGGCTTAGCGAGCTCTTTCACGGTCGATGTGAGAAGACTGATGAGCTTCGAATTTTCCATGAACTTAATCACAGTCTTATTCGGATGAACGTTTACGTCGATAGAATCAGCAGGAAGGGTGAAAAACGCGAGATAATAAAAGTCATCATTCCCGAATGCTGAGAGAAGTGCCTGACTGAGTACCCGGTGAAGCTGCTTATCGAGAACGTAGCGTTCATTAATAAAAATATTTCTGATGCTGACAGGGGCCTTGAACATATCCGGAAGAAGAACGACTTTGACGGAATAATTCTCGTAAAATCTTTCCTGAACCGCGAGGCGCTCTTTCCCCTTGGGAATGATTGTCAAAAGTCTCTCTTCGACTGTCGCTACAACCGGATAAATATCTTTCTCTTCGTCATCAAACTTCAGGTGAAACTCAATTTCAGGATGCGAGAGAACAAATGAATAAACGATACTGCGGATGTATTTTTTTTCCGCCTGCTGGGACTGGATAAACTTCAGGCGTGCCGGCGTATTAAAGAACAGATCCTGAATAACGAGTTCTGTTCCTTTCTGACCTTCTTTTCTGCGCTTTGAATGGAGAATTGTTTCTCCGCCTTCAATTCTCAGCTCAGAACCTTCCGGATCAGCTTCCGTAAAACTCAGGCACTGAACTTTCGCTATCGCTGAAATACTCGCCAACGCCTCTCCCCGGAAACCGAAGGAGTGAAGGCGATAAATATCCTCAAAACGGGAAATCTTAGAAGTCGCGTGACGATGAAAGGCCAGCGGCAGGTCATTCATCCGCATGCCATGACCGTTGTCTTTCAGCGAGATGAGATCGAGACCGTTATTTTTCACATGGAGTTCAAGACGGGTGGAACCGGCATCCACAGCATTTTCCATGATCTCTTTAATCAGAGATCCTGGACGCTCAATCACTTCACCAGCTTTAATCTGATCGATCAAATGTTCAGGCAGTAAATCAATTTTTGGAGGAGTCTGATTCATTGGATTTTGGTTTTTCTGGTCGTCAGATTTCATTATCGCCGCTTGCGACGTACCGTTTGGTACGCCTCAGCGCCTCAAATTCATCTTCCTACAGAAAATTCCAAACTTCAATGAATGGGGAACGGGAACAGGGGAAGTCAGTGCTGACTATCCTTTAAAGAAGTTCACCTGATTCCGGCCGCCTTCCTTGGACATGTAGACTGCTTTGTCTGCACGTTTAAAGAGATCGGTTCCGGTGTTGACTCCCTGGCGGTAGTCAGCGATTCCGACAGACGCCGTCACGGGGAGGCGTTTTCCGTCGTACATGAACTCGTGCTTCTGGATCATGCTGCGGAGACGTTCCGCGATCTCGAAGCCCTGCTTGAGGTTTGTGTTGGGAAGAAGAATACAGAATTCCTCACCACCGTATCTGGCGAAAACGTCACCCTGACGGATTCCATGATCACGGATGATATGGGATTTTTCTTTGAGTACATAGTCACCGGCATCATGGCCGTAACCGTCGTTGAGTTTCTTGAAATGATCAAGATCGAAAATGATGAGAGTGAGTGGCTTTCCAGTCACTTTGCTTTTCTTCACTTCGAGCTCAAGAGCGTTGTTGAAATAAGTTTTGTTATAACATTTCGTGAGACCGTCAGTGTGGGCCTCTTCAAGAAGTTTGTCGTAAGTCAGGCGTTCAGGATCTCCCTTAGGAAGAAACTTCATCGCGACTGATCCAATCTTGATCATGTCACCGCGCTTGAGAATAAGCGGCGCAGTTACTTTGTTGTTGTTGAGATAGGTACCGTTCGCAGAAGCGAGATCGGTAAGAGTAGCATCCGAATCATCAACACTGATAGTGAAGTGACGACGTGAGATACCGTGAAAATCGAGAGGGATGCTGCAATCAGGATTTCTTCCGACAACAGTTTCGCCAACAGGAAGATTGAAAATCGATCCATTGAGCTCGCCACCGACAACCAGAAGACAAGCGGGCTTTTGTCTCGCTTCTTCATCGGCCGCGGCCAGTGCTTTCCGTATGTCTGTAATGACTACGGTGCTATTATCGTCGCTCATGGAAACTCCGGAACAGTAAAAATATTATGCACTTATTCTAGGCCCCTATGACGTCGAGGGCAAGACGCGCGCAATGTCTTATCGACATTAGCCGTGGGATTTTAACCATGCATTGGCATATTTTTTACCGGCCTCAACCCCTGGCTGATTGAAGGGATCAACACCCAGAAGCTTGCCAAGCAAAACTGTCAGACATTCCGAAAATAGGATTAATTGTCCTAAGTATTGCTCTTTAAGGCTTGGAATTTTCATATGAACCACGTGGCGCTTGTTTTCCTGGAGAGCTGTGAGGGTTCCCTCGAGTTCGGCCTTCATTAATTGAGAAAGCTTAAATGGAGCTAAAAGCTTGAATCCGCCCGCATCCACAGTATTTTTCATTGAGTAGTCGGAACTAAAATTCTCCACTTCAACCAGGAAAATAATCTTATCGGTGGGCCCTTCCATGAAGAGCTGCATCTGAGAATGCTGGTCAGTTGCCCCGTATGCGGGAATGGGGGTGAGTCCTTTTCCGTCTTTTCCGAGGGATTCCGCCCAAAGCTGCGTGAACCAGGCCGAATATTCTTTGAGGAGCGAAGAGTAAGGCATCATCACCGTTTGATTCACACCCTTATCGTGAAGATCTTTAATCCAGAGACCGAGTTGATAAAAACTTTCTGCCATTTTCGGATCATAGAGATGCTTCTGTATATCCTGCGCACCAGTCAGAAGATCATGGGCATCGATTCCGGCAAACATCGCAGGTAATAGTCCCACTGGTGTGAGAACAGAAAAACGACCACCAATGTTGGAAGGAATATCGAGTGTGCGGACATTCCATTCTTTGGCGAGTTTTCTCAGGTCACCTTTTTCAGGATCCGTGCAGAAAACAAAATAATCTTTGAATTGCTCTTTTTTGATTCCACATTTATCGAGTTCGTTAATGACGATTGCCATCGCCGCAACTGTTTCAGCAGTGGTGCCGGACTTTGAGACAACATAGACAAGTGCTTCTTTCATGTTCACTTTATCGAGGTTTCTCTTCATGTCATCTGGATCAATATTATTCAAAAAGATAAATTCCACACCACTCTGATCACCGAGTGCTTTTAACAGCATGTCAGGACCAAGGGCACTTCCGCCGATGCCGATGTGAATGAAATATTTTTTGTGCTTCATCGCTTCGAAAGCATCTTTCGATTGTTTCAGGAGTTCGCGATTTTCCGGGAGACGGAAAAATCCAATCTCGGGTGAATTGATAGTGTCCTGATAGAGTTTTACGATTTTGTTGTAGTCGTCGGAAGAAGAATTAGTCTTGTGAGTGGAGCG
Organism: Bdellovibrionota bacterium; assembly: GCA_040387275.1. Classification (GTDB taxonomy): domain Bacteria; phylum Bdellovibrionota; class Bacteriovoracia; order Bacteriovoracales; family Bacteriovoracaceae; genus Peredibacter. The sequence goes on along the minus strand of JAZKDZ010000002.1, from coordinate 687,787 downwards.
AACGTTCCAGTTAAGCATGATGTTCATTCTCTTTTCTAAGGTGGCGGGCGATGACCACACGTTGAATCTGATTGGTGCCCTCGACGATCTGAAGGACTTTCGCATCTCTCATGAAACGCTCAACCGGATATTCTGACGTATAACCAACTCCACCGAGAACCTGGACAGCATCTGTCGTCACTGACATGGCAGTGTCAGTGGCCTTGAGTTTTGCCATGGAACAGAGTTTCGAGTTCGGGGCATTGTTATCAATCGAAAGGGCAGCAGCGTGAACGAGAAGGCGCGAAGCCTCTGTCTCTGTCGCCATATCGGATAACATGAACTGGAGTCCCTGAAAATCGAAAATGGGTTGTTTGAACTGCTGACGCGTGAGTGAGTATTTAATTGATTCATCGAGAGCGCGTTGAGCGCATCCCACACCAATTGATGCAATCGCCACGCGGCCGCGGTCAAGACCACCCATCGCAACGTTAAAACCTTTTCCTTCTGCAAGGAGAAGATTTTCATCCGGCACAAAACAATTTTCAAAAACTAATTCGCGGGTCGGAGATGTTTTCCATCCCATTTTTTTCTCGGCCTTGCCGAAAGTAAAACCTTTCACGCCATCACGGACGATGAAAGCACTGACACCTTTGGAACCTTCGCCACCGGTTCTCGCCATCACGATATAAGTTTTAGCGATACCACCGGATGTGATCCACATCTTCGTACCGTTTAAGAGATAACCGCCTTCGGTTTTTCTCGCTGTGGTTTTAAGTGAAGCTGCATCGGAACCAGCGTGTGATTCAGAAAGAGCAAAGGCACCGATTTCTTCTCCACTCGTGAGAGCGGGGAGATAAGTTTCCTGCTGCTTTTTATTTCCGAATTCTTTGATGATCGTCTGAACCATGCTCGACACGGAAACCGTGACAGCATAGGGAACTGAGAATTTAGCGATTTCTTCGAGGACGAAACAATAATCGAGAAAACTTAAACCAGCGCCGCCGAACTCAACTGGTTGGGTGACACCGGTCACACCATATTCACCGAGACCCTTGAAGATTTCCATCCGGAACTTTCCTTCGTGATCATCGTGCTCCATATGGGGTTCGATGTTCTCGCGGCAAAATTTCCCTAATGCCGTAACAAGTTCCTTTTGAAATTCATTCATGTCTTAAGGCCTCTCGTAAAAGATTCTTCGCGATGATCATGATCATCACTTCGTTTGTTCCTGCACCAATTTCATTGAGCTTGTTATCTCTCATCATGCGCTCAACCGGAAACTCTCTCGAGTAGCCGTATCCGCCGTGAAGCTGAATGGCATCGAGAGCGATTTTGGTCGCCATCTTCGGAAGTTGCAGCTTGATGGCCGAAGCAAGTGTGTTGGATCTGTTGCCGTGATCGTATTCGTAACAGACAGTGTAGAGCATGCGTCTCATCGCTTCTGTCTCAGCGTACATTTCCGCAATCATCTTCTGGATGAGCTGGAAGTTCGCGAGGTTTTTTCCGAACTGCTTTCTCTCACCAGCGTACTTGATACATTGATCGAGGCACGCTTGCGCAATCCCGAGTGAAATTCCTGAAATCGTAATGCGTTCGATTTCGAGATTCTTCATCATGTGAACAGTTGAGTCGCCTTCCTGACCCACACGATTGGCGAGAGGGATTTTTGTTTTCTGGAAAGAGAGTTCACCCGTAGGCGATGATCTCATTCCCATTTTGTGAATTTCTTTAGAGACAGAATATCCCGGCATTCCTTTCTCAGCGATGAAGGTCGTGAGATCTTTCTTTCCGGTCCCTGTTCTTGTGTAGAGATAAATAATGTCCGCGCATTGAGCGTTGGTGATCCACATTTTATTTCCGGTGACGGAATAAAAATCACCTTCTCTCACAGCTTTTGTCTGCATGCCGACAGCATCAGAACCGTATTCTGGTTCCGACATCCCCATGCATCCGATGTGTTCACCGGAAATGAGTTTCGGAAGATACTTTTGTTTCTGCTCGGGTGAGCCATTGTTGTTCAGGTTATTCACGCAAAGAATAGTGTGGGCGAGATAAGAGAGGGTGAAGCCTGCGTCGGCCTTTCCGAATTCTTCCATCACGATCGTGGCGGCAGTTGCCCCCATGCCGGACCCGCCGTAATCAGGATCAGCGGTAATGCCCAGAAGGCCCAGTTCTCCCACATGTTTCATGGCCTTCATGTTGAAGGTTTCTTCGTTGTCATGCTTTTCCGCAAAAGGAGCGAGTTCCTTCTGGGCAAAATCACGACAGACTTTCTGGATTTCTTTTTCTTCAGAGGTGAAAAACCACATAGCTAAATTCCTTTTTTACGAACCAAAGTCTAGCGGATAAATCGGTCTTTGAGGATGGATAATTTTGGTACACTTCCCAGCATTTATTGGGATAAACTAAACATACGATGCTATTCGCCAGAAGGATTTGATGAGTGCTAAGAGTTTGGTTCACCCAGGGGAGCAGTGGTTTTTCTATTGGAAAACATCCGCCGCCCTATGGGAATCGCAGATTCTCGAGCTTCCCCGCGATGAAGTCGTTTTCCTTCCCCTCAACTGGGGCTTTCACGCTGAAAATAATGATCAATGGGATTTCGGAGAAATTCTCCCGGAACGCGATCTTTTCCGGCTCGCTTCCTTATTGACGCAGCACAACCGCAAATTCACCTGGCTCATTCCTCTGACTCCGTCTCCCTTTCTTCCGAACGGAGGAATTCCCGTGACGACGGCCAGAACGCTGAGCCTTTCTCCGTCGGGCACACATCTCGCGTGTCTTGATCACGAGGGCCGCCTTCATAAAATGTTCTCGTGGTATGAGCCGAAAGTTTTCCAGGCCTGGGCAGGATTTCTTGCGGCCTTCGGAACTTACATTGCGAAAAGAAAAATCAAAGCTCCCGTTTGGGGTGCTCAGTTTTTTTATAAAGAAGGAAACGATCTCGTCTCGTTTCTCACCGACTCATCAGTTGCATTCGAGCAGGGTTTTTCCCGCTATCTGAGAAAAAGTCATCCTGAAGGAATTGAGATTTCCGAGCCTTCAAAAGAAGCAGTTCTCAAGCAGGACTTTGCCCGCGAAGTGAATGAACTTTTCAAAGTCACGGCCGAAGCGGCACTCGGTCCATTCTGGGTGGGCTCGCAGGAGATCTGTGTTCTTGGTTCCGGCCCCCGCGATACCCTTGAGCGGGGTCTCACAAGTGGCCGCACTCAACTTGATTTCTTCCAGGACATTTTTGAACTCTTCACAAAAAATATCTGGGTCTCCAGTTCGTTACTCACTCATGATGAAAAGAAAGACCTTCTTCCGAAAGCTCTCATCAATCATTTCGGCCAGACAGCAGCAGAAGAAAAATATCATTACCGAATGCATCAGGGTGAGATAGGCGAGGACTGGCGTCCGTATAGTGTGGTGGATGTTGTTTCCAGCCGCGACGATGCCTGGGAAAAGAATGGTTTGTTTCCGTTTCTCGAATCAAATCTGCGCTGGCTCTATGGAGTGCATAAGGAAATTCCTTTCACGACTGAAGCCATTGAGAACAGTTCTCATAAAATAAAATTTTTCCACGGAAGCACTCTCGACAGAACGGCTTTCGGACAAATGCTGAAACTCTTCATGATGGGCCAGAGAGTTGTCCTTGATAAGAGTGGACTTACTCCTGAACTCGAAAAAAGACTCCAGGTGTTCTTCATCGAAAATAATCTGAAGCTTCAGAATGTAAATTATCTCACGGCAATCAACCTGACTGAGCTTGGTGACGGGAAGTTCATCACTTTCGAAGGTGATAGCCTTGCCGGAAAAGACACGAAGGAATTCTGGAAAAACATTTTCCGTTTCATTCGCATGACATTGCCTGAAGTGATTATGGATCGTGAAGTTTTTGGACTCTGGAACATTCGTGCCACTGGTAATTCTGATCTCAATTATCTCGATGTGAGAAGAATCAATCTCTATAATCCCACGAGCTACAAAAAATCAGTGACGATCAGAACGCATAAGCATTTCGCGTTCATGAAGATGGTTGATCCGGAAAGAGCACAGACCAAATCGACACCGGATGGTGTGCAGATTGAGCTTCTTCCCAATGGAACTGTGGCCCTCGACTTCGGTCACTTCGAGGAGAACTGATGTCACTTCACCTGATTTATTTTTTCCAGTCTTCGCAAAACCAGAATGAATCGTGGACACCGGCGCGCTATAAAGTTGTCCATTTCTTCGGTGACGAAGGATTTATTCCGGACACAAAATTAAGTGAACTCGCAAAATCCGATCCGCATGCTGATTTTTCCGATCTCACTTTTCTTTCGCTCGATGATTTGAAATCTTTTGCGAACCGTGTGGCCGAAGACATGGGAAGCGATAGTGTGCGTCTTCTTTCCGTTCAGGATTACAACATCGGTCTCGACGGCGCTCGGGACAGAAGAGAATTGAAAGAGATCTTTGTGAAGTTCGGGGAGACGGTTGAGACCGCAACTCCATCCAAGAAAAAAGGTTTATTCGGCAAGCTTTTCAGTTAATTACGGCCCTCCGGGCCGTATGCTTTCTATACAGTACCCTGAAAAATACTCTGTCCACGTCTGTCCAAATCCGCAATTCGGTATGATGTACTCATTACCGGAGGATGTATGAAATTTGCTTTGATTCTGATTGCTCTCGTTTCTTTTTCTTCGTTTGCTCAAACCGGGCGTCCGCTGAAAAAGATTCTGGCGACTCACTCGTGTGAGCTAAAAGTTCTCGCTCCGGTGATCTTTGCGAAAGAAAAAACCAGAACTCTTTCGAAAGGGCTGATCTTTGCTGCTTCAGAGTGGAGCGCAAGCCTCCGACGCCTGAAAGTGAATCGTACAATGACCATTCACTCGATCACCAAAAAGCACCTCCTGATGGACGATGCCTCCGTGGCCTCAGTCTGCGTATTGAACGAATCTACCCGGAAATGCGACGCCAATATGGAGTCTCTGACCATTTCGCAAATAGAAGAAAAGTCAGGGAAAACTGTGAAAATTACCTGTCGTAAGGACGTTGTCACCGATATCTGATTCCGGGGCCATGTCATTCTTATCCAGTAGGGTCCTTTGCCCTTGCCAGAAGGACCCCGGACCCTTAAAAACAGGGACATGAAACCGTCACTATTTGATCTCACCCACGATGACCTGAAAGTCGTTCTCAAAGAGAATGGCTTTTCACCGTTTGGTGCGACTCAGATCTTCGACTGGGTTTACCGCAAGTGGGTTTTCGATCCTGCTGAATGGTCAAACGTCTCCAAGGGTGCTCGCGAATACCTCGCAGAAAATTACGACATGTCTCTGTTGAAGATCGTGTGGAACGGTCTCTCGAAAGACGGCACCAGAAAATTTCTAGTAAAAATGGTAGATGGTCAGACAGTGGAAACTGTCGCGATTCCCGCACGTGAACGCCTCACACTTTGTGTCTCTTCTCAGGTGGGATGTGCTGTTGGTTGTACGTTCTGTCATACAGCGACTCAGGGTCTCAAGCGTCACTTGAAACCAGGTGAAGTTGTTGGTCAGTACATCGCTGTTCAGGACTGGTTGAATAAAAACGTAAGCGCTGAAGAAAAACTCACGAACATTGTTTACATGGGTCAGGGCGAACCCCTTCATAACTACGAAAATATGAAGAAGGCGACTCAGATTTTCATGCAGGAAAATGGACTCGCTCTCGGACAGAGACGGATCACACTTTCCACTTCAGGACTTGTTCCTGCGATTGAAAAACTTGCGACAGATTTCCCGACGGTGAACATTGCTATCTCTCTTCACTCAGCGAGAAACGATGTCCGCACGGAACTCATGCCTATCAATAAAGTTTACGATCTCGACAGACTCTTCAAGGCGATTAAACAGATTCCTCTCAAGGCCCATAGACGGATCACCTACGAATATCTCCTTGCTGCTGACATGAATGATACGCAGGAAGATGTTGATGCTCTCGCGAAACTTCTGAATCCCAGAGAATCGAAAATCAATCTCATTCCGTTCAATGAATATCCTGGCTCGAAGTACAAGCGTCCGGCAGAGCAGAAGATCATGTGGTTTTTAGATCAGATGATTAAGAAGGGATTTACGTGCACAATCCGCACGACGAAAGGAACTGATATCCTCGCAGCGTGCGGACAATTAAAGAGTGAGTTTGAGAAAGTGAATCTCTGGAATAAGGACGCAGGTCCTGTTGTTATTCCGAGTATTGCCAATAGCGTACTTCAGAATCAGTCTCTTCCGAGTCAGACTCCGTAGCTTCAACTTTCGGTGCTACTTTCTGTTTTCCACCGGCCACTTCACGTTTTACATCAGTCTGAGGTTTTTCCACCTTAAACGATTCAACGTCCTTCATGTCTTCCTGAACGACAGGAGTTTTGGCGTAAGACAAGCTTACCCAGCACAGTGCCACTAAAAGGATGAGATTTTTCATCATAAACATTCCCTCGTACAAGTCCTCCATGGACCTATGCTTTCTCATCGGTCAGCCAAATTTAAAATGAAGGTCGCGTTATTTCATGGTCTTGACGCGCTACAAAAAGTGTTTAGTTTTTGCAAAGTAAGAGGATTTTGGATGACGGGTAGTAATTATTAGGAGAGTTTAACTCAAGTATTAGTGAGATTAATAAGTAGGTCATTTGTGAAATATCTATGTTCGACTCTCATCACGTTCTTGATTGTTCAAAACGCTTTTGCGCTTGAGGCCTATTTCAATCACAACGCAAGATCTCAATATAAGGACCCTTATCGCGGAATTACTCGCCGCGGAGACGATCTCGAAGCTGTCATTCTCAAAAAAATTAGCACTGCGAAAAAATCCGTATTTGTGGCCGTTCAGGAACTCCGTCTTCCTTCAGTTGCGCTCCTCCTCGCTGAAAAGAAAAAGGCCGGCCTCGATGTTCGCGTGATCGTCGAAAGAGACTATAACTTTGATGTTCTTCATCAGAGTGGTGGCGATGACGGGGAAGGAACTGATAACCGTGATCTTCGCGCCTTTATCGACATCAATAAAAATGGAAAACTTGAAGCGTCAGAGCTCGAGTCCCGCGATGCCATCTATATTCTCGGTAAGAATAAAGTTCCCGTTATCGATGACAGCTTTGGACCTTCAATGGGCTCAGCTCTCATGCACCATAAGTTTGTTATTATCGACGGAAAAAGCACAATCATCAGTACTGCGAATTTCACTCTGAGCTGTATTCATGGTGATTACAACACACCAACATCAATGGGTAATCCTAACTCAATGATCGTGGCGGATTCAGCTGAAATGGCAGCTCACTTCACTGAGGAATTCCTCATGATGTGGGGGAATGGAAAACAAGGTGCCTTCGGTTTAAATAAGAGATTAAGAGCGCCGAAAGTCTTCACGGTTGGCGGAACAAAAGTCACCGTTCAGTTTTCACCTGCTTCTAAAACAGTTCCTTTTGAACAGACAACAAACGGTCTCATTATTCAGTATATGAAGAAGGCGACGCGCTCATTCAAGGCCGCTCTTTTTGTGTTCTCTGAACAGAAACTGGTTGATGCTCTGGAAGTTAAACACAATGCCGGTGTCGATGTCGGTACTGTGATTGAAGCGCGTTTTGCTTACCGTGATTACTCAGAACTTCTCGATATGCTGGGTCTCGAAATGCTCGGTGTAAATTGCAAGGCAGAAGAAGGGAATAAGCCCTGGAAAAACCCCATTCGCGAAGGCGGGATGGCGAATCTTCCGGGTGGCGATAAACTTCACCATAAATATGCTGTGATCGACGGGAAATACACTCTGGTTGGTTCACATAATTGGTCGGACTCTGCCAATAATGCCAATGATGAGACGATGCTTGTCATCGAAAACACTTCAATCTCTGACCTCTACACGCAGGAATACGAGAGAATTCTCAAAACATCGACGATCGGTGTGACAACAAAAGCGGAAGCGGATATTCAAAAACGCCTCGACAGCTGCGGACGGAAGGGTTTGCTCTAACCCTTTCTTTGCCTTTTTTCCCTAACATTCGCTATACTTAAGCTCTGAAATCCATTGGAAGGAGTTTCCCTTGAGCCGCGAACGTTCTAAAGGCATTGTCGGGATTTTTATTCTCGTCACTGTCCTGTTCTTCATCTTCATTGTTTTTGCCTTTTACACCGTTTCCCAGCTTCGCGAGTCGAGCACGATGGGCGAGAGTCTTCTCGATTCATCTAAGAATGCCGCCATCGCTGTGATCCCGATCGAAAATGAGATCGTGGAATCTAAAAAAGTGGTGGAGATGCTTCTGAATGCAGAAGAGGACAAGGAAATCAAAGCGATCCTCCTTCGTATCGATTCTCCGGGCGGCGCCGTAGCACCGACTCAGGAAATTTACGAAGAAGTCAGACGCATCGATAAGATCAAGCCGATCTATTCCAGCTTCGGTTCCGTGGCCGCTTCAGGTGGTTACTACATCGGTGCCGCTACCAGAAAAATTTATGCCAATGCCGGAACACTCACCGGTTCCATCGGCGTGATCATGCAGATGTCGGATCTTTCCGAACTCTTCAAGTTCGCCAAGTATAAGCAGGAAACGATCAAAGCTGGTCGCTACAAAGATATCGGAAATCCCGGTCGCCCGATGACAGATGAAGAGCGTGACTTCCTTACGAAACTTCTCGCCGGTACTCACAAACAATTTAAAGACGACATTGTTGCTGTTCGCGGAAAACGTCTCAAAGTTGATATCAATGAACTTGCCCAGGGTCAGATTTTCCACGGCACTGAAGCCAAGGAAATGGGACTCGTAGATGAAATCGCTGGCCTCTGGCAGGCAGGAAGAATGATTCACAAAGACCTGAAGCTCAAAGGCAAGTTTGGTCTTCGTTACATCAAACCACAGCGCAAGCGTTTCTCTTTATCTGAACTCATGCAGGATACAGAGGACACTCTTTCTTCGATCCGCGGAAAACTGGAAACAAAAACTCAGCCTTCGTATTTGTTTCAACTAGGTAAGTAATGGATTACGCCTTTCTCTTAGATTGGGGCAAGAATAATGCCCTTACGTTGGTGGCAGTAGGGATCACAGTGGTCCTGATCTATCACTACGTGATCGAAAGAGATAAAGGCGTAAAGCTCTCCAAAAAATATCGTAATTCAATTTTTGAAGCACAGTCGCGCATCTTCCTGAATGCCACTCAGTATCTCATCGAAGGGAATAAGGATCTCGCGATCAAGGAATTCCTGAACGCCGTTGATCTCAATCGCGAAACGATCGATACATATTTCGCCCTCGGTGGTCTATTCCGTTCAAACGGAGAAATTGAAAAAGCCATCTCGATTCACCGCTCGCTGATTGCCCGCGAAAGTATTTCAGAAAGCACGCGCCTTCAGGCCCTGAAAGAACTCGCTCTGGATTTTGATAAGGGTGGATTTGTTGATAAGGCGATCGAGACTTACAAAGATGTTCTGAAAATCAACCGTGACCAGCAGGATGTAATTCAATCTCTCTGCCGGATTTACGAAGATATCGAAGACTGGGACCAGGCCTACAATTATCGCATCATGCTTTCTAAAGTCGGACAGGAAAATCAGTCTGAAACAATTTCCCATATCCTCGTTCAGAAAGCGCGCGCTCTCTTCGAAGCGGGCCAGTTCAAACAATGTGCTGAAGAACTGGAAGATGCTTTCCGTTTTGCTCCTTCTGTATCTGCCAAGATCCTGAGACTCAGACTTTTCCTCGTCCTCGGACAAATGGAAAATGCAAAGAGTCTTCTGATGGAACTTCTGAAAGAGCATCCGATGTATGCCACTTTCATTTTCGGCTCGATGGAAAATTTCAGCTCCAAGCTTCCGAAGCATGATGAATACAAAGCACGCCTGGAAGAACTGAAAGCGTACTTCCTGACTCTCATGGATGTTGATCTCATGAGTTCGCCATCAGTTGTGCTTTCGAAAATCCGTCTCCTGAAAGACCAGAAGAGAACGAACGATGCCTTTGATCTTCTTGATCACTGGATGAAAAATCACGGTCACAGTGATGTCCTTCGCGTGGAATACATCAAGATCCTGATTGAAGTAGATAAAGTAAATGAGGCCCTGGCACAGACCAAGAGTCTTCTCAATAATCTTCACTCATCTCTCACGAGACATTTTTGTTCTCAGTGCGGATATAATTCTGACGAAATTTTCTGGCGCTGTCCTCAGTGTCACAACTGGGAAACGATCCAGTTCAGATGGAAGGTTTAAGATGAATATGATTTTTCTCTTACTCTTCTCATCCATGCTCTTTGCTGAGACGTCAGCAACGGATGAAAAACTGATCGGCGTCTTTTATATGAAGCCGCTTCTTGGTCACGTTCACCAGTCTGCTGTGAAAGAATCAGCGAGTCTCACAACTATTCAATGCGCGCATCCTGTGAAAGTTATCGAAACGTCACGTGTTCAAACGGACCCGCTTTGGGCGTATGTTGAAGTGGCGGATCACCGCGGATTTATCCTGAAAGATTATCTCTCTGAAAAGCGGCCGGATTGTTTTCAGGCGCGCTATCCGAAGTTCTACGATTCCTTAAACCTGGATCTCGCTGAACTTTATTACTGGGGACGACTCTATGATCACTATGTTCAAGGTCACACTCGCGTCCATTAGCCTGGTTCTGGGCATGGCTGCTATGGCCGCCCCGAAACTTCAGGAAGAAAAAGAACTCGAGTTAGTGGATTTCAAAAGCGTAAAGAAGGTCCTCCAGAAGGACGGCCTTTCGCAATCTGTGAAACTGAAAGAAAAGAAAGTCGAAGCGATGAAGAAAGAGCAATTCGTCGTGGAGAAATCCCGTTATACCTATCCCACCCAGGATGAGCTGTGGGGATTTGTTTCGGAATACTGGCTCGTGAAAAATGCCCAGCTTCTGCAGTGGGATTTCCAGAAGCCGGATTATGGCCTCGAAAAATCATTTGCCTCGGTTCTTGAAGGCATGGGTTTTTATCAGAAAAAATTCAAGATTCTTCTCCTCAATAATCCCTCTCTCGTAAGAGCAGGTCTTCCGGGGAGTGATGGGGAAGTGATTCTCCTTCTTTCTGTTCCTTTCATCCGTTCTCTCGATCTCAGTAAACTGGAAATCTCCCTTCTTCTTCTCGAGGATTTTTTCCGCATCGAACAGGGATACTTCAAGAAAGCAGTTGAGACGGAAAAACTTCGCACACTAGCTGGAACCAATTTTCATGGCGGGAAGCCTGACCAATCGATGGTTCAGGAACTCATGACGAAATATGATAAGCAGATCAATGAAACAGGTTTTACTTTCCAGCAGCAGTTTGAAACGACGAAAAAAATGGATAGTTTCCTGAAATCAAATCCTGAACTCTGGAATTCTTATTTCCGCCTTCTCGGGAAAATTGATCGCATGGTGAAAACAAATAACCAGTACAAAGATTACATCAGACTTTATCCATCTCCTGAGATGCAGGTAAAGTGGCTGTCTCCCCCTGAGAAAGTGCTGTGACTCAGGGAAACCTTTTCAAGAACATCCGCTATTATGCTTCTTACCAGTTACTCTATGTAGTTCTGGTCGTTATCCTTTCTTCTATCGGGGCCTTCTTCCATTTTCTTCTGAATCATGAAATTTCGATTGTTGAGTCCTGGCTTCATAACAACAGCTGGGAAATTCTCATCACGTCGAAACTGATTTCATTATTCCTGATCAATAAATGGTTCTCGATGAGACTTTATCAACTGAAATCCATTCGTGAGCAGGTAAAGGAACTCGTGAGCTGGCCCAGTCCTGAAGCTGTCGTGGTACCGGTGTTCATGACTCTCGGATATCTATCGATCGCTAAAGTGGTGATGGTCCCTCAGAATATCGGCTACTGGTATTATCATTTTGTGTCAGTGATCGGGATTTTTTTGTTCTTTGGGGTTGAGTTTGTCGTCATTGCCTATCTCGATGATGTTCTTAATCAAAAAGAATCTCCCAATCGTTTGATACTGGGACTTTCCTTCACGGCCATTTTTGCAGCTGCTTATCGGATGAGTGTTCCGGATTACTATGGACTTCTTCCGTTCGTGATCCTTTCTTTTTCTTCTCTTCTTTTTCTTTCGGGAAAACATTTTAATAGCTGGAGCAACGTAGTTTGCTTTCTTATTCTGTTTGTTGCCCCTATGGGTGCCGTATTCGGACTTGATCCGGTCTGGGGAAATGATTTTTCTCCGGCAAGAGTGGAAACGAAGCTTGGAGCTCCTTTTCTCGCCGCTATTTGGGTGATATCTTTTTCGTATTATAAATACAGACTGCGGCTGATGGATTACGGCCGGAAGCTACTTACACTAAGGTGACATTCATGCATGGTGGATTGAACATTTGGCAGATTCTCTGGGAATCTGGCATCGTTGTTAAACTCGTCCTCTTACTCCTTCTTGTGGCGTCCGCTTTATCATGGACGATCATCTGGCAAAAATATCAACAGCTGAAACTGGTTTCTGATGCCAATCAAAAATTCCAGCAGTTCTTTAAATCCAATACATCTATTGCTGATATTAATCGCGAAGCGACTGAGAATCACGAAAGCACAATGAGCCTCATGTACCGTAAGGGATATGAAGAGCTCAATAAAGTGAGTGAGAAACTTTCGGCCGCAGGAAAAGGCAACATTGCTCAGCACTTTTCTCAGCATGGTTTCCAGCCTCTCGAGCGCGCTCTCAAATCCGGCTACAACACTGCTAACGAAAAAATGGAATTCCGTGTGGCGACTCTCGCCAGTATCGGTGCCATCACTCCATTCATCGGTCTTTTCGGAACAGTATGGGGAATCATCGATGCCTTCTCCGGTCTTTCACAGGGCGGGGGAAGTATTGAAGCTGTTGCTCCCGGGATTGCGGAAGCACTTGTAGCAACTGCTGTCGGTCTCGCTGCTGCGATTCCTGCTGTGTGGTTTTATAACTATTTCAATAATCAGATCACCAGAATTAACTCTCAGATGGAATCCTTCTCTCAGGAGTTTTTGAACCTGGTAGAGCGTTCGATCCTTATTAAAAAGGACTAGATCCATGGGTATGCAAATGGGATCCGGAAAGAAAGGCCCGATGGCCGACATCAACGTGACTCCACTCGTGGACGTCATGCTGGTTCTTCTCGTGATCTTTATGGTGACAGCACCGATGCTCTTTTCCGGCATTGACCTGAAACTTCCTAAGACCCAGAAAGTGAATAATGTCGGACTTCGTCCCGAGCTCGTGATTCTTTCTATCACGGACAGTGAACAGTTTTTCCTCGGAAAAAATGCCGTCCAGAAAGGGAATCTGATCAACACCATCATCGGTCAGTTGAAGTCGAGCAAGACGGATGTTCTTTATGTCCGTGCTGACTACAACCTGAAGTATGAAAAAGTGGCGAAGCTCATCGCTTCGCTGAAAAAAGCAGGAGTGAGTAATATCGCTCTCGTAACTGAAGTGGAGAAAGGGCAGTAGTGACGGACGTCGAAAGCAACTCCTCATTCACGAAGAAGTTCCTCATCTCATGTGTGGCACACTTGTGCCTTCTTGGGATGGCGGCTATGGCAGGAAAAGTCATCGGCACGATCTGGAAAACCAATGACATTGAAGTCATCCGTTCTTCAGTCAGAGTGGATGTGGTCGGAATGCCTAAGTTCACCATCCAGGAATTAAAAGAGATGGAGAAAAACGCCGTCGAACTTCCGAAAGAGCCGGAAGCGGTTAAATCTCCTGATAAAGTGGAAGCCAAGCCTGAAACAGAAGACGTAATCAAAGAAAAAGATCTCGTGATTCAGGAACAAGGAAAAGTGAAGGAGCAGAAAAAAGCGAGCTTCCTCAACTCTCTTTCTGATTACGCGAAAAAAGATGTGAAGAAAGATACGAAGAAAGGCAAAGCTGATGGTGCCGGGAATGAAAATCTAAAAGCGCTTGCCCTTGAAGGGAACAGACTCTCACAAGGGTCGGCACTGACGGGTGATTATTCAGATGAAGCAAATTCTGAATTCGGCGGATACGTTCAGACTCTTCCGGGTGCGATTCGTCCATACTGGAAACTTCCTTCGCATTTACTTGAAAAAAATCTCCGTTGTCGTATCCGCATTTATCTCAATACGAATGGCTCACTTATAAAGACAGAAATCATGGAATCCTCCGGAGACCCTGAGTTTGATCAGCGAGCAGAGCGAGCTATCCGTAGTACGAACTTTCCTAAACCATCAGAGCCGGTTGGTAAGAGACTCACTTCTTCCGGCATTATCCTGGGATTCCCTCTATGAAAATGATTTCAATCCTTCTTCTTCTTATCTCCTTCAGCGCTTTTGCCCAGGACGCAGTCATTGCCGTCGGGAAGGCCGAGCAGGATAAAGATAAACTCGTGATTGATGATCCTGAGATCAAATCATTGTCAGGGGAGAGTAAGACGCTGGCACTTGAACTCACAGAAATCCTGAAAAATGATTTCGCTTTCTATAAGCATAAGTTCGAGACAATTGATTATTTCGACAAGGGGAAGAATAGTTATTCCGCTCCTGATCTCGCAAAGTGGAAAGGGCAGAACCTCACTTACTTCATCGCTTCGGAAATCGTAAGTAAAGGTCCAAGTCTTGAAGCCAGATACAAAGCCTATTCAGTTCTCACAGGTCGCGAGATTTTCTCAGCGAGCTTTAAAGTCAGCGCCGATTCGATCAGAAGTAATGCTCACAACATCGCCGACAATATCTATCGTTCTATGACAGGGAAACCATCGATTTTCTCAGCGAAAATCGTGTTTGTTTCTGACCGCACGACAATCAGAAAAACAGATAACATGAAAGAAGTTTACGTCATGGATTTTGACGGAAGAAGAGTGGAAAAACTCACGAGCTTCAACTCGGTGGTGATTTCTCCCTCAGTTTCTCCCGACAATACACGCATCATGTTCTCACTTATCGCTTCTCACAAAGAGACTTCGAGAAACCGCGTGCGCACAATCAAGAATAACGATCTGAAGATGTACGACCTTCGTTCAAGAACTGTTTCTACTGTTTCAGCAAAACCAGGAATCAACTCGGGAGCGATCTTTGCGGCCCGTGGGAATTCTATTTATCTGACTCTCTCTGCCGGGGGAAATGCTGATATCTATGAAATGGATCTCTCTTCAGGATCAACCAAAAAGCTCACCACTCATTATGGTGATGATGTCGATCCATCTGTTACTCGTGATGGAAATCTCATGACCTTCCTCTCCAATCGCCCGGGTCGCGCTCACATCTACACGATGGATCCTTCTGCACCTGAAAAAGATGTGAAGAGAATTTCTTTCGTCGGACAGTTCAACGCCACTCCAAGATTTTCTCCCGATGGAAAAGAGATCGTTTTCTCTTCATGGGTAGATGCCGGATTTGATCTTTATCGCATCGACAGCACCGGGAACAATCTCTCGCGCCTCACGAAGAATTTCGGCTCAAACGAAGAGCCTGTCTTCTCACCAGACGGTGAGTTCATCGTTTTCACCTCTAAGCGTATGATTTCACGGGAGAAAGCGTCCCAGGATGTCTACATTATGAACAGAGAGGGTGAGATCGTAGGCCAGTTAACCAATAACTTCGGCCGCTGCTTCTCTCCGCAGTGGACTAACATATTGAAATAACTAAAAAATTCGAAGAAACTTTAAACACCGCACCAAAATAGTCTTGTAAAATTTTCAGGCAAATTGTAATATCTCCCTAGTAACGCACTGTGTAATTTTTAATCAGTTTAACTGAACATGTGTAAAGGGGACCTTATGAAAACTGCTTCTATCCACAACGAACTGGCCACTCTTTCGACAACACTTCTCTCTAACTTAGATGAAGTTGTGTTTTTCTCGAAGCTTTCTGGATTCATCCAGGAGATCTCAGGGGAGCATAAAGTTCTCGGATTCGAAGTACTTAACGATGGTTCTACTCTTCTTATCTCTGAAAATGGCAAAGGTTTAAGCACTCCTAAGTCTCTCCAGAAGGGCCAGGGGCTTTCAGGATATGTCGCTCGTATGAAGCGCGCTTACTACTCTAACTCTGTGAAACGTGACCCTATCGCTTCAACTGGTCTTCGCGAAGATTCAATTGAAGCAGAACTTTGCCTCCCTATTATGGTGGAAGGTTCAGTGATCGGTACGATCAACATTCAATCTACTAAGAAAGACAGAAACTTCTGTGATGCTGATATCGCTTCTTTGAATGAAATCCTCAACGAGCTTCATTCTCCGATCCGTAACATGCACCTTTACCTCATGGCGAAGCACCTCAATAAGGAACTTCAGTCTCGTATCGAAGCAAAAGAAAAAGAACTCTCTAACCGTACGAACATCCAGGTTTCTAAGGGTCACTTCGACGATAACTCACAGATGATTGGTCTCTCGAAGAACTTCCTTGAAGTTGTTCAGATGGCGAAGAAAATCGCTTCTCAGGACTTCCCGGTTCTTCTCGAAGGCGCTCATGGTGTAGGAAAGAAAATTCTCTCTAAGAAAATCCACACATGGTCAGGTCGCAAAGGCGGATGTGTTGTCGCAACTTGTTCAGCCATGTCTGAAGTTCAACTTGATCGCGAAATCTTCAGCTCAAAAGGTCTGATGGTTCAGGCGAACGGCGGAACTCTGATCCTCGATGATATCGGCTCAACTTCTCACCACATCCAGACGAAACTTCTTCGTGCTCTGGTTTCCGGCGAAATGGTGACTGTTGATACAGACGAAAAAATTGCTCTTAACGTTCGCATGATCGGTATATCAAAAGTTCTTCTCAAGACCCTGGTTGAATCAGGTTCATTCAAAGAAGATCTTTACTACCGCCTGAATACTGTTGCTCTCAAGATTCCTTCTCTTAAAGAGCGCCAGGAAGATATCAAAGTTATGGCAGAGTTTTTCCTGAACTTCGGTAAGTCTGAGTCTAAAGTTCTCACTTCAGGTGCGATCGAAAAACTCAGCTCATACTTCTGGCCAGGTAACGCTCACGAATTGAAAAACATCATGGAGCGCACGTATATCCTGACTGATGGTCAGTACATTGAAGCTGCTCACCTCCCGGAGTTCGCTCAGGAAGTGAAAGTAGAAGTTGCCCCAGTGAAGATGTCTTATATCGAGTACACACTCTTTGATCTTGAGAAGAAGCATATCATTGACACTCTTGATCATCTTGGTGGGAATAAGACGAGAGCGGCTAAAGCGCTTGGAATCACTGTGAAAACTCTCTATAACAAGCTTCACAGCTACGGTCTTATCGAAGCACGCGAGCAGTAACCACGTGGTGGCCAAAATTGTTTGAAGAAGAGTCCCCAAAAACGTAAAATGAACAGACCAGGAGCCCTATATGACTAAGATGACCACACCAGCAGCAGCAACAGATGATAAAGCGGCCGTTGCACCAGAAGTTATGACCATCAAGAACTTCCGTTCAAATGGTGATATCGAAAACTTCTACCGCTACATCCATGAAAATGGTCTGCGCCGTGAAGCTTTCATGCTCATGGAATACGCTCTCTCGAAAGTCGCTAAGGCCCGCAAAGGTAAGCGCCAGGCAAAAACACTTCAGTAAAAATTCAATGAGAGGTTCATGGTTGAACCTCTCTTTTTTTTCAAAAGAAAGACATGGAAGTAGCATCCCCGAAACAACGAATCGTTTTCGATCCCCTCTACGGATTTATCCTCCTCACAAATTTAGAATGGGAAATTATCCACACTCCTTTTTATCAGCGTCTTCGCTGGATTAAGCAGCTGGGTTTTACCTTTTATACTTTTCCAGGTGCTGAACATTCCCGTTATGGACACTCCATCGGCGTGATGTTCAATGCTCACAAAATTCTTCAAAGGCTGAAGCGTTCTGTTCCTGAGGAAGATCTCTTCGACGATAAAGTTCAGTCGGTGGAAAAAGCTTTCCATCAATCGATCCGTCTTGGGGCCCTTCTGCATGATCTCGGAACGTTCATGTTCTCTCACACAACTGAGATGGCCTACATCCGCTATGGTGAGACGACGAACGAAAAAAACGGGAAAGGGCACCCCGATGATCACGAGCACCTTGGCTCATACATCATCAAAAACACTGATTACGAAGGCGGGATTACTTTCATCCTGAAAAAATATCGCCTCGATCCGCAGAAAATTTCAAATCTCGTGAAAGGAATTGATCCGTCAGTTCTCGCCAACCAGATTCTTCACTCTGAAGTGGATTGCGACCGGATGGATTATCTCCTCCGTGACGCTCACTATTCCGGGATTAAATACGGTACTTACGATCGTGATTATCTCCTTCATCACTTCCGGGTGGCGAATGTGAATGGACACGAAATCGTCGCGATCAATCACAACGCTCTTCATGCTGTGGAAGATTTTCTGATGGCGAGATTCGCCTGGTACTCACAAGTGGTGAGATCAGCACGTGGGGCCCGTTTCGATGCGATTGCCGAAGAGCTTTGTTTCTACATGCTCGAGAAGGGAAAAATTTATTCTTACTCTCAGCTGATGGACATGATTCAGCATGATCCGCACAAGTTCTACACGTTCAATGATCAGTATTTCATGCAACAAGTTCATCATCACTACACCAGTGGTTCGTTCGATAAAAATCCGCGCATAAAAGATATCGCTCACTGCTTGTTGTTTGCGAAAGCTCCGCGCACAATCCGTTGTGAAGAATTCAAGCAGAGAATCCTTTCGCAGGATGAGGACAGTGTTTACGAGAAAATCGTGAGACAGGCCGAAGGCAAAGTGAAAGAGATTCAGAAAATTCTGAAAGAGAAGGGAACTCCACTGGACTGGATTGTGGTGGATCTGCCGAAGAAGAATATTGTGTTCGTGAAATCGAGAAAGAAGCTCGTTAAGTCGAAAACGAATGAAAATCTCCTGCTGGAAAGAGATCCGGCGAAGATTCTCATGGATAACGGCGACGTGAAGCTTCTCTCGGATGTTGAGAACTCGATTATCAGTGATCTCCAGACCAAATTTAACTTCGTTCCGAATGTTTATTGTTCCGACTCGGCCTACGAGCTTCTTCAGAAGGAAGGCGTGATAGTTTAGTGGATTGGTCGGATTATCCGACCGCTTTACTTTTACTTGGCCCTCTCGGTACAATGTTTGCATTATGTTAAATCAGGTTCCAAGAGGGAACCATAGGCTTGAAAGGCAGGTTTCACGGATGTTAACCGGTCGTACACTTCCCAAAACGGGAACCAGAGCGAGTACAAATCCTCAGAATTATTTATTTCACCTCGATAATTTATCGGTGGAATTCGGCGCACTCACTGCGCTTAAAAACGTCCAACTCACAATTTATCCGGGTGAAATTCTGTTCGTAACGGGACCATCTGGTGCCGGAAAGACTACACTTTTAAGTGTCCTTGGTGGCCATATGGAACCAACGACTGGAAAAGCCGTTCTTCCGCACATGAAGTCTTCCAAGCACTTCGTCTCAACTGTTTTTCAGGATCTCCGCCTGATTCAGAAAAAATCCTGTGAAGAGAATCTCTTCATGGCATACGACTCTTCGATGTATGACTCAAAAAATGATTTCTATCGTGAGATGCAGGACCTCGCAAAACTCCTGAACGTTTATGATCATCTCGATCGCAAGATTGATGATTGTAACGGAGGCCTTCGTCAGAAAGTGGCGATGATCAGAGCACTTCTCTGCAAGCCGACTGCACTTCTCGCTGATGAGCCGACGAGCTCTCTCGATAAAGAAAATTCCTACCGCCTCTTTGAGGTCTTGAATCACTACAACCACAAGAAGGGTCTTACTCTCGTGTGGGCGACTCATAACAAGGAACTCATTAAGCAGTTTCCTGGGAAGATCGCGCACCTTGATAATGGACGCCTGGTTTATTCGGGGCATGCATGTTTTATTTAAAAGAATTTTTCAAATCACTTGGCGAGTCTTACATCCGCGGGACAAGCTTTCTTCTTTTCTCGTGCCTTCTGGCATTTGCACTCACGCACAGACCGTGGATTGCAAGTACCATCGAAAGAATTACTCCTGAAAGAATGGTGAATCCCTATTTCGTCGCTGTGATGGATGGTTCAGTGAATGCTGAAGCGATCAGAAACGTGATGAAGAAAATCCCGGGAGTCACTGCTGTTACTTTTGCTGACGAAGCTGATCGCCGCGAAAAGATCGATTCCCTTGTAAGAGATCTCGGTCCTGATTATGCGATCGATTCTTCACTCATGAATTTCCAGTCTCTCCGTTTTGTCATGAACCCAAGCCTTTCCCGTGAGAGTCTTGATTTTATCCGCGGTCAGGTTGTGAAGGCCGGTGGCCAGTCGCACATGACGGCAACTCCGATCCGTTATCCTGAAGTAACTAGTGTGATGAATGCTCATCCTTTCTATCGCTTTCTCGGCAAGGCCGGCGATTGGGGAGTCATCGGACTTCTCGCAATCCTGTGGATCGTGAGCTTCTGGCTTTCCTATGATGTCTTCCGTTCACGCTCTTATCTCATTGAGAAATTCCAGCGTAGAAAACTCGTTGCCGCGAAAGCGATTGCTACGGGACTCATGCTGATTGTGGTGATGTTCACAGCGATGGGAATTTATCACGACACTCTGAAATTCTTTGATCTCGTCATTCTCTTTATGGTGTTTTCTGTATTCTGGACATTCAGCATGCAGGAATGGAGATGGAAACCAACTCTATGAAGTTTATCGGACTTCTTCTTTTCATCTCTCTCAGCGCTCATAGTGCCATTAACAAGGCACCTGATCTTTCCCGCGCCCGCTCGGAAGTGATGGAGATGGGAGCGAGACTCTCTACACTCGAAAAAGAAATCGGCTCTAAGAATAATCTTTATCTTTCGAGCATCACTCAGATTAAACAATTCGAAGGCGACATCAACGCTTATCGCCTCCGTCTTACGGATATCCGGAGAGAAGTGGCGGAAAGTCGTGAAGAAAATAAGAAAATTCTCAAAAGCTACCTCATGGAAGCAGATAATGAGGCGACTGAGCCGTGGCAAAGACGCGTTCACCTGAATCTTCTCAAGAAGGCGCAGGATAAACTCAAAGCTTCTGAGACAGAACTCGTTTCCTTCGAAAATAAGATCGCAGAATTTGAAATTAAGCTCACTGATCTCAAGAAAAACGAAGAAGAGCTCGCTCTCGTCATCCGTGAACTTGAATCCCGCAAGAAAGTTGCGATGGAAAGTTACATGAGCCGCGTGAAGCAGAAGCGTGTTGCTGAAACTAAAGACACGCGGAACAAAATCGAAGAGCGGATTAAAATTGTTAAAAAAGAATTCAGTCAGGCGCCGATTGTTGAGGCCCGTGCAGATCGTATTTTCGGCGCACCGGTTGAAGATTTCATGGCCCGGACAGCATCCCCCAAAGGTGTGACGTTCAAGTACCAGTCAGTCCAGCCTGTGAAGGCGGTGGGTGACGGGAAGATCGTTTTTGCGGGAGACCTCGCAAGCTATGGTCAGGTTGTGCTGATTGATCACGGAAATGATCTCAGGACTGTTCTTCTCGGGAAGATGTCGATCAAAGTGAAAAAGAATGATCCTGTGAAGTCAGGCGATGTCCTTGCCTACACGGTAAATGACTCGAAAGAAGCACAAAATCTCTACTTCGAAGTTCGTAAGAAAAACACCGCACAAAACACTATTTTGTGGTTAGAGCCGAATGGAGTGAGTAAAATCTAAGCCGATACCCTCGTCTTAGGAGACCTCATGTTCCCCCACATTCTGCTGGCCGTTTTCCTCTCATTTTCTGTTATTGCACGTGATGAGAAAAAAGAAGACAAAAAACCCGCACCTAAAATTACTGAAAACCGTTCACGCTTTGAGCAGCTCGAGCTTTTCAATAAAGTCCTCTATCTCGTAGAGACTCAGTACTATCGTCCGGTCTCAACTGAGAAACTGATCGAAGGTGCTTTGAAAGGGATGATGGAAACTCTTGATCCGCATTCCGCTTTTCTCAATAAAGATTTTTTCGAGAAGATGCAGAATGATACGCAGGGTGAGTTCGGAGGCCTGGGTCTTGAAGTCACACAGAAAGAAGGTGTCATTTATATCATTACGCCGATCGATGATACGCCGGCATTCCGCGCGGGAATTAAGCCTAAAGATAAACTCGTAGAAATTAATCATGAAGCCGTTCTCGGGATGTCTCTTGAGCAGGCCACAGAAAAAATGCGCGGAAAAGTGGGCGAGACAATCCATCTCGGTATTTCACGTGAAGGTGAGGAGACACTTCGTCACTTTACACTTAAGCGCGAGATCATCAAGATCAAGCCGGTGAAGTTTGAACTTCTCTACGATAACTATGCCTATGTAAGGCTCACTCAATTCCAGAAGCGTTCATCTGAATCCATGATCGAAGCAATGACGAAAATGAAAAACGATGCCGCTAAGAAAGGCGGGCTTCAGGGTATCATCCTGGATCTTCGCTCGAACCCGGGTGGACTCCTGGATCAGGCCGTTGATGTCTCTTCTATTTTCCTCAAGGAAGGAATCGTTGTTTCAACGGAATCACGCGATCCCCAGAATAAAGATATCCGTTACGTGAAAAAATCCGGCTTCAAGGATCTCACGACTCCGATGATTGTTCTCATGAATGGAGCATCTGCTTCAGCTTCTGAAATTGTGGGCGGGGCCCTTCAGGATTACAAACGCGCTGTCATCATGGGATCTCAGTCTTTCGGAAAAGGTTCCGTTCAGACAGTTGCCCAGCTGGATAAAGAAACAGGTGTAAAACTCACGATTGCCCAGTACATGACTCCGAAAGGAAGAAAGATCCAGGCCGTAGGGATCACTCCGGATGTACAGGTGGAAGAAGTCGATCAGACTGAATTTGAAAAAGATCTTCGTGAAGACCGCTTCATCCGCGAGAAAGATTTAAAGAACCATCTCACGGCGACAATTGAAACAGATGCTGAGAAAGCTGAACGTCAGGTGAGTGAACGCAAAGAACGCGCCCGCCGGATCAGAGAGATGGAAGAGGCCAAAACGAAAGTGACGAAGAAAGAAGATGAAATCTTCCGCTCATATGAAGCGACGAAAGATTATCAGGTCCTTCAGGCGATCCGTTACCTCAAGGGCTTTAATATTTATGATGGATTCTTAAAAACCAAGTAATGCTGATACCTGATGCACCAACCGTTTCGGACCTCGTTAATCACATCAAGGATGTCCTTGAAGGTCAGTTTCACGAGGTCATGGTCCAGGGAGAAGTAACCAATCTTTCTCCCTCGAGTGCCGGTCACTGGTATTTCACTCTCTCCGACGAAAATGCCTGCATCTCATGCGCTCTCTTTAAGATGGATGCCATGAGAAATCCCCTGATCCGTAATTTAAAAAACGGAGACAAGATTATTGTCCTGGGGCCCATCAGTGTTTATCCCAAGCGTGGAACATTTCAGATTTTAGCAAAAAGAATTATGCCAGCAGGTGAGGGCCAGCTCAAACTTCAGTTCGAGCGCCTGAAGGCGAAACTTGCAGCTGAAGGTCTTTTTGATATCGAGACGAAGAAAGCTCTTCCTGTTTTTCCTAAACGTGTGGCGGTCATTACAGCGGCCCACGGAGCGGCCCTTCAGGATTTTCTCAACGTCATGAAACGCAGAACTCTCTGGCACGATATCATTATCGTTCCGGCCGTTGTTCAGGGACCGGATTCTCCACGCTCCCTTCTTGCGGCCCTTAAAAAGGCTCAGGAAATTCCCGGTGTGGATGTCATCGTTCTTACCCGTGGTGGAGGAAGCTTAGAAGATCTCTGGTCATTTAATGACGAGCATCTGGTGCGAGCTATTCATGATTGCCAGATTCCGACGATCAGTGCTGTTGGTCACCAGGTGGATTTCTCCCTCTGTGATTACGTAGCTGATCATCGCGCTGAAACTCCCACGGCGGCTGCAGAAACTCTTTCCCAGCCGCAAACTGAGCTTGAGAAGCGATTGGTTTTTTGCCAGTCCCATCTTCGCTCAGAATTATTTAAGAGAAAGCAGGCGATTGAACTCTGGATCCAGAAACTACACCCGCGGGAAATTCTGGGACTCATCCACGAGAAAATTAAAAACGCTCATAAAGAACTTTCCGAAATCCGCTTGAGGGATCGCGCTCATGAACTCATGGGACATCATGAGAAAAGCCAGGAGCTCGACGAGCTTCTCATGCGGATGAAACATAAAATTGAATACAAGATGAATGATGTGAAAGGGGAGCTCAAGCGCCTCGATCAGGTGATGGGTGCTCTCGATCCTTCAAAAGTTCTTACGCGCGGATACAGTTATGTAGAAACAGAAGGAAAAGTCCTTACGACTTTGTCCGACTTCAAAAAACTCCCGCAGGAATCAGTGCTCGGCATCCGGTTCCAGGATGGGATGGCACGGGTGAAGAAAGTTAAAGACTAAAAAAGGTTAATTCATGAAATTGTTTTTTGTTCTCATGACTCTTCTTCCCCTAGGTGCCTGCGCCAGTACTCCGGGTATTCCGCAGGGAGATATTTTTCCGGGTGAAGTCCGCGTCCTGGAATTTCAGCAGAAAGATCCGGAGGCCAAACTTTTCTGCCGGGGATTACCGGTCCGTTATACGGTCAGTGGAAAAAATGCCCGCGCCATTCTCATTGAAACTTATTTTTCGGATCTCACTCCCTATAACTGTGAATTGAAAAAAGGTGACAAGGTTCTTGAATCCTATAGCTATAGAGTGATTCCAAAGGACTATGAAGCCGAAGTTCTGAAAGTCGACATGAAGAAAATCAAGCTCAACCCGAAAGATCAGAAACGTGCGGATGAAGAGCAATTGGTGCTGAATAAAATTTATGCCTCTTCCAACAGCGACTTCTTTTTCAAGTCACCATTTCAGGAACCGATGACGAGCTATAAAACCAGTATCTATGGAAAAAAGCGCGTTTATAACAATCACAAAAAAGGTCAGCATCTCGGAATTGATTACCGGGCCGCTATCGGTGAAAAAGTACCGGCCGCCAATCGCGGGAAAGTCGTTCTCGCGCGTGATTTGTTCTACACCGGTTGGACTGTTCTCATTGATCACGGTCTGGAAGTTTATACAAACTACGGCCACCTTTCGAAAACTCTCGTGGAAGAAGGGTCGATCGTGGAAAAAGGCGACATTATCGGATTATCCGGAAATACCGGAAGAACTTCTGGTCCCCACCTTCATTGGGGTGTAAAAATCCAGGGTCAATACGTTGATGGAATGTCTCTGGTTAAAGAAACGGAAAAAACTTTTAAGAATGATAAGTGATTATTCAGGCTACTTCACATTCAGGATTGATCCGACTCTACCTCAGGACGCCCGCCGTCTTGTAGAAGACACTTTAGTCACATGGAGAGAAGCCCTCATAACGGAAATCATCCAGTGGGATCCTCCGCACTCTCAGAAAGTGATCGTGGATTTTGTCTCGGAAGGTAGTCTTCATCAGGTAAAAAAGGCCAATCAACTTACGATCTGTCTTTTGGACCGTAATCAAGGGCTTTTCAGTTTCGGCCAGAATCTTGAACTCTCTTCCTGCGATGCTATCCTTGAAGACAGTTTTGATGTCCGACAGCTCGAGAGAATCATCGAGCCCTATCTTCTGGCCCTCCTTGCCACAAAGGAAGAAGAGTTTTTCGCCGCCGGCTCTAAGAACATGAGAAAGTTTGAGCAGAAAGCAAAGGCCCTGACTCAGAACAAGGAACTCTCATCAGAGTCTCTTCTGGACTATGCCCAGGCGCTGGTTGATCTTGAAAAAGAAATGATCCAGGCCGATGATCTTCAGAAAGTCGGAAAGATTTTAAAGCTCTTCATTAAGAATAATATCGAAAAATCCAAATTCCAGTTTTATACCGGTGGCGACCTCTGGAAGCTCACACCGTCCCGGAATTTCCTCGCTCTACCCAAATACCGGAATCTCTTTTTAGGAATAGAACTGAATTGGGACGATGAGGATGCAGAAAGACTTGTCAAGAAACTATTCTTCTTCCAGACGCTCGTGAGTTTTTTTCTCTCCCGTCATGAAACGACAGATGCCTTCGCGGATGAAAATCTCTGGGACGGTGTTCTCGACGGAATTCCTTTTCCGGTTGGACTATTATCGGCAAAGGGCGAGATTCACCAGCACAATACTTTGTTCGCCAAGCTCAATTATCCTCCGACTGATTGTCTGAAGCTTGAGGCCCGCCAGAAAGTGATCATTGGCGATATCCCTTACAATATTTTCCGGAAGGATATTTTTCATCTCGATGAGAAAAAAGTTCTCTTCGTATTTTTCACGGAAAGCTTTTTCTTAAAAGGTGAGGGAAGTTTAACTCCGACTGGTCAGGAGCTGGGTATTATCAGTTCCAGTATCGCGCACGAACTCAATAATCCGATTGCCGGCATTCAGGCCGCATTATCTCTTCTTATGCTGGATAGTGAATTAGATGAAGAGGCCATGCAGACGCTGAAAGAGATGAAGAGCGGCTCACAAAGATGCAAACAGCTTATTGAAACATTTCTTGGTTTCTCCCGGGCAACACCGAGAGAGCAGGGGCTCATGGATGTCCAGAGTCCGGTCACGATTTCTTACCAGCAGGCACAGAACCTTCTACGCTTCCGGACTGTTGAAAGCGGAATCAGATTTTCACTTGAGTACTCAAAGCACACTGACTTCCGTCACAAAGTGAATCTTTCGCTCTTTACGATGACGTTCTATCTCATCATGGGTGAACTCATGACTCTTTATTCTCACCAGCTTCTGGTGGCGAGTAAGAATCAGATTGAGAAAGTGATCAAAGGGGAAATCGTAGAGAGTTCTCAGGAGATTCAGATTCAGTTGCATGAACTGAATATCTCGGGCCTGTCTCTTTCAAAACTTATCCAGAATCTTCTGACGATAGAAAACTTTGTTCTTCAGATTTCCGATTACTCACTCCGCTTTATCTATAGTCCGGGTAAGAACTGATCAGAGATGATTAGAGGGAAATTTGTATCTTTCCCCTTCGCGATCTGAAAGATCTTCAATCCGTTCAAGATACGCTTTCTTCTCATCCTTAATATCAGCATTCACCAGACGCAGGTAAACTTCCGGCTCCTTGGAAATGGCATCCTTAAAGAGAGAGAGGAAAATATCCTTGATGTCGTTCTGAAGGAAAAGTTTCTTTTTACCTTTCTGCTGGTTTTCAAAACGTGTGACCTGAGCCGAAAGAAACTGGTGAAGTTTTTTCTTGTGCGCAGGAAACTTGAAAATGAGCTGTGAGTAGGGCGAGAAATTAAGAAACGAATAAACGATATACTGACCGGAAATCAAATGCGGAGTCACGATAAAATCCTGCTCATCCGTAAAGTGTGGAGCAGGCGGAAGCTCGTGGCGCGATCTCAGATATTCAATTGTCTTTTTCCGGTAAATCTCGGGAATTTTCACGAAGTTAGAGTTCATGAAAAAGAGTCCTTCAATGAAAGGACCACACAGTCTCACGTGAATCTGGCTCCAGCGGAAACCCGTAATATATTCTTTCAGGGCCTCCACTTCTTCTGAAGGATTTTTCAACGGAAGAATGGTGAGAATGACTCCGTTATCACCTTTGATGGTAAGAACGGCGGGAATATGAATGGTCGAGAGACTTTCAAAAACTTTTTCAAGTCCATCAGGTTGATCGAAAATCACCCGATCAAGTTCAAATTTATTTCTCGGATAATAGAGCTGATTCACTTTACGGATATTTTTTGATTCAAAGATATCGAGATATTTCAGAAGAAGTCTTCCGGTAGCACGGGCATCTTCAATCGCTCTGTGTGCCTGAGAATGGGGGATGCCGAAAATCTGGGACATGTAATTGAGGTTTGAACTCATAATGTCCGGGATCATGTATTTCGTCATAACGTTCGTACAGATAACTTTATTTTCCATCGAAGGTCGCTTTAACTTTTTCAGCACGCCATTCAGGAAGGGAATATCAAAAGATGTATTGTGGGCGACCAGGATTGAGCTTCCGATGAATTGTGTAATCTCATCGATCACTTCTTCAATCTTCGGAGAGTGTTCAACGTCGGCCTTCTTAATACCGGTGAGTTTCTGAACAAAATCAGGAATGTCTTTTTCGGGATTAATGAGAAAACTTCTTTCTTCTGTGACCTTTCGGTTTTCCACCCGGACCATGCCGATCTCGATGATCTTTTCAGTCTCAGGATTTCCGCCGGTGGTTTCTAAGTCGATGACACAAAAAGAAAGGGAACGCAGGAGTTCGTCAGGATTGTTGAATTGTTTTTCCATGTACACAAAAGGAACATTCGTTCCTTCCCTCAGTAAGTGAGATCTATTTCATATCCGCAGGCGTAAAGGCGAGCGGAAGAAAATCTTTCAGTTTCTTGGTCGTTTCTTTACCTGTCTCGTTACCAATTGTGATTTCGAGATCAGGTGTCGCAAATTCCGTCATCACCTGGAGGCACATGCCACAGGGAGGCCAGCCGTCTTTCGTGTAGACATAAATTTTTGAAAAGGATTTATGGCCTTCAGAGACAGCTTTCCAGATTGCCACTCGTTCAGCACAAACAGTGCCGCCGAAAGAGGCGTTCTCGATATTGCAGCCCGGATAAATTTTGCCATCCGTTGTCTGGACAGCTGAGCCCACACGCGCTTTGGAATAAGGCGAGTGAGACGATTCGGATGCTTTTTTTGCAGATTCTCTGAGTGACATCAGACCTTTCCCGATTTGCGTAGTTCACCAATAGTTTCAGTTAAAATGGTGGCAAATCCAACCATGGCCTTTTCTGCCACCTTTTTTACGTCAGCGTGGGAGAGTTTTTCCGGCTTAATTCCGGCAGCGTAATTGGTAATGCAAGCGACACCCGCAACGCGGATACCGAGGTGATTAGCGGCAATGACTTCCGGAACAGTACTCATTCCCACGAGATCGCCACCCAGAATGCGGATCATCCGGATCTCGGCAGGTGTTTCATAAGTTGGCCCTAAGACCGAGCAGTAAACTCCGGTTTTAAGATCAACGTGGTGATGAGAGGCCACTTCTTTCATGAGACTGATGAGTTCCGGATCGTAAGAAGTCGTCATGTCCGGAAAGCGGGGACCGAGTTCAGCGATGTTCGGACCGACCAGTGGATTTCTCCCGGACATATTAATGTGATCGCTGATCGCTACGAGATCTCCAGGATGATAGTTCGCATTGATTCCGCCGGAAGCGTTCGTGAGAAAAAGAATCTCGCAACCAAGGGCCGCAAGAGTTCTGACCGGAAGAACGATTTCATCCATGGGGTGACCTTCATAAGCATGAAAGCGTCCCTGAAGAGCGGCAACAGTCACACCATGAACTTCACCGATAATGAGACGGCCTTCGTGACCTTCAACAGATGTTCTCTTGAAGTGAGGAATATCCTGATAAGGAATGATGATTTTATTCTGGATCTGATCGACATAGATACCGAGTCCCGAACCGAGAACGATACCGATCTGAGGCTTGGTCGAAATTTTCGACAGGATGTACTGAGAAGCCTCGACAATTTTCTGCATGACCATGGTTGATCCTTAAGTAAGTATTTCCAGAATGAGTTTTGATTTTTTTACCCGCAGAGTGGAGAAAGTAATAACTTCCTTCGTAAATCTCCGGGCAATTTCCTGCGCCATTTTTTTCTGATGAGGATGATGATGAATCGTGAGAATGGATTCTCCCTTTTTCACCTGATCGCCGATTTTTTTATGGAATGAAAATCCGACAGCGTGATCAATCACATCAGTCTTCATTTTTCTTCCGCCGCCGAGATCAATGAGAAGCAGTCCCACTTTCTCATTCTCAAACATTTTCACAAAACCATTCTTAGGTGAAATCACCTGAGTTGTATCTTCCGCCTGAGCGAGAAGTGAGTAGTTATCAATCACTTTATCGTCACCGCCCTGAGAGCGGAGAAGTTTTCTGAATTCTTCGAGAGCCGATCCGTCATTGAGAACTTTCCACGCGCGGGCTTCAGCTTTCGCGAAAGTTTTCTCAACACCAGCGATATGAATCATGTGAGCAGCGAGGATCACAGAAAGTTCCGTGAGATCTCCTGGACCTTTTCCTTTCAGTGTCTCGATACTTTCGATGATTTCATTTGAGTGACCGACGGCATTTCCCAGCGGCTGGTTCATGTCCGTGATCAGTGCGACAGCTTTTTTCTTGAAACGCTTAGAAGTGGCGATGAGGCTTTTTCCGAGTGCGCGGGCCTGTTTTGTATCGCGCATGAACGCACCAGTGCCGGTCTTAATATCGAAAACAATTCCGTTGGCACCTTCGGCGAGTTTCTTACTCATAATCGATGCCGTGATAAGCGGAATGGAATCAATCGTCGCCGTCACATCACGAAGAGCATAGATCAGGCGATCGGCCGGAGCGATTTCCGGAGTCTGTCCCATGAGGACTAAATTATCTTTCTGAAGTTTTTCGGCAAATGTTTTGAGATCGAGGGCCGTCTTAAAGCCACGCACAGCTTCGATTTTATCAATCGTGCCACCTGTGTGACCGAGACCACGTCCGGCAATCATCGGAACTTTTACACCGGCCGCAGAAGCAATAGGGGCGAGGATGAAAGAAGCTTTATCTCCTACGCCGCCAGTTGAGTGTTTATCGATGACGTTTTTACCGGGAAATTTCAGCTGTTCTCCGGACTCGAGCATGGCATCTGTCAGGGCCGCGGTTTCCGCGACGTCCATGCCTTTCAGGAACATGGCCATCAGCATGGCCGACATCTGGTAATCGGGGATGAAGTTAGTGGTAAACCCCTCAATAAACCATTTCACCTCTTCGCGGGTGAGTTTTTCGCCGTTTTTTTTCTTATCAATGAGGGTGTAAACCTGAAATTTTTCTTTGGTCATAATTTGCCAAGTTTAAGAGAGGAACTTATCATAGAATAGAATCATAGTTATTTGCAAACTGCATCCTAGATTTCCAAGGAAATTGCATGAAAAAAATCTTCTCTCTCCTCCTCGCGTTTCAGCTCCTGAATGCTGTTGCGTTCGCACAAGATTCTGAGGATGACATTGTTAAGAATACCCAAAATGATATTTTGTTCGTCGCCGGGGCCGGTGCTGCTGGTGCGGTCCTCGGACTTTCCACACTCTCATTCGTAGACAAACCTTCCCAGCATATTTCGAACGTCTGGACGGGTGCTGCTATCGGTGTAATTGCCGGCGTAATTTTTGTTGCTTATAACAGCGCACAAAGAGGGTCGGAAGACTTACAGACTGACGATGAAGCCTCTTTAGATTTTAATTCTGGAGAACGAGTGGCCTGGCATCAGAAAAACTCGGTTCTTACAGTCCCTCAAGTGCAGTTTGGCACCGAAATCTGGAAGACTTCGTTCTAAACGAACCAGCTTTCCCTTGCCACTCTATTTCCCCCTTCGATATAACCCCATGAGTTATACCCACATTTTTACGTTGGAGTGTTATGAACTTTGAGTCATTCGCGCGCGGTATTCTTGGTATCGCCGTTCTGATCGGAATCCTTTATCTCTTCAGCTCGAAGAAAAAGGCGATCGATTGGAAACTGGTCGTGTGGGCCTTCCTTCTCCAGGTGATTTTCGCCGTGGGCATTCTTCACGTTCCTATCGTTGCTGCCATCTTCGATCAGCTTTCAAGCTTCTTCGTTGTGGTTCTCGACTTTACCAAACAAGGTTCAGGCTTTCTTTTCGGGAATCTTCTCGATGTTAAAGCGGTGGGCTTTATTTTTGCCTTCCAGATTCTTCCGACAATTATTTTCTTCTCGGCCCTCACGTCACTTCTGTTTTATCTCGGGATTCTTCAGAAAGTGGTCTACGGACTTTCATGGCTCATGGGGAAATTTCTCCGTATTTCGGGAGCAGAAAACCTTTCGACAACAGCGAACATCTTCCTTGGTCAGACCGAAGCTCCTCTTCTCATCAAGCCTTATCTTCCTAAGATGACCCGCTCAGAACTTCTCTGCGTAATGGTCGGTGGTATGGCCAACACTGCTGGTGGCGTTCTTGCTGCTTATGTAGGATTTCTCGGTGGTGATGATCCTGTTCAGCAGCTTTTCTTTGCAAAACACTTGCTCGCAGCTTCTGTGATGTCTGCACCTGCAACAATTCTCATCTCTAAAATGCTCCTTCCTGAAACAGAAGTGATTGATGAAAAAATCGAAATCACTGACGAGAAAGTCGGAACAAACATGATCGAGGCCATTGCGATCGGTACGGAAGACGGACTCAAACTCGCTTTCAACGTAGGTGCGATGCTCATCGTTTTCATCGCGATGATCGCGATGCTGAACTATGTTCTTTCAGACATTCTTGGTTACTACTCTGGTCTCAATAACGTGATCGCTGAAGCGACTGGTGGACAATATAAAGGTCTCACTATGCAGTTTATCCTCGGATATGCCTGCGCTCCATTCGTCTGGCTTCTCGGTGTCGCGAAATCCGATATGGTTTACATCGGTCAGCTTCTGGGAGAAAAAACAGCTCTCAACGAATTCGTTGCTTACATGAGTCTCGGAAAAATGAAGGCGGAGGGAGTTCTCAAAGATCCTAAGTCGATCATCATGGCGACTTATATTCTGAGTGGATTTGCCAACTTCTCTTCTATCGGAATTCAGGTAGGGGGAATCGGTGCTCTCGCTCCGAATAAGCGTGGAACACTTTCTGAGCTCGGCATGAAGGCGCTTCTCGGCGGAACGATTGCTTCGCTTCTCACAGCTACCATCGTTGGAATGTTGACTTAATCACTACTGCCGGGCGACATGTTGCCCGGCATCGCATGCCGCCTTTCGCAATCTCATTCATTCTTGTATCCTGACTGTAATTACGTTTTAAAGTTTAAAAGTTTTTACAGTTAGGACATTCATGGCAAAAGAACTTGTGGTCAACCAGACACACAATGAGTCGCGTATAGCGCTTATTGAGAATGGTGAGATCCTGGATTTTCTTATCGAGCGACATTCCCAAACAAACGAGTCGGCTCCCATCGTAGGTAACATTTATCTCGGTCGGGTTGTTCGCGTTCTTCCCGGAATGCAATC
Source organism: Bdellovibrionota bacterium (assembly GCA_040387275.1). Classification (GTDB taxonomy): domain Bacteria; phylum Bdellovibrionota; class Bacteriovoracia; order Bacteriovoracales; family Bacteriovoracaceae; genus Peredibacter. Next base: position 654,931 of record JAZKDZ010000002.1, on the reverse strand, counting down.
TGCGTTTATTGATATCGGTCAGGAGCGTGCGGCGTTTTTATACGTCGACGATGCTTATCTGCCGACACTCGATGAACAAAGGGAAATGCAGGCGAGAATTGAAGCAACTGAAACTCAAAGTAAGCGTCTAGGCGAGGTCATCCCGGATGAATTCTCAACACTCACTGAGACTGTTGATATGAAATTCCGTCCGGATGTCAAAATCCAGGACTTCCTGAAAGAGGGCGATGAGATCGTCGTTCAGATCGCAAAAGAACCCATTTCGACAAAAGGTCCGAGAGTCACAAGACACATCACTCTCGCCGGCCGCCATATCGTTTACATGCCGTTTATCGAACACACAGGTGTATCGAGACGGATTGAATCTGAAGAAGAAAGAAAGCGCTTAAAAGACATTCTCGATTCTGTCCGTCCGGAAGGTGTCGGCATTATCGCGAGAACTGTGGCCGAAGGTCAGAGTTATAAGGTCCTCAAGAACGATTACAACAACCTCGTGAAAATCTGGAAAGATGTTCAGAAGAAACTCGATAGTAAGGCAAAAGCACCTATCGAACTTCATCAGGATCTTTCCTTCATTCAGAGATCTCTCCGCGATATCATGGATGAGGATGTGGATAACATCGTTGCTGATTCCAAGAACGCCGTGAAACAGATTGAAAAATTCATCCAGCGTTTCATTCCTAACCATAATGCAAAAATTAAATTCTATGACGGAGATGTTCCTGTCTTCGAACATTACGGCATTGATATCGAAATTGAACGCGCTCTTTCTAACCAGGTCTTCCTGAAGTCTGGTGGATCGATTAACGTTGATCAGACCGAGGCCCTCGTTTCAATCGACGTGAATACCGGGAAATTTGTCGGGAAGAAAACTCTCGAAGAAACCATTCTCAAAACGAATCTTGAGGCCGTGAAAGAAATCTCGTATCAGTTACGTTTAAGAAACTGCGGCGGGATTATCATCATCGACTTTATCGATATGGAAAAAGAAGAGCACAAGCAGCAGGTGTATCAGGCACTTCTTGAAGCTCTGAAAAAAGACAGATCAAAAACAAACGTTCTTCCTATTTCAGGTCTCGGGCTCGTTGAAATGACGAGAAAGAGAACCCGCGACACTCTCATTCGTGTGATGTGCGAACATTGCCCTTATTGCGAAGGTGTTGGCCGCGTGAAATCTGTTGAGACAGTGAGCTTTGAAGTAATCCGCGAACTCCAGAAAGTTCTGAAGCGTACGAATGCGCAGAAAATTACGATCTTCGCGCATCCGGAAGTAAGTGCAAAACTTTCGAGTGAGGATTTCGGGATTATTGAGGCGCTGGAAGAAGCTCACAACAAAACATTGCTCGTTCGCGCCGACAATAACTATCACGCCGAACAATACGAAATCTACGCCCCGGAGAATTAACTTCTTCGGGCAATTTCTTCGTCAGTCTCGATTCTCAAACCTGCGACGTACTTGATGTACGTCTCGGTCTTCGATTCTCACTTCCTTGAAATTTCCTCGAATAAGTTCATTCTCCCAAGTTCCAACCGCGAGACGGTGGGATTATTAATTGAGGAGTTCTTCGATCTGCGAATTAATTTTTTCAAGCTCGCGGTCGCCTTCGGCCTGAATCTGGATATGTTCGAAAGCTGATTTCAGAGTCTTGTTCAGCTTCTTCTCAATTTTCAATTCATTATTCAGGAAACGCTTCGCTTTCATCGCACCTTCGATGGCATCCGTGACAGTTTGTCTCGTGGCGCTGTTCGCTGTCTGGATGGTGAGGGGAAGATTGATTTCACCCTGACGACCGCCACTCACGATGAAGACGAGACCGCGCAGGAACTGGCCGATTTCCATGTCACGTTTATCAGTCATGAATTTCAGAGCAATCGCTGAAAGCATATCAACGCGCGCTTTGATGAGTTCGATACAGATTTCCTTGCGGACACCAGAGATCAGGATTTGTTCGTAAGATGTGTAACTGACTTGTGGATTGCGGTTACCGGAAGCGCGCGCGTCCATTTCAAGTTTATCTTTTCTGAGAGCGTTCTTGATCATGTCGTACATCGAGACAGTCGCCATGCGGTTTTTCTCAGCGATCTGTTCCTGATGATGATGATTGAGGTGCATGGAAGTCGCGATCGCGTTGAAAGCTGCTTCTTCATTGTGCTTTTTGGAATCTTTGGTCGGATCGAGATCTTTCAGTTTGATCTTGCTGTAGAGATCACCCATCTTTCTGATGAAATCGTTAACCGCATCGTTCTTGAGTGATGTCATCGCATGCGGATCGCGGAGAAGCTCATCTTCCGTCGCGAGCTGGTATTCCATGGCCTTAATATAGATACCGGCCGAAGTGATCTTTGTTTCCATCAGTGTGTCTTTATTGATGAGGTTATTAAACTCATCGAGACGGGTGGCCGCAGATTCTTTCGCGCGAAGCTGCTTGTACATCGTATCGGTGTTGCCGGTATTCACCGCCATTTCACCGGTTTGTTTTTCCAGGGAGTCAGTGGCCGCGGCCATGTCATCCAGCTTTTTTACCTTCGAGCAGGCGAGAACGCAGAACGAGAGGATAAGAAAGCTGAGAGTTGAACTCTTCATGGAAACTCCTTGGGAATCCGCTCATCTTAGGGGGAAATCTGACGGGCGGGGGAGATGTCTAAACTTTTTACAGGGCTTAAAAGAGAATCCTAAACTTCGGGGAGTAACTGACCGAAATGGATGCCATGAAAAACTTTATGTCGTTGTCCCTGGTTTTACTCCTTTCGTGTTCCCAGGCACCCTGGAAAGCCCCCTCGAATGAACTGAGCGAACTTGAGGCGATGCTTTCCGTGGAAGACCTGAAAATCCACCGTTGTCTCAAATCCCGTGAACACTCCATGGAACTTAAAAAGGAATGCCTGCAGGGCACTTCTTACGAATCCTATATCTCGCGTATGCCCTCTATGGATGCGGCCGATGAAATCATCATGAAGAACAACTGGTTCTTCGGGGATAACGCAAAATTAAACGAGTACTACGCCATTTCCCGCAGCTTCGTGAAGGCCAGTACCAAGATGGCCAAACACGCGATCAATGACCGCGGTATTGCGGTTGAAGGATCTGCCTGGTTTGGTTTTGGTGGTGGATGGCTTGCTGAATTTATCAATCACCATGAGAAATTCGGATTGTTTTGTGCTCCTTTCGTCGGTGCCCGCACAGACGTAGGTGTTGAAGCCGCTGTGGCAGTCCTGCAATCAGTTTCGTGTAAAAGTAATACCGAATATCAGGGTGGGTTCTTAAACGTCAGTGCGGGTCTCAGCGGAGAGTTGATAGGCCTTCCGGTTGATCTTTCACTTTCCTATAACTTTGGACTCGACCTTCCGTCGTTTGCCCAGAAAATCAAGGCCGCCAAAAATACCAATCATATCAGCGTGGCGCAATTAAGCAGAGAAGTGGCGCGCTTATCTCAGCAGAATGTCAGACGCGCAGTCGCCGGGAACAGCGAGTATAATGCTGCTGTCATCAATTTAATTCTGAAGCCTCTTTCGATTGTTGGTGTGAGATCTCCGGGTCTGTCTTCCATTCAGCAGATGAATCAGGTCATCAAAAGAGTATTAAAGGAACACAAGTCGCTCGGAGTTCAGTTCAAGACATACTTCGCCAACCGACTTTCTCCGTATCTTCGGACAAATGGATTTCCTCAGCTCAATCAATTTCTTACGATCATGACTTCTTCCATGACTGGTTGTGATTCTCTTGGGGGAGCTGCCGCTCTCAGTATCAGCCTTTCACCGGCTTCAGTGGGTGTGTCTTACGAAAATTATCATCTACTCTTTGAGATGCCGTTTGAAGATCTTCGCGCATTTAAAATCGTGTCACCTATGCTTCTTCTCAATCCATTCCTGATGGCACCGGAAGATCTTCGCGCTACGGTGAGAGTTTCGAGGGGAATCTTAGCTATTCCTCAGAAGGTCGCGCGCCAGTGTAACCAGCTTTTCCCGAAGATCTGATGATTTCATCTGCCAGAAAATCTCCCGTGGCTTTGTGGCCGCGGTTGTTGAAATGAACCACGTCCCACCAATAAATTTCTTTGTTCTTTGCCGTGAGCCCTCTCATGAATTCGTTGAGGGCAATACTGGAGATGGTCTTATCACCAGATAATTTACGATTGATGTTCCTGAGGAAATCAGCTCTCTTCCTGTTTCCCTCAAAGGCTTCATCGATCAGAAAGACTTTTTTTCCGGAAGCAGAATTCAGAATCCTGCCGATAGATTTCTCATAAGTATTCTGATCTCCATTATATCCCAGGTTCACCACAATGAAGTCCGGTTTCCAATAGAAGTAATTTTTCTGAAAAACCATGTGCATCCATGGTGGGACTGCTCCGGGAACTGAAATATTCAGAGTCTGAAGCCCGGGAAAAACTTTTTTCAATCTCTTGTGAACAATAGCAAAAAAAGCATCGTTCATTTTCTCCGCTCCCGCACCAACAGTCTGGGATGTCCCGACAAACATCAGTCGGGGATGAGATCCTGCATCTTCCCCCGGGTCTTTTGATCCACAGCCACTTTCATCACAAAAAATGGGGCCGGAATAAAATAAGTTTCCAGGATATTCACTTGAAATAATTTTTACCGAGTCTCTTCCGAGAACGGCGTCGACGACATCCATCCGGAATTTTTCGACTTTAGTGAGTAACAATTTCCGGGTACCGAAGGAGATTGTGTCGAGTTGAAAATGGGTGAAGTGGAACCTGTCGAGTAACCAGAAACTCATGACGGCAACAAAGCAGACATAAATGGGAAAAAGAGAAATCTTTTTGATAAGCGGGAACAGGCAAAATAGTGAGAGCACTATAATCAGCGACCAGTTTCCTGGAGGCTCAAAATCAAAAACTTTTCCGTTCTCCTGAATCTCATCAACAACAACGGCTTCACCCATTCCCTGAAGTCCCCATTCGACTACCGATGAAGACAAAACGAAAGTGGATATTTTCTTCCCGTGCTGCTGAAGCTCAAGGGAATTTTTGTTGAAAAGAAAAGTTATGTCGCTTTCATTGTCCGGTAAACTTTCGTGCTGGATGATCGCAGAAAGCAGCCGGAATATATTTTCATAATATTTTTCGAATTCTACCTTAAAGGGAATTTCTTCGAACCAATTACCTTCCTGGTCGGCCCTCCAGAAAACAGAGTGTTCATTTTCAATTCTCACTCCTTCCTGAGTTCCCGCTTCATTTTTCCATGAAAGATAAATTTTACTTCCCCGGCCAAGAGCAAACTTTAAGTCGAGAGAAGCCGGCCGCAAAGTTCTGGAGCGGATTTCCTGAAAATTGTGCCAGCGATGGAGATGGATTTTTCCCTGCGCCACTGAAGCGCGCGAGATCAGAAATTGATCTGAGCCAACGACTCCACCGTCGAGAGTTCTTTTTGTCAGACGGAAATGATCTCTCAGGTTCAGGAAGTTATATCCCTGCTGAGAAAAGATTCTTTCCGTCAAAATAACACTCATCAGGATGAGGAGTGGCCCTAGGAATTTCATATCCGTTGATGATAAAAGAAACCATGACTCCGGAACAACTTGAAAAATTCCTTCATCATGAAATTCCTACTTCGATAGCTTTAGGCGTGAAGGTTATCAGCACTTCGGAAAATGAAGTGGTTCTGGAAGCACCTCTGGACCCCAATCACAATCACATGGGAACTGCTTTCGGGGGAAGTCTTTCGACTCTCTTGATCCTCGCGAGCTATACCTGGCTCTATCAGGCGTTGGCCGGAGAAGGGCAGGTGCACGTCATTCTCAAGGAGAATCAGGCGAGTTTCATCATGCCAGTGAGGGAAAATATCCGTTCCATCTGCCAAGCCCCCTCGGAAGAGAGCTTTCAGGAGTTCCTCAAAATATTCCGGAGAAAGGGTCTTGCCCGGATTAAGCTCACTAGTTTCATTGAGATAGCCGAGGGTGAGGCCGCCCGGATGGAAGGCGAGTTTGTCGCTCAGAAAGTCTCCCCCTCATCGAATAGCTGACTCGGGGCGACAAGAACCGGTTTTCCCTTGTGAGCCGAAGCCCAGCGTGCTAATTTTCTTCGACATTCATCTTACATATTTTTGAACTCGCTCATAGAAATGGTTCTATGGGCTATTAATCCAGGAGGAAATATGATCTACGAAACGGCATTTGTCGTTCGCCCGGACGCATCCGAAGAAGCTATCGCTTCTATCAAGACAGGACTTACTGAGTCCTTCAAATCATTCGGAGCAGAAATTCTCGTTAACGATTCATGGGGAGTAAAAACTTTTGCTCAGCCAACTGAATCAGGTCTCAAAAAAGGTGCTTACCACTACTTTATGTACAAAGGTGCTGGTGACCTGAACGCTGAGATTGAACGTCGTTACAGAATTAACGAAAATCTCGTTCGCTTCATCATCGTCAAACTCGGCGAAGATAAGCACCAGGACGAAATCGTTAAAGGATACGCTAATCCAAATCACGCTAAAGTTGATCAAGCGGAAATGGACGAAGAAGGCGGATTCGGCGGTGGAGAAGACAAAGACAAGAAAATGCACTCTAAGCGCAAGTCTTGTTGGTTCTCTGCTAAGAAAACTTCACCAGACTGGAAAGATCCTAAGTCATACGCATGGCTCGTAAACGAGTTCGGAAAAATTTCTCCGGCGCGTATCACTGGTCTTACACCAACATTCCAACGTCGTGCTAACGAGTCAATCAAGCGCGGACGTAACATGCTCCTCATCAGCTACCAGTCTAACGAGACTGCTCGCTAATTAAGGGTATAAAACTGGTATGGATACAACCGTGACTCAACCACCGCTATTGTCTAAGGGAAGACTTATCCTTCTGGGTACTTCATCCGTTATTCTGTGCCTGAGTTTTGTCATGTCTGTATTTGCCCCTTTTCCGTTGTCCCTCGCAGTGATTCTTTACGGACGCACGCTGGGCATTCTGACGGGACTCGCAGGCTTAGTTGCCACGTTTGCTTTCGCTTATTTCATGTATCAGGACTTAACGCTTTTTTGGTTCTACGCGTGTGTTCTTATCTTCGGAATTGCGATCGCAGAAATAGTCATGAGAAACATCGCTCCTGTTAAAGGGCTCGTCGTTTTCGGACTTGCGTTTATTCTCTCCTTCGCCGGTATCGGGACTTATATCCTTAAGTCACGCAACCAGACGGTTGAGCAATATATTGTCCAGCAGATGGAATTGAGTAAGGACAAGATCGAGCAGCAGAAGAAAATTATTGAACAGAGTACTGATAAAGATTCTCTCCAGGTTCTTCAGTTACTGGATCGCCCGGTGCTTCTCGCAAGAGAGCTCATTGAATCTTTCCCTTCGTACTTTTTCATGGGTGTCTTCCTCATGCTCTGGTTTAACATGTTCCTCGCTTTAAAGAGCAGACGCCTGCTTCTTTCAGCACAGGACTATCCTCACTCAGAGAAGAATTTACTGAACTTCAAAGTTCCTTTCGAACTTATTCCTGTCCTGGTCGTGGGGTTTGTCCTCGCCATCTGGGGCAATGATATGGGCGCACTGAACTGGGAACCGGTAGGACTGACGATTATCAAATGCCTGGGGATTTTTTATTTTTTCCAGGGCTTTGGTGTCATGAGTGATCTTCTGACTTTCCTCGGGATCATGGGTTTCTTCCGCTCCATCATGGTGATGATTGTCATTCTCATGGCAAACTACCTGATCGCGGCAGCCGGACTGTTTGATAACTGGTTTGATTTCAGAAAGTATTTTGTAAAACGTAAAACTGATTTGGAATAATTTTAGGAGAATATTATGAAAGTCATCCTTACTGAAAAAGTGAAGGCACTCGGAACGATCGGCGAAATCGTCAACGTTACTGCAGGATTTGCCCGTAACTTCCTCTTCCCAAGAAAACTCGCTCTTCTCGCTGACGATAAGAACTCAAACATTCTTAAAGATAAGCAGAAAGCTCTTCAGAAAAAGATCGGCGCTGAAAAAGACGCTGCTCTCGCTCTCAAGAAAAAACTCGAAGGTCTCACTGTTGAACTCATCAAGAAAGTCGGCGCTAACGGCCGTCTCTTCGGTGCAGTTACATCTCAGGAAATCTCGAAAGAGCTCGAGAAAATGGGCGTTCCTGTTGAACGTCGCCTTCTCACTGTTGACGGTTCGATCAAGTCTCTCGGGACTTACGACGTTAAAGCGAAACTCTTCAATGACGTAACAGCTACGTTCAAACTGAAAGTTGCTATCGATGCCGCTATGGCCGAGCAGCTGAAGAAAGAACAAGCTGAAGCTCAGAAAAGAAACGCTGAGAAGAAAGCGAAAGCAGAAGCTGCTAAAGCCGCTGCTGCTGCAGAAGCTGAAGCTGCTGCAAACGCAGAGTAATTTATTTACTAAACATCCGGGGGGATTAGTCTCCCCGGATTTTTATCCGTCTTACTTCTTTTTACACTCCCGAAATTCACTTTAACGACTTTCCGCACATGAGATAGATTGATCTCATTCGAATCAATTTGCCCTCCGGAGTCTAAGTCAAATGGCACAAGAAAATAAGAATGAGCTTCCTCATGATATCTCTGCTGAGAAAGCACTTCTTGGATGTCTCCTGATCGACAACACAAGTTTCGACGAAATCTCAGATATCAATCTTGAGAATTCAGATTTCTATCATCCTCAATACGCCATTATTTTCCAGGCCATCAAAGACCTCCACATGGAGGCCCTGCCTTTTGATATCGTCACTGTTTCTTCCAAGCTGAACGATCACGGGAAGCTCGAAAGAGTCGGTGGTCAGACTGGCCTCATTACTATTTGTGATGAAGTCGGATCGGCCGCAAACGTTGAACACTATGCTCGTCTCATCAAACAGAAATCTGTTCTTCGCGAAGTCGTAAGAACGGCAACTCGTGTTGTTCAGAGCGGGACTAATTTCACCGGAAACATCGAAGACTTCCTTCAGGAAGTGGAATCAGGATTCTTCAAGCTCACAAGTACCGCTAAAAACAATAAGATGATTTCGATCAAACAGGCCCTCTACGAGAACCTGAAAGAACTCGAAAAGCCAGCGCGCGCTAAAGGTGAGATCACCGGTATCACTACTGGTTTTCCGTCGATGGACAGAAAACTTCTGGGCCTTCAGCCAGGCCAGTTGATTCTCATCGCCGCCCGTCCGGGTATGGGAAAGACCGCCTTCGCACTTAACTGGGCGGTTGCGGCCGCAAGACAAACCAATGCTGCTGTTGCCGTTTTCTCATACGAGATGATGTACGCCGAACTTTCCATGCGTCTTCTCGCCAGTGAAGCATGCGTGGATTCAAGAAAGCTGAAGACCAAAGAATTTAATGAAGTTGATCTTCGTTCGATTTCATCAGCGATTCAGAAACTTTCAAACCTCAAACTTTACATTAATGATGTGGGTTCAACGAACCTCATGGATATCCGTTCTTACTGCAGAAAGCTTAAAGCGGAGCAGGGGCTTGCGATGATCATCGTGGACTACCTTCAGATCATGCCTATGCACATTAAGAAGCAAAACCGTGAGCAGGAAATTGCCGAACTCTCGCGCGGGTTTAAAATGCTCGCCAACGAACTCGGAGTGCCTGTTGTGTGTCTCTCTCAGCTTAACCGTTCAGCGGCTGCGAGAACGGATAAGAGACCAGCTCTTGAAGATCTTCGTGAGTCAGGATCGCTTGAGCAGGATGCCAACATCGTTTGTCTCATTCACAGAGATGAGTATTACACCAAGGAAGCTTCGACCAAGAAAGGGATCGCCGAAATCATCATCGCCAAAAACCGTAACGGTGAACCAGGTGATGTTGAACTTGCGTGGATCGGATCCCAGACGAAGTTTACTGAGCTGGCCGGTGGTGGTGCTGAGAAGTGATATCCTCCCGCTTCCGCTGGAATGATTCCACTATCCTTGAGCTCTCACGCCCGAAGCACGCTTACATTTATTTCCGCAATCAAAGACATAATCTCCTCACCGGTTATCCGGAAACGTATCCACTTCAGAAATTTCTCGATTCTCTGGAAGTGAAAATGCTTCAGGAGAAAGTGAAGGGACATCACGTCTATCACTTTCATTATGAATTGGGACTGATTCTCCAGGGCTCAGGCCATGCTGTAGGGGATGATGTTCCCCTCGCAATTGAAATTGAATATGAAGGATCCAGGAAGTCCGGCATCCCACAGACGAAGCTTGATTCCATTCCCTTAAAGTCACTCGAACGTCCAACCTGGACTGAATACAAGGATGCTTTCCGCTACATTCAGGAACAACTGAATGCCGGAAATGCTTACCAGGTGAATCTCACTTACCCGTTTGATTTTGAGACAGAAGAAAATATTGATCCGCGGGATATCATGTCGTTCTTTTTCTCGCGCGAAGGTCTGGGAGCTTTTGCTCACGCCACTCACTATCATGATCAGATGATTCTCAGTAATTCTCCTGAGTGCCTTTTCCAGTATCGTAACGACGAACTTTTTACCATGCCGGTGAAAGGGACGATGAAGCGAAAGGGGACTCTCAAGGATGACTGGAAAGAACTTCTGGGAAGTACCAAGGATGAAGCTGAGCTTCTGATGATCACAGATCTTTTAAAGAATGATCTCAATCGCCTGGATCGTCCGAAAGCGCGCGTGCTGAAAAAACGTGCGGCCCTGGAAGTACCAGGACTTCTCCATCAGTATTCACTTCTCTCTGTTAAACTTGGAAAAAAGATTTCTCTTCTTCACACACTCAGTTGCCTGTTTCCCGGAGGGAGTGTGACGGGTGCTCCGAAAAAAAGAGTGATGCAGATTATTCAGGAAGTGGAGCGTTCACGTCGTGGAACATACTGTGGTTCAACACTTCTTTGTTATGGTGACAAAAAAATTGCGAGCATCAACATCAGAACAGCTGAGATTGATCTCTCGGAGCGCCTCTGGAGATACGGAGCGGGCGGAGGTGTGACTCTTGCCTCGAACCCCGTGCATGAGTTCCAGGAGATGGAATCCAAAGTTGCCAGTTTTCTGACATTAATCCGGGCCCCGGGCTATCTCTCAAAACCGGAGTAATTTCATCATCTTGCTATCCTCCCCGCAAGATGTTTCTATCAAAGTCTTACACGCGTTGACGTACGTTTTTTAGCATAGATATGCTTCATAGCAATCACTACCCAACGGATTTGAGTAGATAATTTTCAAGGAGTCGAGAATGACAACTGAGCTGACCACGAATGGTCTTGCCGATAAAACCCCGGGGACTGCCGGTGGAAAAATCAGTCTGGAAATGCTGGCAAAAATGACAGGCTTTCCGGTTGAGATGATCAAGGATGAAATCTTTCAAGGTAAAGGTTCAGAAGATATTTCTCTCGAAGATCTCCGCGCGGCCATGCTGACCTACATCGATTCGACGATACTCACCAAAGAAGAATAATGAAAAAAGCCCCGCCACGACGGGGCTTTTTTTATTTCCCCGAGCTCACCACTCAACAATAAGACAGCTCATTCAAGTTCGATTGTTAGATTCCGATACCTTAAAGCATATAGAAGTTTTTTTTTGCTAAAGGTGTCCCATGGATATTTCAACAATTGCAGGTTTAGCACTCGCCACTATCTCGGTGATCGGATCCATTCTCTACGGATCACCTCTTTCCATCTTCATCGATATTCCCTCGGTGGCGGTAGTAGGTGGAGGAGTTATGGCAACGACCATGGTGAAGTGGCCGATGGAAAACCTGAAGGCACTTGTACCCATTTACATGAAATCTATTTTCACTACACCCACAGATCCGAAAGCGATGATTGAAGAAATTCAGAAGCTCGCAGAGACAGCTCGTCGGGAATCAGTCTTCGCGCTTGAGAAAGTTCCTGTCGAAGATAAATTTCTTAAGAAAGCAGTGACACTCGCTGCTGATAACCGTCCGCCCGAAGTGATCACATCGATTCTTTCTCTCGAGATTGCAGCGATGGAAGAGCGTCACATGAAGGGAGTGGATATTCTTGAAGGGATGGGGGCCGATGGTCCGGCCTTCGGAATGATCGGGACTCTGATCGGTCTCGTACAGATGCTTCAGTCGATGTCGGATCCTTCATCGATTGGTCCCGCGATGGCGGTTGCTCTCCTCACAACATTCTACGGTTCTTGTATTGCCAACATCTTTACCATTCCTGTTGCGATGAAACTCAAAGTTCGTTCCAAGCAGGAATCAACGAAGATGAATATTATCATCGCCGGTGTTCTCGGGATTGTTGCCGGGGAAAACCCGAGAGTTATTCGCGAGAAGCTTGATTCGTTCCTTTCTCCGAAAGACCGTCTGGTCGAAGATAAGAAGGAGTAGGTCATGGCCGACGCTCCTAAGTGTCCTCCTTGTAAGCCAGGTGCCCCCGGGTGGCTGGCGACATTCTCGGATCTTTGTACACTTCTTCTTACGTTCTTTATTCTTCTCCTCTCGTTTGCAAAAACTGAGACTGCGAAATATGAAGCGGCTATCGGTTCCCTCCGTAACGCTTTCGGTGGTAACGTCCTGAAGGCCGGGGATGTCATGCGCGCTGGTAAATCACCAAGTGATGCACCAACGATGATTGATTCTGAAAATCCAGCCAAGCCATTCCCTATTGAATTTCTCACGGCAGAAGGTCTTCTGGATAAACATGAAATCAACCGCGAATCAGACACTCAACTTAATCAGCTGAAAAAAATGCTGAGTGAGAATGATCTCTCTGAGTCAGTGAATGTTTATGAATTGCCGGAGTCGATCATCGTACGGATGAAGGACAGAATCCAGTTCCGGAAGGGAAGTGTAGGCATTGATGAAATCAACGTTCAGGTTTTTGATCGCCTCGTGAAAATGCTACGTGAAAATCCATGGAATATTCTCGTGGAAGGTCATGCAGAAGCGGGTGAAGTTTCTGACAAAGATAAAAATGTCGATGCTTATGAGCTGTCTTCACGTCGTGCTCTGGAAGTTTCGAAAGCACTGATCCAGCGTGGAGTGACTGCCAACAGAATCACAACAGTGTTCTACGGTGATTCGCGTCCGCAGGAAAAAATCAACGGCAATATCTCCGACCGCAGGGTTGAATTCGTCCTGAAGAGGAACGATCTCCGCACTGAAGGCCGGAAGGTCGACGGTCAGTAGTGGAACTGATTGAAGTCAGCTGGCTTCATGACGAGGAAACTCTCAAGGAAGCACTTCAGGGAAGTCTTCACTGTTCCGGTCAGCAATTAAAAAAATATTTTTCATCAAAGCAGCTTCAGCGTCCCGTGAAATCAGGTGACGAGTTGAAGCTGCCTTTAACACTTGTGAATCATCTTCTGATCAATCCTGAGTTCAAGGGCCCGAAGCCTTCTATACTCACTGAGGATTCGCTTTACATCGCTCTTCATAAACCGCCCGGGGTTCATTGCCATCCTCTCGATTACAGCGATAAGGACACGCTCCTGAACTATCTGGTGGAAGAAAAAAAATTCGAAGCTATCAACGTCAACACTGAGAACTATGATCGGGGCCTTCTTCACCGCCTGGATTATGAAACTTCCGGAGTGGTCCTTCTTGCGAAAACAGATCGCGTTTACCAGAACACAAGACATGCCTTTTCCCAGGAAGTGAAACGGAAATTTTACTGGGCAATTGTGAATGGTGATTTTGATAAAGACGGATTATGGACTCATCACTTCAAGGCAACCGGAGTGAAGGGAAGTAAGCAGAAAGTTTTTGATGATGAAATAGAAAACACGACTCTTGGAACAATGTCAGTGATGAAAGTGACTCAGAATCAGGGAAAGAGTCTTCTTCTCATTAATCTCAAGACAGGTCTTCGTCATCAGATCCGGGCGCAACTGGCGCATCTGGGATTTCCCATCGTAGGTGATGAGCTTTACGGTGGAGTGAAAGCGGAAAGAATTTTCCTGCATGCTCTTCGCTATGAATGGATGGATATCGTGGAAGATCCGAATGCGGAATTATTTGATAGTCTGTTTGACCTGAACGGTGCTCTTCAAATGAGTCATGATATGCTCGGGCGATTCTAACGTCGCGAGCTTCACAATAAATTTTCCTTCCGTCACAGCATTGATATCCATCTTTTCGTGAGAGAGACGGAAGCGAACGAAAAACACTTTCTCAAGCATATCCGGATGAGTTGTTCGCGCGATGAAACTCATGTGATTGGCGAGCTGGCGATACATGAGAGCTTCAAGATGAGTGGCCTTCGGAGGCACGGCGATTTCATTAATTTCCACGGCAAGATTGTTTCCTTCGCAGAAAGCTTTCCAGTTCGCAGGAATCTTTTTTTCGAGTTGAATAACGACAGCACGGCAGGAAGTAGAAATGAGTTTATCGTTATGGAAAATGCCCCATTTCTCTTTGCTGGCGACCTGATACAGAAACATCCCAAACAGGATAATTCCTAAAGTCAGAACCGGATTTTTCATCAAGGAATTCCACAACATAAGGCCATTATCCCCGGAAATGTGAAATTTTGCACTAAAGAGTTCCTGACGATTCTCCGACAAGTATAGTCAGGAAAACAGCTCTAAAAGTGAAGGGTAAAATGCGGAAATTAGACGCTAAGACGTGGAATAAACTGAAAGTTCTCGGTGGTCATCAGGGTGCTATGAAGATTAATGATCTCGCTTCCGAGCTGAATCTCGAAGTCGAAGATACGCTGGCCTTCCTCCGCCAGGTTTTCCCGGATGGTAAAGCAGCAGTCGTTTATGAAAGTGAAGGTGAGTGTTGGGTGGATTTCAGCGCCGGCTCTCTTCAGTACATGTTACCGGTCAGCCCTTCGGAATGGACCTTCCTCCAGAAGCTTCTTGAAAAAGCTCCTCTGACATCTTTTGAAGATCCCTCTTACGAAGTGCTCAAGAAAAAACTTCATGACGACAGTCCTCTTAATACGATGATGCAGATTCTTTCGCAGATCGATTCATGGGATCATGAATTCTCTCAGGAAGACCAGAAACTCGTCACAAAACTTGATGAAGCAGTCTCTTCACATCAGGTTCTGAGTATCAAAACGACAGATGAAAAATTCTATTCCGTTTTTGCGTGCAAAGTTCTTCATCTCGAAGGACATCTCACATTGATCGCTGAAGATGCTACTGATCATTGTCTCATGGTCATTCCCCTTCATATGATTCATACCTACGAGCCTCTCGAGAAAAATACGATACCGAGAGTGACAAATTTCGAGCTCGAGGAATTCATCGCGGCGGTCCGCTCAATGAATGAAAAAGAAACGCGCTTGATATTAAAAATTTACAATCCACAGGCCGTAAACCTGTTTCCCGATCATCATTTCCTCGGGAAGCCGTGTATGGTGACCAATCCGGAAGGGGACCTTATCTGGGCCGCTTACGTCGAACCTTGTCATGATCTCTTTGACTGGGTTTATTCACTGGCCCATCACGTGGAGATCCTCGATCCAA
Source organism: Bdellovibrionota bacterium (assembly GCA_040387275.1). Classification (GTDB taxonomy): domain Bacteria; phylum Bdellovibrionota; class Bacteriovoracia; order Bacteriovoracales; family Bacteriovoracaceae; genus Peredibacter. The sequence continues at coordinate 639,572 of JAZKDZ010000002.1, read as the reverse complement.
CGAACTTCAAAGAGCAATATTTCTCTTATCTTGAAGAAAAAATGAGAAAAATAGCTTAAACTTCAGCCGTATGAAGAGCGGCTCAACACCTCCATTCTTTTTAATGTCATTCATTCCGGCAGTTGCCTACTGGCTGCTGGAAACTTATTTCACGCTTGAGATCGCCCTCATCGGGGGAATTGTCCTGGGTCTTATCGAAATGGCCCTCGAGAAAAAATTCACAGGTCACGTCCACACCCTTTCCAAACTCAACATCTCTCTCATTGTCGTCCTTGGTGTGATTTCTCTCATCGCCAAAGAAGGAATCTGGTTTAAACTTCAGCCAACGATGACGGGAATTGCTGTCTCATGTTTTTTCATCTACAAAAAAATGAAGAATGAATCTCTCATTCATCAAATGCTCGTTGATATGAAAACTCCTGAGAACCGCATGCTTCCGGTCCACATCTATGAAGTGATGGAATGGCATCTTTGCGTGTTCCTTTTTACGTTCGCTATATGGATGGCGTGGGTGACATTTAAAATGACGACGGCCCAATGGCTCTTCTGGAAAACCGGAGGATTTTATATCGCCTTCGTGCCATTCATGCTCGTTGAGATGATTTATATCCGTAGTGTACTGAAAGGAAAAAAATGAAAATCTGCATCTTCTGTGGCGCGAGCGATAGCCGTGACCCAAAAGTTCTGGAAGAAGCAAATAAAGTCATGCAGAGCTTTCATGAAAATAATATCGAACTCATTTACGGAGGAGCTGCGATCGGAGTGATGGGTGCTCTCGCCAATCGTCTGATGGTCCTCGGCGGAAAAGCCCAGGGAGTAATTCCCCGTCAGCTCATGAAAAAAGAAATTGCGCATGCAGGACTTTCTGAACTTCATGTTGTTCCTGACATGCATGCCAGAAAGAAAATGATGTATGACCTTTCCGATGCTTTTCTGATTTTTCCCGGCGGCATGGGAACCATGGATGAGCTTTTTGAAATTCTCACATGGAGACAACTTGGTTTTCATAATAAGCCAATCGCTCTCATGAATATCAACGGCTATTTCGATCACCTTCTGACTTTTCTTGATCACACTGTGAATCAGGGGTTAGTAAAACCAAAAGACCGCAGTCTCGTTTTTTCATCAAATGACTGGAACACAATTCTCACTTACTTCCAGGAAAATCAGAAATGAGTTTCTGGAATGTTTTCAGAGGATCTGATCCCCGCGAATATTTTCTGAAGTTTGATCCGGCGGGATCAATCTTCTCCTCCGTCACATGGAATTTTGATCTCATGGCCCCAGGGCAGAGACGTTTCATGGTGGAAATTCTGAAAGAAAAAAAAGAAACGATCGACTGGCATCGCTCTGATGTGGAAGAAGTGAAATTTGCAGTCGATGGAAAAATCTCACGCAAAAGAAGAATTCCACGGGAACGGGCAGAGTATGTGAAGCTCATGAATCTTGCCATGCACGCCACCATCATTTCAGGAATTGAAAGTCATAAGGAGTTTGTCACGACTCCCGTGACTGGTGTCACGACACTCGATTATGAAAGTGAAGGCAAAGCACTTCAATGGATTCAGGCGAGCTTTGGCACTTTATCAAGAGCGCTCAAAAAGATTAAGAATGAAGAGGGGATGTTTCTCACAGGTGCCTTCTTTTCGGGACTCGAACCTTCCTCAGAAGATAAAGTTCTTCGTCTCATCGCTTTTAACCTCGACATCATTTTTTATTTCCAGAAAGACGGGTCAATGCGGATTCTGGTCTTCGACGACAAGAACATGGGACATGGCCAGTCCCGCAACCCCTCGTTTCAGCAAATAATCAAAGTTACAAAACCGCAATTCTATGATGAAATAATCAAGTTAATCCATGAAGTGGCCACGGTTGGTGAACTGAAGTGATCAGCTTTTTTGTCCTCGTTATTGTGTACTTCTCGTTTTCCTGGGGCTTGCCCTGGCACAAGATTCCTTCGACCATTTCTTTCAGCTACATCTTTGATTTTCTCTTCGCTCTCTCCGTCTCATTTTTCTTCCGTCTTCCCTGGAAATTTCGCTGGATCATCACTAAGCAGACGCTGAAAGCGACACTGGAAGTGGTTCTACTCTCTGCTGGATCAGTCCTTGCGATCTGGTACATGGATATCGAAACTCCATTCCGACTCGTCAATAATCTCGAATGGCATCTCCTGCTTTTTGCTCCGATTCTCGAAGAACTTGTCTTCCGTCAGACCTTCCAGCGCGTGCTCGTTTCAAGTGTTGGCGGGAAATATGTGACTTCCATGTTGGTAGCGGCGATCTTCGCTTTCTCCCATCTGGTTGGACTCTCAGTTCTGTCGCCGGAATACGTTCCTTTTATCGGTTTCCAGGTGTTTTACACCTTCCTCCTGGGTCTCATCTGCGGACAGGCGCTTCTTCGTTTTCACTCGGTTTTTGCACCGATTTTTCTCCACTTCGTGTTCAACCTTATCTTCTACATTGCGTTGCAGAGTGAACTCATCTAACTAGACATTCACGCTTCAAATTGCTATTGTGCGCAACACATTTATCAACCCTTCAGTCTTAGATTGAATAGCTAAAGTTTTGAGGGCCGCATGACCACACCATCAACCAACGTTAAAGTTGGCGATCTTGAATTTCCCCCGCGTAAAGTCTGGATGAAGACGTACGGCTGTCAGATGAATTATCACGACAGCGAACGCATTCTCTCACATCTTTCCGGCATGAATTTTACCCACACTGAAGAAAAATCCGAAGCTGATCTCGTGATCTTCAACACGTGTGCTGTTCGCGATCTCGCAAATCAGAAATTCTATTCGCATCTCGGTGAAACAAAAAAACTGAAAGAGAATAAAGATATAGATCCGGAAACGGGTCTCAAGAAGAACGTGATCGTAGCTGCCGGCGGATGTATCGCGCAGACAGAAGGAAAAGATCTCGTCGCAAAATACAAGCAACTCGATTTTGCCTTCGGAACGGATGTGATCGATAACATCGGCGAGATGGTTTATCGCGCTTACTCGGGAGACAAGAAGTTTGCGGTGACATCGTGGGATCGCTCGGAAAACTATTCGATTGAAACGAAAATTACACAAGGGACGCCGATGGCGTTCGTGAACATCATCAAGGGCTGCGATAAATTCTGCTCTTACTGTATTGTTCCTTTCACCCGCGGTCGCGAGAAATCCCGTCGTCTGGAAGAAGTTGTGAAAGATGTTTCCCGCCTGGTTGAACATTCCGGCATTCAGGAAGTCATGCTTCTTGGTCAGAACGTAAACTCATACGGAAAAGATAACGGTGAGTCTCTGGGTCAGCTCATCATGGAGCTTGAAAAAATTCCTTCACTCGTGCGTCTTCGCTATACAACGTCTCATCCTTACGATGTGACAGATGATCTCGTTGAAGCTCACGCGAAATCAAAGAAACTCGCAAACCACCTTCACCTTCCGGTGCAGAGTGGATCGAATACAGTTCTTCAGAGAATGCTTCGTGAATACACAGTTGAGCATTACCTCACTCTTCTTCAGAAGATGCGGACAGCGAATCCTGAGATGATTATCTCGAGTGATATCATTGCTGGATTCCCGAATGAGACGGAAGAAGAACATCAGGCCACTCTGAAGCTTCTGGATGATGCGCAATTTGATTTCATTTATTCGTATGCTTTCTCTCCGAGAAAAGGGACGAAAGCGGCGAAAATGAATGATGCGATCAATGATGAAATTCGTGGACGTCGTCTCCGCGAGATTCAGGACCGACAGCTCAAAATTCAGGAAAAAAACCGTCAGGGCATGATCGGAAAAACGTATCGTGTGCTGGTCGAAGAAAAAGGACTCAATAAAGGTGTGACGAAATGGACAGGAAGAACTTCCTGCTATCGTCTCGTTCACTTTGAACCCGAAACTCCGGAAGCTGATTACCTGTGGCACTGGGTGGATGTCGAAATTACTTCGGCGACTGCACTTTCGACTCAAGGGAAAATCATCCGGGATCTCGGGAAAAAGATTCAGTGAAACCGTTCTATTTCGTAGGTGCGTGGTTAAGCTTTGGCCTCGGAGTTTTCGGGGCCTTTGTTCCGATCATTCCGACGACACCATTTATGATTCTCGCGGCGTTTCTGTTTTCCAAGTCCTCACCTAAATTTCATGCATGGATACTGAATCTGCCACTCGCAGGTCCCGCCATTCAGGAATGGGGGCAACACCGGGTGGTGAGAAAGCGCGCAAAAATTCTCTGCGCCACAATGATCCTTATTTCCCTTTCTCTCATCTGGTGGCAGGCACCAGTTCATCTGGCCCTGAAAGGCATCCTGACCATAATACTTGTTTCTGTTTGTCTCTTTGTTGTCACACGCAAAAGTACCATTCAGCTTTAAAATCGGCCCAATTCAGTTATCATGAGAGCATGAAGTTTCTGGCCCCGTTTCTCCTCTTAATTCTCTTTCTTGCTGCCGGTTGTTCCCACCTGGGATATCTCACTGAGCAGGGATATAACTTCGCCAAGATTCAATGGTTCACTTCACGGTCAAACGAGAAAGTTCTCGATGATCCGGAAATATCAGAAGAAGTAAAAAGAAAGATTCTCCTGGTTCAGGAGTATAAGAAATTTTTCTATTACTATTTCAATTCTAAAGAGACAGACATCTATACCAAGACGTCGATGCTTGATCATGAAGCGGTCACTTATCTTGTGATCGCCAGTCCTCATACCAAAATTGAGGCCCATGAATTTGATTTTCCTTTTGTCGGAAGTTTTCCCTATATCGGATTTTATAAAAAAGAGTCGGCCAAGAAGTTTTCACGGAATCTCCGGAAAAAAGAGAATCTCGTAACATATGTCCGACCGGTTTACGCTTACTCGACACTTGGCTATTTTGAAGACCGCATTCTGTCTTCGTTCTTTGAATACGATGATATCGAACTTGCTGAAACGATCTTTCACGAACTCTTTCACACCGTTTTCTTTATCAAGGATGAAGTTGAGTTGAATGAAAATCTTGCTAACTTCTACGGTAAGGAACTCCTGAAAGAGTATTTCAAAGACCAGCAGCAGCTCGCAGATTATATGAGTCGCGAAGTGAAAAAAGATGTTCTGAAGAAGAGAGTGGTGGAACTCATTTCTATTCTCCAGGGAGAGTTCGCGAAACTCGGGACTTTCCTCACGGATAAAAAAGCGGATGAACTCACACAGCGTTTTGTGAATGAAGTTTTCAAGCCTGATCTTCGGGCACTCTGTACGAAGATCGGTCTTCCCAATGATGAATGCGAATTCAAGCACAAATGGAACCAGGCCTCCTTTGCGGCCTTCCTTACCTATGAGGAAGAGCAGGATTTTCTGAGTTCTGTACAAACGAAAACCAGAATGAATCTGAAAGAGATTCTGAAATGGCTTCGTGACGAATATGAAACTTTCAAGGATCAGGACAAGATCGAAAGTTTCACGGATTATCTCAAAACAAAGGTTACCGATGCGACACCTGTTACTCATTGATCCTCTTGAAAAGCTCAATGTAAAAAAAGATTCCTCGATGATGCTGGCACTCGCTCTTCAAAAGAGAGGAATCGAGACTTATATTTTCTTCGAGAAAGATTTCGCCGTTGTGAATGAAGGGACGCCGAAACTCACGGTTCATTCTTTCAAGGGAACATTGAAAGACGATCAGATTTATCTCGCGAGTTTTGAAAGTACGGGCTCAAAAATCATTGAGCTCGGGAAGAATGATCTCATTCACATGCGTCTCGATCCGCCATTCGATTCAAGATACCAGCGTATCCTCTGGATGCTTGATCAACTCGTCTCTCAGGGAATCAAAGTCATGAATGATCCCCGGGGCATCATGATCTTCAACGAAAAATTGTACGCGTATCGGAAAGAAGGATCGATCCCGAGTTATGTCGGTTCAAACCTTCAGCTCGCTCAGCAATTCGTAGCGGGTCTTAAGGAAAAGCCGTCAGCTTTCATTTTAAAACCAATGGATCTTTATTCAGGAATTGGGGTGGAGAAGCTTCCTCTTAACGACTGGACCAAACGCTTTGAAGAAAAAGTTATTGAGCTTCAGGGGCCGGTCATTGTTCAGCCATTTATTGAAGCTGTGACGAAAGGGGAGATCCGTTCTCTTTATTTTAAACAGAAAGAAATCGGCACGATTCTGAAAACTCCGAAGGACGGGGAATTCCTCTCAAATATTGCTCAGGGTGCGACTTTCCATGTGGAACCTTTATCTACACTCGCCCGCGCCCGTTGCGAAGCAATTGTGAAAGAACTGGCCGCTCATGGAGTAGACTGGGTGGCGTTTGATATTCTTTCAGACTCGATTTCCGAGGTGAATATCACGTGTCCCGGACTTCTGGTGGAAGTGTCGTATGCGATGAAGAAGAATTTAGCGGATGTTGTTATCGATATGATCGGCTAGCAGGTAATCGAGCCAATCGTGCTCATGGCCTCTTCACGCGGAAGAAGCTCAAGCTTGTAGCTGCGGACTTCGCCATTGATTAAAAGCGAATTATAAACGTCTGGCTGTTCAGCATCGGGAACGAGCTTACACGCTTCTGTTTTCGAATAGACTGAATCAAGATTAAAACCATTCTTCGTATTCACTGTCACATCAGTATGTGAATAACCACGGTCATTCTTGATGTAGTAGGTGAGAATGCGCTTATCACCCGCGTGAGCGATGATGAGAATGCCTTCACCGAGTGCTAAGGGATCAGCTGTCTTTGTGATTTTGAAATACTTCACGAGATCGTTCTTGTTAGCACCCACTGTCTCCAGTTCCGGATTACACGAGACCAGGAGAATGAGTGCCGACAGGAAGAATAATTTCATTAAATGCTCTGAGTTCCATCCACAGCTGCTTCAATGTCCATCTGCCAGCAAGAAGCTGCGCGGACAGTACGGTAAGCAGTACAACCTTGCTGATAAGTACAGCCCTGGTCGGATTGAACATCATGAACCACAACCACTAAACCATTCGGAGCAGACTGAGCGTAACCGCTGAAGTCGATCGCCGGTGAGCAGCTGTTAACAGTTGTTGTCTGTGAAGTTGTACCCTGAAATGGCCCGAGTGAACCGTCGAGGTTTACTGCGCGCACACTCACTGAGTACTTCAGCTTCATGTATCCCCATGTATCGGAAGACTGACCAGTCACGCGGCCGAAGCACCAGGTTTTTCCAACCGGAGGTTTTGGTTGCGGACGTGGCTTCACGCGGATTTTAAGAATAGCATCTGTATCGAGGAAACCCTTCGCATCGTTAGCAGTCGTGAGAAAGTAACTGATGTTGTGCGAGTAACCTGCACCTGAATATTCAGCTTCGCCGAGTGAGTAGAATGGATTGGCCGGTGAATACATCTGTCCACCAGCGAGAGTGATCGTTCCCTTACGAAGTGCATATCCTGAACCTGTTGGTGCAGTACATGTTCCTGTCGGCTCTCCACTTGGGTAGAGCGCCTGCCAGTTGTTATCACTCGGAATCGTCGTATAACTTCCGCCGCCTGTTGTGCCGGTCGTAGTTCCTGTTGTTGTTCCTGTCGTTGTCCCTGAAGTTGTCGTGCCTGTTGTAGCACCTGCGCAACCATACATATAAGGATTGAGTGAGCAGTTGAGCTGGTTAGAGCTGCTGTCATCTTTCTTACTCGTGGATGAGGATTCGGAGCAACTCCAAAGCATCAAGCTCGAAAGAACAATGAATAAAGATGTATGTTTCATAGGCGTACCTTTCCTGGGGAAATTCCCCTTACTCTTCTGACTCCTTGGTCTTTTCGGAATTCAGGGCCAAAACTTGATAAGTGACCATGGTTTCTGCCCAAGCCCTTGAAATAACATGGCGCAGTGACAGCTTTTAACAGATTTGGGGGCTTGGCTTCAATCGGCCCGCGACTTTAAAATGAAGACCTATGAAAAGAACAGAATTCTTCCAGTTGGTTCAACCCCTGACAGAAAAATTGTACAGCATGGCCTTTGCCCTTGTTCCGGATGACCTCCAGGCCGAACAACTGGTGATTGATTCCATGAACGCATTCTTACTGAAAGAGAAAAAATCCGTCCTCATCAAGATGGTGGATCTCGAGAGTAAAAAGAATGTTCAGCTTCTCCGGCGCACTTACTACAAATCACTTCTTCGCTACATGTGCGATATCGGAGTGAGAAGAAGTAATCAGATGGGCGAAGCGAGTCTCGCAGTTGCCGTTGAAGAGTTTCAACCCTTCTTCGCACTCGATGCCAAAGTTCGATTCGTGATGAAGCTTCGTTTTGAAAACCAATTTACGGTCGAAGAAATTGAAGAGATTGCCCAGCTTCCGAAATATGAAGTGATTGAAAAACTCCACAACGGACGCTTTCTCCTTCTCAATGATCTGAACAGCGGAGTTCATCCATGATGGAACAAAATCTCTACACAAAAAAGATCATCCCTTATCTTGATGGCTCACTTTCAGCTCCTGAAAAAGCTGAGTTCGAAGCTTATGTTCACACTCATCCGGAGTTTGAATCACAGATCAGAACAAAAGAAGAAGAGCTCTCACTTGTCCGTTCCATGATTCCGACACCTATCATCGCGCGTGATGCTCTTGATTCTCTCGAGAATGAACTGCGTGAATCCGTTCTCAATCTCTTAAGAGAAGAGCCGAGAAATTTCTGGGGTAGAGTGAAAGATGGTTGGGAAGAGTGGCTTAGCCGTTAATAACTAAACTGAAGAAAATCGAAAACTCACCATTCTTCTCCCACAGCGCCTGGGGAGGATTATGAAGAGTGTCCATATCCTTTAATACATCCACGAAAAAATCCTGAAGCTGATCGACATTACTCCAGCGAACCATCTTGATCTGAGTGATGTTTCCGGCCTTGTCATATGTCAGACGTCCCGTCATGACTTGTTTCGTTTCCGTCAGCGGGAAATTCTTATGCGGATTCTCGCGCTGAAATTTATCAAGATGCTTGTAAAAACTGTTGATGTAACCGATCGCTGTTCTTCTCTGGAATCCGTAGAACATGAGTTCATACTTATTGAGTTCATCCGGATTCACTCCTTCAGGAACTTCAAGATTCACCAGGATGTCACTGTTAGAAAGTGTCGCTGCTCTCGGATCACCGGATAATGTCGCTGCATTTTCGGATTGAGCGAACTTATGAATTTGTTCACCCTTGAGACTGATCGCAGACAAAGTCTTGGTCGTGTCCGAAGCTTTCGCCACTTCCGGTCTGGTTCCCGGGCGCACAGTTTTTTTCGCAATCACCGGACGGTTATCCTGGAGATCGGCCAGTGACATCGGTCTTTTCGTCGGAGGAGATTTCATCTGAGGAGAAGGTGGTGTCGCCGGTCTCCACATATCAGTCGAAATTGTTTTTACTTCACCCGGAGTCTTCGCCACATAAACAGAATCGCGGCGTTTACTATCACGGGATCCGATTGTTCTGATCTCACGAATCTTCAAGGGAGTATTATTCTTCCGTTCGCGATCACGACTCTGAGGACGATTACTTGTAAATTGATCGAGTTTTTTCACACCGAAGAGCACAGCGTGAATGGCCAGTACGGCGAAAAAAATCACCGGAAAGTTAATGCGCAATTTTAGTTCGATTCTACGATCCGACATCCGTCGGACTCCTTTGTCTGAAACAAGTCTATCTAGCCGAAACCTAAGTCGCAATCTTCTATCAAGGTCACGTCAAAACGTCAGGTTGAGAGATTCAATCGGATAATTTTTCCCAACTTGACTCGTGCGGCTCAAAAAAGAGACAATAACTCTGATTTAAAGGCTGTTTAAGCCTCCGGAAAACAATAAGGACGTTGTTCACCATGAAAAAATTACTGACTATCAAGCCGGCCGGCATTTTCATCTTTGCTGGTCTTTCTCTGGCCATGATTCTCGGATCCTTCTGGCATTATCAATCCAATCAATCGCAACTCGGAAGACTCTCGGTTTTAAACCAGGGTTTGAGCACATGCTTTAACCGTGTTTCGCAAACATTCACGGCGATGATGATTTCTGATCTTCAGTCACCTTATGTGAAAGCAGATTTCACGAAGCTTTCTGATGAATGTCTTGCTGAAGCTGCAACTGGATCAAAAATTCTCAAGAGCTCGATGGGGAAAGCATACGAAAACCTCAACCAGCTTATTTCTGAAACTCACTGGTTCCATGAAAAGATCAGCCGCCTTCAGAATCAGAAAGATATCTCGGCCCTTCTCGCTCCGGTCTCTGACCGCTACAGCAGAATGGAAAATTACCGCCAGACTCTTTCAGATGAAATCGATTCCACATCAACTCTCATCCGCAATGTTCAGCAGAATGATGAATTTCTGATGGGCATGGGCCTCATCATGTTCGTGATCGCTCTCTCTCTTCTTTCACTCCAGGAATATCAGCGTTTCGAAGCGAAACGTTCTATCGAGCGCGAAGCTCTGAATTATCTGACGACTGGTCAGGCGAATGTCGGAGCGATTGTTGATCGTCTCGTTGACGGCGCCCTCATGAATCAGAACATGCCGATTACAGCCCAGATCTTCCGCGACTATCACGGCGATATTCTGGAAAGACAGGCAACACGCGTATCAACAGATGCTCCTCAAGCGGCTGAAGTTGAAACAGAAGAAGCTGAAGTGTTCAGCACTCCAGTTGCGAATGAAATTACGGCGATCGATACACGCGAGAAAACTTCCCTGAAGGAAGCTCTCGTCACACTTCAGAACCTTCATTCAAAAGAAAACGTCCATATCGCTGAACTGAGAGATGTTCAGCTTCTCGCTAACAGCGAAGGCTTTGAACACATGATGAATGCAGCGGTAAACGCGCTTCTCTCTCACCGCACGGATGATAAGAGAATCATGATTGGTTCTCAGATTCACTCTGACCGTGTGATCCTGAACTTCTTCCTTGGTGGCTGTGTTTTCTCTGCCACTGAACTTGAATATGCTGCCAATCCGGAAATCATCGCTGAAGGCCTCGATATGAACCTTCAGATCTTAAAAGAAATGGTATCGCTGGCATCAGCTCAGTGGTTCATTGAAAATAAGGTTGATCGTCACGGGAAGATTACCGGCATGAACATCCGCCTCATCATGGATCGCGCGATGAAAGAGAATCGTTCGAAAAACCTCGTCTCTGTGATGAAGGGTAAGAAGAAAGATCTCGCGAAGAATTTGTCACACTAATTAAAAGGCTCGCTTCGGCGGGCCTTTTTTTTTGCGCATGGTGACCTCCACCGGTGGAGGTTAAAAATGAAATACATCCGCCGGCGATGTGAAGAATGAAAAAAATCAGAACTGAAGAAGAAAAGTGACAGGCCCGTCATTCACTAACTGAACTTTCATGAAGGCACCGAAAGTTCCTTCTTTCACGACAGCGCCATGAGCGCGCAGATCACGATTAAAGAGAGCGTATTTGAGGCGGGCCTCCTGAGGAATCATGGATTTCTCAAAAGAGGGACGATGGCCGCCGGAGCCGTCCCAGCTGAGCGTAAATTGAGAGACGGAAAGGATTTCGCCTTTGATCTGCTCGATATTGAGATTCATCTTTCCTGATTCATCATCAAAAATTCTGAGCTTCATGATTTTATCGACGGCCTTGGTGATGCACGATTCATCGTCATCCATTTCAAAGCAGACGAGGAGAAGTAATCCTTGTCCAATAGCACCCATCACTTCGTTATCAACGGTGACACTGGCCTCCTGAACTCTCTGAACGACGATTTTCATATTATTTTTTGGTTGTGACCTGAAGTCTCATGGCATTCATGATGGAGTTCTGGACGGAAGAGAGAAGCTCTTCATATTGAGATTTCATGCTGACTGAATTCTCGATGATCTCAGAGAGGTCACGCGCGAAGGGAACGTGAACGGCGCGGAGAAGTTTGGAGATCGGAACATCGGTTGCGTGCGAAAGAAGATAATGAATAAAGAGAATCAGCGATTCATCAGCGTGCATGCGGACAACCACACGACCGTGAGAGATGAGTTCGATGTAATGAATTTTCAATTCGCCATCATGAGTAGTGCGAGTTTCAGCTGCTGAAAGCGGAAGGTGGAGATCAGAAGGAGTTGTGCCCTCTACGAACTCAATATAAACGTCTTCGTTTTCCGGCATGATCGGACGAGTGGACTTCTGAAGAAGTTGCGCCTGAATCACAGGATTGGCCCAGCTGATCTTAGGACCCATGCGACCGTCATCCATTTTCCACACAAGTTTCTGCAGGCGACTTTCAAAGGAAGAAAGGCGCGAGAGAATTTCGCAGGCGTAGCGCGGGAAAAGATCACGGGTGATCTGATCGATGTGCTTATAAGAACGGATTAAGTGAGCAGGTGTGGATTCGAGAAGTTTTTCTTCGTTGAGATCAAGAACGGCAAAACCTGATTCCAGATGCTGAGGAAGAGACTCAGTTTGCGTGAGAAACTTCGGAACGAAAAATTTAGAGAGAGATCCCTTCACGAGCGAGTGACCGCCGGAGAAAGTGAGATGCGCCACTTGTTTCCCGACAGTCGTCGAGAAATAGTTCCGGAGAATATTCGGGTTAAGACCCGGGATTTTCGGCTGTAGCTGGAAGTAAGAACAAAGTGTCTGACCGTACTCAGAATAGATTGATCTCAGTGTCGACATCGGATGGAGCTCAAGATTTACAGCACCCTTTCTGAAGTCCACAACGAGGAAGTATGAGAGGTCTTTTTCAAGACCAATGTTCATGGTGTTGCCCTGAGAGCTCTTCTCGTTTACGTCAAGAACGCGGATATCGAAAAGAGTATCAAGAGGAACGCAGTTATCGAGAAGACCCTTGAAGTAAGCAGGATGCGTGATCTGCGAAGAATCTTCGTTCGTGGAATGAATGAGCATGCCATTAACGACAGCTTCCTGGAAGAATTCCACACGGAAAGTATCCGGGAAATCAAGTTGCGCCATCGGCGGGATTTCTGAGAGGTGAGAAAGATAGAATGAGCGCAGGTGCTCAGTCAGGGGAGCGAGATCTCTCATGCTGTCGAGGTCCGCGGAAATGCGGAAATAAGAACAGATCTGGCGCTCACCAATATGTTCACGCGTTTTCCGGAAGACGTAGATATAAGTTCCGAGCTCGCCTTTGCCTTTCACGTTTTCAAGGTCAAAGATCGCTTCAGTTTTCAGTTCTTTTAAGATCGGTTCAAGTCTTTCACGAAGCGAAGGAACAAAAAGTTTCTTCGATGAGAGAACGAACATGTAGCCATTCGGCTTAAGGAATTCCACCTGCTCCTGAATTTTCGCCATGAGGAAGTGTTGCGGATTGTTCTTCGGAAAATTGCAGAGATTGAGAACTACGCGGTCATAAGTGGATGCATAGAAAGGATTACTTTCATCGAGGAAGAAGCTTTCTTTCTGAGCAGAACCTTTTCTGTTCCGGTAGTGGCTACCCATGATCCGGCAGATGTATTCAATAGGTTTTTCACCCTGGTTATGGGCCTTGTTCACGAGGAAAGTGAGGAACTGAAGTTCGTTACAGATTTTCGTGAACGTTCCGGAAACAAATTCTCTTCCCTTGAAATCCGGGCAGAGCATTTCATCCCACTTGAAGTGAGCGTTGTTTTCCTGAGCAAGCCAATGAGAGAGAGCGAGAGATTCGAGGTAATCGCCGTAGTATTTACAGCTGATGATATGTTCCTGCTCGAGCATGCCGCCCGGGAGGGTTTTCCCTTCCACAGCTTCTACCCAGTAAGGGAAGTTGATCTGGAGAGAATTCATGAAAAGACCAAATGAGAGATGCGAGAGAGCGTGAGAGTAAACTTTATTCTGGTCCTGAGAGACCTGAGTTTTTCTTGAAACGTTCTTGATGATTTCCGTGATCGAGAGATCGCGGGAAACAAAAAGAAGTTCTTTCATCACGTCTTTCATGTGCTCAGACGGACGGTACCAGCTGTAAAGATTGCTCTCGAGAGCGCGTGACTTCAGTTCAGACTGAGAGTTGTTCTTGAAAATCTGAGACAGAAATCCTGTCGGGTAGAGAAGTGCCTTATCAGTCAGCTCAATTCCGCACTGATCGAGAAGAGCGGAAATAAAACGGAGTTTCAGAAACGTAATAGTGGCGACCCGGCCCGTGTAAGTGGAAACGAATTCGCTGAGCTCAGGCTCTTCTTCAAGTTTATCGCCCTGGATGAATGACCAGAATTTCGAGAGATCATCCATCTTGTTAAAATGAAGACCCAGGCTTTCGGCATAGGAGAGAAACTCATTGTAGAAAGCGAGTTTGATCGTTCGAGGAAAATCTTTATTCTTGAAAAGCTCATTGGTGATGTCGGCCTGGACATCGGAGAGAAGTTTTTCAAAGCGAATGACATTCTTGGAGGAAAGGGATTCGCCTTTCCAGCCGGGAGTGAAGCAGTTGAGTGGTGAGAAACGGTCACTGATCTCTACACCGAAGTTTTTTGGCTTCGGGATGTTGTTCACGAAAGTCGGGAAGCGACTGCGGACCGGGCAATTTTCCCGGCCTGACGGAATACGCGACTCCCCACCTTCAGGATGGGCCTTTTGAAACCAGTTTAATGCTTCAAAGGTTTTTTTCGTCAAAGAAGAGAGCTCCTAACACCAGTCAAGGAAAAGTATTGAAATAACACGTAATTGGGAGTGGTTATTCTGACTGATTCAGGCGTTTTTGTCATGATAAAAGACGAGCTGCTGTCTTAATTTCTAAAGCTCTTTCTCCTTTGTTCCGAAGCGTTTAATTGAGTCCTCACTAAATAATTTGCATTGTACTGGGAGTGTGTTTATGGACAAAAGCTTCAATGATCAGGAACTTTCCGACATCATGAAAGAAATTGAAGCCTTAGAGGTAGATTTCAAAGAGGAAGAAGAGCAAGTGAAGGCGAGTCCCGTCCTTCAGGAACTCTCAGAACTTCCTGAGGTGAAAGCTATTCCGATCAAGGCCCATAAAGAAGTCTCTCAATTTGTGACGAAGTCGCCAGCAGCGATGAGTTTCAAAGTGCATGGGGATCTCAATCTTGATCTTGAGTTCGAAATCGGCGGGAAATTTGTTTCTCTCCAGGTCGCAGAAGATGGCCTCACAATCGTTCTCGATGGCGGTATGACTTTCAAAGTCCCTGTAGGCGATAAGAAAGCAGCTTAAAAAAAATGACAGTAAAAATACTCGGGGGAGTAGCAAGAGGATTTCCTCTCGCACTTCCCCGATCTGATTTAACCCGCCCCACATCTGTACTCATCAAAAGAAAACTCTTTGATTGGCGCCAGGATCTGAGTGGTCACACGTTTATCGATCTCTGTGCGGGATCGGGAGCGATGGGCTATGAAGCTTTGTCACGAAGTGCGGATAAAGTCGTGCTGGTCGATATGGACAAGTACGCGATGATGACGATGAAGAAAAACCGCGATGAACTGGTGCGGGCCTTCAAGTTTGATGAGAAAACCATCCAGCTTTCCCAGATGGATGCCAAGAAGTTTATCGAGCGCGAAATTTCCTATTTCGATGAAAATGCCATTCTGTTTTTTGATCCACCCTATGAAGATCATGCTCTGTATGAGTCGAGTCTCTCGATTCTGAAGGAAAAGGGGTTCAAAGGGGAGGTCTGGGTCGAAACTGACCTTAAGAAGGGTCCCCCCAAGGACAAAATAACCCAAGCATTCCATTCAATTATTAAAATTGTGGAACAGGGTGATCACTTTGTAGTTGTCGGGAATCTGTTATAAAATCAGGACATGGATAAATCACGCGCCCTCTACGCCGGGACTTTCGACCCTTTCACGAACGGGCATCTGGACATCGTCCAGCGCGCTCTGAAAATTTTCGATGAATTGATCGTGATCGTCGCCGTGTCTCCCACTAAGCAAGCCATGATGTCGACTGAGCAGAGAGTGAAGGTTCTTAAAAAACTTTTTGCTCATGAACCAAAAGTGAAAGTGGAATCATGGACTGGTCTGATTGTGGATTATGCCCGTCACAATAAAATCGGATCGATTGTCCGAGGTCTTCGTCCCACTGGTGATTTTGAAATTGAATTTCAAATGGCCTCCATGAACCGGAAGATCAATCCGGATTGCGATACCGTATTTCTCATGACGAGTGAGAAACTTTATTACATCTCAAGCTCACTGGTAAAAGAAGTTTACATGCACGATGGTGACATCACCTCGTTTGTCCCGCCACTCGTGCAGGACGAGATGAAAAAACTCAAAAAGAAATCATAGGATTTTAGAATATGCATTTAAGTTCACGAGTCATCGGTATTCCCGATTCCATCACAATGAAACTCAATGAGCGGGCCATTCAGCTGAGTGAAGAAGGAAAGGTCATTTACAATCTTTCCGGCGGGCAGCTTCCGATCAAGCCTCTTCCTGAATTCGTGGAAAAGATTCATCATCAGCTCAATTTTCTGAAGTCCTATCAGTATTGCCCTTCAGCGGGATTTCCGGCACTCCGGAAAAAACTTACGAAGAATTTTTACGAAACAAGACAATTGCCTTCAGAGATTTTTGACAGTTCATTTGACTGCATTCTTTCAAACGGATCGAAGCATTCTATCTACAATGCTCTCGGTGCAGTGATTGATCCGGGTGATGAAGTTGTTCTTCTTGCACCTTTCTGGGTTTCTTATCCTGAAATGATTAAATTCTGGGGAGGAATTCCGGCCGTTGTGAAGTCGAATGTCTTCGATGCCTTCGTTCCTGCCATTGATGACATTAAAAAAATCATGAGTCCGCGAACCAAAGCGATCATCATCAACAGCCCGAATAATCCTTCCGGCGTTCACTATTCAGAAGCGTGGATGAAAGAGTTTGCGGCCTTCCTGAAAGAGTATCCGGAAGTCGTCGTGATCAGTGACGAAGTCTATTCAGAAATTACCTATTTTGATCCGAAGCCTTCGTATTTTTACCAGTACGATCACTCCCGTCTTAATCAAACCATTATCATCCGGGCGATTTCAAAAACACTCGCGAGTACCGGTCTCCGTCTGGGCTACGCGATTGCTCCGAAAGGAGTGGTGGAAGCGATGTCGAGAATTCAGGGGCAGACAACTTCAGGTCCCAACAGTCTCATTCAACGTGCCTTAATGGATTTTGATCTTTCTCAGATCGAATCATTTCTGACTCCCGTTAAAAACCATGTTCGTTCCAATGCGGCCACCTTGCGTGAGAAATTTCGTGAAGGAAATCTCGGTCATTGCTGGTATCAATCGACATCGGCTTTTTACTTCCTGATCGATTTTACGAGGACACCGATGTTCCGGAGATTCGAGAATGGGGAAGCGGATGATCACTCGTACAAGATCGCTGATGAACTCCTGCAACAGGAAGGAATTGCCGTTGTCCCAGGTCACGATTTCGGGATGCCAAATACCGCGAGGATATCGCTCGTAATTGAAGAAATTCCCTTCACCGAAGCGATTACTAAAATCATCAGGTATCTCAACAAGACGACCTAGGGAAGAAACGTCCCATCTCCTTGGACACCCCTCTCAAGAGTTATAATTGAGAGGTGAAACAATGCCTTCATTTCATTCTTATTTTCTGTTTTCTCGTGCTCGTTTCCTGTGGAAATAATCCAGAGGAAGCTGCTGCGATCGGTATTGATGAAGCCCTCACACTTCTTACGAACGGAAAATGTAATCAGGCGATTGAAGTTCTCGAAGATCTTGAAGACCAGGATGAAAATCCGGTGTGGTTTAAAACTCTGGCGAGTGCTTACGCGTGCAAGGCTTCCATCAATGTAATCAGTTTTGTAGACAACGACATTTCCGCCATTGATGAATCACAACTTTTTAAAAGTATTTCGATTCTCAGCTATTCAGATGAAACGGCCGTAGATTCCACAAAGTATGTGGGTCTCAGAGACGCGCTGGATATTCTTGGCCGTTCAGATTTCAGCCAGGCAACGCGAACGGCAGATTTTGGACCAAGACACGGCGAAGATATGGGCGTGCAGATCCTTTTATATTCCATTATCGAGCTGGGAAAATATCTGAACTGGTATGGAAATGTGGATGCAACAGGGAAGAAGGGAGCAGGGTCTAATACTAACTCCTGTTACCTGAATTACACATACGCTCCTGCGATTGCGATTATCGGCGCACTTCCCGCATCCAATGCCTGTAACGTCACCAATGATGGTCACCCGGATCTCAATGGTGCACAAAAAATTGTCCGCGTTTGTGAGGGTCTTACTCTCATGACAAACATCATTGATGTTCTCGAAAATATCGATCTCTCTTCGTCGAGTACACTTGCTGCTCTCGAAGATATTGTCGCCGAACTTTCCACTTATCGCACAACCGCTGATGCAGCCGGAGTCGGTTATCTTCTCGATGTGACATCTCCCTCAGCATGCGAAACTTTGCTCGCTACTCAAAGTGACATGGATAATGCTGAACTCCTTTTTGCTCTTGTTCTTGAACAGGAGCACGAATGAAAGGAAGTCTTCTTCTCCTCATTCTGATTTCTCTTCCTGCCATGGCCTTTGATAATCCGTACACGGTTCGTTCACCGCGCGCCCTCCTTATGGGAGACGCTTTCACAGCAGTGAATGATGATGCTTTCACACTTTTTTATAATCCGGCGACTCTGGCCCGGCATAAAAATGATTTCACTATGTATCCGTTGAACGGAACTTTGAGTGGAACAAATATTCTTGCCGACATGGACCGCTTTGATGATTTTCCGGAAGAGCCGGTTGCCGCTTCAGATGTTCTGATGAATTTTCCGGTGCACGCGGGAGCAAGTACCGCTCCCGGATTCAAGATGTTCAACTTCGCGATGACCGGAATTATTTCTGATTCGTATGATGTTCTTCTGAGAAACAAGGCCAATCCAACCATGGATGTGGATCTCCGGAGTGACCGGGGAGTGGTGATGGGTTTTGCCATGCCGATTGGTCCGGGTCGATTGAATAAAAAATCGACGAGTGGATCTCAAACTTCCCTTGGTATAGGGGCAAAATACATTGAGCGCACCGGGATTTCAGACCAGATCGGCCTTCTCTCGCCGACAGTACTGAACTCTCTTGATCAGGATGAGATGGAAAATCTCATTAAAAGTCTCGGTCGAGTGCGGGGTCAGGCGTGGGGATTTGATGCAGGTTTTGAGCACGTTATTCGCAGAGGAAATTCGCAATTGGTGCTGGGATTGGTGGGACTTGATCTCACAGGAACTGACTTTAAGGTCGAAGATAATGTGAATAAGCTCAAAGTTGCCAACATCCGTGACCAGGTTAATCTCGGGATGGCCTTCGGGCAGGATTACAGCGCATTTCATTACATTCTCTCAGCAGATATTCGCGCGTTAAATGAGGAAATGGACTTCGGAAAACGGCTCCGCGCAGGAGTGGAAGTGGGAATTCCCGGGATTTCCCTTATGGCAGGGATGAACTCCGGTTATTACTCTTATGGCGCTGTCATTGACATGGGTTTTATCAAGACGACAGCAGGTTTTTACGAGACGGAAATCGGTTCCCGCTACAAGCAGACGAAAAGCAGCCGCTTCGTCATTGCTGTCACCTTATTTGACTTTTCATTCGATGCTTAATTTTCTATCCTAAATTCAGACGCGCACCCCCAAGGATAGGAGGAGTTTTGAACAAAACTTTCATTCTGGATACTAACGTTCTTTTACTTGATCCACTCGCGATCAACAAATTCGGATCCGATAACAAAGTCTTCATCCCCCTTACTGTCATTGAAGAACTCGATAAGTTCAAGAAAGACCAGAATGAAAACGGCCGTAACGCCCGTTATTTCTCCCGTCTGATTGATGGCTTCCGCTCTGAAGGTTCACTCTTCAAGGGTATCAAGCTGGAGAATGGTGGGACGATTCAGGTAAGTGTAACGAAAGGTTACAAGGGAACATCTCCTTCAGAGCTTCGTCTCGATCTCAATGATAATTTAATTCTCGCAGCGGCCATGAATCTCAAAGATGCCGGCGAGAACGTCACTCTCATTACAAAAGATATTAACCTTCGTCTGAAATCAGACGCAGTTGATATTCACGCTGAAGATTACGAGACAACAGATGTCTCGATCGAAGAACTTTATTCCGGCCAGCGGGTTGTTCCGTTTGATCTGGAAAAAATTGAAGAATTTGAGAAAGAAAGATTCTTAAAAATTGAACCAGGTGACATCCAGAATCTTTATCCGAATGAATATCTGGTCATCGTCGATAAAAATAATCCGTTCAAGAAAGTTCTCGGGCGTTTCCACTCACGCAAAGGTGGAATTGTTCCTCTGATTAAGCCTAAAGAAGGCGTGTGGGGAATTCACCCGAAGAATATCGAGCAGCAGTTTGCTTTCGATGCTCTTTTAAATAACGAAATCAATCTCGTGTCTCTCGTCGGTAAAGCAGGAACAGGGAAAACCCTTCTCGCGATCGCTGCCGGTCTTGAATGCGCAATCACCAAGCAGAATTACTCACGTGTTCTCGTTTCCCGTCCGATTGTTCCGATGGGCCGCGATCTCGGTTTCTTACCGGGTGATATCAGCGAAAAACTCGGGCCATGGATGCAGCCGATTTTTGATAACATCGACTTCCTCTTCGGAAACCAGCGCGCACGCAATGAAATGACAACTTGGGATGAACTCATCAACCAGGGTCTTCTCCATGTAGAGCCACTTACATACATTCGTGGTCGCTCACTTCCTCAGCAATTCATGATTGTGGATGAGTCTCAGAACTTAACTCCGCATGAGATCAAGACGATCATCACCCGCGCCGGTGAAGGAACGAAAATCGTTCTCACTGGTGACTCAGAACAGATCGATAACCCGTACCTCGATTCCCTGAATAACGGTCTCGTGTACACGATTGATAAACTGAAAGGTGAGGATATTGTTGCTCACGTGAAACTGTCGGTGGGTGAACGTTCGCCACTTTCAGAGATCGCCTCGAAGCTTTTATGATCGTAGGGAACTACCAGCGTCGCTATCTTCGCGCCCCTCATAAGGGGAAGATGCTCTATCTTGATGGTCAGCATGTCTACACGGCACAGGTGCTGAACATTTCTGAAGACGGGATGCTGGTAGAAAATATTCCGAATTTTCCGGAAGCAGAAGAACTGCCGCTGATGCTGAGTCTTCCTCAGTATCCACTGCTGAAGGGTCTCACTTTTGAAGATCTCGTTCAGTTCCGGCCGGAGAATCTTTCGCGCACAATTTTCCGCGCGAAAGTCCGGATCGTGAGAAAGGGTGAACTCGCCCGTGATATTTCCAATCTCTTTAAGGCGAAGGTCGGGATGCAGTACGTGCGGATTCTTCCGCATGATAAGAAAGTCATCGAAGAGTATGTTTCAACTTTTGGTATCAACCTCATCCATCTTCAGACGCTCATTGATGCTTACAATTTTGATGAGGATGCGAAACTTCGCACCAGAGTTGTGGCAAAACTTCTGGGTTACCAGGAAGATCTGAAAGTCGCGCAACTCCGTATCCAGATTGCGTCTGACTATCAGTCCCTGCAGTGGCTATAGCGGAATCATTTTCAAAAATCTTTCAGCATACAAATGACTGCCTTTGAAATTTAAATGAGATGAATCAAAGTAGATTGCCTCACCATCAGCTGTAATTTCGCACTCTTTATCATTGCAGAAGATAGGATAAGGATCAAACACTCGTACCACGGGATACTCTCTCATTATTTCGTTTACCATTGTCCGATGAGGTTTTTGAACTCTCAATACTTGCTTACTATCAAATGAACATTTTCGATCTGTTCTTAAGCAGTCCTTAATTTCTCCAGGAAAAATGGGAATATCTATCAAAAGTATTACCTGTTTATTGTGTTGGAGCAGATAATTTACGCTCTCTCGAAGACCTCTATATAATAATTTCTCTTCCATTGGATTGTTATGGGGGTGATGAAATCCCAGAACCACAGTCTTTATTCTATTTTGCTCTGCGGTCCATCTTAAAATGCTATTCATTCTAATCTGGCAGTCTGAATTTATTTTATTCTTGGAGTCGAATGTGGGGGGACAAGCTGGCTTAAATATTAATTGCCACGCATGCCTTTTATCCAAAATGTTTAACCCAATAAATTTGTCTCTTGCATGACTATCTCCGAGCAAAAGAACATTCGCCACTTTCATTCCGTCTGAAGGCATAAGACATGTAAAGTCGCCAATTTCTGCAACATCGACGCCTGCTTTGCAATCTCTCTGTCCCCAGTCGTCCATGTGAGTTTTATAATATTTTGATTCTGGAATATAGTTTTGAGAGATGAGATAGCTGGAAATACCAATCGTTGTCATCAGGAAAAGCCAGAGTAATGGAGTTCCACTTTTTCGAATGGGATTCTCAACAAGTAACCAGAAAAAATAGGCCAGAAATATGCAGGAAATGAGAATGAGAATTGAATTCAAATTAGAAAGAGGTGCACCATTTAAAATTCTGGCAAAGGAATAAACCGGCCAGTGGCAAAGATAGAGCGAATAACTAATCAGCCCAATCTTTACTAAAATCTTGTGCGAAAGAAAGTTATCCATAGAATCGCTTTCTTTTCTGGGAAGTAATACGAGCATTGCCCCTGCAACTGCAGATATTTTACCTGTGGGACCAGCTTCCTCAGACACCAAAAAATAACTCAGAAGAACTAAAGTCATCCCCAGATACGGTAAATACTTCTTGAAAAGTTTCCCATTAAATTGAACCGTGAGAAGTCCGCCAGCCAAAAGCTCCCACAGTCGATAAGGAGTTGAAAAAAACAACATTTGACCTGAAGTATTTAAGCTTCTCAGTATGAAGAAGCACAATGAAAGGACAAATAATGTCGCGATTGTGATTCTGATTTTTAGACCAAGTTTTAGTGAGAGATAAAGTATTAAGGGATAGAAGATATAGAATTGCTCTTCAACTGATATAGACCAAAGATGAAGAAGAGGTTTAAATTCACCGGAAATTGAAAAGTATTGAGTCGATTCGTGTTGAAATATCCAATTTGTTACAAAAAATGCACCTCCGACAACATGTTGTGCGAGTGAGTAAAATTCATTTTCCAGAAGATAAAAGTAACCAAAGCAAAGTGAGGCAGTAATCGTAAAAAACAATGCAGGAAAGATTCTTAAGATTCGTCTTTTGTAGAATTGTTTGAACGAAAAATTCTTCTCTTCGACACTCTTCTTAATTATTGAGCTTATAAGAAAGCCAGAGATCACAAAAAAGACATCTACTCCAAGATATCCACCGGGAAGAATTTTTGGGAATAAGTGGAAGATGACGACGCCTAATATCGCTATGGCCCTAAGACCATCAATGTCAGCTCGATATTTCAATGAATGAGAATTCATTCATTAATTATATGTAGTCTGAATCTAGATCGTCACCGAAAGACTTTGGCAGCTCGAACCCACCGGAAGCGCCTGGAATGTCGCCGGGATAATTTTCGTAATTTTACATTCTTTCACTTTGAATTTTTTCGGATCACGGACTCTCGAGTAGGACGGCTTCTTCTCATTGGCCGCACCGTAATTACAATCCACCACCAGCGTTCCTAAAACGGCCTTGTCTGATTTCTGCTGAATCTCCACCACGTAACGCTGGCGAAGATAAGACCAGAAGCCAACGTATTCAGGAGCGGGAAGCACCTGCAGTTCGCCCACTTCTTTATGTTTTAATTGAACGTTCTGAACATCCGCGCGGACTTTCTCATGAAGGTAAGTGATCCCTTCTTTATTTCCGTAAAGGCAGAGGGCCTCTTTGCCGGAAATTTCCAGAAAGCTCTCGTCGTCCATATTCTGAATGGCCTTCAGCGCCTGATCCAGAACATAGGCAGGATTTTTCTTAAAGCCGAACCCATAAGGGTCACAGGCAATCACGAAAAAAGTGAGTGAAACGATGGCCAGAATTTTCATTGGGTATCCTCTCCGGATGCAGCGGATTATGGCCCTTTCCGGGAGAATTGGAAGGCTTTTGAAAAGATTTCAAAGGAATTACGCTGCCGCCTTCAGGATAAATTAAGGGACATTACGTTGTATTAGGCGATGGGTGTTAGGTAAGATTTCTTCCCCAAACCTTCAAAAGGAAAGAAGAAGATGGTTGTTCCAGTTGAACTCAAGCAGAAATATCTTTCCCGCCGGATTCAGGATCTCGTTCGATTGAAAGAGGCCCTGACACGGAATGATTTCCAGCCCGCTCTGAGACTTGGTCATCAGGTAAAAGGCAATGCTGATACCTTCGAGTTTCCCCATATGACTTCGATTGGTGCCGAGCTCGAGCATGCGGCCAAAAGAGAAGACAAGGAAACGCTGATGACTTTAGTGCATAAGATGGAGTCCGCGATTTCGAATGCGCAGAACATCTTCGTGGGCAGATAAAGCAATCATTGTGCCAGTGAGTTTCACGGTTATTGATTGAGTTTTGTTTATTTCTGCCCCGCTCTGGTGAGAATTTGTGTCCCGAAATTCCACACACGACCTCTGAATCTTATCTATCTTCTTAAATTTTCTTACAACTTTACTTGGCCTCTCACTTGCTCAAGCAGTACTCATCTGAACATCAAATCACTCAAGGGAATCTTTGAGAGAGTTGTTGGGATTGGCCTTGTGGAGACATAATTTTTTTGTGTGTGCGGTTTGTCTATCAAGACAACCGTGGGGGATACATTTATCGTACTAGCCATAGAGGTTAGTCGGAATGTCGCATACAAGGTCACATCTCAGCGAAATTTTCATCGTCGATGACGATGTGGATTTGTGCGAGGTGATTGTCTGGTCACTCAAGAAACAAGGCTATTCTGTCCGCGCATTCAGCAGTGGAAAGAGTGCTCTGAAAACTCTTCAACATACCAAACCGGCCTTACTGATTGTTGATTTCCATCTCGGAGATATGAAGGGATGTGAGTTCCTGGAAAAAAGATGGCAGATGTCACACTCGTGTCCGGTGATTGTGATATCGGGAAGCCCTGATGTCGCGAAATGTGCCATACCCACAGATAAGTACATGTCGATAGTGGAGAAGCCCCTCGACCTTGAAGGGCTTCTCCGTGAAATCAGAAAACTTAATGTGCCTTATTTGCTGAAATCATCGAACGAAGCATCCATGCAGCTTTCTCATGGACCTGCATCCGCTGAGTGAGCATGTCTGCTGTCACATCATCTTCACATTCTTCTGTGAGTGACATGAGTTCGCGAGCTGTTGAAACAACAGTCTCGTGACCAATCACGAGATTCTGAATCATTTCTTCAGCAGTCGGAATTGATGATTCTTCTTTGATAGAAGAGACTTTCGAGAACGCGGCAAAAGTTCCTGGAGCATATTCTCCGAGAGCGCGGATACGCTCAGCAATTTCATCTACTGCTTCAGCCAGTTCCTTATATTCTTCTTCGAAAAGAACGTGGAGTTGAGCAAACATTTTACCGGTCACGTTCCAGTGGTAATTCTGAGTTTTGAGATAAAGGAGATAAGAATCGGCCAGGAACTTCGAAAGTCCGTGGCAAAGAGCCTTGCGATCTTTTTCGTTGATACCAATATTGATATCAGGACGGGCTGATGAAAAATCGGCTTCAATTTTGTTCGGCATAACGACTCCCTGTTATTGTTTAAGTTCTTTGTAATCAATAATCACTAAAACTTTTCCTGCCTTGGTATACGACGTCTGTCCTGTCGGAAGTCGGGTGGCACTCACTCCGCTGTCGGCCACATCCTCTTTCACCTGGAACTCTTCATCCTTCAAAAGCTCATCAACCATCCCTGGTTTTTTTGCCATATTAAATATGTCAAAAGGCTCATCCGAATTGAGATCCTCTTTCATGAACTTTCTGATAACCATCGCGCGTTCATTCGCAAGAATGACATCACGGGTTTTCGATTTCTCACCTTCTTTGGGATATTCACGATCGGCCCAGGCGAGAATTTTAATTTCGTCAATTTCTCTACCTGTGCGTGATGCTTTTTTCGCGAGCTCATTAAGGAATTTTTTATTTGCCTCATTGAGGACAGATGTCCCGCGATCAAACTGAACTGCGGTATAATGACTCCCTTCAAGTCCCTCTCTGGCAATGCCGGAGTTTTCAACGCGCTTATCCTGCGCCCTGTGAGAGCAGGCGGTAAACACAAGAGAAAGAATAAATAAAAGCAGATTTTCCTTCATACAGCACTAAAAGAGAGCAACATTGGTGCCAAGGTCTGTGTCTCAAGGTGGCACAAAATATGCTTCTCATTTTGTATCCATCAAGGAGGATGATTATGAATACCCAACCAAATCAAAATGAACTTAATGAATTTAAAAAGAAAAAAGCTGTCGAAGTAAATCCTTCGCGCGATCTGAACTACGACGATAAAGAAAAAGATTTCTCCGGTGAGTTTGGTGAGCAGATTGACGAAGAGGCAAGCGAGGAAATTAATCCTTCCGAGCTGGATAACTCAGAAGTTGATCTCGATCGCGGCGGAGTTGAATTCAGCGGTGGGAAAGAAAATCAGGAAGTAAAACCGAACGAACAGAAATTAACGGGTGACCTGGGTGGCGATAAAACCAAAACCTCTGGCCCTCTTAAGCATTAATCATTCTGAACAACGGTTCCGTTTTCTCTGACGTAACCACGAGGCATGGGCATGTTGTCATTTGTTGAAGTGACAACCTGCCCGTTCTTATCGACAGTAATAATCCCGCCATCACCACCAAGAGTTTTCACGAGAGTGAGTGTTTCTTCCACAGCAGATTTTAAATTTCTTTTTGTATATTCCAGGATCATGGAAATTCTTGCGCCAGCAGTGGCACGGATAAACTTCTCGCCTTCGCCGGTGCAGGAAACGGCAACTGTTTTGTTATTTGCGTAAGTCCCGGCGCCAATCACCGGAGAGTCTCCGAGTCGTCCCGGATTTTTTCCGAAGAGTCCACCGGTAGAAGTGGCAGCAGCAAGATCACCACAGCGATCAAGTGCCACAGCACCAACTGTCCCGTAATGAAATCTTTCTTTCGTCATCATCGGAGCCTGAGAAACAAAATAATCCGAGCTCACCATCTCGAGACCGAATTCTTTTGCCTTGGCCGAAGCTCCTTCGCCCACCATGAAGACATGTTTCGTTTTATCTTTCACCATACGCGCTAAGCGGATGGGATTTTTCACGTCTTTCACACTTCCGACAGCACCTGCGGCCATGGTTTTTCCATCCATGATCGAGGCATCGAGTTCCACTGTACCTTTATTCGTGCGTGTTCCGCCTTTACCGGCGTTGAAGAGGCCTGAGTCTTCCATCGCTTCAACTGACGACTGAACGACGTCCTGGGCGATAGCACCGCCTTTCAGCGCCTCATGACCTTTTTTCAGGATATCCACCATCACAGCTTTCTGTTTTTCATTGGCGTTGTAACCAACTCCACCATGAATCACGAGGGCGAATTTTTTCTGGCCGCAATCAGCGAATGAGGAAAAAGAAAAGAGAAGGGGAAGGGCTAGGAGGATTTTATTCATGAAAGAAGTCTACCAAGACGGCAGACTTCTTCCACAAGGAAATTTTTGGACTATTTCTGAGCAGCGATTTTCTGCATAGCAGAGAAAGTTTCAGCAGAGACCATGTCTTTTACCTGTGACCAGGCACTTACTGAATCCTGAGCTGTTGGCTTCTGGATCTTCGTCATTTCAGAAGCAACTTCAGCAAGAAGCATATTCGCTTCGTCGAGTTCAGCGTTGAAGCTTGCGCGTTCAAGTTCATTGATCCCGAGTTTCTTGGCCGCCACTTTATCGAGTTCTTTAAACTCAACCGTCTGCTCTCCATCAAGAATCACCACACCGATCGCCGCAACCGCGAGACCAGCAATGAAAGGAACGATTCCGATAAGGCATCCGAGATCAGAACAACCATCAGTCACGATTTCTGTTGCGATCCAACCACCGACAACACCCGTACCGATAACAGCAAGTCCAACCACAGCGACAGATCCGCCTGTGAAGAGACCTACAGCTGCCTGAGAAGGCTTAGAGTGAGTGAGGGTAACAACAGTTAAAAGAATGGCAAAAAATGCTTTGAGCTTATTCATATGACCTCCAGGTCGTTTTGAGTTCGGGCGGAATCTACCTACCGGATGGTAGGGTGGCAAGGGACCGTATAAAAAAGAAAGGGACCCCGTAGGGTCCCTGTATAAGAAAGCTCTATGTAGAGATTATTTCTGAGAAACGATTTTCTGCATGACCGAGAATGTTTCAGCTGACACGAGGTCTTTGACATTGCCCCATGCTTTCGCTGAATCAGCTTCTGATGGCTTTTCGATTTTCGAGAGTTCAGACTTCACGTCGGCCACCAGCATGTTCGCCTGATCGATTTCTGAGTTATAGACAGCGAGCTCAGAAGCACTGACTTCCAGTTTCGCCGCTTCTTTAGAATTCAGTTCACGGAACTCAACCTGTTGCTCACCATCAAGAAGAGCAAGCCCCAGAATCACAACTGGTGCGAGAAGAAGTACAACGAAAGCTGAACAGAGACCTGTTCCATCCGGCTGACATTTTTTGACTGAGATAAGAGTGGTCACAGCTCCGCCGCCAGCGATCACGATACCTGCGATCAGAAGGGGAGTGGAAACAGCAGCACCGATAGCAGCTTGTGAAGGCTTACTGGCAGTGAGAGTCACAACAGTTAAAAGGAGTGCGAAGAAAATGCGAAGTGATTTCATATGACCTCCGGGTCGGATTAAAGTGGCAGGAAACTACCACCAATCCGGACCGGGAGATGAAAACGTGTAATTAAGAAAGGATTAGTCGACGAGTTCAGGATCCAGGAGCTGGATTTTAGGTTTCACGAAACGGTGAGCGCGGTTCTTGATCTCTTTTAAGATCAACTGGCTTTTCGAGAAGAAGTCTTTCCCGTGCTTATCGCATGAGAATTCATCCAGAAGGAAATTCACTTCTGTCTCGAGTTGGGTGTTACTCAAGGTCTTCAGGTACTTTTCAAAACTTTCTACTGAGCGACGGAGTTCTTTCAATTCTTTGAAAGCTCCGAGATCAACCACATTCACGTTAGACATTAGCCCCTCTTTATTTTCGACCTTCGCCGTCCTGGCCAGATCGCTCTCATGACAATCGCAAATGACAGGCCAGCTTGCCGTCACATGTTCACGATGTCGTTATGGAAAAGCTTATAATGAGTTTGCGGGGTGCTCGACAATGAGGGGAGGTCGTTTTCTTCATTTATTGTAAAGATTACCGTTCACACGGTGCCCAAAGGTGAACAATTTACCGGCGTTACAGGGTAAAAAGTGGTGACACGAAGCACCCAATAAATAAAAAAGGGGCCACTAAGGGCCCCTTCAATGTCACCGAACATTTCTGTCAGGTATTACGCGTTCTTTTTAAACCAAGTTTTTGAACCGACTGGATCTGGCTTCATCGTGTCTGAGCCTTTTTTCCAGTTAGCTGGGCAAACTTCGCCCGACTTCGCTGTGTACTGGTACGCTTCAACGAGACGGAGAGTCTCATCAACAGAGCGACCTACAGAGAGGTTATTGATTGTAGAGTGCTGAATGACGTTGTTGTCATCGATGATGAAAAGACCGCGAAGAGCGACACCTTCATTGACGAGAACTTCATAGTCACGAGCAACTTTCTTGTCCAGATCAGCGATGATCGGGAATTTTACTTCACCGAGACCACCCTCTGAGCGGGGCTGTTTTGTCCAGGCAAGGTGAGAGAAATACGAGTCAACTGAACAAGCGAGAAGTTCGCAGTTCATAGCTTTGAATTTATCAGCTGCATCAGAGTACGCGATGATCTCTGTTGGACATACGAAAGTGAAGTCGAGCGGGTAGAAGAAAAGAACCTTCCATTTCCCTTTGTAGTCATCGAGAGAGATAGATTTATTTGCGCCATTAACAAGAGCGTCTGCCTTGAAATATGGTGCCGGGTTACCAACGAGACGTGCCATGTGAGGACTCCTTCTCAAAAATGAGTGTTTAGATCAAAGTCATTTGACTGTTCTGGACCACAAGAATCTAGTCGCGAAAGACTTAATTTTCAAGACTATGTGACCCAAAACCTTGATCTATGACAAGAAGTGCCCATCTTTGAAAAAAGGCCGCAAAGACTTAAAATTTAACCTCAAGAATAGACGCGAAATTTCCGATAAGCCTGTCAAAAGGGCTCAACATTTTCCGTCAAAAAGGACCAGCATGACTACTCCTATGGGCTACATTCCTAATCCCATCGTAATTGAACAAACCGCACGCGGTGAGCGCCAATACGATATTTATTCGAGACTTCTCCTCGATAGAATTATTTTTCTCGGTACCGAAGTGAATGATGTCGTGGCCAATCTTCTGGTTGCACAGATGCTTTTCTTGGAGCAAAGTGACCCTGAAGCCCCGATTCATTTTTATATCAATTCTCCAGGTGGATCGGTTTACGCTGGTCTCGGGATTTACGATATTATGCAACACGTGACGTGCCCGGTTTATACGTACTGTGTGGGGATGGCGGCCTCTATGGGATCGCTTCTTCTTCAGGCGGGTCACCCAGGACATCGTTACGCTCTTCCGCATGCTCGTATCATGATTCACCAGCCGCTTGGTGGTGCTCGTGGACAGGCAACGGATATTGAAATTCAGGCGAGAGAAATTCTCGATCTGAAAAAGCAGTTGAACAATATTTACGTGAAGCACACCGGCCGTAAGTATGACGAAGTAGAGAAGGCTTGTGATCGTGATAACTATCTCGATCCGGGTCGCGCGAAAGAATTCGGACTGATTGATAACATCATCATTCCGAAGGGCAAGACAATTAAGAAAGATACTAAGTAATAGCGAAAGCGAAAAGGCGAACATGAGCAAAGAGAAAGGCGGATCTTACGGCAGCTTGAACTGTAACTTTTGCGGGAAATCGCAGAAGGAAGTTAAGAAGCTTATTGCTGGTCCAGGTGTTTACATCTGTGACGAGTGTATCGAACTCTGTAACGACATTATCTATGAAGATTCCGTCAAAACAGTTGCTAAGACTTCTACGGATAACGTTCCTAAGCCACACGAGATTAAGGCCCACCTTGATCAATACGTTATCGGCCAGGATCGCGCGAAGAAAATCATTTCAGTTGCTGTTCATAACCACTTCAAGAGAATTTCTTATAAAGCAAATGCTCGTGAAGATGATGTTGAGCTCACGAAGTCCAACATTCTCCTCGCAGGACCTACTGGTTCTGGTAAGACGCTCATCGCTCAGTCGCTCGCTAAGTTTTTGAACGTTCCTTTCGCGATCGCGGATGCAACGACTCTGACTGAAGCTGGTTACGTAGGTGAGGACGTTGAGAACGTTATTCTTTCACTTCTCCAGAACTGCGACTTCGATGTTGAGCGTGCTCAGCGCGGGATCGTTTACGTGGATGAGATCGATAAGATTGCCCGTAAGTCGGAAAACCCTTCTATTACCCGCGACGTTTCGGGTGAAGGTGTTCAGCAGGCGTTACTTAAGCTCGTAGAGGGATCAGTAGCGAACGTTCCACCTAAGGGCGGACGTAAGCATCCACAGCAGGAATACATCCAGGTTGATACACGCAATATTCTCTTTATCTGTGCCGGTGCCTTCGTAGGTCTCGACAAGATCATTGAGAAGCGTATGACGAAGTCGAAGTCAGTGGGACTTACTTCTATGAATACGAATGAGAAAAATGAGAAATCCCACCTGGAAACTCTGGGTGCCATTGAGCCGGAAGATCTGGTGAGATTCGGTCTTATTCCGGAATTTATCGGTCGTCTGCCGGTCACTGCGATGCTGGAAGAGCTTGATGAAGCTGCTCTCGTATCGATCCTCACTGAACCAAGGAACGCGGTCATTAAGCAGTACCAAAAGCTTTTTGAATTTGATGGAATTGAACTGGAATTCACTCCTGACGCGATTCTGGAAGTTGCCCGCACTGCACTTAAGCGCAAAACTGGTGCTCGCGGACTTCGCGCCATTCTGGAGCAGGTAATGCTCGATGTAATGTACGATCTCCCAGCGAACGAGAAGGTTTCCAAGTGTATCGTTACGCGAGAAGCGATCATTGGTGAGGGCAAACCGATCCTGGAAGAAGGGGATAGAAAGAAGAAGCCTGAAACGAAAGGGGCCAAAGCGGCCAAGAAAATCGAGAATGCCTCATAATATCTGTCTTTCTAAATAGTTTTTAACTATAAGTAATCATTCTAATCAGTCGGGCCCGGAATTTATTTCCGGGCCTTTTTTTTTCTATAAAACTTCCGCCGATTCGTGGGATACTTATTTCAACGGCACTTCATGAATGAAGACCGTGTTCCCGAGAGACTGATGCGCAGGAGGTGCTATGTCCGATAAGAAGTCTGAATCTCAATCTAACTTCCCTCTCCTTCCCTTAAGAGATGTGATCATCTTCCCCCACATGGTTGTTCCGCTTTTCGTAGGACGTGAGAAGTCAATCTCTGCGCTGGAAAAAGCTGCTAAGAATGGCAACGAACTCTTCCTGGTTACCCAGAAAGATGCTTCAGTTCTCAATCCTGAACGTGAAGACGTTTACGACATTGGTACGGTTGTATCGATCATTCAGATGCTGAGACTTCCCGATAATACGGTGAAGGTTCTCATCGAAGGTAAGTACAGAGCGAAGATTAAATCTTTCCGTTGTGAGAATGACGGTTACTACTCTGATGTTGAAAAATGCGCAGACGTTGTTGAGTCCGATGTAGAAGTTGAAGCTTCTATGCGCTCAGTGAAGTCGGTATTTGAACAATACGTGAAACTCAATAAGAGAATTCCACCGGAACTCCTTATGAGCATCTCGTCGATTACAGATCCTTCGCGCCTCGCGGATATCATCGTTGCACACCTCACGATGAAGATTCCTGAGAAGCAGGAAATCCTGAACGCTGTGAATGTCGATACTCGTCTCCAGCTTCTCCTTGAGAAGATGCAGGGTGAAATCGAAATCATCAACGTTGAGAAGAGAATCCGTTCACGTGTGAAAACACAGATGGAAAAATCTCAGAAAGAGTACTACCTGAATGAGCAGATGAATGCGATTCAGAAGGAACTCGGAAATAAAGACGACAAGGGCGACCTTGGCGAGATGGAAGAAAAACTCAAAGCTAAGAAAATGCCGGAAGAAGCTCGTGAAAAAGCTTTCAAGGAACTTCGCAAGCTCAAATCAATGTCACCAATGTCAGCGGAAGCTGCTGTTGTTCGTAACTATGTCGACTGGATGCTCTCACTCCCTTGGGATGAGTATACTCAGGACGATAACTCAGTAACGAAAGCGAAAGAGATTCTTGATAACGATCATTACGGATTAAATGACGTAAAAGAGCGTATCGTGGAATACCTCGCTGTCCGTTCACTCGTGAAGGACGACACTAAAGGAACACTCCTTTGTCTCGCAGGTCCTCCAGGTGTTGGTAAGACATCTATTGCAAAATCACTTGCTGAATCCCTCGGTCGTAAGTTTGTCCGTATTTCCCTCGGTGGGGTACGTGATGAAGCAGAAATCCGCGGTCACCGTCGTACATACGTAGGTGCAATGCCAGGGAAAATCATCCACGCTCTGAAAAAAGCGGGAACATCAAATCCAGTTATCCTTCTCGATGAGATCGATAAAATGAGTTCTGATTTCCGTGGTGACCCAGGTGCAGCAATGCTCGAAGTTCTCGATCCGGGTCAGAACAAGACTTTCGGTGACCATTACATCGAGTGTGAATACGATCTCTCTAAAGTGATGTTCATTATGACTGCGAACGATCTCGGAGCAATCCCGGGTCCACTTCGTGACCGTATGGAAATCATCCACATTGCCGGTTACACACCAGACGAGAAAATGCAGATCGCGAAGAAGTACCTTCTTCCGAAATCATGGGAATCGCATGGTCTGAAAAACTACCCGGTAACTGTAACGGATAAAGTACTCATGTCGATCGTTCGTGGATTCACGAAAGAGGCCGGAGTACGTGAACTTGAGCGTCTCATGAACACCATCGCACGTAAGACTGCGACTGAAGTGGTGACTGAAGACATCAAGGAAGGCCGTAAGTTTACTGTCACTGAGAAAAACCTCGAGAAATATCTCGGGCCAATTAAATACGATCGCTCTGGCATCGAAGAGCAGCCGCAAATCGGTCTCGTGAATGGTCTTGCCTGGACTTCGGTCGGTGGCGAACTCCTTCACATCGAAGTTGTGACTGTTCCTGGTAACGGAAAAATCCAGGTAACCGGTAACCTGAAAGACGTCATGAGAGAATCTGCTTCGGCCGCTCTTTCTTATGTCCGCTCTATCTCGAACCGCCTGGGTGTTGATCACGAATGGTATTCGAAGAACGACATTCATATCCACGTACCAGATGGAGCGACACCGAAAGACGGTCCTTCAGCGGGTATCACGATGGCCACTGCACTCACTTCTGCGATCGCCGGTATTCCGGTTCGTCAGGATGTTGCAATGACTGGTGAGATTTCCCTCCGCGGACGTGTTCTTCCGATCGGTGGTCTGAAAGAGAAGATTCTTGCTGCTAAACAGGCCGGTATCACAACTGTGATCATCCCTGAGAAGAACAAGAAAGATATCGTGAAGATCCCGGCCGAAATCATGGACGGAATGGAAGTAAGACCTGTGTCGGATGCTGAAGAAGTTCTCCGCGTAGCTCTTAACCTCACGAAGCCGGAAGAGTTCATGAAGGCACGTGCCCTCAAAGTTCTCGATGGCGACGCTGGTCTCGAAGTAGCGAACTAAGATTTCAAAAAAGTTTCAATGAGAAGGCCCGGTTCTACCGGGCCTTTTTTATTTCCGCAGATGTTTTATAATTTCCCTATGAGAATCAGTTCGGTTCTTCTATTCCTGTTCTCTTGTTCTGCCTTCGCTCAAAGCGATGTCGCTCCCTTATTAAATGTCCTGGAAAATCCCACACCCGACGCCCAAGTATGCACGCAAGCTGATTTTCAATCCTGTGTGACGGCCCTTTGCGGAGACCGCACCCGTTACCAGCGCCGTCAGGATGCGGATTACGAAGCTCTCTACGATGCACAAGCATTTGGCAGTCTCGACAGCGTGAGAACGAGAATCAGGGCCACACTCGAGCGACAAAGGCAGCGTAATGTCGATTTCGCAAGAGACATGAAGACGAGAATTGCTGCCGGAACTTTTACGTTAAATACGGAGAGCTGGGACGAATTCATGTGGGACGATCGCGCTCACGCAGCGTTCGCTAATAATATTGAATGGGATCTTGACCGGAATGCGCCACTCGATAGAAAAATTTCTTACCGCCTGACGGGACTTGAAGGCAGATCACCTGCTTTTCGTTCTGCTCTCGAAGCCTATGCCCGCGAAGAATTACGTACCAGGGCCGATCTCAATACTTTATTAGGAAATAATCTTCTGACTGATGACCAGCTGAGAGAAACCATTGCTGAGTCACAAAGAATTGCCGGAGATGCCGTCACACCGGAACTTCGTGCAAGACTGGAACGTGGTGAAAATCTCCAGAGTGTGGCCTGGGATTTTTACATCCTTCGTCCCCGCGAAAAACAAAGTAAATACACCTGTAGAACTGCGGAATGCAGAACGGGTCTGGCACGGGAAGTAACCACTCAGCTCGTACCCGGTCTTACCAGGTTTGAAGATAGTAATCTGCAACCAGATTTTGTTGATCGTCATCTTCCGCAATGTCTTTCTGCTTTTGTTCAGTCAGCAGTGAGAGCTCCTGAAAGTGAAGCGATGATCGCTTCTTTCCCGGCTATGCGGGAAAATTTTTTAAACACAGCTATGAGTAACCTGAGTGCTCATTCCAGAGATGCTTTTAAAAAGTATCTGGAAGAAGAAGTCGATTACTCCACGAATATGATTCAGAATCCGCGCACGAGTCTTGATTCCAGTTTCGCGGAAGCCGGAAAACCTTATCCCAATGTCGGAACGGACATTCTCACCCGGGACGCAATTTCATCCGGACCAAAAGACAGGATGAATCCGCTTTTAGGTCTCGATGTCTGCGTTGGTCCTGCTTTTTTTGAATCAGATTCCTTCACTCCTAATCCCGTCATCGTTGAAGGCGATAGCGATGGGAATACGAGAGTTCTCACTGATCCCAATCGCAGGGACCGCATCAGCCTCTCCGGTTTCAACTGCGCTCATCCTGATTTAGGTGAAGGTGTCTTCCTTCATGAATTGGGTCACGCACTATCATTTGTCTTATCCAAAGACAGGCTCAGTACCTCGAGTAAGGAAACTTTTTTAAATCTGAGAAACTGCATCCGGGGTGCCGGTCCGGACCTTCCGGGAAATGAAAGATTTCCCGGTGACAGGCGTATGACTGAAGAAGATATGGCCGATTTCCTGGCAGCAAAAATTCCTTCGACTTCACCGAATCCTTCGAGTTGTCAGTTGATCAGTGAAATGAATCTCATGGTAATGAATAACCGGGAATCAGATCATGCTCCCTCAATGGTTCGCTTAATCCGGGACGCAAGAGCCCGGGGAGCTTTGCCACCTGCTTGCCAGCCAATTTATCAACAATATCATTCTGAGTTCCGGGCCGAATCATGTTCGCGCTGATTTTATTTCTTTCACTCAATATTTTCGCGGGCACTCTTGTGAGTACAGCTCCGAAGTACGATCTGAAGTGGGACGACAAAACGATCACGTATAAAGACGAATCATTTTCCGTCGAATTCACCCGTAAGAAATGCAATGAGATTATGTACATTAACTTTCTGGATCTGATGGATGCATTTCCCAAGGGAGAATATCTTCGGAAAGGTAAGGGTGAGATTAATTACACCTGGAACGGAAAACAGCTGCACGAGCCACTGAATTCTGAGAGACGAAAAAAACTTCTCGCTATCCCTCAGGAACTTCGGCGGATGAAACTCGAAAACAAACTCGCTTGTCCTAATCTGAAATAGTAAAGGTTCGAGCTTTTACTTCAGAACTTTTTCCGAGAAGCGGTAAAGGCATTCACTCACTGAGCATGTGAACATGTAGTGAAAGATATTGGTCTTCTTGCCGTTGAAATCAATTCCCTCATCGAACTTGCCGGAGCGAAACGAACGGCTGTCTTTTCCATAGGGAAAAGCTTCAAACATGCTGGCTGCACCAGCTGAAGTTGTCGTGCGGATTTCGTCGTAATTTTTTTCGATCTTCTGGTGGTTGATATCAAGAGAGATCGTGCAGGCAGTGATTGAAGGAACGGGAGAGTCGTCGAAATAATCATTCACGCATTCAATCTCAAAAGCGTCAGATTTTCTCGGAAAAATTGTCGTGATTCTTTTTCCGCCCGCGAGTGAGTCGAGATTGCGATCAACGGCGCTATCCGGAAGTTTT
This sequence comes from Bdellovibrionota bacterium, assembly GCA_040387275.1. Taxonomy (GTDB): domain Bacteria; phylum Bdellovibrionota; class Bacteriovoracia; order Bacteriovoracales; family Bacteriovoracaceae; genus Peredibacter. The sequence goes on along the minus strand of JAZKDZ010000002.1, from coordinate 602,415 downwards.
GCCATGAGAGTGCCGAGTTTAATCTGATCCCAGCCATCAAGCACGATCTGAGACGCGTGAGCTGAACTGATCATGAGGATGGCGATAAAAACAAATTTCATATTTTCTCTTTCACGATGAAGGCAGCATTGCCTTTGACACGGAACCAGTCATAGTCGCGGAGTTCATAGGCAATGCCGAATGAATCGCGCACGTAGAAGGCACCTTTTCTCTCACCACATTCTTTGTCCGTGAGTTCGTAGCAATAGCCCGGAATATTATCGTTATAGCCGACAATCAGGATCACATGCCAGTAGCCGTTATCATTATAGTTAATCATGACGGGTGACTTGTGAGTCACGAGGGCCTCTTTCACCTGATCGAGATGCGATTGCTTAAGCACATTCGTAGACCAGCGATTGCCGATCACAAACAGGGGAATCGTTTCTACTTTCGGCAGTTCAACTTTCGGAAGATTGGCCCACTGGCGGAAAGTCCACGCTGACGTACTTGCGTCTGTATTGTTCCAGGCATCGTAAGGCCAGTCATTAATGTGAATGCCGTAACCACGGTTGAATTTGAGAATCGGAACTTCCCAATAATATTTCCCGCTCGAATTTAGTGTAGGCGCATGGATGAGAAAAGATTCCGCGAGATCATACGGGCCATAAGGCTGCGGATTTCTCACATTGTTTTTTTTATTCGCGATGAGTTCCATCGCACCGGTGCTCGCAACATAAAGGCATGTGTTGGTTTCACCCTGATCGGGAGCTTCCTGAACAAACGGAAGAAGTTCAGTGAACTTTTCCGGAAGTGCCAGAGCGTTAAAAGAGAGGAGAGCGAACACAATAGTTGTAACAAGTTTCATACCCGATAATTTGAACTTACCGGGAGGCGCATTTCAACAAATTTGAGAGGAAAACTTCTTACTTCTGCGTTGCAAGAATATAGGCCACGATACTTTGATAAAGTTTTCTTCTTGTATCGCGATCTCGTAATTCAAATTCTTCGAGGTATCCATCTGAAAGCATGTGAGATGAATCCAGCATGAGACTCACCTGACGGGAAGAAAGGTCATCCGGAACGATGGTGTGGGGAAGTTCGATGAAGCCGTCGTTGGCACTCACGAGAAACTTCTGCCAATAATTATATTTTAATACTGCTGCCATGGGTGATCCGTTTTTCATCACGCGACCGCTCATAGGGGCACCGGTGATATTAATCGTCAGTACTCCTTCGGGAATTCTGTTCGTCACTTCCTTCAAAGTTTCCGTGATCACGGAAGACTTCATGTAAGAAGCTGAGCCTGCCATTCTTCCTGCATCCTGCAGACTTTTTACCGGAAGAATTTTAAGAAAGGGAGAAAGAAGTTTCGGTATGAGGACACTCATCGCGATATCTGCGAAGAATGTTCCAGAGAGCATGCCCGAAAGATTCACGTGACCGATAATTTTTTTACGGAGGTCTTCATCCTGAATCGCCGAGACTGCGGAGAGAATTTCCGGTGTTCCCTTGCAAAGAGACAGAAGAATGACGGATTTGTCTTTTTTCAGCACGTCTTCCAGCTGAGGAATGATTCTGCGGACGTTATTCTTAATCATGCCGAAAGGATTCTTCTTCAGATAAACGACTTCTACACCCAGAGATTCAATATCAGCGAGAAAATCTTTGATGTAGTAAGGAGCAGCGATCCCATATTCATCTGACCAGCCGAGGCCAAAACTCACAACGAGAGTGAATTTCTCTTTTTTGTCGGCAAACGGTTTATCTGTGATGCCTGGTTTTCTGAGTGCTGAGAGAACATATTCACGGAAATCTTTGTTACCGGATTTTCTTTCGAGAAGTTCCTTGAAAACTTCTGTGGAAAAAATCGGTCCGTATTTCGGAGTGAGTTCGCGGTTTAGTTCACGGGTGTAAGTCTGGATGTTATGGGCATCAATGTACTCAGCTGCGGTTTTTTCCACACGCAGAACATTGGCACTCTTTTCAATCTGCTGAAGTTCAAAGTTCAGGTCATCCGGAAGTTTTGATTTGAGTTGCTGGTCCAGGACTTTCCAGCCATGCATGCCCGCAATTTTAACTGAGCATGAGGTATGGGAAATTTTATAGCGGATGGTGCGGGTTACACGTCCGCGGTTCCATTTGAAAAATAAATTCTTTCCTTCAGAGAAATCTTCCACGCATCTCGGGAACTGATTGGATTTCTGACGGACAATAGAGAGCTCACTCCCCCAGACAGGAAGTGATAAAAGGGGCAGAACCAGAATAAGAGTCCGTAAAAGGCAAAGCATGGCCATGGGAAGGTTAAAGCAAGGGGAGTGCCATATGGGGAAATGGGGTTTCGCTCACTTAGAAGGAGTCAGAAAGTGAAAGGTGATGAGTTATTAGACAGGCGATCAGAGTCTTGTTAAATCCAGTATATGAAAGCCATTCTTTTCGCCATTCTTTTTGTCCTTCCCACTCTGGCCGCGGATCTCACCGCTGATTTTCACCGCCACTATGAGGACGGACTTTTAACTTCCGAACAAGTGGCGACACTCAGGAATGTGGAAGTGATTCTCATTCCGGGATTTATGTCGGAAACATTTATCAGCGACGACGGCAGAAGCCACATTGATCTGTCTCTCATCACCAAAGATTATTACGGAACTCATCTCAGATATCTTCAGAGTCAGGGAATTCCTGCCAGAAGACTGAAAGCATCTTCATCATCCGTTTCGGACACCAGAAAAGAAATAGGTGAAGTCTTCGCTTCCACTCAGCGTCCGTTATTTTTCTTCACGCATTCACTTGGGGGAATGGCCCTTCTCGATCACCTTCTGGAAAACCAGGAACTGTGGCCAAGAGTAACAGGAATCATTTTCCTGCAATCGCCATTTACCGGTGCGCCTGTTTCAACAGTCGTTCAAAAATTTCCTGCTGTCGCGAAAGTCTTTCCATTCTTCAACGTGAGTACAGAAATGGTCCGTTACCTTTCGCCGGCGAATAGAAAAGATTTCATCGCGAAGAATGAAATTTTGATTTCAGAACTTCTCCATCAAATTCCCGTTCTCACTGTCGGTGGGATTGCGAATGGATATAAAAGTCTTTTTGGCACAAGTGTGACCCTCATCAAGAGAGGATGTATCAAAGTCGCTCTCGGAAGATGCGTGGGGCCGAAATTTTACGCTGGTCCCTATGATAAAAGTGACGGTATGGTTCCTTTCGAGGGATCAAAACTTCCGGATGCTGACTACGTCATGCTGAAAGGGGCCGATCACGGCGAAACCATCGTGAGAATTCCTTATCGCGGATATGATCACAAGCGTTTAACATCAGCGCTCCTGAAGCTCATTCTCTGACTATTTGCTTTCGCGCTTCAGAATGAATTCAGATTTCTCTCCTCTGTAATTCGTCATTCTCTGACTAAAATCTCCTCAGTCACAAAGGAGACAATATGAAACTAGCATTAACGGCTCTCGCAATCTTTCCCATGACCATGGCGATTGCAGCTACTGAACCCACAAAAGACATGAAACAGGTCCTTGATGCACTCAAGGCGCAGGATACGAAACCGATTGAGACTCTCACTCCGGAGCAGGCACGATCGCAGAAAGGTCCTTCGGACGCTGCTAAAGCAGTGATCACGAAAAAAGAGGGTGCTTTTAAGCCTCTCGAAATTTCGCGCATTGAAGAGAGACAGATTGATGGTGCCGCTGGAAAAATCGGAGCACGCATCTATACGCCGGAAGGAAAAACTCCGTTGCCTGTGATCGTCTATTATCACGGTGGTGGATTTGTGATTGCGACAAACGATACATACGATGCCTCAGCACGAGCACTCGCTAAAAATGCCAACGCGATTGTCGTTGCCGTTGAATATCGTAAAGCTCCTGAGCATAAATTCCCGGCGGCCCACGATGATGCTTTTGCCGCTTACCGCTGGGTTTTATCGAATGCCCAGAACCTTGGTGGTGATCCGCAAAGAATTGCCGTCGCTGGTGAAAGTGCCGGTGGTAACCTCGCTCTCAATACGGCCATCCGCGCCCGTGATGAAGGTCTCTCGATTCCGACTCACGAGCTTCTGATTTATCCTGTCGCAAGTACAACGATGGATACGGCTTCGTATAAGGAGCATGCCAACGCTCAGCCGCTGAATAAAAAAGGGATGACCTGGTTTGTAGAAAACTACACGAATGGTACGACTGATCTGAAAGACAAGCGTCTCAATCTCGTGGAAGCAGACTTCAAAGGTCTGGCCCCTGCTACAATCATCACTGCTGACATTGATCCCCTTCGTGACGAAGGGAAACTTCTCGCTGAGAAGATGCGCGGCCAGGGTGTAACAGTTGAATACCGCAATTATGAAGGTGTGACTCACGAGTTCTTCGGAATGGCGCCACTTCTTCAGGAAGCTGCCGCTGCTCAGAACTTTGCGATCACTGATCTCAAAGAATCATTTGAGAAGCAGGCCCAGGAAGAAAAAGTAGAGTAATAAGAAAAAGGGGAGGCGAAAGCTTCCCCTTATTTTTTCATGTAACGATAAACGAGTTCCACCAGCTCTTCTGTCACTCTCGGGTCCTGAAGTTTTATCTTATTCTGATAAAGAATGGCGATAGGAAGTACCTTCACTGATTGAATCACAAAATACAAAGTAATATCCAGGTTCTCTTTTCTGACTTCATCACCGAATGGTTCAAGATATTTTTCAAAAACTGAGATGAGGTGCTCATCCTGCTTGTGGAGACTTTCATATCCCGCAAAGCTCAGGACTTTCTCTGCAAACATCTTCTGAAAGCGTGATTGTTTGATCTTGGATTCCATGATGGCACTGATGATGATTCTGACTGTCTCCTTGAGATCCAGACTCTGCCGTCTTTCCTGGATAAGTTTATCCACCATCTCGGTCTGACTCTTCACGTACCTTTCCATCATGAAAGAGAAGATCGCTTCCTTGGTCGGGAAATACTGATAAAGAGAACCAATCGATACACCCGCTTTTTCCGCAATGCGATTGGTGCTGATCTTTTCAAACCCATCCTTTTCCAGAATGTGAGCAGTGGCCCCGACAATATTTTCCACTGTATCCCGCGCACGCTCCTGATTCGGCTCTTTCCGGGGATTTAGGCGCTTTTTCAGGGTCTTCATCTGGGGACTCCAATGCGAGTATCGAAATGTGAGTACCTGCTCATATTATTAAAGGAGGAAGAGGAGGGCAATATGGAAGGTATTTTGACAGGTAATGTGACAGCACCTGGTGGGTTAGAGCTTTTGCAATGGGGTTTGAGGATTAAACGTGATCCGCTGAAGACTTATCAGGAGCTCCATGAAAAGTTCGGCGATCTCGCCTGGATGCCGTGGATGGGTAAGCGCTGTCTCTTCGTTTATCATCCCGACCTCATTGCTCACGTCCTGAAAACTAATCATACGAATTATTCCAAGGGCCATCAGTACGATGAATTAAAGCCACTTCTTGGGGAAGGCCTCCTGACGAGTGAAGGGGAGCTCTGGCGTGAAGAGAGAAAAGTGATGGCAAAACAATTTCATCAGCCTGCAATTGATGAGTACGTGAAAACCATTTCCCGGATTACGGCAGAGAAATTGATTCTGGCTGACGGAGAAACGGATATCGCGAAATTATTTAACCGTCTGGCACTCGATCTCGCAGGACAACTCTTCTTTGGTGCTGATGTCGATGCATTCTCTGACTCCATTTCTGAAGGCTTGAATTATGAGATGGAAAAAGTGAATGCGCGTATACGTTCGGCTTTTGCTTTTCCTTTAAGTGTTCCGACTCCTGAGAATATGAAACGCAGGAAAATCCTGAAAGGTATGAATAAAATCGTCTACGGCATTATGGATAAACCCGCTGAAGGAAAAATGAATGTCCTCTCTTCACTCATGAAGAGTGGTGAAATTCCCAATAAGCAGATCCGTGATGAAGTGATGACTCTGCTGATGGCTGGACATGAAACGACCAGTAACCTTCTTACATGGATTACCTGGTATCTCGCCCTTCATCCATCGTGGCAGTTGGAAGTAAGAGATGAACTGGTGAACACTGGTAAAAAAGCCTCAGAATTATCCCGCACTGATTTTACAGGAATGAAGAAGATGAAAGCGGTGATTGATGAAACGTTAAGACTGATGCCGCCTGTCCCGGCCTTTGCCCGTATGAGCAAGGCTCCTGATGTGATCGGCGGATTTGAAATTCCCGCAGGCATCACTGTTGTCACTCAACCTTGGGTGACCCAGAGAGATCCGAGATGGTGGAAAGATCCTCTCTCCTGGAATCCGGAAAGATTCATTGATCGCCCGGAAAAGAGGGATGACTACACTTTCTTCCCGTTTGCCCGTGGCCCAAGGTCCTGCATCGGCGAGGAGCTCGCCCGGACAGAGACTGTCCTTATTATAGCTTCACTTTTAGAGAAGTATGATTGGGCCCTGGCACCTGGCTTTGTCCCGCAACCGGTTCACCATCTCACCTTACAGTCTAAAAACGGAATGAAGCTGGTTATGCGGAAAAGAGGTGTCTAGAAAATAGACAGGGATGAGTAACTCTTTCCGTCCGAACCCGGTACTTCTGTAGAAAAGATAAGATGAAGCAATTTTATTTTCACAGGAGTATCTCATGGACTCAAAGTCTTTTACTTTAAAGCTCGCTCTTCTCACTTCACTCATTTCTTCGGGCACAGCTCTCGCTCAGACGCTTCCGGATGAAATCAACCATACAAAATACCTTCAGATTTATCAGGGTCTCGACACTGTTCTTCAGCAGAAGACAGTTGAATATCAGCGTCTCGCTACTCAGAAGGCCAGTCTCGAAGCGCAGATTGCTCAGATGGTGAAAGATCAGATCGATATACCTGCCCGTAACAATGAACTTGCCGGCATCATCGCTAATAAGCGTGCTGAGATGGCGAATCTCAATCAGCAGATCGCACAGCTTGAATCAGTCCTTAACCAGGTCATTGATGATCTGAAACGTCTCGATAATATTCTCGCTCAGCTGGGCCGTGATAATGCGGAACAGATGAATCGTCTGAACGCTATCGGATCTGCCCGCACTCAGGCAGCGAATGAAACTCAGGTTGCGCGCGCCCGCCTTGAACAGGAAATGCGTGAAGAAGCTGAAACAGGACGAACACTCCAGCGCCTTAATAATGATTTTAACCAGGCCAATGATCAGAAACAGCAGAACGATCGTGAAAGACGTGACCTCACTCGTGACGTTGATCAGTTCAGACGCGAAGTTGTTAACTTCCGCGCAGCTGTTCAACAGAATACAAACATGCTGAATACGAAGAAGCCGCTTCTCGCGGAACTTCAGTCAAAACTTCCTGCTATCAAAGCAGACGTTGCTAACCAGCAGGCAAAAGTAAACGCAGCTGAAGCGAATCTTTCTCCGGAAAGATCTAAGCTCGCTCAGATGACGAATTCCCTGAACGCCATCAATGCTCAGATCGCTGCACTTACATCTGAAAGCACTCAGCTTAATGCGAAAATCACTCAGAACCGCGCCCGCATGAATAACATGAACAATGCTTCTCTCGAGCAGGCGAAGGTTCGCCTCGAGCAGGAAGTGGCGGCGCTCACAGCTCAGTCTCAGGGGCTGCGTGATGCTTATACAATTAACGATACATCTCTCAATGAAAAGCGCGTGAAAAAAGCGGAGCTCATGACTCAACTCCGTCAGTACGCACCCCGTACCCCGGACTTCATGAGAGTCTCTATGGAAATCCGTAACATTGAAAACGAAATTGAAAATCTCGAGAAATACCTCAAGCAGGTTTCCCGTCAGCTTCAGCCGATCGATGCTCAGATTGGTTCTAAGAATCAACAGATCGCTCAATATGCAGCGGCCATGACAGCAAATGATCAGCAACGTGTGGCCCTTCAGAACGAAATTACTGCTGCTGAAGCTAAGATTGTTGAAAATACCAATGCTATCGCAGCTAAGCAGACAGCAAGAACGGAAGGCTTACAGGCCGTATCGGCACAGAGTGCGGTTGTGAATGGTCTTGAAACTCAGAAAGCAGAAGCTTCACGCGAACTCGCAAAATCTCAGGCCTTCGAAACCCAGCTCAACAACCAGATTGGTGTAACGGCCGGAGAAGTTCAGCGCCTTGAGCGCGATATTGCCTCTTCAAATGCTCGCATTACTGAGATGGAAAGTGCGATTGCAAGTTATCCTCAGAACATTCAGCGTCTAGAAGCTCATAACAGACGCCTCGAAGACAGAATGATGGAATGCCGCCGCGATATCAATCTCAATGAAAGACTTCTCGCACGCATCCAGCAGGGACGTGTTGATGCTCAGAGAACTTACGATGCATTTGCTGGTCGTCTTGATCAGATTAACCAGGACTTCGCACAGAATGAAGCTCAGGCCCGCGTTCTCCAGGAAAAAATCAAGGAGAACCAGACTCAAAGAGATACTCTTGCCCGTTATAACCAGGACTCAATCAGAAAATATGATTCTCTGAAAACTGACCTGGCCGCAGCTGATAAAGAAATCAAAGATGCGACGAATGAAACAACGATCAATAACCAGGATCTCAATACAATCGCGACTGAACTTCCTAAACTCCGCAGTGACTTAGGAAATGTCACTCCAAGAGTGGGCGCTGCTCTTGCTTCAAAAGAAGATGCAGAAAGAAAAGCTCAGTCAGCAAGTGTTGATTACCAGAATCGCCGTTCACTCTTCGACAGATATCTTGGCGAATCACGCGTCCTTGGTCAGGAAAGAGGAATTGTCGGAACGAACGATGGTTCACGCGATGGTTCTCAGGAAGCAAGAAATGTTGCTCAGAGACTCTCATCTGAAAACGGAACAGCTGAAGGGAAGTGGCTCGCCATTCGTCGCGGTTACATCCGCGGTGAAATTTCCGGTTTCGGCGCAGGCTTTGAAGTCGGAATGGCTTCACAAGCTGATCTTTCCCGCGGAGAAGCAGAAGGAAAACTTTCAGGAGCTAAACGCGCTAAAGATGAAGCAAATCTCGTGAAGAAACCGGTTATCTACCTCGGTATCCTCGCTGACCGCCTTCAGAACGATGACCCATCAACGAGAAAACTTGTTTCTGATATCGTGAAGTCGAACATGTCGAGCTCAGTGAATCCTTTCCAGGATGAGATTCCTGAACTGTCGGATGAAGAAATTCAGCGCGCGAAAGAAATTCTTTCTTCTCTTGATCCGATGATCGAGCAGTCGAATGTGGAAATCAGTAAAGTGCGTGAGATCAGAAACCGCATTCAGGATTCAAGAAACGTTTACAGCACTCCTTCTTCAGCTCCGGGAGCACAGAACGGCGACTGTACGGGTGTTTATAAAAACGTCAAAGAATACGTAGACGCATGTAAGGCAACATTCGCTGCCCGCTACCAGTCTCTTTATAATGCCTCTCACGCTGAATCATTCCACTCTAACTACGGCACAATGTTCGCGACCGGCGTGGAAAGATCTTCAGACGCAGAACTTCTCCGTCAGTACGGTACATATTCTGCTGAAGCAATCAAAGTCGGCCGTGAAGTTGGTCTTGCTGCTGGTAAGGAAGAAATCTACAAGCAGAGCTTCCAGCGCTCTGAGATCGCGAGCTACTCAGAAAATGCTCCGAAAGAAGAAGCTCGCGTAACGGACGAAGCTCAGAATCTCGTTCAGGATCTCCTTGCTAAGAACCCGGCGGTTGCCCAGAAAGGTGCAGCTTCTGTGGATATGAAAGGCGCTTACGGAATCTCTCCGGGAGCAGAAGGCTCCGTAAAACTTGCTCTTAAAAACATCGGTAATATTGATTCTGCCTCTTCATCACTTGTTCGCCTCACGGAAGTTTCTCCGAACCTCGTGATCGATCAGAGAGAATCAGTGATTCCTTCTGTTCCAGGCCGCTCACTGAAAGATGTGAATGTTCTGAACGTAAAAGTAGCTGACATGGCCGTTCCAGGATCACGTGTGGTGATCGCAGGTGAAATCATTCACCCGGGTAATCTCTACCGCGCAACCCGTTCTGAAACTTTCCGGATTGATACGACACTTGCGATTAACCCGGAAGCTGCTGTGAACGTTGACTACGATGTTGATCCGAAAATTTCCGGTCTCTTCGGCGGTATCAACAAGCATGATATTGAAGTGACTCTTTCTCCGAAATATTTCGGTGTGAAAGGTGGTTACACAGTTTCAATTGAAGAAGTGGGCGGCAGAAACACGGATATCGTGACGAAATCGGTAGCGACCGGCGAACTTCAGAGAAACGCCCTGAAGAAAGTTGAACTCCAGTATAAGATCAAGAAAGAAGCGAAAGGGAAGCAGACGATCCTCCGCCTCACAGTGAAAAATGGCGAGACAGTCGTTAAGACAACAGACCTCTCGATCATGCCTAAATAAAACTTTCCCATCCCAAGGCCGTGCATTTGTCGATGCACGGCCTTTTTTTCGTTGACAGAAATGGCCTCAATTCCTAATATGAACGCTCCAAATGGACATGTGGGCGTTTAGCTCAGCTGGGAGAGCGCTACCCTTACAAGGTAGATGTCGGGGGTTCGATCCCCTCAACGCCCACCATATTTCCAATCTTTACGCGTCATTACCCTCCAATTCATCGCAAAATCTTAAGTTTTGATTAAGCTGGCAAGTGCTTGATTTTTATCTATAATGATTTCTAAATATTCCGATAAGATAGTAAGTAACTATAGATCGACACGCTGAGGAAGTTTACGCGCATGAAAAAATCCATTGTGATTATTGAAGATGAAAAAGACATTCTGGACGCTCTGAAACAGCTTCTGGAGCGTCATGAATTTGTGGTTTATGGTTTCGAAACCGCGGAGGAATTCTTCTCGTTTAAGGATCGCCCGGACCATTGCGTTTACCTCTTTGACTGGAACCTTCCAGGGATTAAGGGAATCGATATTGTTAAGACCATCCGTCTTAAGGATAAGCTCTCTCCGATTTTCATGATGTCTGCCTACAATAAGGCCGACCAGATTATCGAAGGTCTCCAGAGTGGGGCCGACGATTACATCACTAAACCATTTAATTACGAAGAACTCCTGGTACGCGTGAACAACGCTTACGCAAAAGTTTCTTCACTCTCAGATAACCTCATGAACGTGGGTCTGAAACTCATTCCAGAAGCTCACACAGTGATGAAAGACGGAGTGACGATCAACCTTACTTCGCGTGAGTTCGTGATCTTCCACCATCTCTATAAGCATCAGTCAGCAGCTGCGACTCGTGAAGAGCTCATCAGCCAGTTTGAAAAAGACATGGAGATGACTTCACGTAACATCGACGTGCATATTTTCTCTCTCCGTAAAAAGATGAGCAAAGTGAATATCGCGATCGAAACTGTCTGGGGTACGGGTTATAAAATCGTTCTCTAGTTCCCTGAAAATCATCGGTCTGATCTTCGCACTTCTTCTCTCTTCTGAAATTCTCTTACGTATAACCGGCATGATCCTCATTACTCCCGAAACGGAGTATGAGGATTTGTCTGGTGACGCTGATAAAATACGCATCCTGACTATTGGTGAATCCACAACTGATGATCGCCATGCTAACGGGCAATCCTGGAGCACGCAGCTCGAAAAGCAACTCCTCGCCAAAGGTCACAAAGTCCGGATTTATAATCTGGGAAAAACGGGAAGCAGTACCGGTATTCTTCTCTCACGCTTACCGAATCAACTTGAGCTTTATCGCCCGCATATTGTGATGACGATGATGGGAATCAACGACAGGGAAAACCTGAGTTATGATTTCTCTGAACCTCCGCTTAAATTGCAGAAACTTTTTCAGATCGTAAAAGAAAGAGTGTATTCACGTTTTTCCTGTGAAGCTGAGTCTGTAAATGCAGAAAAGCCTTCGGGCGATGAATTAAAACGTTGGCTTCTTCTGGCAGGAAAAGAAAAACTGCCGGCACTTGAAAAAGACATCAGACAAAAAACAACAAATGATAAAGAAGTAGCCTTTTATCTGGCAAATATCGCTGAAGCGATAAAAGGGCGACGTTTTCCCTATGACGAAAGTGAGTTCATTCATCTGCTCGACAGGGCCTATCAGCTTCATCCCAGAGGAAGTTACAATCTGCGGATGCTTCTGGGAGTCCTGACGACAAAAGAAAATCCCCGCTGTCTTGAAGTCGCAAAAGAAATTCTTCCTTGCGGAATTAATCTCGACGATGATTTCCTGAGATGGATTTCAGAATGTCATAACAAAATGAAAGTTCCTCTCTCTCATGATTCTCTCTCCATCCGCGGTTTATCCATGATGAGTGGAACAGGTGTGACGGCCAATCATTACCAGAAACTTGCCGTACTTTTGAAAGAGAAAAAGATCTCTTTCGTGGCCATGCAATATCCGACACTCCCTGTGGAAAACCTGAAAAGGATGCTGAAAGGGGATAGTGAAATTACCTTCGTTGGTAACCAGGAAAACTTCCGGGAAGCCTCAAAGACGTATCGCTATGATGAGATTTTCCGGGATCGATTCCGTTCGACATGGGGACACACGACGGATCTTGGTCATAAAATAATTGCTGATTCTGCTATGAAGGAAGTTGAGCCACTCGTGGTAAAGCTTTCTAGAAAATAAGTCTCAATTCCACTTCAAAACGTCCGACTTTCGGAACGTTTTTTCCGCTCACAGTCTGAACCACGTTGAAGTTAAATTGCGCCGGTAGAGCGAATTTCTTTTTCAGGAAGGGCTGAATGGAAGAAACCGAAGCCGTTAACTGAACCTGATGTTCCTGCTTGTCTGAGTTATAAGAAAGATAATCATTAGCAGCACCGAAGGAAGAATCATATTCTGATTTCATCTGATAGAGGTAACGATAAACCGGCGTAAATGAGAACCAGTCATTAACTGCAAGTGTCGAGTTCACCATGAAGTTAAGCTTGTCACCATACTTCACATCAAACTCACCTTTATCAGCAGAGAGTGTAAAGTCTCTCGAAGTAGGTACGCGAAGTTCTTTTTTCGATGGGGCCTGATAGGTGTAACGGAATCTTGTTCCGAAAGATAAGTTGTCATTCACGATGTAACCGGTTCCGAGTTCTCCGAAAACATCGAACTGTCCGTCACCAAAACCGATGTCCTGAAGGATATTCGGATCATCTTGTCTGCCAGTAGGGAGAACAACACCAGGATAGACCTGAAGTCCCCATGTTCCTTTGTCGATGGCCTTGATCATCACACCAGTTTCCATGTCGCCGTAACCCTGGCCCTGCCATGTTCCGATCGGCTTATAGTTATAATAGTTCGTGATGACTGACTGAATATTCTGCTCGTTCAGATCGACCATACGGTGGAGAAGTTCCGCAACCTGCTTATCGTTATAAGTAATGTTACCTTTCGAGCGGAGATACTGTTCGATTTCTTTGTAGTTGTTACCTTTCGTCCGCTTGATTTTTGAACTGACGTTAGCGTTGTAATAGGCGACTTCTGTATAAAGCATCACTTTATCCGTGAGGCCGTACGCAAAACCGAAACCGTGAACGTTCGCGCGTGCCTGAGCATCTACACCATATTCACCAACGAGAAGATTATTGTAAGCAGTCTCATCAATATCCTGACCAGGAATGAGAATGTTTTCTGAGATGTCATTTAACGTGATGGCATCCACGCGGAAATTTGTAGAAAGAGAGGTCTCAGAACGGAACTGGTTAAAGTTGGATTTAATCGGAGTCGTGGTCACATTTCTGTACCCAAGGGCGCGAACACCCTTAGGAAGCTGGGCCCAGGTCTGCGCTTGAGCAGAACCCAGAAAGCCGAAAAGACTTATTGTGAGCAACAATTTCAAAACCGAACTCCTCGTGGTGATAAGGGATTCTAGGCTTAAATGCTCTGCGTTAAAAGAAAGGGTCGGGGGGAGTGTAAAAAGGTAAAAACCCCTGTTAGTTTTTGGACACTGCGCTATTATGCGGTTCGGTTGTACAATCTATAGGTTAGGTCATGAATTTAGGCAAACATCTCTTGTTTATGTGCTTGATATTCGGTCTTCTGGGCTGCGGGCAGAAATCCGTCGTGAAGTCAGACATCGATGCCCAGACCTTTGCCGAGGCCTACGGAGACGGAACCCTCCTCCGGAAGAGCTTCCCCCTCCTTATCACCACTGATCCCTTCGATTCTCCACTTCCTGATTTCGGCTTCATTGCCGGAGGAATCGCCAAAATGATCGCCAATATCGGGGTGGCCCTCGGTGCCGGCCGGACTGAGATGTATTTCCATCAGCCAACTCCCGATTTCCCGGAAATGTTTAAAGAAGTGCGGATCAAGCGCGTGTTTTTTTACATCGAACCAAAAGCAAATGGTGAGCGTCGTACGAATTGGTTTGCCCGACTCTTCAAAGGGAAAGGCGATGTGGATTTCAATTTCATCAAGAAACTTGTGATTCGTCTGAAGCCTGAAGTCGCTGACATGAAGAAAGTTTGTCTCGTGGAAAATCAGGGAAAATATGAGCCTCTTTTCCCGTGTAAAGATCCGACTTTAACGTCAGAAAAAGAAGATCGTTACCTGGATTATTTCAAACTCAAAATTCCTGAAGTAGAGCCGGATCTTGCGAAAGTTGATGAGTTTGTCCTTCTGAAATACGACGGTAATAAGAGAGAAAAACATATCCTGAATGATCAGCGTGGAATCATGTACATGATCCGGACGACGCGTCCGGGTGAAACATTCCATTTCTTTGATACGAGAAAAGGTTACGGGAATGTTGTTGAAGACATGAAAGCTCTCGATAACGTCCTTCTGGTGGAACTCAAGAAGGGCGGAGTTTATAAAGAGATGTTCGAAGCGCAACTTTCACAGGATGCTGAGTATATCGACGCCAATCTTGGTGTTGAGCAAATCGAAGAATGTAATCCTTCAATCTGTCTTGATATCAAAGTCGAGAAAGCGAATCTCGTTCCTTTCCTTCAGAAATTCAATTCTAACCGCATTGATGCATTCATCGATGCCGGGAAAGTTCCTGAGACTTTTCAGTTGAAAGGATTTCTGGATTTTGAAATTGGCGCTGATCTGCCGTTCTGATCAGTTAAAGACAACTTCTATCTCGACTCCAAACTTCTGACCCTCATCTTTCAGCATGCTCTTCACTTCCTGTGCGGAGTAGATGAGGTTCACCACGCTGACTTTGGTATTCAGCATGTCGATCTTGCAATTATTGGTGCAGACGAAGTCTCCGGAGTAGCATTCAAAAGTCTTGATGGGTGTCTTATTCGTAAATTCTGAATAAAAACTCATCCAGTCGACGATTTTCTCACGAAGCTTGGCGAGCAGTTGCTCATGGGTCTCTTTTTGGAGATTATAGGTGTACAGGGAATTGTTCCGGGACTTGCCATTGAAAGCAAGTTTCACAACTCCGCTGGAGCGGATTTTCAGCGTATTCTGAAAGCATACCGGGCAATACATGATTAAAATTATAGCAGGTTTTTATGAATAACGAATACCGGGACATTGTTTCTTTCGACGGGACACCGCTGAAATGCCTGGTGCGTGAAAACGGCAACTCAAAATGGTTGATTGTCTCTCACGGTCTTGGCGAACACCTCGGGCGTCATGAATACATGCTGAAGCTTTTCTCGCAGAATTTTAATATCGCGATCTATGATCTCCGTGGACACGGAAAAAGCGGCGGGCGACCTGCCTTTGTGGAAGATTTCCGGGATTATTTCCGTGATCTCGACGTCGTCATCGCTTATCTCAGAAAAGAGTTCAATCTTAAGGACTACGTTCTTTTCGGCCATTCCATGGGTGCACTCGTTACGGCGGGTTACATGCAGAATACGGTGAAGAGAGATCAGTATCCCCAGAAAGTTTTTCTTTCTTCTCCATTTGTCGGAGCTCCGGGACTTCTGGGACCTGTTGTGACAGGTGCTCCTGCGATGATTCTCGATGCTCTCTGCAAAACTCCGACAATTCCACTGGCTGGATTTCTCAATCTCAGAAAACTGTCCCACGACAGCCGGATCTATGATGCTTATATCAAGGATGAATTCACTCATAAGAAAATTCACACCAAACTTCTTTTCGAAATTCTCCGCCTGTCACGCGAAGTCTTCTCTCGTCCGCTCAGGATTGAATGCGAATTGTATGTGGCGTGCGGAACAGGGGATTCCATTGTGAGTTCAGAACTCGCGATTGAATATTTCCGTGAAGTAGAAAAGTCGGCGCAACTCAGAATTTTTGATGGGGCCTATCACGAGCTCCACAATGAAGTGGATAAGTGGAGAAAGCCCTACATTCAATTCTTGCGGGAATCCTTAACCGGGTTGTCCTTCGATACTTTTTAATCTCTTCACGCGCTCCAGTGCCGGTGGATGCGAATGATAAAATGCAGAATAGATTTTATCCGTAATCACAGGACTGGCATTTTCCTTATAGAGTTTCAGTAATCCTGAAATAAGACCCTCTGAACCGGTTTCTCCGGCCGCATAGGCATCAGCCTCGAATTCTCTCTTCCTTGAAACCCATGATGAAAGGGGGGTGAACCAGAAAGTGTAAAGGGGAGTCGCCATGGTGAAAAGAACGAGAAGTGCTCCGGGTGAAATGATTTTCACAAAATGACCTGCATAAAACTCAGGCTTCTGCGCGAGATATCCCATGATCGCAAATCCCGCAAAAGAGAGAATGACACTTGTGACGAGGGATTTCGGAATGTGCTTCAGTTTTAAGTGACCCAGTTCGTGAGCAAGAATCGAAAAAACTTCTTTCGGAGCAAGTGTGCTCAGAAGGGTATCGAAGAAAACAATTCTCTTACTTTTTCCGAAACCTGTGAAATAGGCGTTTCCGTGAGAGCTTCTGCGTGAAGCATCCATGACGTACACTTCTTTCGCGACAAAACCAGCACTCGTCACAAGTTTTTCAATACCTGTTTTCAGTTCCACTTCTTCGAGGGGACGGAATTTATTAAAGAGAGGGGCGATCCATCTCGGATAAACCCACACCATCGCAAACTGAAAAGTTGTCAGAAGAAGAAACGAAGCAAGCCACCATGTGCGGGGAAATGCCTCAAAGAAAAACAGAACAGCATAGAGAAGTGGAATGCCGATGAGAGCTCCGAGAATCATTCCTTTCAGTCGATCGATGAGAAAAAGTTTGGGTGTCGTGCGATTGAATCCGAATTTTTCTTCGAGAACAAATGTTGAATAAATGCCCCACGGAAGGTTGAGGAGCATCTGGATCGCCATGAGTGAGACAAGAAAGATCACTTCCTTATGCATATTCGAACCGGGAACTGCGAGATAAAGTCTCTCCAGACCACGGAAAGGAAACCAATAGAAGAGCAGGATTGCATCCCAGATCAGATGAAATTGCGAAAGATGCAGTCGCGATGAACCATAGGCAATGGCCTTCTGGTGATCAGCGAGGCTTAAGACATCCGCAAATTCCGGGGGAACGCTTCCTCTCCCGTCATTCAGCGCTTGCAGTTGTCGTTGTGATAGATATATTTCCGTCAGGTGATTAATCACAATGAATGAAAGAAAGATGACCTGACAGTAATAAACGAGGATAATTTCCATTATGATCCGCTTTGAAAGATTTTATGCCCAAAACAATCTTCGGAATTTCAGTTACCTCATCTTTGATGATGTCTCAGGAAATGCCTGGGTGATTGATCCATGGGAGGCCGCACCCTTTTCGGATTATATCAGGAAACAAGGCCTCACGTTAAAGGGAATACTCAATACGCACTCCCATTTTGATCATGTGAGAGGAAATGAGGAACTCGTTCGTACTTTCAATGCTCCGGTCAAAGATCTCACAACGATGACAAAACTTGATCTCGATAGTCGCAGTTCTCTGGAAATTGTCTCATCCCCCGGCCACACGCTCGATCACAAGGTTTTTGTATGGCGGTGCGCGGGAGAATCACCCGTTCTCTATTCAGGCGATACGCTTTTCAATGCGGGAGTCGGAAACTGCAAGAATGGGGGAGATGTTGATCTTTTGTATGAGACCGTCGGAAAACTCACGTCAAGTCTTCCTCTGGACACAATTCTTCAGCCCGGACATGATTACCTGAAAAGAAACCTGGAATTTTCCCTTCACGTGAATCCTGATAATGCCATCGTGAAAGAAAGACTCCGGATGGTGGATGAGGATCCCTTAAAGAGACCTCCGCTTACTCTAAAAGAAGAACGGGAGACGAATCCTTTTCTGACAGTAAACGATAAAAATCAATTTATAAAACTCCGGTCTCTCCGGGATAACTGGTAAAGGAAATATCATGGCGAAGAAAGCGAAGAAAAAAGTCACAAAGAAAGTAGCTAAAAAAGTGACGAAGAAAGTTACGAAGAAGGCGCCTGCGAAGAAAGCTGTGAAAAAAGTGACGAAGAAAGTTGCTCCGAAAAAGAAAGTGACAAAAAAAGCCCCTGCTAAGAAAAAAGAATCGGCAGCAGTCATTAAAGGAGAATCTCTCCGTGTTGGTGACAAAGCTCCTCAGTTCACTCTGAAAGATCAGAACGGAAAAGATGTTTCTCTCTCTGATTTCCAGGGAAGAAATGTCGTTGTTTATTTTTATCCCCGCGCGATGACTCCGGGTTGCACTGTTCAGGCATGCGGACTTCGTGACTCATTTCAGGAATTAAAAGAACTCGACGTGGTGATTCTTGGAATCAGCGCTGATTCAGTGAAAAAGCTCAAGCAGTTTGAAGAAAAGAAAGAACTCAATTTCATTCTCCTGTCTGATGAAGATCACAAAGTCACACGTGCCTATCATTCATGGGGTCTCAAGAAATTCATGGGCCGCGAGTTTGAAGGAATTCTCAGACAGAGCTTTTTTGTTGATGGAGAAGGGAACATTGTGAACATTCTTCACAAAGTGGACACAGGTTCACATCATCAGACAGTGGTGGATTTTTTTAAAAGTCGGAAATAATCTTCGTTTCGAGAACATCTAAACGCATTTCTGTTTTCATTCTTTCAAGGAGAGAGACTAAAATCTCTCTCCATTCAATCGCACATCTCACTTCAATGTCCCGATACTGCCCCTTCAGAGAAGCATCGACAGTCGAATAAAAACAAAGGCCTTCATTCGCTTCGAAGGTAAAATACACAAAATACGCATCGTCTTTCGGCACCCGCAGAAGGGTATAGTAGAGCTCTTTGGTCTGCTGATAGGAGTGCGACATAGTTTCCTTGACTAAGAAGGAATGTGATTTAAAATAAAAGAGAGCGAAAGTCAAAAAATTTAAGAAGTTACGTCATGGAGGACGCCTTGAAGCACACTTTCCCGGGAGCACTGGCCTTACTACTGCTCTCCACTTCTTGTTCATGGTACCGCGATCTGGAGCGTTCTCTGGTCGAGGATGATGAAAAGCAAGCCAAGAAATCTCAGCCTCGTACACGTGCTGTTCCCCGCGAACAGTATGATCAGTTATTGGTTAAATACGAAGAGCTTTCAAAAAAATATGAATCACTGAAAGAGGGCAAGCCTCAGCAGTCACTCGTTGATGAACTTCAGAATTCTCAGAGTGAAAACTTCGCCCGCACTTCTCCGAATGTAGATACAGAAACGGTGAACCTCGGACCTAACGATCCTGCAGGTGCTCCCCTTCTCACGAACACCGGCGATGTGGATTCAGAACTTTCTCTTTATCGCCGCGGTCTCGCACTCAAGTCTTCTAATCCGGGAGAAGCGACGAAAATTTTCCAGGAACTCGAAGCCAACGGAACTCCTTCTGTAAAAGTCCGCGCGAAACTTCAGGTGGGAGAATTACTTCTTTCCCGTCAGCAATACGATCTGGCACTTCAGGTGTTTGAAGACATCATTGGAAAATATGCGAACTCAGGAGTTGTCCTGGATGCATTGAGATACGCCGAAGTCTGCGCTGATAAACTCGGACAGACAGCGAAGAAAGAACAATATCATTCCATGTTGAATGATGTGTTTGAAGCACGCTAAGGATTAGCTTGAGAAAGAGAACGCATCTGAAACTCATTCTGATCGCCCTGCTACTTGTAGCACCGGCGACTTACGCCCAGGAAGACCTGGGAGATGCAGATCTGCAGACTCTTCTCGAAGATGATTCCGCCAAAGCAGCACCGGAAGTTGAAACGACAAGAAGCGAAGGCGCTTCTGTTATTGAAGAAACTCCGACTCTTGATTCCGGAGACACTCTCTCATCAGAAACAGTTGATATCGACAGCCTGATGGATGAGCCGGCAGAGAAGACTGCTGACAAGAAAGTTACTCCCGACATTCCTCAAGGGGATCCAGCCGATACGCTGGAACCACTTCCTGATTCCACTGCGACAGAAACGATCGCCGCAGAACCTGAAGATAAAATCGATGAAGATAAGGCCGCGGATGTTCCGATGGAACGTCCTTCGGATGATCTCGATACACTGAAAACCGATCTCGCTGAAGAAGGCGACTTTGTTCCGGCCGACGATATTACGGAAGAACCTAAGAAAGCAGAGAAGAAAGCGACAGTGGCGAAAAAGCCTGAAGTCAAAACAGAAGATCCATCTGTCTTTGATGCCGGGTCTGAAGAACGTGAGCTCATCGCTCTGGCCAAGAATATTCAGGGTCAGATTTCCGACAATGAATGGAACGAACTCGCAACAGCAGCAAAGCGTGACTCTTACACCGTCGTGAAGAATGACTGGCTCTTCAAAATTTCAAAAACTCTTTTTGGTTCAGGCTATTACTATCCGAAAATCTGGTCCCTCAACTCATTCATCACGAACCCGCACTTTATTGAGCCGGGTATGATTCTCGCTTTCTCAACCGGAAGCAGTTCGCAGGCACCGGAAGTGAAACTCGGAGCATTCTCTAGTGAAGAACTGAGTAATGAACCGGGAACCGCTGTTTATTCAAAAGATGCCGGGGATCTCGCAAACTTTGGTGATGACGCCAATCCGAACTGGCTGAATGAGAAGAAAGATCTCGAGAACCAGGGGATTTATTTCCAATACGCGTCTGAAGAGACGATGGATGACCTGAAGAAAGCAGGGGAAGCCGCTCTCAACAAAGAATACGAAAACTACGATCCTCCGAAAAAAGATTTCGATGTCATCGCGCCTCCGAGCAATTACGATAAACTCGGCTTCGACAAGAGTTCGAGAATTTTCTATTCGTTTAAGGAAGGATTCTTCCTTTCCACCTTCCTTTCGACCAACATCGTTCAGGATTTCGGTGCCATCACGAACGGCCCGGACGAGAACATGTTCTTCGGTAAGACGATGCATGCGTTTGTTAAGTTTGATGAAACGATCAACGCACTTGCCGGCGATAAATTCTCGATTTATTCGGCCGATGGAAAAATCAGACAGGAAAATTCAGATCGTGAAGGTTACAAGTACACCATCATCGGTCACATCAAGCTCATCCGTAAAATCCGCGACAAGTGGGAAGTTGAATTCCTGGATGTCATGGGAACTCCTCAGCGCGGAGACAGGATCACTGTTTACACTCCGAAAATCGACCGTATCACCAGAACGTATAATTCACGTCTGGTGGAAGCGGCAATCATGGGTGCCTTCGAGCCAAGAAAGCGTCTCCTGAGTTTCGGGGATGTAGTTTATCTTGATCGCGGTCGTGCCGACGGCGTCGAGATGGGGAACGTCTTCGAAGTTTATGGCTTCAAGGACAGAAGTCTCGGAAAAAATATCACTGATCAGCCGACCTATAAGATGGGTGACCTCACCGTCATCACTCTTACGGATAACTTCGCAACGGCCATCGTAACGAAAACTGTCCGCGATTTCTATTCAGGCGATATCGCCATGACGAAGACGAAAGAAGCTCACATGCGCGAACTGAAAGCGCAGGAAGCTCGTTACACTTCGGACAAGTCTGCGCTGGGTGACAAGGATCTTGAAGAACTTGATGTTGAGTTGAATGTTGAAAATCTCAATGATGACCTTCTGAAAGAAGCAGATAAGATTCAGCTTACCGAAGATGAACTTGCTGAACTTGAAAGACAGGAACGTGAGAAGTCAGTCATCAAAGATTCAGAACGCGATCTCAAAGCTCTTGAGCGCCTTGAAAGCGAAATTGAGTCTGCGGAGAAAATTCTAAATGACTCGAAACTTGATGAAGATAAACTCCTCGAAGGCGAAAGCCTCGAAGACCTCGAGAAGAAACGCGGAAACTCTGAGCAGGATAATCTTGATGAAATTGAGGATAATCTTGGTAAGCGCTTTGTAGACGAAGATCTCAACAGTAAAGACAATCCATATGGACTTACTGAGTTCGACGTTGAAGAGGTGGATGAGCTTCTGAACGTTGAGAAAAAAGAAAAATAATTCCTCAGGGCCTTGAGAGTAAATTCGCCAGGGCCCTCAATTCACACGGATCATTCACAGTTGCCGATCTGGCAGGAGTTCCTGCCGGGACTGCAGGTACGCGCGCAGCTGCGGCCGTGATCCATCTTGCTCTGGCCACGTCATAGGAAGCAGCAAAAGTATTTGAAGGCCTGATCGGGCCGAAATCAACGAGAACGGCTGCACCATCGCTGTGTCGGATGAAGATATTGTCCGCAGAGATATCCAGCTTAATGGCACTTCTTTCATTCAATCGTGCAGCTTCTGAGTAGAGTGACTGGAGTCTCGCTTCAATTTCCGGAGGAATTGTTCCACCGTGATTGGCGATGTACTTGTCGAGAGAGTCTCCTTTCACAAGTTCCAGCGCCTGCCATTCTCCATTGGGACCCATCGCTCTCAATTCGGGAAGATTGATACTGGATGTCCGGGATAACCAGGCATGAACCAGAGATGCTTCTCTCATAGAGTGTCTTGCTGATTCGGTATTTTTTGAAACTTTGAGGACAGTCGGGACACCATCAATTTGCGTAACGTAGGCATCACCAGTCAGACCGGAAGCGAGATATTTTTCAATCGTCACAGTCTGGTCACCCAGCTGGAATTCACGCAGATTTGGTTTTGCCATCATCCGCACAGCAACCGCGCGGACCTTATCATAAATTCCATATTTTGTGGTCTGGTTCACAACGAATGAAAGTGTTGAGCCGACGATGGAGCGGCCTTCCGAATTTCTTCCGAGATATAGACCATCATTAACGATCCGATCATAGATTGCAGGACTAAGCCCGGGAGGAGGAGTGCGTGTTCCTTCGAAATACTGATTCGCATTCTCCGTCATCCAGCTGCGGATATTGACTGCCGAGCCTGAGGGAAGAGTGACTCTGTTTACACGGGGATTCATCGAAGTGATGCGATTAACCACCTCATCATAGCTACCTTCCATAGCACCAAGAGGATAAGTGATGTTGGTGCTCGAGTTTAAAGAGGCATCAATCAGTTGCAGGCGATTTTTTACAGGAAGGGGAATATCACCTGCGACCCGTTCAGCGGGAACTACAACAACGAGGTCAGCTTCACCGCTGGAAATAATTCTTCTGACTGCCTCTTCATTCTCCTGCGTCCACGGATCAAAGCTTCCTGTTACCACAGTAATCTTCTGAGCTGAGCGGATCGCATTTTCAGTAAGAGGTGCCGCGAAGACAACAGTCCACGAAAGTACGGCAATAAGAAGAATAAAAGGCATAGCAGTCCTTTCATTACTTATCGTTAATGTGGGTTGAAAACTTGAGTTTTAGAGGGGGTTAACCGGCATCCAGGAATTACCCTTAAGGGTGAATGTTTCACCGTGGGTCACTTTCCCTTTTTTATTTTTTATCGCCATTCTGAGAGTGGGAATATTACCGGTCCACGAGATATCTACCAGACCATAATTCAGCTGGTGAGTAGTGTTGGGATAAAAAATACTGAGAAATGGCTGCATCCACAGGGCACGATTATGGGTGAGACCACTGGAGAGGAATTCCAGATGGCCATCCCGTCTGAAGATACTGGCAAAATGTTTATCGCCGGTGAGAAAAACAATTCCTTTGGCACCGGAATTATTAACCGTTTTCAGAATCCGTTTATGTTCACCCGGATAATTGATCCAGGCATCTGACCTGGGAATTTTTTTTGAGAGAACTGAAATTCCTGAGACGATAAAATGAATGGCGGCCGTTGAGTCTTTCAATTCATTCTCGAGCCACTTCCACTGAGTTTCACCGAGGAGGGGAGCATTCTTTTCAAGATTCCGGAAGTAACGATTATCGAGAAGGATGAACTTGATCCTGCGATCTCCGGTTCCAAAAGTATGTGAAGTATAAATGCCTTCATGATTTCTGCGGGGAGAATCCAGCGGCTCTTCCATCCAGTCCAGGAAGAGTTCTTTACTCTCTTTTTTGATGGGCAAGTTTCCGTCGGAATCGTTCGAGGCAAAATCATGATCATCCCAGATACCGATGAGGGGAGTGACCTTTCTGAAAGCAGCATAATCAGTCTGGATCAGCTGAGAATTCCAGGCAGCCTTGAGGACCGAAAGATCCTTGGTGTCCGCATAGATATTGTCCCCGCCATGAATAAAGAGATCGGGGGCATCCTTAGAAACTTCTTTCCAGATCGGCTGAGGATCTTTCTGATCAGAGCAGGAGCCAAAGGCAAAACGCTTAATTTCAGTGATCTTAAGGAGGTTCTCCTTATTATCGGCAAAGGCTTGGGAAATCGTGAGAATAAGAAGGAAAATCCTGATCATGGCCCATTCTAGGAGATCAAAAATGGTCCTTCAAGTGTCATGTTTTTTGACGGTCCGGGAAAACTTTTCAGGTGCATCCCCGGGCCACCTTAATTCAAGGGATAATCCGGGCATTAACAGGAGTCGTCTATGAATTTGAAATTAACATTCGCTATCGCTTTCTCTTTAACAACTTCGGCCTTTGCTGCCATGACAGATGCTCAACTTGCTCAGGGCATGAGAACTGACATCAACAAGTACACATTCACGATGAAAACAGCACGCCTTGTTTTCCACTGGGCAGATGCTTCAGATATCACGCCACAAGGTCAGTTTAAGAATTCACTTCCGGCCATCGGTCCAAGTTTTCCAGCATACGTAAATAAACAGGGCGGGAAGATTTTCCGTGCTCGTGATGTTCGTGATGGAGATATCGAAGGCCCGGGACTTTATCTCGCAGGATCTCCGACTTCTACCCGTAGCTACGGCGGACAGAAATCTTTCGGCCTTATCGTAGGACTTATCCGTCCGGGATCAAAAATCCTTAACGGTGATGGTGCCAACGCTATCGCTCCTAATCTTCTTGCAGAAATCACGGCACGCGGATGTCAGGTTTACGACAATAACTACAACACAATCCTCGACAGCGCAGGAGATGCGAAATGTCTGAAGATCAAACAACTTCTCGTTGGATCTGATGCTTCATTTGTTGATGGTCGTATGTATAACTACAGCAACACGTATATGATTCACGGCTGTTCTCAGCGTAATCCGTATAAAGATATCCAGGCACCTGCTTCAAAAATCCGCGATTTCGAAGGTCTTGATACTTTCGTTGGTTACTCGACAAAACTTTTCTCTGAAGTGATGGGGATTACCAACAAGACAACTGTCAGCAACCACGCGCTTTCAAATCAGGTTCTTTCATGGCTCAAAGGCCTTCAGACGCATAATCTGGCACAAGACGCTGGTTATGTTATCTCTTCACCTGAACAGATGGCAGATGCGAAGATCCCGGCCATGAGCAAAGCTGAAATTGCTAAGTTTTCACAGAAGTATATCCTCGGATGTAACCTCTAAGACCGACCTTCTTCCTCCAGTTTAAAAAGCATTGAATTTTATTTCCCCCGGACGATAAGTCCGGGGTGAAATACTTATTTATAACCCTTAGTTACCTTATTACTCTTACTGCCTCGGCTGCCACGCAGACGCTGACAACCAAGTACGGTCGAATTTTCGTTCCGGACATCAAAGGTTGGGAGCTCGGAAAAAATATGTTCGGCATGCCATTCCTGTATTTTTCCCCGCAGGAAAATGGCCAGCGCTCAAACATCAGTTTCACCAACACCGGTGTTGATGGTGAACTCGATCTTCCTTCGCTCGGAAAAAATCCTGAACTCTATCACAAGATGAAAAAAGAATGGGCCGAGACCATCGATGCTAAGGTCCTGGGCTTTTCACCTTTCCGCACATGGAAAAATGATCAGGGTCACACGGTGAATGAAATCGGTGTTGAGTACACGGCCCACGGAAAAGATTATGTTGAAAAAAGCTATTACATTGATTGCCGCGGGAGACTTCTTTATTCAAAGTCCCTTCGCCTGAAAGTGAATGATAAACACACTTCGGAATTCGAGTCCCTGGTGAAAAAAATGGACTGCGGAGTTTAAATGAAAGCAACACTCTCAATTTTTCTTTCAGCTCTTCTTGTCCTCGGGAATTTTACCTGGGTGACAGAAGCCGTTGCTACGCCGGCAAGATCCTTTGTCCCATCACGTGATTGTACCAACGGTTCATGTGTTGAAGAGATGAAAGATCTTTTCGAAGCAAAACTCCGGGCCGCTCACCGTGATGAATGTCTTCCACCAAATGGAACAAGAAACATTTCTCAATGGGCGCAAAATCATCCCTTATCTCAGGGGTGTCTGGGTAAGATTGCTGAGCTCGAAGAACTTCAGAAAAGACTCGAAGCTGTTCAACAATATCTTGCGGGCCTTCAGGATTGTACAAACTGCGGACCTCAAAGCGGGGGAGCAGCTACTCCGAATTTATCAGCGGCCGTCGATGCGCCGGTGAATCAGTGTACGGAAGCAAGAAAGAGAGAAGTGATTAATCAATGTGATGACGACGCTCTTTGCGTTCTCGTCTCTGGATCAACGGCCTTTCTTCCTGCCGCTGTCAGAAATCAAATTGTCCCAAGACGACTTCAGAATCAGGGATGTAATGGCAGAAACGATTCGTGTCTCGTTCAGTTTGCTACGGGCTTTGCCCGCGCAGTCTGGACATTATTTGAAGGACTCTTTGATCTCTTAGGGATGGCCGCAAGAGGTATCCGCAATTCAGCGACAAGTCTCTGGACCTGGATGACAGGACCGGAAGCACATTCTTCAAATGCTCAGCTTGCTGCGGCCAATGCCTCGGAAGACGAGGGTGTCTTCAGGCAGCTCGTCAATGATTTCCCGGGAACGATGGGGAAAATCTGGACAGCACTTCTTGCAACAATCAAACACTGGATGTCTCACGGAGTTTTCTGTCAGGCATGGAGTGGAACTCCACAATTCAGTACTTGTACCAGACCAGCCGAAGGTTTTGGTTGCACCAGTTGTAAAGCGATGATCACCGGTATGTGTTCACTCACTGGTACGATTATGTCGGAAGTTGTTCCGGCCTTCCTCACCGGTGGACTTTCTGTTGCTGCGAAATACGGAGCAACCGGGGCCGTGAGACTCGCTCGTCTTATCCGCGTTCCACAAAGAACATTACAGGCCGTGCGCAGTTCACGTGTTTCTCAATTTGTTGTGAGATCATCGCAGGTTGCTGCCACAGCAGTCAGAACATCACGTGTGACAACTGCTGCACTTGCAGCGGCGAGATCGGCGATCAATGCGATTGCTCCATCTATTCGAGGTTTAAAAAATACTCTCGCAGGTCTCCGTCAGGCGATGACGGCTTCAGGTGCTTACATCATGAGAACTCCGGCAGGTCCGGTTCTCATCGTGGGTCTCAGTGCCGCAAGAACTGCAGGACGCGCTCTTATTCTTCCGATTGATAATGCCCTTTTCCGCGCGAGCTTCAGTCTCGGTGGGAGAAGTATGGAAACCGTTCTTCGCGCAGGGGGAAATGCCGTTCGTGTTGCACGCGGTGGAACAATTGCGGCAAGAGCGGCGGGAGCAGCTGATCCGGTTGAAGCAGCGTTTGTGAGAATGGAACTGAATCCGAATGGCAGAAATCAGATGGCCTACGTTGAGGCCATGCAGTCCAATCGCGCGACAAAAATTCCGTCCCAGTTGAGTTCACGTCCTGAAATTACATTCAATGAACTCCTTGAAGAATTCTATCCGGATCTTGATTACGGAAAATACTCGAGTCTTCTCACTGCTTCAGGCATTGAGAGAGCGGAGAGTGAACTCTTCAATATTATTTCGACCCTTCCTGACGGAGCGATGAGAGCAAGACTCCTTCGCGATTATCAGGGACACCTCACTTCAGCTGCCAGAACCGGGATGTCGAGTCTCAGAACTTTCCCTCGTGAAAATGTCATTTCGAATTCTGCTCTCGCTGGTGAAACTAAAATTGATACAGGTCTGGAAGTTGCGGGTATCAACATTGCGACTTCAGATGCAGCTACCGTTCAGAGAATGAGAGAAGGACTTCGTCGCGCAGGAAGTTCACCGGATGCCGGAGTTCTCCATGAAACAGCGGAAGAGCTTCGCGAGAAGTTGAGAATTCTCACTGAAGCAGGATTCACTGATATTCAGGCACAGAGAATTGTCCGCTCGGGTACGGTGAGCACTCCGAGACCGGAAGATTTATTCCCGGCCCTTCGTAGTGTTGCTGTTCCGGAAGTCTCTCCGCAGATGATGACAACGATGTCACGTTCTCCGGCCTACATTACTGTCTTTGAAAATGTCGCTGAAGCGAGACGTCCAGCTGTTGCCCGTGCTCTCAAAATTCTTGAAGCCGATGGAGCTCCAGTTGAGAGAGTCGCTGAGACTTACCGTCGTTTTGAATCTCAGTTCCGTCGTGTTCAGGAAGGTGCTGTGAGAAACAGTGATCCTGAATCTCTTCTTGCTCAGTTTATCCGGAAGGAAAGACAGGCTGGAAAAGCGGATGATGATATTGCCCGTCAACTTGATGAAGCTTTCAGGTCGTGCCGATGAAATTTATTTCTCTATTCCTATTACTTCTTCTTCCACTCCTGACGTTTGCTCAGGATTACACCGCTCTTCAGGCGATGCTCGATCTTGACCGTTTCGAAGCGTATACCGAAGCCTGGGCCGCAACGATGCGCGGAAGAGGAAAAGCTCCGATTGCTGATGCCATCCATAAATTTGAGCCTGCGGATTTTCGCGCGATGAATCTGGATCCGGCAAAACTCAAAAACGCTCAGAACTACGATGCGCTTATTCTTCAGGTCCTCAACACGAGACATCCTGAACTTCGGGCAACTGCTGCTGAAGTAGATTGGGGATATAACTTCTTTAAGAATAAACTGAACGAAGCTTATCTCGTGAATGATGTCCGCACGCGCGCGAATCAACCTGATCCAACTCCTGTTCTTCATTCTGACAGAGTGCCAACTCAGCTTGATATGCCGGCCTTAAATTCAGAAGAAGTTCTTCTGGATGTCGATGCTTACGCTTCAGACAGAACAACCCGTGCTGTTTTCTGGGAAGCTTCAGACTCCAGAAGACCGATTGAACTTTTCGTAGGGTCCGGTGGTGACTTCCAGGACGAGATCGCAAGACGTGGCGCCCGCATTGTGGGTGAAGTCGGTACGAAGGCCCGTAACTACAATCCCATTTATCTTATTCAGAATCCGGGTGAAACCGGTTATCACTACGCCATCACAGAAATTTCAGGTGCCGATCGTGTCAGACACTTTCAGCTTCAGTCATCTCTTGTCCGCTGGACAAACGCGAGCGGAGTCCTGGCCGCACCACCTCCAGTATCTGTTGTTGGTGACGCTGCCTCAGTTCTTGCTGAAGAAAGAAGTACTCTCGCGAGTGTCCTGAGAAATATTCCGCGCGCTGATCACACGGTGATCGGACAAAAAGGCGCTTTTGAAAGAACGTTCGGAAGTCTGGGGAAAATTCAGGCGATCCTCGCTCTTCATCGCGCGGATCCCGCTGCTGTCACAGCACTTCTTACTCCCGCAGAATTGAAAATCATCACTCGTGCCCAGGAAGCTTCTGGTGACCTCACACCATTTGTGATGAAATTTGCGAGTGACGTGGACAAGCTTTATGTGAAGACGACTCCGCTTCTCACACAGAGAAATCTTCTCTCGCAACCTTTCACTGTCTTCAACTATGACCGCGGAAGTTACGAGATGTCGGACTATGTCGTCCGTGGTGCTGACGGTAAAGACCAGCGCTGGAGAATTTTCTCAAACGTCTGGGGTGATGAAGTTCTTCCGATTGCCCAGGCCCTGAAAGAAACCGGGACGACGACAGTTGATTACATCGGAACCGCTGGTGCTTTTCCGAATACGGGCTTTAAAGTAGGGGATCTTGTGATTCCTGAAACCGCGACAGACATCAACGGTAACATCACACACATCACCAGAAGTAATACACTTAATCCCCAGGGCGCAAAATACGCACGCGCAGTGGTGAACGTGCAATCTCCGTTTGAAGAAACGCACGACTGGTTAAGACGAGCGGGAAGTGTCTCCCAGGTAGTGGAAGTGGAGACTGGATACCTTGCCAGTGTCTTTAACGGACCCAACGACCGGCTCAATGTCCAGCTTCTGATTTCAGACGTTGTGGGCTCTGAAGATGAAACTCTGGCGACAGCTGCATCTTCATCAAGAAGACGCGCTCAAATCAGTGCTCTGACCGAGATCATCGGTGATGCCGGAGTCGTTTCTACCGGAACTGTCGCAGCTCCTTCCAATCAGCTTCTCCGCTGGATTTCGGAAATTGTTCCGAGCCGGGATATTGTTTCAGCGTCTCAGATAGCACGTTCAGCTCAAGCCGCTGGAATTACCACCAAACCGGCACTCGAAGCTTTTATCAAAACACAGAAAAGTTTTACGACAGCAAAACTTGAACTCGTTCTCTCGGGGGCAGATTCACGACTTGCGCGAATTACGGCCGAACTGAGAACCATGGGAATCAATCCCGAAGTTGCCTTATCAGCAGATCTTCTGGACGGGAGATTCAATCCTGCCGTGAGTGGTGCCGGTGTTCATTTGAACGTTCCAGCTGATAAAGAAGCGCGCGCGAGACAACTCATCGATTCCCTCATCGCTCAGGACAAAGACTATAGAAAGTTTCTGAATGTGACGGTGGGAACAACCATTCCCAAAGATTTCATTTCACAGGGGGCGATGAATGAAATCATCCCTTCAGTGAGACCTCGTTATCAGGACGGGCTCATGCAGTTCAGTGGTCTTGCTTACACTGAGAATTCAAGTGGTGCCCTGAAGTTTGTGAGAGTGGCGGATGCTTCCACAGAGCCATTTACTTTCCATACACGTCCACTCGCGCCTCTCACTGGTCCCGCAACTCTCAACTCAGGTGCTATTTGCTTACCTGGCGTGTGTACGGACTGTAAGATGAGCGCTCTCAACAATCTCTTAAAATAATTTTCTCATTTCCGACAGATGACGGATTTCAAAAGAAGGGGACGGATCACCGGGCCTCTTCTTTTCTTCCGGATTGAACCAGCACGAATCCACACCGAAATGATGAGCTCCGAGAATGTCGGCTTCCCAGCGGTCTCCGATCACGATGGATTTTTCTTTCGCAAATTTCTTCGCGAGTCTGGACGAGTATTCAAAAAAGCGCACGTCGGGTTTTGCGTATCCACATTCTTCCGAAACACTGATGAAGCTGATGAATGACTTGAGCGCAGAATTCTGAATTCTCTGAGTCTGAGTATGATGAATGCCGTTGGTGATGATGCCGATTTCTCCGTGATCACTCAGCCACTCAAGAAGTTCCACAGCGTGATCAATGAGGACGACTGTTTCCGGCAGAGCTTCGAGATATCTTAGACTCGCAATCTTCGGATCAATTTCAATTCCGTGAAGTTCGAATGTTTTCCGGAAACGTTCGACTTTCAACTCGTCCTTGGTGGTTTTCCCTTCTTCAAACATCGTCCAGAGCTTACGGTTCTCAGTCTGATAAGAGAGAAAAAGTTCCTCGTGATTCTTCACTGCGAGTGAACCCAGACTCCGTTCAAAGGAGAGCTTTTCCGAGGCCCGGAAATCGAGGAGGGTATCGTCGAGGTCGAACAAAAAGAGGTCATATTTCATTGAAAGCCCTTATCCGAGTAGTTTGCACGGGAACATATTACCGTTTTTTCCAGTCGGGTTGCATCTAGTCAATTCTACTTTACCATTAAATAGTGGTTATTTGAATTAGCGAGAATAGATGAACGTACCCGCTATAGCCCAAAAAACTTTTGTTGAACTCCGGAATCGTGTTGAAGCGATGGAGCTCATCCAATTCGTACTGAAGAAACTCAATAAAAATCATGATCCCGTAAAACGCGCTCGTTACGTCCATCGTCTGATCGATGAACTGAATGAGTACATCTTTCAGGATGAGAATATCAAAGCACTCAGCCCATGTACGAGTGGTTGTTCGGCCTGCTGTCATACGCAGGTGAGTGTGACGAGTGATGAAGCAGATCTTCTCGCTTCCCGAATAAATGAAGGTATTGAAATCAATCTCGATAATCTCAAAGTCCAGATGGCGACAAAAAATTCTTCTGCTGCCTGGTACGCACTTTCATTCAAAGAAAGACAATGTGTCTTCCTGGCGACCGATGGAAAATGTTCTGTCTACGAAGACCGTCCCGGAGTCTGCCGCACCAATGCTGTTCTCGGTGAAGCCTCTCAATGTGATACATCAAACGGGATTCAACCCCAGCGACTTGTGAAAACTCCGGAAGCCGATCTTGCGATTTATGCTTCGTATCTCCATGCGCCTGAGGGCGGCACACTTCCGTATATGCTCGCAAAATCTCTCAAGCTTACTGATTCTTAGCCGTCAGCATCGACAAACGGACCCTCTCAGGGTAAAAAATATTTACGCACCCGTAGCTCAGTTGGATAGAGTACTTCCCTCCGAAGGAAGGGGTCACTGGTTCGACTCCAGTCGGGTGCGCCACTTTCAATTGAAATCCGGTCATTTTCTTCGTCATCACTTCGCTTCGTTTTCGGTCACGTACTAAATGTACGCTCCCTCAAACTCACTCGCGCTTCCTTGAAACTAACCGAATTTGAATTGAAAGCTTTCTGCGAAGTTTTGTTTGGGACATAATAAATGATGGATATTAAAAAAATAGTACGACTGGAAGAAACCAGAATCTCATCTGCCGTAAGAGAAGTTGCTAAATACAGCATGGAGACTGAAGGCGGAGGTGTTGCTTGCAGGGGAGAACCTGGCGAGTGGACCAACTGTGCTTATGGATTGGGATTGAATGGTCCAGTGAGTGTGGATGGTTTTAAAAAGATCATCGATTACTATCGTGACCATGGAATTGAACCACGGCTGGAATTAAATCCTTTCGTTGGCGAGGAGACTATCAGGAACTGCGGTGAAGCGGGGTTTCAGGTCAAAATTTTTGAGAACGTACTCTATCGTCTCCTTTCAAAAGATGATGTGTATTGTCCTTTGAATGGATATCCGGATGGAGTGGAATACCGAATAACAGATAATAAAAACGAAAGTGAATTGCGAACGCATTGTGCAGTTGCGATGTCCGGTTTTATTGAAAATCCCACAGAAGAAGATTTTGCGACATGGAAGAGAATGCTTCAGCATCCGAAGATAAAAGCGGTAGCGGCCTGGTGTGAGGGAAAGATGGTTGGTGCAGGAGCTGTTGAGATTCATGATGAAATCGCCGCCCTGATAAGTCTTTCGGTTTTAAAAGAATATCGGGGAAGAGGGATTCAGCAGGGTCTTATTTCAAAAAGACTTGAGATGGCCCGTGCTCACGGAGTTAAAGTTGCAACAATCGGATCAATTGCGGGAGCTGCGACAGATCGGAATGTCATGCGAATGGGATTCCAGATTGCCTATACGAAATTGATTATGATTTTTCCTGAAAAAGGCCTCGTAGGAGCATTATGAATATTTTACTTCTCTTCATTTCTCTTCAGGCATTTGCTACTGATACAAAACCGGAAATATTTTTAAAGTCATGCTTTCAGGATTACGTCTCGGCATTTACGAAAATCGGGAAAGATAGTCTTGCTCCATCAGCAGCAATCAGAAAACGCTGCCTTTCGGATAAGTTCAATTCCGAATGGGACAAGATGGTATCTACTGAAGGAACAGGAGCAGATGCATTTTTGCTTGCTCAGGATTATCAGGAAAGCTGGCTTAAAAATTTAAAAGTTAATAATCTAAAATCTGATTCGGCTGAAATCGTTTTAGGTGAGAAGAATGAAGTGCATTGCCTGAAAGCCTTCTATGGTCTCGAGAAAAAGGCTCTTAAAATTTTCAAAATTGTGAATTGCAAATGATCGAACTATTTCTTAGTGAGAGTAAGTGTCATCCAGCGTTTCCAGGATGATTTCTCTTTATACTGCCATTCACCTGACAATCGACTGAAACTCTTATTGAAGCTTCCTCTGAAGCGAATACCATTCCCATCAATCTGCCAGTCGTGACCTTTCAGAATTCCGTGTTGCAGTCCCTGCATCTGACCATTCTCAAAAGCGTACATCGCAAACTTCTTTTTCTTCGGATCGTAGCTGATGACTTCGCAATTTTTGACAGGCTTTTTTGCCATCTTCACTTCAACAGTGTGGAGAATGAATTCATCGTTATCTATGAGAGAGTAGGAATCTTTGCCTTTAAGTTTTCCCGAAGGACCCATCGGAGATTTTTCAATCACACCTTCGGTTTTCCATTTGCCTAAAAAAGGTTTGAGCTTTTTTAAATTGTTCACTTCGCGACCACAAAATCTTTACAGTACGCCGGTCGTTTAGAAGGCCACATCTTGGTACAGATTCCCTGCAAGACGCTCTGATCAATTCTTCTGTGAGAATCGGAAGTGTCAATCAACATGGATTTTACTTTCATGGGTTTTTTGTTCCTGAGTAATTCGACAACCACTTCAAGAGCTTCGGCCTCAGCTTCAGCAAGTGTGAGTTGTGATTCCGTTTCGACACGTTTCCCATCAAGGCTCAGGATCACATCATTCTTTTTAAAAACAGTTGGTTTGTCTTTCTTGATCTCTTCCACCATGACTCCGCCACGGAAATCTTTGGACGCACCGGCAAGTGCTTCGCGGGAAAGATTACTTGTCCTGCTGATGCCATCGAGAATGCGGACACTCGGAAGACAAACAAATGAAGCAGCGAATTTCGGAAAGCGGGTTGTGACAGGAGTTGAGTAAACGTTAGTCACACCTTTCACAGTGTAGGAGTTGACCTGGTTGTAAGTGGACTGCGTGGAATAGTTTTGCGGCAAACCCACGATCGCGATTTTATTTTCTTTGTGACAATGCTCGGACGCAGCAATGTAACAGTAGTGAAGGGCATCAGTGGATTCAGTTTTAGCATTGCCTTCAAAAACGGAAAGAGAATAAATGTCTCCCGTTTTTGGCGGGAGGATGTAATAGCCAAATCCATCCTCGTCTTTCAAGGTGTAGCCAGTCGGCGAGGCGCAAGAGGCGAGGAAGAGAAGAGACGAAAGAGCGATTAAGATTTTCATAGAGCTATTCTAACTTCTGAACGGAAGAAATCAATAAGACGCATGCCCCTACGGTTGAAACAGAGAGTCAGTAGAATAACTTTCCGTCATTTCAATGGATTGATGGTAGCGATTACATTTCTATGTGGGTTAGAATATCCATAGTTTATTTATGTATTACTCATTCGAGGAGAAATTATGGACATCGCTCTCTTTACTCAGGAAGGTCTGATCATGATCCTTCGCTGGATCCACTTCTTTGCCGGCGTGGCATGGATTGGTCACCTGTATTATTTTAACTTCTGTCAGGGTGCCTTCATGCCTGAAGTAGAACCTGGTGTGAAGAATCAGGTCTTCTCGAAACTCGTTCCACGCGCTCTCTGGTGGTTCCGTTGGGGTGCCATGGGCACATTCGTTTCCGGGATGGCGATGCTCGCGATCGTTGGAAAAGACCTCGGTGGAGATTTCTTCCAGACTCCGTACGGAATTTACATCTACACAGGCGCACTCATGGGGACAATGATGTTCCTTAACGTGTGGCTGATCATCTGGCCTATTCAGAAAGGTCTCATCGCAAACGCGAATGCTGCTCTTTCTGGTGGAACTCCAGACGCTGCTCTCGCTGCAAAAGCTCCCAAAGCTGCTCTTGCTTCAAGAACAAACGTTCTCTTCTCAATCCCACTTCTCTTCTTCATGGGAGCTTCACGCCACCTTGGCCTGAACATTCCTGAAGGTTTCAATCCAGGCGCAGTCATTGGTGTTGTGACACTCGTGATTCTCGCTCTCGAGGCCAATGCCATTAAAGGTAAAATGGGCCCGATGACGACGATTAAAGGTGTAATCCACTGCGGAGTGGGACTTCTGATCGCTCTCTATGCCTTGATTGAGGTTGTTGTTTAATGAGTATTTTAAAGGGGGCGCTGGTCGCCCCTTTTCTTTTTCTCCAGCTCTCTTTTGCTCAAACGACACCGGTGAAATCCGCAGCACCTGCCGTTAAAGCTCCTTCGTATCCTTTCGATGTGCGACCGCTGACGAAAGTCGATGCAGCTGCATTGGCCCGCGGAGCAAAGGCCTACAAAGCAAATTGCGTAAGATGCCACAACGCTGATCCTAACGTGAAAGGTAGCATTGGCCCGGAACAGGTTGATGCACCATTTGAAGTGGTTGTTTCCAAAATCATGACGGGAAAATATCCTGATCCACTTCCCAAGGGTTTTGTTCCCAAGAGAAAGTCGAAGTCGATGACTCCGCTCAAAAATAAGAAAGATGACATCCCGTATATCTACGCGTGGATTCAATCCGTAAGAAAAAAGAAAGCGTCAAAACCTTAGTTCTCAAGATTAATCCTTTCTCAATATTTTAAGACTTCGGTACGGATTCGCACCGAAGTTCTAAAATATATCCATGATCACATCCTACTGTCATGAAACCGGTATTTCTCTCGATAAACTTAAAGGCGTTATCCTTGTAGAGTGGGAAACACTCCTGCGAAAAGTGATCGCTTCGTCTGAACATGAATCCACAGTTATTCTCATGGATCATATTCCCGAAATTCTTTCGCAGCTGGAAAGCATTCTGAAGAAAGGACATGTGGATGAAATTGAACTCGGAAAACATCATGGTTATTTCAGATCACTGATGACGAATTATTCTCTTTCCGATGTGCTGACGGAATACAGTCTTCTGAGAGAAGTCCTGATTCATAATCTCTATCCCATGGGAGACATGGGCTGCTCAAAACTCATTCACAAGTTCATTGATATTCTGACCAAGCATTCGGTGATTGAATATCTCAACACTCAAACCGTTCATCAGGCCCTTTCAAACTCTCTGATCGGCAATGAGATTCAGGAATTAAAAGATAATCCGGTAATTCCCACTCATCAGTGAAGTTCCTGAGCTGCGGCCGTTGTTGAAACTTCTCTCGAAGTATTTTTACTATCCAGCGTATAGATATTGAAAGCGTGACGGATCACGGGCTGGGCCACGTTACGAACCGGAATTTTCCCCGGTGTTTCGCCTTTTTCCACACCCGCATGCGCGTGACCATGGAAAGCGATATCGGCTTTTCCGTAATCGACTGCTTCTGCGAGATAATAACAACCAAGAAATGGATAAATTTCTTTTTTCTCCCCGTAGAGTGTCTGGGCAGTCGGTGAGTAATGAAGAAGAACTATTTTATAATCCGAATCCATGGATTTAATAATCTGCTCAAGCTCGCGAGCTTCATTCTTGGAATGTCTCATGAACGCTTTCATTTCCGGCTCGCCGAAATCTGAACCACAAGCACCTACGAAGCCTCCGCCAAAACCTTTGGCCCCGGCGATTCCCACTTTCTGATTATTGATATGGAGAATGGTGTGACTTCTCTCAAGCACCGTGACGTTCGCTTCCTGAAGAATGCGGGTGACAGCTTCCACCTGATCAAGATGGTAGTCATGATTGCCGAGGACGGTGACGACGGGAATCGGACATTTTCTTAAATCGTCAGCAAGAACCTGCATCTCTTCCGGATGTCCGGTTTGCGTGAGATCTCCGGCGAGGAGAAAGACATCGGCCTTGTCCTGGAGATTTCCAAAGTGCTGGGCAAGACGATTATGAGATTTGCGGTCAAAATGTACGTCTCCTGCGGCGGCGATTCTGATCATTTGATGGCCTCACTTCCTTCGGGTGCAGAGAGAACTCTTACGTTCACCTGATTTCTGATTTCGTGTGAAGGAGCGCATCTTCCGAGCACTTCTTCGACAGCTTCACGCTGTTCGCGGGTGAAGACTTCACCTTTGGCGACAACAGTGGAATCAGTCACGATCACTTTAATATCATGTTCAGCAATTCTCTCATCGAGAGTAAGAGCATCCATGATCCGACCCTTGGTGTAGATGTAATGCTCTTTCAGGTCAGATCTGTCGTGCAGGTTTTCTTTTTTCTCGCGATAAGGAAAGATCACTGACTGAGTACTATAAACGGGCGCTTCATAGAGACAGCGATAGAGTTTTTGGATCACTTCATTCGGAACGGCGAGATCGTTGGCCTGGCCATAGATGAGAAGGGCAAGGACTCTGCGGGGAGCGTGCTTCGCGCGGGTAAGAAGATAATCCCAGTCGAGGCCTCCTTGTTTTAAAACAGCCAGAGCATCATGCCAGTGATGAGGATTGTGTTCCTGATGGGCAGCGGCCTTGATGACGATAAAGTCTTCCGGGCTGATAGCATTGATGAGCATGTTGTTATAAGGAACGCGTCTTACGTGAGAGCGCACTTCCTCATCAAAATAAATGTCTCCGCTGGATTTAAAAATCACATCGACGAGAATATCTTTCTTCCATGCTTTATAGAGCCAGAAGGGATCGCGTAGCTGAGTGGTAAAGCCTTTCGCTTCAAGAACTTTCAGAACTCTTTCAGCATCATCCGGACGCACGAAAAAATCAATATCGTGAGTGACACGCGGACGACCGAGATTCTTCACTGCAAGACCGCCGATGATGGCGTAGGGAATTCCTGATTCTTCAACGATGTTCACCGCTTCCAGGAGAACGACGTGAATGTCACTGAGCTCTGTGAGATTGTGGTCATGAAAATCACGTTCACAATTCTCAAGTTCTTCTTCGCGACTTAATACTTGCTGAACTCTCATTTGTTCTCCCATGTTGTCCTCCGGCGGCAGTAGTTCTTCAAGAAAGAGGCCATGCTTTCATCTAGCTAAAGGTTGAATTCATAATTCTGGTTGGGGAAAAGTGACCCAAGGAGCAAATCTGAGTAAAAAAGTTTGTTGCACTCAATGACCATCCGGACCATGATTAGATGAATGCATTATTTCCTTCTGCTTCTTCTTGTGGCCTCCTGCTCAACGGAGAAAAAATACCGCACGAGCTACGCACCTTCGTTGGATAACGAAGAGCGAATCAGTCACGACTGGAACGGTGATGGATATCCTGAAATTGTGATGATCACTCCCGTGAGTAGTGGGGGAGAATATCGCGAGCTTCGCGTTTATCGGGGTGTTCCCGATGGTGCCAACCGGGAAATCATTTTCACCAATCGAAGTCTCGTTCCGCGAAGAGCGAAGCCAGGTGCCACGTTGAAACTTCAGAAAGATCATTCGTTCTATCTCACCGTGGATTCTTCCGGATCCGGACGAGATAGTGACGTCATCACATGGAAAATTTCCTGGAAGCAGGGTCGTTATCTTCTGACCGGCATTGTGCGTGACTGGCAGGATAAACTTGATCCTCACGATCATAAGTCCTGCGACGTGGATCTCCGGGTCGGTCGCGGGAAGAAAAACGGGAAACATGTGAAGTTTGTCCCTCTTTCAGTTGACCTGATTGATCTCAATGAACGATTTATTCCTGCGATCTGCGAATTCTGATTTCCAAAAAAATCCTCACTGTTTAGAATGGATGGCATGACACAATTCATCGACATCATTCTCCATCTCGACCAGCACCTTCTTGCATGGATGTCCCTGTTCGGACCGTGGATCTATCTCATTCTCTTTCTGATTATCTTTTGCGAGACAGGACTCGTGGTCACACCGTTTCTGCCGGGTGATTCACTCCTTTTCGCATTGGGTGCACTTGCCGCTTTAGAAAACGGGCTCAATCTTTGGGTGCTTCTTCTTTCACTGACTGCTGCCGGAATTATCGGCGATACGGTGAACTATCATCTGGGAAAAAAACTGGGCGCGAAAGTCTTTGATAAGGACAGCCGCTTTTTCAAGAAAAAACATCTCGCCGATACTCAGGCGTTTTACGCAAGATGGGGATCTCTGACGATCATCGCTGCGCGATTCGCTCCCTTTGCCAGAACCTTTGCACCGTTTGTTGCGGGCATTGGTTCCATGAACTACAAGAAATTTCTTTCCTACAATGTGATAGGCGCCATTCTCTGGGTGTTTACATTTATACTCGCAGGATATTTCTTCGGAAATCTTCCGGTGGTGAAGAGAAACTTCCATATCATCATCTTTGGTGTGATTGGTGTTTCCATGCTTCCGATGGTCATCCCATGGGTGAAATCCAAGCTGAAACCTGCGGCCGCTTAAGGATCGATTTTCTTTTTCGGTAAGAATCGATCATGAGTCTGCAGGTAGCGATTCGTAAGTTGCTGCCAGAGGGTAAGGCTCTTATCCTGTGAAACATCCTTGGGGATTTCTTTTGCCGGTACTATCGGAGTAGCGACCTCTGAAGAATTATTCTCAGTCGCAGTCACACTTCTTTCATAATGATATTTTCCGCGCAGGCGAGGGGAGAGATCCCGGACCATTTCCGGCGCATCTTTTTTCGGTTCAGGCTTAATGGCCGCACTTGCCGGAACAGTGAGTGTACTCGCAAGAAGTTTTGCTCCACCGCTCTGAGTGACTGACGTTTTGATTTCTGCATTCATTGTCGCGATGAGTTTTTTCGTTTCCCCATCCAGATTCTGCATCGGTTTTCCGCGCTTAAGTCGCGTAAGATTGCTCTTCTTGAGATTCGCATCCTTCACTTCGAGGATTTTTGCTGCCAGGGCATTGATGGTAGCTGAAGAAATATTCGCTTCTTTGATATTGCCGGCGGCCAGGGCATTCGCAAATTTTGTCGTGGCCTCAACTGCTGACTTCATGGCCGGAATATTTGTTCTCATTTTGACGACAGGAAATTTCACCGGATTGGTGCAACTGCTTTTGATGTTGAGTGATTTCTTAGCTTCATTTTTTTCTGCACACGTCAGAGTTGTTACATTGGCAGCAGCACTTGTTGCGTTACTGGCACTCACAGCTCCTTCACCAGATGCAGAAGCCGTTGCTGAGGCAAGCGATGGATTTGCCGGCGCTCCTGCATCTCTTCCTTCACCAGAGGGATTCGTTGGTGCCTCAGGCGGAGCAATGGCGAGACCTGTATCTGCGGCCACTCCGTTTTCCGTATCGAAGGCTTCTATCGCGACATCTGTTTTTCCGATATTTGCTTCAATGCCAGAAGAGAGTCCACTCAGCTCACTAACGACTATCGATGAAGTGGACGCTGCGATGTTTGCGACAATGGATCTTCCATCCGGAGTCTGCATGAGGGGAAGAATCTGATTCGAGACAATCGGAAGAACTCCTCCGATATAGCCTGCGATATTTTCGGCCGGGCCACCGTCAGTGGAGAAAGCAATTCCCAGTTCCGTCGCGACCGGAAAGGCCGCTCCCAGCGTTCCGATACAATTGATATCGAAGTCCGTTGTTCCCGCTGAAGCTTCATTCTGGGCCTCGGCAGCGGCCGCAAAGAAGCCAATGGCAGCTGACATAAGCCACGTTCTTCTCATATCCACAAAAGCGCGAAGGTATTCGAGTTCTCTTTTTGTTTCAGCGAAAGTGATTCTCTGAACATCACCACCACCCCGACGTCTTAAATTATCCGCCAGAGCATTGATCGCTGTTTCTCTTAAAGCGATGTCCGCCTTGTGGGCCCTAGCCGCTGTGACTTCCGCCAGGACATAGGCCGCTGCTGCTGTAGAAAAGATTACAAGCGATGGCGGAAGGGGATTTCCTGCTGTCACAGGAGCGCATGTTGTGAGCATGACTGAGCCCAGAGAGGCGAGACTCATAATCAGAAGTGAGTTCGCCATTCCGCCACTTCTTTCAGCTTCCGGATTATTCAGGAAGAGATCGGTCTCCGTCAAAAGAGGGTCAACCGGAGGGG
This sequence comes from Bdellovibrionota bacterium, assembly GCA_040387275.1. Classification (GTDB taxonomy): domain Bacteria; phylum Bdellovibrionota; class Bacteriovoracia; order Bacteriovoracales; family Bacteriovoracaceae; genus Peredibacter. The sequence goes on along the minus strand of JAZKDZ010000002.1, from coordinate 560,613 downwards.
GCGTCTGGGCCACTGCCGGAAGGATCAGAGTGAGGGTCAAAATGAGGGAAATGAGAATTCTCATCCTCCTATTTTAACCCGGCCCTAAGTCGCTGGAATACCGCAGAGAAAAGGGTCTTTTTTGCCCTTCCCGAGGGGGTGTCTAAAGCTTCGACAGGGGGAGAGGTTTTACATCCTTTACGGCTTTAGCTTTAAGAGAATCAGTATCCCCTCTAGAATGGGGAGAATAACAAACGGGTACATGATGAAGCTCTTGGTTCTCTTATTTTTAATTTTAGGAAGTGCGCAGGCCCGCGCAGATTTCTGCGATGTCCGCATGGGACAGTCTATCGGCCTTCGGGTGGTGGAATTTGTGAGCGGAAATACGATTCATTCAAAGATGTCTTTGAAAGACACGACTGCTGATTCAATTTACTCTGAAATGATCAACCTTCAGGAAGAAGGTCTTTGCGAAGAACGCATTATCGCCAGACGCTGCATTCTTCGTTACGAGAAAAAATCGAAAACGACACTTATCACTTTATTCCGCGGTGAAGACCGCTGGGTAAGCTGGCTTCTCTCATCCAAGAAAAAGGCCCAGGACTTCATCAAGAGCATGAAGCGCACTGGGTTCTGTTCTTAGTCGTTTAAGAGAGTTCCGAGACGGAAAAAATATCCATCAAAGCTTTGAGCTTTTTCTTTGTGCCAGATGAAATCCGGACGCTCCTGAGATTCCCATGTTCCACCGATGATCTCGTCATTTCTGTTGAGTTCAATACGATATTGGAATGTCTTCATATCAAATTTCTGAAGAGTTGTTCCGTGAACCGGATTCCAGCTGTTATCAGTTTCATTCACATACCAGACCTGAGTTGTGAGACGAAGTTCACGAACTGTTCCGCGGGCAGCGTAGCGACCGGCGCTGAATTCAGCAGTGACTTGTGATCTGTAAGCAACCACCGGCTGATTCCAGACCTGATCCAGGCGCTCAACATCCATGATGATGCCTTCGTGAGCGAGACCAATTCTGTTAGCGATGATGATATGGAAAGCACCAGCATTGAGATCCTGATCGCAATCAGTTTCCCCACCAGTCCACTGACCGAAATTACAACGGCGACCAACTGTCGGAGCGTTACTCTGATCGATCGAATAATAATAAGTGATGAGAGCTTTGATGTCGGATGATCCGAATGGAATCACCACACCGTCAGCATTCACGACATTTTTCGGTGTTGGTTCACTGTGGTGAAGTGCCGCCACTACCCATCCGTGACAAATTCCTTCCCAGTCCTGAGCTGTCTCAGAAACAGAAGAAGCCACCTGCTGCTTCAGAGGATAATCGTAGCGACCCATGAGGATGTCGTATTTTTCTGAAGGAGCGAGAGTTGCGAGTTGATTGCGACTCATGCGGAGAACTTCATTTCTCTTTGGAGAATTATTTCTGAAACCAGTAGGACGTGCTGATGACCAGCGATTATTGATCCCACCAACTTTTGAAGGCCAGTAGTCACTCGACCAGAAACGTGGGCCGTTATACGAAGTCGTTCCTTCCTGTGGGAGAGAAAAATAAGAATGAGTGAAACCTGAACTCAGGATTTCGGGAGAAGAAAATCCCTGCCATGCTTCGAGAACTTCAGCGCGAAGTGAGAAAGCGGCACACAAGAAGAATAGAACCGTAAAGAGACGGCGTAAAAGCATAGAACCCCCGGGGATGAGTCGGGGGTTGTACGTCTAACGCGAGGCGTTTGAAAAGGTGAACTTAAGAATCAGTTAAAAAAGTTCAGGATGAGCTGGGGCCGGAGATTATTCGAGTTCCAGCTATCGTAAACAGGGCTCCCCAGAAGAACTACCGGAAGACCAGTGCAAGCGCCGGGAGAGATCACTGCGAAGGCCGTCTTATCGAAACAGTCACTGAAGGTGAAACCTGTCGGCGTAAGGATCTCTGCTGCCAGGCCAGTGATGAATGAGGTGTCTGTAAAAGCAGCATTATTTGAAGGAGGTGTCGCGTGCACATAAGTAAATCCAGAAAGGCCGCTCGATACTGATAAGCGCGAAGTGCTTGGGCTGAATGTGTAGTCAGTGCCGTTATGATTGATCATCAGGTTATAAGAACGGACATAGACCTTAGTCGCATCGCTGGGAGATTCAGCATAACGGAAAGAAGAAAACCATTTTGTTGTCAAAGCACCGGATTTTTCTTCTTCGTATTTAATTTCTCTCACACGCGCAGTGGTGGGAGTTTCTGTATTCCATTCGACAACACGTTTTTCCGATTTGCCGGTTCTCACGTGTCTATTCTGGAAGTGACCGATGTTGTACCCGCAGTTAAAATGCAGGGCCATTTCGGCATCATAACTACTCGGGCCGACTTGTCTTGAGACCAGAATTTTTTTCTCGAACGCTTCACCAGCGACAGCTGAACCGTCATCCGTATAAGAACTGACTGTAGGCAAGGCCCCTGCATTCATGAGTTCAATTTTATAAGTTTTACTTTCACCTTCTTCGATGAAGGTCACATATTTCGTGGCCGTTGCAACTGAACAGACAAGCCCTGGCCCCAGGATACCTCCGGCACCTTCGGGACCCATCAGGTCGCGGACTTCTGACATAAGACCTGAATCTTCTTTGTGATCAAAGAATGCTCTGAAGGAATTTCTCACGTTCGACACTGGTCCAGGAAAGACCGGGTACCCGAGAACTTCCCAACCCAGGCGATAAGCATTGTAAGAAGTGTTTTCTACGAATGAGAGAAGGACAGATGCACCACCATCGAACGTTAAGTTCAGTGAAGGCGAGGCTCCGAGGGAAGCATAATTCAGGCGAAGAATCAGCTGACCGTTCTTCATCTCACAATTCGATTTCAAAGTGGCGAGTGTCGGAGATGGCGTAATGTTAACCGCTCCGAAACCGGCATTCAATTTATCACAAGTCTGATTCACACCCGGAGTTTCGAGAACAACAAACTCACTGCCGGAAGAAATAATACGATCTTTGGAAGAAGGAACTGCAGAAGGAAGACCCATACAAGGTAAACCGGCGCAGGCCATGGGAAATGGTTTCGTCAGACTCGTGAAGCCACGTTTGGTGTCGTAGGAAGGAAGGAAAAGTCGGGCGTCTCCGGTGAAACCGTTAAAAATTGAATCGTGATCAGCGTAAATTCCACCCGGGCCCTCTTTAAAATCAAACTTTGAAATAATGGTTTCATCATTCGGGCAGGATAATTGATTGTAGAGAGTGATGACGAAGGGAACACCTTTCTCCGGAACATTCATGGAAGCGGTAAAGACACCATCCGATCCGGTGGCAATACATTGAGAGATTCCGGGAGAAACAACACCATCAACATTCTGCAGGACTTCGATCTTCACAGACTTTGCCCATTGTTTGTATTTGGCATCGAAAGTGGCGCTGGAATCACAATAGTTGAGAGGTGTAGACGCACCAACAGGCGAAGATACGTTGTCTGTGTAAAGCCAGCCGCACGTCACAACTTTTAAAGGAATGAATGAGTTTGAAACGCGGTAGAGGTTACTTCCGAAAGTTGCAGTTTGAGTTGCGCATTTCGCGTAAGAGATATTGAGTGCCACTGTCTGTTCATTTTGATTAAGGTCAACCGTTTCTGATCCGCATTTCGACTGGCCGGAGAAAGGCGAAGCACCTTCAAAGCCAATCGCTGAGAAAGTCCAGCTCTGCCGTGAGAGCTCAAGGGTGACACTGCTTACGGTTCCGGATCCACCGGGAATAGGATAGGTGAAAGATTCTTTTCCATTCGTTCCCATGATGATGAGTCCGCCAGGAAAACTGCTGTTACTCACACTGAGTGCAGACGTGCTCACTTCAAATGTTGTTGCTGTTTTCTTCGCTCCACATGACGTGAGAAAAAAGGCGGCCATGAGAATGAAGAGAAGTGGTAAATGCGTTTTCACAAAAACTCCCGAAGGTTCGTTTTGCTTGTCTGGAATCAGAATAAGCCTTCGCCGATTCCGTATCTGTCTTTTCGACCCTTCTATCGGCAAACTTTACCTATGGTTTCAAAGAGATAACTCAAAATCGGACGGGAGAAAGAGTGGTTACCTCGACAATATATTTTATTTACGAGCTTGTTAAAACCCACAAAGTTTTGGCACTTAAACGTATAAGGTAATGTTTTTATTAAGAGATTTCACGATTTTTCACCTTTGAAAAACGAAAGAATAGGCCCTCTGAATCTCTGACCAATCATGACTTTCTGGGCACATACCCGGCATCGAGTTCCCTATTTCCCTTAAATTGAGTGCTATCGGGGAGGGCGTATAATGTTTGAGAGTCAACAGGCTTCGATTAAGGACCATATATGAAAAACCTCTTCTCTTTTCTGCTTCTTACGCTTCTTCTCACGTCATCTGCGTGGGCCCAGAAGAAAGTCGCGATCGTGAAGCTTCTTAAAGGTGAAGTGGATGTTCTGACTCTTGGTAAGACCATGAAGCTTAAAGTTGAAGACTGGGTAGAAGAGGGTGCTGTTGTTAAAACAGCAGAGAAGAGTTTCGTGAAACTCGTCTTCATTGATAAATCCCAGATGAATATCGGTCCAGGCTCAGAGATGAAGATCGAGAAATTCGGTGACAAAGATTCTGGTGTGATTGATCTCGTGAAAGGAAAAATCCGTTCACAAGTAACGAAAGATTATCTCCAGATGGATCGCAATAAATCGAAGCTCTTTATTAAAACTGCCAACGCCGTCATGGGTGTCCGCGGAACAGACTTTCTTATCTCTACAAACGGTCAGACAACTTCGACAGTTCTCTTTGAAGGTGCGATCTCATTTAACAAACTCGATAATCGCGGTGAAACAAATTCGAATCGTCTCGAAGATATTGTCGATCGCGGTGTGAACATCCAGCCGGGTGAGTTCTCGGTTGCCGATAAAGTCCATCCACTTCCAACTGTTCCAGCTGTTCTGAACGTTGGTCAGCGTGAAGCGCTTGAGAAAAATGAAACTTTCGATGCGGACAGAGCTCCAGGTAACAGTTCAGCAAAAGTTCAGGAGAAATCCATCGTTCCTCCTGGATTAACAGGGGACGCCGTCAGTAATGATACGTCTGCTTTAAAAACAGAAATCGCAAAGGCCGGATCTGTTGCTCCCGTTGCGAATGGTTCAGCTCAGGGCTTTGAAACAGCCGAGCAAGTGAAACCAACTAACGGTGCTTTCCTTCACGTTGATTCCGGTGTGATCATTGCTCCGCCACCTGGCTCAGTCTTTGATCCGATCACGAATACTTATATTGCTTCAGGAAGTGCCGGAACAGTTTCTTCTACCGGTGAATATATTCCGCCGAAAAACGTAGAGATCACGGCGAACGGAACAATTCTCGTTGCCAGTGTTGATGCCTCTGGAAAAACAGTCGTCACTGAAACTGCGGCACCGTCTGCTGTCACAGATACAAAAACGGTTCTGGGAACTGCGCCTGCTAATACATTTCAACCGGCACCAACTCTGACGTCACCAACGTATACAAGGCCAACGGCCAACATGGAAGCACCCCTCATTCCTAATAAATATGATGTGGGCTACCAGGCGACTCAGGACGTGAAAACTAATAATCAGACAGAACAAAGTACAACGACCAGAACGACGATTACAACTACTGGCTCTCCTTAAACCGGACTGAGCTATCAGGGATTCGATGAAGATATTGGCATGGATGCTGATTCTTTCTATTTCTATTTTATCAGCCCATTCCCAGACGGAAGGGGAGGAAGTTTCGCAGGAAATCGTCCAGGCCAAAGGCCGGTCAGTATTCAGCAAAGCTTCTGCACTTTTTGTCCAGGGTAAGTACGGCGCTACTATTGAAGAACTCACAGTCGTTGAAACCAGCAACAGAAACGCTGATAAGGCGACACTTGGGCTTGCCGCTTACTGGAAAGGAATCTGCTATAATCGCCTCCAGGATTTCCCGAAAGCGATTGAAAGTTTTGACCGGGCATTAGGTCTGGATTATCGCCCCGTCGATCTGAACTACGAATACGGACAGGCCCTCTACGCTTCAGAAAAATACCAGGAAGCAAGAATTCAATTCCGTGAATCACTCAAAAGAAAATTCAAGCGTGCTATCTCCCTTTATTACATTGGCTTTATTTCTCGTGAACTAGGTGATCGAAAAAAAGCTGTAACCTTCCTTCACGCTATTGAGAAACTTCCGGCGGAAGAAACAAAAGATGTTCTCCAGGCAGCTGAATATCAGATCGGGGATATTTATCTCGATCAGGTTGAAAAAAGCCGTGATGCTTTCCGCTCAGTCGAAACTTACGTCATTCCACAGTATCGTCGCGCTCTCGCCGTGAATGAAAATTCGAATCTCGCGCAGGGAATTCGCGATCGTATTATTGATCTCCAGAGAAAATATGATCTTGTCATGTTCAATCTGAGAAACGGAAGACCAGTTCTTAATCCTCCATATTTTCTCCGCGCTTCTCTGGAAGTCGGTCAGGATACAAACGTCACGTTCTCTCCGACGGAAACAACAGTAGCAAAATCCAAGCAGAGTTCCCTTTTCACGAAAGGTGATTTCATCGGACGTTATACTTTCTATAAGGATAACTATCTGAGTTTCTCTCCGGAACTTCGTCTTGCTTCAACTTACTATCACAACCGCGTGGCGGAAATTTACCGTAACGATAACTATCTCATTGCTCCTTCGATCCGAACTGCCTATGAGCATTCTATCTGGGACAAGCCAGCCTCTACACTTCTCGATTATGAGTTCTCGCAATCCCAGCGCGATGTTAATGCAGAGAAAAAACTGGTCTTCAGTTCACGCTCTCATGCGGTGATGTTGGGTGAGCGTTTCAACTACTTTAAAAAGGGCGAGACGACAGTGAGACTTCGTTACCGTCTCTTTGATAGTTACAACGATGCCACAGATTCAAAAACAGTATCATTAAGTGGCGAACAGGTTATTTCATTCGGTGAAAAAACACTTCTTCTCTTTTTGAGTTACGACAGAAGCCGCGCTACTGATGAAGTCTTTGATACCGACGGATTTACAGCGCGTGGTGATTTTATTTTCGGGCGCTCTAAAATCGGAACACCAAGTATTGGTCTCATGCTGACCTCACTCGATCCTATTAACAACAGAAGCGAGCGCGGAAGAGAGCTTCTCATCAACCCGAGTGCTCGTTTATCAAAACTTTTCGCGCAGAAATGGCGGGGAAATCTGAAGTACGATTACCAGGATAACCAGTCGAAAGATGAAGATGGTTTTGCGTACAAGAAATCAATCTACAGTGTGGAGATTGAGTACCTGTTTTGAAGGAAGCTCCATCACAAACGTCGTTCCCATCCCTGCGCCTTCACTCTCGGCCCAGATACGTCCGTTATGTTTCATGATGATGTGTTTAACGATGGATAGACCCAGTCCTGTTCCGCGCGAAGCCTCACGGGAACTTTCCACTCTATAGAATCGTTCAAAGATCCGCTGGATATGCTCTTTCGGGATTCCCGGGCCGTTATCTTTTACCCGCAGGTACGTCTTATCGTTTTCTTCAGAACTCATCACCGTGATCGTAATTTCGGCTCCTGAGTATTTACAGGCGTTATCGATGAGATTTGTCAGAACCATCTCAATTAAGCGCGGATCAGCTTCCAGTGAAGGAATCTGAAACTCTGATTTAAATTCAATCTTCTTATCCGGATAGTTGGTTTTGATATTCGGAATGATCACACCAAGAGTAGGGGCGAGAAGAACTTCCTCGACGCCGATCTGATCCTTGGATTCGATCACCGAAAGATTCAGAAGATCCGTGAAGAGAGCAATCATCCTGTCTGTATTGCCGAGAATTTTTGTGAGAAAGCCAGCGAGCTCTTCCGGGAACTTATCTTTGTTGGCGTAAAGAACCTGCGAGAAACCCTTAATGGATGTGAGAGGGGTGCGGATCTCGTGAGAGACATTCGCCACAAAATCCACGCGCATCTGTTCCGTGAGTTTGAAGTCCGTCACGTCATGGAAGGCCCCGAGTGCACCGATGACTTTATCTTCCACACCACGCAAAGGAGTTACAACAAGATTGTAATAGCGATGGTTGTGCTTCAGCGCTTTCAGCGTATTGGGCTGACCGTCTTTCAGAATTTTCCGGAAAATCGCAAGAAGCTCAGGCTGGTCAAAAATGTGCCAGAGTTTCGGAATGATTCCCGATTCTTTTTTCGTCACAAAGTTAGTTCTGAAATTTGTATTGGAGAACAGGAGAGTTTCATAAGGGTCGATGGCGATAATGGCATCGTAAATTGATTCGAGAATCGCCGCGATCTTTTCGTTTTCAAGCTTCGTCTGATTGATCTGATCCTTAAACTTGGAATCGGCTTCATTGAGAGCTGACTCAATTTTCGTCCACTCGTCTTTTTCGTAAAGCTCGCGGATGGACGTATCAAAAGGAGAGTCCCCGCGGAATTTCTGGAGCTTCGAGAGAATCGTTCCCAGTGGTCTGGTTGCCCGATAGAAAAGGAAAATAAACAGGAGCTGCCCGATGATGGCCAGAGGCAGGACTCTCAGGAAAATGACTTTATCGATGATGAAGATCGTGAGGAGAACGGGAAAAAAAATGAGCAGGGAAAGCTGAACAATCCGGAAGAAGAAGAACCATGGGTAGGAAGATCTAGCTTTCATCCTTAAATCTATATCCAATTCCCCGGATTGTTTCTATGACATTCGCCTCATCGCCTAATTTTTTCCGGAGGCCGGCGATGTGAGTATCAATGGTTCGTCCTGTGACGAAGACATTGTCTCCCTGAATGTTCGAAATAAACTGATCACGGGTGAAAACGTGTCCCGGTTTCTGGGCAAGAAGAAGGAGAATCTTGAATTCCGTTGAAGTGAGAGTCACTTCTTCTTTATTCACCAACACCCGGCACTTGGTGACTTCTATCACGAGATTACCGAAGGTGAGTTTGTCTTCAGCGGCCTTAAGAGAAAGCTCAAGTCCTCTCAACTGAACTCTGACTCTTGCCTGGAGGACAGTGAGATCAAATGGCTTGGTGATGTAATCATCAGCTCCGGCATCAAGACCAGCAACAATGTTATCCGGCTGAGTGAGAGCAGTGATCATGATCACGGGAGAATTTTTAAATGATTTATGCGAACGGAGTTTTTTGGTGAACTCTAAACCGTTCATCGAACCAGGTAACATCCAGTCGATGATGAAGAGATCGATCTTGTCGCCTCTTTCTAAAACTGTAACGGCCTTGTCGGCGCTGTCGACTGCAGTCACCTGATGGCCTTCAGATTTCATCTGAAAACTAATGAGGTCCCGGATATCCTGTTCATCTTCTACAACGAGAATATGTGCGTTTTTCATATGCCCCCTGTATACCATCGGGACAGGGGGATATGAAGGTTAAGATTTGGTTAAGCCTGAACGTTCCCATTCACGAATTCCCAGTTCACGAGATTCCAGAATGCTTCCACGAACTTCGGCCGTTCATTTCGATAATCAATATAGTAAGCATGCTCCCAGACATCGAGAGTGAGTAAAGCTTTCATACCATGGGCCTTGGGAGTGTCGGCATCGTCGGTGTTCATGATCTCGATTCCGTTTTTACCCTGTACTAACCAGGTCCAGCCAGAGCCGAAATTATCTACCGCCATCGTTTTGAATTCCTCTTTGAATTTCTCAAAACTTCCCCATTTTTTATTGATGAGTTCAGCAATCTTTCCCTCCGGATTTTTGCCCCCATGAGGTGTCATGCAATTCCAGAAAAAAGTATGGTTCCAGGCCTGGGCAGCGTTGTTGAAAACCTTGCCGTCAGAACTCAGAATGATCTCCACTAAGTCCATTTTTTCGTACTTCGTACCCTTCACTAATTCATTGAGTTTATTGATATATGCGCGATGGTGTTTTCCGTGATGAAATTCCAGTGTTTCTGCAGAAATATGAGGTTCCAAACTATTTTTAGGGTAGGGCAATTCGGGCAATTTAAATTCCATAACATCCTCCGTTAAAGTGAATCCATTCCAACATCTACAGCCTAAGGATGAGCACTCAATCACGTCAACCTGAGGACACGGCGTCAAGGCCTTTCCTTTAATTGACTTTGATCGGTAACAGGTTCAGAATTTTTCAAAATGAAAACACTCATCTTTTTGCTGCTCTTCTCGGGCTGTTCGCTGCTTAAAAAATCGCCCGAACTCTCTAGTTCCTCTAAAGAAGTTCCCGAGTGGGTCTATTCGCCTTATGAGGCGTGCGACGAATCCGGGGAACTCTGCGCAACCGGCGAAGCCAAATCCATGGCCGAATCAGACGCACAAGCTCGCGCCAATCTCGCGAGTATCTTTGAAGTGAAAGTAAAATCCACTCTGAATACGAATCAATCTTCAACATCAACATTCCCATGGCAATCCAAGGTGAATGAAGAGGTTCAGACTGCTCTTGAGCAATCTGTGAATGAGATCCTGGAAAACGTTCAGGTCAAAAAACACTTCAAGAAAGATGGTCTGACTTACGCTCTGGCGAGCCTTGATAAGAACCAGGCAGCTGGTCTCATTGGCGGCAGAATGAAGAAGCTCGATACTGAGCTTGAGACTTTATGGGAAAGAAGAAGCCGTACCAATCTCCGGAAGATCATGCGCCTTCACCTTGAGCGTGAAAAACTCAATGAAAGATACGCGACAGTTGCTGGCGGAAAAAAAGCGGCACACCCAACTTATGAACAGATCATGAAGTGGAAAGATTCCCGTCCGGCCACTCTTCCGCTTTCTCTCAAAGTGGGTCAGGCCCCTGACTGGATGACAGAGAAAATTAAAGAGCTCCTTACCGAATCAGGATTTCGTCTTGTAAAAGGTGAGGCTGATCGCGTGGTGGCACTTAACGTTGACTCGATCAAAGAATTTCTCAACGTCGAAGGTTTTGAAAAATACACATTCACTCTCAACATGACCTCAACTGAAAATGGTGAGAAGAAAAAAGTTATTTCGACATCGGAAACTGTGACAGGGAGAACTCAGGCCGATGCCCTTCTCAAAGTGAAGCATTTATTTAATACGTACATTGAAGAACATTTATCCGACCTACATTTAGACTAATAAAGGAGCTCATATGAAGCTGATGTCTATTTTGCTTGCTCTGTCCCTCGTTTCTGTTGCTTGTTCATCGAAGAAGAAAAAAGAAGTTGCTGATGTTGATAACTCAGCCACTATCAAAAAAGACTTCGTTGTCCGCGATGCTTCTTCTAACACCCGTCCAGGATGGGTTGAAGATGCAGAAATTTATGCTGAACAGGAAAGCATGGATGTAAAAAAGTACCGTTACTTCTCGTTTGAGACTGAGCCGAAAGTTAACCGCGAAATCGCGTGTAACCTCGCTAAGGCAAACGTCCGCGCTGACATCGCTGGTGAGATTACAACTTTCATCCAGAAGACTCTCGGTGCTTCTACTGAAGGCCAGGCCGCTATCGACGCTAACAATCCTAAGACTGCACCAATGAGAGAGTTCGTTGAGAACACTCTTGCTGAGAAAGTTCAGGCCCTCATCAATGGCGCAGCTGTTGTGAAGACTTACTGGGAAAAAAGAAACTACACGAAAGATCTAGGTGCAAAGAAAGACTACATCGGTTTCACATGCGCATCTCTCATCCGTATGGAAGCTGACCGTCTCCGCGCAGCAGTTGATAAAGCTTCTGAAGATCTCGTAGAAAAAGCTGATGATCCTGAAACTAAAGCGAACGTGAAAAAGGCTCTCGAAAACATTTCTAATGATTTCGTGAAGGCCCGTCACGGTGAAGTCTAAGAGGTCATGAACATGAAATTAATTTCTACTCTGATCCTGACTTCTCTTTTTGCTGTTTCATGCGGTTCATTCAAAGCTGAACGCGTAGACGCTAACAAGTCTGATGAAAAAGGACTTTCAATCACTGATAACTGGATGAGTGCTGATACGACTCAGGCAGTGACTGACGTGATTAAGCAGATGCGTGCTCACCCGGGCTACAACAAGATGAAGGCTGCTCACAAGACGCCGAAAATCTTCGTAGCTGAAGTTCAGAACCAGACTTCTGAAGCTTATTTCCCGATTGGTGACTTGAACGACGAACTCCTGAATGAGCTTTCTCTTTCCGGAGAATTCGAACTCGTTGATAACCAGGCCCGTGAAATGATCCTGAAAGAAATCACTTACCAGAACGATGGTATGGTTGATCCTGCGACCGTGAAAAAAATCGGTAAGCAGACAGGTGCTGACGTGATGATCTTTGGTAACGTTTATATGAAGCCGGAAAAACGTGATGGCAAAACCATCAAGGAATATTCGGTTAACATCCGCATGACAGACATTGAACGCGCAGTGGAGCTTCTCCGCACACGCACGAAAGTCTTCAAGTACTCTGAAAAATCCAGCACTGGATGGTAAGAGTTCTCCGCTACTCGCTATTAATTTGCATTCTTCTCCTGGGGGCCTGTGCCTCCAGGATGAAGGATCAAATGAAAGCTTACCGCGACGCCTACGCTCTCGGTGAATACGACAAAGCTCAATCCGTTCTTGATGAAAGTGTCCTGAAGGACGAAAAAAAATCCGTTCTCCTCTGGCATTTAGAGAAGGGAACACTGGCCCTGCGCCGTGACCAGCTCGACGAATCCATCACTCACTTCCAGCGTTCACTTGCTCTCATTGATGAACTCTTCACGAAACGCCTCTCCGCGAAAGCGGCCTCGCTTCTGATTAATGATACAGCGGATGTTTTTTACGGAGCTTCTTACGAACGCTCATACGCACATTACTTTCTTTCGAAAGCTCACTACGCCCGCTTCCAGAAAGCGGGAAATAAATTAGATCTTCAGGCCGCGCGGGCGACAATCCTCGCGTGGGATACATATTTTACTGACCTTCAGAGAAGCTCCACTTACAAAACTCTTTATCATACCGATCTCATGATGAAAGTTTTCGGCGGAGAAGTTCATGAAGTGAGTGACATCAAAGGCGATAAGCAGATTGCGCTTCAGCTTTATAAAGATGCGCTTGTGATTCTTGACCGCGAAGGCGGAATTTATCCGCTCTTTAATGCGAAAAATATTGATTATACCAAGGATGCCGTTGCCCGTTTGAAAGAAGGCAAGGCTCCGAATGATAAACTCTTCGAGCGAACTCCCGCTTATTCAGACCTCCGCGATTTTCTTCATTACAAAATTCTTTCGGTGACGAAAGAAATCCGCGGTTACGATTTTGCCACGACGGTAAAAACGCTCAAGCCCACTGACGTTATTCTGAAAAGAGTGAATGAAGGGGAGCCGAATGTGGTGATCGTGATTGAAGAGGGACTTATTCCTCCGAAAATCGGAAAGCCATTTAACTTCGGACTGAAAGGTGCGGCTGACCAGGTGAAAGATCCCCGGGCGAAAGCTTTTATCATGAATGTCGGTTCTGCAGTTCTCGCGCAATTTGCCATGAACCAATTAGGCATGGTTCCGGGAAATGCAACATCAGCAGGAAGTTTTGTCTTTGGTTATGAAGCCACAAAATTAGCTGTCTCCGAAGCCGCGATTGAATTTGAACTTCCGATGATTGAAAACGTTCCTCCGGTTCAGAGAATTGAACTTTTTATTCTCGATGATAAGGGTGTGGTGCTGAAGCGTGGACCACTTCCAGTTGTTTCGGAAAATGGCGACATCGCACGCGTAGTCCTGGAAGAAGATGTAGTGGCCCGCTATGTCCGTACGGGTTCCCGAGTGGCAGTGAAACACCTTCTCGCGATCATCGCGGCCTACGGTGTGTACTCGAAACTCAGATCCAATTCCGAAGATTTCCTCGCGAAAACGGCCGCCATGGCAACTTACGTCGGGGCCTCAAAAGGGATCGCGGCGATGGAAAAGGCCGATACCCGCCACTGGACAACTCTTCCTCAGGCGATCCGGGTAGGTGAGTGGAAGCTTCCTCCGGGCCAGTACAAGGCCGCTTTAGGTCTCTATTCCGGGACCAAAGCACCAGAAGCGCCGGCCAAAATCCTGGGTGATTTCCGAGTCGAGAAGTCAGGTAAGGCTATCCATACTTTCCCCTTCATGAATCTCTAAAAATCTTCTTAAGTCCTAGTACCCATCTCCGAGAAGTCTGGAGATGCGGTTTTTATCACTGTTTGTATTCATCATTTCGCTTCCCCTCTTCGCGACCGAAGATCGTCTGATCCATGTGGATTCTCAGACTCACAGGTCGGGAAGCTGGTCAGAGTTTTCAGACTCGGAAGAACTCAATTTCAAGCGCCTTTTTGACATGCTCGAGAAGTCTCCGACTGGTGCAAAAATCATGCGGGATGCTTCGAGAAAAGCGGCCCGTCTGGGCATGACATTGAATGATATTGTGAAAGTCGGCGAGGGATCTCTTACTGATACAACTCTTGTTCGTAAGTTCAATCCGAGATCTCCGGATGTCGTGATTTACGAGACAAAATCGGTGGTTTATCTCAATCGTCATCTCAACTGGAATGATGCACTTTTAGATCTTGCTCACGAGCTTACTCACTACACTCATCGCAATAGTTTTAATCCTTACGAAGACACTTTCAATGCCCGCGATTTCATCAGAAGTACGATTGAAGGCGAAGGCGGAGAAGTGGAAGCGTTCCTTTCTGAATGCCATGTGGCCCGCGAACTTTTTGATCGCACGAGCCAGCTCAGAACGAACTGCCGGAAGATCGAAAGCATGGAAGGAAAGCTCTCTTTTGATCGCGCCGTGGAGCTTTTTTATCACGTCGGCTCTTACTATGATTCGTTCCATAAAAAACTCGCGGACAAGAAAATGGAATCGGCCTTCTCGGGTCTCAATTCCGGGAAAATAAATTTTATTTCGTCGGCTTACGGGGTGCCTTATCCGATTGCTGCGCTGATGGAATACGAATTAGTCATGAATAAGGTGTGCGAAAACGACAAAAAACGCCTCGCCTACATGCAGCAAGAGCAGGAAAAGTTCAGTGGAAGGTCTCCTGCTTCCGAATCTTCAACAACCGACAAATTCGCGCTCAGTTATTCCTCCCGTTGTAAGTAATAATCCCATCCTTTGACATCTACGGAACACCGTCCGAAATGGCTGAAATTTCTCGCCTTTTCATTGGCAGAATTGTACTCTCTTAGAGTTTCAAACTTTATATGAGTCAGGAGTTTCTCCATGCAAGATGGTGTTGTTCTTACTACGGTTGATGATTTTCTCAACTGGGGAAGAAAAAATTCTTTGTGGCCCATGACATTCGGTCTCGCTTGTTGCGCGATCGAGATGATGGCCACTGGTGCTGCTAAGTACGATCTCGAACGTTTCGGTTGTGGTGCCTTCATGGCAACTCCCCGTCGCGCAGATATGATGATTGTTGCAGGAACTGTGACTCTCAAGATGGCGACTCGTGTGAAGACTCTTTACGAGCAAATGGCAGAACCAAAATATGTTATCTCAATGGGCTCTTGTGCAAACAAGGGTGGACCATACTGGCAACACGGCTATCATGTCCTTAACGGCGTTGATGAGGTGGTTCCTGTTGATGTTTACGTTCCAGGATGTCCTCCACGTCCGGAATCTCTCATTGAAGGTGTCATGACTCTTCAGAAGAAGATCGCCAACGAGCGTCTCCTCAGAAACAAGTGGGTGAAACATGCATAATGTAGACCTGAACCAACTCGCTTCTCTCATCAATAAAAACGTAAGCGGTGCTAATGCCACTGTGAACGCAGCTCCTGATGCGAAACTCGATTCAAGTGTCTCTGTCGAAGCTTCTCACATTTACAAAGTGGCAGAGTGGCTTCGTTCAAATACAGAACTTCCTTTCAATGCTCTTCAGGCGATCTCTGGCGTCGATTATCTCGACTACATGGACGTTTGCTATGTGCTCGCTCACTTCGATGTTGATCATCCAAGAGAGCTCATTCTCAAAGTGAGAGTGACGGATCGTGTGGAACCGAAAGTGGACTCGATCATGAAAGTGTATCCAGCTGCTGATTGGCAGGAACGCGAAGTTTACGACATGTTCGGAATCAAGTTTAACAATCATAAAGATCTTCGCCGTATTCTTTGCCCGGATGACTGGCAAGGATGGCCTCTGCGCAAGGATTACGTTGCTCAGAAATTCTATAACGGCATGGAAGTTTACCCTGATAATAAGATGAACTTCGAAGACCGCGATTTCATCGTTCGTCAGGCGATGATCAAGAAAGCTCAGGAAACGAAAGCTCAATAAGAAGGAAGAGTCATATATGCAAACACGTTGGGATATTGGTGAACCGGTTAAACCGACCATCAATGAAGATACCGAGCAGCTGAAATCTGAGCTCCTTACCCTCAACATGGGTCCGCAGCATCCTGCTACCCACGGAGTTCTCCGGATTGAAATCTGGACCGATTCTGAAATCGTCGCTCATGCGATTCCTCA
Source organism: Bdellovibrionota bacterium (assembly GCA_040387275.1). Taxonomy (GTDB): domain Bacteria; phylum Bdellovibrionota; class Bacteriovoracia; order Bacteriovoracales; family Bacteriovoracaceae; genus Peredibacter. The sequence goes on along the minus strand of JAZKDZ010000002.1, from coordinate 544,268 downwards.
TCTCGGGTACCTTCACCGTTGTATGGAAAAACATGCTGAGCACATCGATTACCGTGGTGTGATTCCATTCGTAGATCGCCTCGATTACCTCGCTTCCATGAGTATGGAATGGGGTTATGCCCTGGCGGTTGAAAAAATGCTCGGGACAGAAGTTCCCCGTCGCGCAGAACTTCTCCGCATTCTCACTGGTGAACTTCAGCGTATCGGATCGCACCTTATGGCCTTCGGGACATATGCTCTCGATCTTGGTGCCTTCTCACCGTTCCTTTATGCTTTCGATTATCGCGAAAGAATTCTTCGTCTCTTCGAAGAAGTTTCGGGCGCGCGCCTTCTTTATAACTACATGTGGATCGGCGGCATCTGGAATGACTGGACGGATGAACAGCTTGATCGCGTAAAACAATTCTGTGATGACATGGAAGAAGAAGCGAAGAAATATCACGATCTCGTTTCCGTGAATAAAATCTTCGTTGAGCGAACGGCTAATGTCGGAATCATGAGTCTTCAGGACTGTCTTGATTTCGGAGCAACCGGACCGATCCTTCGTGGTGCCGGATACAAATGGGATCTTCGTAAAAATAAACCATACTCACTCTACAGCGAATTTGATTTCGATGTTCCGGTTGGAACAGGCGAGCGCGGAGTTCCGGGAGATTGCTGGAACCGTTACATCGTTCGTATGAAAGAAGTTATTGAGTCTATCAAGATCATCCGCCAGGTTATCGACAAACTCGAACCAGGTCCGATCATGGGGAAAGTTCCTAAGATCATCAAACTCCCGAAAGGCGAAGTTTATGTTCGTACAGAAGCTCCTCGTGGAGAAATCGGCTTTCACTTGTTCTCTGAGCAGGATGGAAAAACTCCGTATCGCCTGAAAGTGAAGTCACCATGTTTCACTCACACCTCGATGCTTCCAAGAGTGGCACCGGGACAGATGATCGCTGACTTCGTTGCTACCGTTGGATCAATCGATATCGTATTAGGAGAAGTTGACCGATGAACACAAATCAACACACTCACGAAACCGGATCTGTGAAAGATTATTTCGCTTCACTCTTCGATGGGATTAAAACCACCGTCGTAGGGATGTGGATCACTTTCCGTTATGTCTGGGGAGTAAAATCAGTTTCAATTGAATATCCTGAAGTTCGCGAAGTTCTTCCGGAAAGATCACGCATGCGCCTCTTCAACGACGTACAAAACTGTATCTCGTGCACTCAATGTGCGATGGCATGTCCGGTTGATTGTATCTATATCGCTTCAGAGAAAATGCCTGAAGGTGTAGAGATCAAGAAGACTTCAAATGGTCAGCCCATCCGTCTTCTCCTCACTCAATTTGTGATTGATACGGCCCTTTGCTGTTACTGTGGTCTTTGTACGACAGTTTGTCCGACGGAGTGTCTCACTCACTCGCACGACTACGAATTCTCTCAATATACAATTGATGGAATGAAGTACGACTATCTCGCTCCTGACGTCATCGCCTGGAGAGAGAGAATTGTAAAAGTTTAATCTAAAAAAAGAGGGCCCCTAAGGGGCCCTTTTTTTTTACTTCTTGTCGGCGGCACCCATGCTTTCGTAATTGGCCCGCGCCTTTAAAATGTTCTGATCTATGTTGGCGATGAATTCATCCCGCTGGGATTCAGAAGAGAAGAGATAGCGCTCTCCCTTGTAATCCACCATGAACTTCTCACTTCCTTTCCCGATCTTCTTATTACACATACCCATCGCGCAGTGGCCGCCAAATGCGGGTTTAATAACTTTTGCTTGTTCAGTAGCGGCAATCGTTCGATGCGCTTCGGTCAGACTGTAGGCAGGAACAGACAAGGCCATCGTAAGTGCGAGTAGTACTTTCAGATATTCTCCTTTGAGAATGTAGAGTGACACAAAAACTATTGTTCGATGATCTTGATGTAAACTTCGGTGGATTTCACTTCACCACGGATTTTGACGGGAATAGAAACGCCTTCTGGCTGTTGACTGATAAAATTCAGGGCCACGTATGAGCTGAAAGGGCTGATCTTATAGGTTCTGCCATTCATGATAATGTTACCAGGAGGATTGGCGGAGTTGCGGATGATATTCGCAGTTTGCGTAATCGCAATCGGCTCGGCCTGCGTGACCGCATTGCTCGTCTCAAGCTCGTTAGTGAATTTCACATCTTTCCCGCAGCTCATAAGAACAAGCAGGAAGAAAAAAACAAATTTATTCTGCATCACTCATTGTCCCGTCGATTTTAAGTTTTCCGTTCTCTTTCACGATGATGAACTGATTTCCGCTGGGAACGTCTTTCCCATTCTTTTTATCTGAAGACTCCGCACGCTTAGCGAGCCAGAGTTCGTCTTTCAGGCCTTTCTTCCAGGAGATTTTCGGGGCAGCGAGAGTTTTAAGAGGAGATTTCGGAAGTTCTTTCACTCCTTCCGAAAATTCTTTTTTACCACCGGCCGACTCGAGAAACTTCCGGGTGAAAACTTCGTCTATAAGTTCGACTTTATGGCCTATCATCACCGAATCATATTTCCGGAAAAGCTCATCCATTTCCTTGTCGGAAGCAGAGAAGGCATTTGCAGAAAGAAACATGAGAACGATCAGTTGAAATCGCATCCGTACCCTTTTGCCTTTGTCTTGATCTGGCCCACGACATTTTTGATAGTTCCCGGACATTCTGTCGAGTGATACTGGCTATGCCACTTGATACTTTTCATGTTGGGATATTTTTTCTGTAGCTGACACGACAGTCGCGCGATCATATCAATCGTTCCGACTGACGGAAGACGGGGACGACTGCGATTGTACCCCAATGGGTTACTGATACTTCTGGGAGAATAGTTTCCGATGACCGATACGCCAATCGTTGTGACGTTCGCTTTAATTCTTCCATTCTGCACGAGTGTGTTGTTCACACTGAATTCTTCACCATCTCTTCCGCAGACAACCTGGCCTGAATCCCAGATTTGTCTCTGTGTATCGGTCATGGGTAAGAAAACATTTGAGCCGGCGTGAGCACCAACGATATCGAGAGGTCTTCCTTCAATGACAGCATTGGCCGGACGTGAATCACCAGGATATGCAGCACCCACAAGATAGGAATAAGCAACCATGTACCAGGGATCGGCAGCTGTTCCTTCGTTTAAGTGCATGCGGTTAATATCCTGAGCACTCGCACTTGATGATGTCGCCGTATGGTGAAGAACAATCGTATCGACCATATCAACCGGTCTTTTACAGAATGAAGCGCGACTATTTCGTGGATAGACGGGAACCTGAATGGGAATCAGTTCCAGCGGCCACGGTTGAACGGGAAGAATCGGAGCAGGATTATATCCTGGTAAACAGTTCACACAATCCTGAGAGTGGAGTGGTGCTGCAGTCAGAAGAATGAGGAGAGTAAGGAGCTTAGTGAGCATCGCTCATGGTTCCTTCTATTTTCAATTTTCCCTTCTCCTTCACAATGATGAAGAGGGTCCCGTCATGACTATTAACCGGCATTTTCGATTTAAAATTTACTTCGGATTCGAGCGGCTTCAACGTGGCATAAATCACATCTTCTTTGGGAGCTTTCTTCCACGAGAATACTGGTGGCATAAGTGATTTCGAATTATCTTTCGGAAGCTCTTTTACCATAGCGATAAATTCTTCACGTCCGCCGTGGGCGTCGAGAAAAGCTTTCGTGAAAACGCTGTCGATATGTTCCACGCGCTGGCGGAGCATAATAGCATCGTACTTATCGAAGAGATGACGGATCTCTTTTTCTCCTGCAAACGCAGTATTCACAAAAAGTGTAAGAAGGAGGACTAATTGAATTCGCATCCGTATCCTTTCGCGAGAGCTCTGATCTGAGGAACAAAATTCTTGATATTACCCGGGCAGCTCGTCGAGTGATAGTAGTTGTGCCAGCGGATGTATTTGATCCGCGGATTTTTCTTCTGAAGCTGGCACGACGTTCGCGCAAGTATTTCCTGAAGCTGGGCCGTTGGATTTCTCACCTTGCTCGGGCGGTAACCATTGGGGTTATCTCTTCCGAAGGGAGCATAGTTACCAATCACGACGATACCGAGAGTGGTAACGTTCGCTTTGATATTTCCCACGCTGTTTAATTGTTTCGGATCAATTTTAAATTCTCCGCCTTCTTTTCCGCAGAGAATCTGGCCTTCATCCCAAAGTCTTTTTTGTTCAGCATCCATCGGGACAAAAACATCGGAACCGGCATGCGCACCTACGAGATCAAGTGGCCGACCTTCAAAAACGCCGGCGGCCGGAACTGTGGTTCCCACATACGGCGCTTGCACCTGGTAAGAGTACGCAACCATGTACCAGGGATCCGCAGCTGTTCCGCGGTTAAGATGTAATTGGTTGATCTGCATCGGCGTCTGAGTCGGGGGAGTTTCTGAATGATGAAACACAACCGTATCCAGCATCTCGAGTGGACGCCTGCAAAAAGAGGCCTTTTGATTCCTCGGATACGCGACACTCTGAATCTGAATGAGATCAGACTCCTGCGCCCATAGGGAAAAAGACATGAATAACAAAGGCCAAAGTTTTTGAGATTTCATTCAATTTCTTATCGGTTTAGTCGGGTAAACCTTGAGAGCTAAAGAAAACTTGTGAAATCTCATACTTAAGAAGTATGATGAAAGGAGGAGAGCTTATGGAATTCAAGAGCTTCGCTGACTTTTACCCTTATTATTTGAACGAGCACAGAAATCTCACGTGCCGTAAGCTTCATTTTGTCGGTACAGGGGCAGTCATCTCTCTTCTTCTCCTCTTCTTTTTTACCGGTAATCCATCAATTCTTATTCTTCTTCCCATTCTCGGTTACGGCTTCGCCTGGATCGGTCATTTTATTTTTGAGAAGAATCGTCCTGCCACTTTCAAGCATCCGTTCTACAGCCTCTTAGGCGACTTCAGAATGTTCTGGGACATTTTAAGCGGTAAGGTTACTGCCTTCTAAGAGCTCGCTGAAGAATAGTTCCGAAGACCTTTCCCCCATACAAAAATTAAAAGCGCAAAAAAAGAAATCGTCACAGCGGTGAGATGAAGCATCGTCATGAGGTCCGGACCTTCCAGGAAAACTTTGACCGGGAAGGACGCAATGAGAGCGAAAGGCAGGAGTGTCGTGAAAAGGATTTTGAAAAAACCGCGATAGATTCTATGTGGCCGCTCCATCGCAAGTCCCAAAGTATAAAAGAGATCAACAAAGCCGCGCGTACTCTGAGTCCAGAAGACCGGAAGAATCGTGAGCATCTGAATGCAGAAATAGAGAAGCGATCCGTTGAGTATCAGCGCAAGAAACAAAAAGATCTCGGCCGCTCCGAAACTTCCCTGATACTGAATGAGTGTATAGATCAGAAATCCCGCTGCAATAATGAGATTCATGAATGAGTTTGCTGAAAACTCGCGGAGGGAAAGGAAGAATAAAGGATTCACCGGCCGGATCAGATAGTAATCGAGTTCGCCCTTATTGATGAGCCACGGAAGCCACCAAAGATTCGTCGAGAATATCGTCATGTTGATGGCATCAATCAGGATGTAGGCCCCGACAAAAACCATAATTTCATCTTCACGCCAACCACCAAGCATTGGTGTGTGAAGATAAATGACTTTGAAGAAAAGAATATTTACGACGTAGTAAATGCAATCCATCACGATCCGGAAAGTGAAATCAATCCGGAACTCCATCGCCTTGGAAAAAGAAAACCGCAGGAAATAAAGATAGAGTCGGAGGTAGCGTTTCATATGCCGACTCCGCTGTAATTTTTCTGACCTCTTTTCCAGAGGAAATTCACGACGAATGAAAGGACGACTGCCCAGAAAGCAACAACCACTAAACCACGGAAGATTTCTTCAGGCGAAGTAAGTCCCATAATCGTGCGTGCGGGAAGGCTCACGAGATTCGGAAACGGAGTATAGGAAAGTATGACCTGCGCGCGCTCAGGAAAAAACGCGAGAGGAATGAGTGCTCCCCCTAAAAAGTTACTGAAGAATCTGAGCATCACCATGAGCGACCAGATGTTATCGGCCCACAGAGCGAGGAGTTCAACGGCCATGGACATCATCAGGTACACGAGACTTGAAACGAGAAATAATCCCAGTCCCAACAGGAGATTTCCAAATTCAGAAAAGGAGATTCCGCCAGAGAGAAAAAACTTATATCCCAGGAAAAACACCATCAGCTGAAGGGCATAGAAGAGACTGTAGGAAACGTAAGTGAGAGTTTTGTATTGAAACCACGAAAGGGGATACAAAAGGTAGCGGGTGAATGTTCCTTCGTAAATTTCGCGCGAGATAAATCCTATATTCTCGCCTGTGAGAATCCGCGAGCCGATCGGTACAATCACGTAATAAAGAGTGAGCATGGGCAGGGTGAAGCCATTCATCTCTGTCACTTTCTGCTCTTCAAAAATGGCCGTCCACAGGGAACGCGCAATCACGAGCTGAACCAGGGCCTGACCAAGAAAGGTCACCCAGAATTCTGTCCGGAAAACGAGAATCTTCCGGAACTCAAGTGAGACGACGGAAGGCCACCATTTCATGAAGGACCCACACCAAATCGCATGATGCTTTCGATAATGTCTTCAATCGAAGGATCCTGGATATTGAGATCCAGGACATTGTTAGTCGAGAGAATCTCCTGCGTTTTTTTCGCGAGATCGGCACGCGGGACATTGACCTTAAAAACTTTATCATCTGTCGTTACACTCAGGACTTTTTCATCACCGAGCATGCGCTGAACTTCATTGAGCGAGCCATCGTAAACGAACTCACCCTGTTTGATGATGACAATTCTCGGACAAAGTTCCTTGATATCTTCCATGTAGTGCGAAGTGAGAATCGTGATCGGCTTTTTTTCACGCTGATAAGTTTTCATGAACTCGCGCACAGCTTTCTGGGCCGAGATATCGAGACCGATCGTCGGTTCATCGAGGAAAATCACTTTAGGATCATGGAGGAGGGCCGCCATGAGTTCGATTTTCATCCGCTCGCCCAGTGAGAGTTTTCTCACCTGGGTTTTCAGATGATCCTGAACCATCAGTGTTTCAGCGAGGAACTCCACGTTTTTTTTGTAACGTGAATCCTCAATCTCATAAATTTCCTTAAGAAGGAGAAAACTATCGAGAGCGGGGAGATCCCACCACACCTGGTTTTTTTGTCCCATGATGAGACACATTTGTTTTCTGTATTCGTTACTGCGCTCCCACGGTTTGTAACCGAGAACAGTCGCTTCTCCACTTGTTGGATGAACAATACCCGCGAGAATTTTCACGAGAGTCGTTTTCCCCGCACCATTAGCACCAATGAGGCCCACGATCTCACCCTGCTGAATTTCCAGGTTGAGTGATTTGAGCGCTTCTTTAACCACATTCTCGCGGAAGACGAGGGCCTTGAGTGATCCCTTGAGACCGGGTTCTTTTTTATGACTGGTGAAAGTTTTTCTGAGGCCCGTGACTTTGATCATAGTTTTTCCAGGACAAGACCCTTCAGGTAACTTCCTTCCGGAAATCCTTTGAGAGTCGGGCAATCCTGGTCAAGTCCCAGTTTTTGTCCCATCTTGTAATTGAGATTGAGTTCTTTCAGATAATCGAGAATCACGCGTTCAAATTTGTGCGCAGTCGTCTGGTGAGTATTGAGGAAGATCACGAGTCTTCCTTTCGGCGCGAGAACTTTGTCCATGTCTTTTAAAAGATCACGATAGGCCTTAATCGCCGAAGTTCTTTTATCTCCATCACTCGATGATGAAGGAGGATCACAGATAATAAGATCGAAAGTTTTTCCTTCGGACTGCATTTTTCCGAGAGCTTCATCCACACTCATCGTGAGGGATTCATGTTTCGTAGTATCAAGCTCGGGATTAAGGCCCAAATTCTGCTGAAGCCATTCGATATATTTGGGAGAAAGATCCACTGACGTCACCTGTTCAGCACCAAGCTTCAAGGCCCAGAGTGAATAGGCGCCCGTATAGCTATAAAGATTGAGCACGCGGGAATCTTTCGCCACGAACTTCTGCAACTGATAACGGACAGAACTCATATCCGTGTAAAGACCATGATCATACGAAGATCCAAGACGGATGAGGTAGTGATTCCCGAATTCTGAAAGATGAAATTCATCACGTCGACCGGCATCGACAGCATTCACCGGAAGCTTCTGAAGCTCACGCGTTTCGCCTCTCAGTTGAAACCAGAACTGATCATCTTTCATCTCAGGAAACACTTCCTGCACGGCGATCTGAATGATCGACTTATATTTATTCCAGAAGGCGGTATAAAATTGAATGAGAATGCGATCGTTCAGTTTCTGAATGAAAAGTCCCGGCAACTGATCAGCTTCACCAAAAACAAGATAATAATTTTCCCGGTCTTTCAGTTCTTTCATCTGCACGCGCTTATCAATTGCTAAATCAATCCGCGCCTGGATCCCGGCCGTGAAATGTTGAGCCTCACGGTCAAAAGGATATTTAGTCGTCCACAATCTCGCCTTCACGTTTCTGTGTTGCGGATCGTGAATGAGTAGCGCCATCGGACGTTTTCTTTCGTCCATCGCCACGATGAATTCTGAACTGCGGGGAAAGCGATTGGAAAAACTATCCGGAGTAATCCATGGATGACCCTGGCGGATAAGCTTAATCGATACCGGATGTATCGGGCACTCAGGAACCTTACTCATTTCATCTCTCGTGTTTTACTGCTTAAGCGAGTTAAGTCTTTCTTCAGTCTTATCCAGAAGTCTCAGGAGGATATTCGTGGCGAGGTAGGGATTCCGAAAATGGTTCGTGAGATCAAGGCTATCCATGATCGACTGACATTCACCGGAAACCTCGGCACCAAACGGATCAAAATTTGAACCGAGGAACTGAAGTTTCTTCATCAGAATTTCCACGACAGCAAAATCCGTTTGTTTCAGGAGATTTTCCTCAAAAGAAATGAGGAAAGACTCATGCGTTTGCGCGGGTGTTGAGACGGTGTTTTTCTGATTTGAAATCATTTCTTTGAAACTATGCCAGAGCCTTCCTTCATGTCAACGAAAGTGGGAGTCTCCGGTCATGTTTACCATGGCGTTTTACCTCGTAATTATCCTGTTTCTTGTCTATTGGGTTGAGACCCCAAATCCGCTTCCTATTAACCCTTTGATTAAACGAAAAGACCCTGCATCTGAGCTCGAAGAATGGCTCAAGAAATTCCATTGGGGTGCCCGTCAGAATCTTGAGAAACAGGGGACTCTTCCGGCCTATAAATTCTATTCCGAAGTGGTGGAAGTGATCCTGAATCTTGCCCGCAAAATGGGAGGAAGTTATCAGGACTCGCTCCTGTATCTGCGTGAAGGACTTGTTTCCGATCGTCAGTTTGAAAAGCGTCTGAAAGAGGCGACTCTTGGGACATGGCTTCAAATGGGTCTCATGGTAGGGCTCACCTGGACCTTTATCCTGGGCTCACTCATGATCACCGAGATGAAACTTCCTATCACAAAACTGTTCATGATCGCTTGCTGGCAAGGCCTCGGCATTTGTTCATTACCGGCCCTTCTAAAGTTTTTCCGGGCAAAATATTTTGGTGATATCGGAAAACTCTGGAAGATGCTTTACGTTCTGAACTCGCTGGGAAAAGTTCCTCTCTCGCGCTCGGAAGCACTGACTCTTGCCGGCATCAGGGAACTTTCCGACATCAAACAAAAAAGTCTCAGTCACATTGTGGAGAAACTTCGTTCCACTTGTGAGCGCATTCTCAAGGTCGGAGGGAGTTACGAGCTTGAGGTTAAGAATCTGATGGAAGAGCTTCGCTTTCAGGAGAAATGGCATTTTGAGCTTTTTGAGAAGCGACTCACAGTGATAAAACTCGGAATTCTCTCGATCTTTCTTCTCCCGTCTTACCTCATGTTCATTTTCCTTCTTCTGGGTGATCTCATGGCCGTTTTGTAACAATTCTGCTTAAATGGGGCTTCTTAAAATTCAAAGGAAGCTCCATGGCCGTCGTTGATGATAAAAAAATCATTTTTGGTATGCATAAAGTCGGGAAAATCTACCCGCCGAAAAGAGAAGTTCTCAAAAACATCTCCCTTTCTTTCTATCTCGGAGCAAAGATCGGAGTTCTCGGTCTGAACGGTTCCGGTAAATCATCTCTCTTAAGAATTATTGCCGGTGTTGATAAAGATTTTCTTGGCACAGTGACGGCCAATAAAGGCATCACGTTCGGTTACCTCGAACAGGACCCGAAACTTGATCCGAATAAAACCGTGAAAGAGGTTGTGGAAGAAGGTCTCGCGGAACTCGTGGCAACTGTTAAGCGCTACGAAGAAGTGAATATGAAGCTCGGGGATACGATGTCCGACGATGAGATGAATAAGCTCCTCGAAGAACAATCTCTTCTTCAGGATAAAATGGATGCCCAGAATCTCTGGGATCTCGATTCACGCCTTGAGCTCGCGATGGAAGCTCTTCGCTGTCCGCCTTCTGATCAGACTTGCGGAGTTCTCTCGGGTGGTGAAAAACGGCGCGTAGCCCTTTGTCGCCTCCTTCTTTCTGAACCAGATGTTCTTCTCCTCGATGAGCCTACCAACCATCTTGATGCGGAAACAGTTCTGTGGCTTGAGCGCCATCTTCAGGCCTACAAAGGTACTGTTATCGCGATCACCCACGATCGTTACTTCCTCGATCACGTGGCCGGCTGGATTCTCGAACTCGATCGCGGATCAGGAATTCCATGGCAGGGAAATTACTCTTCATGGCTTGAGCAGAAATCAAATCGCTTAGCTCAGGAAGAAAAATCTGAATCCAAGCGCCAGAAGAAAATGAAGGAAGAACTCGAGTGGATCCGCATGTCGCCGAAAGCGCGTCAGGCAAAATCCAAAGCTCGTATCCAGAACTACGAACAAATGCAGAATGAGTCCACTGCTGAGGCCCGCAACGAAACCAATGAACTTTTCATTCCACCAGGACCACGTCTGGGGAATGTTGTGATCGAGGCCAATGATATCGCCAAAGCTTTCGGCGACAGACTTCTCTACGATCACCTCACATTCAAGCTTCCTCCGGGAGGAATTGTGGGAATCATCGGACCAAACGGTGCCGGTAAAACAACTCTCTTCAATATGATCACTGATAAAGTGAAACCGGATGCCGGAACGTTCAAAGTCGGTGAGACAGTGAAGCTCGCTTACATTGATCAGTCCCGCGAGATGGACGGCGAAGCAACCGTTATGCAGGAAATTGCAGGCGGACTTGATCTTCTTAAACTCGGAAACAAAGAAGTGAACTCGCGCGCGTATATTTCGCGCTTCAATTTCTCCGGTGAAGATCAGTCAAAACGCATCAAGGAACTTTCCGGTGGTGAGAAAAATCGCGTTCACTTAGCGAAAATGCTCAAAGAAGAAGGAAACGTTCTTCTTCTCGATGAGCCGACCAACGATCTTGATGTGAATACATTACAAGCGCTTGAGCGGGCACTTCTCGATTTTGCTGGTTGTGCTGTGGTCATCTCCCATGATCGCTACTTCCTGGACAGAATTTGTACGCACATCCTTGCTTTCGAAGGGGATTCAACAGTGACATGGTTTGAAGGTAACTTCGAAGATTATCACGAAGATCTCCGCCGTCGCGTGGGTGACAAGGCCGATGTCCCAAGCCGCGTGACTTACAAAAAACTCACGAGATAATTTGTGATGATGTTCCTTCTTCTTTTTCTCTCTGAAGTCTTTGCCTGCGATTCACTGGGTGACCAGCTGAATCCGCAGCTGAAGAAAAAGCTCGATGACTATAATAAGTTCATCATCTCTCTTCAGAATGAAAAAGATCCGCTGAAGGCCATCAATAAAAGAATTCAGTCTCACGGGCTTCTGATGGATGCTTACATCAATGAGAAGCTCGTGAAGAATTATCCAAGTAGCTTCACCGATGATTCTATTTCGGGTTCCCGTAAGATGTTTCTGAGAAATACCAAGCTCCCTCCGGGACTCAGTAACGACATTATTTACGAAATCTCTGCCAATGATTCCACCAAACCTCTTCGCTCGTGGCAGATTCCCGCGAACCATACTTTCCAGGGAATCCGGGGAAATGAAATTCTCCATCAAGGCTATCTCGGAACTCCCTGCTCACAGTTTAAGCGTGACGTCTTACTCGCAATTGCCACCAATGGAAGTTTTCGCGCTATTCCGGATGTGAAATTTCCTGAAGCCAAATACGGAATCAAATGCCCGGCCGCTAAATCCATCTTTAAGGGCTCTGACTTCGGTTCATGTGTAGAAATGATTGATGTGAAATCGAGAAAAAAGAGAATCATTGTTTTCCAGAATCCCATGACCTGATCAGAACTGAAATGTCTCACCGGACGTCACTTCAAAAAATGGTGTCCCGTTATCTGAACCCAGTACCTTGATCACTTCCTTCACTTTTTTATCTTCCATAAACACGACGTACTCGAGATTCCGGCAAAGAAGCTCCATCACTTTTTCAAAGTTAAGATTCGCGTCTCCTCCATAAAGCGAAAATAAAAGCGCCGCCCGGTGAAGGGCATCGGCCGCACTTGAGGCGTGGATCGTTCCCATGAGCCCGCGATGCCCGGTATTCATTGCCATGAGAAAGGGAACGACTTCGTGCGAGCGCATCTCTCCCAGAAGAATCCGGTCAGGACTCAGGCGAAGTGAGTAGGAAAGATAGGCCTTGAGACTTGTCTGCGGTGTCGTTCCTGAAAGAAAGCGGGTCTGGTGCGGATGTTCCGAAAGGATTTCATAAGTGTCTTCGAGAATCACCAGATGCTCGTGCGGAGAAATCAGTGTGAGAAGGCTCGTGAGAAGTGATGTCTTTCCTGAACCGGTCGAGCCCGCGATCAGGATATTCTTCCTTCCTTTCACAAAACTCTGAACTTCCGCCGTCTCACCAAATGAATCGAGATCGTGCGGAGTTCCCGCGAGACGTCTCAGAATCAATTTCGATCTTCCTTGCGGGGAACTCGATCCGTGAATGAGACTCAGGCGATAATTCTTTCCGAACAGATCTCCATAAAAGCTGACGAAGGGATGCTCAACATTCCAGTTCTGATTGAATTTCAGGGATATTGTTTCAAGCCAGAGTTGCCACTCTTCTTCATTGAGAGGAACGGATATTCCGAACTTTTCTCCGGATATTGAGAGACGCTGAGATTGATTCGGAGAATGAAAGAAGAATTCTGTGCCTTCTTCTTTTAACATGTCGTCCAGAAATGGCCAGGTCGTGAGTTTAGAAAAATTCTCTTTTACCGCCTCAAGTTCTTCAGCGGAATCCAGAACCGGAAGCTCATGAAAGAAATCTTCCCACGCCGGAATCATTCCTTTATTCAGCCATCCGATGAGAAGCTGACGGGCCCGGGTAAGGCCATCAACTTCCTGCTGATGAATCTGAGAATCTTTAAAAAGAGATAGCATTTACTCCACGGCCTCCAGAACTACATAACCATAAATCTGCTTGTAGGTCGTCTGGTCAGACTTCGATTCAAAGAGATGTTTCAGAATAGGAATCTCTGAAAGAAGAGGAATGCCTTTTCTGTCTTTGGAAGATGTCTGAAAGCCAATCTGGAAGATCTTCATCGGCACACCAATCTCGAGAAGTGCGGAGGAAATTTCTTTACTCCCGTTGATCGCCTGCTGAACAGGGCGGGAAAATTCGGTTTCATATTCAAGAAGGAGTTTGCCGAATGACTCAGTGATTTTTGTTTTAATTTTCAAACCTGCAAAACGCCAGTCGATTGGTGCAATAACTGTTGCTCCTTGCTGGGCAATGTTCTGGTACGGAATTTGCGAGCCTATTTCAATTAACTGAGGTGTTGAGAGATTCACAATCAGTTCCGGTTCCGCGAGAGTTGAGAGATCGAGTTTACTTTTTTGCAGGAAGACCTGATTGTCATCAATGAGTTTTCTGATACCGAAGTCGAAGAGATCTCCGATTGTTGTCTGAAAAGCGTCCATCCCGAGATGAATTTCACGCCCGTCCATCTGTTCCATCTGAATTAGTTTCAGCTTCAGCCGATAATTTTTGTGTTTCAGGCGGGAGTCCTGCTGAATAAAAGTCACACGATAAAATCCTGAAAGTTGTTTCAGAAGATTCTCATTCTGGGTGCCTTCATAAAAACAAAGGACATCGAGCCAGTCGACCTGGCAGGTGACCGAAGAGAAGCCGTTGGCGTAAAGCTTCTTATAAATTTGTCCTACGATATGATTTCTGAGTTTAGGATCGAGTGCAATTTTGAAAAAAACCTGGTCCTGGAACTGACCTTTGATCTTCTGGAGATAGAGGTAGTCGGAGAAATCTGAAAGGGTTCCCGAGGCCGTCATAACCGGGCCCTTGATATCGATTTCGAGATTGAGATTTTTCAGGGCGTCGGCGAGCTGGAAGGTTTTCAGGAATTTCTGCTTAGATAGGACGTAAATACTGAAGGTTTCCTTGCCCTTTCCGTTCCAGACAATCACGTCGGTAAACCCGACTTTTTTCCCTTTCAGGAGGAGTTTTCCCTGCTTGGGGAGGAACTTATAGGAAATGACCTCGGGATTCCCCACGGAAAAATTCTTGAGGGTCTCAATTTGGATTTCTTTCTGTTCTCCCTTAGCGAGAATGATGTCCTTGGGTCCATCAGAGGCAAATGACGCAGAAGGCAGAAGGAGGAAGATTTTGACAAAGAGGAGGCATCTCGTTACATTGAGGAGCTTCAAATTACCATAATTAAACTTATCTCGGGAGATACATATGGCATCAAGAACTGCAGTTACAGAAAACCGTCGTAAGGCCAAGCACAGAGCAGCTGGAGCAAAAAGAAAAGCTGCTAACAGAAACAAGGGCACTACGCCTAAGTTCGCTGTCCACCAGAAGTAATTCATAATCGGTCTCCTTACGGGGCCTGAAAAATTTTGAGTGATTCGTAAATGAATCCTCTATCGACGGAGACCACTAAAAGGTCTCCGTTGTTTTTTAAGCACAGATCTAATTTCCCCTGACCCTTCAACTCCTCACATTTCGACACTTCAAGCTCCGCAATCAGATCCTCCGGGATGAAGTATTGCTGCTGAAAAATCTCGCGCACAATGCGGGCCCGTTCTCCTTCTTTCTCGTGAAAGATGCGGATAGGAGTGGCGAAGGCCGGAAGGGCGATGAAGAAGGCAAAGCTAGTAACGAATTTCATGGTTCTCTCTTTGTGTCGTCGCAGTTTTAAAATGAAGATTCTGGATGAGGGGAAGGATTTCCCAGTTCTCATGCTGAAAAAGAAGAGCGGCTTCTGATTCTTTCACGAGAACAGTTATTCTCTGATCCAGTTCATTTCCCCCCTCATTTAACACCCCCAGGATCTTTTTCCTTCCGGAACGGGTCATAAGAAGGACCTTTTTTCCATTCTGAAAAGGGGTGTGAAGACGGGCCTCAAGCTGGACTTCCACCCATCCCGGAGGAAGAGAGAAAGTTTCCGCAGATGAAGTGTTATCACCTCCGAAAAGCAGGAAGAAAAAGATATTCGAAACGACAAGAGCGATGGCGAGTTTCGTCCACCAGAGCTTAGTTTTTGTATTTTTTCCCGAGATGATTCCAGCGAGTTTCGAAATCATAGAGATGCTCCTTGGTTCTTGTTTCATAGGTTTTGTTCAGCCAGAAAAGTCCTCCGTAAAGGAGACTTGCTGACGTCAGTAAGAGGATAAGACTGAGGACAGCTTCGCCGCGTTCTCCTTTGAGATTCTTTTCAAAAGAGGGTTGATCGCTTCGAAGTTGTCGGCATTCCAGTCGACAGAAAGCGAGTTGGGAAAAGAAACGTAATGATAAGTCCATTTTGAACTCCGTAAAATTGCGGTTCCGTCGAGGCCTCTGCGGTAGACACTTCCTCCAAGCTGGAAGGGTGTTATAAAGATCCGGGGATCCATCGGACAGCCCCGCGATTTCAAATCCGCCATCTTTTTCAGAAAGGGAACGAGGCCCAGATTTTGATAAAGTTTGAGAGCTTGTTTCAGCTTCTCACCTTCCATCGCTGCTCCCTGAAGACCCGGAATAAAAAGCATGACGAGTCTCGCTTTCTGAAGATTTTTCAGCGCCCAGTTCGTGCGTCCCATGAGTTTCATGTAGTCGTAGATTTCACCCTCAGTTTCTTTTGTGCAAAGAAAGAGCTCTGTTCGTTTTTCCAGAAGATGAAACGAGCGCTGGAGGCGAAGAGCACAAAGAAGCATGACTCCCGAAAGGCCCACTACCATCAGGACAAAGAAAAGATTCATTTCTCCGCGCTCGTTCATATCTTTCCCCGGAGCTTAAGAGGGACCAAATGGCGGCGGGGGACGGGGAGTCTGATCCAGGAAACGGCATTTTTTTCTCGCGACACAATCACGCGGCACTTTGACAGGATTTCTTTTTCAGAGGATCTGGTTTCAGACAGAAGAGTCCGGGTGTGAAGGACGAGCGAGGCACCCCAGGCTTCCTGGCGGCAAACGGTGAGCTTGTGGAGAGTCACCGCCTGCTGCCCGAAGAAAACCAAAAGTCCCGAGGTCATAAGGACCATCAGGATTTTCATCTTTTCCGGTCGCGAAGGGTGATTTCGTCTGTGATCTGGCCCTTCATGTTGTCGATGCGCTTTTTCACGACATCACCGAACTCTTTCACAGCTATCAGGCAGCAGATTCCGACGAGGCTCGAGATGATCACGTACTCCATAATTCCCTGTCCCTTCTGATTCTTAAAAATCTTTTTCATGTCGATGCCTCCTTTGGCCTCCCGAATTTAGTCATGAGAGCGGAAAGGGTATAGAGCTGGCGGGGATATCTGAGTGGATTGTTCGGGAATGAAAAAAGGTCTTTGAGCTTATGGGTCAAGCCCTTAAAATGTAAGGCATGGAAGAAAACAATAAAGTCGTCATTTTTGAAAAGAAAGAGCTCGTGCTCATTTCTCTCCTTATCGTCGTTCTGATTGTGACGAGTTTCACGATCGGCGTGAAAATGGGAAAGCGTATCTCTCTTGATGCTTCAGGAGTCACAACTGAAGACAAGAAAACTGTGGAACTCAAATCTGCGGTGGAAGAAGATGCGGAGAAAACTCTCTCGACTGATTCTCAGCTGACTGATGAAGAAAAATTGAAAAAGCTCATGGATGAATCAAAGACTCAGTTAACTGAGGAACTTGAAAAATTCTCGAGCGATGAAAAGAAAACAGCGACAACAACTGAAGTTCCGAATTCCACTCCCGCAAATCCGATGGCGGGTAAATACACTATTCAGCTTGGCTCATACAATACTGTCGAAGAAGCTAAGCAGTTTGCTGAGGGCTTCACTGTCCGTGGATATAATCCCATCATCAATGAAGTGAAAATTGATGGGAAGGGAATCTGGTACCGTGTGAGTCTTGGTGTTTTCGACACTGTCGAAGCGGCCAAGAAATATATTCGTGACGAGAAAAGTCTCTTCTCCGGTCAGGATCACGTCATCACCGAAATTAAGTGAAGAAAATAATCTGGGGAGCTGTTCTTGCAGTTCTCGGATTTTTAGCATTCATTGCTTTTCGCAACTTTCAGGTCTACGGCAAGCGTGCCAAAACTTCAGAAGTAAAAGTTCTCGCCAGGAAGCTCCATCACTTGATGGACATCCATAAGGTACGTAAAGGCGTTTATCCGGCACTGGAAGCGATTAACCTCGGTGATCATGAGCTTCATTATTATCAATGGGGAATGAAGAAGGAAATCTGTCCTGACTGTGAGGTCACAGAATTGAGTTATAAAATCGTGATACACGGAAATATCGATGCGGATCCATTTATCGATGCGTGGACGGTAGAAAGTCCTGACGGAAAAGTCACGAATGTGCAGGACGATGTTGTTAACTGAGTGAGACGCGTTTTTTGATATCGTCGTGAACAAAGCTTTTCTCAAGCGCCCATTTATTCATCTGAATCAATTGTTCTTTTTTCATCCCGAGTTTCTCGGCCACTTCATATTCATGAACGAGATCGATGCCCATGATCTGAGGATCGTCTGAATTGAGAGTGACTTTTACTCCCTGATCGTAAAGAAACTTGAGTGGATGCTCTTCAATTTTTTTCACACACTGAGTGAGCCAGTTGGAAGTCGGACAAACTTCGAGAGCGACGTTGCGGTCTTTCACGAGCTTCATCACTTCCGGAGATTTTGCGATCTGGATTCCGTGACCGATTCTTTCTGCGCCGAAAATCTCAATAGTTTTTTTGACATGCTCGGCAGATGAATCTTCACCTGAGTGAATGGTGACTCCCATTCCTTCTTTTTTTGCTTTCGCGATGGAAGGAGCGTAGTCGACAAACGATTCCGGTGTTTCGAGATCCGCGAGATCAATGCCGAAAAGGCGATCAGCATTCTTATGCGAGGATTTACGGTAACGGAGAATATCTTCCGTGCTCTGAATGTTCTGCTTGAGATCGAGGGACCTTGGCATGATGTGGATGAGTCCCACCTGGATATCGTATTTATTCATGCCCTCAGTGATGCCATCGATAACACCTTCAATGATTTCATCGAAGCCGAGAGTTTTGTCCTTGGCGATATAGACAGGAGCAAAGCGGAGTTCAACGAGCTTCAGTCCTTCGAGAAAACAGTCTTCTACATTCTCAAAGGCCACGCGCTTAATGCCTTCATAGCTTACGAGAACTTTCTGAGTGGTGAGAAAAGAAAGAAGAACATCTTCAAGATTCTTCATCGGCTTTCTGATGGTGATCTTGTGATCAAGTTCAGCAAGAGAGGCCGCGTTCACATCAATATTATGTTTGCGGGCCAGCTCATGAACTGTGCCGATGCGGATACTGGCATCTAGATGGCGGTGTAATTCGACCTTGGGGAGCTTTCTCCAGTCCATGTTAGTAGAAGAATCCCATCTCAAAAGCAAGCGAGAGCCAGCCAAGAGGAAGAGTTCTGTCAGAAGGAGCTTCTCCGCCGCGGGAAGGACGGATCACACTACCGATGTTGTAGGACATTTTTCCTCCGTAGAAGAAATTCGTACTCGTTCTTTTGTGAACACCGTAACTCGTCGTGAGACCGTAACCCTTGTACGTGTCGTCGACATAGTTTTCCTTGAAAGAAAGGTAGTTCACGAAAACATCAACGTTTTCGAAAACATCTTCCGTCTGGAAGAAATCAAGAAGGAGTTTAAAGCGATAACTCACACCAAGACCGAGACCAGTCACAGTGTTCTTGGCATTGCCGGGACGGCGGTCAGCGGCTTCGGCGCCAACGCTTGAGTTATTGGAGACTGCATTGAAACGCGAGAAGTGATTGAAGAAATGTCCACCGAGCCAGATTTGATTGTAGCGCTTGGTACGGAACATATAGGAAGCATCAAAACCGTAAAGATCCTGAGGATGCTCGTACGAACCATTGATGTGGCCGGACACTGAGAAACGGTTCCAGTCTCCGCCTGTGTAGCGGCGCTGATCTTTAATACCGAGATCCGTATTGAGATCGTAGATCATGCTTTCATTACGGAGATATTTTTCCGGCTTTTTAATCAGGATGTCTTCAGTAGAGGGATTTGATTCTTCTTCGGTGAGATCGAAGGGATCAACTGCAGCTGTTGCTGAAAAAGAGAGAAGGATAAGTAAGAGATATTTTTTCATGATTATCTCGCCGCCAGTGCTTCAAAGTTTTCGCCAGGAAAATCTTCCAGACCCATGTAATCAGCAAGCTCGAGTTTTTTCTGGAGATGCTCATACTTCTGATTCTCTTCATTGATTGTCGAGAGAACGAGGTTATCAACGGCAAACTTGATGTCGGAATAAGTCGCGCGTGCACCCATGTAGTTATCAAGAACTGAATCGTAGTTCTTCTGGGCATTCTTTCTCTGGAAAGTCGCCACATCCACTTTCTGCTCGAGAAAACGGAGGGTTTTGAAGATCGTGCGGACCTTCACTTCGAGCTGGCGTCTGGTATTGAAGTAATTGATCTCAGTGATTCTTTTTTCTAGATACGCAGTCTGGTTTACACGTGAGTTGAAAAAACCACCGTCACCGAGAATCGTCCAGTTCATGTTGATCGATGCTGCGAGATCAATGTTCCGGTAACCGGAAGAAGTCGTGTAGTAGTTCCATCTGCTTCCACCCTGATCATTCTGATTGAAACCCTGAGAATATGTTCCGAGGTCGACCGTGAAGCGGGGAAGGGGAAGATTTTCTTTTAATGTGCGGTCGTAAGTGCGGGAAGCATTGTCGTAGGCAAGTTTTGCGTTTCTGTAATCCACCGACTGCTCGAGAGAAAGAGCGAGGGCCTCTTCCATCGTATTATTGACCGAAGCATACTTCAGCTGCTCAACCGTACGGTAAGAGCCCTGGTATTCGTCACCCATGACATTGGCCATGTTCTCTTCTTCGATTCCCACGTCAAACATCGCCTGATTGTATTCCGTCTGCGCGCGGAGATATTCCGAACGTGTCTGATAATATTCCTGCGCTTTGATTTTACGGAGCTGAAGACGTTCGCGTGCGAAACGGTGAATGAAAGAAGTCTGTCTTAACTGTTCCTGCTTGATGCGAAGAATTTCCTTCACACGGATCATATTGAAGTACTGACCGATGAGAGCAAATTTCAGGCGACGTCTTTCTTCGAGAAGAGCGATGTTGGCACGATTTAAAGTCTGCTTGGTATTCTGATAGGCGAGATAATCGCGGCCCCAGTTGAAAACTGTGTATTCATCAAAACCCAGCTGGAGCGTTCCACCCGGAGCGTCCTGCGGTCCGCCTGCGCTTGTTCCGTTATCCTGCGAAGATGTTCTTAAACGATCAATGCGATGTTTAGCAGTGTCCAGGGAAAGTGAGAGACGGGGAAGCCAGAAACTTTGCCAGAGATTGGTTTTCGCAATTTCAATTAATTCTTTTTGCTGACCTCGAATCTGCTGGAAGGCGTTTCTTCTGAAACCTTCTTCAATAACAGAACGAAGATCAAGATTTCTTCCGGCATTGTCCTTATTGTCGCGGGTCTTTTTAGCATTCCAGCGATTTTTCTCGGAGAAAACAGAAGTGTCGAGATTTTCCGGGTCTTCCTGGATGGTCGTTTCGAGAACAGAAAGTTCTTCGTCCTGAGCAAAGCCAGTTGAGAGAGTAAATGAAAATAACAGGAATAAAATCCAGGGCAAGGATGACTCCCAAAAAGATGTGTGTGTGTGCCGGAAAAGTCTTACACATCAAATTTGAGAAGTAAAATCAGTTATTGAAGTGAGAGGCCCGGACAACCCGAGCGAACGATGTTTTCTTCCATCGTCTGAATCTGAAGTTCGGCGAGATGAAGTTCATTGCGAACGCGGATCTGGTGAGCTTCCACACGGGAGTGGAGGGTTTCTTTTGCCCGGGGAGTTTTCTTCACGAGATCGCGATTTCGCTGGAGAAGTCCCTGCAGGCGCTGCTGAACACGTACTTTAGCGTCCCGCTCTTTCATGAGCTCTTTACAGCGAAGACTGAGGGCAGGTTTGGTAATGGGGTCTTGCAACAATTCCTCTTCCTGAGCAAAGGAGGAGAGTGACAGCGCCAAGAAAATGACGGTTACAAAAGACTTCATGGAATAAATTTATCACGGGGACTCATTAACGCAAAGTTGAATCTGTTGTCGATGAGTCGTCGTTTAGCTAAGATGAGGGGTCAATCAAATTTCCGAGGTTTCTCCTTCATGGCCACAGTCGTGATCCTCATTCCGGCCCGTTTTGCCTCCACCAGATTCCCCGCTAAACCTCTCGCTAAAATCCTGGGTGTTTCCATGGTTGAGCGCGTGTACAAAAATTGCGCAGCTTCTGGTTTTCCGACGTTCGTTGTGACTGATCATGATGAAATTGAAAATGAAGTGAAACGCTTTGGCGGGAAAGTTCTCAGAGTGGATGATGATGTGCCGAGTGGTTCGGAACGGATCGCTCTGGCCTTTGAAAGACATTGCAGAGAACTGAAGCCCGATCTCGTCATTAATGTTCAGGGTGATGAACCCTTATTGAAGGGTGACGTCTTAAAGGAACTCGCGGAATTTCATCTGAAGAGTAAGTTCGATATCGCGACAGTTGTCCGTGAAAGAAAAGCTTCTGAAGAAGATTTTAAAAATACGAACGTGGTCAAAGCGGTCTTCGTCGAAGCGAATGGGGAATGTCTCTATTTTTCGCGTGAGTCACTTCCGCATGATCGCGATGGAAAAAACCAGCACAACTGGTTTCATCACATTGGTGTTTACTCATATCTTCCTTCGGCCCTGTCCGCTTTCGTAAAACTTCCGATGGGGAAACTGGAAAACCTGGAGAAGCTCGAACAATTAAGAGCTCTCGAAAACGGAATGAGAATCGGTGCCGTGAAAACAACTCAGAAACTTATCGGTGTAGACGTACCGGAAGATATTAAAAAAGTGGAAGGGGCCCTCACATGAAACACACGAAGAAATATATTTTCATTACCGGTGGTGTGACGAGTTCTCTCGGAAAGGGACTTGCGGCCGCGAGTATCGGATGTCTTCTTGAAAAAAGAGGGATCCGGATCAACATGCTGAAGATGGATCCTTATATTAACGTCGATCCGGGAACGATGAGCCCGATTCAGCACGGAGAAGTTTTCGTGACTGATGACGGAGCGGAAACCGATCTCGATCTTGGTCACTACGAGCGCTTTACCTCTCTTTCTTTAACGAGAGAGAACAACTTCACGACGGGTAAGGTTTATCTTCAGGTGATTGAGAATGAACGTGAAGGAAAGTACCTGGGAAAAACCGTTCAGGTTGTTCCGCACATTACGGATGAAATCAAAAGACGCATTCACATTGCCGCAGAAAAATCTGATCTTTTGATCGGTGAAATCGGCGGAACGGTCGGGGATATTGAATCGCTTCCTTATATGGAGGCCATCAGACAGTTTGCTCTCGATGTCGGTCAGGAAAACGTTCTCTTCATTCACCTGGTTCTCGTTCCGTACATCGCTGCTGCCGGCGAGTTGAAATCAAAGCCTGCTCAGCATTCTGTAAAAGAACTTCGCGGCATTGGTCTTTTTCCGCAAATTATTATTTGTCGCGCAGACCGGGAAATTGATCAGTCGATTCTCGAAAAGATCTCTCTTTTCTGTAACGTCTCTAAGCAGAACGTTTTCCAGTCGATTGATCTCGATCTCATTTATAAAGTTCCGATGTCATTCCATAAACAGGGTCTCGATAAGAGAATCACTGAGCTTCTCGGTATGTGGACAGCAGAACCAAAAATGGATGAGCTCACGAAAGTCATTTATAATTCGGAAAATCCGCTGAAGACCGTAAATATTGGCGTCGTCGGAAAATACACTGAACTCGTGGAGTCGTATAAGTCTCTCGATGAAGCTTTAACTCATGCAGGGATTGTGAATCAGGTGAAACTGAATCTCACTTACATTGATGCTGAGGATTTAGAAAAAGGTGTGAAGACCGATCTCCTGGAAAAAGTGGACGGCATTCTCGTTCCCGGTGGATTCGGTTCCCGTGGAACCGAAGGAAAAATTGCGGCTATTGAATTTGCCCGCAAAAATAACAAACCGTTTTTTGGAATCTGTCTGGGTCTTCAGCTCGCGATCATTGAATACGCAAGAAATGTCGTAGGTATTAAGAATGCCACGTCGATGGAGTTCACAGATAAAGGGGATTTTGTCGTTCACTATATGCAAGGACAGCAAAAAGACGGGGCGAAGGGCGGCAACATGCGCCTCGGAGCTTACGATTGCGACGTGAAAGCGGGAAGTCTTTGCGAGAAAGTCTACGCTTCGAAAAAAATCTCGGAAAGACACCGTCACCGTCTGGAAGTGAATAATCAGTATCTCAAACAATTAACAGATAAAGGTCTCATTGTTTCGGGGACAAACACAGCACTGAATCTCGTGGAAGTGATCGAACTTCAGGATCATCCGTTCTTCATTGCCTGTCAGTACCATCCGGAATTCAAGTCGAGACCGTTTAAACCTCATCCGCTATTTGCTTCTTTCGTGAAGGCGAGCGGGAAAATTTAAGGAAAATTTATGACGAAGAAGATGGATTTCTACATCGGGCCATGTGTCCTTGAAAGTATGGATCTTGCAAGACAGATCGCTGAGACACTTGTGAAAGATCTTGAGCCCTTTAAAAACGAGATTAAGCTCCATTTCAAAGGATCATTTGATAAAGCGAACAGATCTTCATTCACTTCTTATCGCGGTCCGGGAATTGAAGAGGGAATGAAAATTCTTACGACGATTAATAAAGAATTCGGACTTCCGACTATTACGGATTTCCATCTTCCTGATCAGGCCGAGACGGTCGCTAAGCACGTGAACGTTCTTCAGGTTCCGGCCTTCCTGTGCCGCCAGACGGATATGATTTTCGCGGGAGCAGAGGCCTGTAAGAAATATGACCGCGAACTCAAGGTGAAGAAAGGACAGTTCCTTTCTCCGGAAGAAACAAAGAACATTGTCGACAAGGCATCGCACTTCCTTTCCAAAGATAAAATCATTCTCACTGAACGTGGTTCATCATTTGGTTACAATAATCTCGTGGTTGATATGGCCTCGTTTCAGATCATGAAATCTTTTGGCGTTCGTACAGTTCACGATGCTACTCACTGTGTTCAGCGCCCAGGTGGACTTGGGACAGCGACTGGTGGAAAACGTGAGCAGATTCTCGTTCTCGCTCGTGCAGCAGTGGCTGCCGGAGCAGACGGAATTTTCATGGAATGCCATCCGAATCCGGATAAGGCCCTTTCAGATGCAGCGACGGCGCTTCCGCTGGATCAGGTGAAAGGCATCGTTGAAAAACTCTTAAGAATCCGCCGCGCGGTGACTGAATGAGCCTGAGAGATACGGCAAAAAAATTCGAGGCCAAGCTAAAAAAGATTAAAGTCGTGGCCTTTGACCTCGATGGAATTCTCACCGATGGTCACCTCTGGTATCACGGGGAAGAAGTCGGCTGGAACCGTACGTTTTATATCTACGATGGCTACGGCATGAAGCTTCTCATGAAATCCGGAATCAAAGTCGGTGTGATTACCGGTGGTGATTCGGTCTCCGTGAAAAAACGCGTGGATCTTCTGAAACTCGATTTCCTTTATCTCGGAAGCGAAGATAAGAGAAAAGCGTTTCTCGATATCATGGATAAGTACAAAGTAAATGCCGACGAGATCCTTTATATGGGTGATGAGCTCTTTGATATCCCCTTACTGAAGAAAGCTGGCTTTTCGGCGACAGTTCCCAACACGGGAGCTGAAGTCAAAGAAGTTTGTGACTATGTCACGATCAAGGAAAGCGGAAAGGGATGCGCACGTGAAGTGATCGACATCCTGAGATATGCCCAGGGGATTGAGCCTGTTGTGGAGGATTTTTAGATGTTAGGAAAAAGACTATATAAGACTTCCATGCTGAATCTTTTTCGACTGGGAGTTCTCGCTGTCGTTGTTTTCTTCTTTAATGATTTTTATCTCGAGACGATTACAGCTCCTAAATTTCAGGAAATGCTGATTGAACTCCCGAATAAGAACTTCCTCTCGAGAATCCTCACTTTTTTCCATTATCACTATATGTATCCCCATGATCTGATTTCATTTCTCCTCACGATTATTTTGCCCGCCATTTATTATGCGTTTATCCGCGGTGTTCGTTTTCATGAGAAGGGCTTTGCTTTCAATCGCGGAATTCCCTTTCTCAATCACACGATCAAGTACGAAGACGTGAAACGCTACAAACTCTTTCATCCGAAGTATGCCATTTCCATGCACCTTCATAACGGTGACTCGTTTGTTATCGCAGATAATGAAGTGGAAAGAGTGATCGCGATTCTTGACCAGCAGAATATCAGTGGTGATTTAGCAGATGACTACGCAAAGCTCTTCACGAACTTCAAGCGTGTTGTGATTTTTGTCATCTGTTTTACGGTATTACTCTTCATGATCAGAAAATTGGGGAACTTCTCTTACTAAGCGAAGTCCCCCAACGGAATTAATTGTTAGTGGCCGGGGCGCTTTGTGGATCACCCGAGCTCATTTCTTCTTCCTGCACACCAGTTCCTTCACGACTAGAGCGCTCATCAGAATGGGTGTAACCCGGACTTTGATCAGCTCTTCTATCATTATGTGAACAGGCGGCTGAGAAGAGCGTGAGAGCTAAGATCATCAGAAACGTTTTCATAAGACTCCTTAGTGATGGCCATGACCTTCAATCGAATTCGGACGTAACTGTGCTGCGTGATTGGCGGCCCCTGCCTGTTCTGACATGAGTTTTCCTGCAGCAGTCTGAATTTTATTTTTCACTCCACTGACAACACTATCTTTGCCTGCCATGAGAGCATCAAATCCGTCTCTCGCTACTTTGGCGGGATCAGCTTTTTCTGCTTCTCCACCCGGAGTATCGAGGAGATTGGCACGGGCAAAGAATTCTGTTTCAGTTGCGCCTGGTTGGAGTGCGGTTACAGTGACGTTGCGACCAGTATCCTTCATCTCATAGTGAAGGGCCTCGGTGAATGACTGGAGGAAGGCCTTACTGGCAGCGTAGACCGCGTAGTAGGGACCCGGCATTTCACCAGCAATGGATGAAGTGATGAGCATTTTCCCTTCGTTTCTCTGAACGAAATCTTTCAGTACGAGTTTTGCGAGATAGACAGTATTGATGACATTGAGGTTCATGAGATTCAACTCTTCTTCATAGCTGGTTGAAACGAATTCGCCTCCCACACCTACGCCGGCGTTGAGCACGACGGCATCAATTTTTCTTCCGAATGTCTGCATCTGATCAAAGAGAGTTTCTACACCTTCGCGGGTGGCGAGATCGGCCTGAACTTCTGTCACTTCAACACCAAGTCCGCGCAGGGCCTCTCCGGCCTCGAAAATTCTTTCTGTTCCTGAGTTCACGATGAGGTCGTAACCTTCCTCAGCGAAAACCCGGGCCAGTTCAAGACCAATACCACTTGAGGCCCCTGTGATGACTGCTAACTTATTCATAATCACTCCTTATTGAAATTTGAGAACGACTTTTGTGAAATCGTCTTTGTTTTCGTTGAACTGTTTATAGGCCTCAGGTCCGTCATCAATCCGGATGCGATGACTGATTACAAATGACGGATCAATTTCACCATTCATAATTCTTTCAAGCAGAGGCTGCATATATTTCTGAGTATGAGTCTGACCCATTTTGAGAGTGAGACCTTTTCCGAAAGCAGCTCCGAATGGAAACTTGTCGAGAAATCCACCATACACTCCGGGAATAGAGACAGTTCCTGCTTTTTTACAGGCCTGAATTGCCTGGCGAAGAGCATCTGGTCTGTCTGTCCCGATTTTCGTTTTTTGTTTTACGGTATCAATCATATTGAGAATCGTGTGACCATGGGCCTCAAGTCCTACAGCATCGATACATGAATCCGGACCGCGTCCACCTGTGAGAAAGCGAAGTTGATCTGTGATGGCGTCATCTTCATCAAAGTTAATTGTCTCGCAACCAATAGCTCTCGCTTTTTCCAGGCGTCTTTCGATGTGGTCAATGGCAATCACGCGTTCTGCTCCCAACATAAAAGCAGATTTCATCGCGAGAAGACCTACGGGACCAGCTCCCCAGACGGCGACTGTATCTCCAGGTTTGATGTTACAGTTTTCGGCGGCCATCCAACCTGTCGGGAAAATGTCTGAAAGAAAGAGAACTTTATCATCATCAATCCCTTCAGGAATGATGAGGGAGTTCGTATCCACGAAAGGCACGCGGATGAATTCCGCTTGTCCACCGGCATATCCACCATACATATGGGAATAACCGAAAAGGGCCGCTCCTCCGTAACCATAAAGTTTTTCCGGAATCATAAAATTGGGATTCGTATTATCACAGGCCGAGAATTCCTGCTCTTCACAGTGGTGACAGTGACCACAACCGATATCGAAAGGAATAACGATCCGGTCTCCCACTTTGACTTTAGTTACAAGAGGGCCAATTTCTTCAACGATACCCATGGTTTCATGTCCCATGATATCGCCTTTCTCCATCGTCGGAATAACACCGTTATATAAATGAAGATCAGAGCCACAGATGGCCGCTGAGGTGACTTTAATAATGGCATCGTGTGGATTCAGGATATGAGGATTGTGAACGTTTTTTACGGCAATAGAATGTTTGCCTTCCCAGCATAAAGCTTTCATAGAGACTCCTTCATTAGTGTTTGAGTGGTGAGATTTCTTCGCGACCGCTTGGTTGTCCTTCGACCGTTGCGATTTCTCCCGTTTCCATCAGCTGCTTCATGCGCTTTAAGAAAATGTTCATGAGAGTAGAGGGTCCATCTTCACGAAAATGAATTTTATCGAACACTGCTTCAGTGGTAATCACAGTCCCTCTGCCTTTTGGCGCAGGTTGAAGAAGGAAAATTAATTTTCCTGAGGTTTTCCCTGTGTTTTTCCAGATGATGCGATGACCTTCGCTTTCTGCTGCAGAAGACTCAAGCTTGAGAGTGAGGAAATTTTCGATTTTTGCGGGGAGATTTTTCAGGACTTTTTCCACGTTCTGCTGATCTCTGCAAAAGGCAACAATTTCATCCAGAGAATTAGTTACGGTTGCGCTGGCGAAGTAGCCATGTTCCCGATCCAGTTGGGGGATTCCCGGTTTAATACTTGATTGAGATGAGGGTGTGTATGAGGTGTCCAATTTAAGCTCCTTGGTCTTGAAGTGATAACCAGGAGAAGAAATGCAATCGCAAAGCCAAAGAACGCATTCGCTCTGATTAGCAGCGCATTGATCGTTCGATATTGAGGAAATCTACAGACGGTATTTGAGGATGACACGGATACCATAGCAGGGGAGAACATTATGAGCGAGAGCCGCAAAATCGAAATCAGCATTCCTTTACGAACTTACTTAATCTTTTTCGCGGTCCTCGCGGGTGTCGCGGCACTTTATCTTCTGGCCCCCATTATTCTTCTTGTTTATTTATCACTCCTGATGGCGGTCACTCTCACTTCGCTCGAAAGATATTTAATGAGGAGGGGATGGAGAAAGCTGGTTGCTGATACAGTGTTGATAGTTCTCCTTCTTTCATTTCTCTCCGTTATCTTTTTTGTGATTATCCCCAGTGCTGCTACTCAGATGAAAGAAGTCCTGGTGAAGCTTCCTGCACTGGAAGCCCAGTTTGAGCATATGGCCTCTCCGGAAATACGAAAGGGTGCCAACAGAATTCTGGGAAATTCTCCGACGTCTTTAAACCGGATGTGGTCTCAGGTTTCTGTTTTTGCCAATAACACTTTATCCGGCATTCTGAAGTTTGGACTCATGATGATTATTTCTTTTTACATGCTGCTCGAAGGTCCGAAAGCTTACGCCTGGATACTGGCATTCTTTTCAGCGGGAACCAGAAGAAAGATTGATGAGACGGCAAAAGAAATCAGTCCCATTGTAGAGTCCTATATCATCGGACAGGCGATCACTTCCACTCTTGCAGCACTGTGGGTTTTTACGACGGCCTACTACCTGGGAGTGCCGGCCGCTTTAACCTTAGCAGTTCTTGCTGCGGTTTTTGATATTCTTCCCGGGTTGGGTTTTCTTCTCAATACAGTAACAGGATGTATTCTTGCACTCACGGTTTCTATGAATGTTGCCTTTTTCTTTTTCATCTCGCTTCTCGTTTACATGCTGATTGAGAACTATATGCTCATTCCCTATATCTATGGACGTCGCATGAAGCTCTCTCCCTTAGTGGTTTTAACCTCTCTCATATTCGCAGGTGCTGTTGCCGGTATTCCCGGCATGATTGGTATCCTTCCGATCGTCGCTTCATTCGGGCCTATTGAAAGACGCTGGCTGAAGCATCATGAAGATTTTCAGGAAGCTGTGAGTATTCATGAAGATTTAAAACAACAGACATCGACGGATCTTGCGAGAGAATCAGAAAGAAAACACTAGAGTGATGGGATTATTTGAGGAGTTTCAGAGCGAGGGCAGAGAATTCATGAGACTGCATGAGTGCCGAACCGGCAACGTGAACCTGGATTTCGTTTCTAATCTTCTCAGAAGTTTCAAAGGCAAGGTCAGCATCCATACGCTGAGACATGGAAGCTGATTCATTCAATCTTCCTGTATCCAGGTTACTGACTGTCGACTCAAGGCGGTTCTGCATAGAACCGAGGTTCGCTCTTGTCTTCGAGAGTTTACTGATAGCTGTATCAATATAATTCAGGTTGAGGCGCGCTTCTTCTGCAGTAGGGATAGAAGAGTCAACGATCTGTAAGTTAAACTCGCTGACAATCATATCAGAGTGGTTAAGCTCGAGACGTGAGTTCGAGTCTGAGTTTGTCCCGATCTGGAATGAACGCTTCTCAGTACTACGGAAAAGATTGTTGCCCTGGAATTGAGCAGACTGAGTCATGCGCTCAATCTCTTGTCTCAGGGCCATATACTCATTATTAAGATTGCCTCTGTCATAATCCTGGAGGTGATCACTCGAAGCTTGAATAGAGAGTTCCTTCAAACGTGTAAGCATGTTGCCCACTTCGTTCAATGCACCTTCCGCAATCTGGAACTCAGAGATTGCGTCGTTAGCGTTTCTCATCGCTTGATGATTCGATCTGATATTTGATTTATTTTTGGTACCGATCGCGAGTGATGCAGCATCATCGCTGGCATTTCTCACGCGCGTACCTTGGGCAATTTTACCCGAAGCACTTTCTACGTGCTTGCTATGTTCACTCATCGCACGATGTGCGGAGAGTGCAGCAATGTTGGTGTTAATACGCATCAGTCTTTCATTTTTTTTTCTTCCTTGAGTAATTTAATCTCCACACAATCCATGCGTGAAAACTCAATGACTTATCGGCGTCCAGACAGGATTGGTTGAGTATTTTTCTGACTGAAAAAGTTCGTTTGCGAAGAGAAGCTTTGCAATTGATCCAGTCAGGAATTCCCGCTGGTTACGAATAGTCGCCTAAGAAAGTCGGGATAAAAAATTTAAAAAATAAAATTAAAGTAATAGCACTAAAGTCCGGGGGGGTGGGGAGCGGGATAATTATTAGATAATTAGTAGTCGGCGTGCTGTTCGTAGAGACAGTGCTGGATGGTGAAGTTTCCTGACGTGTGCACATAGTTCAGCATGTGGTGACGGAGATTCGTTGTTGCAAGCGGGCCTGCTACGAGCTCCGTCCACGACGGCTGTGTCGAGAGGTTAAGTGTTGAAGCAGAGATCGTCGACGTAGGAGTCTGAGTATTTGTCGAAGTCGTAGAGACCGGATCAAGACCATAGTCTTTCATGAGGAGCTGACCGGTACCTGTAGTCGCAGCACCTAAGTTACAGACAATATAATCATTCACAGTTCCTGTTCCCCAGCTGGAATCATAACTGGTCGCACGGTTTGTAGCATAAATGGTACTTGCAGTTGCTGAGGCTTGCGGAACAATCCGTTGAATCGCCATCACACTATTAATCCCTACCATGTTCAACATGAGTCCCGCTTTATGGAACGTAGCTGTGGCACCTGAAGAAGAACGGAAACGTGCTTCGATCGTTGTAGGAATAATCGGGAGAGATGCCGCCGGAATATTCAAAGTCGTAAGACCTTCCGCTGCTGGAGCACAAATTTCAGCACCGATAGGCGAGTTCAATGTTTTATCCCAGAGACGGCCGCATGAGACAGTCCCTGTTCCAACGAAATGGAAATCAGCTGTATCAACACGATCAAATTTCGATGGGTCCCAGGAGTAAGTAGGGAAGTACTTATCGTTAGGGGCCGCAACAGCTGTTGTAGCGGTCGATGTTGTCGTGATTGACTGAACGGTAGAAGGGAACGAACTCAGTGGAATATAAATCTGAGATTTCGTAGCATTCGTCTGTGTCGCCACAATCTTCGCACTATGAATCGTCATCGGTGTTGTACGAGACTGGATACGGAATGTTGCTGTTGCCGGAGGAGCAGTCATCGTCGCAGTAAGCATCGTAGGCGTTGGAATACTTGCCGGCACTGTGAGTGTTGCATAGTTCGTCGTACCACCAACAAGTCTCAGACGGATTGTTCCGGTAGAAGTTGTTGTATTGGTAACGACAACTTTGAATTTCCAGGTAACAGTACCGTTGATGTAGTTGGTACCAGTCAGTACACCTGCGCGATTGAAGTATGTACTCGTCGTACTGGTTGTAATCGTCGGTCCTTGTAACAGTTCAATGGCCGATACAGTTGTCTGCGGAGTAAGTGCCAGAACGGAGAATGTGCCCGAGTTAATAGATGCATAAGTCGTAGCAGGAGTTGCCGTCACGATATAAGAACCTGCCGTAGCGACTTTGAAGTTGTTATAAGTTGCAACACCACCACTTGTTGTGATGACGTTACCGGTAGCGCCTGGTGCAGCCAAACCGGTAGCAGAATATTTAAGGTTAAGAGTAATACTGACGTTCGCCGCACTTACATAGTTTCCGTAAGTATCTGCGATACGGACAACCGGGTTCGGAATAAATGTAGTCGAAGCCGGGTTCGAAGTAGGCTGCTGCTGGAATACAATTTTGTTCGCAGCTGCTGCTGTGATCGTGAAGTTATTACTTTCCACATCAGTATTCGCTGAACCCTGAGAGGCCATAAGAGTGTGTGTACCTGCGCGCTGAACTGTCGCACCTGTGAATGTGGCAATTCCGTTCACTGGAACAACAGAGTTGTTCGTATTAACAGTTGCATCACCTTGTACTGATCCATCAGTCTCTATATCTATTGTTACCGGATCAACGTTTGACATACAAAGAGTCACACCATCAGCTTTGAGGAGTCTGACTCTTGGAGCAGTTGCCATCCCAGCGCCGGCAGCAGTTGAAGCTGGAGGCTGGGTGAGCCACTCGATGGAATCGACAGTACAAGGATCAACAGTCAGATCAAAAGTCTGAGAGACCGGAGTGATTGTATCAGTCGCTGTCACTGTGATTGTCGACAATCCTGTTTTCGTTGCGGCAGGAGTAATACGGAGATTACAGTTCGGCATTGTTCCTGAGAATACGAGGCCAGAGTTCGGTTGAAGAGTTGTATTCGAAGAAGACGCCGACATTGCACCAACGCAAGTCAGAACATTGTTCGAATCGTTAAGTGTAAACGGTATGTCGAGAAAGGTATCTGCTTCCATCGTCTGATCGCCGATTGTCGACATCACAGGAGGTGAGTTCGGCGTACCACTTGATTGAGCACTGTTCACTGATGTTCCGCCGCCGATTGCGTTCTTAGCAACAAGTCTTACGTAATAAGTTGTACCAGCTGTGAGTCCCGTGATCGAGTAAGGTGACGTTACACCAGGAAGTGTTGTCGTATATGTTCCGGAAACAGTTCCGTACTGGAGATCATAAGTCGCCGCACCTGATGGTGCAGACCAGGTCACAAGAATCGAAGTATTTGTGTTACCCGTAATCGAAGAGATTGAAGGTGTGGCAATTGGTTGTTTGAAGACTTCCGTCGAGAGGGCAGAGTCTGTTCCGTTGTTCGCGAGAACGGCGTAGTAGTAAGTTGTTCCATTTGATGGAGTGTTATCCGCGTAACTGTTTGTCCCAATACCACTCGTGAGAAGGGTGAGTGATCCTGAAACTGTTCCACGATAAACTTTGTAACTGGTTGCTCCACTTACTGCTGTCCATGTCAGAGAAACAGTACCTGTACCACCTGTCGCTGCCAGTCCTGTCGGAGCAGCAATCGCTGTGATCTGAGAAACCTGGGCAGAGTTAACTGATCCACCTGAAGCATTTCTTGCTGTCACGATGATGTAGTAAGTGGTGTTACCAGTCAGGCCTGTGATTGTGTAAGGCGAAGTCTGGTTTGTCAGAGTTGTTGTATATGTTCCTGAGACAGTTCCATATTTCACGTCGTAGGCAGTTGCACCCGAAGCAGCACCCCAGGTTACCTGGATTGTCGTTGTCGTAGCTGTCGTAGCAGAAATTGAGAATGAACCAATTGGTGTAACAACTGCTTCGTTCGAGTTCGCTGATTCTGTTCCGTTGTAAGCGCGGACAACATAGTAGTAAGTGGTCCCGTTAACGACAGTGCTGTCAGTGTAGTTAGTCGCGGCCACTGCACTCGTAAGAAGAGTGTAAACACCTGTCGCTGTTCCACGGTAAACGTTATAGTTAGTCGCACCTGAAGCGGCTACCCATGTGAGGGATACACTTCCTGTTCCGGCAGTCGCAGCAAGAGTCGTAGGAGCAGCAGTTGCTGTACGTCCGGAAACTTCATTTGAATTATTCGATGTCCCTGCACCAACAGCGTTGTTCGCGCGGACTGTGAAGTAATAAAGATTAGAAGCGGTAAGGCCTGTGACAGCATAAGAAGAAGTCACTCCACTTACAGTTGTTGTGTATGTGCCTGATGAAGATCCGTAGCGGACATCATATGTCGCTGCACCAGCAGCCGCTCCCCAGCTGAGAGTAATCTGAGTTGAAGAGTTCACAACCGCAGCAGCGAGAGTGAAGTTACCAATCGGTCTTACTGAAGCTTCTGGCGAATTGACTGATTCAATTCCGTTATAAGAACGAACAACGTAGAAATAAGATGTTCCGTTCGTGACTGTTGCATCGTTATAAGTGAGAACTGCAACAGCGGATGCAATCTGAGTATATGGTCCAGTCGTCGTTAATGAACGGTAGACGTTGTAGTTCGTAGCACCTGAAACTGTTGGCCATGTAAGGGCCACGTTCCCCGGAGTTGCTACTGCTGCGAGAGTGGCAGGAGCGCCAACTGCCGTCTGTGCGTTCAATTCATTTGAATCGTAATTTGTTCCGAGGCCCACAGCATTTCTGGCCCGAATCGAAATGTAGTAACGTGTACCGGCCGTGAGACCTGTTAATGTATAAGGTGAAGTAACGTTCGATACAGTCGTGAGGTAAACACCTGTAGATGTACCATATCTCACATCGTAAGCAGCAGAACCGGTCGCTGTTCCCCAAGTGAGATCGATTGAAGAACTTGAAGCGGCTGTAGCGGCAGTTAACGAGAATGAAGAAATCGGCTGCACACTGACTTCTGCAGATTGAGCTGAGTCAGCTCCGTTATTTGAAACAATCGCGTAGAAATAAGTTGTTCCGTTAGCTGCAGTAGCATCTGTGTAAGAGGCTGTTCCACTCGTCGTGAGAAGTGAAAGAGCACCGGAAGCTGTTCCGCGATAAATCTTATAAGTAGAAGCACCTGTGACAGCACCCCATGTGAGACCAACTGATCCAGGAGTAGCAGTTGCTACGAGACCAGTAGGTGCGCCTGTAACAGTTTTAAGAGAAGATTCTGTTGAAGTTACCTGAGTGAGAGTCCCCACAGTGTTATTGGCGCGGACAACAACATAATAAGTTGTATTCGCCGTAAGACCAGTAATCGTATAAGGAGAAGTCTGACCGGTAACAGTCGTTGCATAAGAACCTGTCGCCGTTCCGTATCTCACATCATAAGTTGCGCCACCCGAAGGATTCGTCCACGAAACCTGAAGGGATGTCGAGCTTACGCCACTGAGAGAAATAGTGAAGTTCGCAATCGGCTGTTTCGATACTTCGGCTGACTGAACTGATTCAGATCCGTTGTATGAAGAAACCGCATAGAAATATGTCGTTCCGTTAGCTGCAGTGTTGTCCGTATAAGTAAGCGCAGCAGGTGAGGCCAGAAGAGTGAGCGAACCGGAAGTTGTTCCGCGATAAACTCTATAACTTGAAGCACCCGTTACGGTTGACCAGGTAAGAACGACTGAACCAGGAGATGCTGTTGCTGCAAGTCCTGCAGGAGCTCCAAGAGGAGTCACAGCAGAAACTTCGGCAGTCTGAACGTTGGCGCCTGTACCCACAGTGTTTCTTGCGCGAACAACTACGTAATATGTAGATCCAGAAGTCAGACCAGTAATCGTATAAGGTGAAGTTTGTCCTGAAACAGTTGTTGTATAAGAACCAGTCGCTGTTCCGTAACGGACATCGTAAGCCGTTGCGCCAGTTGTTGCCGGCCATGTGACAGTCAGAGATGTCGTTGAAGCTGCAACAACTGAAGTTAAAGCAAACGCTGCAATTGGCTGAGCACTGACTTCAGAGGAGAGGGCAGACTCAGCAGGGTTGATGGCAGTTACTGCATAGAAATAAGTTGTTCCATTTACTGCCGTTAAATCAGTATAAGTTGTCCCTGTTCCGGCCGGTGAAGCGAGAAGAGTCAGCGCACCTGAAGTTGTTCCACGATAAATCTTATAAGCTGTTGCTCCAGTCGAAGCTGTCCATGAAAGTGCAACTTGTGAAGTTGTCGCTGTTGCCGTGAGACCAGCAGGAGCTGTCGGCGAAGTTTTCACACTCAATTCAGATGAATAAACAGTTGTTCCTGCACCAACAGCATTTCTTGCTACGATGCGGGCGTAGTAAGTCGTGTTCGCACTGAGAGTATTATTTGTGTAAGGAGAAGTTACCCCAGGAAGAGTCCCGACATATGAGCCTGCACTCAGACCATATTGAACATCGTAAGCGGCGGCACCAGTTGCAGCAGTCCAGGTGAGGGTAGCTGAAGTTGCTCCACCGGCCACAGCTGAACTGAAAGTAAAGGTGGAAATCGGAAGCACAGTCACTTCAGTAGACATAGCAGAATCAGAACCGTTCACGGAAACAACAGTATAGAAATAAGTTGTTCCGTTGGTAACGGTAGCATCTGTGTATGAGTTTGTTCCTGGAGTTGCGAGAGCAGCACCATAAGAACCTGAAGTCGTAGAGCGGTAAACTTTATAAGAAGAGGCACCCGTCGTTGCTGTCCACGTGAGAGCAACACTTCCCGGAGAAGCAACTGCTGCAAGACCTGTAGGTGCGCCTGTCGCTGTTTTCTGAATTGATTCAGTTGATGTTCTTGAAGTCCCTGCACCAACAGCGTTGTTGGCACGGATCGCGATGTAGTAGTTGGTATTCGCTGTGAGACCTGTAATGGTGTACGGCGAAGTCTGACCAGTTACTGTCGATGTGTAAGAACCAGTTGCCGTTCCGTATCTCACATCATAGGTCGCTCCACCAACTGGAGATGGCCAAGTGACAGTAATCGAAGATGAACTTGGTGATGATGTTGAAGTGATCGCAAAACTTGCGATCGGTTGTGTGCTGACTTCATTTGAGATCGCTGACTCAGCACCGTTATAAGCAGTCACGACATAATAATAAGTTGTTCCGTTAGCTGCCGTTGAATCTGTATAAGAGTTCGTAGCAGGGGAAGCAATTGAAGCTCCATACGATCCCGGACTCGTTGAACGATAAACTCTGTAACTGGAAGCTCCGCCTACAGCTGTCCAGGCAAGGGCCACTGAAGAAGGAGATGATGTGGCCGTGAGACCAGATGGTGCAGCAAGTGGAGTGATCTGAGAAACTTCAGCTGTCTGAGCAGAAGATCCTGAACCGACAGCATTGTTTGCGCGAACAACAACATAATAAGTTGTTGCGGCCGTTAAACCGGTAATCGTGAATGGAGAAGTTCTGTTTGTGAGAGTCGTTGAATAAGAGCCAGTCGAAGTTCCGTAACGAACATCATATGTCGCAGCACCTGAAGTGGCAGGCCATGTGACAACAAGTGATGTTGTTGAAGGTGCAGTGACTGAAGTGATAGAGAAGGCAGCGATTGATTGCCCTGAAACTTCATTTGAGTTTGCAGATTCAATTCCATTATTCGCGCGGACTACATAGTAATAAGTTGTTCCGTTTGCGACTGTTGAGTCGGTATAAGTCGTTCCTGCATTTGCTGTTACGAGAGCAGCACCGTAAGATCCGGCAGTCGTTGAACGATAAATGTTGTAGTTTGTCGCACCAGTTGTGGCTGTCCATGAAAGTGCAATCTGACCTGTTGTTGCAGTAGCAACTAAGCCTGATGGAGTAGCTGTTGCTGTCTTAGCAGAAAGTTCTGTTGATGAAACGGTAGTACCTGCTCCTACTGCGTTTTTCGCCTGGACCTGGAAGTAATATGTTGTATTAGCTGTCAGACCAGTCACTGAAAGGGGAGAAGTCTGGCCCGTAAGTGTCGTCGTGTAAGTTCCGGTCGTCGTTCCGTATCTCACATCATATGAAGCTGCACCTGTTGCTGCTGTCCAGACGAGATCAACGCCAGTGCTTGAAACAGGAGTTGCTGATGAAAGTGTGAAGGTAGAAATTGGACGGATAGTTGCTTCGTTAGAATTCGGAGATTCAATGGCACCGTTAAAGGCTGTGACAACATAGAAATACGTTGTGCCATTCGCAGCAGTAGCATCAGTATATGAATTTGTAGCAACACTTCCATCGAGGAGTGTATATGAGCCAGTAGCTGTACCTCGATACAATTTATATGAAGTAGCCCCTGCGACTGCGAGCCAGGTTAATGAAACTGAGCCGGGTGTCGCTGAAGCGGTCAAACTGCCAGGTGCACCGAATGCAGTTTGGGCCGACACTTGTGCAGACTGATAAGATGTTCCTGGACCAACAGCATTTCGTGCAACAACAACGACGTAAACTGTAGAACCAGGTGACAGACCGCTGATAGTCACAGGACTTGTCTGGTTAGTAAGTGTTGTTGTGTATGTTCCGGAAGTCGTTCCGTATTTTAAATCGTAAGCTGCCGCACCAGCAACTGCAGGCCATGTTACGTCAACTGTTGTTGTCGAGGTCGCAAGTGCAGACGTGATCGTAAACGAAGCAACCGGACGGATAGTCGCTTCATTAGATTTAGCGGATTCTGAACCGTTATTTGAAGTTACAGTATAGAAGTAAGTTGTTCCGTTAGCGACAGTCGCATCAGTGTAGGAGTTTGTACCTACCGCCGTCATCAATGCAGCTCCGTATGATCCTGATGTCGTAGAACGATAAATATTATAGTTCGTAGCACCTGTAGTGGCGGTCCATGTAAGAGCAACTGAGCCAGGGGTTGCTGTAGCAGCGAGACCGGCAGGAGCAGCAGTTGCAGTTTTTTGCGTTACTTCAGCAGTTTGTGATGATGATCCGAGACCGATTATATTTCTCGCTCTCACAACAACGTAATAAGTTGTATTCGGCGTAAGTCCTGTAATCGTATAAGGAGACGTTACTCCTGAAACAGTTGTGTAAGTCCCGGAGACAGTTCCATAGCGTACGTCGGCAA
This sequence comes from Bdellovibrionota bacterium, assembly GCA_040387275.1. GTDB lineage: Bacteria > Bdellovibrionota > Bacteriovoracia > Bacteriovoracales > Bacteriovoracaceae > Peredibacter. Next base: position 505,313 of record JAZKDZ010000002.1, on the reverse strand, counting down.
CATCTCCTCCGGCAGGATTTGTCCACGAAACCTGAATCGTAGTTGAAGTAGGGGATGTTGTGCCACCAACTGTGAAAGTTGCAATGGATTTTCCAGTAGCTTCATTCGAGTTAACTGATTCCGTTCCGTTAAATGATCGAACAGAATAATAGTATTGAGTGCCATTTATTACAGAAGTATCTGGGAATGTTGTTCCAGTCACCCCTGTTGCAATTTGTGTATATGATCCGGAAGTTGTGCCGCGATAGATGTGATAGCTTGTAGCACCTGAAGCAGCAACCCATGAGAGATCAATTTGTCCAGTCGTTGCAGTGGCAACAAGAGTTGTAGGTGCAGCTGTTGATGTTGTAACGTTCATTTCAGAGGTCGTGTAAGACGTACCCGACCCAATGGCATTATTTGCACGGACAACGACATAATAAAGAGTATTCGCAGTAAGACCAGTGAGAGTGTAAGGCGAAGTTACACCAGTGACAGTCATGTAAACACCGGAAGCCGTTCCGTATCTCACATCATAAGTTGCAGCACCTGTTGCCGCTCCCCATGTCACACTCAGGCTTGTTGAACTAAGAGCAGAAAGCGCAGAAATGGAGAAAGAGGAAATGGGTCTGACACTTACTTCAGATGATTGAGCAGATTCTGTTCCGTTATCGGCGCTTACTGTATAGAAATAAGTTGTTCCATTGGTAACAGTGGTATCCATATAAGCGGTACCAGAAACTCCCGGAGAAAGAAGAGTAAGAGCACCAGAGCTGGTTCCACGATAAACATTGTAAGTTGTAGCACCAGCAGTCGCAGTCCAATTAAGTCCAACCTGACCTGGAGTTGCTGAGGCAATAAGACCGACTGGAGCACCTGTTGCTGTTTTCTTAGAAGATTCTGCTGAAGTGACTGTTGTGCCATTTCCGACAGTGTTATTCGCACGGACTACAACATAATAAGTTGTATTAGCAGTGAGGCCGCTAATTGTATAAGGCGAAGTTTGGTTCGTGACAGTTGTTCCGTAAACACCAGTCGCGGTTCCGTATCTCACATCATAAGTCGCGGCTCCTGCTGAAGCCGGCCATGTGACCTGAAGAGAAGTGGATGTAGGACTTGTCACAGAAGAAATCGTGACAGGTGCAATAGAACGGATACTTGTTTCGTTTGAATCGATTGAATCAGCACCGTTGAATGATTTCACAACATAATAATAAGTAGTGCCATCAACGACTGTCGGATCCGGATATGATGTCGTTAAAACGTTGGTTGCAATGAGTGAATATGTTCCGGAAACTGTTCCGCGATAAACTTTGTAGTAAGAAGCTCCACCAGCTGCTACCCATGAGAGAGTTGCTGTACCAGAAATTGCTGTTGAAGTGAGAAGAGTTGGAGGACCAACAGGAGTTGTCTGAGAAACTTCAGCAGACTGAGTGGATGCTAACCCGCCGATAACGTTTCTTGCTCTCACCACAACATAATAATTTGTTCCGCTGGCAAGACCGGTAATCGTATAAGGGGAAGTAACGCCTGTAATTGTTGTGTAGGTTCCGGATACAGTTCCGTATCTTACGTCATAGGCTGTTGCACCAGTTGCTGCGGGCCAGGTGACCTGAAGTGTAGTGGCAGTCGGAGCTGTGACACTTGTGATGGTGAATGTTCCGATTGGACGGACACTTCCTTCATTTGAATTGGGAGATTCTGCGCCATTGTAAGCACGAACGGCATAATAGTATGTCGTCCCATCCGTAACTGTTGTATCTGGATAACTTGTACCAGTGATACCCGTTGCAATCTGAGTGTAAACGCCAGTCGCAGTTCCGCGATAGATATTATAGCTGGCAGCACCGGTTGCTGCAGTCCAGGTCAATGATGCTGTACCGGCGCCTGTCGAAGTCGCTACGAGAGTTGTCGGAGCAGCAGTCGCTGTTGTGAATGAAGTTTCCGCAGAGGTGAGAGTTGTCCCTGCACCGACAGCGTTGTTCGCGCGAACAGCGACATAATAAAGTGTATTAGCAGTGAGGCCGGTAAGAGTATAAGGAGAAGTAACTCCTGTTACTGTCGTGAGATAAACACCAGGGCTTGTTCCGTATCTCACATCGTAAGTAGCGGCACCAGCAGCGGCCGGCCATGTGATCGTTGCTGAAGTGGATGAAGCTGGAGTTGCTGAAGTAATGGTAAACGATGCAATCGGACGGACGCTGACTTCTGCAGACTGTGCTGATTCAGATCCGTTATTGGCAGTGATCGCGTAGTAGTAAGTAGTACCATTTGTGATTGTCGTATCGAGATAAGCATTGGATGCTGCCGGCCCAAGGAGAGTGAGTGAGCCGGAAGTTGTTCCGCGATAAACGTTATAAGAAGTTGCTCCCGTCGTTGCTGTCCAGTTAAGTCCAACCTGACCACTATAAGCAGTTGCCGTGAGACCAACCGGAGTTGACGTCAGGGTCTTTTCAGAATCTTCTGTGGAATTTCTTGTCGTACCGGCACCAACCGCATTCTTCGCGCGAACAACAACATAGTATGTAGTATTAGCGGCAAGACCGGTGATGGTGTAAGGAGAAGTTTGTGTGAGAGCAGTTCCGGTATATGTTCCGGAAGTTGTTCCGTAGAGAACGTCGTAACCAGTTGCACCCGTGACAGCTCCCCAGGTAACCTGAAGTGATGTCGAAGAAGGTGAAGTGATTGATGTAATGGTGTGTGAAGCAATCGGCTGAGTTGCGACTTCCGAAGATTTCGCTGATTCACTTCCGTTATTCGCAGATACAGCATAGTAATATGTCGTACCGTTTACAGCTGTTAAGTCGGTATAAGGATTTGTGATCGCACTCGCAATCAGAGTCGTCGTTCCCGAAACAGTTCCACGGTAGACGTTATAAGAAGTTGCTCCCGTAACGTTAGTCCAGCTGAGAATGACCTGGTTAGGTGTCGAAGCAGCTGCGAGTCCCGTAGGTGCTGCGACCGGAGTCTTAATAGACATTTCCGCGGTTGTCTGTGAAGCACCAGATCCAATTGCGTTTCTTCCGCGAGCAACTACATAGTATGTTGTGTTGGCAGTAAGACCAGTGATTGTATTAGGAGATGTGACACCAGAAACAGTTGTTGTATAGGAACCAGTCGCAGTTCCGTATCTTACGTCGTAAACATCAGCACCGACTGTAGTAGGGAAAGTGACAACGAGACTGGTTGTCGAAGCAGCTGTCACAGAAGTTAAAGAGAATGGAGTGATGGTTTTACCGGTTACTTCAGCAGAGTCCGCTGAATCTGCGCCGTTAAAAGATTTCACGACATAATAATATTGAACACCATCAGATGTCCCTGTATCAACGTAACTGGTTGTCACATTGTTTGAGGCGATTTCTGTATAGGTTCCTGAAACAGTTCCTCGATAAATCTTATAACTTGAGGCCCCCGGCATTGCTGTCCAGCTGATCGTGATCTGATCAGTTGCAACTGTCGCGAGAACTCCAGAAGGAGGGCCAACTGGAGTTGTCTGAGAAAGTTCATTCCCTGCATTGAGAGAAGTTCCGAGACCCGTAGCATTCTTCGCCACTATTTTTACATAGTAAGTTGTTCCACCAGTCAGACCAGTGATGGTGAAAGGGGAAGTTCTGTTCGTAAGTGTTGTTGTGTATGTTCCGGAAGTTGTGCCGTATCTCACATCGAAAGTGTCACCACCAGCAGTTGCGGGCCACGTCACCTGAATCGATGAAGGTGAAAGAGCTGAAATAGTAGAAGCAGTGAAAGAGGCAATCGCTTTGGCAGAAACCTCAGCGGAGTTTGCTGATTCCAGACCGTTATCAGCAGTCACAACATAGAAGTAAGCAGTTCCATTTGTCGCCGAGCTGTCCGTGTAATTACTTGTCGCCACAGCACCATTAAGAAGAGTGTAAGAGCCAGTCGAAGTTCCGCGATAGACATTATAAGTTGTCGCACCAGAAGTGTCGGTCCAGTTGAGATCAATCGTTCCAGGTGTTGCTGTTGCAACAAGTCCGGTAGGTGCAGCTGTTTTAGTTTTTGCTGAAGCCTGTGCCGTGATGAAGCTTGTTCCTGTTCCCTGAGCATTTCTTCCGCGGACAACAACATAATAAGTTGTGTTCGCTGAGAGTCCAGTGATTGTGTAGGGAGAAGCTACTGCTGAAACTGTTGTCGAATATGTTCCTGAAACAGTTCCATACTGGACATCATAAAAATCAGCACCAGCACCGGCTCCCCAGGTAACCTGAAGTGTCGTGTTCGTGAGAGCTGTGGCCGATGAAATGGTGAAGCTCGCGATTGGTTTTACAGACGCTTCGGCAGAACTTGTTCCGTTGATTCCGTTATAACCTCTTACTGTATAAAAATAAGCGGTCCCGTTTGCTACTGATGAATCTGTATAAGTCGTTCCGCTGATACCGGTAGCGAGAGAAGTATAAACTCCTGTGGCAGTTCCGCGGAGAACTTCATAAGTCGATGCGCCTGAAACAGCATTCCAGTTAAGGACAACCTGTCCCGGAGTTGCGGTAGCAGTAAAACTCGCAGGTGCTGCAAGAAGAGGTACCGGAGTTGCTGATAATTGATTGAGTGAATCTCTTCTTGTCCCAAGTCCGACAGCGTTCTTCGCACGAACTCTTACATAATAAAGTGCATTCGACAGAGATGTGAGAACGAGGGGAGAAGTGGCATTCAATGATGTGCTGGTAAGCGAAGCTGGATTTGTTCCGTAGTAAACATCATATCCAGATGCACCGGTAACTGCCGGCCAAGTCACTGTGAGCTGAGATGCACCCGGACCAGCAGTGAAAGTCGTGATGTTGAAATCAGAAATTGAGCGGACAGCGACTTCAGAAGAAATGACAGAGTCAAATCCATTGAATCCCTGAACGGCGTAGTAATAAGTTGTACCGTCTGAAATCGAGGAATCAACATAGGTTGAAGAAGTAAAACCACTTGCTATCTGAGTGAGTGATCCACTTGTTGTTCCGCGGAAAAGTTTATAAGAAGTTGCGCCAACTGAATTGTTCCAGTCAAGAGCAATACTTCCCGGAGTCGCTACAGCAGTAAGACCTGTTGGCTGTGATGGAGGACCGAATGGCATATCATTCGCTTCCGTATCACTGAGGGCATAACCATTGCTGGCGTTGGTAGCCACTACACGAACATAATATCTTACGTTGTTACTGAGACCAGTGATCGTCGCTGGTGAAGTTACATTCGACACACTTCCGATGTATGAACCCGATGAAGTACCGTAGAGCACGTTGTATGAAGTCGCACCAGCTGAAGCATTCCAGCTCACGGTGAAAGAAGCATCACCAACACTGGAGCCTGTGATATCGAATGCTCCAACTGAGAGTGCAGGAGCAATGGCATTGATGTTTTTTGTTCCGGCAGCGTTGGTTGAAACAACGTTGAAATAATAAAGCGTAGTAGGAGTGAGTCCTGTTAAGTTACAAACTTTTGCTGTGATCGCGCTACAGGTTGCAACGGGTGTTGAAATATCTGTGTTGGTTGTTCCCATGAACACGTCGTATTTCGAAGCGCGTGAAGAACTGCTCCAGCGAAGATTGACGTTTCCGTTAGCGGCCTGAACGGCAGTGAATGCAAATGGACCTGGAGGTTGAAGACCTGGAGTGTGGTTAGGGGCAATGGAAGAGCCTCCGCTGGGATTGTTACATCCTGCGAATATTGCGAGCGCCATCAGTATGATGATGTTCACGATTTTAAGCACTTCGATTATTCTCCTGCCTTAATGGCTTCTCAAAGTTTAAGCCTCTTTGAAGAAAATCTTTACGCTGAAAGATTTGCCCCCATAACCTTTAAATCCCTGAGTAAATCTCATCGGTTGATTCTTCATATTGGGTGAGGTGATTTCGATGAATTAGCTTTATGTCCGGAGTTCATACGAAAAGTGCCAACTTAAGAAGGCAAAGGCTTAGAATGAGTACTGAACGTTGAGGGAATACCCTAGAATTTCGTGAGTGAAAGTGACGTCGGCATTAGGTGCCGTGGAGACCTGATAGAAGCCTTTCAAGTGATAGATAGTTCCGAGAGGTCCGACCCATCCCAGTCGTAAGTAACCTTCTCCTCCGCCACCCATTTCAGTGAGAAAGTCTCCACCTTTGGTAGGGAAGAGAGCATAACCCTTCACTCCGATTCCCCAAAGAAATCCGATACGACGTCTCTGGCTGAATGAAATGTGCGTTCCTAATTGAGCAAAACTCGCGCGGATCACTTCATACTCATCAGGATTTGTTGTGACGTAAAGTGGATGATCCTGCTTCATTCCAAAAATCCCAAGCTTCATAATTGGCCCGAGTTTTCTGACGAACTCACCACCGTATTGAACGAGTGCTTGTTTTTCACTGAGAGTTGTTCCGAATGCCGGCTCATCAAATTGAACGAATTGCACTCCACCAAAAAGTCTGAAAGCGGAATTTTGCGTGAGGCGGATAGTGTATGCGGCCAGCCAGTAAGGATACTGAGCTGATGTGAGGCGGCCTTTGGTTTCGTTTTCTTCCTGACGACCACGAAGAGTGTGATAGGCGAGTCCGTATTCGACCTGAAGATCATGTTTCTCAATATTCACTTCCGCCCGCGCAAGTGGCAGGAAAGATAAACATAAAGTAAGCAGGAGAATTCTCATCTCTGGTATTTTATAGGAATTCTTCATATTACAGGAGTGGGCAGAAACTCCTGTAATCCGCCTGAGTAAATCAGGTATCGGGATTTCTATGGCCCCTCTTATGCATATTCGAACGACATGGAAGATCAGTTGCGCGAGCATCTCTCAAAAAATTCCTTTCCGTGCATTATGGCAAAGTCAGTTCTCAAAAACGGAGTGCTCGATTTTCATCATGTAAGACATCATTCCCCGGAATCGATTTTAGATCTCATGGGAGATTTTGTTTTTTCTTATAGAAGTTCAGAAAAACTTCATTCTTTTATTCTGGGATTTCCTGCAATGTCATTCGGAGAATTTGAAGAAGTGTTCTGGAAATTTCTACTTGAATTAAAATCGCTTGATCATTCTCCCTCTGATTACAGAGTCGATTCAGATCCTTATTCGCCACGCTTCAGTTACAGTCTTCATTCCGAAGGATTTTTCATCCTCATGCTTCATCCGGATAGTCCGCGCCTTTCTCGGCGGACAAAATTTCCTGCGATTGTTTTCAACCCACATCAGCAGTTTGAAGATCTGAGGAGAAAAAATATTTTCACCAAAGTACGTGACACTATCCGCGTACGGGATTTGAAACTTCAGGGAAAGGCCAATCCGATGCTGCATGATTTTGGAGTGTCTTCTGAGATATTCCAATACACCGGAAAAAAATATCAAGCTCCTGATCATTTTATCGAGGAATTCTATGCAAATTATCCCACCGCGAACAGGAACCGGTTTTCTCCTTACGAAAGGCTCGAAGCTTCGGGTTACTGATATTGAAGGGGAGCAGGTTTCCGATTTTTTTTGTGTCGTGGCAAAAGATCACAAAGAATATCTTTCTTCGGGAAGAACGATTGATTATCTTTCGCGCATTAATTTTAAAGAGGGAGATATTCTCTACTCGAGTCGAAGTCTTCCCATGGTGAAAATTGTGAAGAACACAGTGGCGACTCATGATTTTCTCCTGACTCCCTGTTCAGCGGATACTTTCAGAATTATTTACGGCGATAAAAATCCCCATCGCGGATGCGAAGGAAATTTACGGGAAGCTTTCCGGAATTTGGATGTCGACATTGATGCTTTTCCAGCGACCTTCAACTGCTTTATGAATGTGCCGATTTCGCCTGATGGAATTGTCAAAGTTCTCCCGCCCTCATCCAAGGCAGGAGACTTCATTGAATTCGAAGCTCTGGAAGATTTATTGGTTGGGCTAACTGCTTGCTCAGCACTTCAGTCCAACAACTATCGCTTTAAACCGATTGGTTTTGATATTATCAGAAGCTAAGTACCTGAATCTTAATGTTGTAATTATCACTTAGTACCTTAACAAAGCATCGTTTTTGGGGTTTCTTGGGGCATCCATTTTCGAGGTGTCCCATGAATGATAAGGCCAAACGCTTTATTCAGAATCCATTACTGCGTCCTGCGGATCTTTCACCTTCACGTGAAGGCCTCACGATTGAGTGCTTACTCAATCCGGGAGTGTTCCGGTTTGCCGGGAAAACCTGGCTCATCGTTCGCGTGGCCGAAAGGCCCATGCAAAAAGAAGGGATCATTTCCTTTCCCATACTCACCGCCGATGGAAATATCATCATCAAAGAAATTCCTAAAAATGATCCTGAACTGATCGCCACCGATGCACGCGTGATTAACTATCAAGGTGCAGACTACCTGACGACTCTTTCTCATCTGAGATTACTTTCAAGTACCGATGGGATTCATTTCACTGATACAAAGAAGATACTTTCCGGAATCGGAGAACTCGAGACCTTCGGCATCGAAGACTGTCGGGTAAGTCAAATCGATGAAACCTTTTATCTAACCTACACTGCGGTCTCAGAAAGCGGGGTAGGAGTGGGAATGAAAACGACCATCGATTGGGAAAACTTCACTTCACATGGACTGATCCTTCCTCCTCACAATAAAGACTGTGCCATTTTCACCGAGAAAATTGACGGAAAATATTTTGCACTTCACCGTCCAAGCTCCGTCGATCTCGGCGGAAATTACATCTGGATAGCCTCCTCTCCCGATGGAATTCACTGGGGAAACCACAAGTGTATCGCGAAAGTCCGTAAAGACTCGTGGGACTCGAAACGTGTCGGTGCCGGAGCAGCTCCCATTCGCACGGAAAAAGGATGGCTCGAGATTTATCACGGTGCCAACGAAAAACACGAATACTGCCTGGGTGCACTCCTTCTCGATTTGAATGATCCGTCGATTGTTCTCGCGCGATCAGATGCTCCTCTCATGCGACCTCTCATGGATTATGAAAAAACGGGTTTCTTTGGAAATGTTGTTTTCACCAATGGTCACGTCGTCGACGGGGACAACATCACTCTCTATTATGGCGCTTCGGATGAAGTCGTCTGTGCGGCGACACTTTCAATCAATGAAATATTAAAAGATCTGGGAGTCTAGATGATCACCAAGTTTCGCTCGGAAATTTCTCATTTCTCAAAACAGTCACACAACTTCCGGATTCTTGTTCTCACGAATTTCGTCTACGGATTTGTTCTTCCGGTGATCGATATCTTTGTTGCCGCTTATATCATGCGAAGCTCTCAGGATCCTTCGAAAGTGATTATCTATCAGCTCACTATCTACACCGGAATTCCTCTTACTTTCCTAGTGAACGGTTATCTCCTCCGGCATTTTCCGGTGAAGCATCTTTATTCCGCAGGTATGCTTCTTTCCGGAGTTTCGATGGCGATCATGATGTCGCTCGAAACTCTTTCTCTGTTTGGAATCGGAGTCGCTGGCCTGACGATGGGACTTTCATTCGGCTTTTATTGGGCCAACAGAGATTTTCTTTCGCTCTCAAACACGACAGACGAAAACCGGAATTATTACTACGGACTTGAAACATTTCTCTACACCGTTATTGCGGTCGTTGTTCCGTTTGCCATTGGCTGGTTCGTTGCAGGAAGTGGAAACTTTGGTTATCAGGTCGTTACAGGCATCGTCTTTTTGATCGCTATCGGTGCCTCAATCGTTTGCTTCCAGGGTAATTTCATGGGCCCGGAGGACAGACCTTTTCTTTTCTTCCGCTTTGATCCTCTCTGGAAAAAATTCCTTGTTCTCGCCTCTCTCAAAGGAATGGTTCAGGGATTTTTAGTCACTGCTCCGGCGATGCTCGTGATGAAACTCCTAGGAGACGAAGGCGCACTCGGAACGGCCCAGTCTGTGGGGGCCATCATTGCAGCACTGGCGATGTATTTTATCGGAAGATTTTCAAAACCCGAGCATCGGATCCACATACTCACAACAGGACTCGTTCTTTTTGCTCTGGCGGCTCTCTCTAACGGCGTTCTTTTTAACTCTGTTGGTGTTGTCCTCTTCATGCTGTTTTTACTTCTTGCGAGACCTCTTATGGACCTCGCGTATTTTCCAATTCAGTATGCCGTGATCAATCGACTCGTGGAGAAAGAAAAAAAATCTGAATACGCGTACATCTTGAATCACGAAGCAGGACTCTATGTTGGTCGTCTGTTCGGGGCGGGTACTTTTCTTCTTCTTGCCTACGGAGTATCGACGGACATCGCTCTTCGTTACGCAGTTTTGATTGTGGCGATCATCCAGCTGTCATCCATCTGGATTGCTAAAGATGTCATCCGGAAGGTATCTCAGTATGCTTAAGTTTTTATTCCTTTTCCTTATTCTTCCTCTGTACGCTCAGGAAATTCATCTTCCGACGGTTGACCGTATGGCCCCCGTCCCGGAGCCACTGAAAATTATCGACTTCAAATTGATGGGAGAAAACTTCGATCAGAAGGTTTTTGATTTCAAGGCCAGAGGGCGCTATTGGCCTCTCGTGTGGCTCGATGAAAATCATGCGAACTTTGACGAACAGGCACTCGGCATTTACACAACGATCGGCGACATTCGCCAGGGACCTGTCCGTGTTTCAGGAAGTTTCCACGAAGCACTGGCGAATATGGGTGCAGTGCTGGGAGCGACTCTCATCGGGATCGATAAGAGTAAGCAGGAATACGATTACGTTTCGATGCTCCGGAATTATTTCAACCGGACGACTCACTGGAATATCTTTCAGAATAATACATCACCATTGGCAGGTGCTCAGGGCGGGGGATACGGCCGCGACTGGTGGTATGATGTTTACCCGAATCTTCTTTTCTACGGAATCTATGCCCATTATCCCGAGACACCTGGCTTTGAAGAGATGGCGCGAAGTGTGGCCGATAAATTCTATGAAGCCGATAAAATCCTCAAAGGAAATTATCAGTACTCTTATTTTGACTACGAACTCATGATTCCGGTCCAGAACTGGATCTGTGCCCAGCCGGATGCAGCTGCCGGACACTCGTGGGTGCTTTATTCTGCATTTAAAAAATTCGGCGACATTAAATATCTCGCGGGAGCTAAGTCCGCTCTCTCTGCTCTCGAAAATAATAAAATAAATCCCAGCTACGAAGTTCTCATGCCTTTCGGTGCCCTCATGGCGGCGAAGTTCAACGCTCTTCATGATTCTGATTACGATGTGGAGAAATTGCTTAACTGGACCTTCGATGGAACAGCAGTTTGCCGCGAAGGCTGGGGAGTTGTTGTCGGTAAATGGAATAAGTTAGACGTGTCGGGAATTGTCGGAAGCACAGTGGACCACGGTGGCTACGGTTTTCTCATGAACACTTTTGATATGGCATGGCCTCTTTTGCCTCTCGTCCGTTACGATCAGCGATTTGCAAGTGCGATTGGAAAATGGATGCTCCACGCTGCGAATGCTGCCAAGCTCTTCTATCCTCAGCACATGCCAAACGCTCATCAGACTCTTCCGGAAATGAAGAAGATCACAAAAGGTGTTATTGCTTACGAAGGAATTGCGAAACTTTCCACGCACGAAGAGTATTCACATCTTCCTTCACCAGTGGCCCAGGGTGATGGACCGAAGTGGATTGAGGGTAATCCTGACGTGACTCAGTTCAGTGTCTACGGAAGTGCCCATGTGGGAATTTTCGGTGGAACTGTGAAGAAGACCAATGTTGAGGGAATTCTTGAACTCGATCTTTTGAAAACAGATTTCTTCCGGGATGAAGCCTATCCCACATCGCTTTACTACAATCCCTGGAAAGTGCCGAAGGCCGTCGCCCTCAAAAATGGCAACTACTACGATTTAGTTTCCGGAAGTTTCCTCTCCGGAAATCGGATTATGATCCCGGCACTTTCTTCTCTGGTTCTCGTCACTTTGCCGGTTAATGGGAAAAAAAGTTACGAAGGAAAAAAGACTCTCGTTAACGGAATCGTTATCGACTACCGGACAAAGAGATAAGGATTCTTCTTTTCGCCGAGAGTAAAATCTTCCAGTGAAATCGACCAGCCGTCAGTCTCTGAATCATTCATCCGGACTTCAAAATCCGGATGCGTAAGTAGAATTCCATCTTTTGCTTTCTTGATTTCAGGACGGCTTTCAAAATCCGCAACCATCATTCCTTTATCAACATGCAGTTCTCTTCCCGTCCGGTTCCAGTCCCAGAGACGGTAAGTAATTCCCGAGGCCTGTTGGACTTCGATGAGTGTGACGTTTGCGCCAATAGCGTGAATTGTTCCGGCGGGAACTGAGATGAAATCGTTTTTCTCTACAGCATGAAAGTTCATGAGACGTGAGACATCTTCTGCATTTCTGATGGCCGCTTCGAAAGTTTCCCGCTCAACCCCGGATTTCAGGCCGAGATAAACTCCGGCCCCTTTTTCGGCAGAGAGGATGAGCCAGCATTCGCTTTTGCCTTTCGAGTTTTCAAGTTTATTTGCCCACTCATCATTCGGATGAACCTGAACAGAGAGGGAAGCCGAGGTATCAATGACTTTCACAATAAAGGAGAGTTTCTTTCCCAGAACTTCTGAAAGAGATTTTCCCTCAGAGAAAGACTGGCAATTATCCAACGTCGAAAGGATCCAGGTTTCTCCGGTGCCGGCAGGTGCGGCGGGGAATAATTGCTGCATGCGTTTTCCGGCCCATGGACGCTGTGAAAAAAAGGGGATGATCTTGATCATGACGTATTCTAACTCCCGCAGGTCTGATAGAACAGCCCTATGAAAAAAGTAATCGGCCTTGATATCGGAGGAACTTCCTCGAAGTTCGGCATCGTGGAAAATGGTGTTATTCTCCGTCGTGGGAATCTCCCGACTTGTCTCAACGACGATCCTCAGGACTTCATTGAGCGGCTTAAAATTGCTCTTGGCGATCTTTCCGGTGTCGAGGCGATGGGCGTAGGTGCTCCGAATGGAAATCCACTACGGGGGACAATTGAGCTTGCTCCTAATCTTAAGTGGAAGGGTATTGTTCCCATGGCAAACCTTCTTCAGGAGGCAATGGGGATTCCTGTTACTCTGACTAACGATGCCAATGCGGCCGCTTTAGGCGAATTAAAATACGGGAGTGCCCGGGGCATGAAGAATTTTATTTCTGTCACGCTCGGAACGGGCCTCGGAAGCGGTTATGTAGTCGACGGAAAATTGATGACCGGACATTCGGGTTTTGCCGGAGAACTTGGTCAGGTCACAGCAATTCCTGAGGGGAGACTTTGCGGCTGCGGCAGACGTGGTTGTCTTGAGACTTATGTCTCTGCTACCGGGATAGTCAAAACATTCCAGGAGCTCGGAGGAGAACTGACTACTTCAAAAGAAGTTGCGGAAGCTGCGGGCAGGGGTGATACGAAGGCCATTCAGGCATTTGATGAGACGGCTAAAATTTTTGCGGTCACACTGGCCAATACTGTTGCGATCACTAGTCCCGAAGCCATTTTTCTTTTTGGGGGACTCGCGCAGGCAAAAGAACTTCTCATCAATCCGCTGGAGAAATACTTTGCCCTGAATCTGCATAATATTTTCCGGGGAACAGTCAGAATTCTTCCGTCCGGGCTTCCGGAAAACGACGCTGCTATTCTTGGGGCCTCTTCACTCGAGGGATAGGGTCTTTGCTTTTTCCAGGCGATTCCAGATTCCCATCCAGTCTTCGGAAGCATGAGAGGGTAATCTTTTCGTAATGATCACATCATATCCTGAAGAATCAAATTTTCTCATGGATTCATAGAGCTCGCGGCTCGCGATTTCGGATTTTTCCGGTTGATCCCAGATGACGGGTTTTGAAAATTTCGTTTTAAGAAGTTTTTCAATCTTCTCCTGGTCTTTCTCCCACTGAAATTGAGGAGAAACAATCACGAGAGGAATTTTTGGCATGTAGTGATGCTTGAGTTGTCCCGGAGCAACCGGACTTTGTGAGTAGCAGACCTCAGCTTTAATTCCCGCTTTCAAAAGAATTTCTTTCAGCATGGCCGCCGTATAAAAGCCCGGACGATAAATCTCAACTGTATTTCCGATCACCCCAGCGACAGTGGATTCAATTCCCACACGCGAAGGGCCACCATCAAGAATCGCAACTGAGTCTCCAAATTCTTCGGCCACATGTTGAGCAGAAGTAGGTGACGTCTTTCCGAATTTATTGGCACTGGGAGCTGCTACTCCGCCTTCAATTTGCCGGAGAAGTTCAAGTGCTACAGGATGATCCGGACAACGAAGGCCCACAGAAGTTAATCCTGAAGTAATGAGAGAATTGATCTCCGGCTTTTTTTCCGCAATCAAAGTGAGAGGTCCAGGCCAGCAGGCACGGGCGAGAGCTTCGTGGATCTCTGTCCAGTCCGAAGAAAGCTTTCTGGCCGCCTCAGTATCCGGAATATGAACAATCAGGGGATCAAAGAAAGGTCGCTCTTTGGTGGAAAATATTTTTCCCAGACCTTCTTCGGAAAAGATCCATCCTCCGAGACCATAAACGGTTTCAGTGGGTATCGCGACGACTTCTCCCGATCGGAGAAGTCGCAGGGCCTCTGGTAGGTCAACTTTTTTCAAGGTTCGTTGCTTGTAATGCTCGCTGGAGTACGGCCATTACTAATCCTCAGGAAGTTATCAATAACCCCATTCCCACGGAATTGTCCATTGGCAAATGGGATAGAGCGGATGACTCCATCGGAGAATTTCCCTGAGAGACGGCCGGAAATGAATGTGTTCTCAAGACCAAAGAGGTTATTAAGAGCAGTGATGTTTTCAGTCGTTTTATAATACTGGGTCAGGAAGTCTTTAAACTTACGAAGAGATGGTGCTTTAAAGTTTGCAGCGTAGTCTTCCCGGAAAGCGAGATAATTGAGTCCCACTTTCTTCACGCATTTTTCTTCTTCCGCAGAAGGTGATTCTTTGAGGAGTTTTGCGCGGGACACTTCATCGGTCCACACTTTCAGTTTCTTCGATTTACAAACACCCACGATACTTCCAAAGACATTGTTTGCGGGAAGGGCAACGAAGTAAAGAAATCCGGCCTTCTCAACTTTAACATCGGATTCAACACGTACCGGACCTTTGACTTCACCGTTTTTGATACGGGTCAGCCATTCTTTCGGAAGAGTCGTGAATTCATCCACAAACCAGAGGACATCTGCTTTGTACTTTTTCTCAGAAGATTTCGTGATTCCATGAGCCTCGTAACTCTGGACGATTGAGAAGGAAAACTTCTCTTCGTTTTTCACCCGGATAATATCCTGGTTCGTTGATTGAGGATGGGAATCCTCATATTGAAGAATGACATTTTTAGAGTAGATCGCGACATTCTTGGTTCCCATCGGAAGCTTCAGAAGCTTGTAAATGATGGCAGAAAGAAAGCGCGAGAGCAGGTTCTGAACATATCTGACGTTAGAAGCGTAGTTCTTGTAAAAGGTGTAAACTTTCGCGTCTTTGATAATGCGTTTTTGCTCAGTTTTGTTTTTTGAGATTTTTCCCCACAGGAAAACAGAACCGTGAGTTTCAATTGCTTCAGTTGTCACTTCATCAAGACGGACAATAAATGGCTCAAGATGCTTCACTTCGCGTCTTCCGCGGAGGATTCCTTTCCATTCGCCCAATTCATCAGGGTTGGCACGGACATGAGTAATGTCATTTTTATTCATCGAAAGAACGTAGTTCTTTCCTTTGGCATATTCATAGTTCAGGTCAAAGCGCAGAAGGGTAATCTGAAGCAGGCGGAAAAAGTCGAGCTGAAGAGTTGTGGTGGCACCAACAATTGTCGATGACTTACTCCACACGTTCATCACGAGGGCCTGGGCCGAAGGATCGGTATTCTTAAAGGCCTGCATGCTGGTTTCTGCTTCAAAGGCATGTTCAGCGAGAACACCCGCTGAGAATGAGAGTCCGTAGAAAGGAGGAGTCGTAATGAGTCCTCCGGCCTTCGCGGTCCAGAGATCCTGGCGCTTGATCACTTCTTTATCACCCATCTTATCTACACCCTGGGCATTGAAGACCAGGAAGGGAAGGAAGAGTTTTGAGAAATCGACCATCAGGCCTTCGTTATAATTTTTTGCATATTGATCATATCGATAAACACGTTTGAAGGTGAGACCGGCGAATGCTCCGATATCAGTTCCGGCGTCAACAACTCCGGCCTCTTTTAATTTTTCAAGAAAAGTTGTCGCTTCAATTTCGATGGTGAAGGTATCGGATACCAGCCACACATCATTTTCATCTTCGCTGAAAGCATTCGGAGTCACCTGGCGGTCGGCATAAATCTGGACAGTTCCCACTGGCTTCTGCCAGCTGAATCCGGCAAATGTCGATGTCCCGAGATTGAACTGACGATTGATGCGATCAAGTTGTGTGACTTCTTCAATCCCGATATTCTGGTGAGACGCTTCAAGCTCGCGGCGAATCTGTTCATAGAGAAGTGACTCTTCACCATCGGCCGGTGGGAAAGGGGATAAACCTTTCTGCACCAGTGGAGCACTTTGTTTTCCGAACACAGCACCACGAATCACTTCTTTGAAAGGATCAGGTGCAGCGAGATTACTTTTTGAGAATGAACTCAAAGTTTTCATCTGAGGCTGATTGAGATATTGTTCGTAAGATTTAGTGAACTTGATGTGCTGGAAAGATTGCGCGTGAGCGGAAATACCCGTCACTAGTAAAATAAGCATCCATACCGTTTGCATACACACTCCATGTGTAAATCAGACTGTTTGTCGTGATGCCTATTATTCGGTCATTCCCACAGGAAAATTTAACGATAGACTCCTTCTTCAAGCCTCCGTTATCCTGAAAGAGGGCCTCAAATTCACAGACTTAGGCTATAATCTTCCACGAGGAATTATCATGTCAGACGAAAAATTCAGAAGTTTACTCGACGAATCTTATCAGTGGCCCGACTTTTACGAGTTCAAATTCATCGTAAAAATGGAAGATAAGGACCGGATCCTGGTCCATCTCGATTCTCATAAGTTCACCATCACCGAAAAGCCGTCCGGAAAAGGCAACTATATCTCGATTTCTGCGCGGAAATTGATGAAATCCACGGATGAAGTGATCGAAGTCTACAAATCGATGACGGGCATTAAAGGTCTGATCTCCCTTTAACGATACCAATACATGAAATATAAAACGGCATTAGTTCTCGCAGGTGGAGCGTTCGGTACTTCCATCGCTTTTGTTCTCACCCAGAACTTTGAAAAAGTTATCGTGAAGGTGCGTTCCAAAGAAAATTTTGACGAGATCAATGCCGGCGAAAACAAAACTTATCTTCCGGGCCAGAAACTTCCTCCGACCATCAAGGCCGTGATGAGCTGGGACGAAGTGAATCTTTCTGAAGTTGAACTTGTTGTTTCCGGACTTCCGATGTCAGCGATCGATGTCTTCTGCACGCAAAACAAAAATGAACTCACGACTCTCTTTGAAAAAGGCACTCCACTCGTGAGTCTTGCCAAGGGGATTGATCACGAGACTCTCAAACTTCCCGATGAACTTTTCAATTCGCATTTTGACAAATATAGAAACCAGATTATTTATCTCTCAGGTCCGTCGTTCGCCAAAGAAATCGTGGATAAGCAGATCACGATGGTGACGATTGCCGGTTCTGACCGCGAGAATCTCCTGAAAGTCTGCCATATGATGTCGACGGATTTCTTCAAACCGTTTCCCACTCTCGATATCAAGGGAGTTCTTCTCGGTGGAGCTTTAAAAAACGTTATCGCAATCGCCGGCGGAATTATGGAAGGGTTGGGATATAACCACAACACTCGTGCGGCCCTGATTACCAGAGGCATTACCGAAATGCTCCGCTTCGGCGTCAAGTTCGGCGCGCGCCCGGAAACTTTCTATGGCCCGTCAGGCATGGGAGATCTCATTCTCACAACAACGGGTGAGCTCTCGCGGAATAAATCATTCGGTATGGAGCTTGCGAAGGGTCGCAAGGCCGAAGAAATTATCGCTAACTCCAAGTCTGTTGTAGAAGGTTACAAAACGGCCAAGGCCGCTTATCTTCTGGCCCAGAAATACAATATCCGCGCAAGAATCTTTTCTGGTCTCTATCATGTTCTCTATGATGGTCTTGATCCCAAAGAAGTTCTGGCGGAACTGATGAAGCTTCCCCCGCGTTTTGATGACGAAGCGTAAGTATGTACTTCTGGAAAGCTGAATCTCTGCAAACAGATTTGAAGGCCGGAGCAGTCACCGAAAAGGACATGGCCCTCTACTATGTCCTGACTTATTCCTTTATCGTCTTCGCTATGTGGTCAGTGGATGTGAATAAAGATCCACTTCAGATTTTCGATCATATCGAATACATTCTCATGGTTGTTGCCCTCGCTCTGGGAACCATTTTTGCCTTCAAGAAATATACTCCCGCTGATAAATTCATTGAGCGCTTCATCTGCCTTTCCTTTCCTCTCATGATCCGGATGCTGACTTATACCATTCTCCTCGCCATTCCTTTTGAGGTGATGCTCGAAATGAACATCATGACCAAGTCATTTCCTTATTTCCTGATTCTTACCACCATCATGAACATCTGGTTTTATCGTCGACTGGGAATTCTCATGGGGAAATTTTAGAAAGTAATTTCATTCAGATTTGAAAAAGGCGATTCTCGCTCATCTTATTCATTCGATTCGTTTGAACGACTCATATATAGATGAGGAATGAAACAAATCAAATTCAATCTGGATAAAGGAAAGCATGGCGGTCGCCGTGAAGGGAGCGGAAGAAAAAGGCTTCATTCTGCCGGAGTGGCCCATCGCAAGCGCGAAAGGGTAAATACCCGAACTCCACTTCATATCAATTTTAAGTACAAAGCCTATATCAGAAATAAGGAGTCGCTGAACCTCTTGAAAAGGGCGATTCTCAATGCCAGGAAGAAAGGTTTGAGGATCATTCATTTTTCTCTTCAATCAAATCATATTCACCTGATTGTGGAGGCGAGTTCCAATCAAATTCTTACGGCAGGCATGCGCTCTCTTGCAGTGACAATGGTCAGAGGGTTGAAGAAAGGCAACATTCAGCTGGAGAGATATCATCTCCATGTCTTAAAGAGTCTAAGAGAAATCAAGAATGCCGTTGAGTATGTTTGTTTTAATAAGCAGAAGCATGAGAACAAAAAGTATTCGGTACTGGATGATTACGGTTCCTTCCCCGGCCATAAAATGATTGCTGCTTTTACTTTGAAGAAGAAAATAACGTTGAAAGTGATGATGAAGGAGTTCTGGGCAGGCGATTCTCCCCATGGTTTTCTCCTTACTAAGACGCTTTACGTCTGAGAGCGGCACCAGGTTTGCTAAATAAAGAGCACTCCTGGAGGAACTCATATGTGGAGAAATAAACTTAGTTATCTGCTTTTGTTAGGAATCATCGCGTGTGGCGGCGATAGTGGAAACAGCGATGAGTTTGATCGCCAGGAAGAGGAAGTTCCTGAACCGGAACTTATTCAGAAAATATATCGCGGTGATTTAAAACCCATCAACTCTCTGGTCGAAAATGACGTGGAAGGGCAAGTGGTGCTGAGACTCGAAGATGAATCCTTCGAGGTGAGTATCGGGGCGAGACGAGTTCATTCATCTGCCCATCGTCTTGAAGTGCGTACAGGAAAATCTTGTCCCTCTTCAACGGATGACAAGGATGCGGATGGTTTTATCAGTGCAGCGGAAGCGAATGCTGTATCGGGAGCTGTCTACATTCCGCTTGATTCCGATCTCGATAATCTTTTGCAGGATAACGGACGTTATCCCACAGGTGGTTTCCTGAATGCGTTTGGTTATCAGGAAGACACGGAAAGAACAAACCTCGTCAATTCTCTCGGAGCTGAATCGGGCATTGATTTCAGTAACAGAGTTATCATGGTTCTGGGAACTGATCCGGATGATGAATTACCACCAACAGTCGCCTCCCCTGATGGCAGAATTCCTCAGGAAACTTTGCCGATAGCCTGTGCTGAACTCACCCAGGTCTCGGGAAATGATATCCGATGAAATTTTTGTTTCTTCTTCTCCCGATTTTCTTTTCTCCGAAAGTGTCAGCAAGACCCATTGAACTGAATGTCCGCGACTATGGGTGGCTCACATCGTTTCCTCCGCTGAAAGATGTTCTTGATTTTTATGTTGCTGGTGAAGAGGATGATCTCAATCTCGAACAACCCATATTAGATCCTTCCCGGATCAATTACGGCACGGCCAATTCAAGCGTTCTCGCCTCAAAGGGGCTTGGCACAGATTATGTGAATGATCCGAAGAGATACAGTCTCTCGCTGGGATTAGGGGCTGCGTGGGATGCAGAAAAAAATGAAGGAATAAAAGATGAGATCAGTGGAGCAGCGGCTTCCTCGGCCCTCACCTTTGGTTACCGGATGAATGAAAAACTTTTAGGCTATGTGAGTTTCGGAGTTATTAAGCACAACCAATCCTTTCCCGGAAAAGATGTGGATATTGCCGGTGACATCAAAGGATCTCATTTCGGACTCCACCTGAGATATGACTTGATTGAGAAAAAAGGATCTGACTTTTTTGGCTGGGGCGGATTGAAACTGAGTGGTGGCTATGAGTACACAAAAAACAGAGTTGATCTCACAACCACACTGGATGAACCTCTGGAGCTCGATACCGGCGGACAAGGGATTCTGGAAGGAAGAATTACCGGTAACCCTGTTTATCAGGTCAAAACAACAACTCATTCACTGCCGATTGAACTCTCAAGTAGCTTTCTTTTCCTGAACATCTTTAGTCTCTATGGAGGCGCAGGGGCGGATCTGAATTTCGGTTCATCTGTGGGTAAAGGAAAAATTGAAGGAGATGTGGCGACACTTGCCTGTACCAGTGGGATTTGTGTCGGGGAAACAGTTCTTCCTCAACTGGAGGCCAGGGCCAATTTCGATTCACGATCCACTGTGAAAACGATGACCTTCCGGGGATTCGGAGGACTTCAACTTGATCTGCCGTTTGGATTAAATGCTTTTGGACAGGTGGAACAGATGATCGGCACAAAAGTGATTGGTCTTTCCACCGGCCTTCGCTACATCTACTGATTTAAAAAAATCACCGGGAATAAGTCCTGCGAAGTGACTGACCTTCAGGGCCTTGTTCATGAATTTCCAGGACAGAATTATCCGGACCTTTGAAAACATCAATCCTCGTAATGGGAATAATGGTATCCGCTTCTTTTCTTGTCGCCACTTCCTGACCGTTTTTTATGAAAACAAATTTTCTGCGATCAGGAAAATCCGTCGCATCGATGATCGTTTCTTTTCCACCTGGATTCTCTACGCTGACGATGAAACCGGGGTGGTCTTTCTTTTCAGTAGCAGAGAACTTTCTCATCAGGCGGGGACCGAAGATCGCACCGACAATGGCGATAAGAGTAAGCGAGAACATGAGAAAGAGGTGAAGCTTCTTCATTTAAAGTAAGTGTTTCTCAATTTTTGAAAGACTGATGGTTTCACCGAGCTGGATCGCCTTACCATCTTTCATCATCAGATAGAAAGGGACACCAACGGCACCATTCATCCGGAGAAATTCAGTGATGTTGTCATCCCGGCGGGTCCAGTCGGCCCTCATCGTAACCAGTCCGTACTTCGCTTTCAATTCTTCAAAACCTGAAGTCTCAAGAACGAGTTTTTTATTCACTTTGCAAGTCAGACACCATTCTGCCGTGAAATCGACAAAGACTGGTTTTGTTTCGGCCTTCATTTTTTCTTCCGTCCACGGGATCCAGTTACTTTCCGATTTCACCATCGCCTGAGTGGTCGGGCGCATTTCAAGATTCTGAACGGCCATGACCGTGAGAACGAGTGGAAGGGCAAAAGTGATACCCTGAAGAACAATTTTATTGGAGATTTTCTTCGCAAAGAAGAAAGCAAAAAACCAGAGTGCAAAAAGAAGATTCAATCTCCAGCTGATGACGTCGAAATTCACGAGAGAAACGAAAACATCATAAAGCCAGATCGTCGTAATGATGAGTGTGAGGCCAAGGAAATATTTTAACTTCTCCATCCACATACCGGGGCGGGGAAAAAGCTTGAGACTCGCAGGGAAAACAGCAGTGAGAATAAAAGGAAACGCGAGCCCGAGACCGATAGCGAAAAACATCAGGAAGATCGTGACAGGACTTTCGGTAAAGGCAAAAGTGAGGGCCGTTCCCAGAAAGGGAGCTGAACAGGGAGTTGCGAGAATCGTCGTGAGAACTCCGCTGAAAAAATCTCCGGCAAAACCGTCTTCTGTCTGAGCGTTTCCGAGTTTTGATCCGCCGGGTGTGGCAAATTCAAAAAGTCCGAAGAGATTGAGCGAGAGAACAAAAAGAATGAGCATCATGACAAGGATGAAAGCAGGGGATTGAAGCTGAAAGCCCCATCCGATTTCTTCACCAGTTGCTTTGATGGTCGCCACGATTCCAGCGAGCGCCATAAACGTGGCGATCACACCGGCAGTGTAAGTGAGATTGTGCGCGAGTAGGCGCGAGCGTGACGTATCACGGTTTTTAATGAGTCCGAAAAGTTTAAGAGAGATCACCGGAAGGACACACGGCATGAGGTTAAGGATTAATCCTCCGAGAAAGGCCAGAAGGAGATACTGAAAAATACTTCCTTCCATTTTCGGGGCTTCGAGAGCAGCAAACTTCTGCTCACCACCGAGAGATTTATAAAAATCATCGAGGGCCGCTGTCGCAGCCGAGAAATCCTTGATGGGAAGAGTGATAACACCCACGCCATTTGAAGCAGGTGCATTGACGAGAAATTTCAGTTCATAAGTCTTAGCAAAACTTCCGTTCGCCGGAAGGGCCACAGGTGGATCCTGATATTCTCCATCCCATTCGATATCGAGTTTTCCGTAGAGAGTGTCACCTTTGTGATAAATCGTTTCGCGCTTAAATCCAAAAGGAGGTTGAGGAAAGGCTGTGAGGAAATTGAGTTCCCGCGGAAGCTTGGCGGACTTCGCCCCTTTGAGTGAGTAGTGAAGAGTAAGAGCATTCTGATCTTTCACACGCGTGAGATAGAATTCAAATCCCGCAGGTTTTGATGCAGCCTTCGGAAGTTTTTCAAATGCCTCATTCAGTTCCCCAGCTGGATACATAGAAGCCGAGCGGGAAGAGACAAACTTTTCACTCGCTTTGAGTTTCAGTTTGGCCTCACCCGGAATACAGATGTCCTTACAGATAAGCATCTTGATGTGAGCATCAACATCACCCTTGATATCATCAAAGAAGAAATGCTGTTTCCCTTCATAACCGATAGTGAGAATGTCGCCTGCTTCCATATGGCGGGTCGGAACAGGCCACTCATGAACTTTTGAAGAAGCAGGATTTAAAATGAATTCTGAGGGAAGACCCGAGTCACCGGGATTTTTCCAGTAGGTATGCCATCCCTGGTCGTGATTAATGGTGACTACCAGAAGGTTCTGATGGCGCTGCAAAGAGATCGTGGCATGTTCTTCTGCAGAAAAGCTTTGTGTGGCAAAACTAAGACCAGCAAAAAGAAGAACGAGAATGGCCTTGAACATGGGAATCCTTTATCATTGAGCTATGTCATTTACAGATAGAATTATATGCCTCACCGAAGAATCAGTCGAGACTCTGTACCTCTTGGGCAAAGAGAGCTCTATCGTCGGAGTGTCCGAGTATGTTGAGCGACCAATCGAAGCGACACATCTTCCGAAAGTGACGCAATTCGTGCGTTCCGACATTGATGAAATCATGAAATTGCGTCCCACTCTTGTCATAGGCTTCTCTGACATTCAGAAAGATATTGCCCGTGAGCTCATAGGACGAGGGCTGAACGTTTTTGTGACAAATCAGAGGACTTTAAGTGAAATCCTTTCCTACATCGAGATGTTAGGAAGACTCGTGGGAGAAGAGGCACGTGCTGCCGCACTGACACAAAGTTTCCGTGATAAAATTGAAGGGATGAAGAAGAAAGCGGCAGAACTTCCCCGTCGTCCCAAAGTCTATTTTGAAGAGTGGGATCATCCGCGTTTATCCGGCATTACCTGGGTTTCAGAACTCATCGAAATCTGTGGTGGGGAAAATATTTTCGCAGAAAAAAGCGGAAGTCTCGCTAAAGACAGGGCCGTGACTGATGAAGAGATTATTGAAAGGGCCCCTGATATTATTTTCGGCTGCTGGTGCGGAAAACCGGTCAAGATAGAGAAAATAACCAATCGGGCTGGTTACGAGAGTGTCCCCGCCGTTCAAAATAAATTTATTTGGGAGTTATCTCCTGCTATTTTTCTTCAGCCGGGACCGGCGCTCTTTCTTGATGGTCTTGATCAGATGTTTTCTCATATCCAGAGTGTGGCCCTTGACGCCCGCTGAATCATAACCAGAATGAGGAATATGAAACGGATGTATGTCGTTCTCACAGTCATTCTTCTTCTGATCCTCTCATCACTGACAGTGTTCGGGCAAAAGCGCGACACACGGGATGCTGATCTCGCACGAATCAAAAAACATATGGAGATGAGAGAAGAGCTTCACCGGAAGATGCTCGAAAATCTCATGCACGGAAGACACGATGAAAACCTTTTCGGTGAAATGGAAAAACTTTTCGAAGAGACGATGAAAGAAGCAGGGGCCACGAGTTCGTTTTCTTTTACCATGGGCCAGAACGTAGAAACGGAATGGCAGGAAAATGAAAAGGGAAGAACACTCCTTATCACTCCGCAGACAAAAGATCAGAAACTCGACATCAATGTGAATGGGGGAATGGTGACGATCAAGGGAACTTCTGAGAATGTAAATTTCCAGAATTCTTTTTCGGTTCCTCAGGATTGTGACAGTGGAAAAGTGAAGATGGATCAGAAAGAAGGAAAGATCGTGATGTTTTTTCCTTGGCTTTCTCTCGAGAGAAAACCCATGCCTAAGACCAAGTCAGACGTCGCGATTTAGAGAATCGTGAATCTCACGAGGAAGAAAGCTAACGAACAAATTACGGCAAATCTATAAAGTGGTTCCATGGGCCAGAAATCTACTCCTCTTATTTACAAGCGGACGAGAAAAGAGCGCCTCAGGTAAAGATTACAGAGAAACTTAAGTCCCCGGATTCATTAAAGTATTTTAAGGGCAATTTTTTCCTCAGCATTTGGTCGATAAATCCGAAGAGATGGGTACGAGGTCAAACCCATTCCTGGAGGCCAATATGGCAAGGACATTAGCTTTATTTTTTGTATTCGGACTGATGGTGAGCTGCGCTTCTTATCACAACCAGCGTTCTATCTCTTCAGTTGATAAGCACGAGAAAGAAGCGGGATACAATTACTCAATGGATAGAGGCGGCCGGTTCTAATTTCCTTAAGGAATTGAACCTCGTCTGATATTCGTTTAAAAGAATCCAAATTAAGAGAGAATCTTCTGATTCTCTCTTATTTTATTTCATGCAAGTTCTGAAGGTTTGAGTACAGGCGGCGATGGCGGGCTTCCCACCCTTGGCCTTCGCGAGACAAGACAAATTCGACTCACGACATTTCTCTCTCCGTAAGAATCCACTGCGAACAGAATCAGGAACATTTAATCCCGGTAAGTAACTCCAGAGTGCTTTTACCTGTTCCATCATCGCAGTCCGGACATATTGCTCCACCTGGATGCGAATAGCAGGGAAAGCGGCCGCACTTTCACAGGTCCTGCAAAGACCTGTTACGATTTGGGAAGCTCCGAGATCAATGTGAAGATCAA
This sequence comes from Bdellovibrionota bacterium, assembly GCA_040387275.1. GTDB lineage: Bacteria > Bdellovibrionota > Bacteriovoracia > Bacteriovoracales > Bacteriovoracaceae > Peredibacter. Next base: position 479,722 of record JAZKDZ010000002.1, on the reverse strand, counting down.
TTCCGTTTTTATCAAGAGTCACTTCGTTCATGATGAGACGTTTCAATGCTCGCCATTCAGTTCCCTGATTGATGTCAGTACCGAGGCGGGATTTGAACTGGATCTTATTAGGATAAATTCCGTCGCCGTTACCGGCAAAAGAAAATCCGCTGCGGTAATGATCGTGCTCTTTAATGGAAACGCGAAGTCCGTAGAGGTTAAAGGCTTTTGCCTTGGCCGGGAGAAAGTTAAGTCCGATCTCTCCGCGGTAATCCGGAAGATCCACACCCGGACCATCACCTTTGGTGAAAATGTGAACGATACTCACGGCCTTATCAAAAACATTTCCGATCGTGCGCTGGTTACGGACACTGCTGAGAATCCGGTTGGCCCTTTTTAATTTCTCACCGAAAAGTTCTTCGATGATGCCGGCAACTTGTGAGCTTACATAGCCGCGCGAGAGTCCTGTGATATCAACCGGCACACGCGATTCAGTGACGACACCTTTTGGTGTCCACGTTACAGAATCAATATAAACGCGAAGACCTGCGTACTTCACAAAAAAACCATTACCCGGACGAACCTGCAGCCAGTTCTCACTGAATGAAAATTCGATGTTCTGAGCTTTTACGATTTTCACAATCGTCCAGCCTTCTTCATAAAGAACAGAGTCAGCAACAAAGCGGACTTCACCATTTACGAACGCAGGAGTCGACCGGAGGAAATTGATGAACGGCTCAAGTGTTTGTGCACTTGCCGCAAAAGAAGCGAGGGTAAGAGTAAGGCAGAGAAGAATTTTTCGCATGATCAGATTGTCAGGCAAAAGGCTGATCTCAGGGGAGTTCGGAGTAAAAATTACAGGGATATCAGTTCTTTTGCCAGTCGGGGATGAGCTCAACTTCCGAGAGGATGCGTTTGAAAGAATCGAGCCTCGTGAGAATCAGAGAATCATCGTGTTTGGCAGGGTCAAGCTTCTGGAAAAAGCAGCCCTTGCTATTAGGCTCGTGCTTACAGTTTGATGAGAACTGGCACTTCGCCGACCATTCATTGATATCGGTAAATGAGTGGAGGAGTTCTTCCTGAGTGAGATCGGAGAGAGACATACTCCGCACTCCGGGAGAGTCGATCAGCGTGAAGAATTCCGCATCGATGAGCTCGGCCCAGGTTGTGGTGTGAGAGCCTTTATTGGCACGCCCAAGTTCACCTGTAAGAAGCGAAGCCTTCCCATCCGAGAGTGTCGTAATGAGATGACTTTTTCCTACGCCTGAGTGGCCCAGAGTCACGGCCGTTTTTCCGCGGAGCTTTTCTCTCAGTTCGTTTATTCCCTGAGGAAGAAATTTATTTTTGTAGTCTTTATTTTCAGCTGAGACTTCAAAGCATTCGGCATTGAGCCACTTCAGGCGTTCAGCTTCCATGACGATATCGAATTCCGCTTTGTCGTAGATATCCATCTTATTGAAAATCACGTAAGCGGGAACATCCCAGTATTCAGAGCGCACGAGATAGCGATCCACGAGCCCGCGTTTATAAGCGGGCTTTTCGGCCGACACAACGACTAGGATCACATCCACATTGGCGGCGATGACTTTCTTTTTTTGTTCACGCGGAAGATTCCGGAAGATGGAATTTTTTCTCGGACGGACCTTTTCAATTTTCCATTCCTCACTTCCCACACCTGGTTCAGAGAGTTCCACCCAATCGCCAACAACGACGTGATCTTCTTTTAAGATCGAGGCGAGGGCCATGGCAGGAACAATTGTTTTGGTATCTTCACGCTGGCAATCGAAGTGCCTTTTAGAGGATCGGAAAATGCGTGCGGAAATGGTCATTACGCTTATCTTACCTGAGGACATGCCCCGGCGGCTAGAATCAGATCGCGTGTTCCGGAAACCGTCACATCCGCAAATGACGTGACCTCTTTGACCGTAACATCAGCGAAAGACGTCACTTCTTTCACCGAGACGTCAGCAAATGAGGAAACCTCTTTAATATGGACGTCAGCAAAGGAAGAAACGAATTTAATCGTACAGTCAGGGAATGAAGTCACCCGTTTCACCGAAACATCGGCAAAGGATTTTGTCCGCTTCACACTCACCGTGCGGGCAAAAGAGGTCTGAGACAGTAAACAAAGGATAAGGATGTATTTCATTTGCCCATCATGCCATTTTCCCGTTTTAACGGGGGAACCGGGGTCAAAGATTACACTCTGTGATAAAAAATTTGTCACCCTTCGAGCTATGTAACTTATGAGATTGACAAGATTAAGAGGGGACATTAATCTATCGCCCTATTGCTCTCAGAATTGGAAACTCCTTGGAATCAATGGACTTTTTGATAGGGAACAACCCACGCTCGGGTAGCTCAGTTGGATAGAGCAACCGATTTCTAATCGGTAGGTCACAGGTTCGACTCCTGTCTCGAGCGCCATCTTTTTGATTTTTCGCCTCTGGCGAAAGTTGATATTAAGCCACCTTCTGGGTGGCTTTTTATTTTTAAGGGCCGCCAAGAGCGCTCATTAATTTCTAATCACCATCTGTAATATTTCCCGGGTCATGCAATCTCAAGCCTTCTTCATGTTACTTTCCGGGCATGAAAAAATTAATCCTTTGTACGACCCTCGCGGTTTTCGCGACGTCTGTTTTCGCCACTACTCCAGCACCATGGGACGGATTATCAGATCCGGATATCATAAGCTCGGGGTTCACATCGAATCTCACGGCCCTTCCGAAAGAAGGAGCTATGAAGTACGACCCGAAAGCGTGGTCAGGTCATTGGTGGCCATCAAAAGACGGCGGAATTAACAACCGCTGGAATTCTGCAACTCGCGAAGGTTTCGGTTATCGTTCACCAACCAAAGCTGAACTTCTCAAGTTAACTCCTGAACAGATCAGCACACTTTCTCCGACAGAAAAATTTGATATCGCTTTCCAGCGCTACAATTATCCTTTGAGATCAGAAGTCGGGGCGACGGTTGCCATGAACGCTTCTGATTGGGACGGAATTTGTCACGGTTGGGCTCCAGCATCTATCAACCACGATGAGCCGGTTGCATTCTCAGTAAAAAATCACGACGGCATTACGATTAACTTTGGTTCTTCAGATATTAAAGCACTCCTCAGCTATGGATATGCTTCGAACATCGACAACTCCAGCGAAAGCCACATGGGTCTTCGTTGTAACTTCGGTCGCTGGACTGGTGGACAGCGCGAGTGTGATCAGGATCTGAACGCAGGTGCCTTCCACATTATTCTTACGAACGAACTCGGAATCAAGCATCGCTCATTTGTGGCCGACCTCGATAGATTCGAGCAGGTATGGAATCAGCCGATTGCTGCTTACAATGTGAAATCAATTTCAAAACCACGTCGTCCTTCGCAAGGTGCAGCTGCATCTGCTGTGAAAGAAGTTGTTGTGAAAGTTAAAGTCTTCTACGTGAATGAATCAAAACCAGAAATGGGTCACGTCCTGGGAACTCCTAAGCAGGAATTTGCTGACGTTGATTACGAATATTCTCTTGAACTCAATGCTGCCGGAAATATTGTTGGCGGGAACTGGATTTCTACGAACCGCCCTGACTTCGTCTGGACGAAAGCGAAGATCAATACATTCTCAAGAGGCCTCAAAGGTCTTGAGACACTCGTGAAAATGGGAGAGGACGTTGCCACTCAGTATGGAACACGTCTCAATCGTTATTCAACTTTTGACCTTAAGCCCGCTCATCCGATCAATTGTGTAGAAAGAGATGCAGCGAATGTGAACGCGAACACTGAACTTCGTAAGCTCGATGAGACAGATGAAACTGTGACTTATCAGATGGCGTTCCAGATGGGTTATTGCGCCGGCGGGGGATACAATCCTTACGCTCTTCACGCGTGGTCACTCTTTGAAGTGGTTCGTGATGCGGCCTGGATGCCTTGGCAGAAAAATCACGTCACAACAGAGATCGTTGGTCGCACAAACACTGACCTTCAGATCAAAGTGACTTTCAGGAAAGAGAAGCTCTTTGCTAACGGCAGAGACGAAGCATCGTTCACGTTCTACTTCTACCCGATGGGGATGGGTCCGGGACGGATGTACTTTCCGTGGTTAGCAACACTTTCTGAAGTTCCAGCAAGTGGTGTGAGCCTGAAGCTTAAGAGTCTTCACTAGGACCTGAAACTTTTACTAAGGGAAATACGGGGCAATTGCCCCTGAGATATAACGGCTCCGACTTAATTGAATAAGAAGCATCTAATTTTTGATCAATCTTTTTTAGATTTATCTGATAATTATGCCTCACATTTTTTAATCGGAGTCCTTTATGAAATTCTTTCTTTTAAACCTTTCCCTGATAGCTTTCACAGTTTCAGCAAACGCCCAGAGCATTAACTATCCTGCGAACAGAACGTTCGACATGAACAGTGTGAAGGGCCAGACTTATATCACTTTCCTCAAACAGAAACTGAAGCCGACTCTTGATGGTCTTTCAAACGGCTTTCCGAATATCGGATCTGCTGCTTTCAAATCTCAGTCAGCAAATCTCTCTCAGAAAACTTTCCTGAAGTACAAAGGTGCTAAATGGAATCGCACTTCACGCGCTTATGAAGGTGCGATGTCAGATGCTCAGGTTGAGCAGGTTTATGAGTCACTTAAAAAAATCCGTCCGACATCAACTGTTGATTCTCTTCAGTATTACGATCGTGCTGATTCAAGCTGGGCCTCAAAAAACGACATGGCACAGGCGCTGAAAGCTGCTGGTGTGAATGCAGCTCCTTTCGATCTCGGAACTCTTTACGCTCTCACTGGTGGGATTGGCGTAAAAGTAAAACTCGATGACAAAAACTACAACTACCATGTTCTCTATAAGACCGGTAAACGTGATCCGCACCAGGAAGTCATGTCTGGAAGAAGCTTCTCTTCTTCTCCGGGTCGCCTTGCTGCTGATGCCACTGATCCTGAATACCTGAAAGATCTCGAAGCTTATATCAAAGCAACAACTGATCTTCGTAACTTCTATAAGACGATGATTCTCTCTCTCGCTAACTCGGATACAACAGGATTCAAAACCCTGACAGATGCTGGTCAGGCGGTACTCGGAGATTTCTACACTGTTTATACTGCTGAAGCTGTTCGCCACTTAATGGTGAACCTTGCTGACGGAGTTCATCCTTGGGAAATCGATCTCGCTGCTGTGACTTTCATTTCTTCCATCAGCGTTCGCATGGGGAAAATCGTGACTGACGGAGAACTTAAGAATGATTCAATCGGTGGATGGTTTGCTCCCTCTCCGAACAATAAGCCTGATGGTCCTCAGCGTTCAGGAATTGGTATCACTCGCAAAGACCGTAAGAAACTTCAGGCCGCGATTCATAAGTATGAAATGGGAACACCGGATGGGAAAAAGATCATCGCAGACATCCAGGCGATCATCGGAAACAACGGAAACCAGAACGACGTGATCCAGGGTGTGTTTGAATATCTTTCTTCAACAACAACACCGGCGACAATGGGTGCAAACGCTCTCAAACTCGCAACTCTCATGGCGGATTTCAACCGCATGTTCACAGACGACGCTGCTCAAATAGAACAAAGCTTCTAGTTAAGACAAAAAAAAGGGCCGCAAGGCCCTTTTTTTTTATTTCATTTGATCAGATTCAGGAACCAATCGACGATCAAAAACTGTTCTCACCGTCCCGGACTCGCAAACATCATTGGCCGTATCGGCAACAACATTCACAGCAATATAGCGAAGTCCGCGTTTTGATCCTTCATAGCCTGAAGCTGTGAAGAGCGTATCAATGAAGAGTCTTGTTGATTCGCAACCAGCTTCAAGTCCCTCTGTCGTTTTAACTTCAGAGTGATTGATATCGAGAGTTTTTGTATCGCGGTTTCTGTCGAGGAAAACTCCGTAGATGCATTTCTGTCCATCCGTTCCCTGATAATCAGCTTCGATAAGAAACTTGTTCAGGTCTTTATCGGCCGCGAGCTGGCGGAATTCCACTGCTTGAGCACGGATGTTTTCCGGAGCTCCGACATAAGTTGTTCCGAATGTGCCGCAATCAAAGCCAGTCATGCGGGCGCGGAATGTTGTTCCTTCCGGAAGCTTGAAAGTCTCAGTCCACGTCTGGGCGAAGCCACTGGTTGAGATGAGAGCGAGAGCGATAAACATTTTCATAAAGACTCCTGTTTATTTATAAGCTGTTCAAAAATTCGATAAGATCAGAGCGTTCAGATTCAGAAAGTGCGCGGAAGTTATCCCTCGCGCGTAATCCCTCTCCACCGTGCCATAAAATCGCCTCAGTGAGGTTTCTGGCGCGGCCATCGTGAAGATAGCGGGTGTGATTATTGACGGTTTTCGTGAGTCCCAGGGCCCAAAGGGGAGGTGTTCTCCACTCGTGCGTAGTCGCCTCATCTTCATTGGCGAGAATTTCAGTATCATCCGCGAGATCAGGACCCATGTCGTGAAGAAGCATATCTGTGTAAGGATAAATCGTCTGATTGCGAAGAGGCTCGAGGCCTTCGTTCATCGTTGTGAAACTCGGCGTGTGGCAGGAAGCGCACCCGATCGTCTTAAAGACAACGTTCCCGCGAATGACTTCTGGTTTTTGGAAATCCCGGCGAACAGGGACTGCGAGAAGCTGCGTGTAGGTCGTGACAGTGTGAAGGCGTTCACGGTCAATATCTTCCGTCGTCATTTCGCGAATACAATCCGTTTGGACACTCGTGCATTCTTCCTGAGGGAATAAGTAGCTCGTGATTCCCATGTCGCCGTTGAAAGCGGCGGCATTCTGTTCAAGAAGAGAAGCTTTTCCGGCCTTCCAGCCGAAGCGACCCATGCGAACAGTTCCGGTTTTTTCTGAGTGAACCATGTTCGGTCGCCCGGAAATTCCGTCGCCGTCCATATCGAAAGGATCGGCCTGTGCCAGAATATCTTTTTCCGAAACGTTTTCCAGAAGTCCCAGGCCCACCATCTGGGGAGCAACCCGTGGAGAGGCGATGGTGTCAGAGAGGAGTCCGTAAGAAAGATTCAGGAACTCGTAAATGGGTTTTGTAATTTCTGCGAGAATTCCGTCGTTATAGCTGATTTCAATTTTCTCATACGTAACAGATGTCGTTCCTTCGCGCTGAACTCCCTCGATGGCGACCGGCTGGAATTGTCCGCCGTAAGCAGGATGAGGAATGAGCGATCCGGTGGAAGTTTTCTGGCGGAGTCGGAAGAGAAGAGACATGTCTGTTCTTCCGCCATTATCCGGAAGTCCGCGGCCTCTTCCGTCTCTGAAGTGACAGGCGCTGCAGGCAACAGCATTGAAAATAGGACCGAGTCCGTCTCTTGCGGTTGTTGAGGCAGGAGAAGTCACCCACACTGTATTGAAGAATGAATTACCGACAACGAATTCGCGGCGAAGTTCCGCGCGCGTTCCGCTCAGGGGGTGACTGAAAGCATTGACTGATAAGTCAGTGATCGTTCCCGTGCCTGCAGGAAATTCTTCGGCCGGAACCTGAGCTCCGGCAGAGAGAGTGATGAGAAAAAGAAAAATACTAGTAATCAACTGGCGCCTTCAGAAGCTTAGAAGCTTCAGCGAGATCACGTGCGAGAGCTTCGAGAGATTCCACTGACGTGAGAATCTGTGAGCGGCCACGTTCTTGAGTGATGGCCTGGTCAAACGGAACCGGGATCGCTTCAAGCACAGAAGGAATTGTCGCAAAGTGATTTTCAATTTTAGCTGCAGTCGCCGTACCTTTCAGTTCCGGAAGCTCGAGAAGTCCCGCAGCTCTCACGACATTTACAACACCCTGGTAGTTCCAGCGGATATCCATGTGGGTCATGTCGGAAAAGCACGAATGCTCATCTTCCTGTCCCTGCGTATCGTAAGCAACATACATGCGCTCGCCGGAGAGTTCGTCTCCCGCCATGAAGATAATTCCCTGAAGAAGCTTTTTGAGAGAGACGAGTTCAGGAAGAGCTTCGAATTCACGACGGTAATTGTTTTCGTCTTTTCTCCACGCTGATTCAAGACCTTCAAGATGCTGAACGAGAAGATCAGCAGCGATATTTAAATATTCTGCACGACGATTGGCATTTGTTCCTGTCGTGTAATCTTCAAACGAACGATTCCCCGGACCAGTCGCAGAAAAGTCCTGTCCCCAGAGGAGAAATTCAATTCCGTGGTAACCGGTCGAGATATTTTTTTCGCCATCGAGTTCGTTCAATGATTCAAGAAGCTCTTTATTGATCACGGGGTAATTCTGGAGATCATTGATGATTCCCGCATTCGGCTTCCCGGCAACATAATCGATATACGCTTCATCAAGTGGCCATGAATTGAGAAGTCCTTCCGGCCCTCCGTCCTGATCAATCGGTCCGTTATAAAAACGAAAAACTTCTGTTTGTCCGTAAGGCTCGCGTGCGAGTTTCCATGAAGCCTTCGCCATTTCCAGAGTCATGACGGAAGGAGTTTCTGTGAAGAGTGTGATCGATTCGCGAAGAACTTTCGCGCGTGCGAGAGATTCTGCGTATTGTGCGTGAACGTGTTCAGCATAATTGAGGATACTTTTTTTGAGCGGAGACTCAGCAAACGTTGATCCTGAAAAAAGTGCGATGAGAGTTGCAGTTGCAATAAGCGAGCGTGCCATGGGCAGGGTCCTTTTTAGTTGATGAACATCTGTTAGGTACCACAAACACCATGGTTTGAGCAAGATTCAGGTAAAGACTACAGGGGATTTAAGTGGCCGGAATAACTACGTTTTTCTTACGACGACGATAGAGGGTGAGGCCCGAAAGAAAAAGAGCCATAAGACCCAGGCCACCGATCAGGACAATGAGGCGTCCGGGCATTCCGATGATCTCACCGGTATGCAGGGGATAGAAAAACTGACGCTTCATATTCCATTCAGCGGGATCTTTTTCCGAATCAAATTTCTGAATGATTTCCTTACTCACGGGATTCACAATGATCCGTGAGAAATGCGCCATGGATGTCATCTCACTGTGCGACCAGGAAAGTTTCATGATGCCGGTTCCTTCGTGACAGAAGTGAACGGAGATCATCTTGTCCTGTTGTTCAGCATTCATGAAGGAGAGAGCGGAAATTTGCTCCTCGAGGGTACAGCTTCCTGCGGGCTTGATTTCATCCGGTCGATTTCTTCCGGGAATATCGAAGACCGTAATAAATCCTGAGACAGCACTGATAAAAAGAGGAACTGCGAGAATCACGCCAAGGAAATGGTGAAGGGACTGCGATGTCCATTTTACTTTCAACGTGCGGGAAATTTTCTCAGCGTAATTTTTCTTCGGAAGCCAGACGATGATTCCCGAGACAATGAAAAAAACCAGAAGGGCACCCGTGAATCCCACCGCCCAGGTTCCGGCCTTTCCCAGAAAAAAGTTCGAGTGGAAATAAAGCATGATTGCGAAGATATTCTGGACGAGATTCATTTCTCCCTGAATACCACCGGTGTACTGATTGATCGCGACAATCGTAGGGAGAGCTTTTGGCTTTTTTTCATAGAGCATGAGGTACGAGGAATCCGGAACAGGAGTCGCGTATATCTGGTGGATCTCAAGACCCTTTAAGTAAGTCGCCGCATTCCGGACGATGGTTTCCAGAGGTGCTTTTCTCTCGGTAGGGGTCACTCTGAACTTCGGATAAATAACAGGAAGAAGTTCCTGGCGAAAGGTGATCATCACTCCGGAGAGGGCAACAAGAAACAGGATGAACCCGAGAGTTAATCCTGCGTACTTGTGAATCTTGTAGAGTGTTTTTCTCATATCACCAATAGAAAGTTGTACGGACACCGAATTCCCTTGGCGGGTTCACACGGTGATAACTTGCCTGATAGGGCGAAGTCGTACTGTTAGGTCTTCCATCATAGATGCGGTAACGCTGATTGAAAATGTTCCGCACGTAAAATTCTGTGACCGCGATCCCTTTTGCCCACTGGAGGTTGGAATCGAGGTAAAATTGCTCCGGTGATTTCCTGGTGTTCTCGGCATTGGAGTAAGAATCGCCAACATATCGATTGATCAGGATGAGCGTCATGCTGTCGTTGAATCTTTTCCAGTAAGAAAGTTGCGATGTCCACTGAGCAGCATCCGGAAATTCATTTCCACGGTAGTTGCGGGTAGAAGTCTTGAAAGAATTGAAGCGAGTCTTCACGTGACCGGCGTTGATGCGGACCGAGTCTCCGTTTTTCAAATCCGTGCTCGATTCAACTTCTGCTCCGTAGAGCTTTGACGTTGAAGAGTTTCTGATCTCAGTGTCGTAGAAGGAATTCGTGAGATTTACTTCCACCTGCTGGTCTTTCCAGTCAGTGTAGAAGAGGTTTCCGGTGAGGTAGGATTTTTCCTTCACATGTTTCCATGAGAGTTCGTAGTTATGTGTTCTCTCCGGACCGTATTCTTTTACCTCAGCGCGGTTTCTATTAATCGAAAGTCCGCCGGTGCGGTAACCCTGAGAGTAGTGAGCACCGAGAGCGTGAGCGCCGGTTGTATAAACATATCCGACTTTCGGAAGGAAGATTTTATTCATGCCGGTGTCGTCGTAAGGGCCTGAGAGGGCCGCGAGCTGGGCATCGAGAGCAGCATTGGTACCAGCTCCAAGATTTTCTGTACGCTTCGCCTGAATGTTAGCGCCAAATTTATTCTGCACGATTTCCAGACGACCACCGAGGTTCAGGGCGTGCTTCTCTGAGAGTTTTAAGTGAAGAGAATCGTAAAGTGAGTAAACCGTCCGGTATTTTTCATTCCCCTGGAAGGTATCGATGAGTGTCGTACTTCCTCCGATAGGGAAGATGAGATTGAACCTGTAATTACTTGAGAGATAGTAGCGGTGAAGGTGAATCCCGAAGGCATTCTTCACTGAGCCTTTATTGTAGCGGAGAATATTTTCCAGACTGTGGAAGTTATCGTGCTCGTCTTCTTTCCGGGTTCCCGCTGTATTAGCATCCGTTCCGTCAGCATCGGCCTTGCGGTCTTCTTCTGCGCGGGTGCCCGCAAGAATCAGACGATTCGACCAGTGCTCAGAAAATTTCTTGTCGTAATAAATTCCTAGTTGCTGGTTCTGAGTGAGACGCTTGTAATCCTGGTCTTCTGTGACTTTGTCATCTTTGTAATCACCCTGAACATAGTTTCCGCCGGTAGAAAAACGGAGGGCCTTGAGATTGAGTCTCAAGCTTGAAGTAGAGTCCAGTTGATAAACATAATCGAGAACAGCATGGTCTTTATTTTTCTGTCCCCATCTGTCGTTTCCGGTTTCGCCGTTTCTGATGAATCCGTCGGTCATGTCTTTATTGAAGGATAAACGAACGGAAGATTTTTCACCGACAGCGCGGTTAATGACTCCACCGACTTCTTTTCTTCCATAATTTCCGAGACCGAGTTTCGCCTGTGTTTCTTTTTCCTGACTTGCCTTCCGGTGATTGAGAAGAATAGAACCTGCAAGCGAGTTCACACCCTGGGTAGTGGACTGTGCCCCTCTGTAAATTTCTACACCTTCGAGATCCCAGAGTTCAAAACTTCCTGCGGAAAGAGAAAGATTGGTCTGAAAAATGTCATCCACCATGATGGAAGCGAGATTGTCTTTCTGAAAGCCCGTCACACCTGTGCTGTTAATCCCGCGGATACTGAATGAGTTATCACTCCGGTTCACCTGGACGTTAGCAAACGAGTTCAGTGCCTGAATGCTGTTTTCCTGGTCGCCGCGGTTGAGCTCGCGCTCTTTGATGACGGAAATGGATTCCTGGCTCTCAGAAAAAGTTTTTTCTTCCTTATTGCCGTTAACTTCCACAACTCCCAGTTGTTCAGTTTCAGCAATTGCGACTGTCGAAAAAAGAATGAAAAAGAAAAGTCTAATGGCCATGATCGAGGACTCCGTCTGAACGTTCATTTTGTTGATAGATGTTTTCACCGCAAAGGCGGTTAATGATAGTAGCACTTCTCCAGGCCATGAGACTCGTTTGAGGCTCGGCAATTCCCAGCTGGTGACGGCCGAAATTCATGGCGAAGAGGTGATTGGTACTGCTCTGTTCCCACTGAACTTCAAAGTTTGCTCCCATGAGAAGGCGCCCTTTGTTGTCGACGGGAATTGATGGTTTCAAAGGATCAAGGAAAGAAGGAATCACCGACTGGAAACCCGTGCAGAAAATGACGGCATCGGCTTCGAAGTGCTCTTCTTTTTTCGTGAGCTCATGTCCGGTCGTGATCACGTAGTGATTCTTTTCCTGAGTGAGCTTGGTCATTCTTCTGGTCGTGTAAACTTTAAGCTCCGGTGTTTTCAGATCATCAAACCGGCGGAGATAAAGATCATTATAAAGAAGCTGCAAGTAGGTCGGAGTATTTCCGTCACTCGCGAGTTTCTGCGAGTTCACGACTTCCTCTTTCAGTTCCTTATTCAGGTGATAGAAACTCCGCACGTATTCCGGAGTAAAGTATTCGTTACTGAAAGGGGACTCATCCAGCGGCTGAAGATTTGGTCTTGGAGTGAGGAGTTTGAGGGCCGAAGGTTTGCCCCATTTTCCGTGAAGGCAATTGCGGAACACTTCAATACCTGTTTGTCCGCCGCCCACGACGAGGATGCGCTTTCCTTCTGCTTTGAAAGTAGAAAGTTTTCCGGTTGCTGCGTGGAAGATATTGTCTCCCAAAAAGGGTTTCGCGAATTCCGGGATGCGGGGAACCAGCCCAGTTGCGAGCGAGAGATTTTTCGACTGATAAGTTTCTTTATCTGTCCGGATAACAAATGCACCCTTATCAAAGTTCACTTCTTTCACTGTGGTATTGAATCTGATTTTATCTTCAAGCTTCCCGGATACCCAGCGGCAGTAGGATTCAAATTCTTTTCTTGTGATCGCTGAGCGACCGGTATTCACGAAAGCGTAAAAGAGACCGCGCTCAACAAGGAAATTGAGAAAGCTCATCGCGTTTGTGGGATCAGCTGGGGTCACGAGATCTTTTAACCACGAGTTCTGCATCGTCGCATCTTCGAACATAAGTCCCGGATGCCACTGGAATTCAGATTTCTGATCAAGAAAGAGCGAAGTCTTCTTTGCTTTCCCCATGAGGGCCGCAAGTGAAAGATTAAAAGGCCCGAGTCCCAGCCCTAATAAATCGTAAGTCATAAATTGTCTCCCAGGGGATTTTTGAGTTCCGTCCCCAGTATCGGAAGTGGTCTCGCCTGCGTGTCACCGTAGCCGATGGCAAAGCGAACCTTATTAAGAAGCACGCGTTCCATGCGGGGCCGTAAAATACTGGCCGCTGGACGCGTGGATAAACCTTGCTCGTAAGCACCGATGATTTTACCCAGAAGTTGATAGAAATCTTTTTCAGATAATCCCAGAGACTCTTCCACCAGTGGAGAAATGAATCTGAGTACCGTGATGAAGTGTCCGGTGAAAAGATCATGAATGAGATAGTGCGCGGGAAGACGGGTAATATCGAGTCCCTCGAAAGGAGGAATTTTCAGTCCTTCCAGAAGGCGAAGATCTCCCTGGAAATCTTTGATGAAAATTCCTGAAGGGCGGAATTCCTTCATCTTGAGCATGATATTCTGCCCATGGGCCACGAGACCCACGCCGTATTTCACCTGGAGGTGATAAAGGGGAATCACGACTTCACAGAAATAAGCACCGAACCATTCGGTGACACTGAGTCCGCTTTTATCAATAAGTGTCTTGATGAAAGGAACGCCATCGCTATCACGATGAAAGAGTGCAGCGGTTAACTGATGAGATTCACCCTTCGCGAGTTTCGAGAGAGCACTTTCACGAATTACCACACCCAATGTTTCTTTCAGGCGATAAGGAGCCTCGGTATTTTTATAAAGCGGATTCACAAACGAGAGCCCTGCGAGTTCTGTCAGGACTTCTGTGCGGGCGAGAATTTTATCATTCTCGACGACCATCTTAAGCGTCTTCGAAACTTTGGGACCCGTGACGACAGAAGATTCCGGAAGCCCACGGACACATGAGGTATTGAGAATCGAAAGAGAAAGTTTTACGTCAGGGAGACCCGGATGGGAAACGTTCGTAAGTGTGCGGAGTGAAACCTGAGCGCGGTACAGGTCTCCAGCTTTCCCAAGAAAACGGAGAGTGCCTTTTTCAATTTCGTTCCGGTACTGAGTCTCAATAATATTTTCCCACTGCCACGGATGAACCGGGAGAAGAGTATAGTTAGCCGGAAGATTAAATTTGAGTGTCGCCTGATCTTTGTCCGAGAGTAAAAGGGCAGCGGGATTACCGGTTCCTGAAAGTAGCGATTTCTCGACTGCTACCCAGAGAAGCTTGAACGTCTTGCCGGATTCAGGAGAATAGAGAGCGCTATCTTCAGCGGTCCAGCCCATGCGGCCTTTGTTAAGAAGGATTTTCGGATGACCATCGAGATAAGACTGTATTTCATCTCCGTCGAGAGAAAGAAGTTTCTCACCAGGAAGATTTCTAGCAATCATATCGGCCGAAAGAGTGTTACTCATTTCTTCAAAAAACTGACCAAGAACAAATTCACTCATCCCGGTTTCTGGAAGTGAGTCGCGGAAGAAAATTCCGGCGTCAGAAATTTCTTCGCCATTTCGCCTGAGAGTTTCAGGTTCTACCAGAACGTTACCCCAAATATTGTTTTTTCCAGAGAAAGTATAAACCGCACCATTTTTCAGTGTGAGCTTGTTCTCAACCGGACAGACGACTTCCTCGAACGAAAGTTCGCTGATTGCGCGTGCAATGAGTTTCCGGTTAACTTTCGCCCAGCTGTTTTTCATAGCGGAAGTCCCTGGAAGAATACTTCGCGGCTATTTTCGAGAAGGGCGGAGCGCTTGTGAGGGAAGTTAAACTCTTTCAGTTTCTTCCAGCCAATTGTGGCCTCCGCGTACTTCAGAACTTTGGCATTATCCGAGCGAGGCTCGGCCATCACACGACGGGTGCGGGCCTCATCGAGATAGATAAAATGAAGAACGGATTTCACGAAGGCGTCTGTGTTCACAGCACCTAGGAATGCAGAGTTTCCGATCAGGAAGTGAAAACCGCGATCGAATGGTTCACAATCGTAATAGGCACCGAGGCGGTTCTCTTTCACCCAATAGATTTCAAAATAACCGACGGGCTCACCGTCAGCTTCGAGAAGAGTCAGGATGTGATGAGGATCTTTTGAACCCTCTTCAATGTATTTTGTGAGTTCCTCTTCCGGCTTGTTGAGTTCCCAGAAATGGCTCACGCGGGGTGAATTGTGCCATTTGTGGAAGACCGGAAGATCTTTCAGAGTGAGTTTACGTAAAGAAACAGTTTTCCCGATCTGGGGAGAATAGCGTGAGTAGAGAGTCGTCTCAGGAACTGAAGGACGAGTCGGGTGTGGCTCGCCTCTGGTCTTGATCCATTTCTCCGGAGTGATTTCATATTTTCCGCGGTGATGCCAGAGATCCGGCATCTGGAAAAATTCTTCACGGGTATATTCCTTCTCACCAACTGTGATGGATTTTTTATCCGGGAATAAAGCGAAGTGAGCTTCTACCAGTTGAAGCGTATCGAGATAATTGGATACAGAAAATTTTTCTTCCCCATTACGAAGAACCACAGAACCTTTCAGCTTATAGTTACGTTTTTCCAGGTGGGGAGACGTGAGAGTGATATTTGTCATAGAGACCTCAAAGGGTTTGGAATTTCGTTGTAGATCGCGAGCGGATCGTCCGTCATGTTCTCGTTCATGTTGGTGAACGAGCAGCGGAAATTTCCTTTCTGGCGGATCACAGGAGAATTAAGAAGGTGATCAAGGAGACGCGAATCTTCAGGAGAGCGGTTCTTTTCTTTCACAAGAAAATCCCGGAGGAGAATCAAAAATTCTTTTTCTTCTATACCCGAAACTTTGGAAAGCGACTGAATCGCTCCGAATGTCGTGTTCACGATCAGGTAATAGCAAAAGAGATGAAGGCCATATTCATAGGGAAGAACGTTGGCCGAATCTTTAGTGAGACCAGAAACTTTTCCGCCGAAGTTTGTGAGCCCCAGAGGTGAGTAACCCGTTCCCTGGCAATCACGGAACCAGGCCTTCTCAGGAAGAAAATCACCGAGCTTAACAACGAGATTCTGCTGATGGGCCCCGAAAAGAACTCCGTAGTCACTTTGAGCGCGAAGAAGCGGAAGAATGGCGATATCCAGAAATTTCCGGAACCAAGACTGAACTTCCGCCGAAGTTTTTCCTGCCATAAGTTTCTTCATGGCCGGTTCGTTGTCCTGAAAGAGAGTTCCGAGAACAAAAGTATTTTCTGAATCAGACTGGAAAGGATTCTCGCGAAGAACGACAATTGTTTCCGGTAGTACTTCTCCGGCAGTATTCTTAATTCCCAGCCACGCTGGCTCGAGCATAACGTTGAAAGACGGATGCTCCGCTTTCAATTTCTTGCCCATGTCTGTTGAGAGAACTTCTTTCACTTCAAGTCCTCTCACCACTTCACGCGGAAGAAGGTGACGGATGGAATTCGTAATACGAACTGAAAGCGAGAACTTCAGCATGAAGGGAGACTCTTTCTGATAAAGCGTGCGAAGACTTGATGTCGGATGCCAGTTTTTCTTAGTGTGACCGATGAAGCGAATCGCTCCTTCAGTTTCAAGATTCCTGAGAGTACCTTTTTCCTTGAGTGCCTTCATCTGCCAGGGATGAGCGGGATACGGAATCCACCCGGACTCTTCCGGCATCACAAAATCCTGCTGGAGCATTTTCCAGAGCTCGCTCACATATTCAGGAGTCGCTTTAATCACTTCAGCGCGAACGAGATGCCACTCAAGAGGAAATCCGGAACTTGTCTCAGGGGCGTACTTTAAAAAATCGTCGTCAGAGAATTCATCGCGACTTTTTGGATGCGGATGAAAAGGATGACCGAGAAGGAGTCCTTTCTCGGAAGAAAGGAAATCATGAACTGTGGAACGATCAAAAGCGGAAAGAGAAACCGAAAGGTTCTCAATACTGGCCAGTATCCTGTCACGGAAAATTCCGAGACCTACAAACGAATCAACGAAGCCCATAAAATCAAATTGGGGATCGTAGTCATGATTACCAGTAGGTGAGAATTTAATAAATGGAATGCGAAATTTTCCATTCTCAATCACAAAATGATTTCCCTGAACTTCATAAGGCCACTCCCGCAGGAGTGAATTGAAAAATGCGCGGGCGGAATGGAGAAGAGCTTCACTATGCGTGTGCATGCTGATCCTTTCCCGTCTGCGGAAGTTTAACAAAACTGATAAGAGAAACAATCTGAAGAACAATGAGAATCCCCATCGTCCATGAAATCGCCGGAATTCCCGCTAGTGTTGTTCCGATAGCGTGACCCAGAATATGAGCGCCGGATAAAAGTCCGGTTTTACCCTGGGATGTTCTTCCTACTGCGAGTCTGTTGGCATTCGGATGTATGAGAGCGAGGCCCAGCGAAATAAGCGCAATCGCGAAATAGAGAACAGGGCGGGTCGTAAAATTTAAAAGGGTCACTCCGCCCAGACTAAGAAAGAGAATTGAAACCGTCAGAAGTGTAACCGGAGAAAATTTCGTAAGAAGACTTTTGAATGATTGAAGCCCAAACGCTCCGGCCGCACTTACGATAAAGAGTATCGAGATGAGAGAGACGGTTTCAGCTTGCGTGAGTCCAAGTTTCGAACTGACAAAAATTCCGAGTGACGTCTGAACGAGTCCAAGGAATGCAGCCGAAACTAAAATGAAGGCGATGATATGAGAGAATCCGGGAAGAAAATTTTCTGCCGCAGAGTTTTGAGATTGAGTTTTTGGGAAATGAGAAACAGAAGTTAACAGTGCTGTGATTCCCAGAATGGCCAGGAATGAAATTCCTAATACAGGAACTGAAGGACTGAAAACCGCAATTAATACCGGAGCGAGAAACCGTCCGAAGTTCAGGGCCTGTGAGTGACCAAACAATGTACTTTCATTGGTTCCGGCGAGGGATAGACGATATGAAAGTGTGACTGGTGGGAGTGCCGATGCCAGAAATCCGTAAGCGAGGCGCGATAGCGTGAGAAGAAAAAAACTTTCTTCATTCCATGCGATGACAAAGGTGAGAGCAGATAATCCAAGACCAGTGACTCCGATAAGAAGAACCGTTTTTGTTCCGGCCTTCACCATGAGCTTCGGCCAGAAAATATTTCCGCCTAAAAAAAGGAGTGAGGAAAGACCAAAAAGAGTCGCAAGAGATGTGTATCCGGAAGAAAAATGTGACTCGAGGGCAGGGAGATAGATGTACTGGGCCATTTGCCAGCTGGTGAAGAGGGCCGTGATGAGAGAGATGAGAGCAACTGCCACGGGTGACTCGCAAAAAAAATGACCGGAGAATTTCTTCCCCGGTCACATCTAAAATTATTCTATGCGTCCTGTTACAACGAAGTTGATACCAACATAATCAGAACCGCAGAGTGCCTGAGCATCTTCGCTTGGAGCGAGGATTGTGAGGTTATGCGGGTGACCCCAGTAGAGGTAGTTGTTTGCTTCGAGGTTACGATCGAGAATCGCTTTACCAGCAGCGCATGTTGAATCATCAACAGGTGCGAAAGCTTTTGATTCAACGATACGGATAGTAGCTGCAGCGTTGTCAGCGAGAAGGATCGCGCTGTAACGACAAGCTTTTCCACCTTCAGTGAAAGAAGCTTTGAGGAGACCGTTATCGAGAGTTGAATCAGTTGTGATTGTTTCAAATTTCACATCGAGACCGCGGTGAGAAGCTGGAACTTCAATCGCTGGGCCGAAAGCAGCACAGTTATAATTCTTGAATGTAGATTTCCACTTTTGGTTAGGGATTGTGAGGTCGCCTTCAGTTGCGAAAGCAGAGAAAGAGAAAAGAGCAGCAAGGAACAGAGATTTCATTTTTGACTCCTGTAAGGCCATCGTTTTCAATGGTTAGTTGGTTGCTTGATACGGCTGTTTGTATACTCAAACAACCACTTGGTCAACGAGAAGAGGAAGGTATTTGCATATAGAGAATGAGCGATGCGTTATCTCGTGGAAATACTCTTCCAGATCATCTTCGAAAGTGGGCCCATGGCCTTCTTCCGGTTTTTCATAAAGTAGAGATCGAGCTTAAACGGTTTCACAACCGGATCCTGAATACGAACGAGATTCTTTTGACCTTCGATTTCGTGAGCCGCCAAGCGTCCCCAACCATATCCCGCAAGGATGAGCCTGCATTTCATCGCATGATCAGTGACGTAACAACGCGGGCCTTTTGTTAATTCACCCTGGCTGTCAGGAGCACTCACGACGACTTGCGGATACGATTTATAATCCTTTGCGATTTTTTTTAGAGCGACGGGAATCATCTCCACTTTCTTGAAGAAGACACTTTCAATATTCTCGTTTGGTTTCATGATGGGGGAGATCGCAAAGTCAGCTTCACCTTCAAGAAGAAGCTGCATACCTTTGCCGAGAATTTCTGAACGAAGGGTGAGTTCAGTCGGATTGGTTTTTCCCATGCACGTTTCAAACACCGGATAAATTTCTTCAAACTCAACGAGGGGATCAATCACGAGAGTGATTTTTGGTTCGCGATCCA
This sequence comes from Bdellovibrionota bacterium, assembly GCA_040387275.1. GTDB lineage: Bacteria > Bdellovibrionota > Bacteriovoracia > Bacteriovoracales > Bacteriovoracaceae > Peredibacter. The sequence goes on along the minus strand of JAZKDZ010000002.1, from coordinate 460,238 downwards.
TCGTTCCCATTTCCTGAGCGATGGTCTGGAGATTTCTGAATGAGTCGAGACTTTCGCGCGCCCACTTGTAAAAAACTTTTCCCTGATCAGTGAGCTTCGGCCGGTAATCAGAGCGATCAAATAAACTGATATTGTATTCTTCTTCAATCTTCTTAATTCCCACACTGAGACTGGGCTGACTTTTATGGAGTGCTTCTGATGCGGCCTTGAAAGATCCTTTCTCCACGATGGCGTCCAGCATTTCCAGTTGATCGTATGTCATAGGCTCTCCAGTCGATAATTAAAAGCTATATAGATATTAGTATAATAATAATTTATTTAAAAGACTCAAAGGGCGATAATAGGGTCATGAAAAGAAGGTCTTTCCTCTCCATTCTGGTCACGTTACCGTGGATTCTGTCAGAAGGAGCGAAGCGAGCGACCGCAAAAGGAGTTTCTATGATGACTATCCCTTCCGAAACCAGAGGCCAGGCTGACCTGGGTTGGCTCAAATCGCGCTTTACCTTCAGCTTTGCTGATTACTACGATCCAAAACGCATGGGCTTCGGTGCTCTTCGTGTGATCAACGATGATTATATCGCTCCGGCGAAAGGCTTCGGCTCTCATCCTCACCGCGATATGGAAATCATCACGATTCCACTTCAGGGAACTCTTCAACACAGAGATTCTGAGGGGAACTCGAAGAAGATCACCAAAGGTGAAGTTCAGATCATGTCAGCGGGAACCGGAATTTTCCACTCGGAGTACAATGCTTCCGACTCTGAAGATGTCCGCCTCTTTCAGATCTGGGTGATGCCGAAAAAATATAGTGTTCAGCCAAGATATGATCAGAAAAACTATGAGCTGAAAGATAATGAACTGACTCTTGTTGTTTCACCGACAGGTGAGGGTACGGCAGTCGGAATTAATCAGGACGCTTATTTTTCACTTGGTCGCTTCACTAAAGGGAATAAAATTTCCTACGATGTGAAGGGAGCTGGCAATGGTGTGTTTGCTTTTGTTATCTCAGGAACCATGACAGTTAACGGGCAGGAATTGAAGGCCCGTGATGGAGTGGGAATCTCTGAGACAGACAGTCTCAATCTCACTGCAAACGAAGATTCGGAAATTCTTCTCATGGAAGTTCCGATGATGGGGATGCACGGATGATTACAACACAGATAAAAAATAACCTGAGTGTTGTCCAGTCAAATGGACAGCACTCTATTACGGCAGACGTTCCCACCGCTTTAGGCGGAAACGATACGGGACTCACGCCTCATGAACTTCTTGAGGCGAGTCTCGGTGCCTGCACAACAATTACTGTGATGATGTACGCGAAAAGAAAACAGTGGCCGCTAAAAGATGTGGTGACCACTGTGAAAATACTTTCTGAGAAGGGCGAGATGAATGAAATCTCACGCGAGATCAAATTAGTTGGTGATCTTACGGAAGTTCATGTCGAAAAACTGATGGAGATCGCTAACAAGTGTCCCATGCATAATTTCCTTGAGAAAAAATCCATCATCACGACAAAGGCCGTATGAAAAACGAAATTGAAATGATCATTGAAGCGAGAAGTAAAGATATCGGGATTACCGTCCGGAGAATTCTCCCATGGGCCAAGCGCCGGATGGTGGGGCCGTTTATTTTTCTTGATCATATGGGACCAGCGATCATGCACGCGCCAGAGGATCATATGGATGTGAGACCGCATCCGCATATTGGTCTCTCTACTCTCACATATCTCTTTGAAGGGAAGATCACTCATCGTGATTCCCTGGGATACGTCCAGGTGATAGAACCTGGTGAAGTGAACTGGATGACAGCAGGAAAAGGCATTGCTCATTCTGAACGCGAGCCAAATGATGAGCGCACGCACGACAGAGTGATTCACGGCCTTCAATTCTGGGTCGCCCTTCCGAAAGAACACGAAGATGTTGAACCGAGTTTCCGCCATTACCCGAAAGAAGATATTCCCCTGATCGAAAATGATTTTCACACGGCCAAAGTCGTTGCGGGAAATTACGGCGGAAGAAATTCGAAACTTCATGCTTATAGTCCCATGACTTTTGTCGTGGTGAACGCAAAGAAGAACGGAAAATTCACTCATACGCATCCTACTCATGAGCACGCTCTCTATATTGTGAAGGGAAGTCTGTCCGTTGATGGGAAGATTTACGATGAGACTCAGATGATCGTGTTTAAAACGGGAACAGCGATCGAAGTTGAACACACAGCAGATGCAGTGTTCGCTTTAGTTGGGGGAGAAGCGTTTCCGGAACCAAGATTCATCTGGTGGAATCTCGTTTCTACTAGCCAGCTGAAAATTGATGAGGCGAAAGTAGCCTGGGCGAATGGAACTTTTCCGAATGTCCCGGGAGATCACGAGAGAATTCCGTTACCGGTTGATTAATCTTTTGAGACTGGATTAGGAGTCGTGCGAATCACAAGGATTGCACCCTGGTGCTGATCAATTAAGGTTTGTGAAGGAAACTTAGGCCGCTCAGAAGTAACTGCGAAGAAAATTTCTTTAGTCTCCGGATTCATCAGTTTTACTTCGTAGTACAGCATGGCCTACTCAAACGGAATTTTACGAAGAGAAGTTTAATCATTTCTTGGAGAAATTTAAATCTCAAGAACGGGAGTTCATCCTATGAATAGTTCATCTTTACCTGTTTTATTTATCGGCCATGGTTCTCCCATGAATGCGATTGCTCAAAACGAATATACAGAGACACTCAACAGATTAGGTAAGGCCCTTCCGCGTCCTAAAGCGATCTTATGCGTTTCCGCGCACTGGATGACAGAGGGAAGCTGGGTTACGCATATGCCGAATCCGAAAACCATCCACGATTTTTATGGATTCCCACAAGCTTTGTTTGATGTTCAATATCCGGCACCGGGATCTCCGGAAACGGCGGAACTCATCGCTGAGCTCGTGAAAGATCTTCGGATTAATCTGGATAAGGAGATGTGGGGTCTCGATCACGGAACGTGGTCTATTATGAGACATATTTATCCGGAAGCCGATATTCCCGTTCTCCAGTTATCTCTTCACCTCGAGCAACCTCCGGCTTATCACTACAAACTGGGACAAGAGCTCCGGAAACTTCGTGAGAAAGGTGTGCTGATTATCGCGAGTGGGAATCTCGTTCACAATCTTCGCCGGATCAGTTGGGAGGAAAAGGCCCAACCACTTTCGTGGGCTGTCGAATACGATCAGTGGCTCAAGGAAAAACTTGATGCCCGTGATGATGAGGCACTCGTGAATGACTTTCTGAAATCAGAGGCGGGGAGACTGAGTGTTCCGACGCTGGAACACTATCTGCCACTTCTTTATGTTCTGGGAGCTGCCGGGAAAGAAGAAAAGCTAAAATACGTCTTTGAAGAAATCCATAATGCATCCATCGGAATGAGAAGCTTTGTGATCGGTTAAATTTTAGAAGCGCAGAGGTCTGCAATTCGCGTGTAAACCGCGAGAGTTTCCCTTTGCGTGAGACAAGTGACGATTCTTTCGGATTTCCCTTTCAGAGAATTTTCCATTCCCACCACATTCGTACAAGGCTTCGGAACCTTCTTACTTTCCGCTACGAGCTTACTCCACTCGAGATTATCGAGAGGATTTTCTTTGGCTTCAAAATAGGGGAAGTGAGTCGTTTCACAAACCCATTTCTTTCCATCCTGGAAAACTTTGTACCACATTTTGTCGTACTTCCGTTTCACCATAAGAGTGAACGCTGGTTTTGCAGCAAACGCTGGTGACAGGATAAAAAAAGTAAGAAGAATGTATTTCATAGGCGGCAGCTCTGATAGCCAGAAGTCGCTTCGGTTGATTCCGGTCTCGTACACTGAAGAAGTGAGGCCATGTCTTCTGTCATGATTGAGTTCTGGCGATCGGCATTTGAAGCGTGATGATCATCACCAAATCCACCGCCCGCTGCGATCTTGAGAATTTCTTCTTCCAGTTTTTTCTGATCATCTTCAGAGAGTGGGCGACGATAAGTTTCTCCACAAAAAAGTCCCATGGAACCTGCGACTAATTCGCGACGGGCGCGGATATCAGTCATCGTACGAAGTCTGATGATCATCGCTTTTTGTGCGTACCAATCAGCTTCATTCTCTGCGCCACGTTCTGCGATGACATTACAGACAGCAGGAGGATTGAGACCCATTCTGAGCTGCGCTGATAAGGCCGTCGTGCTGCATGGAGTGGTCGTATTGCATCTGGTTTCCTGAACAATGTGATAGGCAGGAGAGAGGAGTTCTCTTCCGTTTGGTGGAGTGGCCCCTGAAAATTCCTGGAGAACTGAGCTCACGATTCTTCCGAAGTTCCGGTCAGCGAATTCATTCGGATTCATGAAGGCCAGTCCCTGTTTCTGATCCAGGATAGAGCAAAAATTGGCGACGTTAAAAAGTTGGGCAGCTTGAGCTTGACCCATAACTGGTGACAAAACTTGCTCAGGATTTTGTCCTGAGACACAGTTCATGAACGTGTTGTATTCATTTCTTCCGCACTGGATGTCGTTTTCATTTCGTGACTGCTCAGTCAGACGCGCGTACTCTTCACACGGCATATTTCCATTGGAAGAAACAAGTCTTTCATTCAGGCGTCCCCATCGTGGAGTGGAATTCTCGTCCTGAAGAAATTTCAGGTTGAATGAATGAGCGAGCTCATGGGCAAGAGTAAAGTAGAGTGAATTCTCAGATTGAAAACCATTCGCAAGTCCCTGACAGATTGTGAGTGAGTTTGTGAGATCAAGGTAAAGGGCATTCACCATATTCGTACGGCAATCATCTTCCATGATTTGACCGAGCACTCCTCCCATTCTTAAGCCGAATGGAGTAGAGAGATTGGTCGTATTGATTTTTTCAATTCGCTGTTGTTTTTCTTCTGGAGTGAGCGGAAGAGTGTTGATCACCGCAAGCATATCTTCTTTAACTTTCGCAAATACATTGTTGATTCTCGGCCAGGTTGGTGACGATGTCATTTTTGCATTTGAAACTGTGTCCATGAGTCCGCGGAACTGACGATCTCTTTCCGCAGTTTTATCTGCATCTGTTGCTCTTTGACCGCGGGGAAGACGCGTGCGAAGTGAAGCATCAGCACGACGGTTCGCTACACTTCTTACTTTTTCTGCGATGTCTGCGCGCGCTCGCGATACATCTCTGTACCAGTTGCGAGAATCATTTTCTGTCTGAACGAGCTGAGTGAGTCTGGCAATAGGGCGTGTGAGTTCGCGACGAAGATCTTCCGGAAGGGCAGGGAGGATGCGGGTGGTATCGACGAGATTCGCTCTTTCAATTTCCGAAATCTGACTGCGTTGGGATTTTCCAACGTTGATGACACCAGTGGAGTCAGTCGCCGTTAATCCGTTAGTACTTAAGTTTCGACAAAACTGGCGGTTGATATCTCCGCAAACAGGAGTTTCACGCGGATCGAAACAATCGATCTGCGGAATAGGTGGTGTATTCAATGTTCGGGTAATGACATCCAAATCCAGCGCATGGGCGGAAAAGGAAATGAGTACGAACAACATCGCGGTAATTTTCATAGGAGCTCCCTATGAGAATTTTACATCAAGGGAGGACTAGAGCAGAGAAGGCACATATTACCTGAGCGTTATGCTTTAACGTGGGTATACTTTAATATAATCTCATGAAGATAATTCAATTTTTCAGGCCAAGGGACAATCGGCCAATCCCGCTGGATGAGTTTAAACGCCGGCTTCTCACAGAGTTTTCAGTAGTCGTGGTTTTTATTTTGATAATAATGACACTTAATTTTTTCTATTCAGAGAAAAACTTCCTGGGTGAAGAAGCCGTAGTTCCTTATATATTACAATTTGTTCCATTGATTTTTCTGTTTCGAATCAGTCGACTTTATACAGATAGACTTGCTTTCATCTATAATGATTCTTGCAATGTCAGTTTGCTTTCAATTTCATGTTTAGCTTTCTTTCCTTTAACAAACTTGTTTTTACTTAATCGCTGTTTTAAGAATCTTGAAAATTTCTCACATATGCCAAAAGCTTTCAGACGAAATTGGGGAATGATACTTGGACTTTTGACTTTGATTCCATTTCAGCTGGGATTCTTTTACTTCACTCATAATTATCCACATCTTCTTCACATTTCACGTGTTATCAATCCACCAACCATACATTATTTTAATTCTGTTTCTTCGGAAGCAGGCTGGGCATTCAGTATCAAAGAGAGGATCGAGAAAGAAAAGCTAGTTTTTTTGGATGAATATAAAAAGCATTATGAAATTGTCACAATGACTACAACGGGACACATCCTTGGCACAGCTGTAATGGCCACAGATATCTTCAGTCGGAAAAATCGATCGAATTCTAAGACGGCTTCAATAGATTACGCTTTGGAATTATTTGAATCGGCAAAATACATGAACAATCTTTTACAGACACAACCGCAACTGATTTTTCGGTTTTCTCCACTTCTAATCTTTTCACCAGTCGAACTTTCAGAAGCAGTCTTTCTTAATATGATGGAAAACAGAATTTCGAAAACTTATGATAAAGCGATTACCAATAAGATGAATGGAATTCTGAATGTGACGCTTGAAAATGGGATTAGGAAAAATATTCTTTCACCTGAGAATCAGGCGAGAATTGAGGAACTTCAAAGTCCTAAGTGATTTCGAATTAGCCCCAGAGCATGGTTCCGGATGGAGTCTTTCTCCTGAAGGATCTCGTGGAAGGCTCCTTCCATGCGAACAATTCTGCAATTCACAGCGAGCTTACAGAACTGAATATGCTTTTCCGGCTTCACAGTTGTGTCTTCTGTCGCCTGCATGAGGAGGATCGGCATCTTGAGTTTTTTTCCGACAAGATGAATGTTTTTTGTTCCTCGGAACGCTTCATGTACCCAACGAACAGTTGGTCCACCGACAACGAGATCATGATCAATGAAAAGAAACTTGTTCATTTCAATGCGATCAAGTGAGTGACTGAACTCACTTGCTTCGAGTGTGTCTTCAGCTGGATTGTATGGCTTTCTGCCTGGAGCGTATTTTGCTCCCTGACCAGTGGCCACTAAGAAAGCAGAGATGGATTGAGCAACGGCTTTTGGATAAGGCTTCGTGAAGATGTCATACATCGGAGCTGAGAACGCGACTTTATCAAAAGCTTCCGGATGCGTTTCCATGAAGCGAGTAGAAATTGCGCCACCCATAGAGTGAGCGATGAGATAAAGGGGTTCATCTTTTGTTTCAGGAAGAACGATGTTTTCCATGAAGTGAGTGAAGTCAGAAACGTAATCTTCAAAACGACGAACGTAACCTTTGTCGCGGCTTTCGAGTGAGCGATCGGATTCGCCCTGACCCTGGTGATCGATCATGTAGAAGTTTGCATTCGGAAGATCATGCACGAGTTCGAAGTATTTTTTCATCGGTTCTGTGCGACCGGGAGAGACCACAATGTTCGGAAGTCCTGCGCCACGGATGTAGATGCGATAGGCGACTTTTTTTCCCTGTTTATTTGTAAAAACTTTTGCGGGAACAGAATCTAAAGGGGCGAGAACCTGGGTCTTCCATACGGAATCGTAATTCCTTTCAGGAATCGCGAAGGCCGACAAACTTAAGAGGCAGATCAACAAAAAGTTCATAAATCGACGGTACCCCGGGCCCCTAGTAGGGTCAATAACTTGAGAAAAAACTCCCCTGTGTGTTATTATTGGACACCTATGACAATTAAAGCAGTTATCTTCGATATGGACGGTGTGGTTGTGAATAACCACGAATATCACTTCAAGGCGTGGATGGAGTTTGCGGAACGCTATAGTTTCGAACTCGATGAGGAGATCTATAAGGAACAGTTCAACGGGAAGACCAACCGTGACATTTTCCAGATGATCTTTGATGAGCCAACCGACGAGGAAATCGAGACCTACAGCGAGGAAAAAGAGACGCTTTACCGCGAGCTTTATTACGATGAACTCGCTGTTCACACAGGTCTCTTAGACTTCTTAGCGAACCTCAAAAGAATGCGCCTTCCGATAGCTTTGGCTACTTCTGCTCCAACGGAAAACGTCGACTGGGTTCTGGATAATCTCCAATTGCGCCCGGTTTTTGACGTCGTGGTTGACGGAAGTATGGTTGATAACGGAAAGCCTGATCCTGAAATCTACAGAACGGTTTGTGACAAGCTCGAGATCGAACCCCGTGATTGCCTTGTGTTCGAAGATTCACGGGCAGGACTGGAATCCGCAAAAGAAGCAGGATGCATGGTTGTGGGAATGGCCACTTCTCATGAGGCCTGGGAGATTCAGGATTTAGCTGAAAACGTGATTCATGATTTTACGGAAGTAAGACCTGTGTGGACTCGGCTGGATAAGTAGATTTCTTTTACCGGAAGTGATTCGCCAGTTTCTTCGAGTGTCCCGTACATCGTGACGAGATAAATTCCCAGATAGAGAAAATCTTTTTTGATCCGCGCTTTCTTCCCGAGAAGAAACTGCGCCATCGCAATGATGCCAGCTCTCAAATGATCGAGTTTAAATTCCACGTTCTCAGTCTGAGCTGACCCGAAATGTTTCCGGAAAATATCCATGATCGTTTTCTGATCTTCCGCGGGCCATGAAGGATCGAGCAGTCCGATTTTTACGAGTCCGTTTTTGTAGAGATCATCTTTCCCGAGATAAAATCCGTCATAAACTTCCACGAGTCCTTCACGGAATTCAGGCGAAAATTTTGTCCAGAGTGTTCCCGGATTCCACAGAAGCGTATCGCTTTCGTGATTGAAATGAAGGGAGCGAAGATCGAGAAAAACACCGTGCTGAGAAAAGAGCTGACGAAAATAAAGTGAGAGAATGGTTGCACCATCTCCAGGTCGAAGGCCTGGACCATTAACCAGTTCATGGCGCACGCAAAGGGGAAGGTCTTTCAGGTATTCTTTCTGGAGGTCAGCGAGTTCCGCGTAACCTTCCTTATTGATCATCCGGCGCGATATGACAGGAATTTCCGACACGATTTCAGACCATTCCACCGTCTGGAAAAGCACGGTGGGAACGTGTTTCATGAGCTCTTTCAATACACCAGGCAGAATTCGCATGAAGATCATAAAGTCATTATGCTACACTGGGCGGAACATTCACAGGGATTCCATGAAAAAAATCCTTATTGCCGGTGCCAGTGGTTTCATAGGTCATGCGTTAATCGAAAAACTCCTCGCTCACGAGGATGTGGAGATCGTTGCTCTCTCGCGCAAATCACGCCCGTCAACCAATCCCAGACTCACGTGGAAGCAGTGTGATCTCTTTTCATTAAAAGATATTCAGCTCGCGATGGAAGGGTGTGAAGCGGCTTACTATCTTGTTCATTCCATGCTTCCTTCGGCATCGCTTTCTCAGGGAACATTTTACGATTTCGATCTCATCATGGCGGATAACTTTGTCCGCGCGGCCCAGCAGTTTAAACTCAAGCACATCATTTATCTCGGAGGAATGATTCCTCCGTTCACAGAACTTTCCTGGCATTTGAGAAGTCGTCTCGAAGTTGAGACGACTCTTCGTGAGTCTGGTATTCCGACAACGGCTTTACGTGCGGGACTCATTATCGGATCTCACGGCTCATCATTTACGATTCTCCAGCGATTGATCGAAAGACTTCCGGTGATGATTTGTCCTGCGTGGACGAACACACGTTCGCAACCGGTCGCCCTTTCCGACATGCTCAAAGTTTTAGAGCGCAGTTTATTTGAACCGAAAGTGGTGAGTGGAATTTATGATATTGGTGGCCCGGAAATCGTGACTTACCAGGGACTCATGCAGAAAGCGGCGGCGCATGCGAAGAAAGCACGCACGATCATTACTCTGAATATTATCCCACTCTTTCTCTCGAGATTCTGGGTGTCACTTGTCACAGGTGTGCCAAAGAATCTCGTTTATCCTCTTGTGTTAAGTCTTCGTCATGAAATGATTGCTGATTCTTCACGGCAGTGGCCCTTTCCGGAAGATCTGACGAAAGGCCTCGACATAACTTTAAAGGATGCATTTCTTAAAATGACTCCTCATGCATACACTGCTTACAATCCGGTACAGCGTGATGTGCGCTCGATTCAGCGTCTGGTTTTACCACCAGGACGGAATGCCAACTGGGTAGCCTTAGAATATTTCAACTGGCTCCCGCAATTTTTCTCCACACTCATTAAGGTGAAAATTGAAGGGGACCTTTGTATTTTTTATCTTATTCATCCGGAAATTCAGATTCTGATCCTCCGGAGAAGTGTGGAAAGAAGTTCACCTGATCGTCAGTTACTTTACGTTGTCGGAGGCATACTATCCGGCAAGCAGGATAGAGGAAGACTTGAGTTTCGCGAAGTACTCAACCGTCGTTATGTGATGGCGGCCCTTCACGAATTCAGACCAAGCCTTCCGTGGTGGTTATATAAATACAGTCAGGCCGTCGTTCACTTAATCGTGATGAAGGCCTTTGGAGAACATCTCAAATGGCACGTCATAAAAAGCAAACCGGAAGCAGCAGCACCCCAGCCGCAAACTCTGGTTTAAAAATACTTGTTACCGGTGCTAATGGTTTCGTCGGGAAAAACCTGATTGAACAATTGCTCAAAGACGGTCACGAAGTTTTTGCTCTCGTACGCGAAGGTTCAGTGGCTCCGTCGGGTGTTACTCAACTCACGGGTGATCTGTTAAAACCATCATCACTTCCCAAACTCCGTGACATTGATCGCGCATTTTTCCTCGTGCATGGATTGAAGACTGATAAAAAAGCCTTTGAGTATAACGAGTCGATGCTCGCCGTGAATTTCATTAACTGGATCCGTCCTACGGGGGCGGCGATCACTTATCTCGGTGGTCTGGGTGAAGAAGACCTGAGTCTTTCTCCACATCTCAGGAGTCGTCATTTAACTGGTGCTATTCTCGGAAGCTCGGGACTTTCGATGCTTGAGTTCCGCGCAAGCATTGTTCTCGGCGAAGGTTCTCTTTCATTTGAAATGATCAAAGCAATCGTCGAGCGTCTTCCGTTCATTCCTGAGATGAAGCTTCTCAATCAACCATGCCAGCCGCTTTCTCTTTCTGATCTCATGAAATATCTTACGTCCACCATTTCGCGCGAAAGTAAGGGCCATGAAGTTTTTGAGATCGGTGGACCCGATGTTGTTTCTTACGGAGAACTCCTGGAAATGTACGCGGAGATCAAAGGTCTTCGCCGTATGAGAGTGAAGGTTCCCGATGTCGAAACGAAAGTGATTCTCAAAGCTCTCGATTACTCCATTCCTGAACACAAAGAGGCCGGGAAAAAGCTTGCTGAATCCCTGATTCATCCGACTGTGGTGAAAAGTTTAAAGGCTCGCGAAGAGTTTCCGGAGATCGTCCCTCAAAGTGCCAAAGACGCGATGAAGACAGCAATCAAAGATTCTAAAACGACCTATTCTCCGCTTTGGGAAAAAGATTTTCTCAGAGAACTTCTCTCCGACAGAATTCTCACTCAGTCAGGATTATTATCTCCTGAACTCATGAGAAATCTGGAAAGAGTAGGGAAGTTAAGAGACATGTTTTCCCGAAAACATTGATTGATCCGGAATCCAGGGCCCACCATTCTGAATCGTAATGGTGATTTTCTTTTCTTTTGCAAAATTTCTAATGAGCTCCAGTCCATTTTTCAGCGACAGGACTGACGAATATTCGTTGATCACGCTATATGTGCCTCTTTCATGTTTTTGCTGATTAAAGAGAACATAATGAACGGCGTTTTTTGCTTCCCGTAGAGTCTTCAGGACATGCAGATGATATCTCTCCATTTGCACACGCCCTTTCTGCAGCCCTTTTGCAAATGTGATGGTGAGAGAGCGCATGCCTTTTGTGAGAATCCTGTTGGAATCAGCTTCAATAATCAGATGAATGTGATTGCTCTGAAATGAGTAGTGAAGAATCCGAAGACCGTGACCGCGGGCATTCTGAATTGATCGCTTGAGGAGTTTCAGCGTCTCTTTATTTCTTACGTTCAGGCGGTACTTGAAATTCACATGAAGAGGATGACGTTTCACTACTTCGCGCATTCGATGGGCCACACCTTTTGATTTCCTGCGTCTCCGACCAGCGTTTTCCCGAAGTCCACCCCATTTGCCGCCTTCTTGAATCCGGCATATATACTGCATGGGATTTAAGCGGAGAACGTTTTCAGATTCAACTTCCCAAGGGAATCCGAAAGTGAAAAAATATCTTTATGAGTAAGCCCATTGGTATTTTCGATTCCGGTCTCGGAGGTCTCACGGTTCTTAAAGAGCTGGCGAAGAACTTTCCACACGAGTCTTTCGTTTATCTGGGCGACATCGCTCGTCTTCCTTACGGCAATAAATCTCCCGAAACTATCCGCAAATACGGCGATCAGATTCTTCGCTTCCTGAAAGATCAGGACGTGAAGGCGATGGTCATCGCGTGTAACTCAGCTTCCACAGTTTATCTTGGGGAGAAATCCTTTGAAGGCATCCCACTTCTCAATGTGATTGAGCCAGGATCTAAGGCCGCACTTGAAAAGGGCACATCTCAAATTGCCGTTCTGGGAACCAGTGCCACGATCCGTTCAGGAGCTTACGCTCAAACAATCAAGGGAATGAATCCAAAAACGAATGTGACAGAAATAGCATGTCCTTTGTTCGTGCCTTTAGTGGAAGAAGGTGTGGTCGGAAATGAGATCACCGATCTCGTGATCAAGCGCTACCTCTCGCAGGTCAAAGCGGACAAAATTGGGACTGTGATTCTGGGTTGTACACACTATCCGGTTCTGGCGGCCGATATCCGGAAATTTCTGGGGAATGTGAACCTCGTGGAAAGCGGGGAAGTGCTGACAAGGGAACTCAAGGCGCTGAATCTTACGCAATCCACTGGTACCCGACAGATTCGCGTGTGTATTACGGACGTCACAGACCATTTCGAACGTCTGGCAAAAGAGCTGATGTACCCGGAAACACTTGGACCCCTGGAAAAAGTTATCCTCTAAAAAAACCTCTACAGAAGTCTCAGGGATTCAATCCTTCCTCCGATAAGTTTGGGGATAAGGAGAATCACATGTCTGACAAAAAAGTCGTCGATTTTAATGAAGTAAGAAAGAAGAGCATCGAGCAGAAGCGCAGAACTTTTGAACGCGTAGTTTTTCAGGACTTTCTTGGTGTTGAAACAGTAGTGGACGATCAGGGCTCAGGCTTTCCGATCAAGTTCATTGATATCTCCAAAGATGGTTGTAAGCTCCAGCTTCCATTTACACTTAAGGCGAAAAACCAGTTCGTCTCAGGCAAAGAAATCACATTGAAACTCTTCTTCACGAAGGGCACATATCTCCCGGCAGTTGTGACTATCCGTCACGCTTCTGAATATATCGATCGTGATGGCAACGCATGGCTGCAGCTGGGTGGCGTTTTCGACACGACACTTCCAAGCTATAAGGCCCTCGCTTCGTTCACAGAATTCATGTACCAGTACGCTGAGTACTCGTGCGTCGATAAGGGTGAACAGAAAGTCCTTTTCTTCTAAACCTACCTGAATAATTTTGTTACAATCAAGGCCTCCACTGGAGGCCTTTTTTGTTATGAAGCTCGCCATTCTGGGTTCTTCTCCTATTGCCCTTGAGGCCGCACTTCGTTTCCATTTTCATGGGGCCAGTATTACTTTGTTCGCTGGTTCAGATGAACCCATCGCATGGGGTGAGGGCGAGGACGCTTTTACTGATCATTTAGGGAAGCGCACGCTGATTGAAACCGGTGTGACGACGAAAAAATCCGGCAGCTGGGAGCAGTGGAAAGAAAATTATCAGAAGCCGTTAATCAACTTCCTTCGCCAGCATCAGGTTGTGAAAGACTATGATGTTGTTTCGGTGACGAAGCGTTTCTTAAGTAATGACGAAGAGATTCCGGGCAAGACCCGTTTCTTTGATCTCTTCCGCGTGATCTATGAAATGAATCCGCATGAATTTATCCAGCTTCAGAAAGAAACTAATCCTGAAGTTTATCAGCGCCTCTCAGAAGAGTTTATGGGCTCACTCCAGTCGACTCTTGAGATGTATGAAGACTTCGATGTCGTGATCGACGGCCGCTTTCCGGTTGAAACGAAAACGATGGCCGTGAATGGCCGCGCTCTCGGCGAAAAAAGAATCAATCCTGAGAAAGTGTTTTACGGTCTTGAGACTTTGAAGAAGATGCCACAGGACAATGACCGCGATATTGCGATCGTGGGTTCTGGCGCACTTGCTGCCGAAGTCCTCATGCATTTAGAAAACTGGCTGAAAGATCCGCGCATGAATCTCTTTATCGTGAGTACGGAGTCTGAGCCGTTTAAGAATTTCCTGGAAGCTTCAGCTCCCGTTGGGAAAAAGAAGTTAGAAGAAATTTTTGCGATGATGGAAACTGACTTTCAACTCGAAGTGGAAAAGTTTGAAAAGAAACTTCATGAGTGGCAGGAGATGGAAGATTACATCCGTGCTAAGTACCCGCGGCCGGCTGAGCCGATTCCTCGTCTCAACTTTTTCTCCGGTCACAATGTTTCGGCGGTGGATGAACTCATCGATAGAAAACGTCTCTTCATGACTCTGGAGCATCCGGAATTCCGTGAAGGAAAAAAGCATCCGATGAACAACATGCTTGATCTCAAGACGGTTGGTGTAGACCGGATTTTTGTGGCCCTTGATCCTGTGAAGAAAACAATTGCGCCGAGTCTCCGGATTCTTGAGCGCGGTTATTTTGATATGACTCCCTCGTTCCCGAATATCGCGAACGCATGGGAAAAAGATCTTGAGAATTTGAAAGGTATTGAAAATGAAATTTTTACTTTATTCAGCCCTGCTGGGACTCATTAGCTGCGGCAGCGGCGAAGTGAAAAGAAACATCGACGACACGAGCTACCGGACTTCCGGTGTGGAGCAATTTTTCCTCCCGGAACTTCCGGCATGGGCGAATAGTTCTCCTTCCGGCCGTTGTTTTAAAACGTCTTCTTTTCACTACATGGATTTTGCCAAGATCAATGCGAGCTATCAGCTCACGTATCCGGAAATGATTGAGCTTCAGGCCCAGTATAACGATCGCCTGGAATCTTATTTCAGATCGACCGCCGTTCGTTTTTTAAAGCCAGTGGAAGAGGCAAGCTTCTTTGCTAATACCATGGAGCAGGTGAGAGGCGGCGTTCGTCAGTTCAAGCTTCCTAATGTGAACGAAGTGGATGTGATCTGGGTTGATGGTTACATCGCTGATAACAAGATTAATGAAATTAAGAAAATGGCCGCGGCCGGAAAGTTCGATAAAAATCTTCCGATTCTTTTTTCGGCCTGTCTTTCGAAGCAGGCATTGTCCAACTGGCTTTCCGAGCAGAATCTCGACCAGGTTGGATTTTATCTCCTGTCAGCAGAATGGTTGAATCCCTATTCTGCGCAGATGACTTTAAAGCCCCGTCTCAGAGTGGAAATCAAAAAACTTGTCAATCGTGAGATCAAGATCAACGTGATCCATTCCGGATCATCAGACCTTTATCCCACGGAAATTATCACTGAATAAGGAGTTACTATGTTCGGCACTATGAAAAATGAAAAATCATCACACAAAGAAGAAGTGAACGGTCTCGCGGCCGTCTTCAAGACAACCATGGGTGATTTCGAAATCGAGCTTTTCGCGAAAGAAGCACCTGAGACTGTTTGGAATTTCGTGAATCTCGCTGAAGGAAGACAACAAACTTCGAAAGAAGGTCCTTTTTATGATGGTCTGGTTTTCCACCGTGTGATCCGTGGATTCATGATCCAGGGCGGTTGTCCTGAAGGTTCTGGTCGCGGCGGTCCGGGTTACAGATTCAATGATGAGTTCGTTCGCGATCTCCGTCACTCGGGAGAAGGCATTCTCTCTATGGCAAACGCTGGTCCGGGAACAAATGGCTCTCAGTTCTTCATCACTCTCGGAGCAACTCCGCACCTTGATGGCCGTCACACTGTCTTTGGTAAGGTTGTGAAAGGTCTCGATGTCGTGAAAAAGATCGGCGACACTCCGACAGGAGCTATGGATCGTCCAAGAACTGATGTTGTGATCAATCACGTGGAAATCGTCCGTAAGTAATTCTCTCTCATGCCTGATTCTCATCCGGGAATCAGGCCTTTTCCCTATAATTTAGATTTAAGTTTCATTGCGTCCTGATACAATTTTTGCCAAATCAGGAGATCCCAATGAATAAAGTCACGGCCATGTTGGGCCGGGTAAAGTCTCGTCTTATCGCATTCACTCTTATGCTCTTTACTCTCTTGCGAAGAGGATTGGGATCTTTCTCTTATCAGTCTCCTGAATGGTGGAAAAAGTTAAATGTCGGGGAGAGTAAGCTCGGTCTGAAAATCCGTCATTATCTCGGGCTTTTTATCGCCTGGAAAAATGCTCACAAAAGAATCATGTGGTCTGCCTACGGAATCACTTTCGTGGCACTCACTTCATGGGGTGGCTGGTACTACTACAAGTATCACATGCCACATCCTGAATGGATTACGATGACGGTCACTGAACCGACACCGATGTATTATTATCCAGGATCAAAACCAAATCCTGTGCGCGTGACGTTTTCTAAATCCGCTGCTGATCTCAAGATCATCAATACGACTCTGGAAAAAGGAGTCTCTCTGTCTCCGGCCCATAAAGGCCGCTGGTATTTTGAATCTGATTCCGTTCTCGCGTTTCAACCTGAAGCAGAATGGACACCTGGAACAACTTATTCCTTCAGCATGGATAAAACGATTTTTGAAAAATCCGCTGAGCTGACTGATTACTCAGGAACTTTTAAGACTCATCCTTTCGCCATTACCGTCACAAGTTCAGAATTCAACCAGCATCCGACGATCCCGAAAGAGAAGAAGGGTGTCTTTGCTCTCAGATTCAATTATCCGGTTGAAGCGTCAAGCTTTAGTGACCGCGTGAGCTCTGAGATGGTTGACGAGAAAGGAAATTCAAAAAACATCCGCTATACCATTCAGTATGGACCAGAAGGGGTGACCGCCAATATTCACTCTGAATTCCTGGCCGTTCCGGAGAGAGATTCCAAGCTTCACGTTTATATCAAAGACGGTGTGAAATCGACTCTTGGTGGAAACACGACAGATAAAATGAAAACCTCTGTCGACGTTCCCGGTATGTTCAATTATTTCAAGATTACAGAAGTTTCCTCTCAGGTTATCCGTAACGAGAAATTCATTCCTGAGCACGTTCTGATTGTCACGACGACTGCCGGAGCAAGAAGTGAAGATGTCGCCAAAAAAATCAAAAGCTGGACTCTTCCGATGGATAACCCGGACTTTGAACGGAACGAGGAAGATGATCCGAATCCGATTGAGCCGTGGCAGTCGGCAGGTGAAGTCTCTCGCGATGTGAAGAAGAAAATGACTCCGCTTTCTCTTGAACTCATTCCTTCTGAATTTGAGAATTCCACGATCCATACTTTCCGCTATAAAGGGGAAGTCAATCGCTGGGCCTTTGTGACGATTGAAAAAGGTCTTAAGTCTTTCGGTGATTATATTCTCGCTGATACTTTTGAGCAGGTTTTCCTGATTCCTGCTTTCACCAAAGAACTCATGATCATGCATCATGGTTCAATCCTTTCCCTCCAGGGTGAAAGAAAGATTCCGTTACTCTCAAGAAACGTAGGAGAAATTACATATACCCTCCGCCGTATGCGTCCGAATGATCTCCACCATTTTGTTTCTCAGACTTCAGGATCATTTCAGAATCCTCAGTTCGCGAATTCATGGAAGTTTGCGGAAGAGAATATTTCTGAGACTTTTACTGACACGATCAAAGTCGACATCACTGATCCGACGAAAACCAATTATCATAGTTTCGATTTCAGTAAATACCTGAACTCGCAAGCTCTCGGTGGTGCCCGCGGTATTTTCTTCTTCTCCGCCATGGATAAGAACGACGAGGGAACTGTTTCCCAGAGATTCATCGTTCTCACCGATCTCGGTCTCATTACGAAAACGGATGCCAAAGGTGACACGAAAGTTTTCGTTCAGTCATTCAGCACGGGTCGCCCGGTCTCTGGCGCCAAAGTCGATGTTCTTGCTTTAAACGGAACAGTTATTCTCTCAGAAACAACTGACGGTAATGGAACAGCAACGTTTCCGAAACTCACGAGCTTTGAAAGAGAAAAGCGCGCGATCGCTTTTGTCGCCCGCATGGATAACGACTACACTTTCCTTCCCCTCAACGCTTATGAGAGAAATATTGATCTCAGCCGTTTTGATATTTCAGGACTTCAGGCCTACGGAGACGCCGACAGAATACAGGCCTTCGTCTTCACCGACCGCGGAATCTATCGCCCGGGTGACTCAACCAACTTCGGTGTGATTGCAAAAAATCTCTCATGGAATCCTTTACCAAAAGGGTTACCACTGGAATTTGTTGTAACGAATCCCGCCGGCTCTGTTCTCATGCGTGAGAAGTTCAATTTGAAAGATGATGGATTTACAGATTTCAATTACTCCACCACGGAAGAATCACCGACTGGTAGTTATAGTGCCCAGGTTTATGTCATTAAAGATAAGACTTCTGAGATGCTGGGTTCGGTGAATTTCAAGGTCGAGGAATTCCTTCCAGACAGAATGAAAATTCTCACGACTCTTTCCAAAGAAAGTCCGCAGGGCTGGGTAAGAAGTGAAGAGCTGAAAGCAAAAGTCCTTCTTACGAATTTATTCGGGACTGCGGCCCAGAATCGGAGAGTTTCGGCAGAGTTCAGACTCGTGCCTGGATTCCCGAGTACCAGAGCATTCTCTGATTATGTCTTTATCAATCCAAGAAAGGCCCAAAATTCTTATACGGAAAGGCTGGAAGACGGCTCAACCAATGATGAAGGGGAAGCAGAGTTTGATCTTGATCTCAAGAAATTTGATGATGCTTCTTATCGGCTGGAATTTGTCGCTCAGGGTTTTGAGGCCGAGGGAGGAAGATCCGTTTCCTCTTCCGTATCCGTGTATATTTCTCCGGCCCCTCATGTGATTGGTTATAAGGCAGATGGTGATCTTAATTACATGAGACTCGGTGATAAGAGAAAAGTTCATATCCTGGCCCTTGATCCTTCCATGAAGAAAGTCGGAGTCAAAGGTCTCAAGTCTAAACTGATTGAGATGAAATATGTTTCTGTTCTCACGCAGCAGGGGAATGGGACCTATAAGTACCAATCTGTTAAAAAAGAAACTCCTGTCGGAAGCCCGGGGACTGTGAACATCGGTGCCACAGGTCTCAACATGGATATCGATACGACAAAAGACGGAACTTTCGTTTACGTCATTTACGATAATGAGGGTCTTGAGTACGCCCGCATCGGTTACTCCGTCATTGCTCCCTCAGGACTTGCCCGTGGACTCGAGAAAAATGCTGAGCTCCAGATTGCTCTGAATAAAACAGATTATGAAAAAGGTGAGGAGATTGAACTCCAGATCCGTGCCCCTTATACAGGAGCAGGATTAATCACCATTGAGCGCGGTCAGGTCTATTCTCATATCTGGTTCAAGACAACGTCAGAAACAAGTGTTCAGAAAATTAAAATTCCGGATGAAGTGGAAGGAAATGGTTACGTCTCTGTTGTCTTCCTCCGCTCTCTGGATTCCAAAGAAATTTATACGAGTCCTTTAAGTTACGGTGTGGCCCCTTTCACTATTTCCAGAAAATCGCGGATGACGGAAATTTCTCTCGACGCTCCGGAAATTGTCCGCCCGGGTGATAAGCTCAATATTAAATATTCGGCCAACCGTCCGACCTCACTTGTTCTCTATGGTGTGGATGAAGGAATTCTCCAGGTCGCAGGATACAAGCTTCCTGATCCTTTAAGTTTCTTCTTCACGAAACGTGCTCTTCAGGTTCAGACATCGCAGATTCTCGATCTTCTTTTGCCTGAACTTTCAATTTTTGAATCTCTTTCTGCTTCAGGAGGAGATGAAGGCGGTGATCCGGTTGCACTGAACCTTAATCCATTCAAGCGTCGTCGCGACAAGCCGGTCGTATTCTGGTCGGGAGTCATAAAAGCTTCTGAAAAAGAACAGGTCTTCCATTACGAAGTGCCGGATTATTTTAACGGCAGCATGAGACTCATGGCCGTAGCGGCCGCAGATGCAGCTGTTGGTAACCGCGCGATTGCGACAACGATTCGTGGAGATGTTGTGCTTTCGCCAAACGTTCCACTCTTTGTCACTCCGGGTGATGAGTTTGAAGTGAGTGTCGGTGTTTCTAATACGGCCGCTGGAAGTAAAGTAGGAAAAGATATCAAGCTTTCCCTCGATACGTCTGAGCATCTGGAAATTCTTTCTAGTAAAGAGAGTGTTCTGGAAATTAAAGAGGGAAGTGAGAAATCACAAACCTTCCGCCTGCGCGCTAAAAATAAACTGGGATCGGCTTCGATCAAGTTTGTGGTGAACTGGAAAGGAAAGATGACGAAATCCGTAACGGACCTTTCGCTCCGTCCTGCTGTCCCTTTCATGACAGAACTTCATATGGGTCTTACTCACGACGCGAATGCGGGCCTTCCGGTGACAAGAAAGATGTATCCTGAATTCCGGACTCTCACTCTTGCTGCTTCAGAACTTCCGATTTCACTGGCCGATGGTCTCATGAAATATCTTGAGAAATATCCTTATGGCTGTACCGAGCAGATCATCTCAATCGCTTTCCCGACTCTCGTTCTTTCTAAAAATTCAGACTTCAAGATTTCTCAGGATTTTGTGAGAACAAGTTATACGACGACTTTAAAGACTCTCAGACGAAGAACAACAGAAACCGGAGGCTTCGGACTCTGGGATAATACGGAAGAAGAATTTGATTTCCCGACTTTGTATGCTGTTCATTATCTCACCGAGGCCAATGATATGGGGCTCAGTGAAGGTCGCGATCTTCTCGACAGAAGTCTTCAATACCTGAGATCGGAAAGGCTTGAGAAAGCTGACTCCATTCACCAGGCACGTTTGTGGGCGTATTCGCTTTATCTTCAGGCGAGAAACGGGATTGTTCCTAAGAAGAGTCTCGAGACTCTTCGTGGACTTCTTAATGTGAACTATAAAGATGTGTGGAGAGGCGATCTCACGGCCGCCTATCTAGCTGCAACCTACACTCTTCTCAAGCAGAATGATGAAGGTGCTGCTGTGATGAAGTCATGGAAGAAAACAGCGAAAGATAATCTCGACTGGAATTTTTTCTATGGGCCAGGTGTACGTGAAACTCAATATCTCTATCTCGCAAGTCTTCACTTCCCGGACGTATTAAAGGATATGAGTGCAGAAGATCTCTCGGCGATGCTTGCTCCCGTGATGAACGGTGGGTACACCACGACAAACTCTTCTTACGCGATCCTCGCTCTCGATGCTTACGTGAGAGTGCGTGAACTTTCCGGAAGCAGTCTTATCAGTGACGCAAAATTCCTTGAGACCTGGAAAGGTGGGGAAAAGCTTCTCGCCCTTACGGGGAAAACGTTCTTCAAGACTCCTTTCACGGATAAAGCGGACGCCATTGCGATCAGAAATCCGAAAAAATTGAACGTCTTCTGGCAGACGACGGAAGCTGGTTTCGATCATACTCTTCCTGTGAAAACGATTGAATCCAAAATGGAGATTCAGCGTGAGTATCTTGATATGGCGAAAAAGCCAGCGACGACTGTCAAAAATGGCGACGAACTCTGGGTGAGAATCCGTACGAGAACGACAAGAGACACGGATTACGTGGATAACGTCGCCCTGGTTGATCTTCTTCCCGGTGGATTTGAAGTGGTGATGGATTCAATCCGGAACTCAGAAGAAAATAATGGTTCCACATTCTTGCCTCGTTCCGTGGATATCCGCGAAGACCGCGTGGTTATTTTCGGAACTGTGAGATCTGAGATGAAAGAATATCTCTACAAGATTAAAGCAACGAACATTGGTACTTTTGTTGTGCCACCTCCGTTTGCAGAATCCATGTATGACCGGGACATCAAGTCCAGAGGTCTCGCCGGGAAAATGACGGTCACGAAACCATGATGAAGTTCCGGAGATCAATTATTGGTGCGGGAGTTTGTACAGCTGTGATTCTCACAGCTGTTCTTGCCCGCCCTTTTCTCCGGGAGCCATTATCCGGCCGCTATCGTTCCTCTCAGGCAATTTACGCCCGCAATGGGGAACTTCTCCGTCTTACATTAAGTAACGATCAGAAATTCCGCCAGTGGGTGAGTCTCAAAAGTATCTCACCTGCTATCATCAATAGCTTTCTGGTTTCAGAAGATAAGTATTTTTACTCTCACTGGGGACTCAATCCTGTTTCTCTCGGACGCGCCGTCTGGAGTACTTATTTCACCGGCGGAAGAAGAAGTGGGGCATCGACAATTACCATGCAGCTCGCGCGCATGCTGGGACCGATTGATTCCAAAAAACTTTCCGGAAAATTCCAGCAGATCTCTTCTGCTTTCTGGCTGGAATATCTTTATACCAAAGAAGAAATCCTCGAGGCCTATCTCAATCTCGTTCCGATGGGCGGAAATATTGAAGGAGTGGGAGCAGCGTCTCTTATCTTCTTTGGAAAGAAACCGTCTGAGCTTAAATGGGCGCATGCCCTGACTCTTGCTGTGATTCCTCAGAATCCGAATAAGCGCACCCTCCTGAAAGGTTTTCCCGCAGGACTTCAGTCTGCGCGTATGAGACTTTTTGAAAAAATCTCTCACCTGGTCCCGGATACTGAGAAGGGAAGTGTTCCTCCGGAATTCACGGCAGGTAATCTTACTCAACTTCCTTTTTTATCTCCGCATTTTACCAATAAAGTCATTGATCGCTCTTCTGGTAAAAATGAAGTGAATACGACGTTGAGTCTTCCTCTTCAGAAAACGTTTGAGAAAAAAATCAGCGACTACCTTTCAGGCAAGAAGATGAATGGCATTAAAAATGCGTCTGTTCTTCTGGTTAACTGGCAGACTTCCGAAATTATCTCCTGGGTTGGCTCGGCCGATTTTTTTGATCCTGAAATCAAAGGTCAGGTTGATGGAGTGACTTCTCTTCGTTCTCCGGGCTCGGCCCTGAAGCCCTTTATCTATGGTCTTGCCCTTCAGGAAGGACTGATTCATCCGGGAACAATCCTCAAGGATACGCCCCGCTATTTCGGCTCTTACGATCCGGAAAATTTTGACGGGGAATTCAAAGGACCTCTTTCAGCAGAAGAAGCCTTGAACGAAAGCCGAAATCTTCCTGCTGTTGAGCTCATGACGAAACTCGCTCGGCCGGACTTTTATCAATTCCTCATGAATACGAAAGTGGGAAATCCCAGAAGCCGCGAATTCTATGGTCACTCGCTTGCTCTGGGTGGTTATGAAGTGACCCTTCTTGATCTCGTGAATCTCTACAGCGCTCTTCCCCGTCAGGGATATTTACGGGATGCCATTTTTTCTCAGGATGAACTGAGAAAACTTTCTGAAAGC
Organism: Bdellovibrionota bacterium; assembly: GCA_040387275.1. GTDB lineage: Bacteria > Bdellovibrionota > Bacteriovoracia > Bacteriovoracales > Bacteriovoracaceae > Peredibacter. The sequence continues at coordinate 436,844 of JAZKDZ010000002.1, read as the reverse complement.
AGAAGTATCCTTGATGCCGAATCATCTTTTCTTGTTCTCGATATGCTTTCTCATGCAGAATTTCAGTCGCGGAGATTTCACCGCCTTCTGAGAAGGGGAGCGATCCCCGTCAGCTGGAAAACCGGGACCTCATCCGGCTTTCGGGATGCCTGGACGGTGGGAGTCTTCGGCCCTTATGCCCTGGGTGTGTGGATCGGAAATTTTTCCGGAGAATCCAATCGTCAGTTCATCGGACGGGAAGTTGCTGCCCCATTATTTTTTGATCTTGTCGATGCGGTTAAAATTCACGCGAAGCTTGATGCTTCTTCCACTCTTGCCTGGCAGGCCCCGCCTAAAGTGAAGAAAGTGAATATATGTGCAACTTCAGGAAAACTTCCAGGCCCTCATTGCCGTCATCAATCGCACGTCTTTTTTATTCCCGGAACTTCTCCCATTGCAACTTGTGATGTTCATCGGCAGATCTGGATTTCCAAAGCAGACGGAAAACTTAGTTGTAAACCGGATCCCACAAAAGACATCGCCCGCGTTCATGAATTCTGGCCTTCTGATATTCTCGAAACTTTCTCCGCTGCCGGTCTTCCACGGAAACCTGTTCCTGAAACAGGTGCTTCCTGTGGGAAATATGCCCATCAGGAAAGCTTCGGGCGCGGCATAGCCCCGGAAATTCTCTCACCGAGAGAAGGATCCATTTATTCTCTTCGCTCACAGGTCGAAAACTCGAAAATGATTCCCTTTGAAGGAAACTACGATTCCAGTGCCGATGAACTATTCTGGTTCGTGAATAATGAGTTCATCGGGAAATCGACCGAAGGAAAAGCACTCCTCTGGAAAGCACGTGCCGGGAAGTTTGTCGTGAAGGCGATTGATAACCTCGGACGTAGTGTAAATCGTGAAATGAAAGTTCAATACGTTGAATAGACCGCCCCGCATCCCGATGATCACACTCCAATTTGATTTAGTTTCCCGCAAGGCATCCACCCCTTATCTCCGATAATCTCTCCTGTAGACGGAGGTTTTATGAAATTATCCCTTTTATATTGTTTTCTCTTTCTCTCACTCATCATTTCCTGCGGTAGTGACAATGATGATAACGACGATGATGTGACGGTCACTCCTCCCACGACACCTGAAGAAGAGGAAGAGGACAACGTTCCTTCGAAATATTCCTCCATCATCCTCGGAACTGATGATCTCTACGTCAAAAATTATGAACACAGTCTCCGTCTGGATTTAGGGCGGCGTCCTGTTCTGGTCACAGGAAATTTCAAGGATTCACCTGATGAGGGATCAGTCGGAGAAACAAAACAGTGTGACTTTCAGGTCTCACTCACAGAATCTCAGGCCGACAATGTGGAACGACTCGCTAATCGCCTGAAGTTTTGCTCGCGCGATATTGAAATTGAAGAGGAAGTCGATTTTGGTGAACTGAGAACCATAGCGGTTACTGACCGAAATGGAGTCACTACAACGGCCTATAAGTATGACCTTGGTGAAACCTTTCCTGATGATCAGACCTGGATTTGCGGAGGAAGAAGTGCTTTTTACAGTTATGTGAAAGCGGTTGTTTCACGTAAAGTTCCGGTGAACTGTCCACCGGGCGCCATCAAAAAATTCTAAAAATTAAAAAGGGCCGGATTTCTCCGGCCCCTTTTTATCAAAACTATTTCTTAGAGACTGAACATTTATAAGTCTGAACAAAACCAAAGCCGAATCCCGGAACACCCTTACCAACGATTGAAATCGTCGTGAGTTCAGAAGAGATGATATCTCCCTGAACGATTTCGCGACCAGTGATGACGTAAGAGTTGCACATCGGACAACGGGCAACTTTCTTCTCGATCGTCACATTAACCATTTCACCGATATTCACGTCAGCCAGACACTCTTTAACCTGAGAGTGAGAAATCACACCTGCGATTTCTACTGCTTCCTGGCCCATTGGTGCTGCAAAAGCGACTGAAGAGACAAGCATAAGAGCTGCGAACAAAGTTTTCATGAAGGACTCCTTTTAATTGATAAACGCGGCGGGAGTATAGCCGGAGACCGGATAGCGGAAGAATTTTTTGAAAAGATTACAGGTGCATTTGGGAAAACTAAGGCCAGCGGGCACTTTGTCCGGCTGCTACATCGAAGGTGGCGCCACTGATGTTAGCGGATTCTTTCATAGCGAGAAATCCCACCATGCGTGCTGTCTCGGATGTTTCGAGAAAAACCGCATTTGTGACATTCATCTTTTTTGCCGTCTCTTTCATCGCTTCCAGTGGATAAGCGCTGGTTGAGAGATCAGTGAGAGTGATTGCGGGATTCACGACATTCACGGTGACGCCGGATTTTCCGAGTTCAAGGGCCGTTGCTTTCACGAGACCTATGAGTCCCCATTTCGCGGCGATATAACTTCCGGCCTGAGGAACAGCAGAGCGTGCTGAGCTTGAACCAATGGCCACGATTCTTCCGTAGTTCTCACGAACCATGTGCTGAGACGCAACCTGGATTGTATGAAAGGATCCTGTGAGATTCACATCGATCACATCTTTCCATGATTCTTCGGAAATTTTTGTCACGACTTCTGTAACTTTGATACCCGCGTTCACAACAGCGATCTGAATTTTACCGTATGTTGAAAGGGCTTCCGAAAAATTTTCTTTTACTGAAGCGAGATCGCGGATATCAACTTTGTATCCGGACGCTTTCACACCTTCCGCTCTCACGAGACTGAGTGTCTCATCCATGTCTTTTTGAGTTGCGAGTTTGTACTTAAGAGACTTGATTGTTCCCGGAAGATCGAAGATGACAATGTTAGCACCAAGCTTAGCGAGCTCAAGAGCACAAGCGCGACCGATGCCGCGAGCTCCGCCTGTGACAAGTGCTGTCTGGCCAGAAAGTGGTTTTGTGATTTCAGTTTTCTCTTCAGCTTTGAGACCGGTTGAAGCGACAACTCCGGCAGCAATGGATCCAGCAACGAATTTTCTGCGACCCATTTTCTCTTTCATACCTGACCCGGAATAACCTTATCCACCATGAGCTGGATCGTTTCGTTGCCGTTAAACTTATTCACACCCAGAGTGAACTGGACGGTGAGTCCGGATTTCGTCTGAAGCTCAAATAATTCTTCCGGCGACATTTCATTCCACTTGCCGAGGTAATTGAAACTGATTCCCTGAAGAGAAACTTTTTTCGGTGCATTCGAAAAAGTCCAGCGAACGTGAGCATCTTTCATGATCTTATAAGACTGGATCGTGGCATTTTTCATACGGAAAACCGGACGTTCATGTCCCGGACCCCATGGCTCGAGAAGATCGAGATCCTTCACAAGATGGCCATTCAGTTCTTCAATGTTCACTTCCACATCAAAGCTTCTGGTCTTCGTGCGAAGAGGAGCAGGGATGCCTTTCAGATATTCCATCGCCCGTGCTTTAAACGCAGGGAAATTTTCTTTTCTCATGGAAAGTCCGGCAGCGGCCTTGTGACCTCCGAACTTAATGAAGAGATCTTTACAGCTATCAAGAAGATCAAAGATGCTGAGTTCACCGGCAGTGCGGGCCGAAGCCTTGATCACACCTTCTTCTTCTGCATCTGTGAAAATGACTGCAGGCACTTCAAAGGTCTCAACGAGTTTTGAAGCGACAATCCCGATCACACCTTCGTGCCAGTCAGGACGATACATAATGTTGATCAGAAGTTCAGAACCCGAGAGACCTGCGATCACATCTTTTTTGGCCTGGGTGAAAACTTCATTCTGAATCACACGGCGATCGCGGTTAGCGACTTCAAGATGAGTGTAGTGCTCGTGAGCTTCCTGAGAATCGCCGGCGATGAGAAGTTTCATCGCGCGCTCTGGATGATCAAGTCGGCCCTTGGAATTAATATGCGGGCCCACGTGGAATGCTATTCGCTCTGAAGAAACGGTTGTGCCTTTCAATTCTTCCGGTGAGAAAAACGCGCGGACTCCCGGATACTGCGAACCGGGAATCTGTTTTAACCCGTGTCTTGTGAGACGAAGATTGATGGGACTCATACGCGCGAGATCGGAAATGGTTCCGATCGCAACGAATTGAAGAAGGGGATAGAGAGAAGGAAGATCAATACCCTTCAGAGCAAGATCATTTTTCATCTGGAGAGCAAGAGCAAAGGCCACTCCCACACCAGCGAGAGTTTTAAGATCAGAATCTTTTTCATCACGACGGTTAGGATTCACAACTGCGTACGCGCGCGGGATATGAGGAGCGGCGTCCTTATGGTGATCAGTAATGATGAGATCAACACCTTTTTCCGTGGCGTAATCGGCCGTCGCCGTATTTGAAATTCCGCAATCCACAGTGATGAGGACTTTTACATTTTTCTCAATGGCTGCATCAATTGATGAAGGATGAACGCCATAGCCTTCGACAAAACGACTCGGCTGAAAGACTTCCACTTCTGTTCCGGTCATCGCAAAGAAGTGCCACAGAAGTGCGCAGGAAGTTGTGCCATCGACATCGTAGTCGCCGTACACACCGATTTTCTCGCCATCTTCAATCGCGCGAATCAGGCGCTCAGAAGCTTTCGCCAGATCAATCATGTCAGTGAGGGGAGTGATGTCTTTTAAGTTCCAGGAAAGAATGCTGTCGACTTCAGCAGGAGAAATGCCTCTTTTTTTAAAGAGACGAACAAGAACTGGGTTCAGTTCTTTCACAGGACTTATTTGTTGGTTCATGATTTTAAGCTAGCAAAATAGTCGCGGACTCACCACAGAACAAAGAGACCCTTGATCAAATCTTCTTCCTCAATTTCGGATGTTGAGGAGAAATTGTTTTTCCATTGTTTACCGTGAGCAGAGTGGACTTTTTCGAAGTATCGGAGAGGTAGAAAGGATTTCTGGCACTGAGTGCAGCGTTCCAATTCCACTGAGGATTCATTGATGTGCTGACAGCGGTGACAAACCCTCATCAGCAATATTTCTTTAGTGTCTTTTCTTATTTCGTTCACAGAAAACTTATCGTTTGATTGTAAGTTTTCTTTAGAAGGACCCTCTTGCAAAGAGGGCCCTGAGTAGTTGAGTAAATTACATGAAAGTGCCGGGATTCATCGACATTCCTCCGCCCATAGGTGCGCCTACTGAAGGAGCTCCCATCTGAGGCGCGTTCATCACCGGTGAACTCATATTGAAGCTCATGGAGTCCATGCCGAAGTTACCAGGCATTTGTCCTGATCCCATCTGAGGAGCGAGTCCCCATCCTCCACCTTGATTCATCATTCCCGGTTGCTGCATCTGTGGCTGCATTGGCATTCCGTATCCGCCCATCATGCCGCCCATTCCATAACCACCCATCTGCGGTTGCATTTGTGGCTGCATCTGAGGCTGTTGATTAAGACCGAAAATATTCGACTGATCCATCTGACCCGGAACCTGCTGGCCCGGTTGAATCGGCTGAAGACCATTCGGATAGTAAACCCAGTTACCAGCAGTTTGTGGCTGATGATACTGATAAGCTTCGCGGTAATTAAATGTATCCTGCACACGATACATATTCTGCATCATCATCATCTGAGACATTTGCATCAGCTGTTGCATGATGAGTGACTGCTGTTGAACAAATCCCTGAAGCTGCTGTTGAAGAAGTTTATTCTGTTCTTCGAGAGCGCAAAGGATCGGATCTTTTTCTTCTTTCTTTTCATCAGCAGCGACAGTCGTTTCTGCAGCTACCACACCCGGAGCGCGGGCCGCCGGAGTTGTCTGCTGAGCTGGTGCATCCGGAACTCTGGCAACCACTGGGGCAGCGGCTGGAGCATCACGTTTTGCGACGGCAACTCTGGTTTCATCGAGATCTTTTAAAGAGGCTTCGAGAATAATTTTTGCTTCGCTTATGCGTGAGCGGATATCACCTTCATCATCAGGAGTGATGAGATCTTTAATGGATTTCTCAACCTGGACGAGATGAATCGCGGCATCTTTAATTTCTTCAAGATGTTTATCCAGGGCAGGAACCAGCACGGTGTCGCGTGAGTATTCTTCGGCCTTGGAAACTTTAGAAAGAGCTGTGGAAATTTCTTCTTTTAAATTATCACTATTCAGGTTCACGGGATTTTGTCTTTCCGGAACAGTAAGTGTTGTGATCAGTTGATCAAGCTTAGGCGTCTGAGAAGCGGGTCTCGCTTCTTCTGCCTGCGGAGCTGGTTCATCCGAAGCAATATGGCGACCATATTTCGTCTGAACATCTTTTGGTGACATGAGTAAAATTCCAAGTACGGGCATCATGACCCAGAATTGGTGTTTTTTGTGTGACATAGTTCCCCCCTAGGAAACGTAGAAAATGTAAGCTTATGACTCCAAGTTCCATGCCAAACAAAGCTGATTGAGAAAATTGACGATATTCCCCCACGGAATCCTGACAATCCACAGGGTTATTTCCTTGTCAGGAAGGGGGAGGGTTTTTAAACTGGATCAAGATATCGACTAAAACTTTCACGGCCTGACTAGAAAGTGTCTGAACTTTAGACACTTCTGAGAAATATGAGAAAACGCAGAAACCCCAATAGAAGCCCCAAGAAGATCAATTTTAACGTTGATCCCACGCACTTCCTGAACCGGGATGTCTCGTGGCTTCAGTTCAATCGCAGGGTTCTCCACGAGGCCGCAGATAAGCGTAATCCGCTTCTCGAACGCCTGCGCTTCCTGATTATCTTCTCATCGAACCTCGATGAATTCGTCATGAAGAGGATTGGATACTTAAAGCATCTTCTGGGTTCAGGGATTTCTCACCGTTCGGTGGATGGGCTATCTGTCACTGAGCAGCTTGAAGGAATCAGAAAGCATATCAATGAAGACCTCGAAACTCAGCGGGCGATTTATCTCCAGTTGATCGGTGAACTTCAGCGGAATGATATCTACGTTTATAACTACGAAGATCTGGGAGCTGAAGACCAGGAGTTTTGTAACGGAATTTTCCGCCGGAAGATTTATCCGGTTCTTACTCCACTTTCAGTTGATCCCGGACATCCGTTTCCCTTTATCTCAAATCTTTCCTACTCACTCGGGATGATTCTCAAAAATCCTCAGACTGAGACAATTCTCTTCTCGCGGGTAAAAATTCCTGAGGCCATTCCCGGACTCATGCTACTTCCGCGCGGAGATGGGGATAAGAAATACCGTTTCGTCACAACCGTTACGACCGTGCGGAGTAATCTCGCGACTCTTTATCCCGGCATGGAAATCCAGCAGACTGTTCCTTTCCGTGTTTCAAGAAACGCAGACGTCGATCATCGTGAAGATGAGGCGCAGGATCTTCTGATCCTCGTGGAAGAAGGAATTAAAGAGCGTCGTCTTGCTGAATGTGTACGGCTTGAGATTCACCGTGATACGGATCCCAATCTCACTAACTTTTTAAAAGAGTCTCTCGAGATTATCGATGAAGACGTTTATGAAATGGATTTCCCGATCGACTTCGGAATTCTGAAGCCGATTGTTGATCTCGATCTCCCTCAGCTGAAATTCAAGCCATGGTCTCCCATTATTCCGAAGGCCTTCGCAGAAAATACGTCGATCTTCTCACTTATCCGGCAGGGTGATCTTCTGGTTCACCATCCGTATGAGAGTTTTTCCGGAACTGTGGAAAAATTTGTTTCCTCGGCCGCAGAAGATCCCCATGTTCTCGCGATCAAGATGACTCTCTATCGTACCGGCGACAATTCTCCTTTCATCCGCTCACTGATTAAAGCAGCAGAGAAAGGAAAGCAGGTTGTGGCGCTGGTTGAGCTCAAAGCACGTTTTGATGAACAGAGAAACATTGTGTGGGCACAAAAACTCGAAGATGCCGGCGTTCACGTTGTGTACGGAATTCTGGGTCTCAAGACTCATACGAAGACCACTCTTGTTGTCAGACAGGAGAGTGACGGCGAGATCATGAGTTATGTTCACGTGGGAACAGGTAACTATCACTCGCAGACTTCAAATCTCTATACCGATCTGGGTCTTCTTACCTGTAATCAGAAAGTGGCAGGAGAAGTGGCGGAAGTTTTCAATTACCTCACGGGATCTTCGCTTAAGACTGATTACAAAGAAATTCTCGTGGCACCGATTAACATGAAATCCACTTTCATGAATAAAATCCGCGATGAAATTAGTAATGCCAAGGCCGGAAAAAAAGCGCGCATCATCGCGAAGATGAACTCGCTCGAAGATGAGGTGATTACTGAGCTACTTTATGAAGCAAGTTCCGCCGGAGTGAAAATCACACTTATCATCCGCGGGTTCTGCTGCTTAAAGCCCGGGATTCCGGGTTTATCAGAAAATATTGAAGTGATTTCGATTATCGGACGCTTCCTCGAGCATTCGCGGATCTTCTTCTTCGCAAGCGGAGAAGAAGAGGCCAATCGCGGCACTTACTACATTGGTTCAGCGGACTGGATGCACAGAAACCTGCATAACCGGGTTGAGCTTATCATTCCTATTATGGATGTCCGGCTTAGGGAAAAACTCGGGGAGTTTCTCGAGATCATCCTGAAAGATAATCGCCTGGCCTGGACTCTTTCCCCTGACGGATCCTATAAGCAAAAAGTTCCGGCCGAAGGTGAGGAAGAAAAAGGGACTCATCAGGAAATGATGAAAGTGACTATCGCCCGCGAGAAGGTCACATGAAACTCATTTTTGTCCGCCATGGTCTGGCCGAAGGTCACTTCGATCTTAATCAGGACAAGGATTTTCTGCGGGAACTCACGATCGAAGGGATCAAAGATCTCGGGCGCACGTTCAAGACTTTTCGTAAGACCCAGAAGCGCGTGGATGTGATTTTCACTTCTCCGCTTGCCCGTGCCGTACAGACGGCGGAAATTTTATGGGAACACTATCCCGCGGCCAATCTCGAGATGATGTCGGATCTCGATATTCTGGATGACCCGGCCCATCTGGTTGAATACATCTCTTTTCTTCCGAACGATGGCACCTATGCTTTTGTCGGACATGATCCTCATCTCACCCGCGCGATCGCGAGTATTCTGTCTCTTCATCCTGAACATGATTTCATCAGTCTAAAAAAAGGCGGAATCTGTGTTCTGGAAGGTGGCATGTGGGATGGCTTTACGCTCGAACTTCTCTTCTCTCCTAAGTCGATCAAGGGACTTAAGTCCTGATGTCTGAACTCTAGACGGCCTTGTAAATAGTACATTCCGGTCGGCCCGAAACTTAAGTTTTGTTAAGCTGTTCGTAATTATTCTCCGGAGGCCATGTGAAAGCTATTTCCTTTCTTCTTACTCTAATGATGCTTACTGCTTGTGGTAACCCACATCTCACTGACTCATCAAAGGGACTAAGTTTCTCACCTGCCGTCACAGGGGATCCCTTTTCTGATCCTTCGGTCACCAACCCTGATGGTGGGGGATATCTCTCGGTCACAACAAATGAAAATACCATCAACGGTCAGCTGACAGTTCTTAATAAAAATCCGGATGAACTCCTTACTGAGTATTCCATCCAGAAGGGTGAGCATTTCCGCTTCAAGAGCGGAAGTTGTTCGGGGAATCTTGAGGCCGGAAAAAATTGTGTACTTGATATTGAATTCTTCGCCACTGAACCTGGTGAGTATAACGACAACTTAGTGATCGTAAGTTCAATGAAGAGTAAGCCAGAGCTCAAGAAAACCCGTCTTGTTCCCCTGAAAGGTAAGCGTCTCTCAGGAGATTCTCAGCCACCTACTATTCAGCCATCAAATGGCGGAACAGTTATTGAAATTTCAATAACTGGATCGAATGGAAATATCCAGGTTACTCAGACCAATCCGAATCCGGATGAAATGATTATTACTTATCGTTTTGCGAAAGGTGAGCACTTCCGCTTTAACGGCGGCACTTTCCCCGGAACAAACGGAAACTGTACTGAATCCCAGCAGGGTCAGAGTGGATGTGAAATTGATATCGAATTTTTCTCAGATGTTCCGGGACGATTCCAGGACGAACTCATTGTGACGTTTGCTCCGAAATCTAATCCGGCAAAAGAAAAAACAATCCGTATTCCTCTGATCGGAGAGCGTCTTGCTCCTCCGGCGCCACCCGCTACTGATGTGACGGCAACAAGTATCGGCGGTAGCAGTGAAATTGATTTCGGATCAGCAGTGATTGATTCACCGGTAAGAAAAGACAAGATCATCGTTGAAAATAAAGGTGCAACTGATTCAACAATTAAAGTGGAACTTGTTGGTGGAGCTCCTTTCGCTATCATCCACAATTGTCCTGCGAGTCTTGCTCCGGGTGCCAAGTGTGAAATCGAAACATCTTATGCTTCAACATCAGTCGGCAAACATAAGGACACTGTGAAAATCTCGGCGGGCACATCAACTGGTCCGCTCAAAGTAATCAAAGTTCCCCTGAAAGGTGAGACCTTAGAAAAACCACTTTCACCAGGCCAGATTGTTTTTGAAGGTGTTCAGGGTGAGAGTCTTAATTTCGGTACAATCGCAGTCGGTGCTGAATCACGGAAACTTGTCACAGTAAAAAATATCGGAGAGGCTCCGGTTCAGCTCGATAACGAAATTATCTCAGGAGAAGGTTTCACCATGAGCGGGGGAACATATCCGGGAGCGAAGGGGACGTGCGGAAAAATCATTCTTCCGGGAAGCTGTACTATTGAGCTTTCTTTTCTTCCTGCGAAAAAAGGTCATTTCAACGGAGTTCTTTCACTCGTAAGAAACGGAAGCACTCCTCTTAACCTCGCTCTTGTGGGCGATGGAAAAGAAGAAGCGACGGGATGTTTCCGTGTGGAAGAGAGATTGATTTCAGCAAGACCGGGGGCCAATTCTGCAGGCATCGCTTTCCCTTACCTCACGGCAACGGCGGGAACGACAGCGAAACTTTCGATCCTCTACGGAACAGCAACGAACTCACGCATTCCTGACCTTAACCGCTACACCGTGAAAAACGGCCAGGTTTATGTCAGCTTCGATGTTCCGGCACTGGGAAATAAAGAAGAACTGATGGGTGCTGAACTTGTTCTGGATGTGACGAAAGTTATCCAGGATGGTTACAAGGATACTGAATCTCTTTGTCTCACAACGAATAAAATCCGCACGTGCTCAGGACGTGGCTTTACTCTCGCCAGCTGGCAGAAACTACGTAACCCGAAATTCTGGGATCAGCATCCGACACCGGTAACGACACTCTATGAAGAGGAATTCGAGAAGACTTCAGCTTCATGCGGTAACTACACTTGCTTTACGATGGTTCGTTCACTTTCCATCCGCGCTCTTTTCTCCATGGAGAAGCCTGAAGTTCAGTCTCTCATGGGTGGAGCAGTGAATTTCGTCTTCTCAGACGATACGCGCCTCCGGAATATGCCTCAGATGAAGCTTTCGGTGAAAAAGCCGGTTGCTTGTCACTAGTCATCAAGAGATAATTCTCAAGAACTTGCGGCCCCTCTTCGGAGGGGCTTTTTTTTTGGAGATCTCATGTTAACCCGCTTATCACTTCTGGCCCTTCTTCTTCCCGGCACTGTTTTCGCCCTTGATCTCAAGGGGCATCAGTTCACCGACAGTTATCGGTATTCACTTCTTGAGGACACTTCGGTTGAGCGGTTTCGCGGGACAAATATTTTTCTTGGAAGTTATGCTTTTGTGAGAAGTCCTTTCTATACGACGAATGAAAATGTCAGCAAGGTCACCAAAGACATTATTAAATACAATAACGTCCTCACTCTTGGTTACTCCCATTATGTGAACGATGCACTCACTCTGGGAATTGATGGAGTCGCAGTTCAGAACAAAGTGCTGGAAGAATCTTATCTCTCAATGGGAGATACGAATTTGCGGGCGAAATATCTTCTCACTGATCGTGGAAATCATTACGGACTTTCGCTGAATCCTTTCCTCACACTTCCTTCCGGTAAAAAAGAAAATTACACGACCGCCCGTAGTGTGACTGGTGGAGTGCGGGCCGTGCTTGAGAAGGCAATTGAGAGCTGGCACTTCCTGGGATCCCTCGGTTACTCACACGCGCCGGAAAATAAATACAAAATCGTCGATCAGAGAAACCTTCTTCTGACTCAACTTGGGATTTCGTATGATCTCTCAACTGACTGGAACGCAAATTTTGAAGTGGTGAGAAACTTCACCCTGAGTTCTGATAATCGCCAGGATGAAGGAGATTATTATCTCACTCTGAAAGATAAAATGAGTGAACGCCTTTCTCTCTACGGAGGAGCAGGACTTGCCGGAGCGGAAAAAGCAGAACGCAGACAATACACGGTCTTTGTTGGTTTCAAATGGTCAGATGCCAATCCACCAGCTCCGGTTGTTGTGAAAGCTCCGGTTCAGCCACCGGTAAAAAAAGAAGCTCCTGCTCCTGTAGCGAAACCCCAGGTCCGGAGTCAGGAAGCTCAGTTCGGATCTCTCTTTGAAACGGATAATATTTATTTTGAAAACGGAAAATCCTCTGTCACTCCGGTTGAGCGCGAGAAAGTTTTAAAAATTGTTCGCGTGTATAAAAAGATCGGAAAATTTCTCTCTAAGATTGTGATCGAAGGTTACGCCAGTACCCGCGGGAATCCTGTCGCCAACGAACTTCTCTCACAGAAACGCACGCAGGCAGTTCTTCTCCTTCTTCAGAGTGAAGGGGTCCCTGCCGCCCTCATGACAACGGTGGGTTATGGGGACAATGCGATTCAGGACCCGGAAGAATGGAAGAATCGTAAGGTTCAGTTCCGGCTGTACCGTAAAAAGCAGTAAGAGTTCCCACTTTTATTGCCATTTTTCGGCGTAAATCACTCTCTATCTTCATGAATTGTCGTGTTTTCCTCAGGGGGTGACTGCCCCCTGATAAAATCACAGCATGATTCAACTTCTTCTTATCTTCTTTTGTGGTGAAGTCCTGGCCCAGGCGACGAAAGCCGATTTTTTTCCGCGTTTTCCGAATGGGAATGTGATTGAGGAAAGGGAGTTCGAGAAGGGGATGGAAGGTGTACCAATTGAGCGCAGTCAGGAAGAGCAGAATTTTACTTATCGCTATGTTGTGAACTTCAAAAAACTTCAGAAGAAAATGCCGATGGATATCGCTGTTCCTATTCTTCAGCTCAGTCAGTTCAGCTGGTGCTCGCGTACAGCGACTCAACCTCTGGCCGTGAATAATCACGCTGAGGCCTATTACGTTGAATCTTATTTTAAATGTGTCACTCCACCTGATTATGATCCCGTGGCACTCAGAAAAAAAATGAAAGACACTTATTGTCCTGATAGCGCGATCAAGTCGAAGGCCCAATATACCCTCTGTAAAGAGCTCCTTATGCGCTGAGTAGGGAGTAATTTTCTCTCCTCCTATTCCCGCGCTTCCTCATTAAAATAATCTTTAATTTAATGGGAGGCCTATGGAATTTCTGAACGCTAATCTGAGTGGATTACTTGTCTTTGCTGTTCTCGCGGGACTGGTGGTTTTTCTCGTTTTCAAATTCCTGGTCAATGTTGGCTCTAATGAGATCGCGATTGTTGAAAGACAGTTCGTGGGGAAAGAACTCGAGAAGGGGAGAGTCTTTGCTCTTAATAATGAAGTGGGTCTCAAAGCTTCTTATCTGGCCCCAGGACTTCATTTCATTCTCTGGCCCGTCACTAAGCTCGTAGATAAATACTACTTCGTCAGCATTAATTCTGATGAGCTGGGAATCGTAGAAGCGACTGATGGAGAATCCCTACCTCCCGGACGTATTTTCGCTGATGATCCTGCCGGAAAAGTTCATGATAATTTTCAGAACCCTGTTTCGTTTCTTGAAAACGGCGGAATCCGCGGGAAGCAGCTTCGCTTTCTCACCAACGGAACTTTCAAGATTCATCCGGCCCTTTTTAAAGTTACCAAAATCAAAAAGACTTTTATTTCTGAAGGTTCAATCGGTGTCATCACGGCAACTGATGGTGGGGCACTTCCCGCAGGCCAGCTCCTTGGTCGCTCGATTGAAGGACATGATAACTTCCAGAATGCCGATGTATTTTTCCAGCAGGGCGGACAGAAAGGTCCTCAGATCGACTTTCTTCGTCCGGGTACTTACAACATCAATACCGAGATTTTTGTCGTTGAGATAAAACCTGCAGTTGCGATTGCAGAAAATGAAATCGGAATCGTCGAAGCAAGAGACGGTGAATCGATGAAAAGAAATGAAGTTGTCGTGGCGACACCTGAAGGCCATAACAATTTCCAGAACGGTCAGAAGTTTCTCGACGGAAAAGGGAAGCGCGGACCTCAGGAAACAGTTCTCACTCCGGGTACGTACTATATCAATCCTTATCTCTTTTCAGTTTCTAAAAGAAGTCAGACAATTGTTGCTCAGGGACAGGTTGCCGTTCTTATTTCAAACATCGGAAAAGATCCTGCTGAATTCGCCGGCGATAATAATGCTGAAGCATCGAACCCGCGCCACGTAGTCCCGAGTGGCTACCGCGGTATCCAGCGTGATGTTCTGGGCCCAGGTGCCTACAACATCAATCCACTCGCGTACGCTGTCATTATTATTCCTACAACTACTCGTTCAGTTGACTGGAGTGGAGAAGGCGACAGAGAGCCAGCGGCCAAGGATAATCTCACTGTCAAAATGGGGAGCAATAAAATCACTCCGCCGTCAGATAAATTCGATCCGTTTCAGGTTGTCTCCCATGACGGATTTCCTATGCAGGTAGAAGTCCGCTGTCAGTACCGGATTCTTCCGGAAAACGCTCCTTATGTTGTTCAGAAACTCGGTTCTATCAAAGAACTTGAGGCCAACGTGATTCATCCGCAGATTGACGGGATTTTCCGTGCTCAGGTTTCCAGATCTCCAGCGATTTCTTATCAGCAGAACCGAGCAGAAGAACAGAAGGCCGCTGAAGAAGCAGTCAAGGCCGATCTCAATAAGTACAGAGTGGAAGTCGTTTCTGTCATGATCACGAATATTCATCTTCCGGAACAGCTCATGAAAACCACTCAGCAGAAAAACTTAGCTGAGCAGGAAAAATCCATGTTCGATGCCAAGAAAGATGCTGAACAAAGACGTATTGAATTTGAAAAGACGAAAGCCGAAGCCGATGCCCAGCTTTCTATCATCACAGCTGAAACCGGAATCAAGGTTGCCCAGCATGAGGCCCGCCAGATGGAAGAGCGCGCCCGCGGTGATATGGTCCGGGTAAAAATGTCAGCTGAAGCTGAAGCGACAAAAACAAAACAGATTGGTGATGCTGAGGCTTCAGTTGTTCTCGCGAAAGGGGAAGCGATCGCCAAAGCTTATCGCGAACAGGTCGCTGCTCTCACAGCTGAAGGTGTAACGGCGGTAGAAGTCACAAAACAGATTGCGGCCGCGGGTCTCAAAATCACTCCGGACGTTCTTGTTCAGGGCAATCAGGGCGAAGGAAGCAGTGGGCTCATTAACCTTCTTCTTGCGAAGATGCTTTCGCCTGAGCAGGCAAAAACAATACAGTCAAAAACAATTTCATAAACACGGGGGCCGAAAGGCCCCTTTCTTTTACTCTCAAAACTTTATCCTTAACGTAATCATAAGAGATATCTCAACCCTTGTCGCAGGCCGAATCTTCCTTTAGTTTCTTCGAATGAAAATTCTCCGGGGAATTCTCCTCGTTTTTTTCCTGACAACTCCGGCCTTCGCCCAACATCGTGTTTCCTCCTATGAGAGGATGGCGAATTTTGGCGTGGTTTATGGAACGCAGTGGACGGTCTATCTTGCTACTCAGAGACCAGCGATTGAAAAACATGGCTCTCTCAAAAACTGGATTTCCTATCCCACCAGCCCGCATTTTGATAACGACAGTTTCGATTACAATATTTTCCAGCATTCTCTTTCCGGTGCTTCTTATTTTTTATTTTATCGCGCCCGCGGTTATACCAAAGTCGATGCCTTTCTCTGGTCTTTTGTTTCCTCACTCGCATTCGAATTTACGATTGAGACGGTGACCGAAAGACCGAGCTGGCAGGATATTTATCAAACTCCTGTTTACGGAACACTTCTGGGTCTCGGTGTGGAAAAAGTTTCTGACAAACTTTATGAAACAAATACGTGGTGGGGAAAAACTCTCGGTACTATCGTAAATCCTTTCCGCCTCCTGAAAAAACTCGATCCGGAGTTAGAAGGCGTTACGTGGACTGATGGCAAGAGTGGCGGCTTTTATGTTTCACGGAGCTTTGAATGAAAAAGCTTCTTCTCCTTCTTTTCTTCATTTCTCTTCCCGTTCTTTCTCAGGATGATCCCTGGAAAGAAGGACTTCATATGTATGTCGGGGGAGGACCGAATCTTTCCGTTTATCATACGAGTGGAGACAGTCTGGGCGCAGGTCTTCATTTCAAGACGGACTTTGGTTACTCATTCAAGAAAGTCTGGGCGATTGAGGCGGGATCATTCGTAAAATTTGTCAAGATTCACGACACTCTTATCTGGGACACAGCTCTCACGTTGGGACTTAAACGAAAACTTCCGGATGATTACTACATCCGTGTTTTTGCCGGACAAGCACCTACAGTCTTTTATACCGATGATACTCCCGACGTTTACCGGAAAACGAAATCCTCCAGAGTCATTTACACAGGTCCTGTGATTGGATTTTCACTGGGGAAATTTCACGAAACATGGTTCTGGGAAACTTCTCTCAGTTATCAGTCGCTGGATAAAGCACGCGGCATTCGCGATGATGGCTCTGTTCCGACGGAAGTTTTCCGCACGGATCTCAGCAGTGTGAAAATTTTCAGTGCCTCGGTGACTTTTGGTATGATGGTCTTCTGATGCCAATACTATTACTTTTCCTCTTGAATTTTGCATTCGCTTACGAAGATCCAACCGGTGGTAAGCCATTTTTTAAATGGAGCTGGCAGGATCAGATTAAACCCATGTTCAAAGAAGCAGGGGAGCCCTCGCATCTCTCACTCCTGGGTGGAGCTTTTCTCGGTACGGTCGCAATTCAACCTTATGATCGTAAAGTCAGAAATTATCGCGAAGAACACGGAAACTTACTCATGGGTAAGAAAGATTCAAGAAACGTCAGCTTGATTTCCAATGGCTGGCTCGAAGTGGGCGCGGCCGCCACACTTCTTTATTTTGATTCTCCTGAAGCTGTGAAAATGAGTCGCGCCCTGATTTTTACTTCCCTTTCAACCGGCATTCTTAAAACAGTTGTGCGAAGAGAAAGGCCCGATCATAGTAACAAGGCTTCGTGGCCTTCCGGTCATACCAGTTCCATGTTTGCTCTCGCCGGAAGTCTTGCCGGAAGTTATGGTCTGGCCGGTGCTGTTCCCGGTTATTCGGCGGCCCTTCTGGTCGCTCTTTCCCGGATCAATGAAAATAAACATTGGGCAGGGGATCTCGTCGGAGGGGCCTTTATAGGGACCTATTGGGCCTTAGTCAGCCAGGGCGTGAAATCAGACGAAGTTTCCTTCATGCCCGTTCCGGTTGACGACGGGGGCATGATCCTTGTCCATAAGACTTTCTGAAAGGTTTACAATTAAAGGTTATTTAGGTGCGATTCCAAAATGCCCTTGGTAAGGAGTAGCAAAACTCCTTCAAGGAACACGCATGTTTCGGACAACACTTATTCTCGGGACTCTTTTTATTTCTACAGCTGCCCTGGCCCTTCCTTCACATAAACATCATCTTGATCTGGAGCTGACGGGTCGTGAGTATCTCGATCTTCTTTCGAAAACACCGTCTAAGACAACCAATAAAAAAATCATGACAGAAGAAGAAGTTCAGATCGAGCGCTGGCTTGCGATCGGAAAAAGAAATCTTCAGTGGGTGGATTTCGTTAATGCTTCAAGATCTGCGGACAGACAACTTTCTCTTTCCTCAGCTGCTACCCAGAATGGAAATGGTCCTTCGGCCCCGCGCTTTTATAATTTTAAACTGATCAAGGAAAAATGGGGAGTCGTCTCTGACCTTCTCCCTAAATCACTTAAAGCTGTTGTCCTTGAAGGAAAACCATTCACCACTGATCTCGGTGTGACTGACAGAGAATTCATGGAATGGCTTTTCCAGATTGATTCCGCTTATCAGATCGCTGCCCGCTATAAACTCATGCTTCCTTACCTCGAGGAAATGAAAGGGCAGGCTGCCTATGATGTTCGCGGTTACCTTCAACTTTCTGATGAAGAAAATCTCGATGCGAAACTTTCTGATTTTGAAAACCTTTCTGATCTCAAGCAATCCCGTCTCACGAGAAGTCTCATCATGGTCTGCATGAACTCGGAAAAGAAAAGACCAGACTGTCGTAAGGAATTGAACGCAGCTCTCGCCAATAAATCTCTGGTGGATTTTAAGAATCAATATATGCCGGCAGGCGAAGGTCTCTACAATTACTTCTTCACGATTGCAGGAACGCGTCCGGATGGCGTGTGGACTTCGGCCGATCCGAATTCCCTTATCTTCCCGTTCGCCAATCCTAAAAACGATGCTGTTCTCAGTTTCCTCCGCGATAACATCGAAGATGAATGGAAGTGGGAAGGCTGGCAGTTAAAACTCAATTTCGTTGATTCAGAAGATCCCACCATGACTCATATTGTGTGGGAAGAGGGTGCAACTCCTCACGTGGACAATGCTCCCGGAACAACGATCACGATGGATGCCAACACTCCGCTTTCTGAATACGATGTACAGTGGACCATCCGTCACGAGTACGGTCACGTGATTGGTTTCGTGGATTGTTATCATGAGTTTTATGACGAAGAGGAAGAAGCATTTGTTTCTTACCAGCTTGATGTCACAAACCTGATGTGTAGCCGTCGCGGGAAATTGAAGGAATCACACTTCACAGAACTGAAACGCGCTTATTTCAAAGAATAAATCATGTTCCATGGGGCGCACGACATGCGTCCCTATTAATCAGTCGAGTAGATTAAATTTCTTCGGTGGGTCTTCCTGCATGGAAAGGAGAATTCCTTCCTTGAGGCCCACCTTCGGAAGAAGAATTTCCGTCAGTTTCAAATTCTGCATGAGTTTCTGAGTGAGCATGGTCGCGGGCAGGATCACGTCGGCCTGGTTTTCCGTGAGCTCGAGTCCTCGAATCCTTTCAACATAAGACATGGAGAGAATAATATCTTCCATGTGACTGATCTCTGAGTACGTCGCGAGCTGCGAGGTTGGTCTCCCCAGAGTTTTCTTTCTGATCTTTCCGATACGGCGGAGATTTCCTCCCGTACCAACGAAATATTGCGGCTTTCTTTTTCCGAAATTCTCTTTAATAAAGGTCAGCATCCGTTCAAGCTCAAAATTGATTTTCTTCTCGAGCTCAACCTGGTTTTTGTAATGAAGAAGTCGGACTGTTCCGACGTTAAAACTTTTCACCCCGACGATTTTTCCTTCACTGATCAGTGTGAGTTCAGTTGAGCCTCCGCCGATATCCATCAGAAGCACATCGTAATTGCCAAAATTCAGCTGAGACTTGACGGCATCACAGATAAATCGCGCTTCTTCTTTGCCACGGATAATTTCGATCTGAATGCCGGTCGATTTGAGGATTCTTTCCGTGAGCTCAGGACCGTTTATAGCGTCTCTCATGGCCGATGTGGCCATCGCCCTGACCTCAGTCACTCCATAGGCGGCAAACGAGTGGAAAAGCTCAATAAAGGCGTTCTCCGTCTCTTCCATCTTGGCAGGGGAGAGGAAGCCCCCGTTGAAAACATCTTCGCCTAAACGAAGAGGCACGCGGAACGATTTTATCACTGTCAGCTCATCACCGTTTCTGCGGGCGATAAGTGAGCGCATGGCATTTGATCCCAGATCAATGGCACCGTACGTAGTCTGTTTTTGAAAAAGTTTTTTTAGGTATTGAGGCATTCGGTTTCAAAAAAGAAGGGGCCCGAAGGCCCCTTGCTGATTACTTAGTAAGTCTCTTCTGAAGATTCTGATTGATTGCTTCGAGGAACTGCTCTGTCGTGAGATATTTGTCAGCAGTGACTTTCTCTCCGTGAATGCAGGCCGCGAGATCTTTCGTCATTTTTCCTTCTTCCACTGTCTTGATACAAACAGCTTCCAGAGTTTCACAGAAAGTCTGGAGTTCTTTGTTTCCGTCGAGTTTCCCGCGGTGATGAAGACCACGAGTCCAGGCAAAAATTGACGCCATCGGATTTGTCGATGTCGGCTTCCCTTGCTGGTGAAGGCGATAGTGCCTTGTCACTGTTCCATGAGCAGCTTCAGCTTCCATTGTTTTCCCATCTGGTGTGAGAAGAACAGAAGTCATGAGACCGAGCGAGCCGAAGCCCTGAGCAACAGTGTCTGATTGAACGTCACCATCGTAGTTCTTACATGCCCAGACGAATCCGCCTGACCACTTCATACAAGCGGCAACCATGTCATCGATGAGACGGTGTTCGTACACGATGCCTTTGGCCTCAAATTTCTTCTTGTACTCTTTTTCGTAGATGTCCTGGAAGATATCCTTAAAGCGGCCATCGTATTTTTTGAGAATCGTGTTTTTTGTCGAGAGATAAAGCGGCCAGCCTTTCACGAGTGCCATATTGAAGCACGAGTAAGCGAAACCTTTGATCGACTCTTCTGTGTTGTACATGGAAAGAGCAACACCCGGACCCTGGAATTTATAAACTTCCCACTCCTGAGTTTTTCCGTCCTCACCAGTGAAAGTCATCTTGAGCGTTCCTTTACCAGGAATCACTGTATCAGTTGCGCGATACTGATCTCCGAATGCGTGACGGCCGATAACAATCGGCTGAGTCCAGCCTGGAACGAGGCGAGGGATATTAGAAATGATAATCGGCTCGCGGAAAACTGTTCCGTCGAGGATGTTACGGATTGTTCCGTTCGGAGACTTCCACATCTGCTTCAGATTAAATTCTTTCACACGCTGTTCATCAGGAGTGATGGTCGCGCACTTGATACCAACATTATATTTCTTGATCGCTTCGGCAGCATCAACAGTGACCTTGTCATCAGTCTTGTCACGATTTTCCATCCCGAGATCGAAATACTTAATCTCGAGATCGAGATAAGGGGAAATGAGTTTATCTTTGATGAATGACCAGATGATTCGTGTCATCTCATCGCCGTCGAGTTCAACGACAGGATTAGCTACTTTGATTTTTTGCATGAGAATTCTCCGGGAATACGTTCTTTAGGATTGTCGTACTATTGTGGGGAAAAAGGGGCAATCTGTCGAGGGAAGAGAGGGTAGGATGCCCTGCAGAAAATCAGTGAGAGACGGCCCGATCTCGAAGGACTTCCAGCTTGACGCTATATCCGCGCTTTTCGAGTTCCTGATAGAGTCTCACCACTTCTCCGGGAGAGCTTTTAATGGAAAGTTTCTGGATATTCTTGAAATAAACATATTCCTGAAAGCCCTGACCGAGGATTTTTTCACGTGTCGCCTGATCCACACCTTTAACGTGCAGAACACTTGAAACAGGGTAGAGACCTTTGAGTCTCGGGTTAAAGGCGACGGGAATGGATTTCTTATCGCCAGAAGCTTTCTTGTAGTAACCATAAACGCCATCGTCGTACAGAAGCGGTGACATGCCGGGTTTCCATTCTTTGAGAGGAATGGCCCCGAGATTTGTAGCGAGAATGTTTCCACGGGAAAGTTCAACTTCCGGATGAGGTACAACAAATCCTGCAAGCTCATTCAGATTGTAGGGCTTTGTAGAAGCGGTGGAACGTGAAGCAGGAGCGCGGGAGACATGTGATCTTTGCGCTTCGGGCATCCTTTGAGGATGATATTTTTTTTGTTTCTGAATGGATGTCGGTTCCCGACGAGGCTCACGGATTGTTTTTTCCTCTTTCATGAAAAAGAGAATTCCTGCCACGAGGGTCACCGGAATAAGATGAAGGGGGAGAAACTTTTTATTCTTCACAGATGTCCATGAATGTTAATGGCCCAACCAGTGATACTTCCCTGGTCATCAACGTAATAATCTTTAAAGAAGTCTGGCGCTACAGTTCCGTCGTCTGTTGTGTCCGAATCGCCGTTAGAATCTTCCGCGGGAATATCTTGTGGATCATAGACCGAAAGAATCCAGGCCCCGCCCGAGTCTTCTTCCAGAAACGCATTCGTCTGGAAATAATAAGTATCATCACCGCTGGAAATATTTCCGGAATCGGCGAGTACTAATCTTGAAACAGTTCCTGAAGGACTTGTCAGGTGAACAGCGAGCTGTTCAGGATTCGGATGATCTGTTGTGAGCCTGACCTGAACACCTTCAATAACGTAACTGGCAACACCGGCAATGGTAGAAGTTGCAGGAGTCGTGATGTCCTCAGGGATAGCAACGGTCACTGCACTGGTATGAGTCCATACCCCGGCACCGTTTTCTGTTCTGACATAAACCCCTAATGGTCCCAGAGGTGCAGGTACCCAGCTCGCTGCCATGGCAACTGCAGCATCAGCATCAACCAGACCGAAACCGTACCAGTTAGAGAAAAGGTTTCCGGCCGTATTCGGGACCCACTTATAGTCATAAACGTAACCGACATAAGTGAAGAATGGATCCGGGTGAGTCAGTTCATTATCAAGAGGATCGTAATCGATGACTCTTGCCGTTTTAGCAAGAATGTATTTTACATCCCGCCAGGTGAGCGCAGGATTGGCCTCAAGCATAAGGGCGACAACACCGGATACAATTGGAGCGGCCGAAGAAGTTCCGTTCATCTCATTTGTATAATCACAAAGAGCATTCAGATCGAGATCGTATCCATAGTTAAATGGATTTTTTATTCTGTAGATGAATTTCCGGAAACTGAAACCGGAACTGCAATCGCGGATATCTGTTGTGTAGATAGCCGGGAAGTATTCGAGTCTTCCGCTACCAACATTGACCAAACCTTCACCACCAAGTCCGCTGATCCAGACTCCTGAACCAGGAGAGGAGTAGCTGGACTTAACGCCGTCTGCACTGACTGCTGCGGTGATAATCTTATAAGGTAAACTTAAAGAGGCCGTGGCGTTGGTATTTCCCGCTGAGGCGACGTACTGAAATGTACTGAGATACGCTGCCTGGAGATATTCATTTCCTGCTGACTGAACGTAGATAGCACCTTTAGATGCACGAAGATCTTCAACACCAGACTTGAAAGCATCAACAACATCGTCGTAATCATTCAAAAAATATGTCTGATCATAACCATAACTATAGTTGAAGATATCGAAGTCACCGTCAGTCTGATCGATGATCTTATCAACGTAAGACGCCTGGTGATCGGCCTGAGTAGAAGAAAGAATGAATTTGAAAGCACCAAATGTTGCAGACGGAGCGACACCACGTCCACCAAGATCATTCCATCCTTCAGCGGCCACAATTCCTGCTACAGCAGTACCATGCGCTTCATTGGCAGAAGGATAGGCTTCAGAGTTCCGCCATCTGGCAGGATCCACGAAAGAATAGTTTCTGTGTTCCAGGGGAAGATCGTTGGCATCAAGATCTTCATGTGAATAATCCACACCACTATCAGAGACAGCAATTTTAATTCCCGAACCGAGAATTCCTGCATCGTGAACTTCTTCAATGTTTGCATCAATGTTATTCGTTGGAGTGGAATCGATGTTGAGTGTTGCGCTGACAAAACTTCCCACATCCTGAGCAGTGTTATTCAAATGCCACTGTCTTGTATAAAGAGGATCGGTCGGTACGCCACCGCTTGTTCCGCCAGTCGTTGAACCACCACTGGTTGATCCAGTTGTTGTTCCGCTGTCGCTGACTGAACCACTGTCAATTTTCCCCTCGTCCTGCACGCAGGCGTATAGAGTCAGAAATACAGACAGCATGATGAAACTACGCATAGAAATCTCCCTGTATGCTCTATCGGAATAGAAAAGTTATTTATTAAAGGAAGTTCGCTTGAGCGCATCACTCGGGAATGCCCCTCGATTTGCCGGGGCATTCCTCCACACAAATCTACGGCCTTAACGTCTTCAGGGGGTTTTCCCTCACGATCTTTGGCCCGGGCCTTGCTTTTAAGGGGATGAAACACCTGATTAAAAACAAGGAGTGTTTTTATGGCCACCACAATGAAATCTACCGGACATCGACATACGCGGGCCGCTTTTGCCACGCGCTCAAGCATCCAGAAGGCCTGCATCGTTCTTGGCGCTGGCTTCGTCTTAGTTGGTTTAGCAGGCATCATCATGCCTGGACTTATGTCCATGCACTTATCATGGGCGCACAACCTGATTCACTTAGTCTCAGGAGCTCTCGCATTGAGCTTTGGTTACGCTGACGACTCCCGCAAGGCCTACACCTTTGCCGTTGCCTTTGGTGTGGTTTACGGACTTCTGGGTGTCGCAGGATTTGTGATCGGACAACCTGGCTATCCGGGAGTCGGACACATGGCCGCTGATCAGAATCTTCTTCGTGTGATTCCCAACATTCTCGAATTCGGAACAATGGATCACTCCATTCACCTGATTCTTTCAGCAGCATTTCTCGGTGCCGCTTACGTCTGGAAAAAAAATCATCTCGAAGCAGACCGCTCGATCGTGGATGTTCAGAGACGTTCTCTGAAACCCGGTGTTCTGGGCGAAGAAACAATTACTTCTTTTGAAACGTTCGATTCTTCTGATTCAGCATCAGATCTTTCGAAAGCTGATCTGGGAGCATCCGATATCAGCCGGATCAGAGATCAGGAGAGAAGGGCAAACCTCGAGAAACATCTATGAGCATAAAAGACAGAACAGATTCTGTATGGGAGACCTTGAGTCTCCCTGTTTTTTCTGAGATCAAAAAAGATGAGAGAACGGAAGTGTGTATTATCGGCGGGGGACTCTCGGGAGTCTCCATTGCTTATGAACTCGCCAAGCGCGGGAAAAAAGTCACACTTCTCGAATCATTCCGCCTTGGTTCTGGTCAGAGTGGAAGGACCACCGCCCATTTATCCTGTCAGCTGGAAGAGGATTTTTCACATCTTCTGAAAATGCATGATCTCGAAACTGTCCGGAAGTTTCTGGAAGCTCACAGAGGGGCCATTGATTCGATTGAAGGCATTGTCGGACAGGAAGACATTCACTGCGATTTTAAACGCGTGGATGGTTATCTCTTCCTCGGAGAAAATGTCAGTGACAACTATCTTTCAAAAGAGCATGAGGCGGGAAAAAAATGCGGCATCATGCTCGACCCCGTTTTGCATACACCACTGTTAAAGAATCAAAAAGCAGGGCTCAGATTTTCTGCTCAGGCCCAGTTTCATCCTCTGAAATACATGAAAGGGCTGATCGAATGCCTGGTGGATCTTGGAGTGACCATTCATGAAAATACCCGTGTGACGGAAATTGAAAATCCCACGCCGGATCTTTCCCGCATCCGGACTGAGCACAATTTTGATATTCAGGCCGACTATGTAGTTGTCGCAACGGATACACCAATCAATACCAGATTCCATATCCATACTAAACAGCATGCTTACAGAACTTATTCCATTGCTCTTGAGCTCACTCGTGAAGTGGAAAATGTTCTCCTGTGGGATACTGAGGACCCTTACCACTATGTCCGCGTCCACGAGAATAAATTGATTGTGGGTGGCGCAGATCATCGAGTGGGTCAGACTCCGGATGAAAATCCCTTCACTAAACTTGAAAGCTGGACAAGAAAGAATTTTGATTGCGTGGGAGTTGTGACTGACCGCTGGTCCGGCCAGGTTTTTGAACCAGCAGATGTGATCGGTTACATCGGAAAAAATCCTGGCACCGACAGAAATATCTATATCGCGACCGGATACTCGGGTAGCGGGATGACGAGTGCCGTGATTGCCTCGCACATTATTCCGAATCTGATTGAAAAACGATTTCATCCTCTCGCTGATATATATGATCCGAAACGTCCTCCACTCAGAAACATGACGGAGTTTGTGAAAGAGAATGTGAATGTGGCGATTCAATACGCTGACTGGATGACCGGCAGTGAAGTGAAAAGTGAAGATGAAATTCCTGAAGATACAGGATGTCTCATGAGACACGGACTTACGAAAGCATGTGTTTATCACGAGCAGGGGGATAACTTCGAAAGAAAATCTGCCGTGTGCACTCACCTCGGGGGAATTGTTCACTGGAACGACATCGAGAAAACCTGGGATTGCCCGGCACACGGATCACGTTTTAACACTCATGGTACACCTATTGAAGGTCCCGCTATTTCGGAATTGCCGGAGACATAATGGAAATCGTCGGACTCACCCGCGAAGTCGGGGAATTAAAAGAAAGGTTCATCCGTTCTCAGGAAATCACTGACGGTTTGTGCGATCCACTTTCACCGGAAGATTGCGCTCTTTCGGTGACAGAAGATACGTCACCACCAAAGTGGCATCTGGGACATACCAGCTGGTTCTATGCCCAGTTTCTCCTCGGGAAATTCACAAAGTATGAAGTCACACCGGAATTCGGATTCATGTTCAATTCTTATTACAAGGGAATCGGTAATCACATTCCCAAGACTGCCCGGAGATCAATTTCCCGGCCGGGTGTGATGGAAATCCGCGAATGGCGCCTGGAAATACGATTAAGAGTGGTGGAGTTTCTCGACAATCTCACAACTGATCAGATTGAACCCGTCCGGAAAATCATGGAAATGGGTATCAATCACGAACAGCAACATCAGGAACTTCTTCTGATGGACATCAAGCGGAATTTTTTCGAAAACCCGATGAGACCCAGATATAAAGCGCGCGCGCTCACGACTGTCCATGAACATGTTTCACCTTCGTGGATCAACATTCCTTCGGGACTGGTGAATATTGGTGTTTCTCTTTCAGAACCATCATTCCATTACGATAACGAAAGTGACGGACATAAGAAATGGATCGATAGCTTCATGCTGATGAGTCATCCTGTAACCAACGAAGAGTTTTTGCAATTCGTTCAGGAAGGCGGATATTTGAATCCGAGGTACTGGCTGTCTGATGGTTGGGATCACATCAATCGCGAAGGCTGGAAAAATCCACTCTATTGGGAAGAGCGCGATGGAGAGTGGTGGCACTTTACTCTCTGGGGAATGGTGCCATTAGATATGAGTGCACCTGTCTGCCACCTTTCTTATTATGAAGCCGATGCCTTTGCCCGATTCAGGGGAGCAAGACTTCCAACGGAATTTGAATGGGAAGTGGCCTCAAAACGCGAAAAGATTTCCGGTAACTTTCTTGAAAACGGTATCTATGAACCCATGATAGTGGACGATGGCGAAGAATTCGCCGGCATTCACGGAACAGTCTGGGAGTGGACCCAAAGTGCCTATCTTCCTTATCCACGATACGAAAACTATCCGGGAGACCTTGCTGAGTACAATGAAAAATTCATGGTGAACCAGATGGTTCTCCGTGGAGGATCGTGCCTCACAGATTCTTCCCATTACCGGCATACCTACAGAAATTTTTATTACCCACATATGAGATGGCAATACGGCGGTGTCCGTCTTGCGAAGGATCTGACATGACTGAAACAGAAGAAGTCTTTTCATTAGAAGCTGCTGATCACATTCCTCCGTCGAGAAATCTCGTCTCGGAAGTGATTATGGGACTTTCAAAAAGTCAGAAAACACTTCCCGCAAAATTTCTCTATGACAAAACCGGCTCAGAGATTTTTGAAGAGATCTGTCTTCTTCCTTCCTACTACCCCACGAGAACCGAAACAAAAATTCTCCGGGATAATGCCCGGGAGATGGCCGACATGATTGGCGAGGATGTCATGATCATTGAACCGGGAAGTGGATCGGCCGAGAAAGTGCGGATACTCCTGAAAGAGCTCCATGGAAAAAGAAGTTATGTTCCCTTAGAAATCTCCCGGGAGATTCTTCTTCGCACAAGCCGCGAGCTCATTGACGAATTTCCGGGAATGGATCTCTACCCGGTGTGCGCGGATTTTACAAAATCACTCTCTCTTCCCCTCACAGTCGAGTCGCGTCCAGGGAAGAAGATTGTTTTCTTTCCGGGCTCCACGATCGGAAATCTCGATCCCGATGAAGCCAGAGATTTTCTGAAGGAAGCGGCTGCGCTTTCCAAAGGCGGAGGCATTCTCATTGGTGTGGATTTAAAAAAAGATCCGGAAATTCTGAGACTGGCCTACAACGATCCGGAAGGAGTAACAGCTGCGTTTAATCTCAATCTTCTTTATCGCCTGAATCGTGAGGCAAACGCCACTTTCGTTCCGGAAAATTTCCGCCATGAAGCTATTTACAATGAAGAGAAGGGAAGAATCGAAATGCACCTGATCAGCCGGATGCCACAACTTGTTCGTGTGAATCAGACAGTGTTCCGCTTCCACGAAGGGGAGTCGATTCATACGGAAAATTCTTATAAATACAGCGTGAAGGAATTTACCGAACTGGGAGAGCAGGCAGGACTTGTTCTCAAAAAATCCTGGCAGGATAAAGATCAGTTGTTTTCCGTTTACTATTTTGAGCATGCGTGAGGTTTTATGAAGTGGTTTAAAAAGAAAAAAATCATCATCCCACTCGGGGTTCTACTCTTTTTAGTTGCTTTGAGAATTGCTCTCCAGCCCTTCCTTCTGGGTTTTATCAATAAAAAACTCGCGACTTTCTCTCCTGAGATTGAGGGACATGTGGATGGGCTCAATATTGGGATCTTCCGCGGAGCTTTCGGCGTGGAAGATATGACCATGAAACTTAAAAAAAACGATAAGGAATTCCTGCAGGTGAAAGAGGCCGATGTCTCTCTGGCCTGGAGAGAGATTTTCAAGGGAAATCTCATGGCCGATGCAATGGTGAATGGAGTGACTTTCACATTTGATGAAAGAATTCCTGCCGCTATTAAAAAGTCTCTCCCCCCTGAAGATAAATCTGCACCCAAGAAGCAACCGCCACTCAGAATTTCCCGGCTCGACTGGAAAAATGTGGATGTTATTCTTCCTACAGACAAGGCCTACACGAATCAGGGGCCCTTTCGTCTTTCAGGAATTGAAGGTCGTGTGACAAATCTTTTTGCTGATTCCGATACACCGAGATCTTTCTTTCACGTTCTGGGAAAGGGTAGTGGAACATCAAGTTTCAAGGCGATCGGAAGTGCTAACTTACTGGCCGATCCTCTGGAATGGGATGTCGATGCTCAGATGCAGGGATTCACCTTATCATCCATGAACAGATTTCTTCTGAATAAAGTTCCGCTCACGTTTACCAAAGGAATTTTTGATCTTTACTCCGAAGTAAAGTCAGAGGAAGGAAAAATCCGCGGTTACGTGAAACCATTTGTGGAAGATCTCGATTTCATCCGTCGTGATGAGAATTTCAAGGGAGCAAAGCACTGGTTAATTGAGGTGGCAGGAGCCGTCGGAAACTGGATTCTGGAGGCGAAGAGAGACAGAACAATAGCAACGAAAGTTCCATTCTCATTTGACGGAAAAAAATTCGCCATTGATCAGAGTGCAGCCGTGAGCAATGTCATCGAGCATGGATTTGACCAGGAACTTTCACCGGGAGTGGATGGCAACATGTCCATGCAGGCGCAGGAAGCTAAGAATGAGGCCAAGGAAACGGAACGCGACAATGAAAAAAAAGAAGATAAGAAAGAGGATTAACATGAAATACGTATTAGCACTTACGGCCGTCATGGCGCTCTCGGCATGCTCTACCAAGGCACCGGAAGATCCGTCGAAGAAATCTCCTCCTAAAACTCCGAAGATTATCGGATCGGCCACAAAAGCTTCAGGAATAAGCTTCGATGCCAGACAACTGGCCAACGAAATGGAATCCAATTACGTATCAGAAATCCGCTTTAAAAAGGGATCCACCGAACTGAACAGTGATGCCCGTCGCTCACTTGCACAAGTTCTGGAAAGGGCCGGGAAAGAAGGTTCTGATAAAGTTGTGAAGCTTATTACGTGGGCCGATAGTGAAATGCCGGATGAAAAAAAAGGGGAGCTCTCAGATGACCAGCGTGAGCTTGCGAAAAGAAGAAATGATGTCCTGACAAAATTCATTCAGGATAAGAAAAGAGATATCAATATTGATCCCATCAGCATGGCCGAAAGACCTTCTGGTCTTAAGCGGATAGTTCCGAATGAAGCCGCCCGCATTCAGGAATCACTGGATGAAGCTGGTATTCCCGAAAAAGGGGATAAAAAAGAAGGACTGGGTAAAGCTTCCCGTTCTATCATTATTTTCACCCGGGAATAATGATGCATGATCGTCCTTAAAAATATCCGGCCACTGAGTTATTTCCGCATCAACGGAATTGTCCTGTGGCCGTTCTTACTCTACGCAGACCGCGATCCCCATCCCATTGTCATGAATCATGAACAAATTCACCTCGAGCAATTGAGACGTGAAGGGGTGGCACGATTTTATCTGCTGTATCTCGTTGAATATTTCAGAGGAAGGCGCGAAGGACTCACTCATGATGAGGCCTACCGGAACATCAGCTTTGAAAGAGAGGCCTATGAGTTTCAGGAAGATTTTTTCTATCTCGCCGGACTTAAGACGGGCGATCGTACTTCACCCACGAATAACCGGTCCCGTGGACAGTCTTGACGTGGTAATACTGTGAATTGATTTTTTTCCGGAGTTTTGAAATGTGCTGATCAACGTTCCGGTCAGTCACTTCAAACTCATTTCCCCAGACCATATCCATGAGTTGTTCACGGGTATAGACGTGATCTTCATTTTCCATGAAGAAAACGAGAAGCTTGAATTCCAGGGGAGATAGCTCGACAGATTTCTGCTCATCTTTCGGGCCAACGAAGACCTGGTTGGAACTGAACTTAACGACAATATCTTTTTTCACGAGATCTTTGCTTCTTGGATTCACTTTTCTGAGGTTCGCGCGGATGCGGGCGATAAGTTCCATCGGAATGAAAGGCTTCTGAACATAATCCAGAACACCCAGCTCAAAACTCTCGAGCTTCGTTCCGATTTCACCGTGAGAGGTGAGCATGATGACACCAATTCTCGAATCTTCAAAAAGCGCGCGGTTTTTCATGAGAAAGTCGACGCCATTCCCATCGGGAAGCTCGATATCCAGAAGAACCAGTTCAGGCGTATTGTTGGCCAGCCAGCGCGAAGCTTCGGCGAGACTGGAGGCATAGTTAATCTGAAGTTCCTTGGCGAAACCTTTGACCAGATTATAAATTTCGATATCGTCCTCAATCATGAGGATAGCAGGTGAACTCATTAAAACATTTTAGTCGATCACTGCTTAAAAACTATCAAATTTTGAGGAGAGTGCGGATTTTTGCGTCCACTGCCTTGCGTTCGAGTGGTTTTCTCATGAAAAGATGCTCGGGAACACCCGTTGCGTACGTTTCGCGGGTCGACATCTGAACAATCGGGATTTCGTAGGTACTGGCGATCCGGATTATCTCACTCAGCTTTTTGCCGTTGATGTGGGAAAGGCAGATATCGAGAAAAATCAAATTAGGCTTCAAATGAACGATGGCCTTGAGAATTTCCAGCTCATCCTGCATGAACGTGAAGCGGTAAGGACTGTCTGATTTTTCCAGCATTCTGAACCAGTTCAGAATGTCTTCATCATCATCAATCACAAGAACTTTGAACTCGTCAGATTTCATGCTGTCCTTTGACTCTTTCTCGGTATTATCTTCCCAATGCAATAGCATGATAACCTCTCTCGTGAAGGAAATCATACTCCCGGGATGTTGCGAAAAGATGTTCCGGTTGTGAAGGAAGCTTGAAGAGTCTTTGATTTCCTTGCCTTGCATTTGGCCCCGTCTTAAGATTGAGACATTAATTTTTTTTGAGGTGCTCATGGATTCAGACCGCAACAAACTTCATCCAGTTACCCGGCTTAATCATTCTCCGGAAGTGCCACTTCCTGAGGGCAACTATCCCATCCTTTCTCCCATTTATCAGACAGCAAAATTCCGGCTGAGTGAGGACGTTCCTCTGAGTTCTCAGTTTGCTTATACCCGTGTCTCAAATCCCACGCTGAGACAGCTTGAGCTTTCACTCGCTGAACTTCAGAAGACAGAAGATTGTATTGTTGTAGGAAGTGGTATGGCCGCTATTACGGGCGCCATTCTTGGTCTCATGAAAACCGGTGATCATCTCATCACGTTCATGGAGACTTACCGTCCGGCGAGAATTTTCACGCGCACGACATTGAAGAGATTCGGCATGACGGCCACTGTTCTGGGACTTTCTGAACTGGCAAAGCTTGAAGCGGCCATCACTCCTCAGACGAAGATTATTTATTTTGAAAGTCCCACCAACCCTCATCTGAACATTGCCGACATTAAAAAGATTGTGAGTATCGCAAAAAAACATAACGTTCTTGTCATGATGGATGCAACTTTCGGAGGCCCTCATCAGCATACCGATCTTGGTGTTGATGTCTTCCTTCAGAGTCTGACGAAATACGCTAACGGACATGGCGATGTGATTGCAGGTTCTATTGCCGGGAAAAAAGCTGTGATTCATGAGATCCGTCAGATGACGATCAATCTTGGAGCCACTCTCGATCCTCACGCCGCTTATCTCGTGCAACGAGGGTTGAAAACTTATCATCTTCGTTATGAAAGGCAGGCAGCAACAGCAAAAACTCTCGCTGAGTTTCTGGAAAAGTTTCCCAAAGTAAAACGGGTTCTTTATCCCGGACTTCCTTCCCATCCAGGGCATGAACTCGCACGTTCGCAGATGAGTTCCATGGGTGGCATTCTCGCGTTTGAAGTTGATCCTTCCTTGGGAACGGCCCTGGAAATCTGCCATCGTGTGAAGCTTATTCAGTTCACGGCCAGTGTCGGTTCTGCCGAAACACTCATCTGTCCCACGGCCATGTTTTTTGGAGATGATTTATCGCCTGAAGAATTGAATCAACTGGGAATGAATCCTTATACGCTGAGAATTTCGGTGGGATTAGAACACTCCGAAGATCTTATTGCGGATCTCCGGAGTGCCTTAGAATAATCAATGTAACCTGCAGGGAGAGTGGAACATTGATAGGTGTGGCGGGTCGTGGGGGAAGGAGATAAAGAGGTTAACCTTTTCTCCCGGGGAATT
The DNA here is from genome assembly GCA_040387275.1 of Bdellovibrionota bacterium. Lineage (GTDB taxonomy): Bacteria > Bdellovibrionota > Bacteriovoracia > Bacteriovoracales > Bacteriovoracaceae > Peredibacter. Next base: position 403,979 of record JAZKDZ010000002.1, on the reverse strand, counting down.
TGATGAACTTTTTTGGAGTTCCACCCTCCTGCTCTGACCTCATTAAAAGCAAGCTCAATGCCAATGAAGAGCGAATGGCAAAGCCTCCGAAATCCCGCTCATAATCTCAATATTAAATCAGTTTTGTGTGGTGAATTTTGCCCCATGAATGCTCAGATAAAATCTCGAGATTAATTTCATTTTCCAATCATTTTCTTGTGGGCCTACTCTGGACTCTGTCTTCCTAATGTCTAAGGGGGGTTTATGTCCAGAGTATTTCAGATGACCAGTATCTCGACCGAATGGAGTGAGCCGCTGTGGCCCTATGATCTGGATGATTCCTACCTTCAACTTGATCTTGGTGAAAGTGAAGAGGGATTACATGCAGACGTGAAGGCTTTTAAAAAGCCGTGGTTCAAGCAGAACTATCGTCACACGACTCCGAAAAATCTCCGCTTTTATAAACGGCCTTTCTTTCAGGTGGAAACACCGGAGTAAGAGGACTCATTGAAAAAGAATTCCTGGACTCGACCCTTACTGTTCATGCTGATGGTGGGTGCGATCATCGGCTTCTATCTGCTGGGTGGAGGCCAATACCTTGAACTTGAATATGTCCGGGAAAATCTGCAGAAGTTAAGATCCATGCTGAATGAGTCTCCGGTTATTTTTACTTCAGCCTTTGTGGGAATCATTTTGTTTCTCACGACGCTTTCTATTCCTGGCTCAATAGTCCTGACTCTCCTCGCAGGTGCAGTACTTGGTGTCGGAAAGGGTTTATTCTGGGTCATGTTCGCAACAACGGTAGGTGCTTGTCTGTCGTTTCTCATTTCACGTTACATGTTCCGCTCTTATTTTCAGAATAAATTCCGGAATCAATTTCATAAAATGAATCATCGGATAAAGAAAGAGGGAATCTCTTATCTGTTCACCCTCCGGATGATTCCGGTTTCTCCCTATGTCGTGATTAATGTAGTGATGGGACTCTCTGAGATGCGGCTATGGAATTTTGCGTGGGTCACCTGTCTCGGGATGTTGCCTGGGACATTCCTTTATGTCCTCGCAGGAAAAAAACTTTCTACCATCAACAAGATTTCTGAAATTCTCTCATGGGAAATTCTTCTCGGTTTAACGGTTCTGGGTCTCCTTCCTCCGCTCATAAAACTTGTCATGAAAAATCAATCAGGAAGGCTTGCCCATGAATGATACTTTTGTCATCGCTTCGCATGTGGTGGGTTTCATCCTCGCAGTGAATGCGCTTTTCCAGTCACGAACTCCGCAGGGAGCTCTTGCCTGGTTTATCGGTCTGGTTGGTTTTCCCCTGGTGGCCATACCCATTTTCATCCTTTGCGGTCGTCGCCGTTATCATGAGGAAAAACCCGGGGATAGTCTGGCATTTCCCAAATACGATGTGGTGAAACATCGGTCTGAACTCCTGGGTGAGTTTGAAAGATTTCTCAATCACACCGGATTCTATTTCACCGGAAAAAACAAAATTGATCTTTTGATTGATGCTGCTCAGATATATCCCGCGATGTTTAAAGAACTCAATGAGGCCAGAGAGTACATCATCCTCCAGGTTTTTATTTTCCGGACAGATGATACCGGAAGAAAATTTGCTGAGATACTCATGCGAAAGGCGCGTGAGGGAGTGAAGGTTTACGTGCTCTACGAAAAAGTCCTCATCAAGATGGATAAAACCCTTCTGGATGAAATGCATGATGCCGGAATTCATACGGGTCTCTTCAAACCCTTTACCCGCAACAAATGGCATCTTAATTTCCGGAATCACCGGAAGATCATGATCATTGACGGCAAGGCAGGATTTTTCGGCGGCATCAATATCGGCGATGATTACGTGGGAAAATATCCTAAGATTGGTCATTGGCGGGATACCAACGTCAGGATCGAAGGACCTTCAATTATTCCGGCCCAGATGTCTTTCTGCAAAGACTGGTTGGGCTCGCAGGGATCCGCGCCTGATATAGAATGGAAACATGGCCCTTCCAGCGGAGATGCGAATGTTCTCATTTTCAGCTCCGGCCCGATTGAAGAGAAACCTTTCTGCCTACTTCATCACATTGCCCTGATTGATCTGTCCCGCAAGAGACTGTGGATTGCGAATCCTTATATCGTCCCACCACAAAGTTTAATCGATGCGCTTGCCATGGCCGCCCTTCGCGGCGTGGACGTGAAAATATTAGTTCCCAGTTATTCCGATAATTTTTTAATTATGGCGGTTGCAGATATCTATTATCAACGCCTGATGGATTACGGAGTCAAGATTTACAAATATAAATCAGGCTTTCTCCATCAGAAAGTGATGGTGGTAGACGACACGCTTGGAGTCGTTGGCTCGGCCAATCTGGATTTCCGGAGTATGTATATTAATTTTGAGATAACCACAGTGAGCTCTGATTCCGATTACATTGAGTCACTCACCAGAATGCTCGAGAATGACCTTAAAGAATCTGAAGTTGTGACAATGGAGTCGTTCCGGAGAAAATCATTACCGAAGAAGATTGTTGAACGGGCGGCCAATCTGCTCGCTCCGATACTTTAGGAGGAAACATGAATGAAGCAGATAAAACACTTGAAGAAGAAGTCCGGAAAAAATTACTTTCGAATGGCGAAGTGGATACTCATAATTTTGGCATTGAAGTCGAAGAAGGCGTCGTGAAACTTGAAGGGGATGTCAGTGGCCGTCACGCCAAGAAAGTCGTGGATGAATGTCTTTCCGGAATGGAAGGAATCCGGCACGTAGAGAATAAACTCAAGATTCGCCGGATCTCCCGCTTTTCAGATAATTCCATGCACGGATTTTAAAGAGTTCCGCTCCCATTCATCTCTTCGGGAGATGTTGTGCTGTCGTAAAAGACAGGATCTGTTTCTTCCTGATTCTCTCTGACCTCACGTCCTTCTTCTGCTTTTTCTATTTTCTTATCTTCTTCCTTCATTGATTTCTTAACGTCGGCGCGATCAGGAATTCCCGCTTCTTCTCCCGTGCGAATTCCTTCTCTGGCCACTGCCTGCACGAGGGTCGCTGTCAGTAAGAGTGTGAACAGTTGATTTATTTTCATGATAGTTCCTCCGTAAAACACTATGAAAGACTTGTCTTCCACCTTAGTCACTATGCTAAGCTAAGGGAGAACTTTCCAAGGATTTGCCATGAGTTTTGATCTTGCCACTGCACAGAATATTTTCATCAAGGGCCAGCTACCCGAATCATTTGGCATCAACATTACTGCTGTAGAAAAAGACTCGGTTACAGGAACTTTGACCGTTGATCATCGTCATCTTCGGCCGGGTAACATCATGAATGGGGGAGTCAGTCTCGTGCTTCTCGAGACCATTGGAAGTGTCAGCACATGTCTTTTCATTGATCCTTCTCAATATAATGCTTTTGGCATTCAGGTGAATGCGAATCATCTTTCTGTTGCGCGTCCGGGAGACATTCTGACTGCACGCTCAACATCCGTCCACATTGGTAAGACAACACAGGTCTGGGATGTGAATATCAGTAATCAGAAAGGGAAACTTGTTTCTTCCGGAAGAATCACGATGCTCGTAACAGAAGCGCCTCTCAGAGGCTAGAATGTGCCCTAGCAAGGGGGCGTTCATGGAACATTCTATCGTTGAAATTGAAAATCATCTCCGTCACATCAAACAAATGTGCCGCGATCATGTCGGACATCTCGAAGATACAGAAGAGAAAGCACTTATGACGGCAGCTGCGGAAGTACTGGGTGGCCTTGAGAATGCCTTCCACTCCTGCTTCCATGAGCAGAGTCAGAGCCACATTTTCTCGCCAAAATCTTCCGAGCCCTGGGATTAGAAGCTCTAAGCTTGCCCCTATGGCCTAAGAAAGGAAGATTGTAGACAGGGTTTGAACTCATGTTAAAATTTTTAACATGAGAAACAAGCCCTTAATCTTTCAATTACTTTCGATCCTTTTTCTTCTTGAGCCTGCCATCAAGATTCTCTACTTCAAGGCTTCGACCCATTTCGATTTCGTCACAGTTTTTGAAAATATTTTATCGCGTACAAGTTTTCGCGAGATATTTGATTTCTGGATCGTGTTTCCGATTGCGGGAATCATGTTATGGAAATTAAGAAAGTGGACTTATTTTGCTTTTCTGGCAGTCATGAGTTACCTCGTCTTCAGTATTCTGACTTACGAAAAATATACATGGCCGTACAACACGGATAAGCCGCTTTTCTATCACTACTTCATCATTGCGATCACACTTCTCACAATCGCTTATTTCCTCGTTCCGACAGTCCGCGAGCCATTCTTTAACAAGAAAATCCGCTGGTGGGAGAGTAAGCCTCGTTACCGTATCGCAATTCCTACCAAAGTGACGGGCAATAAGATTACCTTCCAGACAGAAATTCTGAATATTTCCCAGACAGGTGCATTTCTTAAAGATAACAACCTTCTCGCGCCGGGAGATGTGATCTCTCTATCCTTTGAATCCGAAGGTCTCATGATGGAAGTACCGGTGAAAGTGATCAGCCGACATGTGATCTCGAGTACGCCAGGTTATGGTGTTCAGTTTTTCCCGACGTCGATCACTCAGAAATTTCAACTTGTCCGTCTCATCAGCCGAATCAGAACACACCGTTATTCCTGAAGCATCTAATCAATACGGATTAAGTGCCTTCTAACCTCTTGGTATCTGTCTTGCTTAAATATCAGCAAGCAGACACAGGAGGTTCCTATGATTAATGAAACCGGTAATACCGAAAACACCAATTTCTCAGACGAGGTTAATAATTCCCCGTTTGAGGCAAAGAGAGATCAGTTCAAAGAACTGGGCAGGAAAAGTCTTGATCCACTACTAAGTGTTTTAACAAAACATAAAAGTGATTTCTCACCGTATCTCGATGCCCTGACTAAAGCACTGAAGTCGGGTGCAGGCTCTCTTCAGAATGAAGAGGCATCAGAAGCAGACAAATTTATCTCCCAGTATTTTACAGATGGGGCCGAATGGATCGGACGCTGGAAAGAAAAACTTTCATCCAGTTCTCCGGAACAATTTATGCACTTTGTGGAAGAAGAGGGTCAGAAAAAACCAGCAATCCTGTTTGGCGCTTCATACTTCGCAGGAGTGATCCTGGGAAGATTCGGGCGCCATCTCGGAAAAACAATGAGAACAGGCTCAGAAAATATTCACTAACAAGGAGAATAGAATGGAACCAAATATCTATCAGGAAAACAATAACGTTCACCAGCTTTACCCGGGTGGAACAGCGGGCATCGATACCATCGGAGAAAGAGAGGGATGGGGAGTGATGTTTGAAAAACTTTCGACCGACATGACTAATCTCTGGGAACGACAGTCAGTTCTCATCTCAACCGAGCTGAGTGAAAAAGCGACAGTCGTTAAGGCCGCTTCAGGGGCCATGGCCGCCGGTGGATCATTGATGTTTGTCGGTGTATTCTGTCTGGCCGCTACAGCCATTCTCGGACTGTGTACAGTTGTCGCTCCGTGGATCGCTGCTGCCATTGTCACTGTTGTTCTTTTTGCAGTCGGATTTGTGATGGTGAAAGGGGCCCAGAAAAAAATTGCCGGTCGCGGACTCGTACCCACTCAGTCGATTGAGGCCCTTGGTCAGATTAAAAACACTTTCCAGGAGAGAATCCATGAATTTAAGAGACAATAAATCCTCAGGAGAGCTCAAACGGGAAGTTCTCCACGAGTTAAATAAAGTAAATAATGATCTCGACAGTATTCAGGGAAGAATGACTCCGGGACAGTTCATTGATGACGCCCTTTTTACACCTGTCGGAAGAAATCCCCGCGTCGTTTACGACCATCTGATCGCAAATCCGATCGGGACTGCCTTTTTAAGTCTCGGGACATTGCTTCTCATGGAAAATGATTCTCATGTGACTTATGAATCGCAACTCCGGAGTCGTTCATCTTCAGCGATCCGGCAGTCAAAAGATCAGCTGGATGTCGTCAAAAATAAAGTCGCTGATGTGAATCAGAAACTCCAGGGAGCTGTTGATCGCACGAAAGAAAAACTCGATCAATCAAGAGAGAAAATCACTGGTCTGAAGGACAAGATTACCGGTTTCAAGGAAACGCACCTCACAGGTGAGTATGACCTTCAGGAAGGCGGAGAACTGGGTGCGACAAGTGTTTCAGATACACTGACTTCCAAAGTGGATACAATCAAAAATAATTTTGAAGATTTCACCTCGAATGCCTCAGAAAATATTGATCAGGTAAAACAAACTGTCTCTACGAAAATGGATACGGTGAAAAATCTTGATCCGATGACTTTCGCGGCTATTGGTGCAGGGCTGGGTGCACTCACTGGTATCTCTCTACCGGTCTCTGAAAAAGAGCAGACTCTGATTGATCAGAAATTGGGCAATCAGATGAGTACTTTCAGTTCGGAATTTCAGGATGCCATTAATCAGTCTGTAAAAATGCTGAAAGACGAACTCATAGGGAAATTCACGAATTTTGATATCGGTCCTTTCCGTAAAAATGAAACTTACCGCAGTGATTCACAAGTTTAGATCCATTATCCATGCCCCTATTGAGGGGCATGGATTTCTCTCTTAACCAGACCCTCACTTTAACTTAACAGGCCACAAAGGGACCTTGATGGGAAAATTTTCTTATCAGGGAGTTCACAATGGGTGCCGTCGAAACGTTGACTAAGTTTCCCCTCGTTCTCAGGATGGGAAAAATCCGGATGATGGAACCTCGGATTAAAGTTCACATCGAAACAGATTCTTTTCTGGTGGAAACAATTTCTGATCCAGAGGAATTAAAAGAAATCGTCAAACTTCGCTACGACATTTTCTTAAGAGAGTTTGCCGGCCGTGGTGATCGCTTCGCTTTTTTTCCCTATGATATCGACCTTCACGATTTTGTCTGTGATCACCTTGTGGTTAAAGATAAAACTACCGGCAGCATCGTTGCCACCTATAGACTTCTTTTTCAGGCAGAGGGAGAGAAGAAAAATTTTTATACGGAAGGGGAGTTTGATCTCTCTCAGTTTAACGAAATCCGCGGGAACAAACTCGAGCTCGGGCGTGCCTGTGTCCATCGTGAATATCGTACGGGCTCTGTCATAAGTCTTCTCTGGAAAGGTCTTTGTCAGTACGCTACGAAAAGCGATACCCGTTATATGTTCGGTTGTTCAAGTCTCGCCCGGAAAGAGTTTGAAGCTCTTCCCTTTGTCTTCGAACAGCTCGAAAAACGTGATGCGATTCTTTCCGAATACGATGTAAGAGTGAGAAAGCCTTATCTTCTCTCCTCACATCCTCAACTTAATTTATCCCGGATGATTGCTCCGGATTTTCGTTCCATGCCATCTCTCATGAACATGTATCTTCTGGCGGGAGCGAAAATGAGTGACCAGCTAGCTTACGACGAGGAAATGGATTGCCTCGATTTCTTTACGGTTCTTGATTTTAAAAAACTTCCGGCATCTTTTGCACGGAGGTTTGTCTGAAGGATGGCCTTGCACCTGGAATGATTGACTTCAATGTGCGGGGCCTGTCTTTCAGGTCACTGGGAAAAGCCTCCCTCTTCTTTATCCATGTGATGATCTTCCTCTTTCTTCACTCGGTCATTTTTCTCCTTATCCGGAGTTCCAGAAAAAGACTCAAAGTCATTCTTCGGAGTAATGCTTTTCACGCGCGTTTGGTTCTGAAATATCTTGGTGTCGAAATTTTTACAGATGATAAGCCGGAACTCCTGAAAGGCCGGCTTATCATTTGTAATCACCTTTCCTATATTGATGTTCTGGTTTTGTTTGCTTTTTATCCATCTCTCTTCATTACATCCCGTGAGATCAGGAATACTCCTTTCCTGGGACAAATAACAAATCTTGCGGGCTGTTTTTTTGTGGAAAGAAGGAAGCACCTGCGAACTCCTGATAATATTCAGCAGGAGCTTCGTGCGATGAAAATGCGGATCGAACAGGGATTCAATGTTTTCCTTTTTCCTGAAGGCACCAGCTCAGATGGAAAATGTGTTCTTCCTTTCAAGGCGCATTTCTTTCAGCTCGCAACTGAAAATAATGTTGCTGTGAAACCTCTGGTTCTCAAATACCTGGGGGAGAGTCGCTCTCTCATTCCCTGGTATGGCGAGATGGGATTCCTGTCTCATTTTATGGAAATCGCTTCCTTAAAAAATATCTCTGTCAGTCTGGTTTCTCATTCCGACATTCAACCTGATGGGAAAGATCATTTTCAAATGAAAGATGAAGCCCACGATAAAATCCGGAAAGCATATGAAACACATTAAATTTTTAGGTATTCCTTTTTCTGCCGGTCAGCCTCTTTGCGGAGTGGAGCATGCACCAGACATATTAAGGAATGAACTCCGGAATGATGAACTCGAAATTGATGATCTCGGCGATCTTGATTTCTCCCTCTGTGGGGAACATACATCCGGCATCATTAAAAATGAAAAACTCTGCGGTCTCGGAAATGCCCTCATCTCGGAAGTCATTGCAGGAGAAAATCTCAAAGATTCCTTCCTCCTGAATGTCGGGGGAGATCACGGTCTTGCGCTCGGAACGATTCACGGACTTCTTCATCACTATCCTGATCTGATTGTGGTTTGGGTTGATGCTCATGGGGATATCAACACTCCTCTTAGTTCATCGAGCGGAAATTTTCATGGCATGCCACTATCATTTCTTATGAATGGATGTCAGGGGAGAGAAGATTTTCAGTGGCTCAGGAAAAGACTTCCAGCGAATCGTCTTATTTATATGGGGCCTCGTGACCTGGATTCGGAAGAAAAGGCAATTATCGAAGATGCCGGCATTCAGTATTATTCATCAGATGATATCAATGAATTTGGATCTGAGCTTCTTCTTCAGCATGCACTCAGAATTGCTGATCCGGAGAGGAAGTGCAGAATCCATCTCTCCTTTGATGTCGACGTATTTGATGGAAATGATGTGGAGGCGACGGGAACGAGAGTCATGAACGGTCCCCGTCGGAATGAAATCCTTAAACTCGGATCTCTTCTGGGACAAACAGGACGATTAGTCTCCATGGATCTTGTGGAAATAAATCCCGATATCGCGCAAGTTGATAAAGTGAGTGAAACGATTCAGCTCTCACTTCAGTTCACGCTCGGAGTTCTGAATAATCTTGTCTCTGAAAAAAGTGAAGAGAAAAAAAGCAGGGACAATGCCCTGCTTTTTCATCGCACTACTGACGTTCCATATCCGGTTCGGATGAGGAATTATCAATCTCATTGTTTCTCGGAACCATACGGGCATCTCTGCCACCTCTGACATCATCAGGTTCTGAGCTGGTTTCATCTACGTATTCGTAGTTGTCACCGGCGCCGGTACCTTGTCTGACAGAATCAGGATAGGCTTCCTGTTCTTCCACTTCATCATTCATAGAATCATAACTTTCCGGTTCAGCAGAAAGATTATCTTCGGTCATGGCTTCATCACTGACGGCCCCGGAACCTGCTTCAGTTGAATGATTGTGAACGGCCGCTCCGCCCACCGGTGCAACGACTGGTTCAGTAGTAGTTGCCGGTGCTGCCGGAACAGCTGTCGTCGTGGTTGTCGTTGCTTCCGTCGTAGCAGCTCCGGTTCCCACTGTTGATGTCTGCGTTTCCTTTTTCTTCATGTCACACGCACTGAGTGCGAGTGCTCCCGCTGCAAGCAGGACAATTGACTTCACTGGTTTCATAAAATGCTCCTTTTCACAGACCCTTCTGGTCCTATGACTACAGTGAGAGAAGCAATTGATGTACCAACATAAATTTGTTGTATGATGGAAGTATGATGAACGAAAAAGATCAGAAGACTCTTCAACGTGTGAGAATGCTGGGCCAGTTAATGGACTCAAAATTTGAAGGTCCATTTGGTATCCGTTTTGGTCTGGATGGTATTCTGGGATTCGTGCCGTTTCTCGGGGATATAATCACTACACTTATTTCGTTTTCTATTCTCGTCAGTGCTGCTCAGTTAGGAGCGACTCCCGCCACACTGATCAGAATGGGTATGAATATTCTCTTCGAGAATCTGGTCGACATGATTCCTGTCCTGGGAAGTATTTTTGATTTCTGGTTCCAGTCGAATAACCGGAATGTGAAGATTCTTGAAGACCAGATGAAAAATCCCGAAAAAGTGTCGGTCACTTCACGGGTCATTCTGCTGGCGATCATCCTGCTGATCCTCATGACTCTTTTTGCTGTCATTTATCTCAGCTGGATGATGTTCCAGTTTTTTATCGGCTTAATTTCTTAGAACTGGCAGAGATACTCATCTTCCTGAATTGCTCCACCTGGAACAGGAAGTGATTTAACGAGAACCATCTGCTTATTCGCCTGATACATAGTGAAGTTCATCATTTGAGGACGAATCATCCTGAGTGAGAAACAATTCATTCCCTCTCTTTCAGAACCCATGCAGCCACTCTGACCAATGGCCGAGTGGAAATTATCCATGAGTGAGTGAAGAGCAATTTTATTTCCCTCAATGTTTCCTTCAATGCGCAAGACTTCCATCACTTTCGGTTGAAAGGTACGTGCGACCCGAAGACCGGTTCGGAGAGAGATGATCTGGCCTTTCTGATAAGAACAGACCATGTGATCACCGGCCAGGGCAGGAATACTGATGAGAACCATCAAAGTTGTTAAAATTTTCATTATTTCTCCGTTTTCAAAAACTATTTCATGACAGAAAGAGTTCGTCACTCTACCGACTGTTACAGACAGGTATTCTTTCCTTCTTTTCCTGCCGGCGTCCGTAATATACTTGTCCCAATGAAAACACTTCTATTTCTCCTTGTTATCGCAGGCCAGTCTTTTGCGTCACCGGATTTTTCCGGCAAAGATGAGATAAATGGCATTGCTTGGAAATCTTTCAAAAACTTTCCTGAGAAATGGGAACTCGTCACCATTCGCTTTCGTAAGGACACGGGAGAGATGCGGATTACCTATGCTAATCCCATAGCGATGAAAGCCTTGAAAGAAGGGAAGACGGATTATCCGGAAGGTTCAGTTTTCGCAAAAACCGGAATTCATACCGGTGTTGATCCTCAGTTCATCAGTTCTGTTGTGCCGAAAGGAATCCGCCGTTATCAGTTGATGGTAAAAAATCGCAAGGCCTATGCTTCGACCAATGGCTGGGGATACGCGCTTTTCGATCCGGAAGGTAAGACCTTTAACGAAGACCCGAAAATCACGCAGGATGCCTGTTACGCCTGTCACACGATCGTTGAAAATCGCGGAGATGTTTTCTCACAGCATTTTTCTACCACCCGTTACGTAAAACCGATCTTCACTCAGGATGAGAAGAAGGTGAACACCATCAATTACGTGACGAAGGCCGTTTCTGCTCTTCCCGCCCAGATCAGAAATCAGATCCCATCATGGGCAAAAGAAGTGCGCTGGGTGGAAATTGAAATTCTCCGGAAGCATGTTTTCCAGGGAACTCTCGATGAGATGAAACCACTTCTTGAGCACGAATCTCTCAAATCAAAACTTCCGGCGATCTTCGCTTCCAAAGATGAGAAACGCTTTGTTCTCGTCTATCCGGGAAAGAGTGATGACTGTATGGACACAACTCAGATGACTTCTATTTCCACTGATCAAAGTGGCAATCCAGTCGTAAATAAATTCTGCCTTTATGATTAGAATTCTTTCGCTACTGTTTTTATTCAGCTGCGCTCATAAAGTTTCGACACTTCCTACTGAAGCAAAGGTTACGACAAGGACTTTTCCTTCTGCCAAAGAGGCCAGAAACAATGTGCGGAATAAATGGAATTACATCCATTTTCTTTTCGAGCAATCGCATGATCCTTATTACGGCACTCCCAAGTGGCCAGCTACATGCCTGGCAAAAAATGTTCAGGGTAAGCTGACTGAAAATCAGGGAAATATTTTTTTCATCTCCCACTTTCTCCTGAATGAGAAAGATGAAGTCGGACACTGTCAGGGGAAAGCAACTGAAGTGATCTTCCTTCACTGTCAGGATTCTCTTAATGTTCAGGAAATTCATTGCGCTCCAGGTGCCTGTGCTTCTGCCTTTCAGTCTCAATCCTGTCCTTTGATCAAATAGCTCATCTATAATTAGGTTCACCTTCATTTACCGCATCCTCTGCGGCCGGAAAAATTACATCAGGATAATAATTCCAGGAGGGATTTATGAAAAATATTGAAGAACTGATCCGGGGTGAGATTTCTGCAGTCGAAAGCTTCGACACGGTTATCAACCGGGTGAAAGATCAGAGTGAACTGACTGAGCTTTCTCAGATTCGTCAGGATCACCAGAATGCCGTGGAAACCCTCAAGAGATTTGCCGGCGCCACTCTCGAAGGAAATACGGAAACGTCAGGCCCGTGGGGAACATTTGCAACTGCCTTTGCTGGTGGAGCATCTGTCTTTGGCGATAAGGCCGCTATCAATGCTTTAAAAATCGGTGAGCAACATGGTTTGAATGAATATCAGGAAGCCCTGATGGATGACGGTGTAAGAGCTGAAGTGAAAGAAGTCATTCGTGCTGAACTCATCCCTTGCCAGGAACGACATCTGGCAATGATTGAAAACTATCTTCATTAGGAGTTGATATGAACTTCATCCTGAATATTTTGAAACTCGCTGTGTTTAAAAAAGTGATGAATTATGTTTCCCGCAGATTCATTACGAAAGGTCAGTATGGGCATCAGAGGTGATATAGACGAAAGCGATCGTGATCTTAACCGGGACATGTATCCCAACAGGACTCGTTCCAATCGTTTCAATCTGAGCGAAGAATCTTTTGAAGGAAGTCTAGGAGGTCATCTCCGGGACTTTTATAATAAATCTTCTATTATCAGAAAAGATGGTTATGGTTCCCGACTGGACGAAGATGATTACGCTGATTACACGCCGAAAGACATTAACGGTACCGGAAAATATTCCGGCAAAGGTCCAAAGAATTACGTGAGATCTTCTGAGAGGATTGAAGAAGATATCTGCCAGAGATTGACTGCCGATCGTAATCTGGATGCCTCATTCATCGACGTTAATGTGATCGGTGATGAAGTGCATCTTGAGGGTTACGTCAGGTCACGTGATGCACGCTGGCTCGCTGAGGATCTTATTCATAATGTGCCCGGTGTTAATAAGATTATCAATCAACTGAAAATCAGCTGACCGCTTCCTGAGCATTGGTCTTCACTTTGCACCTTTCCTGTCATGAAGTTGATTCTTCTCGTACTCCTGATGACTTTCACCTCGGCCGTTTTCGCTGATGCGACTTATTGTCCTACGGTGAAAATTACCGGGAAAAAGATTGATTTTTCTGACACAGAACTGAACCTTATCTGCGGAGATAAAAAATCTCACGCATGGAAGTATATCCCTCCCTATGAGGCCCAGTTTATCCTCAAAGGTTTCCTGCAATCCCGTGGCTATTTGAATCCCCATTTCGAAGTGAAAGAGGGTGTTCTGCACGTGAAAAAAGGGCACAAATCCACTGTCAAAAAAGTCCATGTCATTGCCGGAAACCATAATCTCGAAAAGAAAATCCAGAGGGATCTGAAGCGTCTTTACAAGAGAAGGGAACTCACGACCTCGATGCTGAATTCCATGGAAGGGGATGCTAACGGACAACTGAGAAAGCGCGGATTCCCCTGTGGAAAAGTAAACTCGGAAGTGGATGTGAATACCGACACGGTCACAATGCTGATCAGGCCTGATGAGAAATATAAGTTTGGAAAAATTAAACGCGAGGAAATTCCCGGCCTTCATGAAAATGCGCTCGATCGTTTTTATCCGATGAAAGATGATCAGAGATTCAATGGAGATCTCCTGATCCTTACCGAGAAAAGAATTCTCCGGGCAGAAGTTCTGCAGGGAACTTATTTCCTGGAGAAATGCGGAAAAAATAATTTCTCACTCGAACAAAGATTTATTGTCGGTCCGGCCCGTACTTTCCGTTTCGGCGCAGGGGCGAGTACGGAAGTGGGCCCTATGGCCCGGGCACGTTGGTCGCATAACCGCGCCGGAAAAATGGCGAGCTTACTTTCGGCAAGTCTTGAGGCCTCTCTCAGAGTTCAATCCCTGAATCTCACGGCCGATTATTTTCCCTGGACAGATAAACCGAGGCAATCGTTATTCTCCCAGATCGACGTCATCCGTGAATCACAGTTTAAGTACGAACAGTTCCTTACCCGCGTCCGCCCCCAGATGAAATGGACACGCGATATCCATCAGCATGGAACGACTTTGATTCTTGGTCCTGCCTATGAAAATGGAACTTATCATTCACAGGATAAGAGCGATACGCGCACGTTCTCAACGGCAGTACTGGAAGGAAGTTTCCAGCGGATGAGTCACGATTACGAAATATTCGATATTCATCCTCAGGAAGGAGATGAAGAATCGATTGCTCTCTCATACCGGAATCCCATGCTTGGCTTCGGAGAGTCTCTGACAAAAATCGATACTTCAGCAGTAAGACTCGGGCGTCTCACGAATCTTGGTCGGGGAGCGATTATTGGTGGAATCAGAATGAAGGCAGGAACATCTTTTGTGAGAAGTACGGCGGACCTTTCGGCCCTTCCTCCCGAAGTAAAATATTTTGGAGGGGGAAGTGATGATCTGCGCGGATATCTTCTCCGGACCCTTCCGAGAAATGACGGAGCGGGGGCCCTTTCAAAATTTCTCCTGAAAGGGGAAATCCGGAAAACGCATTTTTTCCACGAGAAAGTTGAAACATTTACTTTTGTTGATGGCGGATACTTCGGTGAAAAATCATTTTCTCTTGAATCCCGCATCTGGTATTCGCCGGGGCTTGGCTTGAGATGGTTATCACCCATCGGACTGGTTCAGGGATATTGGGCCAGAGCTCTCGCGACCTCACCATCCAAAGATTTTGGAAACTTTTTCTTCGCCGGCATCGGAGGGACATTCTGATGAAAAAAATCATTTATTTACTGAGTGGGCTTCTGGCCCTCTTTCTCAGCATGATCCTGGTCGTTCTTATTATTCTGTTCATCGATCCCACCATCATGGTGAATGAAAGAAATATCGGATGGGCGCTCGATAAATCGAAAGTGCTTGAGATGCGGACCTGGAAAAAATTTGAAATGTCCCATGAATGGAAAACCTGGAACCACCGGAGACTGACCGGTGACATTGATGAATTCTGTTTCCGTATGAAGCGTAATGGAAACGATATCAACAGTTGCTTTGGCGATATTTCCTGGGACTTTGACCTGATGTTCACCATGAAAGATGGTTTCAGTACAAAAACATGGAAACCATTTACCGTCTGGTCACAAAAGATGGACATCGCTTTAGGTGACCAACCCGAACAAAAAGAAAAATCAGGGCCCATCGACATATTCCGTTGGTGGTCAGTTGTCTGGAGTGATCTCGTTCCGGATATGGACTTCCGTTTTGATTCCATCCAGTTGACTCAGAAAAAGAAAACGAGTTCCTATTCCTTTGATCTGAAGAAACGCGCCCGTGATCTGATAGCGAGATCTATGGGATACATTTTGACTGCTGATCCTGAGAAGTTTGAACTGAAAGGTCCGGATGCCATTGAGATTCCGGAAAAAAACGAATCGATTGGTCCTTTTTATTTTCGTAAACTTTCTCTCAGAGGAAAGGTCACTAAAAAATCGATTCCCCTGAATCTTACGGGATATCTTGAGGAAGCCGCGGTGAGAATCAAGGCCGAACTGATGCTTCCGCTCCCGGAGAATCTTAGCGGTGCTGATTTCCGAAAATCTTTTCTCTCAACCGTCGGAGGAGAAGTTCGTATCCCGGATTTCCGGAAAGCCTTTTCTTTAAGAGCTCCGGCCGCCTTCCGGGAGCTTCCGGCACCACTAAATGTCATGACAGGAATTATTAACCTGAAATTTGATTTCGTTCCTGCCGAGGGTGAGAATGTCACACTTCATTCACTCACCACGATTGATCTTAAATCTGCGAAAGAGGCCCTTGATCTCGAAATAGAGGCCGGAGCTGACATACCCGTCATGAGTTTTCGTCCGGAGACTCTCCTCATTGGACTTAACTTTCACGAAGTGAAGATTGAACTGCCACGCCTTTCCAAAAAATCGCCACCGCCTCAATTCATGCCGGATAAGAGATTCAAGAATGGTCCTTATCGTCCACCGGAAGTGGCGAAAGAAAAACCAACAGATGTTAATATTCACCTCGAGGCCCTTAACAAAAAGTCTCTTCACCTGGCGACGAATCTCCTGGATGAACCCCTCCGGCTCAATTTTGATCTTCTGATCGGAAATGGGTCAGTCAAAAAAGGTCATGTGACGGCATTGCCACTCAAGACGGAAATTTTCCGTCGTCCTGTTCATCTTAAGCATCTCAAGGTGACTTTCAATGCTCCTCTGGAGCCAATTATTGAGGCAACGATTAATTTTCCGCTTCCAGAGTATAAAGTGACTCTTGATCTCGAAGGCCCGGTCAGTAAACCCCGTTATGCATTCAGGAGTGATCCGCCACTTCCTCAGAATGATATTTACGCCGTTCTTCTTTTCGGTAGACCACTGGCGGATCTCGATCCTGATGACAAGACAGCGGCCCAGAAAACCAATCAGCTTCTCTCCAACGGAATCTTGTCTCTGTCAGTTCTTTATTTCCTCGCGGGTTCACCGGTTGAATACGTGGGCTTTGATCCTGATTCCAAAAATGCGACTGCCCAGTTTGGTCTCACCCGGAAAACATCGCTGAGAGTTGGTGGGGGACAAGAGGGCATGAATGCAGGCGGAGTCAGGCATTCGCTCGGAAAAGGCTGGTATATTGATTCAACAGTTAAAAAAGGTCAGACCCCGAGCACAGAAGAGAGTAAGAACTATGGCGTTCTCCTCGAACGGGTCATGACTTACTGATTATCTTCTCTGATTGATGATGACGAAGAGTTTTGCCGTTGCTTCGGCATCACAGAGTGCACGGTGATGCTGAACCAGTGGCACTTCGAAATGCGCGGTGAGATTCGCTAAGCTGTAAGAAGCGAGTCCAGGATAATATTTTTTCATGAGCACTTTCGTGCAAAGAAAAGGTTTCACAAATCTTTCTTCTAATCTTCCGTATTCCGCCTGAAGAAAACCGTAATCAAATTGTACGTTGTGAGCGACAAAAATTGCATCTTCACAGAACTCACGGAATGATTCCGCGACATCTTTGAAAAGTGGCGCCGTCTTCACCATTTCATTGGTAATGCCGGTGAGTTCCTGAATTTCGAGAGAGATTTTCCGTTGCGGATTGATGAGCGACTGGAAAGTTCCGATGACTTCTCCTCCTCTCAGTTTTACTGCTCCGATTTCCGTGATCCGGTGATAGGGCATGAGTCCACCGGTTGTTTCAAGATCAACCACGACATAAGTCTGTTCGGGATTGAGTTTATATTCCACTTTCAGAAGTTCAACCGGAAATCCCGCATGCCTCAGGACATTCATTTGCATTAACTGATGTCCGCGCAGCGAATCTCCGGGAGCTTTCACCTCAATGAATTTCACTTCGCCATCTTCCACCGCAATGAGATCCGGGAATCCACGGATTCTCCGGTGAAAATCCTCGGCAAGATAAATCATCATAGAAGAAATTTTTTCAGGAGAAGCGAACATCACGAGATCAAGGAGGGCGATGATATTGTCATCATGCCATGAGAAAATGCCGTTTTTTTCGCTGTCTTTTTCTTCTTTCAGTTTCTCAATATAGATTTTTAAATTTTCCGGATCATTCAGAAGGAGAAGTTTTTCCTGAATCGCGCTGTGATGTTTTACATAGAACTGAGAGGAACTCAGTTCTTCAGGAAGTCTTTCAAAAGGTGAATGAAAGGTATTGAGAGGAGATTCAAAAATCTCATGCCAGAAAAGAACGCCGAAAAGAGTTCTCCAGAGAGCATTCTCTGAATGATGACAAAGTAGCCCTTTCACTCGCAAAGTATCCCGGACACCTTCTTCCGGCTGGCGGAAATAGGCTTCATCCAGAGACATGGTGGCCGCTTCATCAAGCATCTGCGAGAGGACGGTTTTCTTCTTCTGATGAAATTTCCGTTCGAGGAAATCTTCCGCAAACAGAAGCTCTTCATCGGAGGAGGGATCTTCCATGACAGTGTGTAATTCCGCGAGAGTTCTTTCCAGATTTCCCATCTGATAAAGAAGACGGATGCGCCTTTCGCGTCCGGGATGAATGCGGGAATGCTCATAAACGGCAAGTGCTGTCTCATGATTTCCGTTCTTCTTCAGTTCTTCCCCGAGTGCCACCAGCAGATTTTCTCTGAGATGAAGACTCTCTTCTTTTACCGGTTCGGGCCAGGTAGAGATGAGTTCATGATCGTAATTTTCGGTGTCGATTTCATCGAGAAGTCGCGCGTAGAAATAATGTGAGAGGGCCTCACTCCTCGAAGTAAACTTCGGAACAAAATCCGTGCGCTTATTCTCACTCCAGATGCCGAGATCGCGCAGAGTATAGAGGGAAAGATTATTGCTGATTTCCCCGAAGTATAAAAAGAGTAAGTAAGAGAGTTCATCCAGCCGTTCCTGAACGAGGCATTGACCGAGTTTTTCCAGGGGAAAATTTGAGAGATCAAGCTTATTCAGTTCTTCCAGAAAGCGTGGCTTGGGCCAGGATTTTTTCAGCGGGACAAGATAGTGCTCGCAGAACTCCAGAAGTTTTTCCTTGGCGAGTCCTTCGAACAGAAAACTCAGATCAGCGTGAGTAGGATCAGTGAGGAATCTTTTCTCTTTCAATTCCACAATGGCCAGGTCCAGATTTCCGATTTCGGGATAGCGAAGAGTTTCGCGGAAAAAATATTTTCCCTTACGGTTCACGAAACGCACATAGAGACAGCGGCCATCTTCAGAGAGTGAATCAAAATCGAGAAGGAAACTGTGATGTTTTTCTTCGAGAAATGAGAAGTGTCCTTTCCGGATTGCGCCGATCATGTCCTGGAAATGATCGAGATAATAGCGGGGAGGAAGGTCCTTTTTTATCATGAACTATTGAGGATACAGGGGCCCCTTTTGGCCGTCCAATTCTGCACGATAACCTACCGGAATATTCGGATTCGCTCCCCCGGAATAAATGCATTTTAATACCGAACGACCTCTCAAAGAATTGGCGATTCTGAATGAACGATTTTTCATTACTATTAAATTCACCAGTTACAAACCTTCTCTATACTAGGGGTATAGAAACAAGGAAAAACATATGTCAGCAAATACGGATAAACAGTGGATGAATGATGTGAAGGCAGGACTGGTGGTATTTCTTATCGCCCTTCCACTTTCTCTGGGTATTTCAATCGCCTCAGGAGCTCCTTCTACCGCAGGATTAATTTCTGCGATTATGGGTGGTCTCGTTGGTGCTTATCTTGGTGGCTCTTATGTCACGATTAACGGTCCGGCCGCTGGTCTGATTGTTGTTGTTCTCTCGGCCATTCAAAGTCTTTCTTTCGGAGATCCGGTCCAGGGCTTCAAAAGATTTCTCGCATGTGTTCTCGTGGTGGGCGCACTCCAGGTTATCAGTGGTCTTCTCAAGGCCGGTCGTTTCGCTGCTTTATTCCCGACATCAGTTGTTCACGGAATGATGACTTCGATTGGTATCATCATCATGATCAAGCAAGTGCACGTTCTTTTTGGTCAGAAAGCACAGGGTTCAATTTTTAATTCGATCATTACAATTCCCCAGTCTATCTCTCAGATGAATGTCCATGCGACGATGCTCGCGGTTCTCGCCCTGGCCGTACTGCTTGTGTATCCGAAACTCAAAGCAGGGTTTGCAAAAATTATTCCTGCTCCACTCGTTGTTGTGCTGATCGGGATGGTAGTCGCTTACTTCTTTACAGATATGCCGATGGTGAAGATCCCTCTCGATATCCGCGAGTTCCTGATTACTCCGCAATTTGACATGATCTATTCAAGAGAATCGATCCTTGCCATCTTCTCACTCTTCTTTGTGGCGAGCCTTGAGTCTATTCTCTCGGCCAGTGCCGTTGATAAACTCGATACCCTCCAGCGCGAATCTGATTTCAACCGCGAGCTCTGGAGTAAGGGTATTGTGAATATGTGCTGTGGTCTTCTTGGTGGTCTTCCAATCATTGCTGAGATCGTCCGTTCTTCTGCGAATATCCAGCAGGGTGCAAAGACTCCGCTTTCAAATTTTTCTCACAGTTCTTTCATGCTTGTCTTCGCAGCTCTTCTGCCAGCGACTCTCAACATGATCCCACTTCCGGTTCTGGCGGCGATTCTTATTCTCGTCGGATACCGCCTTGGAAATCCGAAACAGTTTAAAGAAATGCAGATGCTCGGGATCAGTTCATTCCTCGCATTCTCGACAACCATTCTCCTGACTCTCGCTGAAGACCTCCTCGTTGGTATCGCAGCGGGTATCGTGGTGAAACTGATTGTTTCTTCTGCTCAGGGTGCCCGCCTTACAATGTCTCCGAAGTACAATGTACGCAGACAGGGAGATCAGGTGTTCCTGGATTTTGAACACTCTCTGGCCTTCTTCTCCGCAATTAAGCAAAGAGAGATTATCAATGGACTTGGTTCATTTGATAACGTGGAAATCAATCTGAAGAATCTCCAGTTTATTGACCCGACATCTCTTGCGGTCATCTCACGTGAATCTGCCCGTCTTCTGAAGGCAGGGAAGAAAGTAAGTGTGCTGGTTCCGGAAAAATATCAGCACGTCTACCATCACATCAAAGCTCACTAAGTATTATTTCCTGGGCAGGGTAAAGAAGAATTTCGAACCTTGCCCGGGATGACTTTCCACCCAGATCTTCCCGCCATGAGCGGAAATGATCATCTCCGCAATATACAATCCCAATCCTGTACTCGTCGGTTTCTCCTGCACCTGATAATTCTTCTGGAAAATTTTCTTCAGATGTTCGCACTGAATTCCGGGCCCGGTGTCACTGACCTGAAAGAGGACTTCTTTTTCATTCTCTGAGCACATGACGGAAATCTTCCCGCTGTCTGGCGTGAACTTAATCGCATTTCCTACGATGTTAGAGATCACCTGGAAGATCCTTTCCCGATCACCATAAATCTCAATGGCGGGAGAGATCTCCCAGTTAAGAGCAATATTCCGATAGTCCGCCAGAGGGTCATAAATCGGCCTTAAAGAGTTGAGAAGGGCAGAGGCGAGGAATTGACTGGACTCGACTTCAAACGGGCCTTTTTCGAGCTTGGCCATATCGAGAATATCTTTCACAATTCCCATGCAGACGGTAGCTGAGCTCGTGATAATTCCCGCATAGTGGTGAAGCTTCTTGATATTTCCTGTACTCACCAGCATTTCAACTTTTTGCTGAAGTAACTGGGATGACATAAGAATGGCATGAAGAGGATTCTTCAAATCATGCGAGACAATCCTCACGATCTCTTCCTGTCTGGCCTCACTCGCTTTCAGTTCCGTTACATCGTGATTCATGACGAGGATCGCTGTGAGTTTTCCCTTCTCGTCTTTAATGGGGATGGCACTGTTAAGTATCATTCCCATTTCTCCGTCGAAGCGCTCAATACGCAGAAGCTGATCAATGACAGTTTCATCATTCATCATCACTTTCCACGCCCCCCAATCTTCCGAAGCAAGTTGTTTACCCGTCTCAATATCCCAGGCCTTGAAATCGCCATAACTTTCCGGTCCTGCAAAGAGACTTCCCGCCCAGATTTTCACTGCGGCTTCATTAAAATAGACAACGAGCCCCTGAGGATTCAACACCCAGATCCCGAGATGGGAATGGTCGGCGATCTGCCGGAAAATTTCGGCCTCGCCCAGATTCAGTTTATTAAGGTCCATCCGTGTATTTTAGGGGAATGCCCCTCAAAGGCCGGCTTTTGTGAAGTCTGGCCTCTTATCCATCGGCAATTCCTCGGTCTTCAGTTACGCCGTCCAAGTGAAAAAAAGACAAACTGCCAATTTGGTGAGTCGAATCTGAAAAGACTTTCTTCTGACTTCGCAAAGCGTGGCCACATCTTCTGATTTGAAAGACAGACATTTAAACAGGAGGAAATTTATGAGTGAGAACTTTAACAGAAAAACATTTGAGTATTTTGAAAGCGCGGGAAAAAACAGAAAGAACCTGAAGTGGTTTGAAAAGAATAAAGAGTTGTACGAAGAAAATGTAAAAGCACCTTTTACTTATCTCATTAAGAAAATGGATCTCGCCCTTGGTAGTCAGTTTCCCGGCATTCCCGTTCTACCGCGGAAAATGTCCCAGCCTTTTTACCGTGAAGAATTTATTCCCGAAGACGGAACCGTGGTAAAAAACAAATGTTCGGCTTTCCTTTCAGAAAAATCAGGCTCGAAGTTTGAATGGAATCCAGGACTCTACCTCACTTTAAGTTCGGAAGAAAATATCATGGGTCACGGGCTCTACCGTCCTTCCTCACGTCAGATGAAACTTCTGCGGGCACACATCATGAAAGATCCGGCACAGATTTCACGACTGATGAAATTCGGAAAATTCCGTGAAGCATGGGGAGAACTTCAGGGCGAGAAATTCATCCGATTCCCGAAAGACTTCAATGCTGATGAAAAGGGAGCTGAGTTCCTCTGGCATAAACAGTTCTATTTCCAGAAGTCTCTGACCCGCAAAGCGGTGCTGGACCGGAACTTCTCAGAGCATGTGATCCAGGACTTTAAGCTGGCGGCCCCTTACATTTCATGGATGAGAGAAACCGTGGGCGTTTATATCCGGGAGGAGGCAGGGTAATCCCTGTCTTTTTTCGGTTAAGGCGCAGGGGAACTGTGCATTATGGTGGCCATTCCGTTTTCGGCGTTGTTACGATTTGTGCATGAAAACAATCCTATTTGCCATCCTTCTCATTTCTTCTTCTGCCTTTGCGACCAATGCAAAAGATCTCCGCATCCTCACTCCCGGAGCGATCAGAAATCTGATCGGAAATTATCCTGCTCTCGGAACTGAAGCTTCTCATCGCGATTACGATATTCTCCTCCATCTCCAGAATACTCGTTCACCGGAAGAGTGCTCGGAAGCAAAACTCGAAGAGAACGCAAGCTTAGAAAGTATGTTCGCGGGTCCCAAGGGTCCTCTCACAAAAAAAGAAATGAAGATTGTTTCGATTCAGCTTCTCGGCGACTACGCAGAAATTGGTGCCAATATTTATCTCGCTAAGAAAATGTTCAAGCGTCCGAGACCTTATCTCGTCGATTCTAAACTCACTCCGTGCATTGACCGCGAAAGCTCTTACGCTTACCCAAGCGGCCACACAGCAACAGCACATTACATGGCCCAGAAACTCATCCGCATTTATCCTGCCCGCAAGGCCGCACTCTTAAAGCGTGCTGAGGAAATTTCATGGAACCGTGTTCTTGGTGGCGTTCACCATCCAAGTGACATCGAGGCCGGAAAAAAACTGGGACTTGAGCTCGCAAGCCTCAAGTAATTCGTGATCCATTTCAGTTACATCCGCTGCGAATCCTGTCGCTATCCACTCGACTTCTGGCTCTTCAGCGTCTCGACGTTTCTCGGTCCTGAAACTGTGAACTGCAAAAAATGTAAACAGACCATCATGACCGGGAGAACTGAGCTTGCTCAGAAAACTCTCAAACAAAAAGCAATCTTCGTTCTCATGTCGGCCCTCTATTTAAGCGCCGGCGGTTACGCTATCGGAGCGGCCTTTCACCGCATGGATGAAATCTGGAATCATCTCCCGGAATTGAAAGATCCAACAGTTGAGCAGCTCAAATTTCGTTGGATAAGCGGATCCTTTCTCATTGCCATGATTCTGATGATTAAAATTCTGAACTCGATCAGAAGATGGAATGAGGTAGGGGACGCACCTTCGGATGAGAACATCTTTTCCTGGAGCCTCACTTTCGGCACTCAGTTCAAAATGCTTATCTTTCTTCTCGTTCTTTACGGCCTTGCGGGCGCTTATATGTGAGTTGGCGAGTCTTGCGTTAAAATAAACCCACTTCTTCTTTCATATAGGTTTTGTTTACTGTAGCTTGGGGCAACATGATTCAGGACTGCAGTCTTCTCCTTAACAACTTAGATCGCCTCGATGCCCTCACGAGAACTGAGCTTTTTGGCTCAGAACCTGAGGCCGCATTCACGCGCCTGAATCAGCTTGCGACAAAAATTCTCAAAGCTCCCATTTCCATATTTTCTCTGATTGGAAGTAAGTCCCAATTCTTCAAAAGTGCTGCCGGCTTCGAAATCACTTCCGAGAATAATGAAGTGCCGATCGATGTTTCGGTTTGCCAGTATTCGCTTCATGGAAAACCGTTAAGTATCGAAGACACTCAGAACCATCCGATGTTCAGCAATAATCCTGCGGTTAAGGCCTTGAACATCGTTGGATACCTGGGCATTCCTGTCATCACGAAAGACGGTTTCCCGATTGGCGCCGTTTGTGTGATTGATCATAAAAAACGCGCATGGACGGAAGATGAAATTTCCATCCTTGAAGAAATCACGGCGGCTTTTATTTCTGAGATCGAACTCCGGATGGCGCTGAGACTTGCGGAAAGAGAAGCTCAGCTTCGTGAAGAGTTTATCCGGATTGCCTCTCACGAATTAAAAAATCCCCTGAGTGCCATGAAGCTTCAAACTCAGGTTGTGCATAAAAAAATCTCCGCTGGAAAATTTTCTGCAGAAGATAACGTGAAATATCTTGCGAGTGTTGAACGCCAGACAAGACGCCTGGAACTCATGATTGACGACATGTCGGATACGGCACGACTTGCGACCGGGAAATTATCGCTTCACCGGAAAGAAATGAATCTCAATCACCTGATTGAGAATACGATTTACCTTCTCAATGAAACAGTAGCGAAGGCCGGCAATGAAGTGAAGTTTGTTGCGACCGAAGAATTCACCGGCATCTGGGATGGTTCACGAATTGAACAGGTGATGACGAATCTGATTAACAACGCCACCAAATACGCTTCAGGGACTGTCATCGATATCAGTCTTAAGCGTAAGAATGAGATGGCAGTAATTGTGATCAAGGATCATGGGCCAGGAATCACACAGGAAAATCAGAAAATCATTTTCAATAAATACGGCCGCGCGACTGATACCAAATACATTCATGGCCTCGGTCTCGGGCTCTTCATCTCGCGCCAGATTGCCGAACAACATGGGGGAAGTCTCAATCTTGAAAGTGAGATGGGACACGGATCTGTGTTTACGATGGAACTTCCTCTAAGCTAGTCTTGTTTCATGAACTTCTTTTTTATCCTCCTCACAAGTTTCGCTTACTCCGCCATTATTTTTGAGGGCGATAAGCCTCTCGAAACAAAAATGTATGAGATCGGCCCTTCTGAATATCTCCAGGAGATGAATTCCAAAGTAAAAATGAAATGTGATGTGTATCCGAAACTCGCGATTCAAACCATGATGGATCCCGGACTCAAAGGGACGTCTTACAAATTAGTCGTTCGGCACAAAAATGAAAGTGTGAAAGAAGTGTGTTCGGTTAAGACTAAACTCAGAACATTCGATATTCATTCCGGCGAAATGCCCGGCATGGCGAATAATATTATGGTCGTCACAGGCGAAGAGCCTCTGGGAGACGTCGACTATCTCACTTTCTACGATACAACGACCGCTGGAACTCTCGGGACTCTGAGTTTCAATGCCTCTCAACCGGTTACGATAAAAAAGTCCGGCACCACTCTCAGTGTGGATTATCATGCTTTCCTCGGCGGACCTCGCGAGAACTGCAATATCCTCAAAGATAAAAAGAATGTGTGTCTCGAAAAGATTCTCCTGAGAAATCAGGTTCCGAATCCGAAAAATTTCGCTGCTCCTGATTGCTCAATCGCGGTGAAATTCAATCCGAAGGACGCAGGTGAGGGGTCAGTTGATCTTTTTCTGGAAGCGAGAGTGGCAGATGTGAGAAAGCCGAAGATTGAATACACAGGAAAGAAAATTACCTGCTCACTCGCGCCTTAGAGATCTTAAGGTTAACGCCGCCGTGGCTGTCGCCGAGACGAGCCTCGCATTATTTAATTGATGTACCAGAGATAGCTCAAGGCCACCGACATCTGAGAAAAACTCACTTTGCTATCATCCAGAATTTCAAATGTGTTGGTCGTCGCTGTTGAGATCTGACCAGAAAGACGAACTCCGAAATTTTGATTGAGTTTCATCTCTCCACCGAGCTCACCAAAATATCCGCGGAAGTTTTTGTGTTCGTTCTGTTCAAAATCATCTGAGGGCCCGGCCTTCCCTTTGAAATTTCCCCGATCAAGATTTAAATTCAAAGCACCGAACATAAATCCAGCACCAGCATAGAGACTTAAATCTTTCTGTTCGATTAATTTCATTCTGAGTCCGAGATTCAATCGGGTCACACTGACTTTCGTCTGAACATTATCAATCTGCGTATTATTCAGATCATCAGGGTCAGTATAGTCATACTGAACTTTACCGGGACCCTGGAAATAGGCGATGGAACTAAATACTGTGAAACGGGGAAAGCTTGCGTGACCGTATTCAATTTCTCCCCGGACACCCGGAAGAATTGAGGAATCGACAGAAGAACTATTGAGGCCTGTCGCGACTTCAGCTCCGCCACTGGCGATATACTTTGCCTGGGCCATGAGAGGTAAGAACAGGAGAACGAGGTAGATAATTTTCATACCTTATTCTACGATACCTCATGGAAAATAAAATCATAATATCCTCATGCCACTGTGGTGCCTTGAAACTGGAGATTGATGGCGATGTTCCTGAGACGTTGACCTCCTGTAACTGCTCTTTCTGTCGTCGCTCCGGGGCCCTCATGGCCTACTATCCAAAGGCAAAGATCAAAGTTGTGGCAAACCCCGGTACCATCCGGGAATACATCTGGGGCGATAAGTGTCTGGCCCACGTCAGCTGTAATATTTGCGGTTCTTTAAGCCACTGGAGAAATCTCGATCCTACGCAGACAGAGCGAATGGGTGTGAACGCCCGTCTCTTTGAGAATGTAGATCTTTCTCAAATCAGAATTCGTCGTTTTGATGGGGCGGATTCGTGGAAATTTCTGGATTAAATCGATACAAATAAAAAAGCCTCCGCAAGGGAGGCTTTCTTATTTTGATAATGTTTGGAGCGGCTGATCAGGCTCGAACTGACGACCTTCTGCATGGCAAGCAGACGCTCTACCAACTGAGCTACAACCGCGTTTTCGTGAACTGATAATAAAGAATTGGGTGCAAGTCTGTCAAAAGAAAAAGGCCCCTTTCGGAGCCTTTTTTATCAACAATATTATTTTGATGCTTTGAATTAAGGATGGCAATTTGCCTGTGAACTGACGATTTGTTCGCAAATTACGTCGGCCACAATCACATTATTCGGAAAGTGAGATTGGAGAGCATTCGGATAATCAGCAGCTGGAGTAATAACGACTTTCGCAGCGAAAGTTGTCATCGTTGAAGCCGTTCCACACTGAGAAAGAAGCTGCTCGCGGAGAGTGACTTCTTCTTTTCTTTCGATCTGGATCTGTTGTCTTTCTACGTCGAGAACACCCGTCACAAAACCTTCATAAGTCAGGCGGGCCATATTGGTGTTATCGCCTTCTTCCCAAACCACTGTTCCAGTAGCATTCGAGCAGGCAAGGGAGACAAAAGCAGCATGAGCAGGCATCACAAACGCAATTAACAAAGCAATTGAGAGGAACTTCATGTGTATCCTTTTTTAGGGACGGGCCCTGTGAATGATTGAGAAGGATTTACTGAGGAGAGGGTCTGCCCGTCAACAGATTTAAAGTGAACACGAATGTAAGTACGGGATTACTCGAACTTCTGCTCTAAAGCTTTGATGATCTTTTGGTAACTTGGATTCGTAAAGCGAGCATAAAGAATCGGAAGGATATCCTTCTTCGTTTTAGGAAGGGCGGGATTCAGGAGAATCTTCACGAAGTTATCTGTGATGATAAACACTTTTGATAGAGGGTGAAGGTCCTCGCTGGGATTGTCCTCAAAGCCCAGGCCGTCGAGCTTCCCGTGACTCTGAAGCAGGACTGTCTTGATGTAGTCGTCAGCGTGCGGATTATCGCCCAGGAGAGTGACAGCGTCTTTGGCGTGACTCATGACCTGCGCGCGCTCTTCATCCGTTAAATTCGCTTCCCAAAGATCGCGCATCGAACCGATCTGCATCTGCTGATGCGATCTCAATGTGACGTCGGAAAAGAAACTCACAAACGAAAGAACCTGAAGGTGTTCCTGGCGATACCAACTCTGTTTTGAAAGCACGTAGTGACTCATGAGAGCGCACAGGTGAGAGTGCTGGTAGGCATAGGCAATTTTATTCGAGAAAAGAAACTTCAGAAGGTTTGCCACTTGCGGAGAATTTTTTACGGACTTGATCATGGAATTGATCGAAGCATCCGCGAGGTCAACGACAGAACTGTCAAAGCCGATGTTCGCAATCGAGTCGCGGACAATTTCATGGCCATGAGAAGTCGTCATGATCCGGTCTTCAAGTGTTAAGTCTTCGCGCTCGAGTTTCTGCACCAGAGCGTTTGTGACGAAAGTCGTGAAGTACTGAATGTAATCTTTCGAGACGAAAAATTCCTTGAGACCCTGCTCTTCGTATTTTTTGATGGAATCGTGATCGAAAGTATCTTTTGAGTGAATGCGTTTTACGAATTGATACTCGTGAGGACCTTTTTTGATCCGGATGTAAACATCACAGGGAGTTTTCGAGATATCGCGGAAGAAGTGGAGACCCACCGGAAGATAATCGGGTTTTACTCTATGAGAAATATCTGTGAGCGAAACACCGAGGGCCTGTGCCGCCTGACGGATGAGAATTTCCCAGCTCACCGGTTCCTGTAAGCAAAGCACCTGGTCGGCGAGTTGCGGACATTCACCGAGAATGATCATGAGTGTTTCAAGACCTTCGTTTTTTAAGTGCTGGTGAATCTTCACTGCCGTTTCATCGTTACCGATTTTCGCGCGTGTGATGATGAGAGAAATCTGCGGAAGAATTTTTAAAAGTGCGATGGCATCATCAGCACCAGTACGCAAAACGACATCAGTACCAACAAATGTATTGAGGTTAAGGCTGAATATTTTTTTGAGATCTTCGTTAGTCTCGATCAGGATCGTCTGACTCATTCTCAAATCTTAGCATGTTCAATAATTTTCACTACTAGGAAGGGATGGTCTAAACCTGAGATGAAGGCTCGGAGATAGCGATTTTTTCACCCTGAAGTGAGAGAAAATGGCCTGAAAACGTCCCAGTTTCCGGATTAAACGCAGGAACCTTGCCGTGGCCACCCGGAACATCGATCACGTATTGAGGAATGGCCCAGCCGGGGAGAGTTTTCCGGAGAGAGTGATAGAGTTTCCGGCCCTCTTCCAGAGGAAGATAAAAATGCATGCCCCCACGAACCTGATCCGGATGATGAAGATAGTACGGACGGACTTTATGATCGGTGAAGAGTTCAAAAAGCTCAGTCAAAGCTTCCGTGGAGTCATTCACTCCTTTTAAGAGAACAGTTTGCGAAAGAATCTGCGCCCGCGATGAAACGAGCAGGCGAAGTGCGGATTTTGCCTGACAGGAAAATTCTTTCACATGATTGGCATGAACCGCGAGGCTCACTGTCCGGAAATGTCCTGCCCATTTATTAATGAGAGAGAGAAATTCTTCATCGATTCTTTCCGGGAGAATCACCGGATAGCGAGAATGAAAACGGATGTCTTTGATGTGAGGAACGTTTGCAAAGGCCGTGAGAAATTTATCGAGTTTATTGTCCGTAAGAGTAAGAGGATCGCCACCCGTGAAAATAATTTCCGAAATTTCCGTGTGAGTTTCGAGATACTGAATCGTCTTCTCAAAATCCTGACTGAAAATTTCATCATTCGGGGAAAGTTCATTCTTCCGGAAGCAATATCGGCAGTTCACCGGACAGATGCTGGTCGCTGTGAAAAGTACGCGATTAGGATAACGGTGAATGAGTTGCGGGGCCACATTGAATGTTTTGTCACCGATCGGATCGAGATATCCCTGATCAATCAGTTCATCTTCGTGAGGGAAAAACTCACGCGCCAGAACCCCATGGGGGCCCTCTTCTTTCATTCTTAAAGCAAGATCGCGAGGGATAAAAACCGGATAGATTTTTTCCACGCGCGAAGGAGATTCCCAGCCAAGGAATGCCGAAAGTGCAGCGAGATCGCGGAACGACTCCTGAAACTTATGGGTCCAGCTTGGGCTCTTGTCCATGCTTTTTCAGTTCCTTCAGATATTGGCGTTTGTAAATCTGGGCACAGGTAAAAATCAGTAATCCTCCGGCCACGGAAATGCCGGCGAAGTGATACATGAGAGTCGTGAAAGGAAGAACTCCGCCTTCATAGAGGGTGTAGAGAATCCATTTCAGGAGTGCCAGGTGAGCAATAAGAATCACGAGCTGAACCACACGGTTGCCGAGATTTTCGCGGGTGATGAAATGTTTAATCATTGTTCGCTCTTTTGCCAGAGGCTCGCCTCAAGGCGCGAATAGTTTTTAATTTTTTTGAGTAAGAAAGATTTGTTCATGCCGGAAACCAGGCACTCACCAAAAAGAACAGGCCCTTTCGGAAGAGGCATGAGGCCAATCGGACGCACCCAACGGATGCCTTTCATGTTTTTTCCACGGTAATCAATTTGAACGAGATCCTTACTCTGAACCATGTCTTTCAGACCATTGAGACGCGCGGAAAAGTTAAAGCAATCATTCTGGTAAAAACTCGAAAGGCGGAACACAAAACTTTTCTCGAGTGCTTTCTTGTGATCAGCTTCCATCTTCGCCGTTCCGGCAGTGACCTTCAGACACGCAAAGGTATCTTCAATCGCCACGTGATGCTGAAAAGGAATCCTGAAAAATTCACAGAGAGTGGAGAGTTTATAATTCTTCGGTGGAGTTTCGAGAGGCTTATAAATGGCCCGAACGTAACGGCAGGAATCGTAAATATCAAGCGGCGGAAATTCAATCTGATGATCGTGGCAGGACTTGATGAGATAACCCAGGTCGAAACTTGAGTTGTGGGCAATCATGGGATGCCTCTCAACAAAATCCCAGAAACTCTTTAACGGTTTTTTAATTGTTGGGGCCGCAATCAGGTCCGGATTTCTTAAACCATGAAACTGAATCGTGAATTCCGGAATATCGATCAGGGGATTAATCAATGTATGAAATGTGGAAACCGCTCCCTCGGCCGTCACTTTTACGGCAGCGATTTCAATGATCTTATCCACGAGAGGAGAGAGCCCGGTCGTCTCAAGATCAACGGCCACCACACCCTTCGGAAAGAGGGTCAGGAGAGAGGCAATTTCCTCAGGAGTTAATGTGAGCGAGGCCTGGCTTCTTGACATAGGGTGTCTTATAGCTTTTTTGCCTTAGTTTCGTCCAGAGAAAACCCCATGGTTTCATTGACAAGTGCAGGGCGCAAAGTTCAAGATTTCAGCACATTTACTCGTTCGTATGAACAAAGGAATCTCATGGCCAAGACATTTGATGTGGTCGTTCTCGGTGCAGGCCCCGGCGGATACGTCGCCGCTATTCGCGCCTCTCAGCTTGGAAAAAAAGTCGCTATCGTAGAATCAGATAAACTCGGTGGGGTATGCCTTAACCGTGGTTGTATTCCGACCAAGGCGCTGCTTAAGTCCGCGCACTCCGTGCACGAAGTGCATGACATGAAAGCTCTCGGGATCAACGTTGATCTCAAAGGTCTCGATGCTGGTGTGGCCGTAAAACGCGCGAACACAATCGCAGATAACATGTCGAAGGGAATTGCCTTCCTCATGAAGAAAAACAAAATCGAAGTTTTCAGTGGCAAAGGTGTTTTCAAGACGAACAAGTCTCTTGAAGTCACCATGACAGATGGAAAAAAAGAAGAACTCACATTCACCAATTGTATTATCGCAACGGGTGCTAAATACCGTTCATTCCCTGGACTCGAGCATGACGGAAAACGTCTCCTCGGCGCATGGGAAGCTCTGAAAGTTGAAAAACTTCCGAAATCAATCGGTATCGTTGGTGCCGGCGCAATCGGAATGGAGTTCGCTTATTTCTGGAATGCTTTTGGTGTAGAAGTCACAATTTTTGAAATGCAGAAAAACCTTCTTCCGATTGAAGACACAGATGTTTCCGTGGAAGTTGAACGCGCTTATAAAAAACTCGGCATGAAGATTCATACTGGTGTTGAAAAAGTAACTGCGAAAAATAATGGGAACGATGTCACGATTTCTGTCACTGAAGGTGGCAAGAATACAGATCATAAATTTGAAATGGGTCTCATCGCTGTTGGTATGACTGGTGTGATCGATGGATTTGGTCTCGATAAGATCGGTGTGAAAACGGATCGTGGATTTATTTCCGTAAACGATATGTATGAAACATCCGTGAAAGGCATTTATGCTATCGGTGACGTTTCCGGACCGCCGTTACTTGCTCACGCAGCTTCTCACGAAGGTGTCGTCGCTGCTGAACATCTCGCAGGAAAACATCCGCACGCGATTGATAAGATGAATATCGCTGGTTGTACGTATTGCCAGCCACAGGTTGCTTCAGTGGGATTCACTGAGCGCGCACTCAAAGAAAAAGGCATCGAGTACAAAGTCGGTAAGGCACCGTTTACTGCTAACGGTAAAGCGATTGCTTCTAACGAAAATAACGGTTTCATCAAAGTCCTCATGGGCAAGCACGGAGAACTTCTCGGTGCTCATATCGTGGGAACCAATGCAACTGAACTCATTCACGAATACGTTCTCTTCCGCACTATGGAAGGGATTGATGAAGAAATCTTTGCGACCATTCATCCGCATCCAACTCTGGGAGAATTCCTGGGTGAAGCAGTACTGGCCGCGAAGGGACGGGCATTGAATTTATAACAGCGTCTCGCTGAAAGGAATTTTCTCAATTTCGTGAGAAATTCTAGGAGGCGAGGAGCGACGGCTGAGACGTACGTATGTACGTCGCAAGACGGAGAAGACGATGACGACAACGAATTTATACGAAAGTGAGGAAATTATATGGCTAAAATTGAAGTAGTAATGCCCCAGATGGGCGAAAGTATCACAACCGGTACGATCACAAAGTGGCACAAAGCTGCTGGTGAACTGATCGAACTCGATGCGATCCTCCTCGAGATCTCAACTGATAAAGTAGAATCAGAAATTCCTTCGCCGATCGGCGGGAAAATTGTTCAGCTTCTTTATCCTGAAGGGGCTACTGTTGATGTTGGTAAAGCAATTGCGATCATCGAAGATGACGTAAACGCTGCTGTAGATGCGGCTCCCGCTCCGAAAGCACAAGCTGCGGCTGCACCTTCAAAAGCAACTCAGCCTGCTGCTGAAGCTGGTGCTCAGCAAACAACTGGTGCTCCGGAAGCCATGAAACACGATGAATCTGAAGATGGATTCCGTTTCTACACTCCACTCGTGAAAGCCATGGCCAAAGATGCTGGCGTTCCTCTTTCTGAACTCAAGAATGTTAAGGGAACAGGCGCTGCTGGTCGGGTGAATAAATCTGATCTCGAAGCTTATATCGCTGGTGGAAGAAAAGGTGGCGCAGCTGCCGCTTCAGCTCCAGCCGCGAAATCAGCACCTGCTGGTTCAGCCGCTCCATCTGGCAAAGCGGAAACTCGTGGATCTGATCGCGTAGAAATCGTCGCGATGGATAACATGAGAAAAGCTATCGCCAAGAACATGGTTCTTTCGAAACAAACTTCTCCGCACGTGAACTCAATCGACGAAATCGATATGACTGGTCTCGTGAAACAGCGTGAGAAAATTAAAAATGAATTCAAGAAGCGTGAAGGGATTAACCTCACGTATTCTCACTTCGTTCTCTACGCTCTCGTTCAGGCACTGAAAGAGCATCCTCTGGTCAATGCTTCCATTGAAGGCGATAACATCGTGATCAAGAAAGACATTCACCTTGGATGTGCTGTTGCAACTCCAACAGGTCTCGTGGTTCCGGTTATCAAAAACGCTGGTGATCTGAACCTTACAGGTCTTGCCCGTCAGCTCGATATCCTCGCAAATAAAGCGAAGACGAAGAAACTCACGATGGATGATCTCTCAGGCGGGACTTATACTTTCACCAATAACGGTTCATTCGGAACTCTGATCGCGACTCCGGTTATCCTTCAGCCACAGGTTGGGATTTTCTGTACAGGCGTGATTAAGAAGCGCGTGATGGTTATGGAAGATGATTCCATGGCGATTCGTTCAATGATGTACGGAACGCACACTTACGATCACCGTCTTATCGACGGAGAGCTCGGAAGTAAGTTCCTCGCATCGGTGAAACATCACCTCGAGAACATGACGATCGGCGATCTGACATAAATTTTAAGGGGCCTTCGGGCCCCTTTTTTTATATGCTTTTTTCATGAAAAACATTCTCGCACTCACTGTTCTCTTCGTTTCCTCTGTCGCGTCCGCTCAGACTCCCCAGTTCGCAATCGGTGGTGGTCTCATTTTCAACAAACCAGATTTTAAAACAGGTAACACATCCGGTGCCGGGTATTCAGTTGATGAAGAATCAACAACGACTCTGAATATCGGCGCGCGCGCTATCCTTCCTCTCCAGGAAAAACTTAGTTTCAGAACGGGACTTTATCTTCAGGAGAAATCAGGCAAGATTGAACTGGAAGCATCTGGTATCTCTGCAAGTGTCACAGGAAAGATTCTCGAACTCGCAATTCCTTTAAACGTTCAGTATCAGCTTCATGAGAAGTTTTCGGCTTACGGTGGATATATCGCGGATTTCCCTCTCAACACTTATTGTAAAGCTGGCGGGGTTATCTCGGGATGTCCTCTGAACGAGGCCGGTAAAGTCACTCACAACCTGAATGTGGGTGGTTCATTTCATCTGGCGGAAAAGTTTGATCTGGAACTGAGTTATCAGCATCCGATGAAAGCTGTGCTGGATGATCTCAAAATCTATGCATGGTTATTTCAGGGCTTCTACAAATTCTAAAAATTATTTCTTTTTCGTGAGCTGAGCGTGTTGCTCTGAGAGCATTCTCTCGGAGCCATTCGTCTGAGCTGTGTAGAATCGCGCTTTCACATTGTGGGGAAGGTATTGTTGCTCAGTCCAGTTTCCTGGAAATGAATGAGGATATTTGTAATTCTTTTTCTCCTGGCCGACACTTGAGAGATGTCCCGGGACCTGGATCGTGGGATTTTCTTTCACAAAACTCATCGCCTCATTAATTCCCATGTAAGCAGAATTTGATTTCGGCGAAAGCGCCATGAAGACCGTGGCGTGAGCAAGAGTGATCCGCGCTTCCGGCATGCCGATTTTTGTCGTCACGTAATGAGCGTTGGTTGTGACCTGCAGGGCCTGAGAGTTGGCAAGTCCGATATCTTCACTCGCGAGAATCATCAGGCGTCTGGCGACAAACTCCGGATCTTCTCCGCCATCAAGCATGATCGCGAGATAGAGTAGGGCCGCATCCGGATCAGAACCACGGATGGATTTAATGAAAGCCGAAATCACATCATAGTGGCGATTGGCATTTTTATCGTATTGGCGGGCGTGAAGGAAAAGTTCCTTCAATACTTTTTCAGAGTCCTGAAGCTCTTCTGTAGTGAAGGCCACGAGGCGTGCCAGCTGGTTCAAAGCAAATCTCGCATCACCATTTGAGAGTTTCGAGACTTCCGGAATGTAGGATGAAAGTTCAGGACGATTGAGATCCGTGAGAGCGCGATTCAGAATTTCTTCGAGCTCTTCCGGTTTCAATTGCTCAAGCTCGATGAGTGACACACGCGAGATGAGTGCTTTATTCAGTGACGTGTGCGGATACTCAGTGGTCGCACCGATAAAAAGAAAATCACCATTTTCAAGATAAGGAAGGAGAGCGTCCTGCTGAGACTTATTAAAACGGTGAATCTCATCAATAAAGAGAATCGAATCTTTGCCGAATTCTCTCCGGTGATCGAGCATTTCCTGAATGAGGCGCTTGAGTTCCGGAATCCCCGATGTGACGGCCGAAAAGACGTGTAATTCGCGGTCAATCCGGGAAGCAATGATATGAGCGAGGGTGGTTTTCCCCGTACCCGGAGGGCCCCAGAAGATGACGTGTCTCGGGTGAGAGACGATTTTCTCCAGCTGCGCACGGATTTTTGCCTGTCCCGAGAAGTTCTCGAGGTCTTTCGGGCGCATTTTAGCGGCCAGGGGGAGTTCATGAGGTTCGGAGCTTCCGAAAACATCTAATTGCATCCGGCTTTTTTACCAATTGCGCAGAGCAAGTGTCATTGACATAGAGGGACAGGAAAGTTAAATTTTGGTACCTATTTTCAAGCTGTTTTCAGCTTCTAGCGCCGACAAAGAAGGGGGTGTATGCACATGTCTACTATTCAAATTTCAATCGATGACCGTTTTCCAGCTGAGAAAGCGATCAAGAAATTCAAGAGACTTTGCGATTCTTACGGAATCGTGAAGGAGTACCGTGCACGTCAAGAGTACAAAAAGCCATCTGTTAAACAGAAGGAAAAACTCGAAAACGCTGAAAAGCGCCGTCATAAGACGGACTCCCGCTCACGCAGAACTTCTAAGTACTAAAAAGAAAGGCTCCTTCGGGAGCCTTTTTTTTTCCTAAAAATAATAACGAAGAAGCGAATTCCACCGATTGTGGATGGTATTGAGAAAGGGTGCCATGCCTTCAGGTGTCTTCTTGTTTCGTTTCGTGAGGTTCATGTTGAGAAGATTCAACGTGAAGTTAAGTGAGTTCACATTACGATTGAGGAACTGATAGTTCTGGCGCTTATTGATGTTGAGTTCGATCGGATGAACGAAATTAAAATAGAAGTGACGGAAGTCTTCTTTGTAAGTGTAGGGAATAAATTCCACGACAGCGAGAGAAAGAAGAGTGGAGAGTTCATCGAGTTCAAGAAGCAGAGGATACGTTTCTTTTTTTTCTGAGATCTTCGCCTTAATAAAAAAAGATTTGTTATCAAAAATACCTTTCACCATTTCAAGCTTCGCTTCAAATTCTCCCAGAACACGAAGGCCTCCGAGATTACCAAGGTAAGGTGACGAAGACATCCGCATCGTCGCGCGCGCTTTCATCGCCTTGATCGAAAGGGAATTGAGTTTTTCCTGAAGCTGACGGATATCGGGAAAACATTGTTCCGAGAGAACGCGAGGACAGTGGTCTTTCAGATTTTCTTTGTTCTCGTAAATGCCATTCACTTCTTCCACGAGGGGAATGAGCTCGCGCGGATAATCCGGAAAGAGTGAGATCATCTGATAAAAATCGTTAATAATTCCTGAGAGAACAGGTCTCACATTCCCGCGAAATGCTTCCTGCGAAAGACTGCGCTGAGCTTCAACCCGGGAGGCCAACATGAGACAAAGAACGAACAAGATTTTCATCTCCCTGATTATGCCACAAAAGTGACTCTCGTGGTAATTCGGAGATTGTTTCCCTGTGATAAAAATCATCATGGAAACGAACCTCGTACACCTGCATTCCTTTCTTCCTGTTTTTCCCAGCTGCCATCTCAACCAGAATCAGATTCTGGATTGGACGATGAAAGCGCATCAAAAGTCACTTGAGTTACTCGGGGCACATGACCCGGAGAAGCTTCAGTCACTCAGGCGATTCTTCCTGGATGATGAACAGATTCATTCCCGCTGGTACGAGATTGATGACATTGATGAAGACTGGAATCAGCACTCGATCTATTCCATCACGGCAGAAACTCCGCATGGGAAAGATATCTCGGCGAGAAATAATTTTTTTGATGAACGTGCGAAGAAAATCTTCGCTGAGATATATGAAAAGAATTCTGTTCCGGATCACCTCATTCATGTGACGTGCACTGGATATATTTCTCCGAGCCCAGGGCAGAAATTTTTCGCTGGTAAAGATCTTCGTCCGGAGATTACTCACGCGTATCACATGGGTTGCTATGCTTCGATTCCCGCCGTAAGAATGGGGGAAGCACTTGTGAAGGGGCGAGCACTCGAAGTCGATATCATTCACACGGAAATGTGCAGTCTCCATATGGATCCGGAACTTGTAAGTCCGGAGCAGATGGTGGTGCAGAGTTTATTTGCTGACGGACATATTAAGTACCGGCTTTCGCCGGAGCCCTCGGGGAAATCACTCAAGATTCTTTCGACACTGGAAGTGCTCGTACCTGATTCTTCGGACGACATGACCTGGGTGCCGGGGCCATACGGAATGAAAATGACTCTCTCACGAGAAGTGCCGATGAAGATTGCCGGAGAGCTGACTCCTTTTCTTACGCGTCTATCTTTGAGTGCGGGATACGAACTTCCTTCACTTCTTAAAAAAGCGATTTTTGCCATTCATCCGGGTGGTCCAAAAATTGTGAGTGGTATTCAGATGCTCCTGGGACTTTCAGATGAGCAGGTAAAATCGAGCCGCAAAGTTTTATATGAAAGAGGAAACATGTCTTCGGCGACTCTTCCCCATGTGTGGGCCGATATTCTGGATGGTAATCCGGAAAAAGGAACACCAGTTGTCGCGATGGCCTTTGGTCCGGGATTAACCATTATCGGTTGCATCTTTGAGGTCGCGTGATGCTTTATCTGCCTTTTATCCTTCAGGGACTTGTGATGGTAGTGGATGAATTTATCATTCACGAGAAGAGAGGACTTCCCACGTGGGAGCGCTACGGTCATCCTCTTGATACGTTGACGGTACTTGCTGCCTTTCTTTTCGTTCAGAATTTTTCCTGGACCCCGGAGAATCATAATATTTATCTGGGTCTTTGTGTTTTCTCCTGTCTCTTTATTACGAAAGATGAATTTGTTCACCAGAAAGTGAGCAGTTCCCTTGAGCATTGGCTCCACTCACTTCTTTTTCTCCTTCACCCGGTGAGTTTCTGGTGTGCCTTTATCATCTGGAGAGATGATCCGGGAAATCCGTTCCTGCGGATTCAGTCCTGGGTTCTTTTTTCGTTCATGCTTTATCAAATAATCAGGTGGAGTTTTTTATGGCAGATATTAACAACTCGATTTACGAAACTCTCGGAGAAAGATGGTACGAGGCATGGGATGATCCGGTCGCACTCCTCCGTGCAGAAAGCAAAATAAAGCATCAGTGGATCTTAGAACGAATCGAAGGAAAAGCAGAAGTCCTCGATGTGGGTTGTGGCGCTGGCTTTCTCGCAAACGAATTTGCGGACAAGGGCTTTGCGGTGACAGGAGTGGATCTCTCTGGTGAAAGTCTGAAAGTCGCTCAGAATTACGATAAGACCGGATCTGTAAAATATCTCGAGGCCGATGCTCTTCATCTGCCTTTTCCTGATCAGTCATTTGATGTCGTCACGTGTATGGATTTTCTTGAGCACGTGGAGAATCCTGAGAAATATATAAAAGAGATCTCGCGCGTCCTTCGTCCTCAAGGACTTTTTTTCTTTCACACCTTCAACCGGAATCCCATTTCATGGCTCTTCATTATTAAATCCGTTGAGTGGCTGGTGAAAAATACGCCGAAACACATGCATGTGATTCAACTCTTCATTAAACCTTCAGAACTCT
Source organism: Bdellovibrionota bacterium (assembly GCA_040387275.1). GTDB lineage: Bacteria > Bdellovibrionota > Bacteriovoracia > Bacteriovoracales > Bacteriovoracaceae > Peredibacter. The sequence continues at coordinate 364,558 of JAZKDZ010000002.1, read as the reverse complement.
CAAATTTCTGCCGGAAGGCGGGGATGGAGACTATTGAGATGACCGGTATCAGGCCCGTATTCCGCTCTATCCCTCTGAAAAGTGTTTTCTCGGGTGTGGTTCCGAGGTCCTTTCGCTTTCAGCTCACCCGCTCACTTCTTCTCTCTTATATGGGTTTTGCCCGGAAAACCCTGTAAAAAACTCCTTCGCCGCATTTAGTCATTTGGGAAAATTCCTTTTTCTGTTACATCTCCGCGCACTAAACCACCCCTCAAGGAGAGGATATGAAAAAGCTTCTTTCAATCGTATTAGCACTTACGTTCTCGCTTAACGTTTTTGCCGGTACAGCAACTGCTGAACTCGAGAAATCACTCGATAACTATCAGTACGCACTGACTGTTGAATGGGATCAGAAAGACCAGAAGTTCTACGATGCTAAGACTGCTGCATTCTTCAAAGAACTCGGTTCACTCATCCAGGAAAAAGGTCTTAAGCAGGAAGAAATCATCGCTCTCGCTGAGAAGAAAATTGCTAACAAGCAAACTGTTGAAGCTCTCAAGCTGAAACTCGCTCTTATCGGTAACGTAAGATCTCAGTCTGAACTCGCTGCTGTTCTTAAAGACGTTTCTAAAGATATGTACTCAAAAGGTGCTTCTTGGAACGGAGATGCAGTTCTCACAACTGGTCTTATCGTTCTCGTAGTAGCTGTTGTTGGTTACGCAATTTGGTTCTCTGCTACTCATAAATGTGTTGAGTATTCTGAGCGTTGGGAGTGTGACACTCGCACTGACTGCGGTACTGATTACTACGGTTCAGTTTGTTATTCAGACACAACATGTGGTTGGAATGACTACTGTACACGTTACGAGAAGAACTAAGTCTTAAACGAATTTTTCTTAGAAAGGGCCACCTTCGGGTGGCCTTTTTTATGGCTCCGACGTGTAAATATTACAAATCTCTAGGCCAACTCAATTCTCCTTCAGGTACTCGTAACCCGTTCACATATTTAACCGGTTTTGCTAGAAACCACATACTTTTTCACCCAAGGAGAAAAGAATGAAATTCATGTCTATGATTCTCGCTTTCACGCTTTCTATGAACGTGTTCGCTGGATCTGTTGTTGAACTCGAGAAAAACCTCAACGAATACCACTACGCGCTTACTGTAGAGTGGGATCAGAAAGATGCAGCTTTCTACGAAGCTAAGTCTCAAGAGTTCTTCGCTAAGATGACAAAACTCATCAAAGAAGAAGGTCTTACTCAAGCTGAAGTTCTGAAACTTGCTGAATCTAAAATGGACAAGCAAGCTGTTGCAGCTCTCAAACTGAAATTCAGCCTCCTCTCTAAAGGTTCTTCTGCTGAAGAACTCGCTCAGGCAATCAAAGACTCTTCTAAGAATCTTTATGCTCAGGGCGCTTCTTGGAATGGCGAAGTCATCATTCCAGTTGCTGTTGGTCTCGTAGTTGCCGGTCTTATCGGTTACGCAATCTGGTGGTCAGCTACTCACGAGTGCGTAGCTTATGAAGAGCAGTACGTATGTAACACATACAATAACTGTAACACTTACGGCGGCGGATACGATCCATACTACGGTGGTGGATACTACGGCGGGTCTTATTGCTACGGTACTGGTTACACTACTTGTGGATACCAGGACGTTTGTACTGAGTACGCTAAGAAAGATTAATTTCTTCTTCGGAAAGGCCGCGAAAGCGGCCTTTCTTGTTTAAAGCAGTGTCACTCTGACACTTTCCAGTTTCCTTCTGACACCGAAATCTCAAATAAATCTCACACTTAAAAATCTGTCTTTCTTTCTTACTCCTTACATTGGTATGTACCTATCAACGCATACAAATCTCTGGGAGGAGACACCATATGAAAAAACTTTTTAGTTTATTACTCGTCCTTTGTTTCTCGGCTAACGTCTTCGCTGGTTCAACAGCTGGACTCGAGCGCGCACTGGATGAATATCAATTTGCTCTCACTGTAGAGTGGGATCAGAAAGACCAGAAAGTTTATCAGGCAAAAACTGACGCCTTCTTTGCTGAGATGGCGAAGATCATCGCTTCAGAAGGTCTCTCTCGCGAAGAAATCGTTTCAGTTGCTGAAGCGAAGATGAAAAACAAAGCACAACTTGAAGCTCTCAAATTAAAACTCGCTCTCGCAGGCAAAGCTGGATCAACTCAGGAACTCGGAAAAGTTCTTCAGGAAAGTGTAAAGGATATGTACGCATCAGGTGCTAGCTGGAATGGAGACGCAGTTCTTCCGGTTCTCGGTGGTATCGCGATCGCAGCTCTTCTCGGCTACGTCATCTGGTTCCACGCTACTCACGAGTGTGTGGCCTACGATGAACGTTGGGAGTGTAGCTCTACTTCTAGATGTGACGACTGGGGTTGCTACACAGATGAATCTTGTGGATGGCAGTCATACTGTACTCAGTACGTGAAGAAGTAGTACCGAAGAAAAATTTTTCTACGAGAGGCCGGGCATGACCCGGCCTTTTTTTTACCAAGAATCGAAACGAAGTGGTGTCACTTAGAAACTTTTCAGTCCCACCTTGACACCGATAAAAAATAAAATTCTCACACTGAAAAATAATTGTTTTCAGCATCAGACACTCTCTGTTATTTCCCGTCTCACTTAATTCTCGGGGAGGAGAAAATGAAAAAGATTATATCGATCGTCCTGTTACTTTGTCTGAGTATGAACGTTATGGCCGGCACAACTGGTGCTCTCAAACTTGAACGTCAGCTTGATGACTTTCAGTTTGCGATGACTGTTGAGTGGGACCAGAAAGATCCAGCTTTCAAAGAAGCTAAGACAAAAGAGTTCAACGCTGCTCTTGAAAAGATCATTAAAGAAGACGGTATCTCTCAGCTCGAAGTGATGGCACTTCTTCAGAAAAGAGTCCTCTCGAAAGAAGCCCTGAACGCAATTCAGCTCAAACTCGCTCTTCTTGGTAACGCTTCTTCACCTGAAGCTCTCGCTAAATCTCTTGAAGCTTCTACTAAAGATATGTACTCACAGGGTGCTTCATGGAACGGCGAAGTCGTCATTCCACTCGCTATCGGTATTATCGTAGTTGCGATCATCGCGTACAAGTGGTGGTGGGAAAAGAACCACGTTTGTGCTGAATGGGAACTTCGCGATGAATGTGTAACGACATACACTGATGACCGTTCTTGTACTGATTCTACAGATGAAGACGGATTCACACACACAACTTGTGACACTTACTGGAACGAAGAAACAACGGTTACTTGCGGACCGATGAATCACTGTCTTCGTTACGAGAAAGTACAATAATCATTAAACTTTTTTAGGAAATAAATATATGAAATTTATATCTGCACTTCTTGCTCTCTGTTTTACCATGAACGTTTTCGCTTCTACTGGCGCGATGGATGATCTCTCAACAGCAATGGATGAATATCAGTTCGCTATGACTGTTGAGTGGGATCAAAAAGATCAGGCCTTCAAAACGAAACAACTTGAGGTCCTTTCCGGAAAGATGGGACAGCTCTTCAAGCAAGGTCTCACTGCCCAGGACGTAAACGTTCTTATTGATAACCGCTTCAAGAACTCACAGGTCGCTCAAGCTGCGAAAGTTAAACTCGCACTTCTGGGAAATAACCTCACTCCGGCGAATGTCCTCGATATCCTGAAAGATAACTCTTCAGACATCTACTCAAATGGTGCTTCATGGAACGGCAATACAACGCTTTTCGTATGGGGTGGAGTGGTTGTTGCAATCATCGCTATCGCAGTTGCCTACAGCAAATGGCAGAACGATAACTACGAGTGCGTAGAAACCGCGATTGCTGATTACTGTACAGATGCTTATGACTGTCACGGTTCTAGTTCAGAGACTAGCAGTGGTAGTTGCTATTACGCTGGTACAAGATGCGGAAGCTATGAGCGTTGTATTAAAGAAGTGAGAACAGACGTTCCATAATTCGGCTTCGGACAAAGTATATAATAACCTCGAACGCTTTGACCGGATGAGAGGGGCCACGTTGAGTGGCCCCTTTTCTTTATGGTCAGGAGGCGGCGGTAACTAATCTAAACTTTGCGAAGAGACAGAGTAAACGTTTCCTCATCGATTTCATGAGGCATCGGATTGACCAGGGGTCCTGTCGAAACAGTTCCCTTCGCCATCAGTGTTTCACCCGCAATATAGCTTTGGAACTTCGTGAAGATCCGGGCGAGATTCTCTGTTGTTTGAACAGTGACTTCAATCCGGTCAGAAACGTTGAAATTTGAATCTTTCCGCGACTTCTGAATACGATTCACGATCTCACGAGCGAGACCTTCATCCACGAGTTCCTGATCAAGTTTGCAATCCAGATCAATCGTCACAAATTTATTCGTAAAGGCCTGTGTACCTGGTTTCGTGTTTCGCTGAACCAGAACTTCTGTCGCATCAAAATCAACACCATTAAGAGTGACCTTTCCGCCGTTTTCGATTTTCAGAACATCAGCAGAAGAAAGTTTTTCAATGAGAACCTTGAAAGCTCCCATTTCTTTACCGAGCTTCTTACCGAGAACAGGAAGATTGGGTTTCGCTGAAAGAACCACGTACTGGTCTTCTTTCGTAGAATACTCAATGGCTTTCACGTTGAGCTCAGTTTTAATGAATTCTTCGAGCTTACTCATTTCCGTGAGGAGGGCCTGATCCTGATGGATGATCGTGAGAGTTCTGAGAGGAATCTTCACTTTCACGTTTTCGTTCGTGCGCTTCTGACGTCCAAGTACAACTACCTGTTGCATGCGCTCAACCGCGAGTTCGAGAGTTGATTTAATCAGCTTCTCGTTCGACTCAGGGTACGAAGCAAGGTGTACGGATTCTTCTGTCTTCCCACCGAACATTTTCAGTTCCTGGTAGATGTAATCCGAGAGGAATGGCGCAAACGGCGCCATCATGCGGGCGAGAGCTTCGAGAGTTGTATAAAGAGTCTGGTAAGCGGCCTGTTTATCGGCCGACATTCCTTCTTCCCAATAACGGCGACGATTTAAACGGATATACCAATTCGTGAGATCTTCAATGAAGGCAAAGAGCTCAGGCACAACGTTATACAGGCGATAGTTCGTCATCTCGTGATTCACGTTCTTCACGAGCGTCTGAAGTTTCGAGAGAACCCACTGATCAAGAATATTGTCAGTCGCGATTTCTTTCTCAGATACTTTCCAGCCGTCCGCTTTTGCATACGTTGAGAAAAACTTAAATGAGTTGAACCATGGAAGAAGAGCGCGGCGGACCATGTCCTTCACACCTTCATCGGTAAAGCGAAGTTCTTCCGCTTTTACGAGGCCTGAGTTAATGAGGAAGAGTCTCAGCGCATCGGCGCCGAAAGTTTCAATGAGTTCATCCGGTGGAGTGTAGTTACGGAGACGCTTCGACATCTTCTTGCCGTCGCCGGCGAGAACCATGCCGTTTACGATAACGTTTTTGAAAGCTGGTTTATCGAAAAGGGCCGCAGAGAGAACGGTGAGAGTGTAGAACCAGCCACGTGTCTGATCGAGACCTTCAGCGATGAATTCAGCAGGGAAGCCGTCTTTGAAGACTTCCTGATTTTCAAACGGGTAGTGGAGTTGAGCGTAAGGCATCGAGCCCGATTCAAACCAGCAGTCGAGAACTTCAGGGATACGTCTGTAGGTTCCTTCTCCACCTGGGACAGTGAACGTCAGATCATCCACGTACTCACGGTGAAGATCTGTGACTTTTGTATTCGTAAATTTTTCGAGATCAGCAATTGAACCAATACAGATTGCATGACCGGTTTTATCGTTGATCCAGATAGGTAATGGAGTTCCCCAAACGCGAGTGCGCGAGATTGCCCAATCACGCGCGTTCTCGAGCCATTTCCCGAAGCGGCCATCTTTAATTGTTTCCGGCACCCAGGTAATTTCCTGGTTGGCCTTAATCATCTTGTCTTTGATCTTTTCAACGGCGAGATACCACTGAGGCATCGCCCGATACATAAGCGGAGTGTCCGTCCGGTAGCACATCGGATAACTGTGGACGAGAACCGATTGATGAAGAAGTTGTCCGCGATCTTTTAAATTCTTGATGATGTCTTTATCAGCATCCTTGAACTTGAGACCTTTGAAGTCAGAAACTTCAGCGGTGAAGATCCCTGAGCCATCGAAAGGAACAACCACTTCAGGAAGTTTTGCTTCCTTCATCACGCGATTATCTTCTTCCCCGAAGCCAGGCGCCTGGTGAACGATACCGGTACCATCAGTTGTCGTGACGTACTCGTCATTCAGCATGACAAAGTAGCCGTCTTTTTCAAGATGCTTGAAGTAAGGGAAGAGTGGCTCGTAACGTTCGCCTTTGAGTTGGGCACCTGTGTACGTTTCTACTTCTTCATACTTCAGTTGTTTTTTATAAGCTTCGAGACGACCTTTCGCCATGATGACGAAAATATTCTTCTCGAGGTCTTTAATTTTTACGTATTCAATTTCCGGATGAACGCAAAGAGAGAGGTTCGACGGAAGTGTCCACGGAGTGGTCGTCCATGCCGCAAAATACGTGTTCGGATCTTTCTTCGTCCGGAAGAGTATCGTGACAGCAGGATCCTGAATGTCCTGATAGTTCTGACCGGCCTCAAAGTTTGAGAGAGCAGTCTGAAGGGCAGGAGAGAAAGGAACGATTTTATTTCCCTGATAGATGAGGCCCTTGTCCCAGATGGATTTGAAAACCCACCAGACTGATTCCATGAAATCTTTATCCATCGTTTTGTAATCGTTTTCGAAATCTACCCAACGACCCAGGCGGGAAATTGTTTTTTCCCACTCAGAAGAGTAACGATCCACAATTCCGCGGCATTCATCGTTGTATTTTTTTACACCATGCTTAGCTACGAAGTCTGAAGCGGACATTTCGAATTTTTTATCAATCTCCTGCTCAATCGGAAGACCGTGACAGTCCCAACCGAAACGGCGATCAACATAAAAACCTTTCATCGTGAAATAGCGGGGAACAACATCCTTCAACGTTGAGGCCACGATATGTCCGTGATGGGGAAGCCCGGTCGCAAACGGAGGGCCATCGTAGAAAATATAGTTCTTCCCGGATTTGGTTTTCTCGAGACTCTTTTTGAAAATCTCCTTCTCCTTCCAGAACTTCAGGATGGTCTTTTCGGCCTGAGTAAAAGAGAAGTTTTCCGTGGCGACGCTCTGTTCGCTGTTTTCCATGGGAGGGGACTCCAAAAAAGGGGTAAAAATGAACCCTTAGCGTAGCAGAAAAGGGTGCCTCCGTAAATTTCTCCGCTCAGGCTCCGAGGAGAGATTAAGAGAAAAACTTATGAAGAGACTGATCTGGTCAACTTTTGCCCTGAGTCTAACGCTGATTCCGTCTATGGGGTTCACCCAGACGGAAGCGATTGATGATTTTTTGGGTCTGGACTCCGAAGTTCTTCCGGATCTCGAAGGTCCGCAGCGTTTTACTCCGACCGAACTCCACGACAAACCCGAATGGAAAGTTGATGAGAAGGAAGTCCTTCAGGATAAAGAACCGCTGAAGGGCCAGGGTTACTCCATCATTCCCTGGCGCGGAATTGATCCCGAAGGTTTTTTGAATATTGATTACTGGCTCACTGACCGGAAACTGAAAGACGTTACTCCTGACTGGAAAATCCGCCTGCGCGATCAGCGCCACATGGAACTCATGGGCAAGGTTTTAAAGTGTGTCGGAAAATGTCCCGTTTTCCGTGGCGTGGATAAGGCCAATGTCGAACACCTTTCACGAATCGTGGAAGGGGATGAGTTCCGCACCGAAAAAGATTCTTACGCCTGGATCTATCTCATGGATGGATCTCTTCTTCGCCTTGGTGCTGAGACTTCCGTTTCTTTTCACGAAATGCTCGTCTCAACAAATGAGATTTTTTATCTCTTCCGTTTGAATCATGGCCATGCTTTTTTCCATCCCCGCACGCAGGATGAAGTGAAAGCAGAGTTTCATCCGGAAACAGATTCTATTTTTCTTCCACTCATGCTTCGTGAAACAAATCTCGAATGGTATGAAAGACAGCGTTTCGCAGGGAAAACTGATCGTGAGCACCTGACTGAGATCATGGAACTGAAAGACCTCGCCATCATTGATCAGGTCGCAAAACTCAATGAACTGAAAAAGAAGAATAACGAATTTCTCACGGCAAAAAATAAAGCGAACGTCTCAACGAAAGTCATGATGGTTGCACCCAATGTCACAGTTACCTCTTCGCAGGTGAGTTTCAATCTCATTCACGTGGCAGGTGAAAAATCCTGGTTCAGAAGATCCATAGGCACCGGCAATATTACGATGGAACTCCGGGGTTATAACAATACGACAGTCCAGGTTGATAATCCGGATGTCTGGACAGAAGTGGAGACGACTGGCAGAAGTTCGACTGTTGTCTCTGACAAAGGCGAGCTGGATGTAGCTGAACTTCTCACGAAAAGAATCCAGACGATCGAATTTGCCCGCGAAGTATGGATGGAAAGATACAGCCTTCCGGTTTTCGAGCATCTTGATCAGCAGAAAAAACTCGGGATTGAGCATGGCTACCGTCTCTGGGAAGAGGCCGACCTTAAAAAGAGACAGGAATTTCTGACTGAATACACCCGCCGGATGGAGACGACCAACCTCCGCTCGGTTGAAAATCTCCTCGTGAAGCTTGAAGCAGCGGGTGAAAAACCACGCAGAGAATTGTCACCGCACATTTATGAAAAGGCATTAAACCACTACCTCCTTGGCCTCAAAACAATGTACACTCAGAAAAAAATGCGGGTGCGTGAAATGCACGAACTCGAGTATTACGTGTGGCTTTTAAGAAATGGCAAATTCTGATTTAAAACTTATTCTCGCGAGTGCTTCTCCCAGAAGAAGAGAACTCATTGGTCACCTGAAACTTCCTTTTGAAGTGATCGCTCTTTCAGTCCCTGAACATTCTGATGCCACTGATCCGGTTCAACACGCCAGAGACATTGCTGAAGTCAAAGGGCAGGCGGTAGTTGAAAAACTTCAGAAAGAGAGAGCTCAGGAAAATTTCTTCATCGTTTCCGCTGATACAATCGTGGTGAATGAAGGGAAAATTTATAATAAGCCTGCTGACCGGAATGAAGCTCGGAAATTTCTCTCTGATCTCTCCGGACGCACTCATTCTGTTTTTACTGCCGTTTCTTTATCGTTGATGGTGGATGGGAAAATCCACCGCACTTCATTTGTTGATGAATCCAGAGTGACCTTTGACTCAATTTCAGAGATCTTAATGGAACGTTATCTCGATACAGGCGACTCTCTTGATAAGGCCGGCGCTTACGGCATCCAGGGTCCGTCACTCACTTTCATTTCCCGAGTTGATGGATCTTATTCCAATGTCGTGGGCTTTCCTCTTTCCCGTTTTGTGAACGAATCACAGAAATTCCTGAACCAACATTTTCCCGGAGCGGCCGCATGGCAAAGCTTATTCTGATTTTTCTTTTTATCTCATCTGCTCACGCGGACATCTTCGGTTTCGGGGGAGATAAGTCTTTCCAGACTCGCATTCCGGGTCTCACAGAAAAATTAAAGAAGCTTCAGCTGAGTACCAATCCTGGCTTCGAAGATTCCTTCAACCAGACTGTTCGTGATCTCGAAAATGGTATCGAAGAAGAGAAACTCTACTGCAGTGGGGAAGCCCCGGATGCTGAAGGAAAAGTTCTTCCTGCTGACCAGAAACAGCTCTGTTTCCGGGAACTCAAGAAGAATTATCTGGAAGCTGTGGAAGTAATTTTTGAAGCGAAGAAAAAGTACATGCAGCTCCTTCATACTGAACAACAAAACCGTCTGACGGAAATTCATCGTAAGCTCAAAGCGGATATTGATAAGAACTTCTAGTTCGTTCCTGAATCATTTTCCTTATTAACACCACTCTCAATTCCTGAATGAGCTCTCTCGTTTTATATATGCCCTTATCAAAGGACATGTATGAAGCAAATGAAACTCAATATCTATCGGGGGAAGCGGGGAGGAAGACGTCCTCATTCCGGAAGAAAGAGAATTCATTCGAAAGGTGTCGCTCATCGAATTCGCGAAAGCGTTACGGGTCGAACACCAATGCATATCAATTTCAAGTATCGGACGCAGATCAAAAACAAGTTTTGCCTGAAGCTTTTGAAAAGGGCAATTCTCAACAGTCGGAAGCATGGACTCAGAGTGAATCATTATTCACTTCAGTCAAATCACATCCATTTGATTGTCGAAGCTGAATCGAATGAAATATTAAGCAGAGGAATGAGATCACTCACAGTGACCTTTGCCCGGGGATTAAAGATGGGAAAAATCCAGATCGAGCGCTATCACCTGCATGTGCTGAGAGCGGTGAGAGAAACCAAGAACGCCATTCTCTATGTCCTTTTCAACCAACAGAAGCACGAGAAAGGGAAGAATTCTCAAATCGACGAGTACTCATCGCTCTTGTCTTTAAACTACGCGATGAAACTCATTCAGAATTTTGTGAGGAAAGAAAAGATCACACTACGAATAGAGAGAGGAGGGAGATTTTCTCCCGATGAATCCAGAAGCTATCTTCTCCGCAGGGGAGAACAAGAGCTTACTGAAGTTCCGCTTCTGTCTTCATTGTGGCAACGACAGTCTTAGGCTTAAGACTTCTCACGGCCATCATTGAGCGCATAGGGCGAAGGCTTACAGGCTTCTTGCGTGTGCCTAAAGCTCTTTCTGCAGCGGTGTTTTTCTTGGAGACGGTAGATTTCGTTTTCATAATTACCTCGGGTGTAAAAGCTGTTGTGCCTTTTCCCCTCGGTCGAATGAATTCGTCAGAGTGGAATCAGCTAAGAGATCGTAAGATCACTCAACATGTTTCTCCTGTTAATGTCCTAGCAAACCTGTCGGTGAAAACGCGTAAACACTTTACGAAAAATCACAGAGAGATTCGAATGAGGATATTATATCATGGCGCCCGCATCTACCTGAAAGAGTGGGAATATTTTCCCATGCTAAATTAGGCTATCCCTAATACCTCCCTCCTATTATGATGAAACAAACGTGATTTTCATGGGTTACAATGCTATGGTGCGACTATTATTCCTTATTCTGATTCTCCTCACAGGATGCTCGAGCATACAGAAATGGGCAGTGAGACGTTCTTCACCGGTTTTTCATCAGGCGGCCGACCAACTGACGAAAGAAGACTCCTGGGTTTTCTTCCGCAATTCCGCTCCCGGAAACCTCAAATTTCTCGAATTAGTTTATCTCACTGACCCCGATAATATGGGCCTTCTTCCTGCTGTGATTAAAGCGCACACCGGATATGCGTATGCTGTTCCGGAGACACTCGCCTTTGAAGATGAACTGATAGGGCGTGAATCGGAGAATAAATCCGAAGCCATTCTTCACTATACTCGCGCTCAAGATTACGGCGTTGTTTATCTCGGAAAACAGGATATCTCGCGAGATGATCTTCTGACTTTACCTGAAGAAAAACTCCGCGAAAAACTGAAGAAAGAAACCAATGATGATGATCTCGTGGCGATGGTTTACATGGCCCAGTCATGGGGATCTCTCATTAATCTTCAGAAAGATAATGTCGCTCTCGTTTCACAGATTCCGCGGGTAAAAATTCTCTTTGATCATGTCTGCTCAAGAAAACCTGAAATTGAAAACGGGATCTGCGATATTTTCATGGCCCAGTATGAAGCAAGTCGTCCACGCATGCTCGGAGGAAATCCCGAGAAAGCGAAGGAGCTTTATAATTCAGCAATGAGAAAGTACCCTCATCATCTTCTCATTCCTCTCAACATGATTCAGTACATTCATCTTCCTGCCATGGACACTGATGCCTATGAAATCATGGCGAGTCACATGAAAACAGAACTCGCAGAGTGGGGTAGCAAGAAGCGCGATAACCTGAAAGATGAAACCCGTTATCGCAACTCACGTGATCTCAATCTTTACAATGCTGTTGCTAAGAAAAGACTCGAAATCATCGAACAGAATAAGAAGAAAATTTTCTAAGGATTTGTCATGAAATATACACTGCTTGCTCTCTCACTCATGTTCTCCCTTCAGACTTTTGCCGTGACTCAGGTGAAGCTCGCAGCTCTCATTCCGGAAGGAACGAGCTGGGGAAATAGTGTGAAGAAATTCGCCCAGGAAGTAGGGACAGCGACCAATGGTGAAGTGAATGTAAAAATTTATTATGGCGGCGTCGCTGGTGATGAACCGGATGTCCTGAGAAAAATCCGCATCGGACAGTTTCACGGCGGAATCTTTACCGGGAAAACTCTCGCGGAAATTTCTCCCGAAGTTCGCGCGATGGAAATCCCATTCACCTTCTATGGCGACCAGAAGAAGGCCGGAAAAGTGATGGCCGCTCTCACTCCGAAATTCAATGCCGGCTTTAAGCAGAAAGGTTTTATTAACCTTGGCTTTTATGAGCTGGGTCTCGTGTACATTGTTTCGACTAAGAAAGTAACGAACTTAACAGAACTGAAAGGTGTGAAGGCCTGGGCATGGGAAGGGGATGAACTTTCACGTGCGATGATTGAGAGTCTTGAACTCGTCAGTGTTCCTCTCGCACTTCCGGATGTTCTTTCCTCTCTTTCAACCGGTATCATTAATTCGGCTTATGCTCCACCACTCGGGATTCTTGCGCTTCAGTGGCACACAAAAATTAAATACCTCGTGGATTTTCCAACGACGTTTTCTATCGGCGCTCTTCTCATGTCTGATAAAGCATGGTCAAAAATTTCTCCCGCCCATCAGAAGCTGATGCAGGATATTGCTGCTAAATATGTGAAAGAGGCCAATGATAAGTCTCTCGTGGAAAACGAAGAGGCACGCACGCAGATGAAGAAGTCCGGCATTGAATTTGTGACTTTTCCTCAGGACGATCTGAAAAAAGCGGCCGCCCTTCGCGCGACAGTGGTTCAGAAAGTGATTTCGGGAGGCGTGATTCCTGCTGGCATCATTCAGGAGCTTGATAAAGAGGTTAAGAAATGAAGCTCGTCAGAATCTTTGACGACATTCTGGAAAAGATCAGCCGCTGGGGACTCATCAGCTGTCTTCTGACCATTCTCTCTCTTGCAGTCATGGCGATCTTTTTCCGCTGGGGTGGAAAGAGTTTTATGTGGCTTGAACCTCTGATTCGTCACCTGGTTTTTCTTTCGGCCTTTCTTGGCGGCTCACTTGCCACGAGTAAAAATGTTCATATCAAAGTAGATCTCGCGACAAAGCTTGTCGAAATGTCCTCTTCAAAATTTATCCAATGGCTTCACCGGAATATCATCACTCTTTTCTGCTGTCTCACGACGATGGCCCTCTTAAAATCTTCTTATGATTTCTATTTATCAGAAAAAGAATTTGGTGCGCCGGCATTCCTGCATATCCATTCTTCCTATCTGGTAGCGATCATTCCTTTCGGAGTGGGGCTCATCATGCTCAGATTCATCAATCAATTGATCCTGGGAATTAACGGAGAACAGAGTGCCACTCATCACGTATAGTGTAATCTTTGTGATGGCCCTTTTTGGCGCGCCGATTTTTGCGGTGATGGCGGCCTTCGCTCTCAGTGCCTTTTATTTTTCCGGGATAGAGATTTCTGCCGTCGCTGTGGAAATTTATCGTCTTTCTTCAGCACCAACGATTCTAACGATTCCTCTTTTTACATTTGCGGGATACATACTCGCCGAATCCAAGGCTCCTGTTCGTCTTCTCAGACTTTCTCAGGCCTTGATGGGCTGGCTTCCGGGTGGAGTCTCCATTGTTTGTCTTTTTGTCTGTGCCTTTTTTACTGCATTCACCGGAGCGAGTGGAGTTACCATCATTGCTCTTGGTGGACTTCTTTATCCGATCCTGATCGAAGAAGGGTATTCGGAAAAATTCTCACTGGGACTTATCACCACGTGCGGATCATTGGGACTTCTCTTTCCTCCAAGCTTACCGATCATTCTTTACGGGATTATCGCCAAAGTTGATATCGATGATTTATTTCTGGCAGGTCTCGTTCCCGGCATCATCCTCATGGTCATTCTCGGAACCTATTCAGTTTTCAAGGCAAAAAAGTCCGGCGAAACGAGAAAGAAATTCTCATGGTCAAATCTTGCATCGGCCCTTTGGGAGGCCCGTTACGAATTGCCACTTCCGGTCTTTGTTCTCGGGGGAATTTACGGAGGATTTGTCACGGCAACTGAAGCATCTGCCCTTTCAGCTTTTTACGTTCTCATCATCAATTGTTTTGTGACGAAAGATATATCGCCGACGAAAGATCTCCCGCGTGTGATTATTGAAAGCTTAACGCTCGTAGGGGCAATTCTTCTGATTCTTTGCTGTGCTTTAGGACTCACCAATTACCTGGTGGATGAAGAAGTGCCGATGAAGATTCTCGCGGCCATGAGAGAGTTCATCACGAACAAGTGGCTCTTCCTCCTGGTCCTTAATATCTTCCTTCTGATCGTGGGCTGCCTCATGGACATCTTCAGCGCTATTATTGTGGTGGTTCCGCTGATTCTTCCGATTGCTGAGCAGTTCGGCGTGAATCCCATGCATCTGGCGATCGTGTTTCTGACCAATCTTGAGATCGGATACATCACTCCGCCAGTCGGGATTAACCTTTTCATCAGTTCTTTCAGGTTTAATCGTCCGGTTCTCGAGCTTTATCGTGCGAGTATCCCTTTTCTCTTTTTAATGCTCCTTGCACTCCTTATAATTACTTATATTCCATGGTTAACACTATTCTGGTTTTCTCCATAGCGTTGATCTCCCTGTCGTTTACGGCATGGGGAAAAGCGGACCGCTTTCACACCGAGGGTTACCTTGGAGAGAAAGCATTACCCGGATATTCCGAGCGCTGGCAGCCTCTCGTCTTCCAGGATCCATATCTGGGACGCATGCAGTTTGCTGATGAAAAGTTTCTTCAGGAATATTTCCAGACTTATATCTTCCGCGATGAAAAAGATTACTCATACTTCCTGAGATCGGAACTTGCGGGCGGATCACTTTGTTCCAATGAAGATCTCGGAAACCATTTTGATGAAATCCGCTATTCATATCGGTTGATCACACTCAGCTATCTTCTTGAAGGGCAGTGGCACCTGAGTCTCATGGCCGACAAACTCCGCCTCAAAAAAACATGTGGCTTTGATATCGAACAATGGGCCAAGACCTGTCGCCCTCGCTCTGTGGAAATGAAAAAATTTGTCGACAGGCTTCTTCGTTTCAAACCCCGTTACACTGACAAATTACCGGACACCCTTAACCGTGAAACCTGGATGAAGAGTTTCAGGAAGGGTGAGTTCGAGTGGTATTCGCAGTATCGCGTGAAAGACACTTGTGGCATTGCCTGTGGTGAAGACTCTCTAGAGAGTGCCTTTGCGATGGCCTGCACGGAAAATCAGAGAATCATGGATCTCGTTTGTAGTGAAGAAGATGAGATCATGGGTCTGTCTGACCAGCGTGATGCTTATTATCTCCTGGGCCAGTCGAACATCATCAACACTTATAATAAAAGCGGCGAGGCCATGGGTTGCCTCCGTCGTTTCAGCGAAGTGATGTCTCACCGGGAAGTTCTCTATCCCGGCATTAAAAATCTCTTTCCTCCTCTCAACAGCATGCTGAGAACAGTTCATAAAGAACGCTTCCTTCAGGGACGCGTTTTCTTTTTCGGTGCCGGTAAAGAGTTTGAAGAAAAAGGTCTCACGGATCTTTATGTCGAACAGCAACCACTCATCGTGACAAAAGTTGAGCCGGTGAAAACTCCCGCTGTGAAAAAAGACGAGCCGATCAAAGTGGTGGAAGCTCCGAAAGTCGTGGAAGCTCCCAAGGTCGAAGAAAAACCATCCATCGTGGAAATTCGTGTTCCCCAGAAAAGTGCATTTCTTCAGGCCGCTGAGTTACGTGCCTCCGGAAATCTTTCCCGCGTTGATGTCGACATGGTGAAACTCAAATACGATTACGTTTTCAGTCTCAACATGATGAACAATCTCTCGAAGCGCTTAAAGACTTTCATGAAGAGGGAAGCTCTGGTTGAGATGATGACGTACGATAAACTCGGAACGTCTGAAGGCCCGGTCCCGCTTCTCTTTTTGAAATTCATGATTGATATGGAAGAGCACCAGGGTCTTTGGAATATCATCTCAATTGTCGGTGAAAGATTTTATGTCTCGAATGAGATTGATGGTGCATTCAAGCCGAAACCGGAACTCATTCAGCTTCTGAATAATGATGCTACCGGAAGACAGTGGCAGATTGTGGTGATTAAGCCTTAGGATGCCAGTCCGCTTTCAAAACATGCGCACCTGATCCGAGTGCCGCGGTAATTCCCACTTCAGAGTCTTCAAAAATAATCACTTCATGACTGTCGAAATTTGTGAGCCCTAGTGCGTGGATATACGGCCACGGATCGGGTTTGTGTTTCGGGCAATCATCACGGGTGATGACATGAGAAAAATAATCGCGGACCCGTCCCATGCGGAGAAGTTCTTCCGTCACGACTTTCTCACTTGAGGTCACGAGCATAATCAGGATGCCATCTGCGCGGGCCTCTTTCAAAAGAGTCACAATCTTTTCCGGAAGGAATTCTTCACGGGGAATTGTTCTCAGAATGGTGAGAAGATTTTTGTTTTTCTCATCGACAAAATTTCTGGCAGTCCAGTCTTTGGGAAAACCCTGCCAGTGTTTCACGACTTCAAATACGAGATGATCGGCGCGTCCGACAAGGAGTCCGTGGATCACTTCGGGAGAGTGGGGAGGTTTAATTCCGTAGTCCTTGCCGATTTTTAAGAAGGCATGGGTATGGTATTTTTCGGTATCGAGGAGAGTCCCATCCATGTCGAAAAAGAGGGCCTTTAGCCCGGGATAACCGTTTTTCAGCTCGGTAAGTGTGGGGACAGTCGTCATCGTAATGGGGGTCGTTCTGGGCATAAGAAATGTTACCATTTGAGAGGCATGCTGCGTAGTATCTTTTCTGGTCAAACCGGCCTCAAGAGAGGTAATGTGCGCTCACTATGACAGACTCCCAGCTTAAAACAGACCTTCTCTCCCAGCTTCTCTATGAATGCGAGGCCTACAAAAAATTCGAAGATATTGAAAAACTGGTGGACCGCGGAGAAGACCTCTCCATGATTCCCATCCAGCCTCTGTATGTTTCCCTGCAGAATACTTCTACCGATCAGATTGCTGCGATTCTCCCGAAACTCTCTCCCGATCAGCGTCAGGCGCTCCGGGATATCGATCTCTGGAATAAAGATGTTCTGGACGGCAATGAAGCGGTTCACTGGCTTGAGATTTATTCCCGCTGTAAGGATGATGAAATCGTTCTCGAGTATGTGAAGAGTGAAGATTTCCTCCTCACACTCATGAATCAATTCACTGTTGCGACTTTCGACGTCGATGATCCTATGTACCCCGATGGAAATAATTATTTCCTGACTGAAGATATGCAGCTCATCGTTGAGTACCCGGAAGACTTCACTCTGGTTCAGGAATTAAAAGAACTCATCAGAAGACTTTACTCTGACCTCGGAGTTGAGAATGCGTATTCGTTTCTCTTCAAGATGGTTGTGGATTCGTACCAGATTCTCGAAGAAAACGTTTATCAGGAAAAAGTCGGACGTCTTCGTGACTATGGTTTCGTGGATTATTATGAGGCCCTGAATTTTGATGCTTACTTCAGCCAGATGAATCAGGTGGATGATTTCATCGCGAAAAAAGAAGGGAAGACGGGAAGTCTTGATCCCGTTTCCACGAATCAGGGACTGCATTCATCAATGCTCACTCCTTACCAATCCGGAATGGATTCTATCCGCGACGCTCTGAAGGGCCTCACGGATGATAAACGTTCCCATTTCCTTCAGTTTAATTTCATTCGTCTCGTGAATGCCCGCATGACTGTGGAAAACGCCCTGAAAAACGGGACCCTTACCATGGGGAAAGTCGGCGCAGAAACGCGCCAGCGTCTTGAGCTGGGATTTGAATACGCACGCGAGAAAACGAAGAAAGATATCTTCGCTGTTTTTGATTTCACGGATCTTCATAAAATCGGACACAGTCTGATTCAGATTCAGAAACGCCAGATGAAAAAAGCTCTCGAGAGCACGAGCTTTGACCGCGAGGACTTCTCTTATTTCCTTGGCATGTACTGGAACTCGTTTGTTGAAAATTCCTTCGATGATCAGGCGAAATATAAATTCGACGGGAGTTCGAAGCCGCTTGAGATCAGCGATCTCGCGACTTATCGTCTCTGGTCAGAAGCAGTGGAGACACTTGTCACGTCACTTCCCTTCATTGAGACCTTCTTCAGAAGCCTTGATCAATTGAAGTCGGATGGAGTTCTCAATGATCAGTTTTATCTGAACTATGAAGTGGATAATATCGACTTCGAGGCCATCATGATTTCAAGTTTCATCAACCATGTTGGCGGTCACTATGAAGACAATGCCCGGGGTAAGATGGGTGTAACAGTCGTGGAACTGAAGTCGTTCTATCACGCGTTTTTCCGGAAGAATGGCGAAGAGTATCTCATCAAAGGCGAAGAGGATCCTATCCTTCGTACGAAAGTAAGCGAGTTCATCGCGAAGTTCGGTCTTACGACGATTCCGCGTTTCGAGAAATATCTTTATCAGATTATGGTAGAGCAACTGAACAGTTATGAGATCGATGGCATGACTGAAGAAGAGTTCAAGCACGTGGGTGGACCGATTCTTCTGAATCTCACCCGCAATTAAGTTTTTGAACCAAAAAAATTACTGAAAATTTCACGGAGAGACTTCCTGTAAGGGGAGTCTTTCTCATTCTGCACGTCAAAGAGTTCTGAACGAAGATGACGGACTTCTTCCATCTCTTCTTCCATGAGTTTTTTTCCCTGCTCGAATTTGCGGGAGAAAGGAATTTTTGAAGAGAGAAGGAGCTTCAGGTTCTGAAGTCTCTCTCCGTCGTTCGTGAGAAAGGTAAAGTGTTCGAAAGAGACCTCTTTTTTTATTCCACCACCCACACCGCGGGGGAGGAAGTGAGAATCAGCAGGCTGTCCTTCGATGAATTCTTCAAACCCTTTCAGGTCTTCAGGAATTTTTCCTTTCTTCTTATCCATTTTTCTTTGCCTTGTTCAGCTTGTTCAGGAGATCGAGACAGAAATCTCTTTCTTTCTCCATTTCGAAAATACGACGGTGAAAAAGCGCATAGGAGCGGACTTCACTTTGATGAAGAGTCGAATCAGCATTGGCGACTTCCTGCTGAAGCATTTTATTTCTTCCGGCAAGATGACTCTCTTTCACATTCATTCTTCCTTCTTTCTGCTGAAAGAACTTGGGAAGCTTATTCTGCTCCGGAACAACCGGCATAAGTGAGATACTCGGCTCATGAACGGAGACAAGATAAACAGCGTAAGGGAATTTAAACGAGATGTTTTCCGAAACAAAAAAGTTTTCGATGAGTCCGATGAACTCGCGCTGGGCATCCAGATCGAGGGCCAGGAGATTCAGAACAACCGGATGACGGAGGTTCATATCCTTCTTCAGGATCTCATTTAAGTCCTCCAGAGAGGAGCTCTTCACCTGAATGACCTGATAGACGGGTAAACTCATACTTTATTTAATAAGAAAAGGCCGAAACCTGCAACAACCGCTTGGGGCAATCGACGCCTCATGGTTAAATATTCTCAAGTGTTTACTTAAGAGAACAGATCAAACTGGTCAGCTATGAAGAAACTTCATTTTCCGCATGTGATTCTCCCCAAGGAGTTGGTTCAACTTCTGAAGAGTAATCAAAATGCCAACAGCACAGGACCAGTATTGGAAATCCTGAAGTCGAACCGTGGGCTTTACGAAGTTCTGGATGTCGCTTTCAAAGAGCTCAATGACGGAAGAGGACTTGAGAAAACGATGGTCGCTCTTGGTTGGGCGAACTTCCGCGATCGCCTGGCAAGTATCTACGTTTACAAGGCCATTCACGGAAAGTTTCCTTCGAAAACCGACATGGGTCTGGTGGAAGATATCCAGCGCTTTGAAAACACCTTTGCGGAGATGAGTGTAAGTGGTCACTCACGCGCTTTTCTCCTGGGTCTTTACATGAAGCTCGCTCAGATCAGGACTCAGGAACTCGAAAAGAATAAATTCCTCGAATATCAGTTACCGATTGAGATGATTGTCTCTCTTCTCAAAATTTCTCCGGCACGCGCTGAGAAAATTGACTGGGTAATTCTCATGGTTCATCACTTTGCGGAATCACTTGGCAGTAAGCTTCTTGCCAATGCTCTGGTCAACGGCAAGTCCTTTGATGAAATTCACGAAATGTTGGACGACTCAGATAAAAAACGAATGCACGAGAATTTTCTTTCTTACGGCATGAGTATCCACGAGCCGGAAATCTTCCTCTACGAGAAAATTTAGGAGTTCCATGTCACGCACTAAGATTCATGACTTTCTTGATGAAATTGCCAAGAGAACAGGGATTACGGAAGTGATCATCAACCGCCCGGATAATGTCTTTGTTGAGAAGGACGGGGAACTCATAAAGCTTGAAACGAAATTTCGCGATGAAGAGATTGAAGCCTTCTGCCAGGATGTGGCCCTGTTTAACCGAAAAACTTTCGGACCTGCCACTCCGATTCTTGATGGAAGTCTCACTGACGGATCACGTATCAATCTCATTCACAAAGATTACACCAATACTCATCACGCCATCACAATCCGCAGATATTTAAAAAGCATTAAGACGTTCGCTGATGCTCCCGGAATTTTCGGTCTCTCGGAAGAGTGGGTGGAATTTCTCAAGATGCTGGTGAAGGCCCGCGTGAACATCATTGTCTCCGGTGGAACGGGAGTAGGGAAAACAACATTCCTCAATCTTCTCCTTCAGGAAATGGATCCAAAAGAAAGAGTCATCACGATTGAAGACACAAGAGAACTTCAGTTTTCTCACACCAATACTGTTCGTCTCGAAGCTCGTCCCACTCAGGGTGGAGTCCAGGGACTTGCGATCCGCGACCTTTTAAAAAACACTCTGCGCATGCGTCCTGACCGGATTATCGTGGGTGAGGTGAGAGGTGGGGAAGTTTTCGATCTTCTCCAGGCAATGAACACTGGTCACGAAGGTTCGATGACTTCTGTCCACTCGAATTCTCCGGGCGAATGCCTGGGACGCCTTGAAAATCTTTTTCTTCTTTCAGGGTACGAGCTCCCGCTTAAGGCCCTTCGTTATCAGATCAGTTCAGCAGTTGATTACATCATCCAGATCAGACGTAATAAGAATGGCGACCGAGTCGTTCAGCAGCTGACGGAACTTGCGGGAATGGAAGGCGATCGCATTCTCATGCAGGATATCGGGATTATGAAGGATGATAATTTCACATTCAGCGGAGCAGTTCCTTCGAATGTGGCGAGACTTCAGAAAGCGGGACTTCCGAAAGATTTCTTCACGAATTTCTAATTAGTTGGTGAAATTAAGTTAGAGGGCTGAAGTGATGAGTTAAAATCATTAAATGCTTAATCACATCAATGAACGGCTTACAATCTACCTACTTCTATATTTTATTTCCTCATGTGTTGAAGGTAAAAAAACTACTATCCTTCAACCCCTTCAGAATTCTAAAGAACCAGTAATTTCCCATGAATCTAAAACTCCAACTTATTCTCCAGTTCCTGTTCCACAAGATGTACCAGATAACAAAGACCACACAATTCAACACTCATCTCCGAGTAAAGATTCAGTAGAATCGTTTGAATATAAATTAGGAGAAATTGATCAGAAATATCTTACGGAAGAAAACCTTGCTCTCCCCGTAGAGAAAATAGATTTATATAATAATATTCCCAATGCCTCAAATAGAGAGGAAACAGATCCTGTAGCGTTTGCAGAAATTGGTAAGTGGGAAGGATCTTGCGGGTTTGAGGGAGAAAAGCTTCAAAACTTTCTGGCTGGTATTCTTCCGCAAAAAACTAGTTTAGCACCTCATTATTTTTTCTTTTCTCTAACAGCTTTTAGCAAAGGGACGTCGATCATAAATCCGGAGATGAAGTTTTATAAGACAAAAGATTTTATAAACTCTAAACCTGATTACATTTTAGATTCGTCTGGATTGAATGAGAAAGATAAATTAATTTGCAAATGGAATATGCCGTATTCAGAGGATTACCTTTATGCAAACTTTCTACCCGGTTGCCTTTTAGGAAATAAACATCAATTTTTGTCTTTTGTTTCAACAAGTGAGGACCAGAACTCGAGCTTACGTATTTGTAGTGTCATGAATGTAGAGGATTACGAGATTGATAAAACTGGAAACTTTGACATGCAGGTGCGTATCGGACAAGAACTTTACTATCTTGATATTTCACAAATGCCGAACCTTAAAAATGGTTCATTATTACTTACTAAAGATAAGCGCAAAAAGCACTTTGAAGATGTGCTAGCAAAAAGGCGTAAAATTACTTTGGGCGGTTTGAATATAATAAAGGCTTCCAAAGAATTTAAGAAAATGATTGAATGTCTAAACAGTAAAAAGAATGAATGCCTAAAAGATTTATTTCCAGAAAGCTTTTTATTGGAGCTCAAAGATTCTGGCATTAATCATATTTGTAATACTGGTAGTTCAACATCAAATAAGGGACCAGCATGTGATAGCACCCATGACATTTTAGCCTTGGGAGCTGCTCAGAATTATCTTAAAGAATTCATTGAATCTGTAACTCAATTAAAAGAATCAAGGTTTTTATTCGAGAATGCGGGCCCAGAAATGAAATCTATAAAGTTTCAGTATTATCCGGTGAATCTTCACACTGAAATGGACGCTCCATCGATATACATTAACGTCAAAGATGGAAAATTGATCTTCTCTCATTTTGATGATGGATTAAGTTGTTAGTCTAACGCAAGGCTTCGCCGACATAAAAACTTACATCTATAACCACTCACTTAGACTGACTTTGAATTTTTCTTTCTGTTCATCGCTAGCCAGCGAGAGAGCTTTCTTCGCACTTAACTTAGCGAGTTCCTTATTTCCGGATTCTCCCTGAATGATGGCGAGATTGTGCCAAGCAAACGCAGAATCAGGATGAGAAATGACGGCCGACTCAAGTTCCAGCATGGCCTCTTTCTTTCTGCCTAAAAAATAAAGCACATTCGAGGCACCGATGCGGGCGAGTAAGCTCTCAGGCCACTTCGTGAGAATCGCCTGATAGGATTTCAGCGCATCATCTTTTTTGTTCATGCCTTCAAGAATAGTCGCAGATTCCAGATGATTCATTTCTGTTCCGGTGACCGAAAGTTTTCCCGGAGGAAGGATCACAAGAGAGCGTTTCCCGCCGAGAACGAATGATCTTTCAAACAGCCGCATGTCATCTTCTTCCACTTCTTTTGATCCGTCGTGAAGATAAACATCTGGACCCTTGAGATCGAATCCTGTGAGGACAGCGAAATGCCAACGAGGAAAAAAAGCAAAGCCATTATTTTGAAGAACTATAACGGGATTGCCTGCAGAAAGCTCCTTGAACGCGTCCTCGAGGTCGTTAACTTCGATGACGACCATGCCTTCATCACGCGCGCGTGCTTTCATCTCCGGAAAAAATGAGCCTTTAAGCTTTTCATGAAAGAGACCCTTCGCAATTTCGTCGGGATTTTTTTTGATGCCATGAAACTGCATGACCATCGCAAGGCTCGCAGGACCGCAGTGATTTTCTTTTTGAGCAATGAGAGGAACGTCAGAGATCTTGTGGGAGTAAAGATCTTTCTTCCTGTCCGTCAGGCGATCCGTAACGGGTGTCCGGGTAGCACACGAGACGCACAGGAAGAAAAGAATGAGACTAAGAAGTCGCATCAGATCCGTTTAGCAAAATAGATAATGAGAATCACGAGAAGGACGATGATGAGAATCCCGCCGATATCACCAGCGATGGTCGCTTTCTGGATATCCATGTCGAGTTTCTTCACATCACTATCAGAGAGAGAAGAAATTCTCTTCTGCGCGTCCATGGGATCGACACCAAGTTCAATCAACTTGTCCTTTACGTCAGAACGGGCAATGAAGTTGTGAATTGTTGATTCACCATTTACGCGATTGAAGTCTGAGTAAACTTCCTGAGTGCTGATGAGGCCCGCTTGAGCTTTCATAATTGGCAGTTCAGTCAGAGTAAAAGAAATCATGAGAGCGATAACAAAACGGGAAATATAAATCACACTGTCCTCCTTGATAGACACACTCTAAATTACCACTGGAATGGATTAGACAGGAGACTCGTAGCGCCGACGGGGTGCACCCGCCGGCATTAAGAAGAAATTAAATTTTCTGTGATTGGATGATTTTGACGAGATTGCGCACGTTCTCTTCCGGAGTCTGAATAAGAACTCCATGTCCGAGTCCGGCAATCCATCTCTTGAAGTCGAGACCGCGGGCGCGAAGGTCATCATAATATGCGCGCGCTTTTTTCTCCATGAGTGGTCCCGGAAGGTGAAGCCACGCGGGATCGAGATTTCCCTGGATGAAAACATGCGGAGGAAGAAGCTTCTGAATCTCGACGAGATCACAGCGCCAGTCCACACCAAGAACATCAATAAGAGAGAGATCAAGTGCTTTCACGTGGGCCGCTTGCGTGTGCTTCGAGTAGTAGATGACTTTTTTATCGGGACAGTTTTTCTTAAACTCTTTCAGGACCTGATTGAGTTTCGGAACAATGAGTTCCTTGTAATCACCCGGAGAAAGTTCTCCTGCTGCTGTATCAAAGAGACAAATAGCATCTGCGCCGCCTTTTGCCTGAACCATCATCTCTTTCAGAAGTTCCGGGATAAGAAGTTTTGTGAACTCTTCCCAGCGACCGTCATAGAGACCTTTCTTAGCAGAAACAAGATTTCCGGCGTGAGAGCCTTCAACCGCATAGGTATAAAGTGTGAAGGGAGCGCCGACAAATCCAAGAAGTGTGACATCTTTCGGCAGTCTTTCGCGAAGAAGAGTGCAGGCCTCGCCCTGGAATGAGTAAAATTTCTCACCCGGAGTTGTGACTTTGAGCTTTTTGATATCTTCCGGAGTTTCCAGGTGCCACTCAAGTGTCGGTGGACCTGAATGATAGGAAAGACCAAGACCAAGTTGTTCCAGGGGAAATAAAAGATCCGAAAAGAGAATAGCGGCGTTGAATCCGAAATCCTGAATCGGGCCAAGTGTCACTTCACACGCGAGTTCCGGACTCTTACACATCGTCATGAAGTCAGAGTTTTTCTTAATCGCCTGATAGTGAGAGTGATATCTGCCTGCCTGGCGCATGAACCAGACGGGAAGTGTAGGGCCACGGTTTTCAAAAATATTCATTATGAGTTTCCTTTCCATTCCAGTTTATATCCGACACCTCTTACCGAGGTAATCTTTAAACCCGAGGACGGATCTGAGTCAGACCACTTCCTGAGTTTCACCATGTAATTATCAATTGTCCGGTTACTGGGAAAACTATTTTCTCCCCAGATTAATTCAATCATCTCATCCCGGGTGATGACTTCGTTTTTCTTTTCCAGAAGAAGTTCAAGAATCGCGCATTCTTTCTGACCAATTGAGCTCGTCGCTCCGATTCCATCGAGAATTTCAAAACGCTTGGGCCAGAAAATGAGTTTCCCGAAACGGAACTCATCCTGGTTTTCCATACTGCGGGTGCGTGTCTTGAGAATACGATCGAGGCGAAGTGTAAGTTCCTTCAGCTCAAAGGGCTTCGTGATGTAGTCCTCGGCCCCGAGTTCCAGTCCTTCCACGCGGAGAGTGGGATCATTTAAAGCGGTACAAAAGAGAAGGACACAATCTTTTCTCTTAGCACGCATTTCACGGGCGAGCTCAATTCCTGATCCATCAGGAAGGCCAATATCAAGGATCGCTACGGCCGGATGAATTTCATCGAATTTTTTTCTCGCTTCGGCACAATTCACCGCGAGCTCCACTTTGAATTTCTTCGCGCGGAGATAATCTCTCAGAGTCTGGCCCAGATTCGGTTCGTCTTCAACGAGTAGAAGGGGAAGATCAATCATGCATCCACTCCCGGCGTCTCAAAAGTAAGATGAAAGCGAAGTCGATCATCATTTTGCACTTCAAAATTTCCACGCATCTTCTTCATGAGATTCTTGATGAGATAGAGGCCAATGCCGGAACCTTTTGACGAATCAAATTTATAAAAGAGCTCTCCCAGCTTTTCCACCGGGCCCGTGAACTTCTTCCCATGATCATCGTAAGTCACAAAGACATGCTGACCGCGGAGCTCTGAAGTGACAGTGATTGTTTTTGTATCAGGATTATGGCGGAGACTGTTTTCCATAAGATTTCTGATAATCATGTTGAGGGCAAGCTCATCGGCCATCACATCCGCCGCACCATCAGGGAAATTCAGAACGAGCTCCACCTTATCGAGCTTGTGCTGATGACGTCTAAGATATTTTTCAAGGCTCACCGGAGTGAGAGTGAGATTTCCGTCCTGCTCAATTCTTGAGAGCTGAAGACTCTTTTCCAGCTCCGACTCGAGTTTATCAGTGTCTTCAATGAGGCGTTTGGTAAGAGACGCCAATTGATCATGCGAATGAGATTCATCTTCAATGAGGTCTTTAATGACTTCTGCCTGAAGGCGCATGCTTGCGAGCGGAGTTTTCAGTTCATGGGAGAGGGATGAGAAGAATGACTGCATTGCCTTTGATTTCCGGAGATCGCGGAAATACATGACAAACAATGAGGCGCCGAGAAGGAGAAGGAAGATGAAAAAGAAACTGCCTTCCCATCTCATCATATTGAGGAACTTACTTTCAGAACCAAGCTGCGGAAGATTGAGATCCGAAATCATGGAGTGAAGTTTAAACACAAGGTAAAGCCACCAGGTTCCGATCCCGAAAAGAAGGACTATCCAGAGGAGAGTCAGACCGTAAAACCAGCGGCGGGCCTTGATTACGTCCATAATCTCCGTTTGAGTTCAGCTTGTGCTTCTTCGTTGTGCGCGAGACTTCCGAAGCCCACTTCATAACCATTCGGAGCGAGATAGATTCCCTTGTTGAGGAACACTTCAAAAAGTGACTTGAATCTCTCACCCATGTTGGCCGGAAGCTGAGTGATGTTTGTGAGTTTTGTTTTCATCGGGATCGGATAGAAGAGTGATCCGTAACGGATGATTTCATAATCACCGAAACCATTCTTATCCATCCAGTCTTTCATGAGAGTGACCATTGCTTCGGTATTCTTATCAAGTTTTACATATGCTTCAGTGGTGAGTTTCTTGAGATTCACAAGTCCTGCTGCCATCGCAACCGGATTTCCGGAAAGTGTTCCCGCCTGATAAACAGGCCCAACGGGAGCTAAGAATTCCATGAACTTTCTTGGTCCAGCGACAGCTCCCACCGGCATACCACCGCCGATAATTTTCCCGTAGGTCACGAGATCCGGAGTGATCCCCGTTTTCTCTGCCATTCCTCCGAAGCCAATGCGGAATCCTGAGATCACCTCATCGAAAACGAGAAGGGCACCGTGTTTGTTGCAAAGATCACGAAGACCTTTCAGAAACGATTCTTCCTGAATGAGAAGACCATTATTCGCAGGAAGTGGCTCAATGAAAATCGCCGCAATCTGTCCCGGATGATCGTGGAAAACTCGTTCTACTCCCACGAGATCTGCGAGTTCGCAAATAAGTGTGTCGCCCGCTTGCTTGTCCGTTACACCTTTGGAAGATGATTCCGCTTCTCCCGCAAGACCTGAACCGGCCTTGATCAGCATGGCATCGAGATGCCCGTGATAGCAGCCATTGAATTTAATGATTTTTGGTTTGCCTGTAATCCCGCGCGCGAGACGGACCGCTGTCATGACAGCTTCTGTTCCGGAGTTCATGAAACGAATCTGCTCGATGAAGGAAATCCTGTTCACGATATATTCCGCGAGTTCGAGAGAATATTTTTCGCAAGCGCCGAAGGTCCAGCCATTATCAAGTGCTTTGATAATCGCTTCCTTGATTTCAGGATCCTGATGACCATGAATCAGAGGACCGAAGCTCATGCAGAAATCGATATAGTTTTTTCCGTCTTCATCCCAGATCATGGCACCCTTTCCGCGGTTAATGAAACGGGGAGTGGTGTGAAGTCCCTTGAACGAGCGAACCGGTGAGTGGACGCCGCCTGGAACATATTGAAGGGATTTTTTAAAGAGTTCTTCTGAGTTCATACATCGTCCTTATGCGAGAGCGTAAAACTCTTCCATGCCCGGAAGAGGAGTGACTTTAATTCCGGCCTTCCGGAATTCATCCCAGGTTTTTCCGAGACCGCAAAAGTGCAGTGTCTCTTTCAGGAAAGGAAAGGCCTTCACAAAATTCTGGTATTCAGGATAGCTTGACCAGAAACACGCTCCGACTTCGCGGAGTTCGTTCTCGTAAGCTGGATCTATTTTTTTTGGTACGCGTTTGTAACAACCAATCACAGCACCCAGATCATTTTTTCCGTCATCATGGGAAAGAGTGAGCCAGTCATCCTTCAGATCCGGATTCATCATTCTGAGGGCCATGGAATTTCTCAGGTCCTGAAGGTCCTGAGTTCCGAGACTGTCGCTTGTTCCATTGATCCAGAATCCGGCTTCCGTCAGAATACCTGCTGTTTTAGAACCCGCGGCCCAGAGGCTCGCCGGACGTCCTACAACTGAACTCTGAAGAGATGGGAGACAATAGCGTGAGGTAATGAAGACATGTTTCTTCTCGAGCTCGAGCATTCTTTTTGCCGGAACTTTTTCGAGATATTCATCATAAACAATTCCAGGTCTTGTTCCCTTCGGAAGACCCACAAATAATTTTTTCTTAGTGAGAGTCGGGATCGTAACTCCTTCGAGCCATTTCTTCTCAATTCTTTTCCCGTCAACTTCACCGGCGTGAACATGAAGGAAATAATCCTCCACTTTTTTCACGTGAATGCCGACAGCGAGGTGACAGCCTCCGCCGAATTCTTTAAATGCTTTTCTTTCGCGGATAACTTCTTCCACAGTTCTTTCATGCGAAAGCTGCGAAATGATCTTGAAGAGTTTTCCGCCGTCATCGCGATCTTCCCGCGTTTCAATCCCAAGTGCTCCCTGAGAAGCCGCTGAAGGAAAAGTACTCTGAGGAAGGATGAGATAATTCATCTTCTTCAGGAGACCAGAAAGTTCTTCAGCAGATTTATGAGTTTGCGAAAGACGTTCAAGTCCGGCGAGGGCAAGAGTAATGGCGTGGTACTGACCTTCTCGGAGTTTTGAAATCCGCGTGTTCACGTTACCTCTTAAAGTCTCGCAACGGATGGGAGCATTCTTCTGGCGCAGGTGAGGAATGTAATTGCCGAGTTTCGCCGTGAGATTGGTGATTCGTCTGGGAGAAGATGTCCCCACCACAAATTCACCTTCCCAAGTCGGGAGCTTGTTAATCGTTTCCTGAGAAATAAGAAGAATGTCGTGAGCGAATTTTCTTTCCGTCACGGCCGCGAGTTTAATTCCCTCAGGACGGACAGAGCCCAGGTCCTTGTAGGAATGAATCACGAGATCGACTTCGCCTTTCAGCAAAGCTTCATCAAGTTCCTTCGTGAAGAAATCTTTTCCTTCAAGCTGCCAGAGGGGCTTGTTGGTGACTTCGTCGCCTTGAGTTTTTATGAGAACAAGTTCAAACGATTCGCCGGAAATCCGCTCGAGTTCGTTTTTCATCAATGTGGACTGAGTGACCGCCAGTAGCGAGCCGCGAGTACCAATTTTATAGTTAGCCATATGTGGCTAGAGGTATCTCACGTCCGTGACGATTTGAGGAGTAACAAGCGCTTCACGGGCATTCAATTTCGCCTCAAGAAGCGATTTTCTTTTGTGGGTGATCTGAATCATGGCCTCACGGGCCAGAGTGATTTGCTGTTCTTTATGAGTTTCGACTACGGCACCCTCGTCAAAGATGTCCTGGAGGCGGATAACGCCTTCAGAAGCCCGGAGAGCAGTCTCAATGACAGAAGGACTGCCGAGGTCGACAAAGAGACCTTTTTCCCATGAAGCGAAGAATGTTTCATCGAAAAGGACCTGACCGGAACCGATTGTGTTGGCGATATAAGATTCATTCACGAGATCGGCGCGGTTTTCCCACGGGATCACTGAAATTTTGTGATAGGCAGCGAGCTCTTTTACGCGCTCGGAGTTTCTGGCGCAGATACTGACGCGGACTTTTTTCTTCAGCTGGTTGATCAGATCTTCCGCAAGCATTCCCGAGCCAACAATCACAACGTGAAGAGCGCGAGCTTTCTGAAAATGACGACGGGTAAGGGAAGCGTAAGTTTTCTGCGAAATACCAATGAGATATTGCGTGCGGATATCTTTAGCGTCTTTAAAAAGCTTCTCGAGAACAGTGAGAAGCTTCGTATCTTTCAAAGTCGTCGAAGCATAGAGTTTGTAAGCTTCTTTGAACTGGCCCACGATTTCATTCTCACCAATCAGCTTACTTTTCAGACCGCAGATCGTTTCGAGAAGAAAGAGATAAGCATCTTCACCGGTCACCATATCGTGGGAAGGAAGCTCATTACTTGCGCGAAGAGGATCATGGTTCATGGCCAGAACGATCGTCCGCTGGCAGGTCGACAGAATAAAGGAACCCGGACTCAGTTCAACTGGGTCGAGTGTTCCGGCGGGAAAATTCCACAAGGTAAGGCCTTTCAGCATGTCCTAAGAGTAATCAACAAAGCATGATCGTTTGTCATAGAAGTGTCATAGGGCCACTAAAATCAGGGTTTTGCGGCCAAACACAATTTGTCTGGCCCGCCGCGTTTCCTTGACACAATCTTCACAATATCATTATCTTCCATCTGATAAATTCACAGCTTGGAACTCATTAATGTCAACGTGGCTTAAATCCCGTTTTCTCGCCTTCGACAGTCGGGTTGATGGCGCCATCAGCTTTTTTTTCCTTCATTATGGAAAATCCAGGTTCATGGTCGCGATGTCGAAGAAGGCCCAGTATCTGGGTCTCGAGCGCTTGTTCCTGAAAGGCCCGAAGGCCTTCGTTTACTTTTTTTTATTTTATCTTGTTCGCGATACGATTCTTTACATCATTATTCCGATTGGTTTTGCCGTCTGGTTTGATTAGAGAATTCTTTAAGGAGAGTTGATGGAAGCCTTTACGATTATCTACACCTTCCTGGGTGGACTTGGACTTTTCTTCTTCGGAATGAAGTTCATGTCCGATGGACTTCAGGCCGTTGCCGGAGATGTGATCAGAAAGATCATTAACTCAATCACCTCAAACCGTTTCATGGCGGTGGGAGTAGGGCTTCTCGTAACCTGTATCGTTCAATCCTCTTCCGTCACAACGGTTATGGTCGTGGGATTTGTAAACGCCAATCTCATGTCACTCACACAGGCGATCGGAGTTATCTTCGGCGCCAATATCGGAACGACAATCACTGGCTGGATTATTTCGATTAAGGTCGAA
This sequence comes from Bdellovibrionota bacterium, assembly GCA_040387275.1. Taxonomy (GTDB): domain Bacteria; phylum Bdellovibrionota; class Bacteriovoracia; order Bacteriovoracales; family Bacteriovoracaceae; genus Peredibacter. The sequence goes on along the minus strand of JAZKDZ010000002.1, from coordinate 333,200 downwards.
AAATACGGACTCCTTCTTGTGGGTATCGGATTCATTCCGGGACTTTTCGCGAAGAGTGAGAAGTGGGAGCATTTAGGGAAATCCATTCTCGGAGTCGGTCTCGTTTTCGTAGGTCTTCAGACTATGTCAGCGGCTTTTGTTCCCCTTCGTGACAATGCCTCTTTCCTTCAATCGATTGCTTATTTTTCCGGTGAACACTACGGTGCTTACATCGCATCTATTATGATGGGCTGTTTATTAACGATGATTGTTCAGTCATCGTCAGCGATGCTCGGAATTACCATGGCCCTCGCGAGTTCCGGTGTCATTCCTTATCACACGGCCGTTGCTCTCGTTCTCGGGGAAAATATCGGGACAACAATCACAGCGATTCTTGCTTCACTCGGTGCGAATGTCAGTGCCAGAAGAGCAGCACGTGCCCACGCCTGCTTTAATATCTTCGGCGTTACGATCATGCTGACGATTCTTCCTTACTACTTTGACCTCGTGAATTCTCTTATTCCTCAGGATGCCCGCTTTATCGCTCCTGATGGAACAGCTCCTTATGTGGCCCAGCACATTGCTCTGGCGCACACTCTCTTCAATCTTTCTGCGACACTCTTGTTCCTTCCATTCATTAACCAGCTGGCGGCCTTTGTGACGAAGATCACACCGGATAAAAATGAAAAAGAAGTTCCGCATCTTCTCGTCCTGGGAGATCCGAACAACATGCTTCCGGCCGCTTCTATGGCACAAGCTGAGTCTGAACTTCGTAAGATGAAAGACATTGTCGAGCGCATGTACAAGCTCACACGTGAGTATTGGGATGCTGAAGAATACGATCCTAAGAAACTCGCTAAGATCATCGATTACGAACGCATCACGGATAATATCCATAAAGAGATCACGGTTTTCCTTTGTTACGTGATGGAAAAACCAATGTCGCATCATCAATCTGAGCAGATTCAGAGCATGATCAAGATTTCAGACGAACTTGAAAGTGTTGCTGACTATATTGAAAGACTCGCGAATTATCGTGAACGCTTCAAAAAAGATGAACGCCTCACTGGTGAATCACGTGATGAGTTTTTCCAGTTCCTTGATGATGTCGGAAGTTTCTTCCTGATGGTCGGAAAAGGGCTCCAGAACGATGAAAGTCTCGATATGAGTAAGATTGAATCCAAGTCGCACGAGCTTCAGCTCTGGGCCGACAGTATGAGAGAGAAGCATCTCGATCGTATTTCGAAAGGAACTTATCCGCCGGTTACTGCCCTCACATATTCAGATATGGTGGTGGCACTCCGGAAAATCCGCGCTCACTCCTTCCTCATGGCCGGAGCGATCGAAAACTTCAACGCCAAACACGAATAATGGTTCCAGCATACTTCCAATCAAGAGCGCGTCACTACGTGATGCACCCTTGATCGGAAGTATGCTGGAACGCTATTTATTTTTTTTGATAAGAAAGACGCTGAAAGCACCTGCTGTCATGAACATAAAGATCGAGTAGATCGCAGCAGGTATCGCTAATTCAAAAGATCCCAGAACAGTCATGGCGATATAGAGAGCGAGAGTGGAATTGTGAATGCCCACTTCCATTGTGATCGCTGTTGCTTCCTGGTGCTTTAACTTAAACGCCATCGACATGAAATATCCAATCGCCATAGAGCCAATGTTAAACACAAGCATCGCTATTCCGATCTGGCCCATGGAAGTCATGAGCTGATCTTTTTCTTTCAGCACGGCCACAACCGTGATGAGAGCAAGAACGAGAATCGAAAAAATCCGCACCGGCTTATCAGCTTTTGCCGAAAGCTCGGGTTTCATTTTTCTGATCGTCATCCCGATGATGACCGGAACCAGAACGATAAGAAAAACTTCAATCGTCTTTCTGAACTGAAGCCCGATTGCCTCTGATCCACCGAAATGAGCGATCGAAAGATTCACCACGAGGGGGAGAGTAAAGGCCGCCAGCACACAGTTAATTGCTGTGAGGGTGAGATTGAGGGCCACATCACCATGAGAAAGATGCGAGAAAATATTGGCGGCAACACCACCGGGGCTTGCGGCGAGAATCATGAGACCGATGGAGAGTGCCGGTGAAAATCCGAATAAATAACAAAGTGAAAAGGCGAGGAGGGGAAGAAGCGCCATCTGACAGAAGAGCCCCACCATCACACTGCGGGGGTATTTCAAAACCCTTTTGAAATCATCCGGCGAGAGCGAAAGCCCGAAGCCCAGCATGATAATGGCAAGTGAAAGAGGAAGAAAAATGGAAACGATGGATTGTGTACTCATACAACCATCTTAACGATTTCTTTATTGAGAGCAATAAGAAATGAAGTGAACGCTGTTGTCTTTGAATTCGAGAGTCCCTGTCTGCATGTTCCTGTCTGAAGAAGAAAGAAGCTTCCATTTCCCTGAGAGAATTCCGCCTTCATCCGTGATTCTTTCGTACGTAACCTGAACGCGGCTATCATCAAGCACAAGAGTATCGTTCACCAGTTCATAGGTATATTTCTTCCCTGATTCAGGACTCGGACCGCAATCAGAACCTATGCTTCCGGCAGGTAATAAATTTGAAAGGACAATTTCATCTGAAGAAATATGAGCACTCATCTGTACATCCTGAGACACTTCGAATTTCTCGATCGTGACATCAGAACTGCCGCCGGATTTACCCTGGCACGCGATGAGAAGCGGAAGAAGAAGGAGATATTTCATAGAGACCCTTTTTTCACACTGTACCTGATCAAAGGTTCCCGCAGGGTGCTCTTGGGAAAAACTTCCCGGCACTGTCGAAAAAGTGGTCAATTTATTTAAGGACTTAGGTGATCACTCAAATGTTCTCAGATGGTTAAGATTTTGGCATGATAGGGCGTACACCTAACATTTAAGAGGGGTTTTTATGGGATTGATGTTCTCAGCACGGGAAATTTTGGAACGTTCGAAAGGTCTCACATTCGACGATGTTCTTCTCATGCCAAAACATTCTGAGATGAGCTCACGCCGCGCTCCCAACCTCGAATCGAAAGTCACAAAAAATTTCACACTGAAGACTCCGATCATTTCTGCCAACATGGATACCGTCACTGGTCCAGAGATGGCGATCAAGATGGCGGAGCTCGGAGGGCTTGGCATTCTTCACCGCTTTATGTCTCCTGAAGAGCAGGTTCGCGATGTGAAAAACATGCTCGCGAAAATCAAGCCACTCGGTCTTCCTGTTGCGGCTTCGATTGGTGTGAAAGAAGAAGGCATGAGAAGAGCAGATCTTCTTGCTGATGCTGGTGTAGATATCTTTACGATCGATATTGCTCACGGTGATTCTGTGATGATGCTCGAAGTTCTCAGTTATGTGAAAAAGAAATACCCGAAGATCGACGTGATCGCGGGAAATACAGCGATGCCTGATGGTGTAAGACGTCTCATCGATGCCGGCGCAGATTCTGTGAAAATCGGAATCGGCCCGGGTTCTATGTGTACCACTCGTATCATCACAGGTTGCGGAGTTCCTCAGCTTACTGCTGTGGCAATGTGTGTTCTTGAAGCAGCGAAATCAGGAGTTCCTGTGATTGCTGACGGAGGGATTAAAACTTCCGGTGATATCGTGAAAGCTTTCGCGGCCGGCGCACAAACAGTGATGCTTGGTTCAATGCTCTCAGGCTGTCTCGAAACTCCGGGCGAAATCGAAGGCGGAAGAAAACGCTACCGCGGAATGGCATCAAAAGATGCGCAGGTTTCATGGAGAGGCGAGCTTCCGAAAGGAATGGCGGCCGAGGGTGAAGCGCGTTGGGTTCCGTGCAAAGGCTCAGTGGAAAATATCGTTCACGAATTGTGCGGAGGCATACGCTCAGGTATGACGTACGTTAATGCCAACACAATTGCAGAAATCCATAAGAATGGCCTCTTCATGGAGATGACTTCATCTGGTATGATTGAGTCCAAACCTCACGGACTTAACCTCTAGGATGGCATGGCCGACAACGCATTCGATCTCGTACTCAATTATCCAAAACTGAAAGAGCGTCTTCAGCAAAAACCTGAGGACGCTCCCAAGATAAAAAAACTCTTCAAAGAAATTCATGGCGAGTTCTCACCTACGATGGTGAGATCGGCGATTAAGCTCATCGATACGACTTTCCTTCGTCTCTATGATGGTGTGAATCTCGAAGTTCCGCCGGACATGGATTTCCATGCGCTGAAAGAAAAATATCACATCGTTCTCGTTCCCAATCACCAGTCGCATGCTGATTACATCGCACTCTCATATTCGATGTTCAAAAAATTCGATATGCCGATCAGAGTGGCCGCGGGAATCAACCTGAACGTTTTCCCTATGGGGAATTTCTTCGGGAAGGCGGGAGCGTTTTTCATTCGCCGTTCGTTTACATCAGATCATCTCTACAAACTCACGTTTGAAGCCTATGTTTATTATCTTCTCTCGTCTGATCAGATTGTGGAGTTCTTCTTTGAAGGCGGACGCACGCGGACTGGAAAGTTACTCAAGCCGAAGTACGGTCTCTTTCAGATGCTTCTGGAAACGCACTCACAGATTCCTGACGTGAAGCCACTTCTTTTTATTCCGGTTTCTATTGCTCACGAGCACATTCCGGAAGAAAAGGCGCATGCGCGCGAACTCGGCGGAGGAAAAAAAGTTCCTGAATCAGGAGCGCAGCTCTTTAAACTTTTTAAGCTTTTCAACAAGCGTCTCGGAACCATTCACGTTCACTTCGGTGACGGGATTGAAATTTCCGGATTCAGTGGTGACCTGAAAGTTGCGACTCAGAATTTAGCGTTTGATTGCTTCAAGGCCGTCGGCCGCAATATGCCGATCACTCCTTCGTCACTACTTGCTCTCATCATGCTTGATGAACCATCCGGTGCTCTTACCTGGAAACAGATTGAAGAGCGCGCGATGGACGTAATTGAGTATGCCCGTGCTCTCAATATTCCGATGACTCCGACGCTTTCGTGCGAATCGTTCCGCGATTCGATCCGATCAGCTCTGGATATGTTTATCGGCAACAAAAAAATTGAAGTCCTTAAACGTGAAAAGCTGAACCAGGTTTTCTACGTCATTAAAACAGAGCGAAGAGTGGAAGTTCTTTTCCATAAGAACATGATCCTTCATCACTTCCTCGTCCCATGTATTATCAACTCAACATGGTTCAACGTTTTCAACGGCTCGATTAAAGATGGGATGCAGCTCACACGCTTCCTGATGAACAAACGGAAAGAGCTTAAGTACGAGTTCTATCTTCCTTCTGTGAAAGAGATGATTCGTGATGCTCTTAATGTGATCTCTTATTGCCTCGGTCGCCGGGTGGATTCTCTTGAAGACTGCATGAAGCTTCAGCCGCAGGAACTTTATCTCATCGCTAATAAGGTGAGACGTTTCTCGACGGCCCTCTCTTATCTCTATGAAGCTTATTACATTTCCTGTGTCACGATTAAGTACCTCGGCAATGAATCTTTCACTGCCGATCGTTTCGTGGCCGTCGCAAAAGAACTCTTCCAGCTCGAGCAGGAACATGGCCGGGTTGTGAAATATCCGGAAGCCTTCGCTGTGCCGATCGTGAAAGACACGCTCATCTATTTCCAGAATGCGCGCATTATCGACAAGAACGATGACCGCACTTTCAAGGTGATTGATGCCGCGAAGCTCGATGAGACCATCGAGAAATTTATCCGCGATCTGAATGATCAGGTGGCCATTAATCTTAAGTTCAACAAGGCCCTGCCGTGACCCTTATCCCGAATATGCGCCTTCTGGGCATTCCTTCAGAAGCCCAGGGAAGAGATTGGGACAAGCTCACCAGACGCATTGATCTTCAGCTTGAAGAATCCAATTACGACCTGGCCGAAGAGACCGTCCTGATTGAATTCCGGAAGGGTGAAGCCGTCGTTTATCGTCCCGTTATTGGGGGCAGAAAAGAGCTTCAGGCACCGTTTGTCCTCTCAGACCGGGTAGCTGGAACGGTCGAGTTAAAAACAGTTCACGGCGAGTTCTGGGATGAGATCCTGGATGAACTCGACGGGAAAGACTGCACGCTCATTCTCAAGAGAAGGATGGCCGGCGATCTCAAACTCTCGGTTGAAGTCTTCTTCAGCTTTTTTTAGTTTGTCGTCCGAGTGCAGGTGATGGTATTTTTGGAAAAAATGAAGACCCCGACATATATGGAGGTGGGTTATAAGTGATAAAGTCCAGGAACCGCGGGTAAACGAAAGAATCCGCGCCCACGAAATCAGACTCATTGGTGATGATGGAAAAGCTTACGGTGTAGTAACACTCGCCCAGGCAAGACTCATGGCCGACAGTGAGAATCTGGACCTGATCGAAATTTCTCCCAATGCTGTTCCTCCAGTCGTGAAGATGATGGATTACGGGAAATACAAGTACCAGATCCAGAAGAAGCTCGCTGAGGCCAAGAAGAAGCAGGTCGTCATTGACGTGAAAGAAATCAAATTCCGTCCAAATATTGAAAAACACGATATGGAAGTGAAGCTCAATCACATTGAGAAGTTCCTTGAGAAGGGCGATAAGGTAAAACTCCTTATGCAATTCCGCGGTCGTGAAATGGCCCATAAAGAGATCGGTCTCGGCAAGTTTGATGAGATCGTTAAGCAAGTACTCGAGAAGGGTGCTGTCATCGAATCTCCCTCGAAAATGATGGGAAATCGTGTGATTGCGATGGTCGCTCCCGGCAAGATTCAGAAGAAGTAATTCAGTTGATAGGGGAAGTCTTTATGGCTTCCCCAATATTCTCCCCGGATTTCCTGTAAAATCCCCGTGAAAAACCCTTTATTTCGTAAATCTCCCGTGTTAACTTCTGTCACTCATTAAAAGATACATTATCTCGATTTAGGAGCACTCATATGGCCAAGATGAAAACAAAGCGCGCGGCTGCCAAGCGTTTTAAAGTAACTGCTACTGGTAAAATTAAGTACAAGAAGGCCCACCTTCGTCACTTACTCGTGAACAAATCAAAACGCGGTAAGAAAGATAAGGGAACTCCAGGATATGTAAATCCAGGTGACTACCATAATGCAGCTATGTGCATTCCTTACTTAGTCTAGTTCGAAACTGTTTTTTATAAAGTGCGACCTTAGGTCGCATTTAACTTTGAGAGTAGTGAAGCTGGGTTAAGAGGCGTTTGAAAAAAAACGACCCCCCACTGAGCGAAGAAGGAGGCCATCATGGCACGAGTCAAGCGCGGGTTTAAAGCTCGCCAACGCAGAAATAAAGTTCTTAAACTGGCGAAGGGTTTTCACTTCGATCGTCGTACGAAGTACAAACATGCTTCTGAGACAGTTCGTCGCGCTCTTCACTATGCATTCATCGGTCGTCGCCTCCTGAAGCGTGACGTTCGCAAACTTTGGATCGTTCGAATCAATGCTGGCTCTCGTATGCTTGGCACTTCATATTCTCAGTTCATTTCTGGACTGAAGAAGAAGAACATCACGATCAACAGAAAGATGCTCTCTGATCTCGCTGTTCATGACTTCAATGCTTTCAAAGCGATCTACGAAGCTACGAAGTAATTCACAAGAATTTTTTCAAGAGAAGCCCCCGGGAAACCGGGGGCTTTTTTTTTGCCTAAAAACTGAGATGATCTTCCCATGAAAAAAATCATTTTTGGTGTGAGTGTCGTTCTCGTTGCTGTCATTGCCTACAATATGATGGGTGAGAAGACTGGCCCAGAAACCGAGGCGACAGATTCGGACAGCGGGATTCAGAAAACTCTTCAGGGCCTTTTACCGGGTAACAAAAAAGAAGAGAGTCCCCAGTTGGGCCGGCATGAGAATACTCAGAACATCGTCGTCCTGAATTCAGAACCTCAGCACGTGGAAGTGGAAGACGCGATCGAAAGGGTGGAGCTCCTGAAGGATGGGAAAGACCACGAGGGCCTGGATTTCGCCCGCTGGACGCTTTTCAGTGAAAATGCGAAGTATACGGCAGAGGAGAAGGAAAGAATCCTTGAGCGCGCTTCTGAGATCTTAAACGCTGATCAGGTCAGTATGCTCAATCGGGACGTTCTCTATGTCGGAAAGGTGCCCGAGCTGTATGAGACAGCACTCACGACACTCTCGAAAAATATGAATCGTGAACAGACGGAAAATCTGATCAAAGAGATTCTGCAGAAACGAGCTGAGCCCAAAGTGCGCTCAGCTGTGATTGAATTTGCGGCCACCAAAAATATCTACGTTCGTTAAGGGACGACTGGCTTCACTGGAGGATCGATGATTCTCATCGCCGGATCAACCGTAAAGCTGAATCCTGGATTCTCTTTCAGCTGTTTCCCCATCCCGAGTGCACCACCTGAACAACTCTTGAACTGATTCATACATCCATCAATCCACATATCCATGACCGAATCATCCCACGCTCCGAACCAGTCAGTGTGAAAAGATGTTCCGCCCGGAAGAGCAGCTGATGTTGAGTCATGCGGAGAAACGTGATCGGAAGAAAGTCTCCACTTCGAGTATTCTGCTGAACCCATGTGAGACCAGGAAACGAGCATACTGAAAGTAGGAATGTTCACCGGATGAGTGGCCGGGCAAACGTATTCTCCGTAACCGTTGTATGAGCCATAGGACATGTGCGAGCGGTGGTCTGCCGAATCGAGGTTCACACCGTCCCAGCAACTTGGAGCTGAAAGAGTCACCATGAGCTGGTTATTTCCATTTGTCGTCGCTGGACAGTTAACTTCAGCAATTGTTGAGAACTGGCCGCCGCCGGATGAACATTTCCAGTTCATGATTTTCTTATCCGGGTAACGGTGATCGTAACCGAAGATCATTTTGAGACCACGTGGGATGTGATTTGTTCCGGGATGTTTTTTGTAATAAATCGTCACGATATCCGGAACAACTACTTTTCCGTTTTCGTTCATGAGTGCAGGCATCCAATACGCCGAACGGTTGAGTGGTCCACCGTCGCACGAGCCATCGCCTGAAGTGCGGAGCGATTCATAAGTAGAGTTTGCGTTAGCAAGCTTGTTTCCGAAGAACATATGAAGGTGGGCCTTACCCGGCTGACCAGGGAAAACGATAGGATCATCAAACATCAGGTGACTTGGCTTACAACGAAAGCGGAACGCCGATTCATCCTTCCAGTGCGACGGGCCCGTATACCATTCAGTGCCGAGGTGATTGGCAAGAAGGGCAGGATCTGAGGGGATTTTATTTTTTTGTTCAACAACTGAATCAGTCACATCAACAGAGATATGATCAACGATTAAATTGCCCAGGGAATCTGTCACGTGAAGAGTGATATTGTTCACTCCATGCTGAAGATTGAGAGATGTTGTGAGGACAGAAGGATTCGAACTCTGAGCGAGAATCTGTCCGCGCCACATCCACTTGATATCAACAACCGGATTTACCGAATTAATTGATCCCACCATGCGAACCATCTCTGAGCCACTCGCGTCCTGATCGAGAATGAATCTCTGACCGCCGGCCGAGATACTGAGAATGCCCGGGATTGTTGCGCGACCAAGGAAAATTTCGTCGTTAAGACCTGGCCTGTTTTCAATGATGGCGTTGTCGACTGATTTCATTCCTGCTGAGTCAGTTACTTCAAGAGTCAGAAGATTATTTCCTTTGATGAAGAAGAATCTCTGATTCTGAAGAATTGTCGGTGAAGAGCTTTTTGCAACAACAGCATTGTTCACTTTCCATACGTAAGAAACAATCGGATTACTTCCCTGAACAGCCGTGCCGTTCACCATGACAGCTTCAACACCCGTGGCCTCACCGTCCGCATCGAAGTCATTATTCTGAACCAGAATATCAGAACCGGCATTTGCCGAAGGACCATTTCCACCAGTTGGAGGGGGAGGAAGTTTTTCACCTGGATTCACCGTGATCATCACAGTATCGGAACCTTTTAATCCACCTGCATCGGTGGCCTCCATGACAACAGAATGGGATCCCACCGGAATATTGAGAGAAGCTGAAAGTGATGTGGCAACCTGAGCACCATTCAGAAGGACGCGATAAGAAGAAATATTATTCTGTGAATCAGTTGCTGAACCGGCAAGCGTGATCATTTCTGATCCGTTGTTATCAGAATCTACCCGGATGATATCGGCCCCGGCATTTACGACCGGAGGAGTGTTAACGATGATATTTTTTTCGATGCTTACAACAATTGTGTCGCGACCAATAAGACCTTTGGCATCGACCGCTTCCATGATGAATGTATGAGAACCAAGAGCAAGATTCTGCTGGGATTTAAAAATGGAGCTACTTGATCCCGAAAGAATTTGAACGCCGTTTTTTAAAAGTCTGTACGTCACAATATTATTTTCTTTATCACTTGCTGAACCCGCGAGTTGAACAATTTCCGAACCACTATTATCCAGATCCTTGAGTAATAAATCGGGGCCGGCATTCACGATGGGGGCCGTATTGATTATTGGTTTAGGTTGTTTAATGGGTCTGGCCGCGGCGGCATCATTTGCGGCGAAAAAGAGAAGGGTGGTGAAGACGAAGAAATTTTTCATGAGAGCTCCGATGAATTCCAGTCATTGTACTGATCGGCTCGGGTAATCCCTACTTTACGCTTAAGTCGTGGAAAACTCTTAGATAGGTCGCCTTAGTAAGGTGGCACAAGTGCAGGAGCTTGCGAGAATTTCTGAGAAAAACTCGGTATTTGGCAGATTTTTTCTGTTGCTGAAATTACTATTCCTGCTAACCTATTAATAATTAGTAAATCTTACCGATAAGCTTTTGAAACTTCATGGGAGTTCAAATGAGCATGACGAAGGCAGACATTGTTGAGCGAATCTACAAGGAAGCAGGCTTCTCTAAGAAGGAAGCAGCCGAATTAGTTGATCTCGTTTTCAAAGTCATCAAAGACACTCTGGCGAAAGGCGAGAAAGTGAAAATTTCCGGATTCGGGAATTTTTCCATTCGCGACAAGGCCACTCGTGTTGGACGTAACCCACAGACTGGTACGGCCATGAATATCAGTGCTCGTCGGGTACTTACGTTCAAGCCCTCGCAAATTCTGAAAGAGGACATCACTGACCGTTATTCTCATCGCCTGGATGAGAGCGGAAATGAAAATACAGCACTTCCTGTTAAAGAAGCGAAACCACGTGCGCTCAGCTCGTTCCTTAACAACATCGATGACACAGTCTACGACGATGGTGATGATGATGGTGACGACGAATAGTCGGAGCTGTTATCCTTTCCATAATGATCCCAAACAAATCCAATTTTAAATTTCAAGAGCTCACCCCCATTACGGGGGTGAAGCCTTATGTCATTCGTTTCTGGGAAACAGAATTTCCTGAAATTTCTCCCGTTCTCGGGGATTCAGGTCAGAAGCTTTATGCGCGGAAAGATGTTGAGACGATTTTAAGAATCAAGAAACTTCTTTTTGAAGAAAAGCTCACTATCCCTGAGGCAAAAATCCAGCTTCAGAATGAAGAGAGTGTGACTGTGCGTGCTCCGGTTATAGAAGGACCAAGTGCGCGTTCACTCATCATGGATGCACTCACAATCATCAACGAAATTAAATTTACAAAGAAGTGGTAGGTCTTAGTAGGCGCACATAAAACGCGTGATACTTTGAATGCGGCACTCTTCTTTATCGTTCACAGAAAAATCCACACAGTAATTACACTGCCATTGATTCTTCTTTTCAGGTCCATCCAAACTCACATTGAAACCCAGTAAAGGCGAAGAGCCTGGAGATTTTAGTGCTCTGTAGTTTGAGGGAATACCGGAAGGAGAGAGCGTTTTTGGTCCGTTATAATTTTTTTCTTTCTGTTCCTGCGCGATAACAGATTTTGCGAAATCCATCGCATATAAGGTTGCAAGCGCCTGGCATTTTTTCAATGATTCTGGTTTTACCTTGAATTGCTGAGGACCCATTTCTGAGCAGGCGAATGACGGAAGTGAGAGGAGAAAAAAGAATATAAATTTCACAGGAATCCTTTGAGATCATTCATGACGTCGCTCTGGAGATGCTGAGCGAGTGTTGTTGATTTTTCACGGAGAGCTTTGCGGTTATCTTCAAAATAATTCTGAAGCATCACATTCAGGTGAGTGAGCTTTTCTTTTTCCATCAGAACTTTGAGGCTTTCAAAAGATCTATTAAAGGCCTTCATCGCCATCGGACGATTGAGAAGAAATGGATTGATGTCTTTTTCGTGGGGAGAGAGTTTTTCGTCAGTGAGCTCATTCAGATCATCCAGAAGCTGAAAGGTTACTCCGATCTCACGACCCAGGCGGAAAAAATCACGCGAAAACTTTTTCTGCGAGATAAGGGCCGCACCTGCTACAGCTGCCTGAATCAGGCGCGCTGTTTTAAGTTCATGAATGCGGATAACTTCCGGAGTGTTCACTTTGCCAGCACTTCCGAGATCAAGAAATTGTCCGAGAATAAGACCCTTTCCTCCGGTACACCAGCTGAAGAGGCGGTGAATGTCCCGGATTTTCGTGGATTCAATTTTCATCAGAGTTTCAAACGAGGAAATGAGAAGAGCGTCTCCGGCGAGAATGGCCTTCCATTCGCCGTATTTAGCGTGTGTAGAAGGTTTTCCCCGTCTCACGAGATCATTGTCCATGGCCGGAAGATCATCGTGAACGAGGGTATAGGCGTGATGAATCTCTAAGGCACAGGCGAGATGCAGATGATCGGAAGAAAATTTCTTATCGAGATCAAGAGCAATGGCCTCAACCAGGCGCGGGCGAAAAAGTTTTCCCGCGGGTAGGACAGCATAATCGAGAATTTCACGGAGCTCAGGATGAGTGACCGAAGAGTGAATGGCCTTCTTTAGAGCGGATTCCAGCATATCAGCGGGGCTGAAGGGCCGGAGCGCCGAGAGACCCGCCAAGAGTCACCTGGTAGAAACCGTCTTTCACTGTGTAAGTGTCATTCACGATAAACGTCACAGGAAACTGCTGCTTAAACTGTTCAGAGAATGCGAGCTCTCCGTCGAGTTTCATCTGAGAGAAGTTAATGGGATCAGAAATTTTCACATTACCCTTCAGATCCATGCGCACCGGTGATTCCGGATCGCCGAGGGTGAAGCTCACAACTTTTAATGACGGGAAATTTTCAGAATTCGTTTCCAGATAAAACTTCCGCACATTAAGAGCGGGGAGACTGAAGTTCTGCATGACATTCTGAGCGGGAATCTTGAAGTCTTCTGATTTCGCTTTAACGTCGAGAGCAGTGAGTTTCTGATTCATGTCCATCTGGACAAGAACATCAACGATGACTGATCCGCCAAGCTTGAGATTGCCCATGAGGCCCTCAAGGCGCGAGAGAACGAGGCGCTGGTCAACCATGCGGATCGTTTGTCCGCCGAATCCCAAAACGTAAAAGAGCTCGATCGGCTGAGCATTGTATTGAGTCTCGATCTTGAACGGAATTCCGAAGGGAGAGAAGCTGATTAAGCGGAATCCGAGGTTAAGATAAGTGAGACGAAGAGGAGCGCCGGTTTTTCCGAGGCAGCTTGCCGGAATCGTCACATCATCAATCACCATTTTCGGAAGGAAAAATTCAAAACGGACATCGTTGTAATCAAACGGACAGGCACCACCGGAAGCTTTCTTGATCTGATCCTTGAGCTTGTCGCCGATCGGATAATAAGAAATAAAAGAAAATACCAGGATGAAAAACAGAATGATGCCGAAGAAAAAACGGCTGATCCGGGATTTGTAATTTACTTCTTCAAGAGAATGAATTTCCGAAGCTATGGCCATTATTCGCCCTCGGTAGTCTGAATTGCTGAAAGATGAATGACACGGAAATTACCGACGAGAAGGGCGGAATCAGCATTACGGGTAATGGTGACTTCACTGATTCTCATTTTTTCACGACGGATCAGGCTGGTGAAAAGATTCATCAGTTCGTCTGTCGAAAGGTTCGTGAAATTCAGGACAGCTTCCGTCTGGAAGATTTTCTCTGAGATATTTGTCGTCGTGAATTCACCACGTGAAATCTTATTGGTATCAATTCCGCCGCCCGCGATGGCATTAGATACGCGGCTCATGAGCATGCCTTCAGAATCAATCGGACTTTGCGAAATGATTTCAGGGCTGATCGCCATGACACCGCGGCTCTGGCCGATAATTTCCTGAGTCTTATTCATGATCGCGGTACGAAGTTCGAGATCACCTCTCACACTCTGGTTTTGCCACCAGAGAATGGAGAGAACAAGTGTAGGGATAAGGAAGAGAACGAGGATCACTGCACCTTTGGCGAGTTTCTGCTGCTCTTCTTCGAGATTATTATAGACATCAGTGAGGAGATTATAATTGGGAGTCGTCTTGAACCTGTCGATCTGTTCAAAGATCGCCTTGTCCATTCTCTTCATGTAGGGAACTTTTAAATCATCCATCTCAGTTTCCTTGCGCAGTCATGGAAAGCTTTTTGCCTTTCTCATCGAGCTGGGTTTTCGAATCCGTGAGTCGACCAGCATCAAGAGAAATCTGAAGAGACTTAAGGTCTTTCAGGTCTTCTGCTTCAAATTCCGCTGTCACTGAACCGGTAATGTCATTGGAAAAACGGGTTATTGTGACATTCGGAAAGTTGGCAATTGTCTGGGCGAGAGTCACGAGTGGTGAGAGAGCTTTAATTTCAACTGCTGACTGGAGAGTTGAAATTTCCTGCTTCACACTGCGAGCTCGCTTATTGAGACTGTCGAGAATCGGTCTTGGATTTGTCGTAAGCTGACGGCGAAGGCGCGGAGGAATTGCGAGCTCTTCATTCTTCATTGCTGTTGTAAGACGGGCGTTGAGAGCAGCAATATCCCGCTGGATGAAAAATCTCTCAACCAGAAAAGATAAAGCGAAGAGTACAGTCACGGCAGCTACGCGGACACCGATGAAGGCCATCGAGTGAAGAGGAATTTCTGTGAGTGAGGCCTGGGCAAATCTTCCCGTGAGAAGATTGATGAAGCGGTTTTTCCGCTTGAAGCCCATAGCAAGCATGTTGACCAGAGCAAATTTAGATTTGTTCTTGGCATTGAGATCAACTTTCTCAGATTCAACTTTATCAAAACTTTCGAGAAGCGAGACTTGTGTGTCCCATTTCTCAGTAAAGTAATTGGCGATATTCTTCACGTTGGAAGTTCCGCCGCAGATGAAAACATGATTGATGGAAAGATTGAAGTTCACCTTGAAGCCGATTTTCCATCTGGAGAAATCGGAAACGAGTGGAGAGAAAACCTTATCCATGGAGCTAGCAAATTCTCTCTGCGCTTCATCCACTTCACCAAACTGATTGGTTGTGAGGAAGAAAGCGTTCTGATGCTTGTAGATAATCGCTTCCGTAGGATCGATCTTATAAGTTTCAGAAATCATCTCGTTAATATCATCACCGCCGACATAGCTGACGTGAGTAGCGAGAAGTTTCGAATTAAAGAAGAAATAAGCGCGGGTTGTCTTGTGGCCGAGATTCACGACACAGAATGGGCCCGCCATCGGATTTTGGTGGAAATAATTTTCCATCGCCGATGCTTCAGTCGTGAGGACGGTCGGAAGGATGTCCTTCTCTCTGAGAGCACCGTAGTAAGGCTCGAAATCCGTTTCGCGGATAAGTTCCACCAGGGCCGTATGAGAGTTTTTCTGGCCTTCCATGCGGTAAGCGAAATGAATTTCTGACAGCGAGTAGGGAATATCTTCTTCAAGCTGAAACGGAAGCATGAGATCAGCTTTCTTCTTGTTTTTCACAGGAAGATTCAGGAATCTCGTAGTCATCAGTTCAGAGTCGGCCTGATAAATGATCCGGGTATCGGGTCTGGCGGTATTCGCGATGATATCCTGAACGATCGTCATCTGCGCATCACGCACAGGCATGCCGGGATGATCTTCCAGAAAATCCGAGATGATGATTTCACTCATGTCGACGTGGGAAATTTTCCTGCGGTCAACGAAAGAGGAAATGTACTTAATGCTGTAAGATCCGATGTCTAGCGCCAGAATATGCATAATGTTATTTTAGCGTAATTTTCTCAGCTAAGACCAGAAAATCGTTAGTTGATCTGGAGCTCGATGATTCGCGGTTCGAGTAGTTGAGTGTTTTGTGCGGGAGTCGTTGCTGGTGGTGTTGTCGCCGGAGGTTGTCCCGGTGGTTGAGCGGGTGGAGTTGTTGGTGCTGCTTGTTCCTGCTTCGGTAGAACCACTGTCGCCACCAGAGTGTAGGTTGAACGATTGTAAATTCCTTCGGAGATCACTTTGAAGAGATTGGGATTTGAGCCGAAGGTGATTCCTTTTTTCTGGAACATTTCAATACGGGCATCGAAGTCTGTGTCGGAAATCCTGCGTTCCTGATCTACGAAATATTTTTTCAGGTCTCCAACGGAATTGAAGAATTTCGGATTGGTCGGATCATCCCGATAGAGAAAGAACTCTTTCATGTCATCATCTGTGAGATTCGGGATGAGGATGCGGAGAAAATTCGCCGTAATTTTATTGAGATCGATCTGGGTCGTGGGATAAACACTGAATTCATTCTGAATGAGCTCAATTAATTGATCGTCCCAACCAGGGACCGCATAGATTTCAGAAGTTGAAGTCATAGGACCAAACTTCGGAGTCATCGGTGTTTTCTGGAAAGTCTGCTCGGCTTCACCGAAATTGGGATCACGGTTGGAAGTTCCGAAATCTGACATGTAAAATTTGAGATTCGTGAAGAGGTCCTGGTAATTGATTGTTCCGTAACGGTCGTTAAAGGCATCGTCTTTTTCTTTTTTCTCATCAACGAGTTTCTTCATCGTGACAAAAAGCGCCTGATCAACCGAGAAATCTGTCTGAGTCGTGAGATCACGGGTGGCCGTGGCCTCGTATTCATCATCATCAGTTGATTCCGTTGCGGCCTGAAGGGCAATTTTCTGCATGTCGATCCGGAGCATGTTGAGATTCAGGCGATTGGAAATATTCTGAACCGTCACTCTCATTTCTCCGTCGATGAGACTTTCTTTCGTAAATTTATCAACGGTGTCCTTAAAGGCTCGGGCCGATCCCTCCACGACAGGAATGGGATAAATGTAGGGAACTTCCCAGAGTTGATTCAGAAGTTGCGCCGGAACTGTTGAAGAGAGATTTTTACTCTGAACAGTGTTGTAAGCTTCTTTGTAGAGACGAAGTCGTGTCACCGCCATCTGAAGACCAGATTCCGCGAGTAGTTTTGCCTGAGAACGATCGAGAATATTCGTCGCCTTGAGGCGCGAGATTTTAGAGTCAAAAGTAAAATCACCATAAATGGCCATGAGGATAATGATCGAAGTCATGATCATCATGAGAGCAATACCGCGCTGATTGGAAAGAATCTGTTTCATATCTCGTCATCCTCGGCCGGGGGAGTGGTAACCGGCGGAGTTGTTCCCGGTGCAGTTGTCGCCGGAACATCCTGAGGAATAACCATCGGCCAGTGATTGCGGAAAATTCTTTCAGCCGTGCGCTTAACACCCTGAGAGTCATACCACGTGATAAAAATTTTCACGCCGCGAATGATGGAGTCACCATTCTGAATGGTGCGGAGATTGTTTTCCCATTTCTTCCTCTGGTAATCCCAGAAAGAAAACTCGAGGCTCTCCACATGTTCCAGAAGGACGGCACCTTTCAGATTTTCAATATCAATGCGTTTAGTACCCCAGGGATCATTCGGATCAAACCAGCGGGTAAGATTCTTAAGAGACTTCGGAATCTGGGAATTCTGTTCGTCCTGATCTTTCACCTGCTCAGCGGTCATGTCGGTAAGAGCGTATCTCACCCAGGCAAAACTCGACTGGCGGACGTTTTCAATTTTCCGGCGATTAGAGGCCGTGAGAAATTCAAAAATATTTTTTTCAGGAGAATAGAATCGGGGAATCGGCAGACCTTCCTTTGAGAGAGCTGAGAAATGTTCATTCTGCTGCATTCTTTCAGCGACCTGCTCATAATATTGCTGAAGCTGAACATTCGGCTGAGCGGCCGGTGCGGCCGGCGGTTGACCCGGAACCTGAGGCGGAGTATCCGGTTGTCCATCGCCATCATTGTCAGTAGCGGCCGCTCCATTTCCTGCCTGGAGATTCATGACAGTAGAAAAATAGAGGGGAGAATAAATCTGAGAGAAGTCCCATTCAAAACGCGAGAGAGCGGATTCAATGGCGAGATTATTTTTATTCAGTTCGTTCGTGCGGTCTTTAGTTCCGATGGCATTATCGGTAATCGAAATCACACCCATCGTAATAAAAGCGAGAAGAGTGATCGCGATAAGAATTTCGAGCAACGTGAAGCCACGCTCGTTTTTACATCCCCACATTGATCTGCACCTTTTCATTATAGTTGGTGAGATAGGTGGAGAGTGACCAGGAATACTTGGTTTCCTTGTTGGTCACAGTCACGCGCGCTTGCCAGATGATTTTTTCAATATTTTTGCGAAGTTCTTCAAAAACCAGTTTTTCGATTCCGGCATTGTTCTGATTTCTCGAACCGCCTTCTTCGTTATAGTAATTTCCTTCGTAAGCCTCGGATGCTTCATCCGAGGTTCCGCCTTTGGAACCCATGAGGGCACCAAAATCAGGAATCGTGAGTTTTTTGATTTCGAGAGTGTATTCGTAACCGGAGAAAGCAGTTTCGGGAAAAGTTTTTGTTTCCTTCAGTCCACTGGTGCTCAGATTTTCAAATTTCGGTGGTTCGAGATAAAGCTCATTGATTTTTCTTTCACAGAGGGACTGGAGGAGAAGTTGTTCTTCGGAAAGGACAGAATCGTTGACGTTATAGCCGGTGGAAGTGAGAAACGCGGTCACGAAAAGACTAAAAAGGACAAACGCAATCATCACCTCAAGGAGGGAGAAACCCCGCTCAGAAATACGACTCATTTGCCGGTCCACTCTTTATATACCTCGTCCATTCTAGATTGGAGCACATCCTCCAGTTTTGCAACCCGCTTGGTATCGAGAATCTCGAAAGTGGAATCAGTTTCCGAGAGGAATGGCTGAACTTCAAGCCACGCGATCTCTTCGGTGGTGGAGAAGAAAATAAGTCCGGCATCTTTCTCGCCGGTCGGATAGAAGTAAATGTTCGCTTCACCACCTGTGATGAGTTTCTTCTGGGAAGAGCTCGCCACTCCGAGAATGGTCACTTCTTCCGAGAGTTCCACTTTCACATCTTCAAACTCTTCAACTTTCGTGAACTGCTTGTCGATGAACGAGAGCTTATCTTTTTCGGCCTTCTCTTCAGCGAGGGACTTCACCGCCTTCTCAGGCATATCGGGAAGTGGCATGTTCCCTGCGGGACCATATTCGATCGTGTATTCCACCGGAGCTTTTTCGAGAGATATGCGGAGGCGAACAACAGCGTTCCGGAGAATGGATTCATTGGCCGCAAATTTCAGTGAGCGATTGAGACTTTCAACAGTGGAGACGAGATCGCGATGGGCCTTAACGGTATCGCTGGTGGGGAACGCGAGGAAGATCATCGCGATCAGGAGAAGAGCAATCAACACTTCTAAAAGTGTGAAGCCTTTCTCCTGAATCGATTGAAATTTCTTAGATGTCTTTAAGGGAGATATCTGCATCGGCACCTTCGCCGCCTTCGGCACCGTCAGCTCCATAAGTCTTGATGTCGAATGCTTTTCCATCAGACTCATAAACGAAATCATAATCCCAAGGATCCTTAGGAAGTTTTCCGCCATCGATGTAACCACCGGCCGCATATTTTTTACATTCGCGTCCGCCAGTTGGCTTATCAAGAAGGGCCTCAAGACCCTGATCCGAAGTTGGATAGTAGGCACAATCGCGACGGAATTCTTTCACGCGATCAGCGAGAGACTTCATCTGGATTTTTGCAGACTGGATCTGACCTTTCTCAAGGTTCTCATAAACTTTACCCGCAACGAATGTACCGGCAATACCCATGAGTGTGAGTGCGATCAGAATTTCGATAAGGGACATACCCTTCTGTGACTGACTAACAATTGTCCGCATATCTTTCAGCATAAATGCTCCTTACTTAACCTGGTTCAAATCCATCATTGGGATAACGACGGCGAAAACAATAAATCCTACCGCACCACCGAGACAAATCATCATGATGGGTTCGAGAATGGAGGTGAGTCCGCCGATTCTAGATTGTACTTGATCCTCATAGTTTTCTGAAATGATTTTTAGCATCGGCTCGAGTTCTCCCGAACGTTCACCGAGGCGGATCATGTGAGTGACGAGTGGGGGAAAATATCCGCTGGCGATGAGTGGCTGAGTAAGTGAAGCACCCTCGGAAACACTGACCCGCGCTTTTTCAACGGCATCCGCCATATGAACATTCGAAATAAGATTTTTGACAATCGTCATCGCCGTGAGAATCGGAACGCCGGATTGCATCAGGGTCCCTAATGTTGAGCAGAAACGACTGACATTGATCATTTTTACGAGAAGTCCCACGATAGGGAGGCGGAGGAGCACTTTATCCCACACGGCGCGACCCGTTGGTGTGTTGATGTAATGGCGGAAAGCAAAAAAACCACCGATCATTCCTGCGATAATCGCCCACCAGTAGCCCTGCATAAATTCGGAAATCCAGATACATATCTTGGTAATGAGCGGAAGTTCGCGCTTGGTACTGGTAAAGATTTTTGCCATTTTCGGAATAACGAAAATGAAAATCACGTTCATCATGAGAAATCCGAAAATTCCCATGATTACCGGATACGTCATCGCACCTTTGATTTTGTTTTTGAGTTTCACCTGCGCTTCCGTAAAGTCAGCGAGACGAAGGAGAACAATTTCAAGAGTACCGGAAGCCTCACCGGCCTCCACCATGTTGATGTAAATATTGTTGAAGACTTTCGGGTGATCGCCAAGAGCTTTCGCAAGCGATGCCCCTTCATTCACTTTCTGACGGAGATCAGAGAGAACGAGACGAAGGTTTTTATCTTCTACCTGATCCACGAGTGCCTGAAGCGCTTCCACAATCTGAATTTTTGCTTTGATGAGAGTCGCAAGCTGTCTCGTCATGAGAGCGAGATCATCTACGGAAACCGATCCACCCATGCGGAACATGCTTCCGCCGGCGGTGGTACCTTTCGCGCGTTCTTCTTTAATATCAATGAGCATGATGCCCATCGATTTAATTCTGGTCTTGGCGGCAATGATAGATTCCACGTTAATCGTGTTCTTCACTTCCTTACCAGTACGATCCATTCCCTTATAGGCGTAAATCGGCATGGAAATCAGCCTTCTTGTTCGGAGTTAATTGCACGCATGATTTCTTCAACGGAAGTGATTCCTTCGAAGATTTTATCGAGAGCATCTCCGCGGAGAGTTCTCATACCATTGCGGACAGCAGCTTTCTTAATAGTCGCTGCATCTGTTTTCTGAATAATGAGGGCGCGGATTTCGTCGTTCATGAGAAGAAGTTCCGAAACCACTGTTCGTCCGGAGTAACCGGTATTCGAGCAGCGAGGGCAGCCCACTGGTTTAAAGATTGTGGCACTATCAGGAACGTTATCAATATCGAGAATCATCATTTCGTATTCTGAAAGATTTGCTCTCTGCTTACAGGCCGAACAAAGTGTCCGGATAAGTCGTTGAGCAAGAACTCCCGCCAGAGATGATGAAATCAAAAACGGCTGAACACCCATATCAATGAGACGGGTAGGCGCCGAAGAAGAATCGTTCGTGTGAAGTGTGGAAAGAACAAAGTGACCGGTCAAAGAGGCGTTAATCGCGATCTCTGCGGTTTCTTTATCACGGGTCTCTCCGATCATCACCACATCCGGGTTCTGACGAAGAATCGAGCGAAGAGCAACGGCGAATGATAATTCAATTTTATGATTCACCTGAATCTGAGAAATCCCCGGTATTTCATATTCCACCGGATCTTCTACGGTGATGATCATCTTATCCGGAGTCTTGATTCTGTCGAGAATCGCGAAGAGCGTCGTTGTTTTACCGTGACCGGTTGGACCTGTTACGTAAAGAACACCGTGCTTTCTTCCGCCAAGTTCATGCAAACCTTCCAGCGTTTTACCGCGGAAGCCGAGAGTTTCAAGATTAAGGGCCGTGTTGTTTTTCTCGAGTACCCGCATAACGATACGTTCACCGGACTGAATCGGCACCGTCGAAAGACGGATATCAATGTCCTTACCGGCAATCTTGATCTTGATACGACCATCCTGCGGAAGACGTTTCTCTGCGATATCGAGTCTCGCCATAACTTTGATACGTGAAGAAACAGCGGAGTGTGTTTTCTTAGGCTGGCGAAGAATTTCTGTCATCACGCCGTTAATACGGAAACGATAAACTACATCGCGGTCATAGGGCTCAATGTGAATATCTGAAGCGCGTTCTTTCACAGCACGAAAAATTATCGAGTTTACGAAACGGATAACCGGAGCTTCATCCGAAGTAGAATCGAGAATGTCGATCGGGCCTTCGAGATCCAGGTTTTCTTCAAATGTTTCATCTTCAATCGAGTCGACGAGATTTCTGTTCGCTTTCTCGTACACCTTGTTGATCGCATCCTGGATGCGGGTAGGGGTCGTGACGATGATCTTGATCTCTTTTTTAAAGATCATATGGAGATCATTCAGCACATTCGAATTGAAAGGATTGGCCACGAAGACGGTGACCTGATGGTCAGTCTCAAGGCACGGCAGAACTTCGTGATGTTTAGCGTAGTTAATCGAGAGATCTTTCACGACATTGGGATCAATGTCTTCAACTTTAAATTCGAGCTGATAAGGAATGTTGATCTGATTACAGACTACCTTAATTAGATCGTGCGGAAGAATATAATTCTTCTTCAGGAGAATATCCCCGAGGAGTCCGCCTTCGAGACGCTGAAGTTCCAGAGCTTCTTCCAGCTGGGACTTCGTAAGCGACGTGTGGCGGATCAGGAGTTCCCCGATCTTTTCCTTAGTCTGTTCAATATTCGAAAGGATCTCTGTATGCATTCTTTTACTTCAACCTATTCGACAGATTTTTTGATGTCCTGATAATCAGGAGTATCAATTTCTGTGTCGTCTTCGTCACTCTCGCGAGAAACGGATTGGTTATTAAGATTCTTGTAGAGCTCAGCATCTGTCAGATCGTAAAGGGGACCTTCAACCTGCTTGTCGAGCTTAGCTGAGAGATCTTCTGAAACTTTCTGGTTCGGATCCTGCTCATCTTCCTCGAACATGTTTCTCATTCCTTCCTTACGCTTATTGAGAAGCTCCCGTGTATTCACAGATGCAGTCTTCGCGTATGGAGCAAGAATTTTTGGAGTCATGAAGAAGAGGAGGTTAACTTTTTCCACTGTACGGGATTTGTTTTTGAAAAGCCAGCCAAGAACCGGAATATCCCCGAGAACAGGAATCTTAGAATTCTGGACAACTTCTCTGTCACGGAGGAGACCACCCATCGCAATCGTATCACGGTCACGAACCATGACTTCTGTTACAGCAGAACGTGTTGATTTCGGGAGACCGCGACTTGGATCGCCTGATGGTGAAGCTTTAAAGTCATCAATCTTCTGATTGATTTTGAGACGGACAAAACGTGTCACCTTATTGATCTGCGGAGTAATCTTTAAAGTCAGTTTTGCTTCCTGATCGACAGTGTTGAAGGCCGATGTACCCTGACCGATAGTCTGGTTCTGAATCGGGTTCGTATCACCGACTTCAAAAGTTGCTTCTGTGTTATCCATCGCAAGAATCTGCGGAGTCGCAAGAATGTTTGATGAACCGTGAGAAGCAATCGCTTTGATAAGTGCACTGACTGCATTCACGCGGGCAGAACCAGCTGAAGCACCAGTCTGAGGATTTTTAAATTCTACGTTACGTGATGGACCGAGACCGAAACCGGCAACGAGACCACCAACTGATTGCGGAACACCTGAAGTGAGGAGTCCGAGAAGTCCTGACTGAGCTGAACTTGGTGTGAGGAATCCGGCACGCTGAGCAGTTCCCTGACCGTAAGCACCTGCGTATTCAACACCGAAAGCGCGGTTCTTAGTGACGTTAGCTTCTAAGATGAGACCTTCAACATAAACCTGATCACGTGGAATATCGAGGCGACCGATAACATCTTTCAGAGTGAGCCAGTCAGTAGGAGAGGCAGTCACAACGAGAGCATTGTTGTTTTTATCAGAAGTAATTTTCACTTCGGCAGAAAAAATCGGATTGTCACCACCGCTGGCACTTGAGAAAGAAGAGAAGCGTGAAGCTCCGCCAGCAGCTCCGGCAGTTGCACCACCTGCTGCTCCACCACCAGTAGCACCACTTACGATACTACCAAGAGTCTTGGAAAGTTCTTCTGAGTCACCGTAGTTCAGGTAGTAAACGTGAACGCGGTTAGAACTTGAAGAAACAAGTTTTACATCAAGCTTCTGGATGAGTTCGCGAAGTTGTTTTGCACCTTCAGCATTGGCCATTGCGATGATCGAGTTTGTTCTCGGCTCAGCGATAATTCTTGAGATCACACTTGTTGATTCAGAACCAGAACCGCCGGCAGAGAATCTTGGAGTTGCTGTTCCGGGACGGGCACCAGCTGCTCCTGAACCACCTTTCATAATATTATCGAGGAGCTTCGCGATTTCCTGCGCAGAAGAGTTCTTCACGCGGACGATCTGAAGTGATTCTTCGTGACCAGGAACATCGAGGAACTTCACCATTTTCGCGAGACGGTTAATGTTTGAACCTGTGTCGGCGATGATGATTGTGTTCGTTTGTTTGATGTCAATGATTCGTCCGTAACGGGACATGAAGGGACGGAAGTTACGGGCAATCTCAGCAGCAGAAACTGACTTGAGTGAAATCACTCTCATCACGTAGTTCTCTGTATCAGGAGTGTAGTTACCTGTATAAATTTTTGTTGGTGTATAACGGATATCACGAGAGTTAATAACTTTGTAGAAAGCACCAGTCTTGATCAGTGAGTAACCGGCCATGTTGAGGGCAGCAAGATAAGCTTTCCACGCATCTCCGACAGTAATCGGAGTTGGAGCGATGATAGAAACTTTTCCTTTCACATCTTTATCAAGAATGAGGTTAATCCCAGTCAGCTTCTGCATGTGACGGGTGATTTCCATGATGTCGGTATCAGGAAAGTCAAAGCTCTCAACAATTTCCGGACCGAAAGCAGTTTCCGGATTGAGGTTCACATATTTTGGATTCTTAGGATTGGCGGGAGCATTTCCAGGACGGTTCCCGAAAGTTTCCTGATTCGCTTCATCTTCTGAGTCGGCAGCGAAAGCAGATTCATCTGCATCGGCTTCATCACCCTCGCTTTCAATTGTCTCTGCGGCCTTCAGTGCAGCGGCTGCATCTTCGGTCGACATCGTATTAGCTTCCGGCTGTGCTGCCGAAGCATCATTTGTCGGAGGTTTCTGACCAGGGTTATTGAACCTTGTCTGGGAACGGTACTTGTTAAACTGTGCATCTGCTCCGCTTGATAAGAGAAGGAGTGCAAGGAACAAGGCAGAAGGTTTCATCGTGATACCCTTATTTTTGAATGGAGTACTCTTGCATAGAGTCCGTTCCCTCACGCTTAATGCCGAGAGAAAGCTGGTCCAGGTTTCTTATTCTTCCAAATAGATTCATGACTTCATTGAGACTATAAATTGGTTTCCCGTTAATCGAGGTGATGATGTCACCATCCTGGATTCCGAGATAAGGGAAGAGACCCGCGGGATCAATCTCGACCACTTTGAAGGCCATTGTTCCATCAGGATTGGTAATGGGAATACCACGTGCCTGAGTGAGAATTCCCTGGAGATCTTTCATCTTCTCATCGAGAAGAGCTTTTTTAATCTGGAACTTGTTACCAACATTTTCAATGCCGGCCATCTTCTTGTTGGCCTTGAATGATTTACTTTCAGAAGAAGACATCACACTGATCGGGCTCGCTCCGCGAGTGAAGCCTTTATCAGATGTCACAGACTCGCAGACACCGTTTTCGAGATTGCGGAAGAGGATTCCGAGTCTAGTGATCTTGAAAACTTCAGCGAGATTGGAGATTTTATCTCCCTGTCTCACTTCAAGAAGATCTCTGTCGCCACGAACCTGAACGCTCGCGAGGGATTTCACAGAATCCTGAAGGACAACAGTATTCACAAGTTTAATAGGAAGATTAGATGCCTGAGTAGCTTCTTCACATTTTGTATTGGCGAGTTTTTTCGGTCCGCCGGCAGCGTTGGTGCGGAAAGGATTAATTCCTCTCACCTGGCCGAGTGAAATCGGATCAAAATCATTGGCGAGATTAATATCCAATGTGTACTCGCGGGGAGCAGCGTATGTTGGTTGGCCCTTGAGAGCGAGAGCTGCCATTTTTCCTACGGTCCATGTGAATCCGCAGATCATGATGACAAGTGCGGCCTGATGTATCGGCTCACGCGAACTACGTGAGTAAAATTTCTCAATGTACTTCGTGAGACTCGGAGAAAGGAGCGGTCCGCCGCCATCTTTTTTCTGAAGCGAGGGAAGCTTCATCGTCTTCATGCGGAAAAGATTTTTGAAACTAAAACCAGAAGATTTCAGCTTGCGAAACGGATTGGTAAGTTGAGTATTAGTATTGAGATCAACAACTGACGAATCTTCTTGCTCATCGCCTTCCGGCAGATCCATAGGCGGCTTGCGCCCTAATTTTGTTTTAAGGAAGTCTTTGATTTTATTTATCATCAATTTATTGTCATCAATATTAATGTGATGTGCAAGTCCAACAATCAGAGAGAAAGAGCGAGTGCTTTGATCGGATAATGCTTGTGAAGAGTGCCCCTATGAGAAAAGCAGTTTTTCTGTACTTTGATTCGAGTGCGCTCATATAATAATGAGGATTTATCTCACACAAAATAAGAGGCCCATATGGCGACTAATCCTTCAGGTAAAGAAATTCCTTCTATCGTAGCTGGCATGTTTTACGGCGAGATTATGGAGGAAGAAGTTTTTCCTTTTCCACAGTTTTCCGAGAGTCAGAAAGAGATGGCGAAGGCAATGACCGATGCGATTCAGACTTATGCGAAAACATCTATTGATGCTGCTAAATTCGACAGAGATGGGAAGCTTCCTCCTGAAGTTTTGAAAGGACTCGGCGAACTTGGTCTTTGCGGAATGGCAGTGGGAGAAGAGTACGGCGGTCTCGGACTTGATTCAACTCTTTACGCCCGTATTTTTGCTGAAATCGCAGCGATTGACCCATCAATTGGTGTCACACTCGGTGCTCACCAATCGATCGGATACAAGGCGCTTCTCAATGAAGGAAATGAAGAGCAAAAGAAAAAATGGTTACCGAAACTCGCGAGCGGCGAATGTTTTGCATCTTTTTGTCTCACTGAACCAGGTTCAGGATCAGATGCTTACTCGATTAAAACAAAAGCAGTGAAAAACAGCGATGGAACATACACCATCAATGGCCAGAAACTCTGGATCACGAACGCAGGCATGGCCGGTTTCTATTCGGTCTTTGCTAAAACTGATCACACTGATGCTCAGGGAAATAAGGTTGAAAAGATTTCATGTTTTATCGTGGAAAAAGATATGCCCGGTGTTTCTTTCGGAGAGAAAGAAGACAAGATGGGGATCCGCGCTTCTGAAACACGTGCTGTTTATTTTGATAACGTCAAAGTTCCTGCTTCGAACATCATCGGAGAAGAAGGGAAAGGCTTTAAGATTGCCATGAACGTTCTCAACACCGGCCGTCTCTCAATCGGTTCTGGTGCCGTCAGCGGAATGAAAATGATTCTTGCACTTGCTACCAAGCAGGCAAAAGAGCGTAAGCAGTTCGGTGATTACATTATCAATTACGGACTTATTCAGGAGAAGCTTGCTGCTATCGCGGCGAACGCTTATGCGACGGAATGTCTGGTTTACATGACAACCGGAAAAATCACTCAAGGTATGCATTTCGAGCATGAGTCTGCGATCTGTAAAGTCTACGGTTCGGAAAGACTCTGGGACTCGATCGATAAAGCGACTCAGATTGCGGCCGGTAATGCTTACATGAAAGAGTACCCATATGAGCGCATCATGCGTGACTCACGCATTCACCTCATTTTTGAAGGGACGAATGAAATTCTTCGTATCTTCACCGCACTTTCTGGTCTCAAAGGTCCATCTGATGACTTAAAAGAACTCGGAAAAATTTCTGATGTCTCAAAAGCTCTTCAGGATCCGATCAAGTCTCTCGGAGTTCTCACGAATTTCGCGAAGAAACGGATCACAAAGCAGCTCACGACGAAGACACTCACGAAAGTTCATCCGAGCCTTGAACGTCATTCGCAGAAATTCTCGCACTCACTCAAGGATTTCTCTATTGCGGTAGAGAACACCATCATGAAGTACGGGAAAAACATCATTGGTAACGAACTGGCCCAGCTTCGTATCGCTAACATGACGATCGAGCTTTATGTTCAGCTATGTGTTCTTTCACGTACAACTTCTATCCTGAACAACAAAGATATTTCTGAGAGTGATAAGGACTATGTCTCACTTCTCACAGAATCGATCTGCCGTGATTCACACCAGACTTTCACTAAGAACCACCAGCGCCTCACTTCAAGTTACGATAAGCTCACACCGAAGATTTCGAAGCATGTGGCGGAGAGAGATGGATTCGGCTTTGACATCATTGATTTCTAATTCCACAAAGGGCCTCATTCTTGGGGCCCTTTTTTTTCCTCTCGCCTGCTCAACTCCCAAAGTGGAGAAGAAAAGTGCAGATGAAGAATCACTTGCCCTCGATGAGGAGCTGAACTCACTTTCCAAAAAAGTTCAGATTGTGAATTTCGGTCCTACTCAGAAAGTGGGAACACTTTTCACAGACAAGACTGAGGCCTACGGTCTCTCAGGACTTCAGGCCGTGAGTTTCAATGCAGTTGATCTTAATTTCGACGGACAAACTGATCTTGTTCTACTTCCGACGTATTACTCTCGTCCGAAATTTATGATTTTTGATCCGGTGAAAAAGCGTTTTTCGCCGTCACCGTTTGATCCTCTTCCGGAAGATTTCAAGTCTTCATTTCTTGTCATCGTCGACATGAACAAGGATACCATTCCAGATCTTTTGTCTGTCGTACTTAACCAGCGCTCGGAAGTGAGCCAGATTCCGATTAAGTATTACCGCGGAGAAATGGTGAAGGGGTATCTTTCCTTCAAAGAAGGGAAGGATGCGTTCACCATTCCAGCTGAACCCACAAGTTCATTGAGTGTGCTTGATTATGATCTCGACGGCTGGCCCGATATTTTTGTCGGGAACTGGTTTGAGACTAAAAAAGGTCAGCATCTTCCTGTGGCCGACAGACTTTTCCGTAACGTGAAGGGCAAGTTTGTCGAAGTGACAAATCTTCTCCGGGGTGAAGCGAACAAAAATTCCGATCAGCTTTATCCGCAGAACGCCCGTCCGACTTATGGATCTTCCACCTGTGATATCGATCAGAACGGTTTTCCTGACATCATGACAGTTTCTTCTTCCGGTTATAAAAATAAACTCTGGATGAATCTTCAGGAGCTCAATTCCGGAGACAGATACTTTGATGACGTGGGGCCTGTTTCCAATTACGCATCTGACCCTGATGGAAGCCTCATTCCCACGGGAGGCGGCAGAAGTTTTTTCTCGGCCTGCACGGATTACAATGATGACGGCATCATGGATATGTTTCTGGGAGAGCTCTCTCACGCTTATGATAATGATTCTGTCGATAAATCGAGTGTCCTGACCGGTGCCCGCGAAACTTATCCCCCGTACTTCATGCGCACAGAATATCTGTCTGACGCCACTTCCGAATCATGGAACCAGGGAGACAGACGCGCGCTTTGGGTGGATTACAATATTGATGGTTATGTAGATCTCGTCGTGGATAATTCCGGATTCCCCCCGTACTCGCGTCTTGTTCTCTTTGAGCAGGATGAAACACGCGCCTTTCTCAACGTCGGTTCCCGTGCCGGTATTGATATGGTGAATCCGACAGGGACGATTACCATCGATCTCAATCAGGATGGACTCCCTGATTTCATCACGTCTCAGAATAAAATCCGCAAGGCAGACATCGCCGAACGTCTCTACGTTTTTGAAAACAATTCTGAGCGCACAGGCAAACGTTCGATTAAGGTTCATCTTCACGGCATCAAGTCCAACGCTTCCGCCATCGGTGCCATGGTCATGCTTTACACTCAGGCCGAAAATAAAAAAATTGTTCAACGTCGCTGGGTCGAGCTCAGCCAGGGTGGTCTTCCGTCGCAGAATGAGTCAGGAACGATTTTCGGAGTTTCATCTGGTGTGGAAGCAGTAGGTGTGAAAGTGCGCTGGCCTTTCTCTCAGAGAAACGGACTGGGCTCAGGAGTTGTCCTGGAAAAACTCTATTCGCTGAAGTCATTTCCCGAAAAAGACTACCTCGAGTTTACATTGTGTGAGGACGGAAAAGTTCTTTCCGGTAAGACAACTTGTCAGCTCTAGTGATTTGAGTACATCCGGGGGCAAGAACTGAATGCAAAATTTTAAGTATAATAAGAAAAAAATAGAAAAAATTTCACTCTATGTTCTCTACCTTTTTATCCTCTTTGGCGTATGTCTTGGCACTTGGATGATATATAAACATTTCATAGGTTCGGACGCTTCGCTATTCCCGGGAATTTTTTTTATTATGGTGAGTGCCTGTTCTGGAACTTTTTTCTATCGTTACAATGGCAAGCAATTCGATGGTTGTCGTTTGGAAGGAAATTCTTTTACTGTTTTAAAAGCATCCAAAGAGGTTGTGACTTACGACTTAACCGATGCAAATGCTTACTTAATAGGTCCATGGTACAGAGAGATTACTATTAGCAATCAAAAACTCTACATTGGAAATCAATTTAATGATTTCAAGATTCTTCATTTAGAACTTGATAATTTTTTCAATGGAAAGGAAGGCTCAGTTTCAATCTCAACCAAATCTTGGTGAGTAGATTTACCATATCTTCAGCTCTGACGTTTCTTGATGAGATCAACCAGCCCCTTGATATGCGCCGGGATGGATTTGAAATTGAGTGTTGAGAGATGGATGTGTTGTTTTGCGAGCCCTTTCACTTCATAAGTCCGGAGCGTTTCGCCTTCAATCGTGTGGCCCGGAACAATGGCAATTCCCAGACCTTTCTTCACGAGTTTCTGAATCGTCGTAATGGAATTCACCACCACAATTTTCTGCGAGCGTTTTTTATAGAGCTGGAATAAGTGATCATGCTCGGAATACACAATCCATGGATAGTCCTGTGCTTCTTTCGGATTGATTTCCGACTTACTCACCAGAACCATTTTCTCCTCGAAAAGCTTGAGTGAACTCACGAGTTCACTCTGGATGTTTTCCGTAGTGAAGATGAGATCGTATTTTCCGTTATGGAGCTTTTCTTTGAGGCTTTCAAGGCTATTCACTTCGACCGAGAGTTGGTGGCTCGAGTTTTTTGAAAACTCAACCATGACATCGTTGAACCATGTTTCAAGAAGCCCGTGGAGAATTCCCACGCGGATCGTTTTATTCATGTGACCGA
The DNA here is from genome assembly GCA_040387275.1 of Bdellovibrionota bacterium. Classification (GTDB taxonomy): domain Bacteria; phylum Bdellovibrionota; class Bacteriovoracia; order Bacteriovoracales; family Bacteriovoracaceae; genus Peredibacter. The sequence goes on along the minus strand of JAZKDZ010000002.1, from coordinate 301,777 downwards.
AGAAAACTTCCTGGAGGTTTTCTTCAAAACCAGACAAAAGATCCAGCAGGGCCTGACCTTTTTCTGTCATGAGAACTTTTTTGGATGAACGGATGATGAGCTGCTGGCCCACAGATTCTTCGAGAAGTTTGATCTGGCGGCTGACGGCCGACTGGGCGATACCTAGATCCTGGGCCGCACGGGAAAAATTGAGATGTCTCGCGGTAACCATAAATGCTTTAAGGTAACGGTAATCGAGAGAGATCTCTTTCATCTTTTCGCCCATGGTGGAAGTTTGGATTCGTCTTTGTAGAATTTGCCGGCGTGCTGACCATCGGCCGCATTGTTAATAATGAATCCTTCTTCGTTGGAAGAAGTATCCAGAAGATAATCAAGTGTGGCTTCCTGAGTATAAAACGCCGTGAAGGGATCCATCAAAACGATGATCTCTGCTTTAATCAGCGGATATTTCTTTTTGATGATGAGATCGTCTTCATGTTTTTCCGAAAAACCAGTGTCGTAGGTGAATCCGCCGCAGCCTTTCCCACCAATCTTAATCCGGAAAGAAAGACCTTCCAGTGTGTAGTCATTATCCTGCATCAACTGTATTTGGCGTACAGCGCTATCAGTAATCAGAAGCTGAATATCAGAGGGGGAGAGAGCTTTTTCCATAGCTCACTTTAGCAGAGGTTTTGATGATTGTCAGGAAGAAGGGAGGGCCCTATCCTTTTAAAATACTGAGGTCGAAATGAAAGCACATTACATTGTAGAAATTGAAAATCCCGAACAGAACCTGGTCAAGGTCACTCTTAAGCTTACCCGTCCCGAAAAGACTGAAAAACTGAGTGTTTTTCTGCCTTCGTGGAGTCCGGGCTCATATCTCATGCGTGAATATGCCCGTCATATCAGATGGGTAACGTGTGAGCAGGAAAATGGGGAAGTTCTCTTCCATACTCAGACTGCTAAAGGTGTCTGGGAAATTGACTGGAAAGCGTCCCAGCTGAAAAAGCCATCAGCGAATTTCCAGGTGAGTTATGTCATTTACCTGAATGAACTTACGGTTCGTACCTCTCACGTGAATCTTTCCCACGCTTTCCTTCATGGGGCCTCTTATCTCATGGGTGTCCATGGTGAGAAACTTCCGAAACCAACCATTGAATTCCGTTTCCCACCTTCGTGGTCAAAACTTTCCACGTCGATGAAAGATATCTCAAAAGACCGTGAAAAATTCCTCTACGAAGCTCTCGACTACGATGATCTCGTCGATTGTCCGGTGGAAATCGGATGCCAGGAAACGGATGGTTTTGAAGCTCTCGGAAAGCCCCATCATCTGGCCTTTTACGGAACCACTTTTCCGCATAATGAGAATCTGAAAAAAGATATGAAGACGATTGTGGAAACAGTCGCCGCTCATTTTCAAAATGAACTTCCTTATGATCAGTATCTTTTCCTCACTCACTTCGGGCCAAAAATCAGAGGGGGACTTGAGCACGCAAATTCAACCGTGCTTCAGTTCGACGGAAGAAAACTCGGTCTCCGGAAAGAGTATCTGAGTTATCTCTCACTTGTTGCTCACGAATATTTCCACACATGGAATGTAAAAAGAATTCGTCCCAAAGAACTTGGACCGTTTGATTATCTCAATGAAAATTACACGACTCTTCTCTGGCTTGCTGAAGGTTTAACGAGCTGGATGGATGATCTCCTGGTTTACCGCGCGGGACTTTGTTCAGTGGAAGAATATCTTGAGCAGGTGAGAATCAATCTCGAAATTCTCAACTGGACTCCGGGTAAGAAATTTCATTCGCTGGAAATGAGTTCCTTCAATGCCTGGATCAAGCTCTATCGTCCGGACGAAAATGCAAGAAACTCTTCAGTGAGTTACTACCTGAAAGGTGGACTCGTTTTCATGGCCCTTCATTCGCTCCTTCTTGAAAAAAATAAAACGGTCGATGATCTTCTGATCCTCCTGTGGGATCGCTATAAGAAAAATCCTGCCGTCGGTGTGACAAAAGAAGAAGTTTTCGGGATGGTGAAAGAACTTGGAGGGGAGGAGATTCTCAATTCCTTTCTTACGATGGTCGAAACCACTCAGGACATCGACTTTGACAGCTGCATGAAGCGCATGGGCTGCGAGATGATCTTCCAGGAATCTAAGATTCCTTATCTCGGCATTGATTGGGAATATGACGGCAACCGTCCGATCGTGAAAACGGTGGCGCTCGATTCTCCGGCCTACAAAGCGGGAATCAATCCGGGGGATGAGATGATCTTCCTCAATGGTCTCCGTTTCCTGAGAGAAGATGCCCTTGATCTGGTTTCCCTCATGAACGTCAACACGTCCTACGAATTCATCATGTCCCGCCTGGGTAAAGTCGAAAGATTCGAAGTCATTCCCTCTGGCGGACAGAAAATTCTCAAGGAAATCGCCGTTCGAGACAGGAAGTTGGCAGAAAGGGCTTTCGGATTCCGTAAGGATTAGGACCGAAACAGTCGGAATCTCGCGTGACAGCATCATTCTTAAGAGCACCTAAAGTGTTTCTTTCCGAGTGAGATTGTCTTGAAACACAACGAAACGTTTTGTACTTTCAAAATTCTTTCAGAACAGCAATTTGCCTTGTTGTTCCAAACCTACGACACATTTATACTTGAGCGAGATATATACCCTTCAGGAGATCACTCTATGGCCAATCATTCGAGACAAGACGCTAAACTCACCGTGTATGGACGGAAAACCCGCAAGTGTACAGTGCCTGTAAATGAGCAGGGTAAGTATCTCAAAGTCAGCCAGTATTACGGCGAAAACGTTTACAATTATCACCTTTCAAAATCTCTTTCTCTCGAAGACAAAGACATGTTGAAGCAAGTGATCGATGGAAAGAAAACAATCGATCGCGCTCTTGCAACAAAAGTTGCGAACTCAGTTCTTGAATGGGCGATTGCAAAAGGTGCGACTCACTTTTGTCACTGGTTCCAGCCACTGACAGGTGCTTCTGCTGAAAAGCATGATGCCTTCCTTTCATTCGATGGCGATCGTCCGATTGAAGCTCTCTCTGCGACTCAGCTCATGCAGGGTGAACCGGATGCTTCATCATTTCCGAACGGTGGATCACGCGCAACTTTCGAAGCTCGTGGTTATACAACATGGGATTTAACTTCTCCGCTTTTCATTCAGGAATCTTATAACGGAAAAACTCTCGTTATTCCTACAGCGTTCGTATCTTATCACGGTGACGCTCTCGATACGAAAACTCCGCTCCTTCGTTCTGATCTCAAAATCAACGAAGTGATGATGAAGTTCTGTAACCTGATCGGCATGAAAGATGTAAACAAGGTTTACACAACATGCGGAGCTGAGCAGGAATACTTCCTCATCGATAAAGCTTTCTACTTCGGTCGCCAGGATCTCGTGATGACGGGTCGTGCTCTTATGGGCTCACTCACTTCAAGAAACCAGCAGCTCGAAGATCACTATTTCGGAATGATCGAAGAACGCGTTCTTGCTTATATGGCGGAAGTGGAAATCGAACTTTATAAAATGGGAATTCCAGCGAAGACCCGTCACAATGAAGTGGCCCCAGGTCAGTTCGAAATGGCGCCGATCTTCAAAGACGCTAACGTTGCTGCTGATAACAATCAGATCGTAATGACTGTTCTTCGTAACGTTGCTCTTAAACATGACTTCGTTTGCCTTCTTCATGAGAAGCCATTCGCAGGAGTAAACGGTTCAGGGAAACACTTGAACTGGTCAATGTCGACAGACACAGGTGTGAACTTCCTCGAACCAGGTCATAACCCGCATGAAAACTACCGCTTCCTCGCAGTTGTAGCGACTGTTGTTGAAGCAGTTTATCGCCACGCAGATGCAATCCGCGCTGGTATCGCTTCTCACGGTAACGATCACCGTCTCGGTGCTAACGAAGCACCTCCTTCAATCATGTCAGTGTTCCTTGGTGATACACTCACGAAGATTTTTGAATCAATGGTTTCTGGTGGAAAATATGTTCACTCAGCACGCCAGATTCTTGATCTCGGAGCACGTCAGCTCGCAGATCTCATGAAAGACAACACTGACCGTAACCGTACTTCTCCATTTGCTTTCACTGGTAACAAGTTCGAGTTCCGCGCTTGTGGTTCTTCAGCTTCAATCGGTTATCCGCTTTCTATCCTCAACGCTGCGATTGCTGACATCTTTGATGAGACAAACAAAATCCTCGAGACAGAAATCGCTGCTGGGAAATCTTCAGACGACGCTCTCATGGCAGTTGTCCTGAAGTGGTACGGAAATGCACAGAAAATCGTATTCAACGGCGACGGTTACTCACAAGACTGGGTAAAAGAAGCTGAGAAACGCGGCCTCGGTAACCACAGAACAACTCCTGAAGCGATCGCTACTCTCAAAGATGCGAAGAAAACAAACTTCCTCATGAGAACTGGTGTCTTCAAAGAGTCTGAGATCATGACCCGCCATAATGTTATGCTCGAGCGCTACATCAAGTGTCGCGATATCGAACTCAAAACTCTTCGCGCGATGGTAAGCCAGCAGGTTCTTCCGGCCGCTGTTGCTTATAAAGCTCAGCTCTCTGAAGGTGTGAAACGCCTGAAAGATGCGGGAATTGATTCTGCTCTCGAAATCGATCTCCTGAAAGATCTCGCAAGCCTTTCTAAGTCTCTCTACGATGAGACAAACAGCATGGCCCACACGCTTGATGAACTTCACCACAAAGGTGATGAGGAAGGGATGGCGAGAAAAATCGCTACAGACCTCATGCCGAAGTCTGTGAAGATTGCCCAGCTCTGTAACAGAATCGAAGAAATCGTGCCTGACTCTATGTGGCCGGTTCCTAAGTTCTACGACATGCTCTTCATTCGCTAATTTGAAATTAAAGAGGCCCGCGAAAGCGGGCCTTTTTTTTATGGTCAGGAAGCAAGCGAAGCTTGCGGGACCGGTATGTCGTCGAGAGGCAGGAGCCGAAGACGACATTTAGTTATTAGCGAACTATTTCTTCCAGAAATTTATTAATCTCAGGTCCCATGAGCCCCGGATGAATGCTGTGTCCTGCGAATGGAAAGATCACCAGGCGCGATTTTCCACCGCTGGCCTGTATCTTTTTGTGGAGAGCGAGTGATTGATCAGGAGGTGCTATCTGATCACCCAGACCTGTCATGATCAAAAGTGGGATTTTAATTTTCTCTGCGTGAGAGAGAGCGGAGCGGATGTCATAACGATTTTGCGTTTCATTCTGAAGTTCATCCTGGAGCGGAGAAAATTCACCGTTTAATCGCGCATAAAAGCCGAGTTTTAAAAGTGCTTCTTTCTGATCATAAATCCCGCTTGAAACAATTGCGCCCGCGAGTTTTTCATCCTGAGAAGCGATGAGAGCAGAGAGGGAAGCCCCCATACTGGAACCAGCGAGAGCGATCTTGGAACCAACAATAAATTTCTGCTGACGGGCAAATTGAATCGCGGCCTTCAAGGCTTCCTGCGAAGTCTCTCCGCAATTATCGGGAGCGCCTTCTGTCTTTCCATAACCAGATTGCGAAACAGCGATGGCAACAAAACCTTTTTTGAGAATTTCCGGAAAATATCCGCTCATCGCGATGTTTTCAGCGCCCACTTTATTATGTCCCTGATGACCATGAACAAGAATGAGAGCGGGGAAGGGGCCAGTGCCGTCTGGTCTTTGCCAGTAGATTTCGACTTTGCCCCTCTTTCCTGAAATCAGTTCGTGATGGAGCTCATCCGCAAGGAGAGGCGTGGAAAGAAGAATGAGAGATAGGAGAAAAGGCATAAGAACATGCTAACGATAAAACTTGAACCTTGGTACAGGTTTCAATTTTTTTTCCTGCATGGAGCGTTCGATGATTCCCTGCTCTTCACCGATAAAACAGGTGCGGGCGAGCTCATCTTCAACAGTTTCTTTCTCATGAGGAGTCAGTCTCTTGTATCCGCGCGGAGTGCTCCAGCCGTAGCCCCAGCGATAAGGCGTATAATAGCCCGGGCCTCCGCCAACTCTGACACCTGAATACATCACCCAACCGGCCATGAAGTGAACGCGGCTTCCGACGCACATTTTGAGTGTTTCATCGGCCTTCAGTCTGTCTTTCTCCGTGCCACCCATCCAGTAAGAGATGTCATGTTCAAAGCAGCAGGTTTTCCAGAGTGTGGAATCGAATATCGAACCATCGGGCCAGTTTGAGCAACCATCTGAGGTGAAACGATTCAACGTCGGGCCCGCAAAGCTGAACTGAGAAGTGATGAGAACGAAAAAAAGTAAAAGTATTTTCATAAAATTTATTTGAAAGGGTAGTAGGCATCACACTGTTTAAAACAATCTGCTTTATCGCGTGCGCGACCTGATGTTGAAAGTCTGATCCCGCGGATGTCCGCCTGAAGATCGAGAATGTCCGCATCTCCCGGAGTAAAGACATCCCAGATTTCTTTTCCTACTCCGAGTGCGAGTACATCCGAAGCGTAACATCTGTGAGTGAGAATGCATGAAACAGCACAATGAGCGTTTTTATCGTTGGGTTTCGCTTTATGAATTTTACGGAGCACACGGTTTGTCCGAGCGAGAACTTCGGCCTTCACACTTTTGATGAAAGGCTTCGGACAGATTGCATCTTTAGCCTGGGCCTCTCCCAGAATGAGTACGAATAGGACCAGAAAAGTTTTCATTTTGCCGCCTGAAATATTTGGGGAATCGTATCTTTGAAGTGGGTTAGCCCCGGAGAAATTGAATTTTTTTCACCCGATGTCGAAAGTTTTGACAGCTTTTCTGCATACGCCCATAGATTTTTAATCCTTGACCTTTTTCCGGGTCGCCCTTATCTCTATTAAAGTACGCGCGTAAAAACAGGAAAAAAATGGCAGACAAAAAGTATCTGGTTATTGTGGAGTCACCCACAAAGGCCAAGACCATCCGTAAGTTCCTTCCGAGTAATTACACGGTTGAAGCAAGTATGGGACACATCCGTGACCTTCCGCAGTCGGCTTCCGACATTCCGGCCGCTTTGAAAAAAGAAGACTGGGCGAAACTCGGTGTGAACGTCGATCAGGACTTTGATCCTTTATATGTCGTTCCGAAAGATAAGAAAAAAATCATCGCCGACCTCAAACAGAAAATGAAGGGTGTCGACTGTATCTACCTCGCGACCGATGAAGATAGAGAAGGTGAATCGATTTCGTGGCATTTGCTCGAACTCTTAAAACCAAAATGTCCGGTGAAGCGAATGGTGTTCCACGAGATCACCAAGACAGCAATCCAGAAAGCACTGAAAGATACCAGAGAAGTGGATGAGAAACTCGTCCGCGCTCAGGAAACCCGCCGTATCCTCGACAGACTTTATGGCTACACGCTCTCTCCTTTAATATGGAAGAAAATCGCGTACGGACTTTCTGCCGGCCGCGTTCAGTCGACTGGTCTTAAAATGATCTGTGAGCGCGAACGTGAACGCATGCGTTTCAAGCGTTCCGTTTACTGGGACATTAAAGCGACTGTTCATCCGGAAAAAGACAAAAAATCAACTTTCGAATCGAAGCTCGTGTCTGTGAAAGGTGCGCGAGTTGCTGGTGGTAAGGATTTCGATTCTCTCACTGGTAAACTTCTCGAAGATAAGAAAGTCGTTCTGCTTGATGATAAAAAATCAAAAGACCTCGCAAAAAGCATTGAGAAAGCGACCTGGAAAGTAACAAGCGTTGAAGAAAAAACGTTCAACTCAAAGCCTGCTATTCCATTCATCACTTCTACTCTTCAGATGGAGGCCAACCGTAAACTCGGCATGGGCTCTAAAGACACAATGAGAACAGCTCAGCGTCTCTATGAAGAAGGTCTCATCACTTATATGAGAACAGATTCACCCAACCTTTCTCAGGAAGCGATCAATGCTGCCCGGAACATGGTGGTGGAGCTCTATGGAAAAACTTATCTGAACCCTGAAGTGCGCCAGTTCTCGGCAAAACAAAAAGGTGCTCAGGAAGCCCATGAAGCGATTCGTCCGGCAGGTGCTGAGTTCACTCATCCTGATAAAACAGGATTAAGTGGCCGCGAACTCCAGCTCTATGAACTTATCTGGAAACGTACGATGGCAACTCAGATGAAAGAAGCTGAGAAAGCGTCGATGGTCATTAAAATCGAAGCAGGGGACGCTGAGTTTTCTGCCTCGGGAACACGCATTCTCTTCCCGGGATTCCTCCGCGTTTACGTGGAAGGTTCCGATGATCCGGAAGCAGCACTCGAAGATAAAGAACTCATTCTTCCTGTTCTCAAAAAAGGTGATGTTTTAAATCCTGTTTCGATCTCGCCAGATCAGCATGAAACAAAACCACCAGCAAGATTCACGGAAGCCTCGATCGTTCAGTCTCTTGAGAAAGAAGGTGTCGGTCGTCCTTCTACATACGCTTCAATTATTTCCACGATCCTTGATCGCGGTTACGTCAGAAAAGATGGATCTGCCCTCATTCCCACATTTACTGGTATGGCGGTGATTCAGCTTCTCGAAAATCATTTCGAACATCTCGTGGACTATTCCTTCACGTCTGAGATGGAAGCCTCACTGGATAAAATTGCTTACGGCGAAGAAGACTGGTTGAAGTACCTGACGAAGTTCTACAAAGGGAAAAACGGTCTCGCGAAGAAAGTCGAAGAGCAGGACAAGAAAATTAAGCCTGAAGAATCGCGTACGATCAACATCGTGAAAGACGGTGAAGAGATCAATATCAAAGTGGGCCGCTTCGGACCCTACGTTGTCGACAAGACCGGTGCTGAAGAAGTTCATGCTTCGATTCCGGAAGATATCGCTCCGGCAGATATCAACGCCCAGGACATTAAAGACCTGATCAAGACGAATGCTGACGGTCCGATTCCTATCGGGACCGATCCGAAAACAAAACAAAAAATCTACTGTCTCGTGGGTCGCTACGGTGCTTACTTCCAGCTGGGAGAAGTGACTGAAGAAACTCCGAAACCAAAACGCGCGTCTCTTCCGAAAGGAAAAGATCCGAAGACGATTACGATGGAAGATGCTCTGGAAGCACTTTCACTTCCGCGCGAACTTGGCCTTCACCCGGAAACAAAGAAACCCGTTCTTGCGAACCAGGGTCGCTTTGGACCGTACGTGATGCACGACGGGACCTTCCGATCGCTGAAAAAAGAGGACAACCTCTTTACCATCGATTTCAAGCGGGCGATGGAGCTTCTGACCGAAGAAAAGAGTGCCAACCGCAGAGGCGGAAAAGTCCTCCGGGAATTCGGTCTGGTGGCGAAATTGAAGAAAAAAGTCTCTATTCTGGACGGAAAATACGGACCTTACATCAAGGCCGGGACCAAAAATATCACCCTTCCGGAGGATAAACGGGACCCGAAAGTCATTGAGAAGATGACCGAAGCCGAGCTGGCCAGTATAGTTCTTGCCGCAGGGAAGAAATAGGATTTGTCACCCAAAACTGCATTGACAGTGGGCGCGCAGACCGGTAACTTACCGTAGTTTCAATCTGATTAAATAAGGACTAGCATATGAAAAAAGGTATCCATCCTGAGTACAGAGACGTTGTTTTCAAAGACGTTTCTTGTGACTTCGAAATTCTCACTAAATCAACGATCAAGACGACTGATAAAACTACATTTGAAGGCAAAGAGTATCCGATGTTCAAAATCGATATCTCTTCCGGATCTCACCCGTTCTACACTGGAACACAAAAGATCATGGATACAGAAGGTCGCGTAGACCGCTTCAAGAAAAAATACGGCAAAAAATAAGCTCACAAATAAGCCACCTTCGGGTGGCTTTTTTTTGGTCTAAAATGACGACATGAAACTGACTCAATTCGCTGGAAAATACGACAAAGAGTTTATCAGGGCGCGCGCCCTCGATATTCTCTCCGATCAATGGATCGTAAGGGATGAGGGAGACGATCTCTTTCTCGAGAGGAAAGGCATCGACACCATTCTCCTCATGCATCGGGCGAGATCTCTCCGGCAAAGATCAATTCCCTTCGTTCGTGGTGTACGCCTGAGGTTTCTCCCTGACAGAGTAGAGGCTTTCCTCAGCTTAAATCATTCGTTCTATATTTTCGTAGGTCTCGCTGTCGTGACGATGGTTCTTCTCGCCAAAGGGAAAAAGAACCTGCGGGACATTGGTTTAATAGCAGTGGGTGGAGCGGTATTTTATTTTGTTGTCACAGACAGAGTACACAAAGAGCTGAACCGGATTTTCTAGCAGCACTGGTGGTGATGGCGATGTGAGTGCTGAAGATTTTTTGCATGAGCGAAAACCAGGAAAAGAGAACCGATAATCGAAACTCCGTGACTGGTCTGATCGGTGACTTTCCCTTCAAGAAGAACTCCCATCATGATGAAGAAGAGTCCTGTGCAGGCCACTCCCAGGATCCAGGTAAGACCATGCTTACGGTAACCGGGAATGAAGGCCAGGGGAGAGGTGAAGAGGATGATAAAGCCGACTGCGATGTGAACCCAGGTTGAGTGGGTATAGATAGAAATCGCCGGAAAAAAGAAAGGCAGGAATGCCACCACTATACAGTGGATGACACAGGCGGTGGAAAAGGTGATTCCCAGACGATCCCAAACTTTTTTCATTCGGGACATATAGCAGAGCCCCAACAATGCGTCTATAATGGGGGAAAATTAAACCCGCCCTTAAACCGGAGTTAACCTATGAAAATCCTTATTATTCTTATGAGCTTAATGATGTCTGTCGCGGCTTTTGCCAGCCGGGTGGAAGTGGATGTGGTCGGCATGTCCTGCGGAATGTGTGTGGAAGCGATCACCAAAGAACTCACGGCCACTCAAAAAGCTGAGAACATTTCGGTAAAAGTTGATGAAAAGAAAGCATGGTTTGATGAAGTAAAAGGAAAGAAAATTTCTGATACCGAAATTAAAGCAGCGATCAAGAAAGCAGGTTACGAAGCGACGAAAGTTCGCCGTCGTTAATGCTCACTATCCTCTGGGGTTCACAATCAGGTAACGCCCAAAACCTCGCCAATGTTATTGCCGATGCTCTTTCCGAAGAAAGCATTGAAACGAAAGTGTATGACATGGGCGAGATTGATCCTTCCGAAATTTTTTCGATGAAAAACATTCTCATCGTCACCAGCACGTATGGTGACGGGGAAGCGCCTGATAATGCCTCGGACTGGTATTCATTTTTAAAGTTCGAAGAAGATCTTAATCTCCCGCACATTCGTTACGCTGTTTTAGGTTTAGGGGACACTTATTATCCGCATTTCTGCCAATGCGGAAAAGATTTTGATGAGTACCTGTCAAAACGAGGTGCCCTTGCTCTGCTTCCAAGAATTGATTGCGATCTTTATTACGAAGAACAATATGGAGATTGGTTGAAGAATCTTATCTCTGTACTCAAAAACACCGAGGCAGAGTAATATAAATCCATGAAGATTTGTATTCTTTCCCGTAATCCGAAAATTTACTCCACTCATCGCCTGGTGAAAGCAGCAATTGCCCGCGGTCACAAAGTTCGCGTGATTAATCCTCTTCGCTGTTACATGAACATCACGTCGGCCAAACCGATGGTGCATTATCGCGATGAAAGTCTCGATGATTTCCAGGTTGTGATTCCGAGAATCGGAGCATCGATTACGTATTACGGTTCTGCAATACTTCGCCAGTTTGAAATGATGGGTGTGTATTCGATGAATGAATCCACATCAATCACTCGCTCCCGCGATAAACTTCGTTGCCTTCAGATTCTTTCCCGTTCGGGGATTGGTCTTCCGACGACAAGTTACGCTCACTCGACAAAGATGACGGGAAAAATTATTCAGATGGTGGGAGACGCTCCCTGTGTAATTAAACTCATCGAAGGGACGCAGGGAAAAGGTGTCATTCTCGCTGACACTCATAAAGCTGCTGAAAGTGTGATCGATGGATTCCGCCAGATGAAGGCGCATTTTCTTGTTCAGGAATTTATCAAAGAAAGTAACGGCCAGGATATCCGCGCGTTCGTGATTGGCGACAAAGTTGTCGCAAGCATGATGAGAACCGCAAAAGATGGAGAGTTCAGATCGAATCTTCATCGCGGGGGAACGGCGAAGCCTGTCGAGATTTCCGAAGAGGAAGCATCGATGGCCGTGAATGCCGCGAAAGCTTTGGGTCTTAACGTAGCGGGTGTGGATCTTCTCCGCTCAAGTCGTGGACCACTTGTCCTTGAAGTGAATTCTTCACCGGGACTTCAGGGAATTGAAACATCCACCGGACTCGACATCGCAACGATGATCATCGAGTACATCGAAAAAAACATCACAAGACTTAATTACGCTGGTTAACGCTTTCTGAAATTCTGAATGCGCGACTGTCTGTCTACGAGGGGAAGATTCATGAATTCCTGGAGAGTGTTCTCCGGAATAAAGTTCAGGAATTTCGTCATGTCTTTTTTCATCTGACGAAGAATGCCCGGACCCTGATAAACGTAGGATGTGTAGATCTGCATGACTTTCCCGCCTTGCTCCCAGAAAGAAAGCACATCCGCGAATGAACTCACGCCACCAACACCGATTAATTCCAAAGTTGTTCTGAGACCGAGAATTGTAGAGTGTACTTTTTTTGCGCGCACTTTTAAGAGTTCGCCGGAAACTCCACCGATGCCTTTGTCAGGCATGATCGTGGTATTGGTCGCAATGAGGCCGGTGAGATGACACTCGTGGGCCGTCTCACAGAGTTCGCGGATTTTATCTTCTTCAAGGTCAGGAGCGATTTTCAGATAGAGGTCTTTGCCGTTTCTCACGAGATTGAGTTCACGGAAGAGTTCCTTCAGGTAGGATTTTTCCTGGAACGCGCGAAGGCCAGGCGTATTGGGAGAAGAAACGTTGATCACAAAGTAATCCACCATTTCTTCGAGTGAGGCCATCATGAGGGCGAGTTCATCGATACTTTCCTCGCGGCCTGATTCCTTATTTTTTCCGATATTGGCACCGAGGGGAGATTTTCTCTCAAAGGCATGCAGGCGATGCCAGATCTCGGAAAGTCCCTGATTGGGAAATCCCATCGCGTTTCTTAAACTTTTTTCATCCGGATATCGCCACATGCGAGGCCGATCATTTCCGGCCTGAGGGCGCATCGTAATGGTTCCGCATTCCACGGCGCCGAATCCCTGATTCTCGAAAAACGGAAGTGCTTCGGCATTTTTATCGAGGCCAGCGGCAAGTCCTACCGGGAAGGGCCAGGTGAGATTTCCGACTTTCACGGCAAAACGAGGATCATGCTGGACGCCAAGAAGGGAGCCGAGTGCCGGAGAAAGAGAGGCAACCCGTATGGTAATATCGTGGGCCTTTTCAGGTGGAAGCCTGAATAAAAACTCTTTCAGAATGGGGTATAGCATACGGGAAAGTGTATGAAGCTTTTCTTTGAAAGTCATCAGACCCTATGAGATAATCCCCCAATGAAGATATTTGCTTTTTTTCTCCTGATGACGACGGCCATTGCTCAGCATTCTGAGCAGCCCGTGAAAGAAGATTCTTCTGATCTTCGCGAGGAAACTCTTGTCTTCAGCATTGAGGAAGTAGGGAAAGATAAGTCGTGGCTCCTCGAAAGAAGCCCGTCATTCACCAATGTCCTGAAGAAGAAAGTGAAGGATGAAGAGACCGTCAGAAAAATTGATGGTCGCGTTGCTCAGAAGCTTGATCGTGATTTTGCCTCCCGCTTCCTGAAGTGCCAGTACGAAATTCCGGCAGTGGAAGGTGATTGTAAAGTAACGCTTCGTTTAATCATGAAAGGCGAGTCACAGGAAATTTGCGAGAAAGATGATAAGAAGAGTCAGGAAATTCTCACCTTCGTCGAAGACTTAAGTAAACGTTTCTAAGTGAAATCTATTGCAGTGGTCTCCTCTCCTTGAGAAAATAGTCCAATTCAAAGTCCATGAAAAATCGGAGTTTCATGAAATCTCATGTTCTATTGTTAGCTCTTACCCTTATCGTTCCCGCGGCAGTTGCTCAGCCACAATCGCGTAGTGATGATCCCTCTGTGATGGGAGGTCTGATTAGTTCTAAGCCACGCTACAAGCGTGAACAGATTATCGGAAATATTCTCGGTGGTGCTCTTACCCAGATGCATCTCTCTGAGAAAAAAATTGAACAGAATGATGAGCTCTCATCAAATGCTTTCAAGGCCTACCTTGAGCGCGTGGATTACGGAAAACAATTCCTGATCGCGGCCGATGTGAAGGTGCTTGAGAAATTCAAGACGAAGATGGACGACATGTTCCTCGACGGAAGTCTTGATATCCTTGATGTGACTTCTGAACTCATGAATAAGCGCATCGGTCAGATTGAGAAGCATGTTGAAAAACTTCTCGAGAAGCCGCTCGATTATAAGAAAAAAGAAACAATCGAAACGGATCCGAAGAAAAGAAAATTCTCTGCTAACGAAAAAGAACTCTTCGCTCATTGGGAACGCCTGATGAAGTTCGAAGTGGAAAGCCGTATCATCGACCAGCGCGAAGAGCAGAATGGTCTCGCGACTGATGAGAAAGGTAATAAGAAAAAGCCTGTCACTGACAAAAAACTCACAGAAGCGGAAATTGAAAAAGAAGCTCGTGTGAAGGCCCTCAAGTCATACAAGAAACTTTTCTCGCGTCTCGTGAATGAGAAGAAGGGCGATAAGCTCGATAAATTCTACAACTCAGTCACGAAAGTTTTCGATCCGCACACGAGTTACCTCATTCCTGACGAGAAAGAAGATTTTGATATCGAAATGTCAGGGAAACTTGAAGGGATCGGAGCGATTCTTCGCGAAGATAACTCTTACATCAAAGTCGAGCGTATCGTTCCTGGTTCTGCTTCATGGAAGACAAAAGAAGTGGAAGCAGAAGACGTTATCCTGAAAGTTGCTCAGGGTACGGAAGAGCCGGTTGATATCGTCGATATGTCTCTCCGTGATGCCGTAAAACTCATCCGCGGAAAAAAAGGGACGGAAGTCCGCCTCACAATCAAAAAGCCAAATGGTCTCATCAAAGTCGTGCCTATCGTTCGCGACACAGTTGAGATTGAAGAGTCTTACGTGAAAGGAACACTCCTTGAGCTTTCTCCGCTCAAGCAGAAAATCGGTTACATTAACGTGCCGAAGTTTTACCGCGACTTTAATGACCGCGCCGGTAGAAACGTAACGGATGATACGAGAAAAGAAATCGAACGCCTGAATAAAGTCGGCGCTGACGGCCTCATTCTCGATCTTCGTAATAACGGCGGGGGAGCTCTGGAAGATGCCCGCATGATTTCTGGTCTTTTCATTGAGAAAGGTCCGATCGTCATGGTGAAAGCGCGCGGAGAGAGTGTTGATACTCTTGAAGACACTGATCCGAATATCGATTTCAAAAAGCCAGTTATCGTTCTTATTAACCGCTTCTCAGCTTCTGCTTCGGAAATCGTGGCAGCTGCTCTCCAGGATTACGGCCGTGCTGTGATCGTTGGTGGTGAGTTCTCTCACGGAAAAGGAACTGTTCAGGCGGTTGTGGATCTTGATGGTTACCTTCCTCCGATGCTGAAAGATTATTCTCCCTTGGGAGCTCTCAAAATCACGATTCAGAAATTCTACCGTGTGAACGGAGAGTCGACTCAGTATAAAGGTGTCACTCCGGATATCATCCTTCCGGATCAGTTCGCGCATCTTGAATCCGGCGAAAAATTCCTCGAGTACTCAATTCCTTGGGGGAAAGTCGCTCCTAAGAAATTTGAGCGCTGGAACCAGAAGTGGGATGTGAAGTCCCTCCGCTCTGCCAGCACATCACGCATCAAGAACAACGAGAAGTTCCAGCATCTCCTGGACGCGATGAAGTGGTACAAGGATCAGAGAGAGAAGACGAAGCGTTCACTCGTTCTTACTGACTTCGAGAAAGAGCGTAAGGATGTCCGCGAGCGTACGGATCTCTTCAAGAAAGAAGAAGAGTCGAAGAACCTGAAAGTGGTTGATCTCTCGAACTCAAAAGAAAAAGTTCAGATGGATAAATTCGAAGAGTTCTCAAAAACTCTGAAGAAAGACCCGGTCATTGAAGAGTCGATGATGATTCTCAACGATATGATGAACCATAAGTCCTGAACCTTGATTTTTTGAACAAAAAGCTACACTATGAGAAGCTCCCGCAATGGGAGCTTCTTTTTTTTCCGGGGTCTCCATTGAAGTTAACAGTTAAAGAAAAATACGATTACTACGAGCGCTCTGTTCAGAACCCTGAAGTGGAAGTGGAATTCATGCACAATGAATTTAAACGCTTCTTCCGACGTTCTCCGCTCCTCATGCGCGAGGATTTCTGCGGAACCGGTGCCATCTCATGCAAGTGGGTTGAGCAGGATAAAAACTGTGAAGCTTTCGGTATTGATCTTGATCCTGAGCCTATTGAAATCGGAAAAGAGCGCCACTTCTCGAAGTTAAAATCTTCTGAGCAAAAACGCATGCACTACCTTCTGGAAAACGTCATGAAGGTGAAGACTCCCAAGATGGATGTCATCTGTGCCTTTAACTTTTCTTATTTCTTCTTCAAAGAAAGAAAAGAACTCCTGAAGTACTTTAAGACTGTAAAAAAATCCCTTAATAAAGAAGGTCTCTTTTTCGTTGATATCTTCGGAGGCCCCGAGTCTCAGAAGCTCGTCACTGATAAGAAAAATCTCAAGAACCTCACGTACTACTGGGAATGCCAGAAATTCAATCCCATCACGCATGAGTGCCTGTTTGCGATTCACTTCAAGGACAAGAAAGGGAAAATGCATAAAAACGTTTTCACTTATGACTGGCGTTTCTGGATGATGCCGGAAGTGAAAGACATCATGATGGAAGCTGGTTTCTCAAAAGTGACTGCTTACTGGGAAGGCGATGATGAGGATGGCGGCGGCGATGGAGATTTCCAGCCGCACACGGAAGGCGAGAACTGCGACGCCTGGGTTTCTTACTTGGTAGCGCACGCTTAATTGGTTCCAACATACTTGTGGCTATGCGGTGCTGCTAATAAACTATTTTGTAGTAATCTTGCAGTCACGAATATCAAAATTTTTTGGTCCTGATCGCTCTATAAGCATAGTGCATCCTTCACCATAAAAGCTCGGTCCACATATCGAATTTCCTCTGAGAGTTTCACAAAAAATCCGGGTACTGGCCTGCCTGCTGTCATGTTCAATTAAAACCATGAAAGACATACTGAAAAGAAAAACGAGAATTGAAACTTTCCATTTGAAGATGGAGACAATCATTGAAATGAGTAATAGAACCCCAATGATAAAGATTGGTTCAGTAGGTCCCATGCTCAAGCCGAACAAGATAGCTTGTACGCCACTGCTCCTGAGATATAGGATGAAAATACTAATCAAGTTCATGGTGAGCATTACCCAAAACCACGATTTATCAGTCTTTAATTTCTCCATCTATTTCCTTAGATTTTTAACGCATGCTGCAGCCACAAGTATGCTGGAACCCTAGAGGAACCCTAGAAGGTAATGGTGTTTAAGAGCTCGATGACTTTCTGGAACCGCGAAGTGGGGAAAGCGTCTTTGAGCTCACGGATCATGTGAGTGCGGTTCAGTTCCTGGTCAGCGTACTTCAGCACAATTCTGGTAAATTCCTCAGCGACAATAAACACAATCGACATTGGTGAGACGTTATTTCCGAAATGCTCGGAAAAACCCACGCCATTGAGTGAGCCATGGTGCTGACGGATGATCTGGTCTGCTCCCATCGGAGCGTGAGGGAATTTCGAAACGAGTTCGGCCGCAACCTGCGCGTGTTTTTCGATGAGGGATCTTTCCATTTCATTGAAATTTGATTTTTTGAGTTCAAGAGATGTCTTGATCTTTCCATGCTCGTCACTCTCAAGAGCGATGTCGTGGAAAAATGAGATGAAGCAGATTTTCTCTTCCTGCTCGGCATTTCCCCAGTCGATATTCTTAACGATATGAAGTCCGATGTAACAGAGAAGCTGGGTATGAGTAAAAAGATAGCTGGTTTTGTTGGCGAGAAGTCGTTCGAGAAGCTTGGAAAGCTTGATGTTGGTTTTCGTATTCCGCTTCATCGTCTCGATGGATTTTCTGGCGAGTTCAACAGTCTCTTCTGTAATTCCGATCGAAAGAAGTTTTTTCGATGCAAGAATGAGAGTGGAATCCGCCGCACTCATCTGTTCATCTGCAGAAAGGGCCTCATCTGGAAGAGTGGCCATGAGTTCTGAGGTGAGATTATTCACAAACTCAAGGCGATCCATCTTTCCGACGAAAAGATGACTGGTTCCGCTGGCCTCAAGCTTTTTAATCTCATCCTGCGAGAAGTTTTTGTTCTTTTCGAAAATCACTTTCTCATTCAGATAAACCGGGCAAACGGAACGCTTGAGAAAGGTAAAAAAACTAACGGGAATAGGATAAAAGTCCGGAACCGCCATGGTCGACATGGATTGAGCGGTAATTCCCAGAGCCTTGGCCGATCCCTGAATCATGGCCTTGAGTTGGAGGGAATTTTTCATGTGAGCGAAACTTCCGGGAACTTCTTTTCCAGGCCCGATCACGATTAAGGGAATATTCAGATTTTTTGACTGGAGAAATTTCACGATTTCCGCGGCGGCCTGCTCTTTTCCGATTTGAGCGCGGGCAATGATAAGATTGATCCCGGAAGAAGGGGCCGTGAGGAGCTTCAGAGCAGAGGCAGAGTCAGGGGCAACCGTTGTTTCCAGTCCCAGCCATGTCATGAGATTCAGCCGGTAAAAGCTTTCAATCTTGGGATTGTTTTCTACTAAAAGCGTTAAATTCAATTTTCCACCCTGTCTTTTCCCTGTGTAAGGGCAGTTTAACGCCCAATGGTTTTTTACTCAATAAGGATAAAATGATAGAATCACTCCATGAACTCCCTCACAGAATTCTTCCAGCAAAATTTTAATACCCAAC
Source organism: Bdellovibrionota bacterium (assembly GCA_040387275.1). GTDB lineage: Bacteria > Bdellovibrionota > Bacteriovoracia > Bacteriovoracales > Bacteriovoracaceae > Peredibacter. The sequence goes on along the minus strand of JAZKDZ010000002.1, from coordinate 282,915 downwards.
GGGATCAGTGGGAAAAATCTCTCCGCACTGAACTCAAAATCGAAGACGTAGCAGGAAAGAGCACTAAACGCTCGGCCGAAGGCCCCTGGCCCGTCCTTTCTCTCGAAACTCCGGTCAGTCATCAGCTGAAGCCACGTGAGTCGTGGAAGAAAGCGGCCCAGACTTATGTCCGGATTCCGAAAGACATCGAACATGCGCTTCAGGATGATCTGGAAGCTGGTGTCCGCCTGTTTTTCTTTGAAAAGGATTTTCTCTCGAACGCTGACTGGTCAAAAATTTCAGGTTTACTCAATTCTCATAAAGACACGAAAGACATTGTTGCCGTTCTTCTGGGCGACCGGAAAATTCCGGCGATCACGGCCAGTTTCCGGCTGATCGATGAAGAGAACATGATTCTCGGTCGCGGAGTTGCGGCCCCTGGTGGAAATAATGTCCAGGAACTCGCTTCCCTTGCTCACGCACTCACTCAGGAACTTCCCGAAGGCGACATTCATATCGGCGTTTTCCTTGATTCGCATTTCTTCAAGAATGTTGCGAAGGTGAGAGCGGCCCGATTACTTGCCGGGAAAATTGTTTCTGAATTTGGTGAGAAGAAAAATATTTATATCACTGGTCTAACGAGCTTTCGCGAGTGGACGCTTTATGAGCGCTACTCAAACATGCTGAGAAATAATGCATCTGTCGCCGCTGGATTTATTGCCGGCTGTGATTTTGTTCAGTCATCCGGTTATCAAGTGCTGTTTGAACTTGAGACTGATCACCTTGATCCTGAACATGAAGAGCGTTCCCGCCGCATGGCCCGGAATTCCTCTCACATTCTTTCGCTTGAGAGCATGTTAGGGGTAGTGGAGGATGCGAGTTACGGATCTTTTCATCTGGAAAGTCTCACAGAAGAATATGCTAAAGAAGCATGGACTCTCATGCAGAAACTTCTTCCGATGAATCCGCATGAAGTTTCGGAGTTCTTTCTTCGTGAAACAACTCCTGTTCGTGAACAAAGACAAAAAAATCTCTCCACCAGAAAATATGTTCTCGCTGGTGTGAATGATTTCCCCGATACCAAAGACCAGTTGAAACTGAATACCCTTCCTAAGGCACGTTTCTTCCGCACAGGTCGTGCGTTTGAAGATCTTCGTCTCCGGATGGAATCATCGCCATTGAAGCCGGATGTGTATCTCGCCATCATGGGGGACTATGCAGCTCTCAATGCCCGAATCAATTTCGTGAAAAACTATTTTGAACTCCTGGGTCTCAAGGTCACTGATCCGGGGAAAGCCTCTGCCAACAAAGAAGAATTAAAAAAAGATGTGAGTGCGCGGAAAGAAAAATTTATCGTTCTCGTGAGCTCCGATGATATGTACGAAGGCATTGCGGATATTCCGACAACCGCTTCAGAAAAATATCTCGCAGGAAAAGTTGAGATTTCGGGTTACACGAATCTCTTCGCGGGACAAAATGTTTTCGATGTTCTCTCAGGCATCGTCGGCCGTTGGGGGACAAAATGAATAAACCCGATTTCGCAAACATTTCGTGGAAAGCATCCTCTGGTAAACCTGAGACGGGTGATATCACGCTCATGGCGCCGGAAGGGATTCCACTCCGGACAGCTTATACCGAAAGAGATTTGAAATTCACGGCCCTCACGAAAACACTTCCGGGTTCCGCACCATTTATCCGCGGACCTTATGCTTCCATGTATACCGTTCGTCCCTGGACGATCAGGCAGTACGCTGGATTTTCAACTGCTGAAGAATCGAACCGCTTTTACCGCGACAATCTCACGAAAGGTCAGAAGGGATTATCCATCGCTTTCGATCTCGCTACCCACCGTGGTTATGATTCCGATCATCCACGCGTAAGAGGGGACGTCGGCATGGCCGGTGTGGCGATTGATTCCATTCTCGATATGCGGATTCTTTTTAATGGAATCCCTCTTGATCAGATGTCTGTCTCGATGACAATGAACGGAGCTGTTGTTCCGATTCTCGCTCTCTTCATCGTGGCCGGAGAAGAACAGGGTGTGAAACCTGAAGCTCTGACCGGAACCATTCAGAATGACATCCTGAAAGAATTCATGGTGAGAAATACTTATATTTATCCGCCGAAGCCATCGATGAGAATCATCGCGGATATTTTTTCGTATACGTCGAAACACATGCCGAAATTCAATTCGATTTCCATTTCCGGCTATCATATGCAGGAAGCGGGAGCGACAGCGGATCTCGAACTTGCCTATACTCTCGCTGACGGACTGGAATATCTTCGCACGGGTGTGAAGGCGGGTCTTGATGTCGATCACTTCGCTCCAAGACTTTCTTTCTTCTGGGCGATCGGGATGAATTACTTCATGGAAGTGGCGAAGATGAGAGCAGGTCGTCTTCTGTGGTCGAAGATCGTCTCTGACTTCAAGCCGAAAAATAATAAGTCACTTGCCCTTCGCACGCATTCGCAAACTTCCGGATGGAGTCTTACGGCTCAGGATGTTTTCAATAACGTAACCAGAACATGTATCGAGGCACTCGCTGCGACTCACGGTCACACGCAAAGTCTCCATACCAACTCTCTTGATGAAGCTTTAGCTCTTCCGAGTGAATTCTCGGCCCGGATTGCGAGAAATACTCAGCTCTTTATTCAGAATGAAACTGATACCTGTGATGTGATTGACCCTTGGGGTGGTTCATATTTCGTGGAAACACTCACTCAGGAACTCGCGATGAAAGCGTGGGCGCATATTGAGGAAGTAGAATCCCTCGGTGGCATGAGTGCCGCAATTGCCAAGGGCATTCCGAAAATGCGCATTGAAGAGGCAGCTGCCCGCACACAAGGAAGAATTGATTCCGGTGTGCAGCCGATTATTGGTGTGAATACTTATCGTCGCGCGAAAGATGATGTGCCGAATATCCTTCAGGTGGAAAACTCTGAAGTGCGTGAAGCTCAGATTAAGCGCCTCAATGAACTTCGTAAAATTCGTGATCAGAAAAAAGTGGATGAGGCCCTGTCCGCGATGACGAAGGCCTGTGAAACAGGAGAAGGAAATCTTCTTGCTCTCGCTGTCGAAGCGGCCCGCGCGAAAGCCACTGTCGGTGAAATGAGCTTAGCGATGGAAAAAGTTTTCGGTCGTCATCAGGCCGAGATTCATACGATCAAGGGTGTTTATCTCAAGGAAGTCAAAGAGGGGAAATACGACGTGAAAGAAATTCAATCTCTCATGGAACAATTCCAGAAGAACGAAGGAAGACGTCCGCGGATTCTCATCGCCAAGATGGGACAGGATGGACACGACCGCGGACAGAAAGTGATTTCGACTGCGTTTGCTGACCTTGGTTTTGATGTGGATGTTGGTCCTCTTTTTCAGACGCCGGAAGAGACCGCAAGACAGGCAGTTGAAAACGATGTTCATATTATTGGTGTATCTTCCCTTGCTGCCGGTCACTTAACACTTGTGCCGGAATTAAAAGCCGAGCTCAAGAAGCTCAATCGTCCGGATATTCTTGTGACTGTCGGTGGAGTGATTCCCCCTCAGGATTACGACAAGCTTTATCAAATGGGAGTTGCCGGAATTTTCGGACCGGGAACAGTCATTGCTGATGCCGCCCGCGATCTCGTGAAAAAACTCAATCAGACACTGGGGCATGCTTGAGAACTAAACTCACGCTTCAGGATTATCTCGACGGATTTAAGAATAAGGACCGCACGATCCTCGGACGCGCGATCACTTTAGTTGAGAGTACCAATTCCGATCATCAGAAACTTGCCCAGGAACTCATCACAAAACTTCTTCCCGAAACAGGAAACTCAAAACGTCTCGGGATCTCCGGAACTCCGGGTGTAGGGAAGAGTACGTTCATTGAAGCCTTCGGAAAATTTCTCACGTCGCAAGGAAATAAGGTTGCGGTTCTCGCCGTTGATCCCACCTCGCAGGTAAGTGGAGGATCTATTCTTGGTGATAAAACACGGATGAATGAACTCGCCATTGATCCACTGGCCTTCATCCGTCCCAGTCCTTCGGGAGAAACTCTCGGAGGTGTTGCCCGCAGAACAAGAGAGACTCTTCTTCTCTGCGAAGCATTCGGTTTTGATTACGTTCTGGTGGAAACTGTCGGTGTAGGACAATCAGAAACGGCCGTCGCTCAGATGGTGGATATTTTCGTCATGCTTCTCCAGCCAGGAGCAGGGGATGATCTTCAGGGAATTAAGCGTGGGATTCTCGAGATGGTCGACATGGTGGTCGTGACCAAAGATGACGGTGACAATTCGAAAGTCATTCAGAAGGCCAAGCACGACTATCAGAAGGCACTGGAAATTCTCCGTCACGATACGGGATACATTCCTTCAGTTCTTTCATGTTCAGCGATCACGAAGTCAGGACTTCCGGAAGTGACATCAGCAATTGAGTCATTCTTAGCGGCGGGCAAAGACAAGATTGCGACGAGAAGAAAAGATCAGAACGTAGAATGGATGATGACTCTGGTTCACGAGGGTCTTACTCAACTTTTCTATAACAAGATAACACCTGCAGAAATTGAAAAAATCAAATCAGCACTCTTAAATAATTCTCTTACTGCCCCGACAGCGGCGGAGAAGCTTCTCAAGCTCTTCATGAAATAGCTTCGCGTCATGCCAAGCTCTTCTTAAACTGAAAAACTATTCCCAAGTACTAATTCAAGGAGTTCTCATGAAGAAGATTCTGGGCGTCGTTTGTCTTTTCGTCTCTGTATCTGCGATGGCAGCTTCCGTTAAAATTACATCATTCAATTATGTTCGCACATCTCAGGAAATGATGAGTCCACTTGCTGAGCTTTGCGGTTCAGTTGAAGGTGCTACTGCTGCTCCTACATTCGTTCAGGTCATTGTTGATCACAAGTCATCTAAGCCTGCTTATTACAACACTGTGGCCGGTGCTAACGGAAAATTCTGTACAGCAGTGATCACTTACCGTGGAACAGCTGAAGCAGTTCTCATCGGTGGCGAAAAAGCTACAGCAACTCTTAAGTAATTTCGTTTTTTTAGAAGGGGCCCGTCCGGGTCCCTTTATTCAATTAATTTTTTCAGTTCCAGCGCCAGAAGAGAATGACCGGTTGTATTCAACTGGAAGGGATTCTTGTAAGCATCTTTATTCATGATGTCTGTGACTGTGACGACAGGAATTCCTTCTTTTCTTGCTTCCAGAAAATAAGCGGGAAGAGTGGATTCAAATTTCTGCTGAACAAGAATCACTTCCACATTATTTTGCCTGAGGAGAGAAATCATCTCATTCATGACACCACGGAAGTTCGGCAAAGGATCGGCCTTGTCCATGTCTCTTGAGGCCATCCGCATTTTCTGAAGAAGATATGAATAGGAAATAATTCTTTGAATGAAAGGGCTTTCATTGAGTGCCGTCTTATTTTCCAGAAGCATCATGGAGTCCACGAAACCATAATCCAGAATCACAAGATCAGGTTGGTACTTCAGGACATTGTGCTTTAAATGCGCGAGCCCGATGATCGCAGTAGAAGTCATTCTTCCGCCGTTCCAGACTTCGTATTTTTTTTGTTCCGGGTTTTGGTTGAGATAATTTTCAAGAAGTGCGGAATAAGTCTCATTGTCATTCACACCCAGGCCCCAGGCCTGATAGCTTCCGAGAACAATGATGCGTTTCGTGTCGGGAGATTTTTTAGGGGAGCGGTTTTCCCCGCGGAAGCCGAGCTTATTGAGGCTGACTTTGAACTTCTCTTTTGAATGAGGCATCAAAGGATCGTTTGTCCGGACAGATTTTCCGAGGGGGCCAAGGGTTTCGTTAAAAATCATCTCCAGTCGTTTTTCGTCCTGATACCCGTAATTATAATATTTTTTATAAGGGGGATGGAAAAAGGGGACATGGTCTTTTCCCGGGACAATGACTTCACTGAAAATATTATTAAGAAAGCTTCTCAGTTCCTCGCGTTCATTCCGTTCATCAGAAGTGAGGAGAAATTCCTGTCCGCGGAGGATTCCTTCCGCCGTGAGAAGGATGAGGACGAGACTTATAAAAATGCCACCAGCGATTTTCATCAGAAACCGACGTAGATTGCCGGGAGAAGAGTGGAGCTTCCTCCCAGAAGAATAACCAGAGCAAACGCTGCCAGAAGGATCCACACGGGCCAGAGCCACCATTTTTTCTGGCGGATGATTTCTCCGGCAATGAATTTCGTGAAACCGAAGATGGTTTTAGGAATCTCTTTTTCCTGGTCTTTATTTTCCATCTGCTGCCCCTTTATTCACAATCCTACCGATCATATCGCCAAGTCCGGTTGCGATCAACTGATTGCCGCTTACTGAAAAATGAACAGGATCAACGAAAAGCACATCTCTGTTCCCCACCAGCCAGATATCCGGATGAGCGAGCGAGACTTTCTTCTCTGCTGCGAGTTCTTTCAGGATTCGGGAATAATTTTTCATTCTGCCGATCACAAGATCCTGCTGGAAGGTTACTTCCGGGTCGTTACTTTTTTTGAAATGAGTGGCCGTTGAGAGAATAACCGGAATGGCACCAGTCACCCGGATTTCATCGATCATCGTCGTGAAGTTTTTCCGGAACTCATCTTCTTTAACCCGGATAAGCTTCTGCATGTCCTCATGGGGGAGCTTTCCCTTCCCGGTGAGAGAGATGAGTTTAAAGGCGAGCTTCTGCATGACTCCCAGAAGTGATGAGTGATTGATCATTTTCTGAAAGCTGACTTTCGGAATTTCTTTCTGCTCCCGGAGTTCTTCAGCATCGGTCAGAGGACTCTGAAAATAGAACCGGTGCATGTCTACATCATTAATCCCGTAAGCAATGACCACGACATCATATTTTTCCGAGGCGAGCTCATTTTCAAAAAGTTTCATCCCCTGATAGCTTGAGTATCCGATCTGGCCCGCGTTCTGAACGAAAAAGTTTTTTCCCATGAGAGCGGGATAAGTTTCGTGATCATGAACTCCCCATCCTGCCGTCGATGAAGGGCCAAGAAAAAGAATTCGGGGAGCATTTTCCAGAGATTCATTTTTCCTGAATCCCTTGGCATCTGTTGTGAACGTCTTATCCAGAAAAGTTGTATTGAGATTCCAGGCCTGTCTCCATCCCAGAGATTCATCAGGGAGGACAATCTTTCTGGTCTTATCGAGGGAATTTCCCATGCCTGAGAGAATCAGGGTGGAAACCAATTCGAGAGCGATAAAAAAGACCAATGCGAAAAAGGGCGGGGAGCGGAAGATTTTTTTCATTTCAATAATCCTTTCTCCTGGATGACGTACTTAATTTCATCAGCGAGGGCCTTGTGTCCGGCCGCACTCAGGTGAAATGGATTCTTGTAGTAAGGGGCAAAACGGAAAAGAGGGATTTTTCTTCTCCATTCACGGGGAACATCATCAAGCCAATGGGTTTTCTCCCAGTCTTCCTGCGAGGGAACATTTTTCGCAAACGCCTGTCCCACGCGGACAACAGGAATTCCACTTTTCTCCGCTTGAGAAAACCAGGGATCAAATATGTTAAAGTGATAATTCTGTCTCACGACAACGACCGGGATTTTATTTAAGTTAAGGATCCTGATCATCTCATTCATAACATTTGTAAATCCCTTCACTGAGCCAGGCTCAGGATTGAGGATTTTATACCTGAACTGATGAAGGAGATAAGAGGATTCAAAAGGCCCGAGGTAAAAAGCGCGGTTTCTTTCCTGATCTACAATATTTTCAGAGCTCTCATCCACCATGGTTGCATCCACAAAACCATAATCAAGAATCACGAGATCAGGGGAGCGCTTCAGAATATTATTTTTCAGGTGGGCCAGACCCACGATGGCCGATGAAGACATTCTTCCGGCGTTCCAGACTTCTACCGATGGGCCCAGGTCTTCTTCGAGTCTGGCCGCATATGTCTCAGTGTCATTCACACCCACGCCGAAGGCGTGATAGCTTCCGAGAACAAAAACTCTTTTGGTACCCTTCGCTTTGACTTCATTTCTCTCGATGCCACGAAAGCCGGCGTTGTTAAGGCTGGTGCGGAATTTTTCCTGAGAGTCAGGGACCAGCACATCTGTCACCATTTCGGAAGTACCCACGGGTCCCAGGGTTTTCTCAAAGATATCCTGCAGGCGCTCGTCACTCTGAAAATTAGTATTCGTGAATGTGATATTGGGTGGCTGGAAAAAATCGACTTTTGCCGGATTCACCATGACCCAGAAAATGTGATTCACATATTTCCGCATCACGAGAGACTTATATTTTTCGGAAGTTTCCAGGAGCTGTTCCTGGATCCGGAGAATACCTTCGGCCGTGAGAAGTGCGAGGAGAATGAAGAGTGCACCTTTCAGAAAATATTTCATCCGAGATAAACTTTTTTCGCGGTTTCAATTTTATCGGCCACGAGTGCACGCACGCGCTGGCAATATACCGGATAAGGTTCGAAGGAAAGAAAGTTCCAGAAGGTGAGAATATTGTAGAGAGCAAAGGGGTAGCACTCGTGCTGGTTCAGAAAATCCCAGCGGCTGCCTTTGACGTTAGGGCTAGGAAAAATTCCTTCATCAAAAAGAAACTGTCCTGTTGTCTTTCTCCCGTTCTTATCAGCATCTCCTAAAAAGAATTCCGATGCATGGGAGTTTACAATGACCTGATCAATAAATTGCTGATCGGCCGGTACGGGCCACTCTCTCACGGGATTAGTGTAGCGGATTCCGTATGAGGCATACATTTTCCGGAACTCTTCGAGGACTTCATCCATGTGACCGGGAAAATGCATGAGCTCGCGTGTCTGCCCGTCCTGAACATCCTGGATATTATTCTTGAGACAATGTTCGATGGTTCTTAAATGCCACGAAAGAGAACTATACGCACAAGTTGCAAGAACCAGGAGACCGTGTTTTTTTAATCCGGGAATATATTGTTCGTAAGAAAGAAACCGGACCTTATCATCAATGTCGTAATGAAAGGATTGAAATTTTGTTCCGGGATAACGGGCCTTCAGGAGCTCAGTGTTTTTTGTCGGAAGGGGAGATTTTCTCGTTGCCTCTTCTGAGAAAGTCAGAAGATCAATCTCGCGGAAACTTCTTGTCGCCAGAGCGGCCACACAAGTGGAGTCAGATCCGCCGGAATAAAGGATGCAGACCTTGTCTTTCATTTCCGTCACAGGAGGAAGTGTGATGGGGGTTTTTTCTACTTTCGCCTGGCGCGGACGGATGTTCAGTTCCTTCAAAAGATAGTGAGCGATCTTACCGAAAGTTTTGAGCGGCAGATGAATCATGAGGGAGAGGAAATTGATGTAACCCATCCGCAAGGTGTACGGCATGACTAATGCCGGAAGAGCGGCCATCCAGGCAAGGATGAGACGTAGGTAGACAGCAGGATTCATGGCTAAATTTTACTTTGGGCGATTCACTCTCACTAGGAATTTAATTACCTGACGAATGCTGTCCGGATTGGTTTTTTTTCCCGCTTCATGTTTAAATTAGTCATGACTTACGTGTCGGTGGATTTCATTTTCTTTCTGTTAGCAGGGGCGACCATCGCCCTGGCCCTGCCTCACAAGTTTCGCAACTGGTGGCTTCTGGCAATGAGTTTCACCTGGATGGCATCCTGGAAACCGGAATGGGCCTTACTCTTTTTTGTTCTCAGTAATATAAATTTTTTCGTTCAGAAGAAAGCTACCGACAGAATTTTTCAGGGGCTTTTGATTTTTGATATCGCTGTTTTTCTTATTCTCAGAAAAGGAAGTGTCTTTGACTGGGAATTCATCCCGCCTTACGGAACAAGTTTCATTCTATTTATTATCATGGGGCAAGTCCTGGAACGCTGGCGCAATCAGGACCGCGAAGAATACAGTTGGGTTGAGTACATGCTGTTTTCTCAGTTCTTTCTTTTTCTCATGGGCGGACCGATTGAAAGGGCCACGAAGTTTATCGGAGAACTCAGAAAAGAGAATCGCTTTCAGCTGGTGAATCTGGTGGATGGCATTCTCATCATGGGAACGGGATTTATTAAAATTATCATTCTCTGGAGTACTGTCACGGCATTTGCCGCGGCTACAGTTGAGCGTGTGAATCACTGGGCCCTCTTTATTCCACTCGGGCTTATCAGTACGTGGAAAGTTTATCTGGAACTATCGGGACTAGCCGATATCGGAAGGGGTGGAGCGAGAATTCTCGGCATTCATGCCAGTATCAATTTTCGTCCGATACTTTTCTCCCGTTCACCGGTTGATTTCTGGCTGAGATGGAATATCACTGTCGGAACCTGGTTTCGCAATAACGTGACAATCCCGCTTATGCTTAATTGGGGAAGGACCATCCCACGTGACTTCATCATCTTTGGGTCTTTTATCCTGATGGGAATCTGGCATGGGGTCGGTTTCCAGCACGTGTTGTTCGGACTTTTTAACGGTGCGATGATTGTCTTTTACAACTGGTCAGAAGGGCGGAAGTTTCCCAAATGGTGGGGAGTTGTTCTTGCTATCATCCTGATGATTGGAAACGGTATATTATCGAATCTGATTTATTTGAAACTGAGTCCTGTTACTTCTCTGGATCTTGGACCGATTTTCCTCCGTCATTTTGATTTCGCAGTCATTGTGACTCTGGTTTTACTCCTGATCTATGAGATTCTCCAGGAAGTAAAAAAAGATGTCGACTTCATCCTGAGTTACCCGCTCTGGGTAAAAAGCATTCTTTCGCTCGCGTTTCTTTTTCTCCTGTTTTACGCTCTTGACCACAATCTTTTAACAAAACACAAGGTGATGGATTTACCGATCTATTTTAAGATTTAAGTATGAATCATAACGAGATTGTCACAAAGATTATCGCAGCTTCATTTCAGCGCGCGAATAATGAAATACCGGGATTTGAGGCCACTCCCTCTCCGGAACTTCCTATGTTCGATGTTCCGGGAGCAATTCTTGATTCCCTGAATCTCATTACTTTTGTTTTCATCCTGGAAGACGAAATAAAAAAGGCTACCGGGCTTAAAGTAAAAATCACAACTGAAGACGTTCTGAATAATTCTGAATCTCCTTTCCGGAGTGTTCAGGGCATTTCTGATTTCCTCCTCCGCAAGGTCCGGAATGACTGATACATTCCTGGTCTCCGATTCAGAATCTCTTACTTATCCGGAACTGGATAAGAAAAAAAATGATCTGATCCAACGACTGGGAAAACCCAAGCCGGTACTTCTGGAAGCTGACCGGAATATCAATACGGTCGTGAGATTTCTTTCCCTCATTGAAGGTGGTCACACAGTGTTGATGGTCCCATCCTGGGATTTTAAAGATGCTGAATTTCGTGCTCAGCTGAAACAACTCTCACAAACAGATTTCCTTCCCTGGGGAATGGCGTCTGAACTTCCGGAAGGGGAAGCGAAGACTTTTCATTCTCTTATAAGAAAAGGCCTGGAGAATAAGTCAGGACGCTTCCTTGTCAGAACTTCCGGCAGTAGCGGAAAATTCAAACTCGTCCTGCATGATCCGGAACTTTTTTTCCGCAAATATAAACTCATCGGAAAACATTTTGAGCGGACATTCTTTTTCTCTCCGGCAGATTCCATTGCTGGTGTGGAGACAATTCTCGAAGCTTATTCTCATCGGGCAAGTGTCGCTTTTGTTTCCGGAAAAATTTCTCCCGCTCTGGTCGCACAAACACTTAAGTCACAGAGTGTGGATTATTTCCAGACGACTCCGACTTTTCTGAATCTTATGATGCTTTCAGGAGTCTTCCGTACAGAGAAACCGGAGAAGCTTCTGAAAATAGCTTTTGGTTCTGAGCCGGCACAAGCATCCGTTCTTTCTCATATTAAAGAGAAGTGGAGTGAAGTCAGTCTTCTTCAGACTTACGGGATGTCGGAGATCGGCATTCAGAAAACGCTTTTCACAGATGATCCTGTTTATTTCCACCTTGATGAGAAGCATAATCCCGGACGAATCAAAAACGGACTTCTCGAAATTTCTTCTCTGACTCCGCTTGTGGCATATCTCAATTTTGATTCCCAAATTACTTCTGACGGTTGGTTCATGACCCATGATGAAGTCCGCGAAAAGGGAAAACAACTTTCAGTTCCGGGGAGAGAAGGGGAATTACTCAATATCGCCGGAAGAAAATTCTTTCCCTCAGAAGTGGAAGAGTTTCTGATGAAGGTCAGTGGCATTCTGGACGTCATAGTCCGGGCCGAAAAGGATGAATTTGCGGGAACCATCCTTCATGCTGAAATATTTATCGATCCGGAAGTTAGCGAGACAGAAATGAGGAAAAAGCTAAAAGATTTTCTGGGAGCATCCGTGCCACCCCATATGCATCCGCAGAAGATAACTATCGGTACAGAGTTGCCGCAAAATGGTCGCTTTAAAAAAATGAGAAAAGCGTGAAGCGTGAAACATTTTTCCTGAATGCCTTTCCTCCCCGGGACAGAAGAGAAAGCTCCTCTCCTGCCACTGATCGCGAAAGAATCCGGAAAGAGGCAGTATCGGGAAAATTTGAGCACACACTTTTTACGGTCGGAACAAAAAGGCTTGATCCTTTTATCCTCGGTCAGTCCACGATGGAAGGAACACCTGAACTCTCGCCGTTATTTGCTGTAAATCCTGCCCACCAGCATCCCATGGTCATAGCAAAAAATCTTGGAACTCTTTCCCAGCTTTATCCGAATAAGCTCGCCGTTAACCTGATTCCCGGATCATTTTTCCGTGAACATAAGGCACTGAACGATGAAGCTTCCTCCACGGAAAGAACGGCTCGCTTACTTGATTTCACACTCGCCTTGCGTGCTCTCGTTCAGTCATCCAAACCTGTTTATCACAAGGGTGAATATTATCCGATGAATGGGGTAGAACTTGGTTCACCGGTAAAAGGTGATATCCAGTATTTTATTTCCGGGAATCTCTACGAGGAATTGAAAGATTTTTCAGATACCTGGTTTGTGCGTTCTCTTCGTCCGCTTAGTGATATCAAAACTCTTCCGCCACGAAGTGGTTTCCTTGCTGGTATCTGCGCCAGAAAAACCACAGAAGAAGCGAGAAAAGCCGTCGCAGAAATTTTTCCTGAGGATGAGTTCGGAAAAAGAATGCATGAAATGAGCATGGGAAATGATCTGACACCATGGAACCGGTTCTTAAAAGATTACAGCGCCAGAAATCCGGATGACTACGAATTCTATCTCAAACCTCTGGAGAGTTTTTTATCACCGGCCCCGTTTATCGTGGGAAGTTACCAGGAAGTCGCTTCGGTACTTAAGAAATATGAAGCTCTCGGGGCGGGGTTTTTTATTCTGGATTACCATGAAACGGATTTCGAACACGTGAGTGAAGTTATTTCCTGCTTCCGGAAAACTTAAACGACATTCTTTTTTCTGCTGAGAGTGAAAGCTGAGTCTTCATCTCCTGAAGGAGGGCCTCATCTTTTTTCCAGCTTCTCTTTAAAAGGAGTGATTCATCATAAGATCCGATCTTCTGAATGAGATTCATTCTTATTGCTTCCTGAGGATTGACCGGTGAAGCTTCCAGTCTATCGACACCAGATTTTCCGACTTTACGAAGGAGAATGGGTTCGATAATGCCGGGGACGAGTCCGAGACTTTTCTCAGGGAGAAAGAAATCAGCTTCTTCTGTAGCAATGGCATAATCCGAGACCGCTACGAGACCCAGACCACCGCCGCGGACTTTACCCTGGATGATGGCCACAACAGGTACGGTGAGTGAGAGAAAGGCTTCATACATCTGATAGATGTCGTTCATTTCGTTGATATTTTCCTGGAGAGAAAGAGAGGGACCGCGGGACATCCAGTTGAGATCAGCTCCGGTGCAGAAATTTTTCCCTTCGGCACGGATGATGAGTTTATTAGCAGTCGCAGGAATATTTTTGAGAAAAGTATTGATCTCCCGTGCTGTCTCTCCGTCGTAAGAGTTTCCCCGTTCCGGACGCTTAAGCGTGAGAGTGAATTCCTGTAACATCACTGCCACTTCATTAAAGCGAGTTCCAGAGAGAGACCCGGGCCCATCGCCATGAAGATGACGTGATCGCCACTTTGAAGTTTCTTCTCGTTCAACAATCTCTCAAAGCTGAAGAGAAAACTCCCGCTTGCGACATTTCCAAAGTCACTGAGGACTGAACGGCTGTAGCGCAAGGATTCATCAGAAAGCTTGAGATGAGACTGAATGGAGGAGAGGATGGCCTCGCCACCTCCGTGGAGAATCCATTCTTTGATATCGGAAAGTTCGAGTGAGTGATGTTTAAGAAACGCAGTCAGCGGTCCCTTAACGGATGATCCGATAATTTCAGGAGTCATTTTATGAACCTGAAAGCCGTACAGATTTCTGTCTGATAACCATTCGTACCGGAGATGATCTTCCGTCTCCGGAATCAGGAAACTACTGAATCCGAGAATTTTTCCCTTCTCTTTTTTGTCATCAGCACAAAGAAGAAGGACAGCGATGCCGTCACCGAAGAGGCTGTTCACGAGAGCGTTGTTATCCGAAGTATCGAGATTATAAATACTGGAACTGATTTCCGTACAAACCAGAGCTGCATATTTTCCGGGATTCGCGAGACACCAGTTACCGGCGGCCTGAAGACCGTTGAGGCCAGCATGACAACCCATTCCCGCGATATCAAGTCGATGAAGATTCTTCGGGAGTTTCATGTGCGAGGTGAGGTGAACGGAGAGTCCCGGCGTAAAATAACCGGATGAAGTCACGGCGACCAGGCAACCGAGATCAGAAGTTTTGAGACCAGCAGACTTCAGGGCACGCGTAATAACTTCTGATGTGAGTTCGGGAGCGTGGGTGAGAAATTTCTCTCTTTGCTCGGCCAGTGTTTCTTCGCGAAGTTTTCCTCCGGTAAAAACAAAATGACGGGTCTTCACATGAGGGTGACGGAAAAAGCGCAGGCGTTTTTCATCAGTAATTCCGAGAAGACTGATCATCTCTTCCTGCGTGAAGCGCTCGGGGGGAGTGCCGGTGCTGAGAGAGATGAGTCTTAAATTAGCCACGCATTTTCCAGAGAAGCTGCGAGAGGAATGGTCGTCTGGTTTCACCAGTCGCAACCATCAGGAGCTTCGTAATTTTCAGGTTGTCCGGATCCGTGAAGAGAAGAATCAGGAGTTCCTGAATGTAATTCGTGTTGAGAGTGATGTAGTTATCTGTTCCTACACCAAGCTTCAGGTTTTTCTTTTCCCACCATGAGAACGGATGATCTTTATAATCCCGGAAAGAATTCGTGAGCTTATTGTTGGAACTTGGGAGAGCAATGAGGCCCACACCCTTATTGATCATTCTGTTCAGAACGTCATGCTGATAGTGCTCTACTTCGCGGGCAGTGTGGAATTTCACCTTCACGAACTCACGGAGTTCTTCCTGAGTCAGGCGTTCACCTTTAAAGAGTTTCTCGCGGACATTTTCGTATTCACGCCAGTCCATGTCCATCAGCTCTTTCCAGTCTGATGATCCCTCTTTTACTCCATGACCACGCTCGTTCTCCATCGCAAGACGAAGGAAAAGAGAGTGGAAGTAAAAGTTCGGATTAATCCCGAGAGAGAGTCCATGCTCGAGTGTGTCGATGTGCCAGATGTTGAGAGCGTTATCGACGGCCTGAACACCTTTTTTCAGTGTGTGCCATGTTTCACCGTGGTGGGAACGGATAGCAAAACCTTTAAAGTGAAGCTTTCTGAATCCCTGCTGCATTTCCGCGAAGTGACCTTTGCGGTATAGATCTTTCTCTGATCCAACAGTATCAACTTCTTTCAGGTAGTCGCGAAGGTAAGGATGTTTATCGAGCATCTCAACAATCTTATCAACCTGATAGAGGAAGTGTTCTTTCTTAGAAGAGAAATGAGCGGCATCGTAAAAGTTCGGCTCTTTCCGGAAACACGGTGAGAGAACAAAATTAAATTCCGGAACGCGTTTTTTGAATTCCATGAAGCCTTCGTAAAGGCCCACGACAACGTCTTCTTCTTTCAGGTTCTCGAGACCAGGAATCTGCTCATCCGCACTCTGGTTTGCGCGCGAGAGAGTGAATTTCAGGCGAAGCATACCGACGTTGTATTTGTGATAGAGCTCGCTTGCCATATGGTAAGCGGCTTTCTTATGCGTTTCACGATCTGTGAGAATGAGTTTCGGAAGAAGAAGGATTTTCAGGTAGCGATCGAAAAACTCATCTTCCTTCAGGCGGATAAGATTATCGACGTCTTCAACTGTCTTCACTTTTTCAGCAGTGCCTTCGCCATACACCTTATTGATAATGTCGAAATAAATCTGCTTATGCGATCCTTCAAGAAGAGGCATGAGATGCGGATGAATGAAATCAGCCGTGAGTGATCCTGTGAGATGGATATGCTCTTCAATGTAAGGCTTAGGAAATTTTCTGAAAAAATGAAAGAGAGCACTCGACACCGGATGCGAGAGAAGAGTTTTAATTTCCACTTCATCAGACTGGAAATCAGAAACGAGTTTTCTGAATTCTGTGAGCGATTTTTTGATCATCGGATGATCGTCCTGGAATTCACCCATCACAGCGAGTTCAAGAGTATCGTTCAGGGAAATTCCGTTCGTCTCGGAAATGATCCGGATCAGATGTTCAGTAAGGAGTTCGATTTTTGTATTCTTGGCCATATATCCTGTGAGCAGAGTAGTCGGGTTTTTTTATTTAGTTCTTCTATTGTCCGGCAAACTTAAAAGGTCTTCAAGTCCGAAAGCATTTGTTCGCCAAGGAATCGGCCCATTTCTTCATGGCCATCCTTATTCAGGTGATAATTGTCTATGAAAAGGACCTTCTTCAGATAGTTTTCCGGGAGATGGAAGAACTTATTCGAATCGATGATGGTGACCCCGGATTTCCTGATAATGGGAATGATGTTTTGATCTTCCGGAAGCTCGAATCTGGAGTGGGACAGTTCCTGAGGTGCTAAGACAGCAAAGACCTTCATTCCTTCTTTCCTCGTGGCCATGGTGGCCATCAGAAGTGGCAGGTCAATCATGGCCGTCTGAAACTCCAGAACGATCACATGCGGTTTGTAGATCGAAAGAATTCTCCGGAAATCGTCACGTTTAAATCTCAAGGCTGTCGGCACGAAGCCGCTCAGAGTAACGATCTCAGTTTCTTTTTTCAGATTCTCTTTCAAAAAGCGCTGAATATAGAAAGGATAATAATCATTGATCTGGATTGTTCCCCAGCCACCAATGAGCGATCCTCCGATCATGAGGATTTTTATTTTTTCCTCGCTACCTGCGAGTTGCTGGTACTGATAGGGAATGAGCTTCCGGCAACCAGACTGTTCGCATTTCCGGAAAGGAGCAAAGCTCCTCAGATAAAACTTTTCTTTCCTGATCCTGTCGAGAAGAGCGAGATCTCCTCCGGCCAGACGGAACCATCTCTCGAAGATCATTCCCCGGAATCCCTCAACATTGACAGGAGATTTGAAGGATTCAAAATTCATCTCCGATGCCTGAAAGCGCACGAATTTTTTTGAGTAATAGGTGTAATCGTAAATTGACCAGAGAACGCCGAGGATCAGAATCAGAAGTGTGCTTTTCCGGGAATAAAACCCCAGGGCACAGAGAACGAGGGCAAGTGGCCAGAAAAAAGGAAAGAATTCTAACTTATGCTTAAAGGAGAGGTTCTCGGAATTGACTTCAACTTTCTCCACCACACCTTCGTAGACATCGACGAAAATCTTTCCGGACGTGAAGTTTGCGGGAGCATGATAGATCTCTTTTTCTCCTGCGAAGACGCGGATTGATTGGCCTTCTTTTTTCAGACGAAAAGTGGCGGCTCCCTTGGGGATTTTATCGGGGATAACAACAGAGTTCAGCATTCTTTCATTTTTGTCTGTCGTATAAAAAAGCGAGGGAAGAGTGGGGTTAGAACTGAAGCGGACTTTGGTCGCACCTTCCTGAGTGACAATCCCCAGAGTGACCATGGTCAGCTCACTCATTCTTCCTTCTGCAGAAATCTCCTGAACAGAGTAGTCGCTTCTTGAAATTAACTGATAACGAAGTCCAAAATATCCGGAGTTAAGCCGGAAAGAGGCGAGAGCACTTCGGGAAATTAACTGCTCAAAACCATCTGTACTGACAGCGACAGAACTTGCGTGAAGGGGAAGCCAGTTTTTATTCTGAAGGAGATTGTTCTGCGAGTAGAGGAGAGCGAAGGTCCAGACAGCTGCACCAGCAATAGCGAAGAGAAGGCCGTGCAGCCTTGTTTTCATCATGGGATCTGCTGAGAGGCTGCCCGCGGAGTTGAAGCGAGAAGCATGTTCAGTTTTTCACGGTCAAGCATGTCTTTATTGTCGAGGAAGCTGAAAAGATCTTCAAGTGAATCATTTCCCCAGAAGAGTTCATCACCTGCCACAAAACTCGGAACTCCGAAAGCACCGGCGTTGACTGCTTCTTCAATATTTTTCTTAAACTCTACTTTGGCAGTCTTTTCAAAACTCTTTTCATAAAGTTCGTCAGCAGGAAGTCCCGCTTCTCTCAGGACGCGCAAAAGTTCATCCGGCTCACCCATATCAATTCGAGTTTCCCATCCGGCCTTCCAGAGAGTGTCGATCACTTTCTCCTGATGTATTCCTGCCACACCAGTGAGTGAGAGGCGAAGAGCGTAGAGGGAATTAAACGGATGCGTTTTCGGAGTCGTAAAAGGGATGTTGTGTTTTTTTGAATAGCGCAGGCACTGCTTTAAAAGAAATTCTCTCTTCGGTTGCACTTCTCCCGGACCCTTAATTCCCCAATGATTGAGAAGTGATCCCAAGGCCACGGGACGATAAGTTATCGAAATATCCTGTCTCATCTTCTGCAAACGAATGTGGGCATAGTAAGAAAAGGGAGAAAGATAATCGAAATAAAAAGTGAAAGACTTCATAGACTTAGGAGGATGCCTTGACAGCAATTGATTTGTCCACTCAACAAATTGGTTGCAAATAATTCTGGAGTTGCTAGAATGACGCATCGAATTGATCTCACTTCTGTGGCTGCACGTATAATTCATGCTGGACGTTTGTTGAAAGCAGAAGAGTGATCAGAAAAAGAGACTAAGTCTCTTCCCAGGATTTCCATGAAAAAAACTCTGTCTGGTATTATCACCACTGTGATGCTGATGTTTCTCGTCAGTTGCGGTGGAGCAGGATCTAACGTTCTCTCTGGTATTCAGGTTTCTACGTCTCAGGTTGGTAACGACACGATGATGTCCTTTGCGGCCAACATCAATCTCGGCGCCATGAGTTTTGCTTCTATCTCTCTTCCTATTATTCACCCACGCGGTCAGACTCCGATCGGTTCTCTTGAACTTACTTCAGGTCTCGCCGGCCAGTCGCAGATCAAGATTAACGTAAACATGTCTGCTGTTGCTGACATCAACGTCTCTCAGGCGGTTTTGCCAAACGGTAACATGATTCCGCTTATCGCGAACAACCCGACTATCGCCATTAAAATTGGTGGTGGTGCAAGAGTGTACTTAACACTCGGCCAGGGTGTGACTGCTATCGGTGTCGCTGTTCCTATCAGCGCATTCGATACCATCGGACAAACACTTCCAGGATTAAACTTCTTCCCAATCGTACAACAAGGAGATGTTGTGGCGACTGCGGGAGTTTTCACAGGACTTCAGCCAGGACAAAACGGAATTGCGGTCGTAGCTGATGTATCAAAACTTGTGAACTTCGGAAGCATCATGCCTTCATCACAACTTCTCGCTAAATCAGCTCAACTTGAAGAGGCTCAGGATGATGCCATCAAGCTTGATCTTCGTTCTCAAATGCCATCGAAGGCTAAAGAGAATCAGCTGAAGTCGATGCTTGCGGCAATGAATGCGAAAAAGCTTAAGTTGAAAATGCGCTAAGAGAGCGCAGGACCATGGATGGAACTCTTCAAGGATGGAGAGGAAACTAGGGATGGAACACGGATGGCAACTTACTATGGATGGAAAATTTTAAGGACGATTGATAACTAAGGAATGGATTATATAAAAAAAGGCCCCAGTGATGGGGCCTTTTTTATTGCTGCACCAATACCTCCGCGGCGGAGGTCACACAGCATAAAAAAAAAGCCCCTCTTTCGAGGGGCTCTCATTGAAACTAGATTTTTTTAGAATGACGTGGCTTAGATGATTTCTTGCGACGCTTTTCAGCTGCCTCAAGTTTCTCCATCTTTTTCACTGATGGCTTCTGGTAGAACTCACGGGCACGATACTCTTTCACAATTCCATAAGCATCACAAAGGCGCTTGAACTTCTTGAGTGCGCGTTCAACGGCGAACCCATCAGTAATGTCGATGCGGATTTTGTCTTTAGAGTCTTTTTTATCGTGGGCCAATGGAACCTCTCAAAAAGTTGGTGTTTTAAGCTTTTCGGTAAAATAGCACATGAGCTTAAAAAGGCCAGAGTACGGTTAGTTTTTCAGGTTGAGGGTGGCCAGAAAGGGGTAGTGGTCGGACGGGAGGATATTTTTTTGCTCCATGCGTTTGGGAATCGGCAGGGCCAGTCCTTCCACGGTCTTATACCGCGGAAAAAGGCATCCGGCCGGGTCAACCAGGGGGGCGTACTTGTCGGAAATAAACAGGTAATCGATCTGTTGAACAAACCGGTTTCCCCCGCGATTAAAATAAATGTAGCTGAACCTTTCGTCATCCGGGACCCCCGCCAGGAAGGCGATGTCTTTCAGGTCCGTGGTCTCATAGATCTGTCGGAATTCTTCTTCAGTGTCTTTTTCACCGGCATGTCCGTTGAAATCTCCTCCCACCAGAACCGGAACGCCGAGACTATCGAGCGATCGGTAAATATCGAGGAGACCCTTCACTTCAAGCACTCTGCGCGTGCGGCCTTCGAAATCATTTTTCCGGAGATCGAGTTTCGATTTGATGTGAACGAGAAGAAAAATAAGTTTTGTTTCGTCACCGATCTTCAGATCCATCCGGAGAACGTCGCGGGAAAATCTGCGCGCAGGATCCGGCAGGACATAATTCACATGGGAGTGGAGAGTGGGTGTGTAGGGAAGCGTGCGACGGACCAGATAGCCCAGATCAATTCCGCGGTCGGAGTTTGAAGGAAGACTGAAAGCTTCGAACTCGTTATTGAGTAAATACTTCGAGAAATTGGCGAGAGATTCAGGACCGCCGACTTCTGTGACCATCACGATATCCGCTTCCGAATCGAGGATCGTGCGTGCGAGCATCTGGCATTTTTCTTTGGACTTGTTATTGATGAGACTGGAGCTCATGAGATTCCACTTAATCTCAGTCAGAGCATCGACAGCCGTCCCGTCCCATTTATCCATGAAAAGAAAGAGATCCTGGGCGTTCAGAACCATGATTTTCAGCTGGCCGTTCATAGTCTTATCTTACAATGCTCAATGCCTTGTACAAGATAAAGATTCCGTTAATCTGAATTGATCTAAGGAGTCACTATGAAATTGTTGTTTGTTTGCCTGTTTTTGTCTGTGAACGCTACGGCCGGGATTACACCTGAGGCCCTGGAACTCTGGAAAAAAAGAGACAACAAAGAAAGCCTGCAAGCTGCCGTGAAATTGCTTGAAGCGACTCCCAGAGATCTTGAAACTCTCACATATCTCACTCGCGGATATTTTCTTCTGGGAGATGTTTATACGTCTGAAGATGACGAGAAACTAAAAGTTTTTGAGAAGGCGAAAAAGTCCGGTGAAGAAGGGATGTCCCTTAATGAAGATTTTAAAAAATTAAAAGAGAAAGACATTACGAAAGCGATCGATACTCTGACTTTGAAAGAAATTGACGTTCTTTACTGGTCAGCTGCCGCCCTTGGAAAATGGGCGAAGGCGAACGGAATCATGTCTTCTCTCAAGTACAAAGGTCAGATTCTTGCGATGATCAAGAAAGTGGAAATGCTTAAGGCCGATTATTTTTATGGTGCCGTTGATCGCTACATGGGCGGCTTCTACGCGCTCGCTCCGGGAATTGCCGGCGGAGATATGGATAAAGCGAAAGAAAGATTTCAGCGCGCGATGAAAAATGCGCCTGAGAATCTGGGAACAAAAGTGTGGTATGCCGAAGTCTATCTGACGAAAGAAGACGAAGAAAAAGAATTTGTGAAAGTTCTGAATGAAGTTCTCGCGGCACCGAATGGCCCGGAAGAAATCGCTCCGGAAAACATCATGGAAAAACGGAAAGCAGCTGATCTTCTGAAGCGTAAAGAAAAGCTGTTCTGATTTTATGATGACCGTAATGGCATTGATCATTTCGATGGGAGTATTTGCGAATTCTTTCGCTCTGAAAGATTCTAAGCATGCTTTTACTCTTGAGATCAATGCCAGGACTCTCTCTTACGTATCCGGAAAACGAAAAGTGGAGAAAGAAATTCTTCCCTGTAATCTTCATCTGGTGCGTGCCCTGAATGCCGAGCTTCTGGGGCACAAGCATACGGAGAAAGGGATTCCCTTTCAGGTTGATGGGAACACTTACAATGTTTCACCGGATTTTTCGTTGGATCAGCGGATGATGCAATTTGAACGTGAAGAGAAGAAAGCTTGTTCGCAAAAAACTACATGATGAAGTTGAGCGGAACTCCGGCAGCGAAAACGATCGCGAGAATGATAGCGGTACCGACAAAAGTAATTCCCAGAACTTTATTTAGCATAATGGATTCCCCTTCCTTCTAGTCTAATAGCGAGGGACATTCGGGTCAATCTCAAGTGACCAGAGATCAATTCCACCGCGCAGAGACAGGGCGTCAAAGCCATGCATTTTCAGGAACTGTGTCGCATAAATAGAACGCACACCGTGATGGCAGTAAACAATAAGAGGCAATTTGTCGTGAGGAAGCTCAGTGTAACGGGTTTGCAGCTGGTCCAGAGGGATGTGAACTCCTCCGAGATGAACGGTTTCTCTTTCATCGTCACGACGGACATCAAGAAAGCGGAATTCTTTCCCGTCTTTCTGCCACTTCGCGATTTTCTGAGCGTCGATTTCCATTATTTTTTTCCGACGATGGAGTTTTCCGGAACACTTTCCGTGATCCAGGTATTTCCGCCGATCACAGATCCGCGACCGATGACAGTGTCACCGCCGAGAATGGTTGAGTTAGCGTAAATCACAACATCGCTGTCGATTGTCGGGTGACGTTTCACTGACTGAAGTTTCTTTTTCACCGAGAGCGCTCCCAAAGTCACACCCTGATAAATTTTTACATTCTTACCGATGTGGCTGGTTTCGCCGATTACTACTCCGGTTCCGTGATCGATGAAGAAACTTTCTCCAATCTCTGCACCCGGATGAATATCGATTCCGGTTTTCTCATGAGCATATTCGCTCATAAGACGCGGAAGAAGAGGGACATCGAATTTATGAAGGACATGGGCCAGGCGATAAACGCAGATCGCGTAAAAGCCGGGATAGGTGATGATGATTTCTTCTTTTGAGTAGGCCGCAGGATCTCCGCTGAAGGCCGCTTCCACATCGGTGTCGGCCATGCGGGCAATTTCCGGAAGTTTGTTCAGAAAATTTTCTGCGATTTCTGATTCTTTGCCTTTTAACTTCGGATTCAGAACCACGACTGATGATAAATAGCTTTCGAGTCTCTTTTTGAGATTCAGGACGGATTGATTGAGGTCTTCTTCCGTCAGATTTCCCCGGCAACCCCTTTGCGGGTAGATCAGACAGATGAGTTCATCCACCGAGGCCCGCACTTCGTTCACATTCATGACAATAGTGGCCGTTTTGAACCTATCTGTGTGGAAATACTGGGCGAGTTTTAGAGACATTGGGGACCTTTTCTAGTATAAAACCTTGGTAAAAACCTACCGCAAAAATTAAGGAATTGAAATGGATCTCCGTTCGAAGCTCAAAAGTACAGGACTTCTTCAGGCCATCGGGAATACCCCGCTGATCAAGATCCAGTCTTTAAGCCGGATCGCTGGCTGCGATATTTTCATGAAATGTGAAAATCTCAATCCGGGTGGAACCATCAAGGATCGTCCAGCACTTCACATGGTGGTGGAAGCAATTGCGAAGGGAGTTCTCAAACCGGGAATGACAATCGTTGAAGGAACCGCGGGTAACACCGGAATCGGTCTCGCGATGGTTGGTCAGGCACTCGGACACAAAGTGATCGTCGTCATGCCGAAAGGGATGGCGATTGAAAAACATAAAGTGCTTAAGCTTTATGGCGCTGAAATTGTCGAGACAGAAGCAGTTGCTTACTCAGATGAAAGACACTTCTTTAAAGTCGGAAGAAAAATCGGCCTGAGTGATCCGAACTACTGGTGGGCCAACCAGTTTGATAATCCTGATAACTATCTGTCTCACTACCTGACGACTGCACCTGAAATGTACGAGCAGATGGAAGGAAAAATTGATGCTGTGGTAGTAGCTTCGGGTTCAGGCGGAACAGCTGCTGGTGTGTCCCGCTACATGAAAGAAAAAAATTCAAAAATTCAGGTGATCGTTCCGGATCCAGTGGGATCGGGCATCGTGAATTATTTTAATCGCGGTGAATTTGATTCTGACGGGCAGTACACGATGACTGAAGGTGTGGGCATTACCCGTCTCGTGGAAAATTATAAGCTCATTCATCAGGATCGTTGTTACACAATTGATGATCAGAAGCTCACAAGTCTTGCCATGTTCGTGCGTGAACAGGAAGGTCTTGTCATGGGTATGTCATCGATGCTCAATCTCGCTGGTGCTTTCAATACCGCTCTTCGCGGCGGTAAAGGTCAGCGCATCGTTACGTTCATGTGTGATGGTGGTGAGAGAGCGATGTCGAAGATGTATAATCCGGATTTCCTCGTGGAAAAAGGGATCGATGGATCACTTCGCACGGAAAAAGAAATTACAGAGATCTACCAAGCATTGTAGGAAACTTAAGCGAGTAGTGGCGTTTCATCTTCTCGTTGGAGATGATGACGCCGGGATCTTTGTCCGTTTGATCAAATTGCGGCAGGGGAAGATTCATTCTTCTGCAGTACTCAGAATAAAATTCTTCTTTGGTGTGATGTTCATCACTCACGAGTTCAAAACTTTCATTCGAAATATTCTTATCAATAACAGTTTTGATAAATCCATTCACATCTTCGGCGTGAATGAGGTTAACAGGGGCCTTTCCGCCTTTGATTCCGGTTTTGCCTGAAAGAGATTTTCCCGGATGGCGTCCATTTCCGATGAGGCCCCCTGGTCTCACAATCACCCATGAAATCCCGGCCGATTTTATCCACCCTTCTTCACTCCGGAGAATCTCACTGTTTCTTCCTTTGGTGTGAAGAGCAGAAGTGGAACTCACGAAGATCATTTTTTTAATGTGAGTGAGATTCCATTTCTTAAACCACTCAAGCTGATCTTCAGAAGGAGGGATATTGAGAATCAGGATGTCACAATGAAGAATATTTTCTGATGGAAGAGCTGGTGAGCGAAGCATTTCCGAACGGGGAATGTTGATGAGTTTTTCGAGTGTGGTAGTTGTGCCATGAACTTCATGTCCCGCCTCTGTCAGGAGTTTCGAAAGAGGAAGTCCGATGTAACCCAGGCCGCAGATGGAAATTTTCATTCAATGACTGCCGGAATCGTGAGTCTCGTATAGAGATTAATCAGGAAGGGATAGAAGCGGTTATCCTGCATGTGCGGATTGGTTTTGGCGGCATTGATCGCAGTTTCCAGAAGGTCAATCGCCTTCACCTGTTGATCAGCTCCTACGTACGCCATCGCGAGATTATAAATAAGAGGAATGTTATTGATGTTGTGATTGATACTCTTCTCATGAAACGTCAGATTGTTTTCATAAAAGCGGGACGTCTCCCGGGTTTTGTACGCAAAGAAAACACAGAGAAGAACCAGGGGAACAACGGCGGCCCGGTGTTTAACTTTATCTATCAGACCCAGAAGAAGAAGGATGAAGCACGGAAGAACCAGATAGAGATGCTGATCACTGACCCAGGTGACATTCATGTAGGGAGCAGGAATAAGTCCCAGATAGGGAAGTAAAAAGACATGCGCAGATAGAAGAATGGGAAACATGAAGGTCGCCCAGCATATGAAACCAAGAATGACGAGAAAAAGAAGATGTAGGTAATCCTGAAACTGCGGAGGATAAGGATTGAGACCTTTTACCGGAGAATTATCCACCGGAAGGAATGATTGCCAGAAATAATAGTAAAGTGTCTTCACGATGAGTCTTCCGTAAGCAACGGACGGTGAGAGTTCTTCTAAACTCTCTGTAGGTTCAACGATTGACTTGTGTTCAGTCTGTTCCTTGTATTCAACTCCCTCGGGAGCAAATTCAACTTCTGTTTTCACCATCGGTTCGTCAGGCGGTGGAGTGAATTGCTGATCCAGGAAATCCGGATCGGCCAGAATACTTTCAGCTGTAAAACCTTTCTTCGTTTCGATCGTTGCGACAGGTTCAGGAATGGATTCTGTCACTACAGATGTTTCAACAGTCGTCGCACCTTTTTCAGTCGTCACGGCGGCATTCTCAATGGCCTCAACGGCGAGCTTACTATGAGTGATCTGATACGCGCCAAAAGCGGAAATCAGAAAGTAAGGAATCACAGTGAGTATTTTTTTTGTTTTCCACTTCTGTCCTAGAAGAAAAATCAGGACAACCGGAAGTGGGAGCGAAGAACTTTTTGAGAGAACCGAAAGAAGGAATAAAAAAGTAGAGAGGATATATTCTTTTTTTCCGCGTGCCTTCATGAAGAGAAGAATCGCTCCCATGGCAAGGCTGAAGCAGATAAGAGTCTTGAACTGGATCATCCAGGCAACTGTAATGACAGAGGCCGGATGAATGAGAAAAAGGACGAATCCTATAAAGGCAAATGATCGTCTCATCCTGAGCTGAAGGAGAAAGCGATAAACCAGCCAGGAGTTGAAAGAGTGAAGAAGGAAGTTAAGTGAGTGGTATACCCACCAGTTTTTTCCACCCAATGAGTAGAAAAACTTCTGGGCCGTGACACTAAGAGGCCACGTAAAAGTTTTCCAGATCTCTGAATAGGGAAATGTGGGATTCATGACGGGATCATAAAACCAGTAAGTCATGTCGTCCCAGATGGGACTACCATTCATCCCCGGCCAGTAGAGGACGAGTGCCAGCGCGAAAGAGAAAGTGAAAAGTGTGAACTTAACTTTCGTGTTCGCTAAGGAGATTGAGGAGTAGCTGGGCATTGTAAGCTTTGTCATGACCTATATAAAAAATAAACGTTTCGGATTTTCTCAGTAACGAGAGAGCGCACCAGGCGCGAAGAAATGCGTGCCTGAACATTTTCACAATGTCGGTTAGTTTGAACTCAAGAAAGATCTCGATAATCTGCGGAAGACCCATGCCGATAATCATGTGCTCAATAAGTGGCAGAACCATCTGTGCTTTAGTCGCGCGCGAAATCAGGGATTCTCCATGAGAGAGCCGGACTCCCTGAATGAGAATTACCGGATTTTTTTCCGGAGCTGTCTCCAGTCTTTCCGGAATGGCAGAAAGAGAGGCGGTCCACTTTGGAGGATAATGAGCGCGCATGAACTCATTCCACTTGAGCTTCGAAAGAGCACCTGAATCAGGTCTTTCCGTCATGCTGATCTTGGTAGGGAAAGGAAGGATCCTTCCACTCCGGTCAACCAGCGGCATATCGTCGGCAATAATCTTGATATCGGGATTTTCCAGAAGATGAGTGAGAAGAGTGCTCTTTCCCCCTTTCGAGGGAAGCATGACCACGGCATTGATGTTTTTATAGGAAACGGCGAGGGCATGAACACGACTAAAGCCTGCTTTATCCAGAAGATCTCCGGCGCGGGAATGAATCGTAAGAAAGGCGAGTTCATAAAGACGTTCTTCAGAGGAACTGGTGATGGAAATTGTTTTGGTATCTTCATCGACGATCGTCAATGCCTCACCAAAGTAGTCCACATACTTTCGTTTTCCCAGGCGATAAATCAGGCAGGTCTCCATGATTTTCGTAACGGGAAGTGAAGGGGTCAAAGGCAGTGAACCAAGTGTCAGTTCAATCGTAAGAGCGGGGTAGCTGTCAGGTGAAAGGAAGTAATGAAACTCAGAACGGAGTTTTTCATCTACAGAGGCTGGAGCGCCTTTGACAAGAATGATATGATGATGAAAATCCAGACAGAAGGCCAAAGGATCCTCGTGGTTTCATTTAGTGTTTTAATCATAACTCATGGGCGGGAAGAACTGCTAACAAAATGTCTGGACTCGATCCGTCCGGGAGTTTCGTTTGAGCTTGTTCTCTTTGCCAATGGCCTTCCACTCTCGGAAGAATTTGTGAAAAG
The DNA here is from genome assembly GCA_040387275.1 of Bdellovibrionota bacterium. GTDB lineage: Bacteria > Bdellovibrionota > Bacteriovoracia > Bacteriovoracales > Bacteriovoracaceae > Peredibacter. The sequence continues at coordinate 254,720 of JAZKDZ010000002.1, read as the reverse complement.
ACTCTCTGATTTTCCGGGCACGGTGAAGCTCACCGGAAGTCCGGTTCAGCTTTCACCCGGAGAAGCGCGGAATAAGGCGTTTCTGGAATCAACGGGTGAGTGGATTCATCTCATTGACGATGATTCTTACTGGCAGAATGGTTATTGGGACATTGCCTCTCTCCATCTGAAAGACCCGAATATTGAAGTTCTGGGCGGGCCGGATGGGCCGGCCTACGGCGCAAGTTATTTTCAGGAAAGTGTGTCGATGGCACTTTCGTCACCCATTTGTACCGGAACCACTTTTGCCCGACATAAAGGACTTGGCCGGACGCTTGTGCCTGCGACGGAAGAGAAGCTCACTTCCTGCAATCTCTGGGTAAGAAGAGACCTCCTGGTTAAGCATCATTTTCCGGAAGATTTTCGTCGTGCTGAAGAGACCTGGTTTCTCCAGGAACTCTCGCGGGATCATCGCAGGATGTTTTATCATCCCCTCATGAAAGTGGGTCACTTCCGGAGAAAAAGCCTGGTAGGACTCATCCGTCCCACTCTGGGTGCTGGTTATTGGCGTTCGCGGCTTTTGAATAAGCATGGTGGAAAAGGTGCGATGTTCTGGCTTCCTTCGATTTTTGTTCTTCTCCATCTTCTTTTCTTAGTGAATCTCCCACTCGCAACTCAACTCGCGCGGGTTTATATTTTTGTGATCATCGCCATCAGCATGGGACTTTCTTCAAAGAGAAATAGATTTTTTCATTTCCCCCTGGTCGCGTTTCTTCATTACTTCATCGTCACTTTGTATGGAACGGGATTTCTCCTCGAAAGGCTGGGGTATAAATGGAAGCCTTAAAGCGGGAAGATTTTGAAAAATTAAAAGCACTTCCCTTTTTTCAGGGAAACATTGTTTCTGAGTCCATGCTTCCTGTCCTCAAGATCGGTGACAAGATCACAGTGGAAGTGGGAAATGAGAAATTAGAACGATTCGATATCATCGTCTTCTGGTCGCAGAATAAACTTGTTTGTCATTACGTGTGGGCGATTAACCGGACAGTGAGGCCACTTCTCATTCAGACGAGAAGTACATTTTACCGCGAAAAAGACTATCCGATTGAATTTGCAGATTACCTGGGGAAAGTTGTCTCACACCGTCTCTCGGCGTGGGATAAAATCAGAATCTTTCTCTCCCTCAAGGTAAAGGGTACGTCCATTTAACAATCTTACTGACTTCCTGATGGAAGGGTGGACTGTTCCACATCTCACCTTTGTGAGTCTTGTAGAAGAACACGAGCTCTGAAATCTCTCTCTTCACATCCGGAAGAGGTTTCACATTCAGTTTCTGATTAAAGCTCAGATCAATTTCAAATATTGAATCATCTTCTTTTTTCCATTGCGCCAGAGAGTTGATCATTCCTCCGCGCGAAAGGAACCAGTGATGAAGATAACTGTCACAGATGAGAGTCGGTGTATGAATGAGATCGATCAGGTAGTGATCGCGAAGAACGGTTTTTTCCATGAGTTCGCGAAGTCTCAGCCATTTGAACTCGCGGTTCCCCAGAACTTTTCTCACAATCTCCGGAATATGAATGTAATGAAGGTTCTCTTTTTCTTCCATGAGGAGCGGAGTTCTTCTCTGAGTGAGACAAACTTCAATCTTCACATCAGGAGCTAGATCCTTGAGAGGAGCAAGTCTCTTCTCAATGGCTTCATAACTTCCGTAGTAATACTCATTGAGGAGACCAAATACCACGACCGTCTTCGCTTTCTTGATGTCAGGCTTATTCACCTGAGTGAGTGAATAGGCGAGAAACTTATCTGAAAGAGAGTCAGGAATGAGGGGAGTGTAGCTTTCAGGAATAAGAAAGCGGGTCTTCCATTTATGAAGGTCTTTCAGGTTAAGAACGAGGAAGTCAGCGAAGGGATGCATGCCATCCCGGACAGTGAAAATATTGAAGGCCGGAAAGACTGCTGGTTTGTAAATGGTGTGAACCAGATAAGGATTAAACTCGTGGAAGTAATCCTGCGCCAGAGGATAAAGATCCCAGTAGTACTTAGGAATTTCCCCACGGTTAATGAGAGAGTAATTTTTACTCTGAGTGAGGGCATTCGGTTTGTCGTAAGCAGCTTTAAGGATTTCTGACATAAGATGAATATAGTTTCCTGTAAATTGTCGAAATTTTCTGGTCTTTAGTCAGGTAAACTCTCTGTTCGAGTAATTCCCTACGCGCGATGGTTTCCACGATTTCATCAAACGAAACAAAAGGAACTGTCTTCTGTCCCAGAATCCACTTCAGTCTTTCCGTCGCTGCATTCACGGAAAACTTCTTCCTAGAAAGATCGATCAGTTTTTCGCGTTCCACTTTCTTCGGAGATTTGAGTGCAGCTGTCAGAGCATTAACTGTTTCTTCAAAAGAAATGATTTTTGATTTCTGGCCGATCGTCACTTTCAGGTAGCGGGTCGCTTCCGGCATTTCCGGATGTTCAAAGGCCGCAAGCCCTCCCCAGTCAGTGAGAATCGAAGGCAGTCCGCTCATCTGAGCTTCTGCGACACTCATTCCGTAATCTTCATCGTTGTGAACAGAAAGATTTACGAGGTAATCAGCACCTGCATAAACGCTTCTCAGTTCAGAGTTGGGAACATTTCCCATGAAGTGAATGCGGGCACGGGTGCTTTCCGGAAGCTCCATCAGTTGACGGTGAATCTTCCTGAAATACTCATTTTCATTTTCCCAAAGGTTGAGAAAGTTATCGCCGACATGATCGGCCTGTCCGTAGATATAAAGCCGGCAGTCCGGATTATTTTCACGGATGAGGAGCTCATTAAAGGCCTTAAGAAGAAGATGCGTTCTCTTCTGGCGGGAAATACGTCCCGTGAAAGTGAAGACGGTTTCATTTTCTTTCACTCCCCATTCTTTTCTCTGCGCGATTCTTTCCTGGGGTTTGAAAGAAAAGTCTTCTTCCTTCACAGGGAATGGACAAACGTAAGAATAAAGCGGAGGAGAGAGAAGTTTATCAATGAGACTCTTCTGTCTGCCGGAAGCGACAATAAACTGAACCGGAAAACCTTCAAGGAGTTTCCCGAGCTTCGTCCAATAAGAATAATAAAGTGTAAAATCACCGAAGACGTGGAAGATCAGAAGGGGTTTTGGTCTTCCGGCATATTTCGGCAGGAGAAATTTCAGGAAATGGAAGGGATGGGGCTTGTGATCCATGATCACGATCGCATCAGGGTTGGCCTCGAAAATATCGTTGCTGAGCTGAATTATCGCACCACTCCAGGTTTCCAGTCCGTAGTCATAGTTCAGGAGCTGAACGCCGGGAATTTGTTCATAGGCCTTATGCAGGTTAAAAACAATTTTCTGGCAGCTGATCCAGGAGGATTCTCTGAATGAAAATACGCAGGCAATTTTAAGCATGAGGTATTTAAGCATCGCGGTTAAGAGATGGTCAATTTCTAAAAAGGCTGATTGAAATTGTCGGGATGTGTCCAAGGAGGGAGTTTCCCTCTATGATACTTAAAAAGGAGATCTCATGCGCACGCTGCTCATTTTCACTACACTCTTTGTTTCTCAGGGAGCATTCTCTCAGGACGGTTTTCTTAAGCCTGAAGATCAAAAGTTCTTTAAGAACGACAGTCTTGATGGCAAAAACAAATGGGAAAGAATTGACGCTAACGTTGCAGAGATCAATCGCCTTCACGGGATGGTTGCTGAATTGAAGGGCGAAATTGCGAGACTCAAAGCAGATGTTGAGGAACTGAAAAAGAAAAAATGAAATTATATTTTGAAACGACGGTTGCGACTTCCTATGAAACGGTAAAGGAGAACTTCAATGAGAAATTATTCTCAGCTCTGAAGCCCCCTGGTCCCGGTTTCACCATCAAGCGTTTTGATGGCGTCAAAAAAGGCGATGAGATTCACCTCGAAATTAATCTGCCATCACTTCTTTCCCGCAAATGGGTGAGTGTCGTCACTCACGAAGAGGGTTCGGATCGAGCGTGGTCTTTCGTGGATGAAGGAAAAGTCCTGCCGTGGCCTCTTTCAAAATGGCGGCATGCTCATTGGGTGATTAAGCTCAATGAACGTCATTCAAAAATCATTGATGATATTTATTTCGAATGCTCTCCTGGTTTTTTGGGCTACAACATCCGACCCATTCTTTGGGCGGCCTTTGCGGTAAGACCTGCTCTCTACCGGAAATTCTTTAAGGATAAAGTGTGAACTTTCTGATTCTTTTGTTCTCCATTTTCCTCACAAGTTCCGTGATGGCCAAAACTGTTCTCGTCATGGGCGACTCGCTCACGGAAGGCTATCGTCTTGCCAAAGAAGAGGCCTATCCTTTTCTCATGGAGCAGGAGCTGAAGAAAAAACATCCTGATCTCAAAATCATCAATGGCGGAATTTCCGGATCAACCACGGCCAGTGCTGTGAGACGCCTCGATTGGTACATCAAGGCGAAACCGGAAATCATGATCCTCGCCCTGGGGGCCAATGACGGACTTCGCGGTCTCAAAGTCGAAGAGACATCAAAAAATCTCGAAGCGGTGATCAATAAAGCAAAAACCAGCGGGATAAAAGTCATCATGGGCGGCATGAAAATGCCTCCGAACTACGGAAAAGAATATTCTGATAAGTTCAATAATATTTTTCCCGTGCTCGCCAAAAAACATAATCTCAAATTCATTCCGTTCATTCTTGAAGGAGTGGCGGCCAATCCCAAACTCAATCTCCCTGATGGCATTCATCCGAATCCTGAAGGACATAAGATCATGGCAAAAAATGTCATGAAATTTCTGGAGTCAGAACTATGATGACGGTATCAGGACTCAGAAAATGTTACGGCTCAGGCGAAGCGAGAGTGGAAGTCTTAAAAGGTCTCGACTTCACGATCCAGACAGGCGAACAAGTCGCTCTTACCGGGAAATCCGGCTCAGGAAAATCTACTCTTCTTTCTCTCATGGCCGGTCTTGATTCTCCTGATGCAGGAACGATCGCGATTGATCAGCAGAATATCTCTCTCATGAACGAAAAAGATCTGACGAGCTACCGCGCCCGTCATATCGGAATTGTCTTTCAGCAGTTCCACCTGGTATCGACTCTCACGGCCCTCGAAAATGTTCTTCTTCCTCTGGAAATTCTCAAGATGGACCAGGCCCGTGAAAGGGCGATGTCCCTCCTTGAAAACGTGGGACTTTCCCATCGGATGGATCACCTGCCCTCACAACTTTCGGGTGGGGAGAGCCAGCGTGTTGCTATTGCGAGAGCTCTTTCTACCAATCCCGCCATTCTTTTTGCCGATGAGCCGAGTGGAAACCTCGATGAAGAAACCGGCGATAAAGTTATGGGTCTTCTCTTTGATCTCGTAAAAAAATCCGGGACCACACTGGTTCTTGTCACTCATGATCCTGATCTCGCCTCAAAATGTGAACGCATCATTCATCTTGAGCATGGAAAACTTGCGCACGAGGTGAGGAAGTGATTTTTCGTTTCTTCTTCCTGAAAGAGGCGAGGAAGCATCCCTTCTTTTTCCTCCTTCTGGCCTTCACACTCTTTCTCGGAACTTTCGGGCTCACCGGAATCTCTCTTGTTAATTATCAGGTTCAGAAAGAATTAAAAGATAATGCCCGCTCGCTTCTTACGTCTGATCTTTCAGTCAGTGCCCGCAGGGAACTGGGTGAGAATGAAAAAGAAAAACTCGATACACTTACTCGCGAAAAAAACCTCACAAGTTATCAGGTGATTGATCTCTACTCGATGGTCTATCACGAGAAAACCGGTCAATCGCGTCTCACCGAAATTCGTTTCATCGAAAAGGATTTTCCTTTTTACGGAAGTCTGAAACTTGAGGCCGGAGACTTTTCTCCGGAGCAAGGTTTAATGATCTCAAAAGACCTGGCGGGCCTCTGGGGTATTGCTACAGGCGATATGGTTTCCATCGGGCAACTCAAAGTTCCGGTTGCGGGAATTGTGGCCAGTGACTCTTCTCAGGGATTCAGAGGGTTCTCTCTTGCCCCCCGCGCTTATTTTCCGCTTTCCCGAATTAAGGAAACAGGACTACTTTCGGTCGGAACAACCGGATCATTTTCCCGGCATTTCAAACTCAATGATAGTGTTGATCCACTTGCCTTAAAAACAGAACTTAAAAAAATCCTACCTGATGCTGCTGTCAGAATTCTTCTTCCGGAAGACATGAGTGAGCAGACTGGTCGCACGATCCGGATCATCACGAACTTTATGTCTTTGTCTGCACTCATTGGACTTGTCCTGGCGCTGGTGGGAGTTTTCTATTTGTATCAATCGCATCTTTTGTCCCGCATGAAAGATCTGGCACTCCTCAATCTTCACGGCCTTCAGAAAAATGCTCTCGCAACAGGGATCATCCTTCAATTCACGACTATTTTCTTTTTTGTTTTCGGGCTTCAGTTTTTTGTTCTGATTCCACTCTTCTACAAGAGAAGCCTTCCTCTTCTGTCGGAAGAACTGGGGCTCGCACTTCCTGAGACCATGGACTTCACTTCGCTTGCGCGGTTATTTCCTCTTCTTTATGCACTGGCGTTATCAATCATTACTCCACTCCTGTTCGGATTACTTCGTACGCCAATGGGTGAAGTGCTGAAAACTTCGCGCGTTCTTATGGGAAGATTCCGCTGGTATGACTTTGTTCCCTTCCTCGTTGTTCTTTGGTTTGTGAGTTACCGTCTTTCCCAGAATCTTTTTACCGGCTCACTATTCTTCGGATGCCTTCTCGTGGTCTTCCTGCTTTCAACAGCTGTGATTCTCGCGGTTCAGTTTTTTATCCGGAAGATCGTGAAGGGAAGAGGGTTACTCAATCCAGGTCTCGAGATGGGTCTCGCTCTCAGAGGGATTCTCCGCTCGGGTCATAAACTGGTTCTGAGTTTTCTCTCTCTTTGCATGGGAGCGACTCTCATTACGCTTATTCTTCAGCTCGATCATAAAATTGAATCCGAACTTTCGCTTTCCGGAAGTAAACCGGGACTTTTTCTTTTTGATATCCAGGAAGAGCAGATTGATTCCTTCACAGAGTTTGCCAAAAGCATGGATTCTCCTCTCGAAGCAGTCACTCCTGTCATCCGCGCACGACTTGAGAAAGTGAATGGAGAGGTTTTCCGGAAAAAGAAAAATACCTTCACCATGAGAGAAGGTGAGGATGATGATCTAGGGCGGGAGAAAGACAATGCGCTTAATCTCACTTACCGCGGATACCTCACTCCCTCGGAAAAAATCATCGAAGGAAAACCTTTTGAAGGTCCCGCTGGTGATATCGCCCGCGTGTCACTCGAGAAAAGATGGGCCGACCGCATGGGGCTTGAAATCGGTGACAAGCTTGAGTTTGATATCCAGGGTGTTCCGCAGGAAGGGATTGTTCACAATATTAAAGAAATCAAGTGGACGAGTTTTTATCCCAACTTCTTTGTGACCCTTGAGCCGGGTTTTGTGGAACCAGCGCCGAAAACATTTCTCGCGGTTCTTCCGCCTGCAGATAAAGATAAGAAAAATAATTTCCAGCGCGAGGCCGTGAAGAAGTTCCCGAACGTTTCGGCGATTGATGTGGAAGAGCTCACGGGAAAAATTGCGACTCTGTTTGAGAGGTCCCGTAAGGCCATCGAAATCATTTCCTGGCTCTCGCTGGGTATTGGTCTCATCATTCTTTATGGTCTTTCACACGATCAGGTTTATCGCAGGAGCTTTGATCTCGCTCTTCTTAAGTCATTGGGTCTCACACCGAATCGCCTGCGGCTTCAGCTGATTTTTGAATTCGGTTCACTCTTCTTACTGAGTCTTCTTCTCGGCTTTTTCCTCGGATGGCTCATGGCCAATCTTTTGGGTCAGGAAGTCATGCGGCTCCCATGGAGCACCGACGGAGAGAAAATGCTCTTTCCGGGTCTCATATTAAGTGTTCTTTGTTTATTAACGATTTTGGTTTCCTCTTGGCGCGCTGTGAGATTAAAACCACGGCAACTCCTTGCTGATACCTAAGGCTTTTTCCTTTCCAAGTATCCGGAGAGTCATTAAAATTTAAAACCTATGATGGATTTTTTCACGATGGACAGTCTCATGGCGTTCTTTTCACAGTACGCCTATCAGCCGATGTTCGTGTACATGTTTGTATCACTGTTCATGCTGGCGGCATCGTTTGGACTTCCTATCCCGGAAGAACTTATTCTTGTGAGTTCTGGTCTCGTGGCCAACCTCGCCCAGCATCCTGATAAATATCCACCGCCTTATCCAGGAGCAGAAGGAGTGAACATCATCACTCTCTGCTTTGTGAGTTTCTTTGCCGTCCTGGGTGCCGATACCATTGTCTATCTGATAGGTAAGATTTTTGGTGGCAGAATTATCAAGACAAAATTCTTTCAGAAGCAAGTGGCGGGCGAAGGCTTTGATCGCATCAACCGCTGGTTCCAGAAATACGGAAGTCTCGCTGCCGGTATCTTCCGCTTCACTCCGGGTCTTCGTTTTCCTGGTCACCTGTCGTGCGGACTTCTCGGTCTTCCGATGTGGAAATTCCTCTTAGTCGATGGTCTGGCGGCGCTCTTCTCAGTTCCTACGCAGATTTATATCTTCGGCACATACGGCACTGTAATGCTCGAGAAAGTGGCCGAGTTCAAGAAATGGGTTCTGATTGGTGTCGCGGTTATTGCGGTGATCTGGCTTGGTAAGAAGGTCTATCAGAAGTGGGCGAGAAAGCAATTAACCGAATAGTTCCGCTGCAACTTCCAGCTTGATGGCGAGCTCTTTTCTGAATACCTGATAATCATTATATTCAAACGAAACAATCTTCTGAATGAGCTTTGACTTGTCCTGGAAATCCGGAAATCCCCAGTTAATCTCAGAGACAATTTTCATCTTTCCGTATTCCGGAGAAAGATCTTTTACTTCCACCCAGAGTCCATAGCGAACTGTCGGTCCCTGATCTTTCGGGATGCGTTTGGCGAGATCAATGATGCCGGCCTTGGCACCTGGATTCGGTTTTTTGAGAGCATCCACCATATTACTTTCAAAGCTCAGGGCCCCGTAAGTTTTCGGGAGAATTTCTGATGTATGGAGATCGTTGGAAATCGAAGTTTCAAGATAACGGTAATAAAAATTATCCAGAGTTTCGAACAGATATTGATAAAGATAATTTTTGTCGCCGAAGGTGTCGTGAACCTTATTCTTTCTGTCCTGAATGAGTTTCTCAATTTCTTTTGAGTTCATTTGGTCGGCAGATTTTCAAAGAACACAGCGTAGTTATTCTGAATGCGATCAATGGAAAGTTTAAATATCGGAACGAGTTCCATCTTGTTTCTTGCTTCACAAAGACGCGAGAACATCGAGACGACATTATCATTTTCTGCGCGGATCAACTGATCCACGGCCTTGATCGCCTCGTGATACTGATCCATCTTCCACGGTATGCCGACCATCGGATTATCTTTGAACTTATAAACAGACACTGCGAGCTCAGGATAAAGCTCAATCAGTTTCAGCGTCACGAAGTTCAGCTGACCGTTAATGATGTCCTGAAACGGAGGTCGTCCTGAAAGATTGAGGCCATCGACGATGTCATCGGCCATCTGGAAGATGAGCCCGACTTTTTCACCGAGAGTTCCGAGAATATCGATGTCAGGAGAATTCGCGAGTTTTCCGGGAGTCGTGCAACACCAGCGGATAAGACTTCCGGTCTTCTTGATCGAGATAAGTTCCAGGTCATGAGACGTAACAAAATTTTTCTTCTTGAGATCATATTGTAGCCACTCACCATCAGCGAGATCCTGGATAGAGCGCGTGAGATCAATCAGGATGTCGTTTCTGTTCATCGCTGCGAGTTCGGACATGATCGTTGCGAGGAGATAGTCTCCGGCGAGAATGGCAGTCGTATTGTCACGAAGATGATTTAGTGTAGGGTGATTACGGCGGGCATTACTTTCGTCAATCACATCGTCGTGCACGAGGCTTGCGACATGTGTGAGTTCGATCGCGCGGGCATAAGTCGTAAGATCAGCTGGCTTCAGGTCAAAGAGTTCGCCCATGAGAAAGAGCATTCCCGGCCTGAATTTTTTTCCGCCGGCATGCACGAGGCCATTCAGTTCCTGAGTGAGGGCACTGATGGTATGCCTGGTCATTTCCAGAGGAAGTTCTTCCAGGGAAGACTTAAATTCCTGAAGATTCATTTGTTCGTCCTTTGTCTCACCAAATCTATGTGACGGCCCCCGGATAGGCAAGGATAATGACTGCAACAACTACTCAGGAGTACCTATGAAATGGCTGGTTTTCAGTGTTCTGTTTTCGACTTCGGTTTTCGCCGGATTTTATGACGTGAAAGAAAGAACGATCGATGGAAAAGACATCGCGATGTCTGAGTTCAAGGGTAAACCCGTGCTCGTCGTGAACATCGCATCCCAGTGCGGATACACTCCACAGATGACCGATCTCGAGGCCCTCTATCAGAAGTATAAAGCGAAAGGTTTTGTCCTGGTGGGTGTTCCGACCAATGACTTCGGAGGACAGACTCCGGAAGATGATAAGGCGATGATGGAATTCTGCCAGAAAAAATACTCGGCAACTTATCCGATCCTCACTAAGAAAACGATTGTCGGAAAAGAGAAGCGTGAACTTTATAAAGAGTTAACCGAAAAACCGGCGAAGAAATTCCAGGCGGAAGTCGGCTGGAACTTTGAGAAGATTCTTGTTAACAAATCAGGCGAAGTGGTCGGGCGATATAAATCTTCTACCAAACCACTCGATGAAGCTCTAACGAAAGACATCGAAAAACAGCTTTAAGAAAGAACTTTGACTTCCACGGGGCGTGACAGTTTCAGGTTCACGTCCCTCTGTGGGAATGCCATTTCCACACCCAGTTCCTTGAATTTTTCATTTACCTTATAGCGGATTCCACTCTTAATGAGTGAGACGTTCTCAATCTGAATATCCGCCCAGAAAACCATCTTGAAATCGAGAGTGGATTCATTGAAGTTCTCAAAGAGAACCATCGGCATCGGATCCTGTTTCACACCTTCAGAGTTGAGAAGAATATCCAGGCAGGCGTTTTCAATTTTCGGCACATCAGACCCATAGGCAACCCCGAATTCAATGACGTTTCGTACAATTGATTTCTCATACGTTCCGTTGAGAACGGCTTTCTCGAGGAAAAAACTGTTCGGCACAATGAAGATTTTATCATCAGCATTTTTGATTTTCGTACTGCGGGTTCCGATTGATTCGATCACTCCTGACATGCCATCAACATCGACCACATCACCAACTTTAATCGGTTGCTCAACGAGAAGAATCACACCGGAAATAAAATTGTTCACGATATTCTGTGAACCAAATCCCACTCCGATCGCGAGTGCACCACCGACAACGGTGAAGACGGTGAGGGGAATTCCTGCGACAGTCATCGAAAGAGTGACGACTCCAGCAAGAGCTCCGTAAAAAGCAAAAGTCTGGTAAGTGTTACGGGCACCTTTGTCGTCAACAAATGGCTCGATCAATCTGTTGTTTATGACTTTTACAACCAGGCGGGAAAGTCGGGTCGCAAAGGCGAGGAGGAAGAGAGCGAGAATCGTTGAACCAAACGTGAGCTTAACCCCCGCGATGGTAATTAATTTGTGATTCCAGAGATCTAGAAAAGGTAAAAGACCCGACTTCAGACCTTCAATCATGCGTTCCCCACTGGAATATTAAGCTTTTATAGTGCGTAAATTTGTCATGGGCCATGGACTTCGTAAAGTGTTTGGCATATAAAACACCTATGACACATAGGTTTTTGACACACTTCGGTACGATATTCCTCATTCATGCTGGACTCATCTTCGGCGGGCTCACAATTATAGAAAACGAAGTTGTTTCTCAGAAAATCGGCCAGCATATTCTTAACCTGAAAGTTGCTTCCGAAGTTCTTCTGGCCTCTCCACGCCAGCGTGTCGTTGCCCGTCCCAAAACAATTCCTTCTTCGACCGCAGTCCCGACAATTCAGGAAACGGCTCCCGCTCAGGATGCTAAACCAGGACTCATTCCGGATGTTGGCGCTAATTCACTTTCCGGTACTGCGATGGCAGATCTCAAATCAATTTATAAAGCTGAACTGAGAGCTCGCATCGATCAGAATAAATTCTATCCCCCTGCTGCCCGCCGGTTAAATCAGACAGGAACTGTAGTGGTAGCATTTACGTTACAGAATGACGGGACTATCATTAACGTCAGGATTGATCATACCTCTGGAAACAACCGTCTTGATTCTGCTGGTCTCGAAGCCGTGAAGAAAGTCGGAAAGTTTAAAGCTATCCCGACTGAATTCGGTTCAGCTTCCATGGATATGTCAGTACCTATAAAATTTCAGACTATTTAGAACTTTAAAAAAGGATATTTATGCGCTTGATTGATTTCATCAACGCTGGTGGATCGATTACCTGGATTCTCGTAGCAATGAACGTCGTAGGTCTTTCTCTCATTCTCTGGCGTTTTTTCATCTTCCGCGATTTCGCAAAAAGAATTGAATCAGAAGCCCAGCTTCTGAAAACTGAGATGAAGCGGACATTCGATACGACAAAACTTCTTGATCACATGGACCTTATTAAAGATGCGATCTCTCAGCGTGTTCACGAACTTGAACTCGGAATGACAACAATCAAAGTCATCGCAACAACCGCACCTCTTCTGGGACTTCTCGGAACAGTTGTCGGTATTTATGAAGCGTTCCAGGTGATTTCAAATACTGGTCTTCAGGATCCGGGACAATTCGCTGCGGGAATTTCCTACGCTCTCATTACAACAATCGTGGGACTTATCGTTGCGATTCCTCATTACATCGCCCACAACTATCTATCCGGCGAGCTCGACTCTCTTGAAATCAAGATGGAAAAGCGCATCGGGCCGATGCTGAAAGGGGAGTAATATGGGTCGCCGTCACAAACGCGAATCCCTTGCGATGGATCTCACACCACTCATCGATATGGTGTTCCTTCTTCTCGTCTTCTTCCTTGTTACTTCAACGTTCAAGAAAGATGAACTCGCACTTCTTCTGAAACTTCCGAAAGCGGAGCAGGGTGCCGGATCAGAGAAAAAGATTGAACAGCTTACGATTGAACTTTCAGACAATGAGATCGCCGTTAACGGAAAAAAATCAACTGTTGAAGATCTCCCTGCTGTCTTTGAAAAAACGCAGAAGGATACTCTCGTGAATCTCAGAGTCGATGGCGAAGTGAGATACACCCGCCTCGTGAAAGTTCTTGATCTTCTCCAGACGAATAAACTTGAGAACATCTCGCTTATCACGGACAAGAAATGAAGTATTTTCTTCTTCTCCTCCTGAGCTTTCCGGCCTTTGGAATCACATTCCCGGAATACTTAGAGGCGAAGAAGAAAAATATCTCTCACGAAAGACATCTTCCTTATCTTCTTTATCACGGTCATAAGACTGAAAAATCCGTACTTCTCATCCATGGCATTTTCTCTTCTCCGCTTTATTTCAAGGGAATGGCGAAGGTCTTCTTTGATCGCGGCTACAATGTCGTCACCATCATTCTTCCGGGACACTGGGAGAAAGACTGGTACCGCATGGGGAAAATGGATTCCAAAGAATGGTCGCGGGAAGCGGACATCGGCTGGGAACTCGCTAAGCAATACGGTGATAAAGTTATCCTCGCAGGTCACTCGCTGGGCTCTCTTTTGAATATTGAACAGTCGATGAAAAGAGATCCGGAAGAAATTCACGGAATGGTCATGCTCTCACCGGCAGTGAGACTTAACTGGCCTACGATCCTTTCAGGAAAAGCAGGGGAGCAGTTTAACATTACCGGAAATCATTTCGTGTTTCAGAAGCCGGATGGCATCCAGGTTCCGGATTTCAATCCCCGTGCGGCCCAATTGATTCGTGAAACTCAGATCCGCGTCCTCAAAAAACCAGTGACCGTTCCGTATTACATGGCCTACACCTGGGCCGATCCTGTTCTCGATGTGCCAGGACTTATCCGATACTTCAATCGCTATCCGATTAACAGACAGGTTTCGTACTTCGGACTTTTCAGCGGTGTCTATCACAACAGCATCAGTCAGAGTCCGGAAGATTTTCTCACGCAGACTACAGCGAATGGGAATCCGTACTTTCATGGCATGATGAAAGACGCTCTCGACTTCATCGAATCACTTTAAATTTACCGGCAGAATGGTGCGGAAGCATCCTTGGCACAGATCCACGCTTTCAGCTGAGCGTTTTCCGTTTCGAGTTTTTTGATTCTCGATTCGGAGGCCGGTGATCTGACAGAAGGTGTTTCCATGACGGTCACACGTTTGTGGAGAAGATTTACTGCTTCAATGAGAGGCGCCACTAATTGAGGGTAGGCGACTGACTTGATTCCATCTTTGCCGGTCTTCACTACTTCCGGAAATGATTTTTCCACTTCCTGAGCTTTCACTCCCATCTGTCTTGCGGGGAGAGATTTATTTTTCCAATGATAGTAATAGCCGTGAAGATGACTGAGCTTTCCAAAGACATCGGTGAGAGGTGCAAAATCTTTTTTCAGGCGGACGTCCGAAAAAGTAGTAAATGTCCCCAGCGCCTGAACATCTCCGTTTATATCAAGGACCATTTTCTCAACACCATTGATCCCGAATGAAATATTGGAGTTCTCCATGTTGAAAATCTGGGCAACGTTATCGAGATAACCAACTCTCAGACCATCAGTTCCTGACGTACCAGTATTTCCGTTTGTGTATTGAGTGAATGCCTGAGAAGGAAGGCCTGATACGCCGGGAGCATGGATCGAAAGAATTTGCGAAGGTGATAGAGTTCCCATCCCGATTTTTCCGTCCGATTTAATCACCATCGGTGTGATGAAAGTCGATCCATCAGTAGACGTCTGTAACTGCAGTTCTCCGCCGACAGTTGCCGTTGAAGAAGGTGTGATTCTGGCAATTCTGTTGGTCGCAAAGTTACTTCTGAAATCGATACCGGTTCCTGCGCCCGCTCCGGAGTTTGAATTCTGGACGGAAATACCTGTTCCGTTTAAGTTGTGCTGAAGCTGGAGAGGGAAAGTGGGAGAAGTGTTTCCGATTCCTACGAATCCTGTGACGAAATAAGTATTAAGTCCGTTTGGTTCCCAACTAACACCGAGATTTGTCCGAGCAGTCGCAGCAGTTGTAGCTCCGGTTCCGCCATTGGTGATGGGAAGAGTTCCTGCAGTTATGTTAGCTGCATTGATATTAGTCAGAAGCGTTCCGCTGACTGCCGGGAGCTGGGCCGCTGCATTCAGCTGAACAATTTTTCCAGCGGCAGTTCCGACGTCAACAGCGAGAGTGCCCGCTGCCGTGATGGTCCCGCCTACGAGTCCTGTACCTGCCGTGATGGCAGTGACAGTTCCATTAGTCGCGCAATTTGTTCCGTCATTCAGACAAGCCGATCCGTTCACAAACGATTGAATCGCAGTGAAGTTAGCATTCATGGCGGCTGAGCTGATGGAAGTTCCGGAAGAAAAACTGTTGGGTACTGTGAGTGTTGTCACTGCCTGCGCATTTACTGCAGCAAGAGCAAGAACAGAGGAGAGGATTTTCTTATTCATAAATTTTTCCTTCACGGAGCCCAGTAGGCCGTGTCCCAGTTACCAACATCCCAGGTGCCTGCGGCAGCCGGATTTTTTTCAACAATCATTTCCATGTACGTAGAAAGAAGTGTGCAATTTGAAGTGGTGACTACGAGACTGATCGTCTCTTCGCTTTCATCCAGGACAACGGGAGTCGCGACTCCGCATTTGTAGGGCGAGGACCAGTCGGCCGCACCCTCAAATCCTACAAAGTATATTTCCCAACTTCCTTGCGGAAGATCGAGAACGTTACTCGTGAGAAGATCGTAGGAAGTGAATTTTGATCCATTCAATTCTTTCACGCGGAGATGAGCTCCACCGGGAAATGAAAGTCCTGCTGTCAGGGAAGAAAGATCGACAACAATTTTCGATTTGCTCGTCGTACTACGGCTGCACGCAAACAGCATGATACTTGAAACGAGAATGATAAAAGTACGAACCATGAACACAGTTCGGCAGGATCAACCTTGATTCTGATAAATACGAAGGTTGATCCGGAGAAGCAGAAATTGCCTCCCTATTTCAGGTCAGCAAGCACCACACGACAAAGCCGGCGGATGTTTTTCTCGATATCTTCATCCGACGTAAATGGTATTTTCCTGTCTTTAAAGCAGCAATTATACAGAATCGCCGTATGAGTGACGTTACTGAAGAGTGTTTTCAGGGCCCAGTGAAGATCTTCTTCTTTGGGTGATTTTCCGAGCTCACGCACGATGGCCTCGGCTACCATTTTTCCACCCGGAGGTCCGTAATCATCTCCCTCAGGCATCATTTTATTCTGATCCTGAGTCGACATCATGAGCTTGAACATGGAAAGAAGATCGTGATGATGAATGAGGTAATAACGGAAGATCTGAACAAGTCCTTCTTCGAGTTTTGCCCCGGAGGCCATGATCTTTGTTACTTCAGATGAGCAGTCATTATATCCCGCGCGCAGGACTTCTCCGAATAGCTTATCCTTGCTCGAGAAATAATAATTCACGGAAGCGACATTCACATCCGCGGCCGTGGCGATATCCCGGATCGTTGTTCCTTCAAAACCTTTTTCGGCAAAGAGGATCCGGGAGACGCTGATGATTCTGTCTTTTGATTCGAGCTCTTTTTCAGTCATCCTATTCTCCCGCCTGGTGTTCACCGGCAGCTGAAATGTGATGTTCTTCTTTTCCGACGGCCCCGAGGAGTTTATCCACGAGTGGAATCCGTTTCAGGAAATTCACCCAGTCTTCAATAATTGCGTATGCCGGAGGAATGAAGATCAGTGTGAGAATGGTTCCCGATGCCAGACCCCAGGCCATGGCGAGTGTGATCGGAATCAACATTTCATCTTTTCCGCCGATCCCGTAGGCCGTAGGGAAAAGACCGAGACATGTTGAGAAAGCAGTCGCGACAACTGCGAGAAGTCGCTGGCTCGAAGCTTTCACGAGGGCTTCTGTAAGAGGCATGCCTTCGCGTCGGGCGATCTCGATAAACTCAATCAGGACAATTCCTGAGTTCACGATAATTCCGGTGAGTCCGATGATCCCGATCAGGGCCATGAAAGAAACCGGTTTTCCGTGAAGGAAGAACGCAACTGAGAATCCAACGAGACCGAGAGGAATGGTCATCATGATGATGAACGGTCTCAGGAACGAGTGGAACATGAATACGAGAAGGGCAAAAATCCCGATGAGAGCGAGGATGAGGGCATCGAAGAGAGACTGCATCGATTCCTGTGTACTTTCTTCCACTCCACCGAAGACGAGAGAGACTTCAGGATGTTCAAGAGAAAGTGTTTCCCATTCTTTTTTCAGGACATTGTTCACAGCGAACGCAGTTGTCTTCGCTTCATCCACACCGCCGACAACTGTCTTTGAGCGTTTAAAGTCGAAGCGCTTAATTTGCGGAGTACCCTGACGTTTCACGAATTTCGCGATTTTTCCGAGAGGAATGAGATTATCTTTTTCATCCATCACCTTGATCTGTTCAAGATCTGATGTGATTTCCTTGTAATCATCCATGAATTTCACATTGAGATTCACTTCTTTGTTATTGAGAGTAACTTCGGAAACAAAGACTCCTCCGAGAGCGGTACGAATCGTGTTTCCGATATCGGTAACTTTGACTCCTAAGCGATCGGCGAGTTCGTAATCAATCTGAACCATGACTTCATCAGCGTCAGCGAAGTCATCCACCTTGAGATCCAGGACACCTGGAAGCTTCGAGAGAGTGGCGATAACTTTATTCACAACAATCTGAAGTTCTTGACCGTTATCAGAGCGGAAAGTTGCGTTGATGGGCGATCCAACCGGAGGACCGTTGATCATTTCCTCAAATTCAACCTTTCCGTATTTTTTCGTATCAATTGATCTCAGTTTCGCGAGAAATTCCGTGTAGTCCACATTGAATTTCGCATCATCAGAAGCAAAAATGACAACGAGTCCCTGCGTATCGCCCTCACTTCCTTTCGGATCATCCGGACGGTCTTTCGCTGAACCAGCTTTCACGACAACGGCCTTGGCCCACGAACCGACTTTCGCCTGGATATCGAGACTGAGCTGGGTTGTTGATGCGAGTGTCGTCTCCATCGGCGTTCCGCGGGGAGATTCCACGCGGGCGAGGTACATCTCTGTCTGCTCAGCAGGGAAGAGAATGAACTTGTTGGCAAAGATCATCATGAGGAATGCGCCGATAATGAGGGTCGAGCATCCACCGACAGTGATGTATTTATGTTTCACTACCAGACGCATGAAGACTTCAAACTTATTCTTCCAGCGGTCAAACCAGTGCTCTTCGCCGACAACTGTTTTCTTAATCCGGTTACCGAAAAAAGATAGTCTCATTGGAAGGAGGAAAAATGATTCAAAGAGGGAAACCAGGAGGGCAAGTGTCACAACAATAGGGATAGGAGCAATGAATTTCCCCATGATGCCTTTCGTGACAAGCATAGGAAGGAACGAGGCGATCGTTGTGAGTACGGTCGCGGTAATGGGCGCCCAGAGATCAAGAACAGACTTCTTGATCGCTTCAATCGTTTCCATTCCTCCGCGCTTTAACTGAATAAAGTTATCCGAGATCACAATCGAGTTATCCACCAGGTTACCCATGGCGATGATGAACGCGAGAATCGTAATGGAATCGAGGTTAAGACCAAAGGAAGGCATGAGACCGAATACAGTCATGATTCCCACGGGAAGTGAGAGAGCAGTGACGATACCAATCCATCCCGGCATGAAAATCATGAGGAAGATCACGAGAAGGATAAGTCCTGAGATGGCGTTGGAACTTAATGTCGAAAGTTTCGTCGCGACTTTTTCCCCTTCATCGTGGAAGACATAAAATTTCGCCTGACCTTCATAGGTTTTTTCAAAGCGCTTGATTAGTTCATGAACTTTTGCGGCAAGCTTCAGGGTGTCCGCGCCACCTTTCTTATTCACAACCATATTCACTGAGCGGGAACCGTTGTAACTCGCGAGAGTCCGTGGCTCTTCAGCACCATCAGCGACACGGGCAATATCTGAGAGCTTAATGACATCACCGGAGAAAGTTGATCTCACAATGACGTTTTTCAGATCGTCTTCGTTCTGGACCTTGGCATTTAACCGGACGAGATCTTTATGGGCACCTTTCTCAACATCACCACCGGGCATGGAGATATTTCTCCAGGTGAGTTTATCGAGAACTTCCGGAACTCCGATGTGAAGGGAATCCATTTTCTTACGATCAAGCTCAACTGTGAATTCACGCTCGCGGTAACCCGTGAGACGGACATCTTTCACAGAAGGGATATCTTCAATCTGAGTTTTCAGAAGATCAGCAATGCGGTCGCGGAGACGATCATTATCGTCAGCGACAACAGAAATCTGAATGGCAGGAAATTCATCCGACTTTACTTCCGTGAATAACGGTTGCTGCTCAAGATCGGCCGGAAGTTTTGAAACGCGCTGGACGGCCTTCTGAAGATCATCCATCACTTCTTTTTCATCAACATTATCCATATCAATACGGACGATGATGGTGGAAAGTCCTGTCTGAGAAATGGATTTTACATCCTTCAAACCCGATACTGTGCGGATTTCATCCTCAATCGGCTTAGTAATCAGGGCCTCAATATCATCGGGCGAAGCACCTTTGTACTGAGTGACAATGATCGCTGTTGCAAAATCCACCTGCGGCCAGGATTCCGAATTCATCTTCTGAAGTCCCTGGATACCAAGAACGATACAGAAGAGAGTTACAACGAGTGTGAGTTTATAGTTCTTAAGAAAAAAATCGATAAAAAATTTCATGATCAGATCCTGTTAAAATCGCAAGGAGTTTCAGTGTAAACCGCCAGATAATCCAGGAGGACATTCAATACGGCGAGTTTGGTATCTATCGTAATAAGTTCAGATGAAAGAAGAGCGTCCTGATCCTGAACCAGGTCATTCACACTCGCGCGTGCCTGCGAATATTTCCGGCGCATGTACTTCAGGCGCTGAAGAAGTTGCTCGGTGTTGATTTTCTGAGACTCAATCACCTGATTAAGAATGGTGATAGTTGTGAGAATTTCCTGGTGAGACGTGACGATATTGGCCTCAGTCTTTCCAATGAAAGCGCGCAGGCGTTTCTCATCATACATTTCCTTGGTTCTCTGAGTGGCATCCTTGGCATCTCCCAGCGGAACGACGACATTGAGGCCCACTTCATAACCTGTTCTGTTTTGCGAAGTCATGTCGTCCCATGAACCACCGTAACTTCCCTTGAAACCGTAAGGCTTGGAGTCTGAAGATACACCCACTGACTGAACTCTTCCGAAGAGAGAGACGTCCGGATCGGAGTATCTCTTATTTATCGTGCGGTAATTCGACATCTGGTCCGTAAGAAGTGAGATGGACTCATCATAAAGAGTGTTCTGATAAGGGACTTTTGTCTCGGAAGCGATGACACCTGTGCAGGTAAGAACATCCTTCAGCGTTTTATCAAGGTCGTAATCAGCGAGAGTAATTTCCGCATCACTGAGTTCCGGAATAAGAGTCTTCAGTTGTCTCAGATAGGCTTGCTTCTGATATTCAAGACCCGACAAAGTTCCTGTCCGGGAAGCGACCTGTGCTTTATAGCGGGCCACTTCATCTGTTTCAGCAACGTTATTGTTAAAGCGTCTGACGGTTTCTTCGGATTGGGAGACGGCATCTTTTAAGAGTTCGCGGGAAATCCGGATTGATTCATTATTCGCCACCAGCGCCCAATAGGTTTTACGAAGTGAGATGAGAAAAGACTTCGTCTGAATCTGCTGCTCAAGATCGGCGCGTTTTCTTTCATCGGAAGCGTTTTTAAGTTTCGCTTTCGTCGCGCGACCAAAAATATCTTTCCAAAGATCCATCTGCACAGTGAAGTTGAGATTCGTCGTTGTGACGTCACGATATTTTCCACCGGCACTCACAGCACTCTGCTGTTGTGTGGCCGCAGCGGCTCCCACACTGAATCCATGTTGAAGTCTCTGGCGAACTCCGAGTTCAGCAGTTTTCACTGGTGTAAAAATCGGAATGAAGGGGATGATGGGTTTTTCATTGGTCTCGCGGTAACCGGCGCGACCATAAAGTTCAGGTGCAACACCTTCAAGCATTTCCTTGTCTCTTAATTCAGAAGAGAGAAAGGCCGCCTGAATTTCGTCCAAAGTGGGTGACCCTTTAGCGACGTATTCCTTTAATAAGGACTCCTGGAGCTTCACAGGAACTGTGGCAAAGGAGGAAGAACTGAGGGCAATAAGCACAAGTGTGGCCAGAGAATGTAAGTGGATTCGCATACTTAACCTTAATCAAGAGTTTTAAACAACTGTTTTAAACCGATGATTGCATTATTTATGGAATATCACAAACCAATTCCTTTCCTTTTTACCCGGTCCATATCACCAAATTTAACGCGGTGCTAGAGTCAGGCAAACTATCAAGGACTTGAAGTCATGCGTTTTACCTTACTACTTATGTTGTTCGCTTTTCCGGCGCTCGCTCAGGAAACGGTTTCGTTTCAGAACGATCGCGAAGGACAAAGTTTTTATTACAACGCTGGAAAGATCAACCGCGCTCTCCGTGATTTCAAAGCGGAAGAGATTGTTGAAATTTATCAGAACTCGATTAAGGGAGTGGAGGCTTCGAAAGTCTGCGCTTACGACATCAACAAATCTATGAGTGATGCTTTCATCAAGAAGAGCCCGCGCTTTGATTCTTATGAAGGAGCACTCATCTTTCTTCGTCACTGGAATCATCTGGATGACGTCTCTCTTAAGATCCTCCTCGATGCGAGAAAAGTTTCGACTCTCTCTATTGATGCCAAAGATCCTCAGCAACTTAGAAAGCCAGACGCAAAAAAAATCGCTGACATGTTGAAAGTGGTAGCGAGCTTCAAGGAAAAATTCCTGAAGAACGGCTGCTACGATGAAGCTTACCGGAACATGGTGGGTGAGATCAGAAAAGTCGGCGATGCTTCGGAAGCAGAACTTGAAGGTCTCTATGTTGAAGCCTCGAAAAAGAAAATGATCACGGCCGACGTTTACAATATGCTCGAGCGCGCCCGCGCCGGTGAAGTGACAGCAAACTTCCTTACTCTCAAGACTTACAGTCAGAAAATGAAATCACTCCGTCTGCACAAGCCTCTTCGTGATGCGACTGAGAGAAGTGACTTCGTTACCCAGAAAGTTAACAAGATGAAAGTCAGTCATCGTGTGAAACTCATGGAGCAGTATTCTGATCTTCAGATCATGATGATGGCCGACGTCGTGAAACGCCTTCGTACACGTCTCGAAGCCAAGAAAGTGACGATCACGATTTTCGGTGAAGAAGAAGATGTGGAAGTCATCACTCTTGAACCGATGGAGCGTTTCCGTCTCGCGATCAAGCTTCTCCGTAAAGAGATGAAGCTTCTTTCTCTCAATACTTATTTTAACGGAAGAACTCCGGACTATATGGACCTTATTACGGCATCGTATGAGACAAGTCTCATCCCAGCAGTAGAACTGAAAGAACTCGGCGGTCTCCAGGAAATCTGGAACCCGACCAAGACTTTCTGGGAAAAGGCTTCTGTCTGGATCCGGACTTTCAGCTCTGTAGCGACAATCGCCATACCTGCACCATACGGATTTATCCCGGCACTGGTTCTCGTAGTGATCGAAGCGACAGTAGGTAAAGGCGCAGATACTCAACCTGATGACACGGTGTTATTCTAATGAAAACTTCAATCTTATTGTTTATCGGTCTCTTCTCTTTCCAGGCATTCGCTAAGGATGTCACCATGGAGGCCCTTGTTCGCTCGAACAATGGTTATCCAGAAAACGAAAACGTTGTTCTCACGAACATTGTTTCGGAAGATTCATTTGACGGTGAATTCTTCAAAATCGTGAAGGGGAAGTCGGAAGACGCGGTCAAGTTCACGGATGACAAGCATGTCACATTCCGTGCAGCGACCACTTACTATCATCTGATGAAGGCCCGTTCTTATTTCATTGAGAAAGTGAAGTCTGAGTACGTTTCAAATATTCCTAAGATGACGATCAGAATTGAGCATACGAACCAGTTCTCTGAGCTGGGACATTTTGCTCACGATAATCTTGAGCCGCAAAGTAACAATGCTCTCACGATCCCGGCTGGAAAAGGTTTTGAGTCCCGCGGAGTAAAACCGTGGAACATGGAAATCTGGTTCCGTCCTTCGAAGAAAGTGAATATCAAAGATCTTCGCGTAAACAATATGGCCCAACAGGAGTTCCAGGTTCTCCTCGGTCAGTTTCGCGACCAGATTCACATGCAGTCACTCAACCGCTTTCTTTCCAACGTCATTGTTGCTTACACAAAAGAACAACAGGCCGGAGCTCCGGGTCCGTTCTCTCAGGAATCTCTTATCCGCACTGTAGGATCATCGCTCATTCTTGAGGCCGGATACCTTCTTATGGATCCACTTACGAAAGCACTTTCAAGAAAGTGGTACTGGCTCGATACAGCTCTCATTCCTGAAATCATCTATCACGAGTACGCTCACGCTGCTCTTTCTGATCATCTCGTTCTTTCGCACTCAACTGCGATCATTGAAGGGATGGCGGATTTCTTTGCAGGTCAGATTGCTGATTCTCCGAAACTTGCGACCAAGATCAAGAAGTACAACACTTACAACGGCAAAAATGCCAAACGTAAGCAGGAGTACATGATCCAGTTTGAAATGCAGGATTACGCCAATACAGATTTCGTTTTCGGTATGCTCTGGGAAATGAAGAAAATTGTCGGCGATGATAAGGGTTTAGATTTCATGTATGAGCTTCGTAAGAAGGTCACGACGAATTCGGGAATCCGGAATGAGCTCGTGGAAGGGATCCTGAGTACATGTGATGACATGTGCGATATGCCCTTCAACGACAAGATGAGAATCCTCAAGGCGCTGAACCTTAAGGGACTCTAAAAGTAACTGTAAAAAGATTTCAAGAATTCACACTCCGAATATGGCCGTGGTAAAAAACGGCCAATCCAATAATAACCTGTAGGAGGGTTAAAATGTTTAAGAAACTAATCACGTTGATGATGGTTCTTGCTATCACAACTACATCTGCATTCGCTCAGACGAATTCAGGTCTCAAGTCTGCTTTCGATGAACTTAACTATTCACTCACTGTTGAGTGGAACCAGAAAGACAAAGCTTTCTACGATGCTCAGATGAAGAAGTTCAATGCTTCTTTAAAAGAACTTCAGGCGAAAGGTCTCACTAACGCTGAACTTATCGAGTTCGTTAAGTCAGAAGTTAAAGATGCTAAAGTTGCTAAAGACATGGAAACTGCTTTCAACATGATCCAGCTCCAGAAGATGAATGCTTCTCAAGCTGCGAACTACATGACTGAAACAATGAAGAAGTCATACTCTGTTGGTGCTTCATGGAATGGCGACGCTGTTCTTTATATCGGTCTCGGTGTTCTTCTCGTAGTTGTTGCTCTCGCAGTAGCAGCTGGTGGAGTTTCAGCTGGTAACGGAAACGGCGGCGGCGGATACTGTGAAGAAGTCTATGTTTGCGATACATATTGCTACAATGACTACTACTGGGGATATACTTGCGAAGACGACTGTTATTATTCTTGCTACTAAAACGAAAGGGCCCTTACGGGCCCTTTTTTTATTTCATCGCGAGGAATCCCTCGAAAGAATTCATTTTAAATATTCGTTCGACATACCGGAAGCCGGCGGCCTTGAGCATTTTCACAATGTCGTTTGAGTAAGAGGGCTCGAGAACTCCCTTAAGCGAGAGGAGCTTCGCCACAATTTCATCCGCACTCTGTCCCTGCTCGAGTTTGAATTCCGTGAGAAGGGTGGCAAACATATTATCAATGAGGGCCGTTTCGGCGCGGGTCTTTTCAAAAAGAATGAGCGCTCCACCAGGCTTCAGGTTCTTACTGACTTTTTTCAGCATCTCTTTCCGGGCGGCCTCATTCATGAACTGAATCGTATAGTACGAAACCATGAAATTCGACTGGCGATAGGCATGAGTGAGAATGTCTTCGTTGAGAAACGTTACTGTCTCAGCTCCGGGACGTTTCCTCGCTTCAATCACCATGTCCTTACTCTCATCGAGTCCGATCACAGTGACATTCTTGTTATTGTGATGTTCAGCAAGTGAGCAGGAGAGGCGACCGGTGGCACAGCCCAGATCGTAAATGACATCATCCTGTTTCACGAAGAACTCAGAGAACTTCAGAACAAGTTCATGCCCTTCTTCGTACCAGGGAATTGATTTTTTTACGTGCTGATCGAAGCCCTCAGCGTTCTTCTGATTAAAATGCCAGGAAGCCTTTTTATAATCCATGAATTCTCTTCGGCAGCTTTGGGGAACGGATTAAGCGGGGGAGTGAAAAACTCAGGTGTTATTTGCGAAGTTTCGTGGAGGAGAGGTTTTCGTGCTGGTGGTGACCGAGAAACACGATGTTGAGACCGGGATTGAGCTTCTTCACATCATCTGCGACCTTCTGCTGTTCCTCTTCTTTTTCCAGGCGGGAAACCACATAAACGGTCGAAAGAATCGGAAGAAGGTTGGCCGCCCTGATCCAGGTCGGAAGATTGATGAGCGTATCAAAGCCCATCAGGAGTGAGAGTTTTTTCTGAGGATATTTCTTATGAAGAACTTCCATCCACTCAATCGTAGGATTTTTTTTCTCATCCAAAAGGAAAGTGGGAACGAGAAACTGGTTGGATTTAAATTTGATTTTACTCGTGAGTTCAATGGTTGAAAGGACCGGATCAACAGCACGGATTTCCTTAAAGGGATTGCGGTCAGGCAGAACAAAGCAGGTCTTATCATCAGGAAGCATGTTGAGGCAGGCCTGATGTCCTGAATGCCACGGATAAAAACTGCCACCGAAGAAAACCCATTCGTCTTTATCGTAACCCACAACAAGTTCCGGGCAGAGTTCACGTAATGTTTCGTAGTCGGAAGAGACGGGGTAGCGGGAGCTGGCGAGTTCCACGAGGTTTCTCGCGTCTTTCGGAGCAAGATCCGGAAGAAGGGAAGTCCACGCCATCATGAACATAGTTTTTTCCGTGAATTCAAACTCTACTGTGTCTTTCCATTTGAACGAATGAGTGAACTTCTCATTAGGCTGCGGAGTCCGTGCCTTGAAAATCTCGCCGTTAAATAAAAAGAAAAATTTCGACACAGATTATAATCTGAAGGGAAGGGATTTTCCTAAGTTCAGTTCCTTTATATCCATTCTACATTGATACACGAGAATTTCCACTCCTCCTTCATGCGCTTTCCTGAGAAGTTCTCCGTAGACGGGGTCCAGAGTGTCCGCGGGGGCAAAATGAGAGACATCTTCCCGTTGAACCACAAAAAGCATGGCACAGCGGTTACCCTCTTTCTTAAGTTTCAGGAGTTCTTTCAGGTGCTTTTGTCCGCGTTCGGAAACGGAGTCAGGAAACTGGGCCAGGCCATCCAGCTTCAATGTGACGTTCTTCACTTCGATGTAGCAGGGGGGCAGGGTTGCGTGCCCCTCCAGATAAAAATCCACCCGCGACTCACCGGTTTTTCTTTCCGGCTGAATGACGGAGTATCCCTGAAATTCCGGCAGGAGTTTTTCCGTGAGCCACTTCTTCACAAGCTTATTAGCGTTTCCGGTATTCACACCAATCCAGGTCTCGCCGTTGTGGATGAGCTCCAGCGTATAGGCCATTTTTCTTTTGGGATTATCAGAAAAGGAAACTGCGCATTTCCAGTCGGGTTCCCAGCAGGAAGTCATGCTTCCGGTATTGGGAACGTGTACAGTTAAGAATTCGCCTTCAAGATCTATGTCGGCGAGAAATCTTTTGTAACGTTTTTTCAGGATGGCGGTCTTAAGGGGTTTTTCCCACTTCAAATTTATTCTCCGTCTGAGAAAACAAATTCTACGGACGGGTCACGCGATTGTAAATGATGAAGGAGTGACGGCTCAACAGGTGAGAGATACTTGTGATTCACTTCGATGCGGGAATTTTTCCCTGCTTTTCTTGTATAGAAACAGTCGAATTTCGTTTCCACAATTCCGACGACAGCGGATGTCTCAGGACTTCTCACGAGAGTCAGACAAAGTTCCGGGCGACCTGCCTCATCTTCCACACCAATTTCAGCGGAGATCACATCGACTTCCACCGCAAAAGCGGAGAATGAGAGGAGGAATGAAGCGATTAAAAGAATGTTTTTCATGAGCTGTTTTTACGACGGGGAAGGCGGTTGGGCACGGAGAGTTTCGGCATGCATTCAATCTAAAAAAGAGATGATCACTCAGGTACGGAGGGGTATTTCACAGACAAAGGCTGCTCCAGTCCCGGGTTCACTTTCCACCCAGATATCTCCCTTATGGGATTCCACGATCTGCTTCGTAATATAGAGGCCGAGACCCAATCCACCGACGTTATCTACGGAGGAAATCCTTTCAAATTTCTGGAAGATTCTTCCGAAATCTTTCCGCTCAATTCCCGGGCCCTGATCAATGACTTTTAAAGTGAAGTTGGTTTCATGGCTGGAAAGAACAAGCTTAAGAGGTTTCCCCGGAGCGTACTTCATGGCGTTTGAAATCAGATTGGTCACAACCTGTTCAAAACGGGGCGCATCGATGACGGCACTGACTTCATTTAGTTCCTGAAACTCAACTTCCATTCTGTTCTGATGGAGTTGATCTTTAAGCTGTATCAGAAGATCCCGAACGAGAAGATTGACATTCACAATTTCGGGAGACAGGACGAGCTTGCCGGAGGAAATTCTGGAAATATCCAGAAGGTTCATGATCAGTTTAGAGAGACGGTTAAAGTGCTGATCACAATCCTTCAGTGTCTTCGACAGTTTCGGTTTATTCATTTCAAAGTTTTCGGAATCCATACTTCGGGAAAGCATCTGAAGTTGCAGTTTCATCGGTGTCAGAGGTGTTTTCAATTCATGTGAAGCAATAGAGAGGAATTCATCCCGGGCGTGAATGGCGTACTGAGCTTCTTCATAGAGTTGGGTCCGAAAAAGTGCCTGAGCGGCCTGACGGGCAATCGCCAGAGCAAAGTCCCTCTCATCCTGACTGAA
The DNA here is from genome assembly GCA_040387275.1 of Bdellovibrionota bacterium. Taxonomy (GTDB): domain Bacteria; phylum Bdellovibrionota; class Bacteriovoracia; order Bacteriovoracales; family Bacteriovoracaceae; genus Peredibacter. Next base: position 226,642 of record JAZKDZ010000002.1, on the reverse strand, counting down.
AGTCCGCGTGGAATCGAAATTAAAGCAGATCGCACCGAGTTCGCGCTGGCCCACTTTCAAAGGAAGAATGGCCGACGCCTGGATATTCATGATCCTGAATTCTTCCGGAAAATCAGGATAAGCCATTTTCAGTTGATCAAGATTTTCAAAGAAGTAGGGTTGATTCATGCGGATACAATCTGTCACAGGAGAAATTAGTCTTAGCGGGATCACTTTCCATTTTCGGCAAAGTTCCGCTTCCATTCCTTTGGAGCCTACCATTTCTATGAAAGTCTGATCGGGATTGACTGTCATGATAGAACCGGAATTTGATTTTAAAGTCCTGATCCCTTCTTCAATGGCGATGTTGACTGCTTCCTGAGTACGAAGGGCCTCTGCCAGTTGTTGGGCAAGATCCTGTAAGGCATGAATGCGCTCAATGGTCTGGGTGAGTTCTTTCTTTCCCTGGTAAACGGAAGTCGTCATCGTATTGAAGCGGTTAGTGAGAACACCGAACTCATCGTGATTGAGAATGTTTGCCTGATACTGATAATCTCCCATCGTCACTCTGTCGGTAGCCTCGCCGAGATTTTTTACTGACTGCTTGATCCGTTTCGTGACTCTGAGACCGATGGTCATGACGAAGATAAAAAAGATTGTGGAGAGAGCAATGACGAGAGTGGATGGCCAGAACCTGTCTGAGTAAAGTTGTGCCACCATAGAGTCGGATTTTCTTCTGAGATCAATCTGGGCCTTACGGAGATATTCCTGAGCATCGGATGAAAACTGCCGCGTGATCAGCATTTCTGTTCTGATGGCACTGTTCATTTTCCGGTCACGATGATTCTGAAAAAGAAGTGCTACTCCACCTTCAAAACGGTTAATAGCACTGAGAGCTTCCCTGAGAAGATTCTTTGTCTCAGGACTGATCTCACTAATCTGCAATGTCTTCATGAGAGGAGCGCGGACCTGCTTCTGGTTGACTTCAAAGTAATGGAGATTTTTACTGATGGATTTTCCGGATTCCATTTCACTGAGAACAGCAATCGAATCGGAAAGTCCCTCGAGAGACTGCGAACAAATGTTGATCGCCATGTTCATGGAATTGAGGCGCGAGAGTCCTTCTACATATCCACGATTGGAAGTGTATTGAGCTACGGCAATAGCAATGACAAAACAGGCAATGATAAACATTGTCGTAGTAAGTTGCCGGGTAATTGAATGACTTTTTGGCAATGAATTCACCGCTACTCCATCACTTCAATCACTTTAACTTGTTTGTTCAGAGGAGTTTCTTCGGAAAGATAACTGATCGCCCCGGGGAAACGTGAAATCAGTTCCATGACGACGAGATCATCTTCGACAGATGAAGGAGCACTGTCTCCGGACTTGAATTTTTGTTCAATCCAGTAATTGTCCACCTGGCGTGCGGAACGGTTTAGTACAGTCTGGAGGAAAATTTCTCTGGCGAGATTAGATTCCGGACGATCAAAGAAACGAACTGTGCTGTGATCAGGCCACTGACGGATTTTTTTGAAATAATAATCTTTAAGCTGTGTCCGGGATAATTTGTTCAGCGGACAACTCGGATGCGCGATGAATACGATTCCTTTCGCGTAAAGTGTGTTGGAAAAAATCAGGAATAGAAATAGTGCAGACTTTTTCAAAACGACACCCCGATGGATGTGTCGATGGAATCATAGTCACGATTTCTTCCGAGAATGGTCCCGCGGGAACCCAGATAATTGTGACGGGTGTAGACGAAACGGATGCGGATGCGGGAAAGGGGAAGCCAGTTAAGACCGATTCCATTTTCCCAACTCTGAATCGGATCGAGAATATTGGAAGCACCGATCTCAGTTTTATTGATGCTGTTGAAAAAATAATCGCTGAAGACAAACAGGAGAACTTCTTCGTTATACATATAAAGACCGGGCTCAACATACGCGGTCCAGGAATTCTGAGCGATCTGAGAAAAGTATTCCGCAAATTCCGCTCTCAACTGAAAATCCTGATAGGTAAACTTGAAGTCAGTTCCGATTGTTTTATAATTCTCATTTTCTTTTTCAGCAATCTGCGCGGATATTCCTGATACAAAACTTTCATCTCCATTAGCAAACCAGCTTCTGAGACCGAGACCCAAGAAATGAGAATTTCCCGGTGGCGTGAATGTGTAGGCATTGTATCCGACCTCTCCCGCCGAAACTGCTTTCGAACCATGAAGATTCACTCCGGTCCATAACTGGGTGAAGACATCATTTCTTCTGGTTATTTGAGGACCCTGGCTTCTCAGATAGAGAACCGGTTCACGGACTTCAAGAATATAACCAAAGGGAGCAAAACCCATCCCGGCCTGAAGGTTGTACATGCGGTTATATTTATATTCGAGATAACTCTGAGGGACGGCAGAAAGAAGTGTCGCTGTTTTATGCAATCTGCTTTTCGGAAGCCCGATCGTATCGCCGCGTGGATCATTGTGTGTGTTGTAGAGTTTGTTCTCATAGATCGTTACGAACTGGGCCGCAAAAAGAAATTTATCTGAGAGTGCTGCGGAGAGATTGATCCCGAGAATATTGTCGGTACTCGAGACCTGAGATTTTGTATTCTCGCCCCAAATGCCGTTAATCCCGCCGTTAAAAAATCCGCCAATTGTGAGTTTCTCAGCAAAGAAGGAAGAAACTTTTTTGGGATCTTCATAGCGCATGTAAGAGTCTAACTGGCGTGACTCGAGATCTTCGATCCTTTTACGGAGGTCAGACATTTCATCTGCCCATAATGGAGATGAAAGGCCGATGGCCAGAATGGTGATCATTAATTTGCGCATAGTTTTCCTGATAGATCATGGCTTATCAAGGCAGGAGGTTAAGCTCAACTTAATATAAATTTGGGTGGTTTTAAATGAAGAAGGCCCGGATTTCTCCGGGCCATCGTGGTGATATTTCTAGCGACGACGTTCTAATTCCATTTCAATACTTCCTACCTGGACCGGAGACTGAGTGAAGATTCTGATATCAGCGGCCGCTGTCGGGATGGTGAGAAGAACAATTGTTCTGCCCTGAGCGATGAGCGCTCTTCCGATAGTGTGACCCTGACGGGACATCAGTGTCAGTTCTCCGGCAGCGTAACCACGGCTTGAAGTTTCAATCGTGAGAGATCTCACTGGTGAAAGTTCGCGGGTGAGAAGGGCCAGATCCAGCGGGTAAGCGGGACTGATTTCCTTATTTACAATGATTCTTGATGAAGAAGGAAACTGCGGGCCTTGCGGACCCTGGGGTCCCTGAGGAAACTGCGGGCGAACCTGGCCGATACGGATGTTGATATCCATGATCCGCGCAGATCCAGATACCAGAAGTCTGAGTGAGCGAACTTCTTCAAGAGACTGAAGCTGAATCGGATGCATTCTCTGACCAGCACTGAGAGCTCGGGGAGTTCCGGCGATGCGACCGTTTAGTTCAATCTGAATGGACGCTTGCCCGTATCCGATTGGTGATCCTTCGACAGCGATGCGGTCAATCTGAGCACCCTGGAGAGTTTGTCCGAGTTGTTCACGAACCAGACGCTCAATCTGAATTTCTCCACCGCGGGTAAAGTCCTGGTTCACACGAAGAGAAACCAGAGAGTTCGCTGCTACCTGAACTTCGCGCTGAGGTCCCGGTCCCTGTCTTCTGGAAGAGAGGCGTGCCGAAATGCTTTCGATATAAACATCATCAAGAGAAGAGAGTTCAAGATCTTCAAGCTGACCAAGATTGATTGCACGAACCTGAAGCTGCTGAAGTCCGCGACCGGCCTGAAGATTTTCTACAACCTGTCCGCGGGAGAGAAGCTGAAGACTTCCTCCGCGTGGGCCGAAACTCTGAGCAGTAATAGAGAGAGAAACTATTTCTGAACGTGAATCACGGGCAAATAAGTATTGCGAGAGACGGATTCGTGCTCCACGAGAAAGTGATTGCTGAATGCGCGCTTCGATTGCTTCTTCCTGGCCGCGCTCATCATACTGTGGAAACGGCTGAGGATAATTTGTCTGTGGAATTGGTTGCGGAAGCGGTTGAGGAACAGGTTGCTGCGGCTGACGTGGATCACGCGGCTGATCTGGTCTTCTTTCATCGCGAGGTTGCTCTTGTCGTCGTTCATCACGCGGTTGGCGCGAATCATCGTAACTCGGAAGCGGGCGGACCTGAGCGAAGGACTCTAAAGAGGTGAGGGATGCTGCGAAGATAAAAAATAATGACCATGAAGCGTTTTTCATGCTTTCTCCTGTGTTTCCCCAAACTTCTTGTTTGAATTAATGGTGTTGAGAGCAAGAGCTTGGCCAAGAGTAAGAAACAGCTGACTTTTTTAATCTTTCCTTATTCTTTCAATGAGAAGACGCGCTGTGCCGTATGTGAGGAATTGCGCTTGCTGCAGTAAGTAGTGGAGCCATTTTGTCACTCTCTCGGAGTGCTTTTGGCCCTGCTTACTCACTCTTCCATAAACTTTTGCCACTATCTAACCGATGAAAATCAAAACAGATTTTTAGACAGAAAATGGTCATTCCGCTAAGATAGGCCAATTTATTTTTTGAAGGAGCTCTCTCATGTCTGACAAGGCCAAACTCGTTCTCGGTGATAAAACTTTTGAACTTCCCACGTTCACGGGTTCCGAAGGTGAGAAGGCAATCGACATAACGAAGCTTCGTGCGGAAACAGGTTATGTCACTCTCGATACGGGTTACATGAACACAGGTGCCTGTACGTCAGCTATTACGTTTCTCGATGGCGAGCAGGGAATTTTAAAATATCGCGGTTACTCGATTGAAGAGATCGCAGAGAAATCTTCTTTCCTCGAATCATCTTATCTCGTGTTCTACGGAAAACTTCCCACAGCAGCTGAACTTAAAACATTCGAAGAAAAAATTGCTTCATACGATGACGTTCCAGAAGGAATCAAACTTCAGATCAAAGCTTTCCCTAAGACTGCGCATCCCATGGCCGTTCTCGCAAGCAACATGGTTTCTCTTTCTGCCTTCTACGAAGACATGTGCGCGCAGGATTTAACTCCCGCTCAGAAAGACCAGGCAATTTGCCAGCTCATGGGTCAGATCAAAATCATGGCGGCGTATGCTTACCGTCACTCGCAAGGAAAAGAATTCGTTAAGTCAGATAAGTCGCTCGATTATTGCTCTGACTTCATTCATATGATGACGGGTGATAAGAAGGTGAAGAAAGAAGTGGCGAAGGCCCTCGATATTCTCCTCATCCTTCACGTTGATCATGAACAGAACTGTTCAACATCTTCTGTTCGTCTCGTTGGATCATCAAAAGCAAATATTTTTGCAACGATCTCTGCCGGTGTCGATGCTCTCTGGGGACCACTCCACGGCGGAGCGAACCAGGCCGTTCTTGAGATGCTTGCTGAAATCAAAGATTCCGGAAAAGGCTACGAAGCGTTTCTTGCTGAAGTAAAAGACAAGAACTCAGGCTCACGCCTCATGGGTTTCGGTCACCGCGTTTATAAGAATTTCGATCCACGCGCTAAAATCATCAAAGTTGCTTGTGATTCTGTTCTCGCTACTCTTGGTGTGAAAGATCCACTTCTTGATATCGCCAAAGGTCTCGAAGCCGTTGCTCTCAAAGATGAGTACTTCGTCTCTCGTAAGCTCTATCCGAACGTGGATTTCTATTCAGGAATCATCTATCGCGCGCTCGGCATTCCTACGAACATGTTCACAGTGATGTTCGCGATGGGACGCCTTCCGGGCTGGATGGCACAGTGGAAGGAGATGGTAGAGCAGCCAGGATTTAAGATCTGTCGCCCTCGCCAGATCTACACTGGGGATACATCGAATAAGTACAAAGATATTAAGTCCAGATAGTTAGCCGATTTCGGGGTGTCTAAACTTTAGACACCCCTGACTCTTTTACCCGAACCCCTCCCCGAAAATTCCCATCATGTTACTTTCCTCTCACTGATTGTGATTTATTAATTATTTTGGGAGGAACCAAATGAAATTTAAGAACCTATTTCTTGCTACACTTATGTTGTCATCAATGTCTGCTTTTGCTGCTAAAGGCGACATGGACTCTTACAACGTTTCAGACGAAGAACTGGCAGAACTCGATGCTCTTTATTCAGAAGGCAACGAAGCTGTTAATCCAGAACTTCTTAACCTTAAATCTGACTGTAAACGCGAAACATGTCCGATCTATATCCTCGTTGATAAATCAGACCAGCGCGCGGATATCTACGTTGAAGGTAAGCACATTAAAGATGGCGCTGCTGATAAAGACGGCGTGATTTTCCCACTCGGAAGAGCTGATGCTAACGGCCGTTGGAAAGTAACAACTGGTATGAAAGGTCACGAGACTCCGAACTTCGATCGTAAACTTGATTCAGATGCACGCGTGTTTAACCGTTATTCTTCTTCTAAATATCCAGGCGGGGACTGGCAGGGTTTTGGTAACATGCCGTTCGCAATGTTCATCCTTCGCGGTTTCGCGATTCACGGAACAACTGGTTCAGACACAGCTGGTAACCTTTCTAAGCTTGGTACAAAACCACTTTCTCACGGTTGCGTACGGATTCACTCACTCAACGCTCAACAGTTGAACAAACTTGTAAGAAAGTACGGCGTAGCTAACACTTGGATCCGCGTAATTCCTTAGTCCTCAGTCAAATTTTCAACATCAGAACGGCTCCTTCGGGAGCCGTTCTTGTTATTAGCGGCAACATTTTCCCCGCACGTAAAACCTCAGGTACATAATTTCATCTTATCCCCGGGGACTTCGAAGAGAAGTCATTGGAGATATTATGAAAACTGCCCTTATGCTTGTCATGCTGTCGTTTCCTCTCATGGCCGATGTCCTCACGGTCAGATCCATGAAAAATGAACCGCAGATGGACCGGAGTTTTTTCCTGAAGACGCAGCTCGAAGATAAAGTTCTTCTCGACTGTCAGAGTTTCCTTCAGGGTATCTACATCGGCCCCCGAAACGGAGGCGCCTTCTTCATGATGGAGCCCGATGAATGCGAATCGCTTTATAATCGCATCCGCGACAGTCATCGCAAATTTAAGAAACATTGTATCGAAATTGAAGATGCAGTGAACTCTGATGAAACTTGCTGAAATCATCCCGCATCTTCTTTATACATTTCCTCACGAATCAGATCTGATCCGGGCGATCGAAGAGATCTCGCGCAAGTTCACCACAGAACGCGCGAAGATCGGCGATTACCTGAAAGATGAACGTCTGGTATCGGCGTACACCGCATTTTATCTCGCAACAAATGTGCCGAAGCTTTCTGCCATCATGAAATGGATGCCGGAAGAGTGGAAGGAAAGTCTGAAGGGGAGACCACTCATTGATCTTGGCGCCGGGCCCGGAACTTTCAGTCTTGCCTGGAGAGAAATTTTTGGCGCGGGAGAATTCCTGCAGATCGAAAACTCTGAGGCCATGAGAAAGCAGGCGAGAAAACTGTGGGACGGAAATTTTCCGGCGGAAGAATTAAAGCAATCCGGAACAGTTTCAAATGGGGTTCTCTTATTTGGTCATTCGGCCAATGAGATGAGACCGGCCGAAGTCATTCATTACGTGGAGAAATTCTCTCCCGACGATATTATTTTTATTGAACCGGGTACGCCCGAATTTTTCGGAAAGATGCTGGAGATCCGTTCAGAGCTCATCTCAAATGGATGGAATGTACTTTACCCTTGTCCGGGTGAAGCTGAGTGCCCGATGAAGGGAACAACCGATTGGTGTCACCAGTTCATTCATGTCTCGCACGACCAGGATGTCGAGAGACTTTCCCAGATCATGCGTCTGGATCGTAAACTTCTTCCTCTGACCGTTCAGATCTTCTCACGCCGGAAATATTCACGTCCAGAAGAGCGCCTGGTGCGCGTGATGCCTGAAACTAAGTTCAGCTTTGAGTGGCAGGTTTGCCATAACAATGTCATGGAAGATTACCAGGTGATGAAACGCGGGATGGATAAGGCAACGGAAAAGAAAACCGGAAATCTCCTTTCCGGTGAAGGTCTTGTGACGGAACTTGATAAAGATGTATCGGGAAAAAAACGGGTCAAACTACGCTGACAGTCTCAGTTCATTTTTCATCATGCCCCATGCGTATTCGTTGAACTCTTTCCACATATCCGGAAGAGATTCTAACTTCACACCTGCCGCATGGTCATTTGTCCAGACGACATTGCCCTGAACTTTCATCCGGGTATTGTCTTCCATATCAATGATGACAGAGACTTTTTCACCCACATTAAAATCCATATTCGTAATTTTAAGAGCGAGTCCATGCAGGGCTATCTGATGAACTTCTCCGCTACGGATGCGGCTGGCACTGGAATTGATGACGGAGGCACGAAAACGGACGGCGATTCTGGGAGATGAGCGCTGATAGTTCGGATTCTCGCTTCCACACTTGATAATATCGCGGAACTCAGGGAAATGATAAAACTCGGCAAGATAAAACTTCTCACGATCAGAGAGCGAGCTCAGAACATCACTCTGCTCGATGAAAAAATAACGGAATTTAGCAGGTGAAAAATTAGGCACACTTGAGAAACGGAATTTATTTTCTGGAAGCAGCATGTTTTCTGAATGAGCCGAAAATAAGTAGTGATGAAGATCCTTATTTTCTTTCAGATAGCGGGACTCGATTCCATGAAGGAAAAGCACCAGGGATTCAGGAGAATCTTCGTTTGATTTCATCTGAAGAATCCGCCCCTGTTCAACAGGTTCAAAGAGGAGAGTTGAAGTCATGAAATCAGCTCTATGAGAATCAAGTGAGATTATCAGTGCATCTGCTCTCTGAACTCGTGCCGTGAATTCATAAATAAATTTAAACAAAGGTAAGATAATCCGGTTTTCATCATTTTCAGGATCAGCGATGGAGAGGCGAGAAAGCTCAAGAACGCGCATGCCTTTATGACGGAATCTTCCGAGATTAATAAACTGGTCCGATGGAAGGCCAAAGCCCGAGTCCGAAATCAGGGAAATGGAGGCGAGAACTTTTTCGCCTGACTTACAAATGAGAGTTGTTGTGCACGGGAGGCAATCCCATTTGGTAATTCCGCTTATCGCAAAGACCTGCTCAAATTCATCCACGGATTCAGCTGCTTTAAAAATCAGTCCCGATTGCTTCTCGAGAGGGAGCTTCAGCTTTTTTTTGAGAGGAAGAAGAGAGAGAAATTTGCGGAATGTGTTCATGGAAAACTCCTGCTGAAAGCATTATCCACTCGAAATTCCCTGAAGACCGTGACTACCGGCAACTATATATAAACGCATCAAAATGGTTAATATTGATGCCCATTCTCCGTGGCTATTTGTTATCCTTATTGTGGGGTGCCTTCCTTGACATCAGCAGCTACGGCACCATCTTGAGAGTAAGAAATCTAATAAGAGACAGGAGTTATATATGAATAAATTTGATCAGGTAGTTTTGGGCGCTCTCGATATCGCTCAATCTGAGGCCCTCAAGCGGAAAAATACAGAACTCGCACCCGAGCATCTTCTTTTAGGACTCGTCCTCAATAAGTCCTCGTACGTCTCCAAGGCGATGAAGGACAATCAGAAAGAAGTGGAAGGACTTGTGAACGCACTCCCGCGGACCACGTCTAACGTTACGATTGATAACTTAAAAACCAGTCCCAAGCTCCAGGAATGGATTACCCTCGCCAGTGGTGATTCGGCCCAGGAAGGGAAGGGCGAAGTTTCTGAAAAACATCTCATAAAACATCTTCCTAACTTTTTCCCTAAGCTTCAGGTCGACTACAGTAAATTCTCTGAAGCCGCTGAAGACCAGGAAGTTCCTTCGTTCCTGATTAATCTGAACGAGCTCGCAGAAAGCGGGAAACTTGATCCGGTTATCGGACGCACGAAAGAAATCAGATCCGTCATCGAAATTCTTGGAAGAAGAAATAAGAACAATCCCGTTCTCGTAGGTCCTGCCGGTGTCGGTAAAACCGCAATCGTGGAAGGTCTTGCTGAACAGATCGTGAAGGGAATGGTCCCTGACGTACTCAAAGGGAAGACCGTTTATTCACTGGAAATGGGATCTCTCATGGCGGGAACGAAATACCGCGGGGATTTCGAGGAAAGAATCCAGAACCTTTTAAAATTCGTTAAGTCGAAAGCAGGCGAAGTCGTTCTGTTTATCGATGAAATCCATCAGCTCGTCGGAGCAGGACGCACCGACGGTGCGATGGACGCCGCTAACTTATTAAAGCCTGCATTGGCACGGGGTGAGCTCCATTGTATTGGTGCCACAACTTCTGATGAATATCAGAAATACATTCTGAATGACCCTGCCTTAGAAAGACGATTCAGATCTGTACCGGTAAATGAACCTTCCCGCGAAGACTCGGTTGAGATTCTCATGGGTGTGCGTTCAAAACTTGAAGCGCATCACGGGATTAAAATCTCTGACGATGCTGTTTATAATGCCGTTTTCCTCTCGGATCAGTACATCACAGATAAGAATCTTCCCGATAAGGCGATCGACCTTCTCGATGAGTCCTCATCGGCGCTGAAACTTTCGGCAGAGGCGATGCCGGCAAAACTCGTTGAACTCGAAGGGGAACTTCGCTCGAAGAAAATTTATGCTCAGATGGAAAAAGACAATGATGACCTGAAAAAGGAAATCGCTGTCATGGAAAAAGATTTCTCAGAAGGAAAAGCTGTCTGGGAAAAAGAAGTCGGTTCTCTTAAGAAAGTCGCTGAGATCAAGAGTCGTCTTGATCGTTTAACCTTTGATCTCGAGACTGCGCAAAGAAACGGGAACTACGAAGAGGCATCAAAACTTAAGTACATGCTCATTCCTCAGACAGAAAAAGAACTCGTCGGTCATCAGAACGAATGGGTTCTCGGGAAAAAACATATTGCCCAGGTCATCTCGCGCCAGACAGGAATTCCTGTCGAGAAAATCCTGAAGTCAAAACAGGATTCGATCCTGAATCTCGAAGACTTTATGAACCGTCGTGTGTTCGGGCAACATGAAGCGATTCATGAAATTGCCGAAACACTTGTCGCAAGTTATGCGGGCCTTTCTGATGAGTCACGTCCGCTGGGATCATTCCTTCTCTTAGGTCCAACCGGCGTAGGGAAAACTGAAACGGCGAAAGCTCTCACGCAGTATCTTTTTGATAACGAAGAAAATATTGTCCGCTTCGATCTTTCGGAATACTCAGAGAAGCATTCGGTGGCCAAGCTCATCGGTGCTCCTGCTGGATACGTTGGATATGAAGAGGGCGGGGTCCTTACCGAAGCCGTGAGAAGAAAACCTTACGCCGTTGTTCTCTTTGATGAGATTGAAAAAGCGCATCCGGATTTTGCGGATATCCTTCTGCAGATTCTTGATGACGGGCGCCTGACTGATAATAAAGGGCGCACAATTAACTTCAAGAACACGATCATTCTTATGACGTCGAACTCGAAGAATCCGAAAGAAGATTTTAAGCCGGAAGTCCTGGGACGTATGGATGCCGTTCTTACTTATCACGCTCTTGATATTTCCATCATGAAGCAGTTAATTGATAAACAAGTGAAGCTTCTGAACGAGCGTCTCAAGTCTAAGAAGGTGACTCTGAAGCTGGATGTGAAAGCTTATAAGACTCTCGAAGAGCAGGGATTTGATCACCAGTACGGGGCGCGTCCTCTCAATTCTGTGTTCCAGCGTCTTGTGACGAGACCACTGTCTAAGAAGATTCTCGAAGGGAATCTTAAGGAAGGAGAACTTTTCATGACATGGAATGGGCATGAGATGGAAATCCTGTCAGAGCCAACCGAAAGTGTGGTTCACTAAATCCTTGATCTTATAAGGGTCCCTTCGGGGACCCTTTTTTTTTATGTGCTGAGGCCGGGGGAGTAGATAATAGGCCTCTATGCTTAATATCTTTTTCTGCCTGGTTATTTCTTTTACTGCCATCGCTCAGGATGGCACCGGCTTTCAGGAAATCGATCCTGCCAAAGACGTTGTTCTCCAGAAAAGAATGAAAGAGGAGAAAATAAAAAAAGAAATCGCTGCTAAAAAGAAGGCTGAGGCCCTGAAGGCGGAAGCTAAAAGACAGGAAGATGAAAAATTAGCAGCACAGAAAAAGAGAGAAGAAGACAAGAGAGTCGCTGAAGAAAAAAAGAAAAAAGAAACTGAGGATTACACACGCTGGCTGATTTCTGAACGCGACAGGAAAATGAAAGAAGCAGCGAGTGGAGGCAAGTCTGGAAATGGAGGCTCGGCCGGAAATGGAGGCTCTGCCGGAAATGGAAAACCTGTACCACTAACGATCGCCGAAGGCCTGGACTGGAAATCCAGAAAGCCTCATCAGATTCATCGAATTCAAACTCATGGTTCCGATTATCCGGTAACAATATTTCCTAACGGAAAGTGTGCTTTTCCAGAAAATACAAAATTCCCCCCGGACGTTAAAGTCTTTGGTATCGGCACTTATGAAGGGACATTCCCCGGAGGCAGAGGATTCCGGAATCATCCCATGACTGATGTAACGGTGAATATTGATGCCAGTAGTCCGGTAGCTTTAGTCTTGTGGACCTATGAGCCCATTCGCTGGACGATAAAGACCAACGGGGGAAAACTTGTTGGCGTGGTAGTGGTAGGTTATCACGAGCAAGAGCTTGTTATGGAAGAGGGTGTCCCTTCCATCATCAGTTTTTATGTAAACGGAAAAAATCAATGTCAGTATTCTGAAAATAATTATGATCAGCAGAGTGAGTACGCAGAGAGGGGAAAATTCAGAGTGAATAAGTTTGCGAATGGACTGTTTGGGAAAGAACTCTCGTCGTATTTTTATGAATACACTCTTCCAAGAATATTGAATGTGAAAGAAAACTAAAGTTCGTTATACTTTTTGGATATGCCGCGGGATTTCTCCACCGGATACTTTTCAGCATTCTTTTTGATCTTAGTGAGAACAACTTCTTCGAGATTAATGCCGGTCTTATCCACAATGCGCATGAGATAGAAGAAAATATCGGCGACTTCATCCTGAACTTTTCCTATCGTCTCAGGATTATTCTTCACATTGTTGGTCTGCTCTTCTTTCATCCACTGGAATATTTCCACGAGTTCGGAGCATTCAACCGAGAGTGCCATGGAAAGGTTCTTCACCGAATGAAACTGATCCCAGTCCCGGTCTGTAACGAACTTATTTATTTCTTCCTGTATCTTCGGCAGGTCAATTTTATTCATATCTCTTCCTATCAAACTCCGGTTTGGGTAGTCTAGTCACATGCATCCCAGAAACCGCCATCAGGGCCGATACGATCTCCAGTCGCTCATAAAATCAAGTCCCGATCTCGGGAAGCATGTTTTTGTGAATGAGTTCGGCACAGAAACACTGGATTTCGCGGATGCCGAAGCTGTGAAATCGCTTAACCGTGCACTTCTCAAATCTTCTTACGGAATTGAGTTCTGGGATATCCCGGAGAAATTTCTCTGTCCGCCGATCCCCGGTCGCGCGGACTATATTCATACTGTTTCAGATCTCGTCGGAGGAAAAGCGGATTCTAAGATTCGTGTCCTCGATATCGGAACCGGCGCCAATGTCATTTACCCGCTTCTTGGTCACGCTGAATACAAATGGAATTTCGTGGGAAGTGATGTCGATGCAGAAGCCGTGAAGAATGCTGAGCTCATCATCTCAAAAAACAAACTTGAATCATTTATTGAAATTCGGAAGAGTTCCGGGAAAATTTTTGAAGGGATTATAGCACCCGCTGACCAATTTGATCTCACGATTTGTAATCCTCCTTTTCACGCTTCGGCCGAAGAGGCGAATGCCGGGACCGAGAGGAAATGGAAAAACCTGGGCAAAAAAGGAAAAGGTCTCAACTTCGGAGGAAAGAGTAATGAACTCTGGACTCAGGGCGGAGAAAAAGTCTTCCTCACGAATATGATCAAAGAAAGCGCACTCTTCAAGAATCAGGTGAAATGGTTTACGACTCTCGTGTCGAAAGATGAAAACCTCAAGGCGCTTGAAAACTGGTTACAGAATGTCGCGGCTAAAGATGTGCGCATTCTGCGGATGGAGCAGGGGCAGAAGAAGAGCCGTGTTCTGGCCTGGACGTATCAAAAGGCTTAAGCTTTCCTCATGAAAGTGCTCCTTCTTATTTTTTTAACTTCACTAGCTTTTGGAAAGAATATGTCTGATCACTATGATGGAAAGAAATTCTTTAATCCTGGTCACAAGGACGAAAACTCTTTTCTTGATGTGCTGAAATGGAAGATGACTTCCGATGCCAAGGACTGGCCCAAAACAGTTCCCAATGCTTCCTATGCAACGCCGACTCTTCCGGAAGGAAAAAAAGCGAATTTTACTTTCGTCAATCACGCGAGTTTTCTCGTTCAAATTCCCGGTCTTAATTTTCTCACTGATCCGGTTTATTCAGAACGTGTGAGTCCTGTCACGTTTGCCGGCCCCAAGCGCGCGCGTGAGCCAGGTGTTGCGTTTGATGCTTTACCTGTGATTGATGTCGTTCTCATTTCTCACAATCATTATGATCATCTCGATCTCGTGACTCTCAAAAATCTCGATGCAAAATTTCATCCGCTTTTTATTGTTCCGCTCAAAGTTCGGGAGTTTCTTCTTAAAGAAGGACTTCAGAATGTCGTAGAACTCGATTGGTGGCAGGAATTTAAAGTGAAGGACACGACCGTCATTTTCACGCCGACTCTTCACTGGTCCAGTCGCTCACTCTGGGACAAGTACGAAACCCTCTGGGGAAGTTTCATGGTGAAGGCACCGGGGTTCAGCTTCTATTTCGGAGGCGACACAGGTTACGCCGGACATTTCCGTGATATCAAAATGCGTCTGGGTTCGCCCGACGTGGCCCTTTTACCGATTGGGGCCTATGAGCCTCGCTGGTTCATGAAAATGCATCACATGAACCCTGAGGAAGCTGTGAAGGCCCATCAGGATCTGGAAGCGGGAATGTCTTTCCCGATGCACTTCGGGACGTTTCAGCTGACGGATGAGGGGATTGATGAGCCAGTGGCCGATCTCAAGAAAGCACTGGGAGATATCAAAAATTTCCAGGTGCTCGATCAGGGCGAGGGCCGGGTTTTCTGATTGGTTCCTGATTGGTTCCAGCATACTTCCGATCTATAGCGCATTAGACGCACACTTGTTCAGAAGTATGCTGGAACCAATCTAGTTAGTTTGCGATAGCTGTGATCGTAATGGTGTCTTCGTAATCACCGGCCACGAGACTTGTCGTCGCTCCCGTAATTTTCACTTTCACATTATAGCGCGCGGGATTTGTTCCGGTTGCTGAACCAGTAGCGACAGAAACTGGTGTCCCGGCCGATGAAGTCATCGAGTAGGTTGTATTATTCACCCTCAATTGATAGGCCAGAGTTTGAGTTCCTCGCTTGAGGTTTCCGTTATTGAGTGAAGAGAGTCTAACCTGATAAGCGGTATTGGAGCTTACTGTGATATCTGCGCCCATTTCCTGGTTAGTGGCGAGATTTCCGAAGTTCAGGATTTTCGCTGTGGAAGAAGCGTTGTGAATGCCACCTTCATCGACGAGAGAAATTTCCATCGTCGTGTTCGCAAGGAGGTTTACGGAGAAAGGCTGAACTTCTTCCGGTTCCATATTGCTGTTATTGTCGAGACTGAATACCCGGATCTGAATATTGTCCGTGTATGTTCCGCCAGGGAGTGAACCCTGAGAAATGAAGCCCGGGACTGAAATATAGAAACTTCCGGTGTAATCTGTTTTTTCATCGGGAGTGTTTCCCGCAATGTATTCCGTGGAAGAGTTCGCATCGTTAATATCTTTCAGTGTTCCGGCCATCTGGATATTCTGGTGAAGGTTATAATCTGCCCGGACACCGGTAGAATTCGCAGCTTCGCGCTGATAGGAGTTCGCGATCCCTTTACTGAAGTAAAGTCTGTAACGTGAACATCGACCATTACTCGGGTCTTCTCTTCTGATGGTATAGCTCTGCTGTATCACCTGAAGATTATTCTGAATCTGGATCGTGGCATTTCCCAGAGTGATCGTGTGATCACAGAACGAGTAAGCGCGGCCCGCAACCAGAAGTAAAAGAATTAAAAATTTCATTCATCCTCCTCCATGATCATGCTACCGAGATCTTTGATCCCCTGGGCATTCTCAGGAACGTCGACTTTGATTTTTGATGTTGTGCCTTCGAGAGTCAGCACGTAGCTACCAGGTTCGATTCCTTCAATGAAGAAATTCCCCTCACGATTGGTAAAGAAAGTTTTGTCGCCGGCATGACCCACCTGAAGCGGCCACGGAGTTCCATCGGTTTTTGTGAGTGAACCTTTGAGTGTGACCATACCCTGATCCACGAGTTTCACTAAGTGAGCAGATTTGTAGGTTGGGTAGAGGACGAATTTCTCTTTCTTGAGTGATCGTCCTTCGTCGAGATAAGTGGGATCCAGTTGAATCTCACGGTACTGGTAAGGCAGAAGTTGCGAGTAAGTGATCTCATCAAATAAACCAGTCTGTGATTCGAGATAAGGAGATGTAGATTTAAGTGCAATCTTTTGACCACGGAGTTTGTCTTCCGGTTTAAAGATAGCAAAGCTTGAAGGAACAGGACGTGACATGCCGAAACCCCAGTCTCCATCATCCCGGGCGAAGACAAAGGCGGAGTTCATCCGGAGGCTTCCCTTACCAATCACTTTGTCATCATCTACAAGATGACGGGCATTGATTCGTGCGCCGAGATCAGCGATCTGCGTAGGAATAAGGACATCAGCTTCACCCATCTGGAACGTTTCATTGTTTTCAACAATTCCCTGAGCGCGTGGAGAGTAAAGCTTATTCTGATTATCGCGCAGGTAAGTCACCCGCGAAGTTTTCTGTTCTTTGTCATAGAAGCCTGTCATGAAGTCATTACTTCCCGGGAAAGTAATGGTGACGAAGACATAAGCAATGTCATTCCAGTTTTTAAATTCATCCCGGCTTCTTCCTACAAAAAAGGAAAGGTTGTGACGGTTGAACATGCGGATGGAAAGAGTGGTGTCGTATCCGTAGCGATCAGAAAGAGAGTTGTCGTACATGTCGCCGTAATTACCGCCGACAGATATCGTGAACGCACTTGCTACCGGGAGAGCGTAGTTGGCCGAGTAGGCATTCTTCACCGAGTTCAGAGAATCGAATATGGAAGATTTAAATTTCCGTGAGCGTTGTTCATAACGAAGGCCCAGGGAATTGGTTTCAAACCAGCGTTTGCCCTGTCCGATATACTGATAGCGGAGAGATCCCGCCTCACCTGATACATCTGAATCCATTGAGCGCGCGTAACCAGTTCCGAAGTTTCCGACCGAGGTCGCCTTCAGAAGTTCTGTTCCCAGAAGATTGAAACTCTGTTGATTCTGGATGTAAGCAGATCCTGAGAAATCAGTCCGGAATCCGTATTGATAAAATCCGGATGCGAGCTTTCCATCTTTCTCAACATAAGTCCGTTTGAAATTCTGGTCGATGAATGGAACGCCGTAAGAGGCATCAAAACGGCTTTCGCCTTTGTTCAAGAGATCAATGGAA
The DNA here is from genome assembly GCA_040387275.1 of Bdellovibrionota bacterium. Classification (GTDB taxonomy): domain Bacteria; phylum Bdellovibrionota; class Bacteriovoracia; order Bacteriovoracales; family Bacteriovoracaceae; genus Peredibacter. Next base: position 209,145 of record JAZKDZ010000002.1, on the reverse strand, counting down.
GTCGCTGTACGGAAGATGAAAGTTTTTTTCTGTCCGAGATCATCTGTTGCTTCAACCACAACCGTGTTCATCCCGTTAGAAAGCGGAATGTCTTTGGCTGAATAATTTCCTGCAGGGAGAAATTCGGATTTAATGAGGGATCCATTCACGAAATATTTTACAAACGAGCGGGCCTGGAGAGAGAAGGCCTGAGAAGCGGTCGGATAGGGAAGGCGATAGGGATTCAAAGAAAAGTTTCTCGAGATATTAATTCCGCCAAGAGCACGTCCGCTCATGAAGCCCTGAATCTGTGGATACACATCACCGGCCTGAACGCGGATGAGAGCTTTCTGGAAATCTTTTACGAGTCTTGTATCACCCCGGTACCATTCCCGTTCAGCATTCGTCTGATAGAGGGTCTGATTTTCGAGAACGACGCCGTTCATGTTAACAAACGAATCCATTTGTCCTGTGAAACGGCGGTCTTCCGGAAGAGTTGCCCAGCTTTGTTCCAGGCGGTAGTTCACGGCTCCACCGAAGGTTGCGGGAGCAAGGGATTCGCCGTCATAGCGGTGCTGATGTCCTTCAGCGATATCGAGATTTTCTTCTTTCCGTTTATCGAGTGAAAGATTCATCACGAGTTTCAGATCGACCGGATCAAACCGAAGTCCCATAGGCATACGGGCGGCATCGATTGAAAGAGGAAGATTGGTGAGACTCTTCATCGTATCGGATTTCAAATAGCTTCTGAGTGCATTGAGAAGTGAATCGCGATCCACCGTTTTGAGGGATTCACCTTCAATCGTGACTTTTACATCACCGATCTGATTCTCTTTATCGAATAAAGGAAGATCCGCTTCATATGTAGCAGTTCCCTGTGCCCGGAGCGAGGGCACTGAGATGAAAAATAAAAGGGAGAGAAAGAAAAATTTATTCTTCAACTTTGAGAGTTACCTCGGCATCAAGAGGGTAGGTCTCTTTAGCCTTGATCTTGAAGATCCTTTCAGAGCCCGCAAGAACGTTTTCGCCCTGAACTCCTTCAAGATCTTTTTCTTTCAGAATCCATTTCTTCCCATTTTTGTTAATGATCAGAATGGGTTTGGTGAGAACCTGGTGCTTCGAACCAGTGTTTTTCACGAGAAGTGAAAGTTCACCGGCCTTCGATGATTGAATCACCGGTTCAAGTTTAGATTCTACATTTTTCGGTGTGACATAAAGTGCGGCCATGTAGCGCATGAGCATCTGAATGCCTGATGCCTTTTTCTTTCCTTCCACATCCAGCGGAAGCTGTTCCGCGATCACACGGAAGGGAAGTTCACCCTTGATGTCAGACGGGCCATTCCAGTTCACGCGGATCGTTCGTTTTTCTTTCGGTGGGATGATGAGCTGTGGTGGGAAAATGGTGATGCTTTTAGTATCGGGAAGATCTTCTTTTCCCAAAGCATCCATCTTGCGCTCTTTCACGCTGAACTCGATGGCCATTTTTTCATTGGTTTCATTTTCAGCAATAAACTGCACCGATTTTTTTCCGGAATCGAGTTCAATCGACTGTGACATGGGATTAAATTTGAAGGAAAAAAGAATTGGGAAAAACAATAAAACAACGAGCAGATTCATCCGTGAATTCTCCGTTAAGATTCTCTTCAAAGTGTACCTGAAGAATGAATTTACGGGTGAACTACTGAGACGAGACGGGCATTATTTTTGAAACTGACAGAGACCTTAGGAAGGACTCGTGCGCGGTTAGAATGAACGACGGGAACGAGCAGATTACCCTGTTTCTCCATTGTGATGGAAAAGGTCGCAGGAACGAGTGCCCGAAGGACGAGAGTCCCGGAAGTACCCGCATAGGTGTTGAAAGAGAGGAGGAAAAGAAAAAGTCCGATGCCATTTTTCATGCATCGGACTTATCGGTTTAGTCGGAGATTTTCTTGAGTGGATTAGTTTGCAGCGATCGTGAAGGTCACTGTGTCTGTGTAATCACCAGCAACCAGGGACTCTTGCGCGACTCCTGTATAAGAAATCGACACATCTTTGGTTACGTTATGAGCGGCCACTGAATAGACCTGAGTCTGGGGAGAGTTCAAGTTCAGCTGCTGGCTGTTGTATCCAAGAGTGTAAGGGAAAAGGAATGTTCCGTTTTTCAGCTTCCCGTTGTTGAGGGAAGAGACAGTCACTTTGTAACCAGTGTTTGAGTTCGACTTCTCATTGAGAGTTGCTACCTTAAGCGAGGAAGCGTTCTGTGTGAGGTTGAGGGATGTTGCAACACCTTCAGCAACGATGGAGATATCAAGCGCCTGAGCGATGGTACCCTTCAACTGAAGTGTGGCCGTCGTGGCAGCGAATGAGAGTGTCGTCATCGTCAAAAGAGCAGCAGTGATAATCTTTTTCATTAGGTCTCCTTGGGGGGATGCCCGTCTGGGCTTTCAATAGGGATAGTGCAGTATTTGGGCCAGTTTTCCTTGAGTTTAGCTTATATTTTTTCAATAGGTTAAAGAGTGTAACTAAAGCATCTGGTGTCAAACATGTTAACACCTGTGGCTATTATTAAGACATTCTGAACCCAGCGCCAGAGAGAAAATTATGCCTTTAAGTGACTGAATGAATTGTGAAAGAAAATAAAAAAGCCCCCGGAATCGGGGGCTTCGTGGTGTGAGAAATTTTCGTTGAGAATTAGTTTGTAGCGATCGTGAAAGTTACAGTGTCTGTGTATGAACCTTCCACGCGTGTTTCATGATCTGCGCCAACGTATGTGATCCCGATATCACTTGAAGTGTTATAAACACCAGAAGTGCCTTCGTTCTTCACTTCTACTGAACCAGTAGCAGGAAGAGTGAATCCAATACCATCATATGAGAGTGAATAAGAAACCGGAACCGATCCAGCCGCAGGGTTCTTTAAGACACCGCCATTCAGAGATTGAGCAGAGATTTTGTAACCAACATTTGAGTTGGAGTTTTCTTCTACAGAAGCGATCACCATATCATTCGGAGATGCTTCAAGATCGAGGTCTGTAGCGATTTGTAATTGAGTAACTTTAATTGAAAGCTTCTTAGGAACTTTCCCTTTGAGTTTCAGATCATCAGACGTAGCAGAGAAAGCGCTGAGTGAGAGAGAGGCGAGAACAGCAAGAGTAATAAATTTCACAAGAACTCCTTAGGGGGGTTAAGTTTTACTAAGGATGCCTTAATATTGCGTTTGCTTTGCGGAAATCTTAAAAAAGTGAAATTTTTACCTACGCCACCCAAATATTAAACAGTCGTTGTATGCGGGCCTTTTCTTCTTCCGCAAACTTATTACCGTCGATTGAGAGATGTGAAAGTGTCTTCATATTTTTGATGAGATCGGGAAAACGTTCGAACTTATTGGAATCAAGATTCAAACGACGAAGATGAAAGAGAGCAGGAAACGAATGAGGCAGATGGGTGAGATCATTTCCCGATAAATTTAATTCCTGTAGTTGAGTGAGCATCGAAATTTCTTCCGGCAACTCCGTCAGCTCACAGCTTTTTATTGTCAGTGACTTCATCGGAGAGTTCACATGTCCCAGGGGAAGTGTGAGTCTCTTCATTGGGGTATCGATGATTTTCAGATTCTCGAGTGATGAAAGAGAAAAAAATCCTGAAAGATCTCCGGTAAACGACGGCCACTTAATCGAGAGAATTTTTAGTTTCGGCCAGAGCGATCCAAGACGGGGAAGTTCCTGGATATCACCTTCCAGATATAGTTCTTTGAGATTCCCGAACATAAAAAGTTCATTGGGAAATTTTCCTGTAAGAGAGACTTTCAGTGCTTCCACTTCTTCGCTTTCTTTCAGGGCAGTCGTGAGATTTTTATAGAGCTTCAAAGTATTCACCCTCGTAACCGAGAAAATACAGAAGTGTTGTCATGGGCCCGAAATTGATTTCGTAGCCTGCTTCTTTGCGAACAAGTTCCTTGGCGTGCCACGCGACACCCATTCCTGCCTGACGAAGCATAAGTAGATCATTAGCACCGTCGCCGACAGCAATTGTCTGATCGCGATCAAGCTTCAGCCGTTTTGTGAGATCAATAATGATTTCTTCTTTTTTCTTCGCATTCACAATATCACCGGTCACAACTCCCGAAAGAACGTCGCCGTCCCAGTCGAGGTTATTGGCGATCGCGAGTTCCATCGGAAGACTGTCGCGGAAAAAATCCGCGAAATAATGAAATCCACCGGAAGCAATGGCGGTGTATCCACCATGCAGGCGAAATGTCCGGATAAAGTGCGCGACACCCGGAGAAAGTGTGAGACGTGCTCTGATTTTTTCCATGTGCGAACGGGGAAAGCCTTTAAGTAATGCGATTCTCTCGCGAAGAGCGGCATCGAAATCAAGTTCGCCATTCATCGCGCGTTCAGTGATGGCCTTCACCTTGTCACCGATATCAAATTCCTTGGCCATCTCTACAATCACTTCCTGCTGGATGAGAGTAGAGTCCATATCAAAGACCACTAACTTCTGAATGGTTGCCCGCATGTAACGGGGAATGAGTGCCATATCAACTTCATGAAGAGCGCAAAGAGCTTTGATTTTCGCTTTATTCTCAGAAGTGGGTGCTATCAGTTCATATTCGCGCGCAACATTTGAGCGCGAAAGTTCCCGGTAGGTTTTTTTTACGGTGGCAGGAGCGATGATTTCTTCAAGTGAGGCGATGAATTGAGGGGAGAGTTTCTTCGGGGTCGTAACGACGAGAAACTGAATCATGAGTGCGCCTTCTTCAGTCTTTTTTTCTCGAGTCTTGCTTCACGAAGTTTTTTGACCATCGAAAGAGAGTAGAGAAGGGCAGACAGGAAAGAAAGGAACGCGGAGATATAAATAAGAACGGTTCCGATAATCGGAAGCGGGAGACCCAGAAATTTTTCATTGATCATAAGCATCGGGATAGAAACCATCTGGGCAGTGGTTTTCCATTTTCCGAGAGAGCTGACGGGAACAGAAATATCTTCTGTCATGGCGAGTAAGCGCAGGGAGGTCATGTACATCTCACGAAGAACGAGGATGATGACGACCACGGCATTTACGCGATCAAGAGCAAGCAGCATGATGAGTGAGGCCACGACGAGAAATTTATCGGCGATAGGATCGAGAAATGATCCGAAGACAGTAACGATGTTTCTTTTTCTGGCGATGTAGCCATCAAGAAAATCTGTGAGTGCGGCCACGACAAAGATCCAGCAAGCGATGTGACCAAGATAAGGACGATAGGAGATGAGATCTGTCGGTGTGTCCTTATCAAAATAAAGTGTCACCACAATCACCGGGATCATCAGCATTCTGAAGATCGTCAGGCGGTTGGGCAGGTTATCAATCTCGAGATCATTCTTTTCCATTGAAGAAAGTATATGAAAAGAGTCTGTAAAAGAGAAAGCTTTTCCGGCTGGAGTGGAATTGATCTTGCGCCTAGAATAGATGAACGAGGTTTATACATGGAAAGAAAGTTCAATCTGATCAAATCTGATTTCGAAAAACACGAGAAGCGCGTTCTTCCGCGTTTCCCCTTCTGCTATCTGACATTTAAGTCCGACGATAGTTCACGGGTATATGAAATAAAAGATATCTCGCTCTCCGGCATGCAGCTCGCTCTTAAAGATGCGGATCATTCTTTTCCGGATGAAGCGGCCCTTAAGGGAAGCATTCACTGGATGGGAAGAAATCTCGATATCTTTGGCACAGTGAAATGGCATACCAACAATCGCCTGGGTGTGGAATTTGCGAAAAAACGCGAAGTCATTGACCGGGTTCGTAATTTTCTTTCGATGGAAGAATTCGTGCGTCACTTAAAACCTCTGCACAAGGTAGACGGGGGTCTCGAACTTCCCGCGCGCCTGAAATATTGGCTCCGCTCTGACGGCCCGGCCGAACTTTTCGTCTGGCAACACGGTGACGGGGAGCTAGCGAAGTTCCAGGTCCTTTTCATGGAGACTTTTGTCGAATGGGAAGACGGAACAGGGCTCAAGACCGGCCGGATTCTCTCAAAAAGAAACGTTGATTCGCCCCTCATCAATGAGGACGAGTGTGTGTTCCGCATTGACCCGGATGCTGAACTCGAAAAGCTTTCCCGCGTGAAAGACCTCGTGGATCTCATCCCAACAGACTTATTACCTTCCGAAGCGAAACTTTTTATCGCGCGTCAATTGTCCTAAAACTTTTTTACTGACCTCATCTTCTGCGTTGTCTTCAAGATCTCTCCCTGCGGCGTACATTACGTACGCCTCAGTCGCGCTCTCTCGACGGCCTTGAATCTAAGGTCATTAAAAAAAGTTTTAGCGTGCTAGTAACACTTCCTGTAAAGCCATCAAATTTGGTAGGATTCCCCTGTAAAACTAACGAGGGGAATCCTGAATGAACCGTAACCTTGCCATGGAATTTGTCCGCGCGACTGAAGCCGCTGCGATTGCGTCTGCCCGTTTGATGGGTCGGGGTAATGAAAAGGCCGCCGATCAGGCCGCTGTCGACGCCATGAGAACACTCTTAGGATCCATTGAATGTGATGCCACTGTTGTGATCGGTGAAGGCGAGCGCGATGAAGCTCCCATGCTTTATATCGGCGAAAAAGTCGGAACAGGTCAGGGATCAAAACTCGAAATTGCTCTCGATCCTCTCGAAGGAACCACGATCTGCGCTCACGGCGGACCAAACTCGATTTCGGTTATGGCGATCGGTGAAGCGGGCGGACTTCTTCACGCTCCTGATACCTACATGCTGAAAATCGCCGCAGGAAAAGAAGCAAAAGGTCTTCTCGATATCCGTCAGACACCTACAGAAAATTTGAAGAGATTAGCTGATGCGAAGAAATGTCGCGTGAATGATCTCACGGCCATTATTCTTGATCGCCCGAGACACAAAGAATTGATCGAAGAAGTGCGCGCTTCAGGAGCTCGTATTCATCTGATTGGTGATGGTGATGTTTCAGCAGCTATTGCTACAGCAACACCGAACTCGGGTGTGGATATCCTTCTCGGTATCGGGGGAGCTCCGGAAGGAGTGATCGCGGCCGCTGCCCTCCAGTGTCTCGGCGGAGAGTTCCAGGGAATTCTCAAACCAAGAAACCAATCGGAAATTGAACGTGCCCGTAAAATGGGTGTGGAAGATATCAATCGCGTTTTCCAGATCAATGATCTCGCCCGCGGGAATCTCATGTTCTGTGCGACCGGAGTGACGACTGGTAACTTCCTTGATGGCGTCATCTTCAAGTCATGGGGCTGTTATACACATTCTCTGGTGATGAGAAGCGAATCTGGTACAATCAGACATATCAGAGCTGAACACCATTTTGACAAGAAACCGCGCTACTAAAAAAGGATTTTTATGGCCAAGGCGAGTCGCACAGAAACTTACGATGTCCCCGCTGCAAAATTTTATCAGGCAGTGATTGATTACAAGAACTATAACAAGTTCGTTCCGGGTGTAGACTCGATCGAAGTCCAGAATGAATCGGCCGAAGGTGCCACAGTTAAGTTCAACATCAACGTTATCAAAAAACTTTCTTATATCCTGAAGCTTGCTCACAAGCCGAATCAGGAAGTCAGCTGGTCACTTGTGACAGGCGACTATATGAAAACCAATAATGGTAAATGGACTCTGAAAGACCTCGGTGGAAATAAAACTGAAGTCACATACACACTCGAAATCGAAGTGAAGGGATTCATCCCGGGTCTTTCTTTAATTGAGAAAGGTCTTGTGGAAACCAATCTTCCGATGACGATGTCATCGTTTGCTAAACGTGCGGAGAATCTCTAATGGAAGACAATCGCGGAAACGACGGAAAGCTCGGAGACCTTCTGAAGAAAGTCCTCACGACCGGAGTGACTGCGGCCTTCATGACGGAAGAAGCAGCCCGCGCGGTTTTGAAAGATCTCCCGCTCCCGAAAGAAATGGTGAGTGGACTCATTGAAAACGCCAAGACAACGAAAACAGATTTCGTGGCCGGTGTAAAATCAGAACTTCGCTCTTATCTCGACAAGATTGATATCTCCAAAGAGATCGACAAGCTTGCTGAGAAATATGATTTCGAAGTCAAGGCCACGATCTCTCTCAAAAAGAAAAATAAGAAAGAGAAGGAAATCGGGTGAGTGACCGGAAAGCATTCCTAGAAAGAAAGCTTTCCGAAGTCCAGGCGAAGCTCAAACCCGGAGTTTCTCTTCTCATTGTCTCGAAAACCAGACCCATCGAAGATATTCAGATGTACTACGATCTCGGAGTCCGCGACTTCGGTGAAAACCGCGTGCAGGAACTTTTCGAAAAATCTGAACTTTTAAAAAAGAAATGTCCGAAAATCCGCTGGCACATGATCGGCCATCTTCAATCCAATAAAATTAATCAGCTCTTCACCATTGAGAACCTTTTTGCGATTCATTCGGTTCATGATCAGGCCCTGCTCGATAAACTCATGAAGGCCGAAATCCGGCTCTCACATGTCGTGGAAATTTATCTTCAGTACAATACGAGTAAAGAGCAGGAGAAATCCGGTTTCGAAACTTATACGGAACTAAAGTCTGCTGCTGAATGCGCCCTTCGCTCAAGGAACCTCAAACTCGCTGGTGTGATGACGATGGGAACTTTGCGGACCGAAAACTTCGAGGCCGAAGCGGGGAGATGTTTCCAGGATCTTGTCGTGGAAAAAAATAAACTCGAAGCAGAACTCAATCTCAAACTCAAAACCAGCATGGGCATGAGTCAGGATTATCAGATTGCTGTGAGAGAAGGGACGGATTGCGTCCGCCTCGGAACGATGATGTTCCAATGATTATTTCCTCTCTGGACCATGAAGATCTGTATTGGATTAATGACATATATGCCGGAATCAAGTTTAAGCTCTCGAACGAAAATGATTTTCATGTCAGTGCGACGATTGACGGAAAACTCGCAGGTATCGGGCGTCTCGTAAATGTTGACGGAAAAAATGGTGAGCTCGGCGGAATTTATGTGTTGCCGGAGTTCCGGGGAAAAAAAGTCGCGAAAGAAATTGTCCGGAGACTTCTCTCTGAAAGTAATTTTCCCGTTCTCTGGTGCATTCCCTTTGAACCCCTGGAAAAATTTTACCGGAAGTTTGGTTTCCGGAACGTGATGAATGAAACTATCCCTTCTGCCATTCAGGAAAAACTGGATTGGTGTGAAGGCCGCTACCCTGATAAAGCAATACTACTTGTTCAATAAAGGATCCCCATGAAAGTTTTTACTCTCTTCACTCTCGTTTCTTTTTCAGCTTTTGCTCAGATGCCGAAGATGGATGCGATCAAAGATATGTCGAAGCAGGTTCTGGAAGCTTGCAAGGAAGACAAATCAAAAATCAAAGGCTGTGACTCGTATACAGAGCTCGCTCCTCTCAAAACTTGTTTAATGGCGAATAAGGAAAAACTCTCGGATAAGTGTAAGGCCTCTCTTAAACTCGTAAAATAATCTTAGGTTTGACTTGAATTTGGTGACTTAACTCTGTTTTTGCAGAGCGCAAAACCATGTCATTTTGGCCTACCTCCCTGCTGTTTCCATTTCATTAGCGTAAAAAGACCTCTCAATAACAAGAGGTCTCTATGCTTTCCTTCGTGGCCATCGTTTTCCTGGCGTTCACAACCGTCCAGGCAAAAGTGCATCCTTATTCACAGGAGTTCGTTCAGGAACTTCACACGAAATTCTTTGATGGGAATGATCCCTCTCTTTCAAAAATTTCCGTTCACGAAAAGCGTGTTGAAAAAAAGATCGCAGAAATATCGTCGTTAATTGGTGATGTTGAAAAAGCTCAGAAGGCCGACAGTGTGGTGGCCCTCGCGAGATGCGCCCGACTTCTGCAGAAAATGAAAGCTTCAGATCGTGATGAAGTTCTCCGCCTGGGTGCAGAGTTTCTGGAAGTGGAAAATGCTGTCCGGATTGAAGGGGATGCAGTCGCCTGGAGAACGGGGATTGAGCAGGGAAGAAATTTTCTCAAACGCTGGACTCTGCCTTTTCATTCACGCCCGGATGAAGAAGCGACAGATTTGTATGATTCAGAAAGCGGTAAGTTTTTAACTCCGGAAACATTTAACGGAAGAGATCTCTCCGTCGTAGATCCTGATCCCAGAACTCCTTTCTGGAAGAAGCCGGGAACATCTCAACTCTATCAAGGCGAAGACATCTCTTTTCCGGATGACGGCGTCGCTCTCGATTTTGATGAAGTGAAGTATTCCGATACCAAGCCCAAGATGAACGTTTTCTTCAAAGACGAAAACGGGAAGAAGAAGAAATTCAAACTTAAGTTCGCAGCTGAGATTCATGCTGATCCGACTCTATCAACTCTTCAGAGAAAACTCGGTTTTGAAGCAGACGTGACGAAGTATGTGAAAAACGTCCGGGTGAACCTCGGAAGAAAATATACGATCAAGGATCTCTCACGGGATATTGAAATTTATTATCGTCGTGATCATCCGAAACTCGATTACCGCATCGAAACTTTTGTGAAAGAGCATGGCCGCGATAAAAATGGTGAATTCGTAGTCTTTAAAGAGGCCATTCTCGAGGCAAAACCCAAAGGTGTTACCCGGGCGGGTGGCTGGAGCTTTAAGGAGCAGGGTCACGCTGATCTTCGTTCCGTGCGCGGACTTCTCATGGTTCAGTTGTGGCTGGATAACTCTGACATGAAAGAGTTCGGGAATAATCAGGTTCTTCTGAAGGGTGATGATACGTATCTGGTTATCTCTGATCTCGGAAAAGGTCTTGGGAATTTTATCGGTGAGAAGCCTGAGCTCTATACCTCTCAGATGGTAAGTAAACGTTCAAACAAGGGTCTCACGTTCACTTTCAGACAATGGGCGACAGTTGGTATTAAAAATAAAATGACTCTCGCTGATGCCCGATGGGCCGGTCGCCTGATCGCGACCCTTACCAGAGCGGATATTGAAGAGGGTGTGAGAGCGGGGGGATGGCCCCTCTGCATTCAGAAAATTTATAACGAAAAAATTCTCTCGCGCAGAAACGATCTCCTGAAGCATCTTGGTCTCATCGGACAGAATGATCGTAATGGAAATATTATTTCCGAAATTCCAACCTCTCAGGAAACTGATTTTCATAAAGTCTGTAAACCGGAAGATCTTGAAGAAGCGACTCTTGATTTTGACTGGAACGCCGGCGTGGTCGCAAAACCTGCCTTCCGTGCGGCCTTCAATGGTCTCACAGACCTTGCCGTAAATGCCATCGGACAGACCAAACACATTACCCTGTCGGGTGCAGAGATCGGTTTTGAGTCAGGGGTTATTTCCCAGGTGATTCTCAATCTCCGTCGTGAAATCGAAACCAATCCTAAACCAAAATCGGCCGATGAACTTTATATTATCCGTGATCATTTTGAAGTGGGGATGCGACTCGGATATTCATTCGGACTCTATAAGGATTACACCTACAGCCGCGCTTTCACGATGTCTTATCCGGTGAGAACGAAGGCCGAGGCGCGCTGGAAGAATGGATTTATCGTAAACGTCCTTCTTCCGAAAAATATTAAAGATGGAAACCTCCCTGAAAAATACGTTCTTCATACCGATCATTTTTTTGAGAGAGGATATGGTGTGGATCTTGATAATATGACGGAACCAGTTGCTCTCACAGTCCGGCTGCGTGCTTCAAAAGCACGTATTATGCGAACCGTTCTTGATCATAGAAATAAAGACCGTGTCGTCGTATACCGTGACCGGACTCATTATGCAGAAGTTCTCATGCGGACGTTTGCCCGTCTTATTCTGGTCAAGCTTCCACTCATGACGACCTACAACCGCTGGGGAAATTCTTCCGGAGCGGGATCTGTTCTCACGAAAGAAGAATTCCAAAGTGTCGATATACATAAAATAGTCGCGAATGGAGATTTCTCAGATCACTTTCACAGAGAAAAAAGATTTCACCTCCACAATAATTTTCTGGAACAGGATTTGAACTGGAATCTGGTCTTTCTGAGAGGCCGCAATACCGGTCGTTTTGAGCGCATTCATCTTGAGCACGATGGAGTGTCGGATGAATTCATGCAATATCGCACGAGCCGCATGAATTCCTGGAATTTCATCAATGGGTCAGAGAATCGCACGACTGCCGTTCAGGTCCTGGCAGAAAAAGGTGACGGAAATTTCCAGCTGAAAGTGACCAACGTGGTGGTGGATACCAATACCCGCGATGATGAGCTTGAGAATGATTATCTTCGATTCGTGAATAATCTTTCGCCCGATGGGAAACCTATCATTTCTTTCACACCATCTCTAGGCTACTCGACCAATAAGAAATGGGGAGTGATGGAAACCCGTTCAGAAACGACTTATTTTCGCGAGGGAATTACAGCAATCCTGGGTTTAAGTGACGATCATCTTTTCAACAATCTCGCTCTCCAGCTGAAATTAACCAGACCTGAACTTAATGATCTCTTCTCAAGAGTGAAGGAAGCGAAAGAAGAAATGAATAGTAGCTCTGTGAGTTCGCGTTCTGCTGTCCTTCGCGCGTACGGATTAACTGAAGAAGACATGGACCTTGTTGCGGGTGTGGAAACTTTCAGAAAGGGTCTGAAGGATCTGAGAAAAGAAAAGGCTATCGTTGTTCAGCTGAAGAAGCTTGGAAGTCTCTTCCGGAAAATGTCCATGGGGATCAAGGATTCCAGAATCCTCGGAACGATGAACAGAATTGTCGGTCAGGAGAATTTCCATACCATCAACGTGATTTCTCCTCCTCAGTTTAAGGAAATGAATACGATTGAAGGCCTCGCCCTCGTCGGTGAATCAGGAAAAGCCCGGCCGGACCAGGCGGGATATCTGAACTATGTTCCGGCCACTGCCCTTGAGCTCTGGAATATCTTTGAAAACTGGAGAGTGCATCCGTGAAATTCCTTTTTGCCTTTCTATTTTCTTCACAGGTTTTCGCAGGATCATTTGAACTCGTTACCCGTATTGAAAATGGACTGCCTGAACTTTCAGGGATTACGTTTTCCTCCGTTCATAAAAATGTCTTCTGGGGGCATAACGATTCAGGTGATGGCGCTTTCATCTACGCGATTGATCTTTCGGGGAAAATCCGCGCAAAATTTAAAATCGATGGTGCGATCTCCGGGGACTGGGAAGATATCGCTTCCGGGCCTTGTCTCGATTCGCCAAAATCATGTCTCTATATTGGCGATATCGGCGATAAAAAAGGGGTCCTTAGTCAGTTACGAATCCTGATGGTCGAAGAACCATCCCTTCTTCAGGATGGAACTTTGGCCCTCAAAAAAGAAATCATTTTTAACGGCGATGGAAAAAACTTTGAGGCCCTTGCATTTCGTCCGAATGAGAAGGATTTCATTCTCATCTCAAAAAAAGGGAAGAGACAGTCTCCCACTGGCAAAGACCCTGATCTGTATCGTTTGACTTCAACAGGTGTCATGACGAAATCCGGAAAATTGAATCTCGGCGGAGAACATGTTCCGGGAACAGATACACTTGTCACGGGTGCTGATTACAATCCCAGAACGCATGAACTTCTCGTGGGCACTTACAGTAAGTTCTACGTTTATAATTCCCAGATGACTCTCGTCAGATCCGGCGATATTCCTGCCATTCCCAAGGCCGAAGCCTTCGCCTGGGGCCCGGGTGGAATTTATGTTACGGGTGAAGAGACCAATCCCGAACTCTTTGTCTTGGCCCCTTAATTGCTCTTATAACCTCTATATAAACGGATCAAGGGTTTAGACGCAAAAATGTGTCTGGATCTTAGACATGTGTAGAGGATTCTATGAATACGATCATTATTCTGGCGCTTTGTTTATTCTCTTTAGTGGCGGCCGCCAACTCCATTCCTTATCCTTTCTATAGCGAGCAAAGTGGAGGGTTAAACCAGGTCATGATGATTGATGATGGGACCTCAGCTTTCCAGATGAGAGTGGAGATGATCCGCCGGGCGAAAAAACACATCTCAGTCGAATACTTTCTCTTCAATACGGATTCCGCCGGAAAAATTCTCGCCAATGAACTTATCGCTGCCGCTGGCAGAGGAGTGAAGGTCAGAGTTCTCGTGGATAAACTTCTTAACCTCCAGATGAATGAATACTACGCGAAACACCTTCTCGAGAAAAAAGTGAAGATTAAATACTACAACGACGCCAGTATCATCCAGCCAAGCTCGGCGCAGTTCCGCAATCACAGAAAACTTCTCGCCGTTGATGATCTCGAAGCGATGACGGGTGGACGAAATCTCGGAGATGAGTATTTCGATAACGATCGCGAATTCAATTTCAATGACCGCGATGTTTATGTCAAAGGTCCAATGGTCAAATCCATGCGCGACAGCTTTGATAAGTTCTATTTCCATGAAATCAGCATCCAGCCCGATCTCACGAAAGTGAAGAATGAGAATAAACTGAAAGCTGCGACAGACTTTTTTAAAGAAAACAATGCAGACAAGGCAACCCGCGTGCGGATGCAGGCCCTTGGTCGTCGTGCCATCAGTGCCAAGAAACTCCACACTTGTCCGGTTCTGAGCTTTGCTTCAGATGCTCCGGGTGGAAATTTCATCAGACGACTCACAAAAGAATATGAAACTGACTATCGTCACCTGCGGGAAGTTCTACGCGATAAAGTCGAGGCAATTGATAAATCCCTCTTCATTTCATCACCGTACATGATGCATAACAAGCGCACGGATCAGCTCTATAAATCGCTCATGGACAAGAAAGTGAAAGTCTCCATCTATACGAACTCCCTTGCTTCAACAGACGGCATATTTGTTTCGGCCCAGATGTATACCGGTGTAAAAAACTGGAGAGAGTCAGGGGTGAACATTTACTTCCACGACGGCAAGCTCTCGGGTCCCACTCAGGAAGCCGCTACTTATGCGAAAAATGCCCGCTGGGGGACGCATTCCAAAACTCAGATTTATGAAACGAGCCGCTATACTGAAGTCATGATCGGAACTTATAACATTGATAATCGTTCCAACTTCTACAACACGGAAATGGCGCTCTTTTGTAAGGGTAACAATGAATTCACTGCTGAGGTGAAGAAGAGTTTGATTGATCTCGCCCGTCAGGGTCTTAAAGTGAATCGTGATATGACGGCCACTGACCGTCATGGAAAAATCACGAATATCTACGGGGAATCAGATCAGGAAGTTCTGAAGATGAAAGCGGCGACAATTCCTACGTGGCTCATTAAATTTTTGATGTAATTAATTTGAGCGGGGGAGGAGGACAGTAAACTCTGCACCCGCTTCAAGTTCGCTCGTGAGTTGAATCTCTCCTCCATGAACCTGAACAATGCTTCGTGATATATAGAGTCCAAGACCCAGGCCACTGATCCTGTTATCTTTTGCGATTCTTTCGAAACGCTCAAATATTCTGGCCTGATCGGCAGCTTTGATGCCGATCCCATGATCTTTTACTTTGAAAAATGCATGATCATGAGTCTTTCCCACTTCAATCAGGACTGGTTTTCCATTCCCATATTTCACGGCATTCATCAGGAGATTCAGTATGACCTGCTCAATTCCGTAGCGGTCCCACAGGCCGCATACGCTCTCTGACTTTATCATTGTAATTTCGATTCCTGATGCTTTCGCGGCAATTTGAAATCTCTCCAGTACATCATTTATAAGAACAGAAAGATTGACCTTCTCCGGAAAATAAGAAAAGTTCCAGTCCGATAATTTAGAAGCACTCAGGATATTGTCGACAATTCTTGAAAGACGGAAAAGATGTTCCTGTTGTTTCTTGAGTCCAGAATCAATCATTTCATTTTCAATCACCGACGGAAAATTGCCCTGAATTTCAGATCGAAAAACTTCGGTCTGAAGGTGAAGGCATGCAAGTGGAGTTTTAAGCTCGTGACTGGCGATCATGAAAAACTGATCACGGGCCTTTACGGCAGTGGCAAGGGCCTCTTCTTTTTGTTTTGTTTCGGTTATATCAAAGACAACACCCGCAAATCGTACAGGCCGATCAGATCCCGGAGCGAATGTTGAGCGACCGCGGGATTTTACCCACCGGATGATTCCAGGAGAGGGAATGATCCGATATTCGAGTTCATAAATTGTTCCCTGAGAAATAGCAGAATTGATTGCTTCTACCATCCGAGAGCAGTCTTCAGGATGAACTTTTGACTGAAGAAGTGATCGTTGATTTTTGAATTCCAGTTCACTGATGTTCCAGATCCGGAGCATTTCCCGTGAGCAGACAACATTATCGTTTTCGAGATCAATATCCCATGCGCCCATCTTGCCCGATTCAAGGGCAAAATCCAGGCTCTCGCGACTCTGTTGAAGTTCGAAGAAAGACTTATCCATTCTTTCTATTCAATTGAGTAAGAACTTTCAGATAAATCATCGATAGGATGAATCCCCAATACACATTGAGATTCCAGTCCCACATGAGAACTTTCGTATTGAGATAAACTCCCGTCATCCCGATGGCGTAAGCACCGATCACACTCACGAGATCGAGACGGTAGTGGAAGAATTTCTTGAATACAACTTTACTCATGAAAAGAGCGAGGAGCGATCCTCCGGTCCATGACTGCGCTTTAAGACCAAGAAGAAGAAGGCCATCGAACTTCGAAGAAAGAATCGCAATACCGAGAATAGAAAAGCCCAGGATGATGGAATCAATAAGACCCCACATTTCGGTTTTCTTTTTATCGCGATTGGGAGCGATATCGTTATACATCGTTGCACATAAAGCGTTGATCGTAGAATCGAGAACACTCATCGTTGCCGCGAGAACTCCGGCCACCATAATTCCTCGCATGCCCACCGGGAAATACGTCACGATGAAATGCGGGAAAAGATAATCAGCACCAGGAAGATTTGGGGGAAGAGGATGCGACTGATAGAAAACCCAGAGAAGTGCACCAACACCGAGGAATAGAAGTCCTACGGAAATTGAAAGGAAGCTCGAGAAGAAAATCGCCATCTGACCCGACTTAAGCGTTTTATTGGCCGTGAGTCTCTGGGCAAAATCCTGATCCACCCCGTGAGTGGACATATCAAAAAGAAATCCTCCCATAATCCCGAACACGAATGGCCATGGATTGGAGAAATTAAGAATCGTGGTCTTCCCTGAGGCCTGCGCGATATTCATCATGTCACCCCAGCTCGACTGTGCGACTTGCGGAATGAGATAGTGAGCGAGAGCTCCGCCGATGATAAAGAGACTCATCTGGAACATGTCTGTGCGGGCAACGGCCTTAAGTCCACCGAGCTGAATATAAACGAGAGTCATGAGAGTCACAGCAACAAGTGCCGTAACGATCGAAGTGTTCGTAAAAGTCGCGAGCATGATCGAGCCGGAGAAAAGTCTCACACCGACGGAAACAATTTTACTCATGGAATAGAAAATTCCCACGGCACGCTGCCCGGAAGGAAGTCCGAAATCCTGCGCCATCACTTCGTAAATCGTAAGACCCTTGTTGTATACGCGCGGAAGAAAGACTGTTGCGATCACAAAACGGGCAGCGATCGCTCCCATATAAATCTGAACGAAAGAAAAATCCTTATTAAAGGCATATGCCGGAACACCTACGAAAGTGAGAGCGGAAACTTCCGTCCCGATAATCGAACAGAGAGATTCAAAAAAGGTGAGGGAGCGGCTGGCGAGGTATTTTTCTTCAGCAATTTCTTTGGGAGTGCGATCGGCCTTGTTTTCGCCCATCTCTTTGCCGGATTTGATGGCAATGCCGAATACTACAACGATGTACCCGATGATAAAGACCCAGTCGATAAGCTGGAAATCCACGCGCGCTCCCTGAAATGGTTCAGGAATAATGATATGCTGAGACTTCCGGCCTGACCACCATTTCTGAGCTCGGTATTCACATCTTCAATGGCATTCTGAAGTTCGCGCTCAATGATTCTCCGCGAAGCCGGCGAAAGATTCGGATTTACGATATCAAGTCCCACTCCGCCCGTACCGGGAGATGATCCTCTCATATCCACAGAGAATAATGTCTGACGGAGTTCTTCCCGTGGAAGTTGAGTTTCCAGGCGACGTCTTAATTTTTTCTCAACGGTTTCACCGATGGTGGCCTGGATGGAACGCGAGGCCTGATCAGGAATTCCCTCACGGAAGAAACTGGTTCTCATTCCCGAAGGAAGGGTACTTGTTCCTCTTTGAGCGGCTACCTGGGCCTCGGCAATTTCTCTCCGGATTTCCGGCGTGAGGGCGCGATTTGGAATCACGACCATATCATCACCACTCACAGTGATCTCGGCAGAAATTCCATGACGTTCTAAAGTATCCCGGACAGCGTTTTGTGTTCTTAATTTGAGAGCATCAAGATCTCTCGTCACTAAAATTTCATTCCGTCGTACGCCGGCAATGGATTCCTGGAGATTTCTTCCGCGCGCAAGCCCTGCCGCTGTGGCTTCAGCATTGACTGAACCCACTCCTGCAAAATCGATGGAGAATCCACCGTTAGTGGCGGTATCAAATCTGTGTTCCACCCGTGAAGGAATGAGAAGTCCTGGTGAGAATTGATCGACCCGGTTGAAATATTCGCGGAGAAGTTCAGCATCCTGAATAGTGACTTCGCGTCCGTATCTTCCGGAAAGTGTGCGGGCAATTTCTTCCGGAGTCGAAGCCTTTCTCACAACCTCTAAAACTTCTGCACTCGGAATTTGTCTTGATGTTCCTTCGACATTGCGAAGGAGATCTGTTCCGCGGAAACGGTTAGCGAGGGCCGTTCTGGATTGTTCCGTGAGCTCCCAGGCGTTCCTGATTCTTGCATTGGTGGTACTCGATGAGAAAAGAGTCGGCGTAATATCTGTTTCCCGGCGGGAAAATCTTGTAACCAGGTTCGCCTCATCGGAAGTTCTTCCGAGTCCCGCACGGAACCAGCGTTCATTGATAGCCGTTTCGTCGACTAAATTAGCAGCACGGAGTTCACCTAAAAATCTTTCTTCTGTATTCCGCATAAGGACGGCGAGTTCTCCCATTAAAGCTTCTTCTGAACCCGGAGGCCCGCGGATGGAAGCGCGGAGAGATTTGTAATCTGAATAGAGATTTACGGTGACACCCGGATGCGCGAGTTTAAATTCTTCAATCGCATCCATCACCATCGAGTTGTAACGGTTCCCGAAAGCATCCACGAGAGATTTATCTCTGAGAGTATCATTCAGGCGTTTGAGTGCTGTATTCTGAGTATCAAGATAGAAAACACCTGGTTGTTCTCCGCGAAGCACATCATCGATATAGGTTGTGTTCTGCGCTGGTGTTGTCGCCACTTCATTGGCCCACGACTCAATATATTCATCACGAGTCGGTGGTCGACGTCTTGCTGTCACGACAATTTCTTCCACGACATTATCCGTGGCCGCCGCTGCAGGGGGAGGAGTGATTCTCACTGCGGGACGAGCGACAACTACTGGTGGTGTGCGGGGATTGAAGTTAAATGAAATATCATCAGCAACAGTTCCCGCGCGGCTGTCATAAATCACAACTCTTCTTTCATTGGCCGCACCGGTAGTTACGGAAATTCTCATGTGTCCGCGTTCTTCAGCACTCATCGTTCTGGTTGCTACCGTCAGATACTGCTGAGGATTGGCCACTCCGGCGTACTTGCCACCATTGATGTCGGAAAGAAGTGGATACTGTGAGCGTAAATAATCGCGTGCGCGATCAGCGGCGATTTTTGTTCTCTGATAACCCAGACGGAAAGCTCCCGATGTGAGTCGGTTGTAGCCACGGGCCGCAGCGATCACGAGATCTGATCCCTGGGCATAGAGGAAAATTCTTTTTCTCGCAAAACCATTAACAGCAGCTCCGGCGGCGCGAAGTTGTCTGGCGACACTCGAGGCTCCCTGAACAGTTCTGGATGATTTTACGGCGGTCCAGGCAGCACGAATCGTTCCGCTCACGGCACCGGTAATTCTTCCGATCCTTCCGATTCTTCCGGCCGTCGCCATCGCCTGAGAAATTCTCGCGGCACCGGGAATATTTCTGGCGACAGTGAAGACAGCGGAAGCCGCAATTTTCGACGTAATCTGAACCGCGGCAACTGCACCACCGGTAAAGAAGTTCGTGATGAAGTTTGCGCCGATATATCCGGTCACACCACAGATCATATTCAGTTTTTCGTTACAGTTTGCGCACTCCCAGCTCATAGGACTCAGACATTCTGAAACGTGCGGGACACCGGACCATTCCGCACATCCGTAGCGACTGGAGATTCCATCGCCGATCATCTGGATGAATCGCGCACCCATGTTGTAGATGTAATCAATCGGGTGAGCTAAAAATTGATCGAGTTGCGAATCACTCACTTCAGTCGCGGCAATTCCTCTCGTGGAAGTTGCATCTTCCGCGGCCCAGAGTGATCCAATCTGATTACCGACCCACGAAAGCCCCATGCCAGCGAGATTGTATAAACCTTTCACTGTGTCCCATAGGTTATCCCAGATCGCTTTTCCAATATTTGAGAGACAACTTCCGGTTCCGGAACAACTATTTAAGAGGGGACTTTCTCCGAAAGCAAAGCGCGCGGCCGCCACTCCTGAAGGAATGATAGACGAAAGTAAATTACACGCGAGCCCCTGAGCGCAGTCTTCTGCGCCACCAATTCCGGGACAGGAAAGTTCATCTACAATTGGTGAACTTCCATTCAGAAGTCCCACGAGTCCGGCATCGTCCACACGGGCATCAATCGGACACTGATTACTTTCCACAAAGTTTTCAATTTCTTCTCTGTCTTCTTCGAGTGCCAATGCCTGCGCATTACAATCCATCGCTGTTTCTGTTATAGAGCCGCGGACATCGAAAAGAACCCGATCACGGAGAAAAGTTCCGTCGGGAAGAAAGCAGATCTGGCGGAAGAGTTCCACCTGTTGGGTATAAATCGCAATTCGCTGCTGGATATTCGCAAAGAGTGAGGTTGAAAAAAGAAGAGTGGTGAAGAGTATTAATCCGCGCATGCAAAACTCCGCACGATGGATTCACACTGAGGCAACTCATCTTTATTTTCAAGGTTCAGGACAATTTTTAAGTGATAGAGTTTTTTCGGACAGTTCACATAGTAAGTGCGTTCAAGATAACTTTTCTGATTCAGGCGGTAGCTCACACCGGCCGTGAGTTTTCCTTCTTCAAATTTCCCCGGGAGAATTTCGTAAATTTCTCCGCCCTGTTCTCTCACCCAGTTCTTTCTTCCTTCTGCATATTTCTCACCAAATCCGCGCGCATCTTTTTCCGACATCGGGACTTTTGGCGCATCAGTCGGAATGATCTGAACAATTGCTCTTGGTTTCGGAGAGACAGAGGGACCTAAAAGAGTAACGGGAATTCCGTAAAGATCATTGGCCTCGCGCCAGTTTTCAGGAACTGTGATTTTGAATTTCACATCTTTCCACTTCACCGTCTTTGCGACAGCGGGGAGCATATGTAAAAAGAAAATGAGGAAGCAAATGGTTCTGGCCACGGAGACTTATCGTCGTAACCGCAACCTTATTTGAAGTGTTTCTTTAAATAATAAAAGCCGAGCAAATTGCTTTTAGTCTCTGCGCTCGCTGTAATCGATATAAAGTCCGCTCACGGCGTGGCCTTTCGAATCCACGACGACAATCACGACATCATAAACACAGTCATCGATTGAAACTTTCACATAACTGAAGCCTTCGTGAACAATGACTTCCGGGAAATACTTAAGTTCGCGCTTAGTGAGGACCTTCGATTCCTTCAAAAACTCTTTGAAATAGTCCCCGCCGAATGCTCCCTGGGAGTCTTCAATCACAAATCTCACCGCCTCACGCTGGAGGGGGGATACCGTCTGCGCCTGGGAATTCAGGGCAAAAAGGCAGGCGAGGAGGAGAATCAGGGCTTTCATAGGGGGTCCTTCAAATTGTATGTGCAGAGTGGGGTCCCGTATAAGTTGTCGAAACCCGGCGCTCTTTATAGGCCCCAAAGGTAATTTTTTCACTCTCAATTATGAGCTGACCCCTATCTGATTTTTTGATTCGACAACCCCCGTCACAGAGGACTATTTAGATAGCATATAAATTTAAGGGGGCCCTATGGATACCTTACGTAAAGTACCTGAACTGTCGCTGATGAGTTTCCTGAACGGAACGAATAACGACAAAACGAAATTCGTAAATAATCTCTTCACTGGTTTGAAGGATTACGGATTCATCATTCTCGTTGATCACCCGGTTGATCATAAAGTGACGAACAAGGCGTATGACCTCATTCATGAGTTCTACCAGCTTCCTGCAGCTGTAAAAGATCAATATAAGTGTAAAGAGGGCGGCGGTCAGCGCGGCTACACTGCTTTCGGTGTTGAGCACGCGAAAAACTCACAGTACCCGGATCTGAAAGAGTTCTGGCACGTGGGTCGCGATATGGTTACGAATCCAAAATTCAAACAGTATCTCCCTGATAATATCTGGCCTTCAGAAGTAGCGGAGTTCAAGGACACATTCCTTAAACTTTATAACGGTCTCGATACAACTTCGACGATCGTTCTCGATGCTTTGGGAATGGCACTTGATGTTCCTCAGGAATTCTTCCGTACGATGCTTCAGGATGGTAACTCAATTCTTCGCGCGATTCACTATCCGCCTCTTGATGAAAGAGCGCCGGTGAACTCAGTAAGAGCTGCTGCTCACGAAGACATTAACCTCATCACTGTGATGGTGGGTGCTACGACTTCAGGTCTTGAGCTTCTTGACCGTGACGGTAAATGGCTCCAGGTTAACTGTAATGAAAAACAACTCGTTGTGGATTCAGGAGATATGCTCTCTCGTCTCACGAATGATGTGATTCCTGCGACAACTCACAGAGTGGTGAATCCAACAGTTGGGGCGAACACGAATCGTTACTCGATGCCATTCTTCACACATCCGAATCCGGATACGATGCTCAAATGCATTCCTTCATGTGTGGGAACAGGAGCGAAGTACGAGCCGATCAACTCTCACGAGTGGCTCATGATCCGCCTGAAAGAAATCGGATTGATTAAAAAATAAGTTCAAATAAAAAAAGCCCCTCTTTCGAGGGGCTTTTTTTTATCTATTCTTCGTCTGAACCACAGTCGATGTTTTTTGCTGATTCCAGGGCCGCTTCCAGAAGTTTCGCTTTCGCTTTTCTCGTGTCTGCACAAGGAACAACAAATGCTGTTCCGTCAACACGACCGCTTTTCTTCACAGAGCTGTCTGAGTGATAAACCACTTTCTGATTTTCATACTGGTTAAAAAGTTCGATCTTCGTTGTCGTCTGGTGAATTTCGCTTGAAGCAAATTTCTCTTTCTTCACGTCGATGGCTTCGCAGGTTACTTCGAACTCAACACGGAAGTTTCCTGTATCAGAATCTACTTCAAAGCCTTTCTCGCGGAAGAACTGACGGATAACCGGGTCCTGCGCAATGATCACACATCCGGATTTTGCTTCTTCGGCCCGTGCAGAACCTACGCTCACACTGAGAATGAATGCGAAGAGGACAAATTTAATAAGTTCCATATTCCATACCCTGGATAGTTGTATGAACTCATTTTACCGGATGGAAGTGAGAGGTAAGTTTTTCTTGTAAAAATGAAGAGGGGTGTAAAAGGATTGGACAGAGAGGGAGATAAAGAAAGGGCCCCTTGCGGGGCCCTTAAGGAAAATTTCTTAGAGAGAAAGATCGTCAGAAACGTCGTTTCTGCCAAACCAGCTCATCATGTCTTTAAAGTAGTTGTTGTAGAACGGGTTAGAGAGTTGGTTTTCGTCATACCAAGAAGCGCCAGCGCCGAATTTTGTACGTTCAGCAATGAAGAGGCGAAGCTTCCCATCATCCGAAGATCCCTGCCACTTCTTATACCATGCTTTAACATCCATCACTGAACCAGCAACCGGATCGAGAGCAAGCCAGATTTCATTTCCAGCTCTGTCTGTCGACTGAGCGATAGTTGTCACGTGCCAACCCCATGCGCCTCTGCTCATAGGTCCGACGACGAATGCTTTTTTGATATTAGCGCGGTGGAAACCGGCCATAGCGAGATAAGTATCAATGAACATAGCGCGACCGAAGCAGAATCCGATCCCTTTATTGTCCTTATCGTACTTAGAGTATTTATCGAGGGAAACAACTTCGTTCAGCATAGCTGTCTGAAGGACCGCTCTCGCGTTTTCGAGTGAAAGTGAAGTTGGCTTTCCTTTCGTATCATCATTGCGTGAAATGTTCGGGTGAGCAGTGGCATTGACATCCAAAGCGACGAAGCGTGCGTAGTTTGCATCACTCTCTCTGATGATCTGAGGTCCAGCTTTGCCAACGTTGATTGAACTTGCAAGACGGAAAAGGTCCTCTCTCGGGCTTAATACCTGGGCGAAGGCCGAAGACGTAACAATTAATGAGGCAAAGAAAAATAATTTTTTCATGTGAATCTCCTGATGGGGAGATATTAATGTGAATTAAATTTAAGGTGGTGATGAGGGAAGGGATTACCAGCACTGTCTAATTTTTAGACACTCTAATAGTAGCGGCGAAGGCCTATACCCATTCTGAGATTAGTCTGAGTTGTTGTCTGAACTCTGCCATCTTCCTGTTCTTCACGCGTCTGGAGGGATTCAAAGGCCGAATCGAGGAGGAAGTCCCAGTCAGCGCTGAAAGGAAGAGAAAGACCGATTTTCACTGCCGGGAGAAGTCCCACCGGACCTGATTGGGAAAGACCCACAGTCTCTGTATTAGACAGACCATAACCAAGTCCCGCGGCAATATAGATTTTCCCGCCGCCCAGAAGTTCTTTGAGTCCATCGAAATAATAAATGACATCCCCGATAGCGAGATTTCTTTTTGTCGTAAGAGATACACCTGTGTAGTTGATCACTTCCTGCTCATAACGAAGTCCAAGATCAAAGCTGATATTCGGTGTAAGGGGCCGTTCGTAATAAACTTCACCCATGTAACCGCCGCGTGTGGGATTTGATGCCTGGACATCGGAAACGGATTCCGAAAGACCGCGGGTAATGGCCCCTTTAAAGATAAAGGAAGAGCGGGTGATCACCATCTGGCTCTTGATGTATTTCTTTCTTTCCGATTCAGGTGATAGCGCCCACAAATATTCCTGCGCCGGATACCAGGTCACCATCGAACCTTTTTCAAAAGGGATGATGGCCTCTTTATTGATAATTTCCCATTGAGCGTACTGGCCGGTGACGTTAACCGCCTTGGCGAGGATAGAAATATTCTCCGAAGTGAATGTTCCCGTCATGCCGATGATCACACCCTGGCGTTTTCCGTTTCTCGTAATGAATGATCTTTTGGTTTCTGAAATTCCCTGAATGACCACGAGTTCATACGCGCGGGCAAGGCCCGGAATAAGAATGAGGATGCAGAAAAAGATATGATGAAAACGCATTCGTTTTCATCATATCATATTTGAGGATTCTGGTATTTATTTCACGTACGGTGGACGGTAGAGATGGTTAACCACATCAACAGATGTTGACTGAATTGATTCAACTTCTACGTTGATCACACCAGTGTACGGCTTCTGGTTGGCACCGTTGTTTACGTTGAAGACGGAGAACACAGTATCGTTCACGTTTTCACCGAGAGTTGCCCCTACGTCACCAAGAGTAACATCAGCAACGTAATCCGAAATACCCACTACACCAGTCGCACTCACTTCATTAGTCGTGATCGAGAAGCAATCACCGCACGAGAAGATCATGCTGCTGTTCAGGCGGCCGATTCTCGGGAAGTAATCTCCAGCAGCTTCACCATCGGAGATGAAGAACATGCGTGCTTCAGATGAACCAGGGACAGCTACAATTTCAGGATTCACGAAGGCCGTATTGTCGACAACTGTAAGGGTGTTACCAGTCGCGCGTCTGTCTTCGAGGTAGTACTCAAGCCCAGAGAGGAATGTACTTCCGTAGCGACCGATATTCCATTCTCCACCATCAGCATCACGTTCTTTGGCGATGACGTAGTGATAAATATTTCCTGTCGTCGTCGGAGCAAGCTTGATCGACTGGAATGATCTCGTCGCAAAAATGGCCTGTGGGTTGGTTTCTGTACCGGCCACGGCACTTGCTGCGTGAGGAGAGGCGCCTGCAAAACGGTGAAGGTAGGCGTAACCAGCAGTTGCAGGATCACCCGAGATTCTTGCGATGATAATTTCGCCACTCGTTCCGATTCCGTTACTGAAGGCGAGAGTTTTCCCTGTGTTCAGGACGGCACTTTCATCAAGACCTACAAGAGTCGACTGAAGATGCTGATTTACCGGACCTGAAAGAATCGAAACATAACTCTGCTGTCCACCGAGAGAAAGGTTAATGATAGGGATGTGCCAGCGTGAGTTAGCAATCCATGATTTTCCTGCCTGTGCAGAAGAAATAACTCCGACACCTGAGATTGATCCATCCCAGTCAAGGAAGTCACCACCGAGTGAACCGTTCAGAGTCACAACTCCGCCGGCAGCAGATGCTGTAATTCCCTGAAGGAGAACATCTGTCGATGTATTGATTTTGTCAGCAAGATTTTCAGCAGCGAGAGCTCCTGAAGCACATGAGCTGGTATCACAAATCTGGTTTGCGGCTGCAGGAGATGCAGCTGCGGTGAAAACATATCCGTTAATCGAAAGTGTTTCACCCGTTGCCATGGCAGTCGTGAAAGTAATAGTACGAGAGGTTCCGTTCAGAGCATCTGCCGTGAAGGCAACTGCAGCGGATGCTTCGACAATCGCGTATCCATCATGATCAAACCCGAATTTACCATTATGGGACATATTCTCTTTCGCTCCTTCAACAGGAGGAGAGACGACCGGAGAATCGAATTCTTTATCAATACGACGAAGGCGGGGGACAAGTGTCGCCGGAGTGGCCGCAGAACTTGCGAGATAGGAAATGTAGAGATCATTGGCCGTACCAGTAATCGAGATGTCTTTGATGACAGCAGTTGCACCACCACCTGCGAGAGCACCGAAACTCACTGTCGCAAAACTTGTGGTGTCGATATCGCCATCTGCTTCAATCACAGATTTCTCAACATAGATTGTGTTGTTCACACCAGGAACACCGGCATAGGCGGTATAAAAGACCGTAGGGTTGAATGTATCATGCCATACAGCTGCGCCTGAAGTGTGCTGATCTGTGAGACCAGTTGCTGCGAGGGCCTTCACACCATCTTTTACGTTGAAGATCCAGTCACCCACACACTGAGCTGCATTGGCGATAACGGCAGCGTTTGCATTCGCGCGATCACCAACACAGGCGCGGACATAAATAGGTGTTGCTGATCCGCTGTCCGGAGTCCAGATAAGATTTTTAACGAGGTCATTCGTCCGCGGAATTTCATTCCACGTAGCACCAAGGTCATCTGAAACGAAGTAGTCGTAATAAAGCGTGTTTTCATCTGCATCAGTTGATGTATCCGTCGCAGTTCCCGGATCAAGTGTGATCGGCACACCGGCAACGATGTCATAATAAGTTGAAGGAGTCGCGGCCGCAGAGAAGGCCGGATTCACTGTACCCGCCCAAGTCGGAGCAGGGTTATAGTTTCTGACGTAGACACGGAAGATTTCTGAGTCTGATTTCACCGTTGTCGTTCCGACAGTCGGAGCATCAGAGACATCCACTTTAAAATAAACCGGACGTTCAGTACCGACACCTGTTCCGACATCCTGGCCGATCTGAAGAAGGAGATCTTCCGGAAGGAGGTAGTTGAAGCTGATGATCGCCGGGTTCAGAGTCGGATCCGTAAAGGCAGATCTGAGGAAGTTGATGTAGCCGGCAGTCCCTGTCGAAATCGGAGTAGAAGTCGCACAGGCAAGAGCACCATCAGTACAAAGTGATACTTTCATTTTCAGGTTATCGCGTTCAGCATCGTCAACGTTGGCACGGAAGACAACTGTCTGAAGCTCGGTCGCAAAATTTGTTCCGGCCGTATCGAATACTGTTACCGGAAGTGGAGTATCGCGGCTGATGTTGGAATCAGTCACAACCACTGATTGCTGAGGATTGATAGCAAGGGTACTTGGGTTTGCTTCGGCCACAACAAGAGTCCAGCTCAGAGTCTGGCTGGAAGCTGGTGTTAAATTAATCGGAGAACCAAAATCTGTAACAACGGCTTCTACTTTAAACGCACCACCAGCTGTCGTAGGATCGACAACACCGAGTGTATCGTAGTGAGGAACGTTCATTGTACACGTGTACTGAGTTCCGTAGGCCGTTGGAGTAGCATAAGCCTTGGTACAACCAGCACCGGCAATTGTATTTGTTCCTTTCTTCAGGATGACGTCATACATAAACTCAGCAGTATTGACGGCCGGCGAGTAGAAATCGTCTGTGACTGTGAAACTCACTGTGAAGTTTGTTCCCTGAGTGACAGTACAACCTGTACGTGAATAAGTTCCGGCCGAAACGCAACCAGTTGGTTGTGTTGTTCCGAATCCAACTGTCGGAGGAGAGTTCTGAGGTTTCGTCACAACTGTCCAGGAAATCGGATATTGATTTGGTGGAGCTGCGACCTGAGCTGATGCATATTCTGTATTGATCGCGCGATCATAAACACGGGCGACGACCGAGTGATTCTGAGTCAGCGTTCCTGATGTGTTTGAGAAAGAGAGGAGAGTGGTATCGAAAGGAGCTCCGCCCGAGCAGTTAGTTGCGTCGACGAGACAGAGCGTCTGTGGTCCATTGGTATCTGCCGTTTCTTTGGTACAGATATCACCACCGAGTCCTTCGAGATACCATTTCACCTGAACACCGAGACCATCACCGTCGTATGTCCCATCTCCGTCGTCAATCGTTACGCAGAAGTCAGACTGTGTGGTTCCGGAATAAACAAAGTTATAAGTATTGAACTGAGAGTAATTGGTAGCGTGATAAGAAGTTGTCGTCAATCCTACAGCAGGAATGCTTGTAGCAGAAATATTTTCCAGCGGAGGTTGCTGGACCGTGATGTTCCACTGGTGTTCAGCGACTGTTTCTCCCGAAACTGTATCTTCCATTCTCGTGCGGAGTACAAAGTTACCGACACCGAGGACACTTGGTTTAAATTTGTCGTTCGATCCATCATTTAGACCGTACATGAAGACGTTCGTTCCGTTCGTGGCCACGTTCGTGAATGTATCCGTTTCTGAATAAATTCCGCCAACGTTCACACCATTCTTCGTTAATGTCCAGAAGACACGGTAGTTCGAAATTCCAGTTGCACCATTATTTCTTCCGGTGAAAGAGAATCTTGTTCCGGTGTTATCAGGAAAGAGGATCGGATTGTAATCAGCAGGAGTAATAGATCCTGTATTGATATTCGGTCTTGGAGTTTCCTGGAGAACAACTTCAAAGTTGTGAGAGTCGACAACGGCTCCACCTGAGATAATTTTTGCCGTGATGACGTTGGAACCAACCTGAGTTGAATACACTACAGGAATAAATGTAGTCGTAAGAACGTTACCTGCAATCGAAGTCACAGAGCCGTTGTAGTTCAGATCCCATTCAATTGTATAAGACTGGTTGTAAGGATTGCTGACGGCGATCGTGAATGTAACCGGAGTTGCATCATTCTTATAACGGGTAGATGTATAAAGGGGTACGAAAGAGGATACGTTGATGAAGGCCGATGGTCCCTGAACAATCGGTACACATGATCTCAACTGTGAGTTGAACGCTTCGTTCGAACCACACTCAGTTTGTTTCTTACTAGGGACACATGCCCCGAATAAAAACAGAGAAAATAATAATACCCAGACACTTTTTAAACCAACCATGGTTCATCCTTTTAGATCCGTCTCTTCCATTTATCGGGACATTTTCTGAAATTCCTTAGACTTGGGTTAGAGCTGGAGCTAAGTAGTCAGTTTCATGTTAGGCCCATGTAGGCATGAAAGGGGGTTTGAGTGTCCGAATCTTTGGGAAATCGGGGGTTTACAAAGGATGAGGAGAAGGGGAAAATTTTTCTGAAAAGTCCCTACTGACAAGAATAGTTGGCTGATTGGCCCCTTTCACGGAGTGAAAACCGATGTTCAATATTTTTAAGAAAGACGCTTCTCCCGCTGCAACCGGAAAGGTCATCGCCTTGATGAATCAGAAAGGTGGCGTAGGAAAAACGACCATGGCCTTTAATCTGGCCCATGCTTTCAGAAACGCCGGAAAAAAAGTTCTTTGTCTTGATATGGATCCGCAGACAAATTTCTCTTCTCTCTTTGATGTAAAAATTGAAGAAGGTAAAACCATTCATCAGCTTCTCATTAATTCAGTGAAGGAGCTCAAGCCCCTTCACAACAATACTCTTATCTCTGATGTGATCATCAAGGCCGAAGAGGGGATCGACATTCTTCCTGCAGGCCAGGAACTTTCAGGTTTTGAACTGACCGTTGCGGGTATCAATTCGCCGAGACAGCTCATCCTGAAAAGATTCATCGAGAAATTTGAGCTTCGCTCACAATATGACGTCATCATCATTGATGGTCCGCCGACACTGGGCTTACTTGTTGTGAACATTCTCTGTGCCGCTGACGGAGTTCTCTATCCATTCATCCCGGACAGATTCTCAGAGCAGGGTCTCAGAAATATCCAGCAGGTTGTGACTGACATCGCGGATATGGAAATTACCAGCACACCTAAAAATCTCGGCTATATTCCGAATCTTTTTGATACCAGAAGAAAACAGGCCAACAGTGATCTTCTCGAGATCACGGGTTCACTCGGGCAGGCCATGATTCATGAGCCATTCACGAATAAGGTCCAGTTCGGAAAATCACTCGCGCAGAGAAAATCCGTCTTCCACTTTAAATCGTCGGAGTTCAAGGATCTTCAGCGCCAGTTCAGTGTTATGGCAGATGCCGTACAAAAGGAACTTACATGAAAAACAAGAATCCTCTCTATGTCGTCAAAGGCAAGAATGTGATGGAAGCAAAAAATCTCTTTGATCTTCTCGTGAAGAAATTCAATCTCGAACCTGCGATGGAAATTTTTACGAATCTCATGAAGATGATGCTCGCCCAGGTCACTTCTTATTCAGGCTTTGTTGCCGTGAAGACCTGGTTGGATAATCTCATCTCTTCAATTTTCGGAGTGGTGACGAAGTATGGAATGGTGAAGGCCTAAAGACCTCTCATCCTTCTGGGAGCTGCAGCTCTTGTGCGGATTTCGTCTTTCTCAGCATCGTTGAAGTAGGTGCTTTCAAGACTTAATTCTTCGGGAGATCTTTGTCTCGCTTCAGTATCTGTCATCGTTCTTTCCACCCGGATTTCTTTGGCGGAATTTTCCAGGAATTGAAGTTCCTGATTCAGAATGATCGCTTCTTCGTTCGAACTTTGACCGAAGGCGAAGCCTGAGATAGTTAAAACGAGAAAGAGAATTTTGATCATAATGTTTGTGCTCCCACTATAAGCTTACGTGAAACTATGAACGATTATCAACTATCATCCTACGATTATGAGCTTCCACCGGAGCTGATAGCAGAAAGACCGGTTCCGGACCGCCATTCTTCGCGTCTTCTCGTCTATGATGAGGCCACGGACACTGTCACTCATACCACTTTCCGGGATTTGCCCCGTTTTCTACCGGATCAATCGACCATTATTTTTAATCGCTCAAAAGTATTTCCCTGCCGGCTCCTGGGGAAAAAGATCACGGGTGGGGAAGCGGAAGTTTTTCTTTTGACACTCACTCCGGTGAACAACACTTACGAAGCTTTAATTCGAACGACGGGAAAGAAGAAAGTCGGGGATACATTTCATTTTGGTGAACTCTCAGCACGCATTGAAGTGATTAATGGTCAGGGAACTTTTCAGGTTTCCTTTAACGTGAGTCCGGAAAAATTGCCTGAAATTCTCGAGAAAGTCGCAAAGATTCCCATTCCTCCTTACATCAGAAATGGAGAGTCGGATGACGAAGATAAAAAAACTTATCAGACGGTTTATGCCAGAGAAACCGGATCAGTTGCAGCCCCGACAGCGGGCCTTCATTTTTCCCCTGAATTACTCTCAGAACTTGAAAAAAAACATGCTCTCGCAACAGTCACTCTGCATGTAGGAATCGGGACTTTCGCGAAAGTTCAGGTAGAAAATATTCTCGAGCATAAAATGCATGAAGAATTCTATACGATCGATTCAGACAATCTTTCGAAAATAGGAAAAGCAAAATTCAAAGTCGCTGTCGGAACAACAACTTTGCGGACACTCGAAAGTTTTGAGCGGTCAAAAAATCCGGCAGGGGCGACATCGATCTTTCTTTACCCGGGAATTGAGGTGAAATCCATCGATGCTCTCATCACAAATTTCCATCTTCCGAAATCAACCCTTCTCATGCTTGTCTCTTCTCTCATCGGCCGCGAAAAGACCTTATGGCTCTATCGATTGGCAGTGGAAGAGCGCTATCGCTTCTTTTCCTACGGGGACGGGATGCTGATCATCAGAAAGCCCCGCTAAGTACCTGATAGTTTCAAGGGCATATATCCTTAATATAGCAGGCCATTTTCACCGATAATCAGAGCGTGAAACTCTTCGCTCTCATTGTTCTATTTCTCTCTTCAATCGCCTGGTCTCAGGACGGAATGGAAGTGCGTCTGCGTTCCACTGAAAGACTTCGCGAAACTCAGCGACTTCAAAGCGAAAGACAATCGTGTAATCCTCTCGCGACGGCAACTCCTCCTCCTGGTGGATTTACTGGTTGGCAAGAGGGCGATGCCACTTCGGGAAGTAGCACTTGTGGATTCAACTGGGGTAACACTTGTAATTGGGGTGATAACAACGGCCAGGGGGATGCGATGCTTGATCGTCTTCAGGCCGAATGTCCTTCCACCCGTCATCCGACACCTTTACGCGATCTCGGATTTCTCATGGTGGGTCCGTATGCTGAAACAACTTTTTTCCAGGAACTCGCTAACAGAACTGTTCGCGCAACAACTTGTCAGATTCAGATTCTTGATCCGGCACAAAGACAACCGTTAGTGAATGCGGCATGGGAAGTTTTCCAGGAGATTCAGCCCCTCATGCAGATTCTTGTGCAGAGACGTTCCGAGGCACAACGTGAATATGATTCATGGGCCCTCGCTGCCGCTGATCGTTCAGGAATGGATGCCCGTCGCAGAAGATCAGAACTACAGGAACAAATCGCGCAGATTAATACCGGGATCGATGATCTTTTAAGCCAGCTTCCTTTTGGTGCGCAGGAACCAGTGAAAGAAGCACTTCATGGATATGCCGGCCGGGGAATTTCTGCTGCCCAATTCGCCAATGCTTACAATGGTGCCTTAAATGCAACGAAGACTACTTTCGAAGATGCGAGTTGCACTTATCAAAGTATCCGCAATCCTCGTTCGGGAGTTTACCGTCTTTCTGATGATCAGAAAATTGCTCTTTATCATGCGCCAGGAACTTCGGCGATGATTAACAGAATTGATCCGGGTGGAAATGGTCTCAGCTGTCAGCTCTATCGCTGCTTTGAATCCGGTCCGAGAAATGCTCAGTTCGTTGCGATTGGTGCTCTGATTGGTGTCACTATTCTCAGTGCGGGTACTGCGAGTCCATTCGTAGGAGCAGTTGCTACTGCGGGAGCATTAACTTTTTCTGCCACTCAGATAGAAAGGGCCTGTGGTCGTCCAACGACAACTGCGACGGCCGAAAATATTACAACATGTTCTGCTGCTGAAATGGCCCGCCTTACGGTTGATCAGATTTCACGAGTTGGTTGTGCAACCGAAATTGCTCTCGGCTCTCTCGATCTTCTTCCAGGTGTTGCGGGAGCGCGAAATCTTTTACGAGCTCGCCGCCTTGCCCGCGCCGGTGATGCAGCTGAAGCCGCACGAGCGGCCGAGCTTGCTCAAGCAGCTTCGATTACGGCACGTACTGATAATATTATTTCCGGCTCAATCCGCATTGGTGGGGAAGTTGCAGAAGAAGGAACTGGTGCCGTCATTCGTGTGACTGGTTCCGTTTCACGTGAGGGTCGATCTGTCCGCGTGGCCGGAAGACTCGAACGTGGTGAAGATGCTTCAGCACTTTTTGAAGGGCTAGGCTATTCACGCGTACTTGATTCTCCCGCAGGAACTGTTGCTTTCAGAAACGCCCGTGGTGAACAGATTGTTCTCGCAAACTCAGGACGACTTTCAACCCGTGAAGCAAACAGAGTGGCCGCAATTCTTGAACGAGGCCGCGGAAGTTATACTGCAGCTGGTGTTTCTGATGAATTAACTGCAGCTGCTGCCCGTGCGCGCACTCTTGCTGATTCAGTTGGTGCAGATAAAGCAGCGATCATCGGAAGAGTGGATGTAGCAAACGCCGATTCTCTTGATGACGCTCTTATTGATCTTTATCGTCTCCGCCCGGGTCAGGCACAGATCACTGAGCTCAATGCTCTTCAAAGAATCCAGATGCTCGATGAACTCGAAGCAGGTCTCCGGATAAGAGATCCCCGCATTCTTCAATCACCGGAATTTCTCGCCGCCAGACAAAGAGCGCAGAGAAATCTTGTAACATTTTCTGCGCGTGCGTCTGAAGATGCTGAGAACCTGGCCCTGGGTCTTCAGGATGTACTGACGAGAACATCCCCTGCGGGAAGATCAGCAGATGATTACCGGCTTATTGTTTCCGGACGCGCTGATGAAGTTATCGCGCGTACTCCAGGTATTGCAGTGGAAGATGCCAACCGCATCCGCGCACTTCAGGATCGTATCGCTGATGCCCGCAGAACTCTTGGTGAAATTCCGGGTGTTCGGATTCCCGATTCCATCCGCATCGTCGATGATATTCCCGATGCAGCTCGCGTTATAGCAGGAGCTGATGATTCAAGAGCTCTTTCTCGTGTTCCTTTACCGGATGCTGATGTCCGGGCCCTCCAACAATCGGGATTAAGAGACCTCCTGGAAAGAAGCAGTAACAGAACAGTGTCACTTGGTAGTGATGCTGCCGCCGAACGTCGGATACTCCTCGAAGATCTCAATGCCGTTTTCACACGATGGGGTAGTAAAAAAGAGGAAGTCTTCCGCTTTCTCAATAATTCATCTCCTGCTTTAACGACCGCGGAAAAAGAAAGATACTTCGCGATTCTCATCAATAGCGAAGGGGATGTCAGTGCCGTTATCACGCGTCTTCAAAGAGTACGCGCTGGTGGTGCAGGTCGTGCGCAGGTCTTTGCAACGATGGATGATCAGATTCTTAATCTCTCCCGGCAAATACAGACTGGCTTTGAGAACGGCGCAGACGTTCGTCTTCTTGCTGAACAAAGAAGTGCTCTCACCCTCGAAAGAAATCTTCTAGAATTTGGTGATGACCTTGAGATTTCAAGAATCTTTCCGGCGCGAGCGCACAATGATGCTTCGGCCGCAAGGTTAGATGAAGCGGGTAATCCAACTGGTGAACAGGGAAGACACAGTCTTGATGGTTCGTTCTCTCTCGATGTCCGTGCCCGGACAGGATCTGATATTTCCGTTTGTCGTGGTAGTTACGCGACAGCTGGTGCTTTTTCCGGACTCTCTGGAGGATTTTTCACCTTCTGTCGTTCGGGTGCTTACCTTGATCGTCCGGTTATCGGAACAGTTGTTGCTGCTCCGGCAGATGCGAGTATCGATGTGACTCTTCAGGGGTATACGCGCTTCAATCGCTTCCAACTTACCCCTGGAACGGAATTTTCTCTCGGAAGAAACGGCCCTGTTACTTACACGAATACCGGTGTGACTAACGGAACAGGTGGCCCGGGTGGAGGAATTGAATTTTTCGTCAGCAGAAATGGAAATCGTCTTAACCTTGATGACCTTCGCGCTTCTGTCAGAACACCGAGTTGTGTGCGATCAGCTGCTAATCCCCTTTGCGACAGGATCTTCCGGATCCAGGAAATTCTGAGACCGGGAACACTTCGCAGAGGTGTAGCCCCTGATACGATAGCTATAGCAAGTGATCAGATCGATGATCTCCTCGTTGAACTTGCTCCCCAGATTGATCGTTACATGGCGAGTGTGAGAGCTGCTCCGGATTCAGCAACACTCAATCGACTCCGTTCAGAATATCCGGAAGTCGTAAGTGCACTTAACCTTCGCCGCGAGCTTGAACTCAAAAGCAGAATTGGATTTACTCCACGAGCTTGTCCAACTTGTGATTTAGACGGCGATACTGCCGCCTTAATTAATTTCGAAAGGTCTGCGGGAGAGTTTGATGGAAGCGGAGTTCGTTTTCAGAGAATAAGAACCTCCGGTGGAGGAGACGCAAGCCGTACACGTGAAGCTTTCGTGAGGGAAATAAGTACTGCGCCAGTGGTCGTAGCTTACCGTGAGGCCGGAACAGAACTTGCGCGATTAAACACGCAGCTTCGAACAGCAACAAATCTTACTCCCACTGCACGAGCAGATCTTCTCTATCAGATCAATACTCTTGGGGCGAGGATGGATGATATGAGACTTGCTTCGAACTCTGTCGGTTACCGGATGAGAAGTGCAGTAGGCAGATTGAATCTTCCTCAGGGCGAAGCTGACAGTATTCTTGCTGAAATCACCCGCGTTCTACCTCGCGGGGACTAGATTTTAGGAACACAACCGATTTTTTTATCGTGAGAAGGATGAGAAATCATTTCACCCGTGGCACCGATGAACGACTGGAGATTCGTAAGATTCCCCACATCCTGCGATGAACGAAGGCGATACGTTTTCTGATTCGGTCCCTTCACGTACGGAGTGACTTTATTGAGAGGGTAGTGAAAATAAATAATCTGAAACTGAGCATCTGTTTCGTTTGGTTTCGTCGCCACACCATTCTTGAGGTAAAACCAGACAGACTTGAGATCTGATTCGCGGATGAGAAGATAATCGCGTCTCTCTGATTCAGAACGGTCAGCAACGTAAATTCCTTCCGTCGCTACACCAATAGTATCTTTGATCGCTTTGTAGTGAGCTTTTCCGGAAGCGTACTGAGTATCACCCGGGCAGTAAGAATTGAATGTCACATTGTCTACCCAGTAGGACATGAGAAATCCGAGCTGCTGGTAAGAGAAATTCCCTGCTTCGAAATTCGCTTCTTTTGATCCGGGACCCGAGAGAAGGCCGAAGAGACGAACATTGCCTTTCGTTGTTCCGCCGAACTCAACAGCTTTATTCATATAGTGTTCGTTCACGTCGAGAACACCATCACCATTGTTGTCATAGAATAAAAAGTTGGACTGGTTCCAGAGAGGAGTTGCTCCCGGAAGATTTTCCAGACGGGGAATCACTTCGCTGTCATGCGGACCATAGGCCACGACATCGTGACAGACGAATCCATCAACTGGTCTCACCGGAGAAGGAGCAAAGCGCGGAGTATAATAAAAATGCGTCTTCACTTCGGGATTTAATTTCGGAAGACATGTGTACTGATGAACATCAGAAATTTTGAGAGGCACTCCGATCGGATCAAAGATGTAAACATCGTACGGAATGGAAGTTGCTTTCGAAGAAGTCTCAATGAGACGGAACCAGTACGTTTCATCTTCTTCGAGAGCAGTCACATCGGCCGAGAAAGAATTATTTTTAGGGAAAGAAAAGTTCGTGAGGATTGTTTTTTTGCCTACGCTGTCAGTTGCTTCAAGGACACATTTCGGAAATCCGGAATCACCGATGAGAAATTTATAGCACCAGTTTTTCGCATGTTTCAGAGAACTATTGGCGAGGACAGTACTCACACTGAAATCAGCAAACAGAACATCGGCACCCTTCGTGTTTTTTCCACGACAGACATCCACGCAATCACCTTTACTCACCGGCTTATCATTCCGGCACACACATGTGTTGTCCTTGAACGAAAAGGCCTGATCAGGGCGAGCGGCCCAGGCAGACAAGGTCGTCAGAGTAAAAAGAAGAGCGAGAATTTTCATAGGGACTCCTTGAGAACAAGCTTAAACCATTGCGAAAATTTCTCAATAAGGACATGCGTCATGACAGAAGATGTGATAAACGAATTTCATGAACTTTTTTCAGCTCGAAAAACAGGATGGCGAGGCCCGTGCCGGCCGCATTTACACAGAGCATGGTGTAATCGAAACGCCTATTTTCATGCCGGTGGGAACCCGGGCGAGTGTGAAGACACTCTGGCAGGAAGATCTCGAGCGGATGAACGCGCAGATTATCCTGGGAAACACCTATCATCTTTATCTGAAACCCGGTCACGAGCTCATTGAAAGAATGGGTGGGCTTCATAAGTTCATGAGCTGGAATCGTCCGATTCTGACTGACTCCGGCGGCTATCAGGTTTTCTCACTTTCTGACATCAATAAACTGACCGAAGAAGGAGTGACTTTTCAGTCCCATATTGATGGTTCTAAACACCTCATCACTCCTGAAAAATCGATGGAAATCCAGCGCGCTCTTGGCTCCGATATTGTGATGGCGTTTGATGAATGCCCGAAGCTTCCGGCAACCAAAGACACGCTCAGAAAATCGATGGAACTCACTCACCGCTGGGCCGGAAGATGCAAGACCGTTGAGCTTAAATCTCATCAGAAATTATTCGGCATTATCCAGGGTGGTCTCCACGAGGATCTGCGCGAAGAATCGATGGAAGGCCTCAAGGACCTGGGCTTTGATGGCTACGCTTTGGGTGGACTATCGGTCGGCGAAAAAAACGCTGAGATGGTAGATTTCTGTAAGTCGTTCGTGCCAAAAATGCCGAAAGAAAAACCGCGCTACTTAATGGGTGTGGGGAAGCCTCTTGATATCTTAAATGGCATCAAGTCGGGCCTTGATATGTTCGACTGTGTGCTCCCGACGAGAAACGCCCGGAATGGCCAGTTTCTTACAGCGAAAGGCCCTCTCAATATTAAAAAAGCGCGCTTCCTCGAAGACCAGTCCGCTCCGGATCCGGATTGCAGCTGTCAGGTCTGCACGCGCTATTCCCGCGCTTATATACGACATTTGTTTAATGTCGGAGAATACCTTGCGGGCCAGCTCATCAGCTACCACAACATTCATTTCTATCTCACGATGGTGAAGAATGCGCGCGAAGCGATTTTACGAGGGAAATTTGACGATTTTTACCAGACATTTTATAACAATTACTCTTCAAATCATTGGGAATAAAAAAGGAAAGTCATATGTTTGATTTCATCATCAGTTCAGCACAGGCGCAAACAGGTACAGCAGGAGCTTCAGGTGCAGCTGGTTTCATGCAGTTTGTTCCTTTCGTTCTTATTTTTCTCGTGATGTATTTTCTCATGATTCGTCCTCAGGCAAAAAAAGCAAAAGAAGAGCAGGCATTCCTCACAAAACTCACTCACGGTGACGAAGTTTATACGAAGTCAGGTATCCTTGGAAAAATCACAGGAATCACTGAGAAAGTTGTGACGATCGAAGTGGAAAACGGAGCGAAAATGAAAGTTCTGAAATCTCACATCGGTGGATCAGCTGCAGCGATTTTCGCTGAACCAGCTAAGAAGTAAATCATGTTCGGATTAGGCTTCGGCGAACTCATTGTTGTCTTTCTCATCGCTCTGATTTTTATCGGACCGAAGAAGTTGCCTGAACTTGCCAAGGGTCTGGGGAAGGGGATTCGTGATTTCCAGAATGCAGCGAAGGGTCTTACTGACCAGCTGCAGGAATCAAACGATTCTACTCCAACTCACACGCCGTCAGTGACTCCGACTATTGCTGACGCTACACAGAAAGATGAGCCGGTTCCCCACGCCAATCATCTCGACGACAAAGACAAACCACAATCTTAAAATTGGGGGCCTTCGGGCCCTCAACTTCATTGCTCAAAATCCCATA
Organism: Bdellovibrionota bacterium; assembly: GCA_040387275.1. Taxonomy (GTDB): domain Bacteria; phylum Bdellovibrionota; class Bacteriovoracia; order Bacteriovoracales; family Bacteriovoracaceae; genus Peredibacter. Next base: position 169,544 of record JAZKDZ010000002.1, on the reverse strand, counting down.
ATCGTTTAAAATTTCCCGAATAGATTCATTCGTTAATTTCTCAAAGTTATTGGAGTACTCATGGCCAGAGGATGGTGGTTTCGTTTTAGTTTGCTTGTTTTCCTGATGGTGATTTCACTCATGGGAACAGCTCCTACATTTCTCAATCTGAAAGAGGATAGTGCATTTCCTTTCAAGAAAAAGATCAATCTTGGTCTCGATCTTCAGGGTGGACTCTACATGGTTCTCGGAATTGATTTCGCGAAAGTTTATCGCGATGAAGTTCTGACCTATGTTCGCAAGTCTCAACAGAGCTTGAAGACTGAAGGAATCGAAACAACTCTCGGAGCACTCGAGACTGCAGATTCTCAGGATCCCAAGCATTCAATCGTGATCACAAATCCGCAGGATCTTGAAAAGGCCCGCGCGAAAATTAAAGAGATGTACGGTTATCCGCTCCGGATTACGAAAGAAGAGGGCAACACTCTCACTTACGGTCTGGGCCGCGATTATCTCCGGGAGATTGAGGACTCTGCTCTTTCAAAGTCCATCGAAGTAATACGAAACCGTATTGATGAATTCGGTGTGACTGAGCCGGAAATCGTTTCTCAGGGTACTGACCGCATTGTGGTTCAGCTCCCAGGTGTAAAAGACATTACCCGCGCCAAAGACCTCATCGGAAAAACAGCTAAACTCGAATTTAAGATCGTGAATGATCAGGTCAATGGCCAGCAACTTGCTGACTGGATGGCGAAAGTTAAAACAGCTGGCATTGAATTCAAGAAAGGTGACCGCTTCTCTGACTTCCTCAAGAAAGTGAACGAGCATCTTGCTGCTGATCTCCCGAAAGGTTATGAGATCGCTTACGCAAAAACGACAAACAAAAATAACGAGATCACAGCTCTTGATCCTTACCTCGTTGAGATGACATCATCGCTTACTGGTGAAGAACTTCAGGAAGCTTTCGTTCGTATTGATCAGGAAAACAACAGCCCATACGTGGCCCTTGAATTCAAACCAACTGGTGCAAAACTTTTCGAAGAAATCACAGGGAACAATAAAGGTCGTCTGATGGCGATCGTTCTCGATGGTAACGTTTACTCTGCTCCTCAGATCCGTGACCGTATCGCTGGTGGTTCTGCTCAGATTACACTCGGCCAGGGTGACTATGAAAACAATATGAGAGAGGCGAGAGATCTCGCCCTCGTTCTCCGCGCCGGTGCTCTTCCGGTAGAACTTGTTTTCGAAGAACAGCGTGTTGTTGGTCCGTCACTTGGTGCTGATGCTATTGATAAAGCCGTCATGGCCTTCGGAATTGGTACGATTCTTCTCTTCGTGTTCATGGTTTTCTATTACAAATTTTCAGGCTTCATCGCGAGTGTCACGATTCTCATCAACGCACTCTTAACGATCTACATCCTTATCGTCCTGGGTGCGACACTTTCCCTTCCGGGTATCGCAGGTATCGCTCTCACAGTCGGTATGGCGGTGGATGGTAACATCATTATTTACGAGCGTATTCGTGAGGAAATCAGAGCAGGGCTTACTCCGTTCGAAGCAGTTCGTACCGGATTTGACCGCGCTTTCTGGACAATCGTCGATGCGAACTTAACAACAGCACTTGCTGGTCTCTGTCTCCTTAACTTCGGAACAGGTCCGGTTCGTGGATTCGCTGTCACACTTCTTATCGGTATCGTGACAACTGTTTATACAGCTTACTTCTTGAATAAGGTTTTCTTCGAGATGTATGTCGGACGCGGTAACCGTAAGACTCTCTCTATTTAATTTAAGGAAGAATGAAAATGAATACAGTAGCAAAAAGCACACATAAAACTATGAACGTCGACTGGGTAGGGTTGTTCAAGTACGCAGGATTGGCATCGCTGATTCTCGTCGTGGGAACGCTTATCCTTTTCTTCACAAAAGGACTTAACTACGGAGTTGATTTCCGTGGGGGAGTTGAGATTCAGGTGAAGTTTAAGGATAAAGTTGATCTCGGAACACTTCGCGCTTACCTCGCTGAAAAAAACGTTCCTGTTTCTCAGCTTCAGACAATCGGCGAAGACGATCAGAATGAATTTCTTCTCAAGCTCGACAGTGATGAAAAATCAGATCTCAATAAAGTTTCTAACAATGTAGGAACGGCACTCACGGAGAAATTCGGAGCAGGGTCTTTCGACATTCTGAAAAATGATATCGTAGGTCCGAAAGCAGGAGCTGAACTCAGAACTTCAGCGTTCAAAGCTCTCATGTGGGCGATTCTCGCCATTATGATTTATCTCGCTCTTCGCTTCGATTATAAATTTGCTCCGGGTGCAATTGCGGCCCTCATTCACGATGTGGTTCTGATTGTCGGTGCCTTTATCCTCACTCAAAAAGAATTCTCACTTCAGATCGTGGCGGCCCTTCTCGCGATTATCGGTTACTCAGTAAACGATACCGTGGTGATTTATGACCGCGTTCGTGAAATCGAAGCGGCCCATCCGAATCTCACGACAGCAGAAACTGTGAACCGTGCGATTAACGAAACAATGTCCCGTACGATCATTACTTCACTCACTGTTCTCGGTGTTTCGGTTGTAATGCTCATCTGGGGCGGATCTGTTATTCACGACTTCTTCTTCGCCATGACTATCGGGGTTGTTCTCGGTGTTTATTCGACGATCTATATCGCCGTACCTATGACGGTTATGTACGAGAAGCTGATCTCTAAGAAAGCATGAAATTAATTGTCGTTTTCATTCTGGTTCTCCTGCCTCTCCTGGGTTTTTCCCAGGAAGGGGCAAGTACCGGAGTTGATACGACAGCACACGATGAGGCGGTCCTGGACGAGCTGGAAAAGGCCCGTGAAGATCGCCAGAAATCGCTGGAGCAGGTTTCAAAAGTTGCTGATGCGACAGAGAAGGCTTTTGATCCCATCACTGAATTAAAGAAGCTTGGTTACGATAGCTTCACTCCTGCCTCGCTCATGAATAAAGATGCCGTCGCTCTTCTGGAAAGAACACTGAAAGAAGCGAGGATGCACACCATCCCACCAGAGTTACTCAAAGAAAAAGTCCACGAAGCGTTCAAGGGTCATCCCATTGAAGGCTATTTAAAAAACAATCCGAAAGCAGTGGATTTCATCGTGGATGTGATGAGGGACGAAAAAGCAGTCGTAAGCGGGCTTCACATCATGAAGGATAAGGATAGGCTCAAGACTTATCTCTATGTCTGGATCGTTATCATGTTCTTTGCTTATTTTACAAGGAAGTTATTCGTTTCCAAGTACTGGAACAAATGGCTTCGCGGGATTGCTTCATTCGCGTTTTCGGTCACTATCTCTGTGATCTCTTTATCTGCCTTTTGTCTCATCTTTGAAGAAGAGATGAAGCCGCTCCTGACCATCATCAAGCGCTACATTTAAAGTTTAGGAATACAGCCGATTTTCTTGTCGTGCGGAGGGAAACTACCGGGAGTACCTGTCTGTGATGTTGATCCACTTGAAACACCACTTCCCGAGGCGAGTTCCTGGGCACTCTTCACACGATAAAGTTTCTGGGTGGAAGATTTCACGAAAGGTGTCGTCTTGTTGATAGGGTGATAGAAATACGTTGTTACGTTCGCAACGTTTTCTTCTGTCGGTTTTGTCAGGACACCATTTTTCACATAGAACCAGACGGCCTTGAGATCTGACTCACGGATAAGAAGATAATCAGGTTTCGTTGATACATCATCACCATTAGCAGTCGTTACGACTTCCGCCGTTTTCTCAGAAATATAAAGTCCTTCCGTATCCACACCAATCACATCGCGGAATGCCTGATAAAGGGCATTGGTGCTGTTGTATTGCGTGCTGGTCAGACAGAAAGAGCGATAGCTCGAAGAGTTTGTATCAATCCATGGGGCCATGTAATAACCGAGAGCAGGCTGGTCAGCTGTTGTATTTGTCGACGTCGAATTCGGGTCGAGAATCACGAGCTGGAGTCCTGAGAATTTTGCAAAGAAATTCGAGTTTGCCGGAATTGATCCACCAAAGTTTTTCGTCTTCTGGACAATCACATCATTGATATCGAGGAAGGTATTACCGTTGTTATCAAAGAAGCGCGGATCCTGCGTATCCCAGAAATTGAAGATACCCGGAATATTTTCCAGACGAGGGTAGGTCGCATCGTCGCGAGTTCCATACTTCACGATATCGTGGCAGAAAGCATCGCGGGAAACACCCTGAAGCGGATCGGGGACGTTCCGTGGAAGATAATAGTAGTGACGGCGGTAACCGAAATTATAATAGTAGTCTGTTGCACCTGACGGGAATTCTTCCACTTCATAATCGCGGATGATACAGGTGAACTGAGAGATCGGAGCAACCTTCAGCGTTCCCAGAAGATCAACATCGATCTGCGTAGTATCTTTTACGATCTGGATCGTGTCGGATTTTGCTTTCGAGTTCACTTCAATAAGAGTGAGAAGGAAAGTCTTATCTTCCGGAAGGGCAGAGATATCAACTTTAATAGAGTTTGAGTTTGCGACTGTCGTGACATCCAGGGCAGTGATGGCGCCTGATTCATCTTTGGCCGACAGCTGACAGCGTGGGTTTGCTGTATCACCTTCAATAGGAAGGTTACAGAAGTTGAAAACGTTCTCGAGACCTGAAAGCGAAATGGCTTCAGAGACATTGAATGAAGCATATAGTATCGCAGCACCGGCCGTGACTTTGTCCGCGCAAAACGTAGTACAGTTACCGAACGTCACAGGCTTTCTATCTTTACATCCGCAGAAATCAGTCTTGAATTTAAGAGCACCGTCGGGACGCGTGACTTTAGTTTTCACGCAGGTTTTTTTTCCGTCAGTTCCTGTCTCGAGCGTTTCACCGGTTTCACAAATAGGATCCGGATCTTCTAAGAATTCATCGGGAGTAATGGTTGCGCGGTTGGGGATGGTGTCCTGGCATGATACGAACCAGAGACTCATGAGCATGAGAATCATCATCCGTAATATTGAATAAAAGCGAGTGTCCATATCCATAAACCTCGTGCCAGCTACCCACTTCTTATCGAGTTCTGGCGTAATTACTTAATGTGATTATCGGCCTGAAAGGCCTGTGCCCTACAAGACAGTGAATTCCGGCACGGGTTTTTCAATAAATTCACCCTAGTTGCCTGATATTCGGGGCAGAAGCCGACTAAATTACTCATTTTACATCGGCTTACTCTGCTAAAGTTTTTTGGTGAAGAATCCGATAAACTGCTAAAATCATAGTAACAGGAGACTGACATGACTAAGGCCGATCTGATCGCTGTAATCGAAAAACAAGCAAACCTTCCTCACCACCAGGCGGAGAAGATTGTGAATATCTGTTTCGATAGCATGATTCAGGCACTCTTTGATGACGAACGAATTGAAATCCGCGGATTCGGTTCATTCGCTAACCGTAATTACAAAGCTTACGAGGGAAGAAATCCTAAGACAGGCAAAGTGGTGAAAGTATCTCCGAAGAAAGTTCCCTTCTTTAAAGTTGGTAAAGAACTTAAAGAGATGGTGGATGCAGGAAAAGACAAATACGTCATTCGCGAAGCATAGTTCGATAGAATAAAAAAAGGGCCGCAAGGCCCTTTTTTTTTATCTGATTTTTTTCACCACTTCATACGCTGATTTCCAGCTGGTCTCAAAACATGGATTTCCCCAGTTGTCCTGATTGGCAAAGAAGATTGTGCCAGCGATATCTTTATGAGCGCGCTCGAAAGTTCCGTCAGCAATTTTTCCTTTTGCTGCTATCGGCATCGAATGTCCATAACGAACGAGTCTCCATCCATCTACATCTGCCCATGAAAGATTAAGTGACGTAAGAACTTCCGGGAGAGTTGCCTTCAGGCGGTCTTCGTATTTTTGGTAGAGCGTATCCACGAAAAGATACTGCTGGGCCATATCATAGGGAAGCGGTAGATAAAGTGTCAGTGCTGTCGCATCGACATTATCTTTGGTCGCCCAGTCAGCGAAAACGATGTCGGTGTAAACGCGGTCTTTGGAATCGTTATATTCGTTAGTCGGAACTTTTCCTTTCATCGTGTACATATCGTAACCACGGGAAGGGATTTTCTTCCGAAGGAAAATGTTCGCTACCAAGTAAGCGCGGTAGTTAATATCATCCATCGCTTTTATCTGAGCGGGATCAAGACCGGTGATCACATGTTTCATCACCATCTTCGGAGAAGCGACAATACATTTCGAAGCTGTCACTGTTTCAAGAACAGTTTCATTCTTATAACAGATCTGCGCTTTGCCGTTCACCATGACGATATCGACAGCGAAAGCACCGCCTTTCATCGTCACATTCCCACGAGCTTTAATTTTATCGACCATTGCCTGGGCAATGAAACCGTTTCCGCCCGGGAAAACCCACGGAGAACCACAAGTGTCATTGATAAAGAAATACATGCCATGAGCAGCAGAAATCTCTGATGGACTCGCTGTAAAAGATGACCAGCAATACAGTGTAATGAGCTCCATGATGTGCGGATGAATTTCACCGAACTCGCGGCGAAGCCATTCAGTAAATGACATGCGATCAAGATTGTCCCAGTGAGAACGGGCCGCCATATCCCAGACAGGAAGTTCCGGAAGATCATTTTCCCAGACTTCATCAAAACGTTTTTTGACAGCGACGAAATCAGCAGCACGGGCAGGATCAGATTCTCCTTCCCAGAACTTCGTGAAAATTTTCCCATTGATCGTAACCGGCTCAGCATCCACTTTGCGGATTTTATTTTTGATTCCGAGACTCGCGAAGAACTGATCGATCTCTCCACCTTCATCATTCTCACCAACGTAAGCAGCACCCTGAGAGACCCAGGACTTTCCTGAAGTCTGGGATTTTGAATTTCCACCCATGCGAGGATGGCCATCGAGGAGAAGGACTTTTTTATTTGTTAAATAGTAAGCGGCCGTAAGTCCTGCGATCCCTCCGCCAACAATCACCACATCGTAATGTGCGCTTGCTGCAGGAATGCCGCCTTTCTTCGCGATATAGCCGTCTTTATTCCAGAAAATTTCGTGGGCCTCATCATGCGTGTCACCTTCGATCACATTTGAGCCGCGCAAAGAGGTGAGCCTCAGAACCGGCGAAAGATCACTTGCCGTGAAGTTTTTGAGTGTCAGAGGGTTAGTTGCAGTACTGGCGCGTGCCCATGAAGGAAGGAGAGTGAGGGCACCGGTAGCTGCGGAAACAACAAGGAAATCACGACGATTCATCATTACTCCAGAAGTGAAATTTGATTGGGGTTTGATATACCAAACACATAGGAATCGTAAAGCACATTACGCAGAGCTTCGCCGACAAAAAAAAGCAATAATGTGGCTAACTCTTCCTAATCATTGACAGAAACTTCATCTTAGAAGAAACTCAATCTTCCCATGTAATTCGTCTTGGAGACGTGCCCGAGTGGTCCAAGGGAACGGTTTGCAAAACCGTAAAGCCTCCGGTTCAAATCCGGACGTCTCCTCCAAAATAAAAAAGCCACCCTCGCGGTGGCTTTTTTATTTCACCTTTTAGTTATCTTGCGGCCCCTTTCAACAAAAAGATCCTTCTGTTAAAGTTTCATCTCATGAAAATTATTGTGGGAAAAGATGGCGACAAGGATTGTATTTACGTTGGTAAAATTCCCGATATCTATGATGATGAAGATTGGAAAAAATCAGAATTATTGCTTCAGAAAGTTTGTGACTTAATCAAAGCAGAATTTGCTGTCACAAAGGGAAGTGACGAGAGCTCCTTTATCATTGAGGGCGAAGAAATTTCTATTTTTATGGACGACTTAATGCCGATAGGTATTTATTCCAGGAATGTTTCTGGCAACCGGATCATCGAAAAAATCTTTCATGTCTTAAATCAAGAAGCGTCATCACTTCCTTCGTTGTAAGCAGAAGGCAAAAATGTGTAGAAAGGTATTTTTACTTAGTATAGTCAAAAACAAACAGGAGCTCTTATGCGTATTTTTACTCTTATTATTTTTTCGATAATTCTGGTCTCGTGTTCTTCCACTAAAAAAGAGAAAGCATCCGTTCAGGAAAAAGTTGCTTCAAGCACAGTCAATACTCCGCAGGGCCTTAGTCAGACGATTGTTGATCACATTGAAAACTCCCAGACTCTTTCTGAAGCCCAGAAAGTCGACTTGAGAGCAATCCTTGGTGAAAACAAGCGCCTCGCTGATGAGCTGATGACCGAATCGTTTAAAAACCGTGGAGTTCTTATTCAGGAACTCCTGACCGGTAAATCAACTCCTAAAAGAGTGAAGATCCTCGAGAAAGAAATCGAGCGGATTGAGCAGCTTCGTCTTAAAAATACATTTGATACAGTAAAAAAGATTTCGAAGATCATCTCCGGACAACCGGATGCCCATCAGTTTGCGGAAGCAATGATTAATATGGAAAACCGCGGGTCAACTAAACGCTGATCGGAAACACATTCAATTAAAAAACGAAAAGCCTCTGCAATAAACTGCAGAGGCTTTTTTTTCAGGCCATCTGTCCATTCTGAATAAACTTTTCGAGATCAACGGCGCCGCCAACGAGTTTTCCATTCACAAAAACCTGAGGATAGGTGGGCCATCCACTCCAGAGTTTAATCGCGAGACGCTCTTTCCATTTTGAGACGTAACTTCCCACCTCAATGTACTTGAAGGGAACATTCGAAGCTTCAAGGGCCTTCCGAGCTCTCTTCACAAATGGATTGGCGACCATTCCGACGACAACGACTTTGTTTTTTTCAACGGCATCTGCGACTTCACTGACTATGCCAGAGTGATAAGAAGAGATCGCTTTGGCCGCTTCGGGAGTGAGACTATCGTTACTAAGTGTTGTTCTCATGCTGGTGTTTCCTTGGTGTGAGCAAATTGTTTATTAACAAGCTTATGATAGGGACCGGATTCATTACTGTAGAGTTCATCGTGAGTTCCCACCTGGGCCACGACACCGTCCTGGATCACGATGATCTTATGGGCCCGTTTCACCGTCGAGAGCCTGTGAGCGATGACCAGTGTCGCGCGCTTTCCTAGTTGTTCATCCATCGCTTTTTGTACGAGGTGTTCACTTTCTGCATCCAGCGCACTTGTTGCCTCGTCAAGGATAAGAATTTTCGGATTTTTGAGAAGTGCCCGGGCTATGGCGACTCTTTGTTTCTGACCACCCGAGAGCTGAATGCCACGCTCACCGACAAGGGTGTCGTACTTCTGCGGAAACTTCTCGATGAAATCATGGGCGAAGGCCATCTTCGCTACTTCGTGAATTTCTTCGAGAGTCGCTGAAGGTCTTCCGTAGCGGATGTTTTCAAGAATCGATTCGCTGACGAGAACTGGCTCCTGCGAGACAACAGCGATTCCGGTCCGGATTGCATTCAGAGAATATTTTCCTGCTTCAATTCCATCGAAAGAAAGAACTCCGCCCTGAGTTTCGTAAAACCGGAGCATAAGTTGAACAAGAGTGGACTTACCAGCGCCGGATGGGCCCACCACGGCCACTGTTTCCCGGGGAGAGATAGAGAAACTCAGTCCTTTCAGGACGGGAAACTCAGGTCTTGTGGGATAGGCAAAATGCACATCCTTAAATTCCACCAGGCCTTCTTTAATTTCAGGAAGACCGGTTGTCACGTCTTCGACAGGTTTATCGAAGAGTTCAAAGATTCTCTCAGAGGCACCGACTGCTGACATGAAATCCGTCCACAAGCTTCCGAGCATTCCTACTGAGAAAGCAACAGTGATGACGTAGAGAAGAAATGACGTGAGCGTTCCCACGGTGAGTTCGCCCTCTATGACGAGACGTCCTCCGAACCATACGATGAAAACCAGACACGCAAACCCAACTAGGGTAACAGTGTTTGTGAAGCGGGCGATGACTTTTATTTTTTCTTTGGAGAGAAGGAAAGATTTATCCAGGCGCTCATTATAGCGGTTTTCCTCAAATGATTCCTGCGCAAACGATTTCACTGTTCTGACTGTGCCGATACTTTCTTCAGCAACTCCTGATGAGAGAGCAAGTGCATCCTGTGAGCGGCGGGAAATCGCTTTTACTTTTTTACCAAACCGGGCAGCGAGGAAACCAACCGGAGGAATTATTAAAAGAATAAAAATGGTGAGTTTTGATGAGGTAAAAAAAAGCATCACGAGCCCACCCAAGGCCTGCACCAGACTTCGCATGAGCATGGAAATGTTCACACTCAATGCATTCTGCAGGACTGCAGTATCGGAAGAGAGGCGGCCCAGAAGTTCACCGGTTTTTTGCTGATCAAAAAAGGGCACACCCTGCCCGATGATCTGATGGAAGAGGCGAGACCTGAGACGCTTAACAGTTTTCTCTCCAGCGATCGTGAAGAAGTAATAGCGGAGAGCAGAGGTCACTGATTGAACGACGAAAACGACCAGAGCGATCAGGGCAGCTCGATCAAGATCTGCGTAGTCCTTATTCACGAGAGCGTCGTCGATGAGTTTTTTAATGGCGTGAGGGTAAGCAAGAAGGGCGGCGCTCGAGATCCCGAGAAAGAGCATACCCTGAATAAGGAGCGGCCATTCTTCGCGGGAGAGTTGGAAAAGCTTTTTCATCGTTTTCATAAAACCAATGTAAAGTTTAGTTTACATCATGTAAAGAATAGTTTACATTCTTCCTGTGAAGCTTGAAAACCGCATCAAACAATTACGTCAGGACAAGGGGCAGCTTTCTCAGCAGCAACTGGCCGATATCGTCGGTTGTTCCCGTCAGACAATTATCTCCATTGAGTCCGGCTGCAAAAATCCGTCTGTTGAGCTTGCGCTCAAAATATCCTTTGCGTTCAGCACTCCGGTGGATAAGATTTTTTTCCTGGAAGAGAGCAAAGAAAAAGAAAAATTTTGTCAGAGAATTGCGGCCTTCTTTCGTTGCCGCTAAGGAAAAGAATAATGAAATTTCTGCATACAATGATCAGAGTCAATAATCTTGAAGAGTCCATCCGGTTCTACACGGAACAGCTTGGCATGAATCTCATATCGAAACAGGATTATCCTGATGGACAGTTTACCCTGGCATTTCTGAGTTACGGAAAAACGAAAGATGATCCGAGTATTGAACTTACTTATAATTACGGAAAGAGTTCATACATTCAGGGCGATGCCTTCGGTCACATAGCACTCGGGACAGAAGACATTTATGGGACCTGTGAGAAGCTTAAAATTGCTGGCATAAAAGTAACGAGAGAGCCGGGACCGATGAAACATGGAAACACTGTTATCGCTTTCATTGAAGATCCAAACGGCTATAAGATCGAATTGATACAAGTCCTGCGATAATCTAAGAAATCCTGTAATAACTTCATGCCCCATCATGGGGCAATCCTGAGACATCACATTTCAGTCTCCATGATTTTGTCTCATCAATGACTCATTTTTGACCATTTCGGCCGGCATTCCTGTTGCTTAGTGTCTCCCCACAGGAGGCAAGCATGAAACTGAATACGGAAACGAAACTCTCGATCGCGTTGGTCATTCTCTTTTTTACGACAGCAACTCTGTTCATGAATAAAGGGCCAACCGAGACGGAAGAGCAACACTCTCTCAGACCCCAGTTATTGAAAACATCAGAGATCACTTCTCCTATCCGTGAAGCCAAAAAAACTTTGGTGATGGAAAGAGCGCTGAAGATCGGGGAACTCTCAAGAAAAATATCCCTTTTAAAACAAGAACGCCGCAAACTCTGGGCGAAACTCTCACACGTATCTCCGGAAGATTCAGTGAAGTCCGAAATCCAGGAAGCTTTTGAAGAGGTTAAAAGTCTCAATGAAGAGATCTCAATCCTTTCCGGGAAAATGTTGAAAGACCTGAAAGAAGTGAGATCCCATGAAAGCTAATCACTTCACTTTCGTGATTTTGAGCTCACTCACATTCATGAACACTGCCTCTGCGGACGCCTGTCAGAGTCCTTTCTTCCAAAGACTGTCTTCTTTAAATGGAAGAAGGACCTTGGGGAATTGTGAGCTTGAGGTTCACGTATGCGAAAGAAAATCATCTCAGAATTTTCCCGATTATATGAATGAAGACCCCAAAGAAAATTTCCGCTTCTGGGTAGGGGACATTTATGTGAAGGCTAGAAATGGCAAGGGTCTCTATGTTTCTCTTTTTGATCCGGAAAGCAGATTCCCTTCCACCAGTCTCTCAGTCAGCGAAAGCAAAGATGTCATGACTTACAAATACAAAGATAAAAATTTTGACCCCGTTTCGGGACTAAAGGAGCGTTATGAAATTGTCTTCTCCAAGAGGAGGCCGGAAATCACCTTCATCATGAAAAACTCTGTCGAAAGCAGGAAGAGACCCATCCGGTCTCTCTTCTTTCCGAACTTAAAAATTAACTGCAAATAAAAATTAAAAAAAAGGTAATTTTATGAACCTCAAATCTCTTTTAACCCTGTCGTCCGTGAGCGCAATATCGCTTCTCGCGATTCCGACGTACGGACAGGAAAGCTATCCTGTTCTCCGACCTGAAAATTGCTCGCAATCCATTGTCGTTCCGAAAGATGCAAATGCTCAGCTCTATATGTCCAAAGACTGTAGAACCGCCTTCATTCTTCCCCGTGAGAACGCCGTGATGAAAATCTCATCATTCCGCCTAGGAGCAACAGTACAGGAGAATGACTGTGACAACGCTCTCAACAATGAAAAGGAAGTGCAGGTCACAAAACTCTCGCTTTCAAATTATGAGAAAGAGCGAGTTGAGTATCGCCGGGCACTTGCTCGTAAACTGGAAAGTGCTTCTCCAGATGAAACGTCTATCAATGCATTCAAGATGCTGATTGATGAAACAACAAAAAGTATCACTGAAACTAGAGAGGATCTCAATCATCTTGAGCGTCGCCTTCCGTATTCTGAGTATGAAGGCGCTCTTATGAATGTCCACATGTCACTTGCTCAGGAAGCGGATGTGAATGCTTATAGAGAGGCCAACAAAGAATCAGGAATCAGATTTCAGGCGGCGCGGATTTCCAGCGGTCTTCTTTCGTTTGTTCTGGCAAAAGACGACGAAGAAAAAACTCCAACCGGGTCAGCGTCTATTCTTGATGCAAAAATCGCAGGTCTCGGTGCAGACGGTAAAGACCGTTACAAGGACAGCCGTCACCTGATTATTAATGGAGGAGCGGGCGGATATATTAAAGTCGCTCAGCCGACAATCTGCTCATTGATCCGTCGACTCGATAATAGGAATTTTAACCCTGAACTTTTGACTGCGGGTAAAGTGACGGACGCCGGATTTGTGGCGAGCTACCTTTATGATGTCCCTGTTACAACAAAGGTGGATTTCAAATTAATGGCGGATACATCTTCTGAAGATGTCCGGGTTGCTTTCAAGGCCCGCGCGATTACAGGACGAACTACTCAGGACACGATCACCCGCATGGTGGTGGATGGAAAGCTCGCTAACTCTCTCAAAATTGAATTCAGTGACGGTGGTCGTACGACGAGTGATCTCTACGAAAATCTTAAAGACGATCCACGTCTTAATTCTGATGCCGGTCACCTCTATAGCATCCTCTTCGGACACGCCATGGAGAAATACGATGAGCTGGTCCTGAAAAAACTTGAAACCATGAAACTCATCCAGGAAATCACCAGCACGGAAATCACACCGATTGAAGGTCAGGAAGTGATCCAGGACAACGTCATCCGTGAATGTAAACGCGGTGGCAGAAATGTCTTCGGAAAGAGAGGCGATAAGAAGTGCAAGAACGTCGTTTATCACACAAGAGTCTTCGTGCCTGGTGTGGCCAATGTTGACCGTGTGTCAGAAGACAACACAGCAATCAAGTTAAATTATGATGCCTCAACTCAGGAAACGTTCACTGTGAAACACAGCTCGAGCTTTCTCTGGACTGAAAAGGAATAATCAATGAAAACTTTAATCACACTCACGTTTGCCTCTGCACTTTTTTATGCGAACAATGCTTCTTCGCAGGACCTCCGTCCGAAGTTTGAAAACCAGATCAATTGGACTAATGTGACTGTTGGTTCAACCGGAGACTGGGACTACAAAGCTTTTGAAACCGATCGGAATTCGATCAGGCTTTCTGCCAATGACTACTATTCTGTAATAGGAAATCTCAAGGTACCCGCTACTGGAAAAGATCTTGCGACCTGGGAGAAAAGCTGCGGGGCCAGATTCGACAGTGTACGTCTTCAGGGTTTCGGAAATCCCGTTCTGAATCTCGTGGCGAATCCCTTCTCTAAAGATAATTTAATCAAATGGAACGGAAAAGATGGCCAGAACCATACCGGGACGTGGGCAGATGTCGAAAACTTTCCAAAGTTTCTGAATCCTAAGATTGTTGTAAATCAAAACAACTTTTCACTTTCTTCATATCTCTGGCCCGGGCCTTATCAGAACTATGTCGACAAGGTTGAGAAAGCACTCAATGAGCAGCTCTTTCAGCAAAGAGAAGAATTCTTAATAACTGGTGAACTGAATCTTGATCTTGGAGGAGATGTCCTCAAGTTTTTTGCCTGTGACCTGGGTCTCAAGCTCGCAAGTCTCAGTGTGATCCTTGAATACAAGATGGAACCAGCAAAAGCTCCGATGACTTACTGGATTGGCGGGAACGGCAATTACGATGAGGTGATCAAAAACGTTTCGGAAAGAATTAAGAATACCGGAAAAGTGACTAAGCTTCAGGCGGGGATAATGCTCGGAATGGCCCTGCAGGAAGAGCGTGCCGGTACGGAAGTTTTCACTCTCGACCGGGATGAAAAACTCTTTAAAAGTATGTTCACACCATCACGTGAGAACTCTGAACTGTACGAGATGAAACTTTTCTCTTCAATCGTAGAAGTCAACAAAGCTTTCTATACTCTGGCCGAGCTTGACCTTGCATTCATGAAGGATATGAACAGAGAAACAGAAGTCGAAATGTCAGGCATCACTGCTACGGTAGGGAGATAATCATGAAAACAATATCAATGCTGATTCTTCTTTTGATTCTTTGTTCATGCGGTGGAGGAGAAAGTAGTGAAAGCACTACTACGCGAACGACCTACACATCAAATCCTGTTTCAGAGGGCGAGAGAGAAGAAGATCCGAATTCCATCGGGGTCCTTCGTCGGAATATCGAAATAAAAAAGCTGAATGAACTCTGGGACAGGCTCAATGAAAATGGAACAGCAGTCCGCTGGGAACGCCTTGATTCAGATTTCCGGAAAGCTTTTAAGTTCGGCATGCTCCTTGAGAAGACAAGATCGAGATTTTCTTCTGTAAAGATGGATCTCATTTTGAAAGTCTTCACCGAAGCTTCAGGCCAGGGCATGAATCCGGATTTCCACTCACTCGCAATTAAAACTTTAAAGGAGAAATGAAATGAAAACCCTGACAAGTATTGTCCTGGTAAGTGGCCTCTTTACGGCAGCAAGTGCCATGGCCCAGCCCGCGATCACTACCAGCTGCCCCATTGCCAGAAAAATAAAAGTTCCTGCCAACAGTAATGGATTCTATCTGTCCCGCGACTGCAAAACAGTTTATGTACTTCCTCCCGAGAAAGGTAACCTGACTCTGGAAGGAGTCACAGAATCTGCTCTTATCCAGCGCTGCGGAGAACTTGATGTGGCACTTAAGAATCTGAAGACCATCACGGCACGCCTCACTGAGGCCCGCGCGCAGGAGACAGAAACGGTTCCGGAAGAAACAGATTCCTTTGATCCTTCACGTCCCCTGAGTTCCTATTTCCCGGATAATTCCAGAGTGTCGACTCCTGCTCTTAGTGAAGACGAGCTTATCGTTTTACTGAAAGAGCGCCAGAAAGAGGCCGAGAGAATCGTGACAAACTTCGGAGGTATCACTGGATTGTACGCTAATCTTCTTTATACAACCGGATACGGAGATCATCTGGCGAAGTATCGTGAATTGAATGCGGCCCTCAATCTGAACATCATGCAGGTTCCCCTGAAGAACACGAAGTTCAGTTTCAGCACACCCCTGTTCCGTGAAGGTGAATCTTCCGTGATCATGAATTCTTCTTTTCCCGCAAGTGAAGAGGGAAGCATGAATGGCTCTGTCTCAGGAATGGTTGAATTGAGTCTTCTCGGGGCCTGTAAGCTCCGTGATTATGCCGGAAAGATTCCACGCAGATTGAGCTCCTATAAGTTTTCCGCTGCCCTCCCGGCCAGGCTTTCTTATGAGTACGATCTTCAGACGACGATAAAATACACCGCTGAATATCACCGCGGTGGACTCGCTGAGCAGATTCGAAAGGTTTCAACAAAGGGTGGATTTTTTACTTCAAGTAGTCTTTCAAAAATGATCACGACGACGAAGACAGATGGCTGGTTCCGCTACAAGTCTGAATGTGATGAGAGCAGAGCGTGTAAAGAGCTCGAGGACATTAACGTTATCGAAATCAAGAAGCGTCTCATGGACGAAGTCATTTCCAACATCGCACTGGTGAAACATCAGACGATTCTTTTGCCTGAAGGTGCGCCAGGTCCCGGGAGAAATGGAGCATCAGTAGCGAGCAGTGAACTCAAAAAGTGCTACCACATTTATTGTCAGATCGGTGCTGCTGTCCTGGACATTGCCAACGCCACCTTCGGAGGGACGAGCAAAGTTGATCAGTACATCAACAAGGAATCTCATTGGGAAACTGAGACTCAGGAAACCCGCAAGGCCTTCTCTTATGTCGGAACGATGGGGTTTGCCCCTAAGGAGAAGTAATGAAAAGTCTCATCCTCTCAGTTTTTCTTCTTGGTACCGAGGTCTCTCTGAAGACTGATCAGGAAAACAGACCTTCATGTCAGGTGGTTTCCTTCCGGCTTCAGGAATATGCCAAGAGGAACTTTGAGTCTGACAATCTCCTGGAGTGGTTTTCGTTGGATCGGCACAGTGAGAGGCAACTTAAAGAAATAGTGAATGTGATAAACAGGATGCCCTATTTTCTTGAAGAGCGGGCCGCAGAAAATCTGGAAGTGAGCTATGAATGGACAGTCGATGAAATCATTCAGGGAAAAGTGCAAACGGCCTCTAAGCTCAAGACAGAGTTTACGAGCAGTAAGCATTCCTGGTCTGATCCCTTCAATGGAAAATTTCCTGAAGGGGTAGAAGTCAGCTTCCGTCCGGGAATTATCAGACTCACTCAGAGGTTGAGCTATGAACAATATTGTCTTCTGGATCCAGTCGTCACTTTGAAACTCGAGACCAGCGAAGACTCGCTGGTTCTCACTGCTAACAACAAAAAGGAAAATTTATGAAAATGTTAATTCTCGCTCTCATTCTGATCTCTCCACTTGCTATGGCACTTCCCGTTTTAAATGAAAACGCAGTGACAAATGGTTCGCTTGTCACTCTCTGGCCGGATCATGAAGACAAGAATGTCTTTTACTATGCTCCGTCAATGTACGAAACGTTAGCGTTCGAAGACGGTCCTTCCGTCACTGCATTTTCAGAATCAGAAATCTTGGGCGTTCATAAGGCCATTTACAGCACTGACCTGGATAAGGCCGTGACACATCTTTTGTCACAGAATCCGGATGCTATTGTGAAGCCTGTCAGACTTGATTCTCCCCGGATTGTCGAATCCCGTGCTTTATCAGAGTTCATCGAAGATCAGTTTTGCACAATAATTCCCGATCACGGTAACGGAGGATGTATTCTTTACGTTCGCGAAGGCAAATTCCAGCGCCTCAAGACCATCATTGAGAACACCGGTATCATGCTGTCGGTTGAATATAAGGTGGAGGGAGTGCTCCGGTTGGTTTCAGGCACGATCGAGCACACAGGAACTTACGGAATCCCGCTTTTAATAAAAGGTTCTGTGAACCTTCTCACTGATCTTTAATCAGCTCAAAGTTTTTTATTTCAGGAGTTTTTTCTTTCAAAATGGTCAGTAGTTTCTTCGTTGAACTACTGGCCCCTTCCATCAGAGACCACCAGTTTAAATTTCTATACCAGAGTGAATTCTCCGCGGAGTAGAATCCAAGAACATTATCATTGGTCTGACTGTGAAAGAATGGATCGCGTTTAGTGTCACACGACTCAAGCATGACAAATCCAAGAATTCGTTTGTTTTGTTCATGGAAAAGGTCAGCTAAAACTGCGTTGAGAGCAACGTGATAGGATCCAAAAGCACTTGTGCTTCCCAGTCCATGGTCAGTACCCAGCCCCGCGAACACACTCAGATTGAATTCGCCGTTTAAGTTGAATTCACCGTTCAGGTTGAACTCGCCGTTGAGATTAAATTCTCCGTTAAGCGAGCCACTTCCCACTCCCTGTCCTGGCCCAAGACCCAGCTTGTGAAGGACTGCTATGTGTTTTGGATCCAGAGGGGGGAGCTCATTAAGGCTTTTTTTCTCATCTGCAGAGAGAACTTTATTCAGAAGTTCATTTTGAGATTTGATCTTCGCGTCTGTCTGACAAGGGTGAAGTCCTGAGAGAACCACTTCATTACTTCCATGAGATTTCAGGTTCAGGAAAGGCATATACTTTTCTGAAGGGAAGAGAGCTGGATCAGTAATCGAAAGTTCTATCAGGTCATAAAGAAAATCCGGGTGGGCCAGAGGATAATGGGCAAATGAGGCGTTCACAATCTTTTCGTAGCGAACGAGATATTTCATTGGTCCAAGATTGTTTTTTGTATGGTCGCCCTCTCCGATAAAATCGCGCTTTGTTTTGAGGCGGGTATTGAGCTCCGGGTAACTCGAAAGATTTACAGTTGAGAGTTTTTTATCCTTACAGACCACGAATTCATTTTTCGAGACGTATCGGGAGTTGAGAAAGCCGATGAAGTTCACATGCGAGGAAGCCTTACAGGCAGCTTCCAGGCGGGCCATTTCAAAATTCACCGCATACTTCATGAAAGGCTCTTCAGTATCAATCACGTAGTAGATGAGAAACGGCTTCATCTTGGAGTGATACTTACTTTTTTTATAATCATAGCTAAAGTGGGGAATGGTGTTGTGAGTATCAAAGCGAAGAGGGACGGCATCAACATTAATCTGAGCAGGTCCCTGTGGATCTTTAACGTCGCATTTATAAAGGCTCGCATGGGCCACCGACACAGTCAGGAGAAAAGCGAAGATAAATTTAATTGAGGCCATGCAACTTGGCCTTCCGGAAAAGAGTTTTGCGATCAAGGCCCAGGTGGTTAGCCGCTTCCTGTTTTTTCTTGAATTTATTGAGAGCGTCTTCGAGAAGTGAGCGCTCGTAGTTCATGAGCTTCTGTTCGAGGAATGATGAATCCGATGAAGAAGCTTCAACTGGCGATGTTTCCACTGAAGATCTTTGAGGAATTTCTTTTTCATCTGAAAAAATATCCTGATCAAGTCCCAGGCGTTCGACATCGGAAAGTTCAATGCAATTTCCGCGGGCCGTGAAGTTCAGGTTCTCAATGATATTTTCCAGCTCACGCACGTTTCCGGGCCATGAGTAATCAAGGAAGCAGGCGAGTGCATTTGCAGAAATTGTTTTCACCACACCGTTGCGCGCTGATTTTTTCAGGAAATGCTGAACCAGATTCGGAATGTCTTCCTTCCTTTCACGGAGGGGAGACACACGAAGGATCATCTTGTTGAGTCTGAAGTAAAGGTCCTTCCGGAAGTGTCCCTCTTTCACGAGCTGGACGAGGTCTTCATTGGTCGCAGCAATGACCCGGAAGTTGAGTTTCTTTGTGAGACCTGCACCTACGGGCTCAATTTCCCGTTCCTGAAGAACTCTCAGGAGTTTCGCCTGAAGGTCTGCTGAAAGAGTACCAATTTCGTCGAGGAATATGTCGCCGTTGTGAGCGAGTTCAAATTTACCGATTTGTTTTTTGTCTGCACCCGTAAACGATCCCTTCTCATGTCCGAAAAGAATACTTTCCATGAGCTCGCGGGGAATGGCCGAACAATTAAGAGTTACGTATGGGCGAGATGAGTTTCCTTCCTGCTTGTGAAGTGATTTCGCGACAAGTTCCTTACCGCATCCTGATTCTGCAATGATGAGTGTGTCGAGTTCCGATCCTTTGAGACGCAGGATATCTTCACGGAGCTCCCGAACTTTTTGATGATCTCCGACGATAAGACTGTCGGAAAATTCTGTGATCTTTTCAGTGAGAAGCTGGTGGGCCTTTTCCAGGTCTTTCTGGCCGCAACACTTTTTAAATACCCGTTGAAGAAGAGACGGTTCGAGTGGTTTTGTCAGGAAGTCGATGGCACCGAGACGGAAGGCCGTGATGGCATCCTGAATGGCTTCCGAAGAACTGATGACGACCACCGGTAGATCGGGAAAGTAGTTTTTAAGTTCACGAACGATATCAAGTCCACTTTGTCCGGGAAGGTTGATGTCGACAAAGGCTGCATCAAAAGAGTGCTGCTGGATGGTTTTCATGAGGTCCCGACCACTCTCAAGACAAATGAGTTCAGCACGCCCTTCAAGGGTGAACTTGAAAAAGTCCGCCACTATGGGATCGTCGTCTATGATCAGACATTTTTTTTTGAACTGGGACACACTAAGCCTTTGTTAGACTTAATTATTCTCCAAGCTTGTGTTGAATCACACTCCCGATGTATTATTTACAGGCACTGTCTAAATACTTAACCTCCTGAACTTGCAGGGGTTTTTACCCCGGGAGTATCCCTGATGATGGATGAAGAACTGAGAAAGCTTAAACATGATCTGAAAAGACCATTCAGTAATCTCGAGATGCTTCTGACTATTCTCAAGGGTTCAGAGATGGAGAAATCAAGACTCATCGAAAACCTGGAGAAGATCATCCATGACGGACAGGAAGCCCTGAAGAGACTCGATCAATGAAGAGTAAGTCGGTTGTTTTCTTATCGTGTTTTTTTTCACTCTTCTTTCTCTTCTATCTTTTTCGTCTCGCTGACAATATCTCGAACACGGAAAAGAAACTTATCGAGTCTCCGAATGTCCTGGATGTCACAGAGATCATCACGACGAAGCTCCGGATAAATAACGGTGACTGGAAGGAAGTAAAAATTCCTGCTCATCGGATCGTGGCCGAAAAAGATTTTCGCGAGGGAAACTTTGCTTACTACCAGATTCTAGTCCCTGCTGAGATTTTCAAAAAACTACCCAAGCTGCCAAATGAAATATTTCTTGGCCTTCAGTATGTCTCTTTTTCCCGTTTCGAGGTTTCCGTTAACGGGAAACTCTATCGTGCAAATACTCCTGTCAATCACAACGAACTGATTCTCAACATTCCTCTGGAAGATAATATTGATAACCTGATTGATATCAAAGGTTGGATCAAAGCGGGGGACACAGGCATCAACCACCGGGGTAAAATCATCGCCGGTAAAGGTGCCGAGTTGAATGAACTTCATCGTAAGGCCTACAAGGGCATGACTGTTTTTCAGCTCATCTTTATTCTCAGTAAGGGCAGTATTCTTTTTGTATTCGTCCTCGTTTATCTGGTGACAACTGTATCAGTTTCCTTCGAGAAGTTTTTACTCTTTGGATTTTGCGTGGTGGCCGAGGAATTCCTCGCTGGTGACTACGTCTCCCAATTTCTGAACTTCAATCAGGTCTTGTATCTTTTTACGGTTGTAAATATCGGTGCGGTTATTTTCCTGTTCCTCTTCTTAAGCGACGTGAGGGGATGGTCCTGGACACGAAAGCAAATCCTCCTGGGCTCGCTTATCCTCAGCACCTTCGGCTTTCTCATGGCCTCGGATGTTCTTTTTGCGAATATCGTATTTAACGTCACACATGTTCTCAGATTCTGGAACATGGCCCTGGCTTCGGTCCTGATCGTCTTTATCCCACAGTTCTATCGTAGAGATAAAATCCTGAGCTCTGTCATGCTGATATCGCTCTCGCTTACACTTTGGAGCACATTTTTCTCTGCCAATGTTGGCTTCAACTACAAAGCCTTTGGTAGTCTTCTTCTTTTCTACCTCATTGCTTATCAGACCTTTCTTCTTCTCAGGAAAGAGCAGGATTTGCTGAGAGTCCGCGAGAGAGAACTTATTGAGCAGGAAAAAGATGTGGCCATCGGCAGGACAGCCAGTCTTCTCGCTCATGATGTCAGAAGGCCTCTGGAGCAGATGAGGATGGTTCTCGAAAGGGTAGCCTCAGGTGCTGCAAATTCTGAGTTCATTGAAACGGCCAGAAGAGATGTAGAGTTTTCTCTCACCAGTGTGAATAACCAGGTGAATGATATCGTGAACTACAGTAAGAACCGTCCGGTGACACTTACGGCAGTAAGCTTTTACGACATACTTGCCGGTGCTATCCAGCAGGTTATGACGATCAATCAGAATTTACAGCTCAATCTCCGGTACGAATTCAAAGCATCCTGCATGATTCTGGGAGATGAAAGCCGGATGTCTGGTGCGCTCACGAATCTTCTCACAAATGCCGTCGAGGCGATCCGGGATATTGGTAAGAAACAAGTAGGGACGATTGCCTTCAGTACATATCTCGACGATAAGAATTTTGTATTTGAAATGAGAAATGATGGACCTCCTATTCCCGAAAATCTTATCGGGGAAATATTCAAACCTCTTTTTACTTTTGGTAAGGAGAAGGGAACAGGTTTGGGTCTGGCATCGGTTGCGCGGACTGCTCAGGAGCATGGGGGATCGGTCCGGGCAGAAAACACACAAGAAGGTGTCCGTTTTATTCTCACTCTTCAATGTTGTGACACTGTTGATGTTGTGAAGGAAGAGGGATTCAAACCTTCTTCACTTGATTATGGTTATATGAATAAGACTTCGGAAAAAGCAGGAGAGCAAAAATTACGAATCCTTATCCTGGATGATGATACTCAGGTCTTTGACTATTTTTCTTTCTTGTCGACGAGTTCACCTTATCCACTTGAACTTGTTTATGTCACTAATGTTGAGGAAGCCTTAAAGGCGATCAATCAAAAGCGCTTTGATCTTTATCTCCTTGATTACGATCTCGGATCTGATTCAAAAACCGGATTGGATTTTTACCGCGAACACCTGAGTTTCCTTGGCCCTGAGGTCGTCATTCACTCCAATCGGGAGGTCGCTGAAGTAACTGACCTTAAGTGCACTTATGTACGTAAGCCGCTTTCCTCAGAACGCTTTTATGAGCTCCTTCAGCAATCTGATCGTGACAGATTAAGAGTCATGCTTGTGGACGATAGTGAACTCGTCCTGGAGGCCTGGACCTTATTTCATGGACGGCACAATCTTATAACCTGCCGGAGTCCGGAAGAAGCTCTTAAACTGATCGCTCAAGGTCACCGCCCGGATATGGCGGTGCTGGATTATTACTTCGATAATAGTGGCATGAATGGATCCCAGCTCGGCCGTGAATTGAAAACAATTTTAACCAAGACAACTGTTCTCATTTCCTCTGCTGTGAAACACAATGATGTGCAATTCCCGATCATAGGAAAAAATGATTTTGATGTGCGGAAGTATCGCTGACTTTATTGGCAGGCCTTCTTAACTGGTCTGAGATCCGCAGGAATGCTTTTTACACCTTCAGGTATGAGCGAAATTTTTGAATTGCCGTTTGTATCAATGATCTTGAGTGACGGCATGACATTCAGTTCCGGCATTTCTTCCAGCGCATTCATCGAAATATCAAGATAGCGGAGCTTCTCCAGTCCTTCGAATGATGGTGAGCTTTTGAGATTCTGAGCAGTAATAGAAAGCATTAAAAGATTTTTTTGATTCTCCAGCCCTGAAATGGATTTCACTGATGGGAAGATGGTGCATTCTTCACTGATATTCATGGTGAAACCATCGGAGAGAACTTTTCTGACGAGATTTCTTTCGTCTCTTGTCAGATCAGAGAGGGTCTGATTGATGAAGGATGCGGTTGGTGAATTGCTTCTCTCATAACCGGCAAACCGTCCATTAATGGCCAGGATTTGAAGCTCCGGCATCGAACCCAGAGTAAGGTCCTGAAACGGGTTCCGTGAAATGTTCAGGTACTTCAGCGTAGGAATGTTGAGCTGGGAAAAATCCCGGACCCCGTTTCCGGCGAGGTGAAGAAATTCAACGCTCGTGAGATCAAGAATCCCGCTGAGTGATGAAATCTGATTGTTACTCAGGTTCAGATACTTCAGGTCCTTCAGCATGCTGAGATCCGGAATACCTGCAAGATTATTGGATTCAAGATCGAGGTGTTCCAGGTACTGAAGGTTTTGAATCTCGGAGATATCCTTTATTGAGAAGTCGGAAAGTTCGAGATGACGAATCCATTTAAGAGGCCGCAGGAATTTCAGATCGTTTAATTTTGAAGTTGCATCCGGGCGGCTACCCGATTTGCATGAGAACGACATGCTGGAAGTCATCCTCGTGCTACAACTCAGCGAGAGAAATTCAAGGTTCGGCAAATATCTGAGATTCTCCAGTTCCTGAACATACATCGAGCGGATATTAAGGTGAGTCAGATTAATGAGAGGGGCAAGGACTTCCAGACCGCCATTGGTTTGCATGTGCTGGTTGATGCTGAGATAGCGCAAATTTCTGAACTTCGTGAGGGGTTTCAGTGATCCATTCCATCCGACGATTCCCACAATTTTGGATTTAGGATTCTTTACGATGTTCCCGGCCTGCAGGGCGATGAAATCGCCAAGAATAACTTCGATGTCAGTGCCCGCTATGCATTCGTCGACGCCCGCCTTGAAAAAATTTCTTTCATCAATACGGATGAGCTTTAGCTGAGGCAATTTCTTAAGCGTAGAACAGACGTCGCCGTGGAAATCAAGAAAGCTCAGATATCTTAGTTTCGGAAACTCGGAAAATACATCAAGGTCTCTGAACATCGCGCGATAGGGAGAGCCATCCTGAAAAGTCTCACGGATAGGGATCAGAGAATCGTAGCGGAGTAAGGGAAAATCTTCCATCCACGATCCAGACTCGCTGCCTGTTGAAGATGGGATAATGTCGTTAAAACTTTCAACGTTTGAGATTTTTTCTGCGAGGTTTTTACAGTCGTTTGTTTTAAAGATCTGCTTCAGCCATTTGAATTCAGTCTGCCTGACTGCCGGTAGAGTGTCCTGAGTCTGGCACTGCCCGATAAAATAATCCTGCGCCCAGGCACCAGATGCTGAGACGACCAGACAGGCCAGTATGAGAGTAAGTCGCAGAAAGGTCATATGCGATCATCATAGATGAGAACCTCCCTGGAGGAGGGCAACGGGTAAATAATTTCAGCAAGCTGTCTAAAGATTAGACGTTGATGGTCGGCCTGTCATAAAATCACTTTCATGAATAAAGAAGTTGAAATCGTTAGAGAGATCTACGCCGCCCTTAACCGGAATGAGATTCCTAAGGTGATGGAATTTCTTGATCCGGACATCGTCAGAATTGAGTTTGAAGGGTCACCCATGGCCGGAACCTTTCGGGGTCTACAGGAATTGGAAGCGCATTTTTCGCAAGGCCGGAATTCATGGGCGGAAGGAACATGTGAGCCGGAAAAACTTCTCATAGGTAAAGATAAGGTCATGGCCTTTGTCCATGTTCGGGTAAGATTGAAAGATCAACAGGAATGGCTGGAAGGCGATACAGGGGATGTTTTCACTTTCCGGAACGGAAAAGTGATTGAGTTCAGAACCTTTGCCGATACCAAGGAAGCTCTTAAGTGGAGCGGGATCAAAGAATGAAAAGTATCATCGTCGTCATTTTGTTATCTATAAGTTCAACTGCCCTCAGCGGAGTTCATAAGACATTTTATGTAAAGATTCTCGGCGACCAGAAGACCGGGGCGAAACTCATGGATAAACTTACCGAAAAGAAATGTCACACTCTCGGGACAGAAAGCTGCCACACCTTCAAAAAATTTGAATCGGATAATCAGATAAAGGGCGATTTCTCATCCCCGGAAGCTTCGCTTTTATATCAGGTGAACATCACTCATCGGGGTGGTGTGGGACGATACAATCTTCAGATTTTCCAGATGGACGGAAAAACTCTTAGGAGAGTCCGCAATGGCGGGAACTTTACACCTGCAGAGTTTGAGGGACACCGGAACAAACCGATGACGAAAGAAATATTTTTTAATCAACTCGTGAAGACAACCATCTCGATGTCCTTCAAATGAAAATATTTTTCCTCATTTCACTATTCTGTCTCCATGCTCACTCTCAAATTGAAGAGTTCGAGAAAAAATGTCTCGCTGGTGACGGTCTGTCGTGCGCCAAAGCAGCTTATCATTTCAAGAAGACTGACACTCTTATGGCCTATCAGTTCTATAAGAAGGGTTGCGAGCTAAAAGATGAAAGTGCCTGCTTCAATATGAATTCGTACGATCCTAAAGATGTGTACTTCAAGAAAGTGGATCGCGCGATTGCTCCTCACTCCCATAAAATCAGAACGTGTTACATTCCTCAGGTAAAAGGGAAGAAGTACTCAGCGATGCAATTTAAGGAAAACTTTTACACGGCCGATTTCAAGTTCCCCATCGATCCTGAAGGAAATGCATTTAAAATTGATGTGAAGACCGGCCTAGATAAGAAATTCATCGATTGCGCGAAGAATGTCCTGACCAGTATCAAGTATCCTAGGCCTGAAGGGTTTGTTCCCACTTATCAGTTCCAGATGCAGTTTTCGGCCTTTGAATAGTGTTTTCGTCCTTCGATAACAGGGAGGAACTTTCAAGGGTCTCACCTTTTATTGTCAAATGATGGTCTGATCCCTTCCATGCAGATTTCTAAAACTATAAAGATTGCTCAAAGGCATGAGGAGATCTTCCGGGCGATTTCCCTGGGAGAGCTTTTCCGTTCAACAGGCATTCTTCAACCAAGCCTGCGCCTGGATTTCAGACCCGAAGGGACTTATTCCTTTCTGTGGCCCACTACCGGGAAATGCAAAGGCATCTTCTTAGTCATCATTCCTTCTTCTCTGATCAGCTTTACCTGGATGAAATCAGACGCTCTCTATTCAAAAGACACTCTCATCTCACTTGTTCAGATAAGATTGATTCCAAATGGGCACAATACATTGCTTGAACTCATTCATTCAGATCTGCCTGAGGAAGCGAGCTATGAGTGTATGTGGGATGAAGTGCTGGCCATATTTAAACGCAAGATTGAAGTTCCCTCATTACCAATCCCTGCTTTTACTCCCTCTTAGAGACTGTCGTATCTCTGAACACTGATTGTAATTTTTTTAGAGTTTGTATTACCGACATCACAACATATTAAGCTGGAAATGTATGAATAAGAAAATCCGTTTCCTCTACATGAGTGCCATTCTCCTTTCTCTTTCGGGATATCTCGTTGCCGGAGAGAAGGGTGGGAATAACGATGAGAATCCAAGAGAGATTGAGATTCTTCACAACTTTGAGAGTCTTGAGCAGTGTTACTTCTCTCATGATGAGAGTGAAGAAGAAATACTCGTTGATCTTTGTAAAAAACTTGAGAACGACCCTGAATTAAGTAGTACCAAAGTTAATGGGATTTCAGCGGATCGTGAGTTTGAAACCAGACGGAAGTTTAAAAACAACTGCTGCTATTAAAGGTTTTACTTCATGGATGCTCAGGAAAAACTTCGCCAATCACTTGTCAGTTATTTTGAACGCATACGTAAAGTGGATTCTGCATTCTCAATGCGGAGTCTGGCCAAAAAAATCAATGTTCCGGCAGGTAATCTCTCTCAGTTTCTTGCCGGGAAAAGAAAATTCTCTGCTATGACGGTGGAATCCATTGCCCGGCAGATTACGAACAATCCTGAAGAACGTAAGAATCTTCTCGAAGAGATAAACCGTCAGCATGTTGAAGTCGTAAAGAAGTCTAAAAAGACATCTTCAGATTATGAGTACGCAGAACTTTCGGAAGAAGAGTTCCTCGCACTTGATGAATGGTACCACTACGCCGTCAGGACTGTCCTTTCTCTGTCGCATCCAAAGTATGAAGTGAAGTGGCTTGCTGAAAAACTTAACATCACCCAGGTCAAGGCAGAGAAGGCGCTGAAACTTCTGTTCAAGCTCAAACTCATAGCTCTTTCACCGGATGGAAAAATTGTCCGGACAAAAAAACATCTGAAGACACCGGATTCGATCCGGAAGAATGCTAAACTCCACGCCGTGAAAACAAAGATTCACAGGCAGCATATTGATCACGCGATGTATTCTCTCGAAAACCATGATCCTTCAAAAAGGGATATTACCTGGGTGAATATTCCTGCCAACTCCTCAAAACTTGATCAGGCCCGGGAGATCATCCGCAAGTGCCAGGATGACTTACTGACCCTTCTCGAAGATGAATCTACTGATGAGCTCTATCGCCTCACTATCCAGCTTTGTCCTATGGGCCGTTAATTTCTGGAAATTCAGTGACCTGGACCTTTCATTATCCTTCCATCTTTATAGCGGATCATCCTGTTAATTGAATTAACAAGGGATCCCCATGAAGTCCTTTCTCTTGCTCGCACTACTAGTCTTCTCATCAGCTGTGCGTGCGGAAGACACCATCATTTGCGAAGAGATCATGGGTGAGGGAACTATTGCAAGCGGTGAACTCTGTTACAACGAATGTAAGCCAAAGCGTGGCGGTCTTTTAGGATGGGCCGGAGTAGGTGAGAAGAAAGAGGGACTCGAGAGAAAATCATGCATTGATTGTCTACTCAGACATCCTGAACGCTATCAGGTCAAAAGTGAGTTTTTACCAAAGAGAGAGCAGGGAGTGCGAGTTTCAGGTGTTACGACAAGAGCGGGAACTGTTTGTCGTGACCAGAATGGAAATGTCGTCACGTCGGGTGGTACCTGTTCAACAGAATCAACCGGCCCGAGATTCAACTGCTCTACACGAACGGGAAGTGGTGAATGTATCAGTGCCAGGCGTGAAAGGCCTGCAGCCGAACCAGCAGTGCGTACATCTTCCTCTGAAGATTGTTACGAATGTAACGTAAGATCATCACGAACTCAGAGTTCGTGGTCAGGAATCGCGGAAATTGCCGGCGCACTTGCCGGACCACTGGCAGCTCTCGGAACTTCTTATTTCAATTCACGCGCACAAATCAAATCTCAACAGGCCTGGGCCAATGCTGCTGCCACCGGTTATGAGCAATGTACTCTCAGTCAGACCAATTACTTAAATTATCTTTCGACGAATGAACTGACAGCGATGACTCCTGAGCAACAGGCGAACATGAATTGTAACAGCTATTCCATGAATCCTTATTCCAGCTACGGGATGATGGGTATGGGAATGGGTAGTTACGGTTACGGTTATGGTTATGGCTACGGAATGGGCATGGGGATGGGAATGAACAGCATGTATGGCGGTTATGGAATGACCGGAATGATGGGAATGAACAGTATGTACGGTGGCTACGGCATGATGGGGATGAACAGCATGTATGGAAATTACGGCATGAACAGTATGACAGGGATGTCGGGAATGACGGGTCTCAGTGGAATGTATGGATCGACTTTTCCCTTAACCACAGGAACGACTGCCAACACAGGATTAAATTCTGGCATGTTTTTTAACTTTCAATAATGAGAGCGACGTCCTTTTCCGGAGCTCTTGTTGAGAGAGGGACATTATGACGATGTCCCTCTTTATTCATAAGGAAAGAGTATGAGAACTTATATTTCACCAACTTCCATGATGTAATTTTTACCCTGTTTCATCACTCTGAACGAGGGCGATGTAAGCTCCGCCGATGAAATTTCTCCTCTGCCTGTCCTGTGTCTTGGCCATGTCAGCGCACGCCCTTGAGACGGATAATTACCTCTCATGGGGGGTCACACTTCCGGATGCCTCGGAAGATATCAATAAACTTATCCAGACTCAGATTGAAGAAGTGATTTCATCAGCAAAAGAGGATGTGAACTGCCGGACAATTACTTTCCGGATTGCCAATCGTTTCAAGACAACTCCCCGGAGAAAACTATTCGAAGACTGGAGCACTCATTCACTCTCGGAAAAGATGTTTCCCACGTCTCCGTACTACCTGAAGCAAAGTATTTATCAGAATACGAGACGCGTTTATCTGAGTAAGTCAGGACTTTCTCCGAACATGCAGGCGAACGGAATTTATTTCGGCGTCGATAAACTCAGTCACTTCGGTTCAACCGGACGTCGTTATCTGAAAGTTTATTTAAAAGAAATCAGAAAAGGCAGAACTCCCGAGGAAGCTGAAAAGAAGGCCATCCGCATGGGGCTTTCGAATGAAGCGGGCATTCTTGGTTTATGGCCAAGTGGGGTATTCAGTTACGGAGATATGGAGGCAAACTTTCAGGGCTTCCGGTTTTACAAGAAACTTTGTCTCGATGAATCGGATACGTACCTTGAGAAAGTGGATGGTCGCTGGAAACTGGCAAAATCTGCTGATATCAGAAATTATATAAGCCCATATTGGGATGAAAGTTTCAATTTATCATACCGCGCTCCTGGAATGTGGAATGTTACCTCCCGTATTATCAAAGAGAAATACTGTCCGATGAAAGAGAATTCCGAAGTTCAGGCGCGTATGGATATATACCGGAACTTCCCTCACAAAAGCGCTTCTCTGGAATACATCAGGGAGTTACAATTAACGGGGTACCATCAGGCCCCGATCCCGGCAGAAAAGCAATCTGTCGAAAAATTGTGTGAGAGTCCATGAGAGTTTTTTTATTTTTCTTAATCATCTCAGCACCCGCCTTTGCGATGACCAATCATCATGAAGCCGAAAGTTTCGAGAGACTCGCAGAGATTGCCACAACTCTTAACGACGAAGTGGAAGCTGCTGGAACTGTCGATTGTGATTCCACACCACTTTCCATGCGTGAGCCGGAAATTGCCCGCATGTCCACGCAAGTGGAGCGCTCCGAGAGAACTCTGCGCGTGGGATATCTATCGACCTGTCAGAATAACAGAACGATTCGAAATAACGTCTGGAAGAACGTGATGACTGTTGTTCCGTTTCTCTGTGTCCGCCCCTTGCGCCAGAGAGTGCATTACCGGATTGGCCGTCAGAATGGCCGTATCAAGATCGAGGTCCCACTAAATTTCCGCTGGAGTGGTGAGGCGGGGGGAGAAGTGCTGGGCCGTCGTCGTCTGAGAGAGGCCATTACTTGTGCGCAGAATTTTTATGGCCGTTACGGAATTTCAGTTTCAGTGATTAATAATTCCGCGCCGACAAATCCGGTGGTGAGTTATTCCACCTCCATCGGAAAAAGTGACACTTCAAATTTTCATCTCGGTGAAAATGGAAATCACAATGCCTGTTCCATGGTGGCCCATGAAGTTGGTCACTGGATGGGACTTCCTGACAGATATAACAGTCAAGCCTGTCCACCAAGTCCCGGTGTTCAGCGCGAAGGCGGAGATATCATGAATAATGGGGGAGTTTATGAACAGGAAGATCTACACCTGAATGCCATTGATTTCCGCACGATCCTTTCACCACTGTGTGAAGGTAGACTGGTTCGTTAGAATCCCGCACAAATTTTTGGCAAGACTCTTGCTTGTTCCTTACCAATAAATACGGTCATCATGACCTATTGAGTAAGGAGTTGGTATGACTATTCTCGATTTGATTAAGGAAGATCATGACGGTGCCATGGAGATCATCAAGCGCCTTGAGAAAATGACTGAGAAGCCGTCGAAGAGAGCGTGGGATCTCACAAAAGAACTCGTCGAAGAAGTTCTTCTTCACGCAAAGACGGAAGAGAAAGTTCTTTATTCCGCGATGAAGGCAAAAAATATCTCTTTCCGTGACTTCACTCTCGAGGGAGAAATTGAACATAAGCTTCTCGAAAGCTGTCTCATGGGTCTTCTGAAAGTCCGTCCTGGTGAGGATGGGAAATATAAAGCTGCCCTCTCAGTGGTGAAAGAACTTCTCGAGCATCACGGTAAAGAAGAAGAAGAAAAAGAACTGTTTCCGAAACTTCGCAAGAGCTATAAGCGCGCGGAGCTAGAGGAAATGGGCGTTGAATTTAAAGCAATGAAAAAAGAAATCAGACCGAAGATCATGTTGAAACTCAGTGGCCCGCGATTGAAGGGTGCTTCTGTGAATTCAGCGAAACAGATTCTTCACTAAAATGATGGGGCGAATCCGGACATGGATGTCTGGAAAGTCCCTCATTTCTCTAACGAAGCTTATTGAAGTACTTCAGAACTGCCGGCGCTTCATTCAGATCAAGCTTCGCCTTCAAAACAAGTTCCACCACTTCTTTCTGCGAGAGCTTACCTTTGGCGAGAACTTCACAGCCTCTCTGCTCGAGAAGATCTGTGCGCTCGGAAATCGTCCGATATTGCGGCCAGAGATTGTTTTCATTGTTACTTCCACCTGCGCAGAGGGGAATCAGGTGATCGATCTTATACTGCCCACGTTCGCCGCTAAGACTGAAGCCTAGTCTCCTGTAATTCACAAAAATCATTTCTTTTGTCGCCCAGCTGACATCGCGCTCACAATAAGGAATCTGTTCCGGATAACGGTAAGAATCGGGACTCTGGCAAAGCGAGCCGGGCGTCTGATTTGCGACCGGTCCTCTGGGATAGGCGTTACCTGCAAAAGTATCGAGAGAAAGACTGAGAAGGAGAAGAGCAAGAGTGGTTTTCATTACGCGCATTATGGTTGATCTGATGCGATCTGGGGACGGGAAAAATTTACACTCATCAAAGTGATTAAAGAGTTTTTCATGTAGTCTCCGCCCACTTAAACAAAGGTAAAAACATGAAAACTCTTATGGTCTTCGCTCTTATGACGTTCGCTTCTTTCTCAGCTCATGCCGATGGAAGCTTTATGACTTGTGGTCACGCTTTCTTTGGCCCGTACATCTCTTTCGATGAAGCAGGAGAAGTGATCCGCGCCGGTTTCCAGGACGGCTATTCTCAGGCCAACCTTAAGTGTGGGGCGGCCAGGAATGAAGTTATCGTTTGTAACAGACCAGCAGCAGTTGGTCCGGGTGGAATCATTACGACGGCCTATACCGTGAAATTTGACCTGAATAACCGTTCAGCAACTTCTTCAAGAACTTTCAGCGGTTCTACACCAATTCTCGATACTTTTGAGAACTGCGAATATCGCTAATCACTCTGAAATTATTCCACTGTTCTCCCTCCTGAGCGGGGGAGAATGGTAGATTCCTCCCATGATCTACTTACAATTCATTCTTCTGATGTTCGCTACCACTATGAGCTTTGCTCAGTATCCGGCCAATACGGATCCGAATTGTATTTCGAATGCGCATGATCCTTATGAGCCTCACACACGCATGTTACAGGGACCTGAGAAAGGACTCTGTATCAACAGCGATTTCAGAAGAAGTGCGACACTCTTAAATGGTTCTGAAGCTGCCCGCTATTTTCCTTTCCGCAAGGATTCCATCGTCATCGCAAACTACAGTCACCAGAAAAAATTCTGGATAGCTCAGATTCCTGTTAAGAGAATCAGCAGAATGATTCTTCAGACTCAATTCTTTCCGATAGGGCCAACGGCATTGGGAATCGAAATCTCCCACGTTCAGTTCCGCTTTGATTTTGAGGCAGGAGCAAAAATTGATCTCGTTTCTCAGGACGCTTCGGCCCCCGCCAGAAACGTGAGTGTGAAACACGTGATCCTTACTGTTGAGAACGTTGGTCCTCATGGTGAAAAATTTGATTTCATGAAAGGGATGAAAGGTTATTTCAATCTGGTATACCGTGCAGTCTCTCTTGAAGATAAATACAACTGGATGATTAAAGAGCAGGGTCATCGCGTGACTCAGCATCTGATCAAAGTCTCGAAGCAGGAAGCTCAGAAGATTTTTATGGAAGGGATGAAGAGAGGAACGAAAAGACAATCCCGCACAACTTATCATTCTCTCACTCAAAGTTGTTCAACGGAGCTCGTGAAAATCCTGAAAGCAACTCTCGGCACCTGGGATTCGGTAATGTCTTTTTATCCGAATCTGATTCTTCCAATTCTTCAGAACCGTGGGCTCATCCAGAGAGAACTTCCTACTTTGAATGCGGAACTGGCCAGACCTTAACATTAATCCGGTCATGCTTTTCATCATATGACTGGATCTGCAGTTTGAATTCTTTCGCCTCATGGCCGGTGTAAGTGAAACCCGGTTTTCCATGAATGCCATCCTGGCTCATAATAAAGTCTTCCGTTTCATTCCCCGTCTTCAGAAGAAATCTCAAAGCAAGAGAAGTGGGGCCGTCATTAAATGGTCTTTTGTGTCCGTCTTGTCCCATATAAGTCAGAGTGGATTTGGTGAGACCAATTTTCGCCGGGACATTTTTTTCAAGAGACAGAATCAGGATAGCGGCCGCTAAAGTGTTCATTTTTCTTCCTTAGGGTAATTCGAAAAAAAATCCAGAGTGATTCTTCCATCTTCGTCAGATTCACCACAGAAGATTTCCGGTGGACCGTGAAAAAGACCTCCGTTGAAAAAGACGACGGAGTTCAGTCCCAGATCATTTTTCTTCCTGACTTCCCATTGACTGAGATCATGTCCATGTTCATTCAGAAGCATCTCACTCACAAAGGGTGTCGCTTTTACTTTTCCAGATATTTTATGCCTATAAAATCTCGTTCCCTGATCCTCAGTGTTAGTAGGATAGGAAAGAGGAAAGACACCGGTGAATTCGTAAGGATCAAAATGAACGGTTGAGCGCACATGATGCTGATCATGCTTATTCGTCACACGGATGCGGGCCTTGGATGTTGTGGGATCCAGTTTGATATCAAGTTTACTCTCGATCAAACGACGGAGTTCATCTGTCATTTCAGGAGTAAGTTTCACAACCCGGCCCCGATAAAAGGGGAATTCTTCGAGGGGAGAGGAGTTAAAATAATTTTTAAGCTGCGAGAGCTGCGTCTCTTCAAAGAAGTTCTTAATTTCCACGATCTCATCATTCAAAATGCGATCTTTTACCTTTAGCATGACTCAAGTATCCATCATTTAACTTTCTTTCGCAAAATCTTTACCTGAAATACAGGTGCTGCACCTATTCACATTTTCTATATTGCTTCTCCCGGGGGGGCGACGTGGAGAAAATATTTTTCGAAGGCTTCGCATTGCAGGCAAGTTTGATCTTTGCCCTGGGTGCCCAGAACCTTTTTGTGCTCGAAGCGGGCATGAGAAAAAGGCACCATCTTACGGTTTCCCTCGTCTGCTTCCTTTGTGACCTCACGCTCATTCTTCTGGGTGTGGCAGGGGCCGCCACACTCTTTAATCTTCTTCCTTCACTGAAATTTATCATTGGTTTTGCCGGAGTAGGCTTTCTTTTTACTTACGGCATGAAGAAGTTTACTGAAGTTTCGGCAGTCGTTCAGGAAGGGGATTCATTTGCAATCTCGTTAAAAAGAAGTGCACTTCTTGCAGTTACATTCTCCATTCTCAATCCTCATGCCTATCTCGATGCCTTTGTTCTGATTGGTGGGTATTCTTCAAAGTATGCTGATCTTGACCAAAGAATCATGCTGGGGCTTGGAGCAGGAATTTATTCCGGACTCTGGTTTTTAGTTTTGTCATCTTTCTCTGGATTCATGAAACCACTATTTAATAACCAAAAACGGATGAAAATGATCAGTGTCTGCACAGGCATTTTTCTGGTTTATCTTTCAGGGAAACTTGCGGTTGATCTGGTTAAGTGGATGCCGGCCAATGTCGATTTTTCACACTATGTCGTAGCAGCGACACCGGATCCTGGACTTCTTCTTTATTCGTCCATTCTTTTTTAAAGAACAAACCCCGCATTCGCGGGGTTTGCTTTATTGATCAATTTCTCTTCTTGTAGAGATTGGTCATCATGCTCTTGCATTCAGAACCAAGAGAGTTGTAAACATCGTGCAGGCACGAGCGAAACTGTTTCAAATCATCTCCGGGATCGCCGCAACCGAGTTTTGAAAGTTCCTCAAAGCATCCGCGGTTCTTCGCCATTTCCGCTTCTGTCGGAATCTCCAACTTTCCATCAAACTCAATATCAGCATGCGCGTGGGCCATAAAAAGCATAAACATCATCAGTAGAATTGTTTTCATTGGTTCTCCTTAAATAAAGCTCTTACCAAGAGTCCGGATAATAGTTCCGATTCCATAGGGAACAGAGTAGGGACGTCTGGCCGTAGCAGCAACATCATGGCCGTAACCCAGTTTGTGTAGCCACTCGTGAAAGAGATTTGCCGCAACTGAATTGATGGCGTACGTATCAAAATACTTCGTGTTCACGTTGATGTAGCTGATCGACGTGCTGGTGTAACCAACTGTCGTACTGTTCTCATAGTAAAGTTTCACACCAACATCCATCGTGTTGTTCTTCGTCGGAGTGAGTTTCTCGGCCGCATCCAGACAGGACTGATAGATCTGGGCATTTGTCAGACTGTTATTCTGAACAAAAGTTTTTGCCCCACCATACGTGTGATTGAGCACGGCAGTCCGGAATGCTTCCGTCGCCACCACCTTCTTAACGAGAGCAACGGCCTGGTCGTACTTGTCTTCGTCTGACGAATCAAATCCGCTGAGATAGGAGACATTCGTCTTAAAGCTCAGTGCCTGGGCAGGCACGGTTGATGCCGATTCCGGAGCAGGATCCTCATCTGTTCCGGTGTCTGTTGTTGTGTCCGTGCCTTTGTCGTCATCGGTAGTAACGGGTGCCGATGCAGTAGATTCTTCAGAAGAACCACCACCTGACTTGTTACAGGAGACGGTCATCAGCGACATGACGAGCATGAGTGCTAATAATTTTTCCATGTACCTTCCTTGGTGTTGTAAGGATCCCTCATGGATCCTTGGTAAGTTTCAAAGTTGGTGTGATGTTCACACAGACTTTTTTACTCCCCAAGAAGGCAAGAATTTAGCATCGAGAATGAATCAAATGACTGAAATGTGTGTGAGAAATTGGATTTGCGGAGACTTCCACAATCTTTTTAGATTTAAGAAAGGGGGATTTTGAAAGTGAATGTCGAACCCTTACCGAGCGTACTTTTCACACTGATGGTTCCTTTATGCATGTCGAGAATTTGCTTCGTGATGTAAAGACCAAGACCCAGGCCACTGATCGACCCGCCTGTTGCTCTTTCAAAGCGGTCGAAGATCCTATCGTAGTTTTCCTCGGCAATTCCCATTCCGCTATCAGTGACGCTTACAACAGCATGATTATTTTCTCTGACCATGCTTACGGTGACAGGTTTACAGGCGCCGTACTTAATGGCATTTGAGAAAAGGTTCGTAATCACCTGTTCCATCCTGTATCGGTCACATCGGACAAGAATTTCCTCTTCCATCCTGAATGTTACGTCACAATCTGCAGTTTCAAATTCGTGTGCGAGATTCTTGTACACTTCCATGACCAGCTGTCTCAGTTCCACTTCCTCGAGATTCAGGGAAAGTTTTCCATTTACGATTCTGGAGATGTCCAGCATGTCGTCCACGAGCCTTGAAATCCGGTTCACCTGACGGTCAGTTATTTCAATGAGCGAAGTTACCTTATCAGGATCAAAAACTGATTTATCCCCCCGTTCAAGAAGTTTTTTTCTCGTCTGAACCTGGAGTTTCAGTGATGTCATTGGTGTTTTTAATTCGTGACTGGCAATTGAGAGAAATTCATCACGCTGGTTGACTGCGAGTTCCTGCTGCTTCATGAGATCGCGAACCTGATACTGACGCTGTCTTGTTTTCATTGCCAGCCTGACAGTGGCGAGAAGAGTGACAATCCGGAAGGGTCTCTCGAGGATGGAAATTGAACCAGTCCGGCTGAACATTTCAATGATTTTTTCTGCGGAAAAAATCCTTTCCGCATGAGACGTCATGAGAATAATCGGAAGACTCGACCAGGCCTGTTGCTTAATCAGAACCTTCTCGAGAGTGTCTGCATTCTCAACCGTCATGGCCTCTTCCGCGATGAGAAGAGCTCCTGAGTAAGTTCCCAATCGCTCGCACACTTCTGAAAGTGAGACGTAGGGACGTGCCAGAATTCCAGCTCCTGTTAAGACTTCAGCAGCAGCTTCTGCATCTCTTCCTGTTGGTGCAAGAATCAGAACCTCGAAATCGGGATTGTTTCTATACATTCTTCTTCATGATGGATTCGGATTCACCGTGGAATCTTGGAACCCCGGTGAGAATACCCTGGAATTGACTTAAGGCCGGGCCCACTTTCACGCCATTCTGTCCTACTGCAAATTCACGGATAGTATCTTCGTGAGCACCTGTTCTCTTTTTAATAACAGAAATCGCTTTCTTTACAGCACCATTGGCCTCAAAGAATCGGGTAAGAATAACGGTATCGGCAAGATAAGTAAGGTCTACCGGAGACTGCATACTCCCAACCATTCCATGCTGAGCGAGAGTCATCAAAGTCACAATTCCATGGTTATTGAGATACGTGAAAAGCTCATGCAACTGGAGGGTCAGGAATTGTTCTTGTGGCATCGCCTGAATATAACCGTTAAGGCTATCAATCACGACGACTGAAATTTGTTCAGTCGTCACAAGTTTCTGAAGAAGTCCGGAGAAGGCTCCGGGTGAAAGTTCGGCGGGATCAACTTTCTGAATACGTAAGAGACCTGACTTCATGGCCTTCTCAACTTCGAGTCCGATGGCATTACAACGTCTGTTCATGTTGGCAATCGTTTCATCGAAGGAGAAGAAGGCAACCTTCTCTCCTTTTCTGATAGCAGAAAGGGCAAAGAGTAGACTCATGGTGGATTTTCCTGAGCCCGCTGGTCCCAGGAAAAGATTGGTGGTCCCGCGATCCAGTCCACCACCTAAAAGAAGATCGAGTTCCTTTACGCCACTTTCCAAAAAGCCCGGCTTAATTGTTTCTTCATGCTGAGAAGAAATCATGCGTGGATAAACTTCGACGCCACCGGTATTAATTTCGAAATCATGATGACCACTGATGAATTTCACTCCTCTCATTTTGAGAATGCGGACCTGTCTGCGCTCTCCACCGAATTCATGGTGAAGACGGGTCAGTCGAACGACACCATGAGCGATACTCTGGACCTGAAGATCCTGAGAAGAGCTCGTAAGATCGTCCAGAAAAAATACGGTGGACTTTCTTTTACTCAAGGCCTGCTTCAGGGAAAGCACCTGACGACGATAGCGAAGGGGACTTTCCGCGAGAAGACGCATTTCAGAAACCGAATCGAAGACAATTCTTGCTGGTTGGATTTCATCAATTTTTTTCAGAAGATTTTCTGTTATCTGAGTGAGCTCAAGCTCTGAAGGATGAAAGAGTGTCGTGTGAGATTCCGGAGACAGTTGTCTTTCAATTGCGGACAGATCAATGAGTTCGATTTTTTTCAGGTTCCAGTGATGAGATTCAGCGACAGCATTGAGCTCGTCTTCTGTTTCAGAGAATGTAATATAAAGTGATTTTTCACCACGCTTCGCTCCTTCTAACAGGAACTGGAGTGCCATGGTCGTTTTTCCGCTCCCTGGTTCACCCTCAATAACGAACAAACGATGCTTAGGAATCCCGCCACCGATGATTTCATCTAGGCCGGCAATTCCGGTAGGGATTCTTTCTGTGAGTGTTTCTGAAGTTGATTTTTTCATAGCTCTCCTGATTCTTTATCAGACCTTAGATAAATAATCCGAGAGTCATAGATTTGAGTCAATGAAGACAAACTTAAGGTCTTAATATTTTCGGCGTTGCGACTTTTATTAAAGTGATTTTAAAAGGTTTGCGATGCCCCAGCCCATCGCGTCTTCAATTTCTTTCCCCGTTAATTGATGCTCTGTTTTCAGATCATACCAGACTTTTGCATTCACCATGTTCACGATGAAGGCGAGGCGGGGAAGATTCTCTTTGGTGATTTTGATATTTTTTTCCGCGGCAATTTTTTCCATCATCAGTTGATTGAGTTTTTTACGGAAAAGAAGACGGGCCTCCTGGCCCAGTGGTGAAAGAACATAGGCGATGGTGATGGATTCATTTTCTTCAAAGGCCTTCACAACATTTTTTCCGAAATCGACGAAGTTGAGAGCGTCTAGTTTTTTTGCTCCCGCACTCACGTAACTGAGAAGGTAAACATCCATCGCTTCGTGAAGAGTTTTCTTGTCTTTGAAAAAGCGGAAGATTGTCCGGGTCGTGATACCTGTTTTATCTGCTATCTCCTGGATCTGAACTTCTCCGCCTCGTCTTTCGGCGAGAAGATTGACGAGAGTTTCGATGATTTGTAACTGAGTTTGTGAGGATTTTGCGGTTCGTGTGGAGTTGTTGTAGGGGCGCTTTTTAGGGACCTTTTTCTTCTTCGCGACCATGCTCTAACCTCCTGAAGTTCCTGTTCTTTAGGTTAATCTTCTGGCCTTTTGGGCCAAAAAGCAATATATTTAGTGTCACTTGGGGTGACATGAATATGAAGATTGCAGTTATCGGTAGCGGAATCAGTGGACTAAGTGCGGGATGGATTCTCTCAGAGAAGCATGAGGTTCATCTTTTTGAATCAGACTCACGTCTTGGTGGTCACGCTCATACGGTTGATGTTGAGGAAAACGGAAACAAGCTTCCGGTCGACACCGGCTTTCTCGTATATAACGAACTCACTTATCCCAACCTCATTGGATTTTTTAAAACTCTCGGTGTGGAGACAATCGGTTCCGATATGTCTCTGGCGGTAATGGATAAAAAAGATGGCGTAGAGTGGGCAGGAAATAATCTTAACTCGGTATTTGGTCAGAGAAAAAATCTTCTGAGCCCGGGTTTCTATTACATGCTCTACGAGATTATCCGTTTTGGTCGCGAGGCCGAAGAAAATCTCTCGCTTTCCCGCCGTCATGCCTGGACCCTCGGTGATCTTCTCGAGAAAAGAAAATACTCGAAAAGATTTCTCAATCATTACCTCCTCCCGATTGGTGCGGCCATCTGGTCAACTCCCGAAGGAGAGATGCTTTCATTTCCGGCCGAGACGTTTGTGACTTTTTTTATTAATCACAAGCTTCTGCAGGTGAACGATCGTCCTCAGTGGCGGACAGTGAAGAACGGAAGCCGTCAGTATGTGGAAAAAGCAGCGAAGAGAATTTCAAAGATTCATCTGAGTTCGGCCGTCACAGCGGTAGAGAGAAAAGAAGGAAAAGTTTTGGTCACGAGTTCGGAAGTTTCCGAAGAGTTTGATAAAGTGATTTTTGCCACTCACGCACCCATCACACAGAAGATTCTCAAAAACCAGTCGCCACAGGAAAACCAGATCCTCAGTGCCATTCATTACGAAACAAATCGCACCATCCTTCACTCGGACCCTAATTTCATGCCTGATAATAAGATTTGCTGGTCGTCATGGAACGTCCTGGGAACAGGTACCGAGGGGTTTTCCAAAAAGGTTTCCCTTACATATTTCATCAACACGCTTCAGTCTCTTGCCACGAAAAGAAACTATTTTGTTACGCTTAACCCGCACAAGGATATCCACCAGCCCATCCGTGAATTCAGTTACGATCATCCAAAATTTGATCAGACTGCTATCCGGGCGCAAAGAGATCTTGATCTCATTCAGGGTAACGGAGGAGTGTACTTTGCCGGAGCGTGGACCCGTTATGGCTTTCACGAAGACGGAATTTTAAGTGCAGTCAAAGTGTCTGAACTAATCGGTGTCAAGGCCCCCTGGCTTCAAAATGAGGAGAAGTCGTTATGAAAAAACCATCACTCAAAGCGCAGATGTTCATGCAGATTCTCAAAAAATCAAAGCATGGAACAGTCGTCCTGACGACTCCGGATGCAAAAACGGAAAACTATGGAGAGGGAAATCCTCACATCAAGGTGAACGTAAAAGACTGGGATGCCATTGATCTTCTTTTCACGAAAGGTGATCTGGGATTAGCGGAAGCGATTATTGAAGGAACACTTGAAGTCGATAATATTGTGGCACTCGTCGAATGGGCCTGCCGCAATGACCAGGATCTCGGGAAAGCGATTCATGGCTCGTGGTATGGAGTGCTCGCTTCAAAAATTAAGCATCTCATGAATTACAACAGTAAGAGTGGAGCGAAAAAAAATATCATGGCCCACTATGATCTCGGTAACGAATTCTATCGGCTGTGGTTGGGACCATCGATGACTTATTCATCAGCATGCTTTACTCCGGGAGAAGAAGATCTCGAGAAAGCGCAGATGGCAAAATACGACAGGATTATTGATAAGCTTGATCTGAAATCTGGCGACCATATTCTTGAAATCGGTTGCGGCTGGGGTGGATTTTTCAGCCGTGCGGTTGAACGCACAGGTTGTCAGGTCACAGCTGTGATGAATTCACCCGAGCAGGCGAGATTCAATCGCGGAAGAATCGACGGACAGAACATGTCGAAGCACGTAAATCTCCTTCAGCAGGATTACCGCGATATTCAGGGAAAATTCGACAAAGTTGTTTCCATTGAAATGATTGAAGCTGTCGGTGAACAATACTGGGATACATTCTTTGGAAAAGTCGGAAGCTCGCTCAAGACCAAAGGGCAGGCGATGATCCAGGGAATTACGATCCGCGAAGATTTATTTTATTCTTACAGAAAGAGTACAGACTTTATTCAGCAATACGTTTTTCCGGGTGGCATGCTTCTTACGAACAATGTCTTTGAAGAAAAGAGTAAGGGGCTAGGCATGAAACTCGATGATGTTCATGAGTTCGGTCTCGATTATGCTGATACATTGAAAATCTGGCGTGAGAATTTTAACCGCGCCCGCCCTCAGGTTCTTCAGATGGGCTTTGATGAAAAATTCATCCGCCTCTGGGGACTCTATCTTTCCTACTGCGAAGGTGCTTTCCGAGCGAAACGGATTAATGTCGGCCAGTTTCTCATGGCCCGTTAAAAAGTTTGTGAGACAATGGGGGCATGAAATTTCTCATGGCCCTCATCCTTATTATTGCCTGCAATAAGTCCACGACCTGGGAAACACCTAAAGGTGGGGACTTTGTCCTGAAAACTCCCCAGGGGAATCTTGATACCGCAAAACTCCGCGGAAAATATCTTTTCATTTTTTTTGGCTTTCTCAATTGTCCTCATGTCTGTCCGACGACCATCCGGGAAATTAACCGCATGATCAAACTACTTCCTCCAAGGGATCGGGCCAAGTTTGTTCCCATTTTTGTCTCGGTCGATCCGGAGCGTGACACACTTTCTGTTTTAAAAGAAAGATTCGCTGAACTCGATTCTTCT
Organism: Bdellovibrionota bacterium; assembly: GCA_040387275.1. GTDB lineage: Bacteria > Bdellovibrionota > Bacteriovoracia > Bacteriovoracales > Bacteriovoracaceae > Peredibacter. Next base: position 126,599 of record JAZKDZ010000002.1, on the reverse strand, counting down.
TTTATCGCCGCCACCGGCACAGAAGAAGAAGTGCGGAAGGCACTGAAACTTTTCGGTGGAGATTTTAAGATCGTGAAAGGAAAAACTCCTGAAGACACTTTTATTGATCACACTTCATCTGTCTTTGTGATTAACCGGAAAGGCGAGTGGGTGAATAGTCTTCCCTATGACACAACTCCGGAAGCGTTCCGTGATGCCTTTAACATTGCTTCTCACCAGAAACCGTATTGGAGTGATGAAGCGCGGGACGCGAGAATTGAAATCCTCGGTGAGAACGACGGATGTGATCTCGCTCAGGGCCCTTGTGAGTACCGGACGCTGAAAGGAAATTATGAAGTTTCAGTCACTCCCTCTCGCCCGATCAGGCATCTTGAAAAATTGCAGATTACGGTAAAAGCGAAAAACGAAACTCTCACTCCTCAGGTTGCCGATCTTGCGGGAATGGAAATTGCGATGGGACTTATCCGTCCCAAACTTGTGAAGACATCTGATCATGAATGGACGGGAAGCTTTACTTTGCCGACCTGCGAGTTAAAGCAGATGAACTGGCGCCTTCGTTTACTCTTGCAGGATGAGCAGAAAAATAATTTTCAGATCACTTATCGGTTTCAAAGTATCAACGAAGGATCGAGGCCACAGGAATAGATCTGAATCTTTCTGAATTTGAGAGGAAACTGAACATTTCACCTGAAAAAGGATTCCCGATAAGAAAGAGATCCGGTTTCAGGATATGATCGAGAATTCTCAGGGCCTCGGCAGAAGTGGCAGAAGAAAGAACCTCATGGCCCATGCCTTCATAGAATCTCCTGAGATCCACTCTGGTTTGATGATCATTCTCAACGACAAAAATGCGTAGGCTTTTATCTTTCGACACGTCTTTCCAAGGTCATAGTTTTTTGCCATTCTAGTCAGAATAAGTTAGCTGGCAACCTTAAATTTCAGATATTTAACTCAACTTAATATGTTCCGGTTTTTCGAAACTGGGTATAATGGGATTACAGGAGTTTTCATGGAAAACAGTAAGTTTAATCTCTGGCGTGCGACTTTTTCTTTTTGTTTTGTGGATGGATTTCTTTCTCAGGAAGAATCGAACTACATCGAAGAAAAGGTCAAGGCACTGCCGTTTTCTCCAGAGCAGAAAAAAATCCTGATGGGGGATCTCATGGCCCCTCCCGGTATCAATCAGCTTCTTCCGCTTATTACTTCTCCAGCTGACAGGGGATTTCTCATAAATAACATCCGTCTTCTCTCACGTATTGATACTTTATCGCCGGATGAGAAAGTGAAGATTGAAACTCTCACTCAGGAAGTTCTGAGTAAGATTAATCTTGCGGGCCTCACGAAAGACGCTGAGGCGGCGGAGATCCAGTCTTATCATGAGGACGAAGTTTTCGCAGTTGCGAACAAGAATCTCTATTCTGAGCGCCTGATCATGAAGCTCATGAAACTTATGAATCCTGGTGACTATAAGTTTCCCAAAGAATAATTTTTTAAATCAGTCTTAGTGCGATTCAGCTTTGCGGAAAGCATCCCTGATAGATTTTCCACAAACGGTTCCCCGTTCCAGAAATTCTTTTTTCACCCGATCGCGACTTGAAGCGAGAGAGCTCTTCTCCTGGCAAACAAAACGATCATAGTGAGAACGGCAATTCACATCACAGCTGGAAGGATTAATTCCCGTAATGTTTGCGGCCTGCAAATAGCCATCAAAAGTATTGAGACCATTCTGACAATTGAAGGCCTGACAGACTGATGGTTGTCCATCAGCACTTGCATTCAGGTTACCGCGAGAATTTCCTGCCATCACTGTGCGGAGCTGGTTACAGATCCGGAGCATGGGATAGATGACGGATTCTTCCTGCGTGCGGAGAGTTTCCCGGAGTGCGGGAGTCGGTGTACCTGGAGTGATTCCGTGAAGCGTGTTCACTCGATCAATCAACGTATCCATTTCTTTTCTCAGCACCCTTTGAAGGTGCGGAGTGATCGCTGTTCTGGCCTCAGCAAAGCGTCCACCGTCTTCAAAAGAAGATGAGCTTACACGGTTCAGATTCTGATAAAACTGCACATTCTGACGATGGTAATTCGCTTCATTGAGACGGGTGTTGTAAGCACGGAGACTTGTCCCGAGGTCATCATGAAAGACTGCTCTTTCCATCATGATTTCGTTGAACACACCTGTAAAACTCATATTTCCGGCATTGAAACCTTTCAGCATCTGTTCCACGTTGCGACGATCTTCTTCACCCATCCGCGTACCTTTGGCATCGGCTTCTTTGACAGCAGTGACAAGTGCAAGAACGGCAGCAGCGCGATCACGTTTGCCTGTAAGTTCACGGTGATGTCTCCGGAGTTGTGTGGAAGTATCAACCGGCTCATCCGTTGTGGCCTCAAGATATCTGACAAGTTTGTCATCATTCTCAAGGGCCAGATCGAGAATCTCTTTCACTTCTCTGGCCGTCTGTTCAGCGACGTTGAGTTTTGTTTCTTCTGATCCCGGAAAGTGTTCATTTAAGCGCTCTACGAGATTGTCAAAATTATCCTGAGTCAGCGCGGGTGCAGTTTGACCCTGTGCTGGCTGAACATTGAGATTCCGGATTGTCTGATCAATGGAAGTCATCAGGTCGTTATGATTCAGAACATCCGCATTGGTATCGCAGAACTGAGTTGATTGATCGAACATATTTCTTAAGACATCAACCTGTCGGCTCGCTGATATCCTGTCGCAACGAAGAGATTTTGATTCGATCTGTTCATACAGACAGGCGATCTTAGAAAAGTTTTCTCTGTTATCAAGAATCGCCATGGCCTGACGTGAAGGGTTCCGGAAGATACTTCCGATGGCAGCGTTCACGAGTTGAGCAGCTCCACCCACAAGAAGACCAACTCCTGTTCCGAGAAGTGATATCGTTGCGGCCTGACTGGCGAGTCCCACGGCGTTCTGAATGAGATTGAGTCTTCTTTCTCCGGCGGAATTCATACAATCCGGATTAAGAATGACATCGTTGAGAGCAGTGAGGCCGGTCTGGAAAGTCTGAGTGCGGAGTTCCTGACTGGCGGCAATTGTGATGGAGTCACGCTGAGATTCGCATGAACTTTTCTTCGTTGATTTCTGCTGACCTGTAACAAGGGCCGCGCACTGAATGGCCTCTTCGCGATTCGATTTTGTCCGGCAGCTGGCATAAGGATCAGAGCTGTCACCGGGACTATTCCAGTTATTGGCGAAATGATCAAAACGGGAATTCCATTCGCCTTCGTAATTCATACAGCTGATGCCGCCACCACTGAGGGCATTGGACTGCTGATTATAAGCGGTGAGGGCCTGCTCGAAAGTTCTGATCTGACCGGCTTGCGCCTGACAGGCAGGATTATTACTCATGGGAGTAAGCGCAGTCTTCACGCCATCAAGAAGTGATTGTTCATCAGGGGCGAGTTGCGATTCAAAGGAACAGCGGGAATTAACCGCCTGTGCGTTCGCAAGTGTTACCTGGAAACAGAGTACGACAGCGAGAATTTTTCTTTTACTTCTCATTTTGCGAATTCCATATCTGATTTAAGTTTTTTAAGTAAAGGGAGAAATTTCTTTTCATCGGCCTTGGCAAAAGCAAAGGCGAAGACATAGTTCTGATAAGCGTCTTTGCCGTGAAATCTTTGTCCGATAATCTGATAAGAAATTTTATCTCCCATCGGGACTGTCCGGTCGCAAATCATTGTCTTTTCGGCCTGACATTCGCCTTTGTTTTTAACTGTTCCATCCAGGACGATTCCCTGAAGGGACTTCTCTTTCTTATGGTTCATGAACAGTGAGTTCGTGCCGGTAACGGCCTTCGTTTCCTGCACATTCCATTCTTTGTCGTTTACGGTGACCTTTCCCCCAAGCGGAAGAAGCACAGTAGCGGCCTGTGAAAGAGTGGCGGATAGAATCGTGAGTGTTAAAATTATAGTCTTCATCGTGTTTCTCTTCGGTGAGACGATGAGAAACCTTAGGCCGTCAAAAGGAGTCGGCTATTCTTTCGCTGTAACGACCAGATTTTTTTGATTGGATCTGGTTGTTCTTGATTCGGCATCTTTGTTAATCAGATAAGACCCTGATGCATTGATAATTTCTATCTGGTCATCTCCCTCGGCCTTCACAGAAGTGACATTCTCGAAGAGAGTATTGTGTCTCATGACATTCATCGGGTTCACGTTACCGATGAAATCCAGATCAAAGACCATCATTTCATTTTTTCCGTTCTTAAGCTGAATCAGATAGATTCTGCGGGAAGTGAGATCAATGAAGACATTCTTCATCTCAACCAGCTCAGTCTGATCTCCCGCAAGAATTTCACGATTAATCACGACTCCGTGTTCATTTCTGGTATCAAGGTAAAGAACGTGGTCTTTACCGTACACTTTAAAGGTGGAGACAATTTTTTCGAGGCTTCCCACTTCAGCATCCACAATGCCCGCGCATTCAGGAAGAGGCGTCACTGGATTTGTATGGTGAGCATACATGGCAGCATCATCCAGACAATCCTGGTAAGAAACTTCCGCGAAAGCATTCAGTGTGAAACAGAAAATAAGAATAAGTATTTTCATATTATTTCGTCCCTGATGCGGTCAAGTTCGCTGAGGTATTCGTTGCCGATACCGTAAAGATCGTCTGGCGGAATCCACCAGGACCAGAGTTGTTCCAGGCAATCGTTACGTCGCATGTTGCGTTTGCGGCGAGAGTTGTACAAGTGTTGGCAGAAGAAGTAATTCTGTTTGAGCCGTTGTCGTCAGTAAGAGTGATTGTTCCACTGGTGGCGTTTCCGTAGTTTCTCACTTTCGCCACGATGTTCGTGTTACCACCAGGAGTTCCGAATGAGTAAGACGTAACTGTCGTATTAAGTGGATATTCCCAGCGAAGAAGAGCACCGTTCACAGCGAGAGAGAATGCAGTCGTTTTGTTAGGAAGGCCACCATCAGTTGCCGTGATTGTAATTGTGGTTGTCCCAACGACACTTGAAACCGGAGTAATCACTGCCGTACAGTTTGGTGCAGTTCCTGCAAAAGTCACAGAGCCATTCGCTACGATACCAGTATTACTTGATGTCATGGAAAGTCTTGTGGCATTACAAACAGCACCATCATTGTCATTGAATGTGAAAGCGATAGCTGAAGTGGCCGTGCTGACGGCTGTTGTCTGAGATCCAACTGCTCCGAGAGAGGCGGCATCGTCCACTGAATTTATCGTAAGAGCAGCTGAGCGGGTCGTTGAAGTCGCAGTTCCTGTCGTAAGAGTCCAGTTAAAGCTTCCTGCCCCGAAATAGTTCGCAGTACCAGTTACTCCGACAGTACAAACACCGGCGGCGCAAGCGCATGCCTGAGTGATCGTCACATTGGAAAGAGTGTTAACTGTACATGAAGTAGGAACGTCTCCACCGACAACTGTATGAGTAAGAGTAATGATACTCTGAACGTCTTCATTGAATGCTGCTGGAGTGAGGTTGGCCGTGGTAGGAGCATCACTCACAGAAGAAACTGTTAAACTTGCTGTCTGGGCAACAGAAGTCAGACCGTTTGCTGTGACAGTATAGTTGAAACTAGCAACACCGTTGTAGTTTGCAGTTCCTGTCACTCTTACTGTGCAGGCCCCGAGAGTACAGGTACAGGCAGTTGTCACAGTTACGTTTGAAAGAGCGGAAATCGTACAGGTAGCGGCCTGATCACCTTCAACGTCTGAGTAAGTTAAACTGATCGACGGACTTTGAGTATCTTCATTGAAAGCAGCAGGTGTAAGAGGGACACCTGTTGGAGCATCGTCAACTGCAGTAATTGTCAGTGTGGCCGTTGCGCTGTTGGAAGCTTGAGTAGCCGCAGTGACTGTATAACTGAAACTTGCAGCACCATTGGTGTTTGCTGTTCCGGTTACTCCCACTGTACAGACTCCAGCCGCGCAAGCACAGGCCTGAGTGACGGTTACATTTGATAATGCCGATGTCGAACAGGTTGATGCCTGGTCACTGTCAACATCCGTATAAGCAAGTGTGATGACACTTTGAGTGTCTTCGTTAAACGCCGCAGGTGTAATGTTTGTTGCTACTGGAGGCGTGTTAGTAATATTAAGAGTGGCACTCGCAGTATTTGACGTGAGACCGTTGGCAGTTACGTTGTAATCAAAACCAGCAGCACCTGTATAGTTCAGTGTTCCCGTCACTCCCACAGTACAAACACCGGAAGCACAAGCACAGGCCTGAGTGACTGTGATATTAGCTACGTTAGTGACGGAACAAGTTGTTGCCTGATTGGATTCAGCATCCGTATAGGCGAGAGTGATAATGCTCTGAACGTTTTTCGCAAACGAAGGTGGAGTGATGTTGGTAGCGACTGGAGCATCATCTACAGCCGTGATTGAGAGTGTTGCAGTCGCAGAGTTCGATGCTTGTCCGGCCGCAGTTACAGTATAAGAAAATCCTGCGGCTCCGTAATAGTTCGCTGTTCCAGTTACACCAACTGTACAAACACCAGCGGCACAAGCGCAGGCCTGAGTCACTGTTACGTTTGAAAGAGCAGAAGTGGCGCAAGTAGAAGCAAGATCCGAATCAGCATCTGTATAGGCAAGAGTGATGACACTCTGAACGTCTTCATTGAAAGCGGCTGGTGTGATATTTGTCGCTACCGGAGGTGTACTGGTAATTGTAAGTGAAGCAGTGGCCGAGTTGGAAACCAGAGCGTTGGCAGTCACTGTGTAATCAAAGCTCGCTGCACCTGAGTAGTTTAATGTTCCTGTTACGCCAACAGTACAAACACCGGCGGCACAAGCACATGCCTGAGTGACAGTTACGTTTGAAAGAGCTGACGTAGAACAAGTTGTCGCCTGATCGGATTCAACATCTGTATAGGCAAGTGTAACGACACTTTGTGTGTTTTTGGCAAATGAAGGTGGAGTGATGTTTGTTGCAATCGGAGCATCATCTACAGCAGTGATTGTGAGAGTGGCCGTTGCCGAGTTTGAAACATCCGAAGCGGCCGTTACTGTATAAGAAAAACCAGCGGCACCATTATAATTTAAAGTTCCTGTGACTCCAACGGTACAAACACCAGCGGCACAGGCACAGGCCTGTGTGACAGTGACATTTGAGAGTGCCGAAGTCGAACACGTGGAAGCGAGATCAGAATCAGCGTCTGTATAGGCGAGAGTGATCACACTCTGAACGTCTTCATTGAAAGCAGCTGGAGTGATATTGGTCGCAACCGGTGAAGCGCCGGTGATCGAAAGTGTTGCTGTTGCTGTATTTGAAGTCAGTGCATTTGCAGTTACTGTGTAACCGAAAGATGCAGCCCCAGAATAATTCAATGTTCCTGTCACACCAACTGTACAAACTCCACCGGCGCAAGAACAGGCCTGGGTAACAGTGACGTTTGTTGGTGCAGAGATAGCGCATGAAGTAGCGAGATGTGATTCTACATCTGTATAAGCAAGAGTGATGATACTTTGAACGTTTTTCCCAAAAGCTGCTGGAGTGATGTTAGTTGCGACAGGGGCATCGTCAACTGCAGTAATTGAGAGAGTAGCAGTCGCTGTGTTGGATACAGATCCGGCAGTCACAGTATAAGAGAATCCTGCAGCACCGTTATAGTTTGCTGTTCCTGTGACACCCACAGTACAAACACCGGCAGCACAGGCACAGGCCTGAGTCACAGTGACATTTGAGAGAGCTGAAGTCGTACAAACTGTAGCGAGGTCACTTTCCGTGTCTGTATAAGAAAGAGTAATAATACTCTGAATATCTTCGTTGAAAGCTACTGGTGTAATGTTCGCAGCTACCGGAGCATCATTAACTGAAGTAATCGCAAGGGTCGCTGTTGCTGAGTTTGATACCTGAGCATTAGCTGTGACTGTATATGTGAAACTCGCGGCACCAGAGTAATTTGCTGTCCCGGTGACACCAACCGTACAAACACCGGCAGCACAAGCACACGCCTGGGTAACAGTTACGTTCGTGAGAGCTGCAGTTGAACATGTTGTGGCGAGATCTCCGTCACCATCAGTATAAGAAAGAGTGATAATACTCTGAGTGTCTTCATTGAAAGCTGCTGGAGTGATGTTCGCAGCTACCGGAACATCCGCTACTGGAGTCAGAGTGAAAGAGGCGACAGCAGTGTTCGAAGCATTCCCCCCTGCAGTCACAGTATAAGAAAACCCTGCCAGACCGTTCTGGTTTAAAGCACCAGTTACCCCTACAGTACAAACACCGGCGGCACATGCGCAGGCCGAAGTCACAGTCACTTTTGAAAGTCCTGAGATGTTACAGCTTGTAGCGAGGTCACTGTCAGCGTCAGTATAGGAAAGAGTGATTGTGCTGGAAGTATCTTCGTTAAAATTGGGAGGTGTGATATTTGCTGCAACCGGAGCTGAACCGGCCGGGCCATTCACTTTTACAGTTGTGAGGGATGGAACAACAATTCCGAGTGCACAGTCGTCAGTTAAATTATATTTCAACGTTCCGCCGTTCAGGACAACGTTCGCGGCAACACTGATACCATCCGTATCAAGATCAAGTGCTCCGACCGTGTAACTGAAAGTGAGAACGTTGGAAGAAACAGAAGTGAAGTTTGCCTGCACAGTTGAACTTCCGATCGTAACCGAAAGATACGGAGTGCCTGTGACAACGACGTTACTTGGAAATGTGAGGTAGAGGGGAATCGTTTGTCCGGCAGCGTATGTGACGTTATTCGGAGTTGTGAGAGTAAAGGAATTATCAACCGGGATGTGGCCTGAAATAATACCGCCGCCCGCGGCTGCTCCTCCCTTGACCTGGCAGCCTACTGCAAACATCATAATGAGGAGAATCGTTAATACCTTCAACACACTTCCCTTTATCTAATGACTATTCGGCATTTTAGGTCCCATTGTTCAGAGAACCTTCGCAATTGAAGTTAATCTTAGGACTAAATTGGATAGTAGTGATAAGTGAGTGAATATAATGATGTTTCTAGGCACTTTCAAAAGGCAATAATTGCCCTGTTTAGAAGAGCGTGAGAGGGGATCAACACCTTAGATCGCACAGAATATTGGCAAAAACCCAATAAAAAAGGCCGACTTGCGCCGGCCTTAGGAAATGCATTTTAACTGAAACTACCAACCCAGGATGTGAGCAAACATGAGAGGAGCAACGATCGTTGCATCCGACTCAACAATAAAGCTCGGAGTATTCTGAGAAAGTTTACCCCATGTGATTTTCTCATTCGGAACTGCGCCCGAGTAAGAACCGTATGAAGTTGTTGAATCAGAAATCTGACAGAAATAACCCCAAAGACGAATATCAGTTTTCTCAAGATCCTGACGGATCATCGGAACAACACAAATCGGGAAGTCACCAGCGATACCGCCCCCGATCTGGAAGAAACCGATTGAACTTGTCTCGGCCGTTTTCATGTACCACTCAGCGAGTGACGTCATGTATTCAATTCCTGTTTTCACAGTGTGAACGTTCTTCACTTCTCCGCGCATGCAGAATGAAGCGTACATATTTCCAAGAGTAGAATCTTCCCAACCTGGAACAACCATCGGAATATTTTTTTCAGCAGCAGCAAGCATCCAAGAATTTTTTGGATCGATCTGGTAATGCTCTTTGAATTTTCCCTTGAGGAGAGCACGGTAGAAAAACTCGTGCGGGAAACAACGTTCATTCTTCGCTTCAGCTTCCTGCCATTCATTGGCCATGATCGACCAGATTTTTCTCATCGCTGCTTCTTCCGGAATACAAGTATCCGTTACGCGATTGAGATGTCTGTCGTAAAGATCCTGCTCAGCTTGTTTTGTGAGCGCTCTCCAGTCAGGAATACGCTCATAATGCTCATGAGCAACGAGGTTGTAGATATCTTCTTCAAGGTTGGCACCAGTACACGAAATCGCGTGAACTTTTCCGTTTCTGATCATTTCAGCAAGAGAGATTCCGAGTTCCGCAGTAGACATCGCACCAGCGAGTGTCACCATCATTTTTCCGCCGGCAGTAATGTGAGTCTCGTAACCTTTCACAGCGTCCATCATCGCAGCAGCGTTGAAGTGACGGTAGTGGTGGTTCATGAATTGAGTAATAGGACCTTTTGTTGTCATAAATTGACTCCAAAAAAGCCGGCTAAGAGGCCGGAGCTCGCTCTTTAAACGGGTAATCGCCCTTCACTTAAATTGCGGTTTATTTCTATCAAATTACCATGGCTAGTCAACAGGGCCGGAGGCCCAATTTTCAGAGGGAAAGTCCGCCTGTCGGGACTGTCAAAGTTCTGCCGGAAATGACTGCAGTCGTATGGAGGGGAAGGGAGAAATTAATGTCGCCATGGCCGCATTTCAGGCCTTTAAAGACGGGATAAGGAGACTTTTCGGCAAATCTCTTAAGGGCCACCCCTGTCAGATCGTTTCCATTTTTCTCCTCGCCCTCAATAAAATCTCCGAGAACGAGGGCCTTCAGACCAGAATGAATAATTCCGGCCTGCCAGAGTTGCTCGAGCATCCGGTCGATGGCATAGCCTCGCTCGCCGATATCCTCGAGGAAAAGGATGGAACCTTTCGCATTCAATTCCCATTTCGTGCCGATTGAGGTCTGCAGAAGTTTCAGATTCCCACCGGTCATTTTCCCGGTAATCCGAGCATTTTTTTTCGCGAGATCATTGAGAGGCTTCAAAGATTTAAATTCCAGAACTTCTTTTTTTCCTGCAAGAATCTTTGCGATCTCTTTTCTGTCTGCTGTATTTTTTTCGAGAGTCATCCCGCTGACATTTTTTCCATGGATGGTGGGCCATCCCCATCTTTGTCCGAAAAATAAATGAAGAGCGGTGACATCACTGAAGCCCATGAAGAGTTTTGTTTGTTTCGGAACTTTCCATTTTTCCATGAAGGGGATGAGGCGCATGCTTCCGTATCCACCACGCAGGGACCAGAGCATTTTTGAATCTGAGTAGACAGCTTCTTTCATCATCTCAAGTTGCATCTTGAGCGGGGCCGCAAAGAAAACATCACCCTGAATAATATTTTCCGGAACGCGGGCCACATAACCCTGATCTTCAATCCATTTCACACCGGCCTCCAGACTCTCACGAGGACAAGGTGAAGCGGGAGCGATGACATCAATCACGTCACCAGGATTCAGATAGGACCAGTTTTTCATGCGGAAGTTACCTTTAATCCAATTATCGAGGCAAGAAGGAGAATCAGGAAGAAAATTCTCGCTGGTGTAACCTGTTCGCGAAAAAGAAAAATTCCCAGAATGGCGGCACCAAGTGCCCCGATTCCCACCCAGACGGCATAGGCCGTTCCGATCGGAAGATCACGGCTTGCTTTCGCGAGGAGAAACATGGAAATGGAGAGTGTCGTGATCGTAAATACCGTCGGAATAAGTTTCGTAAAACCTTCCGTGTATTTGAGGCCCACCGCCCACGCGCATTCAAAGAGACCTGCAACAATCAATAGCATCCACGATTTACTCATCCCAACATCATAATAAGACCAAGTTTTTTAATCAAACTTTTTGATGAGTCACCATTCCCCCGGCGCTCCGGCAAGAAACCGATGAGGTCGCTTTTATGAGAGTTCGGCCGGCCGGGCATTTGCTCACAGAGGGCAGGTTCATCAAGGAGCAGATATGAAGAAAAATATTTATGGAAAGAAAAGCAGCGCATTCGTCATGGGTCTCTCACTCATCGCGTTCTCTGCCTGTAATGGAGTGGGAACAAGTGTCAGTCCCGCCAGAGGAAATGCCAAGGCCGACAACCTCGCCGATGGAGATTCGTGGAAAGCTTCACTCACATCTGTGAATTCCCGTTTTGGTTCGGCCAGTGGTGAGGCGAGTTTTAAAATTGAAGGTGGAAGATTAATTGCAGAAATCGAAACGTCAGGCCTCAAGGAAGTGGCCCACATTCAGGCAATCAGATCCGGCAGTTGTCCGGTTGAAAGCGGTGATGTGAATACAGATGGAATTGTTGACGGCTCTGAAAGTGGGGCCACTGATGCAAATTCAGTCGTCGCACTGGATGGAGATCTTTCCTCAGCTGAGGCTGGAGCAGATGGCTATCCGACTTCCGATGTCTCAGGAAATTATCTCTATTCACAATCAGCTGAACAGACTGTTCTCGGTGACCAGGATCTCACCGGAAAAATCGTGCTGATTCATGGGATTGCAGAATCAGAAACTCTGCCAGAAACAGTGAAAGGTCTCGGGACTGATGATCAGCATGAAACCATGCCGGTTCTTTGCGGAACCATCATGAAAGAGGAAGTCACTCCTCAGACGGGTGGCGGAGAAGATGATCAGGAAGGTCAGGGCCAGCAGCAGCAGCAGCAACAACAACAACAGCAGCAGCAGCAGCAGCAACAACAGCAGCAGCAACAACAGCAGCAGCAGCAACAGCAACAGCAACAGCAACAGCAACAGCAGCAGCAGCAACAACAACAGCAACAACAACAGGATCAGGGTGATCAGGAGCAACCAACGGCCACATCAACTGAAATTCAGGATTCAGTTGATACGACCGGTGCGACTGAAGCCGCTTCCGTTGAAGCTATGCTCGAATAATTAAAACAGTGCTTGTACACCTGCCAGGAAGTTTCTTCCTGGCATCGGTGCTACATCTTTGACAAACGAAGTGGAAAGTCTTCCTTCTTCGTCGGTGATGTTCTTTACCCGGAAATAAAAACGATAGTTCTGCATCTCTTTCGGAAGCTCATACATCACACCGAAATTCACCATCGTAAAAGCATCAGTCTTCAGTTCTTCATCCGAGCGATGAGTCTGATCAAAATAATGCTGGGCCTCGAGATCAAAATCCCATTGATCACGCTGGTATTCCACTCCGAAAGTGAGTCGTGGCGCCGGCATCCGCGGAAGATCGCGGCCAGCTCGTCCTTTTCCTCTGGTTGCATCGGCCTTGGTAATCCACCACCAGCTGCCACCCATGAACGCGTGGGTGATTTCTTCACGTGAGTCGAGTTCCGCTCCGTAAATAATGGCGTTTTCCTGCTCGTATTCATTCACGAGGAATCCTGAGCCGGCATCTGTCACAGCAGTTGGAAGGAGGACAATGTAATCCTTAAACCACTGGGCGTATGTGGAGACAGTGAGGAACGAAGAAGGAGAATCTTTTTTGAAGGAGAGTTCAAACGCCTGAGCTTTTTCTTTTTTCAGACCCGTATCACCGCGTTCAAACTGGCCGGTGGCAATGTGAGCACCGTTAGCATGGATTTCCTGGAAGGATGGAGCTCGCTCCGTGTACGAGAAAGATCCGTTTAAGGAATATTCTTTTGTGTAAGCATGCTGGTATCCGAGTGAGCCATTGAGACCCACAAAATTATGTTCGTCACTTTTTCCGAAATTGGCAGATGATCTTTTCTTGATCGTGTTGTCCTCAAGTCGCGCGCCAAATTCCACAGTATCTTTTTCTGTGACGGCGAGCTTTTGAAGAGAGAAGAGTGCAAGCGCCATATTTTCAGAAGCTGGTAGGAAGGCTTCATCTCCAGCAGCGCGGAAAGTATTGAGCTGAGTCTGAAGACCAGTCACTCCTGAGAGTTTTCCCGACTCCGTATGAAATTCCAGACGGGATTCATTGCCGCCATTTCTGAATGTCGTTCCGACCGTGTCACCTTCAAATTCCTCGTGACGATAAAAACTCTGTGCCGAACGGAGACGCATGGATTTCACGGCCCCTTCTTCCGGTTTGTATTCAGAAGAAAATTCAATCCGGTTCTGAACCATGCGGATCATGACTTCCGGATCAGTAATTGATCCATAGTCATTATCAAAGCGGTAATAAGAGAACCCTGCATGACCGCGGCTGAAAATTTTGGAAGCACCAACGGCAAAAGAATTCTGCTTACTGAAAGTGTTGGGGATTTTATCTTTGGGCTCAGGACTCATGGGAGCGCGGCTTCTCAGTCTTTCTGATCTCGCGTATCCCGGAATTTCCTGGTCACCCATATTCTGAACAGATCCATCAAAATGGAACATCCACTTGTTTTTTCCGTAATCGATTCTGTTACTAAGAGAGAGACTGTTATTGACTGTTTCCCCGCGAACATCGAATTGTGAAACTGCTCCGTCAAAATATTCGCGGTGAATGCGGTTATTCACAATATTCACAACTCCACCAACTGCACTTGAACCATACAGAAGGCTCATAGGACCGCGGACAATTTCAACTTTATCTATCGTGAGGGTATCAATCGGAATGGCGTGATCAAGACTTTGTGAAGAGGCATCGAGTGTTCCCAGTCCATTCTGGAGAACACGAATTCTGTTTCCATCCAGACCACGGATGATGGGACGACCGGAAGACGGGCCAAAACTGGTCGTCTGAATTCCCACTTCATTTTTCAGCGTATCACCGAGAGAAGATTCTCTTCTTTTCAGGATCTCTTTTTCTTTCATCACCGAAGCAGAGGGAATAAAAGAGGAGAGCGAGCTCTCTTCTCTGCCATGGGTGACTTCAATCACTTCCAGCTTTTCTGTATGAGCTTGGGCCAGAAGGGGAATAGATAAAAGAAAGAGATACTTCTTCATGGAGAGTCCGTTTTAGATAAATGCAAGTGAGTTGCTTTTAGATTTTAAAGAGGCAGAGAAGTCTTGTCGAGAAATCTTCACCCTGATAGTGTGCTTTTCATGCATACGCACCACGATAATATCCGTGATATCCTGCACCAGAAAGGTCTCAAGGCCACTCCTCTCAGGGAAAAGCTCATCCTTGTGCTGAAAAAGCATCATGGGCCCATGTCAGTGGAAGAGATCGGAAAGAAAATGAAGGGGATTGAGTATGATCAGGCGAGCCTGTTCCGGACCCTGAAAAAACTTTCAGAATCCGGAGTGCTTTCACAAATCAATTTAGGGGAAGGATTCACCCGTTACGAATATGCCTGTCTCACTCACGATCATCATCACCATGTGATGTGTACGGTCTGTAAGAAGATCATGGTCGTTCCTTTCTGCATTCCTCCGAAATTCGAAGCATGGCTGAAAAAGAAGGGCTACTCGGGGATCCATCATCGGCTGGATTTTCAGGCCACTTGTCCTGACTGCGCTTAGTGCAGGACTTTGTCTTCCGTGCTTTTAGAAATATGCGCCGGAGGATCACTCGCGTCCATACTTTCTAAACTTGCCTCATCGACCTTTTTGTCTTCTTCCATTTTCTTCTTCTGATCGAGAAAGTCTGCGAGGAGGCATTTGTAATGTTGGATTTTATTTTTCAAAGCGTTTTTCTTAAAAAGAATCATTAGTGGTGTCCTCTTACATCGATATGATGCTGATGTTTCTCACCTTCGTAGCGTTTGCCGGTTGCCATGGCCTTCGCCATTCCTGCAAGCTGAACAACTTTTGATGGTGGAGCATCCCAGAGTTCAGCTGTCTCCACATCAACACAGATGAGTGAAATATTCGGATCATCAATGCCTTCCGGAAACCAGGCCTTCATTGCCGGAGTCCAGAGTTCTTTCATCTTGTTTTTATCAGTACTCGTGCGGGCAGTTCCACAGACAGAAATGTATTTCTGGTCTGAAGGACTCGCGTACGCAAGATTCACGTGCTGATCATTTGCAATGTTAAAAACTTTTGGTGAATTGATATCGGTGAAAAACCAGATTTTCCCGTCGAAATTTTTTGTCTCAATTTTCTGGGTGGCCATCGGGCGGGATACAATATTTCCGTCTTCGCTAATCGTGCTCAACATCGTGAATTGGATGTCTTTAATGGCCTCGGCAAGTCTGATCAGGTCTTCATTCATGTGACACTCCTTTGTCTTCCTTAATGATAAGGAAAACATTGAGCGCCAATCAACTAAGCGTTCCGGTTTTTTCTGATGATGGCCATGAGTATCAAGAGAAATGCTGTCAGACGAATGAGGTAAATTTCAGGTTGGGGTTCCTGCTCCCTGCCAACCCATCCCAGCACGGCACGTTCCAGAGCGAGCATCCAGAATGCATTCGCAAACCAGAGGAAAAATGAATCGGTCGTTTTCCGATAGAAGCGGAAGAAAAAATAACCTGCCGTAAGACAGGCGAGCATGATGGCACCAGAAAGAAATTGGTACATATAGTCTCCTAAACCGTTTCCGAGATCAGCCCGTAGACGAGCACGATCATGCCGATGAATGCGGGAATCGTCCGGATCACTGAAAGGTCATGATCGTGAATCACATACCTGTCCATAAAAAGAATGACATTGTTCACAGCAAATCCCAGGAAACCCAGGCTCGACCAGAAGAGAAGTCGGAATTTATTCTGTGTGTATCCCCGATAGAGAAGATAAGCACAGGCAAAACTCAGAAATGCGCAGGAGATGTAAACAACCGCGGCCATATTAATCCTTTTTGATCTTGAAGGCGTCAGCGAAGCCTTTCAATTTGTCTGTTGGTTTTTCGTAAATAAAAGCAATCACTGCGACCGACATTTCCCGGTAAGTGCGATTGAGGTTCTCGACTTTTTCGGCAAGCTCGGGAGTTGGTGAATAAGTGTAATTTGCGTGAATGTCCGCCTTGAGAAATCCACTCGTCGCTAATTTTTCCATCTGCTGGCGGACAATTGTTTCGTGACTGCGCAGTTCCTGGCTCATGGTGGATGGATTCCACGTACGATCCGGCTGATTGAAAAACATCAGTAAAACTTCCAGCTGCCCCACGGAATCGATGTGGTTTGTTAACAGCTCTTTAATATCTATAGGTAGCCTTGAGGTAGCCAACTTAACTCGCTTTCTGAAAAAATTCGTAAGAGTATTTAACGTTTTTCACTCTTGTCGGACGTCGCGTAGAACATTACAACAACAAAACGTTAATAATTATTTTTCTTATAAAACATACGCGACAGTAAAATTCAAATTTTTCTTTAAGGAGAAAATTGTGAAGGAAAAGTCATCTGCATCAAAAACTCCACGTCATACCGCTCCACCTGTTGAAAAAAAATCAGCAGTAAAGAAGAAGGAAGTTTCTGCTGCTGCTGAAAAAATCAGCAATGGAAACAGTAATGGTAATGGGCACTCCTCCATCACTCATCAACCTCCTTACTACGAGATGGACGTCAGAAATCCTGCTGGTGGTATGCGCACTCAATCTGAGAAAGATCAGTTAAGACAAGTTTTACAGATGGTGAAAGCTATCCGTTCAGGTGACTTCTCTGTTCGTCTTCCGATGAACAATGAAGGGATCGTCGGAGATATCGCCGAAGTACTTAATGACATTAACGAAATCAATGCCAACCTTTCTAACGAGTTTGTCCGCGTGGGTAAGATCGTAGGGAAAGAAGGAAAGATGACCGAGCGGGTTTCGCTTGGTTCAGTGAAAGGTGCCTGGTGGATCAATGTTGATTCAGTAAACACACTTATTACCGATCTGGTTCAGCCGACAACAGAAGCCGCGCGGGTTATTACAGCGGTGGCGAAGGGAGATCTCTCCCAGAAAATGACGATGGAAATTGAAGGCCAGCCACTGAAAGGTGAGTTCGCGCGAATCGGTCAAACGGTTAACGTGATGGTGGATACACTGAACTCATTCGCATCCGAGGTTACCCGGGTGGCAAAAGAAGTGGGTACAGAAGGGAAGCTTGGTGGTCAGGCGGACGTGAAAGGGGTGAGTGGTACCTGGAAAGATTTGACCGATAACGTGAACTCGCTCGCGGGTAACTTGACGGCGCAGGTACGTAACATCGCCAAAGTGACAACGGCGGTTGCTAAGGGAGATTTGTCCCAGAAAATTACCGTTGATGCCCGCGGAGAAATTTACGAGCTGAAAAATACGATTAACACGATGGTGGATACACTCAACTCATTCGCGGCCGAGGTTACTCGAGTTGCGAAAGACGTGGGTACAGAAGGTCGTCTTGGTGGTCAGGCGGACGTGAAAGGGGTGTCGGGTACGTGGAAAGATCTCACCGATAACGTGAACGGTCTCGCTAACAACCTCACTGCTCAGGTTCGTAACATCGCCAAAGTGACAACTGCGGTTGCTAACGGAGATTTGTCTCAGAAGATTACGGTTGATGCCCGCGGAGAAATCCTCGAGTTGAAAAACACGATTAATACGATGGTGGATACACTTCGTTCATTCTCTGCCGAGGTTACTCGTGTGGCGAAAGAAGTGGGCTCTGAAGGAAAACTCGGTGGTCAGGCAGATGTAAAAGGTGTGTCTGGTACATGGAAAGATCTTACCGATAACGTGAACGGTCTGGCGGGTAACCTCACTGCTCAGGTTCGTAACATTGCTAAAGTGACCACAGCGGTTGCTAAAGGCGATTTGTCACAGAAAATTACGGTTGATGCAAAAGGAGAGATCCTCGAGCTCAAGAATACGATCAACGTCATGGTGGATCAGCTGAACTCATTCGCAGCAGAGGTTACTCGTGTTGCTAAGGAAGTGGGTACAGAAGGAAAACTCGGTGGTCAGGCCGAAGTGAAAGGTGTTTCGGGTACGTGGAAAGATCTCACCGACAACGTGAACGGTCTTGCTGCTAACTTGACTGCACAGGTTCGTAACATCGCTAAAGTGACAACAGCGGTTGCTCTCGGAGATCTCTCGCAGAAAATTACGGTTGACGCCAAAGGTGAAATCTTCGAGTTGAAGAATACGATCAACGTCATGGTGGATCAGCTGAACTCATTCGCAGCAGAGGTTACACGGGTTGCGAAAGAAGTGGGTACAGAAGGGAAACTGGGTGGTCAGGCAGAAGTGAAAGGTGTTTCCGGTACATGGAAAGATCTGACAGATAACGTGAACGGTCTCGCAAGAAACCTCACCGATCAGGTTCGTAACATCGCTAAAGTGACGACCGCGGTTGCGAAGGGAGATTTGTCACAGAAGATTACGGTTGATGCAAAAGGCGAGATCCTCGAGCTCAAGAATACAATTAACACGATGGTGGATCAGCTCAACACATTCGCAGGAGAGGTAACTCGGGTTGCGAAAGAAGTGGGTACTGAAGGTCGTCTCGGTGGTCAGGCAGACGTGAAAGGTGTGTCTGGTACATGGAAAGATCTCACCGATAACGTGAACGGTCTGGCATCTAACTTAACCAACCAGGTTCGTAACATCGCGAAGGTGACAACAGCGGTTGCGAACGGAGATTTGTCTCAGAAAATTACGGTTGATGCGAAAGGCGAGATCTACGAACTCAAAAACACAATTAACGTCATGGTGGATCAGCTCAACGGATTCGCGGCAGAGGTTACTCGTGTGGCGAAGGAAGTGGGTACAGAAGGGAAACTTGGTGGTCAGGCCGATGTGCGCGGAGTTTCTGGTACGTGGAAAGATCTCACAGATAACGTGAACGTTCTCGCAGGTAACCTCACCGATCAGGTTCGTAACATCGCTAAGGTGACGACAGCGGTTGCGAAAGGTGACTTATCACAGAAAATTACAGTGGAAGCGAAAGGCGAAATCCTCGAGCTCAAAAATACGATCAACGTGATGGTGGATCAGCTCAACTCATTTGCTGCAGAGGTTACTCGTGTGGCGAAGGAAGTGGGTACTGAAGGACGTCTCGGTGGTCAGGCGGAAGTGAAAGGTGTTTCCGGTACATGGAAAGATCTGACAGATAACGTGAACTCGCTTGCCTCTAACTTAACTAACCAGGTTCGTAACATCGCTAAGGTGACAACAGCGGTTGCGGAAGGAGATCTTTCACAGAAGATTACGGTTGAGGCGAAAGGCGAGATCCTCGAACTTAAAAATACAATTAACACCATGGTGGATCAGCTGAACTCATTCGCTGCCGAGGTTACTCGGGTTGCGAAAGAAGTGGGTACAGAAGGTCGTCTCGGTGGTCAGGCGGATGTACGCGGGGTTTCTGGTACATGGAAAGATCTCACGGATAACGTGAATTTCATGGCATCAAACCTCACGAAACAGGTTCGCGGTATCGTTAAAGTTGTGACCGCGGTAGCAAACGGAGATCTTTCGCAGAAGTTCGTACTCGAAGCGAAAGGGGAAGTGGCCGCACTTGCAGAAACGATTAACAACATGACGGATACACTCCGTACATTTGCGGATCAGGTGACAACAGTAGCACGCGAAGTGGGTATCGAAGGAAAACTGGGAGCTCAGGCCAACGTGCCGGGTGTTGCTGGTACCTGGAAAGATCTCACCGACAACGTGAACTTCATGGCATCAAACCTCACAACTCAGGTTCGCGGTATCGTGAAAGTTGTGACCGCGGTTGCTAACGGAGATCTTTCGCAGAAATTCGTACTCGAAGCGAAAGGGGAAGTGGCAGCTCTCGCAGAAACAATTAACAACATGACGGATACACTCCGTATCTTCGCGGATCAGGTAACAACGACTGCAAGAGAAGTGGGTATCGAAGGTAAGCTCGGCGGACAGGCGAAAGTTCCGGGTGCTGCTGGTACATGGAAAGATCTGACAGATAACGTGAACCAGCTCGCTGGTAACCTCACAACTCAGATTCGTGCGATTGCGGAAGTTTCGACTGCGGTTACACGCGGAGATCTCTCGCAGAAAATTACGGTTGAAGCGCAGGGAGAAGTTGCATCCCTGAAAGATAACCTGAACCAGATGATCGGAAACCTGAAAGATACAACTGATAAGAACCATGAGCAGGATTGGCTCAAAACCAACCTCGCGAAATTCGCGAGCATGATGCAGGGTCAGCGTTCTATTTCTTCAGTTGCTCAGATGATCATGTCGGAACTTACTCCACTCATTGATGCTCAACAGGGAACATTCTTCCTTGCTGACGGTGAAGGAGATGCGACGACTCTGAATCTCATTGCAAGCTACGCTTATACTGAGAGAAAGAACTTCCAGAATATTTACAAAATGCGCGAATCACTTGTTGGTCAGTGTGCTTATGAGAAGAAGAGAATTCTCCTTACTCGTGCTCCTAGTGACTACATTGCGATCGCTTCTTCTCTTGGAGAATCTAAGCCGGTAAACATCATCGTTCTCCCGATCCTCTTTGAAGGTGAAGTGAAAGCGGTGATTGAACTCGCTTCAATGCATCCGTTCAGCCAGAACTATCTTAACTTCCTTGATCAGCTCATGACATCCATCGGGGTGGTACTCAACATGATCGCTTCATCAATGAGAACAGAAGAACTTCTCTCTGAGCTCAAGAGATCGAATGCTGAACTTGAAGCACAGGCAAAAGAACTTGAAGAAAAAGCGAAACTCCTCGAAGTTAAAAACCAGGAAGTTGAGCTTGCTTCTCACTCGGTTGAAGAAAAAGCTGAACAGCTTTCTCTCATCTCGAAATATAAGTCTGAGTTCCTTGCGAACATGTCGCACGAACTTCGTACTCCGCTTAACTCTCTCCTCATCCTTTCGAAAATGCTCTCTGAGAATAAAGAAAGCAATATGAGCGGTGAGCAGGTGAAATTCGCGAATACCATTTACTCATCTGGTTGCGACCTCCTTGCACTCATTAACGAGATCCTCGATCTCTCGAAAGTGGAAGCTGGTAAGATGCCTATCGTTCCAAGAGATGTGAAAGTGCCGGAGATCTGCGAATATCTCGAGCATTCATTCCGTCCTGTTGCGAACCACAAGTCTCTGACTTTCGGAATCGATACGACTCCGGAAATTGCAGCAACTGTTGTGAATACTGACGTGACACGGGTTCAGCAGATCCTGAAAAACCTTCTCTCGAACGCATTCAAGTTCACAGAGCAGGGGAAAGTGACTCTCAAAATTCACACCAGTGTGAAGAAGCAGCAGATTGTCTTCTCTGTAACTGATACAGGGATTGGTATTCCGAAAGAGAAGCAAGGCCTTATCTTCGAAGCCTTCCAGCAGGCCGATGGTACGACCAACCGTAAATACGGCGGTACAGGTCTTGGTCTTACAATTTCACGTCAGATCGCGAAACTCCTCGGTGGATCGATCGAAGTGGAATCTACGCCTGGAATGGGATCAACCTTCACTCTCACACTCCCGATCCGCTATCAGGGTGACGGAACTGTTGTAGAAGTTGAATCAGCTACGATTGAGCCACAAGTCGCTTCACTCCCTAAGAATGCTGACTTCTCTGATAAGAAAGTCCTCGTTGTGGATGATGATATGAGAAATATTTTCGCCATTACAGTGATCCTTGAGCGCAGAGGAATGGAAGTCATCTACGCTGATAACGGGAAAACTGGTCTTGAGAAACTCAGAGAAAATCCGGATGTCGATTGTGTTCTTATGGACATCATGATGCCGGAAATGGGTGGTATTGAGGCGACTCAGGAAATCCGGAAAATGGAAAAATTCAGGGAACTTCCGATCATCACTCTCACTGCGAAAGCAATGAAAGGTGACCGTGAGAAATGTCTGGAAGCAGGAGCTTCGGACTATATTACGAAACCAGTTGATACCGATAAACTCCTCGCAACCATGTATCAGTGGATGAATGAGAAGAAAGGTTTAACTCTTTCATGAATCGTACTGTGAACATCCTGGTTGTTGATGACCGTCCTGAAGGCGTAATGGCCATTCAGGCGGTACTCACTGACCCATCTTATAATGTGGTTCCGGCGAGCTCGGGGAATGAAGCGCTTCGTGCGCTTCTTCATCATGACTTCGCCGTAATTCTCATGGATGTTCAGATGCCGATCATGAATGGTTTTGATACCGCTCAGGTGATCAAGACCCGCGAAAAATCCCGCGATATCCCGATCATTTTCATGTCGGCGATTAACCAGGACGAAGCCTACGTTTATCAGGGTTATGGAGTCGGAGCGATCGATTACATCCTGAAGCCGTTTGATCCTTTCATTCTGAAGTCTAAGGTCGCCATCTTCGTCGAGATGTACCGGAAGAATCTTCTCATCCGTGAACAGGCACAGAAACTGTACGAAGCAGAAGTTAAGACATACGCGCAGGCACTCGATAAGCTCGAGATTAAAAGCTTAAGACGTTATCAGTATCTCGCAGACGCGATTCCTCAGATTGTTTTCCGTCTTCTTCCTGACGGTCATTACGAATATTTCAACAAAGTTTGGTTTGAATACACCGGCCAGAATCTTACGGTCTCATCTGGTAAAGGGTGGACTGAAGCCATTCATCTTGATGATCAGCAAGGTCTGATGGATATTTTTAAGCCGCACGTCACTCATGGTGTTGTTGATGTTGAATGTAGAATCCGCCGCGCTGACGGGGAATATCGCTGGCATCTCATCCGGGTAGAACCGGAAAGATACGAGCATCCGACTGAAGTAAAAACCTGGCTGGGAACAGCAACTGATATTGAAGAAAGAAAGCGCGATGAAGAGAGACAGAAATTTCTCTCCCGTGCCGGAGAACTTCTGGTTTCATCCCTTGATTTTGAGAAAACACTTGAAAACATCCTGGATCTCGCCATTCCTGCGGTGGCAGATTGGTGCACGATCGACATTGAAAATGACGGCCATATACTTGAGACAATTTCCTACCGTCACCGTGATCCGGCTCTCGAGCCTAAGTTCTTACTTCTTCATAATAAAATTCTTAACCACTCCGAGGCTCTCGGAGGAAACCGTGTTTTCCGGACAGGCGTCCCGATTTATTATTCTTCCGTAAACGACATCATCTCAAAGCGTCTGGTCGGAGACGAAGAAGGGATTTCACTTGCTCACGAACTCGGAGATCGTTCTGCTTTGATTGTCCCGATGAGAGCACGGGATAAGACGATTGGATCAATCACTTTTACTTCTTATGATCTTAATCGCTATGGCGAGAGGGACATAGAATTTGCACAGGAATTGGCGCGAAGAATTGCACTCGCCTATGAGAACTCATGTCTTTATTCAATTTCGCAGAAAGCGATTGAAATCAGAAATGACTTCCTTTCGATAGCCAGTCATGAGCTTAATACTCCTATTACCAGTCTCAAGCTTCAGCTTCAGATGACGAAGAAAACTCTTGATATGACTAACGATGGAACAGCTTTACCAATGGATCGTTTCAAACGATCTGTTGATGCTTCCTGCAAGCAAGTTGACCGACTGATAAGTCTTGTACAGGTTCTGCTGGATGTTTCGCGGATTCAGTCAGGAAAACTGACCTTTAAATTCGATAATATTTCGCTTAAGAGCATGGTGACTGAAATCATGGAGCGCTTTAAGGAAATCATCGATACGTCTCAATGTGAAGTTGAAGTGACGGGTCTATCAGATTTGAACGTCTTCTGGGATCGCACGAGAATTGAGCAGGTTTTCATTAACCTTCTTACTAATGCCATTAAGTATGCACCTGGGAAAATTCAGATTCATTTCCAGGAAATCGACGGCCAGGTGGAATTCTCATTCCAGGATCACGGTCAGGGAATTCCTGAGGAGAAGCTCAAAACAATCTTTGATCGCTTCGAGAGAGTCGGAAATAACGACAGTGTAAGCGGACTCGGACTTGGTCTCTTCATTGTGAAACAGATTGTGGAAGGCCATAACGGATTGATTGACGTGACTTCAGGTGAGAAGACCGGTTCGCGCTTTACCGTAAGACTTCCGGTCAGATTCCAGCCGGAATCCAAACCAGAAGTCGTTAATCACGTTCACTGATTACATTTCCTCTTGTGCGACGACCGCTCTCTTCACTCCTGAGAGGTGGTCCATCTCTGAACCGACAGAATCTTTTTCAAACTCATGGATCCATCCATTGTCAGAAGTTTCCTGCTGCTCTTCCCGCATTTCTTCGTACACTTCAATCACACTTTCTGCGGGACCATCATCCATTTCAATAACTGTGGCCATTGCACCCTGAGAGACTGATAAAAGAAAAATGAGAAGCACTGACTTCATGATCAACTCCCTGATTATAAAGTAACGACGTAGCTTTCTGTGTTCGGCATGGTGTGCGTGATGTGATAATCGATAAATTCTCTGATCATCACACTGTTAAAGGCCGGAAGATCGGCCGGTTTTCTGCTGGTGATAAGACGATGATCTACCACAACTTCTTCATCAATCCAGTTTGCACCGGCGTTCAGAAGATCTGTTCTGAGTGAAGACCATGATGTGAGAGTTTTTCCTTTCACATAACCGGTTTCAATCAGAGTCTGAACTCCGTGGCAGATGGCCGCGATGGGACGGCGCTTATTCACGAAAGACTGGACGAAGGCAACGGCATTCGGATTATTTCTGAGCTTGTCCGGATTGATCACTCCACCCGGGAGAATCAGGAAATCAAAGTCGTGATCGAATGCATCGAGGACAGTCATATCAACATCAAGTGAGCGGCCCCAGTTTTTGCCGGTCCAGCTTCTGATTTTTCCCTCTTCCGTGGAAATGATGGTGACGTCGACTCCGACAGCTTCGAGAGCTTTTTTTGGTTCGAACAATTCAGATTCCTCAAAGCCTTCACAGGCGAGGATAGCGGCACGAGTACCAGAGAGTTCTCTGATCGCTTCGAGCTCGGTATGGGTTTTTGTCTTCTTATGAAACAATCCTTCGAACATATAACCTCCGTGTGTCAGTGTCTGTTTCCTTCAGGGCCCCGGGCATTGATAAGCTTCGGTTGCAGGAACGCCGGGCGGGTAATCTTCTGATTTTCGCCAGGTCTGGTACGTTTATGAATTTCTTCGAGTGTAATAGGGGAACCAAGATCAATGGAAAGAAGGAGGGCCTCGATAATTTTGATATCCATCAAGCCTTCTTCGCCGGACGGTTCCACTTTCTTTTTTCGCTGAATGCAGTCTGAAAAATAAATGAGTTCAGGTGCAAATTGATCGCGCTTGGAGAATCTCTTCTTGAAAATTTTTCCCTCTTCATAAGTCTTGAGGGTCATAGTTGAAGCGTAGTCATAGCCTTTTTCCAGGCGAATGCGACCTTTTGTACCGATGAGATCGTAGTCGCTCGAAGGGAAAGCTCCGAAACTCACAGTGAAGTTCGCGACTCTTCCCTCAGGATATTTCATGATACAACTGATGGTTTCATCATTCTTGCGAAAGCGTGAATCCTTGGTGGATGTTGCTGTTGCAAATACTTCCAGAGGCTCGGACTTGAAAAGATACCGGCTGGCATTAATACAATAAATGCCAATATCATAAAGAGGACCACCGCCACGATCCACAACATCCAGACGAATATTGTTCTGGTCTTTAACCTGCATCGTGAAAACGGAATTGAATATTTTCAGGTCACCGATGCGCTTTGATTGAGCGCGTTTGATGGCCTCAAGATTAGCGGCCTCGAAATGCAGGCGATAGGCGATCATGAACTGAATGCCACCTTTGTCGGCTTCATTCATCATGGAGTAACAATCTTCCGTTGTGACTGCCATGGGCTTTTCACAGAGAACGTGAACGCCGTAGCGGGCAGCCGTTTCCATGATATTCCGGTGATGGAAATTAGGCGTAGCGATGTACACAGCATCAACTTCGCCGCTCTTCATCAGGTCTTCAAACTCAGAATAAAGATAGCGTTTTTCGATGCGGTATTTATCCCCAAGTTTCTGGAGCTTTTCCTTGTCACCTGACACTAATGCCACAAGTTTTGAGTTTTTACGGGCGTTGCGGAATGCAGGAAGCACAGCGGTTTGTGCGATATAGCCGAGTCCTACGACAGCGTATCTGATTTTATTTTTTGGTTTGAGAAGTTGCATACACATTCCTTCATTCAAATGGGCGTACAGAATTTGCAAGGCAAATGCCACGGCTAACGTCCTGAATCCGTCATCTTCACGGGGCATCTGACGGGGCAAATCTCTTGCGCGGGGAATTTTGACTGGAACCATCTGCAAATTGCGTGATGGAAATTCTTTCGTCATCATAACTTTGGTGAAGTTGCCCATTGTCCAAAGGAGTTGGTTATATGGCAGGTAGTATATGGAAAGGTTCTGTAAGTTTTGGTTTGTTGAATATTCCTGTCACCGTTCAGAAAGCGGAAGAGGGACACGAACTTTCTTTCAAGATGCTCGATGAAAAAGATCTTTCTCCCATCAAATACAAAAAGGTAAGTGCGAAGGACGGTAAAGAAGTTCCCTGGCCACGTATTGTGAAGGGGTATGAGTACGAATCCGGACAATATGTTCTGGTAACGAAAGATGATTTTAAGGCCGCTAATCCCAAGGCTTCACAGACAATCGATATTCAGGACTTTGTGGAGATGGAAGATATCGATCTCATGTTCTTTGAAAAACCCTATTATCTGGTGCCTCAGAAAAACGGTGAGAAAGGATATTTTCTCCTGGCTGAAGCTCTCAGGAAAACAAAAAAAGTAGCGGTCGCCAAAGTCGTCATGAGAACAAAAATGCACCTCGTGGCCATAATGTCTAAGGGCGATTATCTCGTGATGGAAATGCTCCGCTTTGCCCATGAAGTTCTTTCGGTGGATGAAGTCGATTACCTGAAAGGAACTTCGAAACCAAAATTTAATCCGAAAGAATTGAAGATGGCCGAAGAGTTGATCGAAGGGATGACGGCCAAATGGGATCCGGAACAATACAAGGATACTTATAATGATGATCTGATGAAGGTGATCAACTTCAAAATCAACGCTGGAGAAACCAAAGAAATTGATTACGGTGATCTTATAAAAGAAGACACCGGTGGGAATTCCGGACGGGTCGTGGATCTGATGCCGCTTCTTAGAAAATCTCTGGAAGAAAAAAAGAAAAATCGCACCAAGACAAAAGCACCGGCAGCTCATAAGAAAAAAACAGCACGGAAAAAGGCTAGCTAATGGCAAAGAAAAATCTCTTAGCAGAATATAAGAAAAAGCGTGATTTCAAGCTCACCAAAGAGCCTGCGGGGAAAATTAAAAAGTCGCAGTCAAAGAAACTATCCTTTGTCGTTCAGGAACATCATGCGAGCCATCTGCATTGGGATCTGAGACTGGAGCTTGAAGGAGTTCTGAAAAGTTGGGCGGTTCCGAAGGGGCCTTCAATGGATCCGAAAGATAAAAGGCTGGCGGTTCAGACCGAAGATCACCCGCTGGAGTATAAAACGTTCGAAGGGACAATTCCTGCTGGTGAATACGGTGGTGGAGAAATGTTCATCTGGGATTCCGGAACATGGGAAGCCCTGGAAGAAACGGGTGACCCGGTTGAGGCCATCGAGAAAGGTCACCTCAAGTTCACTCTCAAAGGAAAGAAACTCAAAGGGGATTTCGTCCTGGTCCGGACAAATTTCAGAGGATCAAATACAAAGAAGAACTGGCTCCTCATAAAACATAAAGAGGATGTGAAAGTGGTTCCCAAAAAAAAAAGCCGCTTAATAGAGAAAGATCCGTGGCCTGATTTCATTGCCCCCCAGCTCCCGAGGCTCGTCACTGAACCACCGGCCGATGATCGCGAGTGGATTCATGAGATGAAATTTGACGGTTACCGCATTCAGGGACATCTCAAAAATGGGGTGGGTACACTCTGGACCAGAAACGGACTTAACTGGAGTAATTCCTTTCCTCATCTTCTTCATAGTCTGGAAAAGCTTTCTGTCACGAATGCCATTTTTGATGGTGAAATTGTCGCTCTTGATGAAGAGGGAAGAAGTCATTTTCAGGGACTTCAGAATTCCCTCAAGTCCAAAAAAGACAACGGACTTGTATATTATATTTTCGACATTATGTATCTCGATGGAAAAGACCTCAGGGCCTTGCCACTCATTGAGAGAAAAAGCATTTTGAAAGAAGTCCTGAAGGGATCTTCAAAAAATATTATTTATAGTGATCATTTTGAAACCGATCCGAAGGAATTTCTTCAGGTTTCCTGCGAACACCAACTGGAAGGAATTATCTGTAAGGATGCTTCGAGTCCCTATCACTCCGGAAGAAATGATCTCTGGGTGAAAGTAAAGTGTACTTCCCGACAGGAATTCGTGATTGGGGGCTGGACCGATCCACAGGGTGGTCGCACAGGAATAGGGGCCCTTCTTCTGGGAGTTTATGAAAAAGATTCACTCAGATATGCCGGCCGTGTGGGAACAGGATTTGATCAGAAGACTCTTCAGTACCTCAAAAAAATTCTGAAACCAATTGAGCAGAAAGAATCACCTTTTGAGATCAATTCTCCCAAAGGCAAAAACGCGGACACCCACTGGGTTGAGCCGGAAAAAGTCTGTGAGGTTTCATTCGGTCAATGGACGAATGAGGGAATATTGAGACATCCGGTTTTTATGGGACTCAGAGAAGACAAGCCAGCGGAGGATATTGGTATGGAAAAAGCGAAGGACACGAAGAAAATTTCTTCCCCGGATAAGATCCTGTTTAAGAAAGAAGGAAAGACGAAGCAGGATGTTGCCGATTTTTACTCTGCTGTTGCACCCGTCATGCTTCCTTATCTGGAAGACCGGCCATTGTCACTTGTCCGCTGTCCCAATGGATCTGAAGGGACATGCTTTTTCCAGAAACACTTTACCGGTAAAATTCCGGACTCCTTTCATACTTTTGAAGTGGAAGAGGATAGTGGTTCAGGAACTTATCTCTCCATTGATTCGAAGGAAGGATTACTTGAACTCGTGCAGCTGAATGCTTTTGAGATACACGCGTGGAATTCTCATAAAGATAATTACATGGCACCTGATCAGATCGTAATGGATTTTGATCCGGGTCCGGGAGTTCCGTGGGATGAAGTCGTGAGTGCGGCCTTTGAGCTAAGAGATCTTCTGGAAGATCTCAATCTGAAAAGTTTCGTGAAACTTACCGGTGGAAAAGGACTTCATGTTCATATCCCCGTGATGCCCCTTTATGACTGGGATCAGATCAAATCATTTTCACAGAGTCTTGCCCTGGAACTCGTTTCACGAAATCCCAAAAAGTATGTCGCCAATATGTCGAAGAAGCTAAGAGTGAAAAAGATCTTCGTGGATTACCTGAGAAATGGTTATGGTGCGACGGCCGTTGTTCCCTATTCCTTGAGGGCGCGCGCTTTGAGTGCTGTGGCCCTTCCGGTGGAATGGACAGAATTAAAACGCATCAAAGATCCGCAGGCCTTTACGATGGATAAAGCTCTCAGGAAAATTAAGTCGAGAAAGAAAGATCCGTGGGCAGGAATGATGAATCTTAAACAACGGATCGATATTCTGAAACCGGTTTCGGCGAAAAAAGCGGCCTAACATTCACCCGGAAGGCAGAATCTGTTTTCGAT
Source organism: Bdellovibrionota bacterium (assembly GCA_040387275.1). Lineage (GTDB taxonomy): Bacteria > Bdellovibrionota > Bacteriovoracia > Bacteriovoracales > Bacteriovoracaceae > Peredibacter. The sequence goes on along the minus strand of JAZKDZ010000002.1, from coordinate 96,617 downwards.
CCAGTAGGTGTAAGTGTCTGCGATAACCTGCCATCCGACATAATCTGCATCACGGGGAGTTTCACCCAGATTCAGATACACGCCATCGTTGGTTCCGCAGTGATGAGTTGCTTCGTGAACTAAAAGTCCTTCTCTTAATCTCGTGTTGGGATCGTACGTGAAGAAAAAGGAATCGATATAGACCTTGTTTGTCACGATAGGAACTGTGTAGCCGGCAAGACCATCAGGAAGGTTGTCGGCACAGACGTAGTTCAAAGTTCCTAATTTCGCCCGCGCACAGCTGAGAACTATTTTTGAGACGTGAAGTTTTCTCCAGTCGGACCAACTCATATCATTGCGGGCAAGTCTTGCATCGAGGTCGCGGGCGACACGATCCACCGCCACGGCAGCACGGTATTTTGTTCTTCTCAGAATGTTGGCCTCTTCAGTCGAGCAAGCACGCTGAGTCTGGGCATAAATATTCATGGCAAAAGTCGAAAGAATAAAAGCGATGAGGAATTTCATTATCTTCTCCGGAAGATGCGGTTTTCCCAGCCAAGTGGAAGAACAAAAGTTCCACTCACGCGGACTCCGCAGTCCTTGGTTGATCTTGTTCCACAAAACACTCCACCGGAAATTCTTGATCCACCAGCCGTGCGATAATTAGCTTCCACAAAATATTTTTCTGTTGATCCCGGAAGAAAGGCGAGAGTTGGACCTGCAACCTGACCCTCGTGTCCTACAACAACTGAACCTCGGTAATTTCTCAGATCAAAATTAATCCCGGCTTCCTGGCGTGACTGCGAACCAAGTTCTTCACGTCTTTGAATGAAAGTTGCTTTTACGAATCCTTCGATTCCCTGAGAGATTTTCTGGTTGAGACTGATGACTGCTGTGACATCACGGAAATCTGTCCCGTAAGAATGCTCGTCACGAATATCATCTTTTCCGAAGCCACCAGTTGCTGAAAGTGATCCTTGTACGCGGGTTCCGCCGCCGGTTGTTTCATAGGTAATTTCGCTTCCGCCGCCGTAAGTGAAGTTATTTCTGATTCCCCAGAAGTCCTGACTCAGGTTCTGGACGTCACCTTTTCCATAAAATGATGTGAAATCAACTTTCCCCATCACCCGCATGCGGACTTCTCCGCCTGGAGCAGAAACCTTTAAAGCGGGAGAATAAATTCTCTGGTGAGCGGAGAAATAGAATCCGGTCTGCTCGCGCGATCCCCAGTCATGAGTCTGTCCGCGGGCATTGTAGAGAACGATGGCATATCGGCCGGGAATAATGTCATTGTTAATGGAGTAAGATGAGTGGGCCGCAACAACGAGGTCTCCGTCCGGCGTATAACCGGTAGAAGCTCCTGCCTGAAATCCGTTTTTATTTTCAAGTGCGGCCGTGAGAAGTGAATTCTCACTGCGGGCCATGGGATCGAGATCTGAGACATTTCCGCCGGCCATTTCTTCGAGCATCACGCCGAGATGAGTAGGAAGACTTGTCAGATGTTTTCCATCAGCAGAATAAATCCGGTAATCAATGCCGAGACCAGGATTATTTGAATCCTGTTTTAAATGAGAGAGAGAAGAAACACCTTCCGAAGTCGTTACGGCATCGTAATTGAGAGTGTACGTTTTCCGTGAATCATTCGGATCCTGGACAATCACTGTTGTGTGACCCCCACCAACAGTCTGGAAAGAAACAATGAAAGTTTCTGTTGCTCCCATTTCTTTTAAAGACTGGGCAACAGCAAAAGACATATCCCGGCAGACGCCAGAGGTCTGACCATTTCTTCTTGCTTCAATCATGTCTCTCATCGAGACGACACCTTCATTATTATCAAGGCGGGCGTAATCATATCCCTGAAAGAGAATTCCACCGAGCTGGGAAGAAAAGGCGATCTTTTGCTCGAAACTTAGATTTCGTCCGAGTTCGCGATAAGCTCCGACAACTTCCTGATCAGAATGAGAGTTGAAAACAATATCCATTCCCATCTTCATCGCGATCACTTCGCGGGGAACTTCAATTCCTTTTACGTCTTTCAGATATTGCTGGAATCCCTGTGCCTGTCCCCAGATTCCACTGAAGACGACAGAGTTAATCGATGTTTCCTGGTATTTTCTCCACAAAAAAGCGTATCCACCATGTGGAGCGAGAACAACATCAGCACTCGGAATCATGGTCTTTCCAAGAGACTCAAATTTTTGTTCCGGACCAATTGTTCCGGTGGTCTCAATTGTAAAATTCCAGTTCGGGAGCTCAGTGTCCGCGTGAACTGCAAATGTCGAAAGAATGAGGAGACCCAGAAGGTATTTCATCCCTGGATAGTATCAATAAGATTTATCCGAAACCCGGGACCGGGTAAGAAGGTGGGACTGTAAAGGAAGTAGTCAGGGACCTAAATTTTCGCGAAGTTAGTAAACGGTCTCGACGAAATAGGTGAGAATTTCCTCGAGTTCCCCCAGACGGGCGCGGATATTCTCTTTCTGAATAGGCTTCAGAGTGGGCATAAAGGCCTTCGCTATCGTCAGGCTTCGGGTGTCTGAAAGGGACTCTTTTTGATAGGCGATAAAGGCTTCGTGAATGAGTTTTTCCTTGGCCTCAGAAGAAATTTCCTGTTCCAGAATATCCTTGAAAGCAGTGTGGAGTTTCGATCTTCTTTCAGATCTAACGACAATCTGTTCATCAAAAGTTTTCCTATTCGCTTTCAGGATTTTTTTCTGATCATCGGTCACGGTTCCCAAGAGAGAGCGAACCCGGGATTCCACTTTCTCCTGTCTTTCCTTACGACCTTTGGTGAACAGATCATTGTTTTCTTCGCGCATTTTTTTCAGGAAATCTTTCTGCTGTTTTTTATCGAAGACCGACATGTGGCGGGCAAGAATTTTAGAGAAGTCGGAAGCGATATCGAGGTAGGTCTCAGAAAATTTCGGATACTGCTCATCAAGGCTTGCGGGGCGCTCGAGATCAACTTTGGCCAGGATCGGAAGGATCTGACGGGCCTTTTCCTTGTGCCCATTGAGGAATTTATCGATGTCCTTTGAAAGGGCCTCTTCCTGAGAGTCATAGAGGGGGAGGCGTTTTTCGACCTGAGTTTCGATGTAAGTATCAGCGTACTTCACAGCAACTTTCTTGGGCCCGCAGGAAGAAATGAGAGCAAAACACAGGCAAAGAAGAATCGGGAGTTTCATAGGTCCACCTCTCTTCCATGATAGAGAAGGCCACTCGCGTTAAACATCTCCTTTTCTTGTCAAAATCGTCCTGATTAAGGAAACTTGTCGGATGATTGATCAGAATTCATTCAGGTCCTGCATGGAATACCGGGAAATTCTCCGCATTCTGCAGAAAGCAACAGCGCTTCAGGATAATTTTCTATGGCAGTCTATGACGGTCGGGAAAAATATCGTCAAGATTCATCACTTCGAAATTGATTTCGTTACACGCGGACTTCAGGTTTATTTCGACGGAACAAAATACAAACTCGATCCTCATCTTCCTCTTTTTGTGAAACTTGATTACCGTTCAAGTTTTTTCAAGGCGACAGAATTTGAACTCTCACAAAACTCTGTGACCTTTCTTCTTCCGAAAGAAATGAAGACACTCGAGTTGAGATCAAATCCCCGTCACAAGTTTATGGAGAAGGATGAGAAGTATGTCTCTCTCAAGCCATCTCTCAACACCATCGGGGCTGATCTCGGAAACGAGATCCAGGTAAAAGTCTTCGATGTATCTCCTTATGGTCTCGGTCTTCTCATTTCTGAGCAGAACCGCGCTTACATGAAGAACAATCGCATCCTCTGGATCACGCGCCTTCAGGACATTGATCTTCAATATCCGATCCTCGCTGAAGTTGTGTATATCGCGACGGAAGTTGAGCAACATTATGGAAAGAAAAAAAGAGAACTCAAAGTAGGGCTCAAGCTCTCAGGAGTTTTCCCACCAAGAATTTATCAGGATTTCCTGAGCTAGGAACATTATGAAACTGATCATGGCCTTCCTTCTTCTCACTCAGATTGCTTTCGCTCATGAAAGGCTCACGGTGACGAAAGCAAACAAGCTTGCAACAGCAGTCTTCACCGGCCAGAGAAATCATCCATGGCCATTTCCGCTTCTCTCGATCGGTCACAATATGCAGTCGTACCAGGATTATGGTGGATCACCTTACTGGCATGATGGACTTGATATCCGCTCTAACATTGACCAGCCGATGTACGCACCAGCTGGCGGAAAAGTCGTGAACATCCAGAACTATATCTTGGGTAATCCGATGTACTGGGAAGTGGCAATTCTTGATGATGAAGGATTTGTCTGGAAGTTTCACCATGTGGCGAAAGAAACAATCACGAAAGAAATCCAGGATGCTTACCGCACGCGCGAAAAAGTAAAAGCGGGAACACTCATTGGAAATGTTGTTCGCTGGCCCGTTACAAGCTTCGGCGAAGTTTATCACCACCTTCACATGCTCGTCGTTGCTGCTGATGGAAAATACATCAATCCATTTCTCATGATGGAGCCACTTCCGGATACTGCTGTTCCGGTCATCACGAAAATCGGAATTGCAAAGAATCACAAGCCCACTGACGCCAAAGAAGTGAGAGGCCCGCACGCTCTTTACCTTGAAGCGAGTGACCTTGTTCTTCACCAGAAATTTATCCTTCCACCATATAAGATTGCGTGGAAGATTGATGGCGGCGAAGAAAAGACTGTCTGGGAATTTATCAACCTTCCTTCGGGCACAAACGACACTGATTACATTTCAGACTTCCATATGCAGGGGACATGCGGCGATTACAGCTGTCGCAAATTCTATTTCAATCTGAACTTCACGCAGGCAAAACCGCGCGGACAAATGACTCTCGAGCCGGGAGATCATTCAGTAGAAGTGACTGTGGAAGATATTGTCGGCAACAAAACGTCTAAATCTTTCCAGTGGAAAGTGCTTTAGGCCTGTTCGCACAGCCGAATAACCAGATATACACATAACAAAGTAAGGGGACGCACATCGCAAGGCGAAGTCCCCATTTGTCTGCCAGCTGACCCGTGATGAGGGGAATGAGAGAGCCACCCAGAATGGATGTTGAAAGTAATCCTGACGCTTTCTGAGTTCCACTTTCTAAACCCTTGATCGAGAGAGTGAAGATCGTAGGGAACATAATCGAATTACAGAATCCCACCAGAATCATCGTATAGATCGCAATCATCCCGTGAGAATTAATCGAAATGAGAATGAGCGAGATCGCGATCAATGCGTGAGCAACCAGCACTTTCCCCGGTGGAAATTCTTTCAGCGTAAACATCCCGAGGAAACGTCCGGCCATGGCCCCTCCCCAGTAGATGGCGACGAGATTTGCCGCCTCTGTGGGCTTCATAGGGCTCATGCTGATCACATAATTTACGAGAAAGCTTCCGATCGAAACTTCTGCACCGACATACACAAATATTCCGATCATTCCCAGAATCACTTTCTTGTTTTTCAGAACACTCATCCAGCTCGTGCGTTCCACGGATGCTGTGGGATTCGGAAAATCAAGCTGCGACATAAGAACTGCGATTACGATCAGTGCACCTGCAATCAGAATGTACGGAAGGCGTAGAATGGAAATATCTGATGAGCTGTTTCCTAAAATTAACACAGCTCCATAAAACGGAGCGATGAATGTTCCGAGAGAAACGAAGGCCTGAACTAAAGAGAGTCGCGATGAAGCAGTCTCGGGTGCTCCAATCTGGGCCACGAAAGGATTGGCCGCTACCTGAAGCATGACGATTCCGCTGGCGATGACAAATAGTGCGCACAGGAACCAGTGATACTCACTCAGCATGGTCGCAGGAATGAAGAGCAAGCAACCGACGGCCATCATGATAAAGCCGACGATAATACCTTTGTGGTAACCAATCTTTTCAATCAGGCGGCTGGAAGGAATCGATGTGAGGCCGTAAGCCGCGAAGAAACTTACCTGGACGAGGGAAGCTTCACTGTAACCCAGGTGAAAAGTTTTTTTAAGGAAGGGAACGAGGATATCGTTCAGGCAGGTAATAAAACCCATCATGAAATAAAGAATTGAAAGGGAAGAGAGAGCTTTTTTGTACATATGTCCCCGTGAAGATGCTTATAAAAGCATGATTCACGAGGATTGAAAAATTAATTACGAACTGTATTTTGGAGAGCTTCGAGAGTTGTGTCGCGAGCAGGTGTGCGTTCACTACTTCTTATTGAATTATTAAAAAGAGTTTGAAGTGTTGAGGCCAGTGCACGTTGCGAATTATCACCTGAGCGATATGCGACTGAGTAAACGCCATTTGTAATCCGCACATCAAACAAAGAATTATTGAGCTGGAATGTAAAAGGACGTTTTGCTCCTAAAAGAGAGCGCAGATCTGAACCCTGACTTCCTGTTCCTCTCAATACCTGTTCAAGATTAGCGGGAATATCACCATTGATTGTGATTGCTACAGTCGATGCTTCAGTTGGAGTAGGTCCTTCAGCACTTGCAGGACCGCGAGATCCATCGACGGTTCCACCGCCACCATTTTTCAGCGCCATTTCTGCTCTTGCAGCGTTCGCCTGACGTTGTGCCAGTGTCTGACGTGAATTATCCGCAGCGAGACGTGCATCTCCGGCAGGAGAAGGAGATGGTGCAGTTCGATCAGGAATCATTGTGTCGACTGGAGTTGGCGTTGTTGGCAATGCACCCGATGCAATTGTTCCTGACTGAGGACGATTGCGAACAGAGTTATCCTGTCTCGCAGCGACCTGGCGACGAACCTGCGGAGTAGGTGTTGGGGTTGGAGTCTGTCCTTCAATTCTTCTCAAACGATCATCAAGACCATCCTGAAAGCGCTGAAGTTCAGTATCGTCCGCTGAGGCCAATTGATTATCAGCTACTGGTTGAACAGCCGTCTGTCCACCTTGCGGATTTGGATTCTGAAGCTGAGCTCTCTGCTGCTGACCAGGTCTTCTGTTTGTTTGTGTACCGTCTGTAGGCGTCGGAGCAGATGGATTAACTGTTCCGTTCGCAACGTTCGCGAGATATTCAGGCTGACGTTCCGGAGGAACGGGACGTTCAACAAGTTGACCATTTGCTTGAGGAAGAATTCCGGCCTGAACCAGGACTTCTCTTGATTGAGTAGTTACTCCAGCTCCGTCACCAATTAAGGAACGAATCACATTGTTCATCCCTCTGTCTGGAGAAGCAGCGAGGCGACCTTCGGGTGTGCTTGTATCAAGCGTTCTACGATAAAGTTTGTAGAGAGCACATTGAGTGCCATCCGAATCAGGACAGGTTGTTGCTGGCATGTATCCGCAGATTGAGGCTTTGGTATCACCAAAATCGCGGTTGTATTTAGTAGGCGCATAGTCGGATAGAGATGAGTTTCTATCATCTGTAATAATCCAATTATTCATCTGAGACAATACTTGCTGTAGAGAAAGAGCTGCAGGTTGAGGAGCATTACAGAATTCAAACATAACGAGGTTCTCTTTCAATTGGCCTTCGTTAATTGTTAAATCACTATCGCTTACTTCACCATTGTCTAAGAATTTATCAAAATTTGAGAAGGGACCAAGAGCAAAGTTCCCACTCTTTAACTGAGGAGAGCACATTGCATCTTTGAATGTCTTAATCGTGCTTTCGCATTTTGCAGTATTGGAAGAATCAATAAGATTACCCATGGAAGGATTATAAATCGCAGCTCTAAAAGCATCTTTTAATCGATTCGGTGCTTGGGTTCTCAAGGTTTGAAACGTTTGAAGAAACAATCGCGGATCTCTCATCATCTCTTTTAAAATAGGATGTTTCGAAATAACATCATAGTTCTCACCTAATGCATTTCTCAAGTTCGCAGAAAGTTCCGCAGGAGTTGTGGCTGTTACATTTGCAATTGATTGAACGATTGCAGGCGAAATCATTTCTTCAAACATTCGAGGCTTCAATGATTGAACAAGCTCATCAGAAATATTACAGCTTCTTGATTCCTGTGACCTTTCAAGAATTCCTGCAATCCCCGTTTGATTCGAACTTAGAAGAGCAGCTGCTTCATTACCCAGACGAGCGGAAAGATTTTTATCTTTAAATGCATTCAAAAAAGGTGAATTACAACGAGTAAGTTCCTGTTCAATTGAACGACTGTTACAAGCTGCGACTGATTTTGGGAAAGTAGAATTGGTTGAATAGGTTGTACGTAAGGCAACAGTATCAATCAAAATAGAACTCATTGCTTTTTCGAGTTCTTTATATGTGGTATCAAAAAACGCGCGCTTCTTTTCGACATTTATATCAACTGCACCCGAGACTCGGGTTTGGAAATCTGCTCGGCAGTTATCGCAAACGGGATTGGGAAGTGGCCTTGAATCGCGATTCGTTGCTTGTCTTTGCTGAGAGACATTCGAAGCTCTCACTCCTGCTGTGATACTTGGCGTCTGACGACAATTGGGAACACTTAATGTTGTGAGAACAGCAATCACTTCTTCCGGTACAGGTGCACAGACTTCCTCAGCCATCGTGTTTGTTAAAAGAAATAAGCTTAGTAAGATTAATTTCATAATTCTCTACGATGTTTAGCACCAGCAGCTCTGAATCTGTCATAGTACCGTTGGAGTGCCCTGGCGAATGTAGGACCAGCATTGGTTTTTCTTTGTTCGATATAATCTAACACAGTTCCATTATCGACTGAATCAATGTGATTGAGTCCAACCTGCCATGCTGTTATAGAGTCATCGATAAATTCATCGCTCTGTCTTGCGACAGCAAGCTTCAGTATACTCCCATTGCGTGGATTGAAGTTAACCATGTTGCAAGTCAAGCGATCATGATAACGATTCCAGAAATTCTGAACTTTTGATCGTATCGAGGCATTTGAGTCACCTGGAACTACACATGAAGCATTGAAAATCATTGTTTGATATTGATAGAGAATACTGTCATGCGAAGGGTTGGGTTCTATTTCTTTCGAATCCACCGCCGTACAAAAACTCGCAACGTTTAATTGATTCGGACAACTCGTATTCAGTCTCGTCGAAACACTTACGAGCGAACTAATCACCCCAGGTTCAATCACCGCAGGTTCACATTCATCAGCAGCGAATACGTTTGTGCTTAAGAGAAGAGTGAATACAAAGATTCGTGAAAGCATGTGGGCCTCGATAAATAAAAACGTTATGTAATGATTTATCGGCTACTTGAGGCCAAACTTGAGTAGAACGTGTGACAATTTCCGTAAGGAATTATGAGTGAAGTGTATGGAATCTCGTGAAATGACGGGGGATTAAGGCTTCTTATATACGTAGAGCTGCTGATCATGGCCCCCGATAGGACGGCCGTCTTTGGCGAACAGTTTCCATGAACCGATGTTTTGAGATGGGGTAATCGCAAGGACGCCCATGCTTTCATCAACACTCGTTGCACTTTTCGCGCGGAAGAATTTGATGTTCTTTCTATCAATCTTGTTGAGGATAGCTTCGTCGATGGAAGCTTCGATGATTGGTTGAGAATCGTTTACGTCGAAGTAACCGATTACTTGGTCTCCGATTTCTGCCCAGCCTGCCTGAAGTGATGGTGACTCTTCAAATGCTGTGCGCTCGAGTTTGATGTCGATGAATGTTGAAGGGGAGACTGCTGTCGGCGTTTTTGGAATCGAGAGAAATTTTGCAGCAGCTTCTACCGTCTTATCGAAAGCTGAGTAGAGGCGAACTTTTTTATCAAAGCTCATGATCTGAAGATCGGGATGAGCAACAAAGTTTCCGCGATCGCGGAATTCCGTCACGATCTTCTGGGCCTGACATCCTACGAGTCCAAGAAATTTCAGATTGCGGGGAACGAGCGTGAAGAAGTTTTTTACGTCATTGCCCCAGTTGTCGAGGATGATGTCTTCGGCCTTAAAGCCAGGTTTCAGTTCATGCTCTCCGGCCGCGTGAGAAATCCAGATGACGGCTTCAGTGTTTTCCGAAGTCATGATCTGATAAAGAGTTTTGGGATCTGTCTGGTGATGGATGACGAGATCGTGACCGGAGTTTTTGAAAGTTTTGTTGAACTTCTTTTCCAGGTGACGAACGTTTCCGTTACTGAGCTTGAGTGACGTAAGAAGAACGATCTCGCCAGCGAAGGCAAAAGACGTGAATGCGAGAATGAAAAACGTCACAAAGAGTTTCATGGGCGAATCATAAATCGCCGGGGGATTCACAGGGGAGAATTTGTAATCATTACAGGGTTTCGGGGGTTTAGATGTAGGCTTATATGTGCCTTTTTCAAGATGACAGGTCCCGAGGCGTATTCTTATCATAGAGGGATACAAATTTAAGAGGGTCCCATGAAAACTATCGCTCTGGTCTTTGTTCTGGTTATGGCCTCGGCCTGTTCTTCGAAGGGTTTCAATAAGGAGTCTCTGAGAAGGGAACTTCAGTCTGGTGAAAAGCGCCAGGTGGTGACGGATGAAGAGATTAAGAAAGTCTTCGATCTCAAACCGCAGCTGCCAAAGCCATTCAAGGTCGGCGTTTATTTTGTTGATAACAATCACACCAACATGGACCTTCGCTGGAATTCCGCGGATAAGGAATCCATCATCAAGCTCGAAGAAGAGCTGAAGAAAACGGGCGAAGTTTCGAAAGTGTTTCTGATCAATGAATCAGTTGTCGGTGGTCAGGATCTTAAATCCATCCGTCTGGCGGCCGCTCATCACGGAGCAGACGCGCTTCTCATGATTTCGAGCACGAGTGCGACCGATCAATACACAAATGCCGCTGCTATTTCCTATATCCTTCTCTTACCGGCGCTTTTTGTTCCGGGAACAGTGACAGATGCGCTTTTCATCACGAGAGCAGCTCTCTGGGATGTCCGTAATGAATATCTTTATATGGCGGTTGAGTCTGAGAGTATGAAGCGGAAAACAGCTCCTCCCATCAAGTCTCATGCAAACGAAGAATTACTGAAAGCAAAGAGTGATTCGATGAATGGTTTGCGTACCGAGATTCTCCGGATGGCTTCCGAAATGAGTAAAAAGAAGTAATGAGAAGGCCACCTTACGGTGGCCTTTTTTTTGAGAATTATTTCTGTTGAGCGATCGCGATGACCGTTTTCATCGTCTCAGGAGAAAGCTCAGTTCCAAGCTCAATCCAGAGGTCACGAGCGAGTTCAGCACTGCCTGAATTCTGAGCTTTGAGTTCTGATCCAATCTCGCGGGCAATCGCATTTACCTGTTCAATTTCTGAGTTATAAATCGCGAGTTCACCTTGAGAGATGTTGAGATCATTTGCGTCTGCAAGAGAGAGTTCAGCAAATTTTGCTTCCTGCTGACCATCAAGAAGAAGAAGACCAAAATATCCACCGGCAACTGAAAGAAGAATCACACCGACACCTGCTACCGTCATAGCAGTTGTGCCTTTTTTAATCAGACGATATCCGCCGTAAGCACCGACAGCACTGACACCAATACAAGCGACGCCAGCAACCACTGCGATAGGAGCAGCGAAAGAAGCACCGACAGCAGCGCGGGATGGAGAGATCATTGTTACGAGAAGAGCACAGGATACAGCGGCTTTTTTAAAGCTGTTCATGGAATTCCTTTTGTCTGGATTTTGTGAACTATTCGGAAGTGACGACAGTGACTGCCTGATCAGGAATGGATTTAGATTCTCTCGAACTCTGGACGGAAGAGTTAAGGATCGCCACTAGTGCGATAGTGCTGATGACAATAGCCTGGATGAGTTTTCCAAGAAGTCTTTTCATATGATCCTTCATGGGGCCTGTTGAGAAGTGCGCGGACAATACAGCAGGAAATTGATCCCCTCAATAACAGGTGAACTTTTTACAAAGTCTTAATTCCTAAGGGTAATAGTCTTGTAAGTCATGAAAAAACTAGGCCCTGATTTGGCCATGGCAGTCTTGTGGTGACTCTTTCCCGGGAGTACGCTTTCTTCATGGAGAACAAGGTATTCCTCTTCCCACTACAGAACTCGATATTATTTAAGAAGGTCACCCTTCCTTATCATATTTTTGAAGCGCGCTACCGGCAGATGATCAAGGACTCGATCGATTATCAGATTCCGATCGCGGTTGTTCCGACTAATGAATTCGAAGATTATCGCGGAGAAATTTGTGTCGCTGGCATGCCACATATTCTTTCTACTTATCCTGATGGTCGACTTGATATTTATATTACAGGTGCAGTGAAATGCAGACTCACGGATTTTGAAAGTGAGAACCCGTATAAAATTTATCGCTACCGCGCGATCGAAGAAAATATCCGTGAAGAAGATCTCTTCGATATGGAGCTCACAAGTTTGAAAGTTATGCTCGAAAGATGGGCGAACCATTTTCTGCCGGACATCTCTCAACGAGAGAGTTTTGCCTCGACTCTGGAAGATCCTGAGCTTCTGATCAATTACTGTGCAGTATTTTTGGTGGATGATCCGAACATGAAGCGGATGGTTATGGTAGCTGGGTCTTTGGAAGAGAAATTGCGTGTCTTGTTACATGTGATTGGCCCAAAAGAAGTATCCCTTGGGCCTTTCATGCCAGCACTTAAATTCTGATTACTTCTTCTTAGCGGCCTTGGCTGCTTTACCAGCAACAATTTTCGCTTTGATTTTAGATTTCTTCTTAGCCTGACTTTTTTTGCGAAGCATTTTGCCTGCCTGGCTCTTACGTCCGTAACCCATGGTTTCATCCTTTCGTTCAATTGATATGGCTATTGTAAAGCTTTTGAACCTGTTTAACAATGGATACGCATAAAGTTAAACCAAGGAGTCTATATGAAATTTCTTACAATTCTGGCCCTTATGGCCTTCTCTGTTTCGGCCCTCGCTGAAAAAAGACAAATTACCCTCGTGAACTACGAGACTGACGGAGTTAAGCAGTGGCTTCCGGGAACGATCATTGTGAAGAAAGGTGATGATGTTGAAATCACCCTCATCAACAATGTTCCGTCTGGTGTTCACGGTTTCTTTATTCCTGATTTTGACGTGAGAAAAGACGTGAAAAAAGGTGTGAAGGAAGTTGTGACTTTCAAAGCGGCGAAAGACGGCTTATTTCCTATGAAATGCCATCTTCACCCTGCACACGTCGGCGGCCAATTACTCGTACTTCCTTAAGCTGAAAACACTCCATCTTCTACGGCACATTCAAAGCTCAAGACCTGCGACGTACTTAAACGTACGTCTCGGTCTGAGCTTTTCTGTTTCTTGAATCTGTAATGTTTTGAGCTTAAGTCTACGGTGGTAGTAGGAATTGGAATTAGTACTGTGATCTTGCTCTGAATCCGTAGCGATCTTTCACTGACGTAAATACCCACCAGACGAGAGTTCCGGCCCACACGATAGCACCGAAAAGGTGAAGGGCAATTCCACGCCATGATTCCTGGAATACGATCTTCGAGAAAAAGCGGTAAAGAGAAAGAAGCATGATGCTTCCGATGGCCTGAAAAGGATGTGTGAAGAAGAAGAGGACAGGGAATACCCAGATGAAAAGGCAGGCGACAAAAAGCCAGAAGCCCGCGCGATCACCCGACATCCAGAGTTCATCCCAATAAGTTTTCATCTGAAAGATCTGAACTTTGAGATCTTCCGGATAATAGCGACGAAGATGTTTTTCTCCGTAAGCGAGACCGAAGAACTTGTGATTCATATCAAAGAATTCAGCGAGACCCTGTTTCCATGAGGCGACACGGATCTTTCCGAAATCAATTTCACGGAACATAGAAGCGGGCATGCCGAGCCAGCCCTGAGCAATACTCATCATCGGGTGAGAGATATTGTTTCTGAAACGACGGAATCCAAACACACTTGCAAGGGCCAGAGTCGGATTGAGGAGAGCTACGGATTCACCGAGAATATTTCCTCTCACTGTCTGGGGAAGAACAAAATAGGCGCGCTCTTTCTGAGTTACGTAATGGGAGAGCGAAGAGAAAGCTGCTTCAGATGGGACGAGTTCAGCATCCCCGATAATCACAACATCACTTGTCACTTTCGATGAGATTTCTTTCAGCATCCAGGGAACGACAAACACACCAACCGGACGGTTGATGAAAGAGTGAAGTTCAACGAAGGGGAGTTTGCGGGAGAGTTCATTCCACGCCGTCATCGCTGGATGATGACCATCGATCAGAATACGGATTTTAAGACGACCTTTGAGATCCCCCAGAGTTTCCAAGGCTGCCATCCAGGGTTCAATGTAAAACTCTGAACGCGTCGTGATCGGAATTAAGAGCTCAATTGTGCCGGGGAAGTTTTCGTCAGCGGTCAGCTGTTTGCCGACAAGGGCATTCCGCACGAGAGTGACAATCATAACAACAGTTAGAGCGATGACTAAAAGTCCAATCATGAGATAAGATTAACGCATGAACAAGCGTCAGTACATGCAAAAAACCTATGAGCGGCAGCGCCTTCTGAACAAAATGATGGCCACACCCGGGCCCTATCCCTTTGTGGTCATTCTCGATCACCTGAAGGTGGATTTTAACATAGGGAAAATCATCCGCTCTGCTGAAGCATTCGGGGCCATGGGCGTTGATGTCGTAGGAACACCGTTTTTTGATCCTATGCCGGCCAAAGGCTGCATGAAGCGCGTGCCCTGGTCTATGACGAACACTTTCATTGAGAGTTATCAGAAACATCTCGCTGATGGATTTACCTTCTACGCTTTTGATTCCGAGGCAGAGCTCGGCATTCATGAAATCAATTTTCCGGAGAAGAGTGCGTTTGTGCTAGGGCATGAAGGATCGGGATTCAGTTTTAAGAAAGAACATTATCCGGCCATCAAGTACGTTAAGATTCCGCAAATAGGAAAAGTCGAAAGTCTCAATGTGGCAGTGGCAGCATCAATCGTTATGTATGAGTTCGCGAGATCAAGAAACTTCAAAACTTAATCGAGAAGAGTTCCCTTCAGATTCAATTTCAAAGAATACAGAAGTCCGATGGTCATCACTCCGAAGAAAAGGTGTGGTGGCTGAGCATTGGCAGGAAAGTCGAAATAGTTGAGAGCAATTCCTGTCGTCACGTTCGCAAGAACACAGAAGAATGCAAAAAGTGTTGTGAAGAAAGCTGCGCGGTTAAAGCGTGTGCGGTGAAGATACAAAAGGAGATATAGAAACAGACCAACAATCACGAGAGAGAAGGAACGGTGAACGATGAAAACCCAGTTCAGCCCTTCTACCACATTATCGTAAGTAAAAGTTCCGGTATCGCGGGTCAGATGATCAACCTGCTGTCTGACTTGAGTGCCCATGAGGATTTGAATAAAAGTAATACCGACGAGCACCTGAGAAATAAGAAGTGCTTTTCCATCAACCGGCTGAACAATCGCCGTATCTTCGAGGTCATCGCAATATTTTCTAAGATAAAGAAGTCCGAAGAGAAGAAGGATCGCGAGGAACATGTGAATCGTGATGAGAAATGGTTTCAGGTGAGTGGAAACAACAAGTGCACCGACGCCACCTTGAATAAGAATCAGAACCAATAATCCTGCGCAGAACCACGGTATATTTCGTTCCGTGTGGCGAAGCTTAAATGAAAAAGCGAAAAGAAGTGTGATGAAAAACCCGAGTACAACACCCAGTAAACGGTTGATGTATTCAGTCCACGTTTTGAACGGGTCAAAATCAGCGATCGTCTTACCTGAAATTTTATAAATTTCTTTATAATCGGCCGGCAGCTCGGAAATATCCATCGGCGGAACCCACTGACCGAAACAACGTGGCCAGTCAGGACAACCCAATCCGGATCCCGTTCCACGCACAATGGAACCGGCCAGTATGACCAGATATGTCCCCATGATCGAGAGAATGATAATCCGCTGAAAGCCTTTCATGTTTATAATTTAACACGATATAGTAGAGCTTATCAAAGGGAAGTTCTCAATGATCTCATTCGAAATCCTTCTATTGGGTTTGGGTCTCGCCGTGGACGCGGGAGTGGTGAGTTTTGCCCTGGGATTATTGTCAGCAGAAGTGCCTATGAAGCACCGTCTTTCCCGGGGAATTCTGATTGCCCTGACGTTCGGATTCTTTCAGTTTCTTATGCTGTGGTCCGGCAGTTATGGGGGCTATCTTTTAGCGTTTTCCAGCTACGGCTACCTTTCACAAATCATCATCACCGGCATCTTTATCCTGATGGGGCTCAAGCTTTTTCAGGAAGCCCAGAAAGATGAAGAAAAAGAACTGAAGTGGGGAATGGTTCCACTCATTCTTCTCGCGATTGCAACATCCATCGATGCCCTGGCAGCGGGAATAAGTCTTGGGACAATTCCTGATGCGTATCAGGCCGCAATCTTAATCGGCATTGTGACATTCATCGTATGCCTTTCCCTTTATTTTCTCACCTTCCTCTTCCGGGAAATTCCTCATCGCTGGTTACTGCGTTTGGGTGGAATCATCTTCATCTGTCTCGGGATCAGGATTATCTGGCACTACATCAATACAGGAGCCGCATGAAAATCGACACTCAACTTTTTAAGAAGGCGCAAAAGATTGTTTCAGAAGCAATTGATCCTTCGCCGTTAATTTATAATGAATGGCTCTCTGGAAAATATGGCTGCGAAATTTACCTGAAGCTTGAAAACATGCTTCCTATCGGGTCGTTCAAGATGAGGGGAGCAACGTTCAAGATTTCTCAGCTAACTGCTGCTGAGAAAAAACAGGGTGTGCTCGCCGTCAGTGCCGGAAATCACGCTCAGGGTGTTGCCTGGGCCGCGAAGAAATTCGGCATTAAAGCAACCATCGTCATGCCTCTCGGTTCTCCTCTCACAAAAATCCGTAATACAGAAAATCTCGGAGCAGAAGTCATTCTTCACGGTCACAGTATCGAAGAATGTTTCCAGCACGCTCAGGAGATGATGAAGAAAAAGAAAATGATCTTCGTTCATCCTTTTCATGATCCACTTGTGATCGCGGGCCAGGGAACGGTTGCCTTTGAACTTTTAAAGCAAATTCCGCAGATGGATTACGTTTTCTCCGCCATCGGCGGAGGCGGACTCGTCTCGGGCATTGGTCAGGTTCTGAAGAGCGAAAAATCGAAAGCAAAAGTCATCGCAGGCCAGTCTTCGGGCTGTAGTCCGATGGTTGATACACTGAATTCCGGAAAAGTTGTGAACTCTGAGAAAGGGGACACATTCGCTGACGGCATCCGCGTTCGCAAAGTGAATGAAGAGATGTGGAAGCTCCTTGAAGGAGTTCTCGAATCTTCACACAAAGTGGATGATGAAAAAATGGCGTGGGCAATTCTTCAGCTGATGGAGAAGGCGCGTGTGATCGCCGAAGGCGCGGGAGCGCTTCCGCTCGCACTCTTTGATCAACTCTGGCAGAAAAATCCGAAGAAGTTCAAAAATAAGAAAATCGTTCTCGTAATCTGCGGTGGAAACATCGACGTGAATCTTCTCGAAAGAATTATCGATCGCGGTCTCATTGAATCTCATCGTAAAGTCACGATCTCGATTCCGATTCAGGATAAGCCGGGAACACTTCATCACCTTACGGGTATTATTAAAAATGTCGGCGCGAACGTCCTTCAGGTTGTTCACGATCGCGATTCAACCGGAACGGGTATCACTGGTGCCAAAGTTGTTTTTACCCTGGAAACTAAGGGGGAGGAACATCTCAAAACGTTACTTAAGGAAATGAAGAAAGACTTTCCACTCTGTCAGGTCGTGAGCTGATGGAAGGTTCTGATCTGTTGGAAGTTCTCGCTGAGAAGAATTTACTGGAAGATTTCATGGCAGCAGTTGATTCCGATAATTTAAGTGAAGTCGCTGCGATTTTAGATGAAGCGGGAATTGATGAAGAGACGATTCAGTTAGTGATTAAGAAAATTGAAAATGGTGAAGATTAGATAATAAAAAAGGGCCTTGCGGCCCTTTTTTGTTTTTACCTTTAAACTTTATCAGCTGCCGGGGGTTTATCATCCACCAAAGCCGCAATCACGAGATCTCCTGAGACGTTCAGAGTTGTTCTGCACATATCAAGGAAGCGGTCGACACCGAGAATTAGTGCAATCCCTTCAGCAGGAATTCCCACGCCATTCATGATGATCATGATAAGTGGAAGTGATCCACCCGGAACACCGGCAGTACCGATACCGGCGATGATACACATAATGACGACCTGAAATTGCTGGGCCATGGATAGATCCACTCCGAACACCTGAGCAAGGAAGAGAACCGTCACACCTTCAAAGAGTGCGGTTCCGTTCTGGTTGGCGGTCGCACCAACAGTGAGAACAAATCTCGAGATCGCCGGAGTGAGACCGAGTTTTGTTTCTGCTGTTTCAATTGATTTCGGAAGACACGCGTTTGATGAAGAAGTTGAGAAGGCATACATCATGACGTCTTTTGAGTCAGAGTAGAACTTCCATGGTGAGCGTTTCGCGATGAACTTGAGGAGAAGCGAGTAAACAACGAACTGCTGAATGAGAAGTCCGGCCACAACGACGGCCGCAAAGTAAAAGAGCGACTCAAAGATGGAGAGTCCGAACTTAAAGGCGGTACCGAAGACGATGGCAAAAACCGCAATAGGAGCGATCTTCATGGCGTATTCGACGATCTTCAATGTGGCATCGAAGATTTCCTGGAAAATCGTAACGATTTTCAGTTCACCTTCACGGTCTTTTGAAACGAGGTAGAAAGCAAACCCGAAGAAGAGTGCGCAGAACATGAGAGAGAGCATTTCTCCTTCAAGAGCTTTCACTGCAGCTTCGAGTGGGTTTTTCGGAATGATACTGACGAGAGCATCAGCAAATGACTTCGAGTTTTTGGCATTGTCGGAAATGGCCTGGACATTGGTCTTGGCAGTTTCAAAAATCGCTGTGTCGACCTTGAAGCCTTTCCCCGGCTGGAAGAAATTCACAAGACCAATACCTATGAGAACCGAAGCAGTACTTGCGATCACTGTGTACATGAGAGTTTTCGAAGCAACTTTTCCTACACCCTGGTGACGGGCGAGATCGTAAACTCCGAGGACGAGAGCAGAGAACACCATAGGAACAACAATCATGAAGAGAAGTCTGAGGAAGATCTGTCCGATAGGGGACATCACATAGTTATTCAGATGCTGAAGGAAAATCACATCCTGATAATTGTGACAGATGGTACCGGATACAATACCGACGATGAGCCCTAAGAGCAGCTTGTAGTGGTTCTTCAAGAGATTCCCCTTATTAATGTATAAGAAAATGATAAGAGCGCGGGCCATTCCTGTCCAGAAAGAGCTCCGTAGGGGCATGGTTTGTGAGTAAAAGTCAGGCTCCATAGGCTTCTGCCTATCTGAGTGATTGGGCCAGCACTGTCAAAACTTTTTACACCCCTGAAGAATTCCCTTCCCTCATTGTGATAACTTGCACCCCCTTCCGGGGTCAGGGAATTGGCACCGGATTTTCATATGAAATGGGGAAGAGTTGTCTTTAAAGGAAGTTTTTATGAAGCATTTTATGCTCCTGTTGGTTCTGTTATGGTCAGGTCTTGGACTTGCCCAGCAGAACTTTAATTCCGGGATCCCAACCAAATACATGAACGACCCAGCGGTCGATCTCATGCATAAGGGTAAGCTCCTCCTCCCGGATGAAGTCCATAAACTTCGTGAAGATTCACGCGGACGCTTCGATATCTCCACACTCAATCCTATTGAATCATCTGATCTCTGGAAAAATATCATGTTGAAAGATCTTCCTGCGGATAGAAATCCGCTCGAAGACATGGATGAAGTTGTTTATCACTCACCAGTCATCACTCCTTCCGGACTTTTCCGTTTCAACGTTCAGAATAAAGATGGCGACGGTAAGATCTATACTGTGATGGTTGGTAAGACCGTTCACTCATTCCTTCTCGCAAAATCACTCTTAAGAAAAATCGGTTATCAGATTCCGGATATTAAGTATCTTCCGCGCATGACTCTGAAATTCAAGAACGAAGTCCATAAGAAATCGTTCATCGATTATTTCCAGCACGTCGTTATGCTTGCTCCTGAATACTGGGTGGTTGAGCATCTTGATGATAATAAGATCATTATCCAGGATCTTCTGGTCATGGATTCGAACCATCCGATCTATAACTTAGCTGTTGGTGTAACTGATGACATGATTCAGGGAAGACGACTTATGTCTTCTCTTGCTGTTCCCCTTTCTATCGTTAATCTCGTGGAGAGTGTGAACTTACTTCGCTGGAACGTGGGTGTGACAAACAACAACCAGGTGGCCCTGTTTCACGATCATCTCGAAGATTTCGCCTGTACCTGGGATGATGCCCGCTGGATTTCAAAACGAATTGAAAAACTCTCGCGCGAAGACTGGAAAGACATCGTAGCGAGCTCGAATACACCGAAAGCGGTCCAGATGATTCTCGTTGAGAAACTCATCTCACGCCGTAACTCGGCGATGAAGCTCTTTAAAATTGATCATGAAGAAATCAGAGTTGATGCCACTGTTTCAAATGGTGTGGAACTCGTTCGCGGTAAACTCACTCAGCAGCAGTGGCCGGGTTACGGAGCGCGCTTTGCTTACGGCGATCCTGATTCTCCGCTTGCTGATTCTGAAATTAAGTCATTCCTCAAGTCAAAACTCATCTCAATGGGAATTGATGTTCTCATCTCTCAGATTAACCAGAACATTCCGTTCATCGCGACTGATATCCAGGCGAAGAATGATGGCGAGTTTAAGAAGATTCTTGAAGAGGCCATTCGTGATGCTCAGGCAAGTAACAAACCCGTAGAAGTTCCGCTTAAGACATGGGCCTTCCCGACTTATCGCGGACAACTTATTCTTCAGCGTAACATTGTGACCGGTACTTATCTCGGTACAGATAATCTTGTTCAGCTCGTAGATACAGTTGGTGTTTCTGTTGCTGCCGGTATGTTTGTCGGAGCGGCCGGACTTCCCACTCCCTTCCAGGCGGCAGCTTCAGCTGAAGCTTCGATTGTGAGAACTTATTCTCACCTTCGTCCTGTGACATCTATTCAGAAAGCTCTCAAGTATCCATACCGAAACATTATGGTTCCTCTGGTTAAGCGTGATTACGGAAAACTTCTTCAGACTGCTGCTGAAGTCGCGATTGATCCTGCTGCTTCTGAAGAATCGAAGAAAAAAGCTATTGAAGACGCGATGAGACCGTTCAAAGAAAATATGGAAGTCGGTGAATCACTTCTTGTGACTGATAGTATTGCTACCGGTGCTGGTCTCAAGGTCATGGCAGGGAAGGGCAGTCTCGTGAAAGCGACTCTCTCTCTTGTTCCGGGCTTCCAGGTCGTTTCACGCTTCCACGTTCACCGTCGTACAGAAAATGACTTCCAGGTTTACCGCGATCTCGGTAAGGAAGGAACTTTCGGTGTATCTTTTGACCTCGATTCTTATATCCCGGTCTTCAAGGCAACATTCAAAGCTTCTAAGGGCTCAGGCCGCGTGAAGTTCTTTAACCTCTCACTTGATCCTAAAGGTGAGAAAGTGATTGAGAACATGTCTCTCTTAAGACGTGCGATTGTTTCATCATCAACGCGTGACCTTGAAGAAAAAGAAGAGACGAAACCATTCATCCTGAGAACGAACTACACGGAAAAGACTCCGAGCCTTGGTCTTCTCTTCTTCCAGTGGAACTGGAATGATTCGAAGTCGAGTATTGAAATTGAAAACCCGCAAGGAGATAAGAAATTCTTCAAACGCTTTTACCACGGTACTTCGAAAGGGAAGAATTATCAGGCCTACGCTAATGCCCTCATCTCACACTGGGTAGATCTTCTCTTTGATAAGAAAGCAGGACTTTCTGAAAGCACAGGCTCTAACCCTGGTTACTCGTATAAAGGATCTGCTGAAACGAAATTCTTAACTCTTGATCAGGAAGTAAACGGTACTGGCCAGAGACTTGATCCATTCGTCCGCCTTTCAAGAATCTTTAACGGCTGGAGTATCACACGCAACAAAGCGGAAGAACTTCTTGAGCGCCTGCGCACACGTTATCGCTATGACTTCTTCAATGCTCCGGTTCTGAATGATACGAGAAGAATCTTCCTTTATAACATCTCACTCAACGTCCTTTTCTATAAGGCCGGGATTGAGAACCTCATCAGCTTAAACGATGAGCAGCTGAAAGAGATTTTCCGTAAGCACAGAAACCAGAAAGATCTCACAATTAATCCTCGAGAGACTAATGATAATGACTCCGGTGGAAATAAAATGGTCCGCTTCATGACAAGATTCCGCCGTTATGAAAGAGAAGGTAAAGAAGACAAGGCGAGCAAGTACCTGATGAAGGCCTTCTCGCACTCAGAAAATAAACTCACACTTGAAGGTCTTACCCTCCTGGTTGGTGGGAAAGAAAACCTCTACGTGTACTCGAAGATTGACGGATTCCGCGAAGGGGATGAAGACGGTGATAAAAACATCGTTTCTAACTCTTACGGTGAATATGGTTCTCAGAACGTCCTGGGTCCTCTCATGCAGGTGCAGAGAGATACAAATATGCTGGAAGGGGAATTCTTCCTCTACTGGATGATGTCGAGGTTAATCTAATGAGAACCTTATTATTACTCTCACTTTTCTTATCAACCAGCGCGTTCGCGAACCTTTTGCCTGCAGAGAAATCTGAAGCGGTTGTTTCCGACGAACTCTTCTCTTATCAGTGGTCACTCTTTAACCAGGGTCAGACATACTTAAAAGAAAGAGATGATATTCACAATATTCCTTTAAAAGGTCTCACCGGAAAAGATATCGACTGGAAAAGCTTCAAAGATAAACTTGGAACAAAACGTCCGGTTGTCGCGATTCTCGATACAGGTGTGGATCTCGATCACCCTGATATTAAGGCCGCTCTCTGGACCAACGAAAAAGAATGCGGAAAAGATCCGAAAGTTGATAACGACGGCAATAAACTGAAAGGTGACTGCCAGGGGTGGAACTTTACTGCTGATGCAGAATCAGATGCCGCGAAAAGCCCTCAGGATAACGATGGTCATGGATCTCACGTAGCGGGAATTATCGCTGCTCAGATTAACGACTATGGTATCGCAGGAATCAATCCGAATATTCAGATCATGCCGATTAAAGTGATGGGCTCAACGAGTTCCGATACTGCTGTTCCGACTTCTGAATCATTTGCCCGTGGTATTCAGTATGCTGCAGACAATGGAGCTGACGTCATTAACATGTCGCTTGGCTGGCCGAAATCCCTTGAAACAGAAAATCTCCGTCGCGCCGTTTTCGCTGCCCTTCAGAAGGGAGTGATCATTGTTGCTGCTGCCGGAAATAACAACTCACCCGAACCACTTTTCCCATGTGCCTATGAAGGTGTCATTTGTGTGGCCGCTTCTACTCTCGACGGATCATACGCAGGATTTTCAAATTACGGTGGTCACGTTGATGTCGTTGCTCCGGGCGAGGGGATTCTTTCTCTTCACCCGACTGCTTTTGAGCCGGACTTCTTTTCTGTTAACGGTTTTGAAGTAAGAAGTGGGACTTCGCAGGCGGCACCTGCAGTAACTGCTCTCATTGCGACCCTTAAAGCACAGAAATCAACGATTACTACTCAGGAGATCATGGCGCGGATTTACTCCACTCCAGCTCTTTCTGATTCTCGCAAATATTCACTCTCTGGATCTGTATCGTGGGACATTCTCGGAAGAGATATCACCACTCCGGTTATCCGTCCGATCTTTAAGAAACAGATTGCGCGTGAGCCGAAGCAGATAGTGATTGCTCCGGGAGCGACTGTTGGTAAATTCAATTTCCCTCTGAAAAACTTTGGTGTGGATGCTGGACGCGTCTCCCTCAAGCTCGAAAGCCTTTCTCCATCGATTTCAGTTGTTGAACCGGAGAGTGAACTCGAAAGTCTGAAGTCTGGAGAATCAAAAGTTCTTTCATACGACATCAAGATTGAAGACATGACGCTCGAGAGTTTCGTGAAACTGAAACTCACTGTGGAAACAGAATCTGAAACACGTTCGTTTACTTTCGAGCTTCCGATCGTAAGAGATGTGAAATCTAATCCAGAGACAGCGAAATTTACTTTCAAATTCCTGGATAAGCCGGTTCCACTTGCCGCGATCAGAAACGGGGATGTTGTCACAACGCTCACGACGGTTGAAACTTTCACTAACTCAGCAGCTCATGAGTTTTTCGTAAGACGCATTATCCGTGACGGTGAGAAATCAAGTAAGCTCGAAATCACAATCTTTGAAAAACTTGGAAATGAGTTTGTTCAGAAGCAGCCCCTCATTATTGAGAACGCTGTTTATCTCGTAAACTTCAAGCGCGCCGATCTTAACTTTGACGGGAAAGAAGATTATCTCGTTAACACTCTCATCCGTGAAGGTGATAAAGTCCGCGTCCTCTTCTCATTCTTCAATAAAGACCTCACACCAGTGTGGAAAGACTTCCAGAACGTAAAAGTTGATCTCTCTGTGATCGTTGATAACTTCATGAACCTTCTGAAGGATCAATCACCACTTCCGATCTCTGTTGTGACTTATCAGCATCCGAAACTTGGTAAGATGATGGTTCCGGCCTTCATCACCAAAGGTCAGCTCCCGAAAATTGATCAGGTTCTCACAAGCTGGGATCGCCAGGATGTCGGAAGAAAAGCACGTATCTATTATCTTGAACCAGAGAAAGATACTTTCCGCATCCGCGCTCTCACGACCAAAGTTTGGGAAGAAGCACTTAAAAAAGAACTCAAGTCGAAGTGGATGGATACTGTCGAAGTGGAAGATATTCTTCCTCGCTCAGCGGATGATGTGAAGAAAGGTGAAGTACGCGGACTCGTGAGTGTGGGTTCAGGAACGGCACGCGCCCTTTATGTCTACGCACTTTCTCCTGCGAAAAGCATTCATGGTCCGAAGATTCCCCAGCTCGTTCTTCAGACAGATGGAATTAATCCGCTTCTCAAAGTTTCTCCGGAAGGTCTTCAGAATAATGGTGATGTTTACTTCAACATCTACGATCGTGAACGCGCAAAAGTGATCACGACAAAAGAAACAGCTCAGGATGCGGAACTGATTTATCGTCATCCAAGTGAAACTGATCTCATCGTCGGACAGATTGCTTCTTTTGAAAACGGATCGAAGAGAACTACGATAATTCAGACCCGCGAAGAACTTATCAGCATCACAACGATGGGAAGTGCTCAGCAGAGAATCGGTCGTCGTCCGAAACTTCGCTACAGCTTTCTTTCACAAAGACTTCTCACTGAACTCTATTATCCGGTGATCTATAAGAGAAACGGAGTTCAGTCTGCAGCTCTTTATGTGGATGCGACTTCGATGACCGGAAACCGGATTAACCTGATTGAAGAGCAAAACGGAAATCTGGTTTCGAGTATCAAGAACTCGGTTCTGGTTCCGGCAAATTGTAAGGCCCTCAATCCGATGTTCTCGGCATCGGCGGGCGCTCATGAACTGACCTTCCTTTGTATTGAAGAGTCAGGACCCGAAGTGAGAACCATCCCCTTAAATTAAACCTAAGATCGGTGTTCAATTGTCTCGGGGTCAGTGTCACACTGGCCCCGTTTTCGTTTGAATAGAGTGAGTTCGGTGCCATTTCGATTCCGAAAAGATGGCAAGCAAATTGCTCAGTCATCTTTACACACGCAATTGCAGGACGCGACTCGCAGTGTTATTAAACCTACGTTTATTAACCCTCTAAGGTCCGTCCTTGAGGAAACTTGAAAAGGAAAAATACAATGAAAGTTAAACAGGGATTGGCCGTACTCGCTACACTCTCAATGATGTCACTCATGACAGCGTGTAACGATTCGAGCGGAGGATCGGTTTCTGACCGTTATCAGGAAGGCTTCACTGCTGGTCGCGCTGAAGGTTTCACTGCTGGTCGTGCTCAAGGGTACGATGAAGGTTATGACGATGGTTACGCTGACGGGGATGACGCTGGTTATGCACGTGCTGAAGTGTTCTTCGCTTCTGCTACATACAACCAGGGTTTCACTGCTGGTCGCGCTGTTGGATATGATGAAGGTTATGATGATGGTGACCTCGACGGTTACGATCGCGGTTACGATGATGGATATGATGACGGTTATGATGATGGTGGAGCTTCAGGTGGATCAACTACTGCTGCTTATAACTCAGGCTACGAAGATGGTTACGATGATGGTGCCCTCGATGGTTACGATCTCGGTTACGATGACGGGTTTGATGATGGTTACGATATCGGATACGACGACGGATTCGATGATGGTTACTACTCACTCTCTGTTGGACCGTCTAAGGGTCTGAAGGGTTACGCAAACCTTCTTTCTCTCGCTCACAACGATATGTTTGATTACTCGAAGATCAAAGCTCCGAAGAAAACTGCCCGCGGTCTCGTTGCTGGCGGCAGACTTATCTTCTCTGAGACTTCGACTACTAACCACGACACACTCAAGCGCGCTGCTGCTGTAGAACAGTACCTCGTAGTTGAGATGGCGAAACAGGTTCAAGGTCGTTTTGGTCTTTCAGCTGAACGTTCACTGAAAGTTGCTAAAGCTGCTAACCACTTCCGTAAGTACTCTACTTCAAGAGCTCTTACTGCTGAAGATACTAACGCTTACTCATCTGAGATCGTAGGCGCTGATATCAAAGCAATCGAAAAAGCTTACGAAGGTGTTATGAAAGGTGACGCTTCTTCTTACAACGCTGTCCTCGCGAAAGCTGCTGCTAAGAACGAAGTATCTCCAGAGAAGATGTCTTCAATCATCTCTGAACTCTTCCTCTAAGACCTAAGTTTTGAATTGATTCTAAAAAAGAAGGCCACCGAATGGTGGCCTTTTTTATTGTCTAAATTAAGTTTTTGCAGGCCGCTGAAACCTGAGCTTTCTTTTCTCTCAGGCACTTTAAAACCATCCCATCTTTCATAGGCGCTTTCGGGCAAAGTTTCTTGCGATCAGCTTCGCAGGCGTTCACCATTTTATTTACTCTGTTGTCCATGACTGCGCGGTACTGGCGACAGGCATTGTTCAGATGCTTATCATTAATTTCCAGGCAGCGAACCTGTTGGTTGGGAGTTAATCCCGGTTCGCAATGTGTAAGCAGATCTTTGTAACAGGGATTAGCGTTCATTCTATCCTGCTCGGCCATCACAATCTTTTTACACGCAGGGGAGAGTGTCGTGAGCTTCTTGTGAAGACAATCATGCGTCTCCACAAACTTTACCTGTGCTGGACAGAACTTTTCCTGATCATCAAAACAAGCGTTCGTCGCACGCATTTTCTTTTCAATATTCGTAACGTTGTTCTGGCAATATCTCGAGAGTTTCGTCTTGTTGCGGATGAGGCACTTATTGATCGAACCCTCTCCACCTGAAACTTCTTTGTAACAAGTGTTCACAATATCCAGGGCACACTGATTTTTCACGATCAGGTTCCCTTTCTTATTTTTAAAATCACGGGAACAAGTCGCTGAAAGGCGGGATTCATTCTTCAGAAGACAATACTCAGATTTCGAAGGATCAACGTCAGCGCAGAAGTCAGCGAGATCCGCATAACACGGATTCTTCGCTGCTGTTTTCTGCTGAAAAGATTTCATCTCCTGCTTACACGCAGAGGTGAGCTCGGATTCATAATTCTTCAGGCAGAGAAAGATCTGGTTTTTACCCGGATCAATACCACCACAAAGTCTTTCAGCGTCTTTCTTGCAGGCATCGCTGCTTGCAAAAGTAACGGCCGGAATCAGCGTGAGCAGGAGAATGAAAAATTTCATAAACTATTACTGCTTCTTAGCGTCTGTTTTTACTTCTTCTTTCTTAGCTTCATCTTTCTTGCAGTGACCGTCTTTACAGTCAGACTTTTCTTTCTGACAGCAAGATTTTGAATCTTTATCGCAATGGTCGTTTGATCCGCATTTCTTATGAGCGCATGAAACAGTGAGGAGACCGGAGAGAACGATGAGTGAGAGAAATTTCATGAGAATCCTTTTTTAGGTTGGTGAATTGATTATAATGGGATTTAAAAATTGCCACAATTACGGAGTGGTTGATGGAATCTGTCGGGACTTCAGTTTTTGATCGCATTGGCGGAATGGAAAAGCTCTCTGAGCTTGTGAAAACTTTCTATCACATCATGGCCACCGACCCGATGGCGAAGGAATGTTTTGCCACTCACGACGGTAAAGACATCGCTCATTCAGCGGAAAAACTTACCATGTTTCTCTCCGGCATCATGGGCGGTCCACCCATTTATCACGAAACCTACGGTCATCCGAGACTCCGCATGAGACACGGACCATTCGCCATCGGCGAAAAAGAAGCCGTTCAGTGGCTCTATTGCATGCTGAAGGCAATGGATGAAGTGAAAATTGATCGCGATATTCAGGAAGAGATCATTCCGTATTTTAGACATGTGACGGATTTTTTGCGGAATAGGTGATTACAAAAACCCCTGATGAAACAAACTAAACGAAAGCTCTTTCAGCTTTTTCAGTCGCTCATCAACTTCTTTCGTCTGCAGTCCAACCGGGAAATATTTAATCTGCGGCTTCACTTCATTCTTCAGCTCAAGAAGAATCAAATGCTCTTCAAATGACATTTTTCCCGCCCAGAGTGATCTGAGATCAGCTCTGAAGAAGTGAAGATGATAAAGTAGCTCGATCATGCCGTGGAGATAGAGGAGTTCTTTCGTGAAAGCAAATCCTCCTTCAAGCGGAACACCTCTGAAAACTCTCAAAGCAAGTTTAAATGCATCGAGCTCTTCCATTTCGTGATGACGGAGATAAGCGTACACATCATTGATGGGTGAGCCTTTTTCGGCCATGGAAGTTGCTAAGTGACGAAGGACAACTCTGTTCCAGCGCTCTGGTGTTAAGCAGCCGGTGATAATTTCGGTGAGAAGGGCGAGTCCTTCCTGGAGAAAGGTCGTGCGCGGGGCCCAGGTGCCGAGCCAGAGGTGGTCGGATTGAGCAGCACCATTGAGAGAGGTTCCGAGATGAACCCAGCCTTCGTGCACGAGAAAGACTTCGAGTTGTTTGTGCGAATAGTTTTTGTTCGGATTGAGTTTTAAGGTTCTTCTGCCGGAGGATGAATCGGAAAGAAGTGATGTGCTGGCCTTTACTTCAAAGTCATCAGGGTTAAAAACTTCGCAGAGTTTTCCGCGGAGAAAATCCATGCCGGCCGTAGCCTCGAAACCTTTCACACCAAGATCTGGTTCTGTGAATGAGGGCATCTGTTCTAAGAAATATAAAAACGCATTGTTTTTTGCCATTTTGTGAGACGAACCGTAAAGCTTCACTGAGCAATCGTAAAACATTGGGGTATCGAAGTTTTCCATCATCGTGAGGAGCGTGTGATAGTCCTGAATCCGCTGAGTAAAAATGCGTTTCATGAGAAGGGAGAGTTCGCTCTTGGCGAGATCTTCCATGAACGTATCCATGGCCTTTCTTTTGGCGAGGACGTTTACCGGAAACGGAATGCTCGTATCTTCAAGATGCGAGATGAAGCCTTTGTGTTGCGGAAAAATCTGATTCAAAGTTTTGAGCGGAAAGCGGGGATGCCCGAGAAAACTCAAGTCTTTTGCTATGTCTTTCAGCCTTAAGGAGAAGCTCCTAAGCTCATTTTGTTCCATGACTAACCATCGGTCAGAAACGTTCTAAACTAAGGAATTTTAATAAGAGATATTTTTTGCCTGACACGCCGTGTTCTTGAGGGAAAAGGCGACTCTCTTACAATGAGAGTATGAGAAAATTCCTCGTCCTTCTGCTGGCCCTCTCTTCACCAGTCTATGCCTGCAAACTTCCCCCTAAAACGAAACTCGTGATTGGCTGTACCTACAAATGCGGTATCGCTTATAAATTCCGGCTGAATCTTTCTGCCTGGGCCATGGGTTACAAAATCGAAGTGGTGGATCTGCGTGATCTCGGACCACTCGAAGAAGCTTTGAAAAAAGTCGATGGCGTAGTGATGCCGGGTGGAGCTGATATTAATCCGGATTATTATTCCGATAAAGTTACTCCGGAAATGCGCGAGTATCTTGAGGCCAATCGTGGTCTTGCTTCGGTGAGTGCTGAAAGTAACATCCGCGATCCTTACGAATATTCTTTCATTCGCTCATACATCGATTCAGACAAAAATTCTGAGCTTCCGCTTCTCGGTATCTGCCGCGGAATGCAGATGATGACGGTGGGTCAGGGGATGCCGCTTTATCTCGATATCAAAACTGAGCTCGGAATTAAAAACCGCCGCTACCTTTTTGATCGCGTTCATCTTGAAAAGAACTCCACTCTCGATGAAATCTACAGAAACGATTCGTTCATGGGTTTCAAAATGCATCACCAGGGACTTCGCGTTCCTTACTGGCATGAAAATGAATCTCAGTATCCGAACATGAAAGTCACCGCCTATTCCAACCAGGGAAGAATTGCAGAGGGGATTGAGTATCTCAATCGTCCCGCAATCGGTGTCCAGTATCATCCTGAAAAATCTCTCACGAGTACAGCAGCGCCCATTTTCCGTTGGCTCCTGAACCGTTCGTGTGAATATAAAACTGCAAAGGCCACTCCATGAAAAAAATCCTGTCACTTACGTTACTCCTTTCCACCTCAGCATTCGCAAACCTCCATCTGGCGCCACCTGATTTCGAAGTGAAATGGGGAAGAGCTGTCTTTGTTGATATCAAAGAAGCCACTTACAACATGACATTTGATGTAGAAGCGAAAGTCGCAACAGTCAGTTCACGTATTGTTTTTGAGAATAAAGCAGAAGGTCTTCCGGTCTTCGATCTCATTCCGACTCCGTTTGATGTTTATATGGACGGTAAGAAAGTTAAGTACAGTAATACTGAAGATCCTTACGGACAGAAAATGCGTCTCGTAAATGCACTTACTGCTCCGGGTACACACGTCCTTGAATTAAAAAATCAACTCACATCTAATACGTCTTTCTCTCAGAACGGAAAATCAGTAAGCTCTGCTTTCTGGCTCCGCGATCTCAAATACCGTAAGTTTCTTGAGCAATATATCCCGACAAACTACGAGTATGATCAGTTTCCGATGACGTTTAATATTGAAATCAAAGGTAACAAAAAGCCTGAGATGGATTTCTATGTGAATGGCAATCTCACTCAGACATCTCCTACAACATGGAAGGTTGCTTACCCGGCCTACTTCACGACATCTTCTCTCTTCTTCCACATGACTCCGAAAGGATCAAAAAGACGTATTGAAGAAACGTACACATCGATCTCAGGAAGAAAATTTCCTATCATCACGTATACAGACTGGTATCTCAAGACGAGTGACTTCATGAAGTACGCCAAAGAAGTCATGGCCGAGCTCGAAAAAGATTACGGTCCGTGGGCCCATTCATCACTCATTGCTTACGGAACTCTTCCGGGCGGAGGAATGGAGCACTCGGGGGCGACTCAGACTTCCATCGGTGCCCTCGATCACGAAATGCTTCACTCTTATTTCGCTAAAGGTGTGATGCCTGCGAAAGGGGATGATGGCTGGCTGGATGAGGCAATTGCTTCATGGAGAGATTACGGTTACCAGAGACTTCCTTCGGTGAGTTTCACGGGATCAAATATCGGCCGTCAGTCTCCGTATAAGAGAAATACTGATGATCGCTCTTATGAATATGGTCGCGCCTTCCTTGCATACCTTGATTACCGTCTGCAGGACATGGGTGGTCTCAAAGCGTTTTTAAGAGGCTATTTCGCGGCCTACAAGCACACCATCGTGACGACTGAGCATTTTAAAAACAACCTTGAGTTCTTCTCTGGTCTTGATCTCTCGGCTGACTTTGACCAGTACATCTGGGGTAAAGCAACAACTTCTACGACGATCGAAGCGGGGAGAAATCCTAAGCATCTTCCACTCACAGATGCTCAATTAAAAAATCTCTTATAACCCGATTCCGGCGGTTGATATTCCCGCCAGGTTTTGTGGATGATAGGGAAGCTTCGGCTTCCCTTTTTTTTGGAGGAACAGATGGAATTTTTAGTTGAGATCGTGATTGAGATCATCCTCCAGATAGCTCTGGAACTGGGATTTGAATTCACCTTCAGAAATTCAAAATTAAGCCCTGCTAAGATCGACTCAAAATTATTTTCACTCTTTTCATATGCATTTCTGGGGTTCGGCATCGGATGTATAACACTGGTCTTTCATCGTGAGCATTTCATTACGAATCTCACCCTGAGAAAAATAAATCTACTCATCACACCACTTATCCTGGGCTACATCATGTCTTACAGAGGAAAAGTTATTCGAAAAAGAGGTGATGAAACAATCAGGCTCGAAACATTTGGATATGGTTTTCTCTTTGCCTTCGGGTTGGGGCTTGCCCGATATCTATGGGGAAAATAATTGAGAATTTACGACTCGTTTAATTCCGGAAACATCTTCTTGAAGTTCTGGTTTCTGAGTCTGTCGAGCTGATCTGTTCTTCTGAGAAATGATTTAAAATCTGCCGAGAGATCTTTCTCATTCATAAAGCCCACGATGTAATCGAGTTTCTCTTTCAGCATTTCACGCTGAACCGGATCCAGATGACTTGTTCTGTTCTCATAAAAATCAGCATACTTCTCAGTAACTTGTTTCTTGATTTTCTGAGGGAGAAGCTGAATGGATAACCATGCTGGGTATTCCAGAACCTGCCCCTGAGGAAGAACATCAAATTTATTCCAGTTCTTTGACCAGAGATATTCGAGGATATCCGGGTAGTGGAGGACGTTATAGACAGAAACGGTGATCATGAAAGCCGCGTAAATATTTCCTTCAGAGTTCCCGATTTTTTCAAGACTCTTTTCAATGGTCGCCCATTCTACCGGTGGTCTGATGTAAGCGGCCTTCTTTCCCACGGCATCGATTGAGCAACCCAGAAACACATGCCTGAACTTTGACCAGATTTTCAGCTGTTCATCGGTCACACCACTGGCGTTGGTGTTGTAATCAAGCCAGATATGCTCAGCGCGACCTTTCTCTATAAACTTCTCCAGAAGTCTCCAGTGGGCCTTGATCAAAGTCGGCTCGCCACCGGTAAAATAAATTCTCTGCACCTGATCCATGTTCTCTTCGATCTTGCGAAGAAGGGGAGAGTTCTCATGCCAGGAGAAAACATTCGTATCGAGGGTCCATGCATTTTTCTCATTCTTGATGAACGGATATTGCCTGAAGTTTTTGGGAGTTTTTCTCCAGAAGAATGAATCCTCCAGCGAAAGTTTCGCCCAGTCATCATACCAGGAAGAGGAATCCAGAGGATGGCAGGAACGGCACTTTAAGTTGCAGTTGTTTCCGAGACGAAGATCATAATGTGTGACGGGAAATTGTTTGACGTCGATCGTTCCATCCGGAAGAGTTCTTCTCTTCGCTCGTTCTTCCAACATGGGATTAACAAGTTTCAGTTCGTCGATTCTCCGGGAATTTTTCCCCAGGCTTTCTTCGTGCCAGCAAAGTTCACAGTGCGAAGGTTTCTCACCTTTAAGCATCTGGCTCCGGATTTCTTTGAAGATTTCCGTATTGCGGACTTCTTCGTCATCATCGCGGGCGCCGTTGTAAAAAGTGCCATCTGGTTTCTTCGCCTGTCCGAAAGGCTCGCGGATACACTGACAGCAAACCCGCAGGACGCCATTAGGCTGCGTGGACAGATGTTTCCAGGGTAAGGGGCAGAACGTATGGGCCATATAAACTAGCGTAACCCAAGGCCATCATGGTGTCTAAAATTTTGACAGTGGGGTATTAATTCAAAAACATACAAACTTAAGGGATTTTTGAAGATGATAGGGGGATGAAATCAATTCTATCAGTCATTTTCCTGTTCGTTTCTCTTTCTGCGTCTGCGTCGGTGGAGGAAAGCTGCTGCTTCTGCGTGGCCGATCCCTCAGACGCCTCGACCACTGCTGAATGCGGTCGCTGGTTAAAGGACCATTCTAAGAAGCTTAGTTGCACGAAGAATGTGATTTTTCCGTCTCATAATAATATCTCATTTGAGGCTGATCTCTCGTGCCGGAAGGTGACCGCTTATGGCGCCAATCACGGTCTTTCTTATTATTACTCAACTGTCTTTCAGTTTGCCGCCAAGGCCGCAAAAGCTGTTCGTCCCGTCGAACTTTCTTACGATGGATCAACTTGTCTCGTGTTCAACAATATTGAACTCGTGGAGAGTGAAGCGAAGAAACTCTCTACCCGATATCCTGACGTGAAATTTGTCCTCAGTGGGAATCAGAACACAGGTGTCGTCCGCTACATAAAACTTCCGATCATCGGATCACGTCCGAAAGAAATTAATTCTATGGCCTCGAAGATGACAGTCACTGCCCAGGGCGGAACAACTGAAGTTGAATACGGCGAATGCAGTCGTCCCAAAGGTACATGTGGTTACGCCAAACAGGACATGGGAGCGACAAACGATTCCAATTCCAAACTTTGTGTCCGTGACAACGAAATTGTAGAGCAGAAATGTTGTTCTCCCAAGAAAGGTGACTTCGGTAAGTGGGGCGTTCCTGGCCTCGAGTGCGAAGTTTAATGAAGAACCTGCTCTGGTTTTTTCTCTTCATCTCTCTCGGAGTATCTGCTCAGGTGGCGGATTTTCTCCCGACTCAGAAAACAATTGCAAAGCCCTTCGGTCTTCCCATCCGGATCAGCACAGACGGGAAAATTGAATACCTTGTTGGCGGCCCCAATTTAGCTTTCGCTCCGGGAATCCAGCTCGCCTGGGTTTCTAATTTTGTTCAGTATTCAATTCCTGAAATCGCCACAGAATTTTCCCTTCAGCCTCCGAAAGAAAATAGCGGGTGGATGGAATTCAAACGCCGCCGTTATGAATATGGTGTAGGCCTCATCACTGTTCTTCAGAAAACTTTTCGCCTTGGTTTGGCACCTTATAAAGGGGCCAAGTTATCGATGAAACGCCTGAAGATGGATAAGGATTTTGAAACTTCCGGAAATATCGGCGTTCCTGACAAACTGGAAGAACTTCAGACATGGGAACCTGGTGACGAAGGACTCTACGAGACTTTCGGTGGGATTCAGGTTTATGCGGGCCTTGACTTCAGTATTTTCAACGCTGGTATGGCGACACTGAGCTGGCAGAATCAGTTTATTATTTCCGTTAAGCGGTTGAAAGATTCAATCATGCTGACAATTACTGAAGAGAAGCTCAACCGGAAATCCTTCAACATCGGAACTTTACCGGTAAACGGAACAGCGACACATTTTGACGGGAAACAACTTCAGGCCTCATTCGTTCTGGAATTTGCGAATCCTTCTCACCATAAGTTGTACCAGGATGCGATTGGCGGGAAACTCGATCAACTTGAAAAGAAACTTCCTCAGGAGAATAAAAATATCCAGTGGAAAGGAAATGATCTTTCCGTCTATTGGGGAATTCCACTCCTGATCGGACAAACGCAATCACGCGGCAGTTATCATGTGGAAGATGAAGAGCAGGATTATTATCTCGAAGTCATGCAGAATAGAAAGAGTGGTCTTCTCATTCCACCGGCCTTCCATCAGCGCTTTGTTTATCACAATGATGAAAGCCTTCTTCTCATCTGGGCGACTGACATGAAAAAATCCGCACCGGAAAAGCTGAACAAGCATTTCTTCGGTCCCGCGCGAGCAGTAGGATTTAAAGGCTTTGATGTAGAGCTCGATGAAAAGCATTACGGCACTGTGATCGGAGAAGTGGGTGTTGTGATTACTAAGGACGATGTCGCAAAATTCTCAGTTCTCGATATCCTGAATATTTCACGATCTCTGAAGGCCCGTTGTGATGAGCTCACCTTAAGCTGCGGGCAGGAATCCAATGCCCGGAAGATCATGAAGAAGTTTTCTGAAAGTATGAGTAAAGAATGGGAGCTTCGGAAAAAGCATCTCGGAATTCTTCTCGTGAAAGAGCCCGCTCTTCTTTACGCTCTCCTGAAAGAGTCGCATACAAGTAAAGATGCTTACTTTAAGTTTTTGAGTGACCGCTATCAATCCCTGGAAGGACTGACGACACTCTCTTTTGAATAGCATTCTGATCGAGCTGCTTTAACTCTAAAATCATTCTCATACTGTCCTGCGACCGGGTAATGACCGGCGAGCCTTTCTTTTCGATCAGGCGGATGATGCCCTGATTGGCAGGAAAGAAAGTGAATGAGAATTTCGAAATTCCTCTCTCGTGGGCCGCGAAATAGAGGAGATCGAGAAGAAAAGATCCGAGACCTTTCTTCTGATACTCATCAATAATCGTAATCGCCACTTCCGCTTCCGTGGGATCAGATTCCGATCTCACCATCCGGATGACCGCTACCCCGCGATGAGGAGAAAGTGACTCTTCCACTCCAAATGCGTAGTGATTAATTCCGTCGAGGGATGTGAGGTAATCGAGTTCTTTTTCACTGAATTCGCGCTTACTGCCCATGAAGCGGTTTCTGATTGTCTCATGGGACATGTACTTGAGACTCGCCTGGATCTGAGCGCGGTCAGAAGGTGTGAGGCTCGCAATATTGAAGGCCGTGCCCTGAAGTTCAAAAGTTTTTCTGAATTCAGGGCCGAAGATCATTTGAGATTCTTCTCCGCCCAGATGCTTTTTGCACGCTGAAGCTTCTCGTAAGAAGTGATGAGCTTCTGGTGCATTTCAAAGCCCTGGAGGTTCATGTCAGACTCATGGAGCCCGTCGAATTTCTCAAAACCGTGAATCAGCTTCAGACTCTTCTCTACCATTTCTTTGCCGTAGAGCTTTTCGATATTCGGCATGAATTCATTCTCATTCAGTTCATCATCGATTTCCACCTGAAGGAGAGTATCGAGACAAAGATACATGAGACGTCTTTCAGGCGTCAGAGGAGCAAAGTGGAGGCACCATTCTGAGCCAGCTTTAGCGAGTTCATAGTTTTTTGCAGCAAGAGCGATCATCGCTTTCAGTTCCCCGAAGCGGATCGTCGCCCACATTGTTCCCGCGTCCGGAATGACACCGATTCCATGAGCAACAAGAAGCATGTCATCGAAACCCTTGTCTTCAATTCTGTCATGAAGGCTCATGAGTTCATCTTGTGAAAGTTCATGCACGCCAAGGATCTCGGCGCGGATATCAGCACCGGAATTATTATTATCCCAGGCAAGATCATGCGGCTGATAAATTTCCGACATGTCCGGCACGTGAATGCGGCATCCGTAAACTCCGAGATGCTCGAAGTCCATGATGTAAACGTTCTTCTCCATCTTGTGGAAAATATCAATGAGAGTGTCAAATTCATCCTGAGTTGTTTCGCGACCAAAGTTCCAGTCAACGAATTCATGATCAGGAGTCTTCTTCAGGAAATTCCAGTGAAGAAGACCGTTGGAATCAATGAAATGCGCTTCAAGATTCAGGTGATCTTTTACATCTTCAAGTTCAAATGATGGCGGTGAGAAAACATTGAGTTGATCAAGGCGTCTTCCCTGGAGAAGTTCCGTGAGTGTTCTTTCAAGCGCCACCTGGAATTTCGGGTGAGCGCCGAACGAAGCGAAAACTGTTCCTTCTTTCGGATTCACGAGGGTGACGTTAATCACCGGATATTTTCCACCCAGTGAAGCATCCTTGCATATGATCGGGTAGCCGTGAGATTCCAGTTCCGCAATCGCTTCCACAACTTTAGGATAACGATTCAGAACTTCCTGAGGGATATCGGGAAGAGAAATCCCTTCAGCAAGAATTTGATTTTTAATCGAGCGCTCGAAAATTTCTGAGAGCGCCTGAACGCGCGCTTCGGTTTTCGTGTTTCCGGCCGACATGCCGTTTGAAACATAAAGATTTCCCACGATGTTCATAGGGATATAGAAAGTCTTGTTGTCGCGAACACGTGTGTAGGGGAGAGCACAGATTCCGCGCTCAAAATTCCCTGAGTTCGTATCAATTAATTGCTCAGGCTTAAGGTCTCTTTCCGGATCGTAGTAATTCCAGAGTTCTTCATTCATCAGATCTGTGGGCATGGTCTCAGTTACCGGAAACCATTTTTCCTGCGGATAATGAACGAACTCTGAATTTGCGACCGTGTCTCCGAGATAAAAATCAGCGAAGAAGTAATTACAATTTAAACGCTCGAAAAACTCACCCAAGGCAGAAGCCAGGGCCGCATCTCTCGTAATGCCTTTCCCGTTCGTAAAAAGATAAGGGCAATAGCGATCACGAATATGAACAGACCAGACGTTAGGAACGGGATTTAGCCAAGAGGCCTCTTCCACATCAAAGCCCCAGTCGAGGAGGAGTTTTCTCAATCGAGAAATGGTCTCTTCCAGTGGCGCATCTTTCCCGGCGATCATCGTTTGAGTCATAACCTTTCCTTTATTTATACGGAGGGTTATATCTCACAAACCCCGATCAGCGGTCAATTATACGACTGCTGCCCGGTAGATCTCATTTTTTTCCAGCATGACCAGGCACTCATAAAGAAGATGAAAGCGAGGGCACCGTGGAGAAAGTGGTCATAATTCCTGAGATCAAGAAAGCCTGGCGCAATTTCTCTTAC
This sequence comes from Bdellovibrionota bacterium, assembly GCA_040387275.1. Lineage (GTDB taxonomy): Bacteria > Bdellovibrionota > Bacteriovoracia > Bacteriovoracales > Bacteriovoracaceae > Peredibacter. Next base: position 58,281 of record JAZKDZ010000002.1, on the reverse strand, counting down.
CAGTCCTTCGTTGAAGACAGAGCGATTTTTCATCGCCGTCGGAAGCATGAGGCCCGCTACGACGTTAGCGAGATAGAAAAGTCCCAATGTGAGATCGACTTTATAAGCGCGTTCACGGTCTTCTTCCGAGGTAAAGCCGGCCCAGACGGCAAGCGCACCGGAACCCGCGAGCACAAAACAGTGCATCGGTGAAAGATCGAGTCCTAAAAAGCCCTTATCCAGAAGTCCCGCTGCGGAAAGAATCAACATCACAAAGCCGATTACAACCGTGAGCATTTCCGATGAATCATAGAGCCCGATATTGTCGTTTGTTTGATGATGAGCATGTTGAATGACAGTGGCCATAAGCTCCCCCTTTTAGGAAAGCTTATAGGAACCACTGTCGGAATTCATATTGAGTTTAAATGAAGAAGAAACCGAGAAAATTGATTACTACTTCCCGTGGCGTTTTTCATCAGCGATGTAGATGAAATACTTAAGAGCGAAAAATGCGCCGATGAGAATGAGGAGAAGTCCCCATGTTGGAAGCGTGAATTGAGATTTCGGAGGGAAACGGTATGGGTGAGTAATCACCGATGATTCCGACTGAAAAACTGGTTTGTTTGGTTTTGCGTGTTCCATATTGATTCCTTTCAATTACCGGTACATTGATTCTAATACGACGAAAAGTGCGTAGAAGAATGCTGAGATCGGAATGAGTGCGACAAAACGCATCCACTTGGTTTCATCTTTTAAGTGCATGTACGACCAACCCACGATGCCTGCCTTGCCGAGAGCGAGGAAGGTCAGTGAGCTTCCCTTGGCCATCTTGGTGAGGGTCATGTTCGGGATGATAAGCTCAATGATCGTAAGAGCGGTGAGCATGAAGAACACTTTGTAGTATTCTTTACGATGGTTTGCATGATTTGCTTCACTCACAAATATCTCCTTTAAATCTTTTTCTGATTAATCAAAAGACCCATGTCGATCATCATCATATTGATGCCATTGCCTTCAATGGAATAATATCCGCGGATCTGACCGATCTGGTCTACGAGAACTAGTTTGTTGGAATGAGCGACATCCATAACGGATCCCGCAAGTTCCTTATCACCAACCGGAACCTTGAAGCCGTCCACGAGAAGTTTCTTCGTGTCTGAGGTCGGGCCATTCAGGAATTTCCAGACGTGTGGATTAGCATTCATTTCACGCGCTTTCGAGAAGAGTACTGACGGAGTGTCTACTTCCGGATCGACGGTGAATGAAACAATCGCCGCTCTATCAAGAACTCCACGCATGCGATGCTGAACTGTCTGAACTTTCTTAAGAAGGATCGGACAAGCAGTCGTGCAGGTCGTGAACATGAAGTTTGCGACATAGACTTTCCCACGGAGATTTTCTGTCCCGAAATTCTCTCCACTTTCAGAAACAAACTGAAAGTCAGGGAGTTTTCCGTAAACCGGAAGATCAGCAGGAAGCTGGCGAAGAACACTTTTTGTAACCGGATAAGCGAAGAGGAAAGTAATCGCGAGTGCCCAGAAAAGCTTCGAGGCAACGAGCTTCGCTACGAAGTTCGGCTTTCTCATGAGTGTCTGTTCCATCGTCGCTTCCATATCTAATCCTTACTGCTGATCAAGCTTCGTCATGAGGTTTTCACGCTCAGGATTATTGCGAAGTTCTTTGAGGGACTGAACGTAATAGGCGAGGGCCCAGAGTTCTTCATCCGTCACAACATCTTTCCATCCTGGCATTCCTGAGCCGTTCACACCGTACATAAGACGCTGAACGATTTCTTCAGTCGTGTGCGAGTAACGAACGAGGTGGTAAGTGAAATCAGGTGGCATGGTCTTGTAACCAAAATCAGAATCCTGAAGTTTCAACTGATAGAAGTCGGGAGCGATATCAACCGTCTTATCCCACGCCTTTAAGTTGGCCTTCGTTTCATAACCACGGTGACACTGAATACATGAAGCTGTGATGTGATAAGCGCGCTTACCTTTTTCAATCGCTTCAGCTTTTTTGCCTTCTCCGAATGGATCAGCAGGAAGCTCGTATTTTGTTCCAGGTTTCTTGTCTTCGCCTTCCCACTGAGCAGGAGCGAAAGTCTTGATGTACTGAGCGACAGCGTCGAGACGCTTGTCTGAAATATCCCATGGAAGCATGGCTGTTCCGTGGAGACCACCGCGGATGATTTTGTAGAAATCTTCATCATGCGGAAGTTCGCCGGAAACAACGTTTCCGAACTTGTAGATCCCGAGAGTGAAATCACGCGGAGGTGGGAACATACCTGCTGAAGATACGCCTTTTCCGTCACCCATCTTACCGTGACATTGAACACAGTATTCAGAGTATGTGGTTTGACCCAGGTTCAATGTGTCCTTAGACACTTGCTTGCCAGCGAGGATTTTACCCTCTTTGAAGTGGCCCGCTTCCTCGCAGCTGATGACCGCGAGACAGAGCATAAGGGGAAGCATTTTTAAAAAGTTCATCATAATCATCCTTAAAGATCTTATAAGACAAAAAGTGTTAAAAACATGATGATCCAGATCACCCCGAGGAAGTGCCAGAACTTTTCTACGTTCAGCACCTTCACATCAAGATTTCTGGTCCCTGTCTTCAGAACAAACCGAAGCCAGAGAAGAGACATAAGACCCATCACCACATGAGCGGCGTGAATCCAGGTAAAGCCATAAAGAACTGAAGAGAAAATTCCTGAGCTTACTAAGAGGCCCGAGTTTTTCAATTCATTCCAGAAGAGTGTCTGAAGTCCCATGAAAAGAAATCCGAGAACCAACGTGGTATCGAGATTCATTTTCGCTTTCTTCAAATCACCTGACTCCATACGGACTTTCCGCATGAAGTACGAGCTGAGAACAATCGTTAACGTACTCAGAATCGGAAAACCAAGAGAGATTGGATTTGTTCCAACCGGTGGCCATGCCGTCGCCGAAGTACGATAAATCGCGTAACCCATAAGCAAAGTCGCGAAGAGCATGGTCCCTGAGATCAGGACCATGGTCATACCGAGGCCGTGCTGGATTTCGCTTCGTCTCACACTTATCCTTGGACCAGTTCTTCCGTTTGATATTGGAAGTCACGGCCAGTTTTAAGATTCGGGTTACCAAGTTCATGTGGTCCGCATTTCACAACAGGGATCACATCGTAGTTGTGATGAACCGGTGGTGAAGGAATCGTCCACTCGAGTGTTCCGACTTCCCATGGATTCTGAGTGGCCTTAGGACCTTTCTTCAGAGAGTAGAGGAAGTTGATCACGAACACGATCTGGAACAGTCCCATCACGATCGCAGAGATCGTAATGAAAGTGTTGATCGGGATGAGGCGCTGAAGCGACTCATAAACGAATGGGTTATAAATACGACGGTGCATCCCACCGTATCCAACCATGAGCATTCCGAAGAATATGCCGTTGAGTCCGATCATGGAGCCCCAGAAATGGATTTTCGCCATCCCTTCGTGCATCATTCTTCCGAACATTTTCGGGAACCAGAAATAAATTCCGGCGTATCCACCGAGGAGAACGGAAGCTGCCATTGTGTAATGGAAGTGACCAACAACGAAGTATGTATCGTGAAGGTATAAGTCAGTTGTCACAGTACCAAGGTGGAGACCTGTAAGACCGCCGAGACCAAATACGAAAACAACTCCGAGAGAGAAGAGCATCGGAGAATCAAAACGGATGGATCCTTTCCAGATTGTTCCGAGCCAGTTGGCAAAGAAGATCGCTGAAGGAATCGAGATCGTCATCGTCAGGGTCATGAACGACTGAGTGAGCAGTGGGCTCATCTGAGTTGTGAACATATGGTGACCATAAACGAGAGTTGAAAGAATCGTTACTGCAGTCATGGCAAGAGCAGTTGCTTTTGCACCAAAGGCAGGCTTTCTCGAGAAGAACGAAAGAAGGTCAGAAACAATTCCCCAAGCCGGGAGAATGAGAATGTAAACTTCCGGGTGACCGAAAATCCAGAATACGTGCTGAAAGAGTACCGGATCGCCGTTACCTGAAGTAGCAGATGCTCCTGCGAGGAAGAACGTTGTTCCGAAAACGCGATCGAGCATAAGAAGGATCACACCAGCACCAAGAACCGGAACGAAGATTGCGTTCAGGATCGCTGTGAGCCAGAGACCCCACACTGTGAGTGGCATATCAAAGTAACCCATGCCCGGAGCACGGAGAGTGATTACTGTTGTGACGTAGTTAACAGCTCCCATCGTCGATGAAACACCGAAGAGGAAGATCGCGAGTGACCAAAGAGTTTGTCCCAGACCCGGTTGTCCGATAATCGTGGACAGTGTCGGATAAGATGTCCAACCACCTGCTGCGGCCCCCAGTGGAAGTCCGAGAGAGATAAGAAGAACAACACCCGAGAGGAATGCAAACCAGAAGGAAAGCATGTTCAGCATCGGGAAGGCCATATCGCGGGCACCGATCATGAGCGGAATACAGAAGTTACCAAACGCACCGATCAGAATCGGAGTGATGGCGTAGAAGATCATGATCGTTCCATGCATCGTGAAGAGCATGGCATAAGTATCAGGTGGAACAACACCAGCTGAATCCGGGAACATCAGGTTTCCGAGAAGTGGAAACGGAACGCCTGGATAAGCGAGTGTCCAGCGAATGAGAAGGGCCATCATTCCGCCGAGACCAAGGAAGAAAATTCCGTACCAGAGGAATTGCTTAGCGATCACTTTGTGATCGAAAGAGATAATGTATTTGCTCCAGAAGGTGGTAGGTTCCGGGTGAATTTCGTTAAAACCGCCGCTCATAAATTAAATCTCCCACTTCCAACCCCAGGCGAGGTTCTTGTTGTCAGGGTCATTGGTGTTTTTTGCCATTGCTTCAGAAGTCTTCATCCATTTCTGGAAATCTTCTTCTGTATAAACTGTCAGTGCTGCTTTCATCAGATAGTGAGGGTTACCGCACATTTCGGCACATGCGATGTCATATGTGCCGGGAACGTTTGCGTCCCACCAGATACGAGTGACACGACCAGGGATCGTATCAACTTTCATTCTTACGTTTGGAACGAAGAAGGAGTGAATCACGTCTTTTGATGTGAGGTGGAAGAGAACTTTTGTTCCCACTGGTACGCGAAGATCGTTGTTAGTGACAACGTCATCAGCTGTCGCGAACTGTCCGTCTTCTCCCGCGTAACGGAATGACCACATCCACTGCTGAGCAAGGACTTCTACGCGAAGAACTTTTTCAGTAGCTGGATCCGGGTATTTCCAGAATGTGTTGAGGAGATCATTACTCGCAAGACGAGTGATGTTCAGATCGATGGTGAGAAACACCGCCGCTCCGATCACCGCAGTAGCGATAATGTGCTGCTTTTTATTTCCGTAAGTGTAGTACGGAGTCTTATGGCGCTTTCTCGAATAGAGAAAAGAAAACCCGAAGAGACCGATACAAACCAGGACGAAATAAAAAATACAAAGGGCCGTCGTGTAATTCCAAAGGCCATCGATCAGGTGACCGTTGGTGGAAATGTCCTTCGGCGGCATCGAAAGGGTAAACCAGTTCATTCTGCTTTCCTTGAAAAAAAACTAATTATCTAAAATATTTAAACTATATTTCTAAAAAAAATCATCAAAATAAAAACACACGGCAGATAAACCAGCGAGCCGTAAAAATATCTTCTTGCCCACTGAAGTAATGCCGGAGTTCCTTCTTCGAGAGCATGCCCCCAAAGAGAGTACACAAAATAGCCGCCGCCAATAAGGAGGACAGCGTACTTATAGCCTTCAGAAACTGCCCCGATATAAAAGGGAAGCATCGAAACAAAGAAAAGTGCGAGCGTGTAAACGCCGATTTTGTGAATTGTTGCTGAGATGCCGATGTGACCAGGATGAGTCTTGATGTCGGCGCGGTTGTAGTCATTGACGTGATAGATCGCGATCGAAAGAAAATGCGGAAGTTGCCAAATGAAAAGGATGGCAAAAAGAATAACACCGAGAGTCCCGAGAGAACCAGTGACCGAAGTCCAACCCATCAGAGGGGGAATCGCACCCGGAATAGCACCCGCGAAAAGGGCCCAGCTGGTTTTCGTTTTCATGGGTGTGTAGAGAAGAATATAAACCACAGCAGCAATGAAGCCGAGAACTGACGTGAGGGGATTGATAAAATAGAAGAGAGTCAGAAGACAAATTCCCATGAGACCCAGACCGAAACTCAAAGCGGTATTCTCTGAGATGCGACCCGATGGAAGCGGACGATCTTTCGTACGATCCATGAGCTTATCGATGTCTTTTTCTAGATAACAATTAATCGCACAAGCTCCACCCACGAGACCAGATGTTGCGAGGATAGAGATCACAGCGTGAAGAATAGAAATAGAACCAGGTGCGAGCCACATGCCCAGCGCACTTGTGAGGATCACAAGTGAAGACAGACGTGGCTTCGTCAGGGAAAATAAATCCCCGATGAACGTAGGTGTTTTTTCAGACAACAGAAGCGTGCTTTGTGTAGTCGTCGTCATATCTCTCAACTCTTAATGATGAGCACAAAGGATATAATAATCATTACGTTTTTTAAACCTTAAACCACTGATGAACCATCAGATAAATCAAAACTCCGGTGAAGGAAACGTACATCCAGATGGGGAATGTGAAGCGGGCCCAGAAGCGGTGCTTTACGCGATTGTCTTTGAGGCCGTGATAGAAAGTGATGAGGATAGGTGGGACCATGAAGGCCGCGAGAATTACATGCGGCACAAGAATGCATAAATAGAATGTCTTAATCCAGCCGAGTTCCGGAAATGTCGTGGAGCCGTGGTGATAATGATAAGTGAGATAGCCCACGAGGAAGATTGAGGAGAAAGCGAGAGCGGAAAACATGAATTTCTTATGAGTCGCTTCGCGTTTTTTCTTGATGGAATAATAGCCCATGATCAGGCAGATAGTTGAGAGCGAATTGAAAATGGCGTTGATGAGCGGAAGTTGTTCAGTTCTCATCAAAAGATTGGGTGGCGTACTTTTTTGTCATCCGGAAGAAAAAATAAAACGGGATATAAGTACAGGCAACGAAGATAGCGAGAATAATCAGAGTCCATGGCGGTCCTGACTGTACACCCGCCATCTTCACAGTCTCATGACAGTTTGGGCAGGCCAAAGCTGTCATTGAGAAGATGAATAAAGCGAGTGCAGTCAAAACTTTCATTACAGAAGATAGATGAATGTGAAGACGAGAATCCAGACCAGATCCACGAAGTGCCAGAAGAGTCCGAGGATCTCGAGGCGATTGTAGTCACCACCATCGTAATCACCGCGAAGGGCGAAACGATATTCCGTGATGAGATAAAGAACACCGGTCAGAACGTGAAGTCCGTGGAAACCAGTGACGATATAAAATGTAGAAGCGAAGAGATTATTTCCGTGAGCAAAACTCGAAAGAGTCATGCCTGCGTGAACAAGATGCTGATATTCATAAACCTGAATGCCAAGGAAGATCACTCCGCCTGCAATCGTCGCGAGTAACCAGTTAAGCATTTGCTTTCTGTCTTTGTGCTTACAAGAATCAATGGCAAGAACCATCGACACCGAAGAACAGACGAGAATGAAGGTCGCGAAACCTGAAAGGTTAATTCCTAAATATTTTGCGGGTTCCGGCCAGTCCATCGTCGAACGAAGAACGGCGTAAGCGAGGAGAAAGCCTGAGAATGACATCGCATCCGTAACAAGGAAAATCCACATAGCAAGCTTACCGATGGAAGCTTTACCGAATTGAGGATCATTTCTTTCTTCTTGAGCATGGTGACCATGACCATGAGCAGCGGCATGAGACATTTTCGTATCCTTTTTGCACCTGATAATATGAAAAATTCTATAGCATTGGAATGGATTTATGAACAAAAAAACCTTCTCATCCCGCGTCACCATATTTTTTTTCTTGAATCACTCCGGGCCGCAAACTAGTATTCCCTTCTTTCGAGGTGACCCATGATTGATCTTAACGAACATCGTAAATACATCCACGACCTCGCCAATAACTTTTCCATCATGGATGCGTCCATCTCGCGCGCAATTACCATGATCCAGCGGAACCATCCTGAGATGGCCGATGAGCTCACCCGTCTCCGCAAGGCCGATGAGTACATGAAAAAGTCAATTCACACGCTTAAAGCGTTCCGTGAGCACCTCCATGCCCAGATTCAGGCCGAGGGGCAGCAGCTTCAGCCTTAAGTTAAAGTTTTCAACTATTTAAGCCGATAAATGGCCCATGATCTGGGTCTCATTTCTCTTCATTATTTCGACACTCGCGTTCGCCGGAACGCCGACATTTTTATTATCCGAAACCAAAAATTCAAAAAGTTTTGATCTCAATCGTGATGGCAAGGCCGATTACGTAGAAAATTTCCGTGAAGGAGTTCTGGTTGAATCTCTTTACGACAGAGACTCTGACGGAAAGATGGATGTTCAGACATTGATTGATCCTGAGAGTGATGTTTTCAAAATTGTTGATATAGCCGCGACTAAAAAAACTCCACGAAAACGAATCAGTTTCTGGAATCACGAGATCTGGAAAAAAACGACAGCGTTTGTTCAGATCGACAGAAACAATGATGGCGTCTGGGATCACTCGTATGAAACGAGTTCCGACATCGATCAGAAAAGAGAACTTTGCGGTCTCGCTATTCTTGCAGCGGGAACAACTCTTGCTTCCCAGGCCTTTGCGGCGACTCAGCAGCTCGATGATTACATCCAGACGGATTACGGATACAGAATTCATAAATCATGCGGAGATACTCCGGCGAAGTCCTGGGTCGTTCCTGCGATCCGAAGTGCACTCTCTGATGGTCTCGCTTGTCTGACAAGACTTTCGCAGGAAGGGATGAGGGGAGCTGCGAGAAATCTTTCTGCCCTGGAATCAATTCTTTCCACCAACAATGTTCAGATCATTTGTAACGAAACAACTTATCGCTGGAACGGAACTTCCACTCTCGCTCACGCGACGACGGGTCCCGAAGAACCAGAAAGAGTGAGACCTCTCGTTCATACGGGTATTTCCGTGAACCCTGGTTTTATCGCCGAAACCCGTCCGACCAATGCAGAACAATTTCTGGAATTCCGCCGTACGATGTTTCACGAACAACTTCATAATCTCGGGAATCGTCACGGTGTTGAGCCGGAAATTTCTTATACCTGTGAGACTTGTTGTTTCCCGGGTGCCAGGGACGCTTCGGATAAAACAGCTGCGGCCTGTACTGTGTGCGGCGGAGATTATTCGAGCATCACGGATCCTGATTATCTCCGGGACATCACCGCCTATGCTGATGCCACTTATTCCCGCAGTCAGGCGCAGGACGCTTCCCGCGCTTATCTGAGAGAAAATCCGCAGGATGGATTGGGCTTTGCCTATCTCGCTGCCAACACCGGCGGAATCTTCGGTCCCGTGGGAACTGAAATGGCACGTCTCCTTTCAACACGCACAGATCTTACTCCGGAAGCGCAGGCCGTACTTGCGCGTGCCAGTGAGTTCAGCACCTATGAACCTCAGGCAGCTTACCGTACGGGTGCAAGAATCATTGCTCAGGCCTACATCACTCTCTATCAAAGTGAAGATCCCGCAGCTGCTCTTCAGTTCATCCGCGCCAACATTCCCGCTCTTCGCATGCAGATCGCCTTGAGGCATGGAGAGAATGGCGAGTACATGGCCGGTAATCTCAAAGAATCCCTCGATGATCTCCTGTCAGAAGTCTGGTACCGCGGATACCGGGGTGCCAGTCCTGCAGTGGTTATCAATGGTGGCCGTGGGGACGCTCTCACAACGGAAGGGCTTGCTTTAAAACGAGAGCTCCTCCCGGATTAATCTAGTCTGATATAAACCCATTCTTTTCTTTCTCCACATTCCGACATGTCTCCTATGATGCACGTATTATTTCTCTTCATCGCACTCTCTTCTTTTGCCGTGGAACTTCCTCCGATGGCCTGTCCGGAAAAAGTAAAAACCATTCTCACAGAATGGAAGGCCACGAGTGAATGGCAGGAAGAAAAACAAGCGGGTCTCAAGAGTTCTTTTTTTGCGACTCCCACGAATAAAGTAGGCGAGTGGGTTCTCGTGCGCAGAATTCCCACAGGCACAGTTGTCTCTAAGGCACGTGATGACGGGAGAATCGAAGTCGTCTTCGATGAAAAGAAATGCGAATCAAAAACCAAAACTTATACGCACAAAAAACGCGGCGGATTCGGTGACTCTGATCTTGAGAGCTTCATCAAAAAAAATAAGACAGGTGTGATCTACGTCTGGTCTCCGCGCATGACTCTTTCAGAAAACGGTATCAAGGAAATCCAGAGCGCAGCTCGTTCAAAAAAACTTCCGGTCCTGGTTCTCATGGACAAGGATCTTCCGGAGAGTGAGCGGCTGAAGCTTCAGGCGAAACTCGGAAAAGACGTCACCCGCACGGTGGATTCTTTTGAACTCAGCATGCGTCACGTACAAATGCACTTTCCCGCACTTTTAGTTTTTAAAGATCAAAAGATATTACCTGGAGTGAAATACGGATATGAAAAAGCTGATCGCTATAAGCTTGATCTCAATAAGCTTCTTCGCTAACGCCGACGTTTGTCAGTTAAACAGCGGAAGTTTTGACAGTGCCGTCCGTATCAACGGACTGCCCGGTTATTTCTTCAAGGTTCATCCTGACGGGAAATATATTTCCTTCATCGAGAGTGGGAATAAATTAATCGATCTCACGAATGGGTCACAGACAAGACTCCAGGGTGGAGTCGATCCCGTCTGGTCGCCGGACGGAGCGATTCTCACTCATCCCGGAAATAATGAAGAGGGGATGAATCTTCATCATGCAAACTCTGCCATCGCAGCATCACTTGCGGGAGCTCCCGATAATTCAAAACCTGTGACTGATCCCCGACTTCAGGGTGTGTATCAATCGATCGGAAAAAGCGGCGACACGTATTCTGCCATTACCGATCACGAAGGTGTGACACTCGCTCAGTATAAAATCGAAGAAGGTGTGATTACTCCTTCCGGCGAGAGCGCACGACTTTGCGGAAACCTTCCGAACTTCAACTCAGATCTTCCGATGCTCTCACGCGATAGTAAGTATCTTTCTGTCTACGACAGCTCCTCGCGCTCAACGAAAATCTATAATGTAAATGGTGTGAACTGCGAACTCGCTGTCGACCTGGGTTTTCCTACCGGCAAAGTTTCTTTCAACATGGATTCATCGCAGATCACTTTTCACATCGATCAGTTCGGCGAATTCGATGACGGGTGGTTCTCAGGAATCAGTAAAGACAAAGTCAAAAACGTCGTTGCGATGAAACTCACGCGCGACGGAAATCGACTCATTCCCGGTGACTGGTCCCTCGTTTCCAAAGCTGTCGCTATCGGCGACGGTGGTTATTATCCCGATTACGATGCCGCAGGAAATATCCATTACCTCGAAGATCGCGCGAACTTCTTTCAATTCGTCAAAGTCCGCCAGAATCAGCTCGAATGGTTTCCGTTTGATGCCAATATCCTGAAGCGCTCTGGTGATTGTGTAGATTGTAACAAAGCTCAGGAAAGAAATGGCCTCGATGTTCTCGCCACTCTCTGGACAAATGTCTGTGAAGCAAGTGGCATTGATATGAAACTTTCTCCCGTCAGTGCTGCATCCATTGATCCTGCCGGATGTATCGCTCTCGTCAATGAGTTCTGGACGCCGGCCCTCGAGATCACCAAAGAAAGATTACTCGCAAGTTGTCCTCGTCTGGGGTCTCAGCAGGGAAATATCGTGGGCGAGTGGGATCTTAATCGTCAGAGAAACGGCGAGGAGCTATTCAACTCACGCTGTCTCATGTGCCACGGTTCCCAGATGAATGCGAATGTTGAAAGACGCTATCAGGTTCAGACCGGCCCGGAAACTTATACGACTGGCGAAGCTTATCGCATCCGTGATCTTCTTCCGCCTTTTGATCTCGAAACGAATGACGGTCGCACGTTACGAAGAATGCAGAACGCGATTGGAAGTGGATCGATGCCGAGAGGCTCAGTCTTCACGCCTGATGAAAGAAGCATGGTGACTGAATTCCTTGAACGGAAGATGGTTGATCACGGTAATGATGATGATTCCGAGATGTGGGAAGGGAGCATCCGTCGCTTCACGCCGGAAAATCTTGCGAAAGAAGTTCAGACTCAGCTCGAGGCCAATCCGACGGCGACACCTTCTCAGAAGGAAACCATTACCCGCGCTGTGAACTGCATGTACGGGAACATCAATTGCGATGCTTATATGGTGGAGTATGCTGCCAGTCTTCCTGCTGAAAACAAGGAAGAGAAAATCATGCGGATGAAATGTGATGTGATGTCGGGAGTGACACCTCAACAGTGTCATGACTGGTATATCGAGCAGAATGACGACGAAGATGAATAAAAAAAAGGCCACCTTTCGGTGGCCTTTCTCTTTTCGTATTACTTAACTTTCCAGTAGTACTCAATCACGAGGCGTTTTTCGAACGCGAACGGGATGTCTTCAGCGAGTGGTTTAGAAACCATTTTCGCTTTTTCTTTCTCAGCAACTGCTTCCTTAGTAAGGAACGCAGGAACCGCAGAAATTCTTGGACGCTGTTTCGCCTGGAGGTAGTTACCAGAACGAGCACCAGTGTCTGTGATTTCGATTACGTCATTAGGGGAAACTTTAAAGCCAGGAACGTTAACAGTCTTACCGTTAACTTTGATGTGCTTGTGAGAAACCATCTGACGAGCAGCTGGGATTGAAGGTGCCCAGTTACAACGAAATACAACGTTATCAAGACGAGATTCAAGATTGATGATCATGACATCAACCCATGACTGAGTCTTAACTTTCTTAGCGTTCTTTACGTAGTTACGGAGTTGAGACTCACGCAGACCGTAGTTGAACATAACTTTTTGCTTCTCGATCAAACGAACCGTGTAATCTGAGAGCTTCTTACGGGCCATACCGTGTTGACCTGGACCATAAGGTTTTCTTTCGAGAGCGCCGGCCTTGCCGAGTCCCGGAAGTTCAACACCGAGGCGGCGTTGAATTTTGAAGCGCGAGCGCCCCATGTCGATTTTTGCCATAAGTTTCTCCTTTGGCTGTAGCAGGAAACAAATTAATAAAAGACTTCTCCCAAAGAGCCTGCATCCTCATAAAGAAAAAGTAGAAACATGTTATAGGGGAGCGGCGTCAGCTTGGCAAGCAAAGTCAGCTATTTAATGCTGAGCGTCCCAGTCGGGGGGCCCCAATCTTTAAAAAGCGTTTCATTTCTGACATAATGGGGGTGCCTGCGGGCAAAGGAAACACATGATTAAATTTATCCCCCTCGTCCTGGTCCTGATCGCCGTTGTCTTCGGCGTTTCATATGTCCACGAGAGTGACGTTACTTCTGAAGTAAAAGATGAAGTCCAGAGCAGTCTCGCTGCTCCGGAACATAAATCTGAAATTCCACTCTAAGTAATTTTTATTTTAAACGGCAGTTGATCTCAACCGTCTCTTCAACTGCCTCTTCTGTATTCCGTGCCTCAGAAAGTGCCACGTCAGAATAAACCAATTTCCCTGTCACAGATTTTCTTTTCCCTTCAATCATTTCTTCAAGCTCATGAATCGGAAGCGAAATTTCGTAGCTGTTGTCGCATTCATTGGAGATGCCCATCGACAGCACACCATCACGAAGTTCAAATCCCATGAAGCCGCCATCTTCGATCGTAGCGTTTGGATGAAGTGTATTGAGGTCAATGAGAGAAAAAGCGCGAACGACTTCAGATGTTGCTTTTGATGTGCAGATGATTTTTTCCGGCATGCGTGCCGCGAATACTGATGTAGAAAGAGCGAGAAGTACGAGGAAGTATTTCATAGAGATGTCCTTTGTTTTGGACATCTCTACCATGAAGAAGGGAAAAGACTATTTACCCTGTAATTTTGGCATGAGGTTCGCCATTTCAATCGCGGCCATTCCTGAATCCCAGCCTTTGTTACCGGCCTTCGTTCCCGCGCGCTCAATCGCCTGCTCGATTGTATCCGTTGTGAGAACGCCGAAAATAACAGGAACACCTGTTTTCAGAGCGGCGTGCGAGATGCCTTTAGCGGTTTCGTTACAAACGTAATCGTAGTGAGAAGTTGATCCCCGGATAACGGCACCAAGGCAGATGACGGCATCGTATTTTTTTGATTCAGCGAGAGTGAGAGCAGCGAGTGGAAGTTCAAACGCACCTGGAACCCACACTTCGTCGATAGAATTAGGATTGATATCGTGTCTCGTGAGTGCGTCGATCGCTCCACCAAGAAGTTTAGAAGTGATGAATTCATTAAAACGGGCAGTCACGATTGCGACTTTAAGTTTTGATGCTGAGAGGCTGCCATCGATTTTCATATCCTGCTCCGTCTACTGCTGAGGGAAGTTCTGAGTCAGTAAATGCCCCAGTTTCATTTTTTTTGTAAAGAGGTACTGCGCATTCTTATGATGGGCATCCATCTCAAGAGGGTAACGCTCGATATTTGTGATGTTGAGTTTTGCGAGTCCCTCAAGCTTCTGAGGATTGTTCGTCATGAGACGAAATCCATTCACCTTGAAGTAATTGAGTATCTGGGCGGCCATCGTGTAGTCACGAAGGTCAACGGGAAAGCCGAGATGGAGATTCGCTTCCGCTGTATCCATTCCCTTATCCTGAAGCTGATACGCCTTCACTTTATTGAAGAGACCGATTCCACGACCTTCCTGACGAAGATAAACCACCATGCCAGATCCAGCTTCTTCGATGAGTTTCATCGAACGCTCGAGCTGGTCACCACAGTCACAACGAAGGGAACCGAAGATATCTCCCGTAAAACATTCTGAATGGACGCGGATAAGGGGAGAGTCAGTGAGATCACCCTTAACCATCGCAATATGTTCCTGCTTCAGAATATCTGAGCGGAAAATATACATCTGAAATTCGCCATTCTTTGTCGGAAGGGGAACTGATTCTACGTGAGAGATTAAGTTTTCATGAATGCGGCGATACTGAATGAGGTCAGCAATCGAAACAACTTTGAGATCGTGTTTTGTTGCGAGCTCAAGAAGTTCCGGAAGACGTGACATTGATCCGTCTGTGTTCATGATTTCGCAGATGACACCTACAGGAGAAAATCCTGCAAGTTTTGAAAGATCAACTGCGGCTTCCGTGTGGCCCGGACGCTCGAGAACACCACCATCTTTTGCGATCAGCGGAAAAATATGTCCCGGACGAACGAAGTCGGAAGCGACGGTCGTTGGTGCCGTCATGAGTTTGATTGAGTGAGCGCGATCAGGTGAAGAAATCCCTGTCGAGATATTATCTTTTGCATCGATCGTCACAGTAAAAGCTGTTCCCAGATTTGCTGTATTAGTCTGAACCTGGAGTGGAAGATCGAGTTTCTTAGCGACTGTCGTTGAAACTGGTGTGCAGATTAATCCGCGACCAATAGTTGCCATGAAGTTAATGGCCTCAGTTGTCACCATGTCGGCGGCCATGACGAAGTCACCTTCGTTCTCACGGTCTTCGTCATCGACGACAATAATCATCTTGCCCGCGCGAAGATCGGCGAGTGCACTTTCAATAGAATCTAGGGGACGGAGTTCAGTCTTCATATTTTGCATCAAAAAAGTTTTTGGCCCATTCTTCTTTCTTCGTTTTGTCTTGATCAAAGCGGAGGAAGTTCTCGATATATTTGGCGATAATATCTACCTCGATATTGAGGAAGTCTCCAATCTTTTTGGTCCCGAGTGTAGTTCTTTCAAGAGTGTGAGGGATAATGGCCACCACAAGGTGGCCGGCTTCCAACCCAGCAATGGTGAGACTTATGCCGTCGAGGGTAATGGATCCCTCCAGAATCATGTATTTCCGGAGGTTTGTCGGAAACTCAACCCGGATCTCCCAGTTTGCTCCCTTCTTCTCAATGTTCTTTATTTTGCCGAGGGCATTCACGTGTCCCTGAACCATATGGCCCCCAAGTCGGTCTGAGGCTCGCATGGCGAGTTCCAGATTCACCTTATCGTCCTGTTTGAGTTGACCCAATGAGGTCTTTTCCAGTGTCATGTGAATTGCCTGAACACGAAATGTGTTTCCGGAAATTTTCGTCGCCGTTAAGCAAACGCCGTTGGTGGCGACTGAATCATCGATCGCAATATCTTTAATGAGGGCCGGAGCTTCAATCAGAAATTCCTTTCCTTCAGTGTTGGTCGTAATGGATTGAATTGTGCCGGTTTCCTGAATGAGTCCTGTGAACATTAACTGATCCTCCCGGTAAGGAGAATATCCTCGCCGAACATGCCTGATCTTAAATTGGTTAGTTTTGGTCTTTCAGCGAGATTTTTTAATCCGAAATTTCCGAGACTCGATGGACCGTCTCCCAGAAAACTTGGGTTCATAAATATGCTCACCCGTTGGATGAGATTTTCTTTCATCATTTCACCCGCAAGACAAGGCCCGCCTTCAAGAAGGATATTCACAATCTTTCTTGAGTAGAGGATTTCCATAGCCTCGCGAAGCGAGTGTACCCTGACGATCTGATTCGAAGGTAAATCCACTTTGCATTCACTTTTCGTGAACACGAGTGTCTTTTCTTTCAGCTCATCAGTAAAAAGAAACTTATCCGATGGAAGATTTCCTGAATTCGTGAAAACAATCCTCCACGGTTGCTCACCGTGAAAGTCATCGAGCCTGACATTGAGTTTAGGATTATCCGCGCGGAGAGTGCCGGCCCCGATCATGACAGCAGAGTGTTGTGCCCGCATGTGATGAACTTGTTCGCGCGCTTTCTCGCCGGTAATCCAGCGGGATTCCCCGTTCGGCATGGCGATTTTCCCATCGAGGGTAGAGGCCATTTTCAGATGAACGAAGGGAAGAGATTTTCTTTGATTGTAAAAAAAGACTTCGTTGAGTTCTTCACCGAGGTCTTCATGAATGCCGTATTCCACTTCAATCCCGTGTTCTCGAAGAAGGGTCATGCCTTTGCCGTTCACTGAAGGATTCGGATCGAGATTACTGATCACGACTTTTTTAATACCTGCTTCAATTAAGCGCTGAGCGCAGGGAGGAGTTTTTTTATTGGTGTGGCAGCATGGTTCAAGATTCACGTAGATCGTTGCACCCTGAACCGATTCCGTAGCGTTTTTTAAAGCATCAGCTTCGGCGTGATCTTCGCCGGATTTCCGGTGATAGCCTTCGCCGATGATTCTTCCGTCTTTTACGATCACTGCACCCACAAGTGGGTTAGGCCAGGTTGTCCCCAGTCCCTTTTTAGCAAGATCGAAAGTGCGGAGAATGAATTCGCTCACGCTTCCTCCAGATCCTGGAAGACCATCGCTGACGGATCTTTTTTCCATTCTTCCACATAAAGCTCAAGAGAATATCCTGGAGTAACACCCATCCATTCTTTGATGGTGGTGTGATTGATATTCATATTGAGCCACTTCATGATGCATGACTGGCGAAGAGATTTTGCTGTCATCGCCGATTTCAGATCCTTTCTCATGTCTTCAAAGCAAAGCTCAATTCCGCGAGGAGAAAGACCGCCGGAGAGGATGCGATAAGGGTTAGCGTTGAAGAGAAGTTCATCGACTTCGAGATCCTGATTCTGAAGCATCGTCTGATAAGCTTCTTTATAGGCGAGAAAATCATTC
Organism: Bdellovibrionota bacterium; assembly: GCA_040387275.1. Lineage (GTDB taxonomy): Bacteria > Bdellovibrionota > Bacteriovoracia > Bacteriovoracales > Bacteriovoracaceae > Peredibacter. Next base: position 40,674 of record JAZKDZ010000002.1, on the reverse strand, counting down.
TTAAAAATTTCCGGAAGGGGAATTGAGTAAGGGTCACGTTTCGGATGATCCACCATCACGCGGAAGCCATTTTTATCTTTCAGGATATTTCCCATGGAGAGTTTCGCCATGTCGGAAACTTTTAACCCAGCACCGTAGATCAGATGAAAAACAATAATGTTTCTCTGATTCACGAGTTTCGTGATGCCTTCAGTTGAGGCCACACGCTTTAAAAGCAGTTGATAAGTTTTGATGACATCAGGAAAAAGTGTCGGCTGCGGATTATCGAGAACTTTTGGAGAGACCGCCATTTTCTTCAGAGGATTTTCCGGAAAGAGACTTTGTCCCATCAAAAAATCAAAGAAGAGACGAAGCGCCTGTACCCGACGTCTCACTGAATTGGGAGAGCCGTATTTATTCCCGAGGTACTGAGAGTATTCATTCACCTGAGTGGTGGTGAATGATTTCATTTTCAGATTGTTTTGCTTATCAATCAGGAAAGTATTGAAGCACTGGAGATCAGCTTTATAATTTTTCACAGTGTTGAAGCTCTTTCCCTGATGTTCGAGAAGCTTCAAAAATTCCTGTTGTTTATCGATCAAATTCCATTCCATAAACATGTCCCTGTTGGGTGCGTATATTACGAAAAATCCTTTTCTATGTACAGGAAAACGAATACCTTAAGGGCATTCCGGAGGCAGAATGATTACCGTTTCTAACTTATCCAAATCTTATGGAGGCCAGGTCCTCTATACCAATGGTTCTATCTTTATTGGTCCTGGTGAAAAAGTGGGACTCGTCGGTCCTAACGGCGCCGGAAAAACTTCTTTATTTCGCCTGATCTCGGGCGAAGAACGTGCCGACACCGGAACAATTGATTACGCGAAATCTCTGCGCATCTGTTACTTCTCCCAGAAAGTGGGAGAGATGAAAGGCCGCTCAGCACTCGAAGAAGTGATCCACGGAAACGAACGCCTGGGTTACCTGAAAACAGAAATTTCTAAAATTGAGAAAGCTCTTGAAGACGGCGAGTACTCAGATGAGCTTCTCGAAAAACTTGGCGACTATCAGACTGAATTTGAAAAGCTCGGTGGCTACGATATTGAACATCAGGCCGCGGCTGTTCTCACTGGTCTCGGTATTATGCCTGAAGAGCACCAGCGTCCGGTAGAAGCATTCTCCGGCGGATGGAAAATGCGTATCGCTCTGGCGAAGGTTCTCGCTCAACGTCCTGAGTTCATCCTCATGGATGAGCCTACCAACTACCTTGATCTCGAAAGTATTCTCTGGCTTGAAGAATGGTTGAGAGCCTTTAAAGGTTCTGTTCTCATGACAAGTCACGATCGCGACTTCATGAACGGACTTGTGAAGAAAATCGTGGAAGTGAATCACAAGGCGATCACAGTTTATTCCGGTAACTATGATTACTACGAAAAAGAACGCGAAATCCGTCGCGAGCAGCTTGTCGCATCCAGCGAGAGACAAGAGGCGATGCTGAAAAAAGAAGAAGAGTTCATCGCGAAATTTGCGGCCCGTGCCTCGCACGCTGCCCAGGTACAATCGCGCGTGAAGAAGCTTGATAAAATCGACCGTATTGAAGTCATGCCGGATGATCAGTCGATTAATTTTGAATTTCCGACGCCTCCGCGTTCAGGAAATGATGTCGTGAAAATCGAAGGCCTCGGCAAAGTGTATGTTTCTCCTGAAGGAAAAGAAAAACGCGTTTTCTCAGACGTGTCAGGACTTGTGAAGCGCCTTGAGCGCGTTGCCGTTGTCGGTGTAAACGGTGCCGGTAAATCAACACTTCTTAAATGTATCGCTAATCTCATCGAGCCTACTGAAGGAAGTGTCACTCTCGGTTCTAACGTGAGTGTCGGTTACTTCAGTCAGTATTCGATGGATGTCCTGAATCCTCAGAACACAGCGTTTGAGGAAGTTCGAAATCGCGTGAAAGACAAGTCTGATGGCTATATGAGAAATCTTCTCGCCGCATTCCTGTTCCGCGGTGATGATGTGGATAAGAAAATTTCTGTTCTCTCAGGGGGAGAGAAGTCGCGTCTCATTCTTGCGACTATCCTCACGAACCCTTGTAATCTCCTGATTCTCGATGAGCCTACCAACCATCTCGACATCCGTTCCCGGGAAGTTCTCATTGAGGCACTCAAAAAATATGAGGGTACTATCCTCATTGTTTCCCATGACAGGCACTTCCTGAAGCAGTTAACGACGAGAGTTGCTGAAGTCAGTAAAGGGGGAGTAAGATTTTATCCAGGTACTTACCAGGAATATCTTACGTCAGTCGGAGACCACTAAATGGCCAATTTGATCAAGCTCGCCCCAGACCAGGTTCTTCTCCGCGAAGGCGAGCATTCGCATTCCATGTTCTGGGTCCAGAATGGACAGCTGATGGTTTCGAAAAAGCGTGGAACTGAGGAAGTACTTTTGGGTCACGTTTATAGCGGGGAGCTCGTAGGAGAGATTTCTTTTCTTGATAACGAAGCAAGAAGTGCGACGGTCAAGGCCGTTTCTGAATGCGATCTGATCGAGATTCCGCAGGAAACTCTCGATAAGGTTTTCAGCTCCCAGCCGAAATGGATGGAGATCTTAGTTAAGACGTTAGCTGAACGTCTTCGTAAAGCTAACGCCAGAATCAAAGTTTAAATTATGGAAGTTTAACAGTCGCAGAAGAAGGTTTACCGCTCATGTCTTTATCACCTTTGATGGTGAGTGAACCATTGGCATAGTAAGCTTCATCGAGACGGTATTTAGAGAGATTCAGCGTAACAGTTTGTCCGACGATCGCTTCACAAGCATCAAATCCACCTTCGATTTTCTCAACCAGCTGAGCATCACAACCTACAGGATAAGTTTCTCTGCAGCCTTCAAGCTTCAGAGTGAAAGTGTGCTTCTTGCATCCTCCGCCATAAGACACATCGACGAGGATATTTTTCTTAGAGGCATCGAGTTTTGCTGAGTGAACAGTTGCTGCAAAAGAAGAGGCGCTCGAAAGGGCGAGCATAAGAGTGATGAATTTCATAAAGACTCCTTGAGATTTTTGGTTGGGCTTCTCTACCAATTTTCAGAGGCCTACGCACAGGGTCAGTGTAAAGTTTCCACGCTCATTGCCACATAGGGTGAAATCCCTTAAAAGGGTGCATTCTTATTTTTTGCCTGATTTTCTTCGAGGGGATCAGGATAGACGACCTTAAAGGTGATGCATGTCACGTCCTCGCTTACACGAATGTTTAAGTGCTCTCTTCGAGCATAAAAATCCATCAAATCTGATGTCTCTTTTAAAGCATGATGACTTTGAATCGTTCCTTTCTCTTCATGGAATTCCTGACGGCCACGATGAATTTGTTCAGGCCTTCATTCATAAGTCCTTTTCTCATGAATACGATGTCGCTCATCAGGAGCAGCTTGAATTCCTGGGAGACGCTGTCCTTCAGTTCATCCTGACTGAGGAACTTTACCACCGCCTTCCTCATGAAAGTGAAGGCCGCCTTTCTAAACTCAGAAGCTCAATTGTGAATGAAGAATCCCTCGCCATTCTGGCCCGTGGTTTGAAACTGAATGAGTTGATACTGGTCGGGAAGGGCGAGTACAAAAAAAATCTTTTCGATCAGGATACTGTCCTGGCCGATACCTTCGAGGCGATGCTCGCTGTGATTTACCGGAAAAACGGACTTGAGTTTACCAGGAAACTTTTCTTCCGTTGGCTCGATAAATACCGCGCCGGAGTCTTTGAAAACGATCTCGCGAACTTTGATTGGAAATCAAAACTCCAGGAAAAGACACTCGCGAAATATAAGACTCTGCCGAAGTATACCTCCTTCGAAAAAGATCACGGCTTCGTGGTTGAAATCTGGATTGAAGGGAAGAAAGTGACCGAGGGATTCTTTCACAGTAAACGTGCTGGAGAAAAAGAACTCGCTGAAAACGTATTAAAAAATGACCTCATTTAGGAGTCGATATGCTTTTTGAAAACCAACATCCGCTGAACAAATCCGTCATGATTGCCGTTCTCGGAAAACCCAATGTCGGAAAATCTTCCTTCATTAACCACCTTCTGGGGTTTGATCTCTCAATTGTGAGTAATCTCCCACAGACAACGAGAAACCAGTTTCACTGCGCTTTCACGATTGACCGCACAGAAGTTGTTCTTGTCGATACTCCGGGTATCCACGGCTCAAACATGGAGCTTAATAAGCGCATGAATGGCCAGGCTCAGATGGGTTCGGAAGGAGTTGATCTCAACTTCGTTCTTCTCGCACTTGATAAGCACATCATGGGAGAGTTTAAAGACTTCCTGAAAAATTTTGAGCACGAGCTCACTCGTACATGGATCATCTTCACGAAAGCTGATCTCGTGGATGAATCGAAATTTGATTTCCCGAAAATCGTGGAAGAATTGAAGGCCATGTGTCCTTCGATTGAAAAACATTTCGTGATCAGTGCCAAAACCGGTCACAACATCCATTCCATCACGGGAGCGATTCAGGATGCTGCTCAGTCAGCAATGCATTTATATCCGGGTGGGGATGCATCCAATATGAACGAGCGCTTTTTTGCCACGGAATACATCCGCGAGCAGGCGTTCAAGCTTCTCAAAGAAGAACTTCCTTACGAAATCGCAGTTGTGATTGATGAATATAAAGATATCCGTAAGCCTGAAGGAGAAACTCCTGAGGCGCATATTTCTGCGAGTATCCTCGTGAACCGACCGTCTCAGAGAGCGATCGTCGTGGGATCGAAGGGAAGTATTATTAAGGAAATCGGTATGGGCGCCCGTAAAAAAATCGAGGCGATGACAGGCGGGAAAGTTCACCTGAACCTTCACGTGAAAGTTTCACCGAAGTGGATGAATAACAATTTTGTTCTTGATGAGATCGGCCTCCCGCGTACTCAAAAAAGTGCACGTGTCTGGAGGGCAAAAAAATGACAACTAGATCAATGGTGGTCTCCATCATCGGAAGACCAAACGTCGGAAAAAGTACGATCTTCAATCGTCTCATGAGAAAGCAATATCTCGCGATGACTCACGATCAGCCGGGTGTGACCCGTGACCGCCACTACGGCATCATGGTCATGGAAGAAGAAAGAGAAGGCGAAACGAAGAAAGAAGAACTCATCCTGGTTGATACCGGGGGATTCTATCCGGAAAAAATTGAAATCGATCCTTCGAAGAAAAAGAACAACGTTGACCCGTTCTTCAATATCATGGCCGATCACGCGAAACTCGCGATCAATGAATCAGATCTCGTTCTCTTCGTCGTGGATGTCCGTGAAGGACTTCTCCCGTTCGATGAAATGATCATGACCCACATCCGTGGATCAAAAAAGCCGGTTTGGCTTCTCATGAACAAATTCGACACGGAAAAGCAGGAAGGCGATCAGTACGATTTCTATAATCTGGGTCTAGAAGAAGAAAGCATGATCCGGATGTCAGCGGAACACAACCGCGGCTTTTACGATCTTCGCGAAAAACTTTTCACACGCGCAATTGAATTCGGAAAATCAGAAAAAGCAAAAGAAGAAGCTGAGTATCTCCAGCGCGGGGTCCGTCCTCGTCACGATGTCGTTTCCTCTGTTGCCATCATTGGTGCTCCGAACGCAGGGAAATCCACACTTCTTAACTGCCTCGTGGGAGCTCAGCGCGCCCTCGTTTCAGAAATCGCCGGGACAACAGTTGATCCGATCGAAGGATACATTGATCTGTACTTCGGCCCGGATGTTGAACTCTTAAGCACCAAAGAAAATCCTTTCCGTAAGGATTCAGAAACCATCTTTGAAGAAATGAAGCAACTTGCCCAGGACGGGAAAATTGTCGATTACTCACTGGAAGATGAAGAAGAGCTGACTCTCGAAGAGCAAAAAATCTACGTTGAGTTCGGACAGGAGTCTGAGCACGCGTTTGAAGAAGATGATGAGGAAGTAGCGAACTCAAAAGATTTTGATTTCGATGAATCCATCGTGGAAGAAGATTACTTCACGGAAAAAAGCATCATGAAGGAAATCGAGCAGGGTTGGAACGCTCCGGCGTCTGAACCTGTTGCCGATATTGAACATATTGCTTTCGTAAATCGCTGGAGATCAGTGAAACTCGTTGATACCGCCGGTATCCGGAAATCAAAACTCGTTGAAGGCTTCATTGAAACTCAGAGTGTATACCGTTCACTCCGCTCAATTTCTGAATCCGATATCGTTCTTTTCATGGTGGACTCGACTCTCGGGATCACTCACCAGGACAGACGTCTTCTGGATATCGCTCTTGAGAAAGGAAAGTCTCTCATCATCTGTCTCAATAAGATCGATCTTCTCCGCGAGACATTCGCTGACGTGAAGAAAAAGAAAGACTGGCTTCAGGATCTCCAGGACACCATTCCGTGGCTCGGATTCTGCCAGCTCATTACGATCTCCGCTCAGAAAAACCGGAACATCAATTACCTTCGTGAAGCGATGAAACGCACGATCGTGATCCGTAACCGGAAAATCCCGACTTCTCAGCTGAACCGTTGTCTCACTACTCTCACGGATACCAATCCTGTGATGGTCAGAAAAACCAACGGCATCCGCTTCAAGGTGAAATACGCTTCCATGCTCAAGTCTTCTCCTCCGACGTTCCTGTTATTCAGTAACAAGTCGCAGGGAATTCCTGAAAACTACAAGCGCTACCTCATCAACGGGATCCGCAAGGAATTCAGTCTCACGAATACGCCAGTGCATCTGATTTTCAGAACATCTTCGGATATCGAAAGAAGAATGAAGAAAGTGGAAAAAAAGAAAGCGGGAGCTGGATCCAAAACCTGGTAACAGCACGGTGAGAAGCTGTCTGGACTTCAGATTCTAGGAATCGAGGTTTCTTGAGCGAGATGTACATTAATGTACATCGCAGTGAAAAGGAGCCGATGATGACGACGAAGATGGGGGATCAGACTGCTTCGCAACTACCAGGTGAAGTTGTAGGTGATCATGACGGATAATGCATTGCCGGTGAGATCTTCGTAACCATAGGTAGAAAGCGTTCTTTCGTTTTCCGTCGTAGAGGGATTATCTCTTTCGATCCGGCGATAATCCTGGGTGAATTTATCGAAGAAGTTTACGACATGGTAAAGGAACTCGACACTCACGTAGGATTTTTTGAGCTCAACCGGAAATTCCAGACCTGCTCCGATACCTGAACCGATACCGCCGCCTTTCTGCTTGTCGAATTCCGGACGATCCACAAATTTATTTGTCTGATACCAGTACTCGAGGCGTCCTACGAAATAGGGATTCGAGTAGGTAATGGCCGTTCCGAGATCTGTCGTGTCGATATAGTATTTATAGCCCACAAAAACCCGGGTCATATCCGTCTGAACCGCGCCCACGTTTTTTGTCTGATACTGATTCGTGCGCGTATCGAGAACCATCGTGTGTTTGGAATACTCCACACCGATCATGATCGCCTGCTGGAAATCCATGAAGTAGTTTGTGGATAAATGGAAAGTAGGGTGGTTATCGTCGTAAGCGTTTCCGCGGTTACCGGTGAAAGTAGTGAATCCACCGCCAAGGTTCACGGAAAAGAATCTGCCGTAACGATAAAATCTTTCATCTTCCAGAACCTGAGAGGCCTCAAGGTCTTCATTGAAATCAGAAAAGATATCACTGCCACCGCTGACATCATCTTCGAGTTCATCGCTGATATTCTCAAGAGATTGAGAGTTGGCCACTAAAGGCATCAGCACGAGAAAGATTAGGAAGATTCTTTTCAGCATACTTTAAAGGTAGAAGTGAACAGCGGCCTTGAGGAAATTATCCCCCAAAGTCTGAAAGCTGCTTCCACCCTCAGGGTCGGTGTTCCGGGCCGAGATACCAAACTCAAAACTGAAGCCGATACTTTCGATTCCCTGGAAATGAAATTCCGTTCCGAGAGTTCCATCCACCTGAAAGCCGGTTTTTGTCGAGTCATCAGTGGGATCGATATAATTCTGGGTGGCCAGAAGGCCCGCGAGATAAAAATTGAGCTGTGGTTCGTCAAAAATGATGCGGTAGAACTTAACTCCGGCACCGTAGAGAGTGGCATCCTCATTGGACTTAAAGCCTACGAGACCGCCTATGGCGAAGGTTTTTGACTGCTGAATCTTGAGTGATATTGCCGGCAGTTCATTGGCGAGCTGATTCGAGAAACCAACACCCATTCTTCCCCGCAGATCGGCCGCCATGACGAGAGTCGGACAAAGAGCGATAAGCACGACGATGAAAAATTTATTCATGGATTAAGTCTAGGAAATCGTTTGAGCTTTGACAACGCTTCCCGACGCGATTTAAACTTCTTTGGAATCAAGAACGCCAAAAGGAAATTTCACATGAGTGATGCTACTCAGACTTCGCCTCAAACTCCCACGCTTGAGCAGACCCTGAACCGTACAGACTTCGGTCACTTTATGTACGAAAACCGCAAAGCATTTTTCGGTGCTTTGCTCGCAGCTGTCATCTGCATTCTCGCTTTCATCGGCTGGAAACAGTCTCAGGAAGCTTCGGCTCTTGATAGATCTGTAAAAGTTTTCGAATTCCATACTAAGACATGGGAAGAAGCGAAGGCCGGCAAGATGACTCCGCAGGAGCTCGTGGCAAAATACACTGCTCTTCCTACTGATGTTCATAGTTCTCCAGTGATGGTTCCGGTTGCTCTGGAAATCGGGAAATTCCTTTTTGAGAAAGGTGCCTATGCTGAAGCTGACACTGTTCTCACGAAAGTGGATGTTTCAAAAAACGCTCTCGGAAAATTCTTCGTGGGTATGCAGAGATATGTTGTTCTCGAAAAACTCGGGAAAACGGATGAAGCAATCGCAACTCTTGAGGAAGTTCTCAAGCAGGAAGGCGGCTTCATGAACGCACTCGTTGCGACTGAACTTGGCCGCCTCTATCTCACTAAAGGTGAGAAGGGCAAAGCTCAGTCTCAGTTTGATTATGTTGTTTCAACATTCCCAAATGATGAACATGCCAAACTCGCGAAGCTCTACCTCGCACAAATGACGAAATGAAATTTCTTTTCCTTCTTATTCTTCTTGCCGGGTGCTCCGATCTCAAACTCAAAGCACCCGAAAAGAGCAAGCGCTTCTTTCACGTAGCATGGGCGAAGAATCTTGATCCTTCCTATGAGTCGGGAAATCTCCCGATTGGTCTGGGGGCTTCACGCATTTATAACGACATCGTTTACATGGGATCGACAGCGGGATTCATGAGTGCTTACGACCTGGAGTCAGGCCGCACACTCTGGACTCAGGATGAGAAAACTCCGCTGGGTGGACCAGTGGAATTTTTTAAGGATCACATTGCTTACGGCGGAATGAGCGGAAGATTTTTTGTCCGTCATTACCTTTCCGGTAAACTGAAATATGCCATTGATCTCGGAGCACCGATAGAAAGTGCGCCGTTTTATTTCAATGAAAGACTCTTCGTTTATCTTCGTGGTCACCAGTTGGTTCACCTCGATGCTGAAACCGGGAAAATTCTCTGGGTCTACAAACGTGCTGTTCCGGTAACGACCACTCTTCAGCGCACAACGAGACCCCTGGTTCTCGGAAATAAAGTCATCGTGGGTTTTGCTGACGGATTCCTGGGAGCACTCTCTCTTCAGGAAGGACTTCTTCTTTGGGAAACAAAGCTTGTTGAGACATCTAAGTTTGTCGATGTGGATCTGAATCCTCTTCAGGCAGGCGGTATGGTCATATCCGGTTCTCCCTCAGGGAATCTTCAGGCCGTAAATCCGGATAGTGGGGCGATTTCCCGTACCTATCCGGTGAGTGTGATGGCGCATCCTTTCTTAAAGGGTGAGCAGCTCATTCTTGGAACGAATGATGGGGAAGTGATCATCATGAGTCTCAATGGCGATATCTTGAAGCGCGCCACCATCTCAGACCAGCCGGTAAGTGCCGTGACCTGGTGGAAAGAGCACATAATTGCAGCAAGTTTCGATGGTTATCTTCGCGCCGTGGATCCCCTGGCGATGAAGGTCGTGGATGAATTTGCGCTGGGTAATAATCAATCGGTGGTCTTTTCGGATATTTCTATCACGCCGGATTATATGTCGCTCTATTCCTCGAGAAACAGACTGTATCTTTTTCAATAAACTGAGATCGTCTTAAAAAAGATGTCTTTTCCACTCTGGCTTTGCTAATTGGTCATTACGCTTGATAGCATACCTTACTTCTTAAGGCCTTGGAGGCCATAACTATCGAAGGAATGACCATGAAACATCTCCTTATTGCCGGATTATTTACCCTTTCAGCGAGTGCTTTTGCTTCAGTGAAAATTGAAGAAGAAGTTTTCGTTCCCGCTCAGAAACCTGAAGTTGTCAGAGACCTTATTGAATCTGGATCAGTGATTATCGATCACGTGAGTTCAGAAGGCTTCGAGCTTTATGGTGAAAAAGGTCTCTCTCAGTATCTTGATCAGAAGAATGTTCTTCACTTCGATATGAAGTCTCTGAAGAACAAAATTCTCGCTGATTATCCGACTCACGCTGATATCACCCGTAAGCTTCAGGCCGCAGTGGCGAAGCTTCCAGGCAAGATGAAACTTTTCTCTATCGGGAAATCGATTAAGGGGAAAGAGTTGTGGGTGGTGAAAATTTCCGACAACGTTGAGACAGATGAAACTGAACCAGAGTTCAAGTACATCTCCAGCATGCACGGTGATGAAATCACCGGCCGCGAACTCACAACTTTTATGATCGAAGAAATTGCTGATAAATACGGCAAAGATAAAATGATCACTGATCTCGTGGACAACACTGAGATCTTCATTATGCCTTCGATGAACCCGGACGGATCTGAACTTCGCCAGCGTGGAAACGCAGCGAATGTCGATCTCAACAGAAACTACCCAGACTGGAATGCGGGAGCGCAGAACACATCTTCAAACGCTCAACAGGAAAACAAGGCCGTGATGGCGTGGCAGGCAAGCCGTCAGTTTGCTCTGTCTGCAAACTTCCACGGTGGTTCAGTTGTTGTGAACTATCCATGGGACGCGACGTATGACCGTCACCCGATGGATAAATTTATCCAGGAACTTTCTACTGTTTACGCTGAACTCAATCCTGAAATGAGAAACTCTTCTGAATTCCACGGCGGTATCACCAATGGTGCTGACTGGTATGTTGTGAAGGGTGGGATGCAGGATTGGTCTGTGTTTTATCACAATGACCTTCAGGTCACGATTGAACTCTCAGGAACGAAGTGGCCGAACTATTCGGAGATTCCTTCTTTCTGGAAAAGTAACCGCGATTCCATGTACGCGTACATGAAACAGGTTCATCGTGGAGCGGGATTCAAACTTCCTCGCGCGGATGCTTCCGGGACAGTTGCGATTAAACAGATTTCTCCGGTCGCAAAAGATCTGGGATCTTATGCTTTCAAAAACGCTGAATTCTATAAAGTGCTTCCGGAAGGGGAGTATGAGTACACAGTGACGGAGAAAAATTCTCCTTCGAAGAAAATCACTGTGCGCGTAGAAGAAGACATGATCCGTTCAAACGGAAACTACTCAGCACTCAGATAAGTTTTAAAATATTTTCAAATTCAGATGGGGTGACCGGCAGAATCGAAAGCCGGTTGCCCTTTTGAAGAAGTCTCATCTCTTGTAATTCTTTTTCTTTCTTCAATTCTTCCAGCGGCAGATATCTCTTCAACTCTTTTTCAAATTGCACATCGACCAGAAACCAGCGGGGATTTTCCTTTGTCGCTTTTGGATCAAAATACTCGGACTTTTTGTCGAACTGGGTGGGATCGGGATAGGGGGCGGTAGCGACTTTCGCTATCCCGGCAATGCCAGGCACTTCACAGCTTGAGTGATAGAAGAAGATGAGATCGCCGATCTTCATCTCATCCCGCATGAAATTGCGGGCCTGATAGTTCCGGACACCCGTCCAGGGCTCCGTCTTCTTCTTTTTTAAGTCATCGAAGGAGAAGACATCGGGTTCAGTTTTCATCAGCCAGTGTTTGATTGCCATAGGGACATATTGGACAAGATCGCACGGTTAATCAAGTTTCTCTTTTCGTCACCGAACAGGAACGTGAGGTGAACTATGAGAAATTTTGTACTGGTCCTCCCGCTTCTTCTTATTTCCTGCTCGCACATGAATACTGAGCAAAAAACTGTGCAGTTTCCCTATGCGGAAGAGCTGGTGGAAAAAGTTCAGAAGGTTGCTGTGAGAGCGCCAGCGGGTTTATCAGAGAAAGAGGAGAAGTCACCACGTCGTACGTATTTCGTGACTCTCTATCATCAGTACCTCACTTTCAATCGCTACCTCGGAAAAGAGAATGATGTTGTTTCCTGTCCGCAATTTCATCACGACAAAATCGAAACGGAATCTTTCAATGTTCCGAAAGTTACCCTTTTCAAAAATCCGAAAGTGGGAGCTGATGGCCGGGCGTTTTTTCCGGAAACAGTTTTTAAGAATAAATTTTCCATTGAAGATTATCACGCTGATCTTTCTGTAGAACTTGCGACTCTCTGTGAAGAGGGTATCAGTGATAACTTTTATAAATTCGACAATCTCATCACTCATTATGCAGACAAGGCATCTTTCCATCAGAATAAAAAAGCGATGGCCTCTGTTCTCAAAATTCCGGTCTTCGCCAATTTTTATCTCTTGAAAATGATGGATGCAGATAAGACTCAGAAATTCTCTCACCCTGAAGAAAAACGTTTTATTGAACTTACACGCACTCAATGGTTTCCGGACTACATCAAGGAAGCGAGCCGCATGCGGAACAGCTTTCTCGATAACAAGCTGGTAACGAGGTAATTATGAAATACGCACTTCCTATTATCGCTGTCTTGCTTGTCTCCTGCGGAGAAATCAAAGGTATGAAAGGCTCAGGCATCGGTCAGATGCGAGAACTCAGTCAACTTCAGATTTCTACCAGCGACAGCCTCACGTTTGATTCCATCTGTGCGTCCCTGACAAAAAAATCACAGAAACTAACGGCAGCTCTTCCGAACTCACTTAATTTTGATGTTCAGGAGAAGGATTGTGATGGGAAGACCGTTACGTTTGCCTCACAACAGGTAAGAGTAGAAAATGGCGGATCTGGTGGCTATCAGTACCGTCGTACCGATACGAGCAGTCTCTTTATTTTCCCGAATGTGGAAACTCAGGACAGTGGTTTCATGCAGGCCATCTGCTCAGGAAGTGCCACGACTATGCCGGTTCTTAAATCCGCAGATGAAGCTGTCTGGATTTCGGCGGCCGGGGTTAATTCGACAGATTGCCCGGGTGCTGTTGGTGAAACCTGTGTCCTCGTGGAATCAGGTTCGAGAGAAGGAACAACTAACAATTTCCGGATCCATTCACGGGAATTTGTTCGCTTCAATCTTCAGGCGACTTCCGGCAAGTACGGTTATTTCACTCATCGCAAGGCCTATACAGCAAATAACTGCGATAGCGGGAAAAACACGGAATCCATCGCCACCATGCGCTGATTCCTCTTGCAGGTCCGTTCACTTTTTTGAAACAATCCGGGTATATCCAAAAGACCCGGAGGTTTCATGAAGCACATTCTTCTTTCCCTCGTCGTTCTCTTAGCATTCAGTTGTACTCCTAAAGATGATCCGAAAACAAGTGAACCAGGTGACGAACGTGGGGTGAATCCTATCGTTGTTCAGGATGGCTCTGATCTCAAGAGTGCCCTGATGGAGGCGTGCGGAGTTCTCGAACAGAAAGAAAGAAGTCTTGATGATTACGTGGGCAGAGAAAACTTCACCTTCTCTTATCTTGAAACTCAATGCGGTGGCACCAGATCGACTGGTGGTAACGTTGTCGTTCAGATCAAGAGAGTGAACGCGAATTATGAATTCTATGATGCTAATGGCGAGTTCCGGATGCCGGAAGTTGAGACTCACAAAAGTGGTCTCATGAAAGAAATCTGCGCGTCTCTTGTAGGAATTAAAAATCCTCACGTCGTGGGCCAGACGGCCATTGAAATGCGTCCTGTTACTACGAGTAACTGTCGCAACGACAGATCGAATGTCTGTCTTCAGATCATGCGTGGGAAAATTTCCCGTGATGGACTTACGTATAAAATTGATGAGAGCACGCTGATGAATATCCAGCTCTACGGAAACCACGTTGGATTCTACACTTATAAATCAGTGAAGACTTTCGGTGCTTGTCCGTCCGGAAAATTCAAGTCTAAGACAGCTGCACTTCTTTAAGCATTACAGCCGGCGTGCATTCTGACGACGACCGGCTTTTTTGCATCTTCATCCCACACAGTTTTACAAAATGTGGCCCCGAATTGTTTCGGGGTCTTTTTTTCTTTTTCGGCAGGGCAGGCAACGTACTCGCGCTTGTCTTCCCAATCTGAAAGTTTTGTCAGATCGACATCCACAATTTTCCAGTCACCTTTCTGATCAATCTTCAGGACAAAGAAAAAATCTTCATCTTCTTTGAGAATATGGAGGGCCTTATCCTTGATGAATAAAGGCTGATCATCGATCGGAATAAAATAATTTTCCGCACCGGTCGAAGTGAAAACTGTGATGGGTTGGGGCGTGAGAAGTTCTCCCACGGGAACTTCAATCTGCGCCTGGTCTCTCCAGACAACGGCCTTGTCTTTCGTCATGCTTTTGATGAAGGCACTCCCGCGCAATGTCCGCTCTTCATCTTTTTTGGGATTGTGATCCTTACAGGGAGAGTGAAAATAAAAAGGCTTAAAACCCTGTTGAGATTTCACTGTCGTATAAAACTCTGCGGGAATGCCTGCTTTTTCCCGGAACTCTTCAGCTTCCTGGGCCTTCTTCGCAGAAGGGGTCGTTTCAGCAGCACCCAATCTCTTCACCAGCGAAGACCAATTCTGCAGCTGATGGCCCATAACAGGGTCACATTCTGAGTTGGCCGGGCATCCTTTGTTCTGATGCTCGAAATCTTCCATCGATTTAGGCTCTTCCATCACCTTAATCGTGGGTGCGGCCACCGACAGCAAAGGTGAAAAGAGAAGAAGGGCAAAGAAATAGTGATTGATCATGAATGGTCCTGCGTTTCCAAAGGCCTTCTTTTATTATAGACTCAAATGAATTCGTTAAATCAGGAGGAATCATGAAAAAGCTCAAAAAGTCGCGCCCCGCTAAGAAGGCCAAGAAGAACAAGAAATCTGGTCTTAAACTCAAGCGCCTGGCCCGTAAGAAGAAACTTCTCAAGAGTCACAACAACTAATTGATCTCGAGACAATTCAAAATAAGAAGGCCCACTGTTGTGGGCTTTTTTATTTCCTTTTTATTGAAAACGCAGCGCACAGAAAATATTTCGCCAATTTTTTGACAAGAAAAAATACTAGATATGGTGTTTTTGGTTTGACGGGTTGTCGATTTGACAGCGATGATGGATGTATAAGTTTTTTAAAAGAGACTTTAATTCCTGCACACACACTAAGAAGCCTCCGAATGGGGGCTTCGCTTTTTTAAGCGGGTCTATCTCGCACAACTTCCATCTACATATTCACGATTCCGAAAAACCTGCTCTTTCATGTATTGGTACTTTGCCGGACAGCGGGTCTTGAGTGAGTTCCCGTTATAGCGATAGGCCGAAACAGTTTCCGCGAAATCTTCGTCAGGATCTGTGCTCCCGTATTTACTGACGGCACAGAAATTCGCCTCAGTCGTCCAGTTATCACCCATTCTGGTCCAGCCGGCGGCCGAGAGCCAGGCCGGGGAATTATCTAGATTACCGAGATAGCGGGAAATGTTGTGAGCGATTTCATGAAAGGCCACATACTGACGATTGGCAGAGGGTTTTGTTGTCCACTGGTCGTAGAACATAACACCAGAATCGGCCTGGGTTTTTGTACCCTGATGAACAAATGGCATTTGTCCTCTCTCATAGTGAACGAAAGGCTGGTTTGTTCTCACCCAATTGCGAAGTTCAGGGGGAACATCCCCGAGTGCAAGAAGAAGATCATTCATTTCCTGATCATTGAAACGTGAAGTGTTGTCGATTGAAAGTTCCGACGTGTTGACACCATATCTTAGCATCGCAAAAAGAATTTTCTGTCCCTGTGTAGGTCCCCAGATCTTTTCCACGGCACAAAGAACTTTTGAACAGGCAGGGTTCACTTCGAATTGTGCCTGAATATTTACCTGGGCCGATGGTTCTAAGCGTGAGCCGAGAGTATTCCGCATCGTCGTAAGATTCCGGAAAGCTTCCACGAGCCTTGGATTTTCACCCGTGATTCTGACTCCATGAATGTCAGCATCCGCCTGGCCCGGAGGGGAAGCCGCGATCACTCGTTGTAAATCGGGAAGACCCGGAACCGTTGTTGTTTTACAGTGAGCATTTGTAATCTGTTCTGAGCTCGCACTATTCCAGGAAATGTAACGGTGAAGTTGATCTAACTCAGAAGGAATGGTTTCCAGTCTTGGGTCTTCACATTCTTCGTGGGCCAATGCCACAAAAGAGATGAGAAGAATAAGGAAGGAAAAGGTCCCTTTCATTTTTTCTTCTGCGTTCCCTTGAATGCCTTCTTATGTTCCACGCGGATTTTGGCGTTTTCATAACGTCGGACTTCATCTTCTGATTCCGGAGTAAGACCCGGCACTTCAACCGGACGACCGAGATCATCGAGGGCAACAAAAGTGAGATAAGCTCGTGTCGTACGACGGCTTTCACCGGTATAAGGATTTTCTGAAGTTACTTTCACACCAACGATCATCGACGTGCGGCCCACATAATTCATCGAGGCCTGAATCAGAACATGGTAGCCAACTTTAATCGGAGCGAGAAAATCGATGTCATCAATATGAGCTGTTACAACAGGCTTTCCGCAATGACGGGCGGCCACCATCGCAGCAGCGATGTCGATCCAGCTCATGACAGTTCCCCCGAACACGGTGTTGAGTGCGTTCGTATTATTCGGCATCACCATCTCGCGCATTTCGACAGATGATTCGCCCGGAGTTTTCGCATTCTTTTTCATATTTCCCTTAATCGTTACAATACAGGTGATGGTTCCAGCGGAAACCCTGAGTGAAAGGAGTGTATCCTGTTGTCACTGTGGTTCCGGCGCTGGAGTTCTGACCGGCATCTCTTGTTGAATCTACAATATTATAGATTCGACTGGAGACGTTTGTCTGCGGACCTTGTGGTTCCGGTTCAAATCTTCCGAATGCTCCACCCTGACGGACTTTTCCTGAAGTACAGTAAGCACGTCCGAGTTCAGTAATTTTGAGATTCACGGCCGCTGTGAGATTTGGCTCACCAGTTTGGGCATTAAAGTCTGCTTCCAGTAATCCGCCGCCTGGCTGATCAGTGCCCTGACCTTCATTCGAAACGTACCGGTTAAAGTAAACCATGAGATCCGTGCGGGCCGGAAGTTTACAGATTACTGACGTCGTCGAAGTCGCCGTTCCCACTCCTGAACAACATTTTGTTGCTGACGTTGCGGTTTTCCCGAGGGGAGTACAGCACTTGAAGTCGTTAGGTGAGAAGACAGGGTCATTCAAAAGTGCTTTATGGTTCAGGTAATAATTGGCGCCGTCACTGAATGATGTGGAGAAAGTTCCTGCTTCCAGATCGGCCTTGTTCGTTACACCGGAAATAATATCGTAAATTCCAGAGACAAGAACGTTTGAGTTATCGTTACAATAAATCGGCTCAAGTGGAACCTGCGGAATACCGGAGAGTTCAAGCTTGCCGAATTTTTTCAGATAGAATGAGTTTGAACCCGGTCTTGTTCTGTCGATTTCAGGAGTGTTGTATCCGGCCGCACGTGCTGTGAAATTCACACCCACAGTACGGTTAGCAAACGCTCCGGTTTGAAGTGCGGCACTCGCTGAAACCTGGAGAATACGGGCAGCATCGTCATAAGTGTAGCAACATCCGGCGCCACATCCGAGAGCAGCACCATCACTCAAAGGATCGAGTGAAGCAATGGGAGCAGTAGCACCAGTACAGGAAATATCAACACCACTATCAGGATCCATCGCAACTGTGGCGAGCATACCGGCAATCGCTGTATCCGGAATATAACTTGGAATTCTGAGAGAGATATTTCTTCTGCCGCCAGTTGTAGCGTAATTGATAACAGTGAGAAGGTTACTGTCAGCTGAATTAGGGCTGAAGTAGTGATCAAGGTTAGCAGTTCCGAAAGTCGGAACTCTTGTGCTTACAGCAACGTTAAGGAATGGATCCGCAACAGGAGCTGATACAGTGAGTGAATCGAGGAACGAGTACATCGCACAGGCACCAGTCGTATTAGTTCCGTCTTTACAGAAATATCCTTCATCCGCATCTACCAGAAGTTGCGGATCAGCGACCGGATATTCCGAGGCGGCCTTATTGGGAAGCAGGAGTTCTGACGGACGCGTGAGAAGGACAGAACGTGAGTTCAGGCAACGAAGTTCCGTCACATCAAGAGTCACGCGATCGGTTTTCGCCCAGTCAGTAGAACCATCAGCAAATTTTCTCACCCATCCACCACCGCAGCAGCTTTCAGAGTTTGCTTCAGTCAGAGTTTTCCACTGGTTCGGAGTGAAAACGTTTGCACCCTGAGGATCAGCAGCAACAAGTCCTGTCGTATTGTCGCGGTCCTGGTAAGAAGAAAGAAGGGGACGTGTTGCTCCACCAAGACCTTCAACCGTGGCCAGACGTGAGTACCGTTTCGGATCATTCGGAAGAGTGATTCCGGTAGTAGTATCCAGAGACATTTTGAGACCGATCGAAGCTGAGTCGTAATTATTTTCAGCAGTCGCAGTCGGAATATAATTTGTATAAGTCGTGAAGTCTTTTCCGACTTCGCGGCAACAACGGTTCTTCGACATGTCATAGGCTTTATAAGCAGCAGTGTCTCCATAAGTAGGTTCAGCAGCTGTCTGTCCGCACACCATGTATTCAGAGTAGTAGTTTTTCTCTGCCTGATTTCCGAAATAAGAAAGGCTGAAGACATCAGTCTGTTCAGCATGGAACTTGTTCGGAGAACAATCAAGATCAGTCTGACAAACCTGGCCCGGACGACGGAGGCAGGCATCACGCACGAGAGTTTTTTCAATAACTGTAGTTGTCGGAAGAGTTTTTGCTTCAATCGTACGGAAAGGCGAGAACGCGAGCATGGTATCAGCGTTGGATGAAAGAGAAGCATTGTTGAATAAACTCTGAAGTCCGCAGACGTTCTGAGTACGTGCTCTCTGATAATGATCTGTTGCTACCGTTGCCGTGGCAAACATTTCATAGTTACCGTCAGCCGCGATGACCGGACAAGAGGCCTGGCGATAGGCCGTATATAATGTCGAGTTACAGCTTGCGATCTGGCTGATGAAGTCAGATCTTCTGCTGGCATCAGCGAACTGATGCTGAGTAAATGGATTCGAGAGAGAAACCTGGTTTGAGGTTTCAGGTAATGATTTACCCGGACGACAGATACCCGGCTGAGTGTTTCCGAGATTATGATTGTGAGCAATGTTTTCTCTCAGCGTACTGACGATAGTGCTGGTGAGACTGGTTGTATCTGCTGATGAAAGATAGGAGAGCGGACGTCCGAGAACGTTTGCGTCTTTTCCGAAGAGATGATTTCTTGCGAGAGGGATTTCTTCGAGGCTTGCTCCATAGCGCGCCACTTTCCCGTTAAACAGTCCACCACTCTGAGCGTTGGCACAGAAGAAGTTAGGAGCGCATGAAAGATTTTTCTTACGATTGAGATCCGAGATCGTTGAAGGATTCACCACACAAGGAGCACCGGCCCCGCGATAAACGCAACGTTTTGTAGAAACAGAAGGGAAGCCTTTCTTAGCGAGGATCTGGTCAATCGTTGTCGCTGTTGAAGCAGTCGGATTTCCGTTCGTATCGTATGTTGTGAGTCCCGCGCCTGAGTTTGCTGTCTCATTGGCGTTCGAATCGAATTGCGGCCATTGAGTCTTGATGTCTTTAACATCAGCACACATGTATTCCCAACCGAGTTTTGTCACGCAATCAGTGTCAGTTGAACACTGGTGGAATGATTGACAGGTTCCGCCGAGATTCTGATTGATATCAGTTACGTGAAACTGAGGATCGTAATCGACTGAAGATGCTTTCGTGATTCCGTTATAGGCCTCAATGTTCACTTCATGAATCGAAGGAACTGCGAGATCTGCAAAAGGAGCGTTGATAGCAAGGAAAAGTTTTGTTGATGTAGAACGGACAATTCTTCCGCGGCCAATGGCAAACCAGGAAACTCCGTCGAACGATCCGATAAGGGCACCTTTATTGAATCCATACCAGTCTCTCTGATAGCCGTTGGCATAGAGAGCGGCTTGCGTCTGAAGGCGATTGAGACGTTGTGCCTGAGTTGTTGGTTTCGCCGAATGAGAAAACGGAAGCATTGTGGGAGGCAACCAGCAGGCGCGACCGAAGATAGTATCTTCATAGTTTCCGCTGTTACTGTAATTTCCGAATCCATCTCGTTCTGTATTGTGACCAAGACCCTGAAGGCCGGTTCCGTCAGTCGTGAAAGGATGAGCAGAAAGAGCATTGAACCATGAATCTTTTCCGCAATCAGGACACGGAGTATATGTCCCTGACACTGTCGAGAGGAGATAGACTTCATCAAGTGCTACTGTCACAACTTTTGCAGGAAGGGCCTGATCGAGTGTCACAGACATCTGACCAAGAAGAGCGTTCATGCTGAAATTTGATTGAGAAGGAACTATCGCTGAATCATCCAGATATTTAAATTCATCGCCTTCCTGGACTACTGATCCGGTAAGTGCGCGTTCAACACCGGCCGTATCAAATAAGCGGTGAGGAGCAGAGCGGGAACTCACTTGTAATCGAGTCTGAAGAGGAGTGCTTCCATCATCGACTTCGATAATGGTACAGCGAAGTTCATTTGGTTCGGTGCCGTTCAATGAAACAGCTTCGTAGTCAAAGGCCGGACATTCATTGATCGAAAGTTCGAGTGTGGCCTTATTACATTCACAGGTCTCGTACATCCGTTTTACGACATTCTTATAATAATAGTATTCATTCACATCGCCAGTGCCTGTCAGACAGTCAGCGGCAGCAGTATAGATTTTAGTCAGGAGTTCTGATTGATAAGGACTCGTGGTGGCCTGTGACTTCAGGTTCTGAAGACAAGCATAGTCTTTTTTCTTTTTCTCGAACTCTTCGTCGTAACCGGTTCCACCAGTTGTACTTCCGGTTGTTGTCCCGGTGCTGTTGGAGCAGATGTAATAAAGTTGCGGATAACGGAGATAAGCAAGTGGGTTTTCCAGTTTTTCCGCTTCGGCAGTCGCAAAGAGAGATGGGTACTGAGAGACACCTGCTGCTTTCACACCACCGTCGTTCACACACTGGTTATCTAAACAACAATCGAATCCGCGGGACTGACAGCTTGAATTGGAGCAGCTGTTGTTATTATCAGTCGTACTGTTGTTCGGATCAATACGAAGAACAAAACTCGTGAGATTGAGATTGGAAAGTGGAACCTGATTCAGTCTCGTTTCCTTTTTAAAGAGACGGACTTTCGTCGTTGAAAGAATACTTGTGCAGGTCGGGCAAAGTGAACCGGCCGCAAAGACAGTTGTCGGAGAAACTTCTGAAACGTAGTCACCACTTGAATCCGGAGCGTAGAGAGTTCCGCTGCAGCTTGAGAGTGAGTTCGTGCTGTCAGGGAAATCTATCCGGTAAACGCGGACTGTTTTTTTCTGAACAAAGTCATAGTAAGAAACAGGAAGAACTCTGGATCTCAGATCAAAATTCACTCCACCGATTGTGAATGTACTCACCATACAGTAAGTGACGTTCGTAAAGTTCGTTGAGTCTGAAAGATAATCCTGAACTTTTGTCCCGATGATATTAGCGGTGTTCAGGTTCGAAGCATTGAGAGTGATACTTTGAGAAGTTGTTCCAAGATAGTTGAAGGAAAGTGCGGTAACTGTTTCTGGAGGAGGAGTTGTTCCACCGGTAGTAGAGCCGGCAGTCGTTGAACCTTCATCATTGAGGTTACTACGCGCCACCTGTCCTTCGGGCATGCACGATACGAGCAATAAAAGTAGTAACAGATACCTAACGTCCATGTTTCGGTGATCTCCTCATCCATGTTTTCGGAGTTCTCGCGTCTTAGCTTTATTCTACAATGGGATGGGAAAATCCTGCCGTAAGGGGGTAAGGGGCTGATTCCCTATGAGGGTCAGAGTGAGGGAGTCGGGAGTTTGCCTACTTTATTTGTAGGTTCCGAAGTTTGCGAAGTATGAACTCGAGTTTCCGGCCCCTGCCTGGACATAAGGGGAAACGACCGGAAAGGCGGTATAAGGGGCAGCTCCGAGTGTCGGAGTGTAGTAGCCATACCCGCCGTAAAATCTCGCATTAAAGAGAATCTGATCGGAAGGAGAGAGAGCTCCGTTACCCAGGTAAGGATTGTAGTTATACGGGAAGGGATTAATACTCGCGTATGGATTTGGGTACATCGGTGGACGCTGCTGAAGCTGGCCCACAATTCCCCAACCGATATTTCTTAAGCCTTCAGTGAAAGCTTCGCGTGAGGGATCGCGCGCATCTCTTACTTCAACATAAGCTGAATCACCGGTAGGCGGTGCCGGACGATCAGTGACGTTAGGATTGGCCGGAGGAGAATCGTAGAATGAACAAAGATCTTCTTCCATTGCTCCGGTTGATTCCTCGCAAGTGGCTTCCATATCTGTCGGAGTAGCGGGAGAAGAATGAATTATTGAGAGTCCGACAACGTCAGAGATAAGATTCATAGCTACCGGAGCGACAGTATCCACAGGAAAATCTTCGCACTCAACAACTGATGATTCCCGGGAAGCGCAATTCATCGTAGCGAGTTTTTCGATCGCAAAATTTCTGAACTGCATGTCACGCTGATTCTGAGTCGCAATTCTGTCCCGAAGACCATTGATCACGAGAAGTTCATTCTGGATTTTAGCAAGATCAGCATTGAGCATGTTGAGAGATGAGCAGTTAGTCAGTTCATCACCAGTATTTGCCGTGACAAGTGCTGTCTGTCCTTCCTGAGGACTGAGACAGCGGGATACTTCTTCAAAATTATCGAGGTAACGGAGAGAAGATCCCATTCCGTTTTCAAGATTTGTGATGAAGGCTTTTTTGTCAGCATTAAGGGTGGGAATGGTTTCTTTAGCTGCAGCAACAGAAGTCCAGCAAGCTTTTGCCTTCTCAAAATCCCTGAGAGACTGATCACAAACAGCACGTTGCTCAGGAGAAAGAGTAATGCCGGAATCTTTGACTTCTTTCCAGAGCCAGCCGATTTTTGATCGGGATTCGACTTTCATCCGTTCTTTCAGGTCGTCAGCGACGAACTTGAATTTCTCGAGTGACGTATGAGTCTTCATTCCATTCTTAGCAGTCTTGAGAGCATTGATGAAAGGAAGGGATGCGACGTCCTGAAAGTCAGGGATGTTTTTAATGGCATTAAGTTCTGTGCGGGTAAGAGTGAGACGACCATCGCGGATTTTAGGAACGGCTTCGCGAAGTTCTGCGTACATTTCACGGAATGACCATGATCCGCCACCTTGCTTCTCGATAGCGAGAGCTCCCGACATGGTCGTGAGTTCAGAATCAGTGAGGGCCGCTTGAGAAATGAGTGAATTGAGTTCTCTCACACTGTCTTCATCGGGAGAAAATTGATTACTGCAGGCATCCTGAGCATTACGATCACGGCCCTGACGGTTACTGCAAAGACCTCTCATCGTCTGGAGAAGTTTGGCCGGAGAATTTCTGTTTTCTTCCGGGATAGCTTTGAGCTCACGAATAATCGGCTGAGCTCCCACTGTATTCAGGAGGAGATCAAAGGCCTGGGCCGTTCCTAAAGCACGTTTAAAATCTCTCGCTGATCTTTGAGCTCGTGTGAGATTTTCCTGAGCGGCTGCTTCTTTATTTTCTCTGATTTCACTTTTCAGAATCTGAAATCCACCAATGAGTGTCACCTGGTTTTCCAGAGTTTTTGCTCTTTCTTCCAGGACATTCAAGGGAGAACATCTCATGCGTTCGAGAACTTCATCTTTTAATGTGATATCAGTGACCGTGATTTCAGGAAGTGTTTCTTCGCGACAAGAAGGAGTGATGATCTTTCTTTTCATTCTCAGTTCATAGTCAAAAGCGATCGTCTGAAGACGAGCGCAGTTAGGACCCGCGGCCATGGCCTCGGCAGAAATGATGAGAAGAAGAAGGAATAGACCTTTCATACATCCGACTATTCGGTTGGTTGGTCTTGAAAATTGAGTATTTAGGGAATTTTGGGTTAACCGTGGCCCGAACTCATGAAAACTTCGTCGTAATTGATGGATTTCTGGTCAGTTCCGAGACTCAGGAAATAGTCTTCCGAGATGTTCATACAGCCCTGTAAATCCTGACAGGTAAAGATCTGAGAACGGAAGGCAGCGGAGTGAGGAAAGCCTGCTGCAAACCAGACAACGAGTTTACGAAGCTGAACGAGAACCGTTCTTTCTTCCGTAAAAGTTTCTGAGCAGTACTGATGAAGTCTCTGCACCACTTCCCAATAATCTTTTCCGAGGAAGATGGATTTTTTCTTCGAAGCATATTCTGGATCAAGACTTTCAAGAAAGATAAACGGATTACGAAGGGCACCGCGCGCGATCATGAGAGCATCACACTGAGTTGATTTCAATCTTTCGGAAACTCCGAACGGATGATGAAGATCACCATTTCCGATCAGTGGAAGTTTTTTTGATTCATTCAGAGTCTCGATGAACTCCCAGTCGGCCATGCCGGTGTACTGCTGAGTTCTTGTCCGACCATGAATCGCGACCCATTCAATACCAGAGTTGTGAGCGATATTTAAAATCTCAGCGGCGTTTCGGGAATTCGCGTCCCAACCTGTTCTGATTTTAATGGAAAGAGGAATTTTCATTCTCTTTCTCATGCCTTCAAAAAGCGGAGCGAGAGCTTCCACTTCTTTCATGAGAGCCGATCCTCCGCCTTTCGTCACAACTTTAGCGACCGGACAACCCATGTTGATATCGAGAAATTTCGGACCGTAGCTTTCCGCGACTTCTGCGGCCTTCGCCATCGACTCCGGATCTTCACCGAACAGTTGAATGCCGACATTTCTTTCGAGCGGATGAATCTTCAGCATGTCGAGAGTGCGCGCGTTTCCGTAATTGATCCCATGACAGGAAATGAGTTCCGACACAGTTCCGCCGGCCCCGAGATCTTCCATCAGGAGGCGATAGGGAATGTTACAGATACCCGCCATCGGAGCGAGCAGGAGTTTAGAATCGAATGAGATTTGGCCCAGCTTAATCTTCTGCGCTTTTCCCTGGAAAAGACGAATCTTCTCAGAGAGCTCAGGACTGAAGGGACGAGGATCTTTCATAGTAATGTGTTTTAAGGCAGTGATTAGTTCTTGTAAACAACACCCAACCCTTACTAAAATCTTTTCATGCGTTTAGTAGTATTCGATTGCGATGGAACCCTTTTTAATACCAATCTGGCCCGCCCGGCCTTCTATCCGGGAATCAAAGAGCTTTTGTTGGATTTGGCCGTGGACTGCCGGCTTTTCGTCTGGACGGCCCGGGGACGAGCCTCAACACTACGCATTCTTGAAGATAATGGCGTGAAGCATCTCTTTGAAGCGATCTCCACTCCCGACGATGCTCCTCCCAAGCCCAATGTCCGGGGACTCCTTGATCTCGTAGGAGAACATGGCAAAAAAAGTATCTGTGTCATTGGGGATTCCTCCATGGACATGCAGGGCGCACGGAATTTTGGTGTGCTCGCAATCGGTGCCGTCTGGAATGCTCATGCCAGTGAGAGTTATCTGAAAGAATCCGGGGCCGATTTCATAGTGTCTCATCCCTCTGAATGTAGTACGCTCATCCGGTCAAATTTAACCGGAGCTTGATCCATGTTCGACAATCTCAGTGAAAAATTCTCAGATGCGTTTCGCAGTCTGAAAGGTACCAATAAAATCTCTGAAGAAAATATTGAAGAGACGCTTAAGGGTGTTAAAACGGCACTCCTTGAAGCAGATGTTAACTTCAAAGTGGTTAAAGAATTCGTAGAAAAAGTGAAGACTCAGGCACTCGGAGAAAAAGTTCTCCGCGGAGTGAATCCTGGTCAGCAATTCGTGAAAATCATGCACGACGAACTCGCTGCTCTCATGGGTGGGGAAAACGAAGGACTTAATACTAACCGTCCGCCGGTTATGCCGATTCTGATCGTGGGTCTTAACGGTGCCGGTAAAACTACTTTCGCCGGAAAACTCGCTCTCCATCTCAGAAATAAATCAAAGAAAGATATTCTCCTGATTCCTGCCGATAATTTCCGTCCGGCCGCTAAAGATCAGCTCATCACTCACGCGAAAAATCTTGGCGTAGACTGGTTTGATTCTGATCTTTCAATGTCTGCTGTCGACATTGTGAAAGCAGGGATGGAACACGCTAAAAAACTTCACAAAGATATCGCGATCATCGATACCGCCGGCCGCCTGCAGGTCGACGAAGAACTCATGGGCCAGCTCGTTGACGTGAGAAAGTCTCTCGATAAACCGGAAGTTCTCATCGTCGCTGATGCGATGACTGGTCAGGAAGCCGTGAATGTCGCAAAAACTTTCCATGAGAAAGTGGGACTCACGGGTGTTGTGCTTTCGAAGATGGATTCCGATGCCCGCGGTGGTGCGGCCCTTTCTATCCGTTACGTAACAGGTGTGCCGATCAAGTTTATTTCTATCGGCGAGAAGATGAAGGATCTCGATCCTTTCCATCCTGATCGCCTCGCTAAACGCATTCTCGATATGGGTGACGTCCTTTCTCTCGTGGAAAAAGCGGAAGAAGCGATTAACCAGGACGATGCGATGGGGATGATGGCGAACCTTGAAAAAGGCCGCTTCACCATCAACGATTTCGTGAAACAAATGGAAACCATTAATCGTCTTGGATCATTCGGCTCCATTCTTAAAATGATTCCGGGAATGGGCGGGGCCCTTCGTCAGATCGGAGATCTCTCCGGTGCTGAAAACGAAATGAAGAATATGAAAGTCATCATCAACTCGATGACGAAAAAAGAGCGCGAGCATGTTGAAATTCTCGATGGCTCACGCAGAAAGCGGATTGCGACGGGTTCCGGTCGTACGGTTCAGGAAGTGAACTCGTTTATTGAAAAGTTCAACCAGATGCAGCAGATGATGGTCGGCATGATGGGGATGATGAAAGGGGGAGGACTCCCGAGTATTCCCGGTATGGGACCGGTCAAAGGCTTCCGTCAGGCGCCCAAAGGTCAGACCCCGGGGACCCCGACAGCAGACAAATCCGGCAAGAAAAGCCCCTATGGGAAGAAGTATTTCTAGGACCTTAGTTTGACACCAAGTGTGTTTCGAACTATAAATTGTTACATTTTTTATTCGTGATCTTTAGAGGAGATTTCCAAATGGTAAAAATCAGAATGGCCCGTGGTGGTCGCAAAAACCGTCCGGTCTACACTATCGTAGCTGCTAACTCTCGCAGCCCGCGTGACAGCCAGTTTCTTGAGAAGCTTGGCCAATACGATCCAAAATCAGCTGAAGGTCTTAAGACTGTTAATGTTGATGGAATCAAAGCTTGGGTTGCTAAAGGCGCTCAACTCTCTGATACCGTAAGAACTTTGCTCAAAAACAACAATATCAAGTTATAATGCTCTCAAGCCCCGAAGTTGATCGGGGGTAACCCAGTAGGTGTTATGAGCGAATTGAAGACTCTGATGGAGTATGTTTCTAAGGCCCTCGTTGACATGCCCGAGCGTGTGGAAGTGAACGAGATCGAAGGCGAGCAGACTACCGTTCTTGAACTTAAGGTTGATAAATCAGACTTAGGTAAAGTGATCGGGAAGCAAGGAAGAACGGCAAGAGCACTCAGAACAATTCTGAATGCGGCCTCAACCAAGCTGAGAAAAAGATCGGTACTCGAAATTATTGAATAATTGTCTCGAGGAAGATCTTTCAAAAAATTTTAAATGATTTATTAGGCCCCGTTGTTCCGAAAAGGATAACGGGGCTTTTTTTATGGTCAGGAATTAGTTCTTCGGTGTGCACTCGTAGAACTTAGAAAGAACCGTCTCGCCGTATTGGAGCTCGTGAGCGCGAAGCTGAGCGTATCCGGCATTCCCCTTAAGCATCTGCGAATCAATTGTAAAATCGTACCAAGGGTCATTAATGAAGCTGTAGCCGCGGTACTGATACTCGAAGTTCACATCCATCATGTTGATGAGAGTGAGATCGAGAATCTTCACGGAATGATCTTCCAGAACCATCGTATCGACTTCATCACCATAGCGGCACTCAAAGACCCGTGCCTGGACCGAAAAGCTCATGAGAGCGAGAACAAGGATAACCAGTTTCATAGAATCTCCTGTATGTGTGACCCCTTCGTACTGCCGCGGACGCACTCTTACAATGGGCGCAGGTAAAATTTTGTTCTCCTTGCGAGTTATGTTATATCCCTCACATGGATTCTAAAAAAGACCTCGTCAGACTCGCCAGTGTCACCCGTCCTCATGGGATTAAGGGTGAAGTTGAACTCAATCTTTTAAACAGTATTGAAGACTCGATTCTCGATGAAGAGATGAAGGTCTGGATTGTTCCTACATCGCCCAAGTCAAAACTGAAGGCCGATGGAGAAGAGTGGACGATAGCGAAGCTTCGTTTCGGCAATAAAGCGATCTGCCTGTTTGAAGGAATCAAAGATCGCACGCATCTTGAGACCATGCTTCCGTTTGATCTCTACCTTCCGCGCGATCAGTTTCCTGAGCCAGATGACAATGAAGTTTATCTCATTGATCTCATCGGCATCCAGGTCTTCAGCCCTGAAGGTGAGCTTCTCGGAAAACTCGAAACATTTTCCGATAATGGTCAGCAGTATCTTTTTGATGTGAGACTCGAAAACGGTGAGAAGATCACTCTTCCGTACGTCGATGCCTTCTTTCCTGAGATCGATGTCGAGAATAAAAAAATCACGATGATCATGCCGGAATATACAGAATGACCACGCGGAGAATCTGGATTCTCACTCTGTTCCCGGAATACTTTAAACCATTCCTTGATTGTGGGATTGCTGGTGCTGCCTTTCGTGGCGAGCGCGGTGATGGTGACTTTAAATTCGAAGTGAAGTTTGTGAACATCCGCGACTACTCCACGACCAAATATAAAAGTGTTGATGATTCTCCCTTTGGTGGCGGGCCTGGTATGGTCATGCGTGCGGACATCTTAAAAGATGCTCTCATGAAAGGCGTTGTTGAAGCTGGCGGATATGCTGGGAAAGAAAATCTCCACGTCGTGTACACTTCGCCTCGTGGGACAGTGTGGACGAATAAAACCGCGCGCGATTTCGGTGTCACGAAACTCGGCGGAGAAAAAGATATTGTCTTCATTTGCGGCCGCTATGAAGGGATTGATGAAAGATTCCTCGAGCTTTATGTGGATGATTATTATTCGGTCGGTGATTACGTTCTCACAGGCGGGGAAATTCCCGTCATGGCGATGATGGATTCTGCTGTTCGTTTCGTTCCGGGAATCCTTGGGAACAAGCTTTCTGCAGGCGATGATTCCTTTGAAGATGGTCTCATTGAATTCCCTCAATATACAAAGCCTCGTGAATTTGATGGGAAGGAAGTTCCTCCGATTCTTCTTGAAGGCCATCATAAGAAAATCGGCGAGTGGCAGAAAGAACAGAAGATCGATATGACGAAGAAGTGGCGTCCTGATCTTTTAAAGAGTGACAAGAAATGATCTGGAACCTTATTTTTGGTTCATGGTTGGTGGCCGCGGTTTCTACGGCCGGATCGTTATTCTTCAGCGAAGTCATGATGTATCCACCATGCGTTCTTTGCTGGTACCAGCGGATCTGCATGTATCCCTTAGTCGTGATTCTCATGACAGGACTTTTTCCAGCAGATAAAAATGTTGTCCGCTTCTCGTTACCGCTGGCCGGTGTCGGCTGGCTGATCGCTTTCTATCACAATCTTTTATATTACAAGATCCTTCCGGAGAGTGTGGCCCCCTGTCGCGCGGGAATTTCCTGCACTACGGTTCACATCGAGTGGCTTGGTTTTATTACCATTCCCTTTCTCTCTCTGGTTGCGTTCTCCATCATTATTTCGTTACTAATTATTGTCCGGAGGAAGTTGTCACATGAAAATTGATAAATGGATGATTGTCGGAATTTCTGCTGTCATTATCGGTGCTGGATTCTGGACAGCTAAGTATTTCTACAAGGCCGAAGAAGTGGCCGCCGTTGAATCAGTGGCAAAAGAGGAACCTGCCGTTTTCGTGAGACCTCATTCTCCGCGCATGGGTAATGCAAATTCAAAAGTCACTGTGGTCGAGTTCCTCGATCCCGAATGTGAAAGCTGTCGCGCCGTTTATCCGGAAGTAAAAAAGATCATCCAGGAATTCGATGTTCAGCTCGTCGTCCGCTACGCTCCTTATCATCACAATTCAGTTTTCGCGGTAAAGATTCTTCACGCGGCGATGAAGCAGAATAAATACTGGGAAACTCTTGGTGTTCTTTTTGAATCACAGCCAGAGTGGGGAAGCCATCACGCTCCTCAACCGGAAAAAATCTGGGATCATCTTCCTAAAGCGGGAGTGAACGTAGAGCAAATCCGGAGCGAGATGAATGATCCCGCGACATTTGATCTGATTGAGCTCGACAAGGAAGATGGAGCAAAACTCGGAGTGAACGGAACGCCGACATTCTTTGTAAATGGTAAGCCGCTTGAGAATCTGGGAATGGATTATTTAAGACAGGCGATCAAGACCGAAGTGGAAGCGACAAAGTAATCAGGGTTCAACTAAAAGTCTTGGTAACAATCCGTTTCTGAATTCCCATGAGAAAGGGGAGAAGTTCGGAGTGATGTCAGCGAGAGTGTTATCAACAAAAAGCGGTACGGAAGTTATGAATTCGGCATCAT
The DNA here is from genome assembly GCA_040387275.1 of Bdellovibrionota bacterium. Classification (GTDB taxonomy): domain Bacteria; phylum Bdellovibrionota; class Bacteriovoracia; order Bacteriovoracales; family Bacteriovoracaceae; genus Peredibacter. Next base: position 9,800 of record JAZKDZ010000002.1, on the reverse strand, counting down.
CCTGAACGCTTCCGTAATTGACCGCTGTATAGAGAATTTGTCCGGATAAATTGTAAATCGCCGTCGTGTAATGAGAAGGAACAAATGAACCATCGGTTGTTCCGACAATAGAACTAATCCTGCAGTTCACATCATTCAAAATACAACTTTCCATCAGGCTTCCATAGAAATAGGAAGAGTAAATTCCTGCTCCGGCCATGTAAGTGATCATGTTTCCCGCCAATCCACCTAAGCGGGCATTTGTCGCGGCAAGTGACTTGATAGTTGTCGAATCAACATACGAATCCACAATTCGCAGGGTAGTTCCTTTTCCAACCAACCCGCCAATTTCCTGATCGCCGGTAATACTTCCCGTAAATTTTGAAAGACTGATTGTGGAAAGTACTCCGCCCGCATTCATTTCGCCGGCAATGCCACCTATCGTGGAGTTGACACCGATAGAGACGATATCTCCATCCACAGAGACATTGCTGATAGTCGTGGGAACTCCACCAATCGCGCGACCAGCTCCGACGATTCCACCTGTATACTGACCTCCGGTAATTTGAGCTCCCGTGATGGTAATTTCACTGAAGGTATCTCCGAGAGAAATTCCGGTAATTCCTCCTGTAAATGATCCACCGGTAGTGACGACAGGATTAATAAGAGTGATCTGACGATAAGCTGCTCTTTGACTGTCACCGGCTATGATTCCCCCAAAAGACGTAATGGAGATTTCCGCATCCCGCATGGTCAGTCTTCGGACATGACTGGGATTACCCACGCTTCCCCGGAGAGCATAATATAATCCATTCACTGTTCCTGTCCGGCTTGAACGTAGACCTTTGATGGTCTTTCCACCGCCGTCAAAATGAACACTCGAAGGAGAGCCGAATGTACATAATCCGCTGTAGGCGGTACCGATAGGAATAAAATTTGATCCAGGATCCACGCAACTCTGCCACTCGGGAAAAAAGTTTGTTCCGATGGAACGATTGGAGATATCGAGATCCTTCAGGAGTTTGTAACTGTAATTGGCGTAGGTATTGTAATTTCCGCCGGCCGGGAAAATATGATAAAGCTGATTTTCATTGCAGATAAGATAGGGACTCAATTGCGTCCCATCACCACCAGCGAATTCCGCGGTCGTATTGGTTCCGGTACAGATTTCATCACCTGATGATTTGATATAAAGCTTGTGAATAGAGTTTACTGCGGGCTGCACGACATATTTCGAATACTCGTGCTGAGTTCTTAGTCCATTGGGGAGATTCACAACGTAGGGTGTTCCCGACGAACAGTTGGTACTTCCGGTAAAAACTTCCAGGCGAATGTAAAACGGTGCAAGAGTAGGATCTCCTGCCGGAATATTAAAACCGAGAAATCCCACAGCAAGACCACTCAATGACCCTCCCGCTGGAAGACCGTTAGCACAGCCTCCCTGAATGGAATCATTGAAACTATAACTCCCACCGGTCTTGGTGAAACCCATGAAACTATACCGGAATGAGGTGGCGTGACCTCTGGCCTGTTTTCTGTTCGCTAAAGAAAGATTATCCGTACATTGATCCGTCGAAGTTGTGATGCCACTTACGGATTCGCAAAATTCGATTGTTGAAATAGGAAAAGCAATCGTCGGATTTATACCGGCGTTAAGTGTGGGATCTGTCCCCAGGAAAACATCATCAGCGCAATTTGAGTTCTGAAAATCGAGAGTGAAGTAAATTCTCTTTCCGCTGTTGACACCCGTTTCTAATTTAGAACACTTTTGAATAACCGTTCCACTGTAAGCGAGACCATAGAAGCTCCAGTTCCCGCGACGAAGTTCCAGATTCAATTCAGGAGCTGATGTATAAAATTTCGCGAAGGCTTCCCGTCCATCCGATCGCGTTCCATAAATCAGAATACGATCATTGCTGACATCAATATTGGAGGTCTTGATACTGACGGGTGTGAAAACGATGGCATTGAGATCAGCGAGATCTGAATTACATCCCGCGAGCAAAAGCCCGAACGACAGAATGAGAAATGAATAGAATTTCGAGAAGGTATTCACCTAGGTCGTATCGGTTTTTCAGAGGGAGAAACCAACATGAAAAGAATCCGAGGGGGACACTCAGATGCTCTTTAATTTTCCCAGCTCAGTTTTGTTGAAATGCTCTACTTTACGGACTTCATCTATGATCGCAGGTCTTATCGATTTGGCGATAAGTTCAAGTAATTCTTCAGCTATTCCTAAATGCATGAGAACCAGGCGATTTCCCTTACGGGAATCGGGACTAATCATAATTTCGGCCTTCCCATACTGGCCCTCACGAAGAAGAACAGCTGCCACAGTATCCTTCAGGTTCAGGATGTTGGTGAGATGTCCTGCAATTTTGATTTCCTGGTTGAGTCTTCCCTTGGGAGTAAGTGTTCCTTCAGAAAGATGAACCTGATCCTGGGTGGTATAAAATCCATCGGCATCACAAAGATTATCTGCAAAAGTGAGAGAGAGATTATCGGACATGGTGAAAGTTGCTGTAAAAAGTGAAGGTGATTTCACCTGAAGAGTGCCGACAGAATTTGTCCGCACTTCGTGAAGCGGTAAGACAGTGAGTTTATCTCCAGGTTTTTTTCCCGAAGCAAGCTGCGAGCAGACTTCCGTCATGCCGTAAGTCCTGATCACGGGCCATCCGAGTTCCATCGCTTTTTCTTCGAGCGCCTGTGGAAGAAAATCACCGCCTACAATCAGATAACGAAGCCACGGAGGAGACTTCAGTTTTTTTTCCACGAGATCAAAAAGCTGTGTCGGAACTATCGTCGTAATTGTCACTTTCTCTTCAGTGATCGTTTTGAACCAGTGATCTGGTTGCCACTTCCTTAAATCAACAATCCGATTACCAAGTAGTTTTGCCCGAATCAGAACGGAGAGACCTCCGACATGGTAAATCGGTAGAGACAATCCCCAGACGTCCTGAGATGTGAGTGAGAACCATTCGTTAACGGCCGTTGCATTGGCCTCCATGGCCTTCTCTGAAAGAATATATCCTTTCAGTTCGCTGGAAGTGGTCCCCGAGGAAAAAAGTGCAAAGTGAGAAGTGAAATCAAGGGCGGCGAGCTCATTCCGCAACCGATCAACCGCCTGAGAAAGTGAAGGATGAGTGATAATCTTGAATTCTTCAGCGAAATTTACATCGAACAAAGGTCTTCCCAGTTTCTGGCGCGAAGGTCAGCGTACATTTCTTTGATGACAGTAAGATCCGGAATAAATCCCGAATCATAATCACCGAGGTAAAAATCTTTTACCTCTTCGTAGAATCCCTGACCGATAATTCCCTGAACAATCGACGTATTTCCGCTGCTGATGAGTTCACAATACGTATGCCAGCTGCCAAGTGCTGAACCCAGGTAGGCACTGTAAATGATCTCAGAGAAATCCGGGCGCATTTCACAATTCGGTTTATAAACGTAGAGATCAAATGGCGTTCCAAGAATAAAATCCCGTGCGCGCTTCAGCGGAAATGTTGACCAGTCGATATCGGAAAGCGGATCTTCCACATAATCAATGAGCTTGTGCCACTCAGGAGTGAGAGAATCAAGAAGTTCATTCATGTTCGATTTATTAAACATGGCATTGGCGTCGAGCCTCACGCGCACACCACGTTTCAGGGCCTCATGAAAGGCCTTATCCTGAGGATGAAGCATTTTATATTTCACGACGTGAGAAACTATTTCTTCTGAACCAGTCCACAACTGGTGATTGCGGAATCTTTTGGCGGGGTAACTCTGAAATTCTGCATCTGAATGAAGAAGCTTCAACATCTTTCTTTGATATTCCGTTTCCTGTTTCTGAAAACCGGCCAGGAATTGAGTAACAGGCTCATCTCCCAGAGGAATGTGGGGAAAATAATCCGCGTAAACAGTTTTCCCGTTCACTTCTGAGGAGAGATAAACTCCTTCCTTGGGTTCCATGGAACTCAGACGATTGACTCTTTTCTTTGGTGTAAGCCGGTAACGGCTAAACTTGATGTTCACTAAGGAATACCCCGCAAAGAAGAATGGAAAAAACAATCAGATGGATTCCGGAAAACTTAAGGGCTTCGTTTAATTCAGCTCCTGACTTTTTAATCGCTATTCGTGCCAGGACGATGGCAGGGATGATGGCCAGAAGAGTGATCGGAAGTAGTCGATAGGAGTGAAAATGAATGAGAAGAAGGTAAGGAAGGAAAATCGTCACCAACGTGAGCTTACGATAAGCGTCCGCACTCATGCGGGTGGCGAGAGTTTTCTTTCCGACTTCCGCATCCGTTTCTCTGTCACGAAGATTATTAATGCAGATAAAGGTCGTTGCGAGTAATCCGTAAATCGCGGCCAGAGTCATAGAACGCGAATCAACGGATTTGGCGTAAATATAATATGAACCGATGACGGAAAAAAGACCGAAGAAGAGAAAGACAAAGAGTTCTCCGAGTCCGCGATAAGCAAGAGAGACTTTTCCACCGGTGTAACCGAAGGTGAGATAAAGAGAGATGAGACCCAGGATAATAAACGGCCATCCACCGCGAATGATAATCGGAATGCCGATCATGGCAGCGGCCACGAGACAGCACCACGCCCAGAATTCCACCGTTTTGATATTTACCAGACCGGCGGCGCTCACTCTGGTTGGTCCGACCCGTTTGGCATCGGCCCCTTTTTTAAAATCAATCACATCATTAAAGAAGTTTGTCGCAAGCTGAATGAAAAGAGCTCCGGCCATGCAAAGGATTCCCCATGCCACCCGATGCTGGTCAGTGGCGGAGTGGAAATAGAAATAACTCACAAGCGGAGGGATAATTCCGGCAAGAAGAGTTTTAGGACGAGCTGCGAGGATAAAGTATTTCATGAGACAAGTTTCCGGATAAGGGGATTAATGAGCTCCGGATGCTGGAACAAACGATGTCCTGCCGGAATCATATGAACGTCAAAATCTCCCAGCTGACCTTTGAGGAGTGAGTACTTTGGATCTTTCTCTCCGAGAATCCAGTGCACTTTGTTTTTATGCTCAGTCAGAAAAGGCAGAAAGTTTTCCTGACGCGAAAGGATCATCTTCTTAAAGAGATCAGATGATTTTTCAGGCACGCTCAAAAGTGGTTGATCATTCTTAAATAGCGGAAGCCCATTCCACCAGCTGAGAAATGACTGAGGATCAGTTAAACGTTCCAGAACTTCTTCTTCCCAGGCACTTCTGACTTCGCGTTCTTTGTCGTCAAGGAGACCGGGATGAGAATTAATCAGGATCAATTTTTTAAAACCGTTTTTTTTGGCAAGCTCCATGGCAAGTCTTCCGCCCATTGAGTAACCGACGAGAATGTCCGAAGCATTTGTGACCGGAGTTTCTTCGTAAAGATTATGGAGAGTGACATCCTCACCTTTAAGAAACTCGAAATCCCGGGGAGAACCCAGGAAGCCATGAAAAACTCTGATCATATCCACTCCGAAAGAAATTTTTCTGTTTCTTCCTGAGAAGGACGGAGTTCAATAACCTGATGAGATTTGAGATCAGTGAGATTTTGCGAATATGTGAGACCCATTGCCGGAACGATCGCGCTGAAATCTCTTTCATGCTCGAGAACAATTCTCTTGTCGAGTTTCAGCATGTCGAAAATTCTTCCACCACGATTATTGATAATGATGAGTTTCAGGTTTTTCGGCATCTCAGCGATGGCCGAAAGGTCGTAGCGGGTCGTGATATCACCCAAAATGCAATACACCGTTTCTTTTGTTGAATCAGCGATGCCAATAGCGGTCGCAAGCTGGCCATCAATGCCATTGACTCCGCGATTACCGGATGTCTGAAACCTTTTCGTCTGAACCATCTCGAAAAACCGAATGATTAGGGAGTTACCGAGATAAACTTTTCCATCGTAAGGAAGAGCGTCCTGTAGTTTCTTCAGGAAAGCGACTTCGCTTGCAGGATATCTTTTGACGAGATTCTCAAAGTTTTCAACTGAATCATCACCAGCAAAAGGAAAGATCACCTGATCAAGGGCCTTCCAGAACCGGTCCTGTGTCATGAGATCTCTTGATCCCATTGAACTCACGTCGCCAAAGGAAAGCCCGGGAAGATTTCTCGAATCAAAAGAAAAGACCGGAAGGGGATTGATTTCGAGAAGGCGCCAGACTTTTGAAAGTGGTGTGTGTCCCACTCTGATCACGCCATCAAATTCATTTTTTTTAAAGAGATCAATCAGTTTTTTTTCAGTGCGGATGATAGAGATATCATGTCCGCCACTCAGGACTTCGGCATAATAGGGAAGATTCGTCCCGGCAAATTTCAGGATGAAGGGCCTCATGGATTCTGCTTCATGAGAAATGAGAAAGAGGGGCTTCTTCACTTTGCCAAGGAAGGCTTCAAAGTGAGAAAGATCTCTGCCTGTCGCAATCTTTCCCTCATGTGCTTTTGTATCATCCACCAGCACATTGATATGAACCGGATAAATTGGATTCTGAATTTCAAAATCAGCGAACTCGGATAGAGAGATTTCAAAATAACTACCACGTGCCCCGACCGTTAATGGCTCGTGCTGTACAGTCTGAGGGGCACCAGTTCCATGCATTTTTCCGGGACGATCGCCGGAAATCAGAACCAGTGGAACGTCACTGTATTTTGCTTCCAGCAGCGCTGACACGCATTCAGAAACTGCAGTTCCGGAAGTGGTGCAAATGGCAGCAGGAACGCGTGTCCCTTTGGCGTATCCAAGGGCACGAAATGCGGCCATCCGTTCATCGTATTCAAACTGGATTTTATCTTCTGGAAAATGTTTCAGGAGATCGTGATTTCTTGCCCCGGTACAGAAATAAATCCGGGAGAGTTCGCGGATTTTGAGGCTCATAGATAATGATCCTTCACGACATTTCTTTTCCAGGAGATTTCGTTCATTTCTTTTTTCAGTTCCGATCCCTGAACGACTCCGCCGCCGCTTTCAATGAAGAAAGTATCATTCTTCCATTGTACATTTCTGATCATGACGACAAATCGTGATTCCTGTCTGGTCACAAGTCCCATGGCTGAGCCAAATGATCTTTCAGGATATTTTTTAGTATAGCGTGTGGATCGCAGAAACTTCATACTCTCTTTTTTCGGATAACCACCCAAGGCCGCCGTTGGAGAAAGAGCAGTTACTAAAGAAACGATATCTGTATCTTCACTGACGGCCGCTGTGATGTCGGTCTTCAGATGAATGATGTCTTTGAATTCTGTTGTATAAGTTTCAGTGACATGAATTTTGTCAGAGAAGGCATTGAGCTTCTCGGAAATATCCTGAACAACGAGATTATGTTCAAGGAGATCCTTCTGGGAATTCATGAGCTCTGCTTCCTGGCCTTTCTTAGACGTTCCAGCGAGAGCGTGAGTTGTGAGAATGCCTTTTTTAAGCGTAAAGAGTTCCTCAGGAGTCGATCCAATGATTCCGAAATTAATCCCCCACAGACCATAAGGAGATCCTGTGCCGAAAGTGAGAGCTTTCCGGATGAGATGAGGAATCGTGCCTTCCGGATTTTCTGCCATGAAATTCTCGCGGGAAATCATCACCACTTTTCTGAGTATTCCGGAGAAAGATTTCAGGAGATCCTGGAAATCATCTTCGTAGATCCTGTCTTCAGTGCCAAGGCTTTGAAAGGCCGGACGAACTGTTTCCAGTTCTTGAATGAGTTTCGTCACATCCAGAGGAGACAGATGATGAATTTTTTCGGGAGCGTAACGGAGATAAGAGTCGGAGTAAAAATCTTTCAGGAAAAAAACTTCATGATTCTCAGGAGAAAAGTTTTTTACAACATCAAACTGACCACCAGTACCGAAGATGAGAGTGTCACCCTCGGGGTTTTTCAGGAAGGCACCTTTTTCGGGAAAATCACCTTCAAGAATTGGCATCAGTATATCCAGGGTGATTTTTCGAAGTCTGGTTTTCTTTTTTCAAGGAATGCGTTTCTGCCTTCAGCAGCTTCTTCCGTGCCGTAAGCAAGACGAGTCGCCTCGCCAGCGTAAATCTGCTGGCCCACTAATCCGTCATCGATGAGGTTGAAGCCGAATTTCAGCATACGAATTGCTGTCGGTGATTTGGTACAAATCGTACGGGCCCATTCCAGACCGACCATTTCGAGATCATGATGGGGAACAACTTTATTGACCATGCCCATCTGGAAAGCTTCTTCAGCAGAATATTTGTGCTCGAGGAAGAAAACTTCGCGCGCGCGCTTTTGCCCGACTTGTCTCGCGAGATAAGCGGAACCAAATCCTCCATCAAAGCTAGCAACGTTGGCATCTGACTGCATGAATATTGCATGCTCTTTCGAAGCAATCGTCATGTCACACACAACGTGAAGAGAGTGTCCGCCACCCACGGCCCAGCCGGGAACGAGAGCAATCACAACTTTCGGCATGAAACGAATCATGCGCTGAACTTCCAGAATGTGGAGACGACCATGGGCCGTAGGCATGCCTGGTTTATTTTCTTTGTATTCGTAGCCAGCTTTCCCACGGACGTTCTGATCTCCGCCTGAACAGAAGGCCCAGCCTCCATCTTTCGAAGAAGGACCGTTACCCGTCAGAAGAATCACACCAACATCATTCTGGCGGTGAGACCATTCCAGAGCAGTGAGAAGTTCATCAACTGTCTGTGGTCGAAAAGCGTTTCTGAGATCAGGGCGATTGAAAGCGATGCGAACTGCACCGGTGTCTTTGGCCTTATGGAAAGTGATATCAGTGAATTTGAATTCTGTGACTTCATTCCATTCATCGGGATTGAAAATAGGGGATATCATTCTTCACTCCATGCTGAGTACATGTAAGCGATTCCACCGAAAACCGGAATCGAACGGTAATGAGTGAATTGGGTATTCGCTTTCATGATCGAGAGAAATTTCTCATCAGATGGGAATGTCTCAGACGTTGCGATCAGATACTCATAGGCGTCACCGCGTTTTGAGATGAGACCGAACACCGGCACATAGGCCTTAAGCATGGTGAAATATGTTTTTTTATAAAGGCCATTTTTTGGCTGACCGAATTCGAGGATGTGAACAGATTTTGCCACACGACCGAGTTCCTTGAGTCCCAGCTCAAGACTTTCCACATTCCGGATGCCGAAAGAAATTGTGACGGCATCAAATTCTTTATCCTGAAAAGGAAGCTTCTGAATGTCACCGACGAGGAATTTTACTTTTGATCCAGCTTTAGTAGCGCGCTCTTTGGCGTGAACAATCATGTTCTCGGAGAAATCGAGACCGGTGACTTCAGCACCTTTTTTTTCGAGCATGAAAGCGATGTCACCGGTACCGGTGGCGCAATCCAGAACTTTCTTCGGATTGTTCTTTGTTGCGAGAGCAACAAAGGTTTTTTTCCACAGGCGGTGAGTGCCTGCAGACAGTACGTCGTTTAAAAGATCGTACTTGTGAGAGATGTCGTTAAACATCACGCGAACGAATTCGGCACGTGCCATATTACATCCTGAGTTCTTTCTCGAAAATGGGAGCGAGTTTTTTAAGCTTAGTTACGAGTTCATCGAATTGCTGAAGATTCAGCGCCTGCTGGCCATCTGAAAGAGCACACGCTGGTTCCGGGTGAACTTCCACCATGAGACCATCAGCGCCGGCAGCAACAGCGGCCAGAGCAGCGTCGGCCACATAGGGAGTAAGACCCATCGAGTGCGAAGGATCCACGATAATTTTGAACGGAGTATTCTTCTTGAGCCAGATCACCGATCCGAGATCAAGAAGATTTCTCAATTTTGTATCGAATGAACGGACACCGCGCTCGCAGAGAATAATATTTTTCTCGCCGAGATTGAAAAGATACTCAG